>JBGAHS010000005.1:0-735115 GCA_044226015.1 Obscuribacteraceae bacterium (SeqCode)
CCGCCGCCACCGCCGCCATCGCCGCCGCCACCGCCGCCACCGCCGCCACCGCCGCCGCCGCCGCCTTCACCACCGCCGCCACCGCCGCCGCCACCGCCGCCGCCGCCGCCGCCACCACCGCCACCGCAATCGTCTCCACCACCATGATGACCACCGCCATGATGGTCGTCGCCGCCACCATGATGACCGCCACCACCGCCTGGGTTGCCGCTGCCGCCACCGTGATGTCCACCACCACCTGGATTACCGCCACCATGATGGCCGCCATCGCCGTCGCCACAATTATCGCCACCGCCGTGATGATCTCCATCACCGTCGTGATGACCGCCACCGCCACCCGGGTTTCCGCCACCATGATGACCGCCGTCGCCACCACCAGGGTTGCCACCGCCATGGTGACCGCCATCGCCACAATTATCTCCACCTTCATGGTGTTCGCCACCCGGGTTTCCGCCACCATGATGACCGCCATCGCCGCCACCAGGATTGCCACCGCCATGGTGACTGCCGTCGCCACAATTATCTCCACCTTCGTGGTGTTCGCCACCAGGATTGCCACCGCCGTGATGATCTCCATCACCGCCACCCGGGTTTCCGCCACCATGATGACCGCCATCCCCGCCACCAGGGTTGCCACCGCCATGGTGACTGCCGTCGCCACAATTGTCTCCACCTTCGTGGTGTCCGCCACCCGGGTTGCCACCGCCGTGATGACCACCGCCGCCACCCGGGTTTCCGCCACCATGATGACCGCCATCGTCGCCACCCGGATTTCCGCCGCCATGATGACCGCCATCGGTGCCACCGGGGATACCGCCGCCGCCATAGTGACCGCCGTCGCCGCAGTTATCTCTACCGTGACCTTGTCCGCCACCTGGTATTCCGCCATGGTGACCGCCGCCATTGCCCGGATAGCCACCACCACCTGGTATGCTGCCACCGCCGCCACTATGACTGCCATCGCCGCAATTCATGCCACCAGGGTTGCCGCCGCCATGATGACCGCCATCGCCAACAGGAATGCCACCACCACCAGGAATGCCACCACCACCAGGAATGCCACCACCGCCGCCACTATGGCTGCCGTCGCCGCAATTCACGCCGCCCGGGTTGCTGTGACCGCCAGTGCCTCCGGGGTAGCTTCCACCACCGTGATGACTGCCGATTGCGCCGCCCTGGTGACCAGTGTTATCGCAAGCTACTGACGGAACACCGCCAGTATGCCCACCTAGTGAACCACCATAATTTCCTGTGTTGCAACTTTGATTTGCTGTATGGTTGTAAGAACCGCTTCCGTCATGGGCGGAATGCAAATGATTGATTAGAACGGGTCCTGAACCGGTAGCACAATTTATGCTGCTACCACCGGTGGTGCCATGGCTCTCACTGTGGTGTTGGATAACATTGCCGTTTCCGCCAGATATCTGGTTACCAATGTTGCATGCTGGGTTGAGACCAAGATTACTTGCAATCTGGCTGGTGCTCGAACACTGAGTGATGTTCAGCGAAGGATTTTCTTTTGGAATGTTGATAAGACAATTTGCACTTGTCACTTGACCAATGTTCTGATGATGTCCGTGTCCATGCCCGCCATGTGATCCGTGGTGAGCCTCTACGCCTTCTGTGCCAGGCGCACAATAGCCTGGAGTGCTGATGATGTTGCTAATGTTGCCGCTATTAGAGTTGCACTGTGTGACAGGGCTTGGTTGAGTAAAGCTACCAACAATATTTGAAATGTTGTTGGAGCTGCAAGTCGTCGGCAATGGAACAGGGCTACTTCCATTAGAACAATTATTTGGGCTCGATATATTATTGATGATGTTTGTGAAACTAGAAGCACCGCAATTTCCGAGGCTCTGAGTTATCGGAGCACAGTTGCTGATTGAACCACTGCTGCCTGTAGAAGGTAGGTTGCACGGTACATTTGGAATGTTGTTGGTTATGCTACTTGTGACACTTGATGCACTGTTGCCACAAATATTTCCGGTGATGTTGCTGAGGACATTGCCGCCGAGTCCGCTTCCAGCGCCCGAACTGATATTTGGTGCCCCACAGCCAAGATTGCTGGTTATGTTCGAGATATTACTTGAGATGTTGCTTGAAATGTTATTTGTAATTCCCAAGCTGCTTGTGACATTGCTAGTCATCGAAGGAATTGGCGAGCCAGCGCCTCCGGTGAGACCGTTCAGCACTGACGCTGCGCTGCCACCGCCGCCACCGCCACCTAGCATTCCTGTGATGTTGCTTACCGATGGCGCGGAATTGCCGCCACTCATGACTGAATTGATGATGTTGCCCAGCGCACCGCTGCCGCCACCACCTGAAAAACCGCCAGGCAAGCCTCCGCCGGGAATACCTCCTGATACGCCAGACGGAATGACTGGAGTACTCGGGGTTATGTTGACCGGTACGGCGCTGTTTCCGCCGCCACCATTGCCACCGCCACCACCGCCACCACCACCACCGCCACCGCCGCCGAATCCACCACCGCCACCGCCGCCGAATCCACCACCGCCACCGAGTCTGCCGCCGCCGCCGAATCCGCCGCCGAATCCGCCGCCGTTTCCACGAAAGCCACCGCCAAAGCCACCACCACCGCCATGGAAGCCACCGCCTCCCCCATGCTCTGCCATGACCGGAAGATAACTAGTCGATATGTATGCGAGCAAGCTTACCGAGCTGGAGAGTTGGAGGAGCTTTTTGTTGTTTCGAATCATTCGAGAAACCTTGTAAACTTTGGGGTGTGCAGATTTTGATATGAAAACTATAAATGCTATCTACTACAATGTCGCTTTAATTTGGAATTTGTGGAAAACTCGTAGCAAGTCCGTAAAGTGCTGCAGTGCAGCCTGTTTCGAGCTTCTGACGCCGTTTGCCTTGGTGAAAATACGATAAGCCTTCGTATTTCTACCATGCGAAAATGTTGAATTCGTGTGTACTTGTGCAGTTTTTGTTGCTCGATTCTTCATTGCAATCTGGCGTGGCGTCTCAAAAGGCGAGGCGACAGGATACGAGCGCAAGTCAGGTTTTCATTTCTGACTCATTGGCTGCAAAGATCCAAACGTCGATAGCTGAAGCGCTAAATCATCCACAGGAGAAGATTGCCGCTAAATACTGCGATAGGAATGTTTCCTTTGGGGTCGAAATACAATTCCCCATTTGTGCTGGAACTTTTGTGGCTTTTTAGATTGTTTTTCTCTGAATCAGGCATTACAAACCAATTGGAAATTGACCATTGCTTGTTTGTAAGCTCTGATGGAATTTCGCCTGCTTGGAAGACAACGAACACTTCAGGAAATCCTAGCATAGAGCTTCCCATCTTCAGTTCGTAAGATACTGGTATGCCCTGTGACTCTGCCAGGATATACGCAGCTCTCTGGAAATCTTTGCTTGCATTCTTCAACGAGAAGCAACTGTATATCCAACTACCGAGTGAGATTGAGCTTATTGCTACTACATATGGATAGAGTTGAGGAGAGAGGAAAAAGAATGGACTTGTTGATAAAACCGATAGAAATAGCAATCCTTCGTTGAAATGTAATTTGCTCTTGTATTTGTTCAATAAATATGGATACCAGAACCGCAGTTGTTCATTGGGATCTTTTGCTGTGGGCGGAGGCGAATGTATTTGCCTGGCCATTTCCAGTGCCTTCAGCCACGGTGAAGTGCTCGGTGTTGATCGAGGCTTTAGAGGTTTCAGTCTGTTAACGCATCGATCTACAACAGCTCGCTGACCCAGGCTCGGAATTCCGGGATAAGGTTGTTTGAGCACTGCCCGCAGCAGGCGAGCGTTTCGGACAATTTCTTTGGAGCGATGCTGCTCGAGCAGATGGAACAAAACCGATGTGTCTGGGCTCACGAAGTCATCTCTGGTGAACAAGAGGCTCTCGAAATCTTCATCTGCGCATTTCACCAAACCTGGGTCAGCAGCCAGAATTCGCAATGAGATGTATATCACCCAGATGGAAAAATTATCGAGTTCAGGTCCAAAGTCTTGTGCAGAGCGCTTGGGATGCTGGTAATTGCGATGACCAAGCTCTGCGCTAAGCAATCCAGAAAGCTGCGGTACGTATACGCCATCATAGTCGACGAGCAGCAACCTATCGCCATCAATAATGAGATTTGCGTGCTGAAGGTCTCCATGCGCGATTTTTCGCGCTTGCATTTCCTCGACGAGTTGTTTCAACTGTTCAGCAAGCCAGAGTAATTTCGCTGGACTATTAGCTTGTTCTCGCACGAATTGGTCGAGCGTAACTCCATCGACCCATTCCATTTTGAGGACGGGAAACCAGTTATTGCCAATTCTTATACCTTCACGCAAGAAAGAGAATGGAACAGCAAATTTGAATCCCTGGTTCAGAAAATGTTCAGAGATTGCCTCATATCTTTCATGTTGATCGCCTTCTTGCAAAAAACAACGCACGGCCCATGTTCGCCCGCCACTAGTAAGTTTATAGACTGACGCGAAGTTTCCAGAAATTGGGCGTGGCAGACCAAGCGCATCAATTTCAACTTCACCAAGCTTTAGATCTTCATCTGCAAAAGCAAACTGCGGATTTTGAATGGCTTCATTGTAATCTTGCGGTGACGGCCAGGTAACTTTTGCGGTAATGCTGGGGTTCATTGGTCGAGCAGCAGATGAAATAGTCTCTTCTATTATTCCCGCTAAGCTCTGGAATTAGACTAGAAGCCGCGGCGAGCATAGTTGCTTGCCTGATTTGCATAACCAGATGCTGAGTTAGCTTGTTCTAGAGCGGCTTGTGCAACCTCAGCAGGGTTTAACGAACCTGCCTGAGATACTTCTTGCGCTTGGCGGGCAGCCTGCTGAGCCAGCCCGGCATAGTAACGCGACTTTTGGGCGGCTTCCTCTCTTTCCTGAGTATTTCTGGCATATTTTGCTCTGGCTGCTGCAGCCTGAGCCATCTGAGAATAATGTTGAGCGTTTTGTAAGTCGCTTTGAGTTTGATAGAGGGTCATGGGGTTGGCGTTTGAGACATAATTTGTGTCATCCCACATGTAATGAAGCATGCCAAAGGGGCTGAGGTTAAACGGGTTTCCGCCGGCTTGTGTTGCCATGCCTCCGGCTGGCTGGCTGTGAGTCAGGTTTCTCCACAAAGTGGAATTTCTCAAAGCTGCTATAGACGAGTTAGCATAAGGCATTCCATATTGCGTGTAACTGTGAGCGAATGCCTGAGGAGTTGGTGTTACAGGTGGTGCCGTATAGTAATTCGACCTTCCGTTTGTCCAATTAGACTTCTGGTCTACGTGGTTCAGCATCTTTTGCAAATTAGAGTATTCATCAGCAAAGCATGAAAATGGAAAACAGAGCGCCAGGCTCAAACTTAGCATGACACTCTGCTTTGCAATTTTCATTTTAGATTTTCACTAAACAGCTTCGTGGAAAATTACAGCTGCTGCGATTGTGTTTCCATCGATTTTAACTGGACGCGACGTGCATTTTATATGGCGTCCATTCGGCAATGCTGGATTTTTCAAGTAAATATCAGCGTTGTCTACCGACTCTCCGTTCAAAGCTTTTATCAGTGGCAGCTCGGAAGATTGGTACTTAGTTACTTTATCTGTTTTGTAAGTTCCATAATACTCTGGCCATTCCTCTGCCTTAAGCGCAGGCACGGCCTCGATTCCAAGCAATTCTTGTGCTGAATTGTTGAAGAAAATGAATCCATCTTGGTCTGCAATAATCAGACCATCGGTCATACGCTCATTGTAGTAGCGAATGATTTCTGAATGAAGACCATTTCTCTCTTCGTTTGTTCTCAGAGCCTCAAGATCAACTCTGCTAGCTAGATTGAGTTCAACCAGGGCGATCAGTTCTGATGTGGAAATTTCCAGCGCTCGCGCCAATGTTGAGACATTGCGAAGTGAGGGATGCCTTGCTCCACGTTCTACATCACATATATATGAACGTGCTAGTCCTGAACGTCTGGCGATCTCCTCTTGAGATAGCGTCAGTCTCTGACGCCGGTCACGAATGACCTGGCAGCATGTAGCTGCAAAAGTTTCCGGGAGTTGCATTTGTCTATTGCTCCTGCATTGCGGCCGAATTAAAGTGTCACGCCTCGATGTCACTAGTATTACTTAAGACCATTGTTGAATCGTCAGCCACATTACCGATTTTCATTGATGGCATCTAGCGGATTTTCAATCCTCCAAGTGACTTGATCGGCTCCGATCCGCGACTTATTGAGGTCTGGATTATACCGTTTCACAAGGCTTTTGGTAACCCTTTGCAAATCAACCGATGCTTGTCGGAGGAAAAGTTTGGAACTGGCTAGTAATTGCATCGGTCTCAGAAAAAACGTGACGCCACCAAATATGATGGCGTAAATAATATTACTACTCTGGTGTTTCTGGCAACCAGTCAGATTTCCATTCGACGAGATATCTCTTAATAGCAGTGCAAAACTCATAGGATTCTATTGGATACCGCATTAGAAGTTCGACCCCTGAAGGTGGTTCGATTTGTGGTAGCTCAATCGATTGCGCTGATCGACGCATCAAAAATACTACTGGAATAGCTTGCAATGATTCTTCGGCTTTGAGTTCATTGAGGAAGTTAAGAGCCCAGCTTTCTGAGTCAGCATATTCACATATAATCACGCAAGGATGATTCTTTTGCGCAAGAAAAAGTGCGAGGGCTTCGCTACTTGCTTTGATAAGATCACATTCATAGTTGCTTAACGCAGACTTTATGAAATTGAAAACTTCCTCGTTTTGGAAGGCGCAGAGCACTTTGACAGCCACGGCTTATCCTCATTAGCAAATCAATTCTACGCTGAAACTTGCTTTCACAATGGATTCATTGAGTTATTTCAGATCTAAAATAGCAAGGTCAGTGGTCAAGATTAAAAGCAGTGAAGAAAACTATAGCCAGCATTGCCGCATTGATCGGTTTAATCGTTTCTGTTCAGCAGTCTGTAATTGCTCGTGACGACGTCACTGAAGCAACCATAAATCAAATTCTTGAAAGCATCGATGCTCCGAAAGAAGAAAAGAAGAAAGATACTCCCAGCGCTAACGCTGCGCCAGCAGAGACTAAGCAAGCCGTCTTGCGTGAGGAAGACCTTGCTTCTTTCCCCTTTGATCACAACATTTTGCCAGTAGAGTATTTGAACTTTCTGAACGATTCATCTTGTGACTTGCGCAAAGTTGGCGAAGCTTTGATGGAACGCAAGAAGCAATTCATGCTGCGCTGGGAAGACCCAAGCAAATACAAGGATGTGGGCAAGTTTCCGAGTTCTTCTGATGAGATTGAGTTGCTGTGTATTTTTCCTGAGAAATACATTGACTCATTACTCAGTAAGGGGCAGCTGAATCTTCATCAGGTGAAGCATAGTCGCGGTGTATGCGATGCTGCCGTGAGAGCACATGCTGAAGATTTTATGGTTGGCATTCACCTGGAAAACAAATACAACGAGGACCCTGCCTGTCATTTGCAATTTTTACGTCCTAAATATGGATTCGTAAATTTCCTCAAGCCTAGCGGAATCAAGGTTAACCCCTATCGCTTGTTGCAATATGGCACAGTCATCATCGTATACAACGATGATGTGAAACGCCGAAGTAGCTACACCTTTGGTGATAGTCTTGCTTCGTATTGTGAAGCATGGGAAATTACTTTGCATCCGCTCGACCCGCGCCCCACCACGATGTTGAGACCACCTGGAGAAGACGATTTCGCAAATTGTCGATATGTAGAAGCTCAAATCTGGGGTCCGGTAGAGCTTAAAGACATTAAGGAGTTTCGCATTCCAGCTGATCGCAGCGACCTTTTATCCTTGCTCAGCAAGTCTGGAAAACCTGTGTTCAGCTACGATCGCAATATTATGGAATCAAACGACTACTTTATGGATGTGTCTGAGTGCGGTTGGACGCGAGGTCAAGCTCTCAATGATGCAGCTAAAGCAATCGTGAAAAGCTCGCAGGTTGCTGCGAAATAGATCGCTTTAGCTTTTATGGTGGCATCTTAAATTGCTTAAGCGTGATCTTCTTATTGTTCAATAAGATCGTCAAATAGCTCTTCTTGCAGCGAAGAGGCTTTACTTTGATATCGAGAAACTGTCAACCACGGAACCATCGCAGGCTACCTGATTTACAGTTAGTTTCTTTCCTTCCGCATGGCAGAAGGTCATAGAATGCTGTTTTGCAATGAATTTTTTTGTGAATGGAAGCCATTGTCCGGGCTCAACATCTAGTTCTGGACTACTTAAATGCGCTCCACCTGCACCAGTTACAACGTAAATGATGCCTTTCGGTTTCGTTATCTTGTCGCCATCATAGCTTTTGTCTATCTCGAATTTACCAAAAACGAAACCTGCTTTTGCTTCTCTATCACCTGCTGGCGCGGCCACTTCCTTGAAGCGAAGTGGATATGAGCGCTGATATGAGTGACTGTGGCCTGCAAAACATATGTCAACACCTGTGCGCTCAAAAATATCGCAGAGGTGTCTCATTTGCTGATGTTCGCGGTGAGCCCAATCAGAGTTGAAGCCCGGGTGATGGAAGCAAACCACTTTCCATGGAGCTTTGCTTGTTTTCAAATCGTTTTCTACCCACGCTCTTAATTTGGCATCTGTCCAGTCGACATAGAGATTTGCATCAAGGGCCAGGAAGTGGCAGTCGCCGTAATCGAAGGAGAACATTCCCATCTTAGGATATGTCGGTCCTGCGCATTTTAAGAACTCATCTATGCGCTCTTGGCTGCCACGAGGAACAGGAGCGTTTTTGTCAGCTTCACTGACTGGTCCATTCAATGGCTGATGCCAGAGTAAGTAATAAGCGAGCCCATCGGCAGAAAGTGTCAGATCTCTGGCGTCGATGCCGCCTGCGTCTGCCACATCATGATTACCAACCACACCGACAGTCAGAGTAGAACGTAGTACTGGTGTGCCTTTTATGGAGGAAACGTCTTCATTCAAAAATGGATAGAAGTTTCGCAAGTAATTGCTCATGCTTCCTACCGGATAGACGATGTCTCCCATGATGAGAACTAATGGTGGATGCTTGACTCTCCAGAGCCCTGCTACATCAGATTCGCCGTCGGTGCCCTGTCCAATGTCGCCTAGAACTCCGAAATCCACTGGCTTGCCTGTTTCCGGGGGTGACTTGACTGCGGATTCGAAGAGTACTTTTCCTGCGTTGCTGACTCTGTAATCGATTGTTGAACCAGCCGGAAGGTCGCCCAACTCTGTGCTGATGATTTTGAGCTTGGGATGCCCATTTACAGATTGAGTGCTGAACTTATTTGTTCGCTTCCATGTTTTTTCTTCAGCTGATTTGTATTCTACAGTCAGACTTGACGACGGAGCTTCCTCGGCCACCCAGGTTATTGCAAAGCCTTTGCCTTTGTATTGATAGCCAAGTTGAATGCTTGGTGGAACTCGGAAATAGTTGCCAGCCGAATAAGTCGGAGTGCCAAGCAAACTAAAAATTGTTGCTGCGCTCATCGCGCTGACAAATAACTTTCTGCCAAAATTTCTCATCATTTGCGAAACCTGAAACTGCATCAGCTAAAGACTACACAATGGAGAAAATTCTGAAATGACCACGGATTCATGTCGAGGTTAAACAAAACTACGCGTTATATTGTTCGTGTCTTCTTCGAAACTAATCAGGCTTGTAAGAAGTCCGCAAATTGCTCTGCATTAAAAGTCTTTCGCAGTTTTCTCATGGCTCTAATCGTAGCTCGTCTGACCATTATGCTCTCTGTTTTCATTTCGAAAGCGATTTCAGCATCTGTCGGATGAGCTTTGATGCCAATTCCATAACGCAACTCAACAACTTGTCTTTCCTCCTTGCTGAGTTTGCTGAGCATCATTTTTATTTTTTCTGCAAGCAGTTCTACTTCAACTTCTTCTTCTGGAGACAAGCTGCTTTTGTCTTCTATCACTTTTTCTAGAGTGTCTTCACTATCGCTGTTGATAGACTCATCCAGGGAAACAACCTGGTAGTTACTTCGAAAGATGTGATTGATTTCTTCGACTGGAAGTCCAGATACTTTCGAGAGTTCTTCTGGAGTTGGAGCCCGTCCGTGGGTCTGGTAGAAAGGTTTTGCTGCTTTGCGTAAGCGATAGAATTCTTGAGTTATGTGAATTGGAATTCTAACGGGGCGCGATTTGTTGGACAGTGCTCGTTGTACTGCCTGTCGAATCCACCAGGTAGCATAAGTGGAGAACCTTGTTCCTTTGGTCGGGTCGAACTTGAGTGCAGCTTGCATCAAGCCCATGTTGCCCTCTTGTATAAGGTCTTCCAGCTCCATGCCTTGTCTTGCGTAGCGCTTCGCAATGCTGACTACGAGTCTCAGGTTTGACGAGACCAACTTACGCAATGCAGAGTGGCTGCCGCTTTTGATTTGTCTTGCCAGTTCGATTTCGTCAGTTGCAGAAATCAATTTGTTCTTCGACACCTCAAGTAGGTAAGACCGGAGGCTCCCCGAATCGACATTAGGCGTAGCATCAGAGATGCCCTCATTATGTTGATTATCTTCCTGGTCGTTTTCCTTGATTGCTGGCGTAAACTGAGCGTTGCTGATGCCATCATTTATGGTGTCAGGCTTTGAGACGGAAGTCTTGAAAAAGAATTTGCTTCCGTGTTCTCTATCAGTAGTTTGTTCAGTTTCATCAGAGAAGCCTGTGAACCATTCAGCTGGTTCTTGCGCTTCCGAATCGAAATGTCCAGTAAACACAAAAATCACCCCCCTATAACGGGCAATCACGTCCCGTTCAGTGTTTTCAGGCAAGTTAATCCGGCCGAATCAATACATCGTTTTGATTCGAGTTCGGCAGGACACGCATCGACAAATGCGAATCGCCTATTTTTTTTATTTTTTACGCAGGAGTCAGAACTTTGTATGTTGAGTACGCGTTACAGGAGTTGTGCAATGGCGCCTCAACAATTTTTTTTGTGAACAGAAACATTTGCTACGCATGTGCTTCTTGCTCGTCGTTTCCTAACAAACGGTCCCGGAGACGCTCTTTTCGGAGCTTATCTCAGGGACCAATATCTGCCTGGTGGCATAATGATTACCTCGTGCTTTTCTGCTCAGAGTTCCTGGGGAAATCTGCTTAAATGCCGGACACAAGTTTTTTTTCGTCACTCACTATTATTGCACTATTTTTCGCTTTTAGATCACTTTTTCTTTTTTCTGTCAATAACCGAAAGGATGAGTGAAAGGATGAAATGTACTTCTAATCTGGGTTTCGCGTGTCGATCTGCTGCCGCAAAAATAATAATTTGATTGCAGATCCGAATGCTCGAAAGCCTTGATCTGTGAACGTATAAGTGAACGTGGTGTTCACCAGGATACTGTCCAATTCTTCATCTTCGTAGATTGATTTGAGTAAGAGTGAAGCGAGCATTCGATCTGAACATTCAATTTCTCAACTCAATTTTTTTTTCGTGAAATTTGAATGTATGGTGAAACTACGAAAAGCATAAGTCCGCTCACAAAAGCCTTTCCACCTTCATGCTTTGAGTAGTTTTTTTCTCATGAGTGATGCAGATATGTGAACGCAATCAACACGCAATTTTGTTTTGATTTTGTGAAAGATTCGATTAAGTTCAGCTTACCAACAGCATCTTGAGTTGATACCAAAAACGGTGACTTTGATTTGTGATATTCACTCCGTAATTACTCTTGCATCAGACTAAAAGATTCCCCTGTCGATTTGATGTATGCGGTGAATGCTTTCTAGGTTTAGCTTTAGCGGAAAAGCAAGATCTCTGAAATCTGATGAATGCAATCATCTCTGGCATCAAAAGCGAGCTTCGTTTGATTAGGATTTTGGGATGTGCTGGCGATTAAGTCCAAAAGCCTGAGACAATAAAAATGGGAGAACTCCAAAGTGACAAAACTCACCACTAGTCAGATTCGACAAATGATGATAAAACTCATATAGAGTCGGAGGTCCCATGAAGACAGTGAGTCCGAAAACTAAGAAAGCTGCAAAAACAAAGAAAACCACTGGAAAGAAAGTCGCTGATGCACTTTCCATTTGTCCTGTTAACGGAGCGGGCTGGTGTCCTTATCCATTTTCGGCTTCCCAACTGAAAAAGCGTCTTAAAAGGTTGCAGGAAGAAGAGCAGCAAGCCCAAGAAGAGCTGACAGCAAAGAAGAAGCTAGTTCGAGCGAAATAGCAAAAACTGCGCTGAAAGTTCGTCAAGCAAAAACACCCGTCCAGCAAAATCTGCGGGTGAGGTCCTTCAGGCAACACAACACTGTTAGCTCGCGCATCTTGCTGGCTTCAAGGTTGAGTTGACTGTTGCGTTTGCCAATTGTCTGTGCGCAGCTGGGAGCTCTCGCGCATCTTGCTGGCTTCTAGTTCTGCATGTTGTATTTCATCTGCGAAACCTTAGTTTCATATTGAGTCGCTTCCTCAGACCTGTGATGCGTTCGCAGGAAACTTGAGTAGAGTTCGTAGCATGCCATAAGTTTAGTCTGGTCTTTCGGTGGAACTGTAGTACGAATGTCTTCGAGCCGCTTAAGAGCGCCTTCGGCTTCTGCCGTCTTTCCGTGCCGATCATACAGTTCTATGATCCCCGGCAAGTAGTCGGCGTACTGGGCATTTCGCCATCCGTTCTCACAGAATTTCTTGAGTGTTTCCAAACCCATCTCATATATAGATTCTGCTTGTGAAGTATCTCCCTTCTTCTCTCGACATTTCGAGATGCCCACAAGGCAGTCTACGACGGAGAATCCGAACTTCTTTAGCTCGTCTTTGTCAGAGGCTTTAGCCGCCTCGAGCAATTTTTCAGCCTTACGAAAACCTTCTTCTGCCTCGTCAGGATTTCCATCCTTTAAGTCTGTCTGTGCCTGGCTCAAAACGGTTTGCCAGTCTTCCGCATTTGCAGCTGGCATGAGACAGAACATCAAAGCAGCGGTAAGACAAATCAATCGGTTCATTCGCTAGTCTCCACAGTCATTAGCTATTGTTCCCAGCATGAAGGAAAAGCCGACGGTAGTGTAAAAGACAAAATCCAGCGGGCGACCGCCGGATTTGCCACATTTCTAATAACCGTAAGCGGCTTATTTTGCTGCTGGCTTAGCTTCTTCTTTCTTCTCAGAAGATTTGTCAGCCTTTTCAACCTTGTCGGTCTTTTCGCATTTCGATTTATCGCCGCCGTCTTTGCAGCACTCATCACCGCCACTGGCCTTCTCGCATTTCTTCTCACATTTCTTGCCTTTCGCTTCGACAGGGCTGCCGACAGTGAAAGAACCGCCTAAAACGAGAAGCGCCATGAACGGAATCAAGTTCTTCATTTCATTCTCCTAAGATGATGTGGATTGCAGTTAAAGTTCGATACTCAATTCATTGAGAGCTTCTTTCAAGCCCACTCGCATTCTCTCACAGTAATGCAATGCTTGAATTGCCTTATCGATGCGCAGTCTGCCCACTGCGACGAGGTTCTGGACTTCCTGTGCGGCGTCCACTGTTTTTCCGCCAACCTTGCCAGCTGACGCTAGAATCTGCGCGATATCGCCGCCGTGTTTGGCTTTGACCCGCTTAGCCATCTCGAGGTCGTCATCATTAACGAGACCTGATTGCTTGAGTAAATCAACCACACGCTGAGCTGTGACATTGTCTTTTGATTGTGGCGCAGCTGCTGCCGGTTGAGAAGCTGGTCTTGGTGGAGGTGCGGCATGCTGCTGCTGTGGTCTTGCTTGCTGACCCGTTCGTGCTTGTCTTGCTGCTTCTGGGTTCTTTGCCCATTCAATTATGTCGTCATCAAGATTGCCACCGAGCTCAGCGGCTCTTCTCATTGCCAGAACCGATTGTTCAGGCGTAAGCTTTCCGTTTCGCACCAATTCTTGCAGGCGTAGCGCTGCATCCAGCCCTTTCTCAGAGATGATGCCGCCACCAACAAAAAGCTGACCAATCAGAATGTTCGCCTGACCAGACTTATTAATCAGGTCCATCATATGGAAGTCGGGCAGCGGAATATCAGGAGCTGGTGCCCCAAAGCCCTGTCCCTGGTTATTCTGGAATGTTGGCTGGAACCCTTGTTGTGGTTGCTGAGGTTGCTGCTGATAGGGTTGCTGATAGGGCTGCTGATAGGGCTGCTGGTATGGAGCTTGCTGCTGCGGATACTGCTGTTGTTGCGGCGGATATTGCTGCTGATATGGCTGCTGTGGTTGTTGATATTGGGGCTGCGGCGGATATTGTTGCTGCTGTTGTGGTGGATATTGAGGTTGCTGCTGAGGCGCTTGAGGCTGCGGCGCTTGCTGCTGCTGATATGAAGATGTGCCGTAATTCGGAGCATAAGGCACCGGAGTCGTCGGAATCACCGGAATGTCTTTTGCTGGAACGATGTCGGGACCATAACTTGGTTGCAATTCGGCTGGAATTGAAGCGGAGCCTCCTTTGGGTTGGCATGACATGCACACCATGTCAAATACCATATCCAGGTCGCTCTGTGGAAGGCTGAAAAGCTGTGGACCAGAAGATTCCGAGCCTTCATACATTGACCAGACGGTCTCATTGCATCCGTGGTCGAAGACACAAGTGATGATATATATCGGCGACATGGGGGTCGGTCGAATAGGAAGCTCAAATATGGTGCCACGAATACGCAGCGCACCGGTAAACAGCGCTGATATATCTTCTTGCTTCGGTGCACGCTCAGTGAGCGGTAACTTGTGCCTGCTTGGTTCTTTTGGAGGACCTGAGGACCGTTGGGGCTTGAACATCTCGATTCCGATCCTGTCGGAGTTGCTTACAGGAAATTATGCTAGTCATTTGCCTTATGCCCATTCTTGGCAAGAATTGCGCACAAGCGTTGGAAAATGATACTACCAAGCTCGGGTAATTTTGCCATCAGCTTGTCTTATACATGGCGCCCAGCACAAGCAAAAGCTCGTGACATTGATGTTTGACTTCTTAAGCGCGACTGTAATCTGTTCCAGAGGTTGGCTTGTGGGATCAACCTTGGATTTCAAGTCTGTCATCTCTCTTGCAAAAGAATTTTGCAATTGCTCGAGTTGTTCTTCAAGTCGGTCAACAGTTCCTTGTGCCTGATCGACTTCCATATGCGCTCGATTTACTCTTGCCATCTTGTTTGCCGCACTGGATGCACGCCGGATGTTTGTGCTGCTAATAACTTTCTTGCCTACTAAAGCCTGAAAAATAGAGGCGCCAACATTTAGTGAAGATTCGACTTCCACCACTCGTGCTTCTGATTGCTCTTGATTAAGATTCTGGTGTGCCTTGGCAAGTCTCTCTTCTAATGCTGCGAGTTTCGGTTCGTACTTCAGTGACAATTCTGCAAGCAACTGGTCTCGTTTTTCTCTAGAGGACTGCTGAAGGCGAATGCGAAAGTCGCGTTCTGTTTCGCCAGGTACCGATGTCCACCCGGTGATGGGGCAGGCGAAAAGCTCAAGTTTTTTGTTATGTAGCAACCATGTGATGAAGTCTTTATTCCAGGTGCGATAGTTGTCTGGAATCGTTGCTTCCGATGGAATCGCAGAGAATTCGATATTGGGTTGAGGATCTTTATCTAACTCTTCACTGCCAAATTTTGTTGAGAACGCCTTTTCCCAGTTCACTGAAAAGGGCTCTACTTTGAGCAAAGTCATCATGTTTGTGATTTGGACAAGGTCAATTTCTGGCTTTGTATCTGTAAATCGTAACTGAGCAGAAGCGAAAAGCATTGGCTTGTATACCAGGTTTGCATCAGCTGCGATACTGCTGGAAGTTCTGGCAAATCTTTCGACTATCTCGGGCGGAAGGATGCTGCGTTTTACTTTTTCTGATGGTTTTGAAATGTTTTTGCTACTATCTGTGGTGCTACTTGAAGCGTCAGCACTTGTAAAAAATCCGCTGCTGGGTTGTGACTTTGAAAATTTAGTATCTACTGGGCGGGAATTGGCAAATGAATTTGCAGCTCCTTGCGTTTGTGCATCGGGAAGCTGCGATACCCAATCAGGAACCGGAGCTGTAGATTGTTGTGCTTGTGTTTGGTGCACTTGTGTTTGGTGCACCTGTGTTTGCTGCGACGCACTTAATTCTTGTTGTGCTGACTGCCGCTGAGAAGTGCTTGCGTTGCTGCCAGCAAATTGAGTTTTTAGCGACTTCATCTGCTGTCTGGAAAGCGGTCCTTTCAAATACGATAGGCTCCACCTGGTCTTGAAAATCAATGGTTCTTGTTGATGAACATTATTCATCAAAAAGACCTGGCGGCTGAGTCTTGAAATCAACTTGTCCATTTCCTGGCGGTTAAAACTGCCGCCGCTTTCGCTGGCAGCGCCTTCAAGCCCATCTAATACTCTGAGTTTATCTCGTTCAGTTTGCAATCTTCCGATAAACCATGTGCCCGTGTTTCCCAGAGCTTTGTAATCTAAGTCCACTGGATTTTGTGTTGCCAGAACCATGCCGAGACCAAATGCTCTTGCCTGTTTCAATAATGTTAAAAGTGGTGCCTTTGAAGGTGGGTTCGCAACTGGTGGAAAATAGCCTAGTATTTCATCCATGTAAAAGATGGCTCTCAGGCTTGAGGTGCCGCTTTGTTTTCGCATCCAGGATACGAGCTGACCCAGCAACAGCGAAACAAAAAACATTCGTTCGGTGTCTGGAAGGTGAGCAATTGAGATGATGCTTACTTTATTCTTGCCAGTCTCGGAATAAAAGAGCTTGTCGATGTCCAGGGGCTCGCCTTCCATCCACGCTTCGAATCCCGGTGATGCGATGAGATTGTTGATTGAAAGCGCAAACTCATAACGCTCTTTCTTGGGGAAGAAACTTTCTAGTGGAATCGCACCGACCTGCTGTAGAGGCGGAGTTTGAATTCTCTGAATCAATGCATGCAGGTCTAAATTCTGATTTTGCTTCCAGCAATTATCTAGAATTGAGCAGAGGAGAATGTGCTCTCTGCTTTTGATTGGGTCGGCACTAATTCCCAACAGGGCAAGAATACTCGTTGCAGTACTGCTGATGTATTCGCGCAAACTCTCCCTGTCGTCGAGCATATCTTCATCAGGACAATTGAACGATTTTACAACCGAGAGCGGGATGCCGACGGAGCTGGCAGGGGTGTAGACCGCAAATTCTGCTGATTTCTTTAGAAGTTGAATTCTCTCTTCGCTCTGATGCCACTCAGCAAGACCATTCTTCCATTTTTGAGCCTGTTCTTCCGCGATCGACTCCACTGTCTTTTGCGCTCGACGTGCTTCGTCCGCATCTATCCACGGAGCAAAACTGTTGCCGTTGAGCTCTGGAAAGGTGAGTAGCAGATTAGAGAGGTCACCTTTGGGGTCAATTGCGATTACCGGAATATTGTCGATTGCTGCCTCTTCAAGTAAATCTATACAGAGCCCTGTTTTCCCGCTGCCGGTCATGCCGACACAAACAGCATGAGTCAGGAGATCTCTTGACTCGTATAAAATCAGCTCATCGTCGGAACAACCTTGTTTGTCAAGGTCGTATTTCTTGCCCAGGTAAAAAACTCCCAGCTGTTCGTAATCCACGACCATTTAGCATTCTCTCCGGCTTCAACGACTGAAGATCATACCCTGAATAGTTCAATCGGATCATCAACTAATTTGGGCAAATGAAATATAATCCTCTGCTCAACGGGAGAACAAGCTTGGAAGAACGTTCGAAAACCATCGTCATTAATGGTGGCTCTAGCAGTGTCAAGATTTCGTTGTTTGATGCGTCGTCCACTGAATTGTCTTCTGCCGCCAATCAGGCGGACCCCATTCTGTGGTCTGAAAATAAAGATTGCAACTTGCTCGATTCTGATGATGCTGAGATATGCAAGCTTTTTGAGGATCTAATAAAAAACAAACAGATTGCAGCAGAGTCAGTTTTTTGCGTTGGTCATCGAGTCGTGCATGGCGGCGCGAACTTGCGAAAACCGGAGCGAATTGATGACCGTGCTTTATGCCAAATAGAAGAACTCCGAGAACTGGCGCCTGTGCACAACCCTATCGCAGCAAAGTTAATTCGAGCTTCCCGCAGAGTTTTTCACAAGTCAGAGCATCTTGCAGTTTTCGATACTGCGTTTCATTCGACTCTCGATGCAGAAGCCTACATGTATCCCCTTCCTTTTGATTGGTACGAAGAATGGGGCATTCGTAAATTTGGTTTTCATGGAATAAACCATCAATACTGCTCAGAAGCTGTACGTGCCAAGTTTGCTAATAAATCTTTCGGAGCAAGAATTGTTGTTGCTCATCTAGGAAATGGTTGTTCAATGAGTGCTGTGAAAGATGGTATCAGCATTGATACCACAATGGGATTCACTCCTCTTGAGGGACTCATGATGGGAGCCAGATCTGGCTCAATTGACCCGGGCATCATCTTCTATCTTATTCACGAGAAAAAAATGAGTCCGGAAGATATTGAAAGTTGCATGAACAATAAATCTGGTCTTGCTGGTGTGTCAGGTTTGGGCAAAGATATGCGTGAAATCGAAAAGTCCATCACTGGTGGAAACAAGAGGTCTCAGCTGGCGTTTAACATGTTTGTAAAACGTGTTGCCGAGTACGTTGCAAGAATGGCTGTCTCTCTGGGTGGCATCGATACTTTAGTGTTTACCGGTGGCATTGGTGAGCATTCGATCAAGGTTCGTTTGGAGGTTTGCAAGAAACTTGAGTTCTTGCATCTTTCGCTAGACGAGAAATTGAACTCTGATGCCACTGCAGATGGTGTACTAAGCAGTGCTGACTCAGCAGTTCAAATTCTAAGAATCGCTGCAAGAGAAGATTTGCAAATCTATCGAGAATGTCAAAAACTAATGAAAGAGGGGGCGTAACTGGGTAAACTGAAAGTGGTATCCGTATGACAATTGACCCGCAGAGTCGGCGCAACAGAGGTTAATCGACAATGGAAAAACGAAAGTATGGCAACACAGACATGAACGTTTCGGTGCTGGGCTTCGGAGGCGCTGAAATCGGATTTAATGGTGTTGGTCAAAGTGATGTTGACCAGTTGCTAAACAGCGCACTGGATGCAGGCCTGAATGTTATAGATACTGCGGAATGCTATGCCAACAGTGAAGAATTAATCGGTAAAGCCCTTCAAGGAAGGCGAGACGATTACTACCTTTTTACGAAATGTGGACACTCACCTGATAGCTTTGAAGTTGGGCACTGGGAAAAGCATCAAATAAAAGAGAGTATTGAACGAAGTCTAAAGCGGCTTAAAACTGATCGGGTTGATCTCGTGCATTTGCATAGTTGCTCACTCGACATTCTAAAAAAGGGACATGTCATAGAGGCTCTCAAAGAAGCAAAAGCAGAGGGCAAGACAAGATATATTGGCTACAGTGGAGATGCTGACGCGGCTCTGTACGCGATACAAACTGGTGCATTCGATTCGCTCCAAACATCCGTCAACATAGCTGACCAGCAAGCTATCGAGCTGCTGCTACCCGAGTGCACCAAGCGTAACATGGGTGTGATTGCGAAAAGACCTGTGGCAAACGCTGCCTGGAAAGAAAGAAATTTCCCAAGCTATTTCTACATTCAAGAATATTGGAATCGATTGCAGAAACTGAAGTTTGATTTCATAGAAGGAAATCTGAGCGAGGAAGTGGCACTAGCACTGAAGTTTACGCTTGCCGTTCCCGGAGTTTGCACCGCCATTGTTGGTACGACGCAACCAAAGCGGTGGCAGGAAAATGCAAAAATGTTGGATAAGGGACCAATTTCACAGGAGAGCTTTGAAGCTATAAGACAAAGATGGAAAGACGTTGCTCCCGCAAATTGGGTTGGACAAATTTAAGACTAGCTGCTTTTGCTGGTACCGCATTTGGTGTGGCTGTTTTCGCTGCTTCATTGCCTTCGATTGCTCAAAATGGGCAGGAAATCAAAAATGAAGACGGCTCTATGTTCATGGAAGAAGTGGACACGCCGAAAAAGAAAACAAAGCAAGCCCCAGCCCCTCAGGTTGATTTCGGAAGCCTTGGCGTACCCGTTGATCCAAAGGGAAGAATCGTTCCTTTAATTGAACCTGAAGCTGGTCCTGTTCTGCAAAATTCAAGTCGAATGGAAATAGATTACAGTCCCAGGACGATACTGGTGCCTGGCGCCTACTCTCCAGCGCCTCTCTATGGAACGCCGGGGGTTAATAGTGCTTTTGCTAACCCATATGCGCCAGGATTTTCTCCCTATGGATTCAGACCCTACGGTGCCTATGGACCAGGCGCTTATGGACCTGGTGCTTACGGACCTTACGGTCCAGGCGCATACGGTCCCGGTGCATTTGGTAGACCCGGTGCCTATGGTGGACTGTACAACTCACTGTTTCCATTCGGTGGACCTGGCGTTTACGGAGCAACTGGCGGTTTAGGATTAGGACTTGGACTTGGCGGATATGGCGGACCTGGCGGACTCGGATATGGCGGTCCTGGATACTACGGTGGCCTCGGCTTTGCTAATCCTGGTTTTTACGCACCAGGAGCCTTCGGAGCTCCGCGGATGTTTGGTGTACCTTATGGTGGCTATGGGGTTCCGGCTGCAGGGATGCCTGGCTCCTATCCGTTGCCATGGAATCCGCAGTTAAATGGTACTTTCGCAGTTCCGCTGGGAATTCCATGGTCCTATTCGGCTTCGTCAGATGATCCATCGAGCCAGCAGAGCAACTATCAATCATCTGGTTCATATTGGAATGGCTTTCCATCAGCATCCGTGTGGTCACCGAATTGGCGCTCACCGTTCTCTGGTTCTTTGTTTGCGCCTTCAATTACTCAATTTCAGCAACAAGGAAGCATAAAGTCGTTCTTTCCGAAAAGTCTAGACGGCGATGATGATCAGAAGACCAAGTGATCAATGAATCTCGGATTGCTCTTGCAGTGACCTTCATATGGATTGTTCAATGGCTTAGGTTGATCTTTGTGAAGTCCGCTATCGAACGTGAGCGAACGTGAATTAGCGAACTTGAATTGGCGAAAGCCTGATGAAACAAAGGCTAACAAATCCTTAAAAACTGGAAATTTGGAACAACATGCGTAAAATTTAGTCTGTAAGGTGTGTTGGAATGCAACATTACGGAGCGAAATATGGCTGTTGTAGGTAGAGTGTTTTTATTCCTCGTGGTTAATGCAATCATTATCACGACATTGACTGTGTTCGCGAATATTCTTGGGTTGCAGCCTTATCTAACATCCTATGGGCTGGACGTGAAGAGTCTTGCTATTATGTGTGCCTTTTGGGGCATGGGTGGTTCGCTGATTTCTCTTCTGATGTCTCGAGCTGTAGCAAAATTCAGCGCAGGCGTTCAAGTCATTCCAGCTGATACCCGTGACCCCGTATTGCGTGATCTGTTGGAGACCGTGCATCGTTTGGCGGCCAGAGCTGGTCTGAACAAAATGCCGGAAGTTGGCATTTATGATGCACCTGATCCCAATGCATTTGCGACAGGACCATCAAAATCGATGGCACTAGTTGCGGTATCAACTGGCTTGCTCTCTCGAATGAGTCGAGAGGAAATTGAAGGTGTTCTTGGGCACGAGATCACACACATCACGAACGGTGATATGGTGACCATGACGCTGTTGCAAGGCATCATGAACGCATTCGTTATGTTCCTATCAAATCTGATTGCCTTTGCTGTGACGACAGATCGCGATCGTGATCGAGGTCCGAGCTTACTCTTCTATGTTGTTCAAATCGTTTTGCAGACTGTCTTCATGTTTTTCGGTTCCATGGTCATCGCATCGTTCTCTCGATGGAGAGAATACCGCGCAGATGCTGGCAGCGCCAAAATTGCGGGCAAGGACAAAATGATTCACGCTTTGCAGCAGTTGGAACGCACTTATGAAATGGTTCTTGAGTCTCCGGAAAAGCCAGCTGTTGCTGCACTTCAGATTTCCAGTCGACCGAATGGCTGGATGAAATTGTGGGCAAGCCATCCACCTCTGGAAGACCGCATCAAACGTTTGCAAGAAGGCAACTTTTAGACTTACAAACCAGGTTCGATCCCAGGCAAACTTCCTAGCCAGTAAGGTTAGGGAGTTTGTTCGATTAATCAATCGTTGAATTTCGTTAAATGGCATCCTTTTCATGGGTAATGGAAATGATGTACACTCTTCAATGATTTAGCTGGAGCCGATTGTGTCAGAGCAGTCCAAGACCGAAAGCAAAGACGTCAAGATTGGGGAACTCTTGCTTGCTGTGAACGTAGTTACCAGCGGTGATTTGCAAGAGGCGATTCAGATTGCTAAGAGAATGAAGCTGCCAATCGGTCGCGTTATTGTGATGTCAGGTGTGATCACCGAGCAAAACCTCCAGTATGCGCTCGAGGCGCAGTCTCTGATCCGTGACGGCATGTTAGAGCTTGACACTGCGATTATGGCTCTTAGTAATGCGTTGAAGCACAATTATTCTCTTCAGGATGCACTTGCCGAGCTTCGCTGGGCGCCAAAGAAAGACGTTGTGTCGAATAAGCTCGGTGAGCTGCTTCTAGACTCAAACATGGTGTCTCAATCTCAACTGGATAGCGCCCTGCAAACTAGTTTTGACACAGGTATGCCTCTGGGTGGCACGCTTGTTTTGCAAGGTGTATTGAGTGCTCAATTACTTCCTCTCGTGCTAAATGCGCAAGAGCAAATACGCGATGGCAAAGTGACCCGCTCGCAGGCTGTCGAAAATCTCAAAGCAGCACTGATGTTCTGGGCTAAAACAGACGATGCACAAAATGCTGAATTAGACTTGCCTAAAGCAATAAAAGATGAGCCGAACGTGCCTTCTTACACAGCCAACCCAGGCTCGAAGCGCTCGTCGTTTACTCGACCTTCTGAAGAAAGTCTTGATATGGCGCCGCCACCACCGCCGCCACCACCTCCTGTTGCAAATTCTGGTCCATCAATGGGGCTAGTCGATATGATGAAAATGGCTGGCTATTGTTCAGATGCCGAAATACAAGCAGCAATAGATCGGGCTCTGGCGAGCGCAGACATAGCCAGTAAGCTGTTTATGGCAACCGGCCTGTTGACCAAAGAAAGTTTTGAGAACTTCGTTCGATGTCGTGCTTTGTTGGGTCGAGGTGCGTTAAAACCCGAGCAAGCAATCTATGCGCTTTCGGCTTGTCGATTGAGAGCTTGCCCCATTGATGTTATATTCAAAGAGATGGGGCTCAATCTTAACGGGCAGTAGAGCTTAAGTTGGAGCCCTCTGTTCATCTGTTTTATAATAATGGTTAACCCCTCTAAACGGAGTCTGCGTGATGACAGAGCAGTCGAAAACCTTGATGGAACACCTCAAGGATAATACAAGGACCATGCACGACTCTGCTGAGTCTAGCGAGTTTCAGGGACATCTTGCAAATGGTCGGCTCTCTGAGGAGGCTTACGTTAGCTATCTAGAGCAGCTGTATTTAGTCCACAAGTTTTTGGAAGATGAAATTGCAAAGCACAGCGCCGAAGGAGCTAATTTCTCTGGAGTTGTGAGCTCAGAACAATTGCAGGTACCGTTCTTGAAAAAGGACATTGAGCACTTTGGACGTGACGTGGACAAGATTAAGCCACTTCCGGCGACGAATGATGTAATTGAGCAGATGCGCAAACTTTCTAATGATTGTCCGGTCGCTTTGCTTGGAATGCACTATGTGCTTCTTGGTAGCAAACATGGTGGCAAGTTTATTGCAAAATCGTGCCAGGAAAAGTACAAGCTTGAAGATGCTGGAGCTTCTTATTTCGACCCTTACGGTCAAAACTTCATGCCATTATGGAAAAAGTTCAAAGAGTCTATGAATGAATTGAGCGTAAGCGAATCAGAGTTGCAAACGACTTCAGATTCCGCGGGAAAAATGTTCTCTGCTGTGGGCAATATCGGAGCCCAGTTGATGCCTTTGGTGCGTGCTTAATCCTCAACTGAAGCGCAACTAAGCGCGCCTGGCGTTGCCATTCGTGCGGCAGAGATCCTAAGGCGACACTATATTTGGTATCACGGCTAATTCAGGTGCCGGCAGGATGGCGGCGCTGCCAGTCCGTCCCTTTTGCTTGACTGGTTGCGCAAATGGGGCTTGAATCTATTCGCTTGAGGCTTCAGTGTGGCTTGAATCTACTCGCTTGTAGCTTCAGTAGTCATTTCTTTGTTTGTTTCTATCACGCCTTTTGAAGCATTCTTTGCTTTTTCTGCGTAGACTGCTGCTTCTGCGGTGTGCTTGTCCTGGCGGAGATAGTCCGAATAGCTGTTATAAGCCTCGGTTAGCAATGCCGGTTCCTTGAGCTTTTCTGCTAGTTTTACACCTTCGAACAATTCTTGTGCAGCGTCTGAAAAACGACTTTGATCGCGATCAAATTGACCCAGGCGCAAGTAGGCTTTTGCAAG
This sequence comes from Obscuribacteraceae bacterium (SeqCode), assembly GCA_044226015.1. Lineage (GTDB taxonomy): Bacteria > Cyanobacteriota > Vampirovibrionia > Obscuribacterales > Obscuribacteraceae > JAIEPM01. Next base: position 24,290 of record JBGAHS010000005.1, read on the forward strand.
ACGCCTCTCTGCTGTTGGGGTGTTCTTATCTGGCGCATTCTTTCTGATTTCGAGGGCATCGCTTAAATATGGACGAACCTCTGAAAGGCGCTGTTGAAGATTGAGACATTCTCCCAAGAGTGATTTGAAATCAGCAGCTCTCTGTGTGGTATCAAGCTTGAGTTGCGAGTACGTATCAAGAGCGTCTTTAAGCAAAACTTCCGCTTTTGAAAATAAGCTGCGCGCCATCAATTTCTTTGCACTGAGTAGTACTGACTCTGCATTAGCTTCTGCTTCCAGCTGATTCATCGTTGAGGTGACAGAGGACGGAGAAGACTTTTTGAGCTTTGCCAGCAGTTCTTCGCTTGCTTTAACTTCGGCTAGCACAAGCATAGTGTTTGTAGTGCTGATTTCGTTGTTGACGCGTTCTTGTTCAGAGTATTGTCCGGCGCGTCCGTAAGCCTCAGCCAGCAACTGCAATGTGTCGAGTAAGTGTTTGTGTTTATCGTCAAAGCCCAGTGCCAATTTTTTTGCTTCAAGAAGGGCGCTCTTCGCTTCTTCTATATCGCCACGCTTGAGTGCATCCTGACCTTTGCTTTCCTGATACTCCCACATCTTCCTGAGATATGCAGGGGCGTGGTCGCCTTCAGGTCCTGGCCACAATGCAACACTCAGTCCGACGCCCATCACTAGAACAAGCGTTCCTAAGCCAATTACCAGTGCGTTATTGTTTTTTACTGGCGCATCTGCAGCTGCTGTTATGGGCTGAGCATGCTGGTCTCCGCTGAGTTTGATGCGGTCGAAAGTTTTGTTTAGTATGGAGTTTTTCTTGGTTGTCACTGCAACTGCGCCTGCGCGCAATCCTCTAACACCAGCTTCTAGAGCCGCGTCTAACAAGCTCTGTCTCACTTCACCGGCTGACTGATAGCGGTCTTCTGGATTTTTTGCAAGGCACTTCATTATTACAGCTTCGACCTGCAGAGGAATAGCTGCGTCTGGTGCTGTTTCTGAGAACGGCGGTGGTGTTTCGTTGATGTGTTTGACCACTGTGTTTACGAAAGTATCACCCATGATTGGTGGCACTCCCGCGAGAGTTTCGTACATTAAACATCCCAGCGAATAAATGTCAGAGCGCTGGTCAAGGCTCTTGCCATTGCACTGTTCCGGGCTCATGTACAGAGGGCTGCCGAAGATTTCACCGGTCACAGTGATGTTCTGGCGTGGTCGTCCGTCAATGGGCAACAATTTGGCGATGCCGAAGTCTACGAGTTTGACGCAAGTAGAGCCATCATCTTGTTTTATGAGTACAAGATTGCTCGGCTTCAAATCACGGTGCACAACACGTTTCTTGTGGGCGTGCTCTAATCCGTCACAGGTTTGTTTGAAAATCGAAATCGCTTCGGATAGTCCGAGTCGCTGCTGTCGTTCCAGCACATCCATCAGGCTTTCGCCTTCGAGACAGTCCATGACGAAGTAGGCTTGACCATTTTTCGTCATACCAAAATCGTGAACGGTCACAATGTTCTGATGCGAAAGAGAACTTGCTGCTTTCGATTCATGTTCAAAACGTGCGACTGCTGTTTTATCGTTAACGAGATGTTCCAGCATGAGTTTGACCGCTACAACGCGGTCCATGTAACGGTGGCGAGCCTTGTAGACAACGCTCATGCCGCCTTCGCCGAGTACACTCATAATTTCGTATTTGTCAGCAAATACTTGCCCGATTAACGGGTCGACCTCAGGATGGTCTGGGCAGCTGTTGCTGCCTTCCGGAAATTCCTTTTGACATTTGCTGCAAATATTTGAATTTGCTTCCTGCTCCACCACTAGCTCGCCTATCTCCACCAAGAAACAACAACCCTACCCATCCATTTTACGGCATGATCACTCTTTCGACAGCAAATAATGTTGTCAAATAGCAGTTCTGTTGCGCATAAACACACAAAGGCGGTTGATTGCCCCTCGTTTTTGCCCGTAAATATTCTATTAGCAACTCTTTGAAAGTTGTGTAAATTATTAGTGACGTTGGCGTTGGATTAATTCTGGACTTGTCGGTGTTCTTCTACCGGAGAGGCAAGCGAGGCATTGCTTCCGTGCCATTCGCCGTCTTTGATCACGGGCGTTTGCGATTCTTTGAAGTCCAAACGGCTTTCCTCATCAACCCTTTTCTTTGTGTATTCGAATGCATCGCTCAGGCTATGTCGAGATCTTAGCCCGTCAATGAAGTGTTTAGTGAAAATTCCGTTCTTGTATCGCAGTGAGTCGTGGGCAATCTGATCTTCACTTGCGGAGGCGATCACCATTTGCCCAGTGCCCTGGACCAGGTCCTCAAAGCCATAACCCTTAGGTGTTTCCAGTCCTTTCGCGCCTGGGTCGGCTGAACCAGAGTGGCATGTGTCTAGAACGATAACGATGCGATCGGTATTCAGTCGCCTCTTAATTGTTCTGGCAAGGTCTTGCATTTCGATGCCGGTTGCGAAGGCATTTAGCGGGTCGGTATCGAAAGCTACAAGAAAGTTTTTGCGGGCGGCATCCATCGAAGATGCTGTTGCATGAGTTGCAAAATAAACCAAAACAATGTCGCCTGGTTTGACATTGTTAGGTAACCAGCGGCTTCCCAGCTCGGTCAGTATGTTCTCGCGGGTTGCACGTTCATCGGTTAAGAGTTTGACGTGGTCGGTGGCGAAATTCCCTTCTTTCACAAGGTAGCTAGCCAAATCTCTGGCATCTTTTGCGGGGTAAAGTAGGTTCCAGCGAGGATTTTTGAATTTACTTACACCTACAACCAGTGCCCATTTATCAAACCCATTCTTCTTATGTGCAACCACCGATGATGGCACCGAGCTTGTGGTATTTATATCTGATGCTTGTGCTTTTGAGTTGTCTTTTTTGGTTGTGTTTGAACTTGCGATAGTTTCAGCAGCTTTTCCGTGCTGCAGCTGTAGTTCTACTGCTAGGGGCTTACTTATGTCACGTGAAACTACAGTTAGTGCTGGCTCTTTCTGAAAGGTTTTTGCCTCTGTTGCAGGCGAAAAACTCACTCGTGATGCGATTTTAGTCTTGAAATCAATTTCGCAGGCTGATGTTTTGCTGAATGTATTTTCTTTAGGCGTGATGATAATCGAGCGTGAGTATTGAGCTGGCGAGTTTGTGAGTTTCTCTTTGGAGAGAATCACTTTTAGTACTTCAGTACCTGGCTTCGCATCAAATTCAAGAACACCATTTGCTGGAACCATAATGTCTGTTCCTGCTTTAACTTGATTATTTTCGTCAGATCCGGGTGCCGGATACAAGAGAGCAGAGTCTCCGCGAGTGCCTTGTTTCATGAGAATGTACAGGTATCCATCTATGTTCGACTGAACATGAAAACGTAGTTGATCGCCAGAACGAAAAGGAAATCGACTGTCGACTTGTGCAACTTTTCCTTGACGAGTTAATTCCACCGAATACGTGAGTCCGATACATTTCGGAGCCAGTCCTGAGTTAGAGGTACTCGCATTTAGCTGAGTGTCGAACAAGCTTTTGGCACCATCAGCGTTGGCGGCTGGTAAAAATTGTGAGCCCAGTAGGAGTGAAAGTGTGAAAGAGCAAAAGACCGTACTGTGCAGCATTTGCGGCTTTCTGTTTGCTTGTTTCATTTACTTTGCTCCCATCCTTTTGTGGCTTGGACCTTATTCTACTAGCCGATAAAGATGTTTAGGGGCGGTTTTATGAAATCTGGTTGCTGCTTTATCAAAGATGGGTAAATATAGGTTAGCTCTTTGCGAGTCTTACCATGGCCAAAACACCAACTCAATTGCTGGATACTCTGCTTGAAGAGGCGGAGACTGCCGGAATGGTCAAAGAACACACACTTGAGCAAGCTCATTATGCTTCGCTGAATGTAGAACAGGTTCTGGGCGAGAAATTCGACGGTCTTGTGCGGCAGATTTCGGAAGAATGGGGTGTAAGCCCTGATCAGAATGTCATCGTTAACCGAGAAGATGGGCGAAAGGCTCCTCTTCCTAAATGGCTGCATGAGGCGGCTAATGAAGCTGCTTCAAGGAAGTTGTACAAGGTGGCATTCTGGAAACGCGAAGGTGGCTATTGTTTCGTGATGATGCGTGCAGACCTCGACTCTAAAGACAGACCTAACTATTACAATCTGGTGCTTGGTTCACGACGAAGAGTTTCCGAAGGTGCAAGAACCATCAGCAATTTGAGACGTGAACGTCCCTGGTGGTCGTACCTCATTCCTGGCTATAAAGGCTAAAGAGTTAGATTTACTGCTTGCCGTTAAACACGTTGTAGTCGAATGCAAACTTGATATCGACAAATGGTCCTGCGCCTTTTGGTAGCGCCGGGAATGGTGCTGCATTGGTGATTGCCAATTTCGCAGCGTCGTCTGCTGCGGCAACGCCTGATGATTTAACTAGTTTGATATTGCCACCAACACTGCCATCACTCATTACCTTGAATTTCAATGTGATAGTGAGGGACTCGGCTCCTCTCGGCGGATACCAATTCTTCTTGATGCGCTTCTTCACTTCATCAAGGTAATTGCCAAAGTCTACGTCATCGCCATCACCGCCGCCACCAGCGTCAGGTGCGCCAGTTCCATTCGGTGAGCCATTGGCACTACCGGCGGTTTCAGCAGGCGCTGCAGCTGGTGCAGGCTCGTTGCTCTGAACCACAGGGTCAGCAACGGGCTGGTCTGTTTTTACTGCTACCGCAACAGGAGTTGGTTTCGGTGGGGTAGGAGCCACAGCCTTCTTGGGTTGCTCCACCTTCTTAGGCTCTTCTTTCTTCTGTTCTGGTTTCGGTTTTGGAGGCTCAGGTTCCTTCTTCGGAGGCGGAGGAGGTTCTGGCTTGTCCAGCAAGAATGTTACGTTGGTTTCTTCCGGAAGCTTCGGAGGTGCCACCACAAATACCACCATCATAAGCAGTGCGCAAATGGTAGAAAAATGCACGAGGTATGAGCCGCTAGTGGCTTCTGGCATCGTGAGCTTGAATCGTGGAATGACTAAGCCCCGGTTCTTTTCCACAGCGCGATCATACGCGTCTCGCGCTACATATAAATAGAAGCTGAGAATAAGGCTCAAGTAAACGAGGGTTACAGCGCGTCCGGTATGTACAATTTCCAGCGTCTGCTGAATATTCAGTTTCGACTCGAAATGAAACATCGAACCGAGGCTGACGATTGCTTGCAACATTGGTTCAGTGAAGAACAGCAACGAGAGCAAAACAACGTTCGCCATTGCCACAGTTAAGAACAATGCGCCTTTGACTCGTTCTCCATTGTAGAACTGTCCCAATCCTGGAACTACGGAGAGCGCGAGAGCTCGTTTTGGTTCGACGGCTCGCAGTGAAGGCAGCCTTGTAGCTGCTTCCTGCTTTGTTTGTGTTTCGCGCTCTTTCAGACTTTCTGTCATTGAGCTTTCTCTGCCTTTCGAACCCAACTTCTTAGACCTATATTCTCCGACATTTCCGATAGGATGTCATGCATACCTTAGGGAGACTTAACTCATAAAAGACGACACGGTTGTCAAATGGTTCCGCCTGCTTGCGAAACGGTGCTTATTAGAAATATCACAGATACAACATTCCTTTTCAAGTTTTCGTGAAACTTGCATCAACCCTTCAAGTTTTTCCGCCAGATGAATTTCACTAAATCTTTCTTGCGCGGGATGAGTTGCCAGCACCATATGTGGTGTTAGCCTTTTACTCGCCGAGTCCGAGAAGTTCTTTGAGCTTTTCGGCCGGGCCATGCTTTGGCTTATAGAATGTGGCTGACCAACCCTTATTAAAGGCAGTTGCAGAATCGTATTGCTGGTCGCTCGCTGCCATTTCTTGCAGTAAGTGAAGGATGTGTCTGCATTCAGCAATTGCAGGAACTCCCGCGCGCGAACAATCATGTTTGCCCAGGTCTTGTTGAATGTAGGAAACTGCGGTGTCGCTCTCTTTGGCTCCCACAAATCTGCTATAGACCAACTGAACGTCAACAAAGCTACCTTCAAGGGCTGGCAGCTTTTCTCGTTGACAAAGTGTTGAAAGGGTTTCTTTTATTTTGTTTGGGTGGAAGCATAAAACGCGAGTCTTGCGGAATCCGGCGTTCAAAATCTTGTGCACTTCTGCAAACGATGGTGCATTGCTGGCTTTTACCTGGTTGCTGCCGTGAGTGTGCAGAAGTTCGCTGTTTACTGCGCCATCTGGACGAATCAACATGTCCATAAGCACTTTGTCGTTAGGACCCAATACGCTCACAGTGACCAGTTCTTCCGCGTCTCCAGGTATGACTCGATGCTCAAGCTGACGGCTTGTCTTAATCGCAAGAATCACCCAATCATTGACGCTTAGCAGGTCGCGACAGAGAAGAATCGCTCTATTGCGGTCGATAATGTTCGGATGATGTTCGGGTTGATTTTTCATAAGATCTGCTCGCGATTAGACAGGTATATCTTAAGGCGAATCTTCTAATGCGTAATTAAACGGATTTGAACCGCATGGGGCATTCTGGGTTTCGCCGAAACCTGCAGCTAAGGCATTGGCAGCTTTTGCGGATCGACCAGCATCTCTATATCGGAGGACAGACCTTGCGCGATTAGCTAAGATTTTTCTCGTTACAGCCGTTTTCCAATTAGCTTTCTCTCAATTTGGGTAAGACTCATACGGTTAACCATGAGTAGTCTGTGGAAGTTCAAAAGACGGAAGAAGCTCGCATTGTTTGCTGCAAAATATGCAGCAAAGACCCCTGTGTGTGCGAGAAGGACGCCGAGGTTCTGGAAAAGAACGCAGACCAGGTACTCGAAGATATTGCCGAAAGGTTTGCCGAAGGCGGTTCTGCAATATCAAATGACCAAACGCAGAGTGTCGATGTCGATGATGAAACAGCCAAATTGAATTTAGCCGATTCGTCCAGAGTAGTGGAGCGCTCAGATTCTGAGTTGGCGCCTTTCGACCCCTGGATAGGGCGAACCATTAAAGAACAATACGAAATCGTATCGTTGATTGCGCGTGGTGGCATGGGCGCTGTTTATCGTGCCAGGCATGTCTTGCTTGGCACAAGCAGAGCAATTAAAGTCATTCGTCCAGACGTGCACCGCGATAGTCAGGTGTATCAGCGCTTTAAGCAGGAGGCGCAGGCATTCGAAGCGCTTTCGCATCCTAACATCATTGGCTTCTATGACTACGGTGTTTTCGAGTATGCACCATATGTGGTGATGGATTTACTAGAGGGGCAATCGCTTGATGCTGCGATTAGGCGTGAAGGAACACTTCTGCTTGATGAGGCATTGAACATATTTGTGCAAGTTTCTGCTGGGCTTGATCATGCTCATAGCAAGGGCGTTTTGCACCGTGACATTAAGCCAAGCAATATCATGCTGGTTCATGATGAGTTAGGCAAGGTGGTGCCTAAAATTCTTGATTTTGGAATAGCTAAAATCAAGAATGCAACTGAAGAGCAAAAATTAACAGGAACGGGAGAAATATTTGGCAGCCCGGCCTATATGAGCCCCGAGCAAGGGAAAGGGCAAGAGGTTGATGCACGCTCAGATGTATATTCTCTAGGCTGTGTCATGTATGAATCTATTGTAGGAGAGCCACCATTTGAGGGGCGAAACGCGATTGAGACAATAATGTTGCATCTTAATTCTCCCGTTGCGAAGTTGCCGAAACCAGCTAAGGGCACCAATCCGGTTGTATATCATGATCTGGAAAATATCATCATGAGATGTCTGGAGAAGGATCCGAAAGACAGATATGCGTCAATGGCGCAGCTAAACGACGACTTGAAGAGCTTGAGCTACGGCGAACGCCTCTTGCAGTTGCAGCGAGAAAAAAGTCAAAAGAGCAGACTTCAATTATTCGATAAGATCTACAAGTTTGGTCTAATAGGTTTTGCTATTTCGATTATTCCATATGCTGTTTTTGCAGTTTACCTGGACCCAAATTCCTGGAGAAAAGAACTTGCTGAAGCATTGGAAGATCAAGACAATGCTGACAAAGTGATCCAGCAAATCATTCGCGACTTGAATCCTAAAGAGGATATGTACAATTGGAACAAAGCTTACTTGCTGTGGAATCAGGCTCAAATTTATCGAATGAAAAGCGCTAGCAATCCCAATCTTTTAGCTTTTGCTGAGGAGAAATATCAGCAAGCAAAAGTGGCTGTGGATCAATTCTCCACAGAAAAAGGTGGTTATCCTCGCTTAATTCGCAGCATGAAGGCTATGTGTAATCAGGGTCTAGTTCGATGTCATTTAGACGCATTTTCTAAGATTCACGCTCCTGCCACACTTAAGAAATTGATCGCTCAAGCAAAGTCGCTCTATAAGAGCGGAGAATTAGACTCTAAAGATGCAAAAGACAACGAGTTAGTGCAGGCACTTAAAGACGCCACGTCTGCTGTTTCTCTTCGGCGAGAAACCCTTCAAGCAAAAGGCGATAACAAAAATGATGGAGTTCTCCTGGCACAGGCGCTTGAACTAATGGCTCAAGCGCTGGCTCCTCTGGGCGAGTACAAGCGCATTGATGAGATTCTTTCGGAGCAAGAGCGCATAGTTTCTCAGTACGCGCCTGCTAGCTGGATGGAAGTCGATTGTTTGCTCAATCGAGCTGAAATCTTACGCCTGCTCGGACGGAAGAGCGAAGCAATGGAAAAGCTGGTTAAAGCTCGAGAGTTCGAGTTTGACCTCTATAGGAGCCAGAGCGATCCTTACGTTTTGAATATTCAAAATCGAATTGACGCATTGCAAAAGGAGCTTACGCAACTGAGATTTGATAATGCAAACTCTCAAAATACTTCAGCTGATTTTTGAAGCAGCCGCGTTTAGTATTCCATTATGGTTCCGGCGCGTTCAATAATGAGTTCTGCTAACTCTTCATCTCCGGCAAGCAAAATTCCTGGCATAAGATGCTCTTGAGCTTCACTACCACGCTTAGCCCAGCGCTCTGACGCTATGACTGTGGCTCCGTCTTTAATGAGCTGCTGAAGCATGCCTTGCATCGAAGTCAGTTTCTTTACCATCTGTGGGTCAAGGTTGAATTTTGCTGCCACCACATCTGGTTTCAAAACCAGACAGACTGATTCCAGGTCAAGTAGAATTGTTATTGTTACGTCGCGTCTCAAGATGTTTCTTGCAAGATTTAGCCCTTCCCAGAGCACCTCCATCTCGAAGGGACTGCGGAATCTCTTAAAACGTATTGTGATTCCGCGCTTTAGTTGGTGCAGCTGTGCTTCAATACTTGCTGGCATCGGAGGCAGAGCTGGTGCCGTAAATGGAGCTGGTTGAGCGGGCACTGGTGGTGGTGGCGGTACGTGTGCTGCTTGCTTGGGCGCTGATCCATCAAATCTGCTTAGCAGCTCACCAGCAGCTGCGGCTTCCTTAGCCATTGGTGCGCCACCAGAAGGTACATTCTCAGGTATAATTCCTCGTTGTCCGGTTGCGGCAAATGTCCAGAGGTCCGCGCCCAGTTCTGCGGCGTTCTGATACCGAGCATTAGGATCTTTTTCCAGGCATCGCATAACGATGGTTTCAAGTTCGATTGGGAAATCTACATCTGGCACCTTCACATTTAGTGGCTGTGGCATCTCACTTAATTGCATGAGCAAGACTTTGATCGCGCTATCGTGAACAAATGGTGGCGCACCTGTAAGTGCCTCGTACATGACACAGCCCAGCGAATAGATGTCAGAACGCGGATCTGCCTCTGCTCCAGCGCATTGTTCAGGTGCGATGTAAGCCGGGCTACCGAGCACATTTCCTGTTGGTGTGAGGTTGTCTCGATTTTCCTCGACGTGTCTTTTGGCAATACCGAAGTCTACAATTTTTGCGATATCGACGCCTGCTTCAGACTGAATGATCATGATGTTGCTAGGCTTTACGTCACGATGCACAATCATCTTTCGATGTGCGTGTTGCAACCCGTCGCAGACCTGAGTGAATATATTGATGAACTTTCGAACTTCCAGTCGGCCTTTCTTTTCGATCAGGTGAGTGAGCGGTTTTCCCTCAAGATATTCCATGGTCATGTATGGCTGGCCATGTTTGGAGAAACCGAATTCCATCATGTTGATGAGGTTGCGGTGCTTCAGATCCTGACAGGCTGCTGCCTCGTCTTCGAAGCGCTTTTTGCTTTCTACATCATTTAAGAGGTGTGGGTGCAAGACTTTGAGTGCAACAATAAGCCCGTCTGGTTTGCGCTTTCCTTTATAGATGATACCCATGCCACCATGGCCGAGCCGAGCCAACAAATCATATTTGTCTGCAAATTCTTCGTGTGGAAGAGGTTGTTGAGTTTCCGGCGCCTCTTCTTTTTGGTTTTCTTCCTCGACCCGAATATCGGCTGCAATGATTGCTTTCGCCATATCTTTCTGGTCGATTGACACTACGAGACTATGAATCAGCGAAATGTCTGCCGAGGTGTAAATCCAGACGATTGCTGAGTCTTCTTCGTGACCGACGTGAAGGATCCAGGTAGGCTCGACGGCCCCTTTTGCCAGGGTCACTGTAAGTAGATATGTGTCATCTTTGTCTTTCCAGCTCAAGATTATCGGACGACCGATATCTCTTTGAGCTTTCAACATGCTAAATCGCAGGTCTTCCTGGGTGGGCTGGTGGTTCAACGGAACCAATTTCTCTGGAGCCTTCTTTTGCTCCGTGTTTTTTTTCTTGAACGAATCCTGTAGAGGCATATGTGCCAGTCATCCCCAGTAAAAATTACACCAATCTAATATAGACATTCCCAAAATGAGAAATCTCTCACAGATATGAATGTTAATTGCCCTCATCGTGGAAAATAAATGTTTGAAGGATTTGCGGGGTTTTTTACTTGAGTTCTACTGCTAAGGGCAATTTCTACGAGGAAGCCGAGCACTGTTTGGCTGAAATGGATGGAGTGAAAGCTGATGAGCTTTTCTTGAATCTGGTTGTGAGACTCGAAAGTGAGTTCAACAAGAATCAGAAAGATGTAGCAGCTGAACTTCAGCGTATCGCCAAAGCCATTGAATCGGATGGAAAATCCGATGAGGCTTTGCGATTTAAGCAGCGAACTTGCGAGGTCATGTTGCGCCGCAGTATGGCGGAACGAAGGCGCAATCAGGCTCCTCCAGGAGCACCCGCGCGCGACACTCGAAGCCTGACACAGATGGCGTTTGTTTGCTTTGCTGCTGACCCTGCAAGCTATGCCGGTTTTATGATTCGCACGGGGCTGAATTCTGAGCTGAGGGTTTTACCTGATGCTTCTCGGTGGATCAGGTCTAAAGAAGGACAGTTGATTTTGGTAGCGCGGCAAAATCGCCTCAGTGGATTTTTTCCGCTTTTTATCGCACCATCGCGAGAGGATGCAGCGAGATTGATGCAAGACAACGGCAATTTTCTTGATGGGGAGGAAATTGATGTTTGCGGAATGAAATTGCTTGTTCTGAAAGACAAGGCTAGTCAAAGATTTTTGCTTGGTGGCGGCGAGATACTGCAAAACGTGTAAGTCACATTCTACTTAGAGGCGCGGAAATGGGTTTTTTCGACAAAATCAAAAAAGAAGTCAGCGACAGCTTAGACTGGAGAAAAGTCAAAGTGGTGGCAGGTGACATTCAGGCTGGAGAGTGGGACTTTAATGGTGGCATGATGACGCCAGATATGAGTACTGGGCTTGCTGAGTGCGTTTCACTTATGGGAAACATTGAGTCAATTCAAGTTCAAACTCAAGAGTCTGTGAAAGATTTAGCAAAAACCTTGGGACTCACCGTAGCTGGTGGCGTCTTATTTGGTCCTCTCGGTGCCATTGCGGGATATTTCGCAAGCGGCAACCGAAAAGAAGTATGTGCGTTGGTTAAATTGAAGGATGGCAAGAAATTTCTGGCTGTGATGGATCAGCGCATTTATCAACAATGCATTGGTCTCAGTATGATGTGAGGAGAATCGCCGCCGTAGTGATGTTCTGCCGTGCTAAAATAGCAAGTCGTTCATGTGAGAATATCCGATGCGTAGCCTGTCTTCCTTAGACATCAAATTTTTTGCGATGGTATTTTTCAGTTTGCAGGTGTCAGTGGGCGCGCCAAGTTGTTTGGCTAGTGCGCAAAATGAGCCTTCAAGCTATTCGCTTAAGCCGAAGTTTGATAGCAAGCTTGGCTTGCCAGATCCTAAGAAAAATCGCGAGGCAATCAAGCTTCCATCTAATTTGATACCAGTGCCTATGACAAGACAGGCTACTGATTACACCTGTGGCGTAGCTGCGATGCAGAGTCTGTTCGCCTACTATGGTGACGAATTTACAGAAATGCCACTGGCGAAGCTTCTGAAGTCGAATTTCAGGTACGGCACTGCTTACAAATCGATCGAGAGCTTTTCTAAAGAGAAGGGCTACTCAGTAGAGATTCACAAGGAAATGACGCTTGAGCAGCTCAAGCAGTTTATCGACAAAAAGCAGCCTGTGCTTTGTCTTGTCCAAGCCTGGGCGAGTGTTCCGACCGATTACAGAACCGAATGGAAAGACGGGCATTACGTTGTTGCTGTTGGCTACGACGAAAAGAACATTTTTTTTATGGACCCGTCTACGCTTGGCGATTATGCATACATACCTGTCGATGAGTTTATTGAGCGCTGGCATGACACCGATGGACACGAGCGTTTGCACCATTTCGGCATGATAGTTTTGAAAGACAAAATCAAATACGAGCCTGGTGTCGCAACGTTCATGGAGTGAGTGTTACTCTTGGACTTTCCAGGAGATGTTGTAAAATAGGGCGTGTTCAGAGGCTCATTCTTAGCCTGATTTAAGCTTGCTCCGCTTTTGCGCGAGTTCCGGAGTTGAATATGGAAGTCAAAGAAAACACCACTTCTGATGTGGAACCTTCGTTGAGCAGTTATGATCCGGAATGGGACAAGCCACCACGCAAGGTGCCTGCCTGGGCGATCATGCTGGCGGTACTGTCATTCATCATCGTGAATGCAATGTTCCTCTGTTTTGCAATGCAAATGAGCAGCAACAACCCGGGATAGCTGTTAGGGATAGGTCTGTTAGGGTTAGGTCCAGAACCGAATATGTCCAGTACTTCCAGTACGGGTGGGTCCAGTACCGCTCAGGTCCAGCACGGGTGGGGTCAGCATGGATAGGTCCAGCACGGATGGGTTCAGTACGGGTGAGTTCAGTACGGGTGAGTTCAGTACGGGTGAGTTCAGTACGGATGGGTTCAGTACGGCTCAGGTCCAGAAGGGGTGGTCAGTACGGATGGTCCAGTACGCATGGTCCAGTTGGGGTGGTCAGTACGGATGTCCAGCACGGATAGATCCAGCACGGATTAGTACCGTTATGTTCCTCTAGGGGTAAACGTTGTGTTTTGGCGCAATAGACACTTGAATGTGGGTGAGCGGACCTAGATTGTCTGACTGCGGATTGATGCTGATCATTGCCTGATCAGTATGGGAGTCACCACGCACCATCATCGCCTGTCCGAACAATGCTTGGGCTGGATAACGCTCGTTCAGTGCGTAGCCTGCGCGTGGAAGTTGATCTTTGTACCAGTTAAAGACCACTTCTGGTGGGTCGCGCGTCTCTAAAATAACCTGCTTCCCATACATGCTTGAAGAGTAATAGGCACCATTGGTGGTGCGCAGAATCTTTGTTCTTGTTCCCCGAAACAGCGGAACCGGATAGTGCATCGAATCTGCCACACTTATGTCAGCCCAAAGAGTATTGTTCGGGTCTTCGACTAATGAAATCGTCTTTCTCGGAGGCGGGCGCTTCTTTTGTGATATTTGCGACCCTGCTTTTGCCGGCGGTTTCTTGTTTGTCGACTTCGAGCTACTCTCCTCGGGCGGACAATTCTTCATCCAAAACGGCACGTATTTTTTGTCGGCTCTGGCTTCGTTGGCAGACAGCACAAAGCCTGCACACACCGTAAGAGTGCCTGCAAGCCAGATTTTTGCTTGTTGCCTTCGATTTTTGGGCATTCGGGAGGACGTTTAGCGGAAACCACCGAAAACGGGATGAAGTAATGGCATCCCTTGATGTTGTCCTACCACTTTTACAAGGATTTCCTTACCCATTGGCAAAGAATTTTCTTCCGGAACGAAACCCTTACCTTGCGGAAGTTTTCCGGACTGCACAATGTAGCCGCCAGGGACTTTAGACACTGCTTTTCCCGGAAGCACTTGTCCCATGACATTCTTGACTGATCCACCACCTAGCATTTTTTGACTCTCCCAAAGAACCGCTCTCTCTCTCTTTGATTAAGACAGAATAGCTCAGAGAATTAGGAGGGTCAGCGAAAATTCTGCTAATGCTCTATAATCTAAGGGTCAGGGCTAGCCCTTGGCATCGAAGCGCCCATAGCTCAGCTGGATAGAGCGCATGGCTTCGAACCATAAGGTCGGGAGTTCGAATCTCTCTGGGCGCGTTCTTTATTCCTCCTGAGTTTCGGGAGGATTTTTGCTTTTTGTAGAATCAATTTGAATTAGCTGGCTAACATACGGATCAAAGAGTTGTACATATGAAATTAGTTTTGGCTGTGACATTCATGTTCTTGCTACTTTCGCAAAACGCACTTTCGGCTGACGATTGGGCTCAAGAGACGCAATCGATAGGAGCCGAGGATAATTCGAGTCGTAAGTCTGTTGGTATGTTCGAATTTAAAGGAAAGCCACTTGGAATAAGCTTGGAGGAATGGCAGAAGTCTCCGTATCCCTCAATTTCCGATCGGGTGGTGTCGGTAGTACCAGTTGATGCTCCGTCGGCTTATTTTAAAGATGCCCTTTGTTTCAAAATCAAACTGAAGGATTCGGCAGATAAAGAGTGTCCCACTACTATCGCGAACTTTCCATGTGACAATCAATGGTTGTTTAGGAAGGATCGAGTCGGCACTCACAGGCTAATGATGATTGTTCTAGCTTGTACATCAAACGCCTATCCAAAAGTTGCTCAAGCACTGCGCCAGAAGTACGGTGCTGCGCAAAATATGACGGATGAGATTTACTGGGAGGTGGGATCGAGTCGTCTTGAATGTTACCGTCGCCATGGCTCTTGTGTTATTCGTTTCATCAATAGAGATTTGCTTCCAGCTGATCAGCCTCCAACATCTCTAGATCTGTAGTGAAAGTTCACGTATCAAACGTCGCTCACTTGCATGCCACCTTACTTGACGCGCCACTTGTAGAACGGCTGATCAGATATCCCGTACTTTCTGCCGTTGCTTGTGCCTGCCTCCGACTCCTTCAAAATAGCTACGATCTGCTCTTCTGTAAAATTGGCCGCGGTCGACTTTCGATGTACCTCATTTCGGAGGCGGTGAAGAAAATGAAAGCACTGGAGGAAGAGAACGCAATGTTAAATCGCATTTTTGGACAAAAGGAATCGGACATCACAGCCCTGAAAGCCGTGGTTGAAAAAAAATAATGGAGAAGTTCTGCAGAAAAAAGAGGCTGTGGAACTTATAAAAATTGCTACTGAGATGAGCGAACGGAGGGCTTGCCGTTTGATCTGATTTGATCGCACTACAAAGCGCTATGTGAGCCAGCGACAGGACGACACTGAGCTGAATGACGCAATTTGCAAACTCGCAAAATGAGAGTCGGCGATTTTGTTACCGCCGACTCTATGGACAGATTCGGAAGAAGATGAAGCTGGGGGGAAATCACAAGAAAATCTATCGCCTATACAAAGACGCGAATCTCAAGCTTCGCAAAAAGAAGCGCTCAGAATTTCGCGCACCAATGCTGGTGCCGACAGCACCTGATAATCGCTGGATTGTGTTTCGGATACTTCAGTTTGTCTGACAAACGCGTCATGCCCGCCCTGACCAAATGCTCTGGTGGTACGGACTGGCGCGTGTGATCGTGTCAGACAATGTCCCGGAGTTTCGTTCAGAGCACGTGGAGAAATGGGCTAAAGCCAAAGGCATTACCTGGCACTTCATTGACCCCTGCAAGCCGATTCAGAACGCGTTTGTTGAAGCCTTTAACGGAAAAATTCCTGATGAATTTCCGAACGAAGAATGGTTCTTCAATTTGCATGAAGCAAAAGACTGTACAGCGAAATGGAGGAACTATTACAATACAGAGAGACCGCATATCTCTTTGAATTACAGATCGCCCGCGGAGCTCAGGCAGACGGCATTACAGAAAGCGGTCTAAGCTTTTGATTGGACCGAAAAGATATTCCGTTTTCTGTCAAGCATGGGATCGAGGTTCTGCATCAAAAAGATTGTGAGCGTTAGTCCGCGCAAAGAGGGGGGCACGTCAGCGAAACTAACAGTTAACGAACAGAGCCTTGCAATAGCCGCAGAACACTCTCTTTTAATCCAATCGCTATTAGATCAAGAGTAGTTCATCATCCGGAGGAAAAATACCTGATATCAAATTCCCGCGAATACTAATTTTAGCAACAACATCATCCTCAACTATCTTCATTTTTACAGCGGCGTCTTCGATAACCCCATGTGTAAATATTCCTGATTCAAGTGTTCGACAAGTGACTTCCGCAATCCCCCCATCAGTCTCTGTTACTGGAAAGAAAAAATCGCCTGCGTGATAAGCATAACAACCGTCGAAGTTGTAAACAATTCCATTCAAAGTTAAAACTTGGTTTGGTTGATTGTACGACACGCCACCAATTTGAGTGTTCAAAGAGAATTTGTATTTTGAATTTTTTGTCGATTCTCTAGCTACGATCCGAACGAAATGGACAATTCGGAATGAAAGGTCAGGAAAATGTACCACCCTTGGTTGATAGAGCACGAAACCATCGCATCCAGGCAGTTCTGTGTTGAGTAACTGTCGCGCAAAATCCTCCAATTCGGCAATTGACGCAGTTTGATGCAGTCGCATAAAAACCATCAATCCTTCTGCCGCAGTGCGTGCAGGAATTTGTTCCTTCATATTTAGCATCGCTTCGTTGAGCTTTTGCTTAAGGTTATTTTGTTCATTTGAGTGGTATTGGCAGGCGAAAACAAATAGATCGGAATAATAATGCTTGGAAAAATCGCCATAACTCGTATGCAAGCTGCTTATGGAAGCGACTAAGCCAGGTGCCACCTCTGATTTCATACAATCGATTTTTTCTTGGGAAACATCTGAGAAAAATCCTCGCAATAGCTTCCATTCACAGTCCCGCAGATTTTCTTTAGAAAAAATACCAATGGAGCGATTGGTAAAGTTCGCAGAGAATAGAGAGGTGCAATATTCTCTAAGCTCCTTACACGATTGCCGAAAGTTACGCTCTTTATTGGACATGCCATGATTTTTAATAGATATAAAAACCTTATGACCGTCAGAAAAACAAACCGTTGCGTCAAAGCCCGGATAGCATTCTGTTGCGGGAATAATTTCCATTCCGCCTGCGGCAAACATAGACAAGCAGCGTAACTCGAATAAATCACCGCGCGATTGCGGATATAAGTACTTTATTTTCCGTATCCTCTCGCTCGTCCACTGCGGCGATTTCGCAAGCATTAAGACCAGATCTGAACCGAATGTCACCAACTCCATAATGGCGAGCTGATCATTTCTCATCCAGAGCTGCTGAAGTGGATGCCGTCCAGGCTCTTCCAACCAAGCACGATCGAAAGTCTCAACTATAGCAGCCAGGAAATCCTGACATTTATTTTGATCTAACTCGGACAAAAATTCGGTATTTTTGTACATCGAATTACCTCGGTCGAAAATAGATTTTTCTGATTTGAATCACTGGCTATCCACTCAATTTTTCGTCCGACTCAAGTTAGATAGCCATCGGGGTTACCGCTCAACAACGTGCGGTAGTTCAAGTGACTGTGCGGAATTTCTGTATTTTAATCGTTCCTCCCTCTTGCTGAAAGGTCTTGCGCCTTTTCCAGAACTGACCGTTTTTCATTTCTCCAAGGTCTTAGTCTGCAAATCCAATCCAGTCCTTCTGATCCTGAAGAGCGGTTCAACAAACGAAGCTCTGCATACAGCGCGGTCATTCCATGCCGGAAGTCCCTCAAATCAGTAATTGCTAACCAGACGACGCACAATTGAACCGTTCTTTCTTCTCCACAGCAGCAGTCAGCAACCCAATCCTGAGGAATGGCTGCTCTGAGGCTGTTGCAGCCCGTTCTCCAAGTTCGGGTCAATAAGAACGGACTTGCGGAATTCTTGGATAAACTCAGCTAAAGTTAGTGCATTCGAGATACTTATTTTAATGGAAGCAAACTTGTTGCTAGCCGTCATGCTCCGCTCCCCTCGATAGAATGCCATGATATGGCAACTATTTAAGAAAATCTTCTTTGCATCGGGTCGATTTAGAATTAGAACCAGGTTGATGCTAATGAACTCAAATAAATTCCTTATCAGGGAATTTTGTGTTCAGTAATTTTGAAGGAGCCAGAATGTTTGAAATTGACTCTCCCATATCGAACGAATCGCAGGATCGCTATAGTCGAGTGAAAATTGCAAGACAGCTCGGGAAGGCTTTAGGCACCTGGCAAGACAAAGATGGAGCGTTAGTAGTGGCAGTCTACGGCCCGTGGGGAAGTGGAAAAACTTCTTTGAAAAATCTGACGCTCAATTTCCTGGATGAAGGTTTCAAAGTAAAAGAGTTCAATCCTTGGATGTGTAAGGGAGTCGAGCAAATTACAGAACAGTTCTTTGAAACATTGATTTCAGCAATTGATAGCCAGGAAGAAAACGATAGAAAGCAAATTATCTTAAAAAAAGACGCCAAGAGAGAAATGAAGCGATTCTCAACGCGACTAAAGCCTCTTACAGAATTGGTAAACCTATCTAGAAACATTGGAAGATTTTGGATCTTAGCACTGCCAGCTATTGTTGCAGCATTTCCGGAACATAAAGAACAGCTCCTTTCGCTAAGCATGGTTGCGAATTTTGCGCATTCTCACGAAAAGGTTGAAAAAGACCCAGTCTTTGGCAAAGAGGGGTTGTCCGAATCAGCAGCTCAGACTCTAGAGTCTGCCACAGAATTGTTTGAGTCCTGGTCGAAGTCCGACAGCGATGATGAGGGTGCTGAGCACAATCTTGTAGATGTGTACAATCGATTAAAGGGACTGCTGAAAAATTTACCAAATAAAATGCTAGTTGTTCTTGATGATATTGATAGACTTTCACCTGAAGAAATTCGTGCACTGTTTCAAATGATAAAAGCTAACAGCGATTTTCCGAACCTGGTCTTTTTAATTCTCTGCGATCGATCATATGTGCAGCATTGCCTCGCGGATGTTCTTCCTAAAGAGTTAAATAATGCAGAGCCATGTGGACAAAATTTTCTAGACAAGATTGTGCATTGTGGAGTGCCGGTTCCAGTTTATGGTCCAGACTTGATCCGAAAAGATTCCCATAGGTTCTATGAATTCATGGCTAAATATGATGGCGAATTTAGCAGGCAACAGTTCGATAAGTCCCTAGAAATGGTAGCACCGTATTTACGCACTCCTAGAAACTTCATCAGGTTCAAGACAGCGGTAAAATTTCAGGCAGTGTTGCTAACGAGTGAGACTGGACCCGTCTTAGATTTTGAAGATCTACTTCTAGTGGAGGCTCTGCGCATATTCGAACCGTCCCTGCATGAGCAGATTGGAGCACATCAATCTGCTATTTTTTCCAATCAGGCAACGACAGCGCTCAATTCCCTTGAAGGATTTGTCCGCAATGAGAGAAAAGATACAATTAGGAAAGTTCTTCAAAAACTCTTTCCAATCTACGACCAGCGAGTGTTTAACAAAAGAACAGAACGAAAACTCTACTGTTTGCCAGTTTTTGAACGATACTATTTCGGAATGGATGAAAGTACCCGATTCGGTGATTGAGTGCCTTGATTTGAAGAATATGGACCTCCAGCCGACTGAGCTTTCCCCAGTTTAACGGACAGTAATTAGAGCAAAGTTGTCTCCGTGACGATTAAAAAAGGCTGATTAGAAGGATCAAGGAGGTGCTCAGTGGAGGAGCAAGTGCAAGTACATCCCGTAGACATATTCAACCGCAATTCACCAGACTTGTACCAGTTCCTGGAGCATCGAAAAAATGAAGCTCGCGATTGGATTCACAAATTGAGCGACGATATGTTGCTGAATGGGGATGAGTCCCTCACCAAAGTCATTGAAACTTTTGAAATTGACCCACTAGTATTGGACTTTGATTCTGCTGAGGTAGTCGACCAAGGATCGGTCAAAATAAATGTACGGCACGATCATAGATTCATGATTTGGGACGATGAATTTACCGACAGAGAACCGCTCGCAGATGGGCATTACATTACCTTCGCAATTCCGTACAAAGGCTGGTCAAAGCTGTTTCTGTTCCAATCCCAAAATTTTGTAAGAGGCGAACTGAAGGCGGCTATATATCGCTCCGAGATCCATGTGAGAGTTCAGGATGCTGTTGAATTCACTGAAGAATCTCTTTCCCGTCTGCAGCAAGACTACTTCTCAGGAATTAAGCGTTGTGCTATCGGGGTGGCGAACCAAGTAATCGGATTCAATCAATGGTTGCGAACTGAGGCTACAACGGAGATCGAAGAACGGCGCCGCGTTTCAGAAGACCGCCACGGATTGGTTGCGAATCTTGGCTTTAAGATGCGCAAGAGGCAAGGACATCCGACTAATGTTAGCCAACCTATTGTCAGGAAAAAATTATCGGCTTTCGATCAAATGAAAGCTGGCGTCAAGTCTGACTCACTAGATTTGGAAATCTACGACGAAATCTTGTCCATTTGCAGAAATATGGCCCTAGTTATGGAACTTAGTCCGAGTGCATTTGCAGAATTGGAGGAAGAACATTTACGTTTTCACTTCCTCGTTCAGCTAAATGCTGTCTATGAAGGGCAAGCCACAGGAGAAACATTCAACCTCCATGGCAAAACAGACATCATCATTAAACATGGTGGACGGAATCTCTTTGTTGGTGAATGCAAATATTGGAACGGAGAAGCAGCATACAAAGAAGCTATTGACCAGCTGATTGGACGTTATGTCACTTGGCGCGACACAAGGTCCGCAATAATTGTGTTCAACCGAAACAAGGGATTCACCTCGGTGCTTAAGAAAATCAAAGAGCAAACAATTAAACATGAGTGCTGCTTGGAGCAATTGGAATACCAACATGACGCAGCCTACAGATTCATGTTCGCGCACAAGGACGATCCCGAGCGCACCTTTCTGCTAACGGTTCTGGCGTTTGATATCCCCGCAGTTGTCGAGACGACATAACTGCTCGCGTTAGCAAAATTGCGACCCTTTTTGAACCTCAGCCTTCCTCGGAAGATTACTAAGGCAAATCAGTGTAACATCGGCGCCGCTTCAAAGGACAAGCTAAGGGCGCAATACCAAACTTGGAGCCGATTGAATTATTCGAACAATTTTGTTGTGATAGAGAATTGCTCTCAATTTCACCCCGATGAACCGGCTTGGGTCATAATAGATTGCTGATTCAGCCGATACTCTTTCACTTCGTCCCATGCTCCCGAATGTAGCGCCATTAAAGCCTTTAGCTTTTCTTTAAGCCGCTCTTTTTGCTGGTTGTTTCTATCTGAAAACATGAATTAGCAAACAATCATTTATGATGCTCTATCAATCGCGACGCGGTATAGCAGATTTGTGCTGTAATCATCAGGGCTAAAGAACTACTCGATGGGCAAACCTATAATCAGGTTGAAGGTATGAATCACCTGAATTTCAAACAAATTGAATCTGTGCAATGTACTCCCAGTCTATGTGCTACTTGCCGGTGTTCATGTCTCGCAGCGCCCTACCTGGAGTTTTCCAGAGTTCTGGGTCGGTTATCCATTCACGTTTGTCAACACCGGGTTTGAAGTCCTTTAGAAGAGGAAGGAAGACGTCCGACATGTGTTCATTCCGCGTAAAAATAGTTCTGGGTGTGCCAGAGATCGTAATCTCTTTTGTGACTGGGTCTTGGCTAACTCTGACTCCGTTGAAATAGCGAACATCATGACCATCTGGCACGGGTGGGTGTGCTTCTAATACTGCGGGATGTCGCACCAAAACTGGTGAACCGTCCGCTGCGACATTGCGACTAATGGAAAGATTATCTCCGAGAGAAACTCGAACTGGTGAACCGTCCGGCGTAATATTTCGGCTCGTATAAGCACCCGGATGATGCATCTCAGTTCTCAGCGCATCTCGCATTTCTCCAGTTGCTAGCGTGGCTTCTGTCTCAGCTCCCAGAACCTTTCCTCCGCGTGCCAGAGCCTTAATTCCTAGACCACAAACTATAGTCGCGCCAGCAATGACTGCTAAAGTTGTGGAATTCTCCTTCAGTAAATTGAATGCTTGCTCGGCAAGAGAGGATGGTGGTTCGGCTTGCTTTGACGCTAATTCGTTCTTGCTGAGCGCGAAGAGTTCAGTCATTTGATTTCCTCTGGCGAAACGTATTTGTTTCACCTTATTCAATGAGGCATAAATTTATTGTGAAATGACTCTACAGATATGTGCAAGAATGAGCTTTAACCAGCGTAAAACTACGAGGTCATCCGGTATTTTGAATTGCTGCATCATCAGCAATTTAGCTCATCATGTCCATTCTAATTTTCTTGAGCTCAAACTCGACTTTGTCTATCGCTTCCCGAATAGTTTTCAAATCCTTTTCCAGAGCTTCTATTTTTCGTCCCAGGTTTTGGTCGCTTGCTTTCAGCTCGTCTAGAGCGCGGAGAAGCTGCTCTTCCTGTGTACGAAGCCCTGATTTCTCAGGGTTCAGTCGAAAGCGATTTTGTGGTTCGCGCTCTGGGTCAATTCTAAACTGTGCCTGTTCTGCTGCAAGAACCGGGCAAAACAATGAGGTGAATAATACTGCTAGCAAAATGTATTTTGCTTTCATTAGATCTCACTGAAATCTATGTTGATTGGATCTTCAGGCAAGCGATCTGGCGCTGGGGCTATGTTTGTGCTTGCCACGTCTTTGCCTACTGCTTCGAGATTTAGTTGGTTCGCCCATACTTTTCCAGCGTCAAACAATAGGAATCCAAAGAGAATCGCTTTGGCATCATCAGGCACATCCACAACACAACTATATTTTGTCCAGTCGGTGGTACCTTTTACTGGGCGCTTCTCCATGTTGTCGAATTCCAACATTTTGTGGTCGCTACCATCTACTCTCACCCAGAGTCCGGCAGAGTCTTTCACGTTTTCAGTTCTTAGCCATCCTGAAAATCGGATGCGTTTTCCCAAGAATTTTTTTGCGGAGATGGCTTGTCTCAGTGTTCCCAGACCATCCACTTTTTCTACTCTCGATTTGATGAAGGCACATGGTTTGCCCTCACGAATCATCTGGCGATCGATCCCAAAATCAAATTTGTCTGGTTGATCACCTTTGATCATCCAGCCTTTGCTAATAAGAGGACCGGCGCTCGAGCCCGAGCTGGTTTGTTCTTCTGCCGCGCATAATGGAAGACCTGCCATGAGCGCGAGCATAATTATTGCAAACAGTTTGCAAAAGGAAATCCATAGATTCATTTTTTCCCTGCCCAAAAGGAAAATGTGCCCAACCAGATTTTGTTGAAGAAACTTTCCCGTTTCTTCATTTAACATGCCACCTATAGCCTAAAGCGTGTGTGAGTAGTAGTAACTGGTGCAAAGTGAATTAGAAAACGATGCGATTAACATAGTGTGACTGCACATTTATTCAGTTGGAGGAAAATGGTTCGGTTCAATCTTTTATTTGGCCATTCTTTTCATCAACGTTTTCTTCTATTCGGAGTTATCTCATGGGACCTTCCATGCTTTGATCCTTGTATCCGCTTCCATGCTTTGATCCTTGCATTCCCTTCCATACGATAATGCTTGAATCCGTTAAATAACTCCTTGCATGCCTTGAGCCTTCCAGTCGGTTTGCTCACTGAGATCTGAAGGGTCCCCTAATATTTTGGACCCCGAAGTAATTAGATCTGTGGAGAGGTATGTTCATATGCAACGGTCAACGTTATCTAAATGCATACGCGCTGCTCTGGTGAGTTTGCTCATTGCAGCTCCGATTCTTTCGATAGCGTGGATGATGTACGCTGTCTCTTGGGATTATTTACTTGGAATACGTGGCATCAGCGCAGCATTTTCATTCTTGAGACCATACGGAAGCGCAATAGCAATTTCAGGATGGGCAATTTTTGTTGGACTGGTAGCCATTTTTCCGCTTTGGCTCAATGATGTTAGCAAGTTGATTTCTGAGCGAAGTTCGTTGCCATTTTCGGCTCAACGCGCAGCATTCTCATTCTTTGTGCCGCTTCAACAAATTGGTCTGCCTTACCAAATATTCAAATCGCTTTGTTTTCGTTTGAATCGCAGACTGGGCGCTGATGCTCTTTTGATTTCATGGTCGATAGCCTGGGTAGTCATGCTTGCAGCAGGAATCGCTTACGCGCTGACTGACCTGTTTCACATTCATTCACCTCACATAATCTTATTGTGCTCTGGGTCTACGGTTCTGCTTCATTGTTCTGCTCTTTAAGTTTGCTGATTGTCAGCCGCATCGAAACAGCCCTAAACACCAAGTGGGGTTATTGCAATGAGCTTTCTTTGGCTAACTCGCCCATAGATGCATTGTTCCAAAAGGCACAAGCGGAACTTTCGACAGCCGTGGGCGATGATGAGGGAGTGCGCGTTAGTCTGAGTTACTCTTGCAATCACCATTTGGCATAGTTCATTGGAGCTTTCCTTATTTACTCTTGCAATGGCATAGTTCATTGAGCTTTCCTGATATTGCAGAATTTGGGATCGAGTTTTGCTTTCGGCTGTCAGAGCATTAATCTAGGCTGCCGGAGCATTTAATCTCATGCTGAAGCATTCAATCTCATGCTGAAGATCCTTTTAGCCCAAGCCAGTGCAATTGGGTTCAAGCCGCGAGTTCATGGTGTAAGCTCGCTCCAGAGCATTTAATCTCTATTTCCGGCTTTGTCGGCGATATTCTCGTCGCGCATATCAAAATGCCTTTCCGGTAACTAGTTGGTAATTGTTGCTGTTTCAGTTCTTTTGGAGGGCAGGCAAAAAATGTAGTCAAGAATACAATTTAGCACAGGAAATCTGCTTAATGCGGTAAGATCGTGACGCTTTGGTAATCTGCATTGGGTCAGAGGACCGGAACGTTCTTTTTTAGCTTTGGAGTGTAATGGAATGACTAAGCGAGCTGGTTTCCTTCGTCGTAGTAATAAGAGAGGAGTCAGCAAGAAGACGCTGACAGCTCTGTCATTGCTGTCACTCTTCGCACAGTGCTCTGCGGCCGAAGCTCAGGTTCACACCGGAGGCGCAACCAGACCCGGTTCGAAGGACAACACTCCATTGATTTCCGGTGAAAACTTAACGGGCAGCCAAATTGCCCAACAGCTTAATTCAGGGTCAAAGTATTTCAAGCTTCAGACGACTACACCTATTGTTGGTGATTTGGTGATTCCAAAAGGTGTGACGCTCGTTAACATGGTGGCCGCTAGTACCTCCATTTTGAACGTCACTGGCAATCTTATCGATTCGGGCAAACTAGTTTTTCGTGCGAGCAGTCCACTTATAGATCAGGCTAATCTCGCTGCTTCGAATGTTGTTGTAAATCCTGGTGCGTTGATTAGCAGCCTCAACAATCTCAATTTGAACATACACGCACTGAACAACATCGTTAATGCTGGTACCATATCTAGTGCGGCCAATTTAAATCTGACGGCCGGTGGTTCGATTGTGAATGCTCTTCCTGCTGGTGTCACAGGAGCTGCTCCATTGATGCAGGCTGCACAGAATTTGAACCTTATCACTGGCTCTGGAATTATAACGAATTCCGGTGTTATCAGCGCAATGAGCGGCAATGTGAATATTGCAGCTGTTACGGCAAGTCAGTCATTGAAGATCGACAACGTGCTTGGCAGTATTCAGGCAGCGAATGCCATAAATGTTCGTGATGCCCTTTATACAGGTTTCGGCAATCTAAATCTAAGCGGCGGTGATCTGATTTCGCAAACCCTTAATTTGAACTCTGGTAAGGGGACCGTCGATGTAATTGCAAACAACATCACTGGCGTCATAAACGTTAGTGCATGCAATGCGCACATTGGTGCTCTAGCAAGCCCAGAATTGAAGCTTGGCGTTTTGAACGTTTCTGACGACCCTACATATTTCAACACTGGTGGGGATGTTTCTATCAATAGTAATATCAGCACCAATGGCACTGATCTGGCTATTCTCGCGAGTGGAAATGTTTCTATTAATAAGGCTACGATTGACACAAGTGGTGCTGGCAATGCGGGTAATCTATTGATAGTTGCCGGGGCTGAACTATCCGGTGCAGCAAGCGGACAAGTTGACAATGACACTACAACCAACATCACTATAGCCAATGGCGCGGGCAGCGGTGGAGGAAGCAAGAGCGGCGGAAACGTGTTGATTGATTCTGCCAGCTCGATATCTACGAAAGGATCCAGCAATGGAAATGGTGGCAGTGTCCAGATTTTTGCTTACAGTGGAGATACTAATGCAGGCAGTGTCCAAGTCAATAACAGTATTCAAACTGGTGGAAATGGCACTGGGAAAAATGGAAACGTCACAATTATTGCACCCGGTGCAGCAAACGGCGATGCGATAAACGTCAGCAGCATAAGCACTCAGGGCAGTACGGCTCTGTCAGCTACAGGAACCATAACTCTGACAGCTGGCTCACCTACCATAACTGGTGGTAATATTTCGGTTTTGAATGGCACTCCTAGCGGTGGCACATTCATCGCGGGAAGCATTGGAGCAGGGAATATCGTTACCAATGGGGCACTGAGCACTAATGGCTCCGGGGTTCAATTAGCCACCGCAGGCAAAATCATTGTTGGTGGAAATGTGCAAACTGATGCAGAAGCATCACAGTTTAATCAAAATGCTGGAGCTATAGCTCTTCTTGCTGGTGGCGATATCTCGGCTAGTGGCAAAACACAACTTGCTTTTACTAGCACCAGTTTCAACAGCGGAGCCGACATGACTTTGTTGGCCGGTGTCGCTCTTTCTGCAGATAATACTTCTGCATCAAAGGTAATTGCAACTGGCGCATCGTCCACTGGGGGAAACATAGATTTTGGCAATGCCAATGGTGGTCCTGGTGCCACATTCAACACAGCAACCGGAAAAGCCACGTTCGGAAATAGTGGTAATTTCCGTGCCATGGCATTTAATGGTGGCATTGGTAACAAGGGTCATATTGAACTTCTTACAGGCGCAACGTCTGTCAACACTGGGTCGCCTTCAAATCAAGACTTCAGCGGTTCAATAAATCTGATTGCCGGTGCCAATTCTGGTGTAGGTATTTCATCGGGAAATTTGGACTCCAGGCAGGGAAATGGAAACCCTAATTCTGGAACCATAAATTTGCAGACTGCAACACCACAAATAACCGCGTCTATCACCTTTACCAACGGAAAACCTGGAGCCTCATCTTACTCTGTAGGTACCACCCAAGCATCATCGATTGTTGTTGGTTCTATCACTAGCCCTGGTGGTTCCATAACGGTAAATTCTGGCACAAGTACCACACTCAACGGATCTATAAATGTTCTTCCCATTGCTCCATTTAGCGCCCCTAACGTCACATTGACCAGTGTTGGAGCATTGACGGTTCTTGGTGGCAGCTCTGGGCAGATTAAAGTCAATGGTGCTTTGTCTGGTAGCAACCCGAGTGGCATCATTAATGTCAGTGCTTCAAATATTGTTGTAAGCGGCACTGGTCCGTGGCTAGTGAATGCTGATGCCCAAGCTGGTACTGCTAATGGTGGCAAGGTTACGATCACGCAAACCGGCTCAGGTGGACTTACTATAGGAACTTCAACAACAGGCAACAATATTCAGGTGTCCGCGATTGGTGGCACCACAGGAGGCAATGGGGGGATCGTCAACCTCAACAGTGGCGGCAACCTGGTGGTCGACCCAGTCGCTGTCACCGCTTCCCCTGCTGGCGTCGGTACTGGCAAAGGTGCTCAGTTCGCCTTCTCTGCGGGCACAGCAGGGTCGGGTAATTTGAACATCAGTGGTTCTCTCAACGCAAATAGTACAAACACCGGTGATGGTGGCAGTATTAGTTTGACCTCTAACAGCAGTTCGGCGTTTCTTGTTAACGGCAATAAGGTCAATTTCGTAAATGGTACATTGTCAGCCAATGCTGGTACCGCAGGAAATGCTGGTTCGATCAGTATATTCAATAATGGAACGGGCGGCGTCACTCTGAGCAATCCAGCTGATGTCACCGCTACGGCAGGAATTGGCGGAAACGGAGCGAAAATTGACATCGAGTCTGCTGGTCCTGTGACGATAGGCAGTGGTCTTCTCAGCGCTGACCCACAAGGTGCTGGCGCTGGTGGCAGCATTGTATTAATTGGTTCATCAGTGCTGCTTCCCACTACAGGTGGTGGGCTGCTAGCTTCTACCGGTAGTGGCACCATCACTGTGCGCGCTTTGACTGCAGCTAATACCAACATTAATACAATTAACTTTCTTTCGGCTAAGTCTATCGAACTTATTTCAGATAGTGGCAGCTTTACTTTAGGAGCAAACACTATTAATGCCTCCTCTTCGGCGGCTCTGGTGACAAAGAGCAATATTACTTCTCTTACTGGAATCGCTTCTGTTCCGAACCTGACACTAGTCTCTACTGGAGGAAATATTGGCGTCGATGGCGATACTGGGCGACTCTCAGTTAGTGCAGCTAATGTCACCTTGAAGGCATTTGGTTCGGTCTGGGTTACGGACAGTTCAGCTGGTGACGGAAACGGTGATATCAACTTCCAAGATTCTGTAGTTGCTGGAACCCCATACGTTAATGGGGCAGCTAATACATTCTCCTTTTTCGCTTCTGGAATAAGCCCTGGCAAATCCATTAAAAGTGCTGGGGGCGTCGCAATTCTCGCGAATGATCTGGATATCAGTTCTACCGGTGGTCTATCTCTGGCTGGTGCTATAACAGTTACGAACACAGCTGCTTTTATTTCGAACGATTCCATTCTTAGCAGCTCGGTAGCATCTTTGAGTAGCAATGCCGTAGTTCTGTTTGCGACAGGTACAGGTGCTTCAATAGGTGCCGATGTGAACAATCGCGTGACGGTTAAGGCTAGTACAGTGACAGCTAGTGCAACTGATGGCTCTGTATTTTTGAAGGTTAACAGCACTGGCGATGTTAGCGGAAACATCAATCTTGTAAATGCAAAGGTTGGGTCCAATCAGATTACAAACTCTGCTAAAGATACATTCTCGTTATTCGCAATTGGAATCAGTAGTGGGAATGTTCTAGCTAGTGCTGGGGTTTCTGCTTCAGATATTGTAATAACTTCAACTGGTGGCATTGCTGGCACTCTCACTGGCGGGAATTCAGTTGCTCTAATCTCGACTAATTCACTTAGTTCTTCCGTTTCTGTTTCAGCACCGAATGTAGTGTTAGCGGCTACTGGTACTTTAAGCAGTATTGGAACTGACTCTGGGGTGGGCCGATTTAAAGTTAGTGGTGCTACGAACTTGACTTTGAACGCTCCTGGATTTGCCTCTGTTTGGGTTACTGATACTGCCTCTGGCAGTGTTAACTTAGTCGATGCAACAGTAGAAGGTTCTTCGTTTACCAACAAGGCAGGGCAGACATTCTCTCTAGTAGCGAACATTCCTTCAGGTAGTTCGCTTGTAACTAAGGCTGGAGTAGGAGTTACTGCTACAGACATCGACCTGAGCTCGTCAGGCGGAATCGCTCTTGCTGGTAACACTGTCGGTACCAGTAGTGTTGCTTTGGTTTCTAATGATTCCATTCTGACTTTAACTGGAGTTACGGCACCAATATTATTGTTGGCTGCGACGGGAAGCAGCTCTAGTGTCGGAACTAGCTCTTTGTCAAGACTGACAGTGAATGCCGAAAGCATTACTCTAAGTGCACCGGCTGGAGTATTTGTTCGGGACACTTCAGCTGGCGATCTCTTTGGAAACATCAATTTAGTTAACGCTACCGTAAACGGAACAAAATATACCAACAGCTCAAATGGTGTTTACAGTCTGGTAGCTGACGGCATCGGCATTGGCAATATTGATATCAATGCAGGCTCAACTGTTTCGGGCGATAGTGTCAATTTTACTTCCACTGGCGGTATTGCAAATAGTGGCACAATAACAGCTACAACCAATGCAGCATTCGTTTCGAACAATTCCATTACCAGCATAGGAAGTGTCAGCTCATCGTCCCTGACCTTGGCTGCTACAGGCGTTGGTTCGAAGATAGGAGTTGATGCTAACAATCGACTTACTGTTTCGGCGGCAACTCTGACTGCTTTTGGTAATGCTGTATTCATAACGAACACATCGAAGGGTGACAGCAACGGTAATGTTACGCTGACTTCGGCTTCCGTTAATGGTGTTCTATATGACAATGCGACGGGGGCTGGTGCTTTTTCAATTAATGCAAACGGAATTGCCAGTGGCAAAAATCTGATAGTTGCCTCTGGGAAGTTTGTTAATAGCCCCTTTGAAATAGTACTCAAATCATCTGGTGGCGTCTCTATACAGGGCATACTCAGCGCTAGTGACATCAGTCTTATAAGCAGCGACAGCATCAACAATTCCTCATTGACAGGTTTACTGGGCTGTACGCATCTTACGCTTGTTGCGACGGGCTCGAAGTCTTCAATTGGGTCGAGTGCTTCTCCGTTGCAGCTTAACCATTCAGGATTGACAGCTCAGGCACTAAACGGTTCAGTCTTCATTGATGACAGTACCACTGGTGATGGCTCGGGTAATTTGAACTTGCTGAATGCTACGGTTGAAGGCGTCTCATATGAGAACAAGGCTGGAACTACATGGTCACTGTTTGCTAACAACATAGCGGCTGGAAAATCTGTTGTTTCCGCAAGTGGCGTAAATATCACAGCTCCGGCAGTGCAACTCTACTCAGGAGGCGGCTACAAGCTTGCGGGTAACATAGTTGCTTCGACCAGTGCTGCCATTACTTGCGATGATTCCATTCTCGCTAGTTCACTGACAGGAAAAGTTACGACTCCGTCTCTCACTTTGTATGTTTATGATAGTACGAGCGATATTGGCACAAGCAGTGCCTCTCGTCTGACTGTCGACGCAGCAAGTTTGAGCTTGTTTGGGCGAAATGTATGGGTAAGCGATGTATCGGCAGGAGATGCCAACGGCAACGTTAATTTGATAAATGGTACTGCTTTTGGCAGTTCATCCTTTGTTAATAGCGCTACTGCCACCTATTCATTGATTGTTAGTGGAATTGCGAGCGGACATTCTGTTAAGAGCGCCGCGGGTGTCAATGTCAACGGTGCGGCTGTCGAGTTGCAATCGTCAGGTGGTTTCTCTATGAGCGGTGACATCACCGCAACAGCTTCAATAGCTCTAGTAGCGTTGGATTCAATTCCTTCTCTCGGGAATGTTTCTGCACCAGTTGTGGTGCTGGCCGTCACTGGTTCGGGCTCTACTGTAGGAAAGTCCGGAGCTCCACTGTCCATTGACGCAGGTAGCTTTACGTTTAGCGCGCCCAATGGCGGGTCTGTTCTCGTAAACAATGTAAGTACGGGTGTGATTGCTGCTGTAGATTCATCAGCATTTGGTTCGCCTTACACAAACACTGCCGGTAATACCTATCAGCTTGCTGCTGGCAGCGCGACGATCGTTTCTATTACGGGCGCTGATGTCAGTGCTGCCAACGTAAATCTAGCATCGGGCGGCGATATGGATGTGACAGGAGCACATATTAAAGCAAATAATATAGATTTAGCGGCTGGAAATACGCTGACAATAACTGATAATGCAATTACAGCTCAAAGCAACGCGGTCGATGGTTCAGGTGGTAGCGTCACAGTTAGTGCAGGGTCAATCGTAGGAGCGCTGAACTCCACAATTACTCTAACAGCCAATGGTAAGGATAATAGTAGTTCGCCGGCAGGAGGCTTTGTAAATGTCACACAAGCTTCGTCATTTTCTGTGGGTTCTGGCAAAGGTGAGTTTACGCTTGCTGCCAATGCAGGACAGGGAGTGTCAGACATAGCAAAGGGAGGAAACATCGCCCTTGCTGTCAGTGGTGGCACGGCTAACTCTATCACCATCGACCCGGCTTTCATGAGTCTGAAGTCGGGGAAGGCAGGCGGCTCGGGCGGCTCTCTGTCGCTGATTTCAACTGGTGCTATTGTATTCCCCACCTCGTCTTCCATTGATGTAAGTGCTAGTGGAACCGGCTCATTCTCTGGTGGCACTGTGTTAATGTCAGCTGATAAAATCACATTCAACGCTGCGCAAAAACTTTCAATAAGTGCAAATGCTGCAAGCAGTGGTGATGGAGGCTCGATACAAGTCTCGTCGACTGGAGCGGCAAGCAGTCTAAGTGTGGGTAATTCTGCTGGACAGTTTTCTCTCTCTGCTAAGGCTGGCTCTACATCTGGCAATGGTGGCAGTGTTCAAGTAGTGAGCGGTGGTTCTCTTGTTTTTTCGAGCGTCGGTGTTTCTGTTGATGCTTCGGCAGGAGGAGGAAATGGTGGCAGCGTTTCAATGACTGCCACTGGCGCGCTAACTCTGAGTGAATCAAGCTATAACTATGATGGAGTAGGAAATGGCAGCGGTGGTTTCGTACATTTCGAAGGCGGGTCCATTAGCAGTTCAAATCTCACGATATCTGCCCGAAGTGGTACGAGCGGCTCGGGAAGCGGCGGAGCTATCGAGTATAAGGTTAATGGATCCAGCGACATAGCAATTGATACCCCCACAGGTCTAAACTTGATCGCCTCTGGTGGTTCAGTTGCTTCTATCACCGGTGCCGGTGGCAGAGTAAGCGTAACAACTGCTGGGAAAATCAGTGTAAACCCTGCTGCCATAAAGGTTGCTCCCTTAGGCACAAATGGTAATGGTGGAACCATTCAGTTGAGCGGTAGTACTATTTCGAAAGTTGGAGGCGGTCGGCTTGATCTCAGTGTAGCGGGAGTGGGCGCGGGGAATGGTGGCACTCTAACGCTTACTCAGTCAACTACGTCTGCTCAATCGGTTGGCTCATCAGCTAGCTCAAATTTCTCCTTGAATGCCAATGCTGGTAGCGGAGGTGGTATCGGTGGAACTATAGAGATAAATACGGGCGGCAATTTGACAGTTGACCCAGCAGGACTCTCGATTCTTGCGTCGTCTCCAAACACTACCGAGCTTGCTTCTGGAGGGACACTGATATTAGCCTCTGGAGCTAATCTATTCATCTCGGGCAATTTGAGTGCCAGTTCCGCTGGGAAAAATGCCAGCAGCATCGGCGGAAGCATTACACTGCAGTCTAAAAGTGCCACAGCATTCCTCATTGGGAACGGCACCATCAATGGTATCAAGGGAACGCTTTCTGTGAACGGGGTTTCTAACAATGGAACCATCAATGTAAGCAATAAGGGCGGCGGTGTTAGTGATAATCAGGCGAGTATGAATGCTCAGTTCATTTTGCTGTCCACCGGAAATAATGGAAATTTGCTTATTAATGGTGCTCTGGGCGGAGCTTCCACCCAACAGGTTACCTTGCACTCCAACGGAAAAGGAACTGTAACCAGTGCTCAAAGCATTCAATCTGCTGTTGTTCGTGTAACAGGTGATTCTGGGAACGTGAGTCTAACGAAGCTAAACGTCAGTAAGGCTACAGATATCTCAGTTGAAAATTCTGCGAGTTCTAACATAACAATTACAGGTGTTATTGATAAGAGTCAGACGGCAAGTACGCTTACTGTGTCGGGCATCTCGATCGGAAATCTTGTAAATGTAAGTACTGTTGGTAATCTTGCCGTAGGAAATGTGGTTGGTAACGTCGTAACGTTAAAATCAACCGGAACAACGAATCAAACTCTGAGTGTTAGTGCCCCTGTCAGTGCTACTACTGGTGATATCATTCTTTCTGCACCAGGAAACATCACGCTATCGGGTAACTTAAACGCTGCCGGTTCTGTAAAAGTAAACACCAGCTCTGGTGATATTTCCAGCTCTGCTCCTATGAAAGCTGGGGCGAAAGGCTCTGTTGCCCTCGTTGCGACTAAAGGCTCAATATCTGCATCAGATGACCTGAGTGCTGGCGTCAAAGTTAGCTTGTCCGCATTGAAAGGCAGCGTAACTTTGGCTTCTGTGGGGCAGAATGCCAGCACTCCAGCATTGGAAGTTAATTCGCTGAACAGCATAGTCAACAACGGTTTGATTACTGTAACCAACACGGTGAGTGAGAAGACTACGGGGACAAATGCCTCAATCACTGTGAATGAAGACATGCTGGTGACTGCTGCGGCTGGCACACTATTGCTGAACACATCTGGAAGCGGAAGTGATATCAATACTGCGGTCAATCATGATTTGAGCGCGGGCAAATCTATTTCGATAATTGCTAGCAAAGGCAATTTAGGTATCGACTCAAATTTAGGTTCCAACAGCTCTACCCTCAGTACCGCAACACTGACCGGGTTGGGAGTGGTGACTGTGAACGGATCTATCTCTGGTTTGAGCACTACCAAGGTTGGTATCACTGCCACCGCCACGACTGGTGATGTGAACATCGGTAGCGGAGTTGATTTATCTGCCGGCGGGGTCATCTACGCTATTTCTGGTGCTGATGTTTCACTTAATGTTTCATCGAATATTGGCAGCAACACTGTCCCGTTAGCCCTGAGCGCAAAGACATCGCTAACGGTCGTTAGCCCCTCTCTGGTGAATCTGAAAAATACTGCGGCGGCTTCACCAGCTGCACCATTTACTTTGAATAGTTCAAGCGCCGGCTCGTCGTTTAAGTTGTTAGCAACTGGAAGTTTCGTTAGTAAAGGTGTGTCATCTCCAACCGTTGACCTCACTGGTGCAAATATCACTCTCGATGGAAACGTGGGCGGTGTCGGCAGCACATCGGTCAGTTTGACCGCGACTGGCACAGGTTCGATAACAAACAAGTCTGGTGTCATCTCTGTTGATAGCAGTAAAGGTGCGGTGACGTTGAACTCTGGTTCAGGTGCCATTGGTGGCAGCTCTGCCATTCAAGTGAACACACCCGTTCTGAACATTGCAAGTCTTGGCGATGTGAAAGTGAACAATTCTGGTGCCGCTGCTCTTACGGTCAACACTCCGACTAGTACATCGAAGAGCTTCACAGTCTCTTCCAACGGCGCTATGGTTATTGCGAGCAACGTTCCTAATGCTAGTAGCATTATCTTGAGCACGGTTAATGGCAATATAACGCTGCAGGGAAATCTTGGAAAATCAAGCACTACATCTATTAATCTCTCTGCTGGCGGTTCTGGTGCAATTGTTCAAAATGGAAAGACCATACAAGCTGTTGGCGTAGTGCTGGCAAGCAACTCGACTGATATCGGTACAGTCGGAACACCGTTTGTGGTGGCAGCAAGTAAGACCATCCAAGTAAATGCCGGGGGAACCGGTAATGTAATTCTTGTAAACTCTGGAACGGCTCCTTTGACTTTGAATACTTCTAGTGCGGGTGCATCATTTGATTTCTCTACTGCAAGCAATCTCACAGCGGGGGCGGTTTCAGCAGGCTCTGGCTCTAGCATAAAGCTGACCACGACAGGAACCAATCACAGCATTTTGATTGCTGGTGCTGTTGGGAACGCTGGTGTCAATAGTATCGAACTGACAGCTACAGGAACGGGAACCATTACGAAGTCTGGTGCTGCGGCAATTCTCCATTCGGATTCTGTTTCGTTGAAATCTGGTTCGGGAAATATCGGGACTGCCACCGGCGGTGTTCTAATTGAGGATGCTGCGACTCTCGTTGTGAGTACTGGCGGTAAAGCACTCGTTAATGTTACTGGCACCGTTGATCTAACTTCGAACAATCTTACGGTGTCAGCATTGTCCACCTTCGGTACTGGTGCTGTTACGATTAGCTCTCAAGCTGGTTTGACAGTTCCCGGCATTAGCACTGCAGGTAATATCACTTTGTCAACTACAAATAATGGCGCTTTGACTGTTTCAGGCAATCTCACAAGCACCGCAGCTGCTGGTGTCATAAGTTTGCTGGCGGAAGACGCTGGTACAATCACGCAAAGCGGTGTTTCGTTATTCAAAGCTGCTACCATAAATATGAAAACGGGTGCGAATGGAACAATCGGCACTAATCTCAAATCACTGCAAATTGATGCGACCAACATAAGTGCCAGCTCGACAGGCACCGGGTTGGTGAATCTGACTAATAATCGCAGCACTGCAACAACGCTTAATTCGTCTAGTTCTGGAAGTGGCGGTTTTGTTCTCAATACCGCTAGCTTAGTCACTACCATAAAGGGAATCAGTACGGCGCCAGGTGATATAACTCTGTCAGCAAGCAATGGTTCCTTTGTGATGGGTGGGACAGTAGGCAGTCCTAGTGCTAATAGCATCAACATCACAGCGACTAATGGCAGCATCACTCAAAGTGGTTCCAGTGCCATTCAAGGAGCCTCTGTAAATCTCTCTGTTTCTGGGGCTTCAAGCTCTGTTGGAACTGCAGCTGCTGTAAATGTGAACACTCCCAGTCTTGCCGCGAGCACCTCGCCTTCGGGAACGGGCTCAGTTAACTTGAACAATACATTCACGGGAGCAAGCGTGCTTAGCAATTCTAACGCTGCAGCTGCTTTCACTCTGAAGTCCGCTGGAACTAGTACAAGCTTGAACAGCATTCTGGCTGGAAATGGTTCTGTGGCTGGAAACATCGCTATAACAGCGGCTAAAGGAACTCTGCAAACTTTACCGGGAGCTGTGCTCGCGTCTACCGGTGGATTCTTAACGCTGACCAATTCTGATAAAACTGCTGGCAACATAATTATTGGAGCAGGCTCGCAACTCTCTACTTCGGGACCAAGCGGTAAGAATGTGAGCATTTTGATAGGCTCAACAACGACAACAGTTGGACCGGTTCCTACTAACGTTAACTACACTGTTGATGGCAAGCCAGTTTCCTCTGGTAGTCTGCCTCCCAACACCTTTATTTTTGGAAGCAACGGAATAAACGTAACCAATCAATCTACAGTCGATATGAATGTTCTTGGTGGAGCTAAAGTTATATTCAACACTGGTACTCGTCCTGCAAGTGCAATCACCGTTGATGGTTCTGGAACCACTACACACACTGTTATCACAGCTGACCCGCCCGTAGTTGTTGCACCTGGTTCAACAGCTGCAAGCCACGCAATTGTTCCTTCACTTAAATCCAACGCTCTGTCTCTAAGTTCTGTAGTGCAGCCATCAGCAGTAGTACAAGGTTCGCCGCAATCCAACAATTTGAAATTCACTACATTCAATACCGCATTGCCAATGTCTCAAGTTCAAAGTGGCTTGTGGAGCGCTGCAAGTTTGAGAGACATGACGCCGATTTCCTCTACCGCTTCGTCGCGTTTTGAAACTGATGTTGTCGAAGCGAATGTAGGAGCCGTCCCTTCATATTTTGATGATGTGATACCGGCAGTCGTCTATTCAGACACTGAGTTGGGAATCAGTTCTGGGTTGAGCTCTGAGCTTCAGCATGTTCATGCTACGGTTCTAAAGGCGGGACAGTCAGCTTTAGAGGCATCTCTAAGCAGAAATGAGGGTGTTCGAGCCATCAAGGTTAAGGATGCTTGTGCTCTGATTGCTCCTCAATTTGATAGTGTAGTGGAGACCAAATTTGGTCGAGTAAACATTGACGCTGGTGCACTCGTTTTACTCATTCAAAATGCGAACGGTTTAGCAATATATGACTTGGATGATGCACACGGAAAGTCTGTCTCATTGACACAGAATGGTCAGACCCTGCATCTATATCCGGGACTTGGCGTGCTGCTAAGCAATTCTTCGCGAGCCACTTTTGAAGAGTCGAATGCTGCTCAAGCTTTCTGCTATCGTGATATCAAATCACACGCATTCGGTGCTGGGCTGAAAGTGTTTAGTGCTGAGTTTTCAATTCCTTCGGCTATTCGTTCGGTTGCTCCGCTGAAGCAGCTGTTTGCTTCGAAGCAGCAGAGCGCTAAGCGTGTCTCCTCTCATTTGCTGAAGACAGTCGCTGCTAGCCAGCAAACTCGTAAAGGTGATAGGTTCCAACCTGCTCTGAAGAATACGAAGACTGCATTTCTGCATTAGAACTCAGGCACATGCGTTTACGTTTGGAAATCGATTTTTCGCCATATCGAGTTAAGGACAAACCGTACTCGATGCGTCTTCAGTTGTAGTTGCAATCTTGTATCCGTATTGAACGAAATCATCAAGAGCGAATTATTCCGAGCTCTCAAGCATCAGCTCTCGTTAGCAGGTCAGTTGTTGTTAAAAGGATGTAGTCACTGCTTGGAATGACTGTTTACTCACTGGTGATAGTGTCGCCAAGTTTTGGTCGCTCAGCGCGAATTCCGAACTCAGCATTTACTTTCCTTGTTAATTCATCAATGGGAAAGCTCTCGCCGTGTGTGAGTACAATGCGACAGCCATTTCGAGCCATTGCTTCCATCCACCGCAGCAATTCTGACTGTCCAGCGTGAGCACTGAAGCCCCCTAGTCCTCTCACAGAGGCTCTCACGTGAATTGTCTCTCCATGGATTTTTACGGTCTCTGCACCTTCGAGTAGTCGTCGTCCAAGGGACCCCTTTGATTGATAGCCAACAATCAACACTGTGGTTGTTTCATCCACCAAATTGTGTCGCAGGTGGTGCAGTATTCTTCCCGCGTTGCACATTCCTGCTCCTGCCAAAATCACACAGGGACCACTGATATCGTTCAGTGCTCTTGATTGTTCTGAAGTTTCGCTGAGCCGCAGCGTTGTAAGGTCTTTTATGAAATGCTCTTTTGAGCGTAAAGCGAATGCTTCCTCATCCATTAGTTCGGGGTGATTTGCATACAGCATTGTCGCTGCGATTGCCATTGGGCTGTCCAGGTAAATTGGCACCGCAGGTAGTGCACCACTTCGGAATAGCGCTGCGAGATGATAGAGGATTTGTTGGGCGCGGCCGACAGCAAATGTTGGAATGAGTATTTTTCCATTTTCATTAACAGCTTTCGTGATGAGTTCACTAAATTCTCTTATGGTGTCAGGAAGGCTTCGGTGATTTCTATCTCCGTATGTTGACTCAACAAACGCAATATCAGCTTCAGGAATTATGCTGGGGTCACGAACTATTGGTGTGTCCCATTGACCTATGTCGCCAGAGAACACAACTCTAGTAGTCTTGCCGTTTTCGGCTATTTCTAATTCGATACTTGTTGAGCCAAGAATATGCCCAGCTTCCCAAAATCGGGCTGAAATTCCTGGGGCTACGTCGATCCATTTTTCGTATTCAACGGCTTCAAACTGCTCAGTTATTTGTTCTACGTCTTTGAGAGTAAAAAGAGCTGAGACCGGTTTCAATCCCAGGCGGTGTCTACTTTTATTTTCTCGCTCAATATCATCATGTTGTATTTTTGCTGCGTCTCGTAATATTAGATTGCTTATTTCGATGGTGCCCTGCGTAGCGTAAACAGGGCCGAAGTAGCCTGCGCGTTTAAGAAGGGGAATTCTTCCACAGTGGTCGAGATGCCCATGTGTGAGTAGCACCGCGTCTAGCTTCTCCACTGGAATTGCCGACGGAATTCGATTTAGCTTTTCAAGTCGCTCTGAACCCTGAAACATTCCGCAATCGACGAGAATCCTTGCAGCCTCAGTTTCCACCAAATAGCAAGAACCTGTAACTTCGTAAGCTGCTCCAAGTATTGTTACGCGCAATCTGCTCACCTCTGTAGTTGGATTATACAACCCGAGTGGAAACTTTAATTCAGCCATGAGGATCATTCCGTGGATTAATGCTCTACCTCTTGCGGCGGATGCGTTTGCGGCTATTTGGTGTCAGAATTTCAGGTAAATAGCACAGAGTGAGAAGTCGAGGCACTTAACAAGTTCCTGGGTGGTGAAGTATGACAATGAAAGTAATAGTTTCTGTGGAAGACCCTTTTTTCGGGGCATCCATCGTGAATTTCGTGAAGGCTCATGATTGGGATGCCGACACAGAGTTTCATGTGCTTAATGTTATTGAGCCTTACATCACCGACACTAGTAATCCTGCGCTAGCTCAGGCGCCCTTGTCCAGGCTTTTTGCAATTTCCGAAAATCAAGTCTTAGAAGTGGCAAGCAAGTTGCTGACTGGAGTAGCGGAAGGTATTGCGAATAAGTTTGGAAACAACACTATCGTTACCAAAGTGATTAAGGGTCATATTGTTGAAGAGATTCTGGCGTATGCGAAGTCGATTGATGCGCAGCTGATCATTGCTGGATCTCATGGTAGAAGTGGCTTCCGGAAGATTTTTCTAGGAAGCGTATCGTCAATGCTAGTTGCCGAGGCAAAGTGTTCGGTTCTTTTGATCAAGCCCGATGCATCGATATTAGAAACCTGGGAAAGAGTCGTGAAGTCCACAGAGGATGTGGAAATACTTAAGCAGCTGAATTGGGAAATGGAGCAGCGTGGCTCAACAAGAGTAATGCTTGCGCTTGATGAAACACCACTTGCTGACGATATCGTTGATTTCGCGTTAAAGCACCGCTGGAGTTCGAACACTCATTTCAAGCTGCTTTCGGTTGTGCGCAATCCGTCGCAGAGTCTTTTCCCCAGCTCCCCAGCTCTGGAGGAATGGTATGAGGATGCTAGAAAAGTCAGGCAAAATAGTTTGAGACGGCTCGCTCTCAGGCTGCGTGACCAATATCATTCGCCTCATATCGAAGAGGATTTGGTCTCCGGTGATCCGAAACAGGCCATAGTTGAGGCTGCTAGATTGTGGGGCGCTGACCTTGTTATATTAGGAAGTAGATATCATCGTTCATTCCATCGACTCGTGCTTGGAAGCGTTTCTTTGTCTGTTCTATGCAGCGCTCCGTGCTCTGTTCTTGTATTGAAAGAGAATGCCACTCATTTTTCAGCAAGCTTAGAGGAGCAGGATAGAGAAACCGCGTCTGCTCAATACTAGTCTTCATAATCTACCGCGGCTCGGTATCATTTGAGCTGCAGTTTGTTTCGGCTTGAAACTTTTTATCAGGTGAGCTGACAATCTGCTGAATTCACTTGCACCACATTTGATGGCAGAGGCTTCAGCTCTGCGATTTGCCAGAAGACCTGGAATATCGTCATCCTAGAGAGCATTTTTCGAATGGGGATTGTCAGTGTACTTTTCAATTGATAAAGAGACTCTCGTGCGGTTGAAAAAAACACAGACATTA
The DNA here is from genome assembly GCA_044226015.1 of Obscuribacteraceae bacterium (SeqCode). Lineage (GTDB taxonomy): Bacteria > Cyanobacteriota > Vampirovibrionia > Obscuribacterales > Obscuribacteraceae > JAIEPM01. The sequence goes on from JBGAHS010000005.1 coordinate 65,347, forward strand.
AAAAGAATCACGGCAGCCACACGTAATTGCCGTGTTGTTTCTTTTTGTCTGCTTGGCATAATCGCTTACGAGCATGTTTTGGGTTAAGCCATGCTCGGGTAAAGGGTTGGGTTAATTTGGGTTGGTGAATATGCCTTTTGAAGATTTGAACCGAAGCAAATCGTCAGCTGCTCAAGATGAAGTGGCTCGTCAGATTTTGCAAGAGGAAGCTCAGAGAAGTTTCGATGACAAGCCTCGTTTGAACTTTACGTTGAGACAATCTCCTGAGGCAATGCCTCACGTCTACGGACCTGTCAAAGACCAGGATCTAAACAGAGACTTCGATACTGCATATCGTGCAAAGCAGCTTCCAGAACCAGGTACCAGGTCTGTTCGCGAAGTGCGGGACCAATTTATCGATAACATAATTCCAGGATTTGGCAGGATAGAATCGAAAGACGAAAGTTGGCGATTCGATTATTTGGACCCCAGTAATTGTGATTCCAAAGCGCAAATAGGGCTTTGTTTTAAGATCAAGCGTTAGCGCAAGTTGAGAAGAAAGAGAATAAGATGCGTTCTTTTTGTGTTTGGAGAGCGGCATATTTGCTTGCTTTTAGAACGAACTGTAGTGTGAGAAAGAGAGATCGTGGACAAGATTGCCAGAGTGAATAGGGCTTGAGACTGGATTGAGAGCGTGAATGAGACTGAATTGAGATTGAAAGCTTGAATGAGACTGGATTGAAATTTAAAGCTTGAATGAGAGACAGTGATTTAGACTGAGCGCGTTATTGATAGAACAGAGTGAATGAGGGTTACAGTAAGTGCGTGACTGGGAGAGTGAGCCGTCAGGCTGTTTCCCTTGTTTTGGCTTTCGCTGAGAATTACCATTTGCTGAGTGCGTAAGAAACTTGGTCATCGAGAAGTTCGCCGAAAACATCATTCAGGCAGCCATAGCTTTGTGTTTCAGGAGCTTTAACTGGCTCAACGAATGTTTGGGGAACGCGAACTACTGGGAGGCTGGCTTCTGGTTTGACGTTTTCTGTTTCGTTTGCTGAAGTGAAACCGAGCTTTTGAAATAAAGTGAACATTGTTTTGCATCTCCGTGACGTGTCATTTCCAACGCTTATAACTATAGTTTTGGAATGTTCCACTCCTGTCCTGGAAATGTCCTCATTTTGTCTCTGACCAAAATGCAAGCAGGATAAGCCTTTCAATCATTCGAAGGGCTGGGGATCACTCATTCGGACCCGAGCCCTGACACTATTTGCCTGCGATCTCTCGGAAATCCTGGCTGATTAGTCGGTAACGATTGAGTTTTTACTTTTTTTCGCCACAGTTCTTCTTTTTGTGCGCAGAGCTGATCGATTGGCTGCTCTTAGAACGAACTTTAGCGTGAGAGGGAAGCGAGTGGGTGAGATTCACCTGGGGGCGCCTGCTTCCAGCAGAGCGTGAATGAGAGTAGCGGAGTGAGAGCGTGAATGAGAGTGGCGGAGTGAGAGCGTGAATGAGAGTGGCGGAGTGAGAGCGTGAATGAGATTGGCAGCGAGAGCGTGAATGAGACTGGCAGCGAGCGTGAATGAGATTGGCAGCGAGAGCGTGAATGAGAGTGGCAGAGTGAGAGCGTGAATGAGAGTAGCGGAGTGAGAGCGTGAATGAGAGTGGCAGAGCGAGAGCGTGAATGAGAGTGGCAGAGCGAGAGCGTGAATAAGATTGGCAGCGAGAGCGTGAAGGAGAGTGGCAGAGTGAGAGCTTGAATAAGATTGGCAGAGTGAGCGTGAATGAGATTGCCAGAGTGAGAGCGTGAATGAGAGTGGCAGAGTGTGAATGAGATCGGCAGCGTGAGAGTGTGAATGAGATTGCGTTGATTTAGCTTTCGCTGAAAATTACCATTTGCTGAGTGCGTAAGAAACCTGGTCATCGAGAAGTTCGCCGAAAACATCATTCAGGCAGCCATAGTTTTGTGTTTCAGGAGCTTTAACTGGCTCAACGTAGGTTTGGGGAACGCGAACAACTGGGATGCTGGCTTCTGGTTTGACGTTTTCTGTTTCGTTCGCTGAAGTGAAACCAAACTTTTGAAATAAGGTGAACATGTTTTGCATCTCCGTGCCGTGTGTCATTTCCAACGCTTATAACTATAGTTTTGGAATGTTCCACTCCTGTCCTGGAAATGTCCTTATTTTGTCTCTGGCCAAAATGCAAGCGGAATGAGACTTTCAAGGATTCCAAGGTGCGACGGTCATGAAAGGATTTGACACTATTCGCCTGCTGCTCTTGTTGGGAGAAGCAAAAGCAAGCGAAGCGCTATCGGTTCGCGTTAGAGAAAACTGCGGGGGATTTTGAGCGGAGCAAAGGAATATATAAATGGAGGTTGACACACATACGTGAGTATGGTATGTTTTGTATCAAGGATTGCTCCAGACGAGCTCAAATCTGGAGAGGTCTTTTCTGCGGATCATGCCAAAAGTGCGGGTCTGAGAGCGAGGGCCGACAAGGACTGCCTTGTGTGGTTTGTGTCGGGGATGGAGCCCCCCTTCGCGATTCTCAGGTCCGCTAGAAGAACAGTTTCAAAACCCGGCCGGATTAGAATAGCGATTTAGCAGCCCCACCTGAGCCAGCCGGTTGTAAAAACCGGAGCGAAAAATATTCGCCAGCTAAGACGGTTTTCGCAGAAGTTGAATCTATTGTCGACTTGTGTACGAAGACTCTTTGCTCATATTCCAATCATTTCGGCTTGCATGGGTGAATACACCTTTGTCGTCAATGATTGCCGCAATCGAGCGATGATTCAGTGTACCGAGTCCAGATCTGATTGCCGACGGGAAGAAAAAAATTCTGGCTGCTCCATCTTCTGTTTTGCCCCTTTCTACAATGTTGAGGAGAGGACTAAATCCGGAATTAACATCTATAACCTTCTGGAAAACTTTTTTTAGAGTCTCGAGATCGTTTGATTTCGCTAGCTTATTTATTTCCTCGGACCATTGCTTGATAGACTCGTCTTCGGTGGAACCAGAGAGAAATTTGTTTCCTATCTCACTTAACTGCTTTGCTGCTCTTTCTATGTCCTGAGGAGTTTTCAGCGCTTTGTCAGCACCGTCCTTCCCTGACTCACTTTTTTCTCCGTCTTTTCTTGCTGAAACGCTTTTATCTTCCGCCTTCGAAGCTAAGTCTTTGCCTGAGCCTACTCCTTCGGCAGCTTTTTCCATTCGTTTTGCTGTAGTCCGCAGCAAGCCTTCAAGTCTTTGTCTTCTTTCAGGACTCAAGGAGCGCGTAAAAGGCTCTTCCATAACTACTGACTCAGTGTGTCCAATTCGCTTCAGCAATTCCTGCTGTTCGAGTGTTTGTTTTTCCATCTTGTTCAGTATCGGTGTTGGTGACGTATCAGCGAGCAATTTTTCGGAGGCTAGGCTTTGAAGAGAGTCGAGCTCGTTTTCGTTTTGAGTAAAATTCTCTTTGCGATTATCATCCCAGTTTTCGGAACCTGTTGTCATTGCCAAACCTCTACCAACGCTGCGGAATTAATTAGTAAGGGAATTTAGAGCCCAGACTACTAATGCAAATAAAATATCGCAGGATAATGGCAAAAGTGTACCGAATGAAATTAATTGGGCATTTGCTCAATTGAAAGACCGGTGAGATTGCTTCAAAATATTGGGCAATCAAGTACATAGAGCATTAATCACTGGAGCGCTCTTTGCGATTATTTGAATTTCTATCAAGTTTATTTTGCTTGTATCTGGGTTGGAAACTCTATTCCACTGAATTCTCTTGGGGCAGAGTATACGTTCTTTCCGCTGTCTGTGCTTGCATCGCATTAGTTAGCCATGTTTCGATAGAGCATGCACGCTGGCAAATGGCGCCGCTATATCTTTCTCTTTTGCTATTACTTTTATGTGTAAGGTACTCTCAGCGAAACGAGACGTCCAGAAAAAGGATTGCAAGAATTCTTGTGTCTGGCTCTGTTCTTTCAATCGTTCTTGCTCTAGCTATTCCGATCGTTGAATTGCCGGCACCCACAGGTAAGTTCGCTGTGGGAACCAGATATTTCATACTTACTGATGGCAGCCGCATTGAAAAATTAGTAGAGGGGCGAAGAAGCAGATCTATTCCAGTGCAGATATGGTACCCTTCTCAACCAGGCGTAGCTGGAGAACGGGCACCATATATGAGGTCATACCTTGATCTCAGTCCTTTTCTCAAAGCCTTTCCTTTTGCGGTTGCGGCGAGCCATCTTCCGTTGACTAAGAGTCATTCGATTGTTCGGGCTCCTCTTCCCAGCAGCGAGTCAAGCTTTCCTGTTTTGATATTTTCTCACGGCATGATGGGAGGAAGCATTCAAAATACAGTATTAGCTGAAAGGCTCGCTGCAAATGGATACATTGTCATTGGAATAGATCACACTTATGATTGTGCTTTTGCAAATCTGCAGAACGAAACGATTTGCTCTTTGTTCATGACTCAATTTCCACCGCCGTTTCGATTGATTGCATCTATTGGTCTGGAACAACGTATTGCAGATGAGCGCTTTGTGCTCGATCTTATTCAAAAACAGAGCAAGTCTTCGCAAATTGATGCTGACCTTTTTAATAAAGCAGATCTAGAGCATGTCGGAGTTTACGGGCATTCTCTAGGTGGACAAACAAGCTTGCTCACAGCTGCAAGCGATTCTCGCGTAAAAGCTGTTGTCTCGCTCGATGGTGTTACTAGAAGACCAGCTGAGATTAAACAAGCCACTATGCTTCTTACTGCAGATCATGAAGGCACCGAATTTGGTGCCTTCATTCAAGAGCTAATTCCTGCGCTAAAAGGACCACGATATATCTGGCATTGTCGAAGATTTCGGCATGCTGATTTCACTGACCTTCCCTTGTTGACGCCGTTTCATTGGGTGATTGGTTTATCCGGTGCTGTTGACCCCTCGCATGCAAATGAATTGACGAACAATTATGTGCTCGCGTTCTTCAACAAGTTCTTGAAAGGAGACGCAAATACGATTCTTGATTCGTCAGCGAATCCTGATGAAATCGAAGTTCTGAAAGACTGACGCGGTTGATGTACTTTTTAGCACTTCTAGCAATTTAAAATTTGAGCAAGTCCTGGATAGGACCCTCTGCTGTTTGCGTGTATTTGAGTGCTTTTTGCAGTCCCAGAATGTCTGTTACCGTTGTTCTTATGTTTCCGCAAAGTGAATCGAGCGGTAAGTCATCGAGATCTTTCCCGAATGGTTCTTCGATTTCTTCTGCGATGAGTTCGAGCCCAACCAGGAAGTAGGAACCAATCAAAATCATCGGCAAGCCTAGAAGTAAGGAAAACTCTGTTGCTAAAAGCCAGGGGCAGACGATGAGGTTGAGTACGATTCCCTGACGCATGAAAGCTCTGTAGGAAACTGCCATCTGACTGGTTTTGATACGTTCGCACTCGCCACAAACTTCGACCAGATTTTTCAAATATTCATCGACTAGTGATTCTACTGTATGTTCATCAATGTACTTATCGCGGTGCCATTGATTTATAAGCATGAAGATCCTATCAGCGACATGCATTGGCAGGTTAGCGACTCTGTTGGAGGTTCGTTCAAGTCCAGGAAGAGCTTCGCTGGGTGTTGTTTCTCTTAGATGATGTTTGAGCGCATAGGCAAATGAAATTATGTACTGTCCCAACTTCATTCGCTCTAACTCTGGAACCCCAGGCAGCGAGCGCAGCTTGAAGCAGAAAGAGCGGGAATGGTTCATCAGCTGTCCCCATAGTTTGCGCCCTTCCAACCAGCTTTCATACGCTGTTTCTGTACGGAAGACTAGCAGAACGCCGAGAACGATGCTGCTGAACGCAACTGAGCCAGATTCCTTGGCGAGGGTATGTACCAGATCTTTGTCGATGAAAATGTCGACAAGATAGGTATAAATCGCCATGAAGAAGAGGTAGAGCCATACTCGCTTGAACACCGGAACTTTGTGAAATCTGGTAAACGCACGAATCCAATCACCAGCCTGAGCATCTCTTATGCCAGATTGCTTCAAGCCCTCGATTATAGGGCTGGCTTTGCTTGTGTTTTGATTGTCCTGATTGTTTTCCAAAATAAAGTACCGGCGGGCAAGAGTCGCGCATGTCAAGGAATTATAGCAGGCTAAGCTTCTATTTCAGCTTCCATGTTGTGTGCTCAGCGTTGCTCGTTTACAGAGATTCAACGTGAATTAATCGGAAAGGGCAGCTGCCCAAAGCTTCTGGGTTTTGATATTGTAATGAAATCATTTGAATGGGAACAATGAAACACAAATTCATCCTTGTCAATATATCTGTGATGGCGATGGCAGCGACAGTGTGCGTCGGCTCTGTTCACGCTCAGAAGCATAAGTCGAATCCGATGAAGCGACTGTATGCTGCACCGCTAGTGCCAAAGGAAGATGATACCTACAAAGTTCTTTTGACAGGTGAGGTTAAGCATGCCGATAGCCTTCCTGCTTTGAAGAGTGAGTTCTTGATTGGCTCTGAATATGATGAGGCAAAAGTTGAGAAGCCTCCAGCAACTAAAGATTGGTATCAAGTCCCAAGATGGTTGGCGGGTAAATGGGAGAGCATAGTTCAGTATGAAGTAAACGTTGATGCTGATGGGAAACGCCACAGAGGCTGGGCAATACCGAGTCACGGCGTGGCTGATTACGGAAAGCAAGCAGATAATTCTTCTGCCGTTTGGGATTTTGTTGAGGTGCCAACGAAAGTCAAATCTGAAACTGCTACTTCCATAAATTATGATTTGACCACAAAGCAGACTATATTGAAGAATCAACCAGACTTGCTAGTAATAAAAGATGTATTCTCGCGAAGAAAAGTAGACAAAGCTTCTGGGAAAATTTTGCAAGTTTCGCAGATGGAGCAAATTAGCAGCATAGCACCACATGGGAAAAATGAAATTGAACTTCTGGGTTCACTCAAGGAGTTCGACGCAAAAGGGCATACCATCGGTATTACCAATGCTCTGCTCGTGTACAAAAGAATTGAGAAATTCAAGCCTTCGAATTTTGGAAAGAAGAAAGAAGACTTACAAGCTTCGTTTGATTGGTACTTAAAGACTCACAATAAAACCGCACTCATTCCTGAGCGTGAGAAGAAATAGGGCACCAGCAGCGGTGCAAGATTCCGAGTCCAAGATTCAGAGGTCCAAATTGTAGCTGTGCAAGTTTCAGCGCACAAGTTTTGGCTTACATTGCGCGAACTACACTAATCAGCAAAAAGATTGCAATCATTATTAGTCCTGCGCCAAGTGTCAGCAATGTGGAAAAAGCAAATCCCAATGTGAACAAGATTGGACCCAGATGTCTGGCCCTTTCTCCCCACCATGCTCTTGCTGTGAGTTCGCAAATCCACCCGGCACTGTAGCAAATATTGGCTAAAATTCCGTATTCAATTGTTCCTGAGATAGCAAAACCCAGATCAGCAAGCCCCGTAAGATAAACGATGGCGAGTGTGGGAAGTCCACAAAGCCCTACTGCCAGATTGAAGACAAAACGGCGACTTTCCCACCAGGTGACTATTGAAGCCGCGCCCCTGGGTTCCTCTGGCACTGTTGTGAGACTCGAAAAAATTGTCTTAAATAATCTGACAAACCCATGTTCAGATGGTCCCAGGAGGTTGAGGAAATTTTGCAGCTGCTCTGGAGAAGACTGCTCCAGAAGATGAAAAAACTCATCAGAGGGCAATTCCTTCAGAATTTTGTGCGCGGACATTCTGTCTTTTGGAATGAGTGATTTCTGTTCTCTGGCAACATTATCGACAAAATGAATCGCCTGATTGCTGGCTATTTCAATGTTACATTCCTGTCTCAAGCGTTCGATAACTGAGCTGCTCTCAGTTTGATTTCCGCTCCTGGGTAAATGAAAGTTTTGCTCGAGAGGCTCATGGGTCATTAGAGTTAGAAGCTCATCACAGCTGGCTTCTAAATCAACGGCGTGCAATCTTTCTTTCAGCGGCTGCTTTTTTGAGTTCGTTTCAGCATCGGCAAGCGCAAGACTCGATTCAGGGTTGTCTTCATCACCAGGCTTGCCCTCAACTATCCGAACTTCGACATCGCTGAGTTCTTTTTCACTGCTTTTCACGCTGGTGGAATCGTCTTTCAGGAGAGCCTCCCCCTTGCTTTCTTTCACTATAGCACGGGATAAATAGGCACAGTTCCACTCACTGGTCTTCTCAGAGAAAGAGTCCCAGTGTGTTCTTGTAATTAAGGCTTAAGTCAGGATTGTTTTTGTAGATTTCGTCCATCTGAACTACGAAATCGTCCGGGTAAACGTCTGCATCGAAAATCTGGTCATACATGTAGACCGCAAAATTTGGATATTTCACCCACAAGTTCAATTGACCCCAGAATGTAGTGTCATTTTCCATGTCGCCTTTCATTTCAGCGCCGAGAATTGGATATTCGCCGTGCGAATCGGGCTGCCCTACGTACATATAGTGTGTCTGGTTGCCGACGTTAGGAAGTTTGAACAGCTTTCCGCTCAGCTCAAGCTGCAAATATCCCCGAGGTGAGCTAACAGGATCTACCCAACCTGCTTCCGGGCGACCAGAAACGAGAGTCAGCTCTTCAACAGGCTTCCATGCCAAATCTTCAATCATGTGTTGAATTTCGGTATCGAGATCAATTGGCTCCCACTCATTAGGCGTGGTTGCGCCGATCGGACCTGTGTGGTCGAACATGCCCCAGTCATTGCACATTGAATAAAAGGTGCAATCATAAGCCAAATATCGCAGGAGTGTCGGCGGCGGCTTCTTGCCGTCCAGCCTCAGCAAGTCAAGCGCTGTCTGAGACATCGGCTTTGCTTCGTCTGTATTCATCCGAGTGCTCAACTCTTCAATGCACGCATCGACGAGGGAAAGAGGCAACATCTTCACTGGATTGAACTTCATGAGCCTGGACTGTATCTCCTCTGGAGCCTGGAACTAGTGCTTTGCAACAAACGCATTTTTATCAAGTCTATGCGTTCAATTCTTTATGCCACAAGGCTGCGAGCTCCATGCATTATTTCAGATAGCTTTGAAATAAACCTACAAAGTTATATGTTATAAGCATTCGCAGAATTTTTCATGCATTATCTCTCGAATAGTTTTCGTTCTGACACAGAGCGTAAATGCCAAGCGATGGACTTTTGTTCACGATGCTATTATGCAAGGCGCGGAAAGGTCCGCCGGTTAAATCTTGGCGCTACCGGCTGGAATCTGAGGATAGGCTTTCTAACAGGTAATTCATATGCTGCAAAGAATCAGAAGAGTGGTCACTGGTCATAATGCCGACGGAAAATCGATCATAGTCAGCGATGATGTCTCGCCTCACGCTGTTGCGGTGATGGATGAGCCGGCCTATGGTTTGACCAATTTATGGATATCATCTTCTACTCCCGCTGATAATGTGACTCCAGGGGATGCTGCAGATAGGAAAATTGTGCTGGAACCGCCCAAGGGTGGGTCAATTTTTAGAGTGGTGGAGTTTCCTCCTGATAAATCTATGATTGGGAAACTGAATCCAAAAGCCGTCTTTGAGGCTTTGGACGCAGCTTCAACATTGGATACTAACAATCCGCGCCACCCTGCAATGCACAAAACAAGCACACTGGACTATGCAATTATTTTGTCCGGTGAAATCTATGCCATGATGGATGAAGGTGAAACTCTCATGAAGGCTGGCGATTGCCTTGTTCAACGGGGTACCAATCATGCCTGGAGTAACAGGAGTGACAAATCCTGTTTGATAGCATTCATATTGATTGACGCTGAGCAAGTATAAGCAGAGCTCGAAAGATTCGAGTAGCTATATCAGCAGCGCTTGAATCTAAGCTAATTCAACTTCCACAAGTGCATCGTAGAAAGTAGCTGCAGCACCGAAATCAGTCAGCGCTTGTGAGGTGACATCATTAGCATTACAGCCGTCTCGTGTAAGCTTTTTCCACCAAATGGAGAGTGCCACCACGACGCCATTTCTTGCTTTACGCGTGACTCTGGCGCGAGCGCTAAATCTTCCGCGCTCATTGAAAATACTTACCATGTCACCGTCCTTGATACCGCGGACTCCAGCATCGTCCGGATGAATATCGAGATAAGGTTCTTTTGCAAGTTTGAGAAAGCTGGGAAGATTTGCAAAACTCGAATTCAAAAAATTATGTGCTGGTGGCGAGATTACTTGCAGTGGATATTTTTTTGCTAGTTCGGGCGCCGTCTGTTGAGACTCGATGGGCGCAATGTAGTCTGGCAATGGGTCGAGTCCTTGCTTTTGTAGCGTCTCGCTGTAGAACTCACATTTCCCTGATTTTGTTGGAAAATTTCCTTGCGCAAATGGTGCGTAGGTTGATGGAACGTTAAGTCTCATCCAGCCATTTTTTTTCAAGTCTGCGAGATTTACATCCTTCATTTTGCGGTCGCTAAAGTCAAAGGCTTGCGCCGCTATTTCCTCATCGCTGTCGTTGAAGCAAGCCTCAGTGAAGCCCATTTTTCGAGCTAGCAAGCGAAAGACTTCCGTATTCGGTTTCGCTTCTCCCAATGGAGCTATCGCTGGGTTGTTCGCCATCACGTAGAGGTGTCCGTACGATTTGTGAATGTCGAACTGCTCTAATTGTGTTGTTGCTGGAAGCAGAATGTCGGCGTAGTCGGCTGTGTCTGTCTGAAAAATCTCATGCACTACTGTGAAGAGATCTTCCCGCTTAAAACCATCTATCACTTTTTTAGAATCAGGAGCTACTGCCACAGGGTTAGAATCAAAAACAAAAATCGCTTTGACTGGCGGGGCTAAATCAGACAGTTCTTGTACGACTCTTGTGCCATTTCCATCTTGAAAATTCAATTTGCTCTGGCGTTGCTTGCCGAGCAACGCATCACCAATCGCCGACATGTTGATTGTTCGGGGATTATTCCAAATAAGTTCGGGGCGCTGAAGTGCAGCATTATCTATTGGGAAAGTTCCCGAACTTGATAAAAGCATTCCGCCGGCAGCATCTCTCCACGAACCTATGAGAGCAGGTAGGCAGGCTACTGTTCTGACCGCCATGCCTCCGCCTGCGTGTCGCTGCATTCCATAATTGAGCCTGATCACTGCAGGCTTTGTGTTTGCGTATTCTCTGCTCAGATTGATAATTTCTTCAACGCTAAGTCCTGTAATTTGCGCTGCTCGCTCTGGCGTCCAATTTGAAACACGTTCTTTAAGCTCTTCATAGCCTACTGTGTATTTTGAAATGTAGTCATAATCGATTAGCTGTTCTTTGATAATCACATGCATCATTGCCAGAGCTAGGGCGCCATCTGTGCCCGGAAGAAGAGCAAGATGCTGATCACACTTTTCCGCTGAGAGTGAGCGATAAGGATCTATGGCGATCAACTTAGCACCATTTCGTTGTGCATGAAGGATTTTCGGCCAGAGATGAACGTTAGATGTTATGGGGTTGGAACCCCAGATCAAAATAAGCTTTGAGTTAGTGAATTGTTCCATATCAGTGCCGATGGAGGCACCAATAGTGATGCGATATCCGGTGGCACCTGCAGTGGCGCAAATTGTTCGATCAAGGAGTGATGCACCAAGTTTATGAAAAAAACGATGGTCCATAGATGACCCTTGCACAAGACCCATTGTTCCAGCATAACTGTATGGCAAAATGGCTTGGGGACCGAATTCAGTAATTATCGAGTGAAATTTGTTTGCAATAATATCGATGGCTTCGTCCCAGGAGATCCTCTCAAAACGTCCCTCGCCTTTCTTTCCAATGGACTTCATTGGATAGAGAATGCGATCATCACTATATGTTCTTTCTAAATATCGATTGACTTTGGTGCATAAAAAGCCGCAGGTCGTTGGGTGCTCTTCTGCTCCGCGAATAGCTACTGCAACTCCTTTTTCAACTATAGTCTCAAGTGCGCAAGTGTCTGGGCAATCATGTGGGCAAGCTCCACGGACAATTGTTCTGTCTGGAGATTCAGTTGCTTGGCTTAATGTCTCATCGTTCATCATTTTGTCTTCACCTGTTTACTTAGGATATCAGACTGAGAGCTGTGACACAAAATGAAGAGCCCCTGACCTTATATTGGTAGTCAGGGGCTCTTCATTTGCCGTATTATCGCGCCGAATATTAGTCGCTGTAGACGTTGTTCATACGATCACGATAGATTTTAACGCTGAGTTCAGTCATGTCGTCGTGCAGAGCTTTTGTATCTGGAACGCTTAGCTTGCCGCCGTTTTTGTCTTTCATCTTTTCCATTTTTGATTTCAAAGAATCAACGCTCTTCTTCAGTGCATCGACTTGCTTTGTTGTCAATTCATTGGCAGATCTGCCTTCATCAATTTCTTTGGACAATTTTTCGATGCGCTCAGTAACTGTCCACTTTTTAGCTTCTGCTGATTGTGGTGTGAAGTAGGCTCCGGCAAAGAGAAATGCACTCATCATTAGCGTTACCATTACTCTCTGTGTCATAGTTTAACCTCCGTAATAAGTCTGACCACACAAAGTATAACAGTCGTTTGTGTGAGAGGTGCAGCCTTAATGCAGCAGGATCTTTATGATTCCTGGAATTGATTTCTATTTCTTGAAGTATTCCATGGGGGGACCCGGTCTTCCTACGAAGCAATGTTTGTTGAAGCCGTAGTATTTTATTTGTGCTACAGCAGCTTTTGCCGCATCAGCATCACGTGCGAAGTCTTCCATCCAGTTTGAGCCACATGTTACTTTCCATGAGCCATTGATTTGCTCAGCTTTTACTTCTTCGGTGTTGAATGGCAATTCGTCTTCACCTTCAAGAGTGCCTTGCGGGGCTTGTCCATCACTCAGAAAATACATCATTGGACGAGGTGTATTGCGTCCCACGAAACAGATTTCGTTGAGCTTATATGTTTTGATCGTTTTTTCAGCAATAGCCATGTGACTCTGGTTATCGGCAAAATCGAGAATCCAGTGGTCACCATCTACTAGTTTCCAGCGTCCATCAATATTTTTTGCCTGAACCCTGTTGTTATTAAAGCAAATGCAATCGCGCTTATTGAGCGCACTATCGTCGAGTTTTGCATCACCTGCAGATACGAGTTTCCTCGTTACAGGTTTGTCATTCTCCAGGTATTGGTCGTTTACTGTAATGCCACCTATCAATGTTTGTGCCTGCGCAGAGCTAACGCTCAGCAAAAATGCGGCGATGATGTTGATGTTCTTGTAGCGATACATTTTGAGATTCCTGAACTTGGAGATATTGCTACTTCTTCAATTGGGAAATTAGGGTGATTTCTATAATTAATCAAAGTTTGATCATACACGAATGTACCTTATTTGTGGATTTAGCCTTGATAGAAGTGGTATAACAATAGCAATTCTTTTGATGGCGTTCTGCTAATGGTAAGTTTCGCAAAACATTCTTGTGGTGATAGCCGGCTCGCTTGTTCGGACTGTGGGGCGACTGTTTGTCCAAAATGTATGGTCGAATGTCCTGTTGGCAATAGATGCAAGAAATGTGCCGCCAAAACTGAAAGTCACATTTTAAAGGTTACGCCTGGTATTGCAATCAGAACCTTCCTAGTGGCAATGCTTGCAGGGTTCGCTTTTACATTTTTGAATCCGTTTGGAAGTTTCTCCTTTTACTCTTGGATTATCGTTTATTTTGTTGGAACCCTGGTTGGTAATTTGATACATCGTATATCGGGTTACAAGATGGGTGCTGTTATTGTTGCGGTAGTAATTGCGGGGGTTGCGCTTGGCGCAGTTGCTAACCCTGACACCCTTGTTAATCCGATTGCTAAGCCCGATGCAATTGATGCTCTAGACTATGATCTTATGCAAGATGTTGATATGGAGGATTCGGATGCGATGGACGGAGAATTCTCTGGTTCATCTGCTACCAGAAAAGATTCGAGTTCGAAGATAGATAAAACTACAACTGATGTAACTGATGATAGCAAAGGTACGAACGATGCAGGCTCAGCGACAACTAATGACTCAAGCTTAAACAAAGCTGATTCAACTGATGCATTGCAAGCCGGCGCTGATGGCGATTCTAAAGCCGTAGTAGAAGGCGATTCAAAAGCTGGCGCTGATAGCGATTCCAAATTTAAGCATGCCAGCGAGCTCAAAAAACAGAGAATGAAAATGCGTCAAGAGAAAGCTCGTGCGATGGCAAAAACTCTTTCTTCAACAAGGCACTTTTGGAAGCTCATTGATTTGCTTGTGTTTGTGGTGGGCGTGCTTACCCCATTTACGGGGATTGTTCCAAATTTTCCATTTTATGGTTTTCGTCGTTGATACGAATGTTCAAGATTTGGGGAACAGATTGACTGCTCCCCAAATTTATTGATGCCCAGATGTCTGATACTATCTGTGGTGCCTGTTGTGATGTTCGTATCGCTTATGCCTGTCATGAAAGTCATGTCGATCATTCAGATGAGGTCCGAGATGTCTAGGGACAGGGAATGGCACCGGAAATGGCGCTGGGAAAGGCGCCGGATTTGGTCGTCCGCAATTATTGGGAATCCATCCCACATATTCTTCGTATCCTGAATTTCTTTCCCTGACACTGACACCGCCGCTTCCATATATTACTACGTCATCTCGGCGCATTGGTCCGCTAAGCTGATGAGCTCGATTTGCCAGCGCCACTGTATGGCAAGGACTCTCAAAAATCTCTTGCCTTAAAACATTGGCTGCGTCCATGGTATCGCCAACGACAAGGTCCGTCGCCAGTCGGCGAGCTTGAAACTCAAAATTACTCATTTAGAAGCACCTCTTCCTGTTTGGGGGGATTCAGCCAGCTATGCTTACTTCGGATATTAAATTGAGAAATGTTCCAGTCAATGCGGGAAACACCAGTGAAGTCATTGACAGATTCCTTGGTGACCTTTCATAAAGGTGCAGAGATCCACCTGGTCATGTATTCGGGCTGTCATCTCCAGTCTTAAATATCCTAAAAGAAAGAGTAGAATGGAAGTCAGGTTTCTTCCAGGACAGAGTGCAAAGCGGAATGCTATCACCAGGCACAATAATTGCTGAGCGATATGAAATCATCTCCAGTATTGGTGATGGTGGCATGGGTAGCGTATACAAAGGCAGGCAGATAGGACTCGACAGAATTATAGCTTTGAAAACTCTTCATCCGCATTTGCTAGCTGATGCAAATTCACGAGACAGATTCGAGCGCGAAGGGAAAATCTTATCACTGCTCACTCACGAACATCTGATGGTCTTCTATGAGTTCGGATTTTTTGATGAAGTGAGCCCGTTCATGGCAATGGAATTCGTCGACGGAATGAACCTGCGTAAGATCTTGAGCGTGGGCGGTAAGTTAGAGTGGAAGCGATGTTTGAAGATCGCTGAACAGGTTGCAGAAGCTCTGGCTTATTCGCACCGTCATCACATTGTTCATCGTGACTTGAGTCCGAGCAACATTATGCTTGTGTCAAGCAGTGACGATTTTGTCAAAGTAATTGATTTTGGTTTAGCACGGTTGTTTGGCGATGGAAAAGGCGCTTTGCAAACTCTCACAGAAACAGGACTCCTGGTTGGCAATCCGCTCTACATGAGCCCTGAGCAGTGTCTGGGAAAAAAGGTAGATTCTCGTTCAGATATCTATTCATTTTCATGCATTCTATATGAGTGTCTCGCTGGTGAAACTCCTTTTTCGGCAGACAATCCAATTGGTGTTATTCACAAGCATATTAATGAAGAAGTGATTCCGCTCTCAATCAAGGCGAAAATTCCAATCGAACTGTCCTCAGTGATCGAAAAGGGTCTGCAGAAAAATCCTGAGCATCGATATCAATCGATGGAAGAATATCTTTCAGACTTGCGCTATTTATTGAAGGATGAATATGAGAGTGTGCTGGCAGCTTCTGAATTCTCACGGAGCACTGGTGTTTCGCGAAAGACAAAGACAGTTTTGCTCTGGTACAGTATTTTGATTTTGGGTTTGCTGTCTACTCTAGCTTTCCTCTATTCAGAGCCAGGCATTGCAACACCAATTGCCCTATTTATGCGGCAAAATAAAACTGAGAAGGTCTACCAAGAAGCGGAAAAATTTGCCGACTGGCTTGAGGAAGTGAAGCGATACAAGTCGGCTGAACTTATTTACTCCACCATTTCCAATTTGTACAATCCATCGCTTCCCGACGGAAAAGCAGCAATTCGATGGTTCAAACTTTCACGAGTTCAATTCGCATTGCATCAAAGCAATCTGGCATCAAAATCGCTGGTTTTGGGTTTTCGTTCTATCGATAATATGCCTGCTGAGAAATTAGCCCCGTATGCGCCATACATTGATGAGCTTATTCCGAAAATGCTTCATTCTGGTCTTGTAATTCCTGGTGAAGCCAAAGGTTGTCTGCACCGCCTTGCTGCAGGCTATTCCGACTTAAAAGACGTTGAGACAACAAAAAGATTATGGGACTTGATTGTTTACAAGATTGGCACTGGCAGTCTCTACGCAATGTCTCTTGAATTACTGGACAACATAGGTATTCTCAATGATAGTGGCAGAACAGAAGAGTCCGCTATAGTGTCATCTGTGTTGCTGGATTATTTCGATCCAAAAGCATTCAAATCGAAGTTGAAAGAGTTTTCCATAGCGACCAATTTATGCAAACTCTGTGTTGATATTTCTGATCTCAAGCGTGCAGCACAGTTTCTCAAGCTGGCTGAAGACTTGATGGACTCTGGGCTTGATATGTCAATTCTCGACAGGCAAGTTTACTATTCTACAAAAGGGATGTATTTGTACAAAAGTGGTGACCATGCTCAAGGGCTTATTCATTTGAGAAAAGGTTTGGAGCTGGCAAAGAATATCGGCGACGGTGGCACTGTTGCTTTGATATCGGCACAGTGTTTGTCACACATATATTGGCAAGAAGGAAAACGCGACCAAGGTATAGCTGTTTTGTCAGCTGCTCTGTCATCGTATAACAGACCTCCGCACAATCTGTCAGCTTTCAATTCCAGCTCAATCGACCTGGCTAATATGCTTCTGGATAGAAACAAAATTGCCCAAGCCAAAGTGTTGATCAAAGAAGTTGGCTCTGAGTTAACGATGGACTCAAGAAATGAATTGTTAGCTTATTCGCTTTTGCTCAGTGTTAAGGAAGGCAACTGGGCTGCCTTTCTTTCGAATCTGAAATCTGCTGTAAGTTCCTTGCCAAAAGACTACTGTGTTGCATATTTGCAAGATCCTTTACTCCAAGCCTTTCTGAAAGGTGAGAAAATACCTTGGGTCGATATTCGACAGATCGCAAATGAGCACCAGGGGCTGAGCCCAGTGTTTGTAGCGGCTACCGCATCAGTTGCTCAAATAAGGGGCGAGCGAGGAAAAATCGACAGGTGTTTTGTTTTATTAGACGAGGCAAAGAAGAAAATCGAGAGTGTTAGTTCTGGGATGAAAGAACCTTGCATATTGGCTCTGAGAGTACGTTTGCCAGGTATAGCTAATGTACTATATAAAAACAATCACGTTGACGCTTTGAAGCAACTAGTAGCTTACTGTCAGAGTTTTCCTGCAAATGAACTTGTTAAAGAATCCGCGTATGTTGAAGATTTGCTGAAACAAAAAGCGAAGGTCTAACCTTGGAGTAAGACCTTCGCAAATTCACTCAGGGTATGGTCTAGTGTTTGTCCCACTTTATAGTTTGAGAGCAACGAATGTCACGGCTAGAAGTACCCACCGCAATCTCGTATTGACCATCTGGTGAGTGCCAACCGTGAGCCTTGATGTCGTATGTCGCAAACGCATCTGGTTTTAGTTGAAGCTGAACTGATTTAGTTTGACCGGGTTCTAATTCTATTCTGCTAAAGCCTTTTAGCTCCTGGACCGGCCGGTCGATATTAGAAGCTACCGGGCGAACATAAAGTTGCACGACTTCTGCACCTTTTCTGTTACCCGTGTTGCTGACGTCTACGCTGACATCGACTGTGTCAGTGCTCTTGTTCACCTTGAGATTTTGCAGAGCGAATTTCGTATAAGAAAGTCCATATCCGAAGGGGTATCGTGGTGTGATGTTTTTCTTGTCGTACCAGCGGTACCCTACGTAGATTCCTTCCTTGTATTCAACTCGGCCGCCATTGTCTGATGTACCGGGGTAATAGCCGAAAGCTGGCGAGTCTTCAAAACGTTTCTCGAAAGTATCGGGCAATTTGCCGCTCGGGTTGATGTCTCCAAAAATAGCTTCCGCTACTCCAGTGTTGCCGTTTTGACCGGGATACCATGCGTGCATCAAGCCCGAAACGTCGTTGATCCAACCTTCCATGCCCACATTTCCACCTGCGTTGAATACAACCAGGGTGCGTGGGTTTAGCTTACTAGCTTGCTTGAGCATGGTCTGCTGATCTACTGGCAAATCATAGGGTCTATCGAATCCTTCTGATTCCATAAATCCGTTGAAGCCGCCAGCAAAAATGACAGCATCTGCTTCCGCTATTAGCTTAGCTTGTTCTGCTGTAAATTTGTCTGCAGTTCGGCCCCATCCAAATTGCATAATGGCAGGTCCAGCAGAGTGCTTGTATTCGATCACAACATCATGTTCTTCGTCTGCTTGCAATTTCATCGTTTTGCTAGCATTCACCTGTTGCCCTGGCACAGATGAGGCTTCAAAAAGCGGTTTGCCATCGAGCATCACTTTTGCACCATCACTGCAGCAAGCAAAGGTATAGTCGTCTGTGAACGGTGCTTTGATTTTGCCTGTCCATCTGATTGAGTATTTGTCTACCTTTATGGTGTCATCTGGTCTCCAGGTGCCCCACATGAAATTGACCGTGGGGTCGGTCTTAGTGAGGAATGGGGACCCTTTGAGTTCTGGATTTGTGTAATATTCGCCTTTCATTCCCCGCTGTCCATCTATCAATTCGAAGACAGAACCAGAGTTAAAAGCAGATGATGCAGTCGGATTGGCGCCAGCCCAGTTTGGGATGTAACTAACTTTAACGTTGTTGCCCGCTGCCTCTCTGACGGCATCGAGCAAGCTAACAGAGCGAAATGGAATAGTGCCGCTACTGCCGCCACCACCTACGATGGCAGGGCATGCATTAGGACCGAGCATAACAATTGATTTGACTTTATCTTTGCTCAAGGGCAAGAAGTCATTGTCGTTTTTCAAAAGTACCAGACCTTTTCTGGCGATTTCCAGAGCCACTGCACCACTGCTGGGGTCATCCAGTGGAATAGACTTATCTTCCTGTTTTGTTTTGAAGAAATCCATGGCAACAGACATGCGTATGATGCGTCTGACGTGTTCGTCGATTTGTGCTTGCGTGACCTTACCTTCGGAAAGCAACTTCTTGATGTTGTCTTGCGTGTAATAGATTCCTCGTCCCATTTCAAGGTCGTTGCCAGCTGTTAATGGACCCAAGCACTCATGAACAGCGCCCCAATCTGACATGAGAATGCCCTTGAATCCCCATTGTTTTCTCAGAACATCAGTCAGTAAATAGCTGTTTGCGGTACACCATTCACCATTAACTTTGTTATATGCGGCCATCACAGTCCAGCAATTGGCGTCTTGAACAGCAGCCTTAAATGGAGGAAAGCAAATTTCGTGCAGGCGGCGTTCGTCGACAATGGTGTCGACGCTGTCGCGCAAAATTTCCTGGTCATTTGCAGCGTAGTGTTTAACGCAGGCGGCTACATTTTGTCCCTGTAATCCTTTTATGTATCCCACTGCAATTTTGGAAGAAAGGTACGGGTCTTCGCCGAAGTATTCAAAGTTTCTTCCGCACTGCGCAACTCGGTAGAGGTCGACACCTGGTGCCAGAAGCACATGCACACCGCGAGCGCGACAATCGCGACCGAGGGCTTTGCCCATCGCAAGAGCCGTGTCGTAGTCCCAAGTTGCAGCGAGCATTGCTCCTGCAGGGTAAGCGGTCGCTTTGCCCCAAACTCTGGCACCGACAGGTCCGTCGCTGAATTTCAGTTCTGGAATACCTAAACGGCTCAACCCAGGAACATGCATTTCATCAGAAGTACCCGACATCATGGTGATTTTTTCTTCAAGTGTCATTTTGCCCAGAAGCTCAGAGACTCTCGCTTCAACCGGGTCGGAATTATCCGCGGAAACTGGCAATACAGCACTGGAACTCATAAGGCTGAGCGCAGCAAGTGCCATTTTCATTCTTTTGTGCAACATCATAATATTTAGCATCCTCAATCAATCCAACCCTGAACTGGAGTGTATTTTCGAACATTCCGCTGGCAAAATCGACCGGGATCATAGCAGGAGGTGGGGCGTAATATTAGCACTGCCCGCGTATGGCTTATCCGCAGCTAATGTCAAGCTGGTTTAATGGTCATAATCTTCTGCTAACAATCCTCTTGGAACGGTTCAGACATGCAGTTGTCTCTGAAACAAAAAAGCTTGCTTCTGGTGCTAGTTCCAGTGCTTTTTGAACTATTTTTCATTGTTATTTTGTTTGGTCTTTTGCGCCAGGCTGAGCATGAAGTCTGGCGAGAGACTCATGCAAAAGCTGTGATTTCCGAATCGAACGACATCTGGCGTCTTGCTTATGACACGGGCATAACCCTGTTCAGTTTTGCTGCGACTCGCCATTCAGCACTAGCCATCAAGTTTGTAGAAACCGAGACCGAGCTTGTAAACCATCTCAATACTCTGAAACTATTGACACAGGGGCACCCTAAGGAAGAAAAGCTTTTTGCCGAAGTTAATAAGTATGCCCAGTCCTCTCGTGTAGCTCTAAGAAATGCTCACCAAGCACTGGTTGATTTGAGTGTAATCGATGCAAGTTCGCGCATGCGAAGTCTGCGGAAGAACTTTGAAAGTGTAATACCGCAGCTTGTAGCAGCTCTCGGTGAGCTAAATGAGTACGAAAAGAAAATCGCAAAGAATAGCCCAAAGGCACAGGAACAATCACGACGCAATGTCCTCTATTTTCTTGTCGCTGGAATCGTGTCTAGTACCGCACTGGCTTTTGCATTGGCAAGCTATTTTAATAAGGAGGCACTAGAGCGCTTAGGTGTAGTGATTGATAATACAAAGAAACTGGCTACTCGCGAAAAGTTGAATGCACCCGTTGCGGGCACGGACGAAATCGCTAGCTTAGACCACGTGTTCCATGACATGGTTGACGCCTTGGAGCTTGCGGCCAAGCGAAAGCAAGAACTGATGTCTATGGTTAGTCATGACCTTCGTTCTCCACTCATGTCTGTGGAAATTGCACTCGGTTCAATTTGTAGTGGCGTATATGGTGACTTGCCAGAATTGATGAGCGAGCCTGTGCAACAATCTCGTCGCAATACTGTGAGACTAATCGAGCTGATTAATGATCTCCTTGATATAGAGAAGCTTGAGTCCGGAACTATGAGCTTAAACGCCCGGCAATGCG
Source organism: Obscuribacteraceae bacterium (SeqCode) (assembly GCA_044226015.1). Taxonomy (GTDB): domain Bacteria; phylum Cyanobacteriota; class Vampirovibrionia; order Obscuribacterales; family Obscuribacteraceae; genus JAIEPM01. Next base: position 86,640 of record JBGAHS010000005.1, read on the forward strand.
CCGTTAGCGAGATTTTCGATAAGTGTTTTGATGCAGTTAGCTCAAGTGCAGGGCAGAAATTGATAGATCTCGATCTGCAAGATTCTGATATCGAAATTTATGGCGACCCCGATCGATTAACGCAGGTTTTGGTAAATCTCATTTCCAACGCTATCAAATTCTCCTCGGAAGGAGGCAAAATTATCGTTTCTGCCTCTGTTAGAGACACTTTTGTCGAATTTGCAGTTGTGGATCAAGGAAGGGGCATTCCCTCTGAAAAAATCGGAGTGATTTTTGATAGATTCTCCCAAGTGAATAATTCAGATGCTCAAAGAGGTAAAGGAACAGGGTTGGGGTTGGCTATCTGTAAGGCGATTGTTGAATCTCACGGAGGGCAAATCGGTGTATCTTCCGAGGTCGACCAGGGCAGTCGATTCTGGTTCAAAATTCCTTTAGCGGAGACTCGCTAAATGTCTAGGTGTTTGAGAGGAATAAATGCAGTTTTACTTGTGGTATCGATTCCCCTTCTGTCCTCATGTTCTGTGGAGTCCTCCTCGGAAGGAACACTATCTTTTCTGGGAAATTCCTACACTTTGCGATGCTGGGAGCGTGAATGTGTAGATGGTCAGCATGCAATGCTCGCTCAAGATTATCGTGAGGCCGCAAAGTGTTTTAGCAAGGCTCTTGCTTATGCAGGAGGTGGTGCGAGGCTTTTCCAAACACAGCTGCTTCTTGTAGCGGTTGACCTGGACCAAAAGCAGTATGATAGCGGGCTGCGTATCTGCCGCCAGATGAATGAGCGCGCTCATAGTGCTTACGAACTCTCTCTACTTGATTTGAATCTTGGAAAGTGCTTTTCCGGGTTGCAACGATTTGCTGATGCTGAAAAAAGTTTCCGATCATGCATCGCTAGAAACGACGCAATAAAAGCTCAAGATGAAGAAACTAAGTTGCTTACTCTAGATGCTCTGGTGTTGTTGATTGATTGTCTAAGAATGCAGGGAAAAAACGCAGATGCTGATAATGTTCTTTCGCAGTGTGAGGGGCTAAAGTCCAGGCTGATGAATGTCGTGGAGAACAATGATAAGTTCTTGATTGCTCTAGGGCAGAGTCAGCTAGCGAAGACCCCAGATGAAGCGATAAAGATTTTATTGCCAGAGGTAGAGAAGAAAGAAAATCAAGCGAATACGAATGAGTTTAGAAATGCGATGAAATTTCTTGTGCTCATGTACGCTCGCAATAATGATGATGACTCCAGCCGAAAAACGATGAAAGACCTTTTGCGTGTTATGAACTCTGACCCATTTTGTTTAGCTGGTGACAGACTCAGATTATTGCTTTATTCTGCCGAGGATTTATTTCTCAGCTCAAAAATAGAATTAAGTAAGGAAATGGCTTTGGAAGCCCTTCGAATGCGGGCTGCAGCTAAGTCTCATCAGTTATTCGACATACTTTTGCTTCTTGCTCAGTGCGACTACCGCTTGCATAATCCGAAGGAGGGCAAGCAATACACCCTTGAGGCTGCAGCTGTCGCTGAGAAATTTACCAAAGACGAGAAGGTCAGGTTGGAAAGGCTGAAAACGTTCCGGGAAGTGACGGGCTATTAGCATGTCAGGAAGTGCTAACCCGCACGTGAGCTGGGTATAAACTCAACAAGAGGCTCAGATATGGCAAAAATTCTACTAGTCGAAGACAATCAAGAGCTAGCGCAGCGACTCATAGAGTGGCTCAAATTCAACAAATACACCGTTGAACATGCAGCTAATGGTGAAGATGCCTGTGAGTTGCTCGATCTTTCTGCTTTTGACATAGTGGTCCTCGATTGGGACCTTCCAGGTAAGTCAGGACTGGAGGTATGTAAATCGTTGCGCACTAAAGGCGGTACCATTCCTGTGTTGATGCTTACCGGGAAAGATGCCGCTATGGACAAAGTTAGTGCCCTTGATGCAGGTGCAGACGACTACGTAACAAAGCCCTTCAACTCGGAAGAGCTTGGTGCAAGAATCAGAGCCCTTTTAAGAAGAGGAAAGGTCGAAAGCTCTAGTAAGCTCGTTGCTGGGGCGCTTGAACTTGATAGGACCTCTCATGAGGTTTGTCTCAACGGCAAGAAATTGCGTCTCTTCCCAAAAGAATACTCTATGCTTGAGTTATTCATGAACAATCAGAACAGAGTATTCAGCCTTGATGATATTCTCAATGCCATTTGGACTATGGATTCGTCAGGCTCTGAGGAAACTGTCCGCACCTTCATGAAGACATTGCGCCGCAAGGTCACTGCTGAGGGTGGCGAGTGTCCTATAAAGACTGTTTATGGATTTGGATATAAATTCGAAGTTTGAGGCGCCTTATGTCGATAAAATTCAATATCAGCTTTCTGTTGATTTTGTTGTTTCAGTTGACGCTTCTGGCGGGTCCACGTGATGTCTGTGCAAAATCGGAAAAGACTGAAAAGTCAGAGCATAGCTCGAAGCCTGATCAGCTCTCGGATGATGCTGCAATCTATCTCTCTGGTGAATACGATACCGCTCTAGCTAAGTTTCAACAGCTGGATAAAGATGCGCCTGAGAATGCAAGAACTCAGTATTATCTAGGACTCTGTTCGATGCGTTTAAGAGACCAGGAAGCGGCAGCTAAGTACTTTGAATTGATGAAGAAATTCGCCAAGGACGAGCAAAGTAAGCTGCTTGCTGAAACATGGCTAGCTAGAATTGAGCGTCATCAAAAGCACATTAGTGATAACTATTCGATATCGGCACCAACGGTCGCAAAAGAAAACGAGCCTGTAATCAGAGTCCTCTGGTTTTTTACAAACTGGTGCCCAAAATGCAAACGATTTCGTGAGCATTTCAATAATGCGGAGACGTTATTTCCTTCATTGAAGTTTGAGCAAATAAATTCAGAAGACCCCCAAAATTGGGAACTCGTTTCAAAATATAAGGTTCGGTCTTATCCAACGCTGGTTTATTTCGGCAAGAACGGCAAGATCATTGAGAATTTTGCTGGAGCTCCTATGGGTAATACTTTCAATGAGCACCTGATGTCCATGGGGGCAAAGCCTGCAGAACCGTCTTTGCCGTCCGTTGACGATGGCTCTCAGAGTCTGACTAAACAGGGTAAAACAAAGTAGATGACTTTGTTTTCAAGGAAATTCATATGACTGTAATGTTGTGTCCTTGCAAAAGTGGGAAAGCCTATAAGGCTTGCTGTAAAGGATTTCATGAAGGTAAATTGCCAAAAACAGCTCTTGAGCTGATGCGCTCAAGATTTTCTGCTTATGCTCTGAGGCTGCCGGATTACATAATTGAGACTACTCATTCTGATAACCCGGGGCGGATAGCGGACCAAAAGTTGTGGCGAAAGGAAGTTCTGAAATTCTCCGAGCAGACAAGATTTGATGGTTTGAAAATCGAATCGTTCGAGCCAGGTGAGGAATCGTCCTTCGTATGCTTTACTGCGCAATTACGGCAGGGAAGTCGAGATGCTAGTTTTACGGAAAAAAGTCTTTTCGAAAAAGTAAATGGGAAGTGGCTATATAAATCAGGCGTCACTCAAGGAACAGTAAAATGAGCTTGTCGCTGTTCCAGCGTGGATTGATCCTCGTTGGAGTGCCGCTCTTATTGGAAATTTTGCTGATAAGTTCGCTCTCTTTCTTGCTTTACCAGTCTGCCGAGGAGCGACTTCAAGAAAATAAGTACAGAAAGTTCGCCTCAGAAGTTGCTAGCTTGATAGGTTATGTATCCAGTGCGCCTTTCGAATTGGCATCTTCAATTCAATCGCGAGATGAGAAACACTTTCGCCGATATGAGTCTCAAGTCCTGAGGTCGCGAAAAGCACTGGACGAAGTTGGACAGATAATCAAAGACATTCCTGAGGTTACTCAGAGTGATTATGATGAGCTGAAGAAGAGTGTGGATGCTGTTTTTGACGTAACTAAAGATATTGCTGCAAAGCGCAAGGACGTTGATAGTTTTAATACCATTGAAAAGATGGAGTCCTTTCAAGCAACTCTATCTAAGACCAAAAGGTCCTGTTATCTACATTTAGAGCGCATGTTCGATGTGGGTGATGAAATGACAGAAATCGCTCAGGCAAAGCTGAACAGAACGCAAGAGATTCAACTTCTTATAGTTCAAATAGGAATAGTAGCCAATCTTCTGGTCGCAGTCGCCCTTACTTTCTTTTTCAAAAGAGGCATTTCTCAAAGAATCGGTGTCATAGCTGAAAACACAAACGCACTTGCACGCGGTGATTCGTTGCTGTCAGAGTTGGGCGGAACTGATGAAATTGGAAAGTTCGACCATGCCTTTCACAAAATGCTAGAGCAATTGGCAGCTGCATCTAAGAATGAAAAGGACCTATTCGAAAACGCCAGTGATGTAATTCTAGTTCTCGATGCTGACGGGAAATTTGAACGAGTTAGTCCAGCATCTAATAAGGATTGGCACTATAGCCCAGATGAATTACTAGGGAAGTCGTTGGACACTATTTTGCCCGCTTCCGAAAAAGAATCTGTTCTGCTGCATTTGGAGAATGTTCGAAACAATCTCGACCGTCCGAGTTTCGAATCTATCATACTCACTAAAAACTCGTCTGAACGAGTTGGTTTATGGTCGGCCTATTGGTCTAGCGAAGAAAGCAAAATGTACTGTATTGTCCATGACGCTACTGAAGCCAGGTCGATAGAAAATGAGCGTAAAAAGTTTCTGGAACTAATAAGTTCAGATCTCAAAATACCACTGCAAGTCATTTCTGATTCCTTTCGCAAGATTGGAACTATATTTGGTGCTGATGTCTCACCAAAGCTGACTGAGAAGCTCGACATGACACGCAAAAATTTGCGTAGACTGCTTGCTCTCGTTAATGATTTGCTTTTGGTCAGTCAGATGGAAAGCGGCAGTTTTGAGCTAGATTTGCAAAGTCAGGATCTAAACGAGCTAATGAGAAGTGCTGCTGCTGATCTTGAAGCACTTCTTTCCAATAAGCAAATTGAATTGCTGGTTCAAGATTGTGATAGCTGTGTTTTTGCCGACCATGGGCGAGTTGTTCAGGTTATCGTCAATCTGCTTTCCAACGCGGTTAAGTTCTCTGCAAAGCAAAGTCAAATAACTCTGACTGGAAGAATAAGTGAAGACGATTTAGACTCTGTAAGAATAGAAGTTCGCGATCAGGGGCGAGGAGTTCCTCCATCACACATCGACAAAATTTTTGAGAAATTTAGTCAGGTGGAGGTCGCCGACGGAAAGCGTAAGGCTGGCACGGGGCTGGGCTTGCCGATTTGCAAACAGATAATTGAGCTGCACGGCGGCAAAATTGGTGTGAATTCAGTTGAAAATCAAGGCAGTACCTTTTGGTTCACCCTGCCCCGCAATCAATCGGCTTTTGAAAAAACTATCGCTTCCTCTTCCATTAGTGAAACAGCGCTGGCTGAGCAAAAGGCGCCAACGGATCCTGTCGCGGCAGTGCCATTTGACCGTCTTAACTCCGGGGCTGAAGCGGCTAGTAATGTTGACCATAAAGAACTTGCAAGTGTGGGTCATGAAGGCACTCTTCAAACCACTCTTAGAACCAACTCAGATTTTGCCTCGAAGTTAAGCCGGCAATCTCATGAGCAATCAGCGCAAGAACTCGATAGTGCGAGGACACAGTACAATCATAATTTTTTGAGTAACTTTTTTTCGGGGCTCAGCATGGGGCAGAAAGGCACGCTGCTCGTTGCTGTGCCACTCGCGGCCGAAATTGTACTTTCAGGATTCTTGTTTCAGTCTTTGTTGCAGACCCAACACTATCGCATGAGAGAACTCCATCGTCGCCAGGTGGCGCTTACTGCAAGCAAGTTATCCAAATTTATTCTCTATTCTTCAGGCTCAGTAGTAAACAATGTAAAAAGCTTCCGGTGGGATCGTTTTTTGAAAAGTATCAAAGCTTGTAGAACACTTGAGGTTATACTGAATGATCTTGTTGCGGAAGACCCGTTCGAGCGCAAAGAGTTTGAGCAGTTTATGCGCCTGGCCGGCAACTTAAATGAATACAGTCTAAAACTCGTGAAAAGCAATCTCGCAAATTCCAACGAAGGGGTTGCGAGTTTGCTACAGGAAAAGGTACGGCATCTTAAGGATGTAGCCGCCGTCTGTACTCACCTGCGAAATATTATTCACGAAGCCGAGAAAAAAGAATTTGCCAGCCCCGAGCGTGAGCTGAGCCAGAGGCATATCCAGGTTATGCTGTTATATTTAGCCTTATTTATAAACATTGCCTTCTCAGTATTTCTGTCAATCTTATTCAGTGTTGGCGTATCTAAACGCATCCTCGTTATGGCTGACAACGCCAGGCGTTTGGCAAACGATGACCGTCTCAACCCTCTTATTGGCGGAAAGGATGAGTTGGCTAGATTGGACCAGGCATTTCACCATACCGCCAATCTGTTAGCAGAGGCACGAAGAAAAGAACGCGCTGTCCTTGATAATTCAAAAGATGTGCTCTGTGTCTTATCTCGGGAAGGTCAATTCGTTAGTGTTAATCACGCTGCGACACAATATTGGGGTTTTGATAAACGTGAGCTGCTCTCAATGAATGTGAAGCAGATTATGAACTCTGCAGATTTCGAGCTGCTCAAAAATGCTGTTCTTAATGATACTGCCGGTGGTGATACTCTCGTTGCTTTAGAGTTGAATGTAATGCGTGAGAACGGCTCTTCAGTACCAGTTTTGTGGTCAGCCACGCGACGATTGGGTCAGGAAAATATTTTTTGTGTTGTGCATGATATAACGAATAAGCGTGCTCTAGAAGAGCTTAGAAGAGAATTCCTGGCTATGGTGAGCCACGACTTGCGAACTCCGCTTACCTCCATAGTTGTGGTCGCCTCTTTGTTGGAAGCCGGGGCGTTTGGTCCAATTCCATCCGAATGCGCAGAACCAATAGCAACTGTGAAATTGAATGTACAGTCCTTGCTTGAGCTAATTAGCGATATTCTCGATTTGGAGAAATTGTCTGCTGGCAAGATGCAACTCAACTTGAGTAAGGTGGCATGGTCTTCTGTTGTCTTGCAAATGCACAATCTGGCGCTGACACTTCGTTGTCCTTTTGACGTGGATATAAGCGAAGAACTAGCTGACGAATTAGTAGAGATAGACGAAGAGCGCTTAGTTCATGCATTGATGAGTCTAGCCAAATACCTTGCCTTTCACACACCCGACGAGGCAGGGCGATCCATCCAAGTTTCTTTTGAACGACTGAATGACGGAATGAAGGTCGTTATTGGTGATAACAGCTCAACGCAGGCTGACGGTTTGCAGACTTTGTTCGACACTGAAAACAGGGCGGCAAAAACTGTTCTTATGAGAGATGAGACTTTCCATCCAGAAATAGCAGTTCCTCTGGCCAAGAAAATAATTGATTCGCATTCCGGAGAAATCGAGTTTCTGTTTGGTAACTCAGGCAATAGATTAGATATATTTCTTTTCCGAAAGTCAGAAACAGCCGGCAAATCCTGACGTAAAAAGTCGGCGTACTGTCCGAAAAACTTTACAAGCAAAGGGTTAATGGGAATTCCACCATTCACGCCGACGCCTGACGAATCTATATTTAACCCAAACCCCCGCATTTTAACGACTAGGCATGGTAGCCGGGACATGAATGTGAAAATAAAATCGCTCTTCTGCATAATTCTGGCCTTTCTGGTAGAGATTCAATTTTCTGGCATTGCGGCCTACGCTGAGCAAAACATAGCTCAGATGCCAGTGATAGTGTCTCCTCTTCATGGAGGAGTTGAAGTTGTCACCAAGAATGGTGCCCATATAATTCGAAAAGTGCGACGAGTTCGATATTACAAACGAAGTGCAGGCACGCGCAGTGTAAGGCGCTATCACGTTGTGCGTCACACTCGCAGGTCTCATGCACCAGCGACCACTACTCACACTCGAGTCGGGGACAAGATCGTAAACAGACCGACAGCGGCTTCGGCAGCCGCTCACAATGCTCACAATTTGACACCACATCCAACTAATGTGGAACTTCCGCGCAATATCGTTGAGCCTTTGATTATTCATGGAATGGACAATCTCAAGGCCGGTAAGCGCTACATTGAATTGGTTGAGAGAGACGGTAAGCTCTTCATAAAAGAGGACGGTGATATCGACCCCAACGGCATGTTTGTCGAGGTCGAAGAAGAAGACGGTGTTTGGAAAATCAAAGGCACCGACATTGTTATTGATTACGCTAATACATTCGACCTTGCTAAGGTTCCACCTGGTGTGAAAGCTTACTTGCGTCCATCGACAGATTACATTGCGCCTGATGAGTCTTATGTTCAATATAAGGAAGGCGCGAATGACGTCATACCTATAAAAGAAGATACAATTCCTCCGCTTGTCGATGCTGGTGACTATGTAGAAGTGCACCAGGTTGCAGCCGATGGCGATTTTGCGCCAGGAACCTGGGAAACTGTTGAAGTGCCTGTTGGACAGAGCTCTGTTCCTGGTGGAACTGAACTTGTTCCAACTACAGTGACTGGCGGTCCAGGCGTGACTGTTCCAGGTGGACCAGGCGTAGTAACTGAAGTTCCTTTGGGTCCAGGTGGACCAGGCGTTGTTGCTGTACCAGGTGTACCCGTATCGGGTGGACCGCTCATGACGGGCGGACCAGGCATACCAGTAACAGGCGTTCCAATCGGTGGCGGACCTGGCGGTGTGCCAGTCAGAGCAGGTGGTGTGCCAGTGGCAGGAATTCCAATGGGAGCTCCTCCAGTTACGCCTCCCGCAACTCCGGCAACTGAAGCTGCCCCTGTGCCTCCGGCAGTGCCCGTAATTCCTCCAGTCGCAGAAGTTCCTCCGGCAGCTGGTATTCCAGCTCCTGGTTTTCCGATGGCTTCTCCTGACGCACCCGGCACGGTGACACCATTTGTACCTGTTGGATCTGTTCCACCACCAGCAGCTGGTGGCAGAGGCTTTGGCTTACCTGGCGGCATCCTTCCAGCTCTCCTCGGAGCTGGTGCATTGGGCGCCATTGTTCCACTCGCATTGATGAACCGTGGTGGCGGGGGCGGTGGCGGCGGTGGATTTTATCCAGTACCCGTTGGTACTCCTGGACAGCCTGTGATTACCGGCGGCACTCCGGGAATCACACCAACACCAGTTGTTTCACCTCCGGTTACCCCTCCTGTTACACCTCCCGTTTGCAACAACCCTCCGCCATGTAACCCTCCGGGTGGCGGCGGTGGTGATTGTGGCGGCGGTCACGGTGGTGGTGGTCATGGTGGCGGTCACGGTGGTGGTGGTCATGGTGGCGGCGGTCATGGCGGTGGCGACAACTGCGGACCAGGTGGTCATGGTGGCGGAAATGGCGGACATCATGGTGGTGACAACTGTGGACCAGGCGGTCACCATGGCGGCGGCTACGGCGGTGGATGTAATCCTCCTCCTCCAGTTTGTCCTCCTCCCCCAGTTTGTCCTCCTCCAACAACTTGTCCTCCTCCTGTTTGTCCTCCTCCAACTAACTGTCCTCCTCCCTACTACGGTGGCGGTGGATATGGCGGTGGCATCGGTTGTGGACCTGGCGGTTACGGTGGTGGATATGGTGGCGGCTATGGGAATGGCTGCGACAACGGCGGTTATGGTGGCGGATACGGTGGTGGTTATGGCAATGGCGGCTGTCCGACCATGGGCAACGCTAGCAAGTTCGGATGCAGCCCTCCTGATGGATGCTCCACTTCATTCAAAGAAAAATGGTGGTCTCAGCATGGTCGCTCTTACGATTACAATGGACCATGCGCCGGACAACAATCAGCTTGCGCCAGCAATATGATGAATAACTGTGGTCCAGGAATGGGCGGCGTTATGGGTGGTGTGATCGGTGGAGCTATGGGTGGTGTCATCGGCGGTGCAATTGGTTCAGGGTTTGGTGGCGCTTGCGTCCCGGTCACTCCATGTGTACCAGTGACTCCATGTGTACCAGTGACTCCCTGCGTTCCAGTAACCTGTCCTCCAGTTGCTGATTGCGGGTACTAGACATCAGATTGTTCTTTGAAAGAATAGAAGTGCAATGAATTTTTTAGCTCGTATCGTTTTTGCGGCATTGTTTGCAATCTCGAGTATCAGTGTCGCATTTGCAGATGAGGATTCTGCTCCAGACCCTAATCGTCCGATTAAAGACAAGTGGGCTGTGATTATCGGAATTGGTAGGTTCGCCGACCAGACTATTCCGGCACTGAAATTTCCTGCGAAAGATGCTCAAGACCTGCGCGACTTTCTTGTCAAAAAAGGCAATTTTGCACCTGATCACATTCTCTTGTTGAAAGACGAACAAGCAAGTCGCGAAAAAATCCTAGATGCCTTTGGTGATGGATGGTTGCCCCGTCGTGTAATGGAAGATGACCTAGTGGTCATATTCATTTCTTCACACGGTAGTTCTGCTGACCGGGCTGGTGAAAATTTCATCATTGCCTACGATTCAAATCCTGCGCACCCCTATTCGACCAGCATACGGCTGCAAGATCTCGCCAACGAAGTAACGCGGAGAACTGGATGTGACCGACTTGTTCTGCTATTGGATGCTTGTCACAGTGGAGCCGCCATTGCTGATGGCTCTAAGGGCTTAACTCGCTCACAATCTAATTTTGATGTGAACGCTATTACAGGAAGCGGGCAGCTTGTGATTAGTTCTAGCAAGCCCGATCAAGTGTCATGGGAGAGCAAGCGATATCCTAACGGTGTGTTTACTCACAATTTGATAGACGCTCTCCAAGTCAATGGATCTGACACCAGAATCGAAACAGCGTACAAAGAATTGAAGAAAAATGTGGAGACCGAAGTTCGATTTGACCGAGCAGAGGGACAGTCTCCCATGATGATGAGCAAATGGAAGGGAAATGAGCTGGCCCTTTGTGCGCAGCCTGCAGAGCCGCGAAAGATTCCTTTTGCACAGGACGAACCTGTCGTTGAAAACAAGATAGCAAGCGTCACGCCTTCAAATCCAAAGGTTTCTATATCCAGCGCTACTGTGTCTTCGAGCAGTTCTTCAACAGGTGGTCCCAGTAAACCTGTGAATAAAGTTCCGCCAATTCAGAGTGGCAACACTAAGATTCCTCCCTCTAACTCGTCAGGTGCTGGCACGGTTCCCCAGTGGATGAGCTCTAGCTGGCAAAATGATGGCGGAGACCCCAGTTTGGAAAAAGGCTCCAGATTGTTGCAAGCGAGTGAGCTTGCCGGTCTCCGCTTTCAGCAGCTTGAAAATATGTATAACGAACCGTATGCTCGACACGGAAGAGGTTTTCTATCGCCACGCTTACAGAGCTATTTTACTTCGCAGAAATGGTACGCAATCGATCCCACCTATCACTGGAAATCGGATGATCCCTACGTGATTTCACATCATGGACGCATTGATGACCCGCTGGTTCTCAACGAGAAGCGAACTCCAATTCAATGGGCGAATATGAAGCTCATAAAAAGTGTAATGACGAATGCTCCCCGCTAAAGAACTCTAGTTCTTAAGAGCCATGATAGGTATCACTTCTTCTTGAATCGGGGATGCTGCCACCACAACCTTTCCTTCTCCAACAAAGACGTCAATTTCGCTTCGGATGCCAAACTCCTTCAAGTAAACACCTGGTTCGATAGAGAAGCAGGTGTTGGGAAGTACTCGACGTTCTTCCTTCGTTTCCAGATTGTCCATGTTTGCGCCATTTGCGTGGACTTCCAATCCGATAGAGTGTCCGGTTCTATGGATGAAATAATCGCCAAATCCCTTACTTGCGATAAAGTTTCTCGCGGCGTCGTCTACTTCCCAGCCAAATAGTGTTTGACCATTTGTGATGCGTTCTTTTACTAGATTTAGCGCGGCATCTCTGCCACCACTGACGACATCAAAAATTTCTTTGTATTTTTCTGGAACTGTGTCACCTACGAAACCTGTCCATGTGATATCAGCATAAGTGGCATTTTGTGGTTCTTTCAGCTTTGCCCAGAGATCAATCAATACGAAGTCTCCGTTCTTGATTTCAGCGTGTTCTTTCTCGTCTGGAGTATAGTGTGGCATTCCACTGTTGGAGTTAACTGCAACTATTGGTCTTGCGTTGCTAATCATTCCCAACTCGTCAAAACGTTTCCAGATGAATTCCTGCACTTGAAACTCTGTAAGTTTCTCGCCTTTATTCAACGCGCCTTTAATCATGTTGAACGCTTCAAAAACAATATTTTTCAGATTGATGCAAGCCTTGATGTGGCTGTCGAGTTGTCCTTCTGACCAGACTGCCTCAAATCGCGAAACCAGGTCAGCCGCGCTTACTACTTCTTTTCCAAAAGAGCGAATAAGCTCAAGTGTTCCTGCGTCGACCCGCGAAACATAAGGAACAGCGTTTCGAGGTGAATATTGCATTGCAATCTTCTTGCAATTTCCGATTACTTTTGGCAGCTGCTCTTCTAGTTGCTTCCAGCCAAGGTAAACGTGCTTCTCTCCTGGCAGTGTGTCCAGCGCGTCTTCTTCAATTCGATGCACTAATTTGCGTGGCTCACCTTCTTTTGGAATTAGATAGAACCATCTTCGAGTGAAGTGTCCACCAGTTAAGTTCAGGATTCTGAGCGCCAAGTCATCATTATCGTGGAAAAAGTAAAACAACCATCCGTCGATATTTTCTGCCGCGATAGCTCTTTGAATTGCCGCTATATCAGGTTTCATCTCACAAACTCCAAAAGGTTTCAGAATTCTACCGCACTCGTGCCTCTTGTTTGCTGAAGCGGATCTAGAGAAATAATGAAGCTGTTAAATGCCTAAGTTTGCCGAAGGGTTTATAATACAAGTCTCTTCTGAAACGGGGGCTGGAATGCGCTTTCTGACTGGTTTTATTGCGTTGATCATCTTCTTAGCATCGAGCGCGCCTGCTGCTGTCTCTCGACAACTCGTAATATACAAGTCTCATGACTACATTTCGCGAAACTATCAGGTGCAAAACTTCACAGACACTCTTGCTCTTCAACCTGGACAGGAGACGCTTCCACTTGTTATGACAATCTATAATGGGTCGCCTGAAGTTCCTTCATTCAAATGGTTTCGCATAATGGTTAATGGCGAAATTCTTGCCACTGAAAAAGACATGCTGGGTCGGGAAGCTGCCAGCAAAGATGTTAGCGGATTAATTCGAGGTTCAAACCTTCAGGTGCAGATCGAGGCTGGTGGCGTCCCTGGTGCGAATTTGTGGTGGACTCTGGAAACATCGCAAATGGAACTCAGTTACGTTGAACCTAACAGTGTAATGCAGGGTGAAACCGTCAAGCTATTAGGTAGCAACTTTCCGAGTGATCCAGCCGGGCTCACCGTGACACTCAACGGCAAGGCAGCTACCGTTCTTTCCGCAAGTCCAAATACCCTGCTAGTGCAGGTTCCAAAAAGTGCCGAACTTGGCGTTAATCATGTAGAGGTTCGTTCTAACGGAGTGACCACCAGTCCTGTTTCGCTGAGCATTATGTCTCGACCATTGCCAGAGATTATGGGAGTTGACTGCTGGATGGCACCACCGGGAGGAACGATCAATATATCGGGAAGAAATTTTTCGCCAGACGCCGGTGCCAACAAGGTATTCTTCGGATCTGTGCCCGGTCAAGTTAGCTCCTCTACCGGTACTTCAATGGCAGTAATTGTGCCGAATTGGTCATACGGACCCAGCCAGCTTAATATTCCAATTTCGGTTGAGGTGAACGGTGTTCGTTCTGCAAACACGTTTCCCTTCGACATTGGTCCTATGTATCATGGCGCCGTACCTCAGTTCGGTCACGACTAAAAATGCAAACGCGCTGCCCATTCATTGAATGTTCAAAAATAATTGACATCGACGACGAGCACGAATTTCTAACTATCAATTGCCTTGACTGTAAGCGCGACTTCACAGCGCGCAGCCTGGCTCGACATTTGGAAATAGATAAGCAGGTCGCTAAACACAGAACTGCAAGCACTCATGCCGATGCCTTTTTTGGTGCGTCGCACGATGATCTGCCAGAGTTGCTTTCAGTTTTGGAAGAGATTCGAAGTCTCTGGAATGTCGGGTCTATTTTTAGAAGCTCTGACGGGGCAGGCTTTTCGCACCTCTTTCTGGTTGGCATCACCGGCTGCCCCCCACGAAAGGAGATTGCAAAAACAAGCCTGGGTGCTGAAGATCATGTCATCTGGAATTACACTGGTAACTCTGTTGAAGTTATTCGCCAGCTAAAAAAGATGAACTATCAAATTGTTGGTTTAGAGAAGACCAACGATAGCAAGCCGTTGAGCGAAGTCATTAGCGCTGGAAGTTTGCGGAAACCCCTCTGTCTTGTTGTAGGAAGCGAAACGAAAGGAATCTACCGCGAGACCCTCGACTTATGCGATATAGTCGCTGACCTGCCGATGCGCGGATTTAAAGAATCTCTAAATGTGGCTGTTGCTTTCGGAATAGCGTCTTATGCCATAGCCGAGCATTTCGATGGAGTTATTAGCGCTGATGGCAAGTAGTTGCGAATCGTGCGATAATCCACCTCATTAGTCTTTTGACAGGAAGCAATCATGCAAAGAAATAAAAGAACGGAATACTCAATAGTCGCTTTTTCCCTTGCTTTAGCCTCAAGTTTTGCTTTGGCACCATCATTTGCTGCTGATTCGGACTGCCAAAATCTTATCGCTGACGCAGCGGCTTCTTCGAGTGCTGCTCCGAGTGCTGCTCCGAGTGCTGGTACTGCATCTGGTGGCGACTCAAGTACAGCTGTTGTGGCGACTCTCAAGTCAGAGCAACAACAACTGCGCCGTATGGGTGAGGCAATTAAGCGCACTCGCCGCGCCGCAAGTGACATTCTCCAGGAATGTACTCAACCTGTGGAGATGATGGGTGAAATAGATATTATCGGTCAAGACGTAATTCCAATCATGCCTGCTACTTCTGAAGGTTTCGGCAACAACTACATGCCGCCAAGACCGAAGTACATCAATCTGCATATGGCTCAACTAGATGCCCTAATTCCAATTCTGAAAGACGACATGAATACACTCGCGATTCCAGATGTGGAAAAAGACTTCGCGAAGCAACCTATGGAAGATCTTTACGGCAACTATTCGGATTTTCAAAAGCTCTACGCAACGCTTATCACTCTGACGAAAGATAAAGTTGATTACAATGTGCAAGAGCTGATGAGCACTGCCCACGGTATCGACTCAACTTGCAAGGGTATGGACGCAGCAAGAAAGAAGCTGCTTCATGAAGAGTCCAAAGCCGAGAAGCAAGAACAAAAACTCGAGAAAGAAAAGAAGTAAACCGCTGCCGCAAATGCTGCCGGTTTACATTCGATGAGAATAATGCGGTGCCGTTCCGCAAAAAAAGAAAGGGAAGACAATGAAGTCTTCCCTTTTTACTGATTCGAGAACCAGAGCCTATAGCTTGATTTTTGCGAGTCCTGCTTTTGCAAGCTCAGCCAATTTTCCTTGCGGAACAAGCGTCAGAACCTGATTATAATCCTTCGCTGCTTCCGGATAACGACGCATTCTCACATACACAACTGCTCGTGTATAAAACGCCTGCGGATTATTCGGTTGCTTCTTAATTTCCTTCGTCAGCAAATCCACGCCGTCCTGGTATTTGCCTGAATTCATGAGGCTGATAGCTTCACGCAAAGGATTGTAAGGAGCGTATTTGACCTCTTCCTTCTTTTCGTCTTTCTTGTCGGAATCCTTCTTATCTTTGTCGTCTTTCTTATCGGAATCCTTCTTATCTTTGTCGTCTTTCTTGTCGGAATCCTTCTTGTCTTTATCGTCTTTCTTGTCGGAATCCTTCTTGTCTTTATCGTCTTTCTTGTCGGAATCCTTCTTGTCTTTGTCGTCTTTCTTGTCGGACTCGTCCTTCTTGTCCTTGTCTTTATCCTTGTCGTCCTTCTTGTCGGCTTCGTCCTTCTTGTCTTTGTCTTCGCCCTCTTTCTTTTCGCCGCTTCCTTCTTTCTTTTCTTCGGTTCCTTCTTTAGTTCCTTCCTTTTTATCTCCGCCAATTACAGAGTTGATGCCAGGAAGACCGACCGCGTCGGCTTGAATAGGAAGTTGTGGTGTTCCAAAAGGAAGCGAGGATGTTCCAGGTTGTCGCCCTGGTTCACTTGAATCATCGCCGAGATTTTTCTGAATTGCTTCGGGGAATTGAGGTGTTTTGTTTGGCGAAGGATATTGAGGTTGCTGTTGAAACAACCCTTTCAAATAATTGGTTTTATCCGATGAGTCCTTTTCTGGAGGCGCATAGGGATCCTTCCATGTGGTTTGATAGATAGTCGAAGCTTCACCGGGGCTTCGCCCTGGAACAGAGCTGTCACTGCCCAGGTGGCTTGGTATTGCTTCTGGAAATTGCTGAGTTGTTCCTGGTGTTGGATACTGAGGTTGTTGTTGAAACAGTCCCTTAATTGGATTTACGGGAGTGATCTTCTCGTCTTTCTTGGTCTCGTAGGGATCTTTCCACTGCGTTTGGAAAACAGTTCCAGCTGTACCCGGGTTGCGCCCGGTTACATCGCTGTCTTTGCCCATGTTAGGCGATACTGCTTCGGGAAACATCTGGGTTGTTCCGGGGGTCGGATATTGCGGCTGCATCTGAAACAAACCCTTTAACGGGTTCACTGGAGTGAACTCCTCGGGCTTAGCAGGTGTGCTGCCGCTTGGTACCGCCGATGGTAGTGCGGTTGCCGATGGCGCTGCTGGACCACTCGATGGTGTGCTGGCAGCTGCAGGCGAAGATTTTTCGGATTCGAAAAGAGGTTTGCTCTCAGAGGGGGTGAATAATGGTGAGTCGCCGAATAACGACTTACTAGAGGCATCAGAACCTTCATCGGCCATCACAGCTGCTGTCGAAGCTATAAGCCCAAGTGTCATGCTAAGAACCAGAGATTCTCTAAGCAATCTGCCTTTATTGCGTCGAACCAAACCCATACTGGAACCCCCAAAGATGCAAAGATTAACTGTTGTTAGTTTTCTTATTCAAGCGTACCGTTTAGGAGGTCATCTCGGCAAGGTGAAACGGCAAACTCTTTGCTAAATCACGCTGTTGTTACATTTGTAGCCGAGAGATTTCCTAATCGTATTTCACCCATTTTTGCCTTAATTCAATAGAAATAAGTATTGATTTTTCTAGTTGTCATGTGAGAATAAGGCTGGAATCATAGTTTTTGACAGCATTTAGATGAAGGAAGTCATCATGAAAGCAAATTATCTCTGCGTGGCACTCATTTTGGGGATGTTTGCGAGTTGCAGCACAGTGTATGCTCAGCAGTTCTGGTACGTTCCTCACATCGATGAGGCAAAAACGCCAGTAGAGCAGGTTTTACAGACTGATCTGGCAATGCCAGGTTTTGGAATCGGTTCCACAAGAGCGCAGCTCATCAAGCGATTTCAGTATTCTCTAGAGCATAAGTGGCTATCTGCAACCCAGGTCGAGCAATTTTGCAACGAGTTGAAGACGATCACCGACCGCGAGCAGGGGCAGCGTGATGATGGTGGAAAGCTCAGTTTTGAGTCGCGAGTGTCTCTGGCGAAACAACTCAATGAGTTGAATGATCGTTTTGAAGAACAAGTTTTAGTGCGCGAGCAGTCTAATCCCGGTTTAGATGGACTGAGAGCTCGTCGAGCCATGATGATTCAGCGTGTGAATCGTGCTGTGGGAGACGGGAAGCTTACCTCACGGAAAGCAATTGAGCTGAAGGAAGAGATTTCTGCTGCGACTTCAGAGCTTCCAGAGAAAGATATTACTGATGATGCTGCAAAGAAGGTTTCCGCTGCATTGAGCGCAATCAACAACAACATCGAAGGACAATTGCGTCCGCCATCTGTAGCCAATAAGCCAGTGCCTTTCACGCGCTAAAGTTTCAGTTCGCATCACAAATTTGTCACTGCACTCAAGTTCTCATTTAAGAAAACCGAGTGTATATCTGGCGTATACGCAAACCCTTGCTCTAGCTCTCCGACCCGGAGTTTGGAGAAAATCTTCGCGCCTTTTGGCGGCAGAAAAACCATAGAACTCAAACGGTACCGGTCGAGTTTGAGAAAATCTTCGCGCCACTTGGCGGCAGAAAAACCATGGAACTCCTCAAAAAGAAAGGGTAGCTTTCGCTACCCTCTTTATTCCGTAAACAGGCGCGATTTCGCGTTGACGCCTGGTTATGGAAATTCTTTTGGACGATTAGTTAGCCAATGAAGCTGGGCTCGGTACTACAGCGGCTGTAGCAAATGGCATTTCTGCTGCTGCTGCCTCTGTCTTAGTCTCCGCCAATTTGAGCAAGTCAGAGACTGACAAGCCCAATCCGAGAGCAAGTCTGAACAAGCTTCTCAGAGATAAATTGCGGCGACCTGCTTCAATATCACTTATGTAAGTTCTGTGTAGATCGGCCCGATTTCCAAGCTCTTCTTGAGATACGCCCAAACTAATTCTGCGTTCTCTGATTGCCCTTGAAATCGCGACTGTCAGCAAAGAAGATGCATCTGCTGCTCTAGCCATCGCGTTTCCCTCCATACCATGGGATATTTCACTTCGCATAATTGCGAACATGATTGCAGTCTACAAAGCGTACGTGAATAGAAAGTGAATTTTCAATGGAAAAAATGGAGAAACTATGGAGAAGATCTGCATATAGTGATCTTGACATCGGGTTTTGATCTATCTATTCTCTACCTTAAGTACTTTTGATGAGCCTTACTAAGATGTTTCCGAACCGGTCGATTTCACTGCTCTCCATATTTTTTGCAGCGTCTTTGACACTTACTCCTGCAGTCGTCTCCGCCCAGAATTACGGCTACGACAATTCGAGTCAGTTTCAACAGCAGCAGCCAGCCCAGGGTCAGCAAGCCTACCAGGGCTATCAGTCCGATCCCGGACAACAGGCATTCGGAGGCGACCCCAATGGCGGTTACCAGAATCAACAGCCGCAACAACAGCAGCAGCAACAATATCCGAGCCAATCTTACGGCGGTGACCAATATGGAAATCCACAAGGTGATCAAACTTACTATGGCTATGCCGCTGATGCCCAGAGAAATGGAGCACAGGTCAACTCCCAGCCTCCACCGCAGTATGGAAATCAACAACCTGTGTATGGACAGCAAGGAAATCCAGGTCAACAATCAGCCAGTAACCAACCGGCCAACCTGCAGCAATTTCTTGATGAGTCAGATAAGCAGCAAGCAAATAAAGGTGGAAAGCAGGCCAAGCCGAAGTCTGCTGGTCCTAATAAGTTAGTTCAGGCCGGAAGCTCCCTTGCAAAGGTCGGGGGCAATATGGCTATTGGTTATTTCATGGGTAAAGCCATGCAGCGAAACGCCACGAATATGGGCGTTCCGAAGCGTATGACTCGCAGTATGCCTATGACCGGAATGATGGGTGGACTAGCCGGAAATCCGATGGCTGCCGCTCAGATGCCGATGATGGGCGGAGGCGGCTATTATCCCAACTACGGTTACGGCGGGGGATACCCACCGCCGCCAGGTTATGGTGGATACCCACCACCTTATTATCCTGGAAACGGATATGGAGCACCGATGGGCGCCAACGTTATGACCGGGCTCAATAACCTGGTAAATCAGCGATAAGACCTGGTGTATCAGCAATTAAGCTAATTTTGGGAGTTTTGCTTGGAGTTTTCTTTTAGTTCTGGATTGCAGAGCTAAATCAGACCCCTGCGCATTGCTTTTACTGCTGCTTCCGTTCTGCCAGAAACCGCAAGCTTTTCCAGAATGTGCTCTACGTGAGTACGAACCGTAGACACGCCGATAACCAGCCTGTCAGCGATTTCCTTGTTGCTGAGTCCATCAACCATTAACTTCAGTACTTCGGTTTCCCTTTGAGAGAGAGGCGAAATCATTTCGTCGGTTTTGTTTGGCTCTACGGCAACTTGCGCAACACCGCCCGCTGCGCCATCTTTAGCAAAAATTGTCAGCACTTTGCTGGCAATTCGCGGGTCGAGCCAGGCAGCGCCCTCTGAAACACTCAGAATTGCTCGCTTGAGTCGGTCGGGGCTCAAATCCTTCAAACAGTAACCGTTTGCACCAGCAGCCAGTGACGCGAAAATCTCCTGGTCGTTATCATGAGATGTAAGCATGATGATTTTCGTGTTGGGACGTTTCTCTCTGACCTGGCGGGTGGCTTCAATGCCATCGATGCCTGGCAGACCAATGTCCATAATCACAACATCTGGGTCTGCGTTAGCTATTTTGTTTACGGCTGTCAAGCCATCGGCAGCTTCGCCTACAACTTCGAATTGTCCATCTTTGTGGAGTGCTGCTCTGAGACCATCTCGCAGGAGTTCGTGGTCTTCAACAAGAAAAACTTTTACTGCAGCTGTGCTGCTCATGGCAGCCCCCTTTCGAAAAATCGTGTGAACGCAGACTATGTCTTTAGATATTATATTGCCACTGGGTTCATATTTTTAGTCCACACCCCAAAAGAAAGAGCCATATGAAAATCCTGATTGCAGATGATGATCCCCACTCATTGCGTTTGCTCAGATTGATTCTATTGAAAGACGGCTATGAGGTTGTAACTGCCAGCAATGGCAAAGAGGCTCTTGCAATCCTCGAGCAGAGAGATTCGCCGCGCCTGGTTGTTTTAGATTGGATGATGCCAGATGTTGATGGATTGACAATTTGTCGGAAGATTCGGGCTGCTGAAACAGAGGATGAATACCGGTACATCGTGCTTGTCACCGCGCGTGGTGAGACGGAAGATTTGGTTACTGGCATGAATGCTGGTGCAGATGACTACATTGTGAAACCCTTTCACGAGTCAGAATTAAAAGTAAGACTCAGGGCTGGGAAGAGAATTCTCGACTTGCACAAGCAGTTGCTTGAGCGAACTCAAACAGTGCAGGACTTTGTATATGCATTTTCCCACGACATGCGTACACCGCTAATCGCGATCAATCTAACCATGTCACAGGCTATTGAAGGCATTTTTGGCGACATGACAAATGAGTATGTGAACATACTTCGGAAATCAAAGCGTTCAATTCAAGAATTGATGAATATGGCGGATACACTGCTTATGGTGGCACGCTATGAATACAATCAGAAAGCTCTGGAAAACAACTCGATTGATTTGAATCAAACTGCGCGTGCTTGTGCTGAAGAACTTGAACCTATTGCGGCTAGTAAGGGCATAAAGATTAAAGTGTCGTCGCCTGAGACTCGTCCAGTAATTAATGGAGACGCGCAGTCACTGCGGCGTTTGTTTATCAACCTGATAGACAATGCAGTTAAATTCAGTCCTGAGGGCAGCTCGATCAAAGTTAGCTTTGAAAATTCGGGAAACAAAATAATCACGTCAATCATTGACTCCGGACAGGGTGTGCCTGAGGAAGAACAGAACTTGTTGTTTCAACGCTTTTCCAGTAAAACTCGGCGAAAAGGCAGTGGTACTGGACTCGGTTTGTATCTCTGCAAGAGAATTGCGGAGGATCATGGGGGAGATTTGACTTACAGGCTAGATGCTTCTGTAGGCAGCGCTTTTGTATTAGAACTGCCAGTTAGCTAAATCTTTTGACGTTTCAAAAATTTTTCAGAACTCCTGAATATTATACCAACATGAAAACGGGCTGCGGTTTACGCTACAACCCTGCCAACTCCAACTCCGCCGTAACCCGTTTTCGTTTACTACTTTTGTTAAAACTTCTTGCCAAAGTGTTTTTCTAGAGTCGCGATGTCTTTTGTCCAATTCATCATCGCTACGTCATCTGGAAACTTGCCTGCGAAATCTTTGAGCAAAATGCTTTGCCCTTCTTTTGCAACAATCTCTGAAATGTCATACAAATGACTGGCATTTGAAAATGACAACATCAAGACAATGTATTTATATGCTTCAACTCTCTGGTCGTGAGGCGCGACCTTCAATACGGCAACTGTTTCCTGGGCAAGTTTGAGAGCCTCATCTCTGTTTCCATATTTGATATAGGTGATGAATAGAGTTGCTTGATACGCGACATAACGTGGATCGTGCGGGTCTAAGCGTTTCAGCTGCTGCGCTGTAACGGCCTGTTGAAGTTCCATATCCATATCATGGTGACCCAGAGAACCGAGTAATCGTGCTGTTTCTAGAATCGCAGCAAATGCTCGCTTGTTCGTCATGTGTTTCAATTTCAAAATCTTGTAAAGTTGAAGGGCCCGTTGTTCGGCAGCAGCTGTGTTGTTAGATAGTGCTTCGGCTTTCGCTGCAAGGGCCAGCGTTTCACAGGATTGAATGCTGTTGGGTCCGTATTCAAGAAAACGGAAATTATATTGTTCGGAAAGAATAGTTAGCGCCTGCGGACATTTGCCTTTTAACAGAAGCACATTTGCATACGCTGTCAGAATAATGTCGTAGTCTCTGTCATAAGGCAAGTGCTTCTCCCTCATGTATCTGGCTGCAGCCAGGCATGTTCGTTCAACATCATCGGTTTTGTTGAGTTTTAACTGAGCTTGAGCCAGGCAAGACAGACAGTGCATTACGCGCCTGTCCTCGAAAATAGAGTTTTTAGCATTCTCAAAAGCCTGTTTGTAATAGGTTTCGGCTGTTTCAAAGTCGTTGTTCTTGAAGGCAGCACTTCCTTCAGAAAGCATCTTGGTGCAACTTGCATCACTAACTAGTTTTTGGGCTTCGTCATTTCTTCCCATTTCTTTCAGTACATTGAGATAACCATCACGAATGTCGACTAGCAAGAACTCAGTGCAATGTGAGGCGGCTGCGTACTGTAGTGAACGCTGATATGCATCAGAGGCGGCATCAAAATTCTTTGTTTGGACTGAAACTTGAGCCAGTCCGATGAGGCTATTTACTAGCTCTTGGCCGAGTTGCGAATCTTCGATGTTCCATTTATCGCCACTGATCATTGACTGATAAATTCCCGCAGCCTTTGCAAACGCGTTAGCCGCGTCATTAAAATTGTCGTTGCTCGCGTAAAGGTCTGCCATATGAGCAAGCGCGTTAGCGAGATCTTCACGGGTTAGCTTTCGTAGCAAATCGTACTCTACCATCTCAAATTTGCTTCCGTCGCTCATTTTGACATTTTGCTGTTTTGCATAATATTCTTCGGCACTTTCCAGTACCTTGATCGCTTTTTTGTATGCCGATTGGGCTGCTTTGTATTGATTTTGTGCTTTGCATACGTCGCCCAAAACGGTGTAGCTTACACCGAGTCTGAAGTCAGATTCCCCAAATCCCTCTGCTTGAGAAACCGCTTCCTCTGCTAAGTTTCTTGCAGATTTATACTGGTGTTTTTTCAGGGATTGCATGGCGCCAATTCGGCATTTCTCCCAGAAACGCAGGCGATATTCCCGATCGAAGTTATTTACACTGCAACTGGTCAGCCCCAGGCAAATTAGCAGTCCGATGGCTGCTCTTTTCCGGTTTTGTCCCTGGGTAATTCTCAAGACGAACTTTTCCATCACTTGTGTAGCAGAATTATCATGCCCAATTACCAGGGGTTTGATATTGGGGTAATCCGTGGCAATATTAAATGGGCTAAGTCCTTTGTGGAGAGTTTCATGGCTAAGATCCTGCTTGTCGAGGATGATTCTGATCTTTCCGGAAGAGTATGTGAATGGCTAGCTTTCGAACAGCATGCAGTTGAGGCAGTGTTCGATGGGGGCGAAGCTACCGAGCGGCTCAAATTTTATCAGTATGAGCTGATTATTCTTGACTGGGATTTGCCAAAAAAGCCGGGAATTGACGTATGCAAGGAATTCCGCGGGCGAGGTGGCTTGACACCCATTTTAATGTTGACTGGAAAAGGTACGGTTAACGATAAGGAAATAGGTTTAGACGCAGGTGCAGACGATTACCTGACCAAACCGTTTCACTTGAAAGAATTATCGGCCAGAATCAGAGCGCTGCTCAGGCGCCCAGCAACATTCACCGGTACAACTCTGAAAATTGGGACCCTGGAAATCGATCCATCGAGCCATCAGCTTACCGTTGATGGTCGAGAGGTTAATTTGTTGCCTAAGGAATACGCGATTCTGGAATTCCTCATGAGGCACCCAAATGAAGTGTTCAGTCCTGATGCTCTATTGAATCGTGTCTGGAATTCAGAAAGCGACGCTTCTACTGATACCGTTTACACATATATCAAAACCCTGCGCAAGAAGGTGTCGCCTGATGCACCATCTTCCATTATCAAAACTGTACATGGTGTCGGCTATAAATTGGAAAGTAAGTAAACAAGCCACATCTAAGTGTTAGCTGTGGCTTTGATTTGATTTGATTTGATTGATGACTTCACGCTAAAAGCTTGTTGCTGTGAAAATTCACTTCATCATAATAATCAATTGAACGTGCTTTTGTTTTGCGCTCGGTATTCTGGTTCGCTCTTCTTTCTCCGCGTGGATTCTCAATGGTTTCTGAGCGATTCATTTCTTGGGGGCGACTCGACGATCCGTCCGTAGATGGTACTGTAGGCGGTGGCTGGTCTTGGGGGCGGGCAGCATCGTTTCTTCTAGTGCGTTCTTTGTTAGGTTCATTTTCTGACCTTTGATTGACTTCACCCTGATGAAATCGATAAGGGTCATTTTTGTTTTCACTTGAATCTGGCTTGTTTTCATCTTGTTTCTTAAAAACCTTGCTCTGACCCTGGTTCTCGACACCATAACTCGCTGTCAGCTTACCATGTTGATCAACTTGATAGAGTTTGTGTGCTGACCCCTGCTTATTGTCGGCAATCAGTAAATGTCCGCTAGAATCTTGTCCGACAATGTTCAGCCCAGGCAGTAAGCCACCTCTGTGCAACTCATTGTTCAATTTTGCAAGGTCTAAATCGTTGGCTTTGGTATTGGTCTTGCGAAACATCTCGACAGATATCGCCGTCGCCGCTTTGTCAGGCATTAGCTGATCGCCAGTTTTTACTTGCTGTTCAAATCTACTCATTGTTGTTCTCCGAATTGAGTTTGCTCATTTTGCTGGAGAGTCACGGCGAAATAAGTTCGTTTTTGTGGCAATTTTGGGTCACGGCATAAAATCTCAAGACGTGCACCATTCTTTAGTCATACATCAAATGATGGCGACTCGACGAAGCAACGATTTGAGCAGGACGATTTAAGGATAAGACCGGAATTTGTCACAAAGATGAACCATTTCTGATCTTCTGTTTCTGCACAATCAAGGTACTGAAAACAAATTGTCTCTCCACGAAAGGAGAAGAAGAGTTACCCCTTGAGAAAGCCTCAAATGCATTTTCAAGGATTTTTCAAAAGTGGCAGTTAAATTGGTTAGACCAGGTAAAGGACGGGCTTATTTCGATGAAAACAACTTCGTTTTCCGGAATGCAAATTCCATCAATTGAATCAGTCAGCGGCGACGGCATTGCGACTGTACAAGAAACACCTATCGTAGGTAGGCACAATGCAAAAAGAGTTACCACCACGACCAGAGATGGCTCGGGTGCCGTAAGTACAATATTAGTTGAAGAATTTCACGGTGAGCGCTTGATGTCGAGGCAGCTCGAACAGAATATTCCGACGCGGTCAGTGACAAGAGAACTTTACGAGGCTGATGGGGCACTGATTAGCAGTGAAACAGAACGACGCGACTTGAATGGACGGAATACAAAAATTGTCGTTAGAGGTTCGGGCAAATCGTCAACAACGCGCATCTTGTGCGGCGACGTAGAGGCGCGAGCAACCGAACGCTCTGTTTTGATTGAGACTCCAAAGGCGAGTTATAGCTTCTATCCTTTTGATGGAAAATGGAGTTCTTTCTATAAGGAAATAAACATGAAGTTAGAGCTGAAGGCTAATTTCTTGAAGAGTCCGGACTCAATTTTGAATGGACCTGATGGAATCAAGATTGTCTTCAAAGGCGGACGTATGGTTGATTTGTTGGTTGCTTCTGAGTTTGAACCAAGTTCCTCCGAGATACCTTCAGGAGCAAACGCTATTGTTTAGTTGCTGATTAGTTGTGTAAGCGGAGATGAGGTGCTTTCGGTCTATCTAACGGTTTGCGATCTTCTTTGTGCGCTCTGTTTTGCTGGTTTCGATAAGCTCAGTGTCAGATGGTTTTTCAGAAGGCTTTTCCACTGGAATGCGGAACCAGAAAGTGCTGCCTTTTCCTTCTACACTTCGAACACCAATTTCGCCGCTGTGAAGTTCAACTAGTGATTTGCATATAGCAAGACCAAGTCCTGTGCCTTTTTTCTTTTTTGCGTCGCCAATTTGATCCACCTGTTGAAACCGTTGGAACATGCTCTTCATGAAGCTCTCTGGAATGCCTCTTCCCTGGTCGACAACTCTCAATTCAACCGTATTTCCCTCAGCGGGAACAGCTTCCAATGTCACGGTGCTTTCTGCCGGTGAGAATTTGATCGCGTTGGAAATAAGATTCACTATAACCTGGATGATTCGATCGCCATCTGCGTAAATTTGTAGGTCGGTGTCGACGATCTTGATGTTCACATTTTGCTTTTCTGCGAATGCTTTTACAGATTCGAAAGAACGTTCAAAAATAGGCAACACTGGAGTTCTATGGCAATCGATAGCCAACTGTCCTGCTTCCATTTTCTCTATATCTAGCAAGTCGTTGATTAGATTAATCAGGCGAGTTGTGTTGTTCTCTGCGTTTGTGACCTCTTTGTGAGCACGCACCGGCAATGAGCCTAGTACTCCTTCAGAGAGCAAAGTGAGTGATGCTTGTACTGAAGTTAGTGGTGTGCGAAGGTCATGGCTGACCATCGACACGAGTTCTTGTTTTCGCCTTGCAGCTTCGGCAAGAGCTTCGGCCATATTGTGAAAGACATGGTCCAGGTGTGCAATTTCGTCTCCGCCCCCGATTCGATCGTGAAGCGTTTGGTGCCGCGAAAGTCTATCAGTGTTATCCATGAGAATCAATAGGCGTTTTGTCGTGCCACGATTGAAGTAGATTGCCAGTGAAACAGCAAGAATGACATTCGCAAGAATGCCTGCAGCAAGGCAGTAAATAACAATCAATCTAGATTTCGCCTCTGCTTGAGGATCTATTTGCTCGGATTTCTCCATTTCTTTGATGAATGCACGCAATTCACCTGTCAGGTCAGAAAGCAGAGTTTCCATAACTTCTTTGTCGGCTTGTAATCTGTTAGCCATGCGCGATTCGGCTACCAGAAGGCTGCCTCGGGCGAGAAGTTCTGTGGCGCGGTTACCGATTTTTTGTACTCTAGTAAGTGCCTCTTTTGTATTTCGACTATCACGCAAAAGAGTCTTCAGATTGGAAATCTGATTTGGAATTTCCACGCCCAGGTCTTTATAGCGCTCAAGCATGCGATCGGAACCCGTGGTTCCGTAAATGTACAGGGCGAGCCCGCTGTCCATAATGTTCTTGAGGAGATTGTTAGACTCTGCCAGCACGGCTTTGGAGTGTCGTTCTCTCCATATTTCGACTTCTGCCTGTTTTAGTGCAAAGATCAGTACCACCACGAAAAAGATTTCAAACAGCAGCGGTACTGCTACTAGAATTAGACCTTTGTGTGATAGCTGTAGATTAATCTTCATGTCTGGCAGAGGTTTGTCCAATCTAAAAAGTACCCGATTGGCTCTGGTTCAAAGCTTCAATGAGTGTTGTTTTTTGCTGGCATTCTGATAAAGACGAACAATTAATCTTTGCTCTCAATCGCTGCTTGCGGATGAATTTCGGCAGACTGTCTATAATGACTTTATTGGATCTTTCAGTAAGTAGCGGTGACATTTGCTCAGCGGAAACAATAGCAATTTTTTCGGTTCGATGGCAAAACTCCTTGTATTTTGTCTTATTGCGATTCTGCTATGCAATTCGACGATTGCCGGATGCCCGGCTTATGCGAAAAAGACGAAGCAAGAGAAAACTGAGAAATCACCGGGCAGCGATGAAATCAAGCCGACTACGTCCGATGTAATGCCTTTGCCAGCGCCATCTCCTGTTCCTCAAGGTGATCTTCCAGGACAGGCTGCTGAGCCTCCGGATACTTCGGCAAGAGATGCAGCATCAAATTCGCAAGCCGCTGCAGAGCCATCTCAAAAGCCAGAATCGAGTCTGACGCCAATTGATATAATGCCATCATCAGGGAAAACTGAATCTAGTTCGTCCGCAGCGAAGATAGACTCTAGCGCTGGGACTTCTTCAACAGCCGCAATAAGTCCCATCTCAACACCAGCTTCTTCATCTTCTCAAACGACAGGGCAATCATCTAAGTCACAAGGTCCTCGGAAAATTGCACCACTGTCAGGTATGCAAATGCCGAGTGAAGATATGCCACCAGCAGCACCTGAATTTCAGAAGGATGCACCGACACCATCACAGCTTTTCAATTTGCAAGCACAACAAATTGATGTGAGAGCTGCTGAACAACGAAACATGCTGCCACCACCTGCGATGCAAGGCATGACGCCTCGATATGGCATGGGTCAGCCTTATTACGGCAATGCGCAGAATTACAATGCCAATGCAAATGGAAACTTTTTTTCGGGTAATGCAATTCAAAATGCAGATCCAAGAACACTGACTCAGGTAGATTTGCGAAAAATGGCAAATCATGAAGTGGTCTTGTTGATAGACCGTTCTTCCTCCATGACAGCGATGGATTGCCCAAACGTTGGAGGGTCTTCTCATCCCAGTTTTGCACCAAAAATGGGTGGACTTATGTCTGCTTTACTTGGTGTTCCTCTTTTGAACGGTATGGGAATGGGCACCAGTCGATGGGAGTGGTGCCTTCATCAGACAAGTGATTTGTCCCGGCAAACGCAACAGATTTACTCGCAGGGCATAACTGTGGTGCTTTTTTCCACAGGATTCGTGACTCTTCCAAATGTGACTTTAGACCAGCTTCCTAGAGTATTCAACGACAACTTTCCTTTTGGTGGCACCAACTTGGGACCAGCGCTAGCATCGCAGATTGGTGAGTATTTCAGGCGTCGTGAATACACGCGTGGAAATATCAAACCATTGATGATTGGTATCGTTACTGATGGCTGTCCTAACAATCGCACTGCCGTCCGTCAAGCCATCATTCAAGCCACTCAGCTGATGCGAGACCAACAAGAAATCACCATAATATTTTTCCTTATCGGCGGTATGGATTATGTTGGTGAGGCGTTCGTGCAGGACCTTACTGTAAATCTAGTGCGCCAAGGTGCACGATTCCCAATAGTGCGTGCAGTTTCCTTTGGAGAATTGCAGCGAATCGGTCTTGCAAAGGCTATCGCGGACAATCTGCAGTAATTGCCGATTAAGGCATCAAGTGGGATGATTAGGGGAGCTGAAATCTGCCAGCTCCTGGTTAGAGGTGTCAAGTAATAGTGAATATCGAGAAATACAATCCTACCGGGCGTTTCTCCGATCGAGCTAAGTTGTATTCGCAAGCCAGACCTGATTACCCTGGTTCCGCGCTTGACTTCATTGAAGCTCAGCTTCACGGGGGCGGAGGCGAAGTTCTTGACATTGGCGCTGGTACTGGTATAAGTTCGCGCGCTCTGGCCGCTAAGGGCTTTCGGGTGACAGCACTGGAGCCAAACGAGGAAATGTTGCAAGAAGCGCGAGAGCATCCAGCATACCGGGAAAAAATTGAATTTGTTAAAGCCAGAGCTGAGCAGACAGGACTAAGTTCCGATACTTTCGATGGAATTTTGTGTGCTCAAGCATTTCACTGGTTTGATCCTGATCTGGCTCTAATCGAGTTTTGTCGACTTCTCAAATCCGCTGGTTGGCTGTTTCTCATGTGGAATGAGCGCGACGAAAAGGACGAATTCACCAAGAGGTATGGTGACTTGCTGCGAACTTTGCCTGATACCTCAAGGGTCGAATTAAAACGTGGTGAAGCTGCGGATCCACTAATGGTCAGTTCTCTATTCCACAATCAATTCAAAAAGTCTTTTGAACATGAGCAGGTGCTTGATTTGTCTGGCTTTCTTGGTCGAGCGTTTTCTTCATCCTACGTTCCTCACATTGATAGTGATGAAGGAAAGTCGTTTGCAAAACAGTTGGAAGATCTGTTTGCATTTTTTCAGGTCAATGGCAGCATTGTGCTCAAGTACGAGTGCTCTGTTTATTGCGGGCAGAAGTAATGACTCACCGACTATTGCTTCTGGACGATGACGATCTCTTTCGCAAAATGGTCGTGCCCGGCTTGCAGTCCAAAGGTTTTGTCGTTGAAGAGGCAGCAACTGGTACTGAAGCACTTTCTCTAATTTCTTCGTCTAAATTTGATTTGTTGATCGTCGATGGTGTGTTACCAGATACAGATGGAATTAAGTGGATTACCAGATATAAGGCGTCTGGTGGCAGAGTGCCAGTTGTATTTGTCTCTGGTCATTGGCAATCATCTGAGGTTTATGAAGTCTTGACCAGAGATTTGAAAGTTAGCCAAATAATTCACAAACCAGTCATTCCGCAAGTATTTGTTGAACAAATTCACTCTGAAATGAGTAAGGAACGATGGACTCCTTCTGCACCCGCCAAGGAAGAAGTGCGCTATGGTTCAGTAGAAGCTGAAGAGGAAGCTGCCGACGCGGCGCTGGCAAGATCAATGGCTGATCTCATGCGTGAGTACATGGAAGAGCTACCGCAAGAAATTGAAAAAATGCGCGATGGAATAACGATGGCAAAATCGGGGGAAAATACTCACGAAGGAATGAAGCTCGCTCGAATGCAATCACATAAGTTGCGTGGCACTGCAGGTTCATTTGGCTTGAAAGCCCTGGGCGATTTAATGGCCTCAATCGAAGACAAAATCAGAGCACATGAGGCAGCATTCGATAAAGCTGGTAATGATTTCTATATCGACCTTGAGCGTGCTGCAGATCGTGCGGTTCAGCTAAATGAAGAAGCTCAACGCAAGTTTGCTATACATCTATCGAAAGACTCCAAATCCGCTGAGTTGCGCACAATATCTCGCATATTGGTTGTCGCCGAAGATGAGACTTTTATTGAATCTGTCTCGCGCGTTGCTAAGCAAAGACTGATTGAACTTGTAAAAGCTGTCACCATAGATGACGTCATTCATGTGCTTTCAAAAAAATCAATCGATGCTATTTTGATCGATGTGAATCCTGAGGAACAGAAGTCATTTGAACTCGTTGGAGCCATCAGGGAAACTGCACCAAACGACATTCCTATCGCCTTTGTTAGCGAAGATGCCAAATTGGATGATCGCCTTCTGGCTGCCCATCTCGGTGCTTCCTTATATATCAACAAACCCGTTGACCCTGATTCATTGGAAGATGCGATTCAAAGGTTGATGATACTTTCTTCCAGAGAACGTCCTAAGATTTTGATTGTAGATGACGATATGCATTTCGCGCGCAGAGTTGCACGAATCCTCATGGATCGCGGCATGGAAACGCACTTACTTGATGAACCTTTGAAGATTCTTGAGAAATTGCAGGAGACACCGCCGGACATTCTCATTCTTGATTTGATGATGCCGTATATAAGTGGTTTCGATATCTGCAAAATGCTCAGAACAATGCCTCGTTGGCAGGATCTTCCCATCATTTTTGTTACGGCTCAGACTGGCATCGACACGCGAATTGCTGCGTTCTCGTGCGGTGCAGACGATTACTTGCCAAAACCCCTGTCTGCTGACGAACTCGTTGCAAGAGTGACATTGCGAGTTGAACGATCGCGCTTACTTCGGGAACGAAGTGAAAGAGACCCCGTCACTGGTCTCCTGGTAAGACGCGGATTCATGGAAAGATTCAATGCTGCGCTTTCTTCGGCTAAACGGTTATCTCAACCTGTGAGTTTGGTTTTATTCGACGTGGACAAGTTTAAGCAAATCAACGACAAGTATGGACATCTTGCAGGCGATGCCGTTCTTGCTGGGCTTGGAAGGCTGATGCTAAAACGATTTCGCGTTGAAGATCTTCGGGGTCGCTGGGGAGGAGACGAGTTTGTCCTCGCATTTTTAGGCAGTGATGTCGTACAATCGCACAGATTGATGCAGGGCTTTCTAGAAGAATTTTCAAAAATCGATTTTAGCGGAGAGAACGGAGACAACTTTCATGCATCTTTAAGTGCTGGTATCGCGTCGTTTCCTTCCGATTGCGACAATGCTTACGAACTGCTTGGTGCAGCTGACCAACGGCTCTATGAAGCTAAAGCGCGCGGAAGGAATCGGGTAGTCTCAGACTCGGCAATAGCCCTACAAAAGGAAGTGAAGTCATGATAAAAGCAATGGTTTTGGCGGCAGGCGTAGGATCCAGGCTTGATCCGATCAGCCAGTACATTCCTAAACCTCTTGTTCCGGTCCTAAACGTGCCGGTCATAACCAATATCTTGCACGGTTTGAAAAAACACGGTGTGACAGAAGTAGTGTCAAACA
The DNA here is from genome assembly GCA_044226015.1 of Obscuribacteraceae bacterium (SeqCode). Classification (GTDB taxonomy): domain Bacteria; phylum Cyanobacteriota; class Vampirovibrionia; order Obscuribacterales; family Obscuribacteraceae; genus JAIEPM01. The sequence goes on from JBGAHS010000005.1 coordinate 118,874, forward strand.
CTCACTATCTGGCAGAAGCACTGGCAAAGCATTTCGAAAGTCATCCTGCTGGCGGAATGAATATCAAATTTTTGTATGAAGAAGAACTTTCTGGTGACGCTGGTGGAGTTAGGGCGTGCAAGCAATATTTGATGGACGACACGTTCATTGTAATCATGGGTGATTTGATTACTAATGCCAATCTCGGAAGCCTCGTCAAAGCACATAAAGCAAAAGGTGCTCTGGCAACAATTGGAGTCAAAAAAGTTTCTGATGTGAGCCGCTTCGGAGTAATGAAGCGTGATGAAAATGGCTTTATTCAAGCGTTCCAGGAAAAGCCAAAGCCAGAAGAGGCCATTTCGGACGAAATTTCCACTGGAATTTATATTCTTGAGCCGGAAGTGTTTAAGCACATTCCTGAGTCAGGAGTCTATGGATTCGGTAAGCAACTCTTTCCTTCTCTGGTCGAAAAAGGTTTGCCAGTTTTGGGTGAGGAAATTGATGGTCAATGGTCCGATATTGGCACTCTGAAAGATCTTTATCGCGCAAATATGGATGCTCTTGCAGGGAAAGTGAAGCTATTTTGCGAGCCTGAAAAGGGCGCATTGCCTCTGAATAATGTCACGATTGGCGAGCGTGTTCTTCTCGGTAAGAATGTCACCATTGGTGATGGCACTCAGGTGGGCGACAATGTCATTATTGGAGATGATTGCGTCATCGGGAAGAATGTTAAACTAAGTAACTGTGTCGTTTTTGGTGACTCTCAGGTTGCTGATGGTTCTATTCTGGAAAAGTGCATATACGCCTTCAACGAACACATTCCAATGGAGCAACGTGAGGCTCTAGCTGCAAAATAGGCGAGATTGCCTCCGAGTGTTCTTACTGTTTCCAGACGCTTTCTGCGCCATGAATTTTGTCGGATTCAATCGCCGTTACCGCGGGATTCAAGCCTTGCAGCACTAACTTGTATTGGTGGGCTCCGTTAGAAAGGTTCCGTTAAAAAGGTTCCGCTAAATGAGATCTACTCACTTGCTCTATTTCTTTTGAGGAGGAGGAGGTGGAGGTGGCGGTGCATCTTTTGAATTCCCAGCCGCTGCTTTCTTCTTCAACGCAGTGACATACTGAAGCCCAACCTTCAGGCGTTGCTCATTGTTTTTTGAAATGGCACGTTTGTAATAAAGAATGGAACCATCATAATCCTTATCTATCATCAGCAGATAGGCCGTTCTTTCGTGAGCATAGGCATCATCTGGTTTATTGTCTGATGCGAGCTTGTACTCTGGAATAGATTCTTTTATTTTCTTATTGCGATAAAGGTAGTTTGCGAATTCCCAATGCATTTCACCGTCATTAGGTTTCAGTTTCAAATACTCTTGATACTGCTTTACTGTCTCTGGCTCGTCGTTCTGAAATTGTGCGATTTGAATCAAGACTTTTCTAAGCTGGTCAGTATCTTTTCCAAAGCTCAAGGCTTTTGTTAGCACCTGTTTTGATTTGTCGTACCTTCTCAAATGAAACAGTGTCTGTCCGTATTCTCCAAGGTAATCCTTTTCTCTGGACGGTTCTAATTCCATAATTTTTTCGAGAGCTGTTGATGCATCGCTCCAATCTTTGCCCCTCTTACAGGCATCGAAAAGGCAGATGTACAGCTGAATATTTTTCTGATTGGTGTTCAATGATTGCTTTAAAATAGATTTTGCATCGCCGTAGCGCTTGCGATCCATATCGATTTTTGCTTTTTGCAAGGCTAAATCTGGTGGAACTCCTTCTACTACCGGCTTAGGGGCTGGTGCAGGTTTTGGTTCTTCTTTGGGAACGAGCTTCTTTTCCTCTTCCTCTTCTTCCTCTTCTTTGCTTGGTGTAGTTTCGCTGCGCTGACCACCCATCAATGCTCTCTGAATGGCGTCATCATTATTATTTTGTTCAGCTTCTGTCTTTTTGCCTTTGCCCTTTTCAGCGAAGGCGGAATTACAAATTATCGAAAGGGAAAGCGGGAACGTCATCGACAACGCTAAAAGAATTCTTGAGAAGGACTTTCGAGCTTTCATTTTTAATCTCTTTGCTAACATTCAAAACTACCAACATTGCTTTACATTCCCCGTTGCAACAATAAAGAAGCAAAAAAGCACATTCTCCGGTTCTTGTTTCTTTATGCCTGCCAGGCAAGGGTTTTGAGGTTTGTGACTAAAGGCTTCACGATTTGCCTGAAAATGTTATCGGTCTCAAGCATTCGGGAAACCTACCTGTATTGAATCCTTCAGAGAATTGCTATGAAGAGCAGCAACCGATGGGTAGTTTGTGTGACTTGCATTGGGCTTGTGTTATCGCCAGCCTTTGCAAGCAGCATCACTGGCGATGAGGGAGCCATTCTGACAGACGTACACAACAAAGTCGATAAACGAGTCAAGGTTGGTAGCGAAAAAGATGTTTGGGGCGAAGTGTGTCCAGGTAAGTTAGGCGATCTGTTGCCCGAAGGAACACAGCTTGCAACAGGAAACCGGTCCTGGGCTCAGATAAGCTGGCCAATGGTGACTACCAGAATTTGGGAAGAGTCTCTGGTGTCGATAGCGCCGAACAAAAAGATTGTAAATCTGCGTGAGGGCGAGATGCTTTTTAATCTCGATAAAAGGCACAAGGTGAGTGAGAATTACGAGGTCTGGACAAAGTTGCTCCAGGCTCGCGTTCATGGAACGACCTTTATTGTGCAGTCTACGGCAGATTTTTCCCGAGTTGCTGTGCTTGAAGGAAATCTTGATGTGCTTAATCGCCTTGATAATAGCATTGTGAATGTAGGACCAGGCGTGATTTATGAGGTTCGTACTGGAGCTGGTCCAGGTGCGAATTGGGTCAAACCAGTGAACTATAAAGCCAATAACAGGGCTCCCGAAGCCTCTCCCGTGCAAGGTGTTGGCTATTCTGCTGCCCCGCATCAAGCAAGCAATTACCCAAACGCAAGAATGACCCAAGATTGTCCTGAGAACATGACGGAAGACGAGATGAAGGCGAAAGCCTATCGAATGGCGAATAACGACCCTCAAAAGCTGGCGTATTATTTTGAGAAGATTCGCATGTATCAAGAGAATAAGCGAAAAAACGAAATGGTGCGTGGACAGAACAGTGGTGTTAACAACTTTATGCCACCAAAGCTGAATGCAGCCCCCGCAAAGTTTGAGCCGATTGTTCCACTGGTTGATACAAGTGAATTTGCGCCACTGAAGTTCGATAAATCAACAAGCTCAAAACGTGGTGTCACTGAATTAAAAGGCAAAGACTCTTTTGTTGACGAACTTGGATCAAAGGCGGCTCCACCATTGTCTCTCTTTCGCTCTGGAAATGCTGCTACAAATCTCTATCTTGCTGACGTTGATAAGCTCTGGCAAAACAAGTTAGTGCAGGGTTTCTCGGAAAAACTACCGAGTTTAGCCCTCGTTCGCGATGAACTATATTCGCTGTCGCCGATTGCCAAATCAAAAGATTACTTCGACAATTCGCCTCAGACAATAAAGAAGCGCAATGAGTTATTTGCAAACAGGGCTCATGTTGTAAGAGGACCTGAGGGAAGCACTCCTGGTCGAGAGATGGCTAATGCTCTGACATTGCCTGGGCAGGCTAATGACTCAATCGCACAGAAAAAGCCGCTCTAGCTTTGTCCAATTTTTTCGAGCCAAACAGAAGCGCTCTTAAAAGCTGGGGTTCTTGATTTTTCGTCGACGTTTGCTCTGATTAGCACATTGGCTTCAGGGTAGTACATCGCTAGAACACCGGGCTTGATAGGGCTGATAACTGCTTCGATGTTCTCCATTCTGCCTGCTTCACCTCGAACGTTTACCATGTCACCGTCTTTGATACCAAGCTGAACTGCGTCTTCATTTGAAATGAGGACGCAAAATCTGTGCGGAACACCTCGGTAAAGGTCGTTTTCCTCGTAAACTACACTGTTGAATTGTCCCTCTGACCTCAATGTAATGAGGCGGTATTCGTCTTTCCTTTTAGGAGGCAATGTCGTTTTATGCATCACTGCCTTGCCACTAGCCGTTGGAAAATTAGCTTGATGAAATATACGACCGTTGATCGTAAATTCTCTTCTGGTGCTTTCTATGTTGTCTATTTCCTTGAAGCCAGGAACGACTTGAGCGATGATTTTGCGAATCTGATTGTGGTCTTTCATTGACGACCAATCGAAAGGGGTTTTGCCAAGCACTCGATCTGCAAGTTCCGCAAATATTTCCGTCTCACTTCGCAACTGTCCACCGACATTTTGCTCGCCACCATCAGACAGGCGAACAAAATTGAACATAGATTCCTGTGTGGTGCTCTGTTTCTCTTCATCGCGGGCCAGCACAGGTAAAATCAGAGTGCGCTTGCCTCTGCCATGAAAATGACCCGGGTTTAGCTTGGTCGAAAGGTAGACTGTGGTGCCAATCTGTTGCATAGAATGACTCGCCCAGTTTGAATTCGGGTTGGAACCCCAGAGGTTTCCACCAAGTGCAATCAAGCAATCGATTTTGCCCTCACCAGCGGCTTCAACCAGTCCGTGCGTATCGTAGCCTTCTCCGTCAGGAAGTGTTTTTCCGTAGACCTTTTCCAGGGCTTTCTTAAAGCTGTCAGCTATTGTTGGTGAAAAGCCAATGGAACCTATGCCTTGTACGTTTGAATGACCACGTATTGGCACGAGTCCTGCCCCTGGCTTGCCGACATTGCCTGTGCAGAGCGCCAGATTGATAAGTGCAAGTATATTATCAACGCCCCACTGGTGGTGCGTCAGCCCCATCGCCCAGGCGAAGATACAAGCTTTTGACTCAGCAACTTTATTTGCGAAGTCCGTAATGACTGCTCTGCTCACCCCTGAGCAGGCTTCGATTTCTTCCCAACTTTGATTATCGGCATTGGCTATGACTTCGTTGCTATTTTCTGTATGAGAATCGAGAAAACTTTGCTTCAGCTTGCCAGATTCTCTTAGAGCTTTGATCGCACCCATAAAGAGCGCAACATCGCCTCCCGCCATCACCTGAATGTAATCAGAAGCTATCTCACTCCCAAAGAGCAGCGACATAGGGCGAGATGGCACATGAAAGCGCTCAAGTCCTTTTTCAATAAGCGGATTAATCACAATGACTCTTCCGCCTCTTTTCCTCAAATCCGATAGAACGGTCATCAGTCGGGGATGATTCGACGCAGGGTTGGCTCCTACCAGAACTATGGTGTCGCAGAGCTTGAGGTCTTCCAATTCGACCGTAGCAGTGCCAGAGCCAATGCTTTTTTTCAAGGCTACCCCAGAAGCCTGGTGGCAATAGAAGCTGCAGTTCATCACATGACTGCAGCCATACACTCGAGCAAATGATTGCATCAGAAAGGCGGCTTCGTTCGATGAGCGACCCGATGAATAAAAGCCTACGCGGTCTGCTTGAGTGGCTTTCAAGCTTGATGCCACAATTTCCATTGCTTGTTCCCAGCTTATTGGCTTGAAGTGCATCCAATCATGCTGATGAAGAAGAGGAAACGCAAGTCGACCGGCATCCTCTGCCTGTTTTGGTGTTAACTCAAGTAGGCGGTCGAGAAAGTTTTTTTCGAAGAATTCAAGCGAAATGGCTCCCTGCATATCAGCAACTTGTGCCTGCAAGCTTTTCTTGCAGACTTCAGGAAAATGACCGCGCTCATTCACCATTCCGCCGAGCTGGCCGCCCATGCCTAAAGCGCAAGTTTTACAGGCATTCTTAGAACGCATCTTCTTCCAGAGCCTGATAGGACCTGCTTCTATTGCTTTCTTGATTGTATAGGCGACGGCTGGAAAGCCGCCGCCGTATCTGCCTGTTCTCATCACCGCACCGTTAGCGGGCAGCTGCTGTTGTCTTCAACTCGTCCCTTACCGCTTTGAGAGAATCTTCCAGAGCATTCAGGAATTTGTCTAGTTGCTCGTATGTGATCACCAGTGGTGGCTCAACTCTTAACACGCGAGCATTAATGTAGGTGCCCGAAATCAGAATGCGTCTTGCAAACAAGTGCTTTGCCACTAGATATCCGATATCGTTGTTTGTAAACTCCATACCGAGCATCAGTCCTACGCCGCGTGCTCCAGACATGACGTCAGGATATTTTGCAGCTAGCTTTTGCAGCGCGGGCAAGAGATAAGCGCCCTTTTCGTGAGCTTGTCTTGGAAGATCTTCTTCTAACAACACATTAATAGTAGCAATTGCTGCTGCGCAGGCTACCGGATTGCCACCAAATGTAGTGGTATGAAGGAAGGGATTGTCAATGTATTTAGCCCAGGTTTTTGGCGTTCCAACAACTGCGCCAATCGGCATTACTCCACCGCCGAAGCCTTTTGCCAGTGCCATCAAGTCTGGTACTACATTATCGTACTCGCAGTAGAACATCTTGCCACTTCTACCCATGCCGCATTGAATTTCGTCGAAGATCAACATAGTGCCATATTTGTCACAGAGTTCTCGACATGCCTGCAAATAGCCTGGAGGTGCAACATTGATGCCACCCTCGCCTTGAATAGGTTCAAGCACGAGTCCAGCAATTCTGTCTCCTGTGAAGTCACAGCTCTCCATAATTGTCTTGATTGCTTGAATGTCGCCAAATGGCACGTGGCTCCAATGAAGAAGAGGTAGAAACGGTTCGCGAAACACAGCTTTGGATGTTCCACCCAAAGCACCCAGGCTCTTTCCATGAAATCCACCCAGTGCACCAATAAAGTGCTTGCGACCGGTCGCGAGCATCGCCATTTTGAGGCAACCCTCAACTGATTCCGTTCCGGAGTTGGTGAAGAAAGCATAATTTAAGTCGCCTGGTGTAATTAAAGACACGAGGCGCGCCAAATAGCATCTGAGCGGGTCGATAAGCTCTTGCGAGTGGATAGCCTGTCGGTCAAGCTGCTCTCTGACAGCCTTCATCACCTTAGGGTGGCGATGTCCCACATTGTAAATGCCAAATCCGCCGAGAATGTCGATGAACTCAGTTCCATTGACATCGCGGAATACCGCACCCTCATCGTCCCATTCAACTGCAGTGTAGTCAGTACTGACGGACTTTCTGTATTGCAAAAAGCCTGCATTTACATGGTCGGCCCAGTACTGGACTGAGTCTGAGCAGATTTGTTTGCGTTCTGCTTCTGAAAGTTCCTTTTTGCCGATGAGCTGCAGTACTTCGTTCGACTTCTGCTTGGCAGCATCTAAGTCTTGAACCATTTTTTAGTTCTCCTGCTGAAGATTAACGATTATAAGCGCGTGTTGGACGCTAATCATATCGCATCTAGCCCCGAGTGATTATAATTGCACAGGGTTTTTGAGGCGGAACAGATGTCCTGGTGGCAGAGTTTAGGATTGCCCGGTGCGCAAATAGATAAGACCAGTGTGAGATTTCCCGTGGAAATCGAGCTAGTGCCTGAAGTGCTCAAGGCGCAGGTGCATTTGAGTACTTTTATTGTCGCTGACGATGAACTCATATGCTGGACCTATGTTTCTGAGGGACTGCGTAAGATGGGGCAGAAGGAACTGGTCATTAGTCTTAGAAAACCAGTCGATGCTGCCGTTGGGGAGTTTCCGCAGGCGCCAGTCGAGTTTTTCAAGACTGTTTTTCAATACAGTGTTCGAAAAGAGTTTATTGATATTGGCAGCGTTTCCGATTTTGGTGAACCTGGATTTTTGACCAATGACTTTATTGGTGCGGCTTACATTAGAAGTCAATCACTTGGTGAATTTTTTCCGCCGGCTGAGAGTCTTGCAATGGTGCTTTTGACGAAAGACGAGATGGAGGCGGTTCAAATTGCTGGACTGACTCGAGTTCTGGCACTTCTTGGACGCGCCAATCTCCACTTCCCCTGTCCAGCCTGGAATGACCTCGCGCGCGTACCTGTTGTGTCATCAGAGCTATTATCGGTAATGAAAGAGAGCTTCATTTCGCAGATGCCAAGAATATTGGTTCGCGATTCCGGAGTAAGCTCGCTTGAGCGTGTCATCGATCTGCAATTGCCCTTATCTGCCAGGCATTATTTCAAACAGCTTGATGAGCTAGAGCGCCAGTCGCCTCTTTTACTTTTGTCTGATTTAGATGAGAGGGCTGATGCAGTTCTTGTCTTTCAAGAAGAACGTAAGGCTGCGCCGCTGGCTATTAGTGCGCCGGGGACTCCGGGAAGTCGCATCGCTGGTTCATTTATCTGCTTCGCTCCTGCGCAGCCTGGCGACCAGGGCATGATTATTGAAGATGGTTTCGCCCTATCGATGCGTGATGAAACCTGGAGTGAATTAAAGAATAGTTTGGTTAATGGAAGTCCTTTCTATCTCTCCAGGCAGGAAGAGGGCTACGATTTTCGATTGAACTGGCATCAGGATGAACTGGCTGCACCCGGACCGGAAACTATTGAGATAAGTGGGGTTGAGTTGGGCTGTCATGGCTCTAAGGCGCAAGACAGTTGTGCTGAGAAAACTTCGGTTCCTGCATATGCTACTGCTATCAATTTTCTGACTCACGAAAATGAAATCAGGCAATTAATCGAGATGGACGTTTTAAGACGTTATGTTGAGCACCTTGAGGATGTGGTGCGAGACCATTTCTTCTGTATGGGTGAATCAGACGGCTTCGATTTGAAGCTGGTTTGTACCATACTTCCGGAACGCAAAGCCGAATTCGAAGTGTCGAGCAGCCCAGTTATGGAGGCCGACGATGAAACAGATTTGCTCGATAGGCTCTCGATAACTTATGCGCCAGAGATACCTCAAGGCGCTATTAAATTGAATATGGAAATCTGTGTTTGGGGCGGTAAATAAGAGCAATTCTCGCGGGAGTTAATTCATGAGCGTCAGTAAAACATGGACTGCTGCGGCATCTAACGCATTCATTGAAGAGTTTGAGCTGGGTCCCTGGGGAACAGGTTCCTTAAGCGGCTTGCAGTTTGTTGTTAGTGACATGATTGATATTGAAGATCGTGTTACCGGTTCGGGCAACCCTACCTGGTTGGAAGGACGTGCTAATGCTGCTTGTAATGCACTGGCAGTCGATATATTGCTCGCCTCTGGTGCACAGTGCATCGGCAAAACAAAGACCGATGAATTTACCTTCAGTCTTTTGGGCGAAAGCAGTTTTTCTGAAACACCTGTGAATCCTCGTTGTGAGAATCGCGTTCCTGGTGGCTCTGCAGGTGGTGCCGCCTCCGCAGTTGCATGCAATCTGGTTCAATTTGGTATTGCGTTGGACAGTGGCGCTGCGGTGCAAGTTTCGGCAAATAATTGTGGCATCTATGGCTGGCGTCCCCGGCATGGTTCTGTTCCCATGGCTGGTGTGATACCAGTGGCGCCGTCATTTGATACAGTTGCTGTGGTGGCATCATCTGCCAAAAGTATTTTTCCTGTAGCTGAGCTATTCTCTTCAGCGAGTAATGAGTCCGTCAATAAAAGCATTGAAATATATGTTTTGACTGACGCCTGGGAGAAGGCTAATCAGCAGATTAATGCAGTGCTGAAACAAGCTTTAACTAGTCTGGAATCAAATATTGCATTTAAATCGCGGCAAGTTAGCTTGAAGCAGATATGCACCGCAAATGGTGGCAATGAAATTCAAAATTGGTATCAAACCTACATTGAATTGTATTGTATGGAAGCCTGGAGTAGTTTGGGCACGTGGGTGGAGGATCGCAAGCCTCAGCTCGGTAAAGAAGCGAGAGTGAATGTACATCGTGCGCGCATGACCGATCGCAGCGAGTCTGCCAAACATTTTCGTAATCGTGAGATCTACTCGCGCGCTATCAACTCTTATCTAGCGGATAAAAAGATCATTTGTTATCCATCGAGTGCCGAGCTGGCTCCGGTCAGAGGATTCATATCGAGCCCTGAAGACCCTGGTGCTTATTACCCGAATACGTTGACTCTTGCTGCTATTTCTGCACTCGGACGATTGGCTACGCTCACCGTTCCCCTTGCAGAAAATGACGGCGTGCCAATTGGGCTTACTTTCGCTGCGGCGAATGAAGCGATTTTGCTCGCACTTCTAAAAAACATGCAGTTGGTTGCAGAAAAAGTCTAGGACAGGTACTGTCTCTTAGTGAGTAATTTTCTTGCTTACTCTGTCGATGCACTCTTGCAGTGATTCTTGAAACTTTGGATCGGCTTTCTCTTGCTTTCTAGCAGAATCGAGTGCCTGTTGATACTGAGTTTTTGCAACAAGCAAATTACCGGTCTTCTCGTTTGCCTGAGCCTGTTCGTAAAGTTCGAGAGCCTTTCCATCGCGTTTGAATTCACTTTTTGGTTTTGGTGCAACGACCATTTCTCCCATTTGGAATTTGCCGCCCTTGTTAACATCTTGCTTCTTGGAACCAGTGCCGCATTCGCCTCCCATCATTATTTTCTTTCCTGCGCCGTTTCCTGGAGGCGGCAGAGCAATAGCCCCACCAGTCATAACTGGTCGTGGTCCAGAGGGCGTATTATGCGGAATGCTCGGTTTACCATCAACAGCAATCGGCTCTTCGTTTTTGATTTCAGCTGATTGCGCGTATGCGCCGCCTTTTGATGAAGGAACAAACGCAAGAATAGATGCTGCAGCACCAGCGATGAGTTTATAAATCATTCGAGCACGATTCCGCAGCGCTCGCAGCCCTACGGGGCAGTTGTCGGTCATTACTTTGCCATCTGCTCTTCGATATAGCCTTACGCATTGAGAAGTACCATTCTCTTCCAAAAATGTTTGTGCTTCCCCTGCAGTCATATCTGATAAATTGTAGACGTTTTTCGAGCACGAAGAGCAAAAGCGCACACGCTCGTCACCTGGCATTTGTTCCCACGAAATTGGGCACGGTGCGGCAATAACAACTCGATTTAGTTCGTCCATATTCTCTCCAGTGTTGGTGCGTCTAAAGTTCGTTTAGTGCATATCAACGATGATCAGCTCATCATCTTGTTTTTCAAATTTTTCAACGAACGATTCATCAGATTTAGGAAGTTCGGATCCCCTTGATATTGTTGCTGCGCAGCGATAACTGCTTCCTGATATTGCAAGAGCGCCAGAAGCTGGTTTCCTTGAGTTTCATTTTCTTGCGCCATTTTGAATATGTCGTAAGCGCGTGAATCTGCTTTAGTTTTTTCTTTCTTCGATTCTTTGCTCTGTGGTGCCGGGGGTGTTTGTTCTTTCGCACTTGGAGCTGAGGATCCCGGTTTGCTCGCTGAAGGCTGCGTGCTCGGGGTGCCCAGCTGGGGAGCTGGGCTGTGGGTGGCATTAGAGTTCGATCTTGGAGCCACCATTTTTCCCATTACCACGTGCTTTCGTTGGTTCGGAGCTGCTTCTTTTGTGTCGTTTGAATTGCACTCTCCACCCAGCATAATCTTTGGATTCTTGCGTGCATTTGGCATCGCGACGTTACCTTTTGTCTCGACCGTTCCTGTCGGGGGAATGTAGACGTCTCCACGCAATTCCTGGTGCTGCTGTCTTGATTGGTCTGGTGATTGTGGATTGGCTTGTTGCGCGCCGGCTTTCCCTGGAATGAACGCGAAAATCGCTGCTGCAATACCTGCCCCCAGTTTTATGCCGGTCATGATTCTGTTTCTGACAAGGCGAAGACCCTTTGGGCAGTTGTCTGTCATCATCTTGCCGTCAGTTCGTCTGAAAATCCTTATGCACTCCGTGCTTCCGTTTTTCTCGAAGAACTCATTTGCTTCTGCATCGGTCATATCTGCGATGTTGTAAACGTTCTTGTTGCAGCCACTGCAATGTCTAACTCTGTCATCACCATTCATGTTGTCCCATGAAATAGGGCAAGGTGCTGCAATTACAACTTCGTCCAGTATTGCCATGTTAAATCTCCGAATCGCTCTGTTTCGAATATAGTTGAGTTATTCCTCGGACACTACCGGAAAATCACACAAGGAATCTAGGGTTAATCCTGAAAGCCGTGGCAGATTAAATCAATGAGCGGGGGCAAAGGTCTTGTGGTACAAGAGACATATAGAATCTCCTGCTTGCTGAACCCATAGATGGTTGCCATTTAATGCGAAAACTCTCGCACCTTAAGTTTGTATTGTCTGCATCGCTTGTTCTGGCGTTTTGTTCGAGCAGTGTTATGGCCATGAATGCACAGGACAAGTTGGGTTCTGTGGAGATGATTATTGTAGGAAATAAAAATTCAAAAGCGCCAATCGAAGTGCGAATTAAATCCCTGGAAATAAAAGTATTTGGCAAAGCTCAATCAGGCAATCTTAGTTCAAGAATAAGCTCGCTGGAAAAATTCGCTGGATGCGAAAACAGTAGTGACTCAATGCCTGTGACAGCTCCTCCGATAAGGCATGACGAGCCAGTTGCTCACTCAAGTTCTGTCAAGAAAGTCCCCGAGTTGAGAGGCTCGAAAAAGACTAATGAGCCTTTGGATTCAAGATTGGAGGCTGCAGTAAAGTTGCATCATAATGGAAAGACTTTCGAGGCCGAACAGTCGCTGAGAAAGATTCTTGAGGAAAACCCAAAAAACGCCGATGCCTTTTTCAGTTTGGGTGCTATTGCTGAATCACGCGGTGATTTTCGCGCGGCATTGGAGTACTACACTACTGCAATGCAATACAACCCAAATGATTCTGAAGCCAAAGATGCCGTTGCCGATTTGAGCAGGCGGCTGACAAGTCAACAGAGCAGTGCTGAGCAACCCGTGTTCTCCAATCCTCTTGCTGCCACTGTGCCACCTCCCGAGCCTAGCGCACCTGGTGTTCCGGTTCTGCAAGGGCGCGCGTGGGATGTGAATGCGAATGCTAATGCTAATGCCTCACCCGATAGATTTCGGGGGCATGCACCACTTTCGGTGACTTTACCTACTGTTCCTACGGCAAATGTAAGCCAGAATGGTAGACCTAATACATTTGCACGAGCGCTGACTCGAGCCGCTGTCGGAGCAGCATTGAGTGGAACGGGGCTACATTGCCCGATGTGTCACATCCTGAATGGATTTTGATATGTTCAAGCTGCTTCCAGTTGTTGCTATCGTTCTTGCTTCGATTTCGCTGCTCTCACAAACTGCGAGGGCAGAACAAACCGAGCATAAAATTCGAATTAGTCGTCCACAGTCAAACGAAGTGCATGCTGCGCTTGACGCTAAACCTGCCGTTAAGTCTAACGTAGGTGGGTTGAGCACGAGGTGGTGGCGAAAATTCAAAAATCCATCTTTTTGCCCGTATATGATCTGCGGTAGTTCGTGTGCAGACATTTCAGGCATGCCTCGAATTGGCTCATATAGTCAGGACGAGCTGATGTCTGGCGATACTCCCTGCGGCTTGAAGGAGTTGAATGCTCTCGAGAAGCCAGCGTCTTGCTGCATGCCTGATACTGTTGATCATTCTTATTCCTGCCCAGAAGAAAGCTGTACTGAGGCGCAAAAATAGTCAATCGACTATCCCCACCGATGGTGGCAGTCAAGGGTAGACTCTTAGATTGTTTGTCATCATAATGGTGTCAAAAGCGATACCATTAAAGTGGATTTGGCGATGAACAAAAACAGACTTAAACAGCTCACTATCATGCCCTTTATTGCGGCTCTTTCTGCGTGCACCGTAATCGACCCTGGTGAAGTTGGTGTCAAAGTGAGCATGGGGAAAATGGATCGTGATTTAATGAAATCCGGCATGCATTTCATAGTTCCTGGCGTTGATTCAGTATTTCGGTATTCAAACAAACAAGAGACTGTCGCAGGTTCGGCGGTGCCCTTAACTAGTGACCAGCAGCCCATCACCTTGCAATATAAGGTGCTGTTCAATCTTCCCGAGGGAGAAGTTTTGACTCTCTACGAAAAATACTCGGGAGACCCCTATCAGAAGTTGGTCGACCCTCAGATCCAGGAAGCTTTCAGGCAAGTGGTGGCGCAATACAAGGCAGATCAGGCAACAAAGAATGTTAACACCATAAAAAATCAAGTTTTGTCTTTGACCAGAGAGAATGTGAAAGGGCTCGTCAATGTGACGGATATTCCAATAACACATGTTGACCTGCCTGAGGTATTGCAGCAAGCTATCGCACAAAAGCAAGTAATGGAGCAGCAAGCACTTCAGAAACAGTATGAATTAGATAAAGCTCGTAAGGAGGCAGAAATTACCGTTGCTGCCGCTGAGGCACAAGCCAAGTCGATTCAACTTCAGAGTGATGCATTGCAAAAATCGCCCCAACTAATTGAGTACGAAAAAGTAAAGCGATGGGACGGCAAGCTTCCCAACACTGTCATCAGTGGTGGCTCTAACGGAACAATGTTTCAATTGAAGTAACTTCTTCGGGGGCGAGCTTAATTCTTATCTTGGTGAAACCTTTATTCTGAACTTTGTGCTGAGCATAGTCCTGAGTTAAGCCTTGAGCTTAGCCTGATCGTAGTGATGGTAGCTTAGTCCTGGGATGCTTGAGAAAAGCTTCAATAAACCTGAAATGTACGACCATGCCGAGATGGTTAAGCCTCACTAAGCCTGCAGGTGCAAAATCCTGCCTGATCGGCTAAAATGCTTCTTCAGCATAGTTTTGTGGGCGCCTTTATGAGCTTTTTTATCAGGTTCGAGTCTGCTTTGCCGCTGGCAGCAGCATCTTTGGTGTTTTTGCTTAGCTCTTCTTTCTCTCCAGCCTTTGCAAACTCACCTAAACAAGCGGTAGTTAGCAGCTCTAGCGCACTCTCATCGCATACTGATCAGCTTGTTCAGCTTGTCCAGGTCTATCTGCAGAATGCCGGGCGATGGTCACCCATGCCTCAAGGTGCTGACATGCAGCTGTGTCAAGCATTGCAAGATTTCCAGAAGAAAGTGAAGACTTTGCGGAATGATGCAAATGGTTCCTTCCGGACAGCACAGTCTGATTTGCAAAATCTACAATTTCAGTCCCAGGTTCTTGAACAACTTTTGAACAAGCAGGTAAGTTCGCCAGTGGTGGGTACAGGGTGGCTGCAAGTGCGCAATGACTTGTTGAGCATCAGTCAAAGTATGACCCTACCTATGGGCGTGATGGATGCCGATGCTTACTACGAAGGAAGAAGCATTTCAAACGGTTACGTTCCGAATGGCTACAATCCGAATGGTGTAGCGCCTAATCCCTTCGCTGGAAACATGGTGCCAGGTGCTGTGGTACCAGGTACAGTGCTTCCAAATGGTATGCCGGTTGGCGGCGTCTCTCCGTTCGGGTATAACCCTACCAACATAAACATCACTGAAAACAGTACATTCGACCCCCGTCCCAGTTTTCAGGGAAATTTCAATAATTTTGGTTCATTTCAAAACGGCTATGGCGGTTTCGGCGGCCCGGGAAACTATGGGAATATGCCTAACAATTACGGTGGAATGCAAAACAATTTCGCCAATAACCCCCATGCGAATATGTCGAATGTTAGCTCTTCGTTAGCATCTGCTGATGAGCAGTCCGAGCGCTTCGTTAAACAGCTGACCAAGTTTTTGCAAATGAGAGGGCAATGGCCGCCAACAGGAGGCACACCAGCCATGGTGCTTTGTCAGAATGTTCAATCGTTTCAACAGCAGCTTCGTAAGCTAAATTCAGATATGAGATCAAATCAGTCTTATGCTGTATTGCAAACCGAAATGCAGCAGTTGGGAGCTGTTTCCCAATCAATCGACCAACAACTTATGCAAACTGGTGTCACAGCTGATGTAAGTGGTCGCTGGAATGAGGTGAGAACATCGATGAATTCTGCGTACCAGTTATTTTATTCAGCAGGTTCTAATGGCTACATGTGGATGAGGTAAGATGAAAATAAAATCGACGGCTGCTCTGATAGCAATACTGGCTTCAACTCTGGCAGTATCTGCTTACACCCCTGGTGATAATTTACATTCTTCCGGAATTCCCGCCATTCCTGATTCACTTGTGGATGCCGTTGATCGATACACCGAGTTTAGAACTGCAGGCATGGAAAGCTGGCATCCTGTAAAGCGTGAACTCCTCATTAAAACTCGATTTGCCGATACGGCTCAGGTTCACAGAGTGGGTTTTCCTGCTGCTGAAAGAAAGCAACTTACGTTTTTCAAAGACAGCGTGACCTCTGCCAGTTACCAACCAACCACTGGCGACTATTTCGTTTTTGCCAAGGATGCTGGCGGAAATGAAAATTATCAGCTCTTCAAGTTTGACACCAAATCTGGTGCTATCGAACTGCTCACCGACGGGCAGTCTCGTAACACTGCTGGACCATGGTCCAATAAAGGTGATCAGATGGCATATGAGTCCAACCGAAGAAACAAGAAAGACATGGACATCTATGTAATGAATCCGCTGACAAAAAGGGAAAGACTCTTTGCTGAAATGGAAGGTGGCGGGTTCTCTGTCAGCGACTGGTCTCCAGATGACAAATCGCTACTAGTGACCGAAGAAATTTCAATCAACGAATCCTATCTATGGTTGATGGACATTGAAACAGGTAAGAAGACTCTTTTAACCCCGAAAGTAAAAGACTCGCAGATTGCCTACAATTCCGCAAAATTCTCTCGTGATGGAAATGGCATCTATGTCTCATGCGATAAGGATGCCGAATTTTGTCGCTTGACCTACATCGATTTGAAAACGATGAAACACGACGCGATCACCGATAAATTAGATTGGGACGTTGCTAGTTTCCAGCAATCTTGGGATGGCAAATGGATTGCTTACATCAGCAATGAAGATTCCATTTTCAGAATGCACTTGATTGATGCGAAGACGTATAAAGAGCAGAAGTTGCCAGAGCTGCCTAAAGGCGAAATTTCCGGTGTTGAGTGGCACAAGAATAATGAAGATTTGGCGTTTCAGATGGAAACTGCGCAGTATCCCTCGGACGTTTATTCTTACAATCTGAAGACGCAGAAGGTTGATCGGTGGACAGAAAGCGAAACTGGCGGACTTAACACTGCAGATTTTTCAGAGCCTGAACTAATTCACTGGAAGAGTTTCGACGGCAAGCAGATTTCTGGTTTACTCTACCTTCCGCCCAAGAAGTTCTCTGGCAAGAGACCAGTTCTTATGATTATCCATGGTGGACCCGAAGGACAGTCTACCGCTGGTTTCAACGGTAAGTTGAATTATTACTTGAACGAACTTGGCGTTGCGATAATCTTTCCGAATGTGCGTGGTTCTGCGGGCTATGGAAAGTCATATCTAAAAGCTGATAACGGTTTTTTGCGTGAAGGAAGCTACAAAGATATTGATGCCCTCTTCGACTTCATTAAAGCCTCTGACAAGCTTGATTCTGATAAAGTAATGGTTACTGGCGGAAGCTATGGTGGCTTCATGACATTGGCAGTTGCTTGCAATTACGCTGATAAGATTAAGTGTGCTCTTGACGTTGTAGGTCCATCGAACTTCGTCACATTCCTCGAGCGAACTGAGGGCTATCGCCGTGATTTGCGTCGCTGTGAATATGGAGATGAGCGAGATCCCAAGATGAGGGAATTCCTCGAAAAGATTGCACCTCGCAACAAGGCTGATAAAATTACCAAGCCACTGTTTGTGGTGCAAGGAAAGAACGATCCTCGAGTTCCAGCGTTAGAATCTGAGGACATGGTGAATGTAATTCGTAAGAAAGGCACGCCTGTCTGGTATCTTCTAGCTGATGATGAAGGGCATGGCTTCCGTAAAAAGAAAAATGCCGATTACCAGTTCTTTTCGACTATTCTGTTCCTAAAGAAATATTTGCTAGAGGAAAATAGCTAATCTTGATTCTCAAGTCTGGAAAAACTTATCAAGGGCGATACCGAATTAACAATGTCCTCCACGAAGGTGCGCAGGCAGAAATATTCCTTGGCGACGATTTGCAGCTGACTCGAAAAATTGCCTTGAAAGTGCTAGACCTGACAAGAGACCCGAAAGCTGCTGAGAAGTTTCAGCAAGAAGCGAAAGTTCTAGCTGGTCTCTCCCATCCAAACATCGTGACGGTTTATTCGTATGGAACCCTGGAGAATGGATGTAGCTATATTTCCATGGAATACGTTGATGGGCTCACTCTAAGAGATTGGCTTGAGCAAAAAGGTAAATTGAGTCTTGATGATTTCATAAGTGCTTATGGGCAATTATTGCGAGCACTGGTGTACCTCCATGAGAATGGCATTATTCACAGAAACATCAACCCGCAAAATATCATGATTCGGAAGGAAAACGATGAGGCTGAGCCTGTCGTGAAAATTCTGGATTTTGGTTTTGCAAAAGATTCGCCGGTTCAAGAAGATGGTTCAATCTTGGCGCAAGCCCAAACTCAAGCGCCAACCGGAAACCCTACATATATGAGTCCAGAGCAGTGTTCACTAAAGCCAATCGATGCTCGTTCAGATCTGTTTTCACTGGCATGCGTAATGTATGAGGCAATCAGTGGTAAGCCGCCTTTTGAAGCGGAAACAGTGCTGGAAATGACCTTGAAACACGCAAACGACATCATGAATCCGCTGGATGGTGTTCACCCTGACGTTATCGTTTACTTCCGCAAAGCCCTTGATCGTGATATCACACGACGCTATCAAAGCTCTTCTGAAATGCTTGCAGCACTTCCTGTAATCGATCGACTTGATAGCAATAAAGTCTACAGAATGAGAGCTGCCAAAAAAGGATTGAAACCGTGGCAGAAAGCTGTTTTGGCTCTCGTCTTGCTCGGTATTGTCGGTTTGATGGGTGGATTTTTCTCCAAAAAATTGAATAATGTCCACATCTACAAGCGTGATATTCAACGGCTTAATGATGGAGCTACGCTTCTCAGTCAGATGGATCAGAATAACAACAAGGAAGTGTATGACACTTGCAAGAGGATTCTAAAGTTAGATCCGAAAACCAACAAAGAAGCCCGTCTTACTGCATTGCGCTGGCTTTCTAAGGTATCAGATTCTTTTGAAAAGAATTCGGCGTTGAAGTACGCACAAAATCTCCTTAGTGCGGTCAAAGCTGATAAAAACGCGGGAGCAACTGCTTTGTTCGACGCTTATGCAAATTTGTATCAAGTTCAGGTGCGCGAGTCTAAGTTTAGTGATGCAGTCTCCACAGCGAAGGCAGCTATTACTGCTCTAAAGAACAGTAACGCTCCAGTCAATCTGGCTACTATCTATCAATACAAAGCTGCTTCTGAGTTTAAATTGAAGAGGTTTAGCGAAAGTAAGGAAGACGCGGAAATCTCGAACGATTACATTATGAAAACTGGAATAGCTGATAAAGACAAAGACTCGTTTGTTTGGACGAATACCTCGACCATCGTCCTGGGTATGGCTGAGTCAGGACACGACGAAGGCATAGAAAAGCTTGTTTCTTCAGTCTTGGCTGCTCACAAAAGTTGTCCAGTGATGTTGTGTTATCAACTCTTAGATGCAGCAGATAATTTTGCAAGAGCTCATAAGTTCAAATCATCGGCTGTATTAGTTTCAGCTGTGGAAAAGACAGTCGATAGTGATTCTTCCGCTGATTCATCATTGCGTTCTGACTTGTACACAACTAAGTCACTCGTCCTGTTTTCGCAGGGCAAAAAGGCTGAGGCGCATGATGCGGCTACAAAAGCGTACAATGAGTTAAAGAAACAATCTAACAAAGAGCACCTGGTCAATTTTCAGCGGTTCGCGCTTTTGCTAGGTCTGGAAAAGGATTTTGCACTCATTGAGCAGGTCCAAAAGGATATTGTGGCAATTGCTAAAGTGGACGACCCGAAAGTTGATGCTGGTTGTCTGTCTGCGCTTGAGCTAGGCAATCTGTACAAGAATACCGGAAAGAACGAGAACGCCGAAGCTTACTTCAATATGGCGCTGACTTATGCCACCAACAATAGAGCGAGTAATCCGTCGCTTTATAAAAAGGTAGTGACAGAGGTTGCCAAATTTTATGATGCCGTTGGTAAAAAGCCAGAGGCGAAAAATCTTCGCGCAACCATCACTGCTACTGCGACGAAGTAGTACTGCCGATTCTTTGCGGTAATTTTCTTTTCTTGTTTTCGTAAAGCTGGTAGCTTTGCCTAAGCTTCTAACACAGTGAATGAGGATCCGTGAATGAGGATCCATGTATGAAGATCCACTAGCGCTCGATGTTATAAGAGAAAGAAGGCGTTCTTACGAACTCAGATTCTCTTGCTGCTTTGGCTTCGATTAGTGAGAAGATGGCAATCCTGCCATCTTCTGGTAGGCACCGCGCTTGCCACCAGTCAAAGTTAGCACTGCGTCCATTTTGACTATTTGATTGACAATTTTTTGATCGTAATCATTCTTACTTTCGTAGATCTGGCGCATAATCGGACTGTACTGAAGAAGTGAAGTCAGCTCAAACTCGCTCTTATTCACGATAACTGAGCCCTGCGCTGTTTCGATGCTTCGAACGTTTCTTCGCGAAACACCATCGTTTTTCATCTCACTGAAGGCCGCAGGTACTGAGTTCGCAATTACGAGTTCTTCTCCCGCAGAGCAATCAATACTTCGCGATTTGATTTTGGCGGTGACACTCTTGCTTCCAATTTCACGCAAATTTCGGATAACAGTAGCATTCTTTCGTGCAATAACTTGAACGATAGCTCCATCATCGATGTTTACGAAGCACTCGTTGATTTTGACACTCAAGGGGTCTTTCGCAACTAAAATCGCTTCGCCTGAACTTAAGTCGACTCGTCCGTACTGATCAATTTCTAGTTTGGCTGATTCCAGATATTTTGCTGCGCCATTTTGCAACCAGGTAGTTTTGAGTGCATCGGCTACCCGCGGGAATGGAATAGGACCTCTCTCATGCACAGTTCTTGCTGCAGGCACGAAATAGCGTGAGTCAAGTGACTCTTTGTAGCTTGGTGTCTTCTGATTTGCGATGGTATCTCTCTGAAGAATTTGCCTTCTGATTTCATCGCGCCGCATTTCTGGGGTGATACCAAACTGAGAAAACATACTCTTGTAAGCAGTCGCCATCTTCGCATTTGCAATTGGCGGGTCAATTGCTTTTAGCTCAGTAATAAAGTTGCTTGCATCACTATCTAAGTTGCGAGTTGCAATATTTAGTTCAACGGCCGGTGCCTGAAGTGGTTTACTTGCTAATAATTCTTTTGAGCCGTTGTTGCTAACATAGTCCGAAGCACCAGAGCTAGCAACTGTGGACTCGTTGACCTTAATTTCCTTGCCCAGTGCAACTTCCTGCTTTGTGTTGTTGCCTTTGTAGGCAAACTGAACTTCGCTTGCGGTTCCGTACAAACTACTTATACGAACACGGTTGAACCAGGTTTGTTCAACTGCCGCAATAGAATTTGGCTTGACTTCAACAGCACCGTATTTGGTGAGTACTTTTACAGGTTTGACACCAGATACGACCCACATGGTTCCGCATCTCAGTACCATAGTCGATGGAGCACAGGCGTTGAACATCGTTCCGGATGACACCATCAGTAAACCGGATGGATCGCCGGGTACAACGAAAGATTGACCTGTTTTATGACCCACCATCCACGGTATTTCATCAGGTGACTGCTTGCGAAGCGCAAGCTGTTCGAACTGTTTCTTGTCTGGACGCCTTGTTGGAATTGGAATGTTTATTCTGATTGTGTCGGTCGGGGGCAGCAAAGTCTGTGGAATGTTCTGAGTGGTAGGCAAATTAGTTATCGGAACCCCACCAACTCTTGCGTTGTTGAGAAACTCCTTAAGCTCTGGTGATGCCTGGTAGTAAGGAAACATCGTCATTCCAGCGATGTTGTAGGTGTAGGTATCTTTTGGCAATTTAAATCTTTGCGCTGTTATATCGGCTACCCCTGTCGGCAGAACCACCATTCGCCGATTAGGCTCGGGATAACCGGGAATGTTCTTCCCTTGATTTTCGAAGTTGGGAAAGAACTGTTCTGCATTTGCGACGCTACACGTGGCGGCGAAAGCAATTAGCAATGCACCTGTCGCGCGTAGTTGGCGAACTTTATTTTGAGTTGAACTCATGAATTATTTCCGAACTAGTAACTGGCGCCCGGGGGCTAGCACCCACACTGCCCCACGTAGAGGTTATCACCTTGGAATCTGGTTCCAAAATGAAAAACTTGGCGAAATGTTGATAATTTAGCCATCGAACGATGTCAATATAGATTTCAATTTTCCTTGAATGAGAGGTGTTGACTCCTCAGAGGGCATAAAATCTGAGAGTAAGGCTGCCTGGTCGCAGTCTGGAAGCGTCAGACTTATCGGAAATAGATAGCTTGATGAAGACCTGGACACTAGCTCTATTACTTTTGGCTAATTTCTTTTCTGCGGTTTCAGGCGCCGAGGAGAGCATTGAGAATTCTGCCAGTTCTGCTGAATCCAGGCAGAAGTCAAGCGAACTTAGATTCCAAGTGTTTTTGCCACCAGTGCTTGAGAAGGAAAAGAACGTTTGGGGTAGCATTTATGATCAGTTTGGAAACATAGCGCCTCAGCAAAAAATCGTTGTAAATGACATCGAGGTCGAGAGTGATGATTACGGTTCATTTCATTTTCTCGCTCCGGTGGCTGACAAGGTCGATGTTCATATAGCTGGCATCGCTGGCAGTGACCTGTCTTATTGGAGCACCGCCAGTGGTTTGCTTGTCTCTGACCAGAGTGCAGTGGATTTGGTCGACAGGTTGGACTCAATGCCTGTGTTCTCTGGCAAGGAGCCGGTGATTGCGCTCGCACCATCCGTGGTGGAAACGCAGCAAACCATAGTGGTGCTTGGAAAAAATTTCAGTGGTAAACAAGGCGACGACGACCTCGAAGTTGCTGACCGTAACGCTGATATTCTTGCTGCCTCACCTCGAAGCCTTGTTGCGGTTACTAGCAAATTTATGAAAATGGGACCGATGAAGGAAATGCGTGTTTCCAGCCACGAACAAACATCACTGCCAGTCGAGCTAGATGTATGCAAAGTGTCCATAAAAAACAATTCTCAACCGAATGGCAAGGCTGCTGTGCGAATAGATGTACTCGGCACAACATTACCTGCGGTGATTGCTCTCACTAACAATTCGCGCTCTGATTTGCGATTTGGGGGCTGGAAATTAGGCAGTCAAAATCTCTTCCTGAGCCAGGGCGGTGTGCAGAATGCTTTTATGGTCGAGCCCAGCGTGGCTTTATCTTCCAACGAGTTTGCTGCTCATCTGGTGTCAAATGGACTTTTTGACGCGTATTCGATGAAAACCAACCGTAATCTTCTTTCGAAAAGTGTATACGACACTGAAGAACAAGCTGAAATCATTCGCTTGAAAAAACGTGTGATTGGACTTGAGTCTCAACTCAATTCGCTAAATACCCAAAGGGCTGAAGAATCAAAGTCTGCAAAACTCGACCTTAATGAAGAGAGCGACCTCGAATTGAAGAGTAAGGCATTGAGCTCACGCATCTTTAGAATAAACAGAATGCTTCAGGCACGGCGAACTGTTTTGGAGTCTTGCGGTTACAGCGACTATGACAAGCTTATGGATCTCGCCACCAGTGGTGGTGCGAGCAGTCTTGATGCTTTAGCATCAGACAAGGCTCTAGGTTTTACAGAATCGCGATTGCTGAGAATCGTAGCTAAAAGGGCAGCCGAAGAGAAGAAGCAATCTGAGATGGAAGCTAATGCAGCATGGACTTACAAATACAATTCTCCGGATAAGACTATGCTGAATTCTTACAGAAAGAAATATGGAAAACGTGGATATGTACCTCCGCCTCCAAATATGGCGACCCTAATTCCTCCACCTGCACCATTCAAACCTGATTTAAAGGATATGGGACCATTCTTGATGGACCTCAATGTTGCACCGCCTGCGCCACTTTCTTCAAAAGCAAAAAGCAGCAAAGGTAAGCCGGCTACATCTGCTTCGGAAACTCGCGTTAATTCCAAGCAATCTAAGAAAAAAGCAAGAAGATGACCTTGTTCAACCCGAAGTTGAGAGTCTTCCACCAAGGTTTGATTCTGGTGGGACTGCCTCTTATTCTCGAACTTTTACTTATCGGAAATCTCTGGAACTTACTTTTGCATGCCGATAGAGAGCTTGCAAGAGAAAGTCGTTATAGGCAATTCTCAGCTTTGGGCAGCCGTTTGATGACTCTTACTTATGAGGCACCATATCTTTTGATTACTTCGCTGCAAGGTGGTGGCAATCGCTACTTTCTTGCTTACGAGCGTGACGTAGAGCAAGTGAAACAATTGAAGAGTCAGGCTTTGGCATTAGCAAAAGATGACCCACTAATAGAAGACGTTTCTGTTGAATTAGAAGAAAGTTTGTCAGTTATTCTAGGCATTTGTGACACCCTCGCAGAGGCGAAGAGAAGTGGAAGTTCACTCAACTTGATTCACGAACTTCCTCGTATTCAGCAGCGATTCAACAACTCGAAAAATCTCGCGATTGAGCGAATCGCTATAATCGTCAAAATCGGACAACATACTACAGCTGAATCGGAAAAGCGAATTCGTCGGATGCGCAGTCTGATGAGTTGGATTCTGCTCTTTGGCGTCTTCTCCAATATCTTATTGGGTGTAGCATTACTTGCATTTTTTCGAAAGCGCATTCTTGAGCGCATCAAAGTTATTACCGAAAATACTCTGCTATTGTCTCAAAAGAAAGAACTGCACAAACCCCTCGGTGGTGGCGATGAGATAGATCAATTAGATCGCGCATTTCACCTGATGAATACTGAATTGATCGAGGCATCGAGGCGAGAAACATCTCTGTTTAACAACGCCAGTGACGTTATATGTGTTCTTGACTCAAACGCTCAATTCTTAAAAATAAACTCTGCCTGCGAACGATTGTGGTTTTACAAATCAGAACAGTTACTTAGCCATTCACTGCTCAATCTTTTGGATGAATCGGATAAAGCATCCTTTGAAAAGTTGTTTGCTAAATGCAAGGCATCTCCAGAACCAGTTAATTTAGAGATAAAGATCAAGAGGAACGATGAATCTGTTATTGAGACTTTGTGGTCGACATTCTGGTCCGTTCCTGAACAGTGTCTGTATTGCGTAGTGCATGATATTAGCGAAAGAAAACAAGTCGAGAGAATCAAACAGAAATTTATTGCGCTAATTAGCAAGGAATTGAAAAAGCCCCTATCGTCAATAAGTGATTCCCTGAGTGGACTATTGATTCCCACAGCTAAGCTATCTGACCTTGCGCGTAGCAAATTGATAAATACGCAAAGCAATCTGAAGCGCTTACTTCAATTGGTCAGTGAGTTGCTTCAAATCGCTGAAATGGAGAGCGCAGCAAAGATGCAATTGGAGTTTGCTGACTTTGATATCTTTGAGATTGTCAGTCAGGCTGTTTCTGATGTCGAAGGACTGGCTCAGGCGCGGAACATTCAGCTAATTGTTGAAGTGAAATCTTCCAATTGTAATTGCGATAAAAACAGAATAGTTCAAGTGCTGGTGAACCTATTATCGAATGCGATAAAGTTCTCGCCAGAGTCTTCGACTGTTACCGTAAATGCGGTTTTAGAAGGTATAGCTCAAAAAATATGCGTAATAGATTCGGGCAGAGGTGTTCCAGAGTCACATCGTCAGACGATATTTGAAAAGTTCAAACAAGTAGAGGCAAGTGATGGAAGACCTAAAACAGGAACTGGTCTTGGTTTGCCGATTTGCAAAGATATCGTAGAAGCTCATTCTGGCAGCATTGGTGTTAAAAGTAATGAAGGTCAAGGAAGTGTTTTCTGGATAACGCTTCCACTAACTGAGCTAGAAAGAGAACGACTGCGGGCGCAAAAAGAGAATCTAATTTCAGCTGCCGATGAAAGCATGCCATTAGCGGGGAAATCTACTGCGCAGGCTGACTTGGGTAAGATTACAAAGCCATCGGAGAAAAAGAGATTTCAACTCAAGCTCATACACAAAGGTGTTTTGCTGGTTGGTATTCCGATTTTATTTGAGAGCGCTTTCGTTGGCGCACTTGCAGTGCAACTGACGCAGTCTGAGCAAATGCGCCAGAGCGAGTTAAAGCAAAGAAAGATTGCCGCGTATTCCAACAGGATGCTGCAAGGCTTCATGAAAGCCGCATTATTGATTACTCTGACAAAAAGTCGCGACAACTGGGTTGCCTTTGAAGCAGTCTACAAGGAGATTCTTCATTACCGACAGACCATCAAAAAGTTGCTTGCAAATGACCCTGCTGTTGCGCAAGACTTTGAAAATCTGGAAATATCAAATAAGAAGTGGGATGAATTTTACGTCGCTGCAGCAGAGAGAATGAAGGAGGGTTTCACTGAAGTAAACTCAAGTGACACCATGGATAAACGGGCAATTTTACTTCCGATAACAGCTAACATTGCACGGAAGGTTTTACGTCTTGTCGAAGATGTGGAAAAGCGCGAGTTCGAGCCAGCTAAGCAGGCTGCCCAAAGAAAGAAACTAGGGTTGATACTGTTGGCGGGGCTATGCAGCAATTTGATGCTGTCAGTATTGCTTGCTCTGTATTTCTCCAAAGACATTACGTCACGACTTGCCCAACTAGCAGATAACGCTGAGCGTCTAGCTAACGATAAACCTTTGAATACTCCATTGAGTGGTACTGATGAAATTGCAAATTTAGATCGTGTGTTTCATGAGACTTCAGAAGCTGTGCAAGCTGCTCGCAAGAAAGAACGTGCTGTTTTTGATAATGCTCAAGATTTGATTTGTTCGATCGACGAAAACGCAAAATTCTTGAGTCTAAATCAAGCATGCGCACGGCTGCTCGGCAGTGATGCGGCAAGTCTTAAGGATAAAGTTCTCTATGAATTTGTTTCACCAAACGAGAAAGAGAAGATGCAAGCGGCTCTTTCCATCAGTGATGCAGGTACACAAAGTCACTGTGTTATTGAAAGCAGTCTATCTAGAAGTGATGGAGCTTTGATTTACTTGCAATGGTCTATCTCAAAAGCACCCCAGGAAAATCAGGTCTATTGTGTTGCACACGATATCACTATTAGAAAGGAATTCGAACAACTAAAGCAAGAGTTTCTCGCTATGGTCAGTCATGACCTTCGCTCGCCACTAACCTCTATTTCTGCAATGTCTAAATTGGTTAGCACGGGCATGTTTGGTGGCATTGGCGATAGAGAGGACGAGCTTCTAGAAGCAATTGAAGTTGAATCGAGCAGGCTCATTGAACTCATCAACGACCTGCTTGATATTGAAAAATATGAGGCGGGCAAAATGGAGCTGCTTCTAGAAGAGGTTGATTTGAATGCATTTCTTCGCGAAACCTGCATTAGCCTCTTGGGGCGCTCAAGGCTGAGCTTCAACTTTGCCGCCGAGCACCATTTTGTCGAAATTGATAAAGCACGGTTTTCCCAGGCAATCTCAAATCTGCTCAAGTTCTTTTTGCAAATCGATCCGCAGGCGAGAGTAACTGTTAGCTCTAGGGTGCAGCAAAATGCTCTAGTTCTGTTATTAAGTTCTAGCGGTACGCAGCTTTCAGAGGAAGCCTGCAGTGCGGCGTTTGATCGGTTTCGTGATGAGAGCATCGAATTCAGTATTGGCTCAGGGCTGGCTTTGCCAATCAGCCAGCGCATCATACAAAGTCATAGAGGCCGCATAAAGCTAAGCAGCGACGCTGATGCTCATATGAATGTTTTTGAGATAACGCTGAATTCTAACTTCTCCAGCGAAGAATAGAATCTGGAACAGGGTTCTTGAATGGACGCTTTTCTCTCTTTGCGTCAGCCCATTCCTTCTTAAGGCGCAAGTACCAGGCGCCAGGCGTGCCGGCGTCTTTTATGGTTGGAACCAGTTTTGGTTTCAGCTTCAAGAGGGGCGCCTGTCTGAGCGCAATAGACTGATCTTGCCCCAAAAACACAGTGACGAAATATTGGATGATCGGTTCGACGAACTTGGTGCCCGGAATCGTCCAATAGGTCATGTGGTTCAATTCTGTGTGCGTTTCATCGATTGGAGTTAAGCAACTAATTCCCGCGATAAGTGTGCGTCCCGCAAAAGTGAGGTACTCTCTGCGGCAGCCGGGCAAGCGAAATCCAAACTCATCCTCGATATATTTTCCAAAGAGTTTATACACGATGGAATGTGCCGATGGTCTATGTTTCACCACCGTCCAGCCGGTTGCATCCGGCACATAGTGTTTGGTTTTCTCTTTCAACTGTTTAGCTGATCGCCACCACCATGATTTATGTATATAAGGAACGTGCGCAGGGTCGATTAAAGCCAGGGCGGCATAGTCGATATGCGTTGGAAGTTGCAACGTGGTGCAAGCGCTTTCGTAAAGCATATCGTTCAATCCCGGTGCTTCCGGAACCACGTCTGGAAGATCTTCCTTCTCGTCGCCGAAGTAAACCCAGATTGTGCCTTTCACTTCGCGCACAGGATATTTTGGAGTTTTGATTTTGCAAACAGGAAATTTTTGGTCTGAGCAGAGCGATGGAATTTCGGTACAAGTTCCAGCACTATCGAATTTCCAACCATGGAAGGGGCACATTACTTCTTTGCCGTCGAAGTGCCCATCACTCAGTGGAACGGCCTGGTGAGGACAAATATCCTTCAGCGCAAAAACTTTTCCGTCACTGCGTCTTCCAATGAGAACTGGCTCACCAAGCATGGTCTTGCTTACCATCTGCCCGGGCTTCAATCTGCTGGACGGTATTGCAAAATACCACATATCTCGCAAAAACCATGTGCCGAGACCGCCCATTTGCGTTGGATTTACAGACTCAAGATCGGAATAATCTTGTTCGTCTCGCTTATCAGCTGAAGTCTGACAGTTTAGTGTGCTTGTCATACAAAAACCTGTGGATACCAGAGCTTAGTCAGAATTAAGAAAATGTCTATTTTGACCGTGGATATCGTATTCCCTCTACATGATGGCAGTCAAGGTGTAATATGTAATCAGCAATCTTTCTATGTAGAAGAATTTTCCTAAAACTCAGCAAATCAGGCTTGGAATCTTAGATGTCAGGCGTGGATAATCCTTACTGGTTAGCAGTGTGATTATTGCGGCCGCTTACTAACTATCCTTCAGGAAGGACCATTCATGAACCGAGCTTTGAATATTCTGGCCGCTCTTTCAATCTGTGCTTTCGGCATTGCTCCGGCCCTGGCTGAGGACACCACAGATAGTGCTGTCAAAACCGAGCAGGTTGCTGAGCAGGCTGGAACTGACAAAAAACTGATTGCAGATGCCGACCCTGCGGCGAAGACTGGCAAGGATGGCAAGGATGGAAAGAAGGATCCTGCCGCAAAAGGCAAGTCGTCTGGTTCAAGTAACTGGGGCGCCAGGCTTGCTTCATTCACAACAGGCGTGGTGTTCGGTACGCCAATAGCTGTGGTACGAAGAACTGGAATTGAAATTGTTCAAGGTGAACGTGACCTCATCGGCGACGCTGACAGCTGGTACAAGAAAGCTGCTTACGTATTTCCAGGTTTTCTGGCTGTTCCTTATGGCGCCATAAGTGGTGGCGTTGGTGGCACTCTCTATGGAGTCAAAAATGCCTGGGCTGGCAGCGCACATGAGCCCTTCGGGAAGGAAGCCTTCAGCCTAGACGAGATAGGAAACTAGAGATAACCGACTCAGGCGGCAATCAATCCTGAAACTCTTCCCCACAGTAATGAGTGGTGTAGGTGTTGTATTGATTGACTATTGTTTTCTGGCTTACCTGCTGGTCTAACTTCTTTCCACTTCGTTGTTCGTGTTCGTCAAAGTCACAACGATAATCACTCATCTTTTTAGTGAGTTCCGAATCTCTTTGCGATTGTATTGCCGCCCAAGCCTGTGCTGTCGTTTTATCCGAAGCTTGTGAAAGGTCAGGAACACCCTGCTCATTGTGTCTGTAGGCGCCCATTTCTCCTTTTGCTGGAATAACAATAGATTCGAAATCGATTTCTCCATTTCGAGTATTCTCGAAAGTAAACGCGATAAATGGAGAACCCTTACTATCTTTTCCGAAGTGCATTGAGTCCGGTGAATTGAAGTCTTGCGAAAGTTCCTTGGCTAGTCGACTCCACGCCCTGTCGTTTGGACTGCTCTGGAAGAGTTTCTTAATGGAAGCAATGTCTCCACTTCCATAGGCTTGTTCTAGTTTCTTCAGCTGTTCTTTTTGTGTCTGTGTAAGTGCTTTTTGCTCGCCTTCAGGCGGGTGTCTCGTATCCGAAACCGCCAGCGCATCTACGAACTCTTTCTTTTCGGCTACGGCTTCCTTTTCTAGTTGTGCTCTGCCTTTGCTGTTGACCTCGTTTTTTTCGATGTCGATTTTTACGGTAGCAGGCGGGTAGCCAGGCAATTGCTTATCAAAAATAATTTCCTTAGGTGTTCCATCGCTTTTTCGGTTCAATTTTATAAAAGTGTCGTCTTCAAGCTCTGTCAAAACCGTGTTCAAGATACCAACATCTTTGAGCCAGTCTTTTGTTTCCAAAAGCCGATTTTGAGCAACCTTGCTGCCGCGCTGTGCATCGTAGGCATCTTGCATCAGCAATTGCTTTCCAAAAAACTTTTCCCGCTCAAGTCCGCTAGTATCGACTGAATCATGGCTTGAGCTGTCTGTTTTCCCTGAATTGTTGTCCATTTTGCTCCCCTCTGCTGCCAGTCTGAGTCTGTGACCCAGGCAGTGCAAGCAACGTGCAAAGAAAACCGCGGCAGTGGGATTAACCGCAATCTATCAGCAAATTCTTGATTTGTGGGAAATTCAGGTACAGGTTTTCTTGGTTTTATTCTTATCGAGTTTTTTTGATGCTGGGTCAATCAATTCGTCTACATTTCCCTGGCCCAGTAACAGCGATTTTGCCGCTCTTTTTGTCAGTTCGGTCGCACTCATTTCTGACGTGCTGCAAAAGCCAGTGTTTGCCTGGTCAATTTTTTTCTTGGTTTCTGCAATCATTTTCTTCAGTTCGCTCATGATGCTGAACTCCGTGTAAATCGTACAAATTATCTCTTATATCTAATAATATCAGAACTTTGTAATTCGACCACCAGAGAGTCCTTTGCGTTAGAATTTGCGCGCAGGCATTACTTACGTTCGCTTTGGAGCTGTTTTAATGACAAAATTTGCGTCTACCTGTGTACCGGTTTTCGCTCTGGTATTTGCCATGGTGGCAGGCAGCCTGGCAAGTAATGCATTTGCCAGGTCGAATCCGCTTCTCAATGCAAAAACCTATTGCAATCCAATGAACCTTGATTATGCATTTGTACCAGACAAAGACTACGCAAAAAACAACTGTCATCGCTCAACTGCAGACCCGGTGTGTATTCTGTACAAAGGTCTGTACTATTTGTTTTCGACTAATCAGGAAGGCTATTGGTGGTCGAAAGACCTTTCAAACTGGAATTTTGTTTCACACTTTTTTAAGCCAAACGCAAGTAACGATCAGGTCTGCGCGCCTGCCGCCTGGCCAAGCAGTAAGGGAGTGCTCTTCCTCCCCTGCGTCGGACAATACGATGAAATGCCTCTCTACGTAAGCAAAGACCCGCGTGGTGGCAAGTGGGATGAAGCGACAACTAAGTTTCCTCTGCAAACATGGGACCCTACTCTGTTCGAAGATGACGACGGCAAATTATATGTCTACTGGGGCTCAAGCAATTTCTATCCTATGTACGGTGCCGAATTAGATCCGAACACCTATCAGGTCAAAGGTCCTGTGCAGGAGATGCTACGGCTAGAGCCTAATAAACATGGATGGGAACAATTCGGAGAGAACAACCAAAACGGCAAGATGGATCCCTTCATGGAGGGTGCCTGGATGAATAAGTTCAATGGCAAATACTACTTGCAATATGGTGCGCCTGGAACTGAATGGAATGTTTATGGCGATGGTGTTTACGTTTCGGATAAACCCCTGGGACCCTTTGTCTATCAATTGAATAGTCCATTTTCCTGGAAACCTGGTGGCTTTGCCTGTGGTGCAGGCCATGGTGCAACCTTTGAGGACAAGTGGAAGAATTTATGGCATGTTGGAACCATGGTAATTAGCGTCAAGAATACCTTTGAACGCAGAATTGGTATGTTTCCTGCTGGTGTAGACAAGGATGGTGTCTTGTTTGCGGATACCGCATTTGGTGACTACCCACACACTCTTCCGACTGCCTCGCGAGATCCACATAAGACCTTCGCTGGGTGGTTTCTTCTTTCTTACAAGAAGAAAGTCACAGCGTCCGCTAACCCAGAATCAGCTAATTTAGCATTCGATGAAAACATCAAAACATATTGGACCGCTGGGCACTCAAAGCCAGGTCAGTATTTACAAGTTGACCTTGGAAAATCAATGTCAGTTAATTCTATTCAGGTTAATTATGCTGATGACCAGGCAACCCTATACGGTAAGCAACTGGGGGGGCGCAGAGCGCATAAGTATAAAATCTGGTCCTCCGATGATGGTGCAAGTTGGAAGGTTTTGGTTGACAAAAGTCACAATACAAAAGAGGTTCCACACGATTATGTCGAGCTGTCTCAGCCAATCATGACCCGTTTTCTTAAGCTGGAAAATGTATCTATGCCAACTGGAAACTTTGCAATTTCCGATTTTCGCATCTTTGGAAAAGGTGGCGAGAAGGCACCAGAAACGGTGCAGAATTTCCGTGTAAACCGTGACGCTGCCGATAGGCGCAACGTCAACTTCAGTTGGAGCCCGGTAGCAAATGCATATGCCTATGAGCTTTCTTTTGGTATCAAACCAGACAAGCTCTATAGCTCAATGCTTGTGTATGACAAGACCAAGCTTGATTTGCATTCATTGAATGTTGATGCTCCGTACTACTTTCAGATACAGTCCGTCAGCGAAAATGGGCTATCAGCCGGTTCTCCTGTAATAGAAGTAAAATGAGCAAAAAGAAGGAGCTGATAAACTCAGCTCCCCTTAACGCTCTTGGTCTTATGAGTCTAGACGCGTAAAGCTGCGTCTGTCTGAATGTATGGTTCGAGCTCAACCGGCACTGCCTCGACATTCCAGATGTCTTTGCAATACTCTTGAATCGCTCTGTCAGAGGAGAACTTGCCCATTCTGGCAACGTTCAATATAGACATCCGAGTCCACTTGTCACGATCTTTATAAGCTGCACCGACCCTGTTCTGGCACTCGATGTAAGAGTCGAAATCAGCGAGCAACATATAATCGTCGCTTTGTAATAGAGAATCGATAAGAGGTTTGAACATTTCCTTATCTCCTCTGGAGAAATATCCATGCGAAAGCATATCGATTACTTCACGCAGTGAATCGTTCGACCAGTAGAGTTCATAAGGACGGTAGCCTTCGTATCTGCGTCTTGCTACTTCTGATGCAGTCAGACCAAAGAGGAAGAAGTTGTCCTCGCCCACTTCCTGTCTCATTTCAATGTTTGCACCATCTAAGGTGCCTATGGTGAGGGCACCGTTGAGTGCAAATTTCATGTTGCCAGTGCCTGATGCCTCTTTGCCGGCTGTTGAAATTTGCTCAGATACTTCAGCTGCTGGGTAGATTTTCTGTGCACGTTGAACATTGAAATCTGGAATAAAGACTACTTTCAAGCGATCTTCAATATCTTTGTCGTTGTTGACGACTTCAGCTACCGAGTTGATAAGCTTGATCATCAGCTTAGCCATCACATAGCCTGGCGCAGCTTTTCCTGCGAATATGAAAGTGCGCGGCGGGTAAATATCAAGCTTCGGATTCTTCTTCAGGATGTTGTATAAGCGAATAATGTGCAAGACGTTCAAATGTTGTCTCTTATACTCGTGCATTCGTTTTGCTTGAACATCAAAAATGCTGGCAGGATCAACTATGATGTTGCAATGCTCCTTGATGTACTTGCCGAGAATTTTCTTGCGTTCCAGTTTCACATTCTGCCATTCGGCTTGAAACTCTTTGTCAGTCACGAATTGTTCGAGCTTCTTCAATTCGGTTAAGTTGCTTACCCAATTGTTTCCGATCTTCTTCGTTATCAACGTACTCAGCTCTGGGTTAGAGACCACCATAAATCGTCTTGGAGTTATTCCATTCGTTTTGTTGTTGATCTTCTTTGGCCAGATTTTTGCAAAATCGTGCAACACGTCTTTCTTGAGCAACTCTGTATGGAGTTGCGCTACGCCGTTTATTGAGTGACTTCCGACACACGCTAAATGCGCCATGCGAACATAGCGTTCTCCACTCTCATCAATAATCGAGAGGCGGCGAAGCAAGTCTGGGTCATTTGGGAAATCTTGTTTAACTTCGTCAAGGAATCTTCTATTGATTTCGTAAATGATCTCCAAATGGCGTGGAAGCAGATTGCCGAATAATTGAACCGGCCAACGTTCCAGCGCCTCTGGCAACAGTGTGTGGTTTGTGTAAGCAAAGGTGTTGGTTGTAATCTTCCAGGCATCGTCCCATGGCACGAGATGCTCATCAACGAGAAGTCTCATCATTTCTGCGATGGCTATTGACGGATGTGTGTCATTCAGTTGTACAGCAAATTTGTCTGCAAGTGTATAAACTGAATCACCCAGCGAAAGATGGAAACCGATGAAATCTTGAAGCGAGCACGAGACGAAGAAGTACTGCTGTTCAAGACGCAAAATCTTTCCTTGCGTGACATTGTCGTTTGGATAAAGAACCTTGGACACGTTTTCGGAGAAGACTTTATTTTGCACTGCACCTATGTAATCACCAGCGTTGAATGCATTGAGATCGAATGATTCTGGTGCTTCGGCTTTCCAGAGCCGAAGCGTATTTGCGGTGTTTTTCTTGTAGCCAGGAACAGGCGTATCATATGGAACGCCATTGATTTCTCGATCTGGAATCCATCTGCAGCGGAATCTGCCTTCGTCGTCGATGAAGTTTTCTGTTCTTCCACCGAGCTTGACCACTCTCATTGCCTGCGGTCTTGGAATTTCCCATGGGTTACCAAAGCGCAACCACTTATCTGTAATTTCGTGTTGCCAGCCATCGCTGATTTCCTGGTCAAAAATTCCGAATTCATATCTTATGCCATATCCAATTGCTGGAACCTCCAGGCTGG
Organism: Obscuribacteraceae bacterium (SeqCode); assembly: GCA_044226015.1. GTDB lineage: Bacteria > Cyanobacteriota > Vampirovibrionia > Obscuribacterales > Obscuribacteraceae > JAIEPM01. Next base: position 153,636 of record JBGAHS010000005.1, read on the forward strand.
ACATTGAATCAAGATAGCAAGCTGCCAGTCTGCCGAGACCGCCGTTGCCCAATCCTGGTTCCTCCTCTTTCTCAACCAGACCCTCGAAATCTAAGCCCGAGTCTTCAACTGCCTGTTTTACTCTGTCGTAGATGTCCATGTTGACGAGGTTGTTCTCTAACTGAGGACCCATCAAAAATTCTGCTGACAGATAACAAACAACTTTCACATCTTTCTTGCGATATGTTTGTAGTGTGTTCAGCCAGCGTTGTAGCAATCTGTCTCTCACCGTGTAGGAGAGAGCCATGTAGTAGTCCAATTGCGTTGCGATTTTCGGAAACTTACCTTGAATGTAAAACAAGTTGTCTGCCATCGCTCTGCGAATTGTTTCCACGTGCAGCCCGGTACGGTCGTCTTCAACGATTACCTTAGCCGTCGTATTGTCTGCCATGGTCTCTCCTTTTGGTTTGTATTGTATTCGGACTTTGCTATTCGCTATGGTTCTGAGCGCCACTTCCACTTACGTATTTCAGGCATGTCTTCTCCATGCGCTTCAATATATTGTTTGTGGTCGATGAGTTTGTCCCTCATCATTTGTTTTGCTCTGGCAGCAACGTAATGCAGTTCTGAGATGCGGTCAATTGCATCCATTGCTAAATGGAATCGGTCAAGGTCGTTCATAACTACCATGTCGAATGGCGTTGTTGTGGTGCCCTCTTCCTTATATCCGCGAACATGCAAGTTCTTGTGATTTGCTCTGCGATAGGTGAGCCGGTGTATCAACCATGGGTAGCCGTGATAAGCGAAAATTACTGGCTTGTCCTTTGTGAAGATTGAGTCGAACTCTCTATCATTGAGCCCATGTGGGTGCTCGGTGTCTGGCTGCAGCGTCATCAAATCGACCACGTTCACTACTCGAATCTTGAGGTCGGGTAAACACTGCCGAAGCAAGTCAACCGCCGCGAGCGTTTCCATAGTTGGAATGTCGCCAGCACAAGCCATCACCACATCTGGTTCGCTACCCTGGTCTGTTGAAGCCCAATCCCAAATGCCGATGCCAGCAGTACAGTGTTTGATTGCCTGATCCATCGTGAGCCATTGTAATTGAGGCTGTTTACCAGCAACAATTATGTTGATGAAATCGCGACTGCGTAAACAATGATCCATAACACTCAAAAGAGTATTTGCATCTGGTGGCAGATACACACGAATAATATCTGCTTTCTTATTTACTGCATGATCTATAAAGCCCGGGTCTTGATGGCTAAATCCGTTGTGGTCTTGCCTCCAGACATGAGAGGTCAGAAGGTAATTTAGCGAAGAAATTGGGCGACGCCAGGGAATTTCTCGCGTTACCTTCAGCCATTTTGCGTGCTGGTTGAACATTGAGTCAATAATGTGAATAAAGGCTTCATAGCAAGAAAATAGTCCGTGTCTTCCTGTAAGTAGATAACCTTCAAGCCAACCCTGACACATGTGTTCGCTGAGAACTTCCATGACTCTGCCGTCATGAGTCAAGTGCTCGTCAGTGGAAAGAATGTCGTCAGCAAAAACTTTTCCTGTGACATCAAACACTGCACCCAGTCTATTTGACTGAGTTTCATCGGGCCCTACTATTCTGAAGTTCTTGTTCTTTTCATTGAACTTCATCACATCACGCACGAATTCTCCGGCAACGCGAATTGACTCTGCATCTGTTCTTCCTGGTGCGGAAACCTCAACTGCGTACTTGCGAAAGTCTGGCATGTGCAATTCACGCAGAAGAACTCCTCCATTTGCGTGAGGATTGGCTCCCATTCTGCGGTTTCCGCTTGGAGCAAGCTGCGCTATTTCTGGCTTTATTCTTCCGTTTTGATCGAAGAGTTCTTCTGGTTTATAGCTCTTCATCCACTCTTCAAGTTGTTTGATGTGCTCTGGCTTTGTTTTCAATTCTGAAAGAGGAACCTGGTGAGAACGGTGGGTTCCTTCTACCTGTTTTCCATCCACAACTTTTGGACCCGTCCAGCCTTTAGGGCTGCGGAGAATTATCATCGGATACAATGGACGTGCTTTGAATTCTTTTGCTGCATCTGACTTGATTTGTTTGATATCAGCATAAACAGCATCTAGTGTGGCAGCAAACCACTGGTGCATTGATTTTGGTTCTTCACCTTCAACAAAATATGGTTTGTATCCATATCCGTTAAACAAGCTTGTGAGCTCATCATCACTCATTCGAGATAGCACGGTTGGGTTTGCAATCTTATAACCGTTCAGGTGCAGAATTGGAAGAACGATGCCATCGCGTGATGGGTTGATGAATTTGTTCGAGTGCCAGCTTGCAGCAAGAGGTCCCGTTTCTGCTTCGCCATCACCGACAACACATGCCACAATCAAATCGGGGTTATCTAACGCAGCACCATATGCATGTGCTACAGCATAACCAAGCTCACCACCTTCATGAATCGAGCCAGGTGTCTCTGGCGCGACGTGGCTAGGTATGCCACCTGGGAACGAAAATTGTTTGAACAATTTTTGCATTCCCTCTTCGTCCTGGGTGATGTTAGTGTAAATCTCTGAATATGTTCCTTCGAGATAAGTATTAGCTACCAGGGCTGGTCCGCCGTGACCAGGACCTGTAACAAAAATCATGTCCAGGTCATGCTTCTTGATCAATCTGTTTAGATGAACATACATGAAATTGAGACCAGGACTTGTTCCCCAATGTCCCAACAAGCGCGGCTTGATGTGCTCGAGTTTTAGTTCTTCCTTGAGCAAAGGATTGTCCAGCAAGTAGATTTGCCCAACTGACAGGTAATTAGCAGCGCGCCAGTACATGTCAATTTTGTTCAATTCATCGTCAGCTAAGGGGGTCTTCTGAGAGAGGTCCTCAACGGTTTTATTTAAGCTGGAGACTGTCATGATAAGTGCTCCTATGAAATTAAGGACCACATTATAGCCGCTTATGTTTGCTGCTTTCTGTCATTTAATGAGCTTGCGCAATGATCGCAAAGTTCCGCCTTGCAAAGTGAACCTGATTCATTCCATTGTGAGATGGCAAGCGAACCTGCTCAAGCACGTTCTGTCGGCGCCGCTATTGTCGTCAATTTCCACAAATCTTGGAGTAGCGCTGTGCAGGCTTTCTAGAGCGATTTGTCCGTTTCCTGTTTGGCACTTGTTTTTCGCAAGGTGCCATAGACTCTAGTTTGACTTCTCAAAGTGCCGTACACCTTAACCTGGCAATGCGGTGCGTGCTGAGCCTGCGCTGGCCCGACATGGTTGGGTCGATGACGCAACGTATCCATCATCGTGGACATGTGCTTTTTCTTGCTCTCTTCCTCTTCCTCATTCGCAACGCGTTGACCCATTTCATCCATCGCATCTTCGTGCTTGTCGTAGAACTGAGTGCCGTAATCAGAGTACTTTCCGGTGTCAAACGTGGTGTAGGACACGAAAGGGCGTTTTGCCATGCGTTCGTGCATGATTTCATCTGTCGTTTTCACAATGTCTTCGGATGTGTTTGGATCGATGGTGTTCATGTTGACGCCAGCTTTGATGGTGTCACGGAACCCTTTGCGTTCTAGCTCATGTTTGCGGTCAAAACCTTGCATATGACTGCGTTCAGTGAGTTCATGTGAATGTTGCCGGAAGTGCTCCATTTGCATTCTTGCAAAGATAACCTTCTTCTGGTCCATCGAGATGGTTTTGTCTTGCCACACTCCACCAAGTCTTTCGGCAAGTCTCAATTCTCCAGCGAGATCTTCTGGATTCCAATATCCCGGAATGCAATGCAGCACTGTGCCATCTGGCGCCATTACGAACATCTGGATGTTGTGTGGACCGGCACCGTTAGTGGTTTCCACCGCGTTTCCATCCACGGTATGAACACCGGAATTTCCCGCAAAGGGTTGGTCGCTTATGTCGCGATACCCGCAAACATAGCGGTTTCGGAGGCTCGAGAATAATGGTTCTTTGGAGAGCGACACGGCTCTGAGGCTATTGCCGGCACTTCAAGTCTTGCCGTCCATTGAGCCGAGCATATGCACCCAAAAGATGAGCTTGCCGTTTTTCGTTGCTTCTTGCTCAGCTTCTTCGAGGTTGCTGCGCCAATTAATGCGACGATTAACCTGGTAATTTTCTTTTCGCGCTTCACTGCCAGGTACGAACGACAGTTTGTCAGCGCTGGCGGGCAAGCCAAAGCCAACAGCGAGAGTCAGGGAGAACAGCTTGATTAGCAATTTCATTAAGGGTTACCAGCCACTCACAATATGATTATAATGAACTTCTTTTGGCTGGTAGTCAAGTGAAGTGGAGCTTTTTTGCTTCTCAGGTGAAAGCCTTGCTTTTGCTTGATTTACGGACGGGATCATCCGCTTCGGGGAACTCGGGGAGCTTTGGGAGCTCGTCTGCTGGATCTGGGGCTGTTGGATCCGGGGCTGTTGGAGCCGGGGCTGTTGAATCCGGGGCTGTTGGATCCGGGGCGCTCTTCTTAACGGGTCTAAGGAGCGGGGGGACTCCCGGGAGCTCCTTCGTTGGATCGATCGAGGGACCTTGTCTGTTGTTGGACGGCGTCCGTGGGAACTGTGGGATCCTGGGCGCTCGTCTGTTGGATCGGGGAGCTTGCCCGTTGGATCCTGGGTGCTCGTCTTAACGGATCCAAGGATTGCATCCAAGGCGCTCGACTGTTGGTGATTGCGGGATCAGGCTTATCGGTGTAAGAGCGCCAGCATTTGCTGCTTGGCATTTCGCTGCTTCTGAAGGTTTTAGTTGGGAGTGCCAGTAGTCGAAGAGCTGCAAGAACTGCTTTGAAGCCGCTTTCTAGCTGAACCTACCTTTGCTACCCAAAAGAATTTGCAGGTTGTGTGTTCTCAAGAGCCTTGTGGTATGCGACATATTAGTTCAGAACACGATTCAAAGAGCAATTTGACTGGGCATATCTGGTAACCGAGAACCTATTATTTTCTGGGGCTTTGATTGCTTTGAAGTTGAAAGTTTTTCACAAGGGTCTGATATTGGTTGGCGTTCCTCTGCTTGTGGAGCTGCTTCTAATCGGTTCACTTTCGTTTTTGATTTACGAATCAGACCGCGAAAAAGCCAAAGAGCAGGTTTATCGACAATTTGCGCTGGTCACTGCGAAGCTAATGGCACTTACGTCTGAGGCACCCTACTTGCTCTTCTTGTCCATTCAGATGAGCAACGATAATTTATTCAAATCCTATGAGAGAAAAATCGAAGACATCAAAGAATACACCAAAGAATACGATGACATTGTGAGCCGAAACCCCGAGCTTAACTGGGGCTCGAATGATATGCAGCAAAGTGTTCTTGAACTTCTTGATGTTGCTGGAGAAATTACCACACAACGAAAAGCAAGCATCATGGATCTTATGACGGTGCTGCCAGAACTTCAGCCAAGGTTCAACAAGATAAAAGGCTCTGCAATTACTCGTCTCGGCGTCATGGTGCAAAAAGGCGAAAAGCAGACGATGGAGATGCAGGAGAAACAAGCCAGCATCCGCAATTGGATTTCTGTCATTCTGGTGGCTGGTCTGGTCTTCAATATTGCTGTTGGTATCTTGCTTGCATTCTATTACAAGAAAAGCATTATGGAGCGCATCAAGGTCATAACGAAAAACACAGTTGCACTCTCTCGTGGACAGAGACTGCTTCCTGAGGTTGGTGGAAATGACGAAATAGCATTGTTGGATTCAAGCTTTCATTCCATGCACAGGCAGCTTATGGCTGCTTCAGAGAGAGAGCGTGCTTTATTTAACAACGCAAGTGACGTAATTTGCGTACTTGATAGCAACAATCGTTTTAGTAAGGTCAATCCAATTTGTTATCAGTATTGGGGTTTCGAGCCCGAAGAAATGATTGGTATGTCGCTTTCTGAGCTGGTTTCGGATGAAGATTGGGTCCATACTGAGGAATTGATCATCAACGCCCGAATGAACAGAGAGCCAGTCAGTTTTGAAAATCGAATCAAGACAAAAACAGGAAAAATTATTGAGGTGCTCTGGTCTGCTTATTGGTCGGAAAGCGAGCTCAGTCTGTTTTGTATAGTTCACGATATCAGCGAGCAAAAGCAAATTGAGAGAGTCAAGAAACAATTTCTTGCCATGATAAGTTCTGACCTCAAGACTCCATTGAGTTCGATTTCTGCATCTGTCTCGATGTTGGTATCAGAACTGAAAGACTCCATGCCCAAGATGGCAGTCGATAAGCTTGATATGGCAAAAAAGAATGTCTTGCGTCTTCTTGGTTTGGTAAATGATTTGCTACAGATTACAGAGATGGACACTGGCAATCTGGAAATCAAAAAGGAAGACAACAACATAGAAGAGCTTTTGCGACGCTCCATTCAAGATGTGGAAGCCGTTGCAGACAAGCAGAAGGTCAATCTTAAGGTTATTCCGGTTGAAGGAAATTGGTATGTCGATCCCAATCGAATCATGCAAGTACTGGTAAACCTGCTTTCAAACGCGATTAAATTCTCTCCTGCCGAAGGTACCGTTTTCCTCAAAGCTGAGCGGCAAGGCGACTATGTTGTTTGCAGTGTCATCGACCAGGGAAGAGGTGTTCCAGAATCGCACAAAGCTGCTATCTTCGAAAAATTCAAACAGGTAGAAGCTGCCGATGGAAAACGTAAGGCAGGAACTGGTTTAGGTTTGCCAATCTGTAAGCAAATCGTTGAGGAACATGGTGGACTCATTGGTGTCGATAGCAAGGAAGGAAAGGGTAGTACTTTCTGGTTCAGAGTGCCTCTCGACGAAACAGTCAGCATGAAAATTAAAGCTCAGACAAAGATTGCGCAGGCTGCCGAAGTCGCTGTTAAGTCTCGCAATGAAGCTCTTTCGAAAATGAAATCGATGGAGGAAGAAAACGCGAAGAAGAAACAGAAGCAGAAGGGCGGAAGTAAGCTTAAGCTCGCTTGGAAGGGTGTAATTCTGATTGGAATTCCTATTGCTTTTGAAGTGGTATTTGTAGCGGCTTTGTCCTTGCTCCTGATGCAAATTGACCATGAGCGCGCAGCTGAACTGCATCAACGAAACATTGCGTTTAACGCTGGAAAACTTCTGAATCTCTACTTCCGCGCGGGAGTTTTCATGGCAGAAGGAAAAGGAATTGATACCTGGAGAAATGTCGATGAGACTTTTCTTGCTGCTCAAAAGGTAAAGGCTGAGTTGCATGCATTGTGCCAGGATGAGCCAGAAGCCTCTGGGCATCTTGCCAAGGTTGAGCAGCAACAAACCAAGCTAGAGAGATTTGTTCAGCGTGGACGAATGCTTATGCAGTCTTCAGGAGGCTTCGACCCTTCAGTTGCTGCCGAAGCTTTGAGCGGAAGGGACAAACTGCTGCCTGTGGTAATCGGAGTGGCGCATAAAATTCAAAAGGTTATCGATGACGCTGAAGACAAAGAGTTGGCAAACCCAAAAAACCAGGAAGACTTGAGAAAGAAACAGGGACAGATTCTTGTTCTCGGGCTTGCTGCCAATGTTCTTGCTTCGGTTTTGCTAGCACTGTTTTTTACTAGAGATGTTACGTCTCGGCTAACAATTCTTGCGGACAATGCTGACAGGTTGGCGAAAGAGCAAGAGTTGAATCCTCAAATTGCTGGAAGCGATGAAATTGCACAGCTTGATCGTGTATTTCATGTCACTGCTACCGCATTGAATGAAGCGCGGCACAAAGAGCGAGCCGTTTTCGACAATTCGCAAGACGTTGTTTGCGCCATTTCATCTGACGGCAAGTTCACCAATATGAACCCTGCAAGTTTGAAAATGTTTGGTTTTACGAAAGAGGAAATGCTATCCAAAAACGTGCTTGATATAACACACCCGGATGATATTGAATCCACGAAGAAGTCGTTGCTCGGCGATTTCGGAGGACAACCACGCATTTCATTTGAAAACAGAGTGGTTAAAAAAGACGGTTCAACGATTTACGTTTTGTGGTCTGCATCAAGACAGAAAGGCGAGGAAACGTCCTATTGCGTCGCTTACGATATTTCGAACAGAAAGGAACTCGAACAATTGAAACAAGAGTTTCTGGCGATGGTAAGCCATGACCTGAGGACACCGCTCACATCCATTACTGGTATAGCTAAGCTGATAGGTGCAGGGGCCTTCGGAAAGGTTTCGGAACAGCCAATGAAGGTTCTCACAGGCATTAATAAGAATGGAGACAAGCTGCTTGAGCTAATCAACGATTTGTTGGATATCGAAAAACTTGAATCCGGTCACATGCAGTTGATTCTCGAAAATGTATCGCTTAAAGACCTGGTCGAAAAGTCTGCTGCAAGTGCACCAGAAAACCATCCAGTGAAGATTGAATTTCACGGTGACAATCCGAGTGTATCGGTGAATGCAGACAAAGACAGGTTAACCCAGGCTTTGAGCAATATACTCAGTCATGCCTGTTTGCGCTCAACAGATGGAGCCACAATTCGCTTCCTTTCTCGCAACACCGCTGACTCCATTGAATTTCAGATAATCGATGCTGCTCCCGCGATGGAAGAAAAAATGCGCGTTCAACTTTTCGACCGCTTCAAAGACATGAGCTCGATGGCGTCTGCATCAGTAGAAGAACGAGTTGGCACAGGACTGGCACTACCAATTGCCAGAAAAATAATCGAGAGCCATGGCGGAACTGTTGGCGTTATAACAAAGGGAGCAAGCGGCAACGTTTATTTCATCAAGCTGCCGCTCGACGCTGCCCTCGTTCAATCTGCCAAGTAATTAGCGACGTCGTCCGCCACCGCCTCTTTCTCCTCCACCGCCACCACCACGGCGTCCGCCACCACCGCCACCAAATCTGCCACCACCGTCTCCGCCTTCGCCACCGGCGCCAGCTTCACCGCCGCCACCGCGTCGTCCGCCCCCAAATCTACCGCCGCCATCGCCTGACTCGCCTTCGCCGCCACGACGGTTTCTGCCACCGCCTTCACCTGCATTAGCGTCCGCTTGTCCATCGCCTCCGCGACGTCCACCACCAAATTTGCCACCACCACCATCGCCATCAGCTCCGCCGGATTGACGCTCTCCGTTCAGTCCGCCTTCTCCGCCGGCTGTAGCACCATCACCGCCACCACGACGGCCAAAACGTCCGCCACCAGACTGTCCGCCTTCTCCGCCAGAACCGTTGCGTCCGAACTTGCCTTTTCTTTCGCCTTCAGCGTTTGCTGCATTGTTTAAGTCTCCCGCATTCGCTCCAGTTGCTGCCGGGTTGCTAGATACAGGGACCCTGTTGTCCATATCATTGAAGTTCTTCTGAGAATTCCATTGATTGACAGTATTAGTGTGCTGAGAATTATTATTGATTGTGACTGGTTGCCCGCCCTGATTGTAGTAGTACATACGGTTAGCATCAGCACCTGCACCTGCGCCTGCGCCCCTGTAAATTGGCGTTCCATAAGGTATGCCGTAATAGTTTGGCTGGGTCATCGCGTTTCCGATGGCTGCTCCTGTTGCAGCGCCTAAACCAGCCGCTACGGCTGTTCCCATTCCTGAGCCGCCGCCACCACCACCACTGTTGTTGGATGTATTTCCAGAGTTGTTGTAGTAGTTGTTTGTGACTGGTTGTTGCTGCTGCTGTTGCTGTTGTGGTTGTGTCTGTACCTGGGAAACCACCCACTGCAATTGCTCATGTGAGACCTGGGTTGGTCTTCCGTTTTGATCGACATACCAGAAGTTATTGTTGTTGTCGCGGTAGACCTGAACCTGTTGCGCATCAGGCGCTATGTTCAGTCCCGGAACATAAACTGGCTTGCCGCTCTTAGAAATTATGTATTGTTTGCCATCAGGTTCACGAACAACCTGGTACATCGTCATGGTGATGTTCTGGTTGTAGCCTTGAGCGAAAACCTGAGGCGCTGTTTGTGGGGCACCCAGCAAAATCGTTAAAGCCAGCATTACAAAATTTCTCTTACTGAACATAGCAATTTCTCCATTAGCCTTGCTACCCCTTGAGCAGCTTGCAGAGTATATCATTAGCCTCATCCATATATACGAATTGCATTTCATCCTTTTACATCTTGTCTGGGAACTTCAGGAAAAGATCCCCCGCCAGATGCTGCAATTAAGGTTTCGGGCTTATGCGCAGCAAAATTCGAGTCAAACTAATCTCTCTGGTAACCCTTCTTAGCTTTGGGGCAATTCCTGCTCAATCTGAAGTTCTTGAGCGTAATTTGACCCATCTGATGCCTCAGTCCTATCCGCCAATCAAGGAATGGTCGGACGTAGCTAAGCGTGGAAAGGGCATTGTAATTATCATTCACGGCTTGTCGCAAAGGTCCGAAAGTGTTGTCTTGCTGGCTAAAGCAATTGCAGATGGTGGCTATGATGTTCTCGCAATTGACCAGAGAGGGCATGGAGAATGGCACGATGCTGGAAGTAAAGGAAAGCCGGGCTTCTTTTGTGATTTCAAAAAAACAAGTGAAGATCTTGCTGAGCTTGTTGTCGCTCTGAAAACAAAGCGCCCCTCTTACCCCGTGTTTCTCTTGGGTGAGAGTATCGGTGCGTCTGTTGCGCTTAAGGCAGCGTCTCTGGCTCAAGACAAAGTCGATGGTGTGGTTGCTTGTTCCTGCGGTGCCAAAGCGACAAGATTCAAAGCAAGTTGGATTCTCCACGACATCATTCACAGCATATTAAAGCCTTTCTCCGAAATTTCCGTGCGGAAGTATCAACAGGAATATGCATGTGAGAACCCCTCTGTGCTCGCAGTCTCCCTGAAGGATAATAAAGCTCGAGCGGGATTTCGTCCGATTGAAATCGTGCGGATAAATCGGTTCTTTGCTCACAATAAAAAGTATGCCCAGGCACTTTCGCCACAAACAGATCTGCTTCTCTTATCGGGCGACCTTGATAGACTTACAGCACCAGAGCAATGCGCTAAGTTGCTTAAAGCAGCGCAGAGTCGAAGAAAATCTCTCAGTACAATAAGTGGAAGCGGGCATATGATGATCGGGCGTCCTGATGTATTCCCGCAAACGAAAACCACGGTATCTCAGTGGCTAGATAACGAGTGTGTGCGTATGCTTGCGCAAAAGAAGAGCGTTTCAACAGAATAAACTTGTGAACGCAAAGCCAGATTTCGTGTTTGACATTATTCGTTGGCGTCATGAAGCGCAAGGTTCGGTAATTGCTCGAATGGGTTACTGTCTATTGTTCGATAATGATTTTATCTTATCCCAAGGTGCATGCATTGACTGGGATTAGGACGATAAACGATCGGTGCCCGGAAAATACTTTGAACAGAGATCACTCTTTAGAGTGATCTCAATGGGGCACGCTGCCTTGACGCCCTCTATGCAATCACTCAGAATTGTTGATAGAGCCTTTTTGTTTTGATTCTAAGTCACTTCGTTTGCTCAATCGGGAAAAGTGCTGCGCGGGTGCAAAAATAATGAAGTACATTATCGTTGATTCCAACGATATTTCTAGAGCTGGGTTGAAATCTCTTCTTTTAGCCAGTGGTAAAAGTGTTGAGGAGTCAGCAGACTACTCGCTTATTTCGCGGGCTGATGCACCCGCTGTTTTGCTTCTTGGTTTGAATGAAGAGAGTATGGAAAGTGCAATCGCTCAGCTTGATGCACGTTTGCGAATAGGAAAGAAAACAAACATTCTTTGCATATCTTCGACCCTCAGTGTTGAGCAATGCGATACTCTTTCCAACATGGGTGTTCAAGGCTTTTGTAGTGGCAGCATTTCCGCTGATATGTTGGCACTGGCTATTCGTGCTGTAGAAAATGGTGCATTTTTTGTTTGTCCTAAGACCCAGCAAAAGCGAACAATGCATTTACGTAAGAAGCGCACTGCCATTGGTGAGGAATTGTCACCAAGAGAAATGGATGTTCTTGTTCAGCTAGTAAACGGAAACTCGAACCAGGATATCGCAAAGAATCTGAATATCAGTGTGGAAACTGTAAAAGCCCACGTTAAGAGCATTCTTGCTAAGCTGGCAGTGCATGATAGAACGCAAGCTGTAGTTAAGGCAATTAAGTTCGGACTGGTCGAATATCTTTCAGCGAAGAGTGAGATAAAGAACTAGTAATTGGAGTGAGTGGTCGAAGTGCCGCTTTTCCGTGTTTCAGTAATAGTGATAAGCTGGAAACTTTACTAAATATCGAATGTATCAAAAAAGGTCCAAGCCTCTTTTGAAAGAGGCTTGGAGGAGAGCGTATATAAAGTCAAATACTAAGTGACAGGGATGCTGCGTCGAGGATGTGACAGCATTGAGGAATGAAGTGTGTATCCTACCCTGCCGTACATAATAGTCCACAAAATTGACCCGATTAAACGAAGAAATTGCCCTGGAATGTCACTTTTAATATTCCTTCTTTATCCTACATTGGCTTAATCAGTCTTCTGGCTCCACGAGCAATGGCACTGCAAGTAACGTCCCATCATAGGCCTGTTAAGAGTCCGCGCTTACTGGAGATATTGCTCCTGAAGTGAAGATGTCACTCTCGGGTCATTCAGCTCCCTTATCTTCTTCTCATCAGATGTTTCTTGAAACATGTGAGGGCACAAAAGACGAGGGATGCGCGATGTCAGAAACGAATTTCAAGCATGATGAATTGGAACTTTCCACGAATTCAAACGACAACACAACGGCCAGTTTGTTCAATAGTATTGCAAATGATTTGAATGGAAATCATCAAGTTCAGAGACGAGAAGGACCTGATGGGTCCAATTCACTCATTCCTCAGCTGGATTTGTTCGCGAAAAGAGACGCCGACTCTGCACAAAAAATTAGCGCTGATCTTCCTTCTCCCGCTCAAATTGCCGTGGAAGCCTCTACTGCTGGTGCCGTGGCTGGTGCGCAAATAGCTAACGGTCTTGCACAGATAGGTAAGCTTGTGACTTCGGGTGCAAGAGAAAGCGGGAAGCTGTTGAATGAGACAGTGCGTGGTGCGGGGCTAGATGCGCAGAGACTGGGCAACGTAGTGAAAGATGGAGCAAAAGAAAGCGGGAAGCTGTTGAATGAGACAGTGCGTGGTGCGGGGCTAGATGCGCAGAGACTGGGCAACGTAGTGAAAGATGGAGCAAAAGAAGGCGGGAAGCTGTTGAATGAGACAGTCAGAAGCGCAGAATTAGATGCGAAGAGAATGGGTAACGCCGTGAAAGATGGAGTGAAGGAAGCTGAGAAGCTCGTGGATGGCACTGTACGTGGTGCAAAGGCAGGAGTGCCCCTGGTAGAGCAACTAGCAAGGGAACAACTAAAAGACGCCTTTAAGAGTGCTGACGAACTTGCAAAGGGAGCGGGGATAGATACTACTCCTGCCAAAGTGGGTGCGGCAGCAGGAGTCAAAGTATTGGATGGTGCAGCCAAAGCTGCAGCTAACAAATTTGATAAAGCCGCTGAGGATGCCAGAAAGGCTGCTGACGAAGCTGCCAGGAAGCTAGAAGAACTCTCGCGCAGAGCTGAACTAGAAGCTAAAAACGCAGTCAAACAAGCTGAGCCTGTGGTGAAGTTTGGTATGGTGGGCGTCGGAACGAAGGTATTGGTTGATTTCCTTCTTCCAAACAATAATCCAAAGAAATAGTTTTCCCTGCCCTGGTGCCCAGAGGGCTGACGGCAAGATAAGGTAACCGTGACCTTATCTGCCCTCAGTCCTCTTCTAATTTCTAATTGAGGAGGTCTAAATCTCGAACCAGAAAATGGAACCTTCACCTTGCTTTGATGTCACACCTATGATGCCACCATGAGCTTCTACAAGTGACTTGCAAATGAAAAGACCCAGTCCGCTTCCCTGTCGTTTCACCTGACTTTCCTGGTCTAGCTGTTTGAACTTTTCAAAAACATGTTTTTGTTCTTCTTCAGAAAGTCCTTTGCCATGGTCTTCAACTTCGAAGCGAGTTCTCTTTGTTGCAGTTTGACTGCTAGCTTTCAGTTCTATCTTCGATTTTCTTGGCGAGAATTTAATTGCATTTGAAATCAAATTTACCAGGACTTGAACCATTCTATCGGCATCGCAAGAGAATGACAGCTGGTCTGCTGCCGATAGCTCAAGCTGTATCTGTTTTGCATCAGCAAGTCCGCGCACCGAGTCTAGTGCTTGAGTCAATAGTTCCATTGCCGTAATCTCTCTCAAGTTTAGCTCCAGAGAGCCACTCTCGAGCCTCTCCATGTCCAGAAGATCATTTGCAAGCCGAACCAAGCGATTGATTTCGGACTCTACTCGCATTAATGTCGTATCTACTTTTTGAGGAATTTCTCCGTAGGTACTGTCACGGCATACCTGCACCATTCCCAGCAATGATGTGAGTGGTGCTCGAATGTCGTGACTTACCATTGCTTGAATATTCTTTTTTATTTCGTCAGCAGATTCGCGTTGCGCAGCCATTTCGGAAAATACGGTATCAAGTTCAGCCAGTTCATCATTTCCACCTAATGGTGTCTTTTCGATCTTTCCCACTGAGAAATTGCGGATTTTAAAAATCAATTTGTCCATTCGCTTTACGGTTGTTCTGCCGAACATCCAGGCTAAAGTTGCGGTTATTGCAATATTGAACACCACACCGCCTACCAGAAATGTTCTCAATGCTTTGCGTCTTTCCAACTCCGCTGGCATCATTTCTTTTACCAGTGGAATGTAGATATCATTTATGGCTGCTATATCGGAAGTAAGCCTTTTTGAGTAAACTGCTAACTCTTCGAAAAACTCCCCCTGGTCGAGGTAAGACTTAAATTTTGGAACGGTGTCTTTTGAAAGGAAGCTCTTCTGTCCTTCATCGCAAAGTTCTTGAATGTGAGCGATTGAGTCCAGGTAGTGTTCAATAGCAGGCTTAGCTTTTGTATCAGAGGCAGTCAGAGTCTTTAAAGCCTCAACCTTCTCTTTCATAAGAGCCTTGCCGCGGTCGAGTACGGGAATATACTCTTTTGATTCAGCCATGCGCATAGAGGTGAGGACTAAATAGTTGGCGAACAACCCCATTCGCATTTCATCGCATGATGCCAGAACTTTTTTTGCATGACCTTCCACAGCCGCTGCTTTTTCAAGGTTCGCATTAGCAGCCACAAGAATCCATACGAATAGCAGTTGACAAACTAGTGGAAGTCCTGTAAGAACTAGACTCTGGTTGCGTAACTTCATTTTAATCGATGACTTAGTAACCTGTATATTCTAACCATTGTTTCTCCGCGAATAAAGAAGATGGCTAAAATCCTGGTTGTAGAAGATGACCCCTTAATTTCCCAATCATTGGTCGATTGGCTTGAGGGAGAACATCATACTGTTGAATTAGCTGAGGACGGAAAAGAAGCGCAAGATTTGCTGAAATTTTACCCGTATGACCTTGTGATACTTGATTGGCAGTTGCCGAGTCTTTCTGGCATCGAGGTTTGTCGAAACTTCCGAAGCGGCGGTGGCAAGATTCCGATTTTGATGTTGACTTCACAAGGAAATATCGAGCATAAGGAATTAGGCTTTGATTCCGGCGCTGACGATTATTTGACGAAGCCGTTCCAGTTGCGAGAACTTGCTGCAAGAATCAGAGCTTTGTTGCGTCGTCCTTTTGATATGGTCCAGACAATTGGAGGCAACGCCAATAGTGAAGTCGCTCTTGACCCTAAAGACTTTAGTCTGGTGCTAAAAGGAAGCAAGAGAATTGTTCTTCAACCTAAAGAATTTGCCGTTCTTGAATTCCTGATGCGGCATCCTGAACAGTTTTATTCGACCGAACAGTTGTTGAACCAGGTCTGGAAGTCTGATTCAGAATCAAGTGTTGGTGCCCTCAGAGCTTGTGTTAAACGTTTGCGCAAACGTATTGGCGCTGATTGCCCGGGGCTAGTTGAAAGTGCCAGAACTTATGGTTATAGGGTAGTTCTTGGACCAGGGATTTGGACGCAGAACTCGGGCTCTGAGGATGATGAATAGTGTATTTGCGATGGCTCGTCGCAGTATTAATAATCCAGTGTTGCTGGTCGGCGCCGTTTGTTGAAGCGTTGGAAGCAAATGCTGAATCACAGTACGGAAAGCTCTCAAAGAGTGCTGCGGCGCACTTGCAAAAGGAAGAGTTTGCTGCCGCCGCTGCTGATTACCGTCAAGCTATTTCGATAGCAATTAGCGGACATTTAGCTAATAGTGCTGTACTTAATACCAAACTTCTTCTTGTACATTGCTTGTCGAACTTGAAATTATATGACGATGCGTTGCGAGAGTTGAAAGAGGTCGAGCTTGCGTTAGATAACCAGTGTGAACCATATCTGGAAGCAAACCCAGCCATGCGCTTGCGCTTACAACGCCGTAAAGTTGAAATGTATTTATTGATGGGGAATTCGAAATCTGCAGCGCTTGAGCAGCGAAAGCTATGTGATATTTACGCAAAACACATCGGTAAATTAGTTTTGAATTATTTTGGACATCTAACAACTCTTCAACGTCTAGAAAGAGAAGCTGGCAACGATGATGATGCTTTGAAAACTGGACTGGAGAACGAAAAGCTAATGCAGCGATTTCATCTGGCAAGAAACTCAGCGCAGTGGTTCTTTCTTTATATCGAACTCGGTAAGGTTTCATTCAACAAAAATCAGTTTGAGCAGGCGTCGAAGTTTTTCAAAAGTGGGCTTAGCTTTGTAACTAATGAAGACCCGCCATTCGTGGCACATCTTTCCTCATCTCTTGCTGTTTGCGCCAGGTCGATGCATGACGATGCTACAGAGAAGTTCGCTCTGAGAAAGTTGAGAGAAGCTTTTCCTGAGAAGCAGAAACAAGACGCATGGCTCACTCGAGCAAACCTTGAATTGAAAACGCATTACACATTTGTCACTGACTAGAATAGAACATAGATAGCTGATACCGG
This sequence comes from Obscuribacteraceae bacterium (SeqCode), assembly GCA_044226015.1. Classification (GTDB taxonomy): domain Bacteria; phylum Cyanobacteriota; class Vampirovibrionia; order Obscuribacterales; family Obscuribacteraceae; genus JAIEPM01. Next base: position 170,399 of record JBGAHS010000005.1, read on the forward strand.
CATAGGAAGTATGTCCGGTATCAGCATTACAGTTGTGTCACACGGTTGAGGGCGTGCGGTGAATCGTCTTTCCAGGCGATGAGCACTTTCTGACTAGAATCCCTCACGTTGTCTTTTTCGATTTGCCTTGTGAATGACTTTCCATTTCTGTTTCTCTTTATTTGCGAGCAGTCGGTCATTACTGCGCGCTTCAAACGCTGCCTCCTTTTCCAGTTTGAACCAGTTTTGAAGTCGAGAGCCGTCTACGGTTTCTTTAACTGCGCATCCTGGCTCGCTGATGTGTCGACAGTCTCGAAATTTGCAATATTCCGAAAGCTCGACAATTTCTGAAAATGCTTTTTGAACACCTTCCTCCACATCGGCTAAGGCAAATTGCCTCATGCCAGGTGTGTCGATTACAGAAGTACCATCAGCTAGTTGAAACAAACAACGTCTGGTTGTGGTGTGTCGTCCACGTTGATCGGACTCTCTTATCTCTGAGACTGCAAGAACGTTCTCACCGATTAGAGAATTTATCAATGTCGATTTGCCAACACCGCTTGAGCCCACAAAGGAAAGTGTCTGTTCTTTTCCCCGATAAACATTCAGTTGTTCAATACTATTTTGATTGAATGCTGATATACAGTGTACCGGAGTCTGCTTAACAGCATCGTTTAGCTGCTCTAAAAGTGAGTCTTGGTTTTCACAAAGATCCATCTTGCTGAGAATAACGGCTGTGGGAATATCGTAAGCTGCAGTTGCCACCAAATAGCGCTCAAGCCTTCGCAGGTTGAAGTCTCTATTGACTGACATAACGATGAAGAGTCTATCGATATTTGCGGCAATAGCCTGCATCTCGTGACTCTCTCCTACGGCACGCCTTGCCATCAAGTTCTTTCTTGGAAGCAAGCTGTGAATCAACGCAAAGTCTGTTGATCTTGTGATTCTTACGTAATCACCGACCACAGGAAAGTCTGAGTAGCTTTCAGAAGAGTGTCGAAATTTTCCACTAAGTTCTGCTCGCAGTTCCTCATGATTTGTTCGAATCATGAATGAATCACGATCTTGCGTGATAATTCTCGCGCAAGAGTACGGCGCTACAACGAGCGCCTCTAATTGTTTTGAAATCATTGGAGTTTGTCCTTGAGTTGCTGTGAAAAAGTACCGACCAAACAGGTCGGGAGAGCCACCATCCTGGCGGCTTTTACTTCGCTCCACCGGAAAAATCTGTGTGGATGCGGTGCACAGCCTCTGTCGAAGCTTAGCTCACATATATTGTTTTGAAAGCTTTAGCCCTGAGCGACAATAAGGCGCGTACCAGCGAAGCATCCGCCAAATGAAACACTCTCATTCATAATTCGCGCCTCCTTTTTTGCTCGAAGATATAAGTTTGAGTCTAACCTGAACAATTCGATTCAGTCAAGTTTGATCTTTTGAAATTTGAAACAAAAGAAACCTGAAATAGATGGAACTTCTAGAATAACTGAATGCGATCACTCATCGATTTATCTAGCTTTGAGGAATTGCGGGCTTAAAGTCTTCCGTCGGTAGCAGTTTCATGTCTGGGCCCTCTTCAATGAATCCGTGCTTTTCCGCTTCGTCGAAGTCTGCTTTGGAATCGAAAATTTGGCTTTTCATATAATGAGAGCTATTGCCTCTATTGGCGACTAGTTTCTTCAAAAACTCACTCCATTGAGGTTCCAATTCTCCAACAGGTTTTCCATATACCGCTTCTAATAAGGAGTTCGCTTTACCTAGTCCATTCAAGCGAGCAACTTCTAGATAAGGCTTAAATTTGTTGTCTTCATTCAGGAAGAATGAAACAAGTCCGACCTCAGCTTCGTGATTAGTCACGTCTTTTTCATGGAGAATAGCGTCCAATTTTACTTTTGGAAGTTCATCGGTAAGCACTCTGCTTCTTGTAGGACTAATGAATCCTAATTTTAGTACAAGTTTGTCATTATCGTAATATCCAAAAATCTGTTCGAAAAATACTGAGACTCCCTCTCGCGCCCATCTATCTAGGACGGTCATGTTGTCGAAGACAACCTTGTGCATTATCTCATGGGCAAATACTTCAATTCCGTCCTCGTCACCAAATACGATGGCATTAGGTCCTGAAAAGAATGCCGCCCTGGCCTCGTGTTCCTCGGGAAAATGATGAAAAACGAAGTCCAAGAAGTCCTTATGATTCTCAACTATATAAACTCTGGTGAGGGGCGCGTTTTTTAGCTTGATGAAGTCTCTGTCAATGAAGTCAAGGAATGATTCCGCGAACTTTGCGTAGTATAGAATTCTCGGCTCCGGGCGATTTGATAGGAAGAGGAATCGCTTTGTCGCAAACTGATGTTTAAACAATCCATCAAGCATTTGTGCTTTTGGATCTGACTTCGCTATGTAATCGCCGGCGGCTTTCACCATTACGCTTGAGTCTGTGGCTTTGCTCGCAATCGCAAGCATCGATTCGCTTTCCTTTGAGACTTTGCTAATCGCTGACCGCAAGCTGCTATCCATGCTCGGGCTATTTCCCGCATTTGCCAAAACGCTTTTGCATTTTTCAATGGCTTCTTTGTATTTTCCCATGTGCATCAATGCATCAGCTTGCAATCCCTGCGAAATGCAATGAAGTTCGCTCCATTTTCCTGTTGTCTCTGTGGCGCATAGTTTTGCAACGGCATCACAATCGGTGATTGCTGCGCTATAGTTGGCAGAATGTTTTGCCACCAACGCTCGCAAATAAAGGGCTTCCTGATTGTTAGCAGAAATTCGAAGAATTGCGTCCAAATATTGTTTGGCCACATCATTGTTAGACATCTGAAAGTTAGCTACTGCAGCTCCCATGAGAGCCTTGATGTCAGTTTTGTCTGCTTTAATGAGTCTGGCAAAATCAGTATAAGCATGATTGTAATCATGCTTGAGCATATAGGCTTGTGCTCTTAGATAGATGAAACGATCGTCGGATGGATTTGATTTTATCGCCAGGTTTATTTGTTCAAGAGCTTGTTTATCATCCTTTTTATTCATACTGACGGCGGCTAGTCCGTAATGAGCTGTCGAGTAATCTGTGTCAAGTTCTAAAGCCTTTTTGAAATCGTTTGAGGCTTCATCGAGTTTTGACATATGCAATAAAATAAATCCGCGAAAAACATAGTCTCTGGCAGTCGCTTTGTTATTCACCAGTTGGTCGCAGTCGGCTAGTGCTTCTGTGAATTTCTTGTTTTTATAATGCATACCTGCGCTGACGCGCATGGCAAATTTATTCGTGGGATCAAGCTTGCGAACACTGCTTATGTCGGAAAGAGCAAGCGCCTCGTTTCCTTGAATGATATAGATGGCCGCTCGGGTTAAGTAGAAATCGGGCTCTTTTCTATATGAAAGGGCGGTACTTATATCTGAAAGGGCGCCTTTAAAGTCTTTGTCGAATGATGCTTTCAATAAGGCTCTGTCCGCATAAGCTGCCGGAAACCTGGGGGAGTCTTGCAGTACTTTCTCAAAATACCAACCTGCTGTCGACCACCTCGTTTGAGCCAGGGCGAAGTGTCCACGAACGAAATTGTCGATAAGTGTTCTTTCTTTGGGGAATTGCAGTATCAGTTTTTCAGCTTCAGTAAGTTTGTCTTCTTTGAAAAGCTTGTATGCCGTAACCGCTTCTGCCAGCCCTTTGTACTTGGAGTCTTTGGCAGCAGCGGTTTGGAAGTCGCTGATTGCGAGGGTGAGCTGGTTGGAGAAAAAGTAGAGCGTGCCGCGTTCTACGTAGGTCTCTCCTTTTCCGTCAAGATTAATAGCCGCGCCCATGTCCGCGATAGCTGACTTTTCCTCACCTGCAAGAAATTTGACCTTAGCCCTTCGTTCATAGTAGTGCGCAAAACGGGGCGTCAATTCTATGGCGTGAGTTAGGTCTGCGATCGCGAGGTCATATTTTTTTTGTACCTCATATAAGCTTGCGCGATATCCAAACACGGTGTCATCAGTTTTTGAATATTCAAGAGAATGTGTCAGTAGCGCTATTGCTGCTGCTGCGTCTTTGTCGCGCTCCCACTTTATTCTGCCTAAATCTGCAATTGGTGGTGCAAACTGAGGAAAGTAGAGAATTGCTTTGCGATAATGCAACTCTGCTGCATCGTATTGTTTTCTCTTGAAATTGATTTCTCCAATAACATAGTACGCTGGTGCCAGTTTCGGATTTATTTGGAGAGCTTGATTAGCTAATGCAGCTGCCTCTTCGAACTGACCCTTATTTACCAGACCGAAGGCTCTCAATGCCAATTCAGATCCGGGCTCTTGAGCATTTGCTGCATTAAAATTGCCAGCGCAGTTAGCGAGCAACAGCAACGCTCCTAGAAATCTTTGCTTTATCATTGTGTTCCCGCTGAAGAAGTGAGTTTTGTATTCCAGGGAATCTTCAGCCATGGACTGTTTGGATCAGTAAGAAGCTTCTTGTACGCCGCATTAATTGCTGCTTCCTGATCTGATTTGGGTTGCCAAAATTTGCGCCCAATCATGTAATTTTCGCCGAGTTCCTTCCATGATGGAAATGAATTCTGTAAAGATTGTGCTATTGGCATAATCTTTCCCCAAGCTTCATCCTGGCTGATGTAACTGCAGAGAGTGCCCCAGCGACAGAGTGAAATATATCGGCAGTAGTCGAAGGCAATGATTGAACGCATCCCCAGTCTGGGACCGTACTCTTTAGCGATTTTCAACTTTTCGCTTACGTCTTCGCCATACTCTTGTGCTAATCGCTGTGTTATCTCTGGCGACATCCCCGGTGTTTGAGCGATTTTTACAAATTCATCAAAGCTCTTTCGATGTCCATCAAGCAAAAGGGAATTGAGACGATTCAGCAAATCATTTCGAGAGTTTATATCCCACCCTTCGGCCAATGCTCGTTTCTCATGCCTGATGTTCTCTTCAGTTGCTGCTGCGGTCCAGAGAATATCGTGGGATTCCTGGTTCTTTTCGGTAAGAACTGCTGAACATGCCAGAGCCCATAGCTGAGATTGAGTCAAGGTTTTCGCTGAGCTAGCTTGTTTTTCCGCTTCGCGAGTTTTTGCTTGTTTGTCCGATGCTGCGCCAAGGTTGCTACGCACTTTTGAGCTAGCTGCGCCAGACTTCGTTTGCGCCAAAGTGCTTGTTGACGAAAGCGCAAAGGTCAGCATAAGCAAAATCATCGGGCGTATGTTCTTGAACACTTCGCACCTCGGCTGGATAGATTCAATTGTACATTATGGGCTGATGCAAATACAAAATGACTGTTGTAGTCTTTCTCCTGAATCTCGAAATTTGGGATTTGTCTGGTTTATTGAATCCATTTAGGGAAGAGACGAGCTGGGGCTCAGATCCTAGGCTTTGAATTCAGACCAGGATGAGAGGTTCCGTTGAGTTTTTGAAGAAAGCTCTCTTATTGCAGTGGGCGCGTTGTACATGTCTTTGCCCAGCATGTAGCAGAAAGAACCTCCACCGACGGCGGCTGCGAGTGCCATTACGGGGTTACCCCTCAAAGCTGCAACCAGCCCCCACACAACAGCATTACCACCGATTAGTCCTAAAAAAACTCCGTCCCTTAGCTCTCTTTGTACAATTGTGTTTCTCATGTTCCCGTCATAGAGTTTACTGTCCATCTCAATCTCATAGTAGTTTAAAACGTTGCTGTTGTATTTCGTTCCAGAACTCACAAGTGGAAGTAAATTGTCGCTGCGGTGCATGTTTTTGAGTTCATCGTAATGCGCAGCCGCAATTCGTGCCGCTGCTTTTGTTTTGTCATCGCTACCGGTTGAAGCATAGAGTTCTAGATCAGCTTTGGATATGAAGGTGGGGTCAGTCTGTGCAATCTTCGGGAAGTTCTTTTGTAGTGTATCCAAAAACTCTTTTGGATTTGCAAAAGCACCTGTATTTAGTGACGCAGCCTCTCCAACATAGCTCTCTGTCTTCTTAACAGAAACGTTATCTAATATCATCATCTTTCTCCTTGATGGTTTTCTTTCGCAATGAAGTGGTATCAAGTTCTATTCGATGAATCAATTTTCTGGACATTGTTCAAATGAATTGCTTGTTAAAAGCCGCAGAGCAAGTGCTTCTTGGGCGTGTCTGAGCATGGTCGTGGCAACATAACTCTAGAGATCTGAAAGTGAAATTTGCGTGAATCGAGCGCTGTACATTCGTGCAAAAACGTCAACCTATCTGGCTTTCTGTCAATGAAATGAGCTTTAGCATCAAACCAGTTCTCGTAGAGTTTTCTTGTCGCGTAGTTTCCAGATGATTGCATCTGTGGCAAAGTGGTGGAGATTTATTACAACAAAAACGCTGGCAAAAGATGATTGCCAATTGAAGCCGAGAAAATGTATTAACACGGGGAGCAAGACGTAAATTGCTACCGAAATTAGAAGCAAATTCTTGTAGTAGTTCAGCCCCTCTTCAATTGCTACTTGCTTCCAAGCAAGCTTTGGCTGAGCGGCTTTGGCAAGGTTACTTGCCTCTTTGATATACTGCGATGCCGTAATCGTCAGATACTGAGTTGCGTGGAAAAAGGCTGGCAGGTAAAACCATAGTTCTCCGAATTGTTGTTGGTCTGCGGAGAGCCCAACAACAATGGTTAGTAGCGTGAGAATGGCAGGTAGCGGAAACTGATTGCTCTGACGAGCCCCGTTAGAAGCGAGCTTTAAGACAAAAATGATGATGACGGTTAGCAGCATTATTTGACTAAATTGGTGAATTTGAAGTGGTAGAAAATTCCATGGAGGTAAGTCGATTCCAAGAAATTCTTTCATGGAACCGGCTTCCTGCCCCAGTTGATATGTAATGGGCACCGATGCTGTGATGTACAACAAAACCGCCAAAATCGACTTATCGATTTTGCTCATTACATAATTGGATTTTATGCAATACAAGAGAATCAAACCGTAAGCTTGTCCGGTGAAGTGCTGGTAAAGCCAAAGGAAGTATATTTTCAGTAGTACCCCAAGGAAGGTTGTGTATTTAAGTGCGACAATGCAAAGGGCTGCAGCGATAATTGGTTGCCAGAGAGTGCTTATGGCAAATCGTTCTCGCGTGTCTTTATTTCGATAGATTTTGAAGAGGGTGGCACTTACGTGCGCCTCAGAGAACAAGTGTGAGCAAGTCAAAATTGTTAAACTTGTCATCTGCACAAGGGAAGGCGCGAGGAAGTAGGATATGGAATTCTGCAAAATGAATAGTAGCCAGGCTGCACCCCCGCAACAGAACAATATGTCTGCAGCTGGATTGAGAATCCAGGGTGATGATTTCCTGGCGGCGAGGTCGCTCGGTTCGCTAATTGCTGTTGCTTTCGTCACATGCAAGTTGATATTGATTGCCAATTTATTGATTGCTAAGAACGAGAACACGTCCACCGACTCCCGGAATTTGCATTCCGTCCGAATTCGCTCCAATCACCGCATAACTTGCTCCATTTTCAACAGCGCAATATTCAACTTGACCGGGTTTGAGTGGTGACTTGCTAATACGTCGTTCTCTAAGGTCGGCTATTGCCTTGCTAGATAATATCACTGGCCCGTCTACTAGACTTTTCTCCGCAGTATTTATTGGGTTGACTGGCATAGTTCCTTGCTTTCCTCCGATTTCTAGAGAGCCGCCTGGAAGATATGGCGAAAGTTGTTTCGCTGAAATGGGATAGATGCCACCGTTATCGGTGGCGAAAGACTCGGCGGCAATTTGCACTGTGCGCATGTTACCTTTAACAAGGCTATTCATAGAGATTCCTCTCCCGCAAGGGAGTGTTAGAGGTGCTAGAATTCCGAGGCAAACAAGAATGCTGATTATTGTTGTGAGTGCCTTTGCCCGTGGTTTCGTTTCTGATCTTTTATTGTTCGTGTCGGAAGTAGTCTCTAACGCTTTTGGAATGATAGTAGAGGGGCTAGTAAGTTTGGTTTCGCGATCGGGCGCGTTCACCATATCGGGTACTACTTCTTGCGTATCGCCGGACGAGTCTGCAATTGCAGTGTCTTCGCAGATTGTTTTGTCATTTTGTTTTTCGAGTGTAAGAATCATGCAGAATCTCCTTGAGGCTATGGCTGTTAGATAGCGAAAAATAACATTGCGACCTATCACTGTATTGAGACTTTGAAAGAGGGCAACTGAAGTTTCCGCCTGCGCTAAGGCAGAATGCCTGTTTCAATGCAGGCATTAATCTGACTAACGCAGGCAGCTGGCTTCAGAAGTGAGTAAGCAGTGTTTGTGGATGACAGTTATTCATCCATTCTAATAGCTAGCTTGAATCAGTGCTAGCGGCTAGTTGTCTTCGTTGACAGCTGGCAGCGCTTAAAAATTATTTCCCCGTGCGTGTATCTGTAGCCAGAGACTAGCTGTTGCCTTCTGAGACGAGCAGAAGCGTCGCTGACCAAGTATAATCGAATATTAAGTGCATTAGTTCTTCCAGTCCTGGGCTAAGGAAGTGGAAAGGTTGAAATCAATTTTTCTTGTGATAGCTCTGCTCTTGTTTCCTTGTTGCGCTGGTCAAGCTGGCGAAAGAAGGTACAGCATTGAGCGATTGATTCCTCCTGACACATTTGGGCCTGGGGTATTGGAGCCAGAGCGAAAAAAAGTGAGGGCAAAGCCCATTGATGAGTTCAGTCGTATCGAGGCTCTTATTCAAAATGGAAACTTGCTATGTAAAGAATGCAATTATGCTCAAGCAAAAGTATATTTTGAAAAAGCGTTGGTGCTCTTTGACGTGGCTGAGCGGCGTGAACCTCAGGAATTTTCTTATCACATGATTGATAAAGCTGAGTGTCTTGACTCCTACGCTGACTTGCTGACAAAGCTTAATCACAGCGCTGAGTCTGCGAAGGCTCGACTGCGGGCTGTGCAGCTTCGGAAACTTGCTGCAACAGTTAATTCAAAGGCACGATGCTACTCCAATGGGTATACTCGCTCGCATGAGCTGCCTACAAAGAGGATACGCGAATAGTATTTGGTCAATGCGGCGTAGACAGTCTTTAAGAGAAGCGATAGAGTAGAGTTAGGGCTGTCTGAATTGAATTGAAGTAATTCAAGGAATTCAAGGAATTATTGGAACCCGCTGTAGCGCTAGAGAAATTCGTCGAAAGAAACAGTAGGGCCATAAATTAGATGTTAGTCAATTTTGAATCCTACATTCTGTTGATGCTTATGGAATTTTTCGATTGGTCCAGTAAGAATAAATCGATTCTGATAGTTTTGGTATTGCCCTATATTGTTTTGGGTTGCTTGTATCTTTTATTTCCTGGTTTGGAAGTTACGCTATTCTATTATCCGAGGCGTGTGCAAAATTTCCATCCTATAGTTGTTTACTTGATGCCAGGCATTGTTGCCTGGCATCTGATAGGTGTTTCAATGGCTGCTGGAGCGAAAACTGGATTCTTAAGAACAGCGATTTGCACAGTGTGCCTTATTCCGATTCTTGTTTGGTTCTCTATCGGCAGTTTTTTGTTGCTTCTCTTTTTTTCGGGACCTGATCCCGGTCCAGCTTTTGGTATTTCAACGACTCAGTAACGTTTCAACATACTCCGAGGTCGCTAGCAAATTTAGCTGACGGCACCACATCACTTGGATTCACGCTCGTTTGGCGCACGACCACTTCAACCAATCTGCGCCAGATCTCTTGATCGGTGTTTAGCTCTTTTGAAAACGAATCCCAATTTAGTGATATCAGAGCCTTAACAAGTTGTCTAACCGTCAGCGTTTCGTCGTTTAGTTTGAAACCCATGAATTCGTTCGCTCGTTTGAAGTCAGGCGTATTCATTTCTATAAACAGCGGAAGATAGGGCCATCCATTCTCCAATTCTTCGATCGAGAGAATCTCACTTAACCTCGTATCTGGTTCTATGGACGACCTCTTCACTTGAAAATTATTTATCAGGGCTCGTCTCAGCTTGTAAAAAATTCTTTGACTTAAGCACTCGCGAGCAGGTGCGCTGTTCAATCTCATGAGCAAGTATTCGTAAGTCTCGCCCACGGTATGCAATTGCTCGGCGACATTATCTGGAATCTCCAGTCCGAATTCCTCCTCAATTGCCATCAATAATTCGACACCATCTAGCCCACTCGCTTCGTTCCACTTTAAGCCACCGGCAAGGTCTACAGCAGCATATTCAATGTGCAAAACACGGCGATGTTCGGGCTTTGAGGCTTTGCTCGAACTATGTAAAATGAGTGGGCGCATCACTATTACATCGCCTTTTTCTGCCGAACAACAGATGAAGTTATTCTTTACTTTCCATTCACCGATATCTTCATGGTTTAGCTTTCCAATCTTGTGTGAACCCGGGATGAAGTTGATTGCACCATTTTCCGCAGAACATGCATCCAGATGAATTCTTATCGCTAGCATTTGCTCAAGCACAGACGCTGGCGGCTGTACGTGAGGAATCGAATCTTTCGTTGACCATGGGCCATATCCAGCAACATCAATTTTTTGTTTGACGGCAATCGTCAAATCTTGGTGCCATGTAACGTACCAATTTGATGTCGGTGTTTTGTCAAAGAAAATTGCTTTGACAGGTTTTGCATTTAAACCCAGATGCTTTCCTGCGATGCTAAGGAGTTCCGGTGAGTTTGCGAGACGGCGGACGACTAAACTTCTTCGAAGCAGGTGTCTTACTCCCGGAGCGCTCGGCAAACTGTTCAACGCATCAATTGAATTCTTTAGTTTTTCTATTTGCTCATCGCTGACTATTTTCTTGAGCAGTAAGAAGCCGTTGTTTTCGAAGCTGTCCATTTCGCACCAACACTGATGCCCTTGATTTTATCATGTGGTACCGGCATGCGAGTCAAAGCGCGAGCTGAAACCGACCCAGCTCTTCCGAACATAATGCTCTGAAATGTTAGGGGCTATGGATAATGTCCGCTCGTTGCCAGAGCCTCTCTAATCTCTACCCGGACCGCTGCTTCTCTTTTGGATCTTCAAACAGATAAGTGCAAGAATTGGCACAAAGGCTGGGCAGAGCTAGTCTTCATCAATATGTAGTTTTGCTCGTGCCTTGATTAGTTGTATGAGGTGCTCCAGCTTTCCTAATCGTTCAAGTTCAAGAGTCTCTTCCATAGTAAGGTCGCCGCACTTATTTCGAATTAGCAATTTGCGGACTTGCTGCTGAGCCTTTTTTGATGGGCGAAATGCAATCACTTCTTCGGACGTTGAGCCACGCGCAAGGAAATCAATGATTTCATCATATGCAGTCAGCGCTTCACCCACAGCCACTCTCCTTGCTTATAATATCCCGACTTGCGCGATTGGCGGAGGTCAGCAAGGAACTCTTCTATGTCCTCTGGCCAAATATCACCTTTTAAGGTCTCAGAGGAAAATACTGGAACACCTTGCGCAAGCTGATCTAAATCAATCTTATAATCCATAAACGCATGCAGCGCCGAATGTAAGTTTACGCCAGATCCCTGTGACTGACAAGGATGCATTAACAATGCAGAGATCGCAGTAAGGTGCCAGTGTTCAGTTTGCCATCGCCCATAGTACCAGCTGCAAGTTTGCATGGAGTGAAGAAGCAAGTTCCAACTTCACGCAAGGTGCTTTTGTACTGGAGGATGTTCCTTAAGAACCAGCCTCAAAAAGTATCAAAGAAACAATCAGCACCGTTTGGCTACCCCCAAGAGTTTCTCTCTGGCGGAGGTACTACCGTGGTCCTGGCAATTATTTCGATTCCAATTAAAAATAGCCGACGGTGGGATTTGAACCCACGACCTACGGTTTACGAAACCGTTGCTCTACCACTGAGCTACGTCGGCACTTGAAAAGTGCTTGGAGGATTTAAATTATACATCGTCCCGCTCAGTTGCAAGACTAATGTGAATCTTGATGATGCCAAGCGGTCCGGCGGTTGTAGTATTCTTTTGCTGGCGGAACATCGGATTTTGCCTGTCGTCATCTATCCTTGTTGTCGTTTACCTGTTCCTTTCTTTTCAAAATTGTAGGTTTGCCGCATGGGTTTGCTTAAAACGTCGCTGTTGCTCACTTCGGTAGCTGCAATCACCTGCTTTTCGGGCGTTTCAATAGATGCCGCAAACACGAATGCTATGCCAAAAGCTGCTCCAGACTTTAGAAAAGCGGGGACGAGTGCCAATTCGAAGCCCAAACCTACTGCATCTGCTGTTCAATCTTCAGATTTTGCTGGAACAACAAGCTTTCGTGTTCAGACAAAAGATAGCCCTCAAACGCCGCTTCAAGGTAACGTAGACCAGATTACTGTGAACCCAGGCGGTCATTTGCAGGGTCTCGGCGCTGAGACAGATTCGGTTATCAAAACATCTCCAATGCGTGCGCAAGCATCGGCTACTCCACCTGAAGTTTTCAGAGGCTGGCTTGAGCAAGCGCATTCTAAATTCGCCGCACGCAGTTCTAGCTTGTCACCAAATACGGTGCTTGAGGTCAAAGGCGTCTATGATAATTCCAGCAAGACATTGCGCTCACTAGGCATTCCCTTTCAGCAGGTTAAGGGTGCTGATTTGCAGTCAATGTTGCCTGGGGGAACCCGCGTAGTTGTGGTAAATTGCCCCGGACGCGTACCAAGAGAATCCTTGCAACAAGTCAGGGACTTTGTGGCAAACGGTGGATTTGTTCTTTCGACTGATTGGAGTTCTGACAATCTTATTGAGCAGGCATTTCCTGGATACATAAAGTGGGACAGGCATAGTAACAAGCAAGCGGTTTATGATGCTGAAATTGTGAAACCTGATGCAACGCTATTTGCGCGAACAGTGACTAATGCTAGCTGGAAAATGGATATTGATTCTCACATGATCAAAACGCTGCGCCCTGACGTGCGTGTCCTGGCTAAGAGTCGGCAGCTTCAGGCTGAAGATCCTGCTTGTGATGGCATTCTAGCTGTGGTGTTTCCGTTCGGTCGAGGTTATGTTATGCACCTTGTAGGGCACTTCGATAACAACACAGTGATGTCATTTCGAAACATGCTTGCTGACCCAGCTCCGGCAATCGGAATCAGTTTGAGACAAGCGCTGGCAACTAATTTTGTTGTAGCGGGAATTGAAGGAACTCGTATTCCAACTAAGTAGCATGAGACTTCAGGCAGAAACTTGTAGCGCGAATTCTGAGTCAATTGATACAAGAAAGTCGCTATTGCAGGACTGTTCCCATGGACTGTTCCAGATCCGTATACGCTTGCTGATATGTGGCAAGTGTCGTTAGATAGTCGGTCTTGATCTGAATCGTAGCTTGCTGCGCCAGCAAAGTTGCATTAATGTCACTCTGTCCAACTTCATAACCGAGTCGCGACAATCTGGCGATTTCGAGTGTACGTTGCAAGAGTTTTGTTTGGAATATCTCTATTTTTCTCTTAGCTCCTGCGAGCCTCTGGTAGGCAGTTGCCACCTCGGCCGCCACCATGTTTTCCTGTCCTAGCAACTCTGCCCTGAGCTGCTTTTCAGTGGCACCAAACTTTGTAATGTCGCCCTGTTGAAAGTTAAAGAGGGGAACTTCTTGGTAAACCTGAAAGAAGAAACCATGGAAATTGACGCGGTCTTTCGGACCGATGCTGCTGGGGTCAGTCGCGATTGCGCGAGCAGCAGCGGCTTGGTTTTGCGAGGGTTGCGTCGGACCATTAACGTTTGAATTACCGACACCAATGGTGGTGTTCGGAACGATGTTCGCAAACGCAAGTCTGAGGCTAGCACCATTGGTCTTAATTGCCTGCTTCAGCACTTTTAACTCTGGTCTATTTGCCATTGCCTTGTTCAGGCAATCTTGCAGTGGTGGCAATGTGCCACCAGGCAAAATTCCTGTTGAACTGGGTTGTGTCCCGTCGGTTGGCAGTCGGGGCACATCGACAGGACTTTCTGGCATTCTGCCCAGTATTACAGCCAAAGCTTGTCGCGCTTCCAAGACACGATATTGCTGTTGCTCTTGTTCTGCCAGAGCTTTGAATGCTTCTTGCTCAGCTCTGTATACGTCTAACTCTGCTACTTCACCCGCTTCAAATCGCTTCTTCGCTATTTTCTGTAGTTGGTCTGTCAATTCGACCAGCTCTGTGTAAGTTGAGTAAAGCTCTTGAGCGACGACCAGGTCGGTATAGGCACGTCTGACAGTTGCTCTAAAGATCCACAAGGACTTCAAGATTTCCAAGTCTGTCTGTTTGATCATATTCTTAGCAAGCACCACTCGTAGTGCTAGCTTCCATGGCTGTTCTATTGGAATAGTAAAACCATATCTGTACGTGAATTCTGCTCTGTACCCATTATCCATAAACATGGTTGGATTTGGCAGTTCAGTCGCTCTTACGAGTTCTGATTTAGTAATGCCGAGCTGCAATCTGATTGCAGAGGTTCGGGGGCTACGTATCAAGCCTTCATCGAAAGCTGAACTTAAGGACAGGCTTCGGTCTAGCCCTCGCAAGACAGGCTGATCAGGTTTGATTGCCGGTAGGCTAGTGTTGTTGTCGCTGCCCGATGGCGGTACTGTCTGCGGTGCCGCCGACGTACTTGTCGTTGACGGGAGTGCCGGCGCTGAATCTGGTATTACGGGTCCACCACTGCCAGCTGATGGAGTGTTGCTTGGAGACAGTGCTGGTGTGAAGCCGCTTGCAGGAACAGGATTGACGGGCACCGATGGCGGTGTTGATTGCATTCCTGGTCCACCGCTAGAACGGCTTGACTTCATCTTCGCGGGAGCCGGGCTGGTTATAGATGGCGGGTTAGAAGCCTGTGCGCTGAGACTGCAAGAGAATGCAAAGGCACACGCAAAGGTACCAAGCGTGTTTGCCACAGCTCTGTTTCTTCGTATTTTTTGCTTAGTAAGCCGAAAGATGACCATGAACCATGAACCGAGCGGGAAAGCCGCGTATATTTGGAGTTTAACAGCAGCACGAATAATTGCAAGAAGCCATAAGACTGCGATGAAGCTTCTCTATATTCTTGGCAAGGTTAGTCCTTTCTCTTGAGTTGCTCGACATTGCGCGCTGTGTCGATGATCGCAGAATTTGAGTTTAGCAATTAATTGGGCTTGGATTGTGATCTGGAGTTTTAGTAAGATCATAACCATCTCATCTTATGCGCCGGCATGAGCATACCATTAGAAAGTTTCGTAAGACTTTCTCTGTAGTGGGCGTGCTACGAAACTTGCCTGAGGCTTTGACGGATAAAGAGCTTCCCTGTATGTTTACTTACATCAAAATTGGTTTACGCAGGATTACTTTTAGTTTGCGCAGGCTTACTCTTTTTTGTTTAGCTCGGAAAGGTCGATGGGCAGCTTTGTTGGCTTTCGCACCTTTTCAACCTTGCCTTTTTTATCAATGGCATATTCGTCGGTAGGCAGTTCGCCATCTTTAAGTCCGCCATTGCAAGCATAAGCAGTGCCAGCGTGAAACTCGTCAGCTCTGTCGAACTGTGCTTCGACCAGCCAGCTGCCGTCCTTCTTGATGTAACCCCACGATGCGGTCTCTTTGCTGCCAGCAGTTGCTGCTGGGGCTAGACCATCATGGAAAGAGCCGGCACCAGCGAAGGTGGCAGGAATTTTGTAGGCGCCACTTTTATCGATATATCCCCATTTACCTGTGTAATCAAGGACGGCTGCAAGACCCTCTGAGAAATCTTCCTCTCTCATGTATACAGGCTTAAGGACGTATTTGCCTTTCTTATCTATGTAACCCCAGCGGCGCTTCCATTTGCTCGTGTCTTTCACTAGTACTCGTGCGCGCTGATCTACAAAGGGATAAGCCTGCAGGTAAGCAGCAGGCAACACATATCGTCCAGCGTGATCAATAAATCCGCATGAATTTAGCTCTGGCTTTGCGACATTCGAGTTGTATACTGCTGCGAGTCCATCAGAAAAATTGCTGTGTTCAAGCTGATCTTCACGATGTACCGAGTTGCCTTCTGAAAATGGTGAAACAAAAAATTGCGGCTGAATAACAAACTTTCCTGTTTTGTTTATAAAACCGATTTTGCCGCTTATTCTATCTTCAACACAGGCAACGCCTTCGGAAAAGGGTCCACAGTACTCCCATTTTTGGTTGACGGGAATTATTTGTTTCCCCTCTTTGTCAATGTATAAATACCCTTTTGAGCCGGAGTCGATTTTTACCAAAATTCGCGCTCTGTCATCAGCGAAGTGATCTGCTGCAATGACTTTAGTTACGTCGATATCGGTTTTGACATGCACATGATAATTCGAGTCGCGGTAGGTCAACTTGTCCTTAAATGATGCTGGAATGAGTTCCTCATATTTGACACCTGATATACGTTTGCCTATCGTCACTGCCCCCATTGGTGAGTCGGTATCTGTCTCAGATTTTGTGGTATGCAAGACATCAGGGACGGTCAGATGTTCTTTCTTCCAGAAGTAGAAGATGCCACCGAAAATGCCGAGAACCAGCACCGATAGTACGACCGTTATTATTCGTCTGACTTTGCGAGCTTTTTCCTGCTGTTTCTTTTTGGCGATTTCCAGGTGTGGGGAGTTCAATCAGCACCTCCAGCAGTACGCTAACTCTCTGTACTCATTATAATCTGAATCGTGGTCTTGTCTAAATCAGGCATCGCCATAATTGATGCTGACTTTTTGTTTGATTGCGCAGTCAACGAATCTAATCCGCTGGTACTGGTTTCTGAGTCTACCTTCCAGCCATTTTTCTTGAACCAATCTTTGTAAAAGGAAATGACCTTGCCCTTTTTCTGAATCGTTTCAAGGCTGACCGTAACTGTTGTTTTTTCAACTGCTGGAGGCATTGAGAATTTTATTTTAGAGTCAGGGAATTGAGGAAATGGAATACTTTGCGGATACTCGTATGGCTTAGTGTTAGATTTCGTGCTCGGAGCAACTGCCGCAAGCTCGCGTTCCGCCTTCATTTTTCGCGGACTTGAAAGCTCGGCTTCTGAGTTCGTGCTTTCTTGCACAGTCTTGCATGAACACAACAAGACGAGCATTGCAAGGGCAAAGCATCGTCTCGCTGCTGTGTTCATTTTCGTTCCTCGGCAGAGTTGGAAGCAAGCTGCTTCCGGTGCCTGACTCCTGCGTGGGTCTTGTTGTCTGTTCAGACTTGGGAGTTAGGCTCCCGGTGTCTGACCCGATGGTGCCTGGCTTCCTGAGCTGTCATCTTGTGGCTGATTCAAGCGAATCAGCGCCATTTCTTGCGTGTTGTTTGGACCATAATGCACAAGTATCTGGCTGTCATCTTTTGTCAGGTCGCCAATCGTGGTATCAAAAACGGTGCTATTGTTCTGACCAATAGTCCACGAGACACGCTGCGTTTTCTTATCTAGCGCTCCATAAATTTGTGAGCGCTCGTTTGTTAATTGGTTCAGGTAGTTACCCCGGACGATGCCATCTTTACTAATTGCGATCTGTACCATCATGTTGGATTGTGATTGTCCAGGTTCTGCTAGTGCAAAGACCCCCAATGGTGCCCAGTCACCCCCACCACTAGCTGCCGAAGCTTGTGATGATACGTTTGGAGCGACCGGCGGATAGTTTCCAGCATTGTTTTGAGCTGCAGCATTTGCCGCATTCTGGTTTGCATAAGCGTCCGCCTGTCCAGCTGCATAAGCTTGCGCTGCGAGCTGTTGGGCGCTCTGGTAGTACTGTTGCGAAGAACCATATGGCTGGCCATTAACATACACGGTGTCGCCCTGGTAAGTCACGTTTGTTGTACTTGCTGGTGCGCTGTTTTTATTTGAACCTGCAATTTCTGCTCCCATGAGCCCCATTCCAAGGAATGTTGTTAGAGAAGAAATGCCCATGCAAGTCCACATTGATGCTTCAGACCAACCTGGGTAGCCCCAGCACCCGGCCCCGCCCCAATAACCATGGTACGCGTTTGATGCTGCCCAGCCGTGAGCATATCCGTTCCCATAAGGGTGATAGCCGCCGTATGCACCGTAACCACCATAGGCACCATTACGGTTCACGTTCACGTTGTTGACGTTGTTGAACTGATTGTTTTTGTTGAACTGATTGTTGTTGAAAGAATTGCGGATGCTTTGACCCTGATTCTTCAAATTATTCTGGTTGATGGTGTGCGGGGTTTTGTTCTGTAGTCCAGAGATGCCACCAAAGCCACCATCAGTAGGAAGATGGTCCGGGAAATTAGGTCTAGAAGAGATTGGTTGATCTGGACGATTGCCTTGTCCAAAGTTGCCTCGATTTTCAAAGCCACCCTGACCGCCAAAATTGCCTCGATTTTCGAAACCACCTTGACCGCCGAAATTGCCGCGATTTTCAAAGCCGCCTTGACCGCCGCCGAAATTGCCGCGATTTTCGAAGCCGCCTTGTCCGCCGCCAAAATTGCCGCGGTTCTCAAAGCCGCCGGACTTCATTCCGCCTTGACCGCCGAGGCTGTTGAAACCGCCACCGAAGTCACGATTTCCTTGTTTGCCACCGAAGCCACTAGCACCACCGAAGTTGCCACCACCAAAATTGTGGTCGCCGCCACCAAAGCTGCGATCTCCGCCACCGCCGAAGCCACCACCACCGAAATTGTGTTCGCCGCCGCCGAAACTGCGACCGCCACCACCGAAGCCGCCGCCACCACCGCCGAAGCTGCGACCGCCGCCACCAAAGCCACCACCACCGAAACTGCGTCCACCGCCGCCGAAGCCGCCTCTGGCGAAGCCAGGTAGCGCAATGGTCAGGCTGACAGCAGACATGATGAGAATTCTCAGTAATTTAGTATTCACTTCTTTCACCTTTTACCAATCAAGTTTTTGCTGTCTACTTAACTCTGTGTACTTTCAATGCTTCTGTGTCATTGAAAGAGAGCCCGTTGAGACTGCGATTTACTGATTGCCAGGTAAAGTTATTGCTGTCTGAGGGGGAGATCATGTTGGTAGCGCTTGTGGAACTTCCATCTCTTTCAATTCCAGTAGCTTCCACCAACCATTCCTTATTACGCTTGATCCACGAACCGTAACCGTAGCCACCGTTCGAATCAAAATGCCACGATATCGGTTGTTCGCTGCGTGGGTCCCAACCAATTATTTGTTTGCTTTCGAGCACTGGAGCATCTGCTGATTTCTTTACCTGATAGGTGCAAACAATGAAATTCTTATGTGGTGCCCATGCAGCACTCATATTTACAGAGCCACCATTCTTTTCTGCAGACCATTCGCCAATCAACCAGGACAATTGCTCAAGCGGGTCAGCAGCCGTTGTTTCTTGCAATGGTGTTTCTGTAGCAGAGGAAATGAGCCAATTGCCTGACTCTTGTTTTTGTAAGACTATAGAGAAGTGAGTTTCAGGGCTGGGTCCATTGACCCCATTTTTCCGTTTGACCATTCCTTCCGCTAGCACTACTGTTGGTGCTAAGGTTCGAACGCTTGTTGTTACGAATTCTATTTGTTGTGCACCACTATCTGCTTTGACAGCACTAAATCTCTTTTCTAGATTGTCTCTACCTTTGCAGACGTCGCCATCAACACTTGTGTAGTCGCCATCTGCTGTCCACAAGGCGACCAATCCTTTGACGTCTCCATCAGCGAGAGCCTTCGCTGCTTGAGGTAGAACCCCTGTCGCTTCAGTGCTACCGGAAGTAGTGACTACCACTTCATCTTTTGACTTTTTTGATTCCTTTTTAGACTCATGCTTGGCGGCTTTTTTCGCCGACTTATCTGTCTTATCACTCTTCGCTCCTGCGAATTGTGTGCTACCAAAGGTCGAAAATCCCAGGGCGATCGCTATCAAGATAGCCTGTGGCTTTTTAATGGAGCTGATGTTCATTTGATTCCTCGCATGTGTACATAATGGCTGTCGAAAGTCACCATCCGCGCTCATGCTACTACAAAATGGATAAAGCTCAGCTCTTTGCCATCACGATGTGAAATCTCTTGAAGTGGATCTCATAAAGCCAGTTTTATGATGCAAAGAAGAATTTTAGGCTGCAATGCTTCATTGCGCCATTAATGGATTAGAGCACGCTAAGCTTCCGGAGATATCAATAGCAGCGGCATTTGCAGTCACTATGCTGAACTGGCAAATTTTTAATGATACTTGCTTATCCAGGAATAGTTCTCAAGTTGAATTGCTCTTCATGCGATTAATTCGTTGATGAACGAAAATAGTTCGTCTGGAGGCCACATTGTTATTCAATAGTCTTCAATATCTACTATTTTTGCCGGTGGTGACGCTGCTGTATTGGCGTGCCCCCAAAGTGCTGCGTCTTCCGATTTTGCTGCTGGCGTCCTACCTGTTCTACATGAGCTGGATGCGAGTCTATGGGCTTTTGCTTTTCGGACTGACTCTGGTCAACTTCTTGATTGGTCTTGCTATTCATAAGTCGGCTGCTAGAAATTATCGGAGATTGATATTTATTGCCGGTCTGAGCGTCAATTTGTTCTGCCTGGCATTATTCAAGTACACGAATTTCTTGCTTGATTCGATTAGAACACTTTGTGCGAACTTTGAAGGAAGCGCTGCTCTTGCTGCTAATTCGGTTCTTCACACGATTAGCGCAAATGTTCCGCATGACCTTCCCATAATTCTTCCGTTAGGAATTTCCTTTTTTGTTTTCGAATTCATTCATTACCTGACTGATATCTTCAAAGGCGATAAACCGATTTTCTCACCATTGAAGTTTGCCTTGTTTGCTGCATTTTTTCCTTCTCAAATTGCTGGGCCAATCAAGCGATATCAGGATTTCGAGAAGCAGGAAGTTGCTGACGCAAAATTTGATAGAAAGCTATTTAATTCTGGGCTTCTTCTGATAGCTCAGGGTATGTTCAAGAAAGTTGCTCTGGGCGATAATCTTGCTCCAATTGTTCAAGTGGGTTTCAACAACCCGCATCTCATGAGCACCACAGATGCGTGGGCTTGTGTGCTCGCGTTTTCCATGCAAATTTACTATGACTTTTCTGGGTATACCGACATTGCGATTGGCTCTGCAAATGTCCTTGGATTCACCCTTCCAGACAATTTCAAAATGCCTTATTCTGCAAGGAGTCTGAAAGATTTTTGGCACCGTTGGCACATAAGTCTGTCTAGTTGGCTGCGAGACTATCTGTATATTCCACTCGGGGGTTCACGCAAAGGGAATGCTCGTGCGATAGTCAATTTGATTACTACAATGTTGCTTGGTGGGCTTTGGCATGGTGCTTCATGGCATTTTGTTATTTGGGGCGGTATGCACGGGTTTGGTCTGGCTATCAATAAAATACTGGACGAATTCATTTCGAAAAACAAGTTGCTCGAAAATCTGACAAAGACGACTGCTTGGAACCTCTGTGCTCAAGCATTCATTTTTGTATTTGTCTCTCTTGCGTGGGTGGTGTTCAGAGCTAAAGATGCTAGTGAGGCGTTCGCGATTTATCATCAATTGTTCTCAGTTCAGCCATCTTTGACACCAGAGGCTACGATAATTGAAAGTTTCTGGAATTCAAGTCTTCCATTTGCGGCTTCTGTTTATGTACTTGCAAATCTCGTCTCACGCTTGCCTGAGAAATTCAAATATTTCATTCCTGAGGGGCTCAGAGAAAATGGCATTCCAGCATATGCTCAGGTTGTTTTGCTTTCTGGTTTTGCTTTGCTCATAGTCGGACTTGCACCGCACGCGGCGATCCCTTTCATATACTTCCAATTCTAGGGACGAAGCGATGGTTGAAACCGAAACAAAGGAACAGAGACTGAGGCGGGTAGGCGCACCACCCGTGCCACCAGCGGCAGGCGGCGCTAGATCATTCATTTTGCAAGTTTCCAGTTTCGTTATAGCTACAATTTCTTGCATACTACTCATCGTTTTGACGCTGCTAGCACTTGAGTGGTCTTTCGCAGTCGCTCATATCGGCGAAGACACCGTAGTTACGCCAGACCCTCTTTTAGGCTATGCCCATCTGAACCAGCAAAGGCTGGTTTATCGGCAAGAAGGGTTTTCGGTTTCTCGAACGAATTCGCTCGGATTCAGAGAGCGCGAATTCAGTATCGTGAAGCCGGCTGACGCTACTCGTATTTGCGTTCTCGGTGATTCCATGACTGTGGGAATGGAAGTTCCTCCAGAGTTCACATTCACGAGGTTGTTGGAAAATTATTTGAACAATGAAGGACATGGAAAATTTGAAGTCCTCAATTGTGGTATGTCGGGGTTTGGAACTGGACAAGAATACTTGCTCTACCGCCAGAAAGTGCGACAGTTGCATCCTGATGTTTTGGTGCTCACTTACAATATAGGTGACGCCGAAGACAACGTATTCCAGCGAGTTGGAATGAATCCGCCAAGACCAATTTTCCGGGTCGAAAATGGCACACTCAGAGCTGAGTTGCAGCAAATAACAGATTGGTTCGCATCTACTGATGCACGTTTCTATTCTTCATTCGAGTGCTTGCGTCGCCATAGCAGAGTGCTTTCTGTGCTGACCAAGTTGAACCTTGATCTAAGCAATTCCGACCCCACATACAAAGCGATTGTTGGCTGTCTGGGCAAGCCCATCGGCATCGTTTGGGGTAAGGTTTTGAACTCATTGCCTGTGGTGCCTCCAAATACACCGGATGCTTCTCAAACCACCTTTGAGTTTGCTGACCCTGTTTCATACTCAGGTGAAATCAATCAACTGCTTCCCCAGGCAGTTCCACCCGCGCTCAATCAAGCGCCGGCCACTCTCGAATTGCGTCAAGCATTCGCGGCTACCCGCTCTGCAACTGAAGTTACTCTTGGAATATTGCAGTCACTAAATCGTGATTGTAAGCAAGACAATTGCAAGCTTGTAGTTGTTGCAGCTCCTGGTTTGACCAATTCAGCTTTCTTCCAAAGAGAGTTGCTCTCCATAAAAGCGCTTGCTGCAAGAGATGGTTTCCAAATCATTGATTCTGGAAAGACATTTCCAGCACGTGCTCCGATGCAGGTCAGCCCATACTTCTTTGGTCTTCACTTCACTCGTGCCGGGCATCAGGTTATGAGCAAGGCGATTTTTTACGGCTTGAAGAATGAACCTGTGCCTTCACCTGAGTCGACTGTTACTCCAGTAGTGACTGCGCCAAAGCCCGTAACTTCGCTGCGACGGAAACTAAAGGACGAGCCGACAGAGGCTGAAAGCGAGAATGCTGAAGCCATTTCCATCCCCCAGTCTGTTCCTGATACAATAGAAAATGCCGAGACATCTGAGGAGTCTACCGTGAGCAACGATGAATCCAATAAAGACGCTTCAAACCAAGAGCAAGCAGACCAAGAGCTTAATCAGGGTATGAGCGAGGCTGATAAAGTTCGAGCTCTGCGGAAGGCTAAAGGTGGCTCGGGGCTGACTGGAGAACTGGGAAAACCTCTGGTAAAACAAGAGGAAGTTTCCAATCGTGCTGAAGAAATTGAATCTAAATATCAAGAACTCAGCAAGTACAAGAAGTTTGCTACTAGCGGCATTACCAGTGCTTTTGGTGATTTGTTGAGCCCTTCCAAAAAGGAAGAAGAAAAGAAATCCGAGTCGGGCGACAGTACCGAAAAGTAGCTAGTCAGATGATTGTATCGTCGACCGTCGGCAGAGTTTGTCGACACAATTCTCGGTTGTACAGGCTATTTCGTTTCGTTAGTGGTTTCGGTTGAACCGATGGCGCGCGGTTTCGTTCTGCCCTGAGCGGCCTTCATGATGACTCCGATATCGTCCATGAGTTCGAAATCTGATTTACCAGCGCAAACGTGCAATTCCTGACTTAAGAGTCGTAATCTATCAGTCAGATGCTTGTTTGGAAAGGTCTGTCCGTACACTTGCTGTTCGCACCACGCTATTTTCGTCTGAAGCTTTGCATCAGCAGACGGTAATAGGCTCGGGTCCGAATTGCCACCATCGGCGGTGTCGGGTGCGGCTGATAAGTTCAGATCGTCTTTGGGTGGGGCCGTGTCCTGAGGGCGGTTAGCTCCTGGTCGATTTCCCAGCATTCCCATCGCCGCTCCAGGAATCATTCCCAATCCGCCCAGTCCTGTCATGCCTAGCAATGTGTTTGCCGCCATTGCAATTGCAGCTTTTGACATGTTTGCTTTGTTTGAAGGCTGTGTATTCGGTGTGGGTCTTTCTACCTGATACATCTGGCTGGAAGAAGCAACAACCTTCTTGTGCAATTTCTTCTCTGCATATTCTTCCAGTTTGTCTGTGCGCTGACTGTAGTCCAGAATGTTTGTGGGTGAGCCAAACGCCGATGTCTCCAGCTTCGATAGTCTCGCAGAAATCGGGTCCTTTTCGTATGTATGACCTAATATCGCGGTTTCAAGAGCTGTTATCTTGGGGTAGTCCTTCAGCTCAGCCGCTTCGACATCGCTCAATGAAGCAGATGAGTCGGCTGCGTATGAAGAGCCTGATTTATTGGAAGGCGCTGTTGCCGTGTTGTTGGTGTTGCTGTTATGCCCTGATGCCGTTTTTGCTGGCTTGACTAATGCTGGGTCAGGCTTAGGTGGCGTCAGCTCCTCATCTTTATATAGACCAATCAAATCCTCTACGCGTTGTTGTGCACTGCCAGTCTTTTGCTCGCCCAAAATTAAGTCTTCCAGACGTGCTGCTCTTTCTTCAATACTTTCAGTCTCGAAGCTGTGTCCGAACAGTTTGTATTCGAGGCGACCGAGTTTCTCTTTATTGCCTGAGCTGAGTTCATCTGCAGCCCAAATCGGCAAGCAATGGCAAGCTAGCAGCGATAGGCTGCATGAAATTGTTATAAGAACCCGCATTCGCCTCACCACGGATTGACCTGGCAATTTTATCATGACAATTTTAGGGCGAGGGTCTTGTCATCCGCTGGCGAGATTTCTTGAAGCAATTGTCATATAAGGGATTCGCGCCGTTATTTGCTCAAATTTCGGGGAAGATACCTTTTATGATATTAACCAGTTTTTTGCCTCGCCTAATAGCTTTTCTTCTGCTCATTCAAATTCCTGTTTGGTGGCTTGCCGACAGCTTCGCGCCCGCTGCTAGTGCATTCGTTTACGAATCAATTGCGGATAAAGTGTGCTCAAAAATTGAAGAAACTAAAGATAAGAGCCAGCGACATTTCCTTGAAATGGGTCACTATTACAACCTTGCCTGGATTCATGTCAGTGACAATAAGTCCAAAAATGTCGAAGGCTCTAATCGTCCTGGTTATCTGCCTGATTTGTCCCAAGAGCCGAGTCGCGTAATTGTTGAAAGAGCAAATCGCTTCGTTGAAATTTATAGACCCCTTCCCAAAGAGAGTGTGTACCTCGGTTTTCGCTGCCCTGCCATTCTTGATTCGTTGTTGACCAAAGGGGTCTGGCCGAGTCAAATACCGTTAGGTACAGTTGCTATTGCCACCGTCCTAAATGCTGTTGCGTTGCTTGGTGCTTACGTTGCGTTTTTTGGTCTTCCTTTGCACAGTTTGTTGGCCAAAATGGGTAAAGGCGAGGACATTTCTGATGAATATCCGCCATTTGTGAGTTCGGAACTCAGCCAGATCAACAAAGCCGTTGAAGCGCGTTTTGCAAATCTGCGTGGTGAACATGAGAAGAGCATCACTGCAGCCCGCTCTGATTTAACCGGTGCAATGGCTAAAGAATCTGATGACAGATTTCTTTCCAGGCTTCTTTCCGATTTGTTTGCCGTGCGCCGGTCTGATGCCGTGTATTCCGTAATTGCTCAACACTTGTCCGATGATTTTATCGGCGTAGTAAAAGCTGGTTTTGGTTTCGAGTTTACGTCTTCTGGTAAATGGCGTGTAACTTCGTCGTGGGGACTTTCAGAAGAACAGAGCAAAATTCTTGACGAACTGTCTAGCAGCCAATTCGTGGTGCTCGCTCGCAAGATGCACACTGCTTCGTTTTTGGGAAAAGATGAACTAGCTTCGAAGAGATTGGAAGCTATGGTCACAGAATTGAATTGTGATCAGACTGTGTTGATTCCGATGGCTATCTCTCCGTCTGAGCGTGCCTACCTAAGTTTGTTTGTATCAAATAAGGAACAGCACAGTGTGCAGCGCTTAGAACGAATCGTTCATCGCATTTCTGAGCGAGTTTCACCCATCTGGAGTCTTATTGCAGGTTACGATAACGCATTCAGGCTCAGCCGACACGACTTGCTGACAGGGTTGCAAAATCGTGTGGCACTTGAGGAATTGTTTCATGCGCTGAAATATCCTGCCAATGGTGAGCAGATTCAAACCGAGCTTTGCTTCATGATTTTTGAAGGTGACAACTTCAGGCAAATGCTGAATAGTTATGGACCGCGCACTATCGATCAACTGATTCAAGAGATGGGGCAGCAGCTGCTTGTATCACTAGAGCAGAGTGTGCGTTTCAAAAAGGCCAGTGCAAGAATTGATTTTTCGAGAAACCTGTATCGAGTAGGTGCCTGTAAGTTCCTGTTGGTGCTTGAAGACTCAAGCACCAAGAAAGCCATAGATATGGCGGAGTCTGTTTCGGCAAGTATTGCAGAGCGGAAAGATTGGGCACACGGTTTGCCATCATGGTCGGTGTCAGTAGGTGTTAATTGTTTTCAGTTGAAGAATGCAAATCCTGAGGACAGCTTTGAAGTCGCTCTGATAACTCTGGATTATATTCGGTCACGAAGATCTACCGGAGTTGTGGTTTCTTCAAAAGATGTTCCAGAAGATTTCATGTCTAGAGCGCAAAGTAAAAATCGGGGAGCAATTGAAGCTCTAGAGCCTGATTCATTATTGAAAAAATTCGAACAAAATCAGAAGACTGGCATTCTCACTGCGTCTAATGACGAGGGAAGAATGTTTTGGTCTTATTTTGAAGAAGGGGTTCCCAAGAAAGCGAGAATGGGCACTCTATGTGGTGACATAGCACTCGTTGAGTTCCTCACGAGCTTTTCTCAAGTTAGCTACCGAATGCAAGACATCGCCTCGCTTGATGCGCAAACATCTAGCGATATGAAAAATCTTGGTGGTGCTTATCTGATTCAAACTGATGTTAATGAACTAATTGATTTTTCAAATCGAATGAACAAATTAGGTTCAGATGCAAAAGTGCATTTGAAAACTCCAGATATGATTGTGCACCCCACTACCGAGCACAAGGATGGTCAGATTGAAGAGACGTTCTTCAAAGCAGGCAAAACGCCTCATGTAATCTACTTGAATGTGGTGAAAAAACTTTGGGAAATTTCGAATGGCAGATACACTCTTGAAGAGATGATCTCAAAGATAGAAGAATCTTGTCCTTCTGCACTTGTTTGGGCTGCTGCTGATTTCTTGTCGCAGAACAAATTGATCAAGTTCTCTCGCTTGAGAGTATCTGTTCACACCGATGGCGCTTCAGAAAAGGAAGCCGGCGCCGTTGTGGCAAAGGGAACCTCTGCGGTTAAAGCACCACCAGCTGCATCAGGCTATGTGTCGCTTCCGAGAATGTGTAATGTCTGTCGAACAGTTGATCCGTTGAGTCAAAAGTTCTGTGTCCACTGCGGTGCTGAAATGGGACCTGCTCCCACCAGAGACTGATCTGCTTGCGTTAGAAGTCCCACTTAGTTTGTTTGTGGTGAGTGTCTACGCTATCGATTTCCTTGTTGAGTCGATTCGAGCCAACTCGAAAGTACCGTTGAATTACCTTTTGCATGGGGTTATCGATTACATCTTCACGGATCATCCAGCCGCGCCGTCCCTTCTGTCTGCCACTCATTACAGCAACTTTGACAATACGGTAAGGGCAAGAAAAAATCATTATCTTCCCCGTTTCCAAAACTCTTATTTTGGTTTCGTCTTCCAGCTTTTTGATGCTGCCTTCTTCAACTTTCATTTTTAGGACACCTTCAGCGGTCTCTCTGTCTCGTGGGCTGAGACCTATTGTGGCGTCGATGGGCCAGCGGATATCCTCCTTAGCTTGCGCGAAGTATGCGCTTCCGTATTTAGGACCCGCTGCTTCGCATTCAGTTCCGGAAATAGGAGTGTTGCCGTTGAGAATCGCTACTCCGAGCCCGCTTGTGTACAAATACCAGAGACAAAAACCAGAAACAACTAAGGTAAATAACTTACCCATGATAATTTCCCCCGATTTGGAAAGCGTAGACACCAGGGTTAATTTCGCATTTCCCTGCTTTAAGTAAGTGTTGAAATTACGCTTATGTTGTCAATATATCAACGCATGCAGATTTTGACAAGTGCTCTTGCACGTATTAATGATTAATCCGCTTTTGATTGATGTTATAAGAACTGTCTGGGATTGTTGGTGCTTCCCGGGAGTGCCGACTTCCAGCCGGTATCTGGAGCTCGGACTTGCTTTCAGGCGATAACCCTTCCGATATAAAGCGTGTAAATAACAGTTATTTGCCTCTGGTTCTTTTTTTTCAGCCTAAGGCTTATAATTTGATGGTTCCTGCTCGAGCGGACAGAAGTGCCATCTAACGCGCACAGGAGCAAGCTGCTCGAACGGAAGCGTCGCCAAACTGCTCTCATGGAAGCACCATCCCGTTCGTCCGGGAGCACCAACAGTTTGGTGGCTTCGAGGAGTATTTGCCAAATGGAAACTCGGTGATACTGCTTGTGGTGTCACATCCGGTGAACAAAAAATGCCCAAACCGTTCAGAAGAAAAAAAGTCAAGCCAGTCATCGGAGGCGTTTTGTCTGGTGGCTACAGCAGTCGCATGGGCAAGCCCAAAGATCGGATTGTACTGTCAGATGGGCGATGCATGATTCAACATGTGGTTGAAGTTCTTCTTTGCGTTTGCAATGAAGTGGTTGTTGCTGGTCCAGAAATTCCAGAATTATTGATGGAAAGCGAGCGGGTTCATTTCGTTCACGACAACTTTCCTGGACAGGGACCACTGGCTGGCATCGAGGCGATTCTCGGAACCGGATATTCAAACGGTTACGTAATTGCTGCATGCGATCAGCCGCTGCTCACCGAAGAAATCTTACGCATGCTAATTCCTGAATCTCGTGATATGCCATGCTTTTTCGAAGCTGCCGAAGGTCAACCTATTCAGCCTTTGCCTGGGTACTACCCTGTCACTTGGTTGGCCGACATAAGGGATTCGCTGCGACGCAATCGCAGAGCACTGAAAGGATTGATCGCAGAATCTGATGTGGTTCTGAAGCCGATGACAGCGAAAGCTGCCTGGTGTTTGCAATCTATTAATACCGAGGACGACCTTTCGCGTCTAACGCCATTTTTAGGTTGAATTCGAATTAAGGGCGCTATAATTCCTTTCTGAATTCCGCTCAGCGACCGGCTATATATGCTGGATAGCGATCGCATGTTTGGTTGACATCACTTCTGCTTTTGGAGTAAATCATGGTTGATAAAGTAACTTTGAAGGTCAAACGTTTGCCGCATTGCAAGGACCTTCCCAGGTATGCTACGCCAGGCTCTGCTGGCATGGACCTGACAGCTGCCATCGAGAAACCATATACGCTAGAAGCTGGTCAGCGGTATGCTATGCCAACAGGTATTATTGTCGAAATTCCAGAGCATTATGAAGGGCAGGTTCGCCCTCGCTCGGGCTTGGCATTCAAAGCTGGCATCAGTTTGACCAACTGCGTGGGCACCATTGATAGTGACTATCGCGGCGAGGTGAAAGTTTTGCTCATCAATCATGGGCAAGCTGCTTATACGTTCGAGCCAGGCGAGAGAATTGCGCAACTTCTGGTCACACCAGTTCCTGTAGTTAGCATCGTTGAAGTCGATGAGTTGAGTGAAAGTGCCGAACGCGGTGCCGGTGGCTTCGGATCCACTGGACGCAGTGTTCTGACGGTGAATTAATTCTCACAATCTCTTCGGATTCGTCATCTTGAGTTCATAAGCCGCTTGCTGCCTCGATTGTAGGCGCCAGCGGTTTTGTGTGTATTTGCGAAACCTGCATTCACGCTTGCTAGCAATCAGTACCGAAGCCGGTTCGGATCGGTTAAACTGAGATTTCCAGGAAAAAAATTGTTCTCATCGTCGCGCTCCGGCAAGGAGTGCTCAAGGAGTATTTGGATGTCAGCTAAAATCAAAGTCGCCATTGGCGGAATCAGCGGTCGCATGGGACGAGCTAGTTCCATGCTGATTCTCGAAGGCTCTGAGCAATTTGAACTAGTTGGGGCTTTTGGTCGTGAAAACGCAGACTATGCTGGACTTGATGTTGGCGAATTCGTTGGCTGCAAATCAAATGGCGTAAAAATAAGCAATGGTCTCTCAAGCATGTTGAGTCAGTGTAAGCCTGACATAGTCTTCGAAAATAGTGTTGCAGAGTACTCAGTAGAGATTGCGAAGACATTGATTCCCGCAGGTATCAGGCCCGTGATGGGAACTTCTGGAATTCCTGACGCTGATGTGAAGGCGCTAGATGAATTGAGCCGCAAGCACAGGACCGGTGCTTTGCTCATACCAAACTTTTCTATTGGTGCAGTGCTAATGATGGAATTCGCACGTCAGGCAGGTGCATTTTTTGAAAATGTGGAAGTCGTTGAAATGCATCACACTAAAAAGTTGGATGCTCCCTCAGGCACTGCGATGCATACTGTGAAAAAACTTGCATCAATGCGAGAGCAATACAATGCAAAAGAGGTTGAAGAACACGAACTACTGAAGGGCTCACGTGGAGCCGTCGGACAGTCAGGGGTTCGCGTACATTCTCTGCGCTTGCCTGGACTGATTTCGCATCAGGAAGTCATTTTTGGTGGTCCTGGTGAACTGTTCACCATTCGCCATGACAGCTTCAATATGGATTGCTTCCTGAAGGGCATAGGACTTTCGCTTTCATTCGTGATGGGAATCGATCATCTTGTTCTTGGTTTAGACAATGTGTTAGGGCTGGGTGCTCAAGAGCGAGCAACTGCAGCAGTAAAGTAGATAAAAGGAGGATAAAATGGCTTCTTCAAGACCAGTAAACGTCGCTATTTTGGGAGCAACCGGTCGCGTTGGTCAAGAACTGATCAAGGTACTGGAAGAGCGAAAATTTGCAGTGGCTGAGTTTCGTCCACTCGCGAGCGCTCGGTCTAAAGACGCCAAAGTTATCTTCAATGGTAAAGAATATGCAGTACAGGAACCTTCAGAAGAGGCCTTTAAAGGCATCGACATAGTATTGGCTTCTGCCGGTGCTGACATCAGTGAGAAGTTGAGTCCGCTTGCTGTAAAGCAAGGTGCTTGCGTGATTGATAACTCAAATGCATTTCGTATGGATCCATCAGTACCGTTGGTGGTGCCAGAAGTGAATGGACACACGTTGAAAGACCACAAGGGCATTATTGCTAACCCGAATTGCTCGACCTCACAGCTTGTGGTTGTTCTCAAGCCATTGCATGATGCTGCAAAAATGAAAAGAGTAATTGTTTCGACATACCAATCTGTCAGTGGTGCTGGCAAAGAGGCTATGGATGAGCTAGAGCTTCAAACTCGAGCGGTGGTCGAAGGAAGAGAGCATCCTCCTCAGGTGTTTCAACGCCAGATTTCACACAACTTGATTCCACATATCGATAAATTCCTTCCGAATGGTTACACCAAAGAAGAAATGAAGGTTGTGCATGAGACACAGAAGATAATGGGCTTGCCAGATCTCGCTGTTACCTGCACTGCGGTAAGAGTGCCCGTCTATATCAGCCACAGCGAATCTGTACTCATCGAATTCGAGAAGCCCATAAGTGCGGAACAAGCCAAAGAGATTTTGAGTAAAGCCGAAGCTGTGGAAGTTTGGGATGACCCTGATAATTCGCATTATCCAACACCTCTTGATACTGCTGGAAAAGACCCTGTTTATGTTGGACGAATCAGAAAAGATACGTCTTCTGAAAACGGTCTCAACCTCTGGGTTGTGGCTGACAATTTGAGAATCGGCGCAGCACTAAATGCGGTTCGCATTGCCGAATATCTCGTCGAGCACAACCTGGTGCGTACAACCGTATCCGCATAATTTAGAAGAAGGAATTAGTTGTGATAGGTACATCAGCAGAAACTTTCGGCAGACTCATAACCGCAATGGTAACTCCTTTTGGAGATGATGGCAAAATTGATTTCAACGCTGTTGAGCAGCTCGTGGAACATCTCATTCAGAATAAAACCGATACCATCGTTGTTTCGGGTACCACTGGAGAGAGTCCGACTTTGTCGGATGATGAGAAAACAGAGCTCTTGAAGGCTGTTATCAAAGTCGCTAGAAAACGAGTAAAGGTGATCATGGGCACTGGCTCTAACGATACGCATAAGTCTATCGTGGCAAGTCAGAATGCTCAGGCACTTGGTGCCGATGGATTACTGCTGGTGGCACCTTATTACAACAAACCAAATCAGGCTGGGCTGAAAGCCCATTTCGGAGCGATTGCCGGCGCCGTCGATTTGCCCTGTGTTATCTACAACATTCCGGGACGCACCGGAATTACAATTGCTACTGAAACACTAGTACAACTCGACGCTGAACATAAGAATATTGTCGCGCTAAAAGATTCAACCGGAAATGTAGAGCAAGCT
The DNA here is from genome assembly GCA_044226015.1 of Obscuribacteraceae bacterium (SeqCode). Lineage (GTDB taxonomy): Bacteria > Cyanobacteriota > Vampirovibrionia > Obscuribacterales > Obscuribacteraceae > JAIEPM01. The sequence continues at coordinate 202,663 of JBGAHS010000005.1, forward strand.
CAAGAAGTGGCAAGGCTCGCTTCTGCCAAGTTCAGAATTTACTCTGGCGATGACAATCTTACTTTGCCATTTCTGTCAGTCGGTGCCTGCGGCGTCATCAGCGTTGCAAGCCACGTTGTTGGAAACGAAATCAAAGCGATGACCGACGCGTTCTTTTCTGGAAAAAATGAGGAAGCAAGGATGCTTCATTATAAGTACCTTCCAATATTTAAGGGACTTTTCATTGCACCGAATCCGACCTGCGTAAAGTACATGCTGAGTCGTCTTGGGGTAGGCAAAGATCATTTGCGCTTGCCTCTTGTGCCGCTATCAGCACCTGAGCGCGAGCAAATGGATGCATTGATGAAAGATTTGAAATTAGCAGCAACTGCTGTACGCAATTAACAGGTGAAGAAATGACAGAGAAGCCCGCGGCTAACCTAGGCGCTCCCGGAAGTTTGAAAATAGTTCCGCTGGGTGGGCTTGCCGAAATAGGCAAGAATACCATGGCAATTATTTACGGCAATGACATGATTCTTGTTGATGCTGGACTAGGTTTTCCTTCAGAAGACATGCTTGGTGTCGATATAGTATTGCCTGATATCAGTTTCCTTAAAGAACACGAGCAAAAGTTGCGCGGGTTGGCTGTTACTCACGGACATGAAGACCATATTGGTGGCATACCATACATGGTCAAGGAAATTGACATTCCTGTCATTTATGGACCTGCGCTTGCTATTGGCTTGCTCGAAGAAAAATTGAAAGACATTGGTTTGCACGATCGCACTGTCATGCGACAAGTCAAGCCACGCCAGCAAGTGAAAATGGGATGCTTCACCGTCCAGTTCATTCGATGCACTCATTCAATCGCAGATTCATTTAGTTTGATTATCAGAACACCTATTGGCACCATTGTGCATACAGGTGACTTTAAGTTTGACTTTACTCCGGTAGATGGTGAGCTGTTTGATTTTGCCAGTTTGACTAAAGCGCAGGAAGAAGAAGGTATTCTTCTTTTGATGAGCGATAGCACCAACACAGAAAGAGATGGCTACACACCATCTGAACGAACTGTCTGGAAGAAACTGGACGAAGTTTTTGCTAACGCTGAAGGTCGCATCATTGTCACAACCTTCGCTAGCAACGTTCATCGAATGCGGCAAATCATGCAGGCTGCGATGAAATATAATCGCAAAGTTGCCATTCTTGGGCGCTCTATGTTGAACCTCGCCGGTATAGCCCGAGAGCTGGGTTACATGAGCTTTCCAGATGGTCTGCTGCTGAAAATTGACGAAATAAAACACTATCAGCCAAGCGAAATTGTGATTATGACTACGGGAAGCCAGGGCGAGCCGCTGTCGGCACTGACGCGAATAGCAAAGAATGAGCACAAGCAGGTCAAGATAGTTAAGGGTGATACTGTTATAGTGTCTGCCACACCTATTCCCGGAAACGAGCGATCGATTGCCAATACTATCAACGAATTGTTTATGCGCGGCGCTGATGTGATTTATGGAAGAGATGCCGGCGTGCATGTTTCTGGTCATGCTTGTAGAGAAGAACAAAAGCTCATGATTAACTTGTGCAAGCCCAAGTTTTTTATGCCAGTGCACGGTGAATATAGAATGCTCATAAAGCATGCCGCGCTCGCCGTTGAATGTGGTGTTCTCGAAGAAAATACCTATGTTATGGAAAATGGCGATGTGCTTGAGCTCTTTAAAGATCGTGGCGCAAAAATTGGTCGAGTCAAATCTGGCATTGTGTTGATTGATAATTCCACATCATGGCCTATCGATCATCAGACTGTTCAAGAGCGTCAGCTGCTAGCTGAAGATGGCGTGGTCAATATAGCTTTGACTGTGTCCGCTAACAGAGATGTAGTTATGGGACCAGATATTAGTATCAGGGGCATTATTTTGCCACGAAGCACAAGCGCTGAGGAATTTCTGGAACAGCTGCGTGTAGACGTTTTGAAAATTATGGAGAACGATCCATCGATTAAGAAGCTGAACAATGTTGATTTGAAGAGCTATTTGATCGGCAAAATACACAAACATTTCCAGGAGACAATGCGCTTTACTCCACTCGTGCAGATGCTTTTGCAAGAGGTGTCCTTGAAGGGAACTAGCACAGGACGTTCTTCAAGCAAACGAAGCACTCAGTCCGATTAGCACTCCCTTCTGATATCGTCCATGGTGACTGGCTAATCAGAGTCTTAGTTTGTTGGAGAGCAGTAAATGGGGTTCAGTCTTTCCTGGCTAGCGGTAAATGAGCTTAGCGAGGATGCGATTATTTCTGCGCTAGGATTGCGTAAAACAGGTAAGTCTGATGAAGTTCCTGATTGGGAAATCTCCTATATGGAGCAAGGTGCTTGGTGTTTTGTCTTTCTCAATCATGATGACATAGAGAGCGTTAAGCCCTCATGGGTTCAGACCTTATCTAAAAGCACTGAGGTGATATCAGTGTTCGTCGAGGAACACGTTATGTATAGCAGAGCCAGTTGCTGGAAGGATGGTAAGCGGGTCTGGAGCGTGGAACATGATAATGAGCGCGGAGGTCTTGCTGATGTTCGCTCAGAGGGACTGGTGCCAGCTAGTTATCAGACAATTCTTAGTGAATTGTTGCAGCGGACGAAAGAAGACCCTAACCCTTGCGATTATTTGTTTGATGCTCCAACAATGCTTGCTCAAGATATTACAAGCTATAAACATGATGAGTCTGGGGAAAGTACATTTTGGGAACTGAGCTCCAAATTGTAATTACGTTGTTTTGATTGCCATTGTATTGATGTGTTTAGGCAGTGTAAAAAAGAAAGTACTGCCACCTTCGGGGTTGTCGATAAAACCGATCTTCCCTTCGTGAGCTTCGGCTATTTTTCTTGCGATTGGCAGCCCCATACCCTTAGCTATGGTTTCGTCTGAGCCCGGCATTTTTCGAAAGCGTTCAAACAATTGCTTGCGCATTTCTTCAGGAACACCTGGTCCAGAATCTATCACTCTTACTGTGACTTCCGTATCATTCTCTATCGCCTCAATTTGTACTTCACTGCCTGCTTTTGAATGCTGTATGGCGTTACACACAAGTATTCGGATTAATTGAGTTATTCTGTCGGCATCGATGCTTAGTTCAGCATTTGTTTCATTCTCAACGATGCGAAGATCTTTAGCCTCTGCCAGTTCCTTCAAGGTAGCCGCTGCCTTGCTGATGCAAAACTCTAAATAAGAAGTCTTTCTGTCCAGGTTTAGTTTTCCTGCTTCCATTTTTTCCAGATCCAATAAATCGTTGATTACTGAAAGCAGCTCTTCCAGTGTTTTATCTGATTTCAACAAAGTTTCGTTGCTTCGCTCGTTGATTGGACCAGCAATTCCCATTGTGAGTATCTCGATTGTTCCCCTGATGGAGTTAAGTGGGGTTCTCAATTCATGACTCACCATTGCAAGAAAAGCCTGCCTTTCCTTTTGTGCTACTTCTATCGCGTCAGCCATTTCATGCATGGCTAGGTCCAATTTCGCAATCTCATCTGAACCAGCCACAACTGGATTCATCGGTTGTTTTGCTGTCAACCTTCGGGTGTTGTCGGTCATGGTAATGAGTCGAGAAAGAATAGTACGAATGAAATAAGCACTGAGAACCAAAACTAAAATTATGTTGCAGCTTACTCCTACCCAGCAGATTGTTTCCAGGTGTTTTCGTCGGTTTGCTTCGATTTCAGGGTAAGTTTTTAGCAAGCTCTCAGCGTCATTCAGTAAGTTCACCGAACAGAATTCCCAGTCTCGACGCAGTTTGAGTACATGGTTGAAGACTGCTCCTACAAACGCCATGGCTTGTGTCTTGCTTTCTATTTTTCGAAGACGTTCTTTACTTTTGTGGACTATACGAAATACCTTGCCCTGTAGCACCTTCATTTTTTCAATGTGGTTCTTCAAGTTCAAGTCTTTTGTGTTATTGGTCAGCCATGTGGATGTCTTCTTTATTGCTAGTTCGTAATCGTTCGATTGAGCCTCTATCTCCGGGTCTTGAGACTTAGCCCAATTCTCGACGGATTGCTCGTAATCTGAAAGCAGGAAGACCAGTTTTTGGCTATTGCGTAGCACATCTTTCAAGTGCGATTCGCGGCTAATCTCCTGCTCGGCTAGAAGGAGTTGCCAGCTCAACAATGCAACAAAAAATACCTCTCCTAAAACGAGCAGAGCAATCAGCGACATACTTTGCGCTGTAAGAGAGAGTGAAGAGAACTTTCTAAGCATGCTTGTTCTCCTCAATGGAATCAGGCTTCTTCTCCTCTAAGGAAGCCAGCTTATTCTCCTCGTGGGAGTCATACTTCTCTTCTAAAGAAGCCTTTTCGTTCTTCTCTAAGGAAGCCAGCTTGCTCTCCTCGATGGAGGGAAGTTCAAACCAAAAGGTGCTTCCTTTACCAGGTTCGCTATCGCAGCCAATTTTTCCTCCATGTTGTTCGATGATTCGCTTGCAAATGTTCAGTCCAAGCCCTGTTCCTGCTCCACGTTTGCCATCAGCACTGTTGACTTGTTGGAATTTTTCGAAGATGCTTGCAGCTTGTTCTTTTGGAACTCCGCGACCCTTATCTACCACCGATACTCTCAAAAAGCTCTCTATCTTATCTGCCTTCAACAGCACCTTTTCTTCTTTAGGAGAAAACTTGGCCGCATTTGACAAGAAATTCACGAGCACCTGAATTAACCTGTTGCTGTCTGCATAGACAACGTGATTTCTTTCGCATTGAAGTTCAATGGAAATCCCTTTCTTATTTGCGAAATCAACGACTGAGTCGAGTGCGCGCTGCAGTACTTCGTGGAGTTCGACTTTATCCAAGTGCATTCTTATTTTACTGTCAGCACCCGTTAGGTCTGCTCCAGTTAAATCATCGACGATTCCGACAAGTCGAATGAGATTTCTTTCTCCGCTTCTGAGAAGGTCGCTTCCTTTCTTTGAGAGGTCTTTTGATTCTTCTTTAAGCAGCACGTCAAAGTTGTTATAAACGTCTTCCAGTGGTTGCGAGAGCTCGTCCCTGAACATGGCTACGTATGAGCGTCGAAGTGTTTCGTATTCTCTCATCTGCTGTGCCATCGAATGAAACGACTGATCAAGCTGAGAAATTTCATCACTTCCTTTTAGTACAGGAAGTAGTTCTTGTGATGCTTTCAAACGGCGGGTATTTTCTAGCAGTATCAAGAGACGATTGCTGATGTCTCGAGAAAACATCAAAGCAAGACCGATAGCGAAAATTATATTGATTACTAGCGCAACGAATACGATTCCTTGCATGTTCCGTCTGATTGTGTCTTGTGAAGCAGGAAGATTGCTCAAGCGTGCCTCCTGAAGTTTCAGGAAATTGATTGCCAGTGCTTGTAGATGTCTTTTTTTCTCACGTAACTCGACAATACATGATTGCACCAGGCTTGGCTTCTCCTCTTCATTCGCTTTGTCTACTTCCTCTATCCAATAATCAATGCGGCTGAAAGTCCATTTTGCGTTTTGATGTAGCTCATTCAATAGCTGCTGCTGTTCATGCTCTCTGTCGATGTTCTTTGATAAGTAGTTCAGCTCATCCAAAATGCTGTTGAAGATTGAGTGGAGGTTCGATTCATTCACCTTTGTTGGCGAGGTACTCCACGCACCTAAAGCTTCATGACCTGAGTACAAACCTCGTGTAATTGCCTGGGTGTGCAAATAGATATCTTTGAAGTGAGCTTCTGCCGCAGCTTCGGTCTCTGCTTTGCTCAACTGCTGCTTAATTAGTAGTCCCATCGCCAACTCGACGGTAAGGAGCAGGAAGATTATTATTAGTCCTTTCCTGGCGATGCTCATGCTTTTACCGTTTGGATCCGCTGTCTTTGCGGAGAAAGAGACAACTAGAGGTCATGGAGGAAGCCCCAACACGGTACTATATTTTCCCTCAATTAGACAGAGATTCCATCTCAAACTTTCTTTGGTGTTAGTGCATTGGTTTGCTTAAAGTGCTGCCGCCGTTCAAGAGCTTTGCAGCATTTGCCGTGTTTCATAAACATATTAGCTTGATTACTGCCGCCTACTGCAATACAATTCAAGTTTATTATCGGCGATTCCTAATAGCGGTAGAAATAACGACCGGTTCGAGATCGAGGGAAGATATGGTTAAGGTAGTTTCCAGAATTTTGCTAGCGAGCACTGCTCTTCTTACTGTTATAGCAATTCCTTGTTTCGTATTCGCTGCTAATGCCGCTTATGATCAGGCGATCGGCGCCTACAAAGCAAGAAACTATCGAGGCGCAATTCAGGGTTTTCAGACTGTATTGAAGTCCAATCCATCAGACCCTATGGCGCACTATTACTTGGCGCTCTGTTTTCAGGGAACTAATCAGATGGCGTTAGCACGTCAGGAATACACGTGGGTGTCCAGTTGCAACAATGCGCAACTTCGTTCATATGCAGCCTCGGGTCTAGCAAATTTGAGTAAATATCCCAGCTCATATAGTGGGTCGGGTGGACATTCTTCTTTTTCTAGCAACACTGTTGCGATGGCGGGTGGCTCTCGAATTAACGGAAGGTTGAAGGTCTTAGAGTTCTACGCAGATTGGTGAGGACCGTGCAAGAAGTTCGGTCCGGACTTCGATTACGTTGCTAGTAAATACCGCAGCCAGGCTGAATTTCAGAAGCTTAATGGTGAGGATCCAGCTAATGCTGACCTCATGAGCAAGTACAACGTAACGGGATATCCGCGTCTTGTTTTTACTGATTCGTCTGGAAGGAAACTCGATGAAATTCGTGGAGCACCAGATCGAAGCAGTTTTGAAAGCGCTGTAAAACAATTTCTCGTCAAGTAGGTGCTAATCGCCATGATGGCGGTGCTCCCAGATTCGACGTCCAAATCAACTAAAATCACATTTCGAGCTTGACCGATATCAGGGAATCTCCCAGGATGCTCCAAGTGATTCGGCTTTGGCAGCGCCTCCATCCTGGCGGCTTCTACCAGGATGTTAGCGGTGCTTTCGATTGTCCATTTATGGTTTCCAATAAATACCGTTTTCGCGTTTGAGAAGTTGCGCACCGATGAGTTCTCTCCTCAGCGTTGCGAAGTCTTCGTGATGCTTCCCGATAATCTGGTTGACCTGCTTTTCTGGATATTCCTTTTCGTTTTCAAACTGGCTGGCTAAGAATTTGAGTATCACTTCTCGTTTCTTTCTGCTAGCCGGAATTTCTTTAAGGCGTTCCCCATCAAAAAAGTCTTTCAAAATCTTCCGTTCCCAGGCATCTGACGCCACTTCCTCACTAATGGCTGACATTGTGTCAAGCGTGAGGATGCGTTTTGACAAACCTCGAAGTTCTTCGAAGTTGAGACTATACAAATGCGTCGTACCGCTGCTGCGCATTGTTACTAGCGATACTTCTTTGAGTTTCGAAAGATGATGAGACACTGTTGGTGCTTTAAGACCAAGCAGCTCTGCTAGCTCATCGACATTCTTTTCTGATGAACTGAGTGCCCCTACTATTTTGAGCCGACTCTCATCCGATAATGCCTTGAAAAAGGTGATTATCTTGCTTAATTCTGGACTTGCCATAACTACCTACCGTTTATTCTTTGATGTTTGTCTAATTCGATGTGTATCTAAATAGATGTATATCAAATTATTGATGCGTGCGAAACTGGCAGATAGCATTTATTACTAATTATTATCTGGATTAAGCTGATGAGCGAGATTCTTCCATACTTTCAAAATACGCTCTTCGAATTGAGTGTCCGGCCAGAGCTGTATGAGATAAGCATCATCGCCTTCAAAGCCCAGCTCGTCGATAGCGTCAAGGTTACTCCAGAAGAGTCGCACGCCATAATTACGCGCAGGCAAGGTCAATTTAAGTGCGTCTTCGTAGTCAGAGGTACAGCCAGTAATAAGTAACTTCCCCGAGGGAATCTCAATGTTGCATTGCGCTGCGTGATCATAATCACTTAAGTCTGGGTCTGTGCGCAGGTCTTTTTCATCCATGGGTTTGTCGTAGACTTCAAGCGTTAGATCAATGTCTTGGTCGCGTACGGTGCTAATACCGATGATGCCTTGACCGAAGACAAATAACTGAGTTAAAAGGGCGTCGTTCCAGAATTCTGGGTAGTCGCAGTCCTCTATCTGGTCTTGAATTTGAAATTGAAAGTTGTCAGCAAATACCGATACATGATGAACCGTTTTGCTTACTTCTTCTGACATGACTTTTTCCCAATCGTCTGAATTACCGCGTCCATTATATCAACTGCCCCTGTTGAGTTTCATTTTGCCCGAAAAGCAAACCCCAGAACGTTGGTTCCGGGGTTTATGCTCGAGGTTTTGCTTGTACTGGACTATGACTGTTTGAACTAACTAGCTAACTTTCAATTCGGGCAGCTTGGCACTAAGTTTGATCACAAGAGTTTCTGAGACTTTCGCATCGCTCTCCGCAATCACAACCTCGCTGTGCTCAATTTTGAGTAACTCTGGCCATCGGTGACGCAGTGTGTCTATGAAAAGTGCGAGGCGATCACCCATGTCTCCCAGTCCTGTGCGAAGCTTCAACACTTCATTATGCAGTCTGTCACTTAGACCTCTGGCAACAAGGTGATCATCATTTGATTGTCTTTCAAAAAACTCACTTGTCTGAATTGGCTTTCCTAGCGCAATTTGAGCAACTTCGCCATCTTCCGCATAGTGTATTGCGGCAGGAATTATTGGTAGGTCTATGCCTTGTTCTGCCGCAGCTAGAGCTATTCTTGCGGCACCAAGCTTGAAAGGATGTGTTACACCATCGCGGAAAATGTTTCCTTCTGGAAATACCACCATGCCCTGTCCACGCTTGAACATATCGAGAGAGTACTTTATGAAGTCGACTCTTGGATCAGCAGGAAAAGAGCCCATTGAAGCAAGAACAGCGCCTTGCGATCCCTTCAATTCGTTAGGAGAAACCATAAAGTTTGCTGGTCTACCAATCAAATCATAGACAATCAAACCATCCCAACGTGTGATGTGATTTGAAACGAGAAGAAACGGTCCACTTTTTGGAAGATTTTGTCTGCCGATGACCTGGAAATCTCTAAAGCGAAATGCAATACAAATTTTGTTGACCAGGCTCCAGAACAAATAAACCAATATGTTCTTGCGATCTCTTAGTTCCTTCTTTTTTCTTTTTTGTGCGTTCATGACAGTCCTACTTCCTTACTTAGCATTTAGTGCCATGACTTTAAGATAGAACCTCTCACTGCCTTGTGGTCAGCTGATGGAACAGTTCAGAGACTGTGGTGCAGAACAGTTCAGAAACTGTTCGCGCCAGAGTTTTAATTTGGATCGTACTGCTGCCAGCAAAGTCCTTACGCTAGCGCGTTTTCAGCGCAAGTTGCGAACGCGTTTTGCCATGAAAATGTCTGGCTTTCCCAAGCCATTCGCATCAGGTAGAACTCCGCAGAGCGAAAATCCCATCTTCTGATAAAACTCGAAGGGATGATTGCGCACATTCCTTATTTCTTTCAGTGCCGCGAGGGGGTCAGGGTAGAGTTCCTTATCAAAGAGGCTCGTTGTGCCTGTCTCATCGTCAGATGCTAACCATAAGGTCATTGCTCCTGTGTCTGCAACCCGACGCTCGAGTTCCTTCATCAAAGCGGCTCCTACTCCCATTTTTCTGTGGTCTGGATGTACCACCAGAGGATGAATCTCGTAAGTGTTTCCGTTGTATTGTCTGAATGCTGCTATCCATCCGACCGGCTTGCCGCCTAGTACTGCGATGATGGAAATTCGACCTGCCGCAAAGGACTCTTCTACTTCTTCCATTGCTGAATTCAGGTTTGGCCATGACTGCGGAGACATGTCTGAAAAGCCAGCTATCAGCATCTGCGCAACAGCCATTTTGATGCTCAATTCTTCTGTTTCCAGATTTCTAATCTCAATTTTTGCTTGCATTTGTTTGGCTCTTTAGAACGTCGCTACTGTTAGATCTGTTTAAGCTCTATCAAATGAGCTTCTTGGCAAGATCTTTTCTCTGTCTCTAAAAAGAACTTCCCTCCAAAGGTGAGCGGGAGGGAAGGACTCTTGTGGTGGATTAGGTAAGGAGGAAACATGACATTCAGACTATTAGGGACTAAATGCATGTGAAATTATGATATCAGCGTGGAAACTGGTCAGCTGTAAAAAACTTTGAAGGTCCGACAGGTAGCTGACAACCGCCCGGCAATTGCCAGGCAACTACCCGACAACTGGCGATTGCCTGTAACTACTGGCGATTGCTGCAGCTGTCCAACAATAGCCAAGTATCCGCGTACCTGGAGACTCAGCACGTCTTTCAAAGCAATTTTTCGAGATCTCGACTCATTTCTCTGGTGTTTTGATAGCGCTGCGCAGGCTGCTTTTGCAGGCACTTCAACACGATTTGATCGATCAGCGAATCTTTTGCGATGTCTGCTCTTTTCTCTGAAGGAGCTTTGGGGACGCCAATTAGATGTTGTGCCACTAAGCCTTCTACTGTTCTAGCTTTTAATGGAAGGTCGGCGGTAAGAATTTCGAAAAGTACAATTCCGAGAGCGTAGATGTCAGCTCTTCCATCTATTGGCTCGTCCTTCAGCTGCTCTGGAGATATGTATTCCATAGTACCGATTACGGTGCCGGTCTTTGTCATTCGTTCTTTGGCGCTAATGAGGCGAGCTATACCGAAGTCGACAATTTTTACGGTGTCGATCTTATGACTTCTGTCCTGTACAACAATGTTATCTGGTTTCAAATCTCGATGCACGACGCCTGCTTCATGAGCTTCGAGCAAACCCGAACAAATTTGTGTCATTATTGCTGCCGCTGCTTTAACTGGGGCTGGTCCGCGATCATCAATTAGATTACGAAGAGACTCACCTTTTACGTGCTCCATCACCATATACGGTATGACACCATCCAGAGTGCCTGAATCAAATATTGTGACAACGTTTGGATGTCTAACCCGAGCTATTAATCTACATTCTTGATCAAAACGGTTAATGTGTTCTTTGTCGGTTTTTAACGAGTCATGCATTATTTTCACTACGACTGTGCGCTCCATCGTAATGTCGAAGGCTCGCCAAACCAGAGCCATGCCGCCCGCACCAATTTGTTCTTCCAGTCGGTAGCGATCATTTATCAGTAACCCAGTTGATAATGAGCCCTCATGGAAGGCTTTTTCGATTGCCTTTGCAGTGTAATTATTTGCTCGTCGCAGGCACGTTTTCATGCGAGCGTGGAGATCACGCACCTGAAAAGGTTTAGTTATGTAGTCGTCAGCCCCGCAGTCAAAGCCAATCTCCTGGTCATCTAAATCAGTGTGTCCGGTGACCATAATGATTGGAGCCAGACCACCTTGTTCGCGGTATTCTCGACAAAGTTCGATGCCGCTGGCACCACCCGGCAAGTCCCAATCGATGATCAACAAATCGAAATGCCGTGTGTATAACACTTTTCTTGCTGATTCGGCAGAGTTGTGCGAACTAACCTTAAAGCCTTTAGAAATCAGGAAATCTTGTAAGACTGTGATGAGACTCTGGTCGTCATCTACAAGCAGAACGGCGTAGGTTTTATCCTGGTTCAATGTGATTGCCTCAGAAAAGGCATTTTAAAATGCGAATGGTGCACGGAATAGCTCCTGTATCCCGTGCACCATAAACTTAGTGAACTTGTTATTGTCTTGCCCAGAATGGCGTGGAGAAACCGTTTGAAGCTGTTGGATTCGCTTGTGATATTTCTGGGAAAAGAGTGTCGAGCGAGAAGCTGCTGCCATTGCTGGTATTAGCTAAGGCTCTGGTCAGGCTACCCGTGGCACTAGCACTGGTGCTTGCCGGTTTGCTTGAATTGACAATCCTTATGTTTGCTGGACAAAAGACATAAACATTCTCAGTCATTTTGTGGAAGTCGCCATCAAGAGCAGCTGAGGCTCCTGCAACGAAGTCAACAAGCCGGTTAGAATCGGTTTTCTTCAATTTGTCGAGCGAAATAGTGGTAGCGTTACGCGCTCTGAGAGCTTCCACCACATCTAGTGCTTCTTCAAATGAAACTGGTGCGAACATCGATATCTGAGTAGCCAGTCTTCCGCCACTACTGGCGGAGACAGATGGTGCTGTCAAATTGCGCTCAGCAATCGGCGGAAATAGATCGACCTCTTTTTTGGGAGGACGATTACTTGCAGGAGTTGACGGCTTTTCAGCCTTTTCCTGACTCGGTTCCTTCGGTTCTTGAGACATAAGTTGTTCCTTGCGCTTTCCAAACACGACCAATCTCTCCTCATTATCCTTTTTTAGGATCAATTGGCAAGGGCCAATTCGAATTAATAGTAAGATGGCAGCAATATATCACAAAAGATCACTAAACAGGTAGTCCGCAAGTGCCTCAGCCATGATTAGATCTAACGGATGGGTCAATTTCAGATTATGAGTCGGACCTTGCACTATATGCACCTCATGTCCGGCCCATTCCAAAAGTGCGACATCATCGGTAGTACTATAGCCCGAAAGGACTGCTTCTTGATGAGCCCCGAAGAGAAGGTTAAATCGTGCTACTTGGGGCGTTTGAACAGCCACTAACTCATCTCGTTTAAGAGTTTCGACAATACGGCTGCCGTCGACTCGCTTTATTGTATCGGACACAGCACTACCTACGGTGCATGCTGATAGTTCAATTGCTTTGCGTGTTACAAGATCAATCGTTTGTAGATCTAAAAATGGACGAGCTGCATCATGAACCATAACGTATTCTGGCGGTGTCTGCGATTGGCTTAGCTCTTTTAAGCCTTTGAAGACCGACTCCTGGCGAGTTTTGCCTCCGCTTATAACCGTGACTTCTTGACGAATATTGAACCGTGCTGTGTAGAGACCTATTTCCGCTGTTATTTCAGGCACCATATCTGAAGGTGCACAAATTACTATCCTAGATACCAAATGGTGACTTGCAAATGCCTTTATGCTCCACACGTAAAGAGGCAAGCCTCTCAATGTCAGAAACTGCTTTGGCTTTTGCTCAGAATTTGGTTTTGCAAATCTCGAACCAGAGCCGCCTGCTGCGATGACTACAGCAAAATCTGCTCCGGAATTATGCATTTTAGCTCAAGGTTTCTGGTGTGCTAAGTTCAACTGCAGATGCAGTGTTCATTGCAACAGCCTCAGCTTCAATATTTGTACTTTCAGTTTCCACGGCAACGTCTTCTGTCAGAGCTGAAAGAACCGATGAAATGTTCTCTGTGGCTGCAACCATGTCGCTTGTGGCATCCGAACCGTTTTCAGCTCGCACCATTTCAGGCTGAATCGCATCAGTGCTTTCACCCGGCTCGAAGGACATATCATTGATGTCGCCATCAGGGTTAGTGCTTCCATCGGGGTTGACAAGATCAGTCTTGTCCTTCTTTTTCATTTCGCGCTTCAAGTAGCTTCGAAGAGACTTGCCATCTTTTGTTAATCGGAAGTATTCCTGGAACTGCTTGGTTGTGCTCAAGAGCGGCGAGCGATTTTTTTCGTCTTCTCGTTTAGTTACCAATCCGCGAAGAACCAGCTCTTTAATGTGGTCATAAGCGCCAGCGCCCCGAATACGAATGATTTCAGATTGAGGTATAGGTTGCTTTATCGCAATTGCAGAAAGTGTTCTTAATTGAGCCGCACTCATTTCAATCGGCAGGAACTCGTCCATAAGATTAGCGAACTGATCACGAACCTGGAATGAATAGCCGTCTTCGTCAGCTATCTCCAGCCCACCCTGACGTTCTTCATACTCATGGATGAGTTCTAAGATGGCCGCACGCACAATCTGAACTTCTTCACCGACAATACCGGCGATCGCCTGCGCTCGCAGAGGTTTGTCTGTGAGGTAGAGAACTGCTTCGATTTTTGCTTTCAGTGACATGAGTTCAAGACTCCTATTGATCGATATCTGTTGTATCTGCTAAAGCTGTATCTGCAGGCTCAACCGATGCTTCGGGCATCAAAGATCCATTATCCACTGAATTCGAATTTCTTGCTTCAAAATTATTTGAATCATTTTTAGGATTTGAGTCTTCGTTTGAAGCTTCTTCGCTGCTAGCTGAGGCTGACTTAGTCTTTTTCTTGATTATTGATTTAGGCCGACGTGTAGTTTTTGCCGCAGCAGCACTTCTATTTGCAGGTTTAGATTTAGCCTTCTCTTTTGCTTTTCTAATATCGATAACATTGCTGTTGTCGATTTCTTCATCGCTTTCCTTTGGAAATAGCTTATTCGGGTCGAATTCAGCATGAATTGAAGCGATTGAGCCCGCGCTGCCATCAGTGCCGGTGGCAGTCAATTCCTGCGTTGCATCACTTCGGGTAAGGTAAAGCGGTCCGTAGAATACTTCTTGTTCCAAGGTAATTTTTCCAGCATTTGACAAGAAGAGGACTGCAAGAAAGGCGTCTACCCAGTCTCCTCGTCCGCCCATTTGACCGAGCAGTTCTTTCAGAGAGATTCGCAACATGCTGGTCATTATCTTGACCAATAATTGTTCAATGCGAACAATAACGTCCTCGATATCTTCGTCGTGTGCAAGGTCGAGAATGTCTGCCATGTCTTCCATGGCATGATAACCATCCATAGCAATGATGGCATCGTGCTCAGGCTCGCGCTGTTTTCGTTCTTGTCTTTTCTTATCGATTCGTTCAGCTTCACGCAAAGATTCAATAAGTTGTTCAAGTGTAACTCTGCGTTGGCGTGATTGCTTTTGTTGTCTGGAACGTCGCACCAGCGCACGTTGCAAATCAGCTAACGTAATCTGTCTACCTACAGCCTCATCATTTGAGTCATAAATTATGGGACTGCCTTCCATGTCGAAGTCCATAAAGTCGTCAGTGACAGCATCAAGGTCTTCGATTCTAGTAATTAGAAGCGCTTCTGCTTTCAGGCGTAACAGAACTGAAGCGTGGAAGATAATCTTGCCGCTCTGTCTCAGGTTTTCTCGTGGTGCCGCCGCTACAGCTTTGAGGAATCGGTCTGTAGCATCGATGATATCGATGTTTTTCGGATCAAGATCCCCTTTCTGTGCCATTTGCACGAGAATTTCGATACCACCAGAATCTTTTTCTTGCAATAACGAACTGTAATCAGGCTCGTTACTGGGTTCAGGCTTTTTATCACCGACAACTTTCAAATCTGCAAGTTGCGATTCGAGTTCAAGCGGTGTAGGTAAAGAAAGCTGAGCACCCCTGGTTGGAACTGGTCCAATAGGATCAATATTCAGACTTGGTGGCGCTGGTATCTCTGTAGACTTCTGTGCAGCTGAGCTAGCATTAGTTTTGTCGGTGCTTGAATTATCCGGCAATTGCGGCGGCTTAATATCGAGCGGAATGGTCATTTGCTCGAGAATAAGTTCGTCGTCTGGAAAATCAGGCATTTACTAATTGCTCCTCATCAGGAATACGCACATCAGCAATTCCCACTGTCTTCGAAAAACCATCGGCACGCAGTGAAACACCGATAGCGTGGTCGGAATTTTCAATCATTGGTCGGCGCAAGCTCACAACAACAAATTGCGCCTGTTTAGATTGACGTTTAACCATTCGAGCAAGGCGGTCTGCGTTGGCACCATCTAACATCATGTCGACTTCATCGAATGCATAGAACGGTGCTGGAGCAAATCGCTGGAACGCAAACACAAACGAAAGGGCAGTGAGAGATTTCTCTCCTCCAGACAGGGCTTCGATGCGTTGCATCTTCTTGTCTCTTGGCTGTGCTCTGATTACCAGACCTCCAGCAAATGGATCTTCCGGATTTTCAAGCTCAAGCTTTCCACTTCCGTGGGAGAGCTCGGCAAAAATTTCGCGGAAATTAGCGTCGATGGCAGTGAAGGCTTCCATAAAGGTATTTTTCTTCAGTTCGCCATAACCACCAATGCGCTGATTGATTTCATCACGTTCCTGACTGAGCGTTTCAAGATAGTCAGTTAGCTCTTCCTGCCTTGTCCGTGTCTGGTTATATTCTTCAAGAGCCTTCATATTTACTGGCTCAAGAGCTCGCATTCTTCTATCGAGTCTGTCGATTTGATTCTTCAATTGCTCGATGGTAGAAGCAGATGGTGGTTTGAAATCAGGTGTTTCAACCAGAATGTGCTCAAGTTCAGCTCTAGCTGCAGCAAGTTGAATCTTCAACTCATGCAACTGTAGTTTGTGCTTGTTGCGTTCTTCATCCAGGAATTTGAGTTGTTCGCTGGTTCTGGTCTTCGCAATTTCAATTTCTGTGATTTCGTTCTGAACCTTTTCCTTAGCCTGATGCAATTGCATAAGCTCTTTGGAGATTTCTGCTGACTTTCTCTCGAGTTCTTTGATATCAGCGGTTAGCTGCTTGATAGATTCTTCGTACTGAGGCTTATCTGCTGAGAGTGTGGTCAATTCTTTTTGAACCAGATCAAGCTGATCTGCCAGGCTCACTTTGTTCGATTGTTCGACTCTTTCCTCGGTTTCGATTCTGTCGAGCATTCGTTCACTGTCTTTGGCACCGCGCTCGATGGCATCGATTTCTTGCTTAAGCTCTTCGGACTCTCCTATGAGTCTGTCCAGCTCCGAGCGTTTACCACCGGCCGTGATATCAGCAAGCTCATCTTGCAGTTTGTCTATTTGCTTAGACAAACCATTGATTTTGCCGTCAATTCCACTGAGTTCGGTTTCAACGCTTTCGATTTCGTCGCCCATACTGCGCAAGCGAGGTTTAAGCGTATTGACGAGTTCTTCACATTGAGCAAGCTCTTCTTTCCGCTTATCTAATTCTGATTGGCGCTGAGCAACTGAGGTCGCTGCCTGATTTTGTTTCTGTCTATCTTGAGAGAGAGATTGATTCAATTCTTTGATGGAATCAGCCAACCAGCGCATATCGTCTGCTAGCTGCTTTGCTTTGGTCTTCAAAGAACCGAGGTCATTTGACTCTTTCTGGTTGAATTTCAATCTTGGACGATTCGAAATACCACCGCTGATTGTGCCGTGTTTTTCGAGCAATTCGCCTTCCAGCGTCACCATTCTTGCGGTGTTGAGCATCTTTCTGGCAGAGTCAAGATTGTCAACGACTACAGTTTGACCGCAAGCATATTGAAATGCGCGTGTGTAGGCAGGGTTGAAATTGACCAGATTGTATGCAAAATCGATGACCCCGGGTCTGTTAGGCAACAAACCTGGCGGTTGGGACATTATCTTGTTTAATGGGACGAACGTTGCACGACCTGCTTTCTGCTCTTTCAAAAGCTGAATGCATCTTTCAGCGACACGGTCGTCTTCCACAACTATGTCTGCAAGTCTTCCCCCGATAGCTATTTCAAGCGCAAGTTCATACTGCTCATCGACTTTTCCAAGCTGTCCTATGGTGCCGCAAACACCAGGAATGTTTGCATTCAAAACAGCTTCAACTGCTCGACCATAACCACTTTCGCCTACCACATCACGGGTTGTTTCCAACTCGATAAGTCTGCGGTTGATCTGCTCAAGCTCCTTACGTTTTTGCTCGATTTCGTCTTGAGTGCTTTCGATTTCGTTTTCAGCCTGCCTGATGTTTCGGGTGATACCGAATGAACTAGCTTGTTCGTCCTGGAGTTTTCTTTCCAGACCTATAAGCATGTTTTTCAAAGCAGCGGA
Source organism: Obscuribacteraceae bacterium (SeqCode) (assembly GCA_044226015.1). Lineage (GTDB taxonomy): Bacteria > Cyanobacteriota > Vampirovibrionia > Obscuribacterales > Obscuribacteraceae > JAIEPM01. The sequence continues at coordinate 220,214 of JBGAHS010000005.1, forward strand.
TTTGCCAATTGACTCTGTTGCAGAATCTCTTGCGACCACCAATTCCTTTTCGAGTTGTTCTTTGCGGGTCTTCAGTTCAGTTTTGCGAACTTCTAGCTGGTGTCGCTCGTCTCTCAGCCTCTGAAGGTCTTCATGCAGTGACATACCTTTAGTTGAGGTTTTGTCGCGCTCTTTGCGGGCAATTTCAAGTTCAGCAAGAACGGCACTATGTGCACCTTGCTTCTCCATGAGAACAAGCTGCACAGCTTTGAGGTCAGCGTCATGCTGTTTTTTCTCTCCAGCGAGTTCGTTCAAGCGTCTTTCGATAGCTTTTATTTGAGCCGCCAGACTCTTCTGAGACTTCGTTTTCTCGCTTATTACGCCGGCGAGATTTGACAAACGCGTTTCTTCGCGAATCAAATCCCCTCGTTTATTTTCTAATTCCTGTCGCAACAAGAGCTGTTCATTGCCGCCCTTTTCCTTGATTTCGTCATCTAGTCTGGCCATCTCAACTCGATGTGCCAGCAAAGTAAGCTCTGCTTCGTCTCTCTGAGCGATGAGCTTTTCTTCTTTCTCGTTAAGTTCAAGAATGAGGTTCATAACCTCATCATTCTTCGTCTCGAGATCTTTCACACGTACATATATAAGATCGCGCTCAAGCTTGTCCTTTTGAGACTTGAGATCAAGATATTTCAAAGCCTGATCACGGTCAGCCTGCAGAACTTCAAGGCGGGTCGCGATTTCAGCCAGAACGATTTTTTGAATATCAATCTTTTCTGCTACTGTAAGAAGCTCTTTCTCTGCTTGATCAATTCGCCTGTCGAATTCGGCAACTCCTGCCAATTCATCAATAATCTTTCGGCGCTCTGTCGCACTCATGGTGACAATGCCGGTTACGTCACCCTGCATGATTACGTTGAAACCAGTCGGGCTGACGTTGTACTTGCCAAGCTCGTCGTGGATATCTGAAAGGGTTGCATTCTTGCCATTCAACATATACGTGCTTGTATAGCCGGAATCTTTGACTTTCAGGCGTCTGCACACTTCAATCTCATCGCCAAGGTCGTTGGTGAATTTGACGCGAACCTTACACTCGTTTCGTCCAGAAAGGTTGTTCAGCAGGTCGGGCAGCCTTTCTGCTCTCATCGTCCTTGTAGAGGACAGCCCGAGAGCGAAGAGAAGACTATCGATGATATTCGACTTGCCTGATCCATTAGGACCGGATATGGTTGTAAATCCATCCAGTAATGGCACTGCAGTCAGCTTGCCAAAGGATTTGAAGTTGTCAAGCTCGATTTCTTTGATCCGCATTATGACTCCAGATCAGAAGGTCCACCATTTTTGCCACCAGGCATAACCAGCATGTCTCCAAATACGGTATTACTCAATATAGATTGCGCTGCTCCGTTGTTGGGTTTGCTAGCCCACAGCCGAATTAGACTACAGAAGTATATTATGTGTCAAGGTTTTGCTGGGTTTTGCTCCCGCAAAAGCCCCATTATACAAGCTCATCCAGTGCTTGCAACCGCACCTGGTGGCATTGGAGACGCCTCCGCTGGCGCCACCACTATGTATTTCATTATAACATCATATATGTCAAGTTTGGTATTACGGGTGAAACTAATATGAGTGATGGATACACACCCCGGAAACCACGATTTTGCTGCCTTAAAGTCTTCATAGAATTGATTCTCTTTGCAGCTTTGACGATTCTCATTCAGCCGATCCTACCTGCCTTTTCGCAGCTTGATCCAGGCTCTGCGCTAGGTTCTAAAATTCAACAGAGCAATTCTGACGAAAACAGATTTGATGAGAAGGTGCATTTTGAATATCCAGAAGCAAGCTCAGAGATACGGAATTACTTTAATACTAAATATGCAATCGGAATTATCTCTCCCTTAATCGCATGTTTGGCAGTGCTCATTATGCTGCAAAAGGGAATTGTCAAAGCTATTCGAGACCGCTTTGAGCGTTTGCCATATCTGCTTTCTTTTCTTTCAACCGGTTCTTGCTTCTACGGGCTTATAGCATTAGTTCAGTTGCCGCTGACTTTCTACTCTTCATTTGTCGTTGAGCATCAATATAAGTTGAGCAGCCAGAGCTTCGCTTCCTGGACACATGATTATTTTGCTCATACTGCATTTGGTGCCTTGATTGTTCCTTTACTGGCTCTGGTATTTTTGCTCATCCGCAAGTTTCCGCGCCACTGGGTTTTTCAGGCTTGGTTACTGCTTTCATCGGTGATTTTGTTTGTGACCTTTGTCGAACCAATTCTGGTTGACCCTGTTTTCAACAAATTTCGTGCACTCGAAGATGGCAGTCTTAAGACAAGAATAATCAGCCTCTGTCGCCAATCTGGAATTGAGCACCCAAGCATTCTGGTGGCAGACAAGAGCAAGCAAACCAAAAAGCTCAACGCATATGTAACTGGCTTAGGCTCTAGCAATAGAATTGTGCTTTACGACACCTTGCTCACAAAAGCCAGCTCCGACCAGGTTCTTGCTGTACTTGCTCACGAGCTTGGGCATTATCGTCTGAAGCATGTGGTCCTGGGCGTCAGCATTGCGATCATATTTCTATTGCCAACTCTGTTTCTGGCTGGGTATTGCCTGAAGGCATGCATTCGATATCTACCAGCTAGCTGGGGCGTAAAAGCGATGAGCGACCCGGCTATTGTTGCTGTCATAGCTCTGGCGGGTTTTGTCTTGCCTCTAGTCATTTCGCCTTTGCCTGCCTCAATTTCGAGATTATTGGAGGCAGAAGCTGATGCTTATGGAATTCGTGTTTATGGACACGCACTTGAAACTGCCCAGGCGTTCAAACTCTTGTCTCAAAGCAATCTTTCTGACCCAAATCCCCCGCCATTCATCGAATTCTGGTTCTTTACCCACCCGAGTATCAAACATCGGATAGATTATGCTTTAAGTCAGATACCTCGCGAGTCAAATTCGCGTAGCAGGAGCAATTAATGTTTGCTGGTGGCGGACCTCCCGTTTATTTAATGTGGTCGGGTATTTTCAACCCCGAGCGGAATAAGCTGAACAAAAAAATTGAGTGGAAGCGAATCAGGGCACTTTTTCATCCTTATATAAAGGAAGAGCTGACGTTGATAGTGCTTCTGATTTTGCAATCGGGCTTGTCGCTGGTTCCAACACTACTGACGGTGACCCTTGTGGATAGAGCCATTCCCCATCACAACATGAATGAGGTGCTCATATGTTGTGGTGGCATGGTTGGTGCTGGTCTTATCACTGGTGGACTTAATGTTTTCCAGGGGTTCGTTAACACAACGATGGCAGAAGGCGTTATGCGAGATCTTCGCTGCCAGATTGTGGCGCACCTCCAGAAGATGCCGATTGAATTTTTTGCTGTTACCAGAGCTGGTGAGTTGCTTAACCGAGTTTCTGGAGACATTGACAGTCTAGACAATATTGTTTCAGGAACCTTGTTGACCATTGTTTCGAACATTTTGCTGCTAATTAGCACCATGCTTACAATGTTTGTTCTTGATTGGAGGCTGGCTTTGTTAGCCATTATTTTGCTTCCGACTATGATTTTGCCTCTCTGGCCAGTGGGGCGAAAAATGTACAAGCTGAGGAAAAATACTCGCGAAATGCAAGACCTGGTGGCGAACAAAAGTCAGGAAATGTTGAACGTCTCTGGCATCACGTTGCTGAAGATTTTTGGCATGGAAACAGCTGAGCGCGACCGTTTTCGTGTTCTATGCAATGATTTGATGGCTTCAGAAATCACCCTGGCAATGATAGGTCGCTGGTTCATGATGATTGTCGGTGTGATGACGCTGGCAGGTCCCGCTATAGTCTGGCTCGGTGGTGCCTATCTTGTTTTGCACAATCAAATTGGCTTAGGCACAGTTATCGCCTTTATCGCGTTGATTACGAGGCTGTATGGTCCCGCTTCGACACTGACAGGTATCCAAGTTCAAATCGCCGGTGCTCTGGCTGTTTTTGAGCGCATCTTCGATTATCAGGACATGAAAGAGGAAGACTTTAGTTCGGGAGAAACACTCGATGCTAAAGACGTATCTGGTCGCATTAGCTTCGACCACATTGCCTTTGCTTATTCAAATAAAGAAAGGATCTTCGACGACCTGTCATTTGAGGCAGAACCAGGCGAGTTTGTAGCTGTTGTAGGACCTTCAGGCGCAGGCAAGACCACACTTGCGGCGCTATTACCTCGCTTTTACGAGCTGCAAGAAGGCAGAATTTGCATCGATGGAAAGGACATAAAAGAAGTCAATCTAAACAGTTTGCGTAAGCTTATTGGCATTGTTACGCAGGAAAGCTATTTGTTTCATTCGAGCATTCGAGAGAATTTGCTGTATGCAAACCCGCAAGCAAGTCAGAGTGATATCGAGTCAGCTGCGCGTGCTGCCAATATTCATGATCACATCATGAGCTTACCAGAAGGCTACGAAACTATCGTTGGTGAGCGAGGCTACAAGCTCAGTGGAGGAGAAAGGCAGCGCTTATCTATTGCGCGTGCAATTTTGAAGAATCCGAAAGTACTAATTTTGGATGAAGCTACCAGCTCGCTTGATAACATTAATGAAACGGCAGTTCAAGCTGCTTTGAACCGTCTGATGAAGGGGCGTACAAGCATTGTAATCGCGCATCGCCTCTCTACCATTCAAAATGCTGATAAAATTCTTGTTCTCGATAGCGGCAGAATTGTCGAGGTCGGAAAGCACGACGAATTGCTCACTCGCAATGGAACTTACGCGCGCTTATACAGGCAAGAGTCCGAGGAAGAAAATAAATGAAAAACTCAGTACTGGCGTCCATTCTAGTGATTCTTTCTCTGATGTTAAGTCAGTCTGTCAGTTCCAAGGATCAGTCTTCTCAAAAAGGCAAAGCCAGTTCCAAGACCAGCTCTGCTTCAAGCCACGATAAGACTTCTGTTTCCGGTTCTGAATCCACTAAAGAAAAAAGTGCAGAGTCCAGTGCCGATGAAATTGGTGTTCGAGCAAATTCTGCCGCCATGAAGTTTAGGCTAAAGGACTTTACAGGAGCCGAACAGCTTTATCAAAAAGTGGTGGAGGAGCTAAAGAAAGACACAAACTCTGAGCTGTCACTTTCTGATGCTTACTTCAATTTGGCATTGTGTCAGCGAAATTGCGGCAAGGATGCCGATGCCAATGCGAACGAGCAAGAAGCAAAATCGATTCGTTCAAAACTGCGCGTTCCCGAAACCAGAGCAAACGTAATTCAAGAGTTGGTGCCTAACGCAATAGAACGCCATCAAGTCGATGCTATGTTCAAGGAAGTCAACGCGCTTCTTGATGGAAAAGATCCCGTCTACTCTGACAAATTCAAAGAAGCCAATGAGGCTGCCTTTACTCAAATAATGAGTCAGTCCTGGGCTTTCCGTGAAGCGGGAGAACCAGGAAAGGCTATTGGTGCCGCTCGAGCAGGGTTGGCTATGGCCAATAAATCGGAACACCCTAGCAGAATGATTGCAAGTGCATTGAATTCACTAGCTGGTCTTTACCGGGTCACCGGAAGAAATATGAGCGCTATGATGCTCTACAACGCAGCCATTGCTGAGCAAGAAAAGTTCAACAAAGCTGATGATCCCTTACTTGCCACACTCCTTGATAATTCGGCTCTTGTTTCTCTTGAACTTGGAAATGTGGAGAAGGCGCGTGACTTGCAAGAGAAAGCGCTGGCTATCTACAGAAAAGTTTTACCAGCAGACTCAAAAGATTTGGGACAAACACTTTCAAATATTGCTGAGACCTATGAGAAGCTGAACATGCCTGACAAGGCGATTCAATGCTTGAACGAAGCGCTGGTGATACTGAAGAAATCAAAGCCCGAGGATGACCCGATGGTGCTTACCACTATGGACAACCTGGCAGCTACGTACTCTCGAAAAGGCGAACTTGAGAAAGCAGAGGCTATGCAATCGACAGTGATAGCTGGCTTGCGCAAGCATTACACGAAGAACCCTCTTCTTGCAGAAGCACTAGCAAATTATGCTCATACTTTAGTTCGTATGAAAAAATTTGATAAAGCTATTGAATATCAAAAGCAATCTACTGATATGTTCATTGCGATTTTCGGAGAAAGACACCCGCATGCAATTAGAAGCCGCTTGTCTTATGCCGCTGTTCTGAAAATTGCTGGGCGAGAGAAAGAAGCTAATGACGAACTGGCAAAAATTCCCAAAAGCTAGCTGGTAATGTATGGGTAACTTTCACCAATTTAGACTTGCGCCAGGAATTGGCGTTATGAGATTGGAAAATGGAAAGAGCTATTATTTTGGGGCGAGAGCAGAGTTCTTCAGTTGGAGAGGCGAGTGCCAGGTTGCTAGCTGATGCACAAAGCTTTAAAGGTGTAAGTACAGAACAGCCTGCGTTCAAAGGCAGAGATGTGGATATAGCCGATGCCGACAAAACATTTGGATGGTGGCAAAAGAAACAGTACGCAGACCTCGGCATCCAGAAAATTCACCTTTTGCCGTCAGCTGTGGCTCTTGATTTGAAGGGGAAGACTGAAAAGTATAATCTGGGACTCGATAAGAAGGTTGCCTTTGATTTTGCTGCCAGTGGAAACTCCTGGACTTTGACGAACGTGACAGGTTTGTCACTGAAAGGGTCTGCAATCACAAAAATTGAGTCGACCGCTTCAAAAATAACGTTTTATACAGGCAGCAAAGCCAACGAATACGGCTCATCTGTCAATGACTACATAAAAGCTCTTTTTGACCCTTTGATGAGAGCCGATTTGCGGAAGTAGAATCGAGCAAGGTTTGGCATTATAATGTGGGGCAATTCGCCTCACATTTTGTCATTTTCGCAAGTTCCCGGAGATAGGTTTGGCCAAAATACTTGTTATTGATGACGACAAGGAATTGGCAGAGTCAATTGACGATGTCCTCTCGTTAGACAATCATCTCGTGGACCTATGCCATTGTGGCAAAGACGCCCTTCAGATTATGGACTTCTGCAAATACGATTTGCTGATGGTCGACTGGGAGCTTGGCGACATTAATGGACCCGAGCTTGTTCAGCATTTCAGAAAAAATAGCGGCGTGAGCCCCATCATGATGATTACAGGGCGTAGTGACATTCAATCGAAAGTTGAATGTTTGGAACTTGGTGCTGACGATTACCTGGTAAAGCCTTTCGATATGAGGGAGTTGCGCGCAAGATGTAAGTCCTTGCTTCGTCGCCCCGTTGAAATTGAAATGGACGCCATCGAATTTGAGGGGTTCAAGATTGATTCTGCAAAGGGAACTGCCAGAAGAGGCAACGACTCTATTAACCTCCAGCCTCTCGAGTTTCGTCTCTTTGAGTTCTTTGTGCGTAATAAGGGAAGCTGGTTTTCAGCAGAAGAGTTAATTGCTCGAGTCTGGTCTGCGAACTCTACAGCCACTCCAGAATCAGTACGCGTTTCAATTAAGAGGTTGAGAACTGCGCTTGCCGACTTTCAGCTCGACGGAAGGCTCGAAAGCGCTCGAAATCGTGGCTATAAGCTAGAGTAGTTGAGAATACCCTCGAAATCTTGGCTCGAGTAATTGTGAACTCCCCTAATTTTTCCTTTTCCTCAAGCCAGTAATGTTTGAGTAACGCAGAAGCACTTATATTCTATTCATCAGGTTCGGGCGAGGGAGAATGACCAAACTGCCAACAACAAACCCGCCAAGTCAACCACAACCCACCCGGCGGAATGGTCATTCTCTCAAAGTTTTTGAACCGACAACCCGCAAATAACCAAACAAACGACCGATTCAAACGACCTATTCAACACAACCCCCAGCAGGCAAGCGCCTGCGCAAGCCCAAATTGAACCTGCTTATCCTACCCACATTAGGAAAGGCAGGTTCAATTCTTTTGGCTATTTTGTGCTGGAATTTCGAACCAGAACGTGCTGCCCTTTCCGGGTTCGCTATCACAGCCAAGTATGCCACCATGTGATTGAACGATCAGTGTGCAGATTGACAGACCCAAACCAAAGCCTTGCTTTTTTTCTTTGCTTTCTGCTTGGAAAAAACGTTCGAAAACTCTTGCTCTCGTCTGTTCATCCATGCCTGGTCCTTCGTCGCTTACACATATTCTCACGGAATTTTCGCCGGGCTTATCGCTTACTCGAATTCTCGTATTCTCTGGTGAAAACTTGATAGCGTTCGCAAGATAGTTGATAACTGTTTGAATCAATCGAGCTTTATCTGCAAATATACTGGTGTCAGTGCAGAGGTTCTCTATCTCTATATTCTTTTGTTTTGCCAGGCTGCTCACAGCAAGAATAGCGTCCTCTGCGAATTGTCTGACCTTGCATTCTTCCTTTGAAAGGTTTACTTTTCCTGTCTCAAGCGTCTCCATAGTCAGCAGATCATTTACCAGATTCAGGACTCGTTCGATATTGTTTTTGGCTCTCTGAAGTTGGCGCTTCATTTTTTCTGTGAGTTCGGCTTCTATCGCCACGGAGAATTCATTCAAGGACAAGATAGATTCTCGCAGTGGTGTTTGAATATCAGTAGTTATCTGTCGCATTAGCGAAACCCTCTCGCTTGATGCATTGCGCAGCTCAGTTTGTGTTTGCCACAAAATCTTGTTTAAATAGGCTAATTCGTCAGTTCCTTCTACGCTTGCAAATGCAAAGTTCGGGTCACTTACACTGGCTGCGTTGCTAACCAGCATGTTAAGTCGTTTTCTAATGTCTCTGTTGAACGCCAATAGCAAAATTACAGTAACAAGAATGTTTGCTATGAGAGTGACGATGAGACTGATGGTTAGTGTCTTGGCTGCTTCAAGTTGCTTTTCCTGGATAATTCTTATATCGAGCGAATCTTGCCGGAACAGGTTCGTTGCTTTGCTTCTTATTTTTGTCGCATTCTTTTGCAGTGGCTTGATTTCATGAAGGCGCTCTTTTACCTGATTCGTTGATGCCGCTCTTTTGATCGAATCAACCACAGATGTCTCATTCTTATGATTTCTTAGCAGCTTCCGCCAGCTCTTCAGGACGCCCTGCCATTCTTCATTTTCTTGACCCACAAAATAATCTTCTGGGGGAAACTCAGCAATTGCAATGTCAAAACTCTTCAATGCTCTTTCACGCAATTTCTCTTCTCCGCTTATTGCATAAATGGCTTCTGAAACCGTTCCTTTCAGCGAGTCTAGGAAGATTATGTTCATCAATAAGCTGATGTCACTGAGTCTGCGCTGTTGTTTTAGCAATGAGCGATTTGATTCAATTTGCTTGTCAAAAACTCCCAGAAATATTATCTGAAAAATTATGGGCACCATTACGATTAGAAGTACTCGGTGGAATATGTTGGGTTTCTGAAACATATTTCGAACGTACTGTAACGGGTTCTTCCAAAAATGAATTTGATCAAGCAGCGAGCTTGATTCTTCGCTTTTCTTTGCGCTTTTGTCCTCAGTCGGCGCTTCTTCTGGGTCTGTTTTTGTCTTCTCAACCGTCAAAATAGCATTAACGTGACTCAAGACTCCGACCATTTTGTGGTGAGCAAGCCTCAGCTTACTCAAGTCTTGTTGAGAACCATTGCTAGAGAGCGATTCTTCGATAACTTCTAAACTCAATTGGCAAGCGCTTAGAGGTGAGCGCATGTCGTGTGCCACCATGCCGAAAATTGCCCTTCGATGTTCGGCTGCCTCGATCAACTTTTCAGACGAATCTTGCAGTACTCCAGCCAAATATGCAATTTCGTCTTTGCCCTGTAGTGGCAGATTTAGTTTCTCCAGGCTCGACATTTTACTTGCAGATAAAGTTAAAGCCTTCAGTCTGCTAGTTATTCTCCGCGCGAAGTACCAAATCAAAACCAGTGAAAGCACTATGTTTGCGCAAATACAGATCATCGCCAGCCTCAGGGTAGCTTTCGCCTGCTTATCCTGCCGTTTGCGATCCTGTACAAGCTCTTTCTTCTCTTCTTCCAGTGTCTGTTTTACTTTGCTGGGAAGCTGATATATGCGATGGAAAATAGGTGGCATTCGCTGCAAGGTTTCAAAGTTCGCCATCACTCCGAGTGCCTTTGCGCGGGGCAGCTCCTCAAGGCTCTCAATAGAGCCCATACATAATCTGTCCAGAATGTCGATTCGATCAGCAAGGGGACCCGTGTTGGCTTGTTCCTTTATCTCGCTGAATTGCTGCCGCAATTTTGCTACGAGTTCAGAGCTTCCCTCGTCGTATGTTTTGTTATCTGAGAATGCCCGTGCAATGAGGTAAGCAACCGTTTCACCCCAGTCGTTGAACGTCAGCGCACATTTCGATAGTAGTTGGCTTTGCTTCTGCTCGTTCTTGCTAAGCGTTTCTTGCGTTTTTGAGAGAAACGTCAGCATGGTCAGCACTGCAGCCAAAACAAGAAATGGAATGAGCACGACAAGCAATCCCTGTTTAAGGATTTGCGGCGAGTACTTAATTCCATTCAATTCCATTCAATTATCAGCCAGACAAGGTACGAAGCTGCTAATTCCATTATTCCCATTCTTAACGAGTGCTGAATTGTGAACGTCTGAATCCTTGCTGGGAGCGCCAGCATCCTGGTGGCGTCCGAATTGAATGAACGTCAACTTCTGAAATTCTTCCATAGGAATTCCGACTTCTGCTGCCAAAGGCGTCGTAAATAACCTGAATTTTCGGGCATGATGTGATTAGGAGACTGCAGTGTCAATGCTTCAACCTGGGCAGGTTTTTAACGAACGCTATGAGATTATCCAACTCTTAGGAGTTGGCGGCTATGCAACGGTGTACAAAGCATTGCAGACTGATGTTGGGCGAACTGTTGCTCTCAAGATTTATCACGCCAGTATCTCTGAAGACGAGCATTTCACGGAAAGATGCAAGAGAGAGGCTGTGGCTCTTAATGCTCTTTCTCACAAGAATATCGTGACTGTCTATCACATCGGCCAAACTGTTGATGATGTATTGTTTCTTGTGATGGAGTTTGTTAAAGGTAAGAGTCTCAGGCAGCTTCTGAATGAGAAAGATGGAGTGGACATTGATGAGTCTATCAAGATAGTTAAATCCATTGCCAGTGCCCTCAGTCTCGCACACAGTCATGGCATCGTGCATCGCGACTTAAAGCCTGACAATATCCTACTTGTTGATATGCCTGAACCTAATACAGTGAAGATCGTTGATTTTGGATTGGCTAAAATACTCGATGAAAAGAATCAAAAACTAACACAAACCGGTGAACTGCTAGGTACGTCTCTTTATATGAGTCCTGAGCAGTGCAAAGGGAAGGCGATTGATCACCGTTCTGATATCTTTTCTTTGGGTGTCTGCTTCTTTGAAATGTTGGCTGGGCGGCGTCTCTTTGATGCTGATACCGCAATTGGTGTTATGTATAAGGTTATGAACGAGGAAGTGCCTCGTCTCAGCAATAAGGTTGTATATATCTACAATTCTGAAATCAATGATTTGTTGAGAAAGCTTCTGGAAAAAGACCCCGCTTTGCGATATCAAACAATGGATGAGGTCCTTAAAGACCTCGATGCAATTACGGGGCTGGAAAAGAGTAAGAGCAGAAACAAAGTATCCTTCGATAAAAATCGACTCTCTAAAATTGGTATGGCTATTGCCATTGCCCTAATCTTTGCTGCTTCGTTTTTTCTACTTAAGAGAGAATCTCAAGTCGAACATCCCAACTCCATGTATATTCCAGCAGTATTTATCTCTAATTCCGCATTTCGAAATACTGAGCAACTTGATCAATTTACAAGTAGTGAATTCAGGTCGTTTCTTATAAAACATGCCGAGTCCAAGGGACCCGCAATTTCCGTATCTCGAGCTATCTATCAGTATTCCACTGATCGTAAACTTAATGGTCTAAAGAGACTCGAAGATGCACTTATGTACGAGGATTCACTTCTAAGCAGTGGACTTCCATCAACTGCAGACGCTTTTTTTAAGAGCGATCTAAAGCCAATAATTATCAGAGAAATTAAGCTATTGCCCTCGAAAGAAGGTTTCGGACTGAGATTCGAAACTACAGCAAATGCGCTACTTGATTCTCAAGTTGCTGCCAGAAGAACTCAATCGGCAAGGGGAATCATTGAATTCTTTAGGGAGTGCAAATTGGGCAACTATTTTTCGCCCGAAAAAGTACTAGATGCCGCTTTGAACTTGGGTGATTCTGAGTTAGCCAGGAGGGTTGTCTCAGAGTCATATGATGAAAGAACTTTGCTAAAGCTTTTGTATGTTTCTAGAAAATTTCACCACTGGGATTTGGCTGAGAGTTGCTTGTCTAAAATAGAGCAGCTTGCGTCCGTTGAGAAAAGACCTGCGTTGATGGTCTTGGTTCATGCTGAAAGAGCAATTAACTACTACGAATTAGATAATCCGCTGCTCTCATCGCATTCTCTAAAAAAGTCCGACGAATTGTTTCAAGTAGAAAAACTGGTAAAGCGCAGAGACGTGGCGCCATTGTTGCACCTTTTGCTTGCGTATGAGATGACTGGACAAAAAACACCTGGTGAGCTCATTCCATCTCTAATTCATCTTTATCAATCTGCGCTTGAGCGTGAACTCTCATCGCGCGGTAAACATCTGGGCGATCTGAAAACTGTTTCGAGTATTTTATCGAGCCTTGAGAGAAGTAATTTGGGCAATAGGATAGACATACAAAGACAATCTTCTTCGCTTCAAGATGCAGCTGTGCTTAGTGCGATTCTTGTAGCAGAACAGATTCGTCATGATGTATCGCAGAGAGACTTTTGGACTGAACGTTATACCCGAGCGTTCTGTGATGTAGGTCTTCCTGGCAAGTGCGTAGCCTTAATTCAGAGCCGAACGTCCGTTCCTAAAACGTCCACTGCGAAAACGCCAGCTGCGAAAACGCCCCGCTTAGATAATTTGGAACTGAGCAGCCTGCTTGAAATGGCAAAATGCTACTCGTATTTTGATCATCCAAGAATGCATTCTGCGCTTTTTCTTGCGTTTTCGAAGGCAAAGTTGATTGCAAGAAATGACAAAGATTATACGTTCCTTGATTTTTGTACAGTCGATATTCCTCTAAATCACAATGAAGAGAGACGAAGAATTGTTTTGAACTGGGAGACGCCTCCAGACCAGCGCGAGGTTGTTGCCTGCAACAGATCAAATTATCGAACAATCATACAGAAGTGTTTGCAATATGGACAATATCGAATGGCTAGCGACAGTCTGACGAAAATGAGACGTGAGTTCAGTTCGCCCGAATATGAAGAAGAACGCGAAATGCTAGCCCTTTTGGATTTCTTACTAAAGCTTGAGTTGAAGCCTAATGACACTGCACCAGTACGCAAATTATGTGAGACCTATTCTGCCGATGGAAGCCGGACTAAAGATCTTCCAGAGTTATTTTATGATGAACTCGCAATAGGTGGATTAGGAAAAGAGGGAACTAAGATTTCCCGGCGCCTTCACAACATCGAATAATCTCTATCTGCTCAAATCAACGTGGTATCTTCTGCAGTGCGCTATCAATATAGCTCATTAGCCCATCTGCATTGGTGCCACCAGAAAATCTCGTTATTTGCTTTCCTTTGGAATCAGCAAAAATGGTGGTAGGAAATCCTGTGACACCATATTTTGCTAACAGTTGTTGGTTCTGTGCTTCTTCGCCATCTAGACGTTTGAATTCACAGCTTGCGCCATACTTATTGCTGCGTTGCACCTGGTCGAAAACTGGGTCGAATATTTTGCAAACTCTGCACCACTTAGTACTGAATTCGATGATTTTGATCTTACCCCTGGCGAAGTCACCAGTTTGTGGAACGCGAGCTTGAGTCGCCAGGTTGCTTGTAACACTTGCACTCTGGGCTGGCGGCTTATAGTGTGCCAGAAAATTTAAACCCTGTTGAGCCTGGGCTTTTAGCTTCGGATTCGTGCTGTTGCTGAGCAACCACTGATATTCCAAGTTAGCTGGACCAACCTTACCCAAGTTCTGGTAGCAGAGAGCGAGATAGTAGTGGCAAGATGGGTCGCGAGGCAAAGTTCTGGCGACATTCTGAAAGCCTTCCAGCGCTGTCGTGAATTTTCTTGCTGCAAAATCTTGCTGCGCCTTAGCGTAAACTTGAGCTTCGTTAGCAGCCAGGGAAGGCAAACACATTCCGCCCGCAGCAACTATAGCTAACGAAATCAGTATAAGTGGACGCTCCATAGTTTCCTCCAGGAAAGCTACCTATGTTTTGCCCACCAGAAGACACTTTTCTCTAGTATTGACCCGTTTGAGCTGCAAGTACGCAGGCTAGTGCTGTCTGCAAGACGCAAAGCCAGCAACACGTATAAAGAAGAATTTTTGTCTTCATGCTCACCTCGAAATCCCTACAATAATTCTAAACGGGTTTCTAAGATCACAAGAGAAAATTCCTTGTTGTTTAAACTGGCAAAAAATATCGGACTTTCTGCCGTGCTAATATCTGCCAATGATTGATTTGAAGTTTGAAATTGTTGCTGAATGTCAATGGTCAGGTGCGCGAGCTGGTAAGTTCAGCACACCGCACGGCGATGTGTTGACGCCAGTCTTTATGCCGGTTGGTACGCAGTCAACCGTAAAAGCAATGACGTGGGATCAGGTTGAAGCTTGTGGCTCGCAGATAGTTCTGGGAAATTCCTATCATCTTTATTTGCGACCGGGGCACAAGTTGGTTCAGTCTGCGGGCGGCTTGCACGGGTTTCAGTCCTGGCAAAAGCCAATTCTGACTGACTCTGGTGGCTTCCAGGTTTTCAGTCTGGAAGAGCTGCGAACTATTACGGACACTGGCGTTGCGTTCAAAGACCATCTGAGCGGGCAAGAGCACTTCATCGGACCAGCGAAGTCCATGGAAATTCAAAACGCTCTTGGTGCCGATATTATCATGGCTTTCGACGAGTGCGTCAAAAATCCCGCAACTCACGAAGAAGCCGAGAATGCCATGAAGCGAACGCACGACTGGCTTGCGCTCTGCGTGAAAGAGCATTCTCGCCCGAATGATCAGGCGTTATTTGGAATAGTTCAAGGAAGCATATACGAAGACTTGCGAAGAGAGTCAGCTCGTGTTGTTTGCAGTTTCGACCTTCCGGGCTTCGCCATCGGCGGTGTAGCTGTCGGGGAAGATCGCGCGATGATCGAGAAAATAAGCAAGTTCACCGCACCACTCTTGCCGCGCAATAAGCCGCGATATCTCATGGGTGTTGGAACTCCGTGGGACATCTTGCATGCTGTGTATTGCGGCATAGACATGTTCGATTGTGTTTTGCCTACGCGCCTTGCCCGTCACGGAGCGGCATTTACAAATGATGGCAGAGTGTCTCTGAAGAACTCGCGCTTCAGAACTGACTTCAACCCAGTTCAAGAAGGTTGTGAGTGCTTCACCTGCACAAGGCACAGTGCTGCTTACCTCCATCATTTAGTACACGTGAAAGAAATGACTGCAGCGACTCTGCTTTCAATTCACAACACACATCATTTGTTGAAAGAGTCGAATGCCTGCAGGCAGGCTATTATTGACGGGCGTTTCCGCGATTACTTTGAGCAGCACAAAGCAAACAAAATAAAAGACGCTTCTTCAAAGGTAGATGCCTGAGCCTTACTCAGTCCTTTTTCATCGCCGCCTTGAGCTTTTGCAATTCTTCTTCCAGCGCGTCGATTTGCTGGCTCTGCTCAAACTTTCTTTCGCTATCTCTCGCCTCAGAGCCGAGCTTGGCTTCAATTTCTTGCGCTTGCACCTTATGCTCAAGGCGCTCCATCGCACCCGATGAGTTTTCGCTAGCCGCTAGCGCTGCAGCCGCTCCGCTGGGGCTTGCCGTGAAGCGTCTTGCCTCAAGGCGAGTCAAGTCCTTGCGGAGGTTGCCAGAAAAATCTTTCTGCGACATTTGCTCAACCGTGATATCGTTTTTTCGCTTTATTTGCTGCGCTACGCGTTGCTCGGCCTGGGTCGCAAGTTCTTCTTGATTGTTTTCTCGCGCCATTTTTGCGCGAGCTTCCCAGCCGCGAAATGCTTCATCGACTTTCTTCATTTCCGTTTCGAGCTGCTTCTCGACAGCGATGGAACTGATAAGTGCCTGCCGCACTTTAGCCAGTTCTTGCTCGAAGTCTTCATTTATCATTTTGAAGACTACTTGCCTTCGTCTTCCATATCAACGATTTCGTTGGCATCGACCAGTACAGGTTCTTTCTGCTTGGAGGAATCGCCAGTGATCAGTTTTTGTCCGCCGCCAGTGTTGCCCTTCAAAGCCATGAGCTCGGCTTCGATGTCAACCTGTCCTTCAAAGCTCTTGAACTTCTTATCGAGCTGGTCAGAACTCAATTCAGCCAGGGCTGCAGCCTTAGACTCACGCTCAAGTACCTTCTGTTCCATCTTATCGATGACTGAAAGAGCACCATCGGCGGTTGATTTCGACAAAATTTCGTTTGCTTTTGAAGTTGCCTGCGCTGCTTTGTCGCGCGCGATGAGAACTTGCTTCTTTGTATAAGCCTTTTGCACTTCGCCTTCCAGCTCTGTAAGGCGCTGGCGAAGGGTGTTGGTGGCTTCTTTCTGCGACTTCAATTGAACTTCGAGGTCGTTCGCCGCCTGCTGATATTGCTGTTTGCGTTGCAAAGCCTGGCGAGCGAGGTCGTCATTGCCTTGCTGAACTGCCATCTGAGCACGATTTTGCCAGGTTTGTGCCTGGTCTTTGTTCTTTTGCAATTGCTGTTCAAGCTGCTTTTCAGTGGCAATTGCTTGAGCGACTGCCTGTCGAACTTGAATCAAATTATTTTGGAGGTCCTGATACGTCTGTTCGAGCATCATCTCCGGGTCTTCCATTTTACCCATGAGGCTGTTGAAGAATGCCTTTACCAGGGAGGCAAGACGCGTGAACATTTTTCGGAACTCCTTCCTTACAACGATGTGCTTGGCTGCCTACACAACTAATCAAATAGTTTAGCAAAGAGCCACTTAATCTTATGCCCAGATTTTGCTATTCAACTTGTATTTAGTCGCTTCTTTACGTGGCATCCCGCAATATTAACTCAGCTAGATTAAATCGGGGAACCTTCTTTCGGATTTTCCATCATCCAATAAACGACACAAAGATCCCTCAGGGCTATAAAATGAAATATAGCAAGCTTTGTCAGAGCTTGCCAAACAGCAGAGACCTTCTAAGTCTGATAGACAGTTCAGAGGAAACGTTATGGCACAAAGCGATTCAGACTTGAAAAGAGCAATGTTTACTGTTAGTGATGCTGTTCTTGGAGCCGCTGTGCTCCTTGCAATCGGGGTTTACGCAGGTTCATGGTTGGACAAGCAGTTGAACTGCTCCCCGTTTTGCTCAGTGGGCTTGGCTTTGCTGGGTGGAAGCATCGGTTTATATCGCATGGTAGTCAAAGCCCGAGGGCTTGATACTGGCGGTTCTGGCAAGTTGCCAAAGGCGATTGGCTATGACGACAAAGACAAAGGAGAGTCATGGTCCTTTGCTAAGGGGTCTAGCTGCACTGGCGGGGCAGAAAGTTCGTCCTCTGCTCAGCTTGAACCCGACGCTGACGTGGCGCCCAGGGCGGCTAAAGAATTTGACACGACGAAACAACGCATGCCCTACGACGATTTTGAATAGTCCGGTCAATTTTTGGTATTCAAATTCGCAACCTTTAATAGATTGATTTCAGGGATTATCTTGAAATCTTTACAGATGGTCAGCTGAAAACTTGTCAGCTTTTGTCACGAAAACAAGAAGCGTGTCCGCATTCTCTCCAAAGCGAAAAGCTTTTTTCAAGCGCATGCGTCTGTCCAGCTGCAAATTAATCAGGCAAGCGAATGGGCAAGCGAATCGGACACATCGAATCGGGCACATCGAATCGGCTCATAAATGGGTGCAGAGAATTCGGCACGTAAACAGCAAACGAATCGGCACGGTATTGGGCATAGCAAGTTCATCTTCTTGAGGCTATAGTTGCACATCGATCGCCGCTAGTTCACAGATGATGCCGGGTTTTAAATGAAAATCGTCGTTCCAACAATTTTTTTGCTGCTCTTATTTTTCACGGCAATCAGTGTGGATGCGGAAACTGAGAATAAAGCCAGCCAGATTTTTAACCCGGAACTGGCACGTAAGGTGCTTGGTGCCCCAGTCATAGCCAGTTTGACAAACAAGATGAATGACACTCATATGGGCAAAATTTGGGTAAGCAATGCCGCATATTCAGCGAATGGCAATCGAGCAGACGTTTTGATAAGGCACGCTAGCGATAGAGCTGAAGCTTTGAAAACATACAATCGAAGTCGCGAAATTTATCATGGCGAAAATTTGTCGGGATTTGCTGATGCGGCGTTTTTTAGTGATGAGACGACGCCACGACTGAACATTTTGAAGGGGCAGAATTGGATAATCATCACCGTGCGGTTAAGAGCCGCTAATGCTGATAAATCCGCCCAAAAAAAACTTGCAAGCGAAATTTTGCCGTTGATCAATTTTTGAAGATATCGCTTTGATATCAGACAAATTGATGTCATGCGGTGAGGCGCATTTTAAGCCAGTTTGACAACATCGATGTCGACAAAAACTCTCTTCTGCTTGCTTCATTTTTTGTCTCGAAAACTCCAAATTAAATCGTTCAAAACTTCGATGGAAGCGTCCATTCAAATTTCGCTAAACTTGTCTGTAAGCCAGTCATAGAGATCAGCAGCGCAGGCTAAATTCCATCTAAAGCATGCCACTGTAACATCTCAGACACATAGATCCTAAAGATGGTGTTGCTGTAAGGGGCGAGCATGGGTCTTGCTGATATCATGGCGGGCGATTGAATCCCGACGGAAAACGCGGTCAAAGATGCTTGGAAAAAATCTACCTCTCAGTTACTTCTCTCATGATGCCGGAATGCAGAGCAACTTTTTGGGCATTCCCCAGCTCGGTCATGTAGGAGACATACATATCGATACGCTGGTGTTGAGCTGGACATGCATGGGCTTCATACTTGTAGCCGCTGCAATCATCACGCCGACACTCACTTCGGATGGACCTGGTGGCAAAGGTCAGGCTGTTCTTGAAGGTATCTACACTTTTATCGAAGACCTCTGCAAAGGTCAGATGGGGCACCACTACAAGCCGTTCTTCCCATTGATTGCAGCAATCTTCCTCTTCGTGCTCTGCGCGAACTTTATTGGTATCGGACCGTGGCTCTATTTCGAACATGGAATGGCGAACTGGCCCGTGGTCAACGGCGAGCACTTCGAAGTTTGCTCACCAACAACCGATTTCAACGTAACTTTTGGTCTCGCTTCAATAGCGTTGATCGTTTATTTCTTCTCTGGTTTCTGGGCTCATGGTGTTAACTACGCCAAACTCTATGTCAATCCGATTGAGTGGATGGACCTTGTAATTCGCCCAGCAACACTCGCACTTCGTCTTATGATGGTTATTACCGCAGACGAATTGATGCGTGCAGCAGCACTAATGATGGTGCCAGTACTTCTGCCGACAGGAGTCATGGCATTCGAAATGTTTATCGGTATCATTCAAGCCTTCGTATTTGCTCTTTTAACAAGCATCTACATTGGCTTAACTGTATCGCATCACTAATCACATTGATTTTTGTCCAAAACTGTATTTGAAACTGTAACTTAGTAAAACGAAGGAGTAGCAAGGTGGAACCCACATTAATCGCACAAGCCGCAGGCGTTGATAGCGTAACCATGATTAAGGCCGCAGCACTTGTCGGATCCGGAATTGCCGCAGTTGGCGTTATCGGACCTGGTATCGGTATCGGTGTCGCCGGTTCAAGAGCACTTGAAGGAATGGCACGTCAACCAGAAATGGCTACAAAATTGCTCGTTAATGCAATCATCATCGCAGCACTTATGGAAGCTCTTGGTCTTCTGGCATTCGTTATCGCAATTCAGTTGTTCCAATTCGGTTCAGCAAAAGAAGAAGCTCATGCAACCGGCATGGTAACTCCCCCAGCAATCGTAAGGCAGATTGGCTAATCCATGTTTGTACCAAACGGCACACTTGTCATATTCGTAGTTAGCTTTCTCGTATTCATGTACCTTCTGGATATGATCATGCTGAAGCCAGTCGGAAAGGCTATCCAAAAGCGCCAGGAAAAGGCGAAGGCGGACCTTGAAGCTGCTAAGCAGGCTCGTCAGCAGGCATCAGGAATGCTTGAAGGCTACGAAGCGGATTTGAAGCGCACTCGTAGCGAGGCGCACGCAGCAATGACTACCGCCGTTGCAACTGCAAACAAAGAGAAGTCTGACACTCTGGCGCGAGTCCAAAAAGATGGACTCGTCAAATTGGAAAACGCGAAAGCTGCAATCGCTACTGAGCGTGAACAGCTTATCGACGAGCTAGTTGTGCACGAGAAGGAACTTGTTGAGGCTATCACCCAGAAAATTCTGGGAGAGCCAGTGGCAGTTCATTTAGATGCAAGCAAGGTTCGTAAGAATCTCGAGGAGACATAAAAGTGGAAGGTTTGAACCATTTATTTGAAAACAACCTGATCAACTGGATTCTCCTCATGGGGATACTCATCTATATGTGGATGAAAATCACCCCGGGAATCTTCGCCGCAAGAGAAGAGAGAATCAAAGCTTCGCTTTCTGAAGCTGAAAAAGCAAGGAAAGAAAGCGAAGAGTTCGCCAAGCAGCAGCAAGCAGTTATTGCTAACGCTGAAGACGAACTGAAAAAGATTCTGGAAGACGGAAAGCAAGTTGCAGCAACCATGGCAGCTGAGATCAGAAAGCAGACTGAGAATGAAGAAAAGTCTCTCAGGCAGCGTATCGATCAGCAGATTGCCGCTGAGCAGCAGCAAGCCATCACAGAAATGCGCAGCCGTGCAGCAACGGTCGCGCTACGCTTGGCGGAAGCTAGCCTTCCTGGTGCCATCACCGACAGTGCCAAGGGCAGACTGCTCAATGAATTCGTTGAACAACTCGAAACCGGTGGAATCAAGAAATGAAGAGTGATGAAAGAAGCTCAGCAGTTCAGTACGCTAATGCACTGCTTCAGCTGACCAATGAATTTGGTGGTGCTGAAGAGGTTTACACAAACCTGGAAACAGTTAGCCGAGTATTGGAAGCTGAGCCAGAACTGATGGTTCTCTTCAGGCATCCCGCAATAAGCTCAACTGAGAAAGAAAAATGTCTCAATGAGTTCAGCGAAAATATGGACAAGCTGTCAGGCAGACTTTTGCACATTCTTTGTGAACGTCGCAAACTTCACTTGCTTGAAGCCATCGTGACTGAGTTCAAACAACTGCTCTTGAACAAACACAATATTGTTCAAGGCGTGCTCATAAGCGCAGACCATATGGATGATGAATCCGTCAAAAACATACAAAGTCGTCTCGTTGCCAAGCTTGGCAAACGAGTTCAATTAGCAGTTGAAATTGATAAATCGCTAATTGGTGGCTACATACTGAGAATCGGTGACCAGGTCATTGATGGCAGTTTGAAGGGTCGCCTGCAGGGTATCGAAAAGGCTCTGCTAGCAGTTTAAGTGTAATGCGCGCTGGAACGTAAAATCGCTAGAGGATTAAGACATGACAATCAAACCGGAAGAGATAACCTCAGTTCTGAAAAAGCAACTGAAGGACTATCAAGCAAGCCTCGCAGTAACCAATGTGGGAAGCGTGCTTCAGGTAGGTGATGGTATCTCCCGTATTTATGGTCTCGAAAAAGCAATGGCTGGTGAACTTGTCGAATTCGACGACACTGAGCACACCATGGGCATGGTTTTGAACCTTGAAGAAGACAACGTAGGGGTTGTAATTCTCGGTTCAGGTAGAACTTTGACTGAAGGAATGAGCGTTAAGACCACAGGTCGTATCGCTTCGTTGCCTGTAGGAAAAGGACTTCTCGGACGTGTTATCGATCCTCTTGGTCATCCTATCGACGGCAAAGGGCCGATTGCTCAGTCAGCAGAAAGCCCACTCGAATACGTTCCAATCGAAAAGAAAGCACCTGGTATCATCGCTCGTCAATCAGTTTGCGAACCTTTGATGACAGGTATCGCGGCAATCGACGGAATGATTCCAATCGGACGTGGACAGCGCGAGTTGATCATTGGTGACCGTCAAACTGGTAAAACAGCAGTTGCCATCGACACCATCATCAACCAGAAAAATCAGCCGAATCGTCCAGTTTGTGTTTACGTAGCAATCGGTCAGAAAGAATCAACCGTTGCTCGTATTCAGAAAGTATTGGAAGATAACGGAGCTATGGAATACTCCGTTATCGTAAGCGCTCCTGCAACAGCAGCACCAGCGCTTCAGTTCCTCGCTCCATTCTCCGGTGCAGCTATCGGTGAATACTTCATGGAAAGAGGACAGCACGCACTCAATGTGTATGATGACCTTTCGAAGCACGCTGCAGCATACCGCGCAATGTCACTACTTCTTCGTCGTCCACCAGGTCGTGAAGCTTACCCTGGAGACGTATTCTATTTGCATAGCCGTCTTCTTGAGCGCGCTTCCAAGTTGTCAGACAAATTGGGTGCTGGTTCATTAACAGCTCTGCCAATCATCGAAACACAAGCTGGCGACGTATCCGCATACATCCCAACAAACGTTATCTCGATTACTGACGGGCAAATCTTCCTTGAGACAGACTTGTTCTACGCTGGTATCAGACCTGCTATCAACGCAGGTATCTCGGTTAGCCGTGTAGGTGGTGCTGCTCAAACCAAAGCAATGAAGATGGTTGCTGGTAAGTTGCGTCTCGACCTTGCACAATTCAGAGAATTGGAAGCATTCGTTCAGTTCGCATCAGACCTCGATAAGGCTACGCAAGACCAGATTCGTCGTGGTCAAAAGCTCATCGAAATCTTGAAGCAACCACAGTACAATCCGCTGTCTCTTGCGCAGCAAGTGTCACTCATCTACGCTGCTAACAACGGTGTTCTTGATGACGTAGATAACAAAGAAATCTCTCGCTTCAAAGTTGAGTGGGTTAAGTACCTATCTGCAAGCGCAAACGGAGTCGAATCCAAGCTTAACGCTGGCAATAAGCCCAACGAAGCAGAAGAGAAGGAATTGCTCGAGCATCTCAACAAGTTCAAGAACAACTTCTTCAAGAAGTAAATTGAACTCACCGGGGGTGGTGCGTACCACCCCTTTGTATAAAGAGACACAGTTTTAAGAGAAGAGCAGGAAATGGCTAACCTAAAGGCAATCAGAAGACGCATCAAGTCCGTTCAATCGACTCAAAAAATTACGAGAGCGATGAGAATGGTTGCTGCGGCAAAAGTGCGTCGTGCTCAGGCAAGAACTCTTGCAGCTAGACCATTCACTCAAAGAGTGATCACAATGCTGCGCGAAATCGTTAGAGAAGTTGCTGACATCGACCTCAATGAAATTCCACTTCTTCGCAGACGTGAAGTGAAAACAGTCGGTCTGATAATTATCAGTTCTGACCGTGGTCTTTGCGGTTCATATAACAGTGGTGTTTTGAGAAATGCCCTCGAAAGAATTCGTACACTTGAAGCTGAAGGTAAAACAGTAAAATTGATGCTTGTTGGCTTGAAGGCAACGATGTTCTTCCGCTCTATTAAGGCAGAAAAGCTGAAAACATACACTTTGTTGCCAGCTATTCCTACCGTTCAAGAAGCGAAATTGATTGCAGATACAGCTGCTGAATATTTCGTAAACGGTCAGCTTGACTCGGTTGAAGTAATCAGCACGCACTTCATTAATATGCTGCGTTCGCAAGTCACGAACATGAAGTTCCTTCCAGTTGAGTTGCCACCACCAAAAGAAGATAGCGGTCTGGCACCAGAAACATTGTTCGAGCCATCAATTCATGATGTGCTAGAGCGTGAATTGATTCCGAAGTACATTGAAAACGTTATTTTCCAGGCTTTGCTCGATGCGTCCGCATCTGAGTTGGCAGCAAGAATGAACGCGATGTCCAACGCTTCAACTAATGCTCAAGACCTGATCGCAAATCTGACTCTCGTGTATAACCGCGCGCGTCAGGCAAGCATCACACAGGAGTTGCTTGAAGTTGTTGCCGGGGCTGAAGCTCTCAACGGCTAGAAAAAACAAATTAGAGAAAGAGGCGACTGTTCACGCGGTCGCTTCTTTCTTTTCTAGTTTCTATACTGGGATCAAATCGAAGCAGCTGCAATCGAGCCTTTCGCATTTTTGCGAGGCGTTGCAATAAAAGCACCTCGTTTTGCTGTGACTGTTTGAAGTGCGCTGGCAGTTTTGAAAATGCGATTGAGTATCTGCTTCTCTTCGGCCGTTTTTGGGTGCTTTATTCGTTCAAAGTGTTGCGCATTTGCAAGTACCGTAACTAGTGATACATCACATACGGCTGCATGAATATTTTGAGCAAGAACCAGTGTTTTAGCTGCTCGTCGACCTATGCCGTCTTCCTTTCGCAAATCTTCGCCTGTTAGTTGCTTTGAGGAAAGTGTCAGTTCTTCACCTGGTTCAAGTACGATGCGACCTTTTGCTGTTTTGAAATAGACATCGCCCCTGTTGCCAAAGTTAACAACACTAACAAGCCCCTTATTTCGGCTTATGGATACAAGAGAGTTTCGTTTGAAGTGTAGATTGATCAAATTATTTTCTAGCACCAGATCATCTTTGGGATTCACAAACAGGTCGCCTGCTAGCAGTTCAAAACTGTTACCATCTTTCAGTGCTACTCGCGCATCGTTTGAAGTCGTGAAACCAACAGGTTTATACAAATAGATATTGGCGCCATCAATTAGCAGTGTATTCGAGCTTCCAATCGAATCCAGAACGAGCGTGCCACCATTGAACGTTGCGTCTGCGGTTGTATTATTGTTGCTGATGTTGATGTTACCGAATGCTTGTGAACATGAAGTGCAGTGAACTCTATAATTTATCGTTCCAGAATAGTTGATATTTGACGCTATCTTCAGCTGGCTCGATTTTCCAATGTGAGCACTAGCAACATGATTTACAGTTGTACCTGCACCTAGTTCAATAACCGGTGCGCTGCTCGTTCTTGTCGCTTCGAAAAAGGGGGCAGTGCCAGCAATAAATTGTTGTTTGGCCAGCATAATCAAATTGCCGTTAGTTGCGGAGAATCTATTGTAATTACCTATTTGAATTGAGCCCGTCCTAGCTAAAACTGTTTCACCCAAAGCTGTCAGTGTATTATGGTGTCCGATAGTGATGTTTCCGTTGTTCGCAGTGATTTGAAGATGCCCGTTCGTCGAGGACAGTTTATTGTCGTCTCCGAGAACTATTCCACCTTTCGCGGTTAACTGAATTCCAGAGAGTCCATTGACTGTCACGGCGTTGCCGAGCTTTAATTGTCCCCCTGCTTGGATTGCGATACTAGCGGAAGTGCTGGTTAGGACAGCATTAGTTGCGATGACAACATCAGGTATTGCTTTCTGATTTGTTGAGGAGTTAGAAATTAAAATTGATGAAAAGCTCTCGGATTCTCCGCCCACTGTAATTGAGGAAAACGAAGAAACTCTGAGATTGGCTTTGCCCTCGTTCAGTCGTATATCAATCAGTTTGGCTATTTCACTTGCTTCTGCAGAGATAGCCGGACGGTAGAACAGAAAATTCAAACCAGAGTTCAAAGTATTCTTGTCGTTGATTGTAAGGTTAAAGCCGGCACCGGTTTTTTCAAGTCCTATGTCTGATGTCTGAATAATACCTGTTTTGCTATTCGAAAATTTCGTAGTTGAAGAGTTGCCTTGCATAAACAGATGTGCTGCAGAAATGGTGCCTGCATTTACTATTTGAGGGCTGAGAATGTTGAGGCGATCCGTAGAAGAGAGGTTTGCATTATCACCTAAGCTTACAGATTTGGCGTAGATACTTGCATTGGCTCCGGGGGCATCAAATTCGAGATTGCCGTTTATTCTTACTTGAGCACTTGTGGCGTTTATGAATGGTGTTGCTCCTGAGATCTTCACCGTCACAGACGAAGGTGTTCCCTGAGCGGTTATTTGCAACGAACTGAATTTCGACGGAAGCATAGTCAGATCGAGGTTAATCAGGCTAGGTGCTGCTTTCTGAAGGTTTAGTGCAGTGACTTGCCCTTTTGTGTTCATTCCGAACAGCTGTGCTCTCCCATTAGAAGCTTCATACAATGCTACGGCTTGAGATGGAGTGATTTTACTTCGATGCCCTGCTGAGCCAGCGGCAACCAGAACTGAATTGATTTTGCTGCCATCATCATACGAATAACTAAGTGGTGTTCCACCAGCAGTGATGCTGAGTGCTCCAGTTCCTGACGCAGCCAGGTCAAATTTTTGATAGGAAATATTTCCTGCCTTAACGCCGTTAGATTCAGTGGACTTACCGATAACGGTGGTGCCTATAATGATGTTTGATTTTGTCCCGTTGATGACGGTTGGTCCTTCGTTAACTACAAAGAGTCCACCGGCTAGTGCATACTCGCTGTTGTTGTTGCTAGCAAGATTGAAATTCTCCGGAATGTTCTGCGTCGAATAGGTATGAATGGTGATATTTCCATTCATACCTGTGCTTCCAGAACCTGGAATGCTACCTGCCGATGCAATGATGCTTGCAGTTCCGAGTTTGGTTTGTATTGCGCCTGAGATTTTTATGGTGCCAGATTCTGTGTTCAGGCTTCCTCCGTTGCCTGAGTTCATGTTGCTGAATCCTGCACCTCCAGTCAAGTCAATGAAACCACGTACGGTGATGGTACCCGAATACAAGTTGCTTGCTGAAATTTTGCTTGTGGTCCAATTTAATGAACCTCCATCACCGGCTCTGTTAGATAGTTGAGATGCTGCGGCTCCAGTTGAAATTACTTTGCCACTAACATTTAAGAATGAAGGTGCAGAAAGAGCTATACTGCCTGCGTTTCCGCAGCTCACGCAGCCAGCTGTGTCTGCGACAATAGGGCTTACTCCCGAATTATTTATCGTTCCTGAGACATTTATGCCCCGAGAGCTTGATGCGATTGTTATATCACCGCCAATGCGTCCACTTGTGGATATGTTTCCGGATATTTGCGCTAGTCCATCGGAGTTTATTTGTATTGAGCCCCCTAGTCCGTTTGCAATTGGCACCAGAGATTTATTGTTGAAACTTGCTGAAGCATCGATCGCACCATTGACAGTGATTGCACTTCCTGCGGGCGAAGTGCCTAACGTGTAATTAAAATTTGTGACTTTACCGCCAAGTATTTCAGTGCCACTAACATCAATGGTATAGGTGTTAAGTTGAACATTGCCACCACCAGACTGCCCTCTGCTAAAGATAGAACCGTCGATTACAATGCCAGAGCAACCTGAAACTAGAATGTTGCCACCATTTCCATTTTGTGCGCTGCTATTCAATGTGCCTGTGATGACTGTGCCGGGGTTTATGCTGCCTTTATTGGCAATAAGAGTAATCGCGCCACCAGAATAGGTGCCTTGGGCGGACGTGTTAATAGTAGTCTTCTCAAAACTTATGCTACCGCCTGTGGTACTGCCGTTTTGAAGTATGAATATCGAATATGGATCAGAAGATTGTCCGTTAGGTACTCGAGGCAGGTCACCAGATATCTCTATACCTGCAACAGCAAGAAAGCTTCCGCCCCCGCTTGTCTTACTAGTTAGGTCTATAGACTTGACGCCGTTTGCAATGATGTTTCCTTTCGCTAGAACTGCAATATTCGATCCCTGACCATTGATAATCGTATTGCTACTTAAGACGATGTCTCCATAAGGATTGATAATCGTATTGCCATTAGGAGCCTTGGTGACGTTTAGCACTATAGACTTAGCAATGAACGCATTAGGGTTTAGAAGATTTACTGTATTCAATACCAGATTGTCATTGACTTGAAATTTGGTGCCGAATTCGGTTGCGATTGTTCCTTTCGATGTAATTGTTGTGTTGGAAGAGTCAAAGTTTCCAGTGAATGTTATATTTCCGTCAGAGCTAATACCATCTACACTGAAAACTAGAGGTGCTGTGCTCTTTATGGTACTGCCTGCTAGACCCGTCAGATAGGTGCCTTGCTTGGCATACGATATTTTGGAATTTAGTTCAAGGATAGGGCAAGAAATGCTTGCTGTTGGGATAAAACCAACTGGATTGCTGATGACCACTTTCTCGCTGTTTACTATAGTGATGCTTTTATTGATGGACGAACTCGTTAAAGTTAGAGGGAAGGTATTGTTCAAAAAGAATACGTCAGAATTTGCTTCTAAAATCCCAATCTTATTTTGTCCTGCAAAATTTGCCGTAGCAGGCTTGAAGGGCAGTGCAAAACCCTGAAAATTGAGATGTGGTGTTTCAATAATGGATGTTGGCGATTGCTGTACGTTGTTAACCTGATGAAACTCAACTTGACCCTTTCCCGTAATTGTTCCGTTTATCTCTACTGTGCTGGAAAATGTGAACCCAACGTAATCTCCAATTAAGTTTCCGTTGATTATTGTAGAGTACGTATTTAGTGCAAATGACTTAGATGAGCTTATCGAGCCATTCACTACCAGTGGTTCGTCGTCCCAAACTTGAATAACGGAAGTAACTGACCCACCTTCTGGCGAATCAATGATGAGTGCCCCATTGATTTCATGTTTGCCGCTATCGATGCCAACCTTCTGTCCATTAAATAGCCGAAGGCTAACACCGTTTGGGATGTTGAATCCCTTCAAACCTGTTAAATTTACTCTGTCGGAAATGAAGAGTTCGCCTCCCACTGCAATGCCGTCTTGCGTTATAAGTTGTCCGCTAAATAAGTACGGATAGTTCTGTTGAGCCGTTAGAAGATTTGAAACAGTCGTTTTATCACTGAGGTCGAGTCCCGAAATCAAGGTTACAGATTGAGTCTGGTCTCCCTGAATTGCGTAACCATTTTTGCCGATGCCGACTCCGCTATACTGCGGGACTCCTTTATAGTTCATCGTTCCAGTGAAATAGTATGTTCCGCCGTTTCCGTTTGTCCCAAGAGGAGATGCATCACAATATGCGGCGTCTATATCTATTTTTGACACCTTCATTACAATGTTGCCACCATTTCCACTTAGAGAACCGGGAAAGCCTCCTGTGGCAGATAGGATGAACTTACCTGGTTGATTGCCGATCGAAATATCTGCATTACTATTCTCAAATCTGATTGTGCCACCATCACCAGTGCCGCCGCCATTCGCCTGAATTGGAAGAGCTGCTGATGACTTCAGCAGGGAATATACATTGACTTTCCCCCCATCTCCATTAGTTGCGTTGACAGAAATCAGACCAGTAGATACTGATGTATTTTGCGAAGTCTCAAATGTTACGGTTCCTCCATTTCCGCCCGATGTGCCTGCATCAGCTGAAATGCGTCCGGCACCACTCGGATTTGATGTGTCAATAAATGGCACCGCTAGTGAAATCATTCCTCCGTTGCCGAAACCCACACCATCTGCTATCAACGAACCTGATACTATGCAAGTTTTGTTATCACTGAATGCACTTATAGTGAGCTTTGCACCATTGCCGTTAAGTCCTAAGGGGATCGCATTTACTCCACTGCTGTCTACACTTGCAAAGTTACCAATCGAAATGTGTCCTCCGTCACCGGAAGTGCTGCCGGGTGAACCGCCCGTAGCTGATAGAAACACTTTGCCTGGTCCCGTTCCTATCGAATTCTTTGCACTGAAGTCTGCAATCGATATCATGCCACCATTGCCGATGCCACTTCCATTCGCACTGATTTTTAAGGCTACGCCAGGATCAACTGATGCAAAATTATTGCTAATGTCAATTGTGCCACCATTGCCGTTGGCACTGGCGTCGGCATAAATTCCTGTTACTCCTGAATTCACATATGTTGAGCCCGAGATGTTGACCGCACCACCGCTGCCTCCACCGCCACCTGATGTGGTATCAAGGTTTCCGTTTAGGTAGAGCTTTCCCATTAGCGAAATGCTAGACCCTCTAATTTTTCCGACATTTACATCTGAAAAGGTTGAGGTACTGGGAATGAGACCAGCTGATGCTTGCCCAGACTTGTCGAAGATGATTGAAGAGGGGCTGCCTGGAGGTGTTTCGGGATTGGTACTTGCCACTGTTACGTTGCCATTTTTACCATTCCTACCAAGTCCGCCGAGAGCTTCAATGGCGCCAATTGTGATGTTGCTTGGTCCCATAAGCTGAACATTTCCGTTTAAGCCCTGTCCATTTCCCGAACTGTTTATAAGACTGTCAGTCGCAAGGGTAATGGAACCTTTGGGTACTGCAGCTTTACCTTGCGTAGCAACAAGAGTTATGTTTGCGCCGTTGAGGTCTGCCCCGGTGGAACTTGCGTCAATTTGCAATCCAGAGCTTTGGCTGAAATCAATATTTCCCCCGGCGCCGTTCAGAGGGTCAACAGTGATGCTGTAATTTGCGTTTGTTCCGGGGGCTGCATTGCTTGAGCAGGAGCCGCAGTCTGGGCTGATTTGTGCTCCAGCAATCAGAAATATGTCATAGCCTTGACCCTGCGCATCACGAGCCACAATGCTTTTTACAGCAGCAGTAGAGCTTATGTTGCCACCAGCTATGATTGCCAGATTCTCTCCGACGGAGATGTCGCCTGTGAGTTGAATGTCACCAGAGTTGTAGAATGTAGGGTCACCAACCGTGCAGATTTTTCCAATAGACAATTCTTTTGAATTCGAAAATTCATGCAACTCGACAGCATCGGCATTCAGTGTACCGCCGATTTTTTGAACACTCAGAAGAACGTTGGCTCCATTTATGTTCAAGCTTTTGCTTAAATAATCTCCGTCGATGATTTCGAAGTTTTGCTGTTTGAAAGCAGCGTCACCGATGTTGATCGCTCCAGATAAAGCTGAAATAGTGCCATCTTTACCTGAGATGCTGAAGCTGTTGTTGGCTAAGCTTTGCCAATTTGTTGGAAGTAGATTTGAAATACTTGCTGCTAGTGTAGATGGGGCATTGAGATTGACGTTTGCTGCGATAGATTGAATTTGTCCACTATTTTGGATGTTTGGGCTCAAGATGTTAAGGTCATTCTGGGCTCTCATTACTGCCTGGCTGCCATTGTTCGAAACTGAGCCAGCAGAAAAAATAGACAATGAACCGGCACTAGATATGGTGCCTCTGTTCAATAGACTTTGTGTCGCTACCAGCGTCAAGTTGAGGTTTGAAAGCGCGTTTTCATAACCGGGGAGACCGCCATTTGGCAGAACACTGGTGATGGTTCCATAATTGAAAATGTTGTTAGCGCGCAAAATGGCATTTTGGACGTCAGGGTTTGTTGAGATGGCACAAACCGTGGCGCCCTTCGTGACGTTGAGGTTCTTCCCAACATTAATTATTGGATTATTCGAAAAGTCGAGAATTAGTGGACGAAGGCTGGTCACCGAGAGATTGGTGATTTGGGTCGCCGGAGTACTAACGTGTTGACTGCCAGGACGAGTCTGCACTGAGGCTGTTTGTAGGGCTTCGGCTTCAACCTGTTGCAGCATGAAAAATTGGCTGCTTATGAAAGCAAACGCAATTCCGCTCAAGCTGGGCGTTTTTGGTTCCAAGGAGAGGAGCCCCGTTTTTATTCCTTAGATCCAGTTTACCGGACTCAGGTTTCTTCAACAACCAGTTGCTAATGTTTTCCTATTTACCCCGTTCCAAACCATCAGGTTTAGGGCTTGTTTTTGGGATCAAGTCTTCTCAGGGATCAAGTCTTCTCTGGGCTTAATGTCTTCTCTTGGGAACGTCATTGGCTGATTCCTTCGCGATTTTAACTTTTGTACTCCGCTTGAGTTTTTCGGTTTGGATACTTCTGGCTCGCTATGTTTCCAATTCTGAATCGGCAGAAAGTCTGGAAAGCGCTGCTATGCAACAATTTTGCTTGCACGTACTTTGCACAATTGGTGAATAATATTGGGCCAGGCGTTATTAAGAAATGAATGAGCTATGGAGCAAGACCTTTCTTCTATTTGCATTCGGTGCGGTCTTCAGTACAACTACCAATCTTCTGATGGTGTATGTAGTGTATGCAAAGACTGTTGTGTTATTTGCGGTGCTGAGGGACGGTTTTGTCAAAATCCTGATTTGACTGTGCTACCTTCGTATGTAGAAATTTTCAATGAAATAATGCGTTATCACCGTGAGTGTTCCGATGAACTCTGGTGGTTCTCGCGGCTAGATGCTCTAAATATCAGAAAACAAAACGAGTATGATACTCAGCTTCTTTGCGCTTGTAAGCTATGGTGTGGAATGCATGCGCCAAAAAATTCTGAAGTGCTGATGCCCGACCCTTCTTCTTTGTTTCAGCCCGGCAACTTGTATTGCGAATTTCCGGGTTGCAATCAAAAAGCGACTTATGAATCTTAAGCATTATTCTGGTATGCCACTGGATAAGTCAGAGGCACCGTATGTGAAACCATTGACGTATCATAATGGTGTCCTATAATTGAGCGGTGGCTTAGGACATTTTGGTTTGAGACCGTTCGTATTACTAAGTCTTATTTTTTTTGCATCGCTGCCGTGTTTTGCGGACCCGGCAGATCTTTCTGACACCGAAGAGCGTTCTATGCGAGTGCAAAAGCTGCCACCAGAAACGATGCTAACTCCATCAGCAAAACAGCTGGCGAAAACACTCGGCGTGTTGCCTAATTTGCAACGACTTCAAGAGCTAAGTGAGCATGGCAAGCGTAAGCGTGGGCAATTAAGCCCTGAGGGAGCAACGCTTCGCTTGGAAGTGTTGGAAACAATAGTGACAACGATGCTTCAAAGTCAGCAAGTCATTGTTGAGATTGATGCGGAAATATCAGAAGCAAATGAATTCATGGCGGCAATGTCGGACAAGCGAGATCGTGCAATTAAGCTAAACTCGCTTGCGTCACTCGTAGCAAATGGTGTTGTTTCCACCGCAGGCAACTTTTTGCAAATGCCGCAAACCATAAACGAGCAACCAGGGGAGGTTCTGGAGACTGGGGCATCTGGACTTAGCGGAGGACTGGGTGCACTTGCGTTGTATCAGCAGAATGGTGACAAGTTGTCTGGCGGTATCAGACCAACGATGCTAGCGAAGATCTTTAAGCGACCCAACAATGAAGCCACCGAATATCCAGACGTGATCTGGACCTATTTGAATACAGTTCCAGCTAACTCACAAATTGCAATCACCAGGAGAGAACACCTGATTGAGAACTGGGAGAAATTAGGGCGACTTCCTTCCACCACTACACCAGAGGGAAGAAAATACATCCGAGTTTTAGCCGGTACCATTCCCCAGCAAAAGACGATCACAATTAGCATGCTTGATGATCGTGCTGCTATGTTGGCTGATTTGCGAGCAGAAGTTGGTCAGGTGTACAAAGAGTTGCTTAATCTAATGCTTGTTGTGAGGGCTTTATGAGCGTAGCTAAGAATGCATCCGTGAGCAAGTTTCTTGTAATTGCAGTTTGCTTGCAGTCGGGGTTGTTTTTTATTCCTTCGGCATCGAGTGCAGATGCGAAGAAGGATGATAAGTCTCCCTCGAAGGAACTTTTCAAAACCGCTGGCATTCTTAAAAGAATAGGACCACTTCATATGTCAGACGCTGTTCTGCTGCGCCGAGGAGACGAAGTTGTAGTGCTTTCAGATGCTAATGACCCCATTAACGAAGCTGAATTGGCTGGCTGTATCATAGGTTCTTTCGGCACCGAATCTGGTTCTACCGTGGCTTCAGGCGGAACCATACTATTTATGAAGGGCGCCAGTTTGCCTGCCCTTG
The DNA here is from genome assembly GCA_044226015.1 of Obscuribacteraceae bacterium (SeqCode). Lineage (GTDB taxonomy): Bacteria > Cyanobacteriota > Vampirovibrionia > Obscuribacterales > Obscuribacteraceae > JAIEPM01. The sequence continues at coordinate 253,776 of JBGAHS010000005.1, forward strand.
ATGATGGTCGCAACGCTGAGCATCTCAGATTAAAAGATGGAAGGATGATTGATGGAAGAATACAATGGGTGCGAAATGGTGCAATTGGTATTCTAGAAAGGCACAATTTGAGGATTGTGCAGTTCAGCGAAATTGCAGTCCTGGTTTCGCCAAGAGCTTTTCAATTTAGTTCATTGACACAAGCAGATCAAGCTTCGTCAGGTCAGCTGAATTTTGTGGCAACGGCTGACACCCCGCCATCCAAATTCCTGGCAGAGGAAGTTAACCCGATGAAGGCTCGACTAACGAAGCATAGCCTTGCATCAAAAGCTGCTTTGACTGCTGCTTCTGCTGCAGCGATAGGAGCGTGTTTTGCACTTCCCATTGTGGTCGGAGTTGTAACGCCTAAGTTGAATAATAACAGTGGCGGTGGTAGTTCAGTTGGTGGCAGTTCCAGCTCGAGTTCGTCGAGTGGCGGATCAAACTAAGTGGCTCTCGCGGTGCGGCGCCCGCGTTAAATCGAACATTGTGTAATTCAATATTTGACTTGCCGCAGTCTCCTCCGACAAAAACATGAACAACTTTTGGTCGGCCACAATCAAAACTTTTATTCAAGCGCCAGCGTGTTTTGAGCTATGATTTCACGCCAGCGTTTCTCAATAAACTCACGATTTTGCGACAAAGCAAAATGCAAGATTTGAGAGCGGAAACCTACCGTATTTTTCAAATATTCTGCCAATGGTTTGCTTGAGATATCCGCATAGTTCTTGAACCCAAGGTCCTCATGCAAATTCTGTGCCACCGCTTCATAAACGGCAGAACCTGCCACCATCGCATATCTATTCATGATTGTTTTGACAGGCGTGCCTTTCACCACCTGGTCCATCGCTGAAACGCAGGAAGCTAAAAAGTCCGCTAGCCAATCTGGGCAGTCATCGCCTTGCTCGAACGAGATCAGGTACAAAATGATGCAGGTAAGATGCTTGATGCAATCTGCGTAATGATCATACGGAACTGGCTCTGCAGCCATGCTGCGAATGGGCTCACCGAATTTGCCCTGGCGGCACTGTGCCAGGCTGTCCGATATGCAATCTGCCGACAGCATCGAAAGCGTAGCTGTCAGATATGCCAGGCGGTACGACCCGTCTTCACGAGTAACCGGTTGCAGGGCTGCTGGAATTTTGACGAAATCCTTTTCGGAAATTTCCGACGATGCGGACATCACTCACCTCTCTGTTCACATAAATTATTGCAGGAAAAGCGAGTAGATAGTTAGTGTTCGGGGAATTATGACATTGGGTTCTGTTATACAGGTGTTAGTCCGGAGTTCTAGAAATGTCCCGTAATTTGGAAGGAAACGATTCAAAAGTTAGTAAGCACAGTGGTTTAGAGGATTCACCAGGAAAATTCTTGGCTGAATCATTTAGTAGAGAAGATCAAGTCTCGGTTTTCAAGAGGGGCGAAAATTCAAAAGACGTTGGTTCTATCGATTTCGACACAGAAATCGGAAGTGAAAAAGCCCGTCGCAAAGATTTTCCGCATAACTGGTACGAATCCAGTAAGAAAAACGCATATGGTCTACCTAGCGATTACTCTATGAGTAATGGAGTGGAGGCAACAATGCGCCTGGGATGGTCAAAGCTCAATAACGCATGAGCACTTAAAGCTGTTGGATTGCAAGCCCGGTCTAAATGACCGGGCTTTTTCTATGGGATGATTGGTCCGGACTCATTCCTGGTCAGGGACTGATTTGGGACTGATTTGGTCCGGGACTGATTCTGGTCCGACTCATTCCTGGTCAGGGACTAATTCTTAGTCCCTTCGGGTGCAGCTAACTTCTCGGGCTACTCACTGAATTAGTGCTTGTGTCGGCACTTCAAATGTGCGAGCTTCTTGCGATTCAGCATGTGCCCAAATATTATTACCGTGTTGCCCGCTGTAATAATCACGGCTTCAATAATTTCGCCCCAGGCTCGTGCGACAAAAGTAGCGAAAAATACAAGGGTGAGCCCCACTACACCGACATAAATAAGCCTTTTATCGCGGTGTTGCAGATAACCTGGAATGTATGCGATCAGGCAGAAGGTAAGCACAAAGCCGGCTAAGCCAGCATGCACCCAATCATGTTTCATCAGTGGTTTCGCCACAAAAGGCATGACTGCTACGACTATAGGCAAGAGCAAGCAATGAATCATGCAAAGCGTAGAGGCGAAAACGCCTGCGATATCCATGAATCCGACTACGCGGGAGATCATCGGTTCCTGTGCATGAACCGCACGGGCCCCGGGTGCCGGTATCTCTTCAGGCTGAACAGGCTTGTGAGGATGCGTATGCGTGTGCGAATCGCATGCCTTTGTTGATTCTTCCTTTTCAGCGCCGCTCATAAAATTCACCATAGATCTTGTCTATTCTAGTTCATGGCTAAGTCGCTGGGCGACATATGACAGATATAAAAAGCGTCAAAAATCTTAGAGTCTAGATTTTTCAATTCTAACAGTCGCCGTGAGCAAGCCAAGATGCTGCTTTTGTGATGTCAATGCTTTTCATGTTGGAAAAAATGGCGTTTAACTGAAAGGTTTCGTTCGCTATAATCCAGTGATGGAAAGGGATGCCGTGACTGATTCGAAGGACGATAGCGAAGAGATAGCAGCAGCGCTAGCCGCTGTATATGCTTTTATAGGCTCGGGTCAAGCGCAGTTGAACGAAGAAGAGCCCGAAAAGACCGTCTCGCCATGGCTTAAGGCAGGGCGCTTCGAAGGAATCGGCGTGGGCAGAGTGCTATCGCAAAGCCAGTTGAAAGGGCAGTCCTTCACCTGGCGCTCTGCAGCATCACGCAAATGGTTATCGCTGTCCATCTCTTTATTTGTCTTGGGATTCTGCGGAAGCAAGCCCGCCCTGGCTCTTGAGCGCATTGAGTACGAGGCACCAACCGACAACTCAGACAATACGCAATCTTCAAATGCTGCTGGCTGGAACCCAAGCCTTCCCGTGGCGCCCTTGATGAAGGATGACGCGCCGGGAAAGTCTTTAAGTAACCGAGAATCAAGTGCTTTGTCGCGCCCTGCTAATGCCAATTCGCCTCGAAGTTTGCCTCAGCAATTTGGATATGATGCTGGCAGTGCCGATTCTAGCGCCCACCCGCGAACTTCATCTAGCTTTCCCTCTGACACTGCAGGTTCCAGCCCCGTAAGCACCCGAAGCATAAGGCTTGCTGGGGTTTCACCGCTAGGCGCACTTGCGCCAGCTCCTGAGCCTGTGAAAGTTGAAACTGTGGGCGCTCTGAGCGACCCGCGCTCTCCGATTCGTGTAGCTTTGAGTACCGCGAGCGCAGAAGCTGACTTCACTTTGCCAGACGGAGCACAATTAATTGAAGAAGGTAGCAATCGCCTTCTTGCGGAGCTGCCACCACAGAGCCAATGGCACATTTCCCTCGACAGCACTGGCGGCATGAAGCGACTAAGTTTTAGCGGCAAGCTCGCGAATCTGCCGACCTCCAAGGTTTTGCTCGCTAGCAATATGAGCAATGTTGCCAGCGCGGGGTACACAAGAAGCTTTAAGTCTTCGATGAAGGGCGGCTTCACTAGCGCACCTTACGTGATGGATGAGCCCCGACCGCGCTTCTCGTTGCCGGTAAAGACTGTTGATGCTCCGGTTTCAAAAAAGCAGAGCCCATACAAGCCTGCCTCTTACACAACTGGAGCCCCCGCCCCGAACCTGCCACTCACATCTGACGCAGCAGGTAAGCCTGTGTTGCCACCACCAGTGGTGAGCGGCTATATCATTTCAACCTCAAATCCGAATTCAGTAATATCTTTTGCTGGCAAAACATACAGGGGCAGCGTTTTGCTGAAACCCAGAAATGGCGAGAACAATACATATCTGGTCATCAACCAGTTAGATGTGGAAGATTACTTATTGTCTGTTGTTCCTTCAGAAATGCCATCGAGCTGGAGTCTGAATGCCTTGAAGGCGCAGACTATTGCGGCTCGCTCATACGCTTACGCGAATTTGAATAAGCACAAATCTGAAGGATATGACCTCAAATCGAACACCGAGGATCAGGTCTATCTGGGCGTCCAAACGGAAACAGAAGCGAGCAATCGTGCCGTGGCTGAGACCTCAGGGCAGGTTCTGAAGCACAATGGAAAGGTTGTGACAGCCTTCTTCCATAGCGCGGGGGGCGGTCACACTGAAGTATCAGAGCATGTATATGGCGGCAAGATTCCTTACTTGAAGAGCGTGCCTGATTTTGATGACCAGTCACCGCATTTCAATTGGAATCGCAGCGTAGCTGTTCAAGTAATCGAAGACAACTTGAAGAAGCAAGGGCGTGACATCGGCGGTTTGCTTGGCATCTTCCCTCTTGAAAGAGGTCAATCACAAAGAGTCAGCAACGCTATGATTGCGGGAACTTTGCAAACCATTTTTGTGAGCGGCGAAGAATTGCGCCGCCTCTTAAGCCTTCCCAGCACAGTGTTCAACGTAGGCGTGGGACCTGACTCATACCTTGTCGCCGGCCGCGGATTTGGGCACGGACTTGGCATGTCACAGTGGGGAGCAAAATACCTTTCCGAGCAAGGGTATAATGCAGCGCAGATATTATCGTATTACTATAAAGATGTATCTGTCGAACAGTTTTGAGCTCTGGTAATCAAGTAGGTTTCAAGCCAAAACGATGTTTATTGGCTACGGAGTAATTTAAGTGCCGAATATCTTTTCAATACTTACGATGCTTGGCATTTTAAGTATTCTCATTCTTGTGCATGAAGCAGGACACTTCGCAGTTGCGCGCTTCTTCGGCTTTCAGACCCCAGTATTCGGTTTCGGCTTACCTTTTGGACCTTCGTGGACAATCGGTGAGAAGTGGGGCACGCAGTTCAAAATCCACCTGCTTATGCTTGGCGGATATGTCGCAATTCCCGAGTTGGGCGACGAATCTGCACTCGCGCATGAAGCTTATGGTGTGCCGCTGAAGCCGTTCACGAAGTTTCCCATCTGGCAGCGCGCACTGGTGGCGTTTGCTGGCGTTGCGATGAATATGATTTTTGCTTACTTCGTTATGGTTGCGATGGTTTGGCAATTGGGCTTGCCGTCGGACAAGGTGTATGTAAAAGAGCTTGTTCCGCAAATTCCAATTGCAAGAGAAGCGGGAGTTCAAGCGAATGACCACCTCGACACAATCGATGGCGTGAAAGTGACCACGATTGAGCAGGTAATTAGCTACTTTGGCAAACACAAGCAACAGACGGTGACGCTCGGAATTTTGCGCGAACCTGAAGAGCTCAGGGGCACCGCAGATGGCGAGGCTAAAGCAACTAAGGTAGAAATCAAAGCTGCGCCCAATGCTGACGGTAAGTTAGGAATGGGGCTCGTCACTCCGCGTATCAAGACGGCAAATTTATCGCCGGTTGATGTGTGCAGTCACGCATTCAGCGAACTTGCTGATTTAACCAATCAAATGGTTCAAACTCTGTGCAAGATGTTCTATCAAATTTTATTTGGCTGGGCAGAGCATCACCCCAAAGGCGAGGCTCCGAAAGCCGGCATTGGCGACCTGCACGGGGTTCTGGTTGTCATCAAATGGGGGGCGGAACTTGCGCAGGAAGACTGGACGAGCCTGTTTACTTTTACAGCGCTCATAAGTATGGACCTCGCGATAGTGAATTTGCTGCCTATTCCTGCACTTGATGGCGGACACTTGTTCTTCATGCTGATTGAAGCAATTCGTGGCAGACCGATGGACGAGAAGATTCACGGTGAAATGGTGAAGTGGGGTTTCATAAGTCTTCTTGCTCTGATGGCTTTAATTATGGTGAACGACATACGTGCACTGGTCACAGGTGAGCTAGACTATAAGAAGAAGAAACAGATTCAGGAGCAGAAGAAACCCGATGCTTCAATTGAATCGAAACCAAGCGATGAGAAGGTTGAAACTGAGGGCAATTCCTCAGAGGGGGCTGCAGGGGCGAACAAGTCGAGTGCTACAAATGAGAGCGCACCTGCTCTCGATGAAGCCGTAGACAAGACTGAAGCGGTGCCTGCAGGCAAATAGGAGACAAGGAAAGATGCCGAGCTACGATTACAAATGCCAGGGCTGTAAAAACAATGTGACGCTTGAACGCTCAATGAGCGACGACAGCACACCGGTCTGCACAGAGTGCGGAAGTTCAGAAATGAATCGGGTATGGAGCGTCTCTTTCGTTATTTCGGGCGGCTCAACGCCAGATGCTGGGCAGGGAACGAAGACCAGCTCTGCTCCGAAAAAGAGCGGCTGTGGATCTTGCAGCAGCCACGCTTGCGGCACCTGTTAGGCCAGGGTCAGCCTGATAGTTAGCCTATTAGTCAGCCAAATAGTCCAAGTGGAATCTCTGGAGCATCCTGTTTTGGATGCTCTTTTCTATTGCTGACCTGCTAAGCAAGCCCGCGCGATTGCGATTTTGATTTAGCTCCCTGGGGGCTGGTATATTGCGCTGGCTCCTAGCCAAAAAGTATGCAAGGCAAGCTTCAGCCCGAAGTGACTAACTTCAATGTACCAGAGCGATTGTTTTGCACGCTAATTGCACGGTAGTTCCATTACTTTCTAACCATGAACTGGGCCAATGGTGGGAAATTAAAATGGAAATGGAAAACGCAATCAACAATAATCACGATGTCGCCGGTGATAAATTCGTTCAGGCAAATCAGGATGCATCATCTCGTTTTCTAGAAGAGCAGGCTACGGCGCCACCAGTGAAACCGACGACTATGGACAAAGCTATGTGTGGCATCGGGCTTGCTGCATGGAGCTATCTAACTGTCGACACGATGGGACTGGCTGCACCAGGCTTGATATGGATGGGCTATCAGTGCCGAAACGAAATCAAAGATGTGCTTGGAATGAATAAGTCAGAAAAATAAGGATTACAAGCCGATTTCTGAAACCGTAAGCCATCTCACGGTGGTTCCCCGTAGCAATCTCAGTGCGCTTGATCGTGATTAATCAGCTCTAGCAGCTGATTTCAGCCTGTGATTGTTTTGCTACATCGCGCAGTTCTTGCAATTTCTTCGTTTCTTCTTCCGAGAATGCGAAGGCTTCAGCGTCGCTGGGGAAATTGCCAGAGCGAACATCTTCTGCATATCTGCCAATTGCCTCGTTGCAAACTTCAGAAAGATTGGCATATCGGCGAACAAAGCGCGGCAAGAAGTCCGTATATTTGCCGAGCAGGTCATCGGTGACTAGTATCTGACCGTCGCAGCCAGCACCAGCACCGATACCAATGGTAGGAATCTTTAATTCGTCGGAGATTATCTGAGCCACCGAGGACGGTACCATTTCCAGGACAAGGGCGAAACAACCTGCAGCTTCCACTGCATGAGCATCTTCAATCAGCTTTTGTGCTTCTTCTGCATTGCGTCCCTGAACTCGGTTTCCGCCGAGCGCATGAATTGACTGCGGCGTAAAACCGAGATGTCCACATACTGGTATGCCCATTGACACCAGTCGTTCGATTACTTCCAGGTTTAGCTTGGTGGCACCTTCAAGCTTGACACCATGTGCTTGAGCTTCTTTGATGAATCTGCCTGCGTTGGTTATCGCTTGAATAATATCAACCTGATAGCTCATGAATGGCAAGTCTGCCACCACGAATGCCGTCTGCACGCCTCTGGTGACTGCGCGCGTGTGGTGCACCATTTCATCCATGGTCACCGCATGCGTCGTCTGGTGCCCCAGTGCCACCATCGCCAGGCTGTCACCAACAAGAATGAAATCAACTCCGGCGCGGTCTAATATTTTTGCCGTTCCGTAATCGTAAGCGGTGAGGGCGACAATTTTGCGTCCTTCCTTTTTATATTTCTGGAACGTGAGCGTCGATATGGCTCTGGTTTGTCCAACTTTACTCATTTGATTTCAGCTTCGAAGAGGTGATTATGTCCAAAGTATAGCAGTCTATTTCTCTGCTGCTTAATAGCCTCTTGTTCGCTTGTTTTCCTCGATTTTCTGCTGACGTATAAGATCTTGCTGCAGCTTTATCACGTGCTGCGGGTCGTAGGGGTACTTACCTGAGACATCATGAAATCTCTTGTACATCATGCCTGCATCGGTTGGCAGGTTCATCTTCTCAAGCAAATATCCGTAGTTGTAAAAGGCACCATCAAATTGAGGGTCGATGGTAATTGCTTTCTGATTACTGGCGGCGGCGGCATTCAGGTCGCCCTGGGCTTCTTGCACAGAGCAGAGTCCCATGGTTGCTTCGAGACTGTTCGGGTTTAGCTCAAGCGCCCGTTCAAAGGAGGCTTTAGCTTCTTCCAATCTGCCGTCCTCGAAATTGTCTTGACCCTTTGATACCAATGCATCGATTTCCTCAGGGTCGTAGCTGAGGGGCTTTTTCTTGCGTTCCTTTTGTATAAGTTTGATTTGCTTCTTCAAGTCTTCAATGTGCTGAGCGTAGAGGGCGTCTGACCCACGCGCCTGGGCAACGTCCAGATAAGCATCTATGGCTTCAGCCAGTTTTCCTTTGTGCTCAAGACATTTGGCCTTATAGAGCTTCAAGTCCACCACGCGAAGCATCGGGTACTTCTTTTCGTTGGTGTAGGTGGGGTTAATCTTCTGAGCTTCAGCAAGTTCTGCCATACAAAAATTCAGGTCGCCCCGATGATATCGCAGTTTAGCGAGTTCCCAGTGGGCAGCAGCAAGTCGGCGGTCGCATTGCAAAGCAGTTCTAAACTCGGCCTCGCCATCGTCGAGATTGCCTTTCGTCGAGTAGATGATGCCCAAATGGTAGTGCACCATGGGGTTTTGGGGCGCCAGTTGCGCGGCACGCTCAAGCGCCTTGGTCGCAGTCATTATGTCGTCTGTTGAAGCGCGCTCAAAGATGCAGAGTCCCAATTCAAGCTGACCATCGGGCGAGTCAGGTTTCAGGCGCACATAAGATTCGAAGTACTCAATGGCGGAGTCGAGGTCTCCCTTCGTGTGCATCACCAAACCTATAAAGTAGTAGGGGTAGGGATACTTAGGGTCGAGTCGGATAATCTGCTTCCACTGATTGACTGCTTCTTCGACATCATTTTTATTGTGCTGCATGAACAATGCATAGTCGTTGCGACACTGAATGTAATTGTTGTCAAGGTTCATTGCAGTTCGGAATTCGTTCATAGCTTCTTCGTTGAAGCCGAGCTTAGCCGCCGTCAAAGCCTGCTTATAATGCGCTTCTTTGAACTTTCGGTAAGTATTTGTCGCCTTGCGAAACAGCTCAAGAGCCGCATTCAAGTCAGATTTCTCTGCTTCGAGTCCCTGCCGAAAGTACGCCTGTGACTTTGCCACGAGGTTTGCTTCATACTGGTCCATTGCCAGAGTCGCTGGCGGTGCGGCAAGCTGGCTCAAGCAAAGACCTGAACTCAGGCTGAGGAGGCATACTATATTGATGGAACGCCGCAAGAACCCGGTTCTTCTCATTGGAAATCCTTTCGCATGGGCTGAAAGTTGATGCAGTTCTAATCTTACAATTTCCACGCGCAGTCGGCTAATCCAACTCATGAAATCATAAATGCTAAGTTGAATGCAAAAAAAATGAGGAGCAGCAACCGCTGCTCCTCTATTCCCCGCCTTTAGCTTTTGTGTTTATTGAGCCTGTTTGTATGTATCGGCAATTTGTTTTTCATTGTCGAACATGTTGCGGCTCAGTGATAGACCGGTTCCAACACCAGCCTTTGTGGTCCAGTTACTGAATGTAGTTTTCGCAAGAGGATGCGCATCAGTGAACTGATTGAAGTTTCTGCCAATGAAGTTAGCCGGCTGCACAACAACTGAAGAGAGCTTGAATGGACCCTTCGGCAACTGCGGAGGAGCAGGCACAAAATTGTCATGCGCATACTGCGAGGTCAGGCTTCTGGAGATGCCATTGATTCTTTCGAGAAGAACATCTGGTGCGATGTGACCGGAGGCACCAGCTTCCGGATTTTGGTTCAAGGCTTTCATCCAGGCTGAAAGACCAGCGGAGTAGACATCTTCGATAGCGTGTTTGCTCTTCGCAAAGTCGGCAATCGTTGACTCGCCTTTGCGTGCTGCTGTGGCAAATTTATCGGCAAGTCCGTCAATTCTTGGGAATGTCGTGTTCATGTCTGGGTAGACATCACGCAGCCTTGCATTGTTGAGTGCGGGCAGCGGAGTTTCGAGCTGAGCTTTGACGATTCCTGGAATGATTGCATCCCATTCTTTTATTGGAATAGAAATTGCCTGACCTTTGTTGTCCATCGATGCCCAAACATAGTTGTCACCCGGACGACGCAGGTTTTCAGCCAGAGCATCTAGCTGATTTGCATATTCAACTACTTTCGCATTGTTGTTTGAGAGTTGGCGCAGAACTTCTGCACCCAGTTTGACTCTCCATGAATCGATGCCGTGTACTTCGATGCCCAATGGGTTGTTGACTGGGTCGACGAATTCAGAGCCGTACATACTTCTTGTTTCTAGTTTTCCAGGTGCACCGGCTGGTGCTCCTTCTGGTGGCTTGCGCAATGAACCCAGCAGGGTTGCTAGAGACAATGGTGTGTGTGGGTCGATGGCTGTGCCGAATATATCAGCAGTGTTTTCGTTGGCTTCAGCCAGCAGCAACTTGGTGAAGAAGTCGCTCTTCTTCATGCTGCCAACTCCGGGAATTTCAACGTTGGTGTCGGCAATTCCTTTGGACTTCATCGCGCTTGCGACTACGTCTTGCTTGAGTACGTTGTCTCTCAGGTTGTCTGGGAATCTGAGCAGATCACCGTAAATCAGGTCATGTCCAAGTTCGTGTGAGTAGACTCCGGAGACGTGAACGCCGAGCATGCTCTGATATTCACGAGGCAGCACGATAACTGCTGTGTCTGTGACGCCTTTGATTGCTGGAATTGTGTATGGACCGGCTCCGTTGGAGTCGAAGATCAAGAAGATCGGTGAGTTTGTGCCACGAAGTACGTTTTCTGGATTGATACCATTCTTGGTGAGCAAGTCCATCAGATTCTTATGTACTGAACGTGAATACTGATTGAGCTCAACAATTTCTGGCATAACTTCTGGAATGCCCATCTGAACGTTAGCCACGCGATGGTGCTCAAGCAAAAATCCTGCTTGTTTGACGTGTTCAGGCGTTTCAATTTGCGAAGCCAACTCAATGAGTGACTTGTTGTTGCCCCAGTGTCCTTCGTCCAGCGGTGGCTTGCCCGTTCTCATTGTTTGAGTCAGTGGTGACTGAACGCTTTCTTTGAAGTTGGCGATCTGTTTTGCAGTGTCGCTGGTTCTTTCAGAGATATCGCGCATGGTGACCGACATCTGTCCGACAGTCTGTGCATTCTTATCTAGTGGGCGAGCCGGAGGTGCTGAATCTGAGCCCGTCTTGTCACCTGGCTTCGCTCCTTCAGCTGCTCTGCCCGGGTCTTCGAAATGCTTGCGCACTCCTGCCTCGGCTTTGGCTGCTTCGCCTAATTTGCCTGGCGCAGCTTCTGCTGTTGCTGCTGCTGGTTTGCTGTCGCCGAGCAAAGCGTCAAGGGTCGATTGAAGTTCTTGTTTGTGCCACTTCTTGTGTTGAAGGTAAGCTTCAAATGCCTTTTCCGCGTCGGGTGAAAAATTCTTTGGTGCAGCGTGCTCATGATCCATGTTTTCACGAATCAATTTCAGTTTGTCATCAAGCGTTAATCTCGCATCTGCCGGATTGCCATTCTTGATGCTCTGGAGTTTCTCTTCCATGGTCGGCATAGTGCTTTCGCCTGGCTTGCCTTTGAAGAGTCTATTTAGTGGGCTATTAGGACCATTGTAGAAGTCTTCTTTCCAGCCTTCGAATGCCCTTCCGGTAGCCGTTTTGTTCAGGGCAAGCCCTGTGAGTTTGTCAGCAGCCATACCGACTGGCAGACCTGCGGCCATGTCTACGGCGAACAAACCTAAGCCGTTACTCATGTTGGTAGCAGCATTATGAATATTCTTCAGACTCTTGTCGTCGGAAACCTGACTGTATGCATTGAGAACTGGTGTTGCTGCGTCTTTCACCATTAAATAGGTGAAGAGAGTGCCGACTACTGCCTTAGCTGCTCCTGCTTGTGGAAGCAGAAATCTAACGCCAGCACCCATTGCTGCGGCGGTTCCCATCTTGATTCCAAATTCGCCAGGGTTGTCCCAGTTGTGCTTGACGCCATTTAAGACGCCTTGTGGCAACAAACTCAGACCTTCTGCCGTGACCAGCGCATATCGACCAGCTTTGTATTCTGCAATTGATTGCAATGTGCGGTCAGAATTTGACATGGTGTTATTGGTGGTGGCACCAATTAACTCGCTTCTTGTCAAACTCATGCGCAATGCTTCACTTGCGTCCTTGGTCTCATCTTTGTTTGGCAGTTTGTCTGCCGAGTTCATTATTGATTGTTCACCCATGACTCGTTCAATCCCTTATTGAGTCCACCTTGAATACTTAGACGTTAGTTGAAGCCAGCACCAATGTCGATACCTGTACGCCGCAGGCGCGTACGTGTAACTCCCACTGAGATAATTCGTTGTGTTTAAGTACAGCAAAGAGAAAATATGCGAAAATCCGCATGGAGAGCGGAATGCGCTGTGCCTTAAAACTGGAAAACATTCAAGTTGAACTTACTCTCATACTTGTATTTGTTTCGTCCAGTACGCGGGAAATGACAGTTCATGCGGGTCTTCTGTGGATGAGCTTGCACTCATCTGAAAGCGAATTCAGAATCTCTAAAGCAGATCTGAATGCAGTCAAGAAACTACTTTTGATGAAGATGCGCTTCACAGCTCAGTTTCGCAAGGTGGAAATTTCAGATGAATGCATGCTCATATGATCAGCCATTAAGGTGAGCGCATCACTAAGAGTAGAGCGAAAAGAAAAATTGTTGGGTGGAAAGAATGACTACAGAGCAAATGACAAAGACAGAAACTAATTTGGATGCCGCAAGAATGTTGAAAGATCAAGTTGCAATCGTTACCGGCTCAGGACGCGGCATCGGTCGCGCCATTGCTGAAAAACTGATGGGCTTCGGAGCAAAGATAGTTATCTCCGATATCAATGAAGAGCTTTGCAATCAAACCGCAAGTGAATTGAAAGATAAGGGCGATGTGCTGGCAGTTGCTTGCAACGTCACCGTATCCGAAACCGTAGATAAGATGGTTGAAGCCGTTATGGCGAAATGGGGACGCATCGATATTCTCGTGAACAATGCTGGCATCACGCGTGATGCTCTGTTCATGCGTATGTCAGAAGACCAGTGGCAAGCTGTTATCGACACAAATCTAACTTCAGCGTTCAAGGTCAGCAAACCAGTTCTGAAAGTAATGTCAAAACAAAGATATGGACGCATCGTCAATATCGCCAGCACCTCAGGAGTTCATGGCAATTTTGGTCAGGTCAATTATGCTGCAGCTAAAGCTGGCTTAATCGGTTTCACTAAAACAGTGGCAATTGAGTATGCTTCGCGCAACATCACATCTAATGCTGTGGCTCCTGGCTTCATAGACACAGCGATGACTCAGGCTCTTGGCGAAGATGTCGTCAAGAAGATCCTCGACAAGGTTCCGTCCGGACGAATGGGGACTCCAGACGATATTGCAAATGCAGTTCTGTTCTTTGCAAGCCCACTCTCCTCATATGTAACTGGCCAGACCCTTGAAGTAAGTGGTGGTCTTTATACATAAGAGGATTGCCTGAAGCAGAAGCTTATGTGATTGCTTGATCTTGGCGCTTATGTGATTGCCTGAGGCGGGCGCTCGTCTGTTTGCCTGAAACAGGCGCTAATCGATTATCTTGAAAAGCTCAGCTGAGAGGCTGAGCTTTTTCTTCATGAAGTTGCGTCGGGAATATGGACTTTTTCTCATATCTCTCTTGTTTCCTCAGAGAGCATATTCAGGAGAATGCTATTGGCTATAAGGCGCAGATGGCAAGCGCATCTGGAAGCTCTGTTTCCGCGTCAAAAAGCCACTTGTAATCTGCAGAATTCCCCTAAGCATTTTCGCGGCAATATGTCTGCTTCTTGATATGGAAAAATTGCTGAAAAGAACATTCTGCAATAAACGATTTACCTAATGCTTGTGCTGCTTTTATCGTGTTATTCTAATGCGTCTGGACAGAGAATATCTGGCTTGAAACCGTCACGCACGCTTGTATTTCCGAAATGGGGGAATTAGGACACATGGATGAAAAGGAAGCCTTCGAAAGAGTAAAGAAGGTTGCCGTTGCACAGCTCAGCGTTAACCCTGACGAAGTAACACAGGAAGCTAGCTTTACCAAAGACCTCGGCGCGGATTCACTTGACACGGTTGAGCTTGTAATGGCGCTCGAAGAAGAATTCGGTATGGAAATTCCTGACGAAGATGCCGAAAAGATCACTACCGTTGGTGAAGCTGTTAAATACATTTCTGCTCATCTTTAAGCAGAAATTTGTCAGTCATAAACTCAGCTCAGCCCTGTGCTGAGCTGCAGCTTTGCTGAGTACAATGTTGAGTCTTAGCGTCACACGCGCTAAAGCTTTGCTTGTACTATTGTTTGTGACGTCTGCAATGGAACTTTGATTTGCCTGGCTCACGTCAGGCAGGTCGCAGGGTGCAAGGGTAGGGGCAATGAGCCAAGAAAGAGTAGTCGTAACTGGAATAGGAGTTGTCACCTCTCTCGGGTTAGACAAGGACACCTTCTGGAAAAACCTTCTAGCAGGCAAATCCGGTATCAGTTCACTGAGCCTCATACAACAGAGCTTGCAATCGACCTGCAAAATTGCGGGCGAAATAAAAGATTGGGATCCTCTCAAATACATGGAAGCCAAACAAGCGAAAAGAATGGATCGCTTCATTCAGTTCGCTGTAGCAGCCAGCCATATTGCTGTGAAGGATGCTGATCTCAAAATGGAGAACGAAGACCCGACTCGCGTCGGTGTAGTCGTTGGCTCCGCCGCTGGTGGCTTCGACACCATCGAAAAGAATTACAAGATTCTCATGGAGAAAGGACCTGATCGTTGTTCTCCATTTACCGTGCCTATGTTGATCGTCAATATGGCAGCCGGTTGGGTCTCGATGATTCACAATGCGAAAGGTCCGAATACTTGCGCAGTAACAGCTTGCGCCACGTCTGCTCATTCGATTGGAGATGCGGCTCGCATTATTCAGCGTGGTGATGCTGATGTTATGTTCGCTGGTGGAGCTGAAGCTCCCGTGACCGCACTCTGCATGGCAGGGTTCGCCGCGGCAAGGACACTCTCGTTGAGAAATGACGCACCAGAAAGAGCCAGTCGTCCATTCGATAAAGATCGCGATGGATTCGTTATGGCTGAAGGCGCCGCCATTCTTATTTTAGAATCTCTGACTCACGCTAAAAAACGCGGAGCCAAGATTTACGCAGAATTCGCCGGTTATGGAATGACTGGCGATGCTCATGATATTGTCGCCCCTTGTGCTGATGGTGATGGCGCCATGCGAGCAATAAATGCAGCACTAAAAGATGCTAATCTGCGCCATGAACAAGTCGACTACGTGAATGCTCATGGAACCTCGACCCCGCTAGGTGATAAGGCTGAAACACTGGCTATTAAGCGGGCTTTCGGTGATCACGCCAAGAAATTAGCGGTGAGTTCCACCAAGTCGATGACAGGGCATTTGCTCGGCGCGACAGGCGCATTAGAAGCTGCAGTATCCGTAATGTCGATCACAGATTCGGCAATACCACCTACAATAAACCTCGACAACCAAGATCCTGAATGTGACCTCGATTATGTGGCTAATAAAGCACGTCTCAACCAGAATGTGCGAGTGACAATGTCGAATAGCTTCGGATTCGGCGGGCATAATGCTTGCCTCGTTTTCAAGAAATACGAAGACTAGTAGCCAAAGACTTGAAAACGAACAGTTAGCTGAGCAATCATTTTGACATTCTGATCGATTTGATTGGCAAATCTAATTGCTTGGAACAAAAGCCAGCTTTTGATCAACTAGATCACTAGCTCAGCGGTTTACGTACGGATGAGATACGGATTATTTTGCAATGGAATTGATTGGCAAAGGCATTTCTGAGTTAAGAGAGCTTCTCGACACGAAGAAAGTGAGTGCTCGCGAGCTGGCTACCCAGCATATTGAGCAGGCAGAACGAACCGAAGCACAGCTCGGGGCGTTTCTTCTGATAACAAAAGAATTGGCAATGCAGCAGGCTGATGCGGCCGACAAGCTACTTGGGCAAGGCGGTGCTAATTCACGTCTTTGCGGAATTCCAATCGCCCTTAAAGACAATATGTGTGTTGCGGGGTATGCCACTACTTGTGGTTCCAAAATTTTGCATAATTTTGTGCCACCATATCAATCAACTGTTGCTGAACGACTCAGCGCAGCAGGCGCCGTCATAATTGGCAAAACCAATATGGATGAGTTTGCCATGGGGTCATCGACTGAGAACTCATCAGTAAAAGTTTGCAAGAACCCATGGAATGAAAAATGCGTTCCTGGTGGTAGCTCGGGTGGGTCTGCAGCTGCGGTTGCTGCTGGAAGCACCGTTGTCGCTTTGGGCTCTGACACTGGCGGTTCGATCAGGCAGCCAGCTTCGTTATGTGGCGTAGTCGGCATGAAACCCACCTATGGCACGGTATCAAGATTTGGACTCGTTGCTTACGCTTCGAGCCTCGATCAAATTGGACCTTTTGGACGTCGCGTGGAAGATGTGGCAGACACATTGCAGCTGATCTCTGGTCATGATGCCAAAGATTCGACTTCTTACAATGAGACACTGCCCGATTATTCGAGCGAAATGAAGAAGCCGATTAAAGGAATGAAAATCGGACTGATTAAAGAATTGCTCGGCGATGGCATAGATGATGACGTTAAAGCTGCGGTGCGCTCGGCAGCTGAAAAATTGCAGAGTCTGGGCGCCGAACTCATTGAAGTTTCAATGCCTCAGTTGAAACATGCGCTGCCAGTTTATTATTTGATTGCGACAGCTGAAGCGTCTTCCAATCTTGCTAGATTTGACGGAGTTCGATATGGACATAGAAGCAAGAGCGCGACTGACTTGCTCAATATGTACTTGAGCACGCGCCAGGAAGGTTTTGGAGCAGAAGTAAAACGAAGAATCATGCTTGGAACTTATGCATTGAGTTCTGGCTATTACGATGCGTATTACAAGAAAGCTCAGCAAGTGAGAAGGCTTATCAAAGAAGAGTTTGATAAGCAGTTTTCCCAGCTCGATTTGTTGGTATCACCGACGGCACCATCAGTTGCGTTCGAAATTGGTGCAAAAATAGATGATCCGCTCACAATGTACCTGCAAGACATTGCCACTATTCCTGCCAATCTGGCTGGTATTCCGGGCATTTCTGTTCCTTGCGGAATGAGCAGCAGCAATCTGCCCATCGGTCTTCAAATTTTGGGACCTGCTTTGTCTGATGCAAAAGTACTGCAAGCTGCCTACGCTTTTGAACAGGCAACTGACTTTCACTCAAAGCGCCCCGAGAGTTTCTTTTCTAAATCTGTATCGCACGCATAATGCAATGAGTCCACTGAGGTAAATCAAATGACCATGAACGAGTTGAATCCACAAACAAACAGCAATTTGCTGAAATTGGCTTCGCTGGCTGTGCTTGCCATCAGCCTGGCTCTTCCCATCAGCGCTTTGGCACAAGGCGGAAGTAATGATTTCTTCGGCAGCTCAGTTCCATCGAGTGGCGGTAGCGGTGGCAGTGGCGTCGAGCGCCCACCTGGTGTTGCTGCTGCAGAACAGCAGGCACTAAAAGCTCAGGGCAATGAATTCACTTCTGATGAAAAAAGAATGCAGAAAAAATTCAAAGCGAACTTGCGTGCAGCTGAAGACCTGATTTCGAAAGCTGAGAAGATGGTCAAAGAAGGCGAGAAGAAAAAAGACGACAAAATGGTCAAGAAAGGCAAGATTCTCAAAGAAGTTGCAGAAAAAAGACGGAATGAACTGAAGGAAAACAATCCGCTTCCGGAAAAATAAAGTTTCCTGACCTTTTGAAAAACTATAAGCTTGCGCTAGGGGGAAACCTGTAATTCACTGGGGGCACGCCTGCAGCGATACTCAAGCTCATGATTTAGAATTGAAAGTTATTCATGCTAGATCAATGCATGTGTTGCGGCTCTATACTAATGTCCACTTGCAAGGTGATCCTGCATATGAACAAACTTCTAGTACTAGTTGTAGATGACGATCCAGTGCAGCGATTCGTTGCTCAAAAACAACTGCAACGTTTTGGTCTTGATTCAATGGTTGCGACTAACGGCCAACAAGCTGTTGCCGTTGCAGAACTTCATACATTCGACTTGATTTTAATGGATGTTCAAATGCCCGTTATGGACGGGCTTGAAGCCACTATTGCTATCAGAGCTTCTGTGACTAAAAAAAATACGCATACGCCAATTATTGCTGTGACCGCAAATCCTGACCGTGAGCAATGTGTGCTTGCTGGTATGAGTGATTACCTGTTCAAACCTGTTGTGCTGGAAGAGTTACAGACAATCTTGAATAAGTGGATTCTAGACAAAGCTGGCTAAAAGGTAACTCTTAATCTCACGTTTGTACTCGTTTTGATCAGGACGAGACAATTTCTGTTATATCGCTATAGAATATACATGTTCCATTGGGGCAGCCTCACAGTTTGGAATGGGGCAGGTGGAAGCGTACTTTTGCGTGGAGATGGGTAATGAAGCAATCTGTAAATAAGCTTGCGGATGTTCTGAGTGAATCAAAGTCCGAGTTGACTGAGAAGTGGACAAAGTTTCAAATTCAAGATGAAAGCCGTCGCTCAGATTTGCTTTCTGATGCTGCTGTGAAATCACAGAGTGCTGAGTTTTTAGAGCTATTTCTAAAAGCTCTGAGGAAATGCGAAACCCTCAGCAGCACTTCTGAAGAGTGGTCTAGTGTGCTTGCTTTCCTGGCAGACCTGTCGGCTTCTCGAGCCAGGCAAGGGTTTACGCCGACTGAAACAGCTAAGTTCATCTTCTCGATGAAGCAGCCATTGTTCGAAATTTTGAATTCTAAATACGGAAAGTCTGAGTCCGCTCAATTGGCAGAGGATGTCTGGAGTATTTCAACTCTGCTTGATCAATTGGGCTTGTACACAACTGAAGTTTTCCAGAAAAGTCGCGAAGCCATTATTAAGCGTCAGCAAAAAGATATTCTGGAGATGTCGACTCCAGTAATCAAGCTTTGGGAAGGCGTTCTTGTTGTTCCTTTGATTGGTACTCTTGATAGTGCAAGAACTCAAACAATCATGGAAACGCTATTGGAAGAGATTGTAAAAACCGGCTCGAAAATCGCCTTGCTCGACATCACCGGAGTTCCTACTGTCGATACACAAACTGCTCAGCATCTTATCAAGACAGTCACTGCAGCGCGCCTAATGGGTGCTGATTGCATGATTTGTGGTATTCGCCCACAGATTGCTCAAACGATTGTGCATCTCGGAATTGATATTGTTGATGTGACAACGAAAGCCACCATGGCTGATGCGATCAGGGAATCTCTCGGACGCGTGGGTTGGAGCATTAACAGGCTCGTTCCTAATCAATGAAGGTAAATAATGGACAAAATTCCAATCCTCAAGGTCGGGCAGATTTTACTGGTTTCGATTCAAATTGATTTCCACGATAGAATTGCTCTTGCTTTGTTAGATGACCTCTCGGAGAAAATTGTTGAAACCTCTGCTAAGGGTGTTTTGATAGACATCTCTGCTTTGGAAATGGTCGATTCTTTTATGGGCAGAGTACTAGGCAATATTGCAAAAACGGCACGCTTGCTCGATGCTGAAACCTGCCTGGTTGGAATGCAACCTGCTATCGCAATAACAATCACAGAGCTAGGTATTTCTCTAAAAGGAATCACCACAGCTCTGGATGCTGAGCAGGGAATGGAAATTTTGAAGCGAAAAATCGAGGCCAAAAACGGAGCCTATTCTTTTCATGCAGGTTAAGTCTCAGGAAGTTAGAGAACTGCTTACTGAAGATGATGTGGGCACTCTGCGTTCATCTGTGAAGCGTGTAGTGTCACTGCTAAACTTTAGTCTGACCAATCAAACCAAAATTGTGACTGCTGCAAGCGAACTTGCCCGTAATACATTCGAACATGGAAAAGGCGGGCAGTGCACAATTCAGATTGTGGCAGGCTTTGATAATCGTACTGGCGTGAAACTAATTTTCGAGGACCACGGGCCAGGAATTCCTGATATCTCTCAGGCTATGGAAGATGGCTACACAACCTGCAATGGAATGGGGTTGGGTCTCGGTGGTAGCAAGCGCTTGATGGATGAGTTTAGCTTATCGTCAAATCCTGGAGATGGCACTACAGTTAGTATCACAAAATGGTTGGAAACCTGATACTTTGAGTTGATGGTGGCAATATGCAGATTTTGTCTCAGGAAATTTCCGAGGTCCACAGTGAGGATGATTTGATTCATCTGCGCGTGCAGGTCAAATCTCTACTCAAAGAAGCCGGATTTTCGCTAGTCAATCAGACTAAGCTCATGACTGTAGCCAGTGAGTTGGGCAGAAATCTGCTGATACATGGACTCGGAGGCACAGTAAAGCTTGAGTCGATAATCGAGGGCTTGCGCTCGGGTGTGCGATTCATTTTTGCCGACCTCGGTCCAGGTATTCTCGACCTTGACCAGGCCATGACAGACGGTTATACCAGTAAGAACGGTATGGGACTGGGCTTGGGTGGGTCGAAACGGTTGGTTGACGAGTTTAACATCAAAACAGCGCCAGGTTTTGGTACCACTATATCGGTGGTGAAGTGGCTATGATAGTTCTTGAGCCAGTCTCGATAATCGAAGAGATGAGTCAGGTTAGCGAAGCCAAACGGCGAATTCACAAACTGACAAACGAACTAGCATTTTCTGAAGACGATGCCAATCGTGCTGCAATGGTGGTGCTTGAGCTTGGAACGAACCTTATCAAACATGCTCGTGGTGGCAAGCTTATTTTTCAAGTTTGGGAAATTCACGGAATGCAAGCTCTTGTGATTCTATCCATCGACTCTGGACCTGGTATCTTCGACTTGAACAAATGTCTTGAAGATGGCTTCTCTACTGCGGGGTCTTTGGGGTCTGGCTTAGGGGCTGTATTCAGAGCCTCACAATTTTTTGATGCGTATTCCATTGAAGGCAGCGGAAGTGTCGTTCTATCTATAATTTTGCCAACCAAGTTTCCGAAGGATACACCGATAGAAGAGCGGATGATATTCAAAGATGGAATTCCTAAGCGTCTCAAAGACGAGACTCAATTGATGTCGTTTGGTTCAATTCTCACTCCAAAACGGGAGGAACTTGTAATCGGTGATTCATGGGGGGTCTCTTGCAGTGAAATTTATCGCTCTCTTCTTGTTGTAGATGGTTTAGGGCACGGGTCTGAAGCCGCTGACGCTGCTGCAATTGCCCGAAGCAACTTTACAGAGCGCCCATTTCAAGCACCGAAAAATACTTTGCTTAGTTTGCATAAAGCTATGTCTGGTTCACGTGGTGGCGTCGCTGCACATGCTTTGATCGATCGCGAAGCCATGCGTTTGCATTTCGCGGGTTTGGGCAATATCAATGCATCTCTCATTTTGGCTGGCGGAAAGACTCGCCATCTTACCTCGCTAAACGGCACCCTCGGGTATGAGGCTAAGAAAATACAAGAGTTTGCCTACGAAATTTCTAGAGGTGATACTTTAATTATGCATTCAGATGGATGTTCAAGTCGCTGGAACTTACATAATTATCCGGAACTTTTGAGCAAACATCCCGCCATTATTTGTGGCGTATTGTACAAAGACTTCGCTAAAGACTTTGACGATGTGACTATTTGCTGCTTGAGGTGCTCTTGATGCCAGTTAAACAAGGTATTTTTCTTTCAATGCCACTGGCAACAGAGAGCGACGTTATACTGGTGCGGCGAAGAAGTCGCCAAATTTCGGTCTTAGTAGGGTTTGAAGTTTCAAATCAAACGAGAATTGCAACAGCGGTATCAGAAGCTGCTCGATTTCTATTTTCCAATGACATAGCGGGAAAAGTTGACTTTGTGCTTCAGCACGTCCATGCTGGGCTATTGGTTGAAGTCACAGGTAGGCCTAAAAATCCTGAGCAGGCTGTCGATCTGCAGCGGCTCGAATGTGATGAAATACTTGCCGCCAAGAATTTGGTTGACAAGCTTGAGATCGTGGCGATGGGTGACAGCATCAAAGTTTCCATTTTCAAGACTCTTCCTAACAGAGTTTTGCCCTTCTCAAACACAGAAATTGAAAAACTAAGCAATGAACTGGCGAAGATAGTTCATGACTCATTGCTCGATGAGATTCATGGTCACAATCAGGAGTTGATTAACTCGCTTGATGAGCTAGAGGCTAATCAAAGACAACTCGACCAGGCGATGAAAGCTCTAGAAAACCAGAACGAAATGCTTGCACAACTCAACCAAGAAATCAGGCAGCTTAATGCCGACCTGGAAAGTAAGGTGTTGCAGCGAACAAATGAACTTGAAAAAGTGAATAAGGAACTTGTAAAAGCAAGAGATGAAGCGCTTCTCGCATCTCAACTCAAAACGCAATTCGTTGCAAATGTGAGTCATGAAATTCGTACACCGCTCTGCGGCATTGTAGGCTTGAGTGAAATTCTCTCACTTGGTGGCAATGACCCAGAGGCGACCCAGGAAATGGCAAAAACCATTTATACATCAAGTCAGCAGCTGATTTCGGTGGTGAATCAGTTACTCGACTTTTCCAAACTGCAAGCATCTAAAACTGAGCTGCAAGAGTCGGTTTTTAAACTTACAGAAGTAATGGATGAGGCTCTTTTGAATATCACCAATGAACTGGCGAGTAAGCAAATGAAGGCAGACTCGCAGTGTTCGAATGAGCTGAGTTCTTCATATCGTGGTGACAAGGAAAAACTGAAGCAGATACTTACCAATTTCCTGCATAATGCGGTTAAGTTCAGTGATGATGGTCAGGTTGAGCTGCGAGCTAATTTGTTTCGATCGACAGCCGGCAAAGACTTCATCCGCTTTGATATCGTTGATAACGGTATAGGAATTACCGAACTAGGAATGGAGCGTTTGTTTCAGCCCTTTGTGCAGGTTGATGGTTCAAACACCCGAAAATATGGTGGCACAGGTTTGGGGCTTTCGCTTGCGAAAGGATTGGCTGAATTGATGGGCGGAACAGTCGGTTGCGAGAGCGAAGAAGGTTCTGGCTCTAGGTTTTGGACTGTACTGCCTTTCGAGCGTGTTAGATAGAACAGTGCGCATAATTTTCGAAGGCAACATCCTGCTGACTGGAGCGCAGCATCCTGCTGGCTGGCTCTCGAATCGAAGGAGCCAGCTCTACTTGTCGCTTTTCAAAAACTTCTCTGTCTGTTCAGCAACACGTGAATAGTAGTCTAGAATCGTGGTGCCTGGCTTTGGCATCGGACGAAATGGTTCGCCAGTTCCAAACGGATTTTTGATAAGTGTCGCTTCTTTCACTTGTTGCTCGAATGAACTCAACTGCTTATCTAGCCTGATCAGGTCTGTCGGTGACATGCTATTTCGTACTTCGGTGGTCAATTTTTTTTCTGTGTCCTTCACACGTTGATCTAATTCTGTGTGCATCGGTGTGTCTGGACGCTTCGGATAAGGAGGTGGTGGCAGCATGGTGCTGGCCATCCAGGCTAATTCAGCTGCTTTGTATGCTGCCAGCGCTTTATCTTCAGCTTCGAAGCTCTTTTTCTCATCAGCTGTCATTTTGTCTTTGACATGATTGCGAATTTTGTCGTCGAGTGATTCATCTTTGACAAATGCATGTTTGACACTGTGCCAGAGACCACTAAGTGAGCCTTCGCTGTGATATGGTGCTTCTTGCTTGAAGCCTGAAAAATCTACCTGTGGCAGGGACAACTTCAAGTCTTTACCGAGTTGTTCAGCAAGTCGCTGTCCTGCAAAGCCTGCTGTGGCACCCAAAATTGCGGACTTGCCAAAGTTGTTTGCTTCTTCTAAAAGTCTCGCTCCGACATTCTGTGAGTCTGCTTCACCTGTCTCGGAGACCTTTCTGTGCGCATTTTCAAAATTTGTTTGACCCATTTTCTCTACCCAATCATATGGCTCTCAATTTTGTTGAGGTCAAGTTCAGCACGATACCCCTTCGAACTAAACTGACGTAATCTCAACCCTGTGATCGAATGTACCTGTCAAGGGGATCTTTTCGACACGAATTCTGAGATTTAATTTAAGACCATGGGAATGCTGCAAACGTAGTACTCACAAGCTTAAGCGCTAGCGGAACTTGCCTCTGTCGCGGAGAAATGCTGTCGAAAATTGTCTGGCCCAGGCTTATGTATGTAGGTTTGAAGTTCCGGGCAAATTCCAATAATTTTGACAGTTTGCTACTTGCTGCTCAAGTACCACCACCAGCCTTCAATGTTTCCCTTCTATGGACAGATTGGTTTGAGGGCAAGAACAATCGACGGTCAGTAAGCTTTGCGCCTTGTTATTCCCGGTGATCTAATTCAGTCAGGACTGCAAGGAAAATGTCGACGAGGAAGGGGTCGAACTGACTGCCAGCTTGACTCTTCAGTACCCTTCTTGCTTTCTCTGTCGTCATCGCTGGGCGGTAGGGGCGGTCACTTATCATTGCGTGGTAGGCCTCTACAATCGCTACAATGCGTGCCGCAAGCGGTATATTGTCCCCGCTCAGTCCTCGTGGGTAGCCTGTTCCGTCCCAACACTCATGATGGTGTTCGAGGATGTCGCAGATCTCTTTTAGCGCGGGCACCGAACGTAGCATTTCTGCACCAAGAGTGGGGTGCTGCATCAGCAGCTTCAACTCTTCTGCTGTGACCTGTCCCTTCTTATTGATGATGTCTTCGGGCACGTGCAATAAACCTACGTCGTGCAACAAGCTGGCGACGCGTATTTGCTCTACCTGCTTGGCAGATAGTCCCAATACCTTAGCCACCATTTCTGCGAAGCGAGCGGTTTCCAGATGGTGCACTTTGTTGTATTCCGATTTTGAATACAAAGCACCAGCCATTTTCTTAACTGTTTCGACCACTTCCGGTACCAAAAGGCTGTTTTCTTCATGCTGAGGAGCCGTCGTTGGCAGTGGTTTGCTTAACGGTTTTCCTTGTGGCATGGAAGGCATCTTTGGAGGAGTCGGCACGCCCGCTGCCGATTCCGTTGCCGGTTCTGTTTCGTTTGAATGTGCTGTTTGCTCGGTAGTTGTTTGAGTTTCAGCACTGCTTTCCGCACCATCTTTGGTGTCAGCTGGCTTCGCTGGGGCTTGCGATTCGGTTCTCTGAATATCGCGGAATTTTAATTCCGAGGCAATATGTACCTGGTTTCGACCCATTCGTTTTGACATGTATAGGGCTTTGTCAGCTAGCTCTAAAAGCTGGTGCTGATTGTCGGCATCATCTGGGTAGCAAGCTACTCCAAGTGAAGCTGCTACCTTCAGGTTAATATTCTCGTGCGTGATTTCTTCTTTGTTTAGAGTCTTGCGCAATCTTTCGGCAACGACTCTGGCGCCTTCGATGCTGACTTCGGGAAGTACAATCAAGAATTCTTCACCGCCATAACGTACAGGTATGTCTACATCACGGCAATCACGTTTGATTATGTGTGCCACCGTTCGTAATACCGTATCACCGACAGGGTGTCCGTATGTATCATTAATTGACTTGAAATGGTCAACGTCGAGCATGACTGCGCAGACATTTCTTCCATAACGTTCAGCCAGCTTAAGTTGCTCTGCCAGCTTTTCCTGTCCAGTGCGATGATTGAATAGTGTGGTCAAACCATCTGTCGTAGCCTGTCTTTCAACACGGCGATAAAGTCTGGCTGTCATCACTGCGGTTGATAGTTGATCTGCTACTTGTCTCAAGAAATTCTGGTTGTCCATGCTCCAGATTTGGTCTGATTCGCATTTGTGACCACCGAGAATTCCTTGCAGTTTTCCTTCATAAGTAATCGGCAAATAGAACAATGAGTAAATATGGTAATTAGACAACACATCTTTTCTGAATGGCTCAGCTTTCTTTTCCCTCAAAACGTCACTGATGAATACGTCATCGTTGCAGTGCGTCTTGAATATGTCGAGAATGATTTGATCTCTGTCTTTGTCCATCAAACTGTAGGATGGATCAGAGCAGTATTCCTGTCGTATAGCATCTGAAGGATGTTCAACGTCGTCTGACGGCAAAATGACGAAGCAACAATCGAGGTGAACCCAACCAGCTAATTCCTCTAACATCTGAGAGATGTTTTCTTCGATATGGAATGAGCGTCTCAGTGTATTTGAAATTCGATGAAGGAGATTGTCCTGGCTGCGTCTTATTTCTGCTTCACGCTGCTTTTGCGCTAGTTCAGTCGACTTCATTTCTAGTTCTTCGTAAGTTCGAGATATCTTCTCGTTAGCCTCGCGAGACTTTTCGCTGACTTGCTCAAGCCGCTTTGTGTAATCTTCCATCAGCTTGAGTTGCATAGCGAGTTCGCGTTCAGTTTTTTTCACCCGCAACAAAGTTCTTACTCTGGCGAGCAATTCAGCATCAACACAATTCTCATCAACACAATCGTCAACGCCACCAGAGAGACATTCAAGTCGGCTCACGGTGCCTGTTTCAGTAGTTACGGCAACTAGAGAAATATACTTTGTTTCTGCATTTTCTTTCAATGCATGGTAGACAGCACCACCATCGGACATTTTCATTTCGGCATCTAGAACAACGGCATCAGCCGGAGTTTTGTGTACCGATTCAAGAAATTTCTTGGCATCATCAAACTCGGTAACCCGGTAGCTTGATTGCAAAGTTCGGGAGAGGCGACGTCTCACTACTCGGTTGGAGTGGACAACCCCTACATGTTTTAAATCGAAATCCTGAAGACTGGCATCCTTATCCTGTGTCTTCATTACCTGAACTGCTACTGAGTGCAAGCGTGAAGATAGGTGTTGACCAACAATCTTCAATGTCTGCATGTCCTCGACCGAAATTTCGCGAGTTTCATCGAACGAAACCAGACGGAGCACGCCTTTAACAATCCATCGATTGTCGTAGCCTTCCACAATAGGCACTATCACATACGGAAAGTCGCCTGAATCGCTGCTTCCCACACTCTTCTTGATTTTGCAGGTTCCGATGTGCGAGAACTGCGTACTTACTACTTCCTTTGCAGCTCTAGAATTGGCGTCGCTGAGCGGGTCACCGCTGCCATCTTCAAGCGCATCTATCGACACCTCTTGCTGCTCATCTGGCTCGTCAATTGTGAAAGTCAACAACTTGACCAAGCCATCGGGTCTCAGTATGTCGATTATTCCAATGTCAAAACCGAGGATGTGGCACAAATGCCTTCTTACGGCATCAAGTTCTTGAACGGGATCAACCGCGCCCTTTTGCTCGGTTGAAGCGTCACCCTGTCCAAACTCTGAGGGATCTGTATTTTGGGAGCTTGTCACTTCTGCAAATTCCAATCGGACTTAGTAAGGCTGCTAGCAAGCCGCTATATCTCGCCACCATTGAGTTTAGCAGAAATTTCAGGGGTTGTGTTCTAGGCCAAAAATTTGCGCCACCACCATTGAAACATGAACAAAGTCCAGAGCTGTTTTCGGCGATCAAAGCGACCTGTTTCATGTTCTTCCAATAGCCGATGGATATATTCCCACTCAAAAATGCCCTGTTTCTTCACGAAACTTTCTGACAACAATTCGTCAACAAGAGGCTTGAATTCTTGTCTCAACCATTTGGCAACCGGAATGCCGAAGCCCTTCTTCGGGCGTTTCAATATTGATTCTGGCAGCAGAGGGGCCACTGCTTTTTTCAGCAGATATTTGGTCGTCATACCTTTTACTTTGTATGAGCTTGGCTGAGATAGCGCAAATTCAACCAGAGGGTAGGCAAGGAATGGCAAACGCACTTCCAGAGATGCTGCCATAGACGAGCGGTCTGACTTGACCAGCAAATCATCGGGCAAGTAAGTGATCATGTCCACATTCATGATGTGAGAAACAACGTCATCTTCGTTCAGGTTGGCTGTTCTCAGGACATCTGGCAGAATGTCTTCTTGCTTGGTCAGTGTGAGGACGCTGCTTTTCACCAGTTGCTTTTGCTCAGCCAGAGGCAGTGAGCCCATCCAGCTGAGGTGGCGATCGACAGGTGATTGATTCGCTGATTCGATGAAGCGTTTTGCTTTGTAATCGAAGCTCAGATTATTCATGGACACAGGCAAGCTGCGGATTGCAGGCTCAATCAAATTTGCGCGCAATGCGTGCGGAACACGGCGCCAGACGCCTGCAAGTTTGTGTGCCTGGTAGGTCGGGTAGCCGCCAAATAGCTCGTCGCCTCCTTCTCCGGCAAGTGCTACTTTTACTGTCTCGCGAGTCATCTTTGAAAGGAAGAATGTCGGAACGACCGATGCATCTGCTATTGGCTCATCAAGGTAATCCCAGAGTTCTTCCAGAGTTGAGCGAGCAACATTTGGAGAAAACCAGGCAAGATGATGTTCGCTGCCAACGTGCTTTGCGACTAATTCTGCGTGGCTTGATTCATCAAATGATGAGTCGCCAAAACCTATAGAGAACGTTTTGAGTTTGCCTGGACTGACTTTGCTCGCAAGTGCCGCGATTGAGGATGAGTCAATTCCGCCGGAGAGGAACACACCAACAGGCACGTCTGCTATCAGTCGCAGCTTGGTTGATTCTTGCAAAAGGTCAACCAGCTTCTCTGCTGCTTCCTGTTCAGACAGTTTTTCCTTGGAAACTTTCGGTGTCCAGTAGCATACCGTTTTGAAATGCCCGTCTTCGACTAGCAAGAAATGAGCTGGCATTAGCTTGCGAATGCCTTCAAAAATCGAGAGCGGCGCTGGAACGTATTCGAGTGCGAGATACTTCTGAAGAGCCTCTCTACAGAGCTCGCGTTTTGAATGTGGGTGAGCAAGAATGCCTTTCAGCTCTGAGCCGTAAATCAGTTGACCATTGAAAACGCCGTAATGCAGGGGCTTTTCGCCCATGCGGTCACGAGCGATGATCAGTCGCTTTTTGTTCGAGTCCCAAATCGAGAAGGCAAACATGCCCTCGAGGTACTGCAAACAGTCAACGCCGAATTCTTCGTAGAGGTGTACGATGATTTCGGTGTCCGAAGTCGTTTTGAGTTTGTGACCCTTGTCTACGACAATTTTGCTCAGGTCTTGATAATTATAGATTTCGCCGTTGAAGACAATCCAGATGGTTCCATCTTCGTTGCAAATGGGTTGGTGTCCGGTCGATAAGTCGATGATGGATAAACGGGTCATGCCCATGGCGACTGGACCAGTCACCAACTCGCCCGCGTCGTCAGGACCGCGGTGGTGAATGCTATGACACATAGCTGGGAGATAATTCTCTGCCGGGTTTATCTCTTGCCCGTTCAGGTTAATATAGCCAACAATCCCACACATATAGTGCCTCCAGATATATTCTGCTGTTGATCACTCATCGGCGACTGGCTTAAGAAGTGCCCGCAGCTCATATCTAATTTTCCGCGTTTCTTCGAAACTAGCATTAGAACAATACAAGACGAGCGATATGCAAAAAGCTGGTATTCTCGTAGTTGCTTAATGGCGGGCTTCTTGGGGATCGGGCTTGTGTTACAAAGATATTCTTTTTAGGTTGCTGCGCAGGGCTAGCTCAATTTCCGAGGGATTAAACGTGCGATTACGGATGTCAAGCTTGAGCGCCGGGATCTTTCTGGCTTCGAGTGGCAGCGCCTGTATCCTGCCGCTTCGTGTGTGTGTGTCCCGCATCCTGCCGGCTTCGTGGGGAGCGCCGCATCCTGCCAGCCTTCGTGTGCGAGCATCTGTATCCTGCCAGCTTCGAGTGTGTGTCCCGCATCCTGCCAGCTTCGCATCGGGAGGTGCTTCCACGAAGCCCTAGAAGATGCGAACGAAAATGCAATAAAGCCGGCTGGATGTCGGCGGTCCCGGGCATTGTGTAGTTAAGATAAAAAGAAAAACGCAGCATCTAGTCCTCAGGCGCTGCATTTGTTAATTCTAGAAAGCACCATAGGTGGTGCTAGATTATGGTCAAACCTTCTTGACCCTTCTGCCAGAAGTAAATAGGTACTCCGTTGGCATTAATGTAGAGCCATTCGCTCACCCCTGAACTTGGCGGGGTTGCCATTATTTCCCAGGTTTCTTTGCCTTCAAATTTAACTTTGTAGACACCGCCTTCGCCTTGTATATCCGGCTGAGCGACGGTTTTGACATGCTCAGCAGACTGCTGCATTAACGTTTTTCGGCTGTATTCGGCGCTTTTCGTCCAACCCTTTAAGGTCTTATAATGACTATTGGTGTTAGCGTTGAACATTTCTTCGCCCTCAGTTCTATTGGTTTCAACAACAATTGCATTCTAATCCAATTTTCAATATATAGCCATCTAGCTAGCGTCACCCAAATATATGACCGATGTCACCGCGAGGTAATGACCTGAAATGAAGTTCTGGCCGTCAATTCGAAACAAAGCGATGACCGAGCAAGAAGAACAAGAGATGCAGTACATCAATGCTGACCTCTTGAGAAAGGTGGTTTATTTTGAGTGGATTTTAATTGTCATTTGCGCTTTGGGAGAATATGCGTCTCTAAGTTGGAGCGTACATGACCCTGGCAGTCCGAGTGAAGCACCAAACATGGTGACTTCCCTTATATTTCTTTTCATCGTTTTCCTCTTGAGCTTCGTCAACCCGAATAGAAGTTCCTATTGGGACAGAATGTGTTTTCTCTTTCTAGAAATCGTTACGGTTACTGGAAGCGCTGCAGCGGGACTTTCTCGCTTTGTCTTTCCACTATATATGGTGTCAGTTGCAAAAGCCTGTCTTGTACTAGACCGACCTGGTCAGCTAATCATTTTTGTTGCAGCGCTGATTACCCAGTTTGCAAATGGGTGCTTCAAATTCTATATCATTACGCCATGGGTGCAGCACGACCCGTTTTCACTGGCTTCCCTTCTGACCATGGGTGGGATTTCGGTAGTAAATAATTATGCCGCGATATCTATGATGGTGCTGGTTGCAATTCTTACTTTAACACTGGTATCAGAGCAAGCTGCACGTTTGGAAGCAGATAGAATGAGTCGCGAAGTGGAAAATCTCGCGACTGAGCTTGAGCGCACGAGAATTGCTCAAGAGATTCACGATAGCCTTGGGCATACTTTAACCTCGCTGAATATACAGTTGGAGGTCGCTCGAAAGTTTTCCGACCGCGATCAAAAACGCTCTCATGATGCTCTTGAGTTAGCGAAGCAGTTGGCTAGCCAATCATTAACGGACGTTCGTACAGCCATTCAATCTATTCGGCATCCTGATTTTGATCTTAAAGAGTCTGTAAACAGTCTCGCAAAGCAAATGCAGGCTTCCCAGACGCTGGAAGTTAAGGTTGAAATTGGCGACACTAATATTAATTCGACAGTTTCTTATCAGCTCTTTCGCATTATTCAGGAATGTTTGACTAACGTTATGAAGCATGCAAACGCGAGTGTCGTAAATGTCGTTTTGAAACAGGAAGGCAAGAAAATCGAGTTGGTAGTGTCAGATAATGGAAAAGGTTTGACGAATCAAGGGAATTCTAAGGGCTTTGGTATAAGAGGCATGCAAGAAAGGGTAGAAAGTTTGCATGGAACTGTTGAAATTCAGAGCGCGCCGGGAAAAGGTACAAGTTTGCAGGTGAGTATACCGATATGATTCGACTTCTGTTAGTGGACGACCAAACGCTCATTAGACAAGGACTTGCGTCGCTTCTTTCTTTGGAAGACGACTTTGAGATCGTTGGACATGCTGGGCACGGGGCTGAGGCTGTGTCACTTGTGGAGTCTCTGACTCCCGACCTGATTTTGATGGACATTCGCATGCCGGTAATGGATGGTGTGGCAGCGACAAGAACTATTCGTGAAAAGCACCCAAACGTGCGTATTCTAGTTCTAACTACATTTGATGAAGACGAGTATATTGTGCAGGCAATGCAGGCTGGTGCTTCTGGTTACTTGTTGAAGGATGCACCAACGGAAGAATTGGCTGCGGCAATTCGTTCTGTACATAAGGGCAATACTCAACTTGGTCCTAAGATCGGGGAGAAATTGCTTTCTCGTTTGAGTGCGCCTCAGTCAAATCAGGCTAAAGAAGAGGCTCAGTCTATGTTTACCGGACGCGAGCTGGAAATTTTGAAGTTGCTTGGTCAAGGCAAAAGCAACAAAGAAATTGCGCAGGGGCTGTTCATTACGGAAGGAACAGTGAAAAATCACATCACTAAGATTTTGTCTTTGCTTAACGTTAGAGACCGCACGCAGGCTGCTCTCTGGGCTGAGAAAAATCTCTAAACCTGGGAGCATCGGCATTCTTCGGGATCATGGCAGCGTCTGAGAGCGCCGGCATCCTGCCGGCTTCTGGATCATGGCAATTACTTACTTCGAACTGCGAAACCACTGACAGAAGTTTTGCCACCAATTGGTTTTCGCACTTCCGCCCAATAACCGTAAAGCTTCCTGACTGCTCTCCAATCTTGCTTCAAGGTAGCCTATCTTGTAATTAGCCGTCTCCAGCTTATTTCGAGTTTCCTGATAGTGCGTATCAATTAATTCGAGCTTGGTACGAAGCTCTATCAATTCTTTGTAAGTTGAAAGTGGAACAGCTGCACAATCTTTGGTTTCTTCATCGGCTTCGTAAACTTCCAAATACTCGGTTTTTGTCTCTTGTCCTATAATCGGCTCCGCATCGGTCACTGACCGGGAAGCTGTTGTAATTTTGTCAGGACTGAAGTCTAGAGTAGCTGTAACGTTCACATCAATGGTAGTGCTAGCATTCAAATCTTCCGTGGCATTGACTGATTCCACGCCATTAGTTGCGGTGCTTGATAGGGAATCACCATCTGCGGTGCCTCTTTCAGTAGCCAGCTCTCGATTTTCCGAATTCTGTTTTGCTTCAGTGGTTGATTGGGCACCATTTCGTTGAACCCAAATAGGCTTGACGCGCCATGCGCTGCCATAACCTCTTTTTACTCGGTAACCCGGCAGTATGCCGTCCTCGAGACGACGAATAACAGCGCCTTTAGAGAGACCGAGGACACGGGCTGTTTCTTCGACCGTCCAATCCTGTTCGCCTGTTTCACCGGATGTGGTGCTTTCTATCAAGTCTTTTGGAACATTTGAATCCAGCAGGTCCTCAAGTCCGTTAAGGCTGAGATCTGTACCGCTGTTTTTGAGTTCCGGTTGCATGCACTATCCTCCACGCATGGTGTCACTTATTATGCCTTTCTGCGCCGGGCTTGTCCAGACTTGCATGAGTAAATATGCATAGATACACAAGGTGCATAAGCAAAGTTGCAATTGTATATAGAACTAATGGCGGTGCCTGCAAGAAAGCTGGGGAGATGAGATAGAATTCTTCTATGTCAAGAAAGAGTAGATCGAAGCTTTCGCGTGATTTCTTTGCCCGACCAACTGTAGAGCTAGCTCCTGAGCTATTGGGAATGAAGCTGTGTCGTAGATTGGCTGACGGTAGTGTAGTAAAGGCAGAGATTGTAGAAGTGGAGGCGTACACCGCAGATGACCCCGCTTGCCATGCCTGGCGAGGTAAGACCAAGCGCTGCGAGGTGATGTTTGGTCCGCCTGGGTTCTCATATGTCTATTTCATTTATGGGATGTACAATTGCTTGAACGTTGTCACTGAACCAGATGGAACAGCTGGGGCTATCCTGATTCGTGCAATCGGAGTTGATGGTGGAAATGGACCTGGAAAATTGTGCAAGACCTGGGAAATCAATCGAGAACATAACGGAATTGATTTGCTAAACCCAGATGGCGAGCTATTTCTTGAAGACGGTCGTAAGTTGGATCCATCTGAGCTAGGTGTTTCCATTCGAGTCGGCATCTCCGTTGCTCAGGAAAATTTGTGGAGATTTTTTGTGAAGGGGCATCCATATATTTCAGTTGCAAATGTCAAAGCCAAAGTGCCTAAAAAGAAGAAGAGAAAAGCCGATGGTTCGTAAGTTCCAAATCTCATACAGTTTGATACTGGTGCTCATATGGATGGCAGTTATATTCGGCTTTTCGCATCAAGCGAATTCAAATGAGATGACCAAGTCTGTACTTGGTCCGTTAAATATTCTTGTGCGTAAGTGTGCGCATATGACAGAGTATGCGGTCTTGTTTCTTTTATCTTTGAACCTCTCTCAGCAGATAGCTCGCACGAATTTTGGAAAAACAAGAGTTATTTATGGATTTTTCTTGAGTGGATTGAGATTAACAAAGCCAAAACGTATGGCTGATCTGTTGTCCGCTTTTGCAGCGCCCTTCATGATTGCTTTCTTGTATGCATGCACGGATGAATGGCATCAATCTTTTGTGCCTGGGCGAAGCGCCGCATTCTCAGATGTAGTTGTCGACAGCACAGGTATTTTGTTTGCAGCATGTGTTGTTGCTTTTCTTGCTATTTCTCGGAAATAAATCAGTTTCGGAACTGGTGGAGAATATTGTCGGTTCAGTCCAAAGTTTGGATCACCTTGAAGTTTCACATTAAATTTACCATCCCTGCTTACTATCAACTAAGTGGGGCTGGCGGGGTTGGGTTATGAGTATTTCATCAGAGAGTAGGTCCAGAGATTCTGCCAATACACGAGGTGATGATTCTATTGCTAGTGGAGGACTTTCACAAGCCAGCGAGCGGTTTCGTCTCGACATTCCTGACCTATTCGCTGGAAGTGGAACTGGTAAGGGCAGGACAGAATCACAGAGCCGTGAGCCTGTTCAGTTAGCGCATGCTGGACATGCAAATAATGATTACGGGGCTACTTTGCTCCGTTCTGCTGGAGATAAAAACGGTTCCGAAAATGCAGCTTCAGGCGCTAAGCCAGAGCAGGCTCAAATTGGGAGAACTAATTCTAGCGAAAGGGGAGACCGAGTAAATGAGCGTCTTGCTGAAAAACAGTTTTCTGAGTTTGCTAAAAACAACGGACTTGATCTCAAAGTAGGTCCTGATAAGAAAATTGAATTTAGCCTGGTGAGGAGCGGAGAAAAAGTTGTTATTGGAAATGTCGAACCCACAAAGGCGGGCTTGCAGGAGATCAGCAAGACTGTTAAAGAGATGACGGAACTGAAGAAATGGGATTTGGAACAGCGCTTAGGAACTCAATTTGCTAAGCCCGGAGGCGACCTCTCTGTTCATCAGCAAGTTCCGCAGAAAGATGGTTCTACCAAATCTGGTCAAAAATTAGAATTAAGAGAGCCTCGCTTATCCGAATTGATGGGAATTGAAGCCGCACTTGAAAAAGCGAATCCGTCACATAAGGCCGAAGATGGCGCCCGACCTCTGACATTTTACTTCTTGAAAGACAAGACCTTTTATCAGGGAGCCGGTGGAGTTGCCACTTTCGAGCCGAATATAAATGGTGGTCCAGCCGTGGTTGTCGAACCCAAATCGCTTGTGAATTCTCCAATAACCGAGCAAGAACGGAAGAATAATGATTTTACAGCACACCGAAGCATTGCAAGCGTCATAACCCATGAACTCGCTCATCATACTGAAGAGCGTATAAATCCTACGCTGAAGGATAAAACTGAGACTTACCGGCAGATTGGGTGGACTCCAATTCCTGGTAAACCTGCTTCTGCTGGTGGTGAGCAACATTGGATGTTAAAAGGACCCAATGGTGAAGGATACGCTCCTGCTGGACTTGCAAAAGGAGATTGGATTCGTTTCGATGCAAACGGAAAACGACTCGGCAAGATTAGCCCTGAGCAAGCAGCGAATTTAGCGCTAGTTAAACCGTCTACAAAGTACTTTGAAGGTCCCCATGAAATGTTAGCCGAAGGTCTTACGATGCTTAGAATTGGCGATAGCCATCGCTCTCATTTAATGAACCGCGATCAATCGCTTTACCAGACCATTAAGGCAGCTGACCAGAAAGACATCGATAAGAGCTACGGAGCGGGACAGTTTATGCGTTCCTATTCTGGTCATGTTGTTCCAAGAAATGCCGAGAATCTTAGAGCGCTTCAGCAAAGAGAAATGCAAGAGCGCAGATAGAATAGTTCTCTGCTAAAAGAACATGTTGCTTCCTCCACAAGCATGTAAAATGCCTTTTGAGAGGAGAAAAATATGCCAAATCATATTTTGATTGAGCGAAGCTTCAAGTTGCCTTCCTGGAATGAATTTGTTATAGATAAAATTCATAGATATTGGAAAACGCAAAAGTTCAGCCTGAGGGAGAAGTCTCGCTATTCGATTCGTGGATGGAGAGGCAGCCTTTTTGGCAATTGTTTTTCTTTTGATATGAAAAACTTGATGGCTGAAATCCAGATTGATTGGAACAGTGAAAGATGCGAGCTTGCTGTAAAGCTGCGAGTCAATACCATGATGCAGGTAATGACTGAGTGGAATGAGGAATTTTTGAAGTTGGAACTTGATACTTTCGAGAGTTACTTGCTTAATAGCGATATGAAGGAAGCAATGTGGCAGCGATTTATTGAAGCTTATAACAAGGCTGGTGGTTCCTGGATTATGACCCAGGGTAAGGAAGGAACAAAAATTCGTCCAGAAGATCGAACCTGGTAATAGATGAGATCCGCGGGAATCTGATGCTTTCATAAGGAATGCTCTCGTGAAGAGCCTTTGAAGTTTTGATGTCTAGAGCAGGTCGTCTGTTTAGAATCCAATTTGCTGGTGGTATAGTCTAGTCCCGATTTTGGAGACTTCCATGAACTCTGCATCAAAA
The DNA here is from genome assembly GCA_044226015.1 of Obscuribacteraceae bacterium (SeqCode). Taxonomy (GTDB): domain Bacteria; phylum Cyanobacteriota; class Vampirovibrionia; order Obscuribacterales; family Obscuribacteraceae; genus JAIEPM01. Next base: position 290,425 of record JBGAHS010000005.1, read on the forward strand.
CAACGAGATCATTCGTTCATTCGAAGGTGCCGGTTCTAAGGTAAACGATAAATCAAATGTATTGGGTCCCAATTGGACTCCTGGTAAAGATGGTGGGCAGAACCCTACAACGCTGCTAAAAGAGATGAAGCAAGAAAATAAGCGCGAGCAAAGGCAGTACAGGCAGACAATGGAGCAGAACATTGAACAGCAGCAGCTTGATTACGAGAAAAAGACTATTGAAAAACTAAAAGATCAGCGTAAAGGTATTTTAGGTGACGAGACTGAACTGAAGCAAGAGCGCAAGGAATCGGGGTCTGATTAGGACCATTTGATATTTGTCGCCATCGCCCCCGAATGTCGTGAATTCTTCAACTTGGATTATGTAGGCTTCGATGTACGGATGCCTCGTTGATTCAAACATAATAGAGTGGGTATAGTAAGTTTAGCCCCCCACTCTGTTAATTACTCGTTGAAACAAACGGGGGCTTAATGTCGTATTCACAAGAAAATGTTCCGCCTGTTATACAGGAAATTGCAGCGCAACTTCCTTCAGAGTACAGCGTTGTAGAGTTCCTTGGCGAAGGTGCACACGGCATTGTTCTTAAGGCTCGCCATAAAACCCTTCAGCATTTTGTTGCATTGAAAATCATCAAAACTGATGGTTCTTCGGACATGCAAAAGCAGATTTTGCGCATGCAAAATGAGGCAAAGGTTTTGGCTAGATTGTCACACCAGAACATAGTGCAGATCTACCAGATGGGTGCTTGCTCAGACGGCACACCTTTTCTTGTTTGTGAGTATATCGAGGGCGTGACGCTGGCGCAAATTTTAGCCACTGAGGAAACGCTCAGCCCTCGAAAAGTATTGGAGATATTCACCCAGATTCTTGATGCCTTAGACTGCGCGCACCTTAATGGGCTACTTCATCGAGACCTCAAGCCAGGCAATGTAATGATAATTGTCGATCAAGAAACGGGAAGTCTGCATGTTAAGTTGTTAGATTTTGGCATTGCTCGCGAACTTAGCAGCGGTGAGGCAAAGTTGAATCTGACGAGAACAATTCAATTGTCTGGTAGCGCCCCATACATGAGCCCTGAACAGTGCCGAGGTGGAAAGCTCGACGCACGGTCTGATTTGTATTCAGTAGCTTGTATGCTATACGAGTGTCTTTGCGGTACGCCACCATTCGTTGGTGAAACTCCGATGCATACCCGATATTTGCAGATTCACCAGCAAGCGACGCTGCCGTCTGCAGGGAAATTTGAAAATACAGGCAGCCGTGCAGCTGTTTTTGCTTTGACATTGCAGGCTTTAGCTAAAGACATGGACTCCAGACCCGAGTCAGCACGCCTGTTTAAATCCAGTTTGATTGAATCGCTTCCGGGCGCCGCGAAACGAAATGCGTGGACAAGCAAAACTCATAAGAGAGGGACTTTCTTAGCGACTACCCTGTTCTTGTGTATTGTTGCTGCTGGAGCCTATTTCGTTCATTCGAAGGATGTTTCAATGAAAATCTCTGTTGCTTCAGTGAAAACAAAGCCTTCACTCCGCCACCAATCTCCTAAGCAGCAACTCGCTCAACTGATACTGCAGAAAGAAAAATTTGTCTACACAGGTTATGCTGACTGTAATGAGAAGGCGCTTCGACTGAGGCACGACATTTTGGAGACACTCAAGAAAATATCGCCAAAAGAGCGTGGCATTCTGTATATGGGATATCGGACTGTTGCCTCAATTGAAACTCGTCTTGGTCTTCAGGACAACGAGGCAACCTGGAAAAAAGCACTCTCATTTTGCAAATTGTCAAATGGTGAGTACACAGTTGAGGCCTCGGACTGTTACGACAATCTGTCTGAAATTTATTTGGGTAGAAGAGAATACGATAAAGCTCAGAGCATGATTGGAACGGGAATAAAGCATGTACGCTTGCGAGAAAAGAAAATTGTAAATTTTGATTTGCCCACACTCTTAGACTTTAGAACAGGTCTTCATTATCTCCCGATGCTGCGCCGTCGGGCAGAATTAGAATCAATACGCGGTGAAACTTCAAAGGTACTTGCTGATTTGTGCGAACTGGAAGAGTGCGAATTCAGAGATGGTAATCTCGACCTGGCTATTATGGATGAAGGAGCCATCATTAGCCTGTGGACTCAGTTTGGCCAGACAAGCAAAATTAAACCGTTTCTTCAACGACGTATTGAGGGAATTGACTTAACCAACCGCGCAGACGCTAATAACAAGGCGAAAGCCTTTTTGCTGATCCAGCGGCACCTTGTGGATTTTCCTGATTTGAAAAAGAATGCGCAGGAACTTCATCGCCACTATAAGCTGTGAGCTGCACGCTCGCGCTGTGAAAAATTTCGCTAGCTCCTTGAACAAAATATTGCAATTCGTTCATGGGTATATTTTGCAGGAGTTCCTTCTTCAAAGACGAAAATTATCAAAGTACTGAATGCTTTTCCTTTGTTCGACGTCCGGACATCCATGAAAAGAGCACGGGTAGCACAAATAAGGTCAAAAGAGTTGAGGAGAAAATTCCTCCTATCACTACTGTAGCAAGCGGCTTCTGCACCTGATTTACTGTCCGTTCTCTAAAAATTGACCTGAATCTTGTTGCCTTTTGGCGACCATGCCATCGCGGGCAGTGTCAACTTATTTTCTTCCGATTGCCAACCAATCATGATTTGTCCATCGAGACTTAGCGACTTTGGCTCTTTCTTTAAGCCAAGAACTATAATCTGTATTTTGTCGAACCAGGGTTTGTATGAACCTTCGGCGGGCTTTATCTCCACATCGAGCCCGTTTGTTGATTGTATGGAACTGAAACTCAATCTCAGTGTTTCACTCTTTTCTTTGTTTTGATAGTTCATCGTTTCGCCATCGTCAAGATAGAGATGACCTGTTGCTGTTTCTGACGCACCCTGATAAATTCTCAATTCGAGTGGACCGTCCGGCTTACTGCTCAGGTTCTGCACGACTGGCTGCTCTGGCAAGATTGAGCCCGCTCGCACGAAAATTGGCATCTCTGCTAAGGCTGGATTTACTTCTATAGAATTGCCCCCTTTGTGTACCTTATTGCCAGTGAAGTCGATCCATTCGTTTCCAGCTGGAAGTGTTGCACCATAAGGTCCAGCAATTTCCCACAGCTTTGGAGCTACAAGAATGTCTGCACCGAACATGAATTGATCAGAGCAAGTTTCAACCGATTTGTCGGTAGGAAACTCCAGATACATAGGTCTCATTAGTGGCAGTCCAGTGCGAGAGCACTCTTCCATTGCAGAATAAATGTAAGGCATCAAGCGATAGCGCATTTCAATAAACTTCTTTCTGACTGCCTCGTGTCCGGGTCCATCCACCCAAGGCTCACGCTTGCGGGTGACTCCATCGGAATGATTTCGATAAAGTGGATTGAAAGCACCGAGCTGCATCCAACGTGTAAGCAGCTCTGCTGAAGGTCCCCCTGAGAATCCGTTGAATCCGCCAATGTCGGAGCCAGCAAAGCAAAATCCTGAAACCCCAAGATTTAGAAGTTGGGGAACAGAGATGCGCATGTGGTTCCAGCTTGAGGTGTTGTCGCCAGTCCACGTTGCGGCATAGCGCTGGCTGCCGGCAAATCCTGAGCGAGTCAGAATGAATGGGCGCAGATTTGGCATGAGCGAACACAGCCCATCGTAAGTTGCGTGCGTGTTTTCCATTGCGAAAATGTTATGCACTTCTCGGTGTTCTATCACTCTTCCATCGCTGAGCTGATGCACCGTATTAAGTGGCAATGTCCGTTCCAGTGTATTGAACAAAGCAGGCTCATTCATGTCATCCCAAATGCCCCGTACTCCTGCGCCAACAAATTCCTTGTGCATGCTGCCCCACCAGCTGCGAACCTCGGGACGTGTAAAATCTGCAAATGCTGTGTCAGATGTCCAGACCTTTCCTAGAAAAACTTCTCCGTTTGGCTTCTTCAAGAAATAACCCTTGGCTGCGCCTTCTTCAAAATTCTTGTCGCCCTGAAATTTTGCAATGTAGGGATCCATGCTGATGACTGTTTTGAATCCGTTAGCGGCAAGCTCATGGACTAATCCAGAAAAATCAGGAAATTTCTTTCTGTCAATTGTGAATGGACGCGAGTCTTGTTTGTAGTCACCATCAAGATAGATGACATCACATGGAATCTGATGCTTGCGTAGTTCTGTTGCGACTTCGCGAACAGCAGAGTCAGGTACATAGCTGCCACGGCTCTGTTGGTAGCCCAGTGAAAAAAGTGGTGGCAGAGGCATTCTACCAACCAGCTGAGTGTAGCTCTGTATTACTTTCTTGGGCGAGGGTCCATAAAAGAAATAGTAATCTAACGGACCTCCTTCCGCACTGAAAGTCAGTGTGTCTCTGCGATTTTTGCATAGGTCAAAAACAGAGCGAAAGGTATTATCGAGGTAAATGCCGTACGAAACGCCATTGTGTAGAGACAGAAGAAATGGGACGCTCTTGTACATAGGGTCTGTTGACTCCTGCCACAAAGGAGGGTCAGTGTTCCACAAGCAATATGCCTGGTTGCGATGATCTAAGGGACCGCTTTTGTCGCCCAATCCAAAAAAATGCTCGTCTAGTGGGCTGCTTTTACTGACTTGGAAGCTATTACCTTGAAATAGGACAGGCAGCGCATCCTCCGATATTAAATCACCATTCTTGTTGCTGATTCGAATGCGCAAGTCTTTCTTGCTGACGTCAATTTGGAGGCTTTCTGTAGAGAAGTGCGCGAACTCTGCATCCTCTTTTTTCTGCAATTTTGTTTTTGCATCAGAGTTTTGCACCACGTATGAGCTCTGGGGAAATTCTCCGGCTTTTGAATAACGAATTCGCAGCACATCAGGAGATAATGCACCCAGGCGCAAGTGCATGTTCGAACATGCAAGATCAAACTCGTTTCCGATATCTCTAATTGAGAGTAGTTTCCCGGGCTGAATGCAGTTTCTTGAATCGTCACTGGCAAAGCTAGCTGGTAAAACAAAACAAAGTCCCAGTGCAATACTAATCATCTTCCTGTAAGTAGAGCCCGATAATTTTGTTGCCATGGCTTTGTCCTTCCGATACAGTCGAAGTTCCATCTATATCCGCTGCTCGCTAAATTTTACGAGCTTGGCATTGTTTGGCGGCATGATTTTTGTCTTGAATAATTTCATCATCAAGCGTATGCGTCTAATGTCTAGAGAGAGCATTTGAGTCCGATAAGCAGCCAGCTGCTTGAATCTACAACACTACGGGTATACTTAGCCTGTCGGCTCAGAGGATTTGCAGAATGTCTCATGAAGAACTCATCAATCGGCTGATCGAAAAGGTTCAGAAAGAGGGTTTGGCAGAAGACTACCCGCCATTAGATGAAGAAACCGTGGCTGAATGTGAGAAGGCAATTAACGTAAAGCTTCCTGATCTGGTGCGGCAATTTTATTCTCGTGTTGCGAATGGCTGCGTTATCAACGATTTCATGGTTATGTTGCCGCTTTATGATGAGAGCGATACAGAAGAAGATGTGGTGAGTACTTATGTAAGTATGCTCGAAGCTTCGGAAGAGATTATTGAAGACTTTGATGAAGAAGAAGGCGATGTCCAGCTTGAGTGGATTCCGGGAATGCTCATCATTTGTGACCAGGGGTGCGGAATGCGAACCGTATTAGACTGCAATGACCCTGCCGGAAGAATGGTAGAAGTCGATTTTGATATGGGTCCTGTGAATTACAAGGAAGAATGGGAGTCTGATACAGGTTACTTCAATCGCCCTGGTGTTTCCTTCGAAGATTGGCTGAAAGCGTGGCTTGAGGACAAAGCCCTCTCGTCAGGCTCGAACGGCTCGTCCGAGTCGGAAAATTGAATAGATACACATGGAGAAAAGGTCGAACCGAATTGAAACAGGTTCGACCTTTTAATTCTAGCGTTCTTAGCGAATCGCTTTTCTATTTCGTTTCGCTCGTCAAATCCTGCTGATCACTCACGAAGATTTGTCCATTCGCGTCGAGGCTCAACTTCAATCGAATGTTGACCGGGGTGGCGAGTTTTGGATCATTAGCATTGGTCATTTGTGCATGGACATCTACCTGCACGTTGCTCTCATCAAGACGTTCTTGCTTCATTTCGGTAATCAAAATGTTTGCGCCTTGTGGTGCTTTTGCCAGCTGGCGTCTCGACAATGGGAAGTTTGTTTGTGTCCAATAACGCTCCATCAGATCAGGAGACATCGCTGCCATCGCTTGAACTTGTGAGATGCGATATGTCTTTGAAGTGAAGTCGAGCATCTTAGCCACAAAGTCTCTGACGAATCCATCGACTTTCACTCTTTCAAATGGGTCAACTACAGGAGCCACCACCTGTGGTTTTTCAACCAGCTTCATAGCCCCGATACCAGCACCAATACCAAGCACAAACACGCTGAGCGCTACGCCTACAATTGGAACCATGAAAGTACGGAGTACAGAAGCGAGCATTAGCTTCATCGGCATCTTGGTCTTGCCTGAAGCTGGGGATTCTGCAAGGTCCTCTTCTGTGGAAGCTTTCTTGCTTTCGTCCGATTCAAACAGTTTTGATGCTCCGCGTCTTCTACGTGAACTGCGGGATCGGAATTCTTCAATTAAGGAATCTGATTCAGTCTCTTCGGAGCTCAAACTCGTAGATAATATTCTTGACAATTTGAGCGACTCATCAGGAGTCAGTGAGACCGAACTGCTCGGCGGTGTGCCAATGTTTCTCTTGATTGAAAGTGCTAATCTATCGCCGATCTTCTTGATAACTACCAGAAATCCTGATTGCGTATCTACAACACGCTCTGTAGTCGTCGGTGATGTTGCCACCATATCAGGCATATCGAAAATATGTCCGCTGCTGTCTCCTGAGAAAGGAGCTGCCGGTGATGTCTGGTCTTCAGAGTAACTCATAAACCCTCGATTGCCCGTGTGCCGGTGCTTACCCAACCTAACTATACTTTCGTATATCTGGATATTATAAGGGCGATGCATCGCATCGCCCCCACAATTTTTATATATTCTCTTGGAATGAGATTAGATCTCACTGCTCGAATTTAGAGATATTCTCTCAGGCGTGAAGATCTGCCTGGCTGTCTCAGCTTTCTGAGTGCCTTGAATTCGATCTGGCGCACACGTTCGCGAGTAACAGCAAATAGCTGCCCTACTTCTTCAAGTGTACGTTGACGTCCATCATCGAGACCGAAGCGCAGGCGAAGCACATCGCGCTCACGTGGTGTGAGTTCGTTGAGCATGCGAGCAAGGTCTTGTCTCAACAGTTCATGAGTAACTGTTGTTTCTGGACGCTCTGCTTCAGAGTCTTCAATGAAATCACCAAGTCTGGAATCTTCTTCCTTACCGATTGGTGTTTCCAACGAAATTGGTTCTTTTGCAGCTTTGATGATTTCGTGCAATTTGACGAGTGAAACACCCATCGATTTTGCGAGTTCTTGTTCAGTTGGTTTGCGGTTCAATTCTTGAGCCAACTGACGTGTAACTTTCTTGAGCTTGTTGATAGTTTCAACCATATGCACCGGAACACGGATGGTGCGCGATTTATCAGCAAGTGCTCTGGTGATTGCTTGACGAATCCACCAGGTTGCATATGTGGAGAACTTGTATCCACGCTCATGGTCAAACTTTTCTGCAGCTCTAATCAATCCGAGGTTTCCTTCTTGAATAAGATCGAGGAAGGACAAACCGCGTCCGATGTATTTTTTAGCGATTGAAACAACGAGTCTCAAGTTGGCTTGTACCAACTTTCTCTTTGCCATCATGTCGCCCTGAAGTATCTTACGAGCGAGTTCGATTTCTTCATCTGGCTTCAACAGTTGAATACGTCCGATTTCTCGTAGATAGAGTCTGACGGAATCTTCGGTAGCGATTTCACGGCTGGAAGGCAGCTCTACCGGCTCGTCATCATCGTCTAAATCGTTTTCTTCATCATCAATGATGGTGAAGTTATCGCTTTCATCGAGAAGATCGAGCTCTTCCAATTCGTTTCTTTTCGCGATGTTCTCGTCTTCGACGAGCATCTGGGTCATACCCTTTTCCGCATCAGTAGCTCTAGATTTTGCCATTGTGTTCCCTCTTATAAAATCTGGCCAATGCCAATTTGGCTTCGTAGGTGGTGCGTCGCATCGTGCAACATTTGATATTCAGTTCTCAGATTCGTTTCGGAAGCGCTTTTCTTATTTATGGGATCTTCTTGAGATGCTACGAAGCGGGTTTCTCGAGGGAATTTGAATCTGTGTTTTTTGAATTTCAACCTATAGCTCGATAATATGTGCGAGAAGTGAAAGGGAAGGGTTTCTAAATAGTTCCGTAATGTTTTACTTTGCAACCCTTACACTTATTGCATTTTGGCTTTCCTTGGCAACGCCCGTAATTGAGAGTATAAGTGCGGGTTTCGGACTGTGCGCGTGCTGTTAAGCTAGATTAATTGAGCGATGAGAGGCGTTTAATAACCCTATCTGATCCGCATGAATACTGCATCTTCTTAGATGTAACAAGCTGCTGTTTATCTCATTCTGTGTTATTTTTAAGGACGCTTCAGTCACGAAAAGCAGGATTCTAAGCGGCACTTCAGCTATCAAACAGATTTGATTCACTGCTTTGTTACCATGATCACATAGCATACATATATAGATGTATGATTTTGCTAGCGCCAGAGAATCCCTAATATAAAGGAATTGCGGAGGCAAAGCTCACAATTGAGGACTATGCTGAGCGAATAAGTTGTCATGGGGATATAGTTCTTATGTTCATTTTCAGAGGGAGTAACATGACCAGGAAACTAGCACCGGTAATTGCAGCATGTCTTTCGTTAGTTACATTGATACCAGCAGCGAAGGCTGAGGATTCAGCCAAAGGTGCCGCGATGATCCCCGTAAGACTCGTAGCGTTTGCAGCTGGAGCCGTAGTTGGGACACCGATAGCCGTAGTCCGCTATACCTGCTCCAACACTAAAACAATGAGCGGTCAAATTAGTGGTGACAACAGCAAGAATCCTTTGCTAAGAGGCACTTGTGCTCTAGCTACGCTTCCTTTTGCTGTGTTCAAAGGTGGTCTTGAAGGAATGTACTATGGCACCGCAAATAGCTGGTCAAACAGCAGCGAACACCCATTCTCAACTGACTCGTTCAGCCTTGGAGAAATGAAAGACGCTGATTAATTGGTTTGTTTAGAGTCAGCTAATAAACTCAGCTGATGATCATCCATATAAAGATCGATAATAGAAAAAGACTCTGCCGTGGTGGCAGAGTCTTTTTCTTTATTTCTTTGCGTTCGCTTTAGTTGCAGCGGTCTGCTTTTCGTTTTTTGCGTCCTGATTATCAGGGTCTAGTGCAATTACTTTGTCAAAACATGCCACAGCGTCTTTGTGTTTATTCATAGCGACGAAGCATCTTGCTTTACCCATCCACGCCTTTGGAGCTTGCTTGTTATGAATGAGAGCTTTATCAAATGCGATCAGTGCCTGGTCATTCTTTTTACCAATTAGCAGGCATTCGCCTTTTTCTGTCCACGCTTCAGAACTTTTCTCATTGATTCTCAGAGCGTAGTTGAAGCAGTAGAGAGCATCGTCATGCTTGCCTTTCTTTCGTGTCGCAAGCCCTTTCTTGTACCATGCGTCGAAGTGTTTCAAATCAAGCTTAGTGACTCCATCGTATAGCTTGATTGCCTCATCAATGTTGCCTGCTGATTCAGCTCTTTCAGCCTGGCTCATTGCGTCCTCAATCGATTTGATTTCAGCTGCAGTCTTGACCGGTTCAGCTTTTTTGTTTTGCCCCGTCGATTTTACTGCTTTGTTTGATTGCGAGCCTGTTATTGCTTTATTTGATTGTGACGAAGTTGACTTCTTTGTATTGTCTTTAATCTGTGTCTTCGGTTCTGATTCCAGTTTTGCAGCCATTGGTTCAGCTTTAGCTAGCTCGTTCTCAAGTTTTTTCGCTACGGCTTCTGCTTTTGCAACTTCAGCTTCAAGACGTGCCACTACTTGTTGAGCTTTCTCAACCTTGTCGTCTCCAACATCTGTTGCGGGTGCTGTTTTGTGCTCCGAAAGTATTTTTGCAGCCATCTCTTCTTCGCTGATTTTGCGCTTTGACTCTGGTGTCGCGTCGAAGGACTGAAACATATCAGACACGCCAGAGGAATCACTTGCGATTACCAGTTTTTCTGAGGTTGGGGCGAGAAACTCACGTGCAAGCGCAATCTCTTCAGCCTCTTGCTCGCTCATCGCTTTGTTTTCGGTTGCTTTGTTTTCTGCTGGCTTACTTGCGTCAGCAACGGCTCCGGCAGTCACTGGAACTGCTTCTGGTGCATCTGTTTTTACAACAACTCCATCGTTAGCGGCGCTCTCTGCAGCAGCTTGGCCAGCTTCGTTGTTTTCTTCCATGAATACAGGATTTGTATTTTCCCACCACGCCTCTTGTTGAACTACGCCACCCGTCCAGTTTTCGGCTGGTGTGCCTTTGGGTGGCGGTGGTTCCATGCCTGGCAACAAATCATTGTCCATCACGATGGGCAAGTCGCTTTCGCGCATCTGTCCATCTGCACTTGTACTGGTATTGATGATAAGGCTGCCGAAAAACACGCCAACTATGAGGCATACCAGCGCGTAAATCAGAAAGCGAATTTCAGATTGATGTTGATACCACTCATAACCCAACATTGCCATCGCGGCAAATGATGGCAACATACATAGCCACCAGAGAATGTGGAGTTTTGCCCTGCTCATAACCTGAATCCCTTCTGCTGGCTTCAGCTAGCACTATAACAATTGCTAGAGTTTATATTCCAATAAGTGCAGGGGAATCAACACTTTTACTGCTGCTTGACATTGCGGAACTGTATTAAATTAATACGCTAGTGAACATGACCCATACTGGCGTGCATGGGCCACACTAAATTCGAGTTCGAAATCCTAGAGCCTGATGGCATCTTGAGCGATTGCTCGGTCGCTGCTGAAATTGACAAGAATTATTATCAGATATGGCGGTCGACCCTCCTGGGTTTCAAGCCCGCAACCCTCTCGGAAGCCAAGTTCTGCCCCTTCATTCTTGAGAGCTTCATTCAAGGATTCAATCAGCTCATCGACGGCAAGCAGACCCCCGTGTTCGAAAGCCGATCTGAAAGCTGGAGCGGCCAGGTCACATCGTTCGCTGTAGCGCGTCAGCTGATTAGGAGAAATCTGTTTGATCCTGGCGTCCACCAGGTAATTAACGTAATCGAGTGTCTGTTTTATCAGCTTCTGATCAATCATGGTTTTAACTTGCATGTTCAACTCCGCAATTATAGAACCTCATTTTGTGAACGTCTTCCACTTTCATCACCTGTAGCTCCATTGTGGTCGGGGCATTGATTTGTATGTTGGAACCGATGATGAGCTGCGTTCGCGCACGGCGTTGTATGTTTGTGTTGTGTTAGTCGTGCGTGCAGACTGATTAACCGCGCGTGGTACCACTGTGCCGAGGGCGTCGTTATTGCCGCTTCCCACGTATGAGGTTTTGTGCATCAATGCGATTTTGTTGCTGTTCACATTCGTATTGAGGGCATTCTTGTCGCCACGTGCCCAAGCTTCAATATCGGTAATGTGACCCATGATTTTATCTGAGTCTTCACTGTGTTGGTCGTCTTGAATCAGATACCACTTTCCGTCAACCCTGCGCACTGTTTGAGAGCGCAGGTGTCCAGGGGTGTAGCTGAGGACGGTGCCTTTTTCAAGCATGCTTTGTGTGTAGTTGTTGTTCAAGAGATGCCCGCTGCTGTGGTCCTGGAACGACCTGTCAACCGGGAAGTCTCCAGTCACCATGTACATGATGTCTCTGGTTCCACGAGTCCAACCTTGTCCGACTAGATTTGCAGTTTCATACAGTCCGCCATCCACGTCAAACTCACGGCGAGAGCCTGAGAGTATTGGAAGTGTGTAGTCAAATATCTTGCTGACAGGGCTGCGGTCGCCCCATATTTGTGTTTTGAAATTGCCTTCGTCTCTCCATTCAGTTGTGGCAGTTTCTATCGTCCACTTGCTCTCTTGTTTGTTACCTGTGAAGGAGAGCAACTTTGGTGAAAACGTGTATGTGAGTGGTTTGGCGTCCTTCTCGCCGCTATTCTTTGTGGTGTAGGAACCATTCAATGTGACTTGTTTGAGATAATCAGCCATTGCACCGGGGTGCTGGGTCATCCCCCAGATTTGTCCGGATTCTATCCAACATGTGCCGTGTCCATTCGGGTCTTTGTCAGATGCAGGACCCTGGTCGATGCAGGTGGGCTCCATCGCGTTGAACATGAAGTTTTCCGCGAGTTTGACACGTGTCTTCTGGTCGAAGAAAGTGTTCTCGTTGCCTGTGGCTACCATTTGCCTGATGCTGTCGTAGGTGCCCTGAACTTCTTTAGTAGTTTCGTCATCGATGAATTCTGACGACTTCACTTTCGCCAGCTTTCGCATGTAGGCGCGGTCGGCCATGCGATTTTCAAAGTTCTTCATCATGGTTTCCATTCGCTTGAAGTTAGCTTCAGGAAGTTTGTCTTTCAATTCCTCAAGTAGACCTTCGCGAGCCTCTTCAACACTTTCTGACAGTGCACCGTCGCCACCATCACCGCCACCAAGTCTTGCAACGCGATCTTTTCCGCCATCTTTGTTTTTGTATGTGTATTCACCGCTTCCATCCGGCGAAAGTTTTACGTTTTCTCTGACTTTGGGTTTGCCATCTGAGCCCAGTGTGATGAAGTCATTGCTGGTGCCGCTCTTGCGAGACCAGCTTTCTGTCTTGTCTCCCTTGCTGCCTTTTTTGACATCGATTATTTCAACCGGGGCCTTATTTGGACCTTCACTATCATAGCGGAATGTTCTTACGTCGCCACGAGGGTTGATCACTTTAAGCGGCGATCCATCTTTATCTCTAGTCACGCTATTGAAGTTAGCTTGCTCAAGTGTACTTGAGCCGTCCTTGCGCTTGATACTGATGTCACCATCTTTGCTGATATCAACTGAGCTAATGTCGTCACCGGGTTTGCGGTCAAGCACTGCTCTTTTGGAATCTTTGTTTTCATCAGTGATGCGATTTATGCTGCCGTCAGCATTGCGCTCGATGTTTCTTACAGAATTGCCCTTAGTAATGCGGTCAATTTGTTGCCGGTCATTCAGTTCTAACTGCACTCCATCTTTTCGAGTGATAGATTCTTTTCCATCAGGGCGAATCGAATGGCGACTTCCATCTTCAGCTGTGAAGGAGACCTCACATTTTTCATTTATAGAAACGTCCTTTTTCACGCCGGGGAAACGTGCTGAGTCAGACTTCCAGCTTTCGCCTTCTTTTGTCCAGGAGGTGCGTTCACCCGTGCGCGGATTGTTGACCGAAATTTTGCTGTCGGAAATTTCGGCTGAAGTACCGTCTTTCGAAAGTGCCTTCACCAATTTTCCATCCGAATAGGACAGTCTCGAGCCGTCATTTCCAATCTGGTCGCGCGTGACTTTTCCATCTGGCCACATCGTGTACCAGCGGCCATCTTTGTCAGCCTCTTGAACCGAGTTGCCCTCTGGCTTGTAGGAGTAAATTCCTCCTGCACCAAGTTTGATGTCTCCGTTCCAGATTTGTCCGTTGTCAGTTCTCCAGGAGTTAGAGCCTTCTTTGTCTCTGGTAAATGAGCTGCTTGTATTTTTGTCCAGATCTTTTACTGTGGCTTTCTTGATTTCATTACTGTTATCGAAGTACTCGAATTCACGTACTTTTTTACCGTAATCGATTGATTTGATCCTGTTCTTATCATCCAGCTGAATTTTGGCTGACCCTTCTCCCTGAACGTTGAGGCTGCCATCTCCGTTGAGTACAAACTTGAGTTTGTCTGGACCATCCCAGCTTGTCACTCCATTGGTATCAACCTTGAAATTGCTTCGCTTTTGAGCAGGCTGACCATCGCTGACCCAGTTACTATCATCGGTTTTTTTCCAAGTGATGCTGCGATTGCTGTTAGGAAGCGTTTCTATCATCTGCTTTCCATCTTCAGAAACTTGGATGCTAGAGCCATCTTTTCTGGTGAGCTTTTCTACCTGATTGTTGTTGTAGAAAGCCATTCTCGAACCATCTGGCAGATTCTTCTCTTGAACTGAACTGCCGTCTGGTTTCTCACGTCGAAACACACCGTTTTGCATCTCGAAGCTTACTTCACCGCGGTCATTTGCTTCAATTTTGCCGGGCATTTGTAGTTCCATGCCCTGAACTCTGGCATACCATTGATCGCCTTTGCGGACCATGTGCATGGTGCCACTCTGGTCTTTAGTAATGATTTCCTGCGCACGCCCGTCGGAACCCATGATCAGATCACGAGTTTTTGTGCTGTTCGGATATTCAATGTGTATCTTGTTTCCATCTCTTGTGATGGGAGCTTTGGCTTGCTCTGCTGATGATTGTTCTTTTTCAGCCTTGTCCTGCGTGCGCGGAGTTTCAGCTGCTGGTTCTTCTAACTCTGAATGAAATTCTGCATTGTCTTCGGCTTCAGGCTTGACCTTCTTCTCTTCAGGTTTTTCGTTAGGAGACTTGTCGAACTTGCCTATTTTGAGATCTGGCAGCTGTGCGAAGTTGCTGAAGTTATAACTGGTCAAGTAATCATATGGTTTGTCCTTTGGCTTGCTTGCATCGGTGGTCGAAGGTTCTGTCTTTGCAGCATCGGCTCTCGTTTCTACCTTCTTGCCATTGTCTGCGGTGGCATCAGACTTTGGAAAGCTGCCTGGAGGGCGCAACCACGCAGGAGTTGAGCTCAGGTCAGTAATTTGCGCCTGCAATCTTGGTCCGAATATCTCCGAATGCATTTTCAAATATGACCCTTTGAACGGGTCACTTGCAGCAGCATCAGATTTGGTGTCGCTGCTACGCTCGACGTCGCGAGCCGCTGCAGAAAGCGCATCAGAGCTATCTACCTGCTTTTCCTTGTCTTTATCTTTTTCTTGTGAATCGTCCTGAAATTCACGATTTTGCGGCATGAACAAATCCCTCGTAAAGTGACTGGATTTTGTTCAATAGCTGAATTAGAGCAGGGGACTGCTCTTGTTGCGCGACAGTCTTTTTCAAGACTAGTAATTAGAACGCCAGTAAAATGTCGCGATGAATTTAATTGAGCTATTAAACAAATCGACATGCGCCGATGCGACGTCGAGTCTCAGCCCATCACGTGTGCCTTTGCCATCGATGTGCCTCCTGAGTCATCGAAGTCAATAAGCTATAACTCCTATTTTCGACTCACCCGTAAGAGCGTCAAATAGGAAACCTCACTTGAGGTTATATGTCAGCAATTTTCGAACCTTTTCCTGATTGCCTTTTTCTTGCCCTGCAACCTTGATGGAATTAATATCACATCGATTTGTTGCAAACTTGTGAAATGCTTCTTTGCTTAGCTTCGTATTTTCCGCATAAAATAAGTTTTTAACTTACTGAGGAACTGAAATTCCACAGAAGTGTTTCAACGAAATCGTTAATAAGCAGGAGATGCGAATGATAAAGATGTCAGTTGGGAAAAGTGCTAGAGCTATTTTGCTTGCCTATACATTGATAGCTTCAATAGCTTTGGATTGCACCAATGCATTCGCGGCTCCACCGTCAGCACCTGCTTCTCCAGCAAAACTGACTAGCGCAAAAACAAAATCAAACTCAAAAGAAGCTGCCAAAGAACTTTCGGCAAAGTCTTATGCAAAGCCAGGCAGCAAGATATTTTTGTGGAAAGCCAGTTCGGAATCAGGACCAACGCTATATCTTTTGGGCACCATTCACGTTTTCAAAAACGTTTACTATCCACTTCCTGATGATATGGAGAATGCTTTCAAAAGGGCTCGCGCACTACTGGTTGAAATTGATATCAGCAAATCCGATCCTGAAGTGACGAAGCAACTCGTTAATCAGAAAGGAGTTTATGGTGCTGGAGACAATATCACAAACCACATAAGTCCAGAGACTGCCAAACTTTTGCAAGACTACTGCGTCAAGTCCGGAATGCCGTTTGCAAATATAGCAAGACTAAAACCATGGGTAGTTGCTTTGACTATAACCCAGCAGGAACTGCAGCGTTTGGGCTATAGCATTAATGCGGGAATTGACAGGCACTTCATTGATGAGGCAAATGGCATTGGTAAGAAAGTCATCGGAATCGAGACCGAAGAATTTCAACTGGGTGTGTTTACTTCACTGTCAGAAGAGCTACAAGACAAAATGCTCAAATTGACGCTGGTTGATATGAATCTGCTGCCACAAGATGCTGGCGATATGATGAAAGCCTGGTTTCAGGGAAATGAATCGGCACTAGACCAGTTAATGACGAAGGACGTAAGAGAGCATCCTGATCTTGCGCCATTAGACGAGAAGCTTCTTTATGAGCGAAATGTCTCAATGGAAAAGACTTTGGAATCTTACTTGAAGGGTTCGCCTTCCGATGTGTTCTTAGTTGCAATTGGCTCGGGACATCTTGCTGGAGCTAGAAGCGTTATCGATATTCTGAAACAGAAAGGCTATAAGGTAGAGCAGCTAAGTGCAGGTTCGCTGAAAGAATAGTTAGTCTTTTCCATCATCTGCATCAAGTTTTTCAGTTACCGCTTTTGCTTCCTCAGCCAGTGCCTTAGATTTCTGTGCCCATTCGGCTTCCGGCATTTTTCTATAGAGATCAGCTAGTGCCAGGAGGCAATCTCTATAGGTTTCGCCCTTACCGAGATGCTCAGCACTCCATCTGGTGGCATCTTCCAATTCCTGTTTTGCTTTAGCGAGATTGTTGTTGCTTGCGTTCAGAACGCCAAAAAGGAAGTTAGCTTCTATTTTTAGGCTCCACCCTTCTCTCGTAGCCGGATTTTTCGGAGCATGTTCGACAGCTTCAGCAAGAATGGCTTTTTGCTCATCCGTGCGCAATTGTTGGCGGTAAACATCCGCCAGTTGAATTCTAAATCGAGAGCGGAACGTGCCTTCACGTAAATTTAGCAGGTCGAAGACTCTGATCGCGCGTTTTAGAAGATTCTCTTGTTTCGTTCGCGCCCTGATAGCTAATTTGTCAGCACAGTGTGAAATTCGCTCACCGAAAGCCACAGCTAATCTTGCTCTTTGTTCACGTTGTACATTGGTAGATACCGGCTGCTCCCATTCTTTTAAGAGCTTCATCAGTGCTTCATATTCGGTGTTCACTTTCTGATTTGCAAGTGTTACGAGGTCGTTGTTGACCTCTTCAAGCTTTGCTGCGTCGTGGTTGCGTCCGTAGGCTTCAACTTCCTTTTGCAGAGTGGTCTCTAGTTTGCGACCATCATCACCAAACTTTCTGGCGATGTCTTCGCATTTCTCAAGCATGTCGGCAGCCTTTGCATACTCTTCCTTTCGCATCAGCTCATCCGCGTAAGCGATTCCCCATTGCCAGCGCAGTTTGTCATAGAGAGCGCCCGTGTCTCCTGGAGGTCCCTGAAAAAAGAAGAGAAGCCAGAAAGCCGCAATCAAAGCCGAGCAGATGGAAGCAGTTCCCAGATAGATTGTAGTCTTACTGACCTTCTTTTTTGCATCTTTGTCTTGAAATCTGTAATTCTCTCCACTGTCATCGCTTAGCTCGGGAACTCGTGGTACTGGTATCGCTCCGACTTTGAGTCCTTTCAATCCCGCTGCGTAGGAAGCATCAAACAGCGCCTGTCTGAGTTCGCCGGCTGACTGAAAGCGCTTAGCTGGTGATTTTTCCAGGCACTTCAATATTACGGCGTCTAGCTCTGCTGGCACTTCTACGGCTGCTGTAAGTGTCAGCGGTTTTGGTTTTTCGTTGACGTGTTTAACGGCTGTGTTGACGAAAGTTGGTCCTACTAGTGGTGGCATGCCGGCGAGGCATTCATACATCAGGCAGCCAAATGAGTATATGTCACTGCGTGCGTCAAGCTGCCTGCCCTGACATTGTTCGGGGCTCATGTAAGCAGGGGTGCCGAATATTTCACCTGTTTGTGTCAGTTGTTGTTGTTTTCGGATTTCCTCATCAGATGCCTTTTTAACAAGTTTTGCTATACCAAAGTCAACCAGTTTTACTGACTTACTTCCATCATCCTGTTTGATAAGCACCAGATTTGATGGCTTCACATCTCTGTGAACGATTCCTTTCTTATGAGCATGGTCGAGTCCTTCACAGACCTGAGTAAAGATATCCACTGCCTCTTGCAGTTGCAGATGACCTTTCTTTTGCAGAACGTCATCGAGACTTTCACCTTCAAGGCAGTCCATAATAAAGAATGCCCGACCGTCTGCTGTCACTCCATAATCATGAACTGTAACCACATTTGGGTGTGACAGAGCACTAGCGGCTTGTGCCTCCAGTTGAAATCGTGCAGCGGCGACAGGGTCTTCGGCACCGAGGTAATGCAGCAGTTTAATTGCTACAACCCGTTTCATGAAAATGTGCCTGGCCTTGTACACACGGCTCATGCCGCCTTCTCCAAGCACAGATAGAATTTCATATTTGTCGGCGAAAATACTTCCGATTGTGATGTCGCCACTCTGGGATGCTGCCGTTGGCAAGAGCGCGCCATTATCGGCCGGACACATTGTCGTTCCAGCTGGATATTCTTTGCTGCAGATGGCACATTTAAGTGCCATTGGATGCTCCGCCAAAGCTGAGTCCCCTAATCCCATTCTCATTGTACCTGACGTGACTGAAACTGAGTGATCTCAGTCTAGCAAACAAAACTTTCAGGGCGGTTTCAGATTATTTTTTAGACTTTTGTCTTCGCTTTACTAACTGATCTTGCACTGCCATTAGCTGGTCACGCAATTCTGCCGCACGCTCAAATTCCATGGCGCGAGCAGCTGTTTTCATCTCTTTCTCCAACTTGGCGACTAGTTTTGGTAAATCGAGTTCTGGTGATGCTTCAAGTTGCTCAGCTAGTTTTTCGGCGCTAATTCTCTCGACTTTATTAGCTTGAGATTCCTTGCCTCTCAACTGGTCTAACAGAGCATTGCTTGTATCTTTTACGATGGTTTGCGGAATTATGTTGTGCTCTTTGTTGTAGGCCAGCTGAATATCACGCCTTCTCTGTGTTTCAGAAATGGCTTTAGCCATTGAGTCTGTGACGCGGTCACCATAAAGAATAACTCTACCAGCTGCATTTCGAGCCGCTCTTCCGATGGTTTGAATCAGTGATTTTTCTGCGCGTAGGAAGCCTTCTTTGTCGGCTTCCATAATTGCCACAAGAGAAACTTCGGGCAAATCTAACCCTTCTCTCAAGAGATTTACTCCCACAAGCACATCGTAGTGACCCAAGCGAAGGTCGCGCAGCAACTCAACCCGGTCAAGTGCGTGTACTTCTGAGTGAAGCCAGCGCACGCGAATCTGTAATTGCTGCAGATATTCGGTTAAGTCTTCTGCCATTCGCTTGGTCAAAGTTGTGATCAAAACACGCTCTTTGTTTTCGGCTCGTGTCCTTATCTCTTTGATCAAATCATCAATTTGCCCTTGAATGGGTCTGACTTCGACTTCTGGATCTACCAATCCGGTAGGGCGAATAATTTGCTCAACAATTTGCTTGCTGATTGATAATTCGCGATCAGCCGGTGTTGCAGAAACGAAAATCACCTTTCCTACTTTGTCAAAAAACTCATCATGAGTTAGCGGACGATTGTCTCTTGCACAGGGCAATCTAAAGCCAAAGTCGATCAACGTGTCTTTTCTAGAACGGTCGCCAGCATACATGCCTTGAAGCTGTGGCACGGAGACGTGAGATTCATCAATGAAAGTGAGAAAACCATCTCTGCCGAAACGTCGGACGAAATAATCAACGAGTGTCTGTGGCGGTTCACCAGAAATTCTTTGCTCCATTATGCGCGAATAATTTTCGATGCCGTTGCAATAGCCAACCTCTTTCAGCATCTCAATGTCGAACTGAGTGCGCTGTTTCAGTCTCTGTGCCTCGACTAATTTCTGGTCGCGAATCAGCACTTCGAGCCGCTCTTCTAGCTCGATCTGAATCTGCGCAATCGCTTGCTCAATGGTATCTTCGTCTGCTACATAGTGTTTTGCTGGGTAGATCTTGATCTGATCTACCAGCTCTTCTATTTCGCCTGTTACCGGGTTTACTACTGAAATGCGCTCAATTTCATCGCCGAACATTTCAATGCGGACGATGCGTTCTTCGTAAGCGGGGTAAATTTCAACAATATCTCCGCGGGCTCTAAAACGAGCACGTTCTGCCACCATGTCGTTGCGTTCATAGTGGATATCTACGAACGCGCGCAGAAGCGCGTTTCGCTCAACAACGTCTCCAACTTTTATTTCAATTGCTGCTGAAAGATAGCGTTCGGGAACTCCAAGACCGTAAATACAGCTTACAGATGCCACAACAACAACATCCTCTCTCTCCCAGAGAGAGCGTGTTGTAGAGTGTCGAAGCCGGTCAATTTCATCGTTGATGCTCGCTTCTTTTTCAATAAAAGTGTCTGTGCTCGGAATGTAAGATTCCGGCTGGTAGTAATCGTAATAGCTGATGAAGTACTCGACAGCGTTCTGCGGAAAAAATTCACGAAACTCGTTGCAGAGCTGTGCGGCAAGGGTTTTATTGTGCGCAAGCACGAGGGCTGGCATGCCAGTCTCTTGAATGACTTGTGCCATAGTCATTGTTTTGCCGGACCCCGTCACACCTAAAAGCGTCTGGTAGGGGTACTCTTTTCTAACGCCTTCAGAAAGTTTCTTTATGGCTTGCGGTTGGTCACCGGCAGGGCTGAATTTTGAGACGACCTTAAACTGCGACATCCCAGACTCCTATCGTAATCTGAGATCCTATCACTAAACTTATCTAAGCTGCCACAGGGGCTTAATGCTGCTTAGAATTAACTCTTTGACTTCTCTTCTTCGGTCTGTTTTTCGCTCTCTTTGAGCGCCACGGACATTTCGTGTTGAGCATCAGTCAGCGAACGCTTGAAGTTCCCAATGCCTTGTCCCAGTGCTTTTCCAAGCTCAGGCAATTTCTTAGGACCGAATATGAGGAGAGCTACGCCAAAAACGATAGCTATTTCACCGGGACCGACGTTAAACATGCTTTTGACCTCAAAACTCCTCTATCATCCTAACACACGTTGACTGATTATTTCTTGAATGGCCAATCTTTCGGGTTCGAACTGTCTGTGCTGACTGGCTTGTCTTTGCCGGAAGAAGCAGAGGGCTTGCCTGCGTCTTTCCTGGTAGAGCCTGTGCTGGCACCTGATTTTGAACCTGTCTTGCTTTCGCCAGCACCGCCCTTTTCGTCACCTTTCTTAGGCGCCGCCTTCTCTTCTGGTGGTTTTGCACCGTTTGAGAAGGTCACCAGCGGCTCCTCAATGTTCTTGGTCCATTTTGTCAGGTGAATTCTGTCGGCAAGCTCAGCCACAGCAGCTTCCATGAATGCGTAGTCTGGAATCAGTCCCTCAGGTTCGAGATGTTGGTCAAGCGCGTCGGCATTGATACTTGAATTTGGTCGATTCTCAACAAAAGTGGACGGCTTCATGAAAGTTACTGCACCCACATAAATCGAAGATGGGTTGAGGCGCAAGAACTTTGGCTTGTTTTCGAGAAATTGATTGTAGAGAGCCGCAATGTGTGGATGGTCCGGCTGCCTCTGCAAGTGATCAAGGTGGCTGCCGAAAATACAGACGGCGAGTTCTGGCTTCAGTTGAACGAGTTCTTTTACATATTGAGAGCCATCTCTTTCACGAAAGTATGCTATCGACTCGTCATAACTTGCTACAGGAGGCAATTGCTTTTGGGGATCTATAGCAACCTTTTCCTTTTCTTTTTCGCTTTTTGTTTTCTTCGGTAACTGAAAGACTGGTAAAGCCCAGAGCGCTTTTGTTACTGAAGGAGGATAGATTTGCTTGTCCATGCCGATGTCAGTTGCGTAAGGAATGGCAAATTCGGTTGTCTCATCCCAGACGCCGTTGTTATTTTCGTCGAAAAAAGCAACACCCATGATTTCTGGTTCGTCTGCTTTCTTGTGAGCACCAGGAGCCTTTGAAGCATCTTTTTGATATCTGAGCTTTTTGTAGTCGACGACAGCTTGACCTATAGCACCTGTTCCTTGCTTGTAGTGTTTGTTGACCATCATGTCGTGTGCACCACCGAGAGTGGCAGGAAAATAAAGATTGCCAATTGGACTCTCGTAAAATGCCAACCATCCTACAAAAGGTAAGTCCTCTGCATACTTGCCCATAGTGACCAACAGTGTATTGCCACCGTTCGACCAGCCGACTGCTCCTACGCATTTCGGGTCCGCTTTGTAAGGCAATAATTCCGATATCGTCTTATTCTGGTAGTCCGGTATTTGGCCGGCTGCGAACCTCAGTACATCACGCAGCGCTTCTTGCGATTTCACACCTCTGTTGTCATAGATGCCCGAGGACATGAAACCTGGTTTTCCACCTCCAGGAAATGCAAACCTGACTTCAACAAGTCCCTGCTGTGCTGCATGCATCGAAAAGTCGAGACCCTGGCTGCCGCTGCCGCCTGGTACGACCACCACCACTGGTGCAGCATCTTTGTACCGCGCCTTCTTCGAGAAAATGAGATTGACGGCAATTCCGTCTCCAGGTGCAGCTTCCGAAGGCACGTATGTGCTTATCGAATCCTCTTTAACCATTGGAGGAATTTTGAGTGAACCTGTGGGAAGGTCAGCTGCACTCGCTAACAGCGGGGCTGGTTGGCTAAATGCGATCGCGCAGACAGCGAGAAACTGTGCTACGTTCTTTCGGTGTTTTGACAGGGACATAAACTTTCCTGATCAGGGCAACAATGGTTTCAGGTTTCTGAAATCGCCGATGGCTGCGAAGTATCTGTAGATGCTTCCGAGGAGTGCGCGACGATTGTCTCTCTTCTTTTGATCGGGATCTTCCACCAGAACGTTGTCGAAGAATTTCTCTACAGGAGAAGAAAGACAGCTCAGTGAGCAAAGAAGTTCCTTGTAATCTTCAAGTTTCAATTCTTGTTTTAATTTGTTTTCTGGCCAGGCTGATACCACTTTACTCATGAAGGTGGAGTAAAGTTCTTTCTCTGCCTCATTTTCGAAAAGCGATTCGTTTGGAGCGCCAACGGCTTCTTCATTCAATATCTTTCCAATTCGAACGCCTGCTCTGACGATTGCTAACTCGTTTTGGTTTTCTACTAGCGCTTGCAGGCTCTGGCAGCGTGCCACCGCATCTGGTATGTCGCTGAGAACGCGTCCGCTTGAACATACTGCTTCGATTACTTCTCGGCTGATGCCGCGATCTAGAAGCTTGCTTCTAACTCTTTGCACCAGGAACTCACTCAAGTCAGTGAGTGCTTTCGCTGCATCAAAGCCTTTTTTGTTTGCTGCTGCTGGTTTGATTTGTTCCATCAAGAGAGCCATTAGCTCTGACACATTGACTCTATAATCAGTGAGCCCATCCATCAGGGTGTCGATAAGACCTTGAGACTGTCGGCGCAACGCGTAAGGGTCGCTCGAACCGCTAGGACGGCGTCCTAGCGCGAAGAGTCCGACAAGATTGTCTAGTTTGTCGATGATGGATACGAACTGTCCTGTGACATCAGGAGCGATACCATCGTAGTGTGAGCGTGGAGCGTAATGACTTGCGATGGCTTCTACAACTTCAGGAAATTCACTTTCACGTGCTGCGTACCATGAACCAACGTAGCCTTGCAACTCTGGTAACTCTTTGACGAGGTCAGTTACCAGGTCTAGCTTACACAACGTCACTGCTCTCTCAATGCAGAGGCAATATTTAGGTTCAAGCATTAGTGCAGAGGTCAAATGTTTTGCTGCAAGGCAGAGTCTGTCAGTTTTCTTGAGGTAGCTACCCAGGTATTCCTGGAAAGTCAAATTGTCTAGTTTTGGCTTGCGCTCTTCCAATTTTTCTTTCTGGTCTTCAAAGAAGAAGAACTTTCCGTCCGCCAATCTGGCTTTGATGACTCTCTCATTACCCAGCTTTATTTGAGCTTCCGCTTCGCGGCGGTCATTGTTAGCCACGGTAATGAAATTTGGCATCAATGCATGCGAACCGCTATCGTCTTTTCGTTCGACAGGGAAGTATCGCTGGTGGTGCACCATGATGGTTTCGATCAAGCGATCTGGCAACTGCAAGTAATCATCGCTGAATTCTCCAACGATAGCGTGCGGCCATTCCAGAATATTCGTAACTTCATCAAGCAATGAGTCGTCGAGGCGGCGAGCTTTTCCTGCTAACTTTTCTGCCGCGTCCGAAACCTGTTTTTCAATTAAGGCTCTTCGTTCGCTCGGGTCTACCAGCACTTTTGCTTTGCGAAGTCTTTCAATGTAATTGTCTGGGTGATCGATGCTGAACTTTTCCGGCGCCAGTACTCGGTTTCCAAATGTCTCGCGTCCCGACTCGATCGTCTCAAGACTGACCTTTAGTTCCTCAGCGTCTAGCAGAGAGACTATCCATCTGATTGGTCGCGAAAATTTTAGTTCAGAGTCGCCCCAGCGCATTGGGCGTTCACCTGATAATTGCGTGATGATGTCTGGTGCTACTTCTTGCAAGACTTCGGCAGATGGCTTACCTTCGATGGTCAAGTCTGCCATCAGGTACTCAACCCCATTTGTCTCTTCGCGAGAGAGTTGCTCAACAGTGAGTCCTTGTTTCTGTGCGAATCTCAAAGCAGGGGGCAGAGCCTTTCCCGTGGCATCGAAACTCGATTTGACAGGCGGTCCCTTGACTTTCTTCTTTACAGTTGACTGCTTGACCGCTAATCCCCTGACAAGGCAAGAGGTACGTCTGGGTGTACCCAGTACCTGAACTGACTCAAATGACACGTTTGCTTTTTCAAGAGCCTCAGTCATCGAAGTTTTAAGCTTCTCTTGTGCGTCAGCGACGTGGCTTGCTGGTAACTCTTCTGTACCAATTTCAAGAAGATATGTTGGCATTCTTTAGAACCTATCTGCGAATTCGAAGCGCTAATTATAGATGAATTGTCAACTCCAGGAATTAAAGCGGCTCCATTCACAAAGCAAGAGAAACATTTCGCGGAAGTCAAGCGAGGAGCGTCTGATTGTTCCTCATTGTCGTGCTAACCTTTCGTTCATTAGAGGAGGTCGCAAGAAATGAAATTGGTTTTGTGCGCATGCATGACGATGAATGGACTATTTGTAGATACGTAGTTGTTATGGCGGACCTTCCAAGTGAATTTCTTAAAGCTATTGAGCAGATGAAGGTCTAGTTCTGGCAACAATTCGACAATCAATTCAATCTGTAAACTGCTTGTGCTCGGTTCAGATTCTGCCTAGTCTGGAATTAGTTCGGGATGCCCTTGTGTGTTCAGAAACTCAACAAATAGTTTCTTGAGGTCTTCACCATCTTTCTCATTGACCGCTTCAAATGGCTTTGCTCTGGTGCCCAGCATATTCGAAATCTTCAGAAGTTTGGCATTACCCCTGGTATCAAATATTTTTGTGGAACCATCTACGCGAACGGCATTCTCATCCATTGGTGTGTATCGACTGATGCACTCTTTTTGCAGGGTCTTCAAAATTACCTGTGACTGGGGCTCTACGATTGCGTCAGCGCCACTTACTTTGCGTATGTATTCTTCTTTTGAGTCTGATACCACAGAGACGGTTTCGCAGCGATTGTAAGCGATGCAGTCATTGTCAACCTTGCAAGTATAACTGTATGGCGCTTTGACATAGTCCCAGACCTGACCAGTCTTGTCTTTCTGGCAACCAATTGTCTTTTGGAACTCATTTCTTAGAACAAATGGCAGCTCTGGATAGCGAGTCTTATCATTGATGATGTTCATGTGTGTTACTGTTTCAGACTTGAACTGCCAGGTGCCGGCGAGCCATTTTGGAATTGGAACCCAATTGTTTTTCGGCGACAATTTAGGAATCGTTGCTTCGTCAAACTTTCCGCCCTGCATCATTCCGTCTGGAACCGGGCTCAGGCGCACGCTATGTTCGGCTCGGGCCTGAAGCGGTGCAGAGTTGCTGCTCTTCTTAGGGTCCTGTTCATGCTGAATTGAACTTACAGTTAATTGTGCGTTGCTTGACTGCGATTGTGATGTTAGCTTCCGCGTGCTCGCTGTTGCTGTTTTTAGCGGAATCTCGTCAGCTAAAGCGGCGCTTGCTGATAGAAGCAGCGCAAAAGTGGCTGCCTCAATTCGTGCAGTGAGTCTGCTCATACTAGTTTGCCCATTTCCTTTCGAAGAAGCCGCTTTTCCTGATTGTTTTAGGACTTCTACGACGAAGTAAGAGAAATTAGGAGGAACTCGATTTTACTATCTTTCGGTTGAGGCGGTCTTCTGCATTTGTTTGCTCATTTGCACTTCCCATGAGTCAGGAGCGTACTTTAAGTCTTCTGCGATTTTGAATTCTTCTGATGCTCGCTTGTTTTCGCCGCATTGCAAGTACATCATCGCAAGATGATAATGGCTGGCTCCTTCTTTCGGTTTCAGCTGAATGCTCTTTTCGTAATCAAGCATTGCTTTGTGATAGTCTTGCAAACAAAAGAATACCAGACCTCTGGTGTCGAGTGCTTCAGGAACATTAGGAGCCAGTTCTAGTGATTTATTTATGTCGCGAAGAGCATTGTCATATTGGCCGAGTGGAATCTCGCTCCATGCACGAGCATTGTAGTGCATGGCTTCTCTGGGCTCGTTTTTGATCACAAATGAGTAGTCGTTGACAGCGTCTTGAAATTCGCCGAGTTCGTGAAACACTCGAGCCCGTGATAGAAACGCTTTCATGTCGTGACGGTCAGCCGCAATACCTTTGTTGCAATCATCGAGTGCTTGCTTGAATCGTTTGAGTCCGATGAGTGCTGCCGCACGACCGATGAAGAACTTGGAGTTAATCTCTGTTTTCAGCAACCTGTCGAAAACGAAGTAAGCCTCAGCGTACTTTTTTGCGTGAAGGTCGGCCATACCTTCTGCGTCGATTCTGTAGACGTCTCCTCTTTTGTCAGCCTTAGCAGTTTGGTCTGAAAACGAGAAAAACATGAATGAGATGACAGCAAGCACAGCAAATTTGCAGAATTTGAAGATGCGAGCTTCATCGGAAAACGGCATGACTAGCAAACCTGCTACGAAGCCAGCAAAGAACCCTCCAACGTGTGCAGCATTGTCTATTTCGGGGTAGAAGAATCCGCCGAGCAGTGAAGCGCAAATGACACCGAGAAAAATAACAGGTTGAACGTGTGAATATTCGCTTTTTTTTCCGCAAAGTAATGAGGACAGCATCGCACCTGCTAAGCCAATAATGGCACCAGATGCGCCCGAGCTGGTCTGTGTAGGGTTCCACATGATGCTACAAAGTGCGCCGCAGAGTCCCGACAGAAAGTAAACAGAAAGAAACCGTTTTGTTCCTAGAATCGATAGAACATCGGGTCCAAACATGTGCAAAGCCCACATGTTCAGACCTAAGTGAATAATCGATGCATGAATGAACATGCTTGTGAACAGTCGCCAGTATTGACCTTGTATTGTGAAAGCGCCTATGTTCGCGCCCCAGCGAAATAATGCTTCTGAGTCGGGGACAATCAAAGCTCGCGCACCGGTCATTGATACCATAGCAATGAACACCAGAACATTGCTAAGAATCAGCACATTGACGCAATCGAGTTTGAGTTCTGTGAATTTTGACTTCAAAGCTTGGGCCTTATGAATTGAGAAACTTCACGTTGTCGCGACAAGATAGTCGATATCTTTCGATCTGCTCTGTCGGAAATAACAAAGTGAGCCGTATCCTACGGTATTGGTGTCATATTAACTTAAATTTGGCTTACTGCAAGCCATCGGAATTCCGCTAATTAGGGTTCTCACGTATTGGAATGCTCATCCGTGGAGTTCTGACCCGAACCATGGGAATTCCACCAGTGCCTCTGCACGCATCTACCGGCATAATAGCAATGGGCTGGAATGATTGACCGTGTGGAACGAGGGAGTGAAAACCTTGGACGATTCGAGCCCCAAAATAACGAAATCTGAGCTCTTACAGCATGAAGATTCCTCCGGTGTTTTTCGGAGAGAACTAGAGGTCCTCGCCTTAGGAGGTTTGCAGGGCATACAGCGCGGAGTGAGCCAGTCTGCGGGCGACCTTGCCGGTTTCGGAAAAGGGCTTGTGCACGACCCCGTCAATACTGTCACGAGTTTTGTGAAAGACCACTGGTCTGAAGCGGCTGTCGCCGGTGGACTCGCGGTGCTAGCCCCTCGCAAGTATTTGAACACACTACTTCTGGTCTCCTCCAGTCGCGGGGTCGCATCGGCAACGATTGAAGGCGCCGTTGGTGCATTTGACACCAGTCAGGATCTCGGCACAGTTAGAGAACGATTTGCCAATCATCTTGCAGGAGAGACTCGACAACTAGTAAATGCATTGCCAATGACGATAGCTGGAAGTGCTGCAGGGCGAAGTCTTGGTAACGCCGTGTTCGGCAAGAATATGGGTGCACTCGATCTCGCTGCGGGTCGGGTCACCATGGCTGAAGTAAAGACGAATGTCTGGAAAATGCATGATCAGGTGTTTCCGCCAAAAGCCAAAATGGCAGTTGTTGATCTCGATGGAACTCTGGTATCAACAGGTCGCCATCTGGCACCCGGCATTGAACAAGGTAAGAAACTTCTAGCGAATTCTACTGGGTTAGGAGAGCAGGTCGTTTCGGACTTGCTGAATGAACAGTTCAAGAAACTGAACTCGTTCGTGAATCCTTGGACTGTCGAACTTGCCTTCGCCGAAAGGCTGAATGTTGGAAAGCCTGGTGGCATGAGCGCCGCTGAATTCAAAACGAAAATCAGCGACCCATATTGGCAGATTTTCAAAGATAACATAAAATCCGAACTCACTGTGTATGAAGGGGCACGCGAGACTTTGAGTGCCCTCGGAAAAAATGATGTTGCAGTAAGCATTTTTACAAACTCTCCTGCTGTAGGAGCCCTGCCCCGCTTAGAGGCGACGGGCTTGCATAAGGTAGTGAAGAATTCAATTATGCTAGAAAATCCCGTGCCACCAACCAGTCTCTCTGCAGAGCTCGTCAAGATTGGTGAGGAGCGTATGGCAGCACAGATGTTCTCCGACCCCAGCTTTGCGCAAGTGGCTCGCACGCTTAAAAAACCTGACCCGCAGGTTGTGCAAGCAAGAATGCAAGAGCAGGGTGTGCGACCAAACGAAGTTATTGTTATCGGTGACAGTCTCGAAGCTGATATGGCGCTGGCACAGAAAACTGGTGCTCGCGGGCTCTGGGCACGTTGGAATGAAGCTGATACCGCATATGATGCTATGCTCAATCGTGTAACTGGTGGCAACTTTCCGCCTGCAAAAAAGAGCGGAGTGCCTTTTGAAGTTGAACTGAAGACGGTGCCGGAAATACTAAATCACTTGCGACCGCCGCGTAACATTGGCGGGCTGATCAAGAACAATGCTTCCTTTGGAAATTGGTATGTGCCGATTCAGTCTTATGGTTTGAGTTTGACTCCACCGGCAGGCGAGAAAAAGTAGGAATTGGAATTTGCGTTGCAATTATATTAGAATCTGATTTGCTCGGGTTTGATGGAATTTGCGATGTCAAAAGCTTACTGGAACTCACTTTCTTGGTCAATGCCGCTTAAGCCGCAGCTTTTGATTGCACTATTGTTAGTGGGCGTTTCTCTGTTCTGTGCCGGGTCCGTTGCAAAAGAAAGAGAAGCCGGCTTTGCCGGTTTAGAGTTCTTTGGTTCATCTCAAACATCGAGACCAGAAATCGATAAGGTCTTACATCTGAAGCCTGGTGCTACAATTGAAACTACAGAGAAGGCGGTGGAACGTCTTCAGCTTGACTTTGACAAGAGAAATGTGAAGGGTACGGTAGAGCTGGTTCCAGATTCTGGAGAGTACTTTATTGTTGTCGACGTTGCAGAGACCGGGTACAGCAACAAGACGGTAAACCGAAGGCTCATTGATTCGCATCATATTTATATGCAAAATGAAAAGCCGATGGATTTGCTCTTGCAGTTAAAGGCAAGAATGCAAAAGTTGGTTGATGAAGGACGTGCGACAAGCGAACGATATCAGGATGGCATCAGGCTCTTTGGTGATGCACCATGTCTCAACCTTGCAGAGAGTTTGATGAAATCACTCCAAGGTCAAAGACCATATATTTTCAAAATTCTTGCTAGCGATCCCAATGGAGAGCGAAGAGCCATGGCTGCTGATTTGCTCAACTGGTGTGAGGATCCTGTCGGTAATTGTGCAGAGCTTATTCCAGCTCTGGACGATAGTGATGTACGGGTGCGTATGGCAGCTTCAAAGTATATTTGGGCCAGAATAGACATGTTGCCTTCTGAATTTCCTTATCAGGATCTCGTTGATGGTTTGAGTCGGCAGCTTGCAAGACCTTCTCATCATGATCGTGTGAGAGCGCTTGCATCGTTAATCGCTCTAGCAAAGCACGATGGTGATAGTGTTATTTTGATCAAAGCTGCCGATGAAGCAAAACTGAAAGAGATCGTTTCGACATCCGTTATACCAAGTGTACAAAACTCTGCCAGGCAGCTGATGTCGTTTTGTACTAATCCTCCGGCACCAAAACGGCATCAGAGTATTCAATCGCCTGATTCTGACTATTAATCAATTTGCTTTGATTTGCAAGGTCAATTTGATTTATTTGTTGTTCCGTTTCTTTCGTGTTTCGTCCATTTATTGTCTGAAAGCACCAGAGTTCTTCTAAAGCTTCAAGTTGTTCCTTTTCCTTGGTTTGAGCAATCTTTGCTTTCAATATGAATTCGCGAGCTAAGGCTTCATTGTACAAATACTGCAATCCACCTATTAGATCGCTGCTGTAATTTCTGCGCTTTTTCTGAGGTGGTATTGTTTTTGAGCCCATCCATGTTTTGTGGAAATGCGAATCTAAAAATGGTTTGAATGGTATTGATTTACTTGTGCCGAAGTTATAAATGCTTTTTTTCAAATTACCGTAGTACCATTCATCGACTTTATGGAGTAATGAGATTTGCTTGTCTACTTCGCTTTTCTCTCCTCTCCACTGGAGAAATTGGGTGTATTCAGAACGTCTTAAGTACTCGCACTCGATCCAGTCATCCTTCGGATGCGAATTTTGATTTAGTTTTACTGCTTCTGCAATCGCTTTCTCATAGCAAGATTTTGCCGCGTCGAAATCGTGCAGAGCTGCATAGCACCAGGCGAGTATACGAAGGTCTGGTGCCTTGCACTTCAGAAGCCATTCCTTCGCAAGCTCAGGCTGATCATCGTTGATCTCTACTTCTGCAATGTCTGTATAGACACTTTCCATAGGGTTCCATTTGTCTTCGTCGGTAAAGCGCAGATTCAATGCTTGTAAGTCTTTTAGTCTTTCAAGCAGTAGCTGCTTTTCCTCGTTGCTTTTGTGCATTCTAAGGTACAACTCAAGGAGTTCAGTGTAGAAAGTTGACCTTTCAATATCGTGATCGTTTTTTTTCTTGTCGCGTGCCATCATAACTCGATAGAGAGCTTCAGCTTTCGCATCTTGCGTTCCGGCTTCATATTGCCTTGCCAGTTCGAGTACCAGATCGCTTAAACGCGGGTTCTTTAATGAGGAATTTTCGACACTTTTAAAATAAAGCTGGTTCTGAGATGGGCTCTCTGTATTGTTGGCGGCAGAACAAAGAAGAAGGTTTGCAATGTCTGTATTCGGGCAGCGAATCGCCAGATAGGTTCGGTCAAAACAGCTGAGTTGCTGAAGAAGAAAGGCTACAATTAACAAGCCTGCTACTGCAAGCATGCTGGCAGATGAGCAAATAATCTTGCTTGAGCAAGTTAGGTCTTTGGGATTTGAAGGGAAATTGAATGTCACTTCGAATTCTCCCGGAGGATAATTCCATCCTATTCCTATTCGCTCAGAAACGCTAATTACCTATTTCTTTTCCGGCTTTCTTGTTTCTTCAAGACGCCCTCTTCCATCATAGAGGCAACGCTCTACAGGATTCCCGCCAAGCAGATGTTCCTCGACAATCTGTGTGGCATCTTCTCGCGTCAGATGCGCGTACCACACTCCTTCAGGATAAACGACAGCCATAGGACCGTTCCCGCATTGATCCATACAGCCCGCCTTGTTGATGCGAATTTCCTGCTTCAGTCCTCGTTTTGCAATTTCTGCACGCATTGCATCCATAACTTCATCAGCGTGTTGCTCAGAACAGGTTTTACCTGTGGTGCAGACAAATACATGTTTCTTGTAGATTTCTTGTTTCATTGATTACGCTCTTTGTCGCTTATTTGATTTGCGAATTGCTAATTTGAGGTGTGCTTAGGCTTGGGTCATGTGAGTCTCGAGTGAAGCTGTTTGCTATCGAGTTTTGATCGCGCTGAAGTTGTCGAACAATAACGAATCTCAACAGGCTTCCCTTCCTTTTGCTTTTGCCTTCATGCGTCCATGCTTCCATATAAAGGATAACAATCCGGAATCAAGTTCAGCCAGCCTCTGGATTAGCCGCTGCTCACATAAGAGCCATTGTTGCTGTCAAGGTGCGGCGTCAGCAAAGCTTCGTTACGCAAAAATCGCGAAAACTTGACGATTGCACCGCAGACTTGTGAAAATGACCTTTGCTTCTGTGAGGAAGCGACCGTAGACAGTCTGGTGCGAACTTCGGTTCACTGAAAGGTTCGTCAGAGCCGCCAGCTAGAGGTCACAAACGACAATTCAAAAGTCGACCGGGAGATTTATCCCGATTTGTGTACCCCTGCGGATTTATATCCCAGGGATTTCGCTTTTTGGACTCTCTTAAGTCAACGGCAATCAATACGACTCTCTGTAAAAAGAGGCATTAATGGCTACCAAAACAAGAAAAGAAGAAATTGTGGCGGAGCTTGAGGCGCTTTTGGAAAAGAGCAGTGTTGTCATTGCGGCTGACCTCTCCGGATTTACCGTTGAGGAAATCACAAAGTTTCGCAGGAAACTAGACAAAGACAATGCTCAGTGCAAAATCGCCAAGAACACCCTTATAAGCATTGCTAGTTCGAAGGGCGTTTTCGCCCCAATCAAGGACGTAGCAAAAGGACCGATAGCCCTGATTCTAGGGTTTGAAGACCCAGCCGCTCCAGCTAAAACCACTCTAGCTTTCCTCAAGGAAAAAAAGAAGGGCGAAGTTAAGGGCGCTGTGCTTGAAGGAAAGCTACTGACACCCAAACAAGTTAAAGATGTTGCAGACCTACCATCGAGAGAAGTTCTCCTTTCTGGTATCTGTGGCGGCTTGAACTCCGGAGCTCAAGGCATTGCAGGCATTCTCAACAATGTCATTGCCGACATTGCTGTACTCGTCGAAAAAGTCGCCGAGAAGCAGAATGGCGCAGCCTAGTCGCTTGCTAAACGTTATTCATTGATTTATTGAACTCAAAAGGAGATTTCAAAAAATGGCTACTAAACTATCAGTAGAAGATTTGCTCGAACAAATCGGCAATCTGACCCTTATCGAAGCAGCTGAACTCAAGAAACTCATGGAAGACAAGTTCGGCGTAACAGCTGCTGCTCCTATGGCTATGGCTATGATGCCAGGCGCCGCTGCTCCAGCTGCAGCTGCTGAAGAAAAGACCGAATTCGACGTAATCCTAACTTCAGTTGGCGACAAGAAGATCGAAGTTCTCAAGGTCGTTCGCGAAGTTACCGGTCTCGGTTTGAAAGAAGCCAAAGATCTCGTAGATTCAGCTCCAAAGCCGCTGAAGGAAAAGATCAAGAAGGAAGATGCAGAAGCAATGAAAGCCAAGCTCGAAGCAACAGGCGCAAAGGTCGAAATCAAGTAAACCTTTCTTCCAAGAAACTATTAAGAGGGCTGATTTTTCAGCCCTCTTTTTGTTTGCTGTGTGTCGGATAAGATTTTTCTTGTTGGAACTCTTTGCAGCAAAGAACTGACAGAACTCTGTTCAGAACTGCGTTTACAGGAATCAAGCTGAAAACGCGGCAGAAATGCTGCGGCGGCTCTGCTAGACTGAATCAGGGGGCATTTAATCTTACTAGAGCGTTAAACTAGACTGAAGTACCTTCAGCCTAAAGTTGCTAAACTGATAGTGCTCAACAAAAGACGGAGGGCGGGTTCCGCCAAAAGAAGTATGCAGTGTCCTGGTTGCGGTCTTTATCATCCGGCTAGATATGAACAATGCGTTTCCTGCGGGCGTCAGTTGAATGGTGGCGAAGGTGGTGCTGCCCCTTCCAGCGCTGCGGAAGAATCGCCGCAGTTTGAGCAGGAAGAACATGATGATGAGGTAGATGCTGGGCGTCGTCGCCCGGCAAAAGCAAAGCCAGCTGGCAAAAAGAGCTTGCCGCTGGCGATGATTGTTATCGGAGTTGGCATTTTGCTTGCTTCGGCTGGTGGCACATTTTTCTTTTTGTCACGACCACCTGAAAGCGACAGATTGCTATCTGAAGGTCAGAAGCAATTAGCAAATGGACAGTTCGCCTTTGCTGAGAAAACACTTGAACAGGCTCGCGCGATCAAGCCTGATGATCCCAAAATTTTGTTGAGCCTTGCTCGAGCTTATGTAGGAACTGATCAGGTAGAACGCGCATGGAGCTGCGTTACTCAAGCAAAAGAGACAGGGTCTGGGGTGCTAAGTGACCCGCAGCTCGCATCTGATCTCGCGAAGTATTACATTCAGCGCAATCAATACTCTCGCGCGTCGGATTTGTTGCGTCCTCTGGCAGAACAAAACGTTCCGCACAAGAAGACTGAGCTGGCAGACCTTGATGCATTGTGGGGCGATGATTGTTTTAACCGTGGAGAAACTCCGCAGGCTTTGAAGTGTTGGGAAGAAATAAAACAACTCGGTGAAGGTTCGCGTTTCTCAGAATGTGATACCAGACTCGCCACCATTTATCAAAAGCTATCGAATGAGGCTTTTGGCAAAGACGATATCGATGGCGCCATAAATGCGCTCAATAATTTAAATCATCTGGCGCCGAGCCCGCAGACTTACGAGAAGTGCGGTGACTTGTATGCCAAGAAGGGCCAGTTGGATCTAGCCATCGAGCAAATTCGCAGCGCGATTAAAGCCGGAACGGGCTCGAAGGAACTCAATCACAAGTTAGCTGCATTGATGTCGAAGCATGGCAAAGAGTTATTGGCAAAAGGAAATACCGAAGACGGCTATGCTTTCTTGCAACAAGCGCAGAGCTACGATAGTTCGCTGAAGCTTCCGACAGTGGGGTTGCAGGACGTCAACATTAGTGTTGACGCACAGGGCGGGCTGGTTCGTGCAACTGGACGAGCTTGGAACCCGGGTCCTAATCAAGTTTCCTATTTGACAGTGAAAGCAGAACTGTTTGATACCATCAATTCCCAGCTTGTCTGGTCAAAAGACCAGCGAGTGGTAGACGAATTTGTAGCGCCATTGCAGAAAAGTGATTCTCGACCTTTCGAAATTTCTGGTCCTTTGACAGTTGGACAAACCGGTCTTGAGTTGAGAGTGTATCTTGATGGAAGACTTTATAAGAGCTTCGAGTTGGGCAAAGAGGGTGGAACATCTCAGCCTTCTGCTCAGGCACCGGCGCAGGAAGCTCCACAACTGAGACCAGCACCGAATATGCCTCAAGTCGCTCCGCCAATTCAGCAGAATCCAAACACTGCCGCACCTCCACCTGGGGGAGTTTCGCCGGAAGAGCGAACCCTGCGCGATCTGGAATAGACGATTAGCTCAAGGCAGGCTCCTACTTTTAGTAAGCTTTGCCTTGTTGCTGAAATCGTTTGGATTAGCTCAGCTTTTGTAAACAGCACGAACGACGATGCTTGCACTTTTTGTGGACTGACTAAGCTCTGTGAGTTTGGGGCATATTCTGAATGACCGGGAAAGGCTATTTCATTGGACTTGCCGAATCTAACTATTCTAAGAGAACTTGGCAGTGGCGCAAGCGGCAACGTTTATTTGGCTGAGCATCATCTATTGCAAAAGCAAGTAGTCGTTAAAGTTATGAAAACCGACGGCGACTCTTCTCAGTGGATTGCGCGCTTCAAAAGAGAAGCACAGACTATGAGTAAGATCACTAATCCTCATATTCCGAAGGTCTACTCATTCTTTATCGAAGAACCTGATCGCGCTGTTCTTGTAATGGAGTATATCGAGGGCACTTCGATACAAGAATTGATTGAGAAAAATGGAGCCTTTCCACCAGAACAAGCATGTCAAATTATGCTTGAACTTTGTGAGTCAATGCAGGTTGCGCATGAGCTTGGTATTGTCCATCGTGATATAAAACCGAGCAATATTCTGCTGTCCGACAGTGGAATTCCGCACATTATTGATTTCGGAGTTGCGAAGAATTTGTCGGCTCAAGAGCTGCAGAAGTTGACGGCAACTGGTGCTTTTGTAGGAACTCCGTCTTACATGAGTCCAGAACAGTGTAGTGGCAATGTTGCTAGCGCCGGCGCAGATGTTTATTCTCTGGCTTGTGTTTTGTTCTTCATGCTTACTGGTCGTGAGCTTTTTACAGGAAATACTCCTGCAGAAGTGATGATGAAGCACCTCAACACTGAGCCTGATCTATCGGCTGTTCCAATTATGGATTTAAGAGTACTGCTTGCTTTGGCTCTCGAAAAGCAAAGTGCAAGTAGGCTAGGGTCGTGTGCAGATTTTGCAAAGCAGCTCAAAACGGCAGATTTGACGGGCTCCAGAGCCCTTTCAGCAAGACTAAAACCTTTACTGGTTAGTGCTGCTGTAGTGTGCTTAGCGCTCTCTTGTTTCATCGAATGGAAATATCTTTCAGGCTCTAATAAAAAGGCGTCGGGCAATCTTGCTGCTGTTTCATTTAAGCCTCGGGAATTTGCCTTGTATTTTGAAACAGCCGAGCAAGAGTCGCAGAAGAGCAATTATAAGAAGTCAATTGAAGAGTTGAAAAAAGCTGCGACGCTTTTTTCGATTGCTAGTGAGTCTGAAGAAGGCACGAAGAAACTAGCACGCGACTATGAGGAATTTTACCTCCGTAGGAACAGCTCACCCGCCAAGATGACTCGTGTTTATTTTGTATTGATTTCGGCGTGCATAGCGGGTCATTTTGACAATAACCTAAAGCTAGCTCATAGTTATTTTACCAAGCAAATGCAAATTATTGTCGAGCATCCTGAAATTGCGTTCGTTCGTTCAGAAGCACATCGTGAGCTTCCCTTAGAGCAGTTATTGAGTGAACAGTGCAAGCTTCTTGATGCTAAAGGAAAATACTCAGCTTCCTTGCAATGGCTATGCGAACTCTACGACCGAATGAAGCAAAATAATCTTCTAACAGATATTTCCGAGGCTAGGTTTTCATTGCGTTCATTGATCGCTTATGAATATGTTAGGGTGCAGCGTCCAGTGGTATCGGATGCGGTATCGGATGATATGAAGCATTATGCTTTAGGACGGCTCTCTAAAGCAGTGAGAGAGTTTTCATTTGCGAATGGTTCGACCATTGGAGAATTCAGCAAAGCTCTGTTTGAAAGTTCTGTTTTCTATACATCTTTTGTTGGTTCAAAAGACTATGCCCTAGCAATCGAATTTCTAAAGGATAGCAGGCACCTTCTTGATAGATTCAACCTGGTTTATCCTGACGTGATTGCTGCCTTCAGTTCGAGGCTGTCCTGCAGCGATTTCTATGTTCCAAGCGAGGACATTGAGTTTCTTGATGGATGTATGATTCAAGCATTTAGGAATGCAGCGCTAGAGGGGAAACCTACAAACGTGCTTCACTTTCATAAAGGATTCGAGTGTGTTGTTGATCACTACAGATCATTCAAGAACCTCAAACTAACCCACCATGAAACCAGGATGAGAGAGTTTGAATTCGTTTTTCGTACTCGTGAGTTCTTCACGGAAGGTACAAAATATTCGTTTGAAGAGAAATTATTGTGCTATGCAACTATGGGGCAATATTTCCTGGAGGAAAGCGATTGCAGAAACTTCAAATATTTGAGAGCGCGTGACGGTTTGATTCAAATCATAGAAGATGCTTCACCCTGGAAATTGAATGAGAAAGCGTGCACTCAGCTAGAAATCGCTATACGAGGTGCTTCCGTCGCCGGATTAACAAAAGAGCCAGCGCAAGACTTGTCTCGTTTCGCAAATCGACTACTTGAAACCTTGCGCAAGCAGCAGTTTTTTCATTCTGACAAGATTCACGCAATTGCTTTATCTCAGTGGTTTCACGTTGCGGTATTAACGAGACAAACCGATGCGCGTGATTTCGATAAGCATTTCTCTGAGTTCAAGAAACTAGAAGACAAACTATTGAAGTCCAATTCTGTTTGCCTGAGCATGCTGAGTTCGGTTTGCTACATCGGAGACATTTTGACTTCGCTTGGGCGCAAAGATGAGGCCTTCGTTTTTCAAATGGATTTTGTTAATCGTTGGAATGCCTGCGAGTCTAAGCCGCATCATTATGATGCGCCAATTTTGGCTGCAGCACTCAAGAATTTCAAACCAGGTGAGCATCGCTTAGAAGACCTGGTAAAAGACTTTCAGTGCTCGTTGACAAATGCAGATGACGACAATTTTTCTTCCCAGGCGGAGAAAGTCTGGGTGACGATGGTAAACAGATTGCCAGAGCTTATTGTCGAGGAAAAGAAAGATTACAGTGCAGCTATAAAACTGCCTCGAGACACATTGCAAGCTTTCAAGGCGAAGAAGTGTTTGATGCCGCGACTGGAGAGCATTTGCTTGAAAAAGATTTTGAGCCTGTCTGAACGTAGTCAGCAGCATTTGGCTACAGAAGATGAAACAAAGAGGTTTAAGGAACTTCTTTCATCGAATAAACTTGGAGATGATGAAAGGAACTAGTATGTCGAGAACAATCGTTGATAGCCATGCGCATCTTGGCTGGGACTCATTCAAGGAGGATCGCTCTGAAGTGATCGAGCGTGCCTTCGGCAGTGGCATATCGCAAATTGTGCAGGCTGGCGTTGATTTTGTCACCTTGCAAGAGCAACTTGAAATTGCAGACCGTTACGCCAATATTTGGAACGGTGTGGGTTTGCATCCGCATGAAGCTAAGTCGTGGAATGCTGACTCTGCTGACGTGGTTCGCGATGCATTTAAGCATCGTTCAATGGTGGCTATTGGCGAATGCGGACTGGACTATTTCTACAATCACAGCGAACCCGATACGCAAAAGGAAATCTTCCGTCAGCAAGTTCGTCTTGCTAGAGAAATGAAAAAGCCTCTGATAATTCATACTCGCGATGCATGGGACGAAACCTTCGATATTCTTCGTTCGGAGGGAAAAGGCGAAGTAACAGGTGTATTCCATTGCTTCACTGGTGGACCAGCCCAGATGCCTGAGATTGAGAAGCTCGATTTTTACGTTTCATTTTCAGGTATTTTGACATTTAAGAAAGCAACCGATATCCAAGCTGCTGCACCTATGGTTGCCTCTGAGAGGCTTATGGTTGAGACTGATTCGCCTTATCTTGCTCCGGAAGGCAAACGAGGCAAGCGAAACGAGCCTTCCTATGTTTGGATTACGGCTGAAAAGCTGGCGGCATTGAGGCAAACCGATGTCGATAACATCGCAGCTCAAACTTCGGAAAATGCTCGTCGCTTATTTAATTTGCCAGAGCCAGTTTAGGATCTGATAACTGGTAATTCAGCCGTGGGAATATCCTCATTTACTTTTTACTCATACTTGGTTTAGATTAGATGTATGTACATTGGAACAGCTATGATCTCGCTTTTTAGTAAGAAAACGGTGAAAACGCTTTTTAGCATTCAAGCAATGCTGGTGCTCTGTTGTCTTCCTGTCACCGCTGACGTGTTGAAGGGAAATGTCTCTGAGTCGGGACAAAAAGACCCAGGTAACGGGCTTAGCCGCAATGACA
The DNA here is from genome assembly GCA_044226015.1 of Obscuribacteraceae bacterium (SeqCode). Lineage (GTDB taxonomy): Bacteria > Cyanobacteriota > Vampirovibrionia > Obscuribacterales > Obscuribacteraceae > JAIEPM01. Next base: position 330,153 of record JBGAHS010000005.1, read on the forward strand.
TTAGCGACCCTAATTCGGATCCGTTCGACAGCACTGAAAAAGACAACGGCATCATGGCGCCCAGTAATATGTTCAAGATGGACAGTCCCACCAAACCACCGCCGATGAAAGGCAATGTGCAAGACTCAGGGCAGCGTCCCATGCAAAACATGCAACCTCGAGGTAATCCGTTCGAGGGTGAAGATGAGCCAATGCCTGTAATGAAGCAGCCGATGCCGACACATGCGCAGGGGCAAGACCCTGATATGTCGCCCGACATGCAGCTAGCTTGGGATATGTGGCACAAGCGCGTGGCTGGCGCAATTTATACCAGGTTCAATTTTCTGGCTAAGCTCGCATTCCGACATAGCCCGCCCCTCCTCTGTCAGGTGGGCTACGAGGTTACAAGGGACGGTCACATCCAAAATATTCAAGTGCAACAGAAGAGCCCCAATGTTCTCTTCAACGTCGTGGTGTTTCAGACGGTTAAGTCTCTCGATGGAGATGTCGCTCTTCTCCAGTTTCCACCAGGTTCTAGAAGAACTTTTGTTCCCAAAGTTGGAACCTTCACCCAGAACTATGGTGGTGACGGATTCAAGTATACGGTCGGTGATACTGAACGCTTGCAGCACTAATTGCAGCACTAATTTCATGCTGGACAGTTGGTAGTCGAGTCCATTAATTCTGTAGAGAATTTTGGACAATGTCGCCGCATCGTGGCATACATTCTCTAGTTACTAATAGAAGATGCAGTGTGCTCAAATTACTAAACTCGTTTTACGTCAAGTCGGCCGTTTTGCTTATGATTGGGCTGCCCGTCGCCGCAGGGCTATGGGAAGGGGTTGCACCGGTAATTCTCAAGCCTGTTTACCAGCGAGATGCTGAGAACCTGACCAGCAGCATTTCTAGAGGCAATGCTGTTGCATCTGAAGCAAGTGATGCCCTGTCAGTTTCTGGGGCAATCTGGTGGGTATTGGTTGGCGCTAACGGTGAGCGTATCAGGACGGTGGGTTCGTATCCGGCAAAGCTCGCATCCACCAAGCTAGAGGGATATGTAACTCTCGATGGACGCCGCTACTATCAAAGTGTTGTTATGCTGCCTCACGATAGGAAAGCAATCATAGGATTTCCGTTTGGCAGCGTACTTTCATTCAATGAAGACATGCACTCAGGTGTCCCCCTGATCGAGGTTTGGTATTTCGTAGCATCCACTGCCTTGATTATTTATGCAGCAACTAAGGTTTCGTTGACCGACCCTCTTGTCCATTTACTGCTTGAGCTAAAATCAACACCAGAGGGAGCCTTTCCTAGAGTTTCTGCACTGCCAAAATGGACGGGGCTTGAACTTTCCAATCTAGTTGATGAGCTGTCTACCCAACTTGGAAAACTCTCTTCAAAACACGACAAGGACATAACTCATGCTAGAGCTGACGTGAAAGACTTGTTTCACAGAGAGCAGGAAGATCGCTTTGTTGATAAATTGTCCCGATTGGTACCTGAGCTCACCACTACTTCTGCCGCCTGCGATAGAATTCTCGTGGCATTGCAGAATGAATTCCCGCAATCAATTGCATTTGCGATTGCTGCAAATATAAAATCGTCGCTCGTTTTGTCTTTACTGGCTACAGAAAATCTTGCGGAGGACAATTGCAGAGCCCTTTCTAATCAGTCAAAGACACCACTGGCGGTGAAGCTCTGGAACACAGTGTCTATGACTTTGCTTGATGCTAGCGATTTTAATCCTCTTTGTGAGGGTTGGAAAGCTCCAGACCATGAAAAAGTAATACTTGTTCGTCTTGGTAATTGCCGCGATACCTCTCTTATTCTGGTTTGTGGTGTTCGAAAAGATGGTGAGACTCGCATCACCATTGAACGATATATGAAAAAATTGAGCGAGCATCTATCGCCAATTTTTCACCTGTTCTTACGTTTTGAAAGCGAGTTTCTGGCGGTTCGTACTGATGCTATTACTGGAATACCTAATAGAAAACAATTCGGAGACTTCGTAGAAGAACTCGAAGCTATCGAGATGCAACGAGGCGAGCGTAATCATGGGCACATGATTTTGATGGAAGGTGATAACTTCGCTGAAATAAATCGCACTTTCGGCAGAGAGCAGACAGATTTGCTACTGAAAGACCTGGTGCAAACAATTCAGAAAGCTATTCAGATGCGTCCTCGAAAATTTGCTTTGCACAGCAGTGATTGTCTTTTTCGGACGGGCGCCTGTCAGTTCTTACTCTACCGTGGGGAGTGCACTTACGAACAGGCTGTGGAGTCTGCTGAGCTGATCAGGAAAGCAGTTCAAGAAAAAACAGAATGGAGCAACGGCTTATCTTCCTGGTCTTTAGGCATTGGTATTGGATCAGTTGGAGATGAGCAAAGGCAAGCCTATATGGAGGCATTTAAGGATGCAGAAATTGCTGTCGAGTATTTGAAGACTCAGCCTGCATCAGGACAGATTTGCGGCATCAATAGCGTTCCTGCTAAATTCAAAAAGAATAGAAAATCTAGCCAAATTACCGGCGATATAGAAGCTTTGAAGATAACAAATGTCCTTCAGTCGATTTCAACCAATCAATCAAATGGCGTTTTGACCTACACCGCAGATAGTGGCAAAAGATTCTGGATGTTGGTACAAGATGGTGTGCCCAAAAAAGCCATTTTTGGGAATCTCATGGGGAACGATGCTGTGCTTGAGTTTCTTTCAACGGTTGAAGATGGTGCCTTTCAATTTGATCAGGTTACCTCAATCGATCAGGTAGAAACTGGCGACCTGGCACAGGTTGCGTGTAATGTCACTGATAGCATTGAAAAACTTCTTCTGGCTGGAACTGTCATGCAGGGACAATTTGATGGTGCCCGCATAGTCATTAACTCCCCAGCTTTGTATTTCCTTCCTTTGCCTATTACTACCAGTCAAATCATCTGGCATCAACTTGCGGAGCTACCAGAGCCTCCTTCTGTCCGCGAATTTGAGGTGATGCGGCTTATTCTTTCTAAAGCTGCCCACGGCAATTTGAATTTCAACGAAATCGCGGCGAAACTAGACAGTTATCCCACATCTCTTGTCTGGAGAGCCGGAGCGCTTCTAGTTCAGCATAAAATGGTGAAATTGTCGCGATTGAAGGTAACCGGGACTACCCTTTAGAGTAGGGTGGTCGTCAAGCTGGTAAGCTAATACCGTTTTCGGCGGGTTATATATGGGCGATATAAAAGAGCTTGAGGCTGAGCTGAAGAAGATTGTGGGCGATTACTACGTCATGTCTTCTGCAGTTGACCTGGCGCTGTATGAGAGCGACGCGGAGACTCTCGATAATGCAAGACCTGACCTGGTGGTTATTCCTGGAAATGCAGAAGAAGTTAGTGCGGTTCTGAAACTAGCTAATAGATATCAGGTTCCTTTTACACCTAGAGGGGCAGGAACTGGATTGTCCGGCGGGGCTACCACTGTATATGGTGGCATCAGTCTGTTGCTCACACGCTTAAATAAAATCATTAGTATAAACCCTGACGAGCAAGTCGCCCACGTTGAAGTCGGTGTGACCAATCTTGCAGTATCCAAAGCTGCTGCAAAATATGGCTTGTATTTCGCACCAGATCCATCGAGTCAGGTGGCGTCGACCATTGGTGGAAATCTTGCTGAGAATGCTGGTGGTGCGCACTGTCTCAAGTATGGAATGACTACTAGTCACGTGCTTGGAGCCAAATTCATTTTACCTAACGGCGATGTCACTACATTTGGTGGTGGTTTTCGTGAGAGTCTGGGGCTAGATCTTATTGGTTTGGCTGTGGGATCCGAAGGGACTCTCGGCGTTGCTGTTGAGGCTTATCTGAAGCTTACGCCTAAGGCTGCTGGCGTTCAGACCATGCTTGCTTATTTTGATTCGCTTGAGCAGGGTGGAGATGCTGTTTCTTCTATCATTGCTGCTGGTATCATTCCTGCTGCGATGGAAATGATTGATCGACTTTCATATGGTTGCGTTGAGGACTCCCTTCACTTAGGACTAAACCTGAATGCTGGGGCTCTGCTCATTGTAGAGCTTGATGGACCTCTTCCTGTAATTGCTATGGAACGGGCGGTTGTTGAAGAAATCATTCGCGCAAATGGCTCCATTGAAACGAAATGGGCAAGCGATGACCATGAGCGCGCATTGATTTGGAAAGCACGTAAAAGTGCGTTCGCGGCATTGGGTAGATTAGCCCCTCATGCGTATGTTCTTGATGGAGTAATTCCTCGTTCTAAATTGAAAGAAGCGATAATCGAAATCGAGAAAATTGGAAAGAACCATAATGTTGTGATTTCCAATATTTATCATGCGGGTGACGGAAATTTGCACCCTGCCTTGCTTTATGACAGAGCGAAGAAAGAAGAGGTAGAGCGAGTTTTGCGTGCAGCAAAAGAAATTCTTGAGTTGTGTGTGCATCTGGGTGGCACTCTTTCTGGCGAACATGGCATAGGTATTGAAAAGTTGATGGAGATGACTGTAGCCTTTGGCGAACAAGATATTGAGGCTATGAATCGCTTAAAAAGATGTTTTAATCCGACAGAATTGTGCAATCCTGGCAAGCTTATTCCAAGTCCAAGAACCTGTGGAGAATCGGGTCGTAGACCCCTTCTTCGCTATCAGTTGAGCATTTGTTAGAGTCTCCACAAGATTAAATTCTGTCTGATAATGGCTGTTTGCGGGTATGATCGCAGAACAGAAGGTAGCAATAGGAGTAAACGCTTGCACGGAAAGTTAGATCTATCAAGAGCTAAGGGACTTAAGAAATCCGAGCTGAAGAAATTGCAGCGGCTTTTGCAAGAGAGAATTCCCGAGGGTAGCGTTCTAACACTAGACCTTGCTGAAAGTATGGCGGAATTTACCCATGAGACTGGTGAGCTGCTGAGCACCACAATAAATCGACGCGGACAGGTCGTTAATATAACGGTCGGCAAACCAAACGATGTAGAAACTCCTGAGTTGCGTGGTTTGCGTTCAGGCCCCGGTCGCTTGTGCGGTCAGCGCATAATATACACGAGCCTCAGTAATGGGCACGATGGTCCAAGCAAAGAGAGCTTGCAGTGTCTGGCAAAGCATCGGCTTGATGCTCTGGCTCAAATAAAAGTTGATGCTCAGGGTGAGTTCAGCCGGAAAAAAGGCGAACATGGTCTCTATGCTGACCAGGTCTATATTGCACACTTGTTGCCGAGTCGCGATGGAGATGGAAAGCTCTGGAAAGTTCTTGAGCCTCAAACTGTTCGTAAGGCTCAGGAACTCGAATTCGACAAGATGATTCTAGCGCTTGAAGATGAGTTTCGTCGCATAGCGCCAGGGTTGCCTATTGCAGAAGGCGAAGAGCGAGCCATATTAGTTGGATTGATAATGGATGGACAAGATTCCTGGCAGGTTGAGGACGACCTGGATGAGTTGGCGCAACTTGCGAAGACTGCTGGGGCTACCGTGTGTGCTCGATTGACTCAGGCACGCTTACAGCCTGACCCTCGTGTGTTTATGGGCTCAGGTAAAGTGCAAGAGTTGGCCTTAATGGTGCAAGAGTATGGTGCCAATCTTGTAATAATTGACCATGAGCTCAATCATAACCAACAGCGTAATCTCGAGGATGCGGTTGCTGTGAAGGTGATCGACCGAACTGAACTTATTCTTGATATTTTCGCTCAACGAGCCAATACCAGAGAAGGAAAATTACAGGTTGAACTTGCCCAGTTGAAGTACCTTTATCCGCGACTGATGGGAAAGGGACTGACGCTAAGCCGACTCGGTGGCGGTATTGCAACGAGGGGTCCAGGGGAAACCAAACTTGAAATAGATCGCCGTCGCATTCGAGATAGAATCAATCTGCTCGAACGCGAAACTGCACGCATCAGAAGCTACCGAGATACCCAGCGCCGAAAGAGAATTACAGAGAAGCTTCCAGTTGTGGCCTTAACTGGTTATACCAACTCAGGAAAATCGACTCTGTTGAACTCACTCACCAAATCTGGTGCTATAGTCGAGGACAAACTTTTTGCTACTTTGGACCCAGCAACAAGACGAACCGTATTGCCGGACAATAGTCCTGTTCTGATAACTGACACCGTCGGGTTCATTCAGAAACTGCCGACATCCTTAATTGCAGCTTTCGGAGCCACTCTTGAAGAAGTGGTGGTAGCAGATGTGTTACTTCACGTTGTTGATGCAAGTCATCCTAATGTGATGGAGCAGATTAGCAGTGTGCATGATGTGTTGCATGAACTCAATGCAGTCGACAAGCCTATGATAACGGTTTTGAATAAGGCTGATAAGGCAAGAGTTGAAGACCTTGCCTGGTTGGCAAGCCAATTGCCTAATGCTGTGGTAGTTTCAGCTCGAGATCGTACCGGACTCGGCAGATTGATGGAGAAAATTCAAGACTTGCTTTCTGAAGTCTTGCCGGAACGGCGAAAATCCACGGCTTAATCGATTAATGCATCCATGGCTTGATCGATTAATGCGACTTGCTTTTTAAAGTGCGTAAGTGTAATTCGGTGGCAATGTGTCGGCTTTGATACCTAGCGATTTTGCTGCGTGATATGGCCAGTGAGCGTCCCTCATCATTTCGCGCGCAAGAAGCACCAGATCGGCTTTGCCGCTTTTGATAATTTCATTTGCTTGCTGCGCTTCGGTGATCATTCCGACAGCGGCAGTTGCTATGCCAGCTTGATGTCTGACGGCTTCTGCCAGGGGCACTTGCCAGCCTGGCTGCATATTGTAGCGATCGCCTGCACGAATATTTCCACTGCTGCAGTCAACAATGTCTACACCCAATGTTTTCAACTCTTGAGCTAATTTAACCGAGTCATCAACAGTCCAACCGCCTTCTACCCAATCACTTGCTGAGATTCGCACTGACAGAGGCAGGTTCTGCGGCCAGACTTGGCGCACCTTTTCTGTTACTTCGCGAAGAAATCTGGTTCTGTTTTCGAAACTGCCACCATATTCGTCATTGCGGTCATTTGCAAGTGGAGAATAGAAGCTATGCAATAAATACCCGTGTGCCCCGTGAATTTCGAGGAATTTGAAACCTGCTTTCTCGGCACGTTTTGCAGCCTCAACAAATTTTTCTTGAATCTCTTTGATCTCATCAATGCTCAATGCATGTGGAACGCGAGAGTGCTCAGAAAATGGTTTGTTAGTCGGGCCTACAACTTCCCATCCACCTTCTTCATCTGATAGTGCTTGTTTGTTATGACGGTCTCCAATTCTCCAGGGGTTCTTTGTCGAAGCTTTTCTGCCAGCGTGCGCAATTTGAATTCCAGCGACTGAACCATAATCGCCAATGAATTTTGTAATCTCTCTTAGTTTGCTGATGTGCTCATCCTTGTAGATGCCGAGGTCATCAGGGGTGATGCGACCACGGGCTTCGACACCCGAAGCTTCGAAGATTATTAGTCCAGCACCACCAACTGCTCTTGCTCCTAGATGCACCAGGTGCCAATCAGACGCAAATCCATCAGTTGAATTGTACTGACACATAGGAGACACACCAATTCGATTCTTAAAAGTAATCGACCGCAGAGTTAGCGGAGAAAACAGATTGTTTTCTGTGTCAGTCGATTCAAGATTGCTTTCAGTGACGGAATCAGTCTTCATAAATTAGGCTCCGGAAAATTGAGTTCAGTATATCAATTGGAAGATTAAAAATAGTACCGACCGGTCGGTATGAAATTGGACTGTTTGCCGAAAACACATAACAGGCAGAGTTTTTCAGTGTTTATAGGGTGTCTTGACACTTCTCCTTTTCATTGATAAATTGGAAACAAACCGATCGGTCTTAAATTCAGATGGCTAAAAAGGGTCAACTTACGAAGGAAAAGATAGTGGAACGAGCAGCCGGCTTGTTTAACAGTCTGGGTTATTTCCGAGCATCACTAAGTGATGTTATGCAAGCAACAGGACTGGAAAAAGGCGGTATCTACAACCATTTTCAGAGTAAAGATGATCTGGCAATAGCTGCATTTGACTACTCGATTGGTTTGGCGGGAGGACGTATTCAAACCATGATTGAAGCAGCGAATACTCCACTGGAACGCCTGTTTGCATTGATTGACGGCTTCAATTCATTGGTACAAAACCCGATTTTGCCTGGGGGCTGTCCGCTACTGAACTGTGCCGTCGAAAATGACGATGGCAACCCTATGCTCGGCGAGCGAGTACGGCAGGCTCTTGAGCGCTTACTCAAGTTGACGGAATCTCTTGCTCAAAGTGCTATCGACGCAGGCGAACTAAATGGCACTCAGACCGCGAAGCAGATTGCAATATTTCTTGTCTCCTCACTTGAGGGCGGAATAATGGTCAGTAGGCTTCACAACGAGCCAGAGCGGATGAGTTTATTGTGTTCATCACTGAAGGAATTCTTGGTTCCTGTCTCGGCAAAATAATTAGTTCAAAAAAAGAGCAAATCTTTGCGCCACTACGTGTGGTGCTGACACTTCATTCTAAATTAAGGAGAATTATCATGAGTCTTGCAGAAGTTGCAGCTAAACAGTCCATTCCGAAAAAAAACGGAAGCAATTACGACCTGATTCACGCAGGAAAGTTTAACGACTTGATCCAGTACAGTCTGCCCCATCCCTTACGCCCTGATCCAGTTTTGGGTAAGTTGTTTTTGAAAGATCATCTAAATCTCACTGGAATGCAGGTTTCGCTGAACAAACTTCCAGCCCACATATCAGTGCCTTTCTATCACAAGCACAAAGCTAATGAAGAGCTGTACATCTTCATCAAAGGCAAGGGGCAAATTCAAATAGATGGCGATTCCATCGACGTTGAAGAAGGTACTTGCGTCAGAGTAAGTCCTGCAGGAGAAAGAACCTGGCGTAATAACTCTGATGAGGACCTCTTCTACATAGTAATCCAGGCAAAAGTTGCTTCTCTTGATGCGGACACCTTTGAGGATGGCGTAGCTGGTGAAAGACCGGTTTCCTGGTAACCCAGCTCAGGAAACTCAGAAGCGATAAAACTTCATCTCCTGTGGATTGAGTCTTCCTGCGGCTCAATCCATGTTCGGGGATGTTTAGAGAAGCCCATGGCAAAAGAGCTGCATTGACGCGCTGCTTCCATATTGATTAGATTCGCAACTTGTAGCCAGGCTCTGAGGACAATTAATGCTATTCTAATTGCGCTGGATTGCTGGAGTCGCTTATGTCGCTTAAGGGCAAAACTTTATTTGTAACTGGTGCATCGCGTGGAATCGGTTATGCTATTGCCCTCCGTGCAGCCGCTGATGGCGCCAACATCATTATTGCCGCGAAAACAGAAACAGCGCATCCAAAATTGCCAGGCACCATTTATAGTGCCGCTGAGGACTTCGAAAATGCCGGTGCTAAGTCGCTAGCTTTGCCATGTGACATAAGGTCAGAAGAGCAGGTTTCGCTGGCGATTTCGCAAGGTGCAGAAAAGTTTGGCGGCATCGATATTCTAATCAATAATGCCAGCGCTATTAACTTAACCAACACCGCAGACCTTGATATGAAACGCTACGACCTGATGCAAGATGTGAATGCTCGGGGCACTTACCTCTGCTCAAAGCTGGCCTTACCTTATTTGCAGAAGGCTGAGAATCCACATATATTGAACCTTTCGCCGCCTCTGAATCTTGCTGCACACTGGTTCAAGGGTCATGTCGCCTACACCATGGCGAAATATGGTATGAGCATGTGTACTTTAGGAATGTCCGACGAATTTAAAGCCTACGGCATAGCAGTGAATTCGCTGTGGCCAGAAACCGCGATCGCTACAGCTGCCGTGAAGAATTTATTGGGCGGTGACGAGGCTATTAAAGGCAGTCGCACACCAGAAATAGTCGCCGATGCTGCGTACATCATACTCACTCGAGAGTCGAAGACTTGTACTGGTAATTTCTTCTTGGACGTTCAGGTTCTTGACGAAGAAGGCATCACTGATTTTTCCAGATATGCAGTCGAAAAAGGCGCCGCTTTGATAAGGGACTTCTTCATTGACGATTGGTATATTTTGAAATCAAATCAAAATCAATGATTCGCCCGCGTGCGTGAATCAAAGTCAAACTAAAGAATACGCGCAAGATCCCTGAGAATCTCTAGTGCATCGGTAGCACTGGTATTTGCAAATCTTTCAGTGGGTTGTCTTTTGAATTGCTGTTTGTTGTTGGGAATGGCGGAATCAAGCGCATATCAGTCTTTGTTTTCTCGCCTTTCTGTTGCTTCGATGAATTAGCAACTGGTATTTCGAGATCATCGGACTTCGTTGCTGCCGACGCTGCGCCTTCCATGTTGATTAGGGGATCATCCAGTACTGGTGATTTCCAGGAATCATAAACCGCCATAGCAATCTTCGGACTGCAGATATCATTTTCAAGTCCTGAGATAGCATTAGCATTCTCTTCCATTCTCAATTGCTCTGGGCTTGGAAGAACTGGCTTGCTGAGTTCAATTCTTGGAGCCTTGCTAGCGACAGTAACGGGGCTTGCGCTCTGAACCTGAGTCGCCGTCTTCGGCGTAGACTTCACAACTTTGTTGAAATCACTGCTTGGCTGTTGAATCGTTGATTGAATTACTGATGCACTAGCCAATAAATCGCGGTTCGATGGAACTGCAGGTTTATTGATGTTCGCTTGCGGTTTTGGCGAGCTGTTTGCTGGAACTGAGGCGATACTGCTTGTCTTGTCTGTGGATGGCTTTACAGCTGCCAGCTCATTCTTCGCAGTTAACTCGGCTGCTGGCTTGCTTGATAACTCTGCTGCTTTCTTAGTTTCAACTTGAGCAAGCTTAGCTACAACAGCTGTCTCCGATTTCTTAGTTTCAGTCTGTGCAAGCTTAGCTAAAACAGCTGTCTCCGATTTCTTGGTTTCAGCTTGTGCAAGCTTAGCTACAGCAGCTGCCTCTGGTTTCTTGGTTTCAGCTTGTGCAAGCTTAGCTACAGCAGCTGCCTCTGATTTTATAGTTTCAGTTTGTGCAAGCTTGGATGCGGGTGTTTCTGCTTTTGCAGCAACTTTCACTGGCACCTGGTCCATCTTCGCTTCGGAAACTGGAATTGAACCATCCTTATTAGCAATATGCTGAACAGGTGTAGTCTTTTCTACTGAAGGAGAATCTTCAAGCAGCCTCGATTTCTCAGTCTTCAAAGGAGGAATAATCGATGCCAGGCTTGGTGCTTTTGTAACTGGTGTTGGAACCGCATTTGGAGTTAAATTGGCTCGGCTAGCCAGAGGTACAGGCTGAGCAAGCTTGTTTGAACCTTTTAGCTGTAGCGCAGGAGCTGACAACACTAAAGACGGTGCCGAGCTATTGCGCTCGATTGGCTGAATCAGTTTACCTGTTGATGCAAGTTCGGGAGCCAGCACTGCTGGAGTCTGCACTCCCGTAGCATAAGCCAAAGCGGGATGAGAACTTGGTTGTACAGGAGTCGATGCGTGAGACAGCGTGGATGGAACCGCGGCTGGAACAGTTGCCGTAGCTTGAGGAAGCTTAGCTGCTACTCGGCTTGTTTCCAGGACTTGCGGCAGCCCCCTGACTGTGCTTGTGGTCGGTTTTGGCAACTCAGCCACTGGTGTTGCGGAAGCTACTGGCTTGGGTGCTGGCGCAGCAATGATTGCATTTGTTGGCGCCTTGAATGCCACCGGAGGCGGTGCAAAGGAAAGTTTGTATTCTTGTTCGTGCTTTTCAGCAAGCTTTTGGATTTGTTCTGTCTTGGCTTGTGCACCAGCAGAGCTGCTGCTTTCTACAGCTGACTGCACCATATCGTGCAGATCACTGCTGGCGCTGAGAGTGGGTACTTCAGTTATGTCATTCCAATCAAGTTGGCTCTTACTCAGCTCTGCAATCTTTTCGGCTTGATTAGCTTCATTAACTGCAGTTTTGTTTTGCTCAGAATTTTTGCTTGATGTCTCCTGAGCTATAACGTCGATAGTTCTGCTGTTGTCGCTAGCAATTGATTGGGTGTCTTGCTTATCTGCAGATTGATACTTGTTTGCAGCAACGCTTGTGCTAACAGACTTTGCTTCTTCGACTGTCGGAGCTTTAGCCACTACATTTGGTGTCGACTGATCTGAGTCAAGAGACGGTTCTTCAGCAATGACTGGCATTTCGCCTTCGGGCAATTGACAGGTCTCGGCAAGGGTCGAAGATTCGAGGAAGCCGTGAATAGGTTGAGGATTTTGTGCAATTGGATGCTCAGGTTCAATTTCAGCAGAGGGCTTAGTCTGTCCGCCAGGATTTTCTTCTCCCTCTTGCTTCAATTGCTCACGAATTTGCTGCAGCGTTGAAGTCAGCGGCGGCTTTGCCATTGCAAATCTCATACCGAAGAACAAACGGAAGTCCATACCTGCAAGGCTAGGTATGTTGGAAGCATGGAAGTTCCAGATTGGTTCTGCGCGCACAAATGCTTGAAGACCTGGGTATTGCTTTAGAACTCTTCTTGCAATTTCAAAATCTGAAATGAAGACGTAGCTGTTCTTCGGAGTTGTGGCGTTGTGGTGGAACGGCTCTCTGAAGTTCTGTACGAACGTCGTTGATGCAGAGAATGTCCAACCGTTTTTCTGGTAAAGTCCACCCCATGTATAAAATGGATCGATTTCCTTCGTAGGTGCCTGAAACGGAGCTTTACCTCTGGCCTGAATAAGCGCGTTCACGAAAAGGACTGTGCGAGGCGTTGCAATGTACGAGAAAGTTACACCTGGCAGGAAGTCGAATACTGATTGTTGGTGCAATTGCCAGAGTTCTCTTCCCTGGAACTCGAATTGCAAGCTGCCTTTTGCTCCAACAGGCATGTCATGTTGTAAGCCAATCGCATAAGAATGGATGACAGTGTTCAGCCGCATACTGTGTGCGAGCTGGTCGCGAATCATGAAGTAGTTTGTGAACAAGCGCGTGTGCGGGGTGAATGCCCAGCCACCTGACACGTTGGGCAGGGCACGGAAGACCATGTTGTTGCGTGCTACCTGACCGATGATGTCGTACAAGCTAGCTTGTTGAGTTTCACTTAGTAAGCGCCACTGTGCTGGTCGTGGCAAATCTGCCATAAGTCTGCGCTTGGTTGGAAACTGAAATGGGTTTGTCTCGTTACGACCCGTGATTTCAACGCTGGACGAAAAATAAAGGTTGGCCGGGAGTCGTTGCATTACTTTCAGCTGCAGAAGCTCTCCGATTGGAGTCTTGTCTGCATCTCTGTCAGTCAGAGGAACCACGTCTGTCGGCAAAATGGTGGTATTGCCGGCGGTGAGAGGCGTTGCTGCTGCACCGGCACTTGCAGGCGTGGTTTGTGCCATCGCCGACAGTGGCAGCAGCGGTGAGATGCCTAAAGCAATTGCCTGGCAGAGCATAATGCTCCGCCAGGGCTGAGTTTTTGAAATCGCTTTTGTGATTCTCTTTGCCAATTGCTCCCCTTTAGCTGAAACAGTGCTGCGGTTAGCAGCCGTAGCGTTTCAGACTATTTAGCGGGAGCCTTTTCTGCTGGCTTTTCAACCGGAGCGCTAGTTTTCAGTCCAGCTGCTGGAGAGAGTTTCTTCACGAGAGCATCAGTGATGTCTTCGCCGCTAGCGATAATCTTGTCGCCACCGGAATAAACACCGGCGCCATCAACAACCAGGTCGAGTCCCTTTTCTTTAGCGACTTGGGCTACTGCACTGGCGATTTGCTGATTAGCAATTTGTTGCTGTGTTTGCACGAGTTCAATCAATGCTCTTTGCTTTGCGTTGATTTCTGTTTGCAGCTGTTGAGCCATTTTCTCAACTTCTGCTTTTTCTTTCTTTTCTTCTTGAGCTTTTTGAAGACGCTTGTTGCCTTCTTCGACATCTCTACGCAATTGATTCTCTGCTTGTACTCTCAGTGCCTCAGAGCCAGCAGATTCCGGGTAGGAAGCTTTGACGAGAGCTAGATTGAAATATCCAACTTTAGCGTTGATTGTGGTTGCAGAACCCGCTGCCATGGCTGCTGGAGCAGCTAGTGAAAGTATTGCTGAAAGAACTGCAAACTTAGTAAGAGTAGACCTCATTTTTTTACCTGCCAAAAAATTGCCGATGAACGAACGCGACAATTATACACTGGCAATACAAAATGAGCCAGACCTGAAAACTATGACGGCAACGGATGTCCGAGAAAATATGAGATTTGAAAATTGTGATGTCAGGTGGTTGCGATTTAGCAATACTCTCTCAGCGTAACGAGAGCTTTTCGACCGATGTACCCGTCACCGTCGAGATGCCAATGGGTTATATCTCCTTCACCAAACTGCCAGCAGAGGTAATACTTGAAATCACCATTGCGAGCTGGGAAGTCAACAAGTCCGTCTCTGAGCTTTCTTAAAATCACGCCTTTTCCTGTTATCTCGTCGACCCAAGTTTCAAGGCAACGAATAAACTCAGCGCGTTCTTTTGACAGGTCATTTATTGCTTTTTCGAAATTTGCACGTTGTTTGCGAAATCTGCCGATACCATCATCGGTGTCATCTTCTGGAGCCCCGCTCTCATCAAGTTCTTGCTCTGCCTTGAGGTAAATGTCGTTCAAGACCTGCAGTTTGGATGATTTCTTGTCTAGCTCGGAGTTCGCTTTCCGCATTAACTCCGTCAGTTCTGGTAACAAATTGTTTGCTTCATCAATAGTAAAAAAACGTTCTTCCATCGCCTGATCCGCATTTCTAAGAGATATATCCAGTGACTACCTATTGGTATGCACATTGCATACCCGGTGTATGGCAACCTCAAGCGACGGTTTCTGCTGGTACTACTTAATTTACGCAATTCTTACGTTCATTCTGCATTGGTTCAATTTGCCTTAAAGCAAAAAAGTCGAGCTGCACCAGCTACGACTTACTATGTTTCTCTTTTGATAATTCGGAGCCGCCGGCTGGTTAATCTCTCGCACGGCCCATACGAAAAAATCCGGCGGCTTCTAATGACAGAATATAACTTCTTGGAATAATGCAACACAGTATTTACCCTAGTTCCCTCTTCTTGACGAGCGGGTCGCAAAGGGCTTACCATCCTGGTTTATATGACAACGTCTGATATCGAAAAAGAAAAATCTGTTTTTGCGTCTAAAAGTTACAGTTATCATCGCAAAACCAAGCACACGATACAGAGCCTCTATTCATCGGGGCACAGGCTCGACTGGGCGACACAACCCAATCCATTTCGTGTTTATGACGGGGCCGAAGTTCTTGAGTTGCCAACGAAGTTTAGCGAGCGCCCTCTTGAGCTGCACTCACTCATAAAGCAGATGATTCAGTCTCAGTGTGATGGTTTACAAGCAGCGCTGGACAGTGCAAACCTACAAGATCAAGCGCCTGCAGATTTGCAATCAATCTCAGAGCTTCTCTTCTACAGTATGGCAATAAGCGCATGGAAGCAAATAAAGGGAACCTCGGAATCATGGGCACTGCGTGTAAATCCATCATCCGGCAACTTGCATCCAACAGAAACTCATATCCTCTTTGATTCGTGGAGTGGTATCGAAAATGGTGTGTACCATTATCGGGTTAGAAATCACTCTCTGGAAAAAAGGTCTTCAGCCTCTATCCTTAAGCCATTATGGGCGGTGCTCAAAAGAGAGAATGATCCGCCACCAAATGCAATTATCTGCTTGACCAGTATTTTCTGGCGGGAAGCGTGGAAGTACAGAGAGCGAGCCTTTCGATATTGCCAGCTTGACCTGGGTCATGCATCAGCAGCCATTTGTTTATCAGCGAGCTTGCTTGGCTGGCAAACAGGAGTAATTAATGAGTTTAGCGATGAGGAAGTAAGTCGGCTGCTTGGAATTGAATCTTTCGATGAGCGACCTATGCTTTTCATTCCTTTATATGCAAAGGTCGGTGATGAACCTGTATCTCATTTTGATTCCGCTAAGCCATCAGGTTTTATTGGTTCGCCAAACCAGCTTTCGTCTTCTCAAATTTCGTATGACATTATTGAGGAAGTTTATCGCGCTGGCTGTTTGCCAAGTTCTGATAACGTTGTTGGTTCCACAATAATAAGCAATGCGCGATTCATTCTGCAAAGTGATGATCTTGCAGAGCGTCTTAATCTCAACAACAAATCCGCTTCTTTGCCTGCTGCTAGCAGCGCCCAGCGAGTTATGCGAACTCGCCGCTCTGCTGTTGAGATGGACCATAGATTTAAGTCGAGTTTGGCCAGGTTTAGTCGCATACTGATCGACTCTACACGTGGTTTCAAATCCTCTTTTGGGAAGGTGCTTTCCTTTGACCCGACAGAAAGGGAGTTGAGTCATTTTGTCGACATATTATTGTATGTCCATCGAGTTGATGGTATCGCACCTGGTGTTTACCATTTCGACCGAAATACTTTTGACTTGACTTGCCTGAACGAATCTAACTGCAGGAATTTTTCGAAATACGCAAGTTGTATGCAAGACATTGCTTCTGATGGCATTTTTGCCGTCTCACTCGTTGCCGACATGCAGTCGGCATTCGATGTTTTTGGAGAACGATTTTACAGATACGTACATCAGGAAGCAGGGTTTATTGGACAGCTCTTTTATTTGACTGCCAGATCTCTAGACATTGATGCCACCGGCATTGGTTGCTTCCTTGATGATGAAATCAACAGAAGTTTGCCTGAGGGAATGGAGGTTGTTTACAATTTTACGTTTGGCAGAGCTTTAATTGACGAACGTCTGAGCGAACTGCCGGCTTACCCATTTTTGAGTTAGTAGCCAAAAAGACGATTCACCACATTTGGCATTTTTCGGTAAGCGAATAATCTGACGTTTCCGTATCGAACGAGCTCTGTTTTTTCTGCATATCTTCGCCACGAAAGACCGTCTCCGGTTTTACCTTTCCGCAAGTCAACGAACATATAGCCTTTCTTTAAAGACTGGGCAAAAAGTCCCAATTCAGAATCGCCAGGCTCCTGCGTTTTTTCTGGTGGAATTAGGTTTGGGTTTTCTGCCCAAATTCGTGCTGCATATTTGTCGTGAACTTTTTCAATTGGCGAACCCTCTTCGAAGCTTGCAAATGAAAGTAGTTGACCTACAAATTCGCTGAAAGTTTTTGCTTGCCACACTATGACTTCTGGATTGGTCGAATAGTAAAATACTGGACCCCAATCTGTGCTTTGTGGTGTCAGGTCAACGATCCAGTAATTTCCCGCACCATCTCCAGCTACAGGTAGACCGTATGGAAAGAGTTCCTTTCTTATCGAAACGTCCGCAAGTGACAAGCCGGAAAAATCGATTGCATCGAGAGAAGGTTCAATTCCCCGAGTAAGTTGAAGCAGTTCGATAATATGTTCTGGAAGCCTGCACGGGAGCATGACCTGCAACGCATCGAGTTCCTTTTTGCTAAGCCCGGGCAACAATTTTCCGATTATTGGATCGCTGTGTTCGTCTTCACCCAGTTGTCTTCCGTCGAATTCCTGGAGGCGCGCGATTATACTCATGACAGCTATTCTTCCTTAGCTGTAGAGCTAGTGATTCTTCTGCCTGCGGTTATACATATTGCCAGCAGCATCCAGAAAACGAACTGCACCTGCGGTCGATAATACACAGTGTCAACCAGTCCATGAATCATCATCGCTGCCAAACCTGCTGCTGCTCCAGCTGCCAGCCAGCGTCCTGGATTCTCTCTGTTATTCCAGAATGTTTCGTGAGCTCTTGTAAGAACACTGACAACCATGGCAAGAAATACGCAGAGACCAAGAACACCAGTTTCTACCGCAACTTCAAGAGGTACGCAATATGTACCTAAAGCATCGAAGCCACTTCTCATATAGAGTCCGTAGACTAACTTGAAAGTTGAGTTGCCCGGACCCACTCCGAGCCACCAGTTATCGATAAACATCTTTATTGAAGATGCATAAACATTCAGTCTGTAAGCGTTTGAGCTGTGTCCGAAGCCAGAAAAAATTGAAGCAATTCTATGCTCGTAACTGGGCGCAGCAAAATGTAGCACCGCCCACAGTGCTACTGGAGCTATCAGGAACAGGCACACGATTGGAATTCTAAGTTTGGGCTTTTGCCCCCAGATTGTGAGAAGTACGGTGAAAGCCAGTGCTGCGATGCCCACACCGATGCCCATGTAGCCTCCCCTGCTTCCAGTGAACCAGGTGCAGGCAGTAATGACAGCGGCTATTCCAAGAATTGGAACTCCTGTCCACCATTTCCATCCCTTTTGACAAAACGCCATTATTGCCGAGCCAAGGCTGAGCGGAATTAGTGGCACCAGATAGCCCGCTAAAAGATTTGGATTCTTCAGTGTCGAATAAACACGCGTCGTTTTGTCGTCGGAGCTGGGATCTTCCCAGGTGGCAAGAGGTGCTACATGAATTTTGTACTGGTAGCATCCGTAAAGCGACACTAGAGTCGCTGATGCCAACATAGCTCCGATTACCAGGAGTGCTCGTTTGTTAGAGGTCTGCTGCAGTGTGCTCGTAAATAGGAAATAGGAGCAGAAGTAGACTATCATTTTTGATAGCCCTTTCAAGCTCTGAAGCGGATAAAACGAAGACGCTGTGGCAATAAAGTTCATACCTGCAAATGCGAGAACAAGGAAATCTGTTGCGCATGGTTTGTAGCTTCCCTTGTTGGAAATCAGCATGCCAAAAATGCGAATCGCACTTGCTGCTAGAACCAGAAGCGCGAGCTTCTCTTTGTCGTCAGCGAACATCGGTGCTGGGATAATCAGAAAAAGAAGAAGCACCATTGCAAAAGAGCCTATTTCGCAAAGTTTGCCGATGGTGTCAGCAAGTGGAACCTTCGAAACTGCTGCTTGAATGCTAGCTTTCAGGCTAGACCAGATGCGGCAGAACATTGACTCGGTCAACACCGAAGCCCAGACGATGTCATAGCGGCTCAGCGACAGAACCGGTACCAGTTCTTTTTCAAATTTATCTCTTAAAGACATTGGTTGACCAGATTAACGAATGTCGACGACTGTACCTTGCACGCGGTACGTTTTTGCTTCCAGTTCTATCGGGTTACCTATTTTGATTTTCTGCCCTTTGACTACGTAACCATCTGCGGTGCCTAAAGTGTCTGCGCTGCTGATCGTGATTTCGTAATCATGGGCAAGCGGTTGTGAGGGGTCGTCAAATGACTTTACCGTGCCATCTTGCGTGAGAAAAGAAATTTGCTTCTTGCATTCCTTCACGTTTTCAATCGTCAAAGTGCCTTCAACGGGCTGGTTTCTGATGGTTAGAGCCGTTTGCTCGCCGACTTTGAAGAGGTTGGGGTCTCGCGTTTTTAGCCCTGCAAAATATACGGTAATGCTAACTTTGCCTTTCGACTCGATGACTTTGTCTACACCTGCGTGGCCAGTTTGCGCCATTGCAAAACCACCTGCAGATATGAGGAGCACCAGCAAAAGGAAAAAATCGAATGGATTATAACGTCCAAGAACCTTCATTTTATCTCCAACCCCAATTCTGAACTTCGCCAGTCTAGCACCTTTAAGAAAGTGAGCATTATTGCGTGTTCAGCTATTTATGCAGGTTTTGCTGTACTTTGCTATATTGAACGTATTAATTCTGCATGTATGGAAGATTGCTGAAATGCCTTATTTTAGGTGCCGCTTCTCGTGTGAAGCTGGCACCTCCGCAAACTTGCGAATTCAGTTTCAGATCTGCGGAAGTAGATTTGCGGTGCTGATAGGTTTTTGAAACCGCATTTTCTCAGTCTAAGTCTGCGTCGCAGGGTGACGCTCCCGCTTCTTGGAGGAGTGTTCAGGACAGATATTTCAAATCTCGCCGGCCGGGGGGCTGCGCTGCGCTTCTAGCGGACCTAGGAAAAACAGAGGGGGGCCGCCATCCCCGATACACCCCACCGTGGTGGGACATACCGGCCTCTGCTCCCAGATCCGCGCAATGGCCTGATCCAGAATGGACTACCGCCAGCAGAGCAATAGCTGGAGGAGTCACTGTGTATGCTAATATGCCATACTTGTGTATGTCTGTCAATGGTATTTTTGCTCTATAAGCATGCAAGTACAGCCAATCTAGTTTTTTCTTGTAGCGCTTGATGCGAACAAAGCTCCTTAAATCGCCGCACTTTGATCGAAGCTCTCAGGGAAATCCGCATGGACTTGCGGACTTCCGCAAAGTCAGGGGAAGTCTTAAAACGCTGACGTTGTATGAGTTTTGGAGCATGTGCGGACTTCCGCACTGTTTTGCGCTCCATTGAAATGGCTGTAAAGGTATTCAGAGCAATGCTTTTCAGTAAAATGAATGCTGCGAAAAGCCTTTCTGAAAAACAGCGAAATTGGCAAAGACATGACACCCGGAAAGCATTGAGCTGCAAATGTTTTAAGAATGTTTTGATTTGCATGGGGAAACTACGTATGAGCACTGTCTAAGAAACATTCAATTTCGGTACATCCAATCACAGGGAGCAATCTACACAGGATTCAAAATCATGAGCCACGAAATTAACGACAAAGCCATGCCTAACAATAACAAGGCAGAATCTTCAGCTGAAGGACTCAACCTTCTAAGCGTAAATGAAACCGACAGAAAAGTTGGTCAAACAAGTGAAGTTAACGAAAACCATAGCGCTATGCTCGAAGCTAACGAAAGAGAAATCGCCGCGACAATGGAAAGAATTGCTGAAATTGGTAGGCGTGCTCTGATGTTTGCGCTTTGCGGCGAGTCAGAACATCTTGATACCATGAAAGAATCTGCTCGTAAGGGCGCAGCATCTAATGAACCAGCATACGTGGCAATTGCAAAACAAATTTGCTAATTGAACAAGCGATTCCTGCAGGCAGGACTATTCAGGAATTCGCAAATTCTCTAGTGCGTCAAGCAGTTCGGTGCGACTGGTAGTCGCAGTGCCAACTTTTCTGACCACCAGACCGGCAGCCAGATTACCCAGAGCCATAGCTTCGGTCATGCTTGCCCCAGTCACCATCGCCAGTGTCATGGTCGAAACCACCGTATCGCCAGCGCCAGTCACATCAAAGACCTCACTCTTATTGAAAGCTGGTAGCTCAAACATTGAGTTGCCTTCTTGGAACAGAACCATTCCGGCTCCGCCTCTTGTCAGAAGAACATTGTGCGCTCCGCTGATCTCAAGCATTTTTCGACCAGCTTCCTCAACTTCTTCTTTTGAATTTATTTTGAAACCAATCGCTGCCTCTGTGTCAGGTTGGTTTGGCGTAATCATGGCCGCGCCTTTGAACCGTTCAAATCTGTCCTGTGCATCAACGATTACGTGAAGATTCTTCTTTTGCGCAATTTCGAGAGTGCCTTCAACAATTCTGTCTGTTATCAGACCGCCTTTGTAATCACTCAAAATAATTGCATCATAAGATCCAGCTACCGAATCCAACCTGTCGATTACTCGACCTGCTATTTCGTCATTTAATTTCTCGTGAGAAATTCTGTCTAGCCTTAGCAATTGCTGTCTCAGTGCATGAGCACTTGAGAGAATTCGAGTTTTTACAGTTGTAGGTCTGCTGGGGTCTTCAACTAAACCATGGGTGATACCAGCTTTTTCGAAGAGTCGAGCCAGCTTCTTCGCGTATTCGTCTCTGCCGCAGACTCCGATGGCGTGGCACATACCACCTAACGCCGCCAGGTTCGCTGCAGCATTTGAAGCACCACCGAGAATTAGCTCCGTTCCAACATGCTCTAGTATCAATACTGGTGCTTCTCTGGATATACGTTCTGGTCTGCCTTCCAGAAGTTCATCTATAAGTAGATCGCCAACAACTATCACTCTGCCACCAGCAAGGGCATTGACTCGCGACCTCAGTCTTCTTCGACTCAGCCCGGTATCTGGCGGAATCGCTACGAGTGTATGTGGTGCCATCGCGATATCTTGAGGGTGCATCTTTTCCAGTTCCTTCATTAACTGTCTGCCAATCTGGTTTGTTGGATCTAAACCGAGTAGGAGATCTCGGGCTCGCTTCTCTTCTTCGAGGTATTTTACCTCTTGGTAAACCCGCCGTAGTTGCAACGCTGACATAACCGCATCGGGAATGCTCTGCGCGCTTGACAACCGATCCCTATTTGAACTTATCTCCGTCAGTTCTGTACTTGATAATTTATGCTCATCAGGCAGCTTTGTGTCATTCAAAAAATTACTAATCAAGTTCTTGAGTTCATGTGCTGGCTTGTCATGATCAGGTTTAAGAAAATCCGCCTTCTTCAAGACAAAGGGCGGTCCTTGCCCGGGCGTGAATCCAAATGTTCTTGAGGAAAGTTGAAGATCAATTTTGCTCAAATTTGGATCATCTTGTTTGGTCTCGTGCTTCTGGCGAGTATTTTGGGATTCCAAGTCCTTTTGCGAAAAACTATTCTCCGCTTGCTTTTCGGGATTATCTTTCCTCTCGGCATTCTCTTTTTTCTGTTCTTCAGGTCTCGAATTGAACGGGTCTGTCATCTTGGCCACCCAAATGTTCTCACCTTAGTATTTTAACTTGTCGCCCTTAACATGGACTTATGTTAGAATCAAGAGACTTACTAGGCACCGTATTTGGTTGTCATTTTTTTTCAATAATGCTCGGAGAGGGGATATCGATGGCGTTAGCAAATAAGAAAGTTCTCTTGGCAGGACTCGCTGCACTGATGACAGTTGGGTTTGCACAAGTGTCCAAAGCTGATGAACCTTCGTTGCGAACAACGGTTCCAACAAGCGTAAGTTCTACTCCAGTAACTCCTGAGCGAATCAAGAAGGATTATTGGATTGCCTATCGTATGGCTAAGTACGAGTGGCTCGATAAAGTTGTTGAAGCTGATCCACGCATTGTAGCTGCTATATGTACACACGCGTTTCCGGCCGCTGTATTAGCTAAGCACAGACACCTTGATAAAATTGCCGAAGCTGATCATTACACCTGCCGTCGTTTGACGCAGTGGGAAAACGCAACCCAGAAGTTATTGCGCAATCCTAATGCCGATAAAGTAATCGCACTCGATCCTCAAGGAATGGTTTTTGCGATGAACCGCAAGCCAGAATATGCGCGCTTGATTGCAAGACACACAATGTTCAACAACCTGGCTGACTTGAGTCGCGATTTCCCAAGGGAAATGCAAAGACACATCCGCTAGTCATCGCGGTAGAAAAATGAGTACTGATCAGTGGGCACGAATCTTTGAGATCGTGCCCATTGGTTTGTTTTCAGGACTTCTTGCTGGTGCATTCGGTGTTGGTGGTGGCATTATTTCGGTGCCACTGGTGAGGCATGTCTTAGGTTTGACTGCTCATGAAGCTGTTGGAAGTACGCTTGCGATGATACTTCCAACGGCAGCAATTGGTGTTTTCAATTATTTGAAGCAGGGAAAAATTGTTCCTCGGCTTGCTCTTATTTCGAGTTTGCCCGCCATTATAGGTACTGTAATTGCATCGGAATACAGCCACAATGTTAACGGTTCCGTTCTGATGTTGATGCTTGCTGGGCTGATGCTTTTAGTTGCGTTTGACTTTCTTACTGGTGCTGGAGCTAAACTTAAGGCAAAATCTGGCGACGAGAGTAGTGAAGATGATGTCCTCGTTATGGACAAGCGCAAGTCTCTCATTGCGGCTTTCATCGGCTTAGTTGTTGGGCTCATGTCCGGCTTGCTTGGTATAGGTGGCGGCTTCGTGATGGTGCCGGCTTATTGTTATTTTCTGGGTTTGCCACTCAAAGCCGCTTTTGGAACATCTCTGATAGTGGTGGCTTTGGTTGCGTTGCCGGGGACAGTTGTGCATGCAATGCACAAACATGTTTTGTGGTGGGTTGTTATCCCCATGTTAGGCGGAAGCTTGCCTGGAGCCTGGCTTGGAAGTTATTTTTCACTGAAAGCTAAGGACCAAAACCTGCGCACCGTATTTGGCATCATTCTAATTGTGATGGCAATCGTTTTTGCCGCGCGAGAATTGAACATTGGACCGCACTAGTACGCGTATTTATCTGCTTGCAGTTTATAGAGTCGTGCGTATTCGCCTTTCAGCGCCATTAACTCATCATGCGAGCCTTGCTCAGTAATTTCTCCGTTTGCCAGGTACATAATCAGGTCTGCCATTCGCACTGTGGAAAACCTGTGAGAAATTAGGACGGTGGTTTTGCCCTTGGTTAATTCCTGAAATTGAACAAATAACTCGTGTTCTGACTCCACGTCAAGAGATGCTGTTGGTTCATCAAGAATGAGAACCTGTGCGAATTTGCCATCTTTGTATGACTCATCTTTCGGAGCCACTCGCATAAACAATCTTGAAAGGGCGATTTTTTGCCACTGCCCTCCGGATAAATTCGTGTGTTTGTCGTCTTCCTCATAGTACGCTCGAAGATTCGAATCATAAGCATTGTCAAGCTTCGATATGAAATCGTGTGCGCCGCCTCTTTTCGCAGCTTCGCTAATGCGTTGCTCGTCCTCAATGAAGTTGACGTTTCCGAGTCCGATATTCTCTCCGATCGTGAGGTTGTATTGTGCAAAGTCTTGAAAGATTACGCCTATTTGCGCTCGCCAACTATCAACGTCGATGTCACTGAGTTTGATACCATCCACCAGAATTTCACCCGCGCTAGGTTTGTAGAGGCAACTCAATATTTTCACTAAGGTTGTTTTTCCCGCTCCGTTTTCACCAACGAGAGCTACTTTCTGTCCCGGTTTAATAGTAAAATTGATGTCTTTCAAAACCTCATAATCACTATTGGCATAGTGAAATTTGACATTTTTGAATTCAATTCCCTTTGCGATCGGAGCGGGTGCTTGCAACTTCCATTCGTTTTCGGATTCCTTTGGAGTGCTTTCTTTGTGATGATCTTTCTCCATGAATTCAAAATATGTATTCAGGAATTGACAGTGTTCGTAAAGACCGGAAACTGCCCAAATAAATTCACTAACGCATTTGTACAGACGCATGGTGTAGTTTGTCTGTATGTAAAAGTCCCCAAGAGTGAGCTTTCCTGCTAGAGTCTTAAACGCAATAATCGCGTATGCCGCGCGATCAAACAAGCTGAAAAGTATTCGCAGAAAAACTGCCTTCGTTGCCCGTTTTTTGTGAGCAAGTTTTTCTTTGGCGATAAATGCTGATGATGCTTGTAAAAATCTGCCGACAAAGAATTCGCCGAGACTGAATAAACGCAATTCTGGAATGTTACCTCGTTGAGTAACGGTTTGCGAGAAGTAGCTCATGCGCCTACCTTCAGGAGATCTCCACAAAGACTGTCTCCACATCTCTCGTGAGTTTTGAAATTCCACAATCACGCTTGGAATTGCTCCGAGGACTATAAACACCATGAGAAGCGGCTGGCAAAGAACTAAGCTAGTTGCCACAACCATTGTTGTAGTGCCTAAATTCCACAACCAAATCAAAGACTGAAGGATTGATGGAATTCTCCAATCTTCGTTCGTCAAGTGTGTTGCGGCTGGGTTCGGTCCGTCAAATTCAGAGAGATCTTCAATTTCGTTTGCTTTCCTCATTACAGAAACTTTGACCTTCTGCATTATGAGGCTGGATAAAATTGCATCGACCGCTTTTCTTGATGGCTCTATTGCAGAACTCACAGCCTCAAGTAAGGTAAAAGTTCCCAGTAGCCACCAGAGTTTTTGCGCTGCAGCTGAGCTGGCGATATTTAATAGATTGTGGACGGATTGGAATTCCCCAGTTGATGCTACGAGGTGATCCACAATAACTTTTGCCAACCATATGTTGATCAATGGAATGTTGCTTTGCGCTAGACCAATCATCACTGCCAGGCTTGCGTATTTTGGGTTGGTTTCCCAGATAAGCATGAGCGTCTTTGGAATTGTTCGAAAGGACTTTAAGACTTCGGTGCCTTGCGACCACCAATCATCTTTAGTGGAACCTTCGCTCTTGCTCATTCCGCTTTCCTCTTTGTTTGAAACTAACTCCTGGTTGTAGTTGCCATCTGGCATTCCTTCAGATTTACAAGTGAATCATGATATAGGTCACTTCCGATAAACTGAAACGTATGGCACGCATATTCCTTCCTGATAAGCAGTAGAAGACTTTCGAGTCTTTTCGATTTTGCCAGGCTGATAGGGCATAATATTGGTGGGGAGAGTCTAGCATGTTTCATCACCGCCTCTTAGAATTAGAAGCTGAATTGGCTGCCAAAGAGCAGAGCAAGCACAACATTTCTGTGCTGGCGCCCGCATGTGTTGGCATTCTTGATTTTGTGCAAAAAGACATTGAGGTCAGAATAGGAGATAAGGTTCCCAAAGATTGGAAAGGTTGGGTATCCTATCGTCGCAATAACAACTCTATGGTTGTTCTTCGAGGACGTTCTTTCAAGGCCGGCATGTTTGGCAGTACGAAGGCCGGTTTTGATGTTCCGATGGGGTTGGACTCTATAACCGAGATTGAGCGTGGATTTGATGTCTCGCCCCCTCAAGATCTCGACCATCTTTTGTTGAATTTTGGTATGGACAAAGATTCGTACCGTGTCTTTCTCTGGTACGGAGAGAATATTGCTCCATACAAACTGGTATTTGCAGCAGATGTTGAAGACGAGCCTCATAAAGAACTCGGTGAGGCGGTTGTAGAGGCTTGCATTTGGATTTTGAAGCGGCCAAAACATCAAACTCTAGAAGCCTTTTTGAAGTCTCAACAAACGCAGTAGAAGAAATAGATCTGAAAAGTCGTGATGGATCCCCCAGGCAGTCTGGACATGAAGCTTCCGATCTAGATCATATTTTGTGATGTAGTGGTTCTGAGTTCAGCGGAGCCTGAGTTGAGCATTGATTTAAGCGCTTGCGCAGTTGCTGGTCGCTCTTCTTTATCTTTTGCAAGGCAGGCTTTAACAGCATTTTGTATTCGGTCTGGAATGCGAAGACTCTTAGGCATAGCAGGAACTTCTCCAAATGCATGGGCTTGCAAAACTTCAAAAATGGAATTCCTTTCAAAAGGTGAAAACCCGGCAATTGCTTCGTACATCATGCAACCTATCGAATAAAGGTCGGCTCGTCCATCAAGTGGTTTGCCTTCCCATTGTTCCGGACTCATATAGAGTGGGCTTCCGAAAACCTCTCCGGTGCGTGTCAGTCGATTTGCTTCTGATTCATTTCCAGCTTTTGCAATTCCAAAGTCGACTATTTTTGCTAATTCTTTTCCATCTTCTTGTTCGACGAGCATAATGTTTCCTGGCTTCAGATCTCTATGAACAATACCGCTTGCATGTACCTGCTCCAGCCCGTCCAATACTTGTGAAAAGATAAGATCAAATTGCGCAACGTCTATTCGCTTGCATTCATCAAGAAGGTCTTGCAGCGTTCTACCCTTGATAAAATCCATCAGCAGGTATGGTTGACCTGTACGCGAAATACCGAAATCATGAATTCTTATCAGGTTAGGATGCTCAAGCTTACTGGCCGTTTTTGCTTCATGCTGAAAGCGCTTAATATGGAGAGAATCTGAAGCGATATTTTCGTTCAGTATTTTTATTGCAAAAATCTTGTTGTCTAAAAATAGATGTCTTGCCTTGTAAACTGTGGCCATGCCACCACTTCCGAGTTCTTCTGTAATAAAGTACTTGTCGGCAAATGCCGTTCCGACTATTGAGCTGTCGGCGATTTTGACAAGCTCTTCGTTGTCTTCTGGACAAATCTCAATATCCATTTTGAATTCTTTTGTACAAGTAAGGCAGATATTGCGAAGCTTTGCCGCTGTATGTGAGCCCGTGTTTTGAGCGATTTGCCGGGCCATCTCTTTCGTAAAATGGAGTTCTGTTTTTTCCAATTTTTGCTCTGATTCCACTTGCTTTTGTTCGGCTTCTTTTCGCTTGCTGTCGATGAGGTCTAGCGACCGTGCACTCCAAATGACCACAGCTATCAAAGATGCAAAAACAAGAATTCCAAATACAGCCCAGCCAAATGCGGCATCATAAAGACCGGCAGATACACCCAGGTCTCTGATCACCAGGCTTATGGGAATTGCAAGAACGAAGGTAATGAAACGCCGCGCAATGCGCCCCCCAAGGCTGTCAGTGACAAAAATTTTGACACTCTCACATTCAGGCGTCGCACAAAGATTGGCTGCCGAAAGCAGTGTGAACAAAGCTGATATTGTGAAAGGCATTCTTACGCAACCAAACATGGTGCATAAAGTGTCAACACCACAGAGAAACCCAAAGAACACAAAAAGTGAAAGCAGCATGGAAGCGAAACTCAAAGACTGCCATAGCCATTGGAGTCTATGACCATTCAGAGTTGATGTAGCAAGGGACAGTGAAAGAAGAATGAAATTGAGCGCGATGTTTGCTGCCATGGGACCCGGAAATGTTATACCGGCGGAGTCTTCATTTGGTGCGTAAATTTTGAATGCAAGATCAAAGTCTAGATTTGCAATTCCTTCAACAAACAATACAGTGCTAAAAATAAAAACCATCGTTGAAATTGCGATTCCAGGAATTACCAGAACCGCACGTCGCTCAGAAAAATGAATCAAGAGAAGAGAGAGTGAGCAAAGCAAAAGCGATAGAGCGTTTGATGAGCGCAGCAACATGCGAGAGCCCATCATAAGTGTTTTGAGTGAGTCTATGTCAAACGCCCATCCGATCAGGCATGAAACGGTTAAGAATACAGAACCTATGACTATCGCTGTAGCAATGTATCGCGATCGGTTGATTAATTCAGCGTTTAGTTCTTGAACCAAAATGTAGACCCTATTCCACCTCGGAATATCTTATTTCTTTAGCGCCTTATCAATTGCGGACTGATAGACCGCTTTTTCTTTGAAGCCTTGAAGCTCTTTTACGCGTTTGCCCTGACTGTTGAAGATGCCCACAATCGGAGCTTGATCTGTTGATTCAGTAAAAAACTTGCTGACCCCAAGCGTTTCTGCTACTTTGCTAGATTCTGGAATTGTACCGGTGTTCAACTCCGCAAGCTTAACCTTGGGTCCATATGATTCCACCAACTTTTGCATCATTGGTCGAACCTTTGTGCAAGTAATGTGGCAGTCCTGATCGTAAACGAGGACAACGAGCAGGTCTGGTTTTGTTAGGCTGTTCTGATAAGTCGATGATTGATCTGCCCAGGACGGTACTACCATCATGACTCCCTGAGAGCAAAGTGAGAGAAATATTCCAGTTAGTGTAATTCCTTTTCGCGTCATGCTCACAAAAACGTCCCTCTAGCCACTGTCATTTATCATTTACCACAAATCCGTCCCCTACAGTCAATACTCGACCGTGAACGTGACAGGGAACACTCGGAGAACGTAGTCCTATCGGACGGGACGTGCATTAGTTCAGTCAATATAGAGCTCTCCCAAATGTATCGGGAAGTCTGAATTAGACTTCCCGACAGCTTCCTATAATCTGCGCACTTAAATTACTCGCGATTTCTCTCAACGTTTATAGTCTGTGGCTGCGCTTGTTTTGCTTGGGTCTTAATGACCTCTCCGACCTTCAAAGCTATGCGTTGAACGTCTTCGTCACTGGCTCCGGACTTCTTTGTAAAATTCAGCAATTCGATCGGAATCGGAAATATCAAAGTCGAATTTTTTTCTGCAGAAACTTCAACCATTGTTTGAAGTTGACGAAGCTGCATTGCGCCTGGTTCTGTGGCAATCATTTTTGCTGCTTGAGCTAATTTTTCTGCGGCTTGAAGTTCGCCTTCGGCAGCAACAATCTTCGCTCGTCTTTCTCGTTCCGCCTCTGCCTGCCTAGCCATAGCACGTTGCATCTGTTCTGGAATCTCAACGTCTTTTACTTCGATGGCATTAACCTTGATTCCCCAACCTTCGGTCTGTCTGTCAATGATTGCCTGAAGCTGTGCGTTGATTTTATCTCTTTCGCTGAGCAGATCATCCAGCTCATGCTGACCCAGAATGCTTCGCAATGTCGTTTGAGCTATTTGACTTGTTGCAGAGTATGGGTCTTCGATCTTTGTAACGACCTTAAAGGGGTCTACCACCTGGAAAAAACAAACTGCAGCTGTTTTTGCCGAGATGTTGTCTTTCGTGATGATTTCTTGCATCGGAATCGACATCGTAACCATACGAGTGTCTACCTTCCTAAAATTCTCGAATATTGGAAGGACCAAAACTGGACCTGGTCCTCTCACACCCTGAACGCGACCAAATCTAAAAACCACTAGTCGGTCATATTCATTGACGAATTTCAAGCTGGACAAAGCAAGCGCCAGGCCAAAAAACACCAAACCTAGAATAATTTCCATGACAACGCTCCGTGAGCAAAAAGGTATATGTCAGACAAACGTGTACTTGTTCATAATACCCGTTTATTGCGAGTCTCGCTTAAGTTTTGAGATGAAAAAGCCCGAGCAGGCATGTCGAGAGGGAAGAAGCTGAATTCGCCCAGCTTGCAACTGTTTCTGCGTTTCACTCCAGTGATTTTCCTGTTGCCATCTCTGCAGAATAGTTTCACCAAAGTAAGGCTCAAGATTAACTGGGCTGAAATCCTTGTGCTCTCTGAGGAAACGATCAATGTGCTCTTCGTTTTCCTCTGGTTCTATTGAACAAGTTGAATAGACAAGACTGGCACCTGGTTTCAAATAAGTCGCAACTTGCTCAAGCAGTTCGCGCTGAATTTTTATCAGTGACTCGATGTCCTCGGCTTTGCGGTTTTGGCGCAAGTCGGCTCTTCTGTTGAGAACCCCGGTTCCGCTACAAGGGGCATCAATCAATACTGATTCGCAAGGTCCTTCCGGGGAAAATTCTCTACCGTCTTTCACGACCGTTTCGATGTTCTGCAAACCAATTCTTCTTCTTTCATTTCCGAGCAGCGAGAGGCGCTTTTCGCTGGAGTCAACAGCAATCACACGACCTTTGTTCTGCATCAACTCGCCAAGGAAAATGCTCTTACCGCCTGGTGCCGCGCAGAGGTCAACGATGGTTTGCCCTGCTTTGGCATCGAGCAAAGTCACCACCAGGGCTGAGGCGTCGTCCTGAACGGAGAATAGCCCTTCAGCGTAACCGGGCAGCTTGCTGATTGGTCCAGTTTGTGAACCTCTGTCCAGAACTTCAATACAAGAGCTCATAAGGTCAGAGCGTTTGACCGTCATACCCTTAGATTCAAATATAGAAATCAGTCCCTCTGTACTTATTGCCTCTTCGTTGCAACGTAGAATTAGGTTGGGGATCTTCTGGCTATATTCCAGAAGTGCTTCGCATTCTTCCATGGCGAATCGCTTTAGCCAACGGTTTATTATCCATTCTGGCATCGAGAATCGCTGGCTCAATGACTTCGAATCGTTTGCTTGAGCAGCTGCCCCGTCTTGGTCAGGCTCAGTCTCCTGGGAAGGCTCTGTGTTGCCCGCGCGTTGAAAGCTTCTCAGTAGAGCATTGGCAAAACGTGCCGAACCTTCGTGTCCCGTTTTTCGCGCGATTTCTACCGAAGTATTTATCACTGCAGATGGTGGCACGTCTTTCATGTGCACAAGTTGGAAAATCGCTGTTCTCAGAACTGCTCGCAGCACGGGGTTGAGCTTCTCTATAGGCTTCTTACTGAACTTACTGATCTGAGCATCGATTTCCAGTTGATGGCGCAAAGTTCCCTGCACTATGTAGGTCACGAAAGCTCTGTCGCGCTCTTGAAGGGTATTCTTTGCAAACGCATTATTTAAAGCCTGATTAGCAAAAGCTGACTCTTGCTCGACTTTTAGTAAAACCTCTACGGCAGTTCTTCTAGATGCTAAACCCTGCATTGACATTAGCTCACGCTCAACTTGATGCCGGGCTTCATTCGCAAACCATTCGCCCATGCGCTTGCGGGCATTTTGCCTTTGCTGGCTGGCTTCACGTCGATGATCTCGATTGCCTCATTGCCTCGTGAACCGCAAGCCACGATAAATTGACCTGCAGTTTTTATCACCGTACCAGGCTCATGTTCTGACATGGTGGCATTTTTTTGTTCCAGCAGTTTGGTGCTCACAACTTTGACTTGTTGCCCATCCAGATGTGTGTATGTGCCCGGCCAGCCCACAAGACCTCTGCAGAGGTTGTGAATGTCCTTTGCTGACTTAGTCCAGTCAATGTTACCCATTTCTTTCTTCAGCAGTGGCGCATAGCTGGCTTCATCATTATTTTGATCTTCAGGAAGAAGGTTGCCCTCCATGAGTTTCCTCAAGGTTTCCTTCAATAAATCTGCTCCTACCAGTGACATAGCAACAGAGAGTGACTCTGCGTCCATATCATCGGTTATAGCAATTTCTCGTTTTAGCAACATCTTGCCAGTGTCGATACCCGGGTCTGAATACATGGTAGTGACACCAGTAATGGTGTCACCGTTAATAATCGCCCAATTTATCGGCGCTGCACCGCGCAACTTCGGAAGTAAGGAGCCATGCACATTCATGACACCAAATCTGGCCATGTTGAGCACGTTTTTTCTAAGTATTTGTCCGAAGGCGACAGTCACAAGAATGTCTGGCTTGAGTTCGGCCATGGCTTCGACTATCTCGGGTGATTTTGACAGCTTTTCAGGCTGAAACACCGGAATATTGTGTCGCTCGGCGATTAGTTTGGTAGGAGGCGGAAAAATGTTTTTGCCTCGCCCTGCGGGTCGGTCTGGCTGAGTTACAAGACCGACAACTGTGACATCATTCCAAGCGATTAGGGTTTCCAGCGAAGGAACCGCAAATTCCGGTGTGCCTAAAAAGAGAATTCTCACTTTTCTAGCCTGATTTCTACTACGTGATCAAAATTCAACACTGTGCGATCGTCTAGCACGATATACATCAAACGCTTTTCATCAAAAACTATGTTGGTTAAGAGTCCGAGGTGTTTGCTCTGAATCGCTGTTACTGCAGCCACTGTTCTGCCGACCCATTGGCGCAAGTAAA
The DNA here is from genome assembly GCA_044226015.1 of Obscuribacteraceae bacterium (SeqCode). Lineage (GTDB taxonomy): Bacteria > Cyanobacteriota > Vampirovibrionia > Obscuribacterales > Obscuribacteraceae > JAIEPM01. The sequence continues at coordinate 362,835 of JBGAHS010000005.1, forward strand.
TTGGACGGTCGCCACCACCACCACCTTGTCTTTCGTGCATAAGAATTTGACCTCCTGTCATAATAAACCTCATGATAATAATACCGCCCCTGCAAGCTTTTGCTCCTGCTTGGCATGCTTGCAAGCAACAAAATTCGAACAAGAGACTTCTTTTATATTCGTTCATCGTTTGCTTGCTATACTTTGACGTTTCTTAGTTACTGTTTTGGCTCTAGCTAACGGATTTATGCAAGCATGCAAAATTTGCAGAGGTTTCCGAAAACAGCACTGACGCTCATTCCTGCTGGACTGTGGCTTACGCTTTTCATGATTGTTCCTCTTGCAATCATCGTGGTTTTCAGTGTGGGACACCGAACTGAACTTGGAACTTTTGCATTTGGCTTTAGCTTCGACAATTATCTGCGATTCATCCAGGGCCCATATTTGAGTTGTCTCTGGCGCTCGATAGTTCTTTCATTTGCCACAACATCACTCTGTTTGCTGCTTGGTTTTCCAGTTGCCGCCTGGCTGGCTTTTGTTGTTCCAAAAGAAAAGCAGAACTTATTCATGGTATTGCTCACGGTGCCGATCTCAATTTCCTTTTTGTTGCGAATTTATGCCTGGATAACCATACTTAGACCGGCAGGGCTGGCTACCCATCTTATGCAAGGGCTTGGCTTCGCAAATCCTCCTGTGCTGTTGTATACCTATTGGGCGGTTCTTTTAGGCATGGTATACAACTACGTGACTTACATGATTTTGCCACTCTATGCTTCGTTGGAAAAATTAGATTGGCGTCTGGTTGAAGCATCATATGATTTAGGTGCCACACCTTTTCAGTCATTGTTTCGTGTTATTGTGCCACTGAGCTTCAGAGGCATTGTTGCTGGAATCATCATGGTTTTTGTGCCAAGTTTGGGCGATTATGTCACCCCCGATTTGATGGGTGGTGCCAAGAATATGTACATTGGAAGTTTGATTCAGAACCAGTATCTAATCGTTCGTGATTGGGCCTTCGGTTCTGCTGTGTCTACCATTTTACTTCTTATCGTTGGTGTTGCAGTCTGGCTTTACCTTAAGTATGGCGAAAAAGACAGCTCTATGCTTTAGGGTCTAATCTTATTCAAGATTGAACCCAATCTATCGTAGTCATCTCTGAAAAGCCTTGAGATCTGCTGCCCGGCGCTGACAAGAAAAGTATATTCGTCTTCTTGTTCTTTAGCTGCAATGCGAATGCTGGCTGCCAGCAACTCATCGATTGGGACACCTGTGGTATTTTGCAAAATTCGCAAAAAATCGAATCTTTCTGTCAATTGCTGCATTTCTTGTTTTGATGCAAAATAGACAAAATCGTGCACCTCTGGTGGTGAAGGTGGTAATGAACTCACGCATTTTTCGTGCTGTTTGTAACCTACAATCGTGGCGTAGATTTCGGTCTTTAGAAGTGCGAAAATTTGCGGTTGCTCTCGTCTCAATTCTGCTCTGGTCATTCTGAGTGCGGCTGGCTTGTGATGCTGATCTACTGAGCCAGTGATGATGTTGTGCACAACTGCGTAAACACTGAGGGATTTTTCTTCCGAGACCGCTTTGATGAAACTGCCGAAACTGGGCAGCTGCGCTACTCCACTGAAGTCGCCATCTTCAGTCCAGGCTTGCGCTGTGAAGCCCGTTATGGTTGATGTTAGTACCTCTCCAATCGCGCTAGTGCTCATGGTCGCAACTTAGTCCGTAGGTGGATTCAGTTTATCTGGTACGTATTCATCCTTCGAGACTTCTGGTGTGCCTTCCGGCTCGACATTCACAGAGAGACTTATCGATGTCTGATTTTTTCCATCAGACGAAATCATGATGCTTCCCTCAAGCCTGTCTTTCTTGGCTGTCAAATTAACCAGCTCGGAAAGCATCTGATTTTGATGTAACTCCCAACCACCCTTTTTCAGTTCGGCTTGATAGAAGTCGGAAACTTTGCTTACTGGGTCGGGAGAACTTAGCATCAAGAAACTGTTTTGTTCCTCTTCACTCTTTGCTTGCACTTCTCCAGTTGGTTTTGAATTTGGATAAATCGGCAGCAAGAATGATTTTTCTGCTGAGATGGTATCTTTGCCAGCAACAAAAGTCTGCGTCATGCCGCCAGATTTGTACGAAACCTCCTGACTTGAAGAGCAGGAACTCAGCAAAAAGGTTGCAATAATGACAGCCAGCGAGACATTTTTTTGTTGGACTTTCAACGCGTGCATTTCAATTACCATTTCACAAGAAACTAGAATATATTCTATCCTTGAATGTGTGGCTTCTGTATGAGCTGAATCGAATGCTACTTGACTTGAAAAACAAGAAATCCAATGATTTGCTGCGCCTGGCGCTTTCCACTTTGCTGATTGGCTACTTAAGTTGTGCTCATTCTTCCCTGGTTTCTGCACAGGAAGTCAATGCTCATGCTGCCAATTCCATGGGAAAGCAGCTCTTTGGACCTGACACCATAGCAGACCTCGTTGATCAGGTGGCTCCGTCGGTTGTAAATATCGTGAGTACGAGCCAGATCAGCCGCGATCAGGCGATGAGATTGAAGCTTGATCAAAGAGGTCGCGAAGACGGCGTCCATAAATTGCGCAAGCATTTCGGTCTCGAAACTCCGACCGAGGAGATAGGTAATCAGACGAGGACAACCGGCGCTGGTATTCTGCTGCGCTCTGATGGTTATGTCTTGACTAGCTTGCATGTCGTCCGAAACGCAGACGAAGTGCGTGTGACATTGAAAGACGGTCGCCGATATGACGCCAAAGTTATTGGGCGTGATGGCTTCAGCGACCTCGCGGTAATAAAGATTGCTGCTACTGGCTTGCCAACTGTAAGGTTCGCCGACCCGAGTAAGCTGCGCCTTGGTCAGTGGGTTTTTGCTATCGGAAATCCTTATGCCTATGAAAACTCAGTCTCGGTGGGCTTGATCAGCGGGTTGCACCGCGAAGCGAAGAATTTTACTCCCGCTTTTGGTGCTCGAACCGGAGCTCTCACGTTCATTCAAACAGATGTGCCTCTAAATCCCGGAAGCTCGGGTGGACCGCTGATAAACCTGAGTGGTGAAGTTGTTGGTATTAACAGTTTTATTCGTGATGAAGCTCAGAACATCGGTTTTGCAATTCCTGCAAATATTGTGCAAAAAATTGGTGAAGAGCTTATTGCTAAAGGCAATGCCCCACATGCTTATCTCGGTGTTGAGATGCGTGACCCTTCTGAGATCCCCACTGGGGCTGGTATTCTGCGTGGTGCCGAAGTTACTAAGGTTAAAATTCCAAGCCCAGCCAATGCTGCTGGAATTCAAGTCGGTGACTTGATTGTGGAGATGGATTCCGCTGCGATTGACGGTCCTAATGATGTCAGCCGGGTGATTGCCAATCATTCAGCTGGCGATCAGGTCAGTGTGCACCTGAAGCGCGCTGGAGCCGACAAGAATGTGTCAGTCAAAGTGGAAAACTTACCAGACGATTTTGATTAGTTTCTCTAGCAACAAATACTTATGACAGCAAAGTACTGAACCCAATACCTTGCTTTGTTGCTACTTGTAAATAATGGAGGCGGCACCCAGATTCGAACTGGGGGATAAAGGTTTTGCAGACCTCTGCCTTACCACTTGGCTATGCCGCCGTTCCAATTTTAGAAATTTGGACGGTACTGGATTCGAACCAGTGACCCCCACTATGTCAAAGTGATGCGCTACCAACTGCGCCAACCGTCCGGGTCAGGTTTGCCATTGTATCCTGAATCAACCCCGGGTGCAAATCACTTGTTACACTTCTGCAAAAGGCTGCTATTTATTGACTGGCAGTCATTTGCGGACGGTCTATTTCACTTGCATGCTCTTGCGAACTTTTGCAGGACTGTTCAACAAATTTAGCGGTTCTTCATTTTGTCTGTACAGTGTCAGATTCTTCGCGATGGCTTTAATAACGCCTTTTACTGATTCATCAGTGTTGCCACCGATATGAGGTGTTGCCACCACATTTCGTTTGAACAAATCGAGGTTCGGATTCTCTGGCTCTTTCTCGAATACGTCGAGTCCTGCTCCAGCGATATGTCCGTTTTCTAGAGCTTCTTCGAGTGCTTCAGTATCAACGACGGCACCGCGTCCGACATTGATGAGAAAGGCTCCAGTTTTCATTTGCGCGAGTCTTTCTTTATTGAACATATGATGTGTCGATTTACTTTCTGGAATTGCCAGAATGACAAAATCAGCATCTTTTAGCGCCTCACCGAGTTCGTTTGTACCAAACACTTTTTCAACTCCGCAATCCGCAGGCGCACCATGTTCAGGGTGATTTCTCACCGCTGACAATTTCATGCCGAATGCTTTTAGCCTCATTGCGAGCAATTTGCCAATGTCACCCAATCCAACTATGCAAGCTGTTTTATTCCAGAGTGCCATTCCTTGTGGCTTAAAAAATACGCCTTCATGTAAATTTTTGCGTGCGAGGTCCACATTCCTGGCTAGCATCATCATTTGCATGATGGCTAATTCGGCTACAGATTCACCGTTTCCACTTCCTGCAGCCGGAACGTTCGCAACCCAGACACCCGATTTGGTGGCACTCTCGATGTCGACGGAGTCTACTCCAACTCCGAGTTGCTGAATCAAACCAAAAGAGCCAGCCGAGATAATAGCCGCGTCTATTTTGGCAACGGAGGGCACCACGACATCAATTCCTTCTAAATGATTTGCAACATCTTCAGGTGCGCAGCTAATTACCTCGACACCAGGAACTAGCTTATTTAGAATCTTTGCTGCATCTGGATAGCTTTTGTTGCAAAGGAGAATCTTCATTTATCGGCTCCACGACGGGGCGTCGATCATGTCACAAAAGACTCTGAATTGCCAACAGTTTACTTCTTTAGTATTCGCCATTCCCATGACTCGACGTTTGTTGTCGATGGAATCACAAACGCCTCTATTTTTCCTTTTCGAATTTGATCGAGCACTTTAGCGCCTGAAAAGCCGAGTTGCTGAGACGCTTCTGTGAGGCTCAAAGAGCCTCGGGTTTGGCTTCTTTCAATCATGTCCATAAAGTAGTTCAGGTTTCTTGCTGGAACTGAATTGGTACCAACACCAAAAATATTCAGGACCGGATTGCTCGACGTCATAACACCGACGACTTCGCCCCTGGTAGAAATTGCAGGACCTCCCGACATGCCTGGCCATGCCTTTCCACCTTTTATTGTTCGAGTGAGCCCCCCTGCGACTTCTGGACCTAAATCAGCGGTGAAGGAATTCATTGTTACTCCAATTCCTTCATTAAAGTGAGCAGGACTCATGACGAATTTTTTTCCAGGAACACCCATCAATATTCCAGGTTCACCATTTGAAAATGTTCTTGCCACAGGAAGCGGTGACATTGCAGGTCCATCTTTTACGGCTAGAATTGCGAGGTCACTTTGAGGAAACCCTGCAACTATTGCGGCATTTCCCCGCTCTGTTTTGTTCAGGAAAGTCCAATTTGTTCCTGGCTTATCTTGAATGACGTGAAACGCTGTGGCAAGCTTTTGCGGCTCGATAGCAAATGAACTGCCAATAAATCTCATTCCTGTGGCATCTGGCTCAGATGCGATGCGGTATACAGAATTGTCGAATTGTGTTTGGTATTTGTCTTTCATGAAACCAAGTATGGCTCGATTCTCAACTTGATTTGCGGCAATTTTTCCGCCAATCAAACCGCTGACCATGCCCAATGACGCGTCGAAGAGGAAAGGACCCACCGTATCGGCGATTTTTCGTGATTGTTCTTGAACATTGGACTCAGTCCGCGAATTCCATGTTTGCTGCCAGGCACCGCCCATGGTGTTGAATTGTTCCGGCAATGTTCTAACTGAATTTGCCAAAATTGAATAGGTCATTGCTGTACTGATAACCGGCACAACATAACGAAGCGGAGTATTCGCACTAGCAAAGCGCACAATTCCGTAGCTTAAACCTGCAAATCCTGCGGTTTGCAACGCTGTCTCAGGAAAATGGTTTTGTAATCTGTCTCCTGTGGTTTTGGCTAAGCCAATAGCTGAACCCCCGATGAAGACCTGAGCTTCTCTGAGCAATTTCTCTGAAAGACTGTCTTCATGTTCTAACTCTTTCGAGATAGTCAGATCGCTTAAACGGCGATAAGGACTCACGTCTATGCTTCCAGACGCTTCCATCCGTGTTGATCCAAATGTTTCTGCCATGCCAAACGCCCAACTGCGGTCATTTCTATCTCGCCAGCCTAAATATAGTCAGGCAGCCCAAACTTGTCTGTGGGAAGAGTACGCTGCTTGTCGAAATGCGAAAGTTCTTGGATAGCAAAGTAAATGGCGATAATACACATTCTCAAGCAGCTTTGCTGGGCCGTTCTAGCTTCTTGCTTTGAGATTTCTAATACAGCGTACCAGTTCGTCTTCGATTTCTTGTACATTCTGGAAACGGTCTGCTGGTGCCTTTTCCATGCATTTCAAGATGATTGCTTCCAGCTCTTTTGGAATCTCTCGCTCGGTGTGAGTAGCCATCGCAGGTGGTTTTTCTTGTAAATGTTTCATCAACGTCAAGACTACGGTGTCACCCATCAATGCCGGTTGACCGCAGAGCGATTCGTACATGAGGCAGCCCAGTGAATAAATATCGGCTCTCTTGTCGATTTCTTTATTCGATATCTGTTCCGGGCTGATGTATAGCGGGCTGCCGAATATCTCACCCTTTCTAGTTAACTTCAATTCGTTGTCCTTTGGCATCGCAGATTTTGCGATGCCAAAGTCGAGCAGTTTTACGAAAGCTCCGTCTTCATCAGTGTCTACAATCATTACGTTCGATGGCTTCAAATCTCTATGGATTAGACCAGTTTGATGTGCCGCCTCTAACCCTCGACAAATTTGAATAAAAGCTTCTATCGTCCAATCTAAGTCTGGCAATGTTCCAGAAACGATTATGTCATCGAGACTCTGTCCTTTCAGTAGATCGAGGACAAGGTATGGTTCACCACTGTCCAGAAAGCCGAAGGAGTATACCTTTACAACGTTTGGGTGGAACAGTGAGTTCAGCGCTCTGGCTTCCCTTTTGAGTCTTTCGATATCAGCTTCTGAAAAATGCTCGTCGGCATTAAGTACTTTGATAGCGACTTCGAGTTCAACATTTTTGTGTTCGGCTTTGTAAACCGAAGCCATGCCGCCCTTGCCAATGAGTCCTTGAATCTCGAAGCGATTCTCAACTATAGTGCCAACCATGTTGGAATCGTTAGCCATAATAACGCCCTCACGAAAGTCATTATTCTAGCAGGTATATATTTAGGCCAGGTTATCTTTGTGGTTCGAGATTATGCACGTTGCGATGTGGCACAAGGTCGATCTTGCTGATGTAAGTTCGCAGATTGTGTCCTTGCTGTTTCAATGCTGTCATTGAAGGCATAAGGTTCTGAGTCAAGCTCTTGCCGAAATTGACCAGGTGCATCAAAGGTGGTGCGGACGGAACAGGTAGAAGCTCTGGATGCGCTGTTTCTGCAGCAATAGGAGTTGCTTCGCCGCCGACTATTGTGCTTAAGAAGTTGTTTAATAGCTCGCGATCAATCTCTGTTGTACCAATGATTGTCACCATATTTTCTGCTTTAGCATCGGCTTTCTTTGCCAGCAAGAATTCATTTACTTCAGAAGGAAGTGGCAACTCGATTTCCTGGCGGCTTCGCAGCTCGACAATTCTCTTTCCTTCCTCTACGTGTTCTGAAATGCGCAATGCATTGATGTCTGCGATCAGCCAAGCCACATCAGAATTGTGGAAGTGTTTTTCAGCAATGTCCACGAGCGTATCATTTGGTTGAACCATGTATGTTGGACGCTTGAACAGGCTGGTGATTTGAGCTGTGCTCACAGTTCCATCTGCGTTAGTGTAGGTGACGCTCAATTCGGCGTTTTCTGGTTTGTCAGATGCATCATCAGCATCCCCTTCTGGCTTTGCTTTTGCAACTGCTGCTGAGGCTATGGCTACTGCTAGTGCGATTTCTACTCCTGTCAGATATCTCTGCTCTGAGTTCGTTAGAGATTTTTGCAATTGTGAGAGTTCGAGAACACTGAATTCACCGCTCTTCTCAGCCGCAGGAACTACCCTTCCGGTGATAGGGTCGAAACGGGAAGCGGGGGGTTCATGTCGCCCTGTAGGGTCTGCTCTTCCTGTCAAATTAGCTTCAGTCCTGCTAGTTACAGGGTCTATTCTTCCAGCTGTAGATTCGCTTCTGCCACTGCGGGCGATGCCCAGCTGTTCAGCTATGCTTTGACTTATTGCGGCATTTGCTGTGATGCGCACATTTCCAATCTGACTATTTGGAGTAAGAGCAGATTGATTAGCCGCGTTCGATCCTGGTGAAATCACTTTCCCGCTAGCATCGATATTCAGCGTTTTGCCCATCAATCCTTGTGGATCAAAAACACCTTTATTTCCGTTCAATGCATTTGCCAGTGCAGCTGGAATCTCGGTGTTACCTTGTACCATTTGCGTTTTCATCGCTGATAACGCTGCATCAGCCCCAGCAGTAGTACCAGTTTTTAGTGCTGCAGCTGCCGTTGCATCGAGTCCTGCTTGCATGACTGATTTTACTGCGCTCTGTCCAAATATCTGCTCTCCTGCGGTGGTGTTGGCAGCTGTCCTTGCTGTCAACGCTGAGAGTGAAACAGGTCCAGTAAGTTCAATGACATTTGCTGTAGTTGTAAGCTTTGATGCGTTGCGGTCACCACCTGCAATACCAATTTCAGATCCTGAGGCTTGAACTTTTACCGCTGAGGCAATTTGCTCGAGAGAGGAAGCGCCGCCCTGTTGAATTGATGCCCTGGCTAAGGTGCCGGCTGATTCAATGGATTGAGCCTGTTTGTTTACAGTTGCCTCTGCTGCTGTTGCAGCAGCTGCAGCCACGACTTGTCGTACTGGTTCTGGACCAGCTTCAGCTTTCCTGGATTCCACTGCATTCGAGTTTGCGATTTGCTCTGTTTTTGCTGCTAGTTCTTGCTTAGTTGCAGCATCGGTTTTGTTCACTGGTTCGAGCGTGCGAGATTGCTCACTAAGGTGTTCGTTTTTGTAATTATTCTCGCTTCTCGAGGGCTCGGGTGCTTTAAAATCATTGCTTCTATTTTCTGGAGCACCTTTGTTGTCCGAACTGCGACCTTCGGGTCTAGAGTCACTGGTCCGCTCAGAATTTTGATTTGTTCCGCCTTTGCTACCTTCTGTTCGCGCATCATTATTGTTGCGCGCTTCTGAGCCACCGCCACCACTCTTAGCGTCGTTATTTCGCGGTCCGCCATCGGAGGATCCTTTGTCTGAGGTCTTGAAATTGTCGAGATTTCCCTTGCTACTTTCAATGCTACCTTTACTTCCTTCGGTAGATTTGCCGTTATCGCTTGTCCCGTTTCCTTGATTGCCTTTCATTGATTCAAGATTTCCGGCAGGCGCTTTGCCACCATCTGCGGTAGCCTTCTCTGCTTGGTTATTCTCGTTAGCTAATGTTTTTGTGGCTGCTGGAGCCACGTTCTCAGTTCCACGTTGTTGATTGTTAGTATTCTCGGTGTTGCTAGGACCTTTCAAGGCTTCCAATAGCGATTTTGAATCTCGTGGTAATTCAGGTGAATTCTTGTCGTAGACGCAAGTACGATCGACACTGCTTGTTTTGTCTAGCGAACCACTGCCTGCTGAACCAACTCTTTCAGCATTCTCTCTGCTTGTGTCACGTGAAAAACCGCTGGATGCTGAGCTGTTCTTGTCTGTCGATAAGTTTCTGTCGGCTGTTCCCAGAGGTATTCTCTGATTCTCAAGCCGTTCGGGGTTGAACATAATATCGTTCATCGACCCACGATTTGGGGATAAATTACCAGTTCCACTGGAGCCATCATTGCTGCGTGTTTCCTTCAATGCAGGGGATGGTGAGCCTGATGAGCCAGTTTCGCGAGTCAACGAAGGTGACGTCAGTTGGAAATTCTGATTGGCAATGGGCTCTTTATTGAACATGATATTGTTCATGTCTGTGGCTCTATCATTTTTCTGGCCGACAACATTGCTGCCTGCTTCAGGAGCCTGAGCGGTCTTAGGATGCTCATCCTTAAAGTCAAGTCGGCTGGGCAAAAATGAATTTGTCGTAGCGTCGAGAGTGTAAGGCTTGGGGCTTGTCTCAGAATTTCGAGCTACGTTGGTATTATTTCGCTTCGCTTCTTCCGTATCACAAGCGCCGGCTATAAACCCGCCCTTGTTCAGCTCCGCCAGGATTCCTCCGGCTTGGGGTTTGTTTTGCGCCACTTCCAGAGGAACAGTATGTGTCTTAAGTTCAACGATGGTGGGATGTTTGTCGCCACCAGCAAATTCTGAGGCGGGACGAAAGGTTGTGGGACCCTCATAACCAGGAGCTGGTCCACTAATTGAAATGGTTTTGACCAGTTTTGGTTGAATCTGGTCGCCTGAATTTGCCCGCATATCCATATTTCGAGAATCTAGAGGCACAGGAGAAACAGCTGTCTCTACCGTTTTAAAGTTGTTCGGCAAATTTGCTGGTTGAAATGTATTGTTTGGGGCTAGGTCAGAGGCTGGTGCTGCCTGTAGGAATGGTTTTGGCGCGACATCGAGAGGCGGTTTAAGTTCCGAACTTTCGTTGCCTTTAGAGGTAGCATTCATGATCTGCACTATAGCGGGTCTATAGAAACCGCCAGAGCCCAGGGGAGAATAAGTGAACGAGTCAAAATTGCTTGCCAGGTTTGGTTTCGACGGGTCGAGCTTTGAGTCAGGTCCGTCGGGTTTCTGTGGCTTTTCTGGTCGGAATGCGTCGGACGCGAGTGGCGACGAAGATTTAAAGGTTTCGTTCGGTCTCTTACTGGTATGTTCGCCGGATTTGGACTCACCTGCTTCTCCAGGTGCTGAGCCGTCCTTCGCATCCTTGCCGTGATTATCTTTTTCAAGGTGGAAGATGCTCGGCGCCTCGATCATGTCACTGACAGCGCTAGCAATTTTCTTGAAGGTGCCAGAACGTGACATCTCTTCAAGCGCCTGGCTCGCAAGGTCATAAAGTTTCGGAGGTGTGGCAGCTGCTGATTCGGGGGCATCTTTGTGCTCCACGTGCTCGTCAGCTTTCACCGGCTTTTCGCGCTCAGCCGACTTGTGCCCCTCGACCATGATGATGACCCCGGAAAATTGAACTACAGACCCTATGTACCCGAAACTTTGACTTGTGAACCCCGAGCCCCTACGCACAGGCTCTACGGGGCAGATTAAAGGTAATTCATATCCTGCTTGAAGTCAAGAGGTGACACCGCAAAAACTTCGTTTAGTGACTGTATATTCGTGCAGATATGCGAAGGGATGGCTAAGTGCCACCCCTTCGGCTAAAGTTTCGCTCTTCCCACATGTTTCCTGATCTGTCCACCTGTGCGTTCAGTGCGGACTGTGTGACCAGTGCGACGGGTACTGTTTATGACCCGGTGATTTCTTTTGAATTGCTCTCCGGCAATGCTATTGAAGCAGGCACTGGTGCTGCAGCTGCCGCAAGCGGCATCGAGTCATATTCTTCAATCAGTTTCAAATCAGAGTCTTCTGAAGATTTGCCTGAAAAGAGCCTTGTCCAGTCTATTTTGCTTGTGTATTGCATCGACAAGAACAATGTAGCTATAGAAAGACAGGTGATGATTAGTCCGGTGAATTGTTCGAGAAAAAATGTGTACGAGAAGAGCACGAGATATATGAACTGCGACACACCAAGTTGTTGGACAAACCTTCTATCGGGTATGAATCGCGAGACGTAGGACATCACCAGAAATACCGAGACCACTGAACAAATTGCAAAACTCCATTCGAGAGGAATGTGGTCGACTGAATACGCCAGCAAAAGATGGAAACTAAAGAAAGCTGCACCGATGAAGAAGTAATGCATTGGATGCAGTTTGATTACACGAATCGTACTGGTCAGCCATGTGACGTAGAAGAAAAAGAAGAGAGAAACTGGGGCAAAGAATGTCACGTCCTGTACCAATGGACCGGGATTGATAAGCTTTGGCATGCTCATACCAATTGCGTTTCCAGTCATTGTATTGTCGTATTTCCAATTTAGTTTCCAGCCATTTTTCTCTTTCGTTTTCTGCGTGGGCGAGCGAGTTCCATCAGGAAAATCAACGGCATCAAAGTTTGTGTTCATTGTAAGCGAGAATTTCTTAACGAGATTCAAGCCATCACCGGCGGTGTACTGCCAGCTGTTCATTCCTTGAGAATCGTAGCTTATCTGCACCAGTTTTTCCTGATGCGGAGCAAGTTTGAATTCGGTTGCTAAAGCACCATTTTCTGGGTGCAAATCGTGAGAGGTTTCGTTGGCAACTTGAAGCTTTAGATTGTCGTAGATTCCCTCTCTGTCGGGCAGTCCGAAGGTCAGCTTCATTGCTCTCTCTTCGTTGCTATCATTTGCAATGCCAAAGACCCCGTTGAATTTGACTTTGTAGGTCGGGTACCAGAGCAGCCCTTTCTTTCTTTGCTCTAATGCAAGATCCACATTAACGTCACTGCTCTTCAGCGAGACTGGCTCACTAACATGCTTAATGCTTTTCCGAATCTCGCCTTTGGATGTTTTCGAAATTTCTTCCACTGTTTTGTCAAAAACCACATATGGTGCTGCTTGTTTCTGTTCGTTTCCCCAGAGACCTTTGACCTGACCACATAGATTTTTCATCTGTTGATCAGTCCGGAAACTCACTGTACTGCCGAGAATTAGCCAGGCCATGCAAACGCTCAAATAAATGAACGTCAGAGAAGCTATTTGTTTTATCATTAATCAATCTCCAATTTGCAGCTATAGGCAATGATAGGAGAGCAAGATTAAGACCGCTGACGCGTTTGTTAATTGATGGATCGTCTTTTGTAAAAGCTAAACTTTGGCGATTTCGTAGATCCATCCTTCGAGCAAAACATCTGCTTCATCTGCGGCAAATGGGTCAGTGCAGTGCGCTGGTTCATTTAGCCAGATTGCAGCTGCGTAGCATGCCAGCACAGCGTCAAGCGCGTGATCAGAATCAACAGCTTGATGTTCTAGTTTTTGATTGAGTATCAATTTCGGGTAGTCTTTGAACATCTCGTTCTTTGGCGCAGAATAAAGACCTTGCAATATTTTGTGCCGAGCTGATTGCATTTTGTCGCGGTCTTTCTTGTCTTTACTTTTATATCCGGTGTCTGGCAAGTCGAGTCGCTTTAACGTTGCCCGTGGATAAACTTCCAGTACTGCGCAAGCTTTTTCAACAGGCTCTTGAAACGGCAGCACATAAAAGCGTTTTGGATCGAGACTAGCTAACATGCGAATTCCATGATAAGTCATCTGAATCATTGATGGATAGCCACGATGCAACGGGCTAAGTGCCTGCGCGCAGCTAAGTTTGTCTGTTATGCGTTTTGTCTCTTTCTTGAAGGCTTTTGCGAATTCTTGGAACCTTTCAAACGGCATGAACACAATTTGCTCTGCCATATTTTGCCATGTTTGAAATTCAGCAAGTTCTAGCTCTTTTGCCAGAAACGCCATGAATTCAGCCGGGAGAGAAAACGGACAATCAAGTCCGACAGCTGATAAATCTGTGATTCCGTTTAGCTCTTTGCCCAAACCGTGCATTCCAACTTTGTGAATCTGAGAGATTTCCAGCTTGTTTCCGCTCAGCGTTCCAAGAGCCAGCCACGTTTCGTTTGGTATTTCTTTGGAACCACTGCAATCGGCGCCTGCGACTTTTCTTTCACTGGCAACACTGCGAAGCAAATTTAGTTTGTCAAATCCCATATGACGGAAGTCCTATTTCAAAATTGGAGAGATAACGGAAAGCTATATTCTTTATGCTGAAAGAGCATATCAATTTTATCGCTGCTTGCTGATAATGTAGCAAGTTTGCCAAATTGCATTCTATTATTCTGAAACCTGGGTAAAAGCTTTTTAGTTGTGGAACACTATTTTTGAATTGCTCGCTTGCAAAGGGGATAAACATGGCCAAGGCAAAAGACAACGCAGAGAAGGAAAAGCCCGTACATGATGGGCCTCCGAGTGTCGTGCTCGAAGTAAGGACCTCTACTGGTGAAGTCTGGGGACAAATTGTGGCTCCGGCGAAAGAATTTAGCACTGGGTCATTAGGTTATTACGCGAATGGCAAGATCATCGATCCGAAATCTGGCAATCGATATCAAGTTGGTTGCAACATCATTTTGATTGGAAGCAAGAAGTAAGGCTTGCTAAAAATCAAGCGATAATTGGACGCTCTTTGCAGTCGTTAGACTTGCTGGGGCGTCTTTGCCTTTTATTTTGGAAATTTGATTTCCGACTCTAAATTAGCGCTGTGCTTGAGTCATGGGGCGAATCATTAGCTTTTGTCGTTCTTCTACCTGTTCGATGTCCTCATCGTATTCCGTCTCTCTATCGAGGTCAGGAATCTCTTCTTCTTCCTGACGCCAGGCGACCCAGCTGCCGTTTGCGCTATTGCCTATTCTCCAGGTTCCAGACAGCTTCTTGCCTTCATCGCTCAAGCTTCCTTCGTAAACTACTGCATGCAAAGTCGAGTTGCGATACTTTTTCGTGAATGAGAGTAGTGGGTCTGAGAAGGTTCCGAATATGTAAGCTTCACCCAAATTTCCGTCATCTAGAATGCTGCCTTCGATAGAGCCATTAACTTCCATGAATACGGCTTCAAACCCGAATGGTTGTGCGAAAGATGAGTAATAGAAATTACCTAACCAGCTGCCATTAACATTGTGTTTGTTGCTCATTTTTCACCATGCTGTCGTCCAATTTTCTTCCCCGCTGTCTTATAAATTAATCGATGAGGGAATATTTTGTTTTATGACAGCTAAAGCCGGAGTTTAGTATGGACCAAGAGCAAGAACTTGTATCACTGAGTCTTGAGATTTATGAAAAGTCCAGTTCGCGCATGGGCAAATACATGCAAATAATTCCGAAGTCTAACATCAGAGGAATAGCACAACATTTAGCGCGTCAATACTTTAAGCAAAATCCTGGAAAAACATTGGATGAGGCCGAGCGCCAGAACTTAGCCAATCAGCTTTGCAGAAACATTTTTGACGAAGTTCTGAAGAAAGCGCATACTGTTATTACAATTGATGCTGACGGAATGGGGAAGATTGCCTTTCAACAAAGGACTCCCGTTATTCAGGCTGAGCGAGATGGTGCGCAGCTTTTTTATCGTAGGGCACTTAATAAGATGGCGATGGATAGTTACCCTGATGCTGAGCGTTTATTGAAACGCGCAGTGGAAATCGACTCCAATTATATTGATGCTTGGGATGCTCTGGCAGATGTGTACGAAAGAAATGAGAAAGAAGAACTCGCTAAATCTGCTCGCGAAAAAGTTGCTGAGCTGAAAGCTGCTTCCTGAGTGGGTCTTGCATAAGCTTTTGCGCCTACCTGAGCAACCTTTCAAGTTGCTAGTTGATGCTGGCACAAAACTCAGTCATATCTGGGTCGATGGTTTTGAATGACATTCCAATCGAGTCTGCGCTCATGATTGCGTCTGCCACCATCTCTGGTGTGACCTCAAAAGGTTCATTGTGAGCTGTTTCACCAGGCGCTGTGGCGCGCTCTGATACTGTTTTGAGCGCTTCCTTTTCCAGCCCACATATTCCCAGGTCTTGCAAACAAACAGGTAGACCAACTGACTCACAAAATGTAATTACTTCCTCTATCAACTTGGTTGGCTGTCCCTCTAAGACGAGTTGGACAATCAAGCCGAATGCCACCTTCTCTCCATGATAGTAGTTATGGGTTTCAGGCACGGTCGTTAAGCCGTTGTGAACAGAGTGCGCAACAGCTAAACCACCTGATTCAAAACCCAGCCCAGACAGTAAGGTGTTGGCTTCAATCAATCTCTCCAGGGCAGGGGTGACTGCACGCTGTTGCACCGAATGCAGTGCAGACAGTCCGTCGTTGATTAAAGTCTTGTAGCAGAGTTCAGCAAGAGCATCAGCGCTGATGGTAGTTTTGCCTCCGACCTGATTTCTCTTATTGGCGTCTCTGACAGTTTTGGCTTCAAACCAGGTAGCAAGAGCATCTCCCATTCCTGCTACCAGAAGTCTTGCTGGTCCCTTTGCTATCACCGAGCTGTCTACCAGAACCAGGTCAGGGTTGCGCGGGTAAAATTTGTATTCCTGAAATTGTCCTTCTTCTGTATATACAACCGATAGTGCGCTGCATGGCGCGTCGCTCGATGCCAATGTTGGGCAGTTGACTATCGGCAGTTCCAGTTCAGATGCAACAGCTCTGGCAGTGTCTAAAACTTTGCCACCACCTGCTCCTACTATCACTGTCGCTTTATATTCGAGGGCAGCATGTTTGCTTCGCTGAATTTCGGCAGTCGAGCATTCTCCCTTAAATGCAAAAACTGTGAAATCGTGCCCGCTCTCTTTGAATGTTTCTGTCCATGTTTCTTGAAGCAGCCTGTTGGCATTTCCTCCAGCAAGAATGAAAACCCTGCCGTTCAGTCCGAGTTTCTTCATTTCGCTTCCAAGTGACCGCGTGGCATTTCGACCCTGAACGTATCGAGCAGGTGCGCAAAATATGGACAGCATAGTTTTCTCCGCTACTGTGAATTGCTTCGTGATTTGTCAGAGGGCTCGTGTAAGCCTATAACCTTTGTTCGAGTTCCGTCGCTCTGGGTAAGAACCCATTTTTCTAGCGACTCTACCACTTGTGGTTTCAAGTACGAGGTTCCAAGCAGTACGTGACCCGCATCTTTGAATTCAATGAGTTCTTTTTTCTCGTTAGGCAAGTTTTTCAAAATTGCGTTGGTCGATTTGCGACTGACAATACCATCCAACTCGCCTTGAACAATCAGAACCGGAATGCTCGGATCCACTTTCTTAGCTGCTTCAGGCGTAGTTCGAATGAAAAACGCGGTGCGCAAAATTTCCTTAGGTGTGAGATTGATGCGAGACCTTGGGTCCGCAATCATTTCATCGCTAACGCGCTTGTCGTCGGAAGAGTACTGATCGATGTACTTTGATACATCCATTTTTTCATCAAGGTGGGTAATTCCTTTCATGAAATCAGGAACTACCATGAATGGATTGAAGTTGCGAGGGCGTGTTCCTGGGCTGCATAGAATCATGCCATCAGCTGCACCCTTATATCTTCCAAGGCAGTGAGTCGTCACTGCTGCACCGACAGATTCGCCCATTGCGAACACCGGCAAATTTGGATAAGTAGTCTTCACCTTCTTGAGCAAACTTCCAAGGTCGTCTGCGCTCTTATCGTAATCAACCCTGAAGTTTGGCTGTCCGGCATAGGACTGGTAATAGCGTTCGCCATGCCCTCTCAGGTCAAGCCCGATGAAGATGATTCCATCCTTTATGAGCTGCTGAGCCAATGTACCGAAACTTCCAGCATGCTGTGTAGTTCCATGTACTGCGACTATCACCGCCCGTGGTGATTTAGTCTTATCCTGCCAGCGATAGACGTGCAGCTTCTTAGAGTTTTCTATTTCTTTTTTGACTGTCCAGTTTTTTGTTTTGCTGGCGCAAGCTTTTTCAGCTTCGAGAATATCGGAACCAACCATATCGGTGATTACACCCACTCTCTTTGCGCGATTCTTGATTGCAAGAGATGCTGGGTCTGGCTCAGGCAATTTATCGGTGTATACAAGATGAGCTTTGTATTGTTCGTCGATTTTCTTGTCTTTGACTTTGTTTTTCGAATCTGTTGCAGCGAAAGATGTCAGCGGAAGTGACGATGTCAACATTCCCACTGCGAGCAAGGACAGGAACAATTTTCTCCTGCTTGCGCCATTGAAACTAATACTAGATTGCACGCCTGACATTCCGCGAACCGTTACTACCTATACTACTGCTTTTCTATAGAAATTATGACCGCCAAGTATGATGAACTTGTGAGGAAATGTCCGTCATTACTGAGCAAGTTGATAGTCTTTCACTTAACTTGCTATCAAAACCCGTAAGCTGTCCGACCCTGAACTGCAGAGGATTTGCGATGTCCCCCTGGGCTGTTGCCAATGTGAGGGTTTGTCGCGCTTGATATCTTATACCAGAAGAGGTGAAGCGCGGATTTGATTTATATCATAGAGATAAGAAACCGAAATACGCGCTCTGCACCATCCAGTGTTTTGAAGATGACAAGAAAAAGATTGTCAAAAGTTAATTAACGCCAATCAATTCTACGTCGAACACGAGAGTCGCATTAGGAGGAATAGCTCCTGGGAAACCCTTTGGTCCATAGCCGAGTTCTGGCGGAATAACCAGGGTTCTCTTTCCGCCAACCTTCATGGTAGCGACGCCTTCGTCCCAGCCTCTGATTACCTGCTGAACACCAAGAACAAATTGGAATGGTTGTCCACGGTCGACAGAGCTATCAAACTTTGTGCCATCGGTCAGCCAGCCGGTGTAGTGAACTGTCACTTTTTGTTTGGCGTTAGGAGTTGCGCCGTCTCCCACTTGCTTGTCTTCGTACTGAAGTCCAGAAGGAGTTGACTTCAAATTTGCCTGGTTTACGTTCATGGAGTTAACCTCAAAAGTTGAGGCTCAAGAATAGCAGAAACATATATACGACGGATTTTTATTCGCAAAAAATGTAGGTTTAGCGATACACTCGTAATAGCGTCTCCTCATGGTTGAAACGGCATGGATCCGTTGGTCGTAAATACGCGGCAGGGCTTGTATTGCCCGAAAGGTAACTTTTACATAGACCCGTGGCGTGCAGTCGACAGGGCTCTGATAACACATGCGCACTCAGATCATGCCAGAAGCGGTAGCAAGAGTTATTTAACTGCAGCGACCGGAGAGCATGTGTTGCGACAGCGCTTGAGTAAAAAAGCTGTGATAGAAACCGTAGAGTATGGACGGTCAGTCACCATATCTGGTGTTAAGGTTTCTTTCCATTCGGCAGGACATGTTCTGGGTTCTGCGCAAATTAGATTGGAACACAAAGGGCAGGTTTGGGTCGTTTCAGGTGATTACAAAACAGTGCCCGATTCAACTTGTGATGCCTTCGAGCCGGTCAAGTGTCATACCTTTATTACTGAATCTACCTTTGGTCTTCCGATTTATCGTTGGCCATCACCCAGTGAAGTTTCTCGAAGCATTAATGGCTGGTGGCAGCGCAACCAGGAAAAAGGTCTTGCAAGTGTGCTAATGGGTTATTCATTTGGAAAGGCACAAAGACTTTTGTCGCTTTTGGATCCATCCTTGGGTTCTATTTTTGTTCATCCAAAAATCGATTTGATGAACAGAGCTTATATCAATACCGGTATCAAGTTGCATTCCTATCGCAACATTGAAGAGACCATGGCTGGCACCAGATTTGCTTCTTCTCTGATTATCACTCCGCCAGGGGCAGATGATGATGTTTGGAGAAGCCGAGTCTATGATGACTACGCAGTGGGCGTAGCATCAGGTTGGACGCGTGTGCGAAATCGGCAAGCTTACAATTACCATGATGAGTCTTTTGTACTTTCTGATCATGCCGATTGGGATGAATTACTTTCTGTCATCCGAGAGACCGAGGCCGAGCAGATTATAGTCACGCATGGATTTGTTGACCCATTATTGAAACATTTGAATGGGCGAGGAATTAAAGCAAAATCCTTCAAAACCAAATTCAATGGTGAAGATAAGCTTGATGAACTCTCTTCTCCCGAAAAGCAAGAGCTGGCACCCGTATGAAAGCGTTTTCCGATCTCATATTCAGTTTGGAACGAGCAGCAGCGAGTCTTGCAACTCGAGTTGAGCTCTGCCAGCAGTATTTCAGTTCAACAAATCGAGCAGCGACCGCTGCAGCTATTCGCATTTTGCTTGCTCATGAGACAAAGGCTGTATTGAGTTCGGCTCAGGCACGTGAGCTAGCCTGCAAATTCGCGGAGATTGATGCTTGGCTATACGATGAGTCTTACCGTTCTGTTTCCGATCATGCTGAAACTCTTGCGCTTATAGTGCCGCGTGCAGAACTTCCCGGCACTCTTAGTTTGTGCGATTGCCTGGAGATTCTGGAGAATTTGAAAGACTCCGCTTGCTCAAGCGCAAAGGCAGAGGACATTTTGAAGGACGCTTGGAATCGGCTATCTGAGCAGGAGAGAATCGTTTTCAATAAGATGTTGTTGGGCAGGCTCAACATAAGTGGAACTCGAGTGCTGCTGATTTCTGCTCTCTCCAAAATCTTCGGAGTGTCACATCTAGACGTTGCGTGCAGATTAGAGTCTCCATTTCTATTCGAAATGTCTGGAATCGATGAGTTGATGAATCATTCGTTTGCAGGCGAAGAAGACATTCATCCGTTCACATTTTGCCAGGTAAAAGAAGTTTGTTCTGAGCTGGACTTATCTTGTTTGGATTATGACAATCTTGTCGCCGAGTGGAGCTGGAAGGGCATTCGCGCACAATTAATTAAGCGCAATGGGAAAGTCACATTGTGGTCTTCCGAGTTTGACAATTTAAGCCAATTCTTTCCAGAACTCATTTCGGAGAGCGCTGGGCTTGCTGATGGCACTGTGATTGAAGGTGTAATCGTTCCATATAAGGATGCTGATGTATTGCCTAAATCAATGCTCTCAGTGAGGCTAAAAAAGAAAGTCCCGACAAGGCAACTGCTCCAGGAGTCACCAGTTGCATTTATGGCTTACGATCTTCTTGAAGAAGAAGGGCAAAGCCTGTTAAGCCACTCTTTGCAGATGCGTAAACAAAAACTTCTTGGAGTTTTGAGCAACAAGCGAAATATAAGTTCTGAAGAAGAGTACCAACAGCTTTCTTTGTTTGCTCCCTGCAAAATTCAGCTAAGTAGCAAAATAAAAGCCTCGCCTTCTTTATCAATTGCAAATGAGAGTGAGCTGAGGAATCTTTTAGCAGATGTGCGGTTGATGAAGGCTGGCGGTCTTATTATGAAAGACCACGCTGCACCATATACAGTGAGCGAGGGTCAAGCAGTCTGGTTGTCTCTTAGACCTGAGCCGATTTTTCTTAAAGCTGTTCTTGTAGCTGCTCAGGCTGATGAGAGGCGACGAAACTTTTTTTCGGATTATACTCTTGCCGTCTGGCGGAATGAAGAACTCGTTTCAGTCGTTAGAACCACTGCAAATTTGAGTGATGAGGAAATGTGCAGGGTTGATAATTTTGTTCAGCAAAATGTTATTGGAAGGTTTGGGCCAGTCTTGACGGTGAAGCCTCATCTCGTATTCGAGTTAAGTTGTGATGGAATGAGCAAGTCGACACGACACAAGTCGGGTTTCGTTCTTAATCGACCCAGGATATTGCGACTTCGTTCAGATCTAAGTGTCAACAAGGCTGACGCCCTCGACAAGTTGAACCAATTTTGCGAACTATAGTTTACTCTTTCTTTTCCGTGGCTTTGAGTAACTCAAAAACCTGAAGTCGAAGCTTTTCCATTTTTCCCATGTCATCGTGTATTTGCACGCTGAGTACGGCAACCTTCTTATTTCCTAGCTTCGATAATTGTTTCTTGTATCGATAAAGTTCCATATATCGTGCTTTCGCATCGGCGAAAGGTTGACGCATTTGATCCAGAAGTGCTATCGCCTGTGACTTCGTTGAATCTGGCATGACGAGAGCATCTACATAATCCGCATAGATTGGAAAAAGGCTTGCCATCTGGTTCATGTAATAGTCAAACCATTGTTTTCTAATAGGCAAATAAGGACCAACTGCCATCACACCGGTTTCTGAAGGCATTGCAGGAATTATGATGGTTCCAACGACTGAGGGATCACCAACTCCAATGTAATTTTGACGAGTTGCCTCTCCCATGAGTTCAAGAGAAGCACGCTCAATTTTCTTTAAGCAGTCACCCATTTGACGCAATGCTTCAGCTGCTTCAACATCAATCGATTTAACAGATCCCGCGAGAGTTGCTGACGATGTTGCCGTTTGCGTTGTTGAATTGCCTGGGGCGTCCCCGGTTTTTGTCGCTTGCTTTGTATTTGTGCCCGAGTCGCTAGCTAGCACCATCGGTGATGCCAGCAGATAGAAAGACCAGGCTAAGAAGAGGCTTTTTTTGAAGTTCATTCTGCTTTATCCTTTACTTTCTTGTTTTGGTGCCATTGTGTGCATAGGTCTGCTTGCGCCGAGCGGGCAGCATTCAGGCGTGCAATTGTCCGGCAGAGCCCTGAGATTACCAATACAAGCAGCTTCCTTGCCTTCAATTCTTTCGACGATTAGCTCTCTAATCATTTGGATGAATTTTGGATTAGTACTTGCAGTGCTGGCTCGTTCGAATGTTATTTCTAATTCTTGAGCAAGGTTCTTCGCCTCATAATCGAGGTCGTAGATGACTTCCATGTGATCCGAAATGAAACCAATTGGTGCCACTACCACGCTTTTGCAATTGTTTGACTTCAGTCGATTCAACACATCTAAAATGTCCGGTTCAAGCCAGGGAATTGTGGGAGGTCCACTTCTACTTTGATATGCCAACTCCCAATGATTTACGCCAGCTTTTTCGGCAATAAGTCTGGAAGCCTCTTGAAGTTGATTCGCGTATTCACAGCCGCTAGACATGCTGTTTGGAATACTATGGGCAGTGAAAACAACTCGTGTTTCCTTTTGCAAATCAGCAGGTATTTTATTCAATGCGTTTTGCAAGTGTTCAACATTGCATTCTATAAAAAGTGGATGATTAAAGAATGGTCGCAATTTGTCTACCTGTGCAGCGCCCTCACCAACGGCGTCTTGTGCGCGCTTGATGTCTTCTAAATATTGCTTGCAGCTTGAGTATGAACTGTACGCCGAGGTTACGAATGCGAGCACTTTCTTGATTCCATCTCGTTTCATTTCCTCGAAAGTGTCTTTGAGGAATGGGTGCCAATTTCTGTTACCCCAGTAGATGGGAAAATGAGGACCTTGTTTTTCGAGAACATCCTTTAGCGCTGCAATTATTCGCCTGTTCTGTTCGTTGATAGGACTCACTCCATCAAACATTTCGTAATGATGTGCCACCACTTTGAGTCGTTCTGGCGGAACGTTTCTTCCTCGCGTAACGTTCTCCAGAAATGGCATAACATCTGCCATTCCTTCTGGTCCACCAAACGAAACAATTAGAATGGCATCATATGAGCTGGACATGGAGTTCTCCAAAAGAAATTGTGATAGATCTGATCATGTATCTTGTGATAGGTGAGAAATGCCAAGAGGAATCAAATCAGCGCTTTCGCTGTTAGCCATTTTAGCCGGATCTTGTGCTGCTGGCCTTGCTGCCGACAGCAGGTTTGCAGGTTATCTTATTGATAGGTCTTGTGCTGACAACATGAAAACACTTGTTGACTGTCAGGATATGCTGAAAGGTCATAAAAAAGAGTGTGCCCTCAATGAGTCGTGCAGCAAAGATGGTTATGCCATTTTCAGTAAAGGGAAGTGGTACAACCTCGACAAGAAGGGTAGCGAGCTAGCGAAAAATTTATTGAAGGCATCTCGCGCAAAAGAAGGACATTTCGTCATTGTGAACGGTAGTTCGGAAAAGGATGAAATCAAAGTGACTTCTCTGCGTGAACTTGCAAGCAACGATGACTAGGTAGCTTAGTCAGAGTCTGAACTCGCTGCGAATTAGTGGTGCTCAGGTTCCGTGCCGATGATCTTCGGAAGGTCCTCGCCGATGACCTTCCGAGGATCCGACTGAACAATTCTCGCTGGGTCCAAAAAAATTGAAAGCAGGCTTTTGGCCTGCTTTCTGAACTTTATCGATGCCTTGGTTGAGCATGAGGTTGCGCATGGGGCTGCACATGGGGTTGCACTCGTGGAGCCTGAGGGCGGGGCATTTCTCGCGGTTGTACATGAGGTTGAACTCGCGGAGCCTGCTGTCTCGGAATTTCAGGACGTTGCGGCTGCATATGAGGTTGGACATGTGGCTGCTGTCTCGGAATTTCAGGACGTTGCGGCTGCATATGTGGTTGGACATGTGGCTGTTGTCTTGGAATTTCAGGACGTTGCGGCTGATGTGGCTGTTGATGGTTATCGCGCGGTAGCTGCGGTTGTGGCTGTGTTCGCGGAATCTCAGGACGCTGCGGCTGATGTGGCTGTTGATGGTTATCGCGCGGTGGCCAGTTTGGCTGACCCGGGCGCGGCAGCGGGTTTTGTTGGTGATTGTCGCGCGGCGGAACGTTGGTTGGATTGTGTTGGTTCCAATTCTGATGTTGCTGCTGCCACTGCTGACGGTGCTGTTGCTCCTGCTGTTGGCGTTGCTGTAGTTCCCATTGGCGGCGCTGTGCGTCAGTCCAGTTGTGATTATTGTTGTTCCAATTTTGATTATTGTTGTTATTCCAGTTGTGGTTGTTGTTCCAGTTGTGGTTGTTGTTCCAGTTCTGATTATTGTTGTTATTCCAGTTGTGGTTGTTGTTCCAGTTCTGATTATTGTTGTAATTCCAATTGTGGTTGTTGTTCCAATTCTGCTGTTGCTGCTGCCACTGTCTTTGTTGTTGCCACTGTTGTTGCTGCTGCCACTGTTGTTGCTGCTGCCATTGGCGCTGTTGCCACTGTTGTTGTTGCCATTGCTGCTGCTGCCAGGCTTGTTGCTGCTGCAGGTTGTTGTAGTATCGATAATTGTTGTATTGGTTATTCCAATTATTGTTGTAGTTATTGCCAAAGAGCGCACGTCCAAGAACTAGCCCTATTGTGCCACCAACCATATTCGCAGGGTTGTTGTAGCCACCGGGATAGTAGCCGCCGCCTATAGGATAGCAACTGCCACCAGGGTAATAGTTGCCGCCAGGATAGTAGCTGCCACCAGGGTAATAACTGCCTGGATAACAGGAACCCGGATAATATCTGTTTCCACCAAGCGCGCTAGCCAGAATGCCACCAAGTACTGCATTGCCCACGTTGCTGCCGATGATGCGACCATCATTGCAGCTGCTAACGCAACTACTAGTGCTTACACAGTCACTACTATATGGTTGCTGATACGTGCGGGTGTAGTCTGTGACAGGGGCGCAGTTTGTGTCTATTTGCTGCGGAATATAAGTTGAATCTGTTTGGGTCGGAACAGCAGGGACATTGTAGCTTGTGTCTTGCTGCGGATAAGTGGTTTGTGGAACCGGAGCCGCTGGCAATTCCGTTGGCGCCTGCATTCTGAGGTCTTGTCCTTGTTGTAGCTGAGAATATACGCTAGGGTCAATTCTCAGGCTCTGCAAAATTTGAATCTGGCTGGCGTCCATGTTTCCGATAGCGACGGAGGGCGCGAAACTCGGCGCCGGTTGAGCAGTCTGACTCTGCGGAATTGTTTCCGGTGCCGTTGCTGGCAGATTGGATGGTGCTGTCTCGGGCGGGGACGCTTGAAGATCAGGCGGAACTGCCTCTGGCGGTGCTGCTTGCACATTGGGCGGTACGTCTGTCTTTACTGCATTTTGATCTGTAGAAACCCTTCCACTGAACAGGTCACTAAAAATCTGACTTTCATAATTAGGAACTTCGGCTGTAGGAACAGAACCCTCGGACGAATCAATAGGCGACATAGAGCCATCTCCGCAACATGGATAACCTGATGTTGCCAGCTCAATTTCCCTTCACCCTCCCTTATTGAAGGAGAATTGTGCTTTCAGAGCAATGGGAATACCACCACGCCCATGCCCCTGCCGGCGGAAATGTCTCGTCTCATCATTGCCCTGTGGGAATTCCGAGATTCTGCTGAGAAGATTTGCCATTTTAAAATTTCGCTTATCAATCTATACCCTGTGTCTATTCCTGAATGCTAGAATCACACCTGAAGGTTTGTGCTGGGAGGCACGATGAGACTTACTGAAAAAGCTTTACTGGGTTTCTTAGGTCTATTCATGGGCGTTTCCAGCGCTGCGCCGGTTCTGGCTGAGCCGGGATGGGCTTTGAATCAAGCTGCCAGAGGCGGAGCTGCCCTTAGCGGAAGCATGACCGTTTATGTTACTGCCAACGGGCTTCGTACATATGAGCCAAAAAATGGTGTCAGTTTGATGACGCATGGTCCCAACTGGAACGTATACATTTACAACTCCAAGACCAAACGCATGTTTAGTAGCCAATTGCAGCCCTGGCTCTCCTCTTTCAAGACCAGAAATCTGGTCGGAAGGTTTGAAGGCGCTCACTGGCGCAGAGGCAACCAGGGGGTAGTGGCACGAGTGAGAGCCTATGAGTTTGTAATGGACAAACCACCACCCATCAAGACAAATTCCAAAGCGCTAAATGGAAAAATTAGACCCGTTGGACAGATGCAGACGGCAAGTCTCTGGCTTGCTTCTGACATTGCTACACCACCTCAGGTGTCCGACATTCTCTGTAAAATCTACGGAATTCCTGATAGCCAGCGCATTCCACTTCGCTTAACTGCAGTTGAAGACAACAGGCAGAATACACTTGTAGATACAATGAGCTGTGTGCAGCAGAACATTCCTGATAGTGTCTTTGCGGTGCCAGGCGGAATGACCATGGTGAAACAAGATTCCGATGTGTTCATCGATCAAGAAAGCATGGATACACTCGATGAAATGTTGCAGGACCTCGACTCGCCGTCACCAAAACGCAGACCAGGAGCTCGTAGATAAGCATTTTGTACTAGTGCGAAAAAGGCTTGAACAGCCATTTTCTCAGGAATTTGAATTAACATAGCGAAGCGAATTAACGCTTCGCTTTTGTTTTTTGTTCCGCTCCACCGACGTTGGATTTGAGAAATTCCTCGTATGGTCCGCGGAAATCGATAAGTCCATTTGGAGTAAATGCCAAAATTCTTGTCGCAACTTCTGATACCAGATCCCTATCATGGGAAACAATAAACACATTGCCGGGGAACGAAGTAAGCCCCTCAGCCAGAGCGGAAACTGATTCGAGATCCAGGTGGTTCGTGGGCTCATCCATTACAAGAATTGGTTTCTTCACGAGCATCATTCGAGCGAGTAAGAGCCTTGCACTTTCTCCACCAGAAAGTCCTTCAGTCGGTTTGAGCGCATCTTCACCCGAGAACAGCATTCTTCCGAGCAGTCCGCGAACGTGCTGCTGCCCTTCGCCGTGTTCATATTGCATCAACCAGTCTAGAGCTGTCGAGCCTGGTGTAATTGCATGCATGTGATCTTGAGGGTAATAATTCCATTCACCCTCGGCACCAAAACCCCATTGGATAGACCCTTCATCACTCTCGAGTTCACCAATTATGCAACGCACCAGTGTTGTTTTGCCTGCTCCGTTTGGTCCGATTATCGCGATTTTTTCACCTCGCATAATTTCCAGGTTCAGATGCTTGAAGATAACTTTGTCATCAAAAGACTTTGATAGGTCTCTGATTTGAACGGTTTCCTTTCCAGCTTGCTTTTCCTGTTCAAAGCGAATAAACGGACGCTGAATGTTTGATCTTTTTAGCTCGGTCATTCCAAGCCGCTGAATCTCTTTCTTTCTTGATTGAACCTGGCTTGCTCTCTGACCCGCACCGAATCTTGCGATAAACTCCTGCAACTGTGCGATTTTCTTTGCCTTGTCTTTATTGCTTGATTCGATTTGCTGCCGTGCCTGTATCTTCTGGTCGACCATGTCGTCGTAGTTACCAGGGTAATCAATGATGGTCTGGTAGTCGATGTCTGCGATGTGCGTGCAAACTGAATTGAGGAAGTGTCTGTCATGTGAAATAACTACCAGTGTGCCCTGATAATTTTTCAAGAATTCTTCCAGCCAGCCAATTGTTTGAAGATCCAAATGGTTTGTAGGTTCATCTAACAACAATGCGTCAGGTTCGCCGAAAAGTGCCTGCGCCAGCAAAACTCTGAACTTGTAGTCTGTTTGAAGAGTGCTCATCAGGTCATAGTGCTGCTCTTCCAAAATGCCGATGCCGCGCAAAATCTCGCCAGCTTCAAATTCGGCCATGTAGCCATTCTCGTCGGCGATAACTGTTTCGAGTTCGGTGAGTCTGGTTATTTCTGATTCGGAGTGTTCAGATTTTTCGCAAAGTTTGTCGCGCTCTTGCATCGCTTTCCAGAGCACTTTGTTGCCATAGATTACGGCATCGATGATTCTCATATCATCAAAGGCATACTGATCTTGTCTCAGAATGCCCACCTTGCGAGGGCGGCTAATTACGCCTTCGTTTGTTGCGTCATCTTCGCCCGTCAAAATGCGCATGAAGGTAGACTTACCAGCACCATTGGGACCTGTGAGTCCATATCTGTTTCCAGGGCTGAAGACCACGTTTACGTTTTCAAAAAGAACGCTTGAACCGTAACGTTTAGTGACATTGCTAACTGTAATCATGCTGTTCCGACGAATAAGGGACGAGTGGCTAATTATATCCTGACATTGTTGGGAGAAGCACAGATTTGCTTGCTTTCTCTTAATGCTTGAATTCTAGAAAACAACCGAACTGCGCAGTGTATGCGATTCGGGCCTTAAAATGGTACCGAATCTGGTAGCACTTTTTTGCGAGTTTTATTTGCTTCCTTGCTATTCAGGTTCGCTAACCATGCGCATTACATTCAAGTCTGTCGGACCTTCGAATAGGTCTTGGGCTTGCGCACGCAGGTCAAGGAAATGGCGGGTATTGAAATGATTGTCGAGCGCCATTTTGCTTACCCAGTTCTCATAAAACAAAAATACTGAGGGGTCTTGATCATCTACGTGTAGGTCATAGTTAATGCAGCCCTTTTCTTTCCTGGTTTCTTCAACCATGTGAAGCAGGACCTTCTTGACTTTGTCTTCCATTCCGGCTTTTGCCTTCAGCTTGGCTACAACAGTCACTTTTTGCATCTCGTTTTCCTCAATTTCAAATTCGTTCAGGCGGAATCACTATAAAATACCTGGATTAACATCTGGAGGATCATATGAAGGCAATCTCGATTGCAATTTTCATGTGCATTTTTGTGCTCGGTTCAGTCCTTCCGGCTCATGCTGACTCAGATCAGCAAACTCATGCTGACATAGTTCTTGTAAACGGTTCCATTTACACAATGGATTCTTCGAGAAGGTGGGCGCAGGCTGTGGCAATAAGCAATGGGCGAATTGCTTTTGTTGGAACTGACCAGGACGCTGTTCGATTTGCTGGTCCTCTGAGTAATGTTGTGAACTTGCATGGAAAAATGGTGCTTCCTGGCTTTATCGACTCGCATATCCATCCTATTGACGGAGAAATCGAGGAAAGCGGGCTTTGTCTGAACGACTACGAAAGCGTTGATTCGATTAAGAGAGTAATTAAAGAATACGCAAAAGAGCACCCTGACGATAAGTGGATTATTGGAGCGGGTTGGTCCTTGCCGACTTTTGGACCCGCCGGCCCTGGCAAGATGTTGCTTGATGAACTGGTTCCTGATCGTCCTGCCTTTATCCGCTCGCAGGATGGGCACTCAGCCTGGGCTAATTCCAGAGCCCTGGAAATGTCTGGCGTTAAAGAACTCACGCCAGACCCTAAGGGGGGACGAATAGAAAGACTTGCTGATGGTAAAGAGCCCTCGGGCTGTTTGCGTGAGTCTGCTTGCGAGTTGATTTCTGTGCTTACACCAAAGCCAAGCGCAGATGAATATCGAGAAGCGGCTTTGAAAGTTCAAAAGCGCCTCAATGCATTTGGTATTACTGGTGTGCAAGATGCCTGTGCGAGTGAGGACGAGCTCAAGGCATACGCCAGTCTAGATGATTCCAATCTGCTTTCCATGCGTGTGAGCGCTGCGATGATGTTGCGCGCTGATAAGGGCGAAGAGCAAATCAAGGCATTCAAGGACTTTCGTGACAAATATGATGGAAACGGGCTGACGGTGAGAGCCGTAAAGATTTTTGCCGATGGTGTCATCGAGTCGAAGACTGCTGCCATGCTGGAACCATATTTGGGTGGTGATGGAAAAGAATTGGGAATTCTTGAGTTCGCCCCTAATTTGTTCAAATGGTACGCATGTAAGCTTGATGACGCGGGCTTTCAGATTCACGTTCATGCAATTGGTGATAGAGCTGTGCGCACCGCCCTTGATGCCATCGAAATTGCACAACGTCTGAATGGACGTTCTGACAAACGCCACCACATAGC
This sequence comes from Obscuribacteraceae bacterium (SeqCode), assembly GCA_044226015.1. Classification (GTDB taxonomy): domain Bacteria; phylum Cyanobacteriota; class Vampirovibrionia; order Obscuribacterales; family Obscuribacteraceae; genus JAIEPM01. The sequence goes on from JBGAHS010000005.1 coordinate 392,771, forward strand.
CCATCTTGAACTAATTGATGCTAAGGACATTAATAGATTTCGAGATGCTAATATAACGGCCAATTTTCAATCATTTTGGGCTTTTAGAGATGATTACATTAGCAAGTTGACTGAGCCCATTCTGGGACCTGAACGCTGCAAGCACCTCTATCCGATTAACAGTCTCTTGAAGTCTGGCGCCACTGTGGTCGGTGGCAGCGATTGGAATGTGACGACTGCAAATCCACTAGATGCTATTCAGGTTGCTGTAACTCGTTGTGGACTAAATGAAACTGCAGATAAAGTATTTTTGCCGGAAGAAAGAGCTTCTCTGCCTGAAATACTCGCGGCTTACACAATCAACGGTGCCTGGCTTGGACATTGGGAAAGAGAAACAGGCTCTATAGAAGCCGGTAAAAGTGCCGATTTGATCATTCTCGACAAAAACTTGTTTTCTATAGATCCAAAAGAGATACACAATACGAAAGTGCTATGGACTCTTTTCAAAGGAAGAGTTGTACATCGTGATCCCAACTTCGAGATGTAGATTGTTTGTCGTCGGGTGATAGAAGTACTTGTAACTTTTCCCGGAGTTCTTCAAAGACATTCATTTCGTTGGCTAGCTAACATTTCTTTTGGAACATACTTTGCAGTGTGGCGTCTGCTTTGTGGGACGGGCTTGTCTTCCACTAGCTTGTTCAATGTATACGTAAGTGAATTCGTTTGAATTCGCGCGTTTTATGCTGGTCAATTTTATAAAAGAGGAATTTTCTATGAATAATAGAACTCGTTTTGCCGCTCATAATTTTTCGAGAATGAGCAAGCTTTTTCTGGCGCTTGCGTTTATTTCAAATCTAGCTTCTGCCGACGCCCTAGCTGCAGATTCACCCAAGGCGCCTGCTCAGTCTGTCTCGGTTAAAATGGGCTATTTCAATCTGTTTCAAGTAAAGGCAGCTTATCCCGAGTCAGCTGCTAGCACTGCTCTGGAAGAAAAGGCTAAGGAGATGCTTCGCCGTGCAGTAGAAGATGCGAATAAGCAGTTAGAAGAAATGCAAAAAGCAAATAAGCCAAAAGAGGAGATCGAAAAGAAAAAAAACGATCTCCAAATAGAAATTTCAGCCAAGCAACAAGCACTTGCTCAGCTGCTTTCAGCTAATGCGTCTGAAGCAAATAGAGCCATTGCTGGTGCAGTTGGCACTGTGGCAAAAGAGAAAGGGCTTGACCTTGTAATTGATGGAGCTGGAATTTTTGCTGGTGGCGAAAAATTCATCAGTAGTGGAGAAGATGTTACTGACGCGATAATCAAAAAGTTGAATCCTGCTCTCATTCACTAGTTGAATTGAACAGTTACGGCGTAGCAAGTGACTAATGGTCTGACGATATAGATGCGTAAAGATCTATCATTGGCTGCTGGTTTGTTTTAAGAAAACCCTCTGCTGGTCTGTCCAGATCTGCAACCAGCAACAACACAATACTGAAAGTAGAGAGCAAAATTATGCTCTCTGTACGGTTCTTGCTTCCAGCCAAACCGCAATAAAAACCAACGCCCATCATTGAGAAGAGTGACACTGCGAAAAGACTCAGCCATACCACTGTGGGAACGCGCGTGTGCAAAACAAGGGTTACCCGCTTTGAATGCAAGTCGATCATTTCATTTAAAGTAGTGACGAATGAGGCACTAATTGGTGTTGGTTTCTCATGCGCAACGCGTGTTGCAATCTGCCAGAGCTGCTCTTGCATACTGGCAGATTCCTTCATGATTGAATCGTGGTCATCTTGACCAAGACCACCAAGGCGCTTTTTGACGTACTCACGTAGTATTCGCTTTGTCTCATCTCTGTCTTGCTGGTCGAGAAAATCCGCTCGCAAGTAAGTCGTACCGATTGCGTTCGCTTCGTCGAGAACTGCGGCTCGACGTTCGTCAAATCTGTTAATGGCAACATTGAAGGTGAATGCCATCATGAAAGCTAGCAAGCCAAGTATGGCTCCAACCATTGCACCGATTGGTGCCTCTGGCTCATCGGGATCATTGACGCGTTTCCTTTGTCCTATGATCCTTCCGCATTCAAGGAAAACTGCCGACATAACGATGGCAATTATCAAAAAAAGCCAGAGCGGTATACCATCAATCATTTGCATGTTTTTCTAATATGGAAACTAAGGAACTGTGCCAAGCGCTAAGTTTAGTGCATCCGAATGTCTACCGGCAACCTTTATAACTTCAACACTGCAGGGTGCAATATTAACAACATTAGCTGCGACGCTTCCTACATGCGCTGCCCGCACTCCTGTGTCTCCATGCGAACCTATAATCAGCAAGTCTGCCTGCCATTCAGCAGCAGATTCGACTATTTTCTCGGCTGGTTTGCCTTCCATGCATTCATGGCGGATTTTGCAATGCGGCAAGTGTTCCTGCAATCGTTTTGCATGAGTTTCAAGTATGATCTGGCATTGATGCATATATTGGGATGCCGCCTCCCAGATACGATCTTCTTCGAGCACGGTGATCAATAGAATTTGGGTGTCTTTTGACCAGTTTCTCTTTTGAACCTGCTCAATGACTTCGCTAGCATATTTTGATGCGTCAATCGCAACAAGTAGTTTGAATGTCTTTTCCATGGCAGTTTTCTCGGTTAAACATCATTAGAATAGACGATTAACACTAAATCTACCTCGACCTTTCGGCCTAACCGAAAGGCGTATTCATCAGCATTCTCAAATGCACAAGCGATTGCTGTGCTAAAACCTACCTCAACGGAGAAACAGTGCCAGAGTCGCTCTGAGCGATGACTTTTTCACCCTCGACCGCCATGCTGAGTTCTAGTAGCATGCGTTTCATTTTTAGAACCTCAGCGTGCAATTGTCTCAGCATCACAATTCTTGCTGTTAGTGTGCTTATGTTGAGCCCCTTTTTCTTTGAAGCGCTGGCTGTGAGAATGTCTAGCTGTGCCTTAGATTCCCTATCGGTGAAGGCTGGCATGTTAGCATCAGCAACCCATCGATCAATTAGTTGATTTAGCCGAGTCTTCGCTTTGGGAGCGTCTGCTGGAGTTTGATGTAAGTACTGCCAGACGGAATTTGGGTAGTCTATTTCGGAGTTGATGGGATAGTTGAAGAGTTTTGCAAGCATATTTGGCTCAACTTCCGATGTCTTCTTTTTCCCGTTAACGGCTTTAAGCGTGTACATTGAGGCTATCGAGGGGACGATACCAGCTGCGATGCCAACAATTCCGGCAGGAATCGGCCATTGCACCACATTTCTGGGGTTTTTCGAGAACGTAGTATTAATGCTTGGAATTGACATGCCTTCGCATGCAGCCCACAAAATTCCGTTACTGATGAAGCTGGCTGCATTCACTCTGGCAACCAATTTATCTCGGTCTGAAGTGAAAGTAGCAAGAATTTCCTCGTAAACCTGATCTTCAGCTTCGATTTCTGCAATAGTGAAGTCGATTTCTAGATTTGTTCGTTGTATGAGGTTGTTTGCTCGTTGAGTTGCTTCAATCAAGTCTTGTCGTTTATTGAGATAGTCGGGAGAAATATTTGATGATCCTGCTTGTGTCTCAGCTCGAAGCTGCTGCACCGTGTTGATTATTGGGATCAAGCCTATTGTTTCTCCTAGTTGCATGCCGTTGGGTGAAATGTCTCTAGAATTGAGAACGACTCCACTTTTGAGTATTTGCGTTGGAAAATCCATGCTGTTGGCTGACTTTTCTTCATTCTCTTGCGTCTTGGCTTTAGTTGCTGCGTAGGAGGCAGTTTGGGTCACTATTATCAATACTTGCAAAATGGCTAATGAAGCGCAAAATATTGGTCTGCGCGAACTTCTCATTTTGGCTCTCCTGGTAAATTTGTTGCGCTGTAAATATCCTCGAAAAGGGCGTTTCTTATCTATAAAAAAACGGCTTAGCTGCATCAAGAAAGCGTAAATGCTCGAATGTTCAGGCAGGAACTGATTCTTGCCGCCTATCCAGAGCCAGGAACGGCTAGAGCTTCTCAAGGTTCAACTGTGCTAAAATCAGCACTTTCGCTCGGGGAAGTAATTATGCGTTTACATCTCAAACTCCTGTTGAGCTGCACATTGATGCTCAGCGGTAGTTTCTTAGTTCTTGAAAATTCAGTTTCGGCAGCTGTGGCGCTTGAAAAATCGCAAGAAGTGGCTAAAGGTGACAGCGTGAAAGATCCTTACATCTGGCTGGAAGAAGTATCAGGGCAGAAGGCTCTAGATTGGGTTGAGAAAGAAAACGTAAAGAGTAAGGCGGCTTTAGAGAGTTTGCCAAATTTCAAATCTACTGAAGAGCGCTTGCTACAAATTCTCAATTCGAAGGATCAGATTCCTTTCGTAGGCAAGTATGGCGAGCATTACTACAATTTCTGGCGCGATGATAAGAATGTTCGAGGCGTCTGGCGCCGAACAACTATGGATGAATTCAAAAAAGCCAGTCCAAATTGGGAAACGGTAATTGACCTGGACAAGCTGTCTGAAGCTGAAAAAGAAAATTGGGTCTGGCACGGTCCCACTGTTCTAAAACCAGACAACGACCTTTGTTTGATAAGTCTCTCTCGTGGAGGTACCGATGCCAGTGTAGTTAGAGAGTTCAATCTCAAGACTAAGAGTTTTGTTGAGGACGGATTTAAGCTGCCCGAAGCAAAAAGCAGCGTGTCCTGGCGTAATCGCGATACCCTTTACGTGGGCACCGACTTCGGGAAAGGGTCGCTGACAAGTTCAGGATATCCTCGCACGGTGCGCGAGTGGAAGCGAGGCACACCTTTGAGCGACTCAAAGCAGATCTTCGAAGGAAAAGACACTGACGTCAGTGTCGGCGCATATGTGGATCATGACCATGGTGAAGTCTACGATTTCATCACCCGCGGTACCACATTTTTCACCAATGAGGCGTATGTCCGACAGGGCGACAGCTGGGTAAAAATTGAAAAACCAGAAGATGCCGATGTTGGAACGTATGGAAAGAATATTCTGATTACTCTTCGTACTGATTGGAGTACTGGTGGGAAAAACTATAAAGCTGGTTCTTTGTTACTAGAATCTTTTGACGCCTACATGAAAGGCGAGCGAAAATTTGAGGTGCTTTTTGAGCCAAGCGAACGGCGCTCTCTCGAGGCTACGGGAAGCACTAAGAATTACCTGGTCTTGACTGAACTAGAGAATGTTCTCTGTCGCCCGTATTTGTTGAAAAATGAAAACGGCAAATGGGTCAAGACAAAAATTGATGCTCCGGAGTTCGCTACTGTTGGAATTTCTGGAGTAGATCATGAAGAAACTGATGATTACTTTATGACAGTGGAAGATTTCTTGACTCCATCTTCACTTTATCTTGGTACTGCTGGTAGTGACAAGAGAGAATTGCTCAAGCACCTGCCCGCATTTTTCAATGCAGATAACATTGAAATAAAACAGTACGAGTCTAGCTCAAAAGATGGAACAAGAATTCCTTACTTTCAAGTGAGCAAGAAGGGCATTAAACTTGATGGAATGAACCCCACCCTGCTCTATGGCTATGGTGGCTTTGAAGCATCAATGTTGCCCAGTTATGACCCGCAGATTGGGGCCGCATGGCTAGAGCGTGGCGGCGTTTATGTTCTTGCGAACATTCGTGGCGGTGCCGAGTTCGGGCCGAAGTGGCACAATGCAGGACGCAAGGAAAATCGGCAGCGAATATACGACGATTTTATTTCTGTGGCTGAAAACCTAATAGAACGTAAGGTCACCTCGCAGAAGCACTTAGGCATTCAAGGGCGATCTAATGGTGGTTTGCTCATGGGCGTAATGTTGACCCAGCGCCCTGACCTCTTCGGTGCTGTTCATTGCGGCTCGCCCCTGTTAGATATGCAGAGGTACAACCACCTTCTTGCTGGGGCTAGCTGGATGGATGAGTATGGCGACCCTGACAAACCAGAAGAGTGGTCTTACATTTCCAAATATTCGCCCTATCACAACATCAAGAAGGAACAGAAGTATCCACCTATTCTGATAACGACTTCTACAAAAGATGATAGAGTGCACCCTGGACATGCCAGGAAAATGGTGGCGCGTCTTGAGGAAATGGGACATCCCGTTTTGTATTATGAAAATACAGAAGGTGGGCATGGTGCCGCTGCTAACAAAAAGCAAAGTGCTTACATGAAGACCCTTGCCTTTGAATTTTTGTGGGATAAGCTCAAGTAGCGACTTTTCTTTGAATTGTCAGCCAGGACGATAGGTTAGGAGCGAGATTCCATGCGCATGAAGGTTCACAGGAACCTTTAAGTGCTACTGGGAAAAAATCTCAGTTTAATTGCCGGCGGCTTGCTGAATCAGGCTGAGACCAGATGATGGTTCAGCAACAAGCTGTAATTTCTGTTTTCGAGGCAGTTGCTTGATCCTATATTCCATGCGCATGGCGTCGCGTTTGTTATCAAATTCCCAACTGGCGGCCAGCTCAACGGGCAATCTCGTTCGAGTATACTTAGCGCCGGCTCCGGAATTGTGTGTTTGCACTCTTTCATCCAGTTCGCGAGTCCACCCGGTGTACAAACTGCCGTCAGCACAATTCAAAATGTATGTGTAAAATGAGCGTGTTTTCGGTTCCATTTACTAAATAAGTTCTCTTCACTCGCTCTTTAATTATTAGCACGACTTTGCCGTTGTGCAAGCAAGAATTTCTTCGGGGCTTATTTTGCCGTCAAACATGAACCGGCAATATAAATTGAGTAATGCTGCTTGTTCGACAGTACTGCATGCAAACTGGCTCAGGGCTGGGCTTCCGACTACAATGGCAAGTAGTTGAGCTCGCGAAATAGCAACATTGAGTCTTTTCTTGCTAAGTAGGAACTCGGCACCACGGGTGGAGCTTGCCAGATCGCTTGCTGACATGCTCACAATAACAATCGGTGCTTCGCTACCTTGAAACTTATCAACAGAACCAACTCTCGCCTTTGGCAGTTTAGACTGGAGGAGCCTGACCTGCTGATTGTAGGGCGCTACGATTAGAATATCGTTCCAGTTCAATGGGCGAGTTTTTTCTCCTAGTCTGATATTTAGCTCTAAGAGGTTCAGTGTCAGGCTCTCGATGACTTTAGCTTCTTCGATGCTATGTTGTGAGTTTCCTTCATGCTCCACTGGCAGATAAATCAGTCCACTTAACTTCGGCAAATCTTCTGCTTGACCCGATGCAGGAATGAGTTGTCTGGAAGCCGTGACCTCATCTGCTCGTAGCCTGCCGTCGTAAACAGCAGTTGACACCAGCTCACAGAGGTCTGGGTGCATTCTTCTCGATGTCGATAGAAAGACTCCTTGATTGGGATTTATAGTTGATTTGTCACCAAGCAAATACTCCAATGACGAAAGTCCACTTTCTCCTGGATGCGATCCCTTCACTGGTTGTTCGAGTTGAAGTTGGTCACCAATCAAAACTATGTTTTTTGTGGCTGGCGCTATGGCAACTATGTTGGCAAGGCAGACTTGCCCAGCCTCATCTACGAAAATGTAATCGAATTGATTTTTAACATCGTGCCGAGCGAAGAACCAGGCAGTAGCACCAATAAGATCAAGTTTCGGTAGTTCTTTTAGAATCTTGTTTTCAGTCTTTATTAGCGCAATGTTGTTGTTGCTAAATTCGGGTAAAGTGCCCGAATTGTCTGTTTTGAATTTTGCGGCACGAAAATCAAACTCAGTTTCCTTTGCAGCTTTACCTACAGCCTCTAGAACATTTTCAATTGCTTTATGGGAATTTGAGCAAATCCCGATCTTCTTTCCCTTCTTTATCAGCTCTACTATTAAACGGGCAGAGCGGTAGGTCTTTCCAGTTCCCGGTGGACCCTGAATGCAGAGATAGGTGTTATCCATTGCCTCTATCGTCGGGAAAAGCTTATTCTCGTTTTCGACAACAGGAGTGCCCGGAGTAATGCCTTTTATAGAAGGATAGCGACGAAACAACAGGTGTTCTATACAGGACTTTAGCCCTTTTCCCTCATAAAAACTTTCTGCCTGATTGGCGATGGAGTCTTCTAGTACTTCATTGTTCATCGTCTCTTTGAGAATCAGATGACCCTCTTCCGGCAAATGAGCCTTTGTTTCTCCACGCTTCAATACTATCGAGCCGGCGCTTTCATCTAATTCAAATATTTCCGCTTGCTCTCTAGTGTCTGAAGTAAATACAACAGTGTCACCAGGCTTTAATTTGAGGTCCTGGTTTTGATCGAACGAGTATTCAAAGAGTAGTGACTTCTTGTGAGGAACTGGCGGCTTTGGGCTGAGTTGAACAAATGCGACGCATTCAGGGTCAGCAAAAAGCTCGTCGTCGCTCATCTCTGCGCGATCATAAAGTTCCCACCAGCCTACTTTTCTTTCGCGGTTATGAAAGCCGGTCAGGTCAGCCATCAATTCCATTACTCGCCAGTGTTCAGGGGCGGCACTTCTGTCTTCAGGTATGGCTTCTTTTATTTTTGTCGAAAGAATCTCGTTGCGGGTGGGTGCCTTCTTTGTTGCTGCACCAGATTTAGTGCCAAGCTTGGAATACCTAATACTGTATTTGAGTTGCTGTTTGAGTAGCCAGTCGTAAAGTTGAGCTGTAGATTCACAATCAATTTGATTGTAATCCCTAATGTCTTTTAGAATGCTTGAGTCTTCAGGGGTGTTGCCGTCTGGTGATTCAAGCCAGCGCTCATAGTAAACGATTGAGTCCGTTGCTTTCGCCACTTCCCCCTTTCGTTTCTGCATGTACAGCTGCTCTACTTTCTTGATAGAGTAGGACTCACACCCGATGCGAACTCCGTTTCTAACTATTGAATAAAGGTCTACAAATTTCTCTGCGCGAAGCATCTCATCGAGTTCACTTTCTCTGCTTGCGTGTCTGCTTGCGAGTCTGCGAAGTGCGGATATTTCGTATGCCCCATAATGGAATATGTGCATATCATCATCCTGTTGCCAGCGCGCATGGGACCAGTCGATAAAATTCTCGAAAGCCCTTTTTTCTTCCTGCCGATCGTGTGCCCACCAGTCATGAAATAGGTACTTGTCTGACTCTATTGTTGTGGCTCCAAACAGATACTCGAGTCCGCCTTCCACAAGAGGAAAGCCTTCCATGTCGAAGAAAATATCTAGTTTAGAACGTCGTGGCAGAGCGTAGAGTCCTTTAGGATCGGGGATGTCGCCGAGTTCTATGGGGGAGTCCAGGTTTGAAAGTGCACCATTTTCAGTCAGAACCGAACCTGTGCGCAAAATCACTTCGAATAAAGGGCGCTCTAAGTCTTTCGAGCAAAGTTGAAGCCAAGCTTGCTCACTCAGCGTTTCGAGAGTGTTGTGCGCCATTCCTGGTACATCAGATTCTTCTTCTATTCTCGCAAGTTCGGATAGAGTATTAATTCCAGCTTCCTTCAATTTTCGAATCTGTGATTTGCGAATATTAGCTACTCTAATTAAGTCGTCTCGCTCTTCCAAGATTTTCTCTGCATGCGACTTCCACCGGCTGTTGTCGCCTACTTGCACCCAATCTGGTTGGCGACTGGCGTCAAATTGATTTTGAAACTTGAGGAAGCGCTCTTTTAAAGATTGATAGAAAAAATAGAAATCGAGTGTCCTGAATTTTTTGATTTCTTTAGAGCCTAAGACAACTGCGATGAACTCTGGCAGCCGTCCTTGAATTTCTTCAAGCATTTCAGAGTAGCAGCATAACTGAACCAGAAAATACGGTTTTGGTTTCTTTGCGAGTTTACTGTCCCAGACCTCATAGTGGAAATCGCCGAGTTTTGAGTTTCCGGGGACTCTTACCAGGAAATCGGATAGCCCAGCAAAGGGCTCTTTTCTAAGGAACCCCTGGTAAATCACATCTTTACCCGCGTGCATCATTTCGATTGTTTTTTCGTAGGCGGCATCATCGTTGCCTTCAAGTACGAAAACATTTTTGCCGTCTGTTTGCATGGCGCAGAGGACTTCCTGTTCGTGCAAGATGCCACGTTTCTGAATCAGCGCCGAACTCTCGTCGTTTTCATCTGGTTGGAATTTGCTGGGACTTTCCAGATAATTGCGATCCATCCATGAGCTAAATGAGTCGCCCATGAAGGTTATGAGATCGCTTGGAGAATAAAGGAGCGAATGTCCTTTTCTTTGCATGCGCCAGCCCACCTGTATATTCGCGCTTACATTCTACAGCTATTCACTGTAAATTCCGGTTACTGTAACGGGAGCCATTGTCTTCATACTAGACTTGTTACTTATGCAGACTTATTCGGCGGATTATCGAGAAATGAGCAAACACAAGTGTAGACCCAAACGGGTGTAACCCAGCCTAGAAAGAGGTTTAGAAGAATGATTCGTTTTAGATCATGTTTCTTGCGTTTTACAGCGACAATGCAAGGAAAAAAATAAGTTGCCAGAAACAAGCTGACCGGTATGCCCAGTACGACCAGGGAAGAAACTGTAACGAGCGCTGAATCCATTTTCTCTTATGGAAAAGTCTGAACAAATTAGATACTATCATTTTGCTGTGAATGGTGGGTAGTTCTTTGAATGACTCTGTCTTTAGTTTGTCTCGCATTTCAACGCCAGAGCAATTGCTCAGCTTCTATTTGATGGCAGCTCAAATCTATGGATTTCAATTTGGGCTCGGCATTTTCTTTTCTGGGATTATTTTGCTAGCAAAACAAAAGAAAAAAGCCGCATATGTCCTTATTGCGTTCGGTGCTGTCTGTGCGATTTTCGGATTTAGCGCGATGAACTTAAAAGCATGGCTGCTTGAAGATTATTCAGAAGCCAAATCTCACAGCAGCCGCCTTCGCTAGTTATTAAAGGGTGTTGGACTCTACTGATAGTTTTGAAAACCACGACTTGGGAATCATATCCAACGGATTATCAAATGGATTTGGTAGTTCGTAGGTCTTGTTGTACTTAGAGAAAATTGTATAACTTTGATGGACGCAATTGTTTTTTGCCAGGTGCCAACCGCCTGTGCTTGTGTCCTCTACGGCAGCTAAAGCAAGCTCAGGAGTGGTGGCGCTCAAGTCGAATTCAATTTCTTTGAATGCGTGATAGTAGATATGGCGACCCTGGTAATTTTTGTGCTTGCCGAACTTCATCATCTCAAGCATATCTTGCTGGCTGCCTCTTTCACACCACCAATCTATGTCACCTCCGGCAGGAACGTCCATGTAGCGAATCCATGCTGCCAGGTTCCACCAGTCATGCTTCCAAAGATGATCACTCGAGCCAAAACAATATGAATTGTCGGGTAGTCTAAAGCCCCAGGCGAGGTGCCCGAAATTTGCGGCTTGCTTAAAGTTTATGAACGCGTAGATTGCGCCTTTCGTTTCCATTGTGCTCCAATGCTTTGCTCTAAAAGCATACCAATAACGCATAAATTGTGAGTGTGGGCTGTTCTTGCAAATGCGTTACCATTAGAGCCGTAGCCAGAGGATGCGTCATGTCGTCAGAAGAGCCGGTAGTTGGAATTTGTCATGTTGGATCTCCAAGCATTCGTGCTATGTCTAAGCCTATTAAAAGTCAGGCTCAGGCAGCAAAAATCTGCCAGATATTAACTAGCAAACTACGTGAGCTGAAAGGTGCAGGGCTTGCAGCTCCTCAAATTGGTTTGCCTTATAGAATTTTTGTGATCGAAGTCAAAAAGACTGATCTATTTCCTGAAAGAGAGGAAACTCCTTTGTACACGGTGATTAACCCTACAATAGAGTTTTTGACTTCAAAAGAGGTCTATGATTTTGAAGGATGCTTCAGCGTTCCAGGTTATGTGGGTCATGTGCCTCGTGCCTGGAGCCTGCATATGAAATGGACAGACCAGGATGGCGTGGAGCATTCCCAGGATTTTGAAGGATATCTAGCTCGCGTAATTCAGCATGAATTCGATCATCTCAACGGTTTGGTTTACCTCGACAGAATGCAAGATATGAAGACATTTATTACGCGTGAACATTATATGCAGCGATGCATGGAAGATCGCTGCATGACTCTGCGCGTTGTGTCGCCTCAAGAACCCGAACTGAATTAGATAAATTCCGAAGACTAGGAATTAACAAAGCAAAATAAGAGAAGTAGAAACTACTCCTCTTATTTGTGTTTTACTTTCTCAGTCTTAGCGACGAGCGCCTGCTGGTGCGCCTGTGCGTGCTTTGCTTTCAGAGAAGGAAACGAATATTTCGCGTCCTTGAATCTGATGTCCCTTCAATCCTTCGATTGCTGTTTCAGCTTCGTTTTGAGATTTCATCTCAACGAAAGCAAATCCACGCGATCTTCCGGTGTCTCTGTCTTTAGGGATGCTTGTTGTGACAACATCACCATATGGTGAGAAGAGGTCTAGAAGATCCTGTTCGGTAAGACGGAACGGAATATTGCGCACGAAAAGTTTATTTTGCATGTAACCCAACCTCGACCAGAAACTCAATCAAACCAATACGCAGGTTGAGTAACAGCGGTCCTTAGAAATAACCCTGACATTATCCACACTATTGGAGACTTTTTGTAGCGAAGATTTCAGAATCTTATCTGAAATTCGAACAACACTTAACAATGTGAACTTGCTCGCTACAAAAAGGAGCCTTCTGGATATACTAGCGCCCACCCCGCTTTCGAAAAGGTTGAAGAATGTTCATCAGATTAGCTCTTGCGATTTTACTTGCTGCCAGTACTTCAGCAGCATTTGCTGAAATTGGTGACTGGGCTTCTTATGAGAAAGCCGGTGATGAATCATTCGCTATTGGAGATTTCGCTTCTGCTGAAACTAAGTTTCGTAGCGCTATTGACCAATGTAGCGACAAGAGTGAACTGGCAAAACTGCAAGTTAAATACACGAATGCGATGATGAGCCAGGGCAAGTTCAAAGAGTCAGAGAAAGAGCTTAAAAAGTGCGTTTCGCTTGCAAAGTCTGCACTTGGAACCGACAGCATAACTTATGCTGAGTCTCTCGATCTTCAAGCCTGGATGTCTCAGGGCAAAGGAAAAATGAATGACGCGATTGATACTTTAAAGTCATCGATTGTCATTTTTGAAGCTAAAGCCCCGGACTCATCTGATCTTGCTGATGCATACGAGCATATGGGCTTGCTTTGTGAAACTGTGGGACTCCTTGATCAATCAACAGACAATTATTCTAAGGCGCTAGAAATTCGCAAGAAGCTTCTGGGGGCTCAATCTATCGAAGTTGCAGATTTGCAGGAAAAGCTGGCTCATGTTGCGCAGCAACGTGGTAATGTTGAGGGCGCGCGGCAATTGTATATGGATGCGCTGCGAGTTAAAGAGAGCCGTGGGGAAGCCTGGAAACCATTTGCGCCCGAACCAACTGATCGTGTTGTGAAGTTCTCTTATTATGCGGGCGCTCCTAATTGCCAGCAAGGAAGCAGCGACGGATTATCCATTCAGAAAATTACTGGAAATGGAATCTCTGTTGAGGCTGCTATAAGTCAGAAGCCATCAGATTTTGCAAAGACAACAAGAGCGCTTGTTAGAATTCACAATGACAGCCAATATGATGTAGATGTACTTCCCAAGCCGGCTAGCTTTATACAGATAACGCCTTCAATTCAAATTTTGCCCTTAATCAACGCTGTCGAGCTGGCAAATCGAATCCAGAAAAAAGGTGAATCGAAAGCTAAATGGATTAAGTTCTGGGGCGCAGATGCGATGACTCAAGTAACCAGCATCTCCGATGTGCAGGGAAGAGGGATGCCGCCCGTTTATGGCTATGTTCCGGGCTCTTTTGGATGGTCGAATTTTGGACCTGCTGGCTATGGATATGGCTATACAAACGGTTCTTACAATTATGGAAGAAATAAATATTCTGCTTCCAGTTTTTCTAGCACCATGGTTCCTGACTACCAGGCAAGAGAGGAAGCTTATCGTAAGGCGGCCGAAGCCACCAGCAAATCGCAGGCCGATGCTGCTGCCGTCAGAGATGGGGCGCTTGGAACGACAAGAGTTCAGTCCGGTGGCTCGATTCAAGGCTCACTAGATTTCGAATACAGCAAATACGAAAGTGGCATATTGCGCATTCCAATTGGCAACGCTGTGTTTGAATTTCGATTTCAGTAGTTGTCAGTAAAACCAAAGTGCTACAGCAGGCGGTAAAATCATAGAAGTGATTTGTCGAAAGGCAAGGAGACATTCGTGGGAAAAATTGGCCATCTCAGCCAAATCTGGCTTTATGACGAGGAATCGACCTATCGTAAGGTCATGGAATCGCTGATGACGCAGCGTCCTGAGATGAGACGCGTTCTCGCTGACCCGGCTGTGCTCGAACAGGTCAAAGAATTTGAACAAGACCAACTGAATGATTTGAGTGGCTTTGCCGAAAATACTGCCGAAAATATGGAAAGGCTTGCCATTCTCGACACTCTCACTGTGACTTATAACGGGCGCAGCTTCTTGAGAGAACTTGATCAAACCTTGAAGCAAGCGTGGCGCTATACACGACCGGCATCATTATGTATGGTGTCAATTGATGGCTTCGAGGAAATTCAAGAGCAGTACCGCACTCTTACTGCAAATTCTATATTGCGTATTTGCGCCGACGCCATCAAGAAAACTGTCCGACCAAGCGACATTGTTGCGCGTTACAGTGGCTCTGACTTTGGCGTAATCTTCCCGAATACTGATACCGCTGCTGCCACCATGATAGCTGAACGTGTACGTGAGACTCTCGGCAATCAGGTCGTTACGTATAATTGGGACTTTATCAAAGTTACCGGTAGCTTGGGCATCGCGACCTATCCCACGCACGCGTATGATCGTGATGAGCTGATTTCGATTTCTATGCAAGCCCTTTATGTATCCAAATCACGCGGTGGCGATCGCGTTTGTACTATTTAGTATTGTTTATTGTTCGAAAAAACTTCTAGTCGTGCCATTTGCCACTGCAAGTGATACCAGTCTATTTTTTTGCATCAAGGGGACGCTTGCTCCACCTAATTTCGCTTTTCTAGAAGTGGATTGTTTGCGCATTACGGATCTCAGTTTCAATAAGTTGACAACCATACAGACCGCTCTGAGGTCATCGGCCTGGAATTCTGCCAATCTATACGTAAAAGAGGAGCATAAAGTCCCTTTATTTGATGATAGCTGGTGCCTTTCTATCTTTGAAAGTCTGAAAGCTGCAATTCGCTGGTTCGGAGATTAGCTCCGAACCGGGATGTCAAGCGTGGATGTTTTTCTGAGTTGTAGCTCATGATCCTCCGGCTTGTTGCTAGGCAAGGGTTTTGAGTAAAAAATATTTTTTACAGCGTCCGGCTAATTTCTCAAAAGTCCTCGTTGATATAGTCACAAGCGGAGGCGAAAAACAAAAATGGCTAGAGTTAACGGAAGAAGCAGAAAAGGACAGGGTCTGGTTGAAGTATTGACCGGAGCAATCCTCTTCCTCGTTCCAATCTCACTAGGTGCTCTCGATTTGACCACAGTAGTGCTCGTTAACTCAGCAAATGACCATCTGGTTAAGAACTGTGCAAGAGCTGCCGCCGACCAGGAAGACCAGGGCAAGGCTCAGAAAGCTGTGCAAGATTGTATCTCCAAGTTTCCTAAGTCTTCAGTAATCGTCGACGTTAATCTCGAAGGTTCGATTGATTACAAAGACGATGAGCAAGTTGCAGTAAAGACCGTAATGACAGTTAAGTTACCAGTTGGTGGTAGCATCAAGTTTCATGCACAAGCTGTCGAGCCACTAGTTGCCAAACCTTCAAACGTTTAATTGAACTCAATTAGCGCGTACTTGAGATGTCGAGCTCTTTATGTTTGAATCGGATGTGATTCCAAAAAGCGCGCTTAGGACAAAGGTCGAAAATGAGACCCGTGAAGGGAAAATCTAGAAGGCAGTCTGGCAATGTAATTGCTGAAACGCCACCAGCACTATTCATTTTGTTTATAGTCATCTTTGTTCCAATGTTGAGTCTAATAGCTCTTGGTGTCAAATACGGTGTCTGTTACTCGTTAAATGTAATGCAGTCCAATGAAGCAGCATTGATTCCAGCATCTAAAGCCGGTTCAGACTCAGGACCAATTCGCCTTGGTATACCGAAGTCCTGGAAAGATAGTGGAATGGGTGCCTTTGTTGATCTCAATCAACCGTTGCCGACCACTGTTCTTCGATATGAAAAGGGTGCGATGGGTGCCAACGGTGTTCAGGAACAATTCGTTTACGTAAGCACAACGTTTCAACTTCGTCCATTCATTACTAACGACAACGCACCGTTTGCAAATGTACCTGGACTAACTGCCCCATTGAATTTCACTATTGAAAGCAGCCGCCCTTTAGAGAATCCAACAAATGCCGATAAATAAGAGCTTCCTGATAAAAAATGGCAGAACCGAATATGGTGCCACTATGGGTCTGGTGGCCGCCTGTGCCCTTGTTCTTGTCCTGATTGTTGTTGCATTCTTTTATATATCAATGTTTATCGGTGGGGCAGATGAAGCAAAAAATGCATCAAGTGCCGGAACCTTGAATCTGGGCAAGCATCTGCTAACCAATGATGAATTCAAAACTGACCCAGCCACGGTGTCGACGACTAATCAGTTTCAGGATGTCGTTGACAATAAAGGCAAGATTGGCTTATCCAATATAAATGCAGTCTGGGGGAAGGTGTTGCTTGCTGAGGCAAACGCCGAGGAAATGTATTCAATGGGTCAAGCTGGTGATGCGAAATCACATGCGGATATGATGTTTTCTGATGCAAACAGTATCAATTCTGACCTCGTATCGAAGCTAACTGACGTTAGCAAGCAAATTCCGATATTCGAACATATGGCTACACAGAATTCGGTACGAATGTTGGGAACCGACAGTAAGGTATTGGCTTCTAAGGGCGACAACTGGAAAAGTTCGGAAATGAGTCGCGGCGAAATAAGCAATTTAGATGTACCTGTTAAGTCTGTGATGCCCAGCGATGCGAGCTATTCCGCGCTGCAAATAAAGAACAATCGCATACCAGGTTACACACCTATTTCTATAAATGGGCACCAGTTCTGCTTCGTTTCATTTCCCGATAAAGAACGCACCCACCTGGTATCACGAAGTGAATTTGACGAAAACAAATCGTCCACTAAACCGATATCTGCAGATTGGGCAAAACCGGTACCTAATGCTTTCTCTTGTGAAGGAGCGGCAAAAAATCAGCAGGGGTATTCAGAGAAAGCCGTTGCATTTGTTCAGACAAATCCGCAGAAAATCTATAAAATGAGTATGCCTCATGGGTTCCTTCATATCGTTCTTGAAGACAATGATGCTACCTGGCTCTTTAATTCTCCGACTCCACCGGTGGATGCTGCTGCGCAAAAAATTGTCGGCAGTGCACCTCAGAAAATCCAGAATGCTCAGAAAAAGTTGGACGGAATAGATCCTGATCACTTTTCTATTGATCATAACGGAGATGGTGATGCAGACCCTCTTAAAGTGGCGATGGAGCAGTATGATGGTAGTTATCCATTTCGCCCTGACCCCCAGACAAAATCGGGAAGTCCAGCCTCAGCTGTGTGTGGAACCCTGGTGGCGAACATGGTGCCACTCGGTAAAGAATACCTGCCTCCTTGTCTAGACACGGCTCTCTTTGGTTCAAAACTAGATACTGGTGAATATGATTACCTGGAAAAAATGATGGTTAATCGCATCAACCAGATGATCAGTGTACCTGGTGTTACTTTCGGTACAAAGGATTTGCATAAGCTTTTGCAAGACCCTGAAACAACAGGATGGATGCAAGCATCAGTTCACGACTATTACATTTTTAGTCCTGATGGAAAGTCTGTCGAAGTTGGTACAAAAGAACGAGCCATAATGAAAGCTAATTGGCTTTCTTCGACTATAGACCATGAGCCTGATGGCGCAAACAAAACACGGGCTGAACTCAGTAGCTTCTTTCCATTGTTGCCCTTCACTCAGGTGAACGTTATACCTGATCCCTATTGTTTCCCTTATTTTCCGCCCTTTGGCGTTCTATACGTTCAGATTAAGGACAAGTGGCAGCCAGGTTCTGGATATGATGGTTGCCTTGGCAAAATTACGAGCAAGCACCACACTGATGTGTATTTGTATGGAATTGCCGGACCTTAAGATCGTGTAAGCACCGCCGGAGCTGTGTCTGGGAGAATTCGAATTCGCTTAGCACTATCGTTTCAGCACTTCCAGCACGCCGTTTCTGTTTCGTGAGTATTCGTAGTGGTCTGAACAAGCTGGTATCAGTCCGTCATTGCGCGCGATATCTGCCATCACCGCATTCGGTATTGAGTGCAGTGGGTCTACTTTTGATACATCGAGAATTGTCAGATTCGGATACTCAAAAAACGTCGGTTGCGCAACTCCCAACCTTTGAGCTGGAGCCCAAGGATTAGCCAATTTTCTCATCGTTCCACTAAAATGAAGAGCCAGGTCATTCTTTGCAAGGTACAAATGCAGCTGTTCGGCAGAGCGTGAGAGTTTTGGCAAATGTGATTTGAACGCTATCAGGTCAACGTCAGGGCGCACCATAATTATGTCTTTGTATGCCACAGTGCCGTTGTTTTGCAGGCAATGATCCATAATCAACTGATTTCCGAGACTAAATCCGAGGATAGTAATCTTGTTAGCAGGTACTTCCTTTCGAAGTTCTGTAAGAAAGCGGTTGAATCGCTCCTGACTGCGTTCACATGCTTGAAGTGAACCAGCATACGCGCCGAACGGTGAGCCCCAATCATACAAAACAACTGGCGTGTTGAGCCAGGCGGCAGTCATTGCAGCTTCGTGCGCCGCATAGTTGAACCCCATGCAGCAACCATGCACATGAATCAAGACCCCCTTTTCTTGAGCGCCTGCATTCTTGAGAGACTGGCAGAGTTCAGCGAACTCCATGCTACCTTTCTGCAAGAGTTGTGCATTAGCCTGCTCATTTTGGTTGGAGATAGTCGAATAAGAGCAAGTGCGAAGGGCGGGAGTCTTTGACGGCTGATAGTCACTCAAGGAAAAACAGTCAGTAAACACGCCGTATGTAATGTGCTCTACGTTATCTATAACCTGTTCTTTGAAATCGAATGAATTGGAATTAGCACTTGCATTTCTTCTGTCGGTAGCAAAAAACACAGGAACAACAAATTTTGCTCCTTTGTTCTGAAACTTACTTTTGGAAAACTTGATGGGTTCTTCGGTAGATTGAGAATGTTGAATGGCTCCCCTAAACTGATTCTCCGCGAAATTAGTTGCTTGTGATTCTCCCGTTTCGGAGTCACTCGCCTGGGGGTCAGGCTTAGCAGCATTGTCTGCTTTGTCGCTTTTGCTCTCGACGAGGCTTTGCTCAAGCCCATTTGCCCATGTAGTACTTGGACCACAAATAGCCAGTAAGCAAATAAGGATAGTTGTTTTGGCGAAGCTGCTCATTCGATTCCTGCCGCAGAGCACGAATATACATTTTATTAGCCGTTCTTGCGACATTTGTGCATTTAGATCAGTTAATAAACTGTCCGGGTTTTCCCTGGTTTTTGGCTGGTGCTTATCTGGCGGAATGCTCTGAAAACCCGAAATATAATGAGATTGGCGTTTCTTGCTTGCTCATTGAGGTGTGCACATGGTTGCAGCAGAGGGTGATCTTCTCGAAGGAAAACGTATCACGGAAAGATTTCGAATCAAGTCTGTCGAAAAATGGATAGACCAGATTGTTTTTTGTTCTGCTGAGGACCTCGCGAGGCACGATACCGTTTTTCTTGTTCTAATAGAATCTGTTGCTATAAAGAACCCGCTTGCTCTCAAGAAGCACCTCGAACTCAGGGCAAAAAACTGTCATATAAATCTCACTGAAATAATAGACTATGGTGATACCACTGACGGTGATTTCTTTATTGCTATAAAGAAATTTGGAAACACCTATCTCAGCCAACAAGCCGGGCGAGCCGTTTCACTCAAAGCAGCAGCTGGCATCATCGATCAAATAATAGATGCTGAACTATTCAGGAAAAAATTGGGATTGCCGCTGGTGCTTCCTTACCCTCAGAGAATTAGTGTTGAAGACTTTGGTAAATCTGGAGTATCTCTGAAAATTATTGATTTGGATCTTGCGGCTATCGAAGATCTTGCGATTCAAATTGGTGCGGAACTCAGCGAAAAAGACAGGGTTGCATACAAAGCACCTGAACTCATAAAAGCTGGAAGCGTTGAAGAGTCTGCTCTTGTTTATTCGTTAGCTTGTTTATTTCATCAGTTAATTACTGGTCGTCTTCCTTTCGAATCGGACGATATTGTCGAACTGCAGAGTCAGCATCTCTGCATGGAACCTCCTCGACTTCACGTGTTGCGCCCTGACTTATATTTTCCTCCAGAGGTTGAGGAGTTTTTGCGAAAGTCTTTGCAAAAGGCTCCTGAGAAAAGATTCTCCGGTCTGCTGACTTTCAAAACTGCAATGAAAGAAGCAATTCAGCAAAAGAAACCTGCCTCAAAAAATGTGCAGCGCTATGGGAGGGTCGCAGCATTGCTAACACTGCTTGCGTCGGGAGTCTACCTGTATTCGTCATTTAGCCCACTCGTACAAAATTCTACTGAAAGCCCCGCGCCATTGAAGGTGCAGCTCTCTCCTGTTCCAGGCACTGGAAGCTTGTTCCAGTCATTGCCGCCTGTCCCAGCAAACGCCATTAATCTTGGCTCAATTCATTTGCTGAATGACGAAAGCCGAGAGCTTAAATCTGGCGATTACTATTGCAGCGAGCTGGTTTTAGAAGGTAATGCCCATTTATTTGCCAGAGATAATGTTCAGCTATGGATTCAGCCCAAGAACGGACAATCCACTCAGTTTAGTCTCAAGGACAATGCGGTGTTGGAATCAAATTCTGAATCCGATGCTTTCAAGATCTACTATCTGAGCACATCTGATATTACAATGGCGGGGCGGTCAAAGCTGAAGGCCGCCGTACTTGCACCTGCTTCTGCGCTTCATGCGAAGGACAATGCTTTCATTGATGGACCTATAACCAGTAATGGACAAATTCTGGCTCAGCATGCTCACTTTAAGCACATTGAGGACGACTAACATAATTCTTCATTAAGCGAAAACATTGTTCTAAAGCAGTTTTGTAGAACATTCAGTCAAATGCAGTACAATAAGCTGATTGTTCTTGTTTGCGAGGAACTGCAAGCATGTTGATTCGCGTTGGTTATGAAATCGAGTATGAGTTGCCTGCCCCAACGGCTATGACTCTGCTTTTGCATGTATTGCCTTCTCGCTCGGAAGATCTCAAAACACCCGATCAACTTCAAATTGAGCCTCACTTGCCTGTTACCGAATTCGTCGATGGTTATGGAAACCGTTGTGCTCGGTTAATCGCTCCGGCAGGGCATTTGAGGTTGAGAAATGATTTAGTCATAGAAGACTCGGGAAAGCCGGTGCCGATTTTTGAGGACGCAAAGCAGCATCAAATCGAGGAAATACCAACCGAGTTCTTGCAGTTTTTGCTACCCAGCAGATATTGCGAAGTAGATAAGCTCAATTTCATAGCAGAAGAACTCTTTGGCAAAATTCCACCGGGGTGGCAGAGAGTTCAAGCCATTTGTGACTGGGTTCATAGCAATATTGAGTTTGGCTATCAACATGCGAACGCTACGAAAAGCGCATACGATGTGTATCATGAACGCAAGGGCGTCTGTCGGGATTTCACACATCTAGCAATCACCTTCTGCAGAATTATGGGTGTGCCAGCCCGCTATGCAACCGGTTATCTGGGTGACATTGGAATTCCACCTGTTGATGCTCCGATGGATTTTAGTGCCTGTTTCCAGGTTTACCTTGGAGGGCAGTGGCATATTTTTGATGCGCGTCATAATAAGCGCAGAATTGGATGGGTATTGATGGCAACTGGGCGCGATGCCGTTGATTGCGCGATTACGACAACATTTGGACTCCACACTTTGAAGAAATTTGAGGTGTGGGCTGATGAAGTTGAAAGCGCTGAATTGTGCCAGAGAGTTTAGTTCGGGAGATTGAAGTATGAAATCCACATCAGGCGGTAAGAAAGCAGGAGCTGGCGGCTACGGAAAGAAACGTTCCAATGCGAGCAATTCTTATGGCAAAAAGACTGGTACCGCATCTGGTGGCTACGGAAGATCGCGTTCCAGCTCTGGTGAAGGTGGCGGCTCCTACGGGCGCAAGAGGAGTGACGAGGGCGGCGGATCCTCATACGGACGCAAGAGAAGTGAAGAGGGCGGCGGCTCCTCATACGGGCGCAAGAGAAGTGACGAAGGCGGCGGCTCCTCCTACGGGCGCAAGAGAGGCGATGAAGGCGGCGGCTCCTCATACGGTCGCAAGAGAAGTGACGAAGGTGGCAGCTCCTCCTACGGGCGCAAGAGAAGCGACGAAGGCGGCGGTTCCTCTTACGGACGCAAGAGAAGTGACGAAGGTGGCGGCTCCTCTTATGGGCGTAAGAGAAGTGATGAAGGCGGAAGCTCATACGGACGAAAGAGAAGCGACGAAGGCGGCAATTCCTCCTACGGAAGATCGCGTTCTAGCTCTGGCGAAGGCGGCAGTTCCTCCTACGGAAGATCGCGTTCTAGCTCTGGCGAAGGTGGCAGCTCCTCATACGGGCGCAAGAGAAGTGACGAGGGGGGCGGATCCTCATACGGGCGCAAGAGAAGTGACGAGGGCGGCGGATCCTCTTACGGGCGCAAGAGAAGCGACGAGGGGGGCGGATCCTCATACGGACGAAAGAGAAGCGACGAAGGCGGAAGCTCATACGGACGCCAGAGAAGTGACGAAGGTGGCGGATCCTCATACGGACGAAAGAGAAGCGACGAAGGCGGAAGCTCATACGGACGCCAAAGAAGTGACGAAGGCGGAAGCTCCTACGGAAGATCGCGTTCCGGCTCTGGTGAAGGTGGCTCCTCCTACGGGCGAAAGAGAAGCGATGAAGGTGGCAGCTCTTACGGACGGAGAAGCGACTCAGGTGGCAGTTCCTCATACGGACGTAAGCGAAGCGATGAAGGCGGCAGTTCGTCCTATGGCAGAGGACGACGTGACGAAGGTGGTTATGGTAGGTCAGGATCGGGACCACGCTCTGGTTCGAGTTCAACATATGGAAGTAGAGAGAACCGCAGTTATGGTCGCAGCTACGAAGACAAAGGGCGCGCACCATCAGATGAAAAAGTTCAGCAAGAAACTGGAGCTCTAGAAGAAGAGCAACTCAGCGCTAATACTTCGAACGTTGAAGCTGAAGGGCAGATCGAAGAGGATTTCATCGAATCTCAATCGCTGACCGAAGAAGACTACGAATATGGCGATGACGACGAAGATTCTGATGCCGATGAGGGAAGTGCAGAAGTAGCTGAAGCAGCCGGCGCTGATTTTGTATCTGAAGTCGATGCGCAGTCGGAAGATGGTCTTGTTGGTGATGCCGGTGACTCTCAAGAATCCACGAGAGACATTGAAGCTGCAGCTAATGAGTCTGGAGATGAGTCTGGCAACGAAGAGTCTGGCACCGACGACTCTGCTGACTCTACTCCGCGCAGCGAGAGCGCAGGACCTCGTCCATATGCTCAGCGTCTTTCCACCTCCAGCCCCTACAAGTCTCGTTCATCTGAAGACAGAGAAACTTACAGAGACGATCGCGGTTCGAGAGAGGAACGTGGCAATCGAGAAGAGCGCGGCTATCGTGAAGATCGCGGTTCAAGAGAAGATCGAGGCTATCGAGATGATCGCGATTCAAGAGAAGATCGAGGCTATCGAGATGATCGCGATTCAAGAGATGATCGTGGTCCACGTGGTGGCGCTGGTGGTGGCTTCAGAAAAGCTGAGCGCGAGATAAATGTTCACCTTGGAATAAGCCCTCGCTTGCTAGACCTGGCTAAAGAAATGGCCGAAGAGATGGGGCTTGACCTGCGAGAATATCTTGAGAGATGTTTAGTTCTCGCGCTCAAAGCTCATGCTGATAAACTCGGCTACGCCAAGACCACAACATACGTAACTGAGTTCACTAAAGAGCATACGAAGAAGCCGGAAACTCGTGTTTCCAAGAAGAAGCTCTATTAGGAAAATACTTTGTCAAGGGTGGGAAGATTCACGCGTAGTTTGCTCAAAAGCTGCGACTGTTAAGGATTGTCATTGACCATTTAGGCTGAAGCAGCACCGAAGAAGCTTGATGGAATGCTCTCAACTCATGGTTGTCACGCATTTGCTGCTGAAATGCAGTGCTGCCTTGCCTTAACCGGAACTTTCAGATCTTGGAAATGTGATATAGTTCCTGCTGCGCAAATGTCTTGCGCAGTTTCGTTGTTGAGCTTTAGGCTCGTCAACCGTATTAATTGAATCTGTTCCAGTCTATGACCAATCTTGCAACTCTAACTGAAGTAGAATTCGCCAGCGAGGATGAATTCAAAGCTATTCTTCCGGCGCTCGAGCGGAAGCAAGGTCCCGCTGACCATGAGCTGGATGCTCCTCCTGGCGTAGCCGTGAAAATCAGCGACAGTGTTAGACCTGTTAACGCGAAGACTTCTGGCGAGCTACTGCAAATTCTTGGCGGACCGCATACATCTGACGCTCATTGGAGAATTGCATGGAGCGAGCTAAATGCCAGGGATGAGTCCGCTGATTCCACCGATACGTTCGTTGTGGGTGGGCAGCTGTTCTTGCTTTCCTTTATACTTCTTGTTCTCGTCAAAATTCTGTTTTTCAATGGACCTGCCGAGCCTGCCGCGGAGAATCAAATCTCCTCAGCAAAGTCCGAAGTTTTTCGGTGCATTCTTTTGTAAGTCCTAGTTCAATATGGAGAAATGCGGTGAAGATTCTTAGTGTGATTGTTGCCTTGGGGCTGAGCTTAGTTAGCAATCCGATTTTTGCTGCAAGCCACGAGACATCTCCATATCAACACGGCGTCAACGCTTACTTGAAGGATGACTATAAATCAGCGCTGCCACATTTCACCGAGGCAGCAAAAACTGATGCTAAGAATCCAAAGGTTCATTATTACCTGGCACTGTGCTATCAGCAAATGGATGATGACAAAAATGCTGCAGCTGAATATGAGCTTGCACTTGCTAACAGCAAGGATGCTGCATTTAAGGAGATCGTTGCCGAGCGACTTTTGAGGACGAAACGGCGGCTGGGAACTGCTCCTAAACTTAGTTCCGAAGAAAGTGCTCCTCAAGTTGCAAAACATGAGCCTGTTCAAAAGGTCATCTGGTTTTCAACGAACTGGTGCAGTCATTGCAAGAAGTTCAAAACAGCATGGGAAGCTGCTAAGACAAAGTTCAATAACAAGCTAACGTTTGAACATCTCAATGCAGAAGATCCATCAGCCTGGAAGTCTGTCGAGACTTACAAGCCTAAGGCGTATCCAACCCTCGTTTATCTCGACAAGAAAAACAAAGTTATAGAGAACTTCGCTTCTGCACCAAGTAGTGATGAGTTCATCAAGCATCTCCAAGACCTTGGGGCTAAGGTCAACTGATCTCCATAATTTCTCCATAGTTTCCATTCTCATTACATAGGACTCTCCTAGAGTATGTGTATTGGGTCATCGGTATGCCAGCAATTTATGAGGGTACTGACGAATGGAAAAACAACTGGCTGAGCTTATGAAAACACTGAATAAGTCTCAGAAACTGGCAAAACTTGCTGTGAGCGAAAGCGGTTTCTTATTCGACCCTGAAACAGGGCAGAGTTTTACTCTGAATAAAACCGGGTTAGTCACGCTGAATCAGCTAAAGCGCGGTTCATCGATTGAAGAAACAGCAAGTTACTTATCTCAGAATTATATGGTCTCGGTCGAAGCTGCGATGAACAGCGTCGAGGCATTCATCTTGCAACTTGGGAGATACCTATAATGCGTAATTCCAAAGCGTGGAAAAATTATACGGTGGCGGTGACTGGAATGAACGCAAGTCCAGAAAGTCCTGGACCAGGTTTCGCAGTGGCAAGGTGTTTGAAAGAGCATCCAGAATTCGAAGGTCGAGTCATTGGGCTTGGATATGATGTTCTTGATGCGGGGCTTTATGCGCATCACATTTGCGATGCTGGCTACCTGGTGCCATACCCGTCGGCAGGACGCGATGCATTGCTAGAGCGACTTCGTGCTGTTCATGCTGTTGAGAAAATTGATGTGATAATTCCCTGTCTGGATGCTGAACTTCAGAGCTTTATCGGTTTGAGAAAAGAACTTGAGTCCATGGGAATAAAGATGCTTATTCCGAGTCGAGATCAATTCAATCTACGTGCGAAGGACCAGCTGGGCAAGTTTTGTGAATCAATAGGTGTGCTTGCACCTGAGAGCAAGACAATTACGAATCCTGCATTCTTTGACGATTGCCACAATCAGGGGTGGGAATATCCCCTTATTGTAAAAGGCATCTTCTATGATGCGACCATCGCAAGGAATGCTTTTGAAGCCAAAGCCATCATGAATAAGCTGGTAGGGCAGTGGGGCTACCCGGTGCTCGTGCAGAAAATAGTTCAGGGCGATGAATTCGACTTGTCTGCAATCGGAGATGGGAAATGTCAGATGCTCGGTGCCGTGATGATGCGCAAGCGAGCCCTGACAGAGAAAGGAAAAGCCTGGGCGGGAGTGACTGTTGCTGAGCCTGGAATAGCCGAAGTGGCTGGTAAAATCATTCGTGGACTAGCATGGAGTGGACCGTTTGAAGTAGAGGTCATGCGTACTGCCGACGAGAAGATTTACTTGATTGAGATTAACCCTCGCTTTCCGGCGTGGATTTATCTCAGTCATGCTGTCGGACGAAACTTGCCAGTGACTTTGCTCAAAGTCATTGCCGGTGAAACCGAACTAGATCTTGCAGAAGAGCGAACAGGAACATTTTTCATACGTCACGCACAGGAGTTGATTGTTAATCTGCCCGAGTTTGAGTCAATGTTGATCAACGGTAGTACAGGTGGATTCTTCGAAGATTCAGCACTGCACCGTTCAGCAAGTTAGAAAGTGGAAGAGGAGGAGGCATAAATGGGTTTTGATCAAGATGGAAAAAAGGGGCTCTGGGAGCCACCATATATACAACCACATAAGTTAGGAGCAATAAACAAGTTTGGGCGCCGTCCGGTAAGAGACAACGTTGCAAGTGAACTCTACGGAGTTCCAGTTCAGGAGCTGATTGAGCGCTTTGGTTCACCGCTCTTTGTTTTGAGTGAAGAGAAGCTGCGTGCCAATATTCGAAAAATCAAAAGCGCCTTTGAACAGAGATACACTCTTTCGCAGCATGGCTGGTCTTATAAGACAAACTATACCAGCGCCGTTTGCCGCATTATGGATCAAGAAGCTTCGCTGGCTGAAGTAGTGTCAAACTTTGAGTATGAGAAAGCTCGTGCTCTAGGTGTGCCTGGTCACCGCATCATTTTCAATGGACCGAATAAGCCTCGTGCAATTCTTGAGCGTGCTATTGCGGAAGGAGCCTTCATTCAAGCAGACCATATGGACGAGTTGCGCCTTCTGCAGACCATAGCTGAAGAACAATCGCGCACTGTTGACATAGGAATAAGAATCAATTTTGACACCGGTTTTACTGAGCCCTGGAGCCGATTTGGTTTCAATCTTGAAAGCGGACAAGCTCGGGAAGCTGCAAAATTTATTTCGCGAAGCAATAATTTGAGGTTGACGGCTTTGCATTCGCACATCGGCACTTTCGTGCTTGAGCCTCGAGCATACGCGGCTCAGGTAAAGATAATGTGCGACCTGATGCGCGAGCTTGAAGGTTTTGCAAACGTCGATATTCAATGTCTTGATATAGGTGGAGGTTTTCCCTCTCTTAATGCGCTTCAGAGCATCTATTTGCCGCCAGAGCAGGTTGTGCCCGCAATTACTGAATACGCCGATGCAATCTGTGAATCGCTACAGCAAGGTATTCGTTATAGAAAGGAACAGGGAAAGGAGCTGCCACGCCTGGTATACGAAAGTGGACGAGCAATGGTAGATGAATCTGAGTCATTGATCACATCTGTTGTCGGAACAAAGCGCCTTCCAGATGGACGCCGAGCCGCTATTCTAGATGCCGGTACGAATCTTTTGTTTACTGCTTACTGGTACAACCATCCTATAAAACTCACCAAAGAAACTTATGGTGCTGAGGAGGAAACTGTATTGTACGGTCCCCTCTGTATGAATATTGACGTCGTTCGCAGCAGTGTTTGTTTACCTCCGCTCAATGCTGGAGATCAGCTGATCATAGGTAATGTTGGGGCATACAACAACACTCAGTGGCTTCAATTCATTGAATATCGACCGAACGTGGTTATGGTTTCTCAGAATGGTGAGTGTCACGTCATCAGATATGCTGAGGATCTATCAGTAATGATGTCGCAAGATTCCATTCCAGATCATTTGATGCCCAGGCAAATGAAGAAGCTGAAGGAAAGTGGACAGATAGCTATTCTCCGACCAAACTCATCGATGAAAAAGGTCAGGGAGTAAAAGATGTTTATTAGAAAAATAAATCAAGTGCTTGATGGGTACGGTTCATTTTTCGGTCTTTCGCATCCAGCCTCTCGCCTTTTGATTTTTCTTTGTGCGATTCTTAATCCCTTCTCTGGAGTTTGTGGAGTATTGGGCGCCATTTCTGTAGTCGCCTGGCGCTCTCTACTCCAGTTCAGAAGTGATACAGAACGAATTGAGATAATCAACGGCATTCTTTTGGGCAGCTTGATGGGATCAATGTTTGCCTTCACTCCCGCATCTGTTGCATTGACCTTTTCTGGTGCACTGCTGGTAGTGCTGTTTAGCGCTGTGTTTTCGGATACTGTGGGAAAGATGTTTCGTCTGCCGCTACTGGGCTTACCCTATTCGGTGGTCGCATTTTTAATCTTGCCTGCAGCTGCGGCTCTGCATATACAGCATGTGGTTGTACCGGTTCCCCAATGGTTGTTGATTCCCTGTGATGCAGTTTTGCCTCTGGGCGCGATGTACTTCAATGGCACTGGTGCTGGTGGCTTGCTCGTGGTGTTAGCATTTTTGCTTTCTTCACGTTACTTAGCTCTTCTTGCACTCTTGTCGAGTGTAGCATCATCCTTGTTTCTTCATGCGCTGGGTTTGCCTACTGACTCAATACTTTCGCTTGTAGCTCGCATGAACAGTGTTCTGGCTGCGTGTATCATTGGCGGATTGTTCGCTGTGCCTGGACGCAAGAGTATGGCTGTCTCTGTGGGGGCAGCTGTCTTCGCTGCCGGGCTTACGCTAGCGTTGAATCAGCTGCTATCGGTTTTGAGTCTGCCGGTGCTGGCGCTTCCGTTTGTGATTGTGACATACATCTCTATGCTCGTTTTCAATTCGCAAAGAGGACCTGCCTGGACTTATTTCTGGTTAAGCACTCCTGCTCTGCCAGAAAGCAGTCTGGAGTTTATTCAAGTTGCACAAGCTCGTGGAGTTGACTATCGCAGCATTGCCTTGAAGGCGCCGTTCAAAGGTACCTGGCAGGTATATCAGGGCTTTGCTGGAAAGCATACTCATAAAGGTGTCTGGCAATATGCTCTGGACTTTTTTCAAACGGAGGGCGAGAAGAGTTTCGCGGGTGACGGCGCCCTCTTGAATGATTATCATTGCTTCGGCAAGCCGGTTTTGTCGCCGGCTTATGGAACAATCGTTGAAGTTCAAAATGGAATTGCCGATAATGTACCTGGTGAAGTTGACACAATCAATAACTGGGGGAATTACATTCTGGTCAGGCTTGATTGTGGTGCCTATGTGATACTAGCCCACTTGAAGCAGGGCAGTGTTAGAGTAAATGTCGGTTCTCGAGTGATGCCTGGCGAAATGATTGCCAGCGTTGGAAACTCGGGACGTTCGCCACAGCCCCATCTGCATATGCATGTTCAGGAAACGCAGTACATAGGTTCAAAGACGATTCCCTTCCACATCAATGGAATAATCAGGCATCTCGGCGACAGGAATGAATACAGCATGAAGGCAAGTCCTGAGGAAAATGAAGTTCTCAGTGTACCTGCATTGAACGAGGCTCTTAAGCACTCCTTGCGGTTTTGCGTTGGTAATCGCTATGAATTTGAACTTGAAGAAGCCGATGGCATAGAGCGCAAAGCTCATCTTGAAGTTAGCCTTGATCTCAATGGTCAGTTCTGGCTGAACAGCTCGTCAGGGGCAAGAGTGGCATTTAGCCAATCTGATGAACTACTTGCTTTCTACAACCGACTTGGTCCAGATGATACTTTTCTCGACTCTTTTATTCTTGCTGTCAGCAGTACGCCGTTAGTCGAAGGTGCCATAAGCTGGCAAGACATGGTGCCACGTCGTTTATTAAACAGAAGCTTCTTGACTCGCCTTCAGCAGAATTTGCTTCATCCAATAAGTCCCTGTGCAACCACAACATTTAATCGCCGATGGGATAGTACGCTAAAATTATGGCTGCAAACTGCAGAACATCGAGTTGGCGCGAGCAAATTTACGAGTACAGCTCAGATATGCGAGGCTCAAGGGTTGATGGAGTTCAGTCTTAGTTCGGATGAAAAGATGCTGATGCGGGCGAAGCTGATCACGCTGGGCTTGCGAGAAGATCTAGGCATACCCGAGTGGTCTTCGAAGCAGCTTTCTGCTCTACCTCAAGCAACGCGGGGAATGAATTGAAGATATCGCACAAGTTGCTGTTTATGTTTTTGCTAGTGGCCGGCTTTGTTGTCGGCCTCATTTCCGTGGCAATTCATTTCAGCATCGCAAACGGCTTCTCTTCGTATCTTGCCAAGTCAGAAATCAAAACTCTTGATTTGATTCCTTCGATTTTGGCTCAATCTTATGAATCTAGTAATGGCTGGAAGAGTTTTGCCGATCCCAAATTTATGGAGTCAGTGATAAGAGAGAACGAAAATCATAATAGTCCTCATCCTGGACCCTTTCCTCCTGATGGAGGTCCGCAGGGGAGTGATTTACAGCTTTCAGCAGAGTTGCCGACATCTTCCGGAATGCTACCTGAGCAGAAGGAGGAGTTCCCGCCAGCTTTTGAACCACCACCATTTCCTCCGTTTCGAATAGAGCTTTTCAAGCGCATCGGCATTTTTGATGAGAAGAAACAGCTACTGTGGGGAGAGGCAAAAGCTTTCGACTCCCGAGCCAGCCTGCCTATCATAAGTAAGGGTCAAATCGTTGGCTATGTGAATCTGGCAGCACCAGAGAAATTGAGTAGAGACCTCGAAAATGATTTTGTCGCTGAACAGAACAAAGCACTTATGGTGGTGGCAGTGCTCTCCTTTGGCTTAGCCACCATTTCTGCAATCGTTTTGTCTCGCGATATTGTGAATGCAATTCAAGAATTGGTTCTTGCGACCCGCAGAATGAGTGCTGGTGATCTTTCGCATCCCCTGGATATTGTGAGAACCGATGAGTTAGGACAATTAGCGAAAGACCTGAATTTTTTAGCTGCTACGCTCGACCAACATGATAGAGCTCATAAACAGTGGATCGCGGATACTTCTCATGAGTTGCGAACACCGGTCGCTGTTTTACGAGCGCAGGTTGAGGCAATACAAGATGGAATTCAGGAACCTAATGAAAAGACAGTATCTATTCTTCACGACGAAGTAATGACTCTGGGCAAGTTGATAGACGACTTGTACGATTTGGCAAGATATGATGTGAAGCAGCTGTTTTTTCAATTCGGACCTGTCGAGATTGGCAGTTTGTTGGCCGAAACAATTGATTCCTTCTCAGAGCGATTTGAAAAGAAAAGGATTCAAGTGCAGGTGTCTGAGCTTTCAAACACTAAGTTAGTAGTTAATGCTGATGCTGCACGTTTGAAACAACTATTTGCAAATATCTTGGAGAATTCATTGAGGTATACAAATGAGGGAGGGCGATTAAAAATTCTCTGTAGTATGGTGGCAGATTGGGTAAAGGTGTCATTCGATGACTCTGAACCCGGAGTGTCCGAAGATGCGCTTTTGAAAATATTTGAACGATTTTACAGGGTAGAGTCATCACGTTCGAGAGTTTATGGTGGAAGTGGACTTGGGCTGTCCATTTCAAAAACAATCGCGGAAGGACATGGAGGAGTGCTGAAAGCTTCTCCCTCGGAATTAGGTGGGTTGCGTTTGGAATTTAGTATTCCTGTAGCAGAGGTGAGCAAGAATGGCTGAAGGGGAAGAGCACATTTTGATTGTGGAGGACGAAACTACAATCGCTCAGATTTTACGAGAGTATTTAAGCAAAAATGGCTATAGAAGCACTCACTTGTCAGATGGACTCAATGTGATTGAAACTATAAAGTCTGATCCACCAGATTTGGTGCTTCTCGACCTTATGCTGCCTGGCAAGGATGGTCTGGAGGTCTGCAAGGAAATCAGGAAGTCTTCGTCCGTTCCTATCTTCATGCTCACTGCAAAAGTGGAAGAGATAGATCGTCTGTTAGGACTGGAATTGGGTGCGGACGATTATATTTGTAAGCCATTTAGCCCGCGTGAAGTAGTAGCTCGAATCAAAGCATTATTCCGTCGTATGAAGCAAGCCTCACATCCTGAACCCAAGAAAACTGGTTTTGAAATTGACGAAGCAGAAATGCGAATTTTCTATCAAGGTCAGCGACTTGATTTGACGCCAACTGAGTTTCGGCTCCTGCGATTGTTCATAAGTAATCCTGGGCGCGTTTATTCGAGGTCACAGTTGCTTGATTTGTGTTACCAGCAAGAGCAGCTCATCATCGACAGGGTAATTGATAGCCACATCAAAAACCTTCGTAAGAAGATCGCAAAAGTATTAGACGAGCTTGAAGTGATTCACGCAGTGTATGGAATTGGATATCGGTTCGAGATGTAAGCTATCGAATCCGTTAATATACCTGAAGCCGCCAGGATGGCGGCGCTCCCAGGCTAGTGGGCGGCGCTCCCACGGACTTGAGCAAATGGTCAAATTGAATTGCATCTTTATGGAATCTTGATGCCACAGGACAAAAGGCACTTCCCGCTTATCCTGGCAGGTTTTCAGCCATCAGGTTCCATAAGTGCGAATCTATGGTTAGCATTCCTTTGCGCTTTATTTATACCTATCTTTGCGCCTTCTTTATGCGTGGCAAAACAATATTCTCACCTTCTTTATGTGTAAGGGGCTTAAATAGATATTGTTTTCCCCCTTTATTTAAGTGCTCTATGGGCGAATCTGAAGTCTTTTGCATTTTGTCAATTTCCTTTTCACTGATTGCCTTGAAAACAACGCAAGATTGTCTTGACCGAGTTGCCGATGCCATCGTGAAATCGCGAAACAAATCTGAGTGCCAGACTCAAAAAAGCAGGTGACTGGAATGAACATTTTTGATGTGATTTATCCCACTCTAATGGTTTTGTTCTTTGCTGGTTGTTCTGCATACGTGAAAGCTTGTGAGCGACTTTAGTCGAGCTTGCCATGTCTTTTGATAACACCATTTGTCTTTCTTTTGCGCTGGCGCTGTCAGTGTATCTGTCGTACGCGCTATTGTTTCCCCATAAATTTTAGTTGTGAGTCTTATGACCTCTTTTGGATGCTTGCAAATACTTTGTTTTTGTCTTGCTTTGATAATCGCCAGCAAACCACTTGGCTCGTATATGTATCGTGTGTTTGAAGGTGCCTCTGGGTTAGAGTTCCGAATTCTTGGTCCCTTAGAGAAACTTTGCTACAAGCTGTTTGGCGTTGATGCGGAAGAGGAAATGAGTTGGAGAGAATACGCTCTAGCTCTTTTAGCTTTCTCATTAGTTGGTGGGCTCTTCACTTATTTTGTGTTGCGACTACAAGGCTTCTTGCCTCTGAATCCCATGCATTTTTCGACATCCAACGCGCCTTCCTTTGCTAGTTCTATGTCGCCCGACCTGGCGTTCAATACGGCAGTGTCGTTTTTGACGAATACTAACTGGCAAAACTATTCTGGCGAGAGCACACTTTCCTATTTGAGCCAGATGCTTGGTCTTTCTTATCATAATTGGATTTCAGCAGCTGTGGGAATGGTTGCGTGTGTTGCTCTTTCTAGGGGCTTTTGCAGGCATTCGGCAAGTACAATTGGGAACTTTTGGAAGGACCTAACTCGAAGCCTGCTCTATATCTTTCTTCCTATTCTTTTCGTTTATTCACTCTTTCTTGTGTCTCAAGGCGTAATTCAAAATTTTGAGCCTTATACGGTGGTGAAGACTGTTGAAGGCGCATCACAGGTGCTTCCTCAAGGTCCCGTGGCTACACAAGAAGCAGTCAAAATGCTGGGTGTAAACGGGGGAGGTTTTTTTAACGCGAATAGTGCACACCCGTTTGAAAATCCGACTCCAATTTCTAACTTCGTACAGATGCTCTCGATCTTTCTCTTGCCTTCTGCGATGACTTTTATGTTCGGAAAAATGGTGAAAGACACCCGGCAGGGTTGGGCGCTTTTCGCTGTGATGTTTGCCTTGTTCTTGGCTGGAACACTGTTTTGCTACAACGCTGAGTCATACCCTTCTTCCCAATTTGAGAAGAACAAGATAGAGACTTCTACAGCTGTACTTGGGGATCTTGGTGGCAACATGGAGGGGAAGGAGCTTCGATTTGGACTTGCAAATTCAGCGCTATTTGCCTGCGTCACAACTGATGCTAGTTGTGGGGCAGTAAATTGTATGCATGATTCCCTAACTCCAATTGGTGGTCTAGTAACTTTATTGAACATTCAATTGGGAGAAATTGTATTTGGTGGTGTAGGCTCAGGCTTATACGGAATGCTGGTATTTGCAGTGATTACTGTTTTCATAGCAGGGTTGATGGTTGGAAGAACGCCTGAATACCTCGGTAAGAAAATTGAGCAAAAGGACGTGAAGATGTGCATGCTATTTGTGTTGATTGCATGCTTTTCGATTCTCTTTTTTAGTGCTGTTGCTGCTGTTACTGTGTTGCCACAGAACAGCGTATTGAACGCCTTTGGTCCGCTCTACAGAAATACAGGCAACGCGGGACCTCACGGACTCTCTGAACTGATTTATTGTTTTTCGTCAGCCACTGGAAACAATGGCTCTGCATTTGCCGGACTTTCTGCAAATACACCGTTTTACAATGTCGCAATTGCAATCGCGATGTTGCTCGGACGTTTTCTCATGATGGTGCCGGTTCTGGCTCTGGCGGGAACACTTGCTTCAAAGAAATACACGCCACCCACACCAGGTACTTTTCCTACTCATGGTCCGCTGTTTGTTGTCCTGCTCATAAGCATCATTTTGATCGTTGGGGCGCTGACATTCTTTCCTGCTTTGACATTGGGCCCGATAGCAGAACATTTTCTGATGCAGTCAAATCGACTCTTTTAAGGACAGAACAATGGTTGAAACAATTTCAATTACTCCTCAGACCGAGAAAAAGAAGAAGGCTATTCTCAATAACAGGGACGTTCTTAAACGTGCTGTTTTTGAAGCTTTTAGAAAGCTGCACCCGGCTAACATGGCAAAGAACCCCGTCATGATGGTAGTTGAGGTGGGGTCATTCTTAACAACGGCTTTCTTTGTTCGAGACTGTGTACAACATGCTAGCTCTGCACCGCTTTTATTTGAGGGACAGATTTGTTTCTGGCTCTGGAGTACTGTTTTATTTGCAAACTTCTCCGAAGCTATTGCCGAGGGGCGTGGCAAAGCCCAAGCCGATACTTTGCGAAAGAGCCGTAAGGACACAACGGCAAGGCGAGAAATTAAGAAAGGACAGTATGAAACTGTAGCGGCTACACAACTTCAGAAGAACGATATCGTTTACGTCGAGGCAGGAGAAATAATACCGAGTGACGGAGACGTCATCGAAGGAGTCGCTAGCGTCGACGAAAGCGCTATAACCGGTGAATCAGCCCCGGTTATTCGCGAGAGCGGTGGCGATCGAAGCGCCGTCACAGGTGGTACCACAGTTTTGTCTGATTGGCTGAGAGTCAAAATCACTGTTCAGCCAGGTGAGACTTTTATGGATCGTATGATCTCTCTGGTTGAAGGCGCAGAACGGCAGAAAACGCCTAACGAAATAGCGCTCAATATACTTCTTGCGGGTTTGACTCTAGTCTTTCTGCTTGCGGTGGTGACTCTTTTGCCGTTTTCCCTATTCTCAGTGAGGGAAGCTCAGTCTGGCTCCGCTCCTGACTCGTTCTCACTAATAGCTCTGTTAGTTTGTTTGATTCCCACGACAATAGGTGGGCTTCTGTCTGCAATTGGAATCGCCGGAATGGACAGAGTCTTGCAACATAACGTACTTGCAATGAGTGGTAAAGCTATCGAAGCAGCCGGCGATGTAGATACACTCTTGCTCGATAAGACAGGAACCATCACTCTGGGAAATCGGCAGGCGGTAGAGTTTATTCCAGCGCCTGGTGTGAGCATAAATGTTTTGGCTGATGCTGCACAGCTTTCTTCACTTACTGATGAGACACCAGAAGGACGCTCTATCGTTGCTCTGGCTAAGAACCAATTCAATCTTCGTGAAAGACAGCTGGCCTCAATAGATGCCGAATTTATCTCATTTAGCGCTCAGACCAGAATGAGTGGTGTGAATGTTGAAGGCAAAATGATAAGAAAAGGTGCGGCTGATAGTATCTTCAAATTTGTTAAAGAGTTGGGTTTAGCTATTCCTCGCGAAGTAGAGATGGAAGTAGCCAGGGTTGCTCAAGCGGGCGGAACGCCGCTGGTGACAGCTGACAATCAAAAAGGTGTGTTGGGCGTCATCTATTTGAAGGATGTCGTCAAAGGTGGAATGAAGGAACGGTTTTCACAGCTTCGTGAGATGGGCATTCGCACCATAATGATTACCGGAGACAATCCGCTAACTGCCGCTGCAATCGCTTCAGAAGCTGGTGTAGATGACTTTCTTGCTGAAGCAACACCTGAAAACAAAATGCAATTGATAAGGCGCGAACAGGCTGGGGGAAGGCTGGTCGCTATGACGGGCGACGGTACAAATGATGCTCCTGCACTGGCTGCAGCCGATGTGGGGTTAGCGATGAATTCGGGAACCCAGGCTGCCAAAGAGGCAGGCAACATGATTGACCTTGATTCTAACCCTACGAAGCTAATCGAGGTTGTACAAATTGGAAAGCAATTGTTGATGACTCGTGGTGCTTTAACTACATTTTCAATTGCAAATGATGTAGCAAAATATTTCGCTATTTTGCCAGCTATGTTTGCTGCTATTTATGTTCTTCCGGAGACGAATAAAGGTGCTCTCTGGGCGCTGAATATCATGGGACTTCACTCTCCTCAGTCTGCTATTTTGGCTGCGGTAATTTTTAATGCTTTGATTATCGTCGCTCTCATACCACTTGCTCTGAGAGGAGTGGCTTATAAGCCCATGAGCGCCGAATCACTCTTGTGGAGGAACCTTCTAGTTTACGGGTTGGGAGGACTGATTGTTCCTTTTCCAGGAATTTGGTTTCTTGACCAGTGTCTTGTAATTTTCGGACTGGCACCGGCAACGGTGGCGGGAGGTGTCTAATGTTTCGTCATTTGCTTCCAGCAATAAGGGCAACTATTTTAATAGCATTACTGACTGGTATCGTTTTTCCAATCTCTGTGACTATCTTGAGCACTGTATTTTTCAATGAGCAAGCCAAAGGTTCATTGATTCGAAATGCGACTGGCGAAGTCATTGGGTCAAGTCTTATTGGACAAGGATTTTCGCGTCCTGAGTATTTTCATCCGCGTCCGTCGGCGGCAGGCTCTGGTTATGCCGGCGAGGCGTCTGCAGGCAGTAACTTGGGACCCACGTCGCGAAAGTTGTTTGAAGGGCTAACGGATGACCCCGCAACCGCTGCCAATGAGTCGTTTGATGGCGTCAAACAATTGAGTGACACCTATAGAACGGAAAATCGTCTTTCTGAAAGTGAGAAAGTTCCGGTCGATGCTGTCAGCAGGTCTGCGTCAGGATTAGATCCACACATTTCCTTTGCCAATGCACTCTTTCAATCTCGCCGGGTATCGGAGTGTCGTAAAGTACCAATTGAAAAAATTCGAGCGTTAGTAGAAAGCCATCTGGAAGGGAGGCAACTAGGTTTTATTGGCGAACCTCGAATAAATGTTCTTCAGTTAAATTTGGCGCTTGATCAGGCAAGGTGATTATAGAAAATGAACCCGCGTCCCGACCCTGAAGCTCTATTGTTTCGCATCTCACAAAGTGATGCGCACGATAAAAAGGGTCGGCTAAAGATCTTTTTTGGTGCTGCAGCCGGAGTTGGAAAAACTTATTCCATGCTTGAGGCCGCTCATAAGATCAAGGCTCAGGGGCGCGACGTGCTTGTTGGATTTGTTGAAACGCACGGACGCAAAGAAACAGAGAGTCTTCTGCTTGGGCACGAGGTTTTGCCTCCGCAACAAGTTGAATACAAAGGTACGTCAATCAAAGAGTTCGATATTGATGCCGCACTGCGGCGAAAGCCCGAACTCATACTTGTTGATGAGTTGGCTCATACGAATGCTTTTGGTTGCAGGCATGCAAAACGCTGGCAAGATGTTCAGGAACTGCTAGAGAACGGAATTGATGTATACACGACACTAAATGTGCAGCACGTTGAAAGTTTGCATGATGTTGTGGCGCAAGTAACTCGTGTCTCTGTTCGTGAACGAGTCCCGGATGTTTTTCTTGAGAAAGCTCAGGAAATTGAGCTGGTTGATTTGCCACCAGATGAATTGCTGCAGCGTATGCGAGAAGGGAAGGTTTACATCCCCGAAAAAGCAAAGTCTGCACTCGAGAATTTTTTCCGAAAAGGAAACTTGATTGCTCTGAGGGAATTGGGGCTTCGATATCTGGCAACTCGAGTTGAATCCGATATGGATGCCTATCGGCAGAGCCATGCAATCAAGCATCCATGGCCAGCTAGCGAGCGAATATTGGTTTGTATTAGTCCGAGCCCGTTGGCTTTTCGTTTGGTTCGAGCAGGAAAGAGAATGGCCGATGCGTTAAGAGCACGCTGGACTGTCTTGTATGTAGAGGGGCTCAGTAACGGACCTATTTCACGAAGCGACCGAGATTCTGTAGTTCAAACCTTACGCCTTGCAGAGCAGTTGGGTGCCGAGACAATTGAGCTATCTGGTGTGAATATAGCAGAAGAGATCATTCGCAGTGCTCTCCAATACAATGTATCCAAAATAATCATAGGTAAATCTTGTCGCTCAAAGTTGCGCGAAATTATCTATGGAAACATCGTAGATAGCGTCATCAGGCAGAGTGGTGCCATCGATGTTTATGTAATTACAGGCGATGACTTAGCACCTGTTCCCACTAAAGAGCCCATATTTAGAAATGGTAGTGCACCTGCTTATGATTCTTATCCTCAAGCGTTTGCTGTCATAATTTTTTTCACGCTTATTGCAAAATGGATGACCAATCACTTTGAATTATCAAATGTCGTCATGTTCTATTTGCTTGGTGTCATCTTCGTGGCTATGCGCTTCGGGCGGGGTCCATCTATCATGGCTTCCATTTTTAGTGTGGCTGCATTCGATTTTTTCTGTGTCCCTCCCTATTTCACATTCGCTGTATCAGATACGCAATATCTAATCACATTCATGGTTATGCTTATCGTTGCGCTGATAACGAGCACTCTCATGGTGACCATAAAGGCCCAGGCAGAGTCTGCTCGCTTGCGTGAGATTCGCACAGCTGCATTGTATTCAATGAGCCGCGACCTTTCATCTGCTCTGGATACAAATAACCTATTGAGCATAGGACTAAAGCACCTTTCTGATGTTTTCAATTGTCAGTGTGCAGTGTTCTTGATTGCTGCCAACGGTGAGTTGAAACTGGCGTGCCAGGCGGAAGGAGAACATTGTTTAAGTGATTTTTCAGAGGGGATTGCATCCTGGGTCGTCCAGAACCGTCAGTCAGCTGGTTTAGGTACAGCTACTCTTCCAGGTGGTTCTGAACTCTATCTTCCATTGCTATCTGGTCAAAACTGTATGGGAGTACTTGTTGTTAAGCCGGTTCATAAAGACAGGCTCGGGACCAGTGAGCAATTTAGATTGCTTGAGACTTTCGCTAATCAAATTTCTTTAGCATGCGGACGCTCAATACTTGCTGATGAAAGTGAGCGGGCTAGATTGCAGGTGAAGACTGAGCAGATGCGAAACTCACTCCTGAGCTCCGTTTCGCATGATTTAAGAACTCCACTTGCCACCATTGCTGGAGCCGCAAGCAGCATCTTGGAAGAGAAAGAGGTGTTCGACAAAGTTCAGTGTTTAGAGCTTGTCAGTGAAATCTACTCAGAATCGATGAGGTTGAATCGCCTTGTTTCAAATCTGCTTGAGATGACAAAGCTGGAGTCAAAAACTCTCATACTGAAGAGGGAATACCTTCCCGCAGATGAAGTTGTTGGAGCTGCGCTGACCTACATGGAAGACAGGTTGGGAGATCATCCCATTGAAACCGATATTCAGCCAGGGTTGCCACTTCTTGTGGTTGATTCCATTCTGATTCACCAGGTACTAATTAACCTGCTAGAAAATGCTGTCAAATATTCCGATGATGGCAGCACAATTAAAGTGGGTGCCTATGAACATGACGACGTAGTTGTGTTGTTTGTAGCCGATCATGGTTCTGGTATTCAATTACAGGATAGAGAGAAGGTTTTTGAAAAGTTCTATAGAGCTGATAACGCGAGGTCAAAAGGTGCAGGATTGGGGCTGGCAATATGCTTTGGCATTGTTGAGGCCCATGAAGGAAAAATATGGGTTGAAGACACCGCTGGGGGTGGTGCGACTTTCAAGTTTACAGTTAAGACCATGCAAGAAAGCAGTTTCTTGCCATCAAGCGAAGAAAATGAGTTGGAGTAGACCTATGGCAGAGAGTCATCAAATTTTGGTTATTGAAGATGAGGTTCCCATCAGGCGCTTCTTACGTCTTGCTCTTATGGATAAAGGCTATCGATTTTCTGAAGCCTCTTCGGGTAAGGAAGGCTTAGTGAAAATTGCTAACGACCAGCCCGATCTTGTGATTCTTGATCTGGGCTTGCCTGATATGGATGGATTAGAGGTCACCAGGCAAATTCGCGAGTGGAGTCAAATTCCAGTAATTGTCTTATCAGCCAGGTTGACCGAGCAGGATAAAGTAAATGCTCTTGATTCTGGGGCAGATGACTATTTGACTAAACCATTTGGCGTGCCGGAGTTGCTTGCAAGAATTAGAGTCGCATTGAGACATTTCAGGCAAAGTGAGGTGGGTTCTGAACTTTCTGAATTCTCTTTTGGTAACGTGACAGTGGACTTTGGACGCAGGCTGGTTATGCTTGATGGAAACGAAGTAAAGCTTACTCGAATTGAGTACAAGCTGTTGCAGACTTTAGTCAAGTATGCCGGTAGAGTTGTGACTCACAACCAGCTCTTGCGAGAAGTCTGGGGAATCAACTTCAATGAAGACAGCAACTATCTTCGTGTTTATATGGCACATCTGAGGAGAAAGCTTGAGGCAGACTCGGCAAGACCGAAATACCTTGTCACCGAAGCTGGTGTCGGATACAGATTGAAGACGGGATAGTTAGTTGCCGCTCCGTACCCGCGCAGCGGTGTCAGATTTTTCCACAAATCTATGGAGCGCCTGGCAGTCCTTTTGAATCTGCTAAAACAGCCCCGCGTTGATTCTCGGTCTTAAACTTAAGTGGTATGTTCAAGCAAGTCTTTCACTACTTCGAGCTGAAATAGAGTGCTAATGTCTGTACAACAGTCTCTCACTCGCTTTCCTGCTGGAGTTGAAGATGGTTCCAGTGTTTCCCATTGTTCCTTAGACTTCCATTGAGCGTAGCCTACATATTTGCCGTCCGAGTTGCGGTGAAGGCGAGAACCGAGTGACTTATACGTTTCTTTGATTTCGATAGTTCTTTCTGTCCATGCCTCTTCAAATTCTTGTTCTTTGCCAGGTATGACTGAGAATGTATAAAACGCGATGAACATCTGTTCTCCCCTACTTTTTGTAGACCTTGCCTTCTTTCATGACGAACGTAATTCTTTCCAGTTGGTGAATATCGGTTAACGGGTCTCCATCAACTGCCACCAGATCAGCAAATTTTCCAGGACTGATTGAGCCTATGTCCTTTGGCTTTCCAATGAGATCCGCCGACCAAATTGTTGCAGATTGGATTGCTTGCATGGGGGACAGTCCATACTTGACCATGTAGGGAAACTGTTTTGCATTCCACCCATGTGGAAAGACTCCAGCATCGGTTCCAAAGGCGATTTTTACACCTGCCTTCACTGCGCGAGCAAAGTTCTCTCGCTGAATGCGCCCGAGGTCTGACTCATGTTGTTGGAAGTCTTGAGGAATACCTTTGTCTTTCCCCTCTCCAAGAATGTAGTCATCATCGTAGATGTCAGCCACCAGATAAGTGTTGTTCTTCTTCATGAGTTCGATGCCCTCATCATCAAGGTATGTTCCATGCTCGATAGAGCTGGCACCAGCTTTGATGGCGTCCTTTATTCCTCGGGCGCTATGGGCGTGTGCTGCAACCTTTAAGCCAAACTTGTTAGCCTCATCGACTGCCGCGTTAATCTCTTCTGCTGTAAATTCAGTGGCTGACGGGTTGCTTCCATGAGTAAGAACGGCTCCGGTGGCAATTACTTTAATATGGTCTACTCCGGCATTGGCAAGGCTTCTAATGCGTTTCCTTACTGTCCATGGGTCGTCTGCCTCTCCGAAATGAAGATCCCAGGGCAGCTGTATGTCTGGTGCTATGCCGGTTACGGCGCCACCACCTTTGGTGACGGTTATGTATGCTCCTGCGACGTACATGCGAGGACCAACAACGTCTCCCCTATTTATTGCATCGCGAAGTGCTATGTCGACTAGTGCTCTATAGCATCCCACATCTCTTACTGTGGTAAAGCCTGCTTCTAAGGTATTCCTGGCGTTTGGAATCGACTCAAATGCTCGCTGGGCTGCTGATTTTTGGAGTTCCGCCAGAGGGTCAGGGTCAGCTGAGCCAACAAGGTGTGTGTGGCAGTCGATAAGACCGGGTAGCACAGTCTTCTTAGAAAGATCGAGAAGCTCGGCGTCCGGCGGTGCCTTGAATCCATCACTCAATGCTTTGATTCGCCCGTCTTCTATCAATATTGTTTGATTTTGGAGAACCCTTCCTTGTTCAACATCGATTAGTCTTCCGGCTTTGACCGCGATGGTTTTTGCCATCGATGGCGCGGTGAACAGGAACGGAACAACAAGTACACATGTGATAGAAATGAGTATTCTTAATTTCTTGTCGAAATGCACGTATAGACCTCTTTTATCCGAACGAAAGAAGGCGTTTATTCCTTCCAAGCTCTGTCGCGTCCCACATCGTCTAGCCTTCAGCATGACAATCTCAGAAACGCTCGACGCCATTCTAGCATCTGCAAATCTTGCTTCATTGAGACAAAAAATCAATAATATATTCAGACCCACTTCAAGCCTGTTTGCTAATGCGACAATAGAGCTGAATTTGGGGGAGAAGATATGAAGTCTTTTGTAAACAAGCATTTGGGAATTTGTCTTAGCTTGAGCCTGCTCTCTTATTGTGCGGCTCAATCACAAGCGGCAGTGAGCGAAACTTCGAAGGACTCTCCTGCATTTGCAAGACTCGCAGATCAATTTATGAAGGATTCACTGGCGCTGGTTCCGTCAACTGCATCGCAAGCCGGCTATCACAAGCACGTTGATAAGGCTGGAAAAGAAATTGAACTGGACGCAGTTTTAGATGATGTAAGCTCTGTTGCTTATGCAAAACAAAAGACTTTTTATGAAGAATGGCAACAACGACTTCGCAAGGACGCACCTCTAGCCAGTCTTTCCGAAGAAGATGCCGCAGATTGGCGCTTAATTGATGACCAAATTTCGCTCTCTTTGCTTGAGTTGGACAAAATTCAAAATTATCGGCATAACCCTGCGTTGGTTGTTGAGATGATCGGAAGTGCGCTGTTTCAGCCACTGACGGAAGATTATGCCCCCAAAGAGAAGCGACTCTCGCACATCATTTCGCGCATTGGGCAAATCCCGAGAGCACTGTCAGATGTGAAAACGTATCTGAGCAATTCCAATGAGGTATATGTTAAGTCTGCAATCGACGAGAATGATGGAAATATCGAGCTGATTGAAAACACTATCAAAGCAGAGATTCTGCCCGGTTCAGCTCAGATGCTCGAATATGATAAGGTTGCACCATTAGCGGTGGCA
This sequence comes from Obscuribacteraceae bacterium (SeqCode), assembly GCA_044226015.1. Classification (GTDB taxonomy): domain Bacteria; phylum Cyanobacteriota; class Vampirovibrionia; order Obscuribacterales; family Obscuribacteraceae; genus JAIEPM01. The sequence continues at coordinate 436,758 of JBGAHS010000005.1, forward strand.
GCTCTAAAGGATTATAAGAAGTGGTTAGAAACCTATCTATCTAAGCAGCCTTGCGATAGAAGTTGGAGATTGGGCGACAAGCTGTACCAAGAAAAATTTAGATATGTTATGGAGTCAGATCATTCCCCTGCGCAAGTACTTGCTGATGCTGAAAGTGATCTCAAATCTGTACGAGCTGAGATGCTTAAATTAGCTTTGCCTATGCATAAGAAAATGTATCCTGAACATTCTGAACATTCAGATTTGAAAGAGCACGCAAAAGAGAATCAAATAATTGGCGAAGTCCTGAAGAAAATTTCGGATGAACATCCAAAGCGAGAGGACTTACAAAAGGCTATTGAGGCTGATCTGGAAGGCATTAAGGCTTTTATACGAGAAAAGAAAATAGTGGCACTCAGTGACCGAGATAATCTCAAGGTTGTTCCAACCCCTGTTTTTCAGCGAGCAGTTCTTTCTGTTGCGGCATTCCACAGCGCACCTGCGCTGAATCCCAAAGCTGAGGCTCAATACTGGGTAACGCCAATCGATAGCTCAGTTAGCAATGAAAGAGCGGAATCCAAACTTCGTGAATATAACAACTTTACTCTCAAGTGGTTAACTATTCACGAGGCACTGCCTGGTCATTACATTCAGTTTGAACACTTGAATGATCTGAAGCCTGAGTGGCGTAGACTGTTGCGTTCTCTCTGTGGAAACGGAGCCTACATCGAAGGATGGGCTGAGTACATAGCTCAAGTTATGATGGATGAAGGCTATATGGCGGATGACCCGCGTTTCCGCATGATAATGAAAAAGATTCGCTTGCGCTTGCTCTGCAACGCAATCTTAGACATCAAAATGCACACGCAAAACATGTCTGACAAAGAAGCGCTTGATTTGATGATGGTTGATGGATTCCAAACTCAAGCTGAGGCTGAGGGCAAATTGCGCCGTGCGCAACTGACGTCGACACAGTTGCCAACCTACTATGTTGGTGTGCGTGAATGGCTTTCTTTCAGGAAGAAATATCAGGCTGCCGCTGGCGGAAAATTCGATATGTTGAATTTTCACAACATGGCGCTCGATGAGGGACCACTATCGGTACCTGCTGTCGAGAAGATCATGATGGATCGTTTGAAGCACTAACTACTTGCTAGTAGAAGAGTAGGCGGCTTCCAGCAAGGTCTCCGCTATCAACATGTTCAATCTTATACTTGAAATTCTTGAATTGCGCGTCACCGCATTTCTTGTCGGCTGTGTAGCCGCAGAAGTCTAGCCATGGACCTGGGTAGGCAGCTATATAGATGGACTGCTCGCCTTCGGCCAATAACTTCGCCGGCATAGTGTCTTGGATGACAAAATGGCTCCAGCTTGCTTTGTTGTAGGGGACGTTTTGTGGTGCCATGTTCAGTACCACTGCCGGGCTTTGTTTGCCTGGCTGAAGTGCCACCACTACTTCAGCTTTACCATCGTTCTTTCCGACGACATCGCCTTCAACTGTCACCTTCAACCAGCCTGTTTTTGGCAGGCTTGGTAGTTTCGCTACAGCACCTGTGCTTCGAGCCGCTTTCATATTTACGCGGTTCACTCTAATGCCATCTACAGTTGGGTCTTGAACGTATAAATCAAAATCCTTTGAGACTAAGGACTTTTCGCAAATCTGCAGTTTTGTCTGTTTGCTTTCGGAGATTGAGTCCCCTTTGTTTGGATTGATGGCAAAGACAAGCCTTATTCGCAGCGACTCTTTCACTGGTTTTCCATCGACAATTGAAATGGTTTTGACATTACCAGTTTTGATTGGACTGGGTACTCTCAAGTCAAAGCTGCTATCTGAATTGCAAAGACTGTTTACTGAGAAGTAATTGACTGCGAGCATATTTCTTTCTGGGTTGAGATCAGCAAATATCCGGCACAGCTCGGCATTGCCTGCGCTCAGCACTATTGAGTTTTCCCCTTCGAGGTTCAGATAATCAAATGGTATTGATGCTGCTCTCCAGTGCCTGAATTGATCAGTTGAAATTCCAGCAGGATAGCCTAGCGACCTGAGTTCGAAAGATTGCTTGTACAGCTCTGACTCAAATGATCGTATGTGCTGAAGCTGAGGAAGTCTGTGTCCGTTTATGCTCAGTACGCCTTTCTCGATTGCGTCATCGCCATCAACGAGTACGAGTACGTCGGAATATCTTTCCCTCTCGAACGGAATATTTGCGAGGTCAATCTTCTTTTCGACCATCTTGCCTGGAGCAAGCGTGATGGTGCTTTCTGATTGTTCAAACAATGGAGATAGAGAAGTTCCCTTTGCCAGTAATACTACTAATAGTGCTGATATTCCGACAAGTGGCAAGGTGCCGCGAACTTGTTCTCTGTTTATCAGGCGTGAAAATATCAGCGAGCCGAAAATCAAAAAGAAAGGCATCGCAGTCATGCCATATCGAGCAGCTGGAGTAAAGAGAATGTAGCAAAAGTGCGTGGCAATCAAAATCAAGCTAGCATAAGCTGCAACCTGCTGTGGAAGCTCGTGAAACTTCTTGCGTTGCGCTAAGAATGCAAAAATTCCGCTCAAGCCGAGAATCAAAAGCAATTGTTGCCAGATGTTTTGTGATTGCGGGCTCAGCCCGAAAAAACTCTGTCTGAAATCATTTGCCTGGCGGGTCCACAGAGAGGATAGTTTCACCGTAGCCATGCGCACACAATCAAGAGTATGGAACTCCCATTGAGATAAAGGAAACGCATACGGAGATTGATCGTCTTTGCTGAACATTGTGGTAAGTGGTGGTGCTGGTGATACCAGGCAGCCATCCACCTCTGAGTCCGAACCCATGGCAAGATTGAAAGCAGGGAATCGATTTGCTGTTATTTTTGCCTGCCCTGTCATCACTTTTGTGTATGCCATCCAAGGAGCAAGCGCAAGAAGAATTCCAAGTCCTGCAATCAGGAAATGCTTCTTTGAAAAACGCAGTTGCAAGAGTGTTGCTAATGCTGCAGCCGGTAATAAAGCCGGTTTTAACAATGCCACCACACCAGCCAGTATGCCCGCGATTGCTGATCTTAGAACTCGTTTTGAGCTCACGAGTGAAGTTACAAACAATAGTGTGAAGAGAATAACAGTTGTTTCAGTGTAAAGAATTCCAGACCAGAAAATTGCAGCCGGGTAAAATGCCCATGCCAAGCCCGCGAATAAGGCAGCACTTCTTTTCTTGCTAAATACGTAACTTAGATTGAAAATCAACGTGGCTGATAACGCGTGCATAAATGATTGAATCATTTCAATAGCACGGCAGTCCTGAATTCCTGGTGCATGTCCGAGCATGGCAAAAATCGAGGCGAAAATCGATGGGAACGCAGGACCATCGACAAGAATTGATGTGAGGAAATCGGCGTCTGTTATGAGCTTGAGATCCAGTTTGCCGTGCAATGCGGAAAGCAAGAAATCTGTGATGCGGGCTGTGTCAAAAATGTATTGCCGCGCATCAAAGCATAGGGTCCGCTTTGGCCCATCAGCTGTGAAATGGAATACTACAGCGCAACACAGAGCCGAAAAGAAAACCAGCGCGGCACAACGCCACTGTTCTTTTTTGAGGTTTTTTTCTGCTGCGGACTGCGAGTAGCTTTTGTCAGCTGAAATCGTTTGCAAATGCTTATTTCCCGGATAATCGGAATGATCTTACGGGATCTACTTGAAATCGTAATTAAGGCGGGATAATTCTTCTCGAAACATAAATCATGTGGCGCCAGCATGCAACGATCTCCGCGCGAAGCCTTCAGGGGTGCATATTCCCAGTCAAAACAAGAGGATGCCGGCGTTCCCAGTTCGGAATCCGGCATCCTGCTTAAGCTAAGTTTAGTGTTAGCGCTCCCAGGGTTCTGGGTCGTCGTAGTCGTAGGTAGGTATTGAAATTGGATTGGAGCCATCTCATGGCTGCTAAAACTACGAATAAATAAGACAAAGCTGTTTAGATAAACCAGAATTAGCTTTGGATGCTCAGAAATTTCGTTAATTCTAGTTATTAGTGGTTCAGTTTACGCGCTGCCTCTTTCAATTTTGAGATTGGAATACTGACTGGCATCATTGTTCCGTCCGGTCCTTTTAGTTCGAGCTTAACTTTGTCGTTTTCGACGGTTACTTTTGTAGGAACGATTGTTGTCTCCAATTTTCCTATTTGCACATTTGCTTTGATGCCAGATATCTTTTCAAGACTAACGGAGTCTTTTTCCTGGTTGAGGCTGGCTGACAAGCTCTTTTCGAGGTCCAGGGACTTGACGGTTACTGGTATCTTGATCAAGGCATTTTCGTCTGGCTTCGGAGTGAAGTTCAGTTCCACATGCTTTGTTCCTTTCGCTTCCGTGCTGACATCGAATGTGGTGCCATTTCTCTTGATGCCCATTTTTGAGATATCTTCTGTGCCTTGAAATAGGCGCATCATACCTTCAACCTTTTTCAATGAATCAGGATGCTGCATCAGCGCCTTCATAGGACTGTTTTCAGGTAAGTGTTGCTCTCGCAAGGTTGTGGTGCTAGTGTGGATTCTGCGTCTCATGTGTAAATCAGAGGTGGTGTTTATGAATCCTCCTTGAGCATCTTTTCCAACAAACATAGAACCTGTTTCGCTATGGCGAAGGCGTCCGAGCGGACCCTGCACGGTTCCAGAGAAGCCCTCCATGTTCGAGATGGAAAAGCCGTTCTGCTGTGGTTTTAAGTCAAAAGATAGATGTGAATCGAGGTGAGTTTGAATTGGTCTGAAACCGCGAACCGAAATATTTGGTGCCGCTGCGTTTTGCGCTTGCATCAGGTTAATATCGACATGGCTGGAGCCGTTGTTTACAGTAACAGTCGCATCTCTAAGATTGTCCAGCTTTTTAAGTGCTTCTTTGATTTCAGAGACTGGAGAGGTCGAATCTGTAATTCTGTTGACGATATTGCTTGCGATTTCCTTTTGTTGAAAATCGCGTGGTTGTTGGTTCCTGCTTGCATCAACTGCTGATTTCCCGGCGGCGTCTTTTGTCGCAGTCACAGTGGGAGGTGATTTGATTTGAGCTTCGGGATTTGCTAACTGATGCGGCGGTTTCGTTTCTGCGGGCAGAACGTATATTTTGGGTTTGTCATCATCGGCTGATTTGGGTTTGCCTTTTTCGCCTGACTTGTCCGGAGCTTTCGTCTCCTCAGCTTTCTTTTCCTTGCTATCGAAGGTCTGCAACGATGGCAAACTTTGCGCCTCTGTGCTTTTCGGGGTCAGTGACTTGAAAAAGCCCTGTGCGTCGTTTAATAGTTTGAATGCATCAAAGTTAGGACTTTTTTCTGAAGGAGAGTCTTGCGCTTTATCGCTTTCTTCGACCTTCGGGCTTTTTATGTCTTTGTCCATGGGCGTCCCCTGAGCAAGTTGGAGTAATGCTATTTCCGAAGCCGCGCTTCGAGAATAGACCAACCGATCAGAAAAACCCGCCTTCCTGGGTTCATTATTGAACAGTAATGAAGGTTTGATCAATGTGGATTTGTGCAGTTCGAAAGATTAAACCGTGCAAGTGACGCTGAGCTTCCGAAATGGGAGAATGCTGCAATGGCAAATTTGGGAGATAGACATGAATTGGCTTCGTAAACTCTGTTTTTTGGCGATTATCGCGTCGACTATGTCCGCCAATCTGATGGTCTGCGGAGCTGAATCATACAAACCAATTATTGGAATAAACACTGATGTAGACGGTGAAAAGCCTGAAAAATCCTCGGTTAATTCGCAATATGTTGCCGCTGTAAGGAACGCAGGCGGAGTTCCAATTCTATTGCCCCCCTTATCTGCTCCTGAACTCGATGAAGTACTCACTCATCTTGATGGGGTTTTGATGATCGGTGGGGCTGACTATCCGCCCGAGCTGTATAAACAAGAACAACATAGCGCAGTTAGCTTGATGAAAAAGAGCCGCTCTGATTTCGATTTGCTGCTGGCCAAACGTGTACTCGGTGCAGATGAGCAAATTCCAGTGCTCGGAATTTGTGCAGGCTGCCAGGCTCTCAATATTGCGTCTGGTGGCTCGCTGCTTCAAGATATTCCAGCTCTAAAACCAGATTCGAAGGTTCAGCACTCAAGCCCAGAAGGCTGGAAGAAAGGTTTTAACACTCATGATGTGGAATTTGCAGATAAAAGCAAGTTGGGAAAGATTTTTGCTGCCAAAGGGCTGACCGTTGTTTCCTCGCACCATCAGTGTGTTGATTCTGCGGCAAAGGGTTTTCTTGTCACAGCGAAATCGCCAGACGGACTAACTGAAGGGATAGAACGTCAGGGTGACCGCTTTGTTGTTGGAGTGCAGTGGCATCCCGAAAGAGATTTTGAACATAATAAAGCACTCTTTGCCGAGCTGATTAAACAAGCTTCCGAGTATCATGAGAAGCGAACGAAATAGCTCGGGCGATCGCGAATGCATCCCTCCCAATTTCAGGGAGCGCTTTGCTTGTGTAAGTTCAATTTTTCTCTCTGTCATGTGCATCATGTCAGTTCTGGTGCTGTCGCTGCCAGGTGTGTTGAAGCAGCGACAGGTTCTTGCCAGGCTGGGTGCTGAGCCTCCCGTGATGGTGTGGGTCTGGGAACGAGCAACTGAATTGAGCTGTATCGATCCACAATCGACAGGGGCTGCAGTCTTGATCTCTACCCTGACCCTGAAAGGGCGAGATATAATCAATCGAGGTCGGCTTCAACCTTATGTCATTCCTGATAGTGCCTATAGACTGGCTGTTATTCGAATTGAGCTTGATCAGAGTGATCCACCGGTACTATCTGTGGTGCAACGCGATGCGTTGTCCGCGCGTATTTTGCTTGCATTTGCGAAGGTGAAGGCAAATGGGCTGCAAATTGATTTTGATGCGAAATTGCGTGAACGTGATTTCTATATGGGGTTGCTTCAAGTTCTCCGAGCAAAGTTAAATCCAGCGGTGCCTCTTTCGATGACAGCTTTATCTTCATGGTGCCTTGATGATGTGTGGATTCGAAATTTGCCTGTCGATGAAGTGGTGCCTATGTTCTTCTCCATGGGTGCTGGCACAGAAGAAGGCAAGAAAAGATTGCTCACTGGAAAAATTTCGAAAATACCCCAGCGATTAAGTATGGGTTTCTCTGTGGCTGACCGTGAGTTGTTTGAACGTGCGTCCAAGTTGAGTAAGAATGTGTTTTTATTCTCGTCACAGGGTTGGGGAAATAGCTCCAGTCGAATCGCCCTGAAGAGCCTCACACTGCGTATGAAAAGCCATCATTAGCATCCGAGCCAGTGCTTGTTTCGGAATCGCGAGCGAACAACAGTTGTGCAAAACTTCTATTCTAGTGTGAGGATTTGCCAGCTGAGTGGGATTCGTGGGATGGCGATGATTTAGCCTCAGTGCCATTGAGCTTTGTAGCATTGCCATTTTTCACAGGCGTTTGTTTAAGCTCCGCGTTTTGCTTAGGAGTCTTGTTGTCTGTTGCGCCAGACTTTGAATGTTCTTTATCGGCGTTGTGAATTATTTTTTCGATTTCCGATGGGTGCGCTTTTGCGTAAATCAAAAATGAGTGCAAGTCTCTGAGCCGTTTATCGTCATGGGCTAGGCTCGTGAATGGTGGCATTTTTCCATTCTTCCTTCCCAGAAATTCCTTCAGCTTGCTGAGGTCATCTGCAATCATGGAATTTTGAATTTCCTTTTCCGGGTTGACTAGATTGCGTCCAATCAAGTGGCAGATCTCGCAGTTGGTCATGTAGATTTTTTCGCCATGTTCAATGTCTATGGCTTCGTTTTTGCTGGGGCTGGCGATTGAGGTGAAAGGTGCGGCGAAAAGCAGTGCGGTTGTTGCTGCCAGTGTTATCCTCAAAACATTTTCGCTTGCCATTGGAGTTCCTTTCGAAAGCAAATTCAGTCACTGTTCCAAGCATAAACTATTAGAAGATGCGGGACCACAAAGATAATTAAGTAGCTGTTAATTTTTGGCTAGCAACAGACTGCGACAACTATGCTGAAAAAAACGAGGCAGTAAACAAGCTTATTTAACTTCGAAATTCTTATTTCCACAGAAGCAATTCTCCTCATCATAGTGTTTCACAAAACAGGGCTAAAATTCCCTGTTCAAGCCATTGTTACTAAACTTTCCCTGCTTTAATAGGCAGGTTGTTGTGGTGCTTCCTAATATGAAAATAACCAGAGACAAGAGTTCTTTGAGCTTCTCAGACTGTTTGCACAGCAGCGAGCTCAAGAAGAAGACGTTGTTTACATTACTGTTTCTCGCTTTATATAAGCTCATTTCCTTGATTGCTGTTCCTTTTATTCCGAAAGAGATTTTGTTGAACAATCCATTTCTCACAAGTAAGTTGGCAGAGATGTACGACTTGTTTACGGGCGGAACTTTGACTTCGCTTTCAATATTGTCTCTGGGTATAGGTCCCTACATATCAGCATCGATAATTATTCAGCTCTGGAGTAGTGTTTCAGAAAGACTGAAAGCCCTGAAGGAAGAGGGGTCGAAAGGGCGTGAGAAGCTGCAGCAGATTACCTGGGCACTCGCCTTCGTCATTGCTGTTATTGAAGCTATTGGTCTGGCGAAAACGGTATGTACGGCCGCGCTGGCGCCAGGGGCTCCACTGCTGATAATGTTCCTGTCGATTGCTTTGAGTTTGACCCTCGGTGCTGCGATTTGTGTGTTGTTGTCAGAATTAATCAGCAAGAAGGGTATTGGCAGCGGTTCTTCATTGCTTATTTGCGTCGGCATAGTGGGGCGTATCCCCATGATGGTGAAGGACACTATCACAGCTTTAGATGCACATATTACGTCACCGCTGGCAGTGACAGCTATGTTACTTGTTCTAGCTGCGGCGACCTATGCTGCTGTGCTCATGCAGAAAAGTATGAAGCGCTTGCTAATCGTTGGTGGTAAAGCCCCCGTTGGTAAGTTGCCTATGCCCGAAAATCATCTGTATCTTCCGGTGAACCCTGCCGGAGTAATGCCAATTATTTTTGCATCGCAAACACTCTTCTTCTTGCAGATGCTGTCACATTTTGTTGTGGATAAGCTTGCTGCGTTTCACGCAGGTTTGCTTAGCGACAAAATTTGTGGTGGCGCCTATAGCGCGCTTTCATCAAATCAGATCTACCAAGCCATTGTGCTGTCTCTTTGGGCAGAGAGCAGTAATTTATTCGACTATGGGCACTGGGAGTACTATGTTCTTTTTACAATTTTGATTCTCACATTTTCGGTGTTTTACACTGATATTGTTTTGCCGCCCAAAGATATAGCTGAGAATCTTCGCAGCAGAAACAAGATCATAGCCGGCGTGCGCCCAGGTAGACCTACGCTCAGCTATCTAAAAAAGACCTGTAAGAAGCTTGCGCTAGTCGGAGCTGCAGCTACGGCGCTAATTTCATTGATTCCAACACAGGTTGCTCACCTCACGCAGGTTGAATCATTGTTGGGGTTTGGAAGTACATCCTTGTTTATTCTCACTGGGGTGGTGCTGGACACGCAGAGACAGATGATTGCATGTGTCTCTAGTTCAAAGACACATCGTCGTTATTTGTTGACTCCACCGAAAGTTGACAAAGCACTTAACAATAAAGAAGAGCAATCTTACAGTGACAAAGATAACGACGATGATAGCCTTAAACTTACCGTTTAATCTGTAAAAATTTTGTTCTGCTAGAATGACCCTTCGCCAAATATGGAGAGATAAAATGGCTTTGACAAATTCAACAATGCTGCCACTAGGAACTCAGGCTCCCGACTTCCACTTACCTGATGTGCTGAGTGGAAAAACTATTAGTCTTGCAAATTTTTCTGGAAAACAGGGACTGTTGGTGATGTTCATCTGCAAGCACTGCCCTTACGTCAAGCACATAGAAAACGAGTTGGCTTTAATTGGCAGAGATTACGCTTCGAAAAACATTGGTATAGTCGCAATTTCGAGCAATGACGTTACGACTCATCCAGAAGATTCTCCTGAGAAATTGAAAGGCTTTGCTGAGGCGCTCGCGTTTAATTTCCCGCTTTGTTATGACGAGTCGCAGGCTGTGGCAAAAGCCTACACAGCAGCTTGTACACCCGATTTCTTTTTATTTGATGCAAACTTCAAGTTGGTTTATCGTGGGCAGCTTGATGAGAGCCGACCCGGAAATGATAAACCTGTTACAGGCAAAGATTTGCGCGCTGCCCTTGATGCGGTTGCCAGTTCTTGTGCGGTTAATGCTGATCAAAAGCCCAGTGCTGGCTGCAACATCAAATGGAAAGCAGGTTCTGAACCTAAGTACTAAGATGCAATTATCGAGATGTCGGGCAAGCCTCTGATACTTCGATAAATGTTTCGCCTGACGACAGTTCGCAAAAAAAAGCAGTGCTAATTGCACTGCTTTTTTAATTTCACGGTTGGAAGATTATTTCTTAGTTGTTGTGCTTGGTTTGCTTGCTGCCGCGCCGGCGTTTTGAAACCCTGTCTGATTTGCCTTCAAATAATCGACGACAAATTGATTGCTGAGTTCTTCAACAACTGTATCCGGCTTGCCTTTGGTGAAGGACTTTTCTGAGTAGGTCACAGCGCGAATTGCAATTTTAGGGTTGCGTTCTAATGTTGCCCACTGCATCACCTTAAGCTCACCAACAGTATGACTGCCGAATTTGTTGAACGAAATTTGTACGATAGCATCGGCGCCTTTCTTCGAAGAAGCCATCTTAACCATTGGCTCGCAGCTTATATTGAGTTGCGCCAACTTCGCTCCCATTATTTTTTCGAGAGGTCCAAAATCATGAAAACCGACGACCCGATATGCGATTGAGCGAATGCCAGTAAGCGATGGCAACATCAAATCTTGCCTGATCGCTCTTCTTTTTGCTGTGACTTCATCAGGACTCATGGGAGGTTCACTTCCACTTGCAGCTTGAACCGCTGGCGAGAGAAGTGCCATTAGCAGCGACAGAACACTTAAAGCTTTTATTGCTGACATCGGTAAGTTCCCGTATTGAATGGTGCGGCTTGCGAGTATATCACCTTGTTTTCCAGTTCCAAAGTTAGGACTGAGCGCGAAATTAAGCTTCAGAATCTTAGACCAAACCTCGATATAATATTGTTGAGGGTCAAGTTGCTGCCAAGGAGAGCGTACTATGCGCCAGAAAATTTGGATATTGCTTGGGTTGAGTTTGATTGTAGGGTCATTCAATGCAAGTACAACACGAGTTTTAGCTCAAGGAGCTGAAACAGCAGCCGACCAGAGTGCTTTTCAAGATGATGAGGAAATGATGCGTCTCAATGGCGCTCAAGTTAACCAGGTACAAGGTGAGGTCATGAGCGCTGAACAGCAAGCTGCGTATGACGATAAGCGAAACCAGGCATACCGTTTGTACGCCGAGAAGAAGGTTCAAGAACTTGAGAAACTGAAAGCGAGCAATCCTGACAATGCTCGCCAGATAGGTGTTTTGCAGCGCTGGCTGAAGGCAGATGCTGCCATGAGAATGAGAGATCAGCAGACGATCAATTCGTTGAGACAACGTCTTGCGAACATCGAGCAGACTCAAAATCAGACGATGACAAATCTCGGCGGCGACGTATCTGCTATGCGAGAAGCCGCTAATGATGCGCGAGCTGATGATATGTTCCGTCAGCAAATGTCAATAAACTACTTCAATGAGTTGCAGTCTGAGATGGGACCGGCTAACTGGACCCACTCAAGTCGCGGACCCAGCTATGGCATGGGCGGCTACGGTTTCAGTGGTGGACAGGCACTTTTCGGTGGGGGCTACTAAGCGTTAAATGCGCTTGATTGAGCGGTTCTGTGCGGCTCTACTAATTGCCGTTGTCTGCTGCGTGGCTGAGACTCGCGCAGATGATGACCTGGATTTGCCGCGCGTCGTTGTGGCTACGGGCGGACCGTATGTTTCGCGCTCGCTCAATATTCAGCGCTTTCACGATGTGATTGATATTCCAAATGAGTATCTCATGCAACCCCTTTCCATGGTTTGCACAGATGGCTCCATGAACTCACCTGGTTTCGCCTGGGTGCGTGTTTTCTTGATACCCGATGACAGCGATCAAAATTATCAATCGTCGGCCGAGCCACTAGGAAGAATGCTTGTTAAAGAGGATTCGTTTCTTTATTCGTCGCGTATCTATCTTGATATGAGTCGTCAATTCAAACCTGGTAGAAACAAGATAATCGTAGAGGGTGCTGGGCGTCTTGGTGCTGAGTTCAGTTGGGAAATGCGATCAATCGGGCGCCCGAATTTGTCTATGCCTCCACAGTCAGCCACTATTAGTGGTGCCTGGTTCGATGTATATGGATCCGGGTTTAGCCTGAGACCTAACGAAAACGTTGTGCAATTGGGTCCAGTTAGTTTGCCTGTTGGGCAATCAAACTTCTCGTCGTTGAAGGTATTTGTACCTGAGCAGTTTCCGTCCGGAAACTATGATCTTTCAGTGTCTATAAGGAACTTCAAGAGTCGTGTTGTAAAGGTTCAAGTAGAGAATCCGAAAAAGTGATTGTGCTAAGATAAGCGCATGGAAGATCCCATTTCAATTATTTATCGCTCTATCAACAGTGAAGATCCCTTCTTCAAGCTGGTTGACGAATTTTACGCTGGTGTCGAAATAGACAGCAGAATTCGTTCTCTTTACCCTGAGGATTTGACTCTTTCCAAAAAGCATTTAGCTTTATTCCTCATTCAACGTTTCGGTGGCAGAGGAACTTACACCGAAGAACGAGGACACCCTAGAATGCGCGGTCGGCATATGCCATTTAAAATTGGCATGAAAGAACGTGATGCCTGGCTGGAGAACATGGGTGCAGCGTTGGATAAGGTGCCTGAGTTTGCTCCCTTCAGAGCAGTGCTGGATCACTACTTTGTCGAGTTTGCAACCTTTATGATTAATCAGCCTGGCTAGCTTGCGCTGAATTAAGTCGCGCACTTAGTCTGATTTAAGTCTCGTCGTCCTTATTGCTAGGAGGAGGACTTTGTGGATTCAGATGCGGCATTCCATTCTCGAAGAGTTGCTTCAATTTCTCCATCATCTGGCGTTTCTGCTCGGGTGAAAGATTATCCATCCCAGAACGCGGCATCATTCCTGGCGGCAACATGCCTGGTGCCATGCGCATATGACGTGCGCTCTCCATCACAATTGGCATGTACTTGATTGCCGCTAGCTCGATGACCTCTGACATCATATCTGGTGCCTGTTTAATTAGTTTCTTTCCAGTAGAGGACTTAAGAAACTTCAGGAGGTTTTTCATATCAGATTCGCTAAGATGATCTTCCATCACTTTCTTAGCTGTGTCTTTGCAAAAGCCGTTGGGATCGAGCTTTTCCATAAGCCGCTCTTTGAGTTCTGGAGGCATCTTATCGTGACCAGAGCGACCATCCTTAATGCGTGCTTTCAACTTCTCTTTCTGTTCATCGCTCATGTGCGCTTGATCGGCGATTGAGTTTATGACATTGTCCATGCGCTCTTCTTGCTTTTTCTTGAGTTCAGCTTTTTCGTCTTCTGTCAGCTTCTCAGCTTCAACTGCTTCGATAATTTGAACAGCTGTGGATGAGTTCTTGTTTGATTTTTCACTCTTGTCTTTACTTTTGCAAAATGCTGGTGCAGTTCCTGCCAGCAAAAAAGCAGATAGCATCAAGGCATTTATTTTGCGCATGTTAAATCTCTCGCTTGGATCTCACGAAGATTATAACATTTACGGCATCATCGACTTGAATTCAGCGTATTCCTGCTGATTTCTGGCTGATTGCATACCAATCTGGCACTCTTCTCTTGCATGGTCGTTAAATCCAGCAAGGGTGTACGCTTTAATCAGCTCAATACGAGCTTTTGTGAAAGCAGGTTGTTGTTGCACAAGGTTTTGAAGAACTTTAACTGCTGCTTCCAGGCGGTTGGCTTTGACCAATGCTCTACCGTAGTAGTATTGCTCTTCCAGGCTTAGCCCTTGGTTTGCGGCATAGGCAAATTGTGTCGAGGCGCCTACATATTCGCCAGCGCTGTACAGTGCGTTTGCCAGGTATCTTCTGGCTCGACCATCGCTCGGGTTAGTCTTGACTGCAGCTCTGAGTACCCTTATCGCATAGCCGAGATTTCCAGCCTTTGCTTGTTCATAAGCCCGTCCAACATAATCTCCAGCGAGATCGGCAGCCGTCAACGGAGTGTCTTCTCCACTTTCATCTTTCAGTGTTCTGGTTCCAGCTCTAGACTTCATCAATGCAATCGCTTTGTCGGTCTGATCGAGAGCCTTCTGCAGTTTCGCAAGTGGTTTCTTGCTCACTGCTTCTTCCAGGTCTGGTTTAGCCGGACCATACTGTTTCTTCTGGAAATAAAGCAAACCACGCTCAGCAAACGCTTCTGGTGTTGCAAAATTATGTTCAATTGCTTTTGTTAGTTCATCGATAGCTTTGTCAGGATCCTTTTCTTTCAAAAGCAACGCGTTTTGGAAGTGCAGTTCTCCATCGCCAGGACTTAATACAAGCGCTTTATTTAGATAGTCTCTTCCCTTTGCTGTCTCGCCTTGAGCGATTTTCAGGATTGCAAGTTTCTTAGCAAAATCGACGTTTTTAGGATCGCAAGCAAGAGCTTTGACCAGAGCATTAGCTTGTTTGTCTTTGTCGTTTGTAGCGTCATAACAGTCCGCAAGCAACGAAAAAATTCTTGCTTTGTCTCCGTCTTCTCGTTTGCTTGCCAGTTCAAGCACTTGAGCTGCTGTGTCCCATCGACTAAGCTTCATCAGAGCATCAGCTTTGATCATTAGCGAATTGACGTTGTCTTTGATTTTTATTGCTTTGTCAGCAGCTTCAATCGCTTCACCATAGTTTTTCAATTCCAGATAGGCTTTGGCTAGAGATTGTGCTGCAGAAAATTCTTCTGGTTTTATTGAGAGAACCTTCTTGTAGTCTTCGACTTGACGTTTGTAATCCGTTGGAACAGATAATGCATGCCCTAGATATGCTTCCCAGCTCTGAGGATTGGCCGCGATGATGGCTTCGTATGATTCCTTCGCGCCTTTTAGATCGCCTCCAACAAGTTTGTCTGAAGCCGCAGTCAGAGATGTTTGTCGCTGCGCTGAGTGAAATGTGAAAAAGATGATTGAAAGAACTATGCCAACGGATGATCCAACGATAATGAAATGTTTGAGCCTCTTATCCTTGAGAATTGAGATCTCTAACTTTGTGTCCTCAATTTGATTCGCGACAAATGACTTGGCGTCTACTTCGACGCTCTTTCTTACCTGCTCAACAAACAGCGAGCGACTTTGCTCACGCTCTTGCTCAATTTTTGAGCTTTGTCCAGATGGTGCTGCAGCATTTCCAGAAGCATTCATTGCTCCAGATTTTGCCCGTTGAATTTCTGATGTAAGCTGCGATGTCTGCATCGATTGAGTCAGTGCCTGCGACTTCAGTTTGTCGAAGGTTGATTGATGGATAGGTCCTGGAGTTGGCTCTGGTTCCTCTTCGCGTTCAACTTTTACAAGCTCGTTCTTAGGCTTACCAGATATAGCTGCTTCGAGGTCTCTCAAGACTAACGATTGCTGGTAATCTTTGGTGTCTTCCAGATTGACGTCTTCGAAAACTTTCTCATCGCCTTCGCCAAATTTCTGCCTAACAAATGCTTTGAGTTCGGCTCTTAGAGCCATTCCTAGTGGGTCGCCATCACTGCTCGCTGCTTCAGGCACATATGATTCTGGTGGTTGATAGGATGAAGTAGAATAAGCGTTATCTCCTGGCGATACAAGTACAAAACCTGCGTTATTTGCCTCTGGAGCCACCTCTAATGATGAATTTCCGAAGGCGGCTTCCTGCATCGCAGCAAGTTCTCCGTAGCGCGCAAGTTCTTCGTCTACTGGTTCCGCAGATGGTGGCGTTGCTGCCACGTTTTCTGATGGTAACGCTACTTCACTTGTTTTGCGTTTTGCAACGGGGGTGAGTTCAATCGGCTCTTGCGTGCGTTTTACTACAACTGTTTCGCCTGATCCAGTGGGCGCTAAATCATCAGCGCGTTTTACTGAAGTTTCAGTAAGCGAAGGCTCCCACGATATTTTTGGTGTCTCCACTTCTTTTGTGGACTTTTTCTCTTTGTCCGCCTTCATGACCTCGACGGTTGTCTTTTTTGCCCAGCCCCAAACCTGAGCCAGTCCGTCGAGCAGTGAAGAGCCAGTTTGCTCTTCCATTGCTTTATTAGTTTGCGAAAGAGTGGTGTCTAGGGCTTTGTTCGTTTGAGACTGCGCTACATCGAAAGCTTTGTTTGTTTGAGATTGAGTTGATTCTGCAGCGGGCGCTATTTCGGCAGTCTTTGTAAATGGTTCGGAAATAGCCTTGTTAGTTTGTGACTCATCGGGCGCGAAAAGATCCGCAGTTTTGTCACGAACAGGAGGCTCAGCTTTGGCCACTTTAGGAGCGACCTTCCCCTCGACTTTAGGAGCGACCTTCTCCTCGACTTTAGGAGCGACCTTCTCCTCGACTTTAGGAGCGACCTTCTCTTCGACTTTAGGAGCGACCTTCTCTTCGACTTTAGGAGCAACCTTCTCTTCGACTTTAGGAGCAACCTTCTCCTCGACTTTAGGAGCGACCTTCTCCTCGACTTTAGGAGCGACCTTCTCTTCGACTTTAGGAGCGACCTTCTCTTCGACTTTAGGAGCGGACTCTGTGCTGGTTTGTTTCTCTAGCGACTCAATGACGCCCTCAGGACCCAAATCCCAATCCGCGTCATCAATACTTGCGATAAGAATATCCAGCTCATCGCCTGCGCTGGGAGTCGCTTTGGTTGGCGGTGCCGGTAGTTTAGAATCGATTTCAGGAATTGTATTTCGCTTGCATTTGCGCAATATTTCAATTGTTGGCAAATCTGGTGTTTGCCTCAGCTTATCTAGCAATTCATCAATGCTAATTCCAATAGACTGGGCAAGCTCATCTCCCAACAAGCGACTATCCATCTGAATCAAATCGAAAGCACCGCTTTCAAGTTTCATGAAGATTGAAAGTGCTTCAAAACCATTGAGGGTTGTATCGCCGCTCTGACACTTGGCTCCTGTTATTAGGTTGCCATTTGCTATTCCTATCCACCCAGAGGCTTTAGCCGAAATAATCCTCACCACAGAGTGCTGAGAAAGGTCCGTTCTCGTGGCGCACATCAGTGCTGGTCTTATTCCGAACTTACTTGTAATGAGACCCGAGGTGAGTATATTAAGGTTCATATGCTAGCTTTTTGGTATATACCTATCTTTAATACCACCTGCGATACTGAAGGTCAACGTGTATTCACAATCGGGAATGTGTATGTCTGGCTGAATGTGTAAGACTGAGTTCCATAGGTGTTTCCAAAAAACTGAGTCGGAGCAAACGGTAGCTTCGCTGTAGATACCACTGTGACTGTGACATATGGCGATGTGTCTTCATCTGGCGGTGAGCCATTATAGTCTTCATAGACGAGGTTTTGGAGTACTGGAGGAGTCATGAAGGAGTTCGCTGTTTTGAAGGATTGCAATATGCTGTTTACAACCTTCGTCGCTTGAGCTTTTGTAGTTGCAAGGTCTGCTTGTGGCTGTGTTTGTGCAGCAGCGCGTGCAGCGTCTCTGGCTGCTCTGTCTGTGATATGAGCGCATATCACTAGCAGTGACATATAAACGGCGAAGATAGCGAAGATAACCATAAATATCGAACTACATGCCATTTCTACAACGGCACTACCCTTTCTGTTTCGGGATTGCATTCGCTGAAACGTTCTCATCTTAAAATCCTTTTGCTTATCCGTTGTATTGTTCACGCACCAATTGCACGAGGTGTCGAGCAATTTTTTGGAATGCGGCTCTCAAATCCTTACTGTTTGTGACAAGGTGGAAAGTGGCTCCCTGTCCTGAAATCGCTGCAATACCTCCAGTTGAAGGGTTGCTGTTTGTAGCGTTCAAGATGTCAGTTTCTCCTGGAATAATTGCTGGGTTTGTTGCTAGGCCGATTGTATAAACGGGTATGCCATTGTTTTTTGCATACACAGCAGCTTGTCGAGCATTTGTCCATACATTGTTGCTGTAAGGACCACCAGATGTAGGCTGTCCATCTGTAAACAGAACTATCGCCTTCACCGCATTGATTCTGCCATTATTCTTGATTTGATCCACCGCGGTTTTAATAGCAAGACCTATGTTGGTGCTTCCTTTTGCTACCAACGGACGACTGTTGATACCATCACCTAGCGCTTGCACAACAAGGTCATATTGTGTCTGGTTCAAGCCCTTGTCCAGTGGAATAAGTGGCTGAGGAAAGGGCAGATTTTGACCGTAGCCGATGTTGTCATCGTACTGACGATGGTTTTCAGTCGTATTTTTGTCGGTTCCAACACCATCGTCGAAAGTGACTAATCCAAAGTGAGCGTCGGTGTCATTGTTGATAATCTGTGCGAACAAAGCTGTTGCTTCTTTTGCGTCTTGGATAGGTTGTAAGCACTTGTAGGCTTGCTTAAGATAGGCAGCTTTGTACCCTGCTTTCGGCTGAACAGTTATGGTCGGTGAAGTTGATGCCTTACTTGCATCGAATAGAGCCTGTGAGTCGAGATTTCCTCTTGCTGCCTCTATCAGCGTATCTACATTCGGGAAAGAATAGCCATCGGAATCGGTGAAACCGTTAAAGTGCTTTTGACCATCAAGGTTTACAACCATGTCAGTAAATATCATCGGGTCGCCATCATAAGAAGGCGATCCGCTTGGATAGTTGCCTGGTGGTCTGCCATCTTCCGGCACAACGCCACCAGATCGCAGACCTTTACCACCACTTAAATAGGCCTCTGAAAAATGGAGTTTGGCAAAGTTAGCGCCCGTCTTACTGTCTTCGATTGCTGTTAAATTTTGGAGACCCAAGCCATTTAGCCCAGTTCCTGTTGCTGGGGCGTTCACCAAGTCAAAAATGGTGCCTTCGCAATTCATGGTGTTCGTTGTCGGAATCTTGTATACGATTCTTCCTGGAACTCCTGGGTTGCTAGGTGCTGCTGGAAAGGCCGTATCGTACTTGCGTTTCCTGATTGAAACTAAGGTCTGGTCATCGATCGATCCTGAAATGTCGAAACATACAACCACATCCAACTGTGGTACGGCACCGTTCGATGCCGCAACAACAGGTTGTTTTGTTATGCCAACAAACTTCCCGAAGGCTGGAACCATGCCGTAGAATGCCGTCAAGCGAACTACTTTGCCGTTAGGATCGCCCTCTGGCACAGGTTTAAGCGTGTTTGGATCGAGAAATTCTATGAAAATTTCGCCTTTGAATGCATCTGGATTCTCGTTAAGTGAACCGGCGAAACTTGAGTCGGTGAGCTTGTTTCCCAGCACAGAATTCTCTTTGAAAATCTTTAGCGCAACTTGTTTTGCGTGTCCCTGTGCAACAGCTGTGTCCTTATTGTCTTGGCTTGCCAGCGTCGCAACGGCTCCGAGTGCCGCTGCGTCAGCTGCGTTCTTGAGCTGCTGTGATGCGAGATTGGCGCGAGAAACTTCAAACGCAAACATTGCGATGAGAGGTAGAACCACCAGACCCAGTACGGTGACCATCATGATGATGCCGGCACCGGACATGTTGCGTTGCTTCAAATTCAATTTCAAGGTCATCATTTAGCGCATAAGCCCCTGTGAGTTTTCGAAGTAATTACGTTGGACTACGACCATTCTGTAAGGAGCAGAGATACCTGGAATGTTTGCAAAGAATGGAACGTTTATTAGCGGGTCAACATCAGCAGTCAGTGTAACTTCAAGTTGGAAAGTGTTGTCAGCTGTATTTGGGGGGGAGGTGAGCTTACCCGACTGTTTAGTCTGAACCTGAGTGTTGATGTTTGTAGTAACAATTTTTGTGGACGTTGAAATGAGGTGGATACCCTGCCACGGAGTTGAGCAGAGTTGTGCAGTGCTCTGAGCCAGGTCTTTCGCAGATGGCGCATCGGTGCTTCCCACTTCGTATGACCGTGCC
This sequence comes from Obscuribacteraceae bacterium (SeqCode), assembly GCA_044226015.1. GTDB lineage: Bacteria > Cyanobacteriota > Vampirovibrionia > Obscuribacterales > Obscuribacteraceae > JAIEPM01. Next base: position 456,650 of record JBGAHS010000005.1, read on the forward strand.
TTCGAGGCCGTCAATGTAGCCTGGTTGCAAGCGCTGAATACAAGTGATGCTCTAATGCCCAGGGAGCAGTAATCTACCATCGGAAAAAACAGTGCCAGCAATATAAGTCCTATAACACCGGGAGCCTCAGCAAGGAAATTACCCTTCCTGTTTCGTGAATTAGTACGTATCAACATTTTCATGATCTGTTCGGACCTTTCTTTGGATTGACGAGTTCTGATTTTCGAGTTGCTGCCATTTTCGCCAACCATTCCAAAGTCGATCTTGTGTCTTGATCGGGATTTTTGCTCAATGCATTGGTCGTAAGCTCTGTGAGTTCGTCAAATTTGCCTGCTGCCAGCAGTGCTTCACCGGTTCTCAGAGTATATGTGGGTTTTGATGCATCGAGATTTGCTGCACGCTTTGTTGCTATTGCTGCCTCTGCAAACTTTCTTTGAGCCAAGAGCGCTTCACCGTACAGGTAGTGTGCTTCTGCATCGGCTGGAAATTTGTCGGCGAGCTCTTCGAAGACTTTTGCAGCTTCGGGAATTTTATTTGCTTCTAGATAGGCTCGTCCCAGTTTCTTGCTTGATGCCGCGTCACCATTTTTAGCCTCTTGTTGCAGTTTCATGAATTGTGCGTCGCTGTCGCCAGCATAGGCCAATTGAGGTGCCACTGCACTCGCTGTGATGATGGCACACAGCAGAGTCAGGGTAACGAAGGTCCGTCCGGTCATACAACTACCTCTCATGGGTGCACACCATCTCTCAGGTACTGGGGTCCCTATATAAGCAGATACCCAGTTGATCTTGGTTTACTAACATAATCTTGAAGGCAGCTTCAAGATTATCCATAGACTGGAGGAGTTTTGAAATTAGGGGTTTTCGGTCTATACTTTGCTTGTGACGGAAATTTTTTGTCGTCATTTAAGCATTAAGTTTTTGGGGAAGCATGTCAAATACCGCAAAATCAGGAAAAGTCGGTGAGCTCTTGTTAGCAGCTGGTTTATTGACCAAGCAAGATTTGAAAGAGGGCATCGATTTGTCGGCAACGCTGGGTCTTCCCATTGGCAAAACGATGGTAATGTCAGGAGTTCTGCGCGAGAGAACTGTGAGGACTGCGGTTCGAATTCAATCGATGCTCAGGGACGGACTTATCGAGCGAGATACCGCAGTTAAAGCGCTTGCAAAGGCTGACAAAGAAGGTTTAAGTGTTGAAGAATCTCTCAAATCTTTAGGGCACGAGCCCATATCAGATTCTGATCTCAACAAAGTCGGACAGTTGCTTTTGGAAGCTAATGTCATTAGTCAAGCTGAACTAAACGAGGCCATCGATCACGCTCGTACGATGGGACTTCCACTTGGACGTGTTCTTGTTCTAACCGGTAGGGTCAAAGGCAGCGTTGTCTGGTGCTCACTAAACGCACAGATGATGGTTCGCAAGAAGAAACTCGGTCGCCAGAAGGCCGTTAATGCCATCAAAGCTGTGCACGAAAAGCAAGAAAACTTCGAGGCGGCTTTGCGCGCTCAGGGCATCGAACACAGTATTTCTGAGCATCGAATGAAGTTAGGCGAAATACTTGTTCTCTCAGGACTTGTGGGTGAGGAAGATGTATTGGGCGGTGTTGAAGAAGGGGTAATCAAAGAAAGACCCCTTGGTCAAGTACTTGTCGCTCACGGTCTTTTGAGCAATGAAAGACTTGAGGATGCTTTGAAGTTGCAGGGCATGGCTGATAATAGTGTCGTTACGCCCCTTCAGGCTGTTGATTTGCTTCGAGCGATTCACAAACGAAATCAATCGCTAGAGCAAGCTTTGGACGACCTTGGCTTGAGTAAGCCCAGCTTGCCTGAGTCTCTCAAACTTGGCGAAATTTTGAAAATGTGCGGTTGGTTGACCGAGAGTGAAGTCAAAGAAGCAGTCGATCATGCTTCCAAGAATTCAAACATGTTAGGAAATATGCTTGTTTCCTTCGGTTTCATCGATGAGGCAATGCTTTTCAATGCACTTCGATGTCAGCATCTGGTCAAAGAAGGTTTGATCAGGCGCGACCAGGCAATCGTGGCTTTGCATTTGAGTCAAAGAAAGCAATGTACTCTGGATAACGCTCTGCTTGAACTTGGTTACACTAAACGCGACGCCAAATAGCCAGCGCCAAAATTAATCTTGCTGATAAAGCCAAATCTATGATTTGATGTACTTGTGACGCTTTACATTGGGGGCTTTACGAGAACAGTTCGTTCCAATCTGACGTGGGTGCTGGCAGCGTCATTTTTTATGCTGTCCTCTTTTGACGTGGCTTTAGCGCTGGATTCGACCGCTAACCCAATTGCAGATGGACAGAAATGTTTGGAACAAGGTGATTCGGCTCGGGCACTAGAACATTTCAACCTTGCCGCGAGAATGAACCCCGCTTCGGTCGAGGCACACTATGGACGGGCTTGCAGTCTTGCAAAGCTGGGAAGAACTGAAGAGTCAAATAAAGAATTCAAGCTCACACTTCTTTTGGGACCTTCTGAGGAACTTGCAAAAAAATGCAAGGAAAAAATGACTGTCGCTGAGCCTGCAAAGCGACCGCCGATGCATGCTTTGACGCCACCAGCTACGGTGCAAGCCAAAGATGTTGAGTCAAGCATTGGCAAAATACTCTTTCAATCGGAAGAGCACATTAAAGCAATTCATCGCGATGCTGAAAAGTGTGCCAATGGAATTTATAATGCCCGAACTTCTTCGTTGAATAAAGCACTCGAGCAAGACAAAGCAGACGCTCAGGAAGAAGCCAGATTAATGCGAGGGCGCGGACGAAGAGGTGGGTTTAATCCCTTTGGAAATGCCTATCTGCAAGAACGGCAGCAGGAAATTCAGTTCGCCTATGAAAATCGAATGGCGCGTGCGAAAGCTGACTTTCAGCAACGTCGTAGTGAAGCCGAAACCAGAGCCATGGGCATAAAAGCCTCTGCTGAAGGGCTTGAAAGTCAGATGATTAACAAACCATCTGAAACCAGTGGAGTATATCTAGTTCCTGGAGGAACGAATCTTTATGTCCGCAACTATGGACATTTTGATCCGGTTTTGCCCGAGCCGCCAGAACCATTGCATGCGATTCCTCTCAAGTTGCCTCAGGTTCTTAAAATGCAGGAAGAGGCGAATAAGTCCAAAGAGTCAAAGAAGAAATCACATTGATTGGAAGAATGATGATTTCCAGAACTCAACTAATTACTAGTGCTGTATTATTTTATAGTCTGAGTTATATCTGTCCCTGCCTTGCTGGAACAGATTTGAACAATGCAATTGGTTTGATTAAGTCTGGGCAGTACCAGAAGGCAATTGAACTATTAGATAAGGGGGTAGATGATGACCCTACCAATGGTGAGCTTCATTATTGGCGTGGTAAATGTCTTAATGGGTTGGGCAAAAAGACCGATGCAATTTCCGAGTTCAAATTGGCGACTTTGCTAACAACTGATCTCAAGACGAAAAATTTATGCAGGTCTGAGCTTACTAAATATAAGGTAGAGATTCCCCGTGGGTCAGTGAATGCGGGCATTTCTCCTAGCAAAAGCTTTCCAACAAGACAAGTGGAAAATCAAAAATCAAAACCAGGCAATTCTGATCCAGATGAAGATAAGTACTTCAAGCTATCGAGCAAAAAGTTGGATTGGAATCTAAAAATGAATCAGGACTTTGTTCGTTCAATGAGCGAGCGTACTCAAAATCTTGGCAAACTTGCTAGTGCAAGTTCGTGGCGCATGCCACCAAGAGCAATTGGTGGTATTCCGAATTTAAGCGTCGATGGTGCGATTTCACGCGGCTCACCTCATCGGACAACTGCTCTCACTGCTGATGAAAGAAAGCTATTGTCTGGAAGCGATATTGTTATTCTTCTGGATCATTCCGGCTCTATGCAAACAATGGATTGCCCCTCGAATTCCGCAAATCTGGGAAGCAGGTTTACCTGGTGTGTTGAAGAATTAGTCAGTCTGACCAATGAGCTGGCTTCTTCCTTGCCACATGGTTTTACGATAATACCGTTTGAGAGTAAGCCAGAAGTCCATTTCGTTCGTTCATCAAATGAATTATTGAGCGTGCTCAAGTCGCTGAGTGCGGGTGGCGGAACTGACCTTGCCGCCGCTCTAAAACAAGCATTTAAAGTGCATAGTAATCACATAACTCAACCACTTCTCATAGCTGTGGTGTCAGATGCAGAAATTGATCTACATTCGTCTGAGCAGGCGATTGTGCAAGCGACAAGAAATTTTCCGTTACCCAATGGAGTATTTATCACTCTTTTGCAGATCGGTCACCTTGCGGAGATTCACACTTCAGATCAAGTTCACTACCTCGATAATATTGATAGACATGGTGCCGCTTACGACGCGTTCAAGGGAATTCCATTCAGTCAGGTTCGTTCTGATGGTTTTGGCAAGGACCTATTGCTGGGACTTCGAGCCAATACATCAGCTGGCGCTGTAACAGGTAAATTTTCAACGCCTGTTTCGACTCCTAAAGCCGGTGGTTCTGTGCCACCATCAGCCAAAGCGTCCAACAACTCTAGCGCTACTGCAGGTGGTGCGCCAAGTTCGCTGCAAGAATCTTCTAAAAGAAGCGCAAACGAAGCAAATGCATCATCTCAGAGTGCTTCGCAAGCTCAGCCACAGGCAGGTTCGCAAGGAACTGAGTCTGGCGGACCTTCAAGAAAAAATCTCGATTCGAATTCTAACGAGAACGATGGCGGCAACAAGGTCCAAAAGTCCAGCTCGCCCCCGCCCCAATCTTCAAAGTCATCAACTGTGTTGGACACACCACCTGTGATGTGGACTCCTGACTCCGCCAAATGACGGATGAATTTCAAGGAAGAAAATTTGCTAGCTCATGTGAGCGATTCAACTATAAGATGAATAGACTGCCAAAAACTAAATGCTTATTTTGATATCTCATCTAATGCGGTTTTCGCTGGTTTGTTCTCTGGTGCTTTCTCAAGAATTTTATTTAAGAGTGTCTTTGCTTCGGCCTTATGTCCCGTTTTGTCCAAGAATTTTGCGTAAGCACTTGCAACGCTCGGATCGTCACCTGAATATTTCATGGCATTTTGATAAATTGTATCCGCTTCTTTATTCTTGCCTTGCATTGCGAGTAGTTCGGCTAGTCTGACGTGTGCAGGTCCAAACCCCGGAAAGAGTTTCAACGCTTTTTGCTGATTTGCGATGCCTTCATTGAGATTTTGTGTGGAAGCCCCCGCTCCAGAATAAGCCCAGCCCAGACCAGAAAGAGCACTGGCTTGAGTTATAGGGTTGCGGTACGCTTTAACTGAATTTGTCTCCATTGCTTTTTCAAAAGGCTCAACTGATGCTGCTTTGTCTCCGTAAGCGAGAAGAGCATTTCCGAGTGCTAGATGTGTTTCAGGATTTGAAATGTCGAGCTTTACCGCCGCCCGTCCCTGTGCAACTGCTTCTTTGTACCGATCTTCCTTTAGAAAGATGTTGGACATTCTAATGTGTGGTTCTACTTTTTCCGGTCTCAATTTAGCTGCTGCCTCAAACGATTTGAGCGCTTCTGTATTCTTGCCTGCAGACATTTGCGCAATGCCCAGGTCTTTTTTTGATGTGTAACTGTTGGGATTGAGCGCACAAGCTTCTTCTAACATTTTAATTGAATCTGTATATTTCTTTTGATTCGCATAAATATGTCCGAGGATTTTTCTAGCCCCATAACATTTTGGGTCAAGCTTTATTGCCTGTTCTTCTTCAGCTATAGCTTCTGCGTAATTGTCATTTTCTGCAAGGCTTGCAAGTGCGGCGCCCAGCTCCATGTGTGCAGTTGCGTTATCTGGATGAGCTTGAATCAGATCGCGCATTAGTGTTGCAGCCTGTCGAGCTTTTCCCTTATTGAGCATCTCATCTGCTTTAGCAAGAATTGCGTTTTCATCATCGGAGGCAATTGAAACTTGTGTCGCGATTAGGAATGATCCGCACAAAACGAATTTTGAAAACTGGCTCATATCTTCCCTCGCTCACTACGCGCCAATTTTACTACATGAGCTAGCCTTCCTCAAAAGAGTGGTTCCTGATCTTTTTGCCTACAGAACAGTTGATGAAAAGTTCTATCAGGTTTTGCAAACCTTACCAGATTGATACTCTAGTAAAACAAACTTGGTATGAAAATGACAGCTACAATCAAGAAACGCAGTTCCAAAATTGACCAGGCTGAAACCGGGCAAATTTCAACACTAACTAAGCTTGTTATTCGAAGCCTCATAACAGGTGTCTTTTTGCTGTTTTTCAGCTTGCTTTCCTATCTTGCATTTTGGGCTGTGCATTATCGGGAGGCAGCTTCTGCACCACAGCTAATTGATCTCCGGCGTTCGGGCGAAGAAGGGTGTAAGTGCGTAACTCTCTGTGCGAGTTTAGCTGATAACGAGTTAGGATTTCCTGGTCATGCCTATGTAATTTGGTCACCGAATGCTCGTGTCAATTTGGAAAATGATTTCTCTCTCGGCTACATGCCAGCAAATTATTGGGACCAATTTCATTCTCTCTACAAAAATGTGCAGGGAGCCGTATTGGAAAATGTTCGCGGCAATACCCGCAATCTTGATAGATTGACGCTTCTAGTTTCTAATTCTGATTATGAAGAATCCCTCGACTATGCCAGAAAATTCCCCAGTGCGAACTTCAAGACCGGTGAGCGCGATTGTGTCGCATTCGTGAACTACATGGCGCAAAAATTTCATCTGCGGACATACGATGCAGGCTTCATCTACCCACAAGACTACATTCGCATTTTGAAAAGTTTGAATCGATACTAAACTTGCGATCTTACTCGTTTGAATGCACCATTACTGGTGGCGTTTGAGAGAGAAATCTCCAAGAACTGCAGACTGGTATGGCATTACTATCTTTTCAACAGAACTTGTATCTAGCATATAGGTTGGCAGTTCAAGAAGCTCTGGGAATACTCGATTATCGCGAACAGCACCTTCAAGATATGAACTTGAATGACCGCCTGTTCCCGAGCGCTTTCCAATCATGCGTACTGCCATATTCAAATGGCGGAATCGCCAGATAGCCATGTACTCATCAATGTCGATCAGTCGCATAATTACCTGGAAAGGAGCACGCAAAACAGGATATTCACGAAGCAAGGAAATGATTAATGCTGCCCTTCTAGAGAGCATTGAAAATTCATTTGGGTCACTCGTCTTCGTGTCGACGATGAAGTAATCGCTAAATTTTGCAGAAAGTGAGTCTTGATCTTGCTCGGGCAATGAATTCTTGTACTCTGCCAAATAATCTCGCCACATTTCATTGTACTTTTGTTCATCAAAACCAAAGCTCTGTGCAAAGCGATTTAGCCATGCAATAACGCCATGTCGAAGGTTTGGCAAATCTTCGATTTCATCGATTGTTTTTCTATCTTCTTTGGAGAAGCCACCGGTCTCTGCGCCGACTTTCTTGTAGTAGTCGCTGCCTTTATCAATCGCATCGGTTGACTTATGTCTGGCAGTAGGAGCCAATCCTAGCATTGCTTCGATCATTCTGAACTGTTTGCTCTGAAAGCCAGATGCAGGATTCAAACTCTTTCGAAATTCTAAAAAGTCCATAGGCGTCATGGTTTCCAGAACATCGATTTGAGCAATCAAAACTTTCCAGATTTCAACAATGCGTGCCAGCCGTGAAGTGATGAGTACCATTTCGCCTGAATTGTCATCTATGATGCGAGGCTTCTTTGTCTTTTCGTCCACGAAATGGTAAACGACGCTTTTGAGTTCGAAAATTATGTGACGAAACCATAGCTCATAGGCCTGGTGAATCGTCATGAACAGCTGCTCTTCGTGTTTATCGGTAGCAAGGTTACCGAGTGTCATGATTTTTTCTACATCGAGATAGTCGTTGTAATAAGGCAGCTTGTTAGACATAAGACTTTCCGCTTTACTGGGGACAGAGCGCAAAGCATATCTCATTGACTTCTGTTTTAAAGCACAAGAGCCCCGGGGGCGGGGCTCTTGTCGAGGCGAAGTAAATCCATTGCAGTTGCTACGCTTGTTCGGCGATGCTCAATCTAGGCGGTTTAGCCTAGTTCATGTTCCATTGCCTTCAAAGCTTCAGCAAGCTCGCCAGCATCAAGCAGATTCAATGCTTCGTTAACAGACTCAACTGCTGCTGCTCCGTCACCACTGCTATGAGTAGCGTAGACTGGCTGCAATGCAAGTTGGCGGAAGCCAAATGCAATTTCGTCAGAGCTTGCATCGATGAAGTTTACAACTCTCTGTCTCTGGCGTTTGATAACCATTGCAACATCGACAGCGGTTGAATTCTTCACTGAATCTTTAAGCACATCGACAACCGAGCGACCCTTGAAAATTTGCTCGATCAAACTCTTCGCTTTATTTAACTGTTCGCCTTTAAGCGAGTGTGCCAGTTCTTCTGAAGCTAGATTTTGCAGCATTTGTTTGCGGAACACAGGCGATTCGATGTTGCTTCCCAACTGTTCTCCGAGTCTACCGATGCTGTTCTTGATGTCATCTTTGCTTAAGCGTTGAAAACGAACCTTCAATGTTTCAGCCAGACCATCAAGCTTCTTGTTCCAGACTGATGCATGTGAAAGTGTCTGTCTGACAAATGGCTTAGAAATTCCATATTGCAAGTCAGCCCAGTAGCTTTCGTTATGCAGCACCACTTCAAGAAAATCACGTTGTTTAGCAAGCTTCATTTCTTGACGATGACCGCAGAACTGCGCAATGTCTGAAGCGTGAAGCGGAATACGACTGTACTTCACATCGAGTGGGCGAGCCTTTGCTACAACTTCAGCAATTTTGGAAAGGTCGAAGTTGCCGTTAGCCACACGGAAGATCAATCTGTCTTCCTTCTGGCCAGCATGCTTGTCTTGCAAATCCCAGTCGCTTTTTGGAACGAAACCAACTACTGAAGCACTGCGGTCTGGGTTGAATGAGACTGCCAGTGTTCCAACCGGCATATATGAGCTGCCTGCGAGAAATCTGGGAATGCTGACGCGACCATCTTCGCCAAGTACGCGCACATCAATTCTGGCTCCGTTAACCACAATGTCGTTTACATCGAAGGTGGCAACCAGCCTATCTTCTCTTGAGTAAGCGCTGTCTTCTTCAAGTACGAGATCCAACTCTGGGTCGAGTTCCATTATAGCTTCTTGAGCAATCTGGCGTGCCATTTCCTGGCGCACATCACAACCCGTGGCTCGGCTTCGCAGCTGCGCAAGTTTTACTATTTCAGCTGTTATTGGTAATCCTTTAGTCATTTTCCGATTCTCCGAGCAGTTTCTTATTGATTTGGTAATCGATCTCTCACTTTCCCTTATCTCTAAACTGGGCAGTGGAGAAAATTAGGTGGAACTGATACCCAAAAAGAATTTTTGTCTCAAAAGATTCCACTGTGAGCATTCTGGTCCAATTGCTTCTTCCAATTCTGCCCAGGTTACAAACGGACGTACCTTGCAAATTAGGGAGGCAAGATCGTTGTCAATGCCAGTTGCGAGTATATCTTCTAGGCTGCTCTTGTTTACATCGAGCCGTTTTGCATCTTGGGCTCGGCTCTTAACAACAGCTCCTCTCTGAAAAAGGTCTGGAAGTTCTGTCTTGCTAATCAATCCTTTGCTGAGAATTTCGTTCAGGTCTTTGAATGGGCGCTCAGCCACAAGTTTTTGAGCTTTTTCTTTTGTAAGTCCCAGAATATCCTGCATGTCACGAGCTGTTGCCGTGTTTATCTCAAGCGGAACAAAGGCTGCTGTGGCTCCTTTTCCTTTGAGTTCGGGAATTCTGTTTGGTTTGACGACTCCGTTGTCGATCAATTCTTCGAGATTGTGAAACTGTCTTCCTTTTATTAGGCGTTCGATTTCACCTTCAGTCATTCCAAGCTGCTGGGAAAGCTCGCGCCGTGAGGCTGTGTTGACATTTACACCTCGTTGCCAGCATTCAGCAATTCCAGGTAGCTGTTTGTATATACGTTGCCTTACCAGGTCAAGTCCTTTGTCCAACAAAACCTGGCAACGAGCTATTCTTCGAGGCATTGTATCTGCCTGTATGCTCAGGCGCTCACAGACTTCTCTCATAGTCATCTCTTCGCCTGCGACTGAGCTTTCCGTCAGTCCAAGCCCGAAGATGCAATCTACGACAGTTAAAGCGTCACTTGCTGCACCTGGTTCGCCAAGCATTTGCTTCAGGTGGATTCTGAGTTGATTCAACTGGCTTACTTGCTCAGAGCTTAAGATCTGATTTTCGGGTGTGATTGCGACATCATCAGCGACTGTGTTGCGTGGGTCATCTTGCTCGGGGTCGAGATTGCAGTCCTGGAGAGTGTTCTTTTCCCAGTTTGCTTCGACCCTGATGAAGTCAATAACCGCATTGTGTACTGTTCGCTGAATGTATGCCGGAAGCAATACTTTGAATCCGTCTTCGCTGTTACCCGCCAAATGTTTTAGGAGAACACCTTCCAGCTTTTGAGAAATCTCAACCGATAAAGATACGCTCTGGCTTTTTTGCTCATCAGCTGCAACATAGCGTTGACTGAGAAAGCGGCGCAAATTCTGGTTGGAACTTAGCATTCGTGCCAGAATTGGCTGGTAATAATTGTCCCGGAGCAGTTTTACAAAGGGTTCTCGGCGATCTTCCAGCTTACTCGCTTTGATGAAAATGGCTTTGGCGCCTACGCGGGAGAGAAAATCTGCCATGTTGGGGCGACTTCCTGCGTCCCAATTTCGCAGCAAAGATTCCCATTCTGGGGCAAACTGAAAAACTTCTCTTAACTCAGTAGAACTTGAGAGCATCGATTACCTGTGATGGTCCAAGACCAAAAGACGAAGTCGTCACTTCGCAAGGAATATTAAACCACAGTGCGACCTTCTACACCGGCTTTTCGAGCGCCTGTATCGATTTGTCATGTCTAAGCCACTTGAAGCTGTGGGCTTTTCGGCGCTCAAGAGGATAACGTCAAGTGTTAATCTGCCTCTTCCTTTAATAACAATTTAGCTTGCTTTTCAGGTTGTTTGTTTCGTTGATATCTATTAGCTCTCTAAAGTGTCCTCAGGTAAAGCGTTTTGGCATTAATGTCAGAAAAGATTGGCGCTCTATGAGAAAATGCCAGTGATTTGGTGACTACAACGCTGAGGGCGGTTTACAAGTGGCTCAGGGACAAAAGTCTCGTTCCAAAGATGGGTTGGTTCAAAATCCAGCTCAGGTCGGCAATGCGCTCGCCCATGTTCTCACGTCTGAGAATGGAAGAGAAATTGTCTTAGGGCAAGCCTGGCTTGCAGCACCAGGAAAGCTAATAACTTGTGGGCATGTCGTGGAAAGGTTTGTTGGGGCACCAGCGCATCTGTTCGTCAAGTTCCCTGCCTCTGGCAATCGCTATCAGGTGTCCAGGGTGATGCTTCACCCAAGTTTTGTGCGACAACCAGACCAGCTTGTGAAGTTTGACGTGGCAATGATGGAAGTTGCGCTGCAGCACCCTGAATCGAGCGCAACTCCGCTGCCGTTTTCGTACGAGCAGGCCTTCACTACCAATCAGACATTATGGGCTGTTAGATATGCTGCGCATCTGGGACATTTGAGTGCCGCCCCTCAGCCTCTAACGCAAGATGGTCGCTATCTTGGACCACTTCGAATTCACGACACTTTTCACCTTTTGCATGATTTGCCGCTCGCCCCGGGCGACTCAGGTTCGCCAATTTCAGATGGAAACAGCATTGTTGCCATCCACTGTGGAGACACAGCGACACTGCCTGGGCTAAATTTGCCAACAACCTCCATTCGGCTTGCACTCTGGGTCGATGCGCTGAGAGAGCTGGGAATAAATGAAACTGTTCGTGGTGGCAGCGCTCAGCAAGGCAGCAATCCTCTGCCGCATGCCATTCTCTCTTTCGTGCTGGCTGCAGCAATAGCCGCCGCTGCCGGCTGGTTCTATTTTTCCTCGCAAGCTAAGCAAGCCTGGGCATTCGATAACCCAGGGCTGATGCCCGTTAAGGTATCGTTCAATGAATCGATTGAGCAATATGAGTTAAATCAGGATATCGTCATAACGATAACGCCATACTCAAATTGCTACCTTTTCGCGGTCTCTATCGACAAGGATGGTAATGTATGCGCGCTCTATCCACAGGCAGGTCAGGACAGCAGTGTTTTGCAGAAGGGCGAACAGCGAATAATCAACCAGTTTGGAAGAACGAAATTGGCTGCAAACCCGAGTAAGGACATGATGTACATCATTTCCGTGGATGGTGATAGTCCAGGTGGGGCTGATATTGCCAAGCAAGTTCTCTCAAGTAAGGATTGGCCGCCCAAAGCGGAAGAGGGGCAGCCCTTGTTAATCAAAGGCAAGGAGTTCTTGGACAGAATAAAGGCGCTGCGTGAGCAGCATCCGGCAGATATTCAGTATTATGGGTTTATAGGACCGCACTCAAAATAGTTCAGGGAAAAGCAACTTTTTTTGTCGCAACCCCCTAATTTAAACTGTAATAACGTCTAACTGATGTGCGATAGGAATAAACTGGATTTATGGCTACGCGCAAGACAACTGACAGAGGACCAAAAATGAGACTACGTAACTTAGTAATGGGCGGTTTGGCATTCAGCCTTGCTTTGCTGCCACAAATGGTACTTGCTGATGAAAAGCCTGCTAATGCAAAGGCTGAGAAGAAAGAAGCTAGCAAGGAAACTCCGGCTCCAATTAATGAGCTTGATCAAAATCGAAGAGGACGCGGATTTAATTTTGCTCCGATCGTTCCCACCCACGCTGTAGCTGCCCCCGTCACACACGCTGCTCCGGTTTCGCCGGTAAAAGCGCCAGTGAAGGCTGCTGCGACCTCCAAGCCAACACAAGTTGCTGTTGTGCGGCATCAAATCATCAAAGCTGTGCCAAAGCAGGTCAAACATGATGTGACTTTGACCGCGAAGCATACCGCCACTCCGACAGTGGTCGAACCAAAGCACAGCCAGAGTGCTGTTCTCGTCAACTTCAAGCAAGAGGACGGTCCAGTCATCTCTGCCAAGCTCGACAAGGAAGGCACCAGCCCCAAATATAAAGTTGGCGACAAGATGGTTGTTAATGTAAGGGCAAATCAAGACTGCAACGTTGTTGTATTCAACTATGATTCCGCTGGAACATTGACCCAGATCTTCCCTAACGACTATCAGCAAAATGGATTCGTCAAAGCCGGTGATTCAATAGAGATTGGTGGCAGTGATAGCCCCTTCGATTATCAAATCTCGGGCAAGGGCGGACCAGAAAAGGTATTCGTTTATGCCTACCCGACGAGTGATAAGGCAGCACCTATAACTCAACTAACCGCAATGGCTCCAATTTCTGGAACTCCTTTCCGAGGAACGGAAATGACCATCGATAAATATCGTGATTTGGTCAATAATTCTAAAGTGTTCTTCGCACGTTCTGTGCAAGTAATGCCCAAGAAAGGTGCTCAGTTGGTTAGCCAGGCTCAACCCGCATCTTCTCCAAACAAGGTAGAGCTTACCTTCTCGGTTGACGCAAAGTAGAGCGATAGCAAGTCAGTTGTTGGAAGACCCCGGGCGTCTCACCGGGGTCTTTCTTTTGCGTCTGCACCTAATGTGGTGGCAGATTAGAACCAAATCTGACGTGTGATTCGCATAATTCTACTTGATCGTTTATGTTCAATAAATCCGAATTCAAAAGGTCTACAGAATCCTGTCCAAAGCTTCGTAGCTCATTGTTCTTTGAACTAAGCAAAGAGAGTAAGTCTCGGCTGTCCCAATCATCAAGCTTTGCTGTTGTGAGATTTCTTGCTTGTTGCAACTCGTGTTGACCTGGCGCAGTTTCCAGGTCTGCAAGTTTTACCTGCTTGGAAAAGGTGCTTGAGTTTACTTTTGCCTCTTTCATGGTTTGAATGTCGCGGAGAAACTCAATCAAATCTCTAGTTGATTGATGGGCAGTAGTGGTCTGTTCGGGTTTGCAGAACTTAGCTTCAGCCAAGCTATTTTGGGTCGAAGCTGGCACACGGTGAAGCGATTTTATGCCACTGCCAGCTCCTGCCCTGAACGCCAAAATTCCTACAGGCAAGTTTCCGGCAAAGTTTCCAATGCTATATCCAAGGTCGTGACCTGCAGCTCGAAGTTCAGTCGGTGTTTTTGCGGTGTTACTCTCTTTGAAAATCCTAAGTCCAGTATTTACTAATGGTGCAGTGAAAATGGCTCCAAGAGCTAAAGCGGCAACTTTTCCAAAGGGTCCGGATTGAGCCAGATATCTTGACGCAAAACCGAGCGTCGCACCTATTGCGGCGTTCTCCACGATAACAGGAACTGGGATTGAAACTCTCTTACCACAGGTTCTCTCGGAGAGTGGAAGAGCAAGTTGGTCCACTCCTACAAGAGCCTGTCCTAATCCCGCCGGTATTGCCTCAGCACATGCACCAGCAATTATTGTTGAACGGTCTTTCGTTGATGACTCAGTCTTCTCTTTCTGTTTATTAGATTGGCTCGGAGTGCGCCATGAATAAGAATACGATTCGACAAATTCTTTTTGCAGGGAATTTGTCATCTCAACATGTTGGTTTGATGTGCAACTGAATCTGTCAAAAGACGACATTATAAAACTCCAGCTTGATAGGGCAAACATAATCTTGAATTTTGAAATTCACTTGAAAAAGTCTCGCTGATTTGTGCACAGAAAAATCAAATAGCACAAACCACGTAGATAACGCAGCAAGTGCAGATCTATCTGCTTCGCTGTGGTCAGCTTCCGAAGCTGGAATAGCACAAGCCAAGTTTGTAGACCATCCAAAAGAAGGCTACTATGTGGACAATGGTGTCAGGGCCGATTACGACAAGCGAACGGGAATTCCCTATCGAATCGAGAATGGAAATGGTACTTGTACCTTTTCATATCCGGGTGGTGGAGGTGAGTACTTTGCGCCTTGCAAGAGCCGGAAGCACAAGTAGATTAGATCGGTATTCTAACTAAAAATATGCTCTGGAAGTGAGTCAGAGCATATTTTCGTTAGTTGATTCTGATTGGTTTTCCTGAAATCTCGTAAAGATGCAAGTAGTAAAAAGCAACGATTACGAGAGCATGGGTGATTTGACCTGATTGAATCAATTCAGGAATTTGCTCGATTGGTGTTAGGCGAATCTCAATGTATTCGTTTCTGTCGAACTTTGGCTCGATGATTCGTTTAACGCCACGAGCAAGAAATGTGTCGCAGTAATTACTCTGGATGGCTGGGTTTGGATGATTTCTTCCAATGTGAATCAGCTCAGAACCTTCGTATCCGGTTTCTTCAAGAAGTTCTCGTGCCCCAGCGTGCATTGGCGAGGGATCGTCGAAGTCAACCATACCGCCAGGAATTTCGAGCGTGAGCTGTCCTGTTCCGTGCCTGAACTGTTCAACCAGCACAACTTCGTTATTTTCGGTAATAGGTAACACATTAACCCAGTGTGATGGGTGCAGAACGTAAAAGTGATGCGTGCGCTCTTCCCCTGCAGGTGACGCAAGGGTTCTGTTTACGGAAAAAACTCGACAATCGGCAATTTTTTCTGATGAAATTGTTTGCCAGTTAAAACGCGCCGGCATAATCCCTCAAATCTGGCATGGCCAGACTTCTAGTATAAGGCCGTTTGAGCCTATTATGCCTAAGTTACAATCTAAAGTTCTGATTAATGATGCGTAGTCGATCCTTGAATAGCTCTTCCAGTAATACTTTGCCAGGTTCAGGGTTTTCCCTCTAATACTGGAATCTGGTCTTTTGCATAATTGAATTTAGATTCTGGAGTTTGCGTAAATGAATAAATGTCGACTCGGCGTGGCGCTGTCCGCGACGATAACTCTTTGTATTTCACTTTCGGTTTCCGCCCAAAATGAGAAGTGGCCAGGAGGGTTTCCGGGTTCAAAGATGGCAATTGAAACGCCTCTCAAACGAATTATTTCTGGTACTCCAGGTACGTATAATTCGAATATGCGCTCCAAATATGGTGCGGGTTCACTCACCTCTAATACAGTTTCTTCGAAATTCGGACGAAGCGTCAAAACAGGTTATGTCGCATGGCACAATGATATACAGACGGCTCTCGAAGCATCCAGGAAGTCTGCAAAACCTCTCCTCGTTTTTCAGATGTTGGGCCGATTAGATCAGGAATTCTGTTGAACGAATGCAAGAATGGCGAGAACCGTGTTGTTCTCTAATAAAGAACTGGCAAAATACATCAATGAAAATTTCGAACCAGTCTGGCAATCAGTCAGAGAAGTTCCTATCGTAAATATCGACTTTGGCAATGGCAATACTGTAAAAAGAACCATTAATGGGAACGTTGCTACGTTCGTCTGCAAGAGCAATGGTGAGGTTCTTGATGTTCTGCCCGGGCTATACAGTCCGGATTCGTTCGAAAGCAGGTTAGAACAATTGTCTCTATTAAACAAATACATAGAGCAGTTTCCTACAAAAAACGAGGGAGATCTGCTCGCTGGCTATCACCATATGCAGTACCAGAGGCTCTTGGCTGGAAAAACAACTACAGAGTTTGCAATGAAAAACAAAGCTGACGGAAATTCCCTTATCGTCTTTACCGACAGAACATCATCAGAGCTTAAGCGATGGCAAGAACCGATCAGTTCCAAGGAGTCTTATCGAACACTTCCGTTCTCAGATAAGTTGGAAGATTGGTCACAGTTGAATGACGACGTACGTTATAACGAGACAGTTATGCGAAAGCAAATACATAATCGTTTGGAACAAATGCAGAAAGTGAAAGAGCCAGCAACGGTAGCAGGACTGAGCAAATGGATTTACCGCGAAGTGCTTCACACCGACATTGATGACCCCTACCTTGGTCTGCAAACGGTACTCGACGGAACCTATCCTTTTGAGAAAATGAATCGGGTCAAACCGCTTGGTGGCACCTAACTTTTGATGCTGTTTTATGCCTGTTCTATTGTTGAGTTCCGATGTCGTTCGATTATTGCATCCTTCTGCTTTTCGACAGACAAACCTGTTTTCAATCCGAGAACGAACCATCCCAGTGCTAAAATTCCAATTGCGAAAATGGTGTCGCCGATAACTCGAAGCCATCTCAGAATGTTCATCAGATCTGTCTGCAAAAACTCTGCTGAGCGCGCATACCACATGCCGTGTTCGGCGCTTGCCCACGTTTGCAAAAGTCCTACGGGAAGCAAGCTAAGTAGCACCATAAGCGAGAGTCCAATATTTATTGACCAGAATGAATAAGCTAACATTTTTGTTTTCCAAACATTCCTGCTTGCCAGACCCTTCAGGCAAAAAAGCATTAGACCAATTCCAAGCATGCCATAAACACCAAAAAGCGCTGTGTGTCCATGTACAGCAGTAGTGTTCAAACCTTGCATGTAATAGAGAGCAATAGGGGCATTGATCAAAAATCCGAACAAGCCTGCGCCGACAAAATTCCAGAATGCAACAGCAACGAAAAAATAAATCGGCCATTTGTAAGCAGCTACCCAATCTCTGGCATGACTTAGTGTTAGATTCTCATACCCTTCGAATCCTATTAATACCAGTGGTACTACTTCAAGCGCGCTAAAAGAAGCACCCAGAGCTATTATAGCCATCGGGGTTCCTGTGAAATAAAGATGATGGAAAGTACCGATGATGCCTCCTGTCAGGAAAATTATGGTAGAGAATAGAACACTCGATGTTGCTGTACTAATCGGTAATATCTTCATTCGCGTGAAAAGAAAAGCAATTACTACAGTCGCAAATACTTCGAAAAAACCTTCAACCCATAAATGCACTACCCACCAGCGCCAGTATTCTGCTATTGCCAGATTTGTCTGCCTTCCCCACATCAGTCCAGCGCAGTAGAACACCGCAATAGCGAGTGACGAAATAAGAAAAAGACCTAAGAGGTGGCGATTCTCAGAAGGCGTTTTTATTGCTGGCATGAGTGCCCGGCACATTAAAGTCAACCAGAGGAAAAGCCCTACCGCCAGGAATATTTGCCAGAATCTTCCAAGATCAACATATTCATATCCCTGGTGCCCTAGCCAGAAGTTCATTTCTAGACCCAGGCGTTGTTGCACAGCTAGCCACTGTCCGGTCATTGAACCTATAACAATGATAAGTAAGCAGGCGAATAGAAAGTTCACTCCTGCACGTTGAAACTTTGGCTCGCTTCCAGAAACAGCTGGGGCTATGAACAATCCCGTAGCCAACCATGTGGTGGCAATCCAAAAAATACCCAGTTGTGTGTGCCAGGTGCGGGTGACTGCATAAGGTAGCCAGTTCGCCAGGGGGATTCCATAAAATCCTGCACCTTCAACACCATAATGAGCTGTGATGGCGCCTAATCCGACCTGTGCAACCAAAAGCGCTCCTGCAGTCCAAAAATATTTCAGCGTAGCTTTCATTGATGGAGTCGGTTCAAGCGCCAGCAAGGGGTCTTTCTCAGGGACTTCATTCTCCGCTGCTATGTTATGTCGCTGAGCTGCGAAGTACCATGAAAGCGTGCCAACACCGGCAAGTAGCAGTACAAAGCTAAGCACCGACCAGACGATGATCTCTCCTGTAGGTTGATTGCCTACGAGTTCTTCAGGTGGCCAATTGTTTGTGTAAGTCACCAATTTTGATGGACGATTGGTACAACAAGCCCAAGATGTCCAGAAAAAGAAGGCATTGAGTTTTTTCATGCGAGCATCATCTTTGATTGCATTAGCTGGAATTGCGTATGCATTTCGCAATTTTTCAAGCTCTGGGGCGTTCCCAAATAACTTCGTGTAATGGGTAAAAACATTTTTGATAGCTTCAGCACGACGACTGGAAACGGTTAACACCCTTGATTGAAGATCGAGATTATTCGTGCGTAGCTCGTTCTTAACTCGGGTCTTTATTAGTGCTTGTTGCTCATTGTTTATTTTGGCAAAGCCGTTAGAAAATTCTGCTTGAGACCAGTCGTTTGCCAACCATTCTGCTTCGCGATGCAGGAAATCAGCCGACCAATCAGGTGCAACATATGCTCCGTGTCCCCAAATGGATCCGACTTCTTGTCCACCCATCGATTGCCAGATGTTCTGTCCATCTTTGATGTCTTCTGCTGTAAATAGCAGGCTGCCATCATCTACTTTAACGAGATTGGGAATCGGCGGAGATTGAGCATAAATTTCGACGCCGTAGTATCCAAGCACGGCGAATGACAACACAATAACTATAATGAGACCGGTCCAGAGTTTCTTGTAGCTCACTTCTCTATCTCCACTAACGCGTTGGTTTGAATTAGCATCTGTAGCTATCTGTGGCAAGTGCAGTGGTCGTCGATGGCATTCAAGTTTCGCCATCATTAGCAATTTCCAATCTTTTAGCAGTCTGCTGCTTCCTGTTTGCGTATAGATGCATGTGTGGGACGCGTAGCGCAGATGAGGATATGATGGGCGAATCGCATGATGTTGAAGTGAAACCAGCAGACAGACTTGCAGAGGCGGGCATTGTCCTGGTTCAGCAAGCAGGAATGGCGCTGGTAAACGATGCCTATCAATTTCCCGTTGTGAGTTCAGGGAAAATTGTCCCTTCTGGTAACGACGGCACTCTCAGCGTGAAGGGTCCTTATGATGAATACCTGAAAACGTTCATGAAGCAACGCGATGATGGTAAAACATATTTTGGGACGTGGACTCACACGGACATTCTTGATTCGCAAAAGCAAAAGAATTCTGTGAAAGACGAAGTGAATGGTGGCGATTTTACGGTTATCTTGGTAAATAATAGGCTCGGCAGCCACACCGACTTCAAAGACGCGAATGGTGACACTCTCTTTCAAATGGATGGTCAGACTCAATTGACGCCGAAAGATGGTGTTATAAGAGACTCTATCAATGTTCTCTCGGACAATGCCGGAAACTATATGGGAGAAGTACATCTGGTTGCGAAGCCAGTTGCTGGAAATGTACTGGATGTGACGGCGCAGTACAGATATCACGATACATATCTTGGCGATGTTGAGTTAGTTATGACTCTTGATCCGAAAACGAATTACACTTCTGCTGATATTCAAATTGCAAAAAAATGGAATCCACCACCGCCACCACCACCAGTGGCACCTGCTACTGCAACCACTCCAGCAAAGTAGATCAGTTTGGCGGCAATTCAGCCAGCAAAAGTTTGATGGCATTGCCACCCATTATCTGGCGAATCTGCTCATCTGAAAACCCTTCGTCAATCAAAGCTTGAGTCAACAAAATCATATTGGATGCATCAAATGGTACAGTTACAGTGCCATCGAAGTCAGAACCCAGCGCAACATGTTCTACCCCTATTTTGTTTGCTGCGTACCTAATTGACTTCGCGATTGCTGCCACATCGCTTGCGCCAACGGACGTGGGCCAGAAACCGATACCGATTAAACCGCCAGTTTTTGCGATTGCCCTGATTTGTTCGTCTGAGAGATTTCTTGGGTTATTACAGACACCCTTTAATCCTGTATGTGAAACCAGGAGAGGTCTCTTGCTGATGTGAACAGTGTCGTAAATCACTTGCTTAGATGCATGGGCTAAGTCTACTAACATATGCTTTTCTTGCATTAGCCGTATCATGTCTTTGCCTTTAGCGGTCAGCCCTGTATCATGCATTCCGTGTGCTGAAGCACCAAAGTCATTGTCGAAAAATTGTGTCGGTGCCATCATGCGGACGCCGTTTTCGTAGAAAAGATTGATGTTAGCCAAATTTCCATCGAGTGCATGAGCTCCTTCGATACCGAGAAAGCCAGCGGTGCATAACTTATTTTGCTCTCTAGTTTTAAGGTAGTTATTCAAATCTGCGGAGGACTTGATCAGATAGAAGCTGCCTTTTGAATTATCTGAGAATCTTTGCAATTTCTGGCACTGATAAATAGTTCTTTCTTTGAGACTATTCCAGGTTTGGGGTGGCCATCTCTCGGCGATTGCAAGAAGAGTGATGTCGTCAGAGGCTGCTGTATTCTTCTCAAGTTCAAGATTTGACGGCACTTTCGAAACAATTGTGAAAGCTTGAAGAGCAAGATTTCCTTCGATCATCCGGGGCACGTCCACGTGTCCTACTTCGTTTTTCACAAGGATGTTGCGGTTCCACAAAAGAGTGTCAGCATGGAGATCCACGATGATCAGAGTTTTGTGCAGATTCAGTGCGTGAGCACTAATTTCTGAATGCTTGTCTGCACTTATTCTGTTGAAATGCCGTTCTACTGCCATTGGCAAGCTGAAGTAGAGCATTAGCAAAACAACAAAAGCAAGAGCCAGGCACAGTCCGATTTTCCGCACGAATCACTCCTGAAATGTCGAGGAGATTATTATTGTAGTTGATTGCGAATAGTCTCTGTAGTCTTCTTTGTGCTGTCATTGAAAGTTCATTTCAGCCGTCATTGAAAGCTCGTTTCCTCAGTTGTTCTCTGAACAGATATCGGTTGCCTATTCTTTGGCAATCCTATTGTGGGGGGGGGATGGTTGTGATCGAATCGACACCGAATCCAGCGAAGCTCTTTCTAGGACATGATTGGGCAGAACCAGAACCAATCAGAACCTCATATGTTCACTCAACGCCTACACTGCGTATGCTTGCAAAATCGTTCGAAACCCTGCATTCACGCCAGAGCTGGCTGCTTTGCCTGGAGCCAGATTATTTAACCTGGGATGAGTGATTACCGTCTTTTAATCTTTCTCCGCGCGTGGTACATAAGGGGTATCCAGCGGCGGTATTCCAGAATTGCGTAGATTCGGGCTTCTGTTAACTCTAAGTCTCGTTTTTGGCGGGCAATCGTGCCTTGCCGATGACGTTAAATTGTCGCAACTGCCGCCTCCGCCTCAGCCCTCGATGTATTTGCAAGGTGGCGTACAGCAGACTTATCGGGTTCCAGGTCCCCAGCAGTATCAATATTGTCCACCGATGAACGGATTTGCAACGTATCAGCAAGGCTGGTACGCATTGGGCACACAACAGTACCAGGTGGCAGCCGATTACTTCCAGATAGCCGGTGACCAAATGGAAGCTACCATGGGTCAGACTAAGTTTCTGGCGGAAGCAAGATTCGCTGAAGGTCAAACCAGGAAGTTAATCGGTCAATACGACCGCTCTCGTGATTGCTATAAACGTGCAATAGCGATATTTGAACAGACTGACCCGAAGAGCTTTTACCTTAATGCTGCAAAGTCTGCCCTTAAGGAAATGCAGCCTAAGTTAGATAAAGTGCCAGCTCCCAAATCAAACAAGCCTCTCCGTGCTGAGGTCAAGCAGAGTCAGGCTCTCTTAACTCCTATGCCTAACCCTGGGTTTGAAAAGGTTGAAGAGAATGTGCCGTTGAGTGGCAATGTGACGCAGTTGGATAATGGCGTTGATATCTCCACTTTGCACGACGGTGATTTCTTTAATCGGTCTCG
The DNA here is from genome assembly GCA_044226015.1 of Obscuribacteraceae bacterium (SeqCode). Taxonomy (GTDB): domain Bacteria; phylum Cyanobacteriota; class Vampirovibrionia; order Obscuribacterales; family Obscuribacteraceae; genus JAIEPM01. The sequence continues at coordinate 478,990 of JBGAHS010000005.1, forward strand.
CGGAACCTTACCGCAGGCTGCTGGAGTCGATATCAGCGATACATTTTTGAAAGATGCCGTTCATAAGTCATTCTTGAAAATGAATTGCATGGAGACCACCATAGTTGGTGCCAACCATTACACTGCGAATACTGAGTACAAGGCTCTCCGCTCAAAAGGCAAACCCATTGCAGTTGGCGTAGGAAGCGATTTGTTGTGCCCCACAGCTGAGTTGAGAATCAACGGTAAGATTTGCAAGGTTCCTATGGATCTTCCGGGCATTTCGCCAAACTCTCGCAACGTTTTGCTTGTCACAGATGACAGACACATTTTAGCTTTGGACCCTCGAACAAGCGAAGTCTGGAAACTCTGTAGCAACTTTAAGAAGAAGATTCCAGATTTCTGGTGGTGGAAGTTGCAACGTCGCAAGGGTGCGAAGTTCTAACTAAGTGCTTGTACTTTTGTTCGGAAGCACCAATCATCTTCTTAGAAAACTTTTTGAGTATCTTAGACTCTCCAGTTTGCTCAGCATCAGCTGAGCGCAATATGTTATTTCACAACAAAGAGCTGCATAGGAACTTATCCTGTGAGGCTTTGCACGTTGTTCACACGTACTCCGTTGTTAACTAATATTAGTTGGCCTACTGGGAGAAAGTTGCAATGGCTGAAAACGGAGTTGAATCCACCAATCGTGTTGTCGAGCATTCATCGGACAGGGGGGGGTCTGATCCATTCTCTGAATATCGAATTCCGCAATTCAATGCGCCTGCTCCGGGGCAGGGTGGAACGTTCGTTGAATGGCAGATGGATCGCAAGTGCAGTTCGATGTTACACAGCATGAGCCTGACGGGTGATTTTGTCACCAGCACTGCCAAAGACAATCCTAACATTGTAGTTGCACCTACTGCTCTTAGTCGAATGACCCAGGCAGATATCAATCAATGTGCTGCAACAATGCCAGCAACATCTTATTATGCGAAACGCGATGCGAACGGCGATGTGAATTACATAGGATATCGGCGTTCTGCGCCGGAATTTCCGAATCCGATTGAGCACCCTATTGCTACTGCCTTTTTTGGACCTGGGATTGCTTTTGTGAAAGCCTATGAAGGTATCAAGCACATGTTTAAAGATGATGCTTCCATCAGAATCAAAGACGGAATGGCTATTTATAAAACATCCTACTGGTACGATGTTCAAGATGGTTCCAACCAGGTTAAGGTCAGGCTCGCAAAATAGCTGAATCTTTGGAAGATTCTGTAGATCTTCAATCTGATTCGCTCTGATCATGAACTGAGAAAGCTCGGGTTATATTGACTCGGGCTTTTATCTTGATTAGAGCGGTTAGATTAGGACATTCAAAACGGCTCGGAAGCCAAAGTGTGTTTAACTAATAGCACTTTCCCGGAGCCTACCTTGAAAACTATTTCAGAACACTTGTCGAAGTTAAAGCTATTGTCCTCAGCGTTGGCTGTGAGTGTTTGTGTTACCAGTTTTTTTTCTGGTTCAGTCATCGCACAACCATATCAGCAAGACTCGTCTCAGAGTGACTCGATGAACGACAATGATGAAGATATGAGCGACGATGTTGATCGAAACGGAAATTCATCTGCACAGCGATTCAATGAGTGGCAGCCAGGTCAATTTCGTCCAGAGCCAGAGGTATTGCGGAGGGCTGTACAAAACGAAGCTGGTGGAGGAAATGGTGACTCTGTGCCAATGAACGGAGGCGGCGAATTTCGACAGAGAAGAAATGAAGAAATGAATGGTGCTGCTCCTGCTTTTGAACGAGGCGGAATGAATGGACCACGTCCTAATAGCATTGGTATTAATCAAGAGCGCTCACCGGGAAATGGAGCCGCTGAGCAAGGTGGTCCAGTTTCTAACCAGGGTCCTCGTCTGCATGATGTTGATGCAATTATTACTAATGCGATGCAACAGTATGCTGTGCCTGGAGCTTCGATCGCGATAGCCTACCAGGGACGCCTCGTTTATGTAAAAGCTTATGGCGTTGCTAACATTCGCACTAACGAACCGGTCTCAGAAAGCACCTTCTTCAATTTGGGAAGCTGTACAAAAGCGGTTTCAATGTTTGGCACTCTGCGCTTGCAAGAGCAGGGCAAGCTGAATTTAGATGATACCGTCTACAATGTCATTGGTCAGCCGCCTCTACCACGGCGGCAGTGTGACCCTCGTGTTTTCCAGATTACAGTTCGCCAGCTTTTGCATCACTCTGGTGGATGGAATGACGATTCTGGATTCATAAAAGCAGGTAAGGAAGTTCGTAGAATTGCTCCGAATGGAATGCCGTACAAAGAGGCTGTGCGAGTCTTGTTTATGACTCCGCTAGATTATGCTCCGGGCACTCAAGCTAAATATGCTAATGGACAGTGGAATCTGATTAAGTACGTGATCGCTTGTGCGGCACAAATGCCTTATCGTGAGTACATGCGGGCTCAACTGGCAAGCATTGGTATAACGGATATGCACAACGAGTCAGAGGGTCATGTTGACGGAGAGGCTACGCGTTATACAGGCAACCCTCCAAAGGTTTACCCCAGCGGACAGAGAAACGTTCCTCTGGAGCCTGCTTTTGGTAACTGGATGGCTACGTCCGTTGATATGGTGAAATTCATGACGGCGCTTGATGGCTCACGAATTCAGGGGATTTCTCGCGAGTCGTATCAGCAAATGATTGCGCCTTTGCCACCGCCAATGGTGAATGAAAAGGACGGAAGCCATTTTGGACTTGGAATGGATATTGTTCGCGAAACTGACAAAGGGACGTTCTTCTCTAAGAATGGTGCTAAGCCCGGTGTACATTGCCAGATTGTGCACCTCCCTATCGGAGTTGATTTTTGCATCATGATGAATGGAGGGGGTCAAGCTGCTGACGGAAGCAATATCAACCCAATGCCAATCGGAAAGATTGCAATACTTATGAACTCAATTCAAGAATGGCCAGATCGAGATCTCTTTCCGCGCTTTCAGGATGCTGCGCGCTGATTGCATATGATTGAAGAACTCATCAGGGATTTAGAGACTTGGGCGATCGGTGAACCTGGTTGGAAAGACTCTAGGAACTGATCTAACCTACGATTTGGTAGTCTGTTTCAGATTCTTTTATTCTAGATGTTGGATTGTAGCCTTTATAGATACTGCCCATTGAAATTGTGAGTTCGCCTTTTGGAAGTGAACGCAGTATTAGCTGATCAGTTCCCAAAAATGTTTCGGAACTCCATTCCTCTTCCGAAATGCGGAATATGTACTCAACTTGCATACGGTCCTGGTAAACGATTACATATTCGGAAAGAGTGGGAATCTTAAGGTAAGCAATCTTTTTCTCACGCAGATCAGTAGCCATAGTAGTAGGTGACAGAATTTCAATTAAAAGCGTGGGTTGGCTTTTGTAAACAGACTTAGCTTCAAACGGCTCACAAGTTACCATAATGTCCGGGTAATAAAAGCAGTTGGTAGCTTCGACTCTTACCTTCATGTCGTTGTGGTAGAGTCGGCATTCCGTGTGCTCCAAATGATTTGCGATGGAACGCGCTAAGTTTGAACAAATCAGATTGTGTGCTTCGGTGGCGCCAGACATGGCAAGAATATGACCATTAACATACTCGTGCTTTTGTGCAGCATTTGATTCGGCCGCGAGATAATCGTTGACAGAACTAAGCTTGAATTGATTCTTTCGTTTCATATAAGCCTCCGCTTCATTAATTATACGCACAAAGCAATCTCGGCGTGTTAAGTACTCTCGAGTGTTACTACGCTTCAAAGTGAATGGATTCACACGTCTGTGCATCTTTTTCGTAAATGACTGGCGGCAAGTCAGGCGCATCGCATTTGCTAAGGTTGTTTGCTGTAGCTTGTTGGTTCGCGAATAAAAATAAGGAGCGCACCATATTTGGTGCGCTCCTCTCTGCTTGTTTGTTGAATGGACTACTTGCTAAGTACGCCTTCTCTTCTCATGCGAATGAGGTTGAGCGCTGAACCTGCTTTGAACCACTCAATTTGTTCAGCCGTCATGCTGTGGTTGAGCATGATGATTTCTTCTTTGCCATCCTCATGCTTTAGCTTCGCTTCGACTTGCTGTCCTGGTGTCAGTTTACTCAAGCCGAGGATGCTCACGCGATCCTTCTCTTGAATCTTGGCATAATCATCTGGATTTGCAAATGTGAAAGGCAGAATGCCTTGCTTCTTCAAGTTCGTTTCGTGAATTCTGGCGAAGCTTCTGACGATAACAGCTTTGCAGCCCAGATAACGAGGCGACATAGCAGCGTGCTCACGGCTAGAACCTTCACCATAGTTCTGGTCGCCAACCGCTATCCATCCAATGCCATTGGCTTTGTAGTTGCGAGCAACAGTTGGGTATGCTTCGTATTTTCCAGTGAGAATGTCTAGGCCTTCACCATTCTTGTGTGTGAATGCATTGAGGGCACCTGTGAACATGTTGTCGCTGATGCGATCGATATGACCACGGAAACGAAGCCACTTGCCTGCCGGTGAAATGTGGTCTGTTGTGCATTTGCCTTCTGCCTTCATGAGGACGGCCAGGTCGCTATAGTCTTTTCCATCCCAAGCTTTGAACGGCTCGAGAAGAGCAAGTCTTTCGCTTGTTGGGTTTACTTCGATTGTGATTTTGCTGCCGTCTTGAGCTGCAGCAATGAAACCCTCCAGCCTGCTGATGAATCCCTTAGAAGGAATTTCAGGCGCTGGTGCAGGCGGAGTCAGCATGACTTCACCTTTGTCGGTTTGAATCTTGTCTTTCAGCGGGTTGAATGAGAGTTTGCCGCCGAGCGCAAACGCAATGACGATTTCGGGGCTGGTGATGAATGACATTGTTTCTGGATTGCCATCATTTCTTGCGCTGAAGTTTCTGTTGAATGAAGAAACGATGGAGTTCTTTTGTCCAACCTGTATGTCATCACGCTTCCATTGTCCGATGCATGGTCCACAAGCATTAGCAAGAACAGTTGCGCCGATTTTTTCCAGCGATTGCATCTGCCCATCGCGCTTGATGGTTTCGTAAATTTGGTCGGAACCAGGTGATACCATTAAACCGACTTTCGATTTGATGCCAGCCTTCGATGCCTGTTCTGCAACATCAGCTGCTCTGCTCATGTCTTCGTAGGACGAATTTGTGCAGCTGCCGATAAGAGCATAGGTTAGTTCGTCTGGATATCCGTTTTCTTTTACGTCATGAGCCATTTCTGAAATCGGACGCGCTTTGTCTGGTGTGTGTGGACCAACCACGTGTGGCTCTAGGCTATCGAGGTCTATTTCAATAACCTGGTCGAATATGTGTTGTGCATCCCACTCGATTTCAGGGTCGCCAACGAGTATGTCCTTATAGTCTTGAGCTAGTTTGGCGATGTCGGCTCTATCGGTTGCCTGCAAATAGCTGACCATTCTGTCGTCGAAGGGGAATACTGAAGTGGTTGCACCAAGTTCGGCGCCCATGTTGGTGATGGTGGCTTTGCCTGTGCAGCTAATCGATTTTGTGCCTGGTCCGAAGTATTCTATAATCGCTCCGGTGCCACCAGCTACGGTGAGAATACCTGCTAGCTTCAAGATGATGTCTTTAGGAGCGGTCCAGCCTTTGAGGCTTCCGGTGAGATGTACACCGATTAACTTCGGCCATTTCAAGCCCCATGGTTCACCAGCCATAACGTCAACTGCATCGGCTCCACCGACGCCGATGGCGAGCATGCCGAGCCCACCAGCGTTTGGTGTATGCGAGTCTGTGCCGATCATCAATGTGCCTGGGCAAGCATAGTTTTCCAGAACTACCTGGTGGATAATGCCCGAACCTGGCTTCCAGAAGCCGATGCCGTGTTTGGAACTTGCTGTGCGCAGAAACTCATAAACTTCTTTGTTCTCATCCAGCGCCACTTTCATGTCTTCGCCGGCGCCGCGACGAGCTTGAATTAGGTGGTCGCAATGCACTGTCGAAGGCACCGCCACTGTTTTGAAGCCGCCCTGAATGAATTGCAAAAGTGCCATCTGCGCGGTTGCGTCTTGCATCGCAACTCTGTCAGGCTTAAGCATTACTACGCTTTCGCCCCGCTTTGGCATCTGATTAGGATCGTCAAGGTGAGCGATCAAAATCTTTTCTGCTAAAGCTAATGGGCGACCATATTGCTTACGCGCATTTTCGACTCTTTTAGTCGCGGTTTCATACAGTTTCTTGACATCGTCGAGTTTTAGCTGGCTCATTACATGCTCCTGTTCGTTCACGTACAAAAAATTGTCGCTTAATCTGAAAGGGAAATGGCCAAATTTTCTAATTCTATTTATATGCGGTCAGTTTCTGGCTCATTTTAGTGTCGAAGTCAAGAAGATCATGGTCGGCCAAGCGAAAATTTTCTTGCGTTGTTCCAATCTTTCACTTTTTCTCTGTCAGCTGTGAAAGAAGGTGCTTCAGTCCTTCTTGCATTACTGCATCTTCTGCGCCAAGTTTGTCTTCGACGCGAATGTCGGGGCTAACTCCCTTGCCTTCTATCCTCTCGCCGTCCAGTTTGATGTCTACTACTGCCAGGTACAAAATTGCCCTGTTGCCTAGCTTGTTATATTGACCCGCAACCACATAGCCCGCAGTAGTTTCGCCTATCAGTGTGGCGCGCATTCCTTTCTTGAATCCATGAGCAATCATCTCCTTGCCGCTTCTGACTCCGCCATTGATGAGTACGACTAAGGGCTTGTTGTAGTAGTTGCGGTCAGAGCCAGAGCCTGTTCTTGAGTGAGTTTGAACGTCTGGATATGCAATGGATGGACGGAAAAATATGTCCATGTCCTCGTAATTCGCTGCACCATAGCCGTCGCGCAGGTCGAGGATCAAACCGTCGGTGTCCTTTAGAGTTTCGCAAACCGCAGACTGAAGTGTATCGCTTGCGCCTTTGCCGCCGCACCAGAAGTGAACGTATCCTATGGCTTTGCCCTGCTGTCGAACAATTTTTGTGCTCTTTTCTGTTGCATTCACATAGCCTTTGAGAAAGTCTTGTTTGACTGGAGTTATCTTAAGATCAACTCTTTTGCCATCCCGTTCAATGACTGCAGAGCAGGCTCTGGAAGAAGTGCCAATCCAGTCGGCAAAACTACTATAGTCTCTCCCGTTTAGTGAGATGAGTTTGTCCCCACGATGAAAACCCGCTTTCTCAGCGGGACTTCCATCGAGCACATATCTGACGAGGTTGTATGGAACATTGTGACCACCGATGCCCAGTCCACTGAAATCGGCATCAGTTTCGCCTTCTTTGTGTTTCGGGTTCATCGCCTCAAAGAGGCTTCGCATGAAGAAGAACGTCTCATCGTTCATTGTTAGCATTTCAGTATGGCTTGTGTGAAACTTCTGGAGAATTCTGTTGATCCGTTCGGCATACTTTCTCAAGTCTGTCTGGGCATTCAGACCATCCTTTGCAGCTGCGAACTCAGGTTTCCATATTTCATTTACCGCCTTGAGATCGTAAAAACGCTCTCTCACTAGCTTATCGATGGATGTACTTAGGCTGGCTGCTTCACCGGCTTTGAGAGTAAACACATTCGTTTGCAAGTTAGAGCTGGCTTTTGGAAAAATAGCCCTATTAGTAATCGCTCTTTTTGCGGCAGCCTTCGGCTCTGCGCTGGCACGTTCTGACGGCGCTAAAAACAAGCTTGAGCAAAGTACCAGGCTAATAGCAATTGCAGCGCCTTTCGTTTTCGCTTGCCATGCTCGAATTTTCGCCATCTTTTGCCTTCCTGTCTTCCTGAATTGCTCTGTTTCACGGTGAATTTATCGCTGTGCAACTACGCAAACGAAATTATTTGCTTTAGATGCACCATAGGATCCACCGCCATAGCTCTGTCTGAGGAACAGAGATTTTGTCGCCTAGTCTAGCAATTATTCGAGCTGATGTCTGAACTGGAAAGTCGGATTAAATTCCGATATCACAGGACACTTTGGGACTTATTTGGTAAGCTATGACCTGACTGAGTGGCTGGTAAAAATATGTCTAAACGCAATCCCTGGATTTACATTCCGACTCTGTATTTTGCAGAAGGGCTTCCCTATACGGCAGTGATGCTGATGTCGGTGGTTTATTTTAAGGACATAGGCATCGACAACAAGCTGATTGGGCTTACTAGCGCCCTTCAGTTTCCCTGGATTTTTAAATTCGTTTGGGCGCCCTTAATCGATTTCTTCGGTTTCAAAAAGAAGTGGATTGTGGTGGCGCAGATGGTGCTTGGCGTGTTTTTCGCTTTGCTTGGCGCAACCACAATGGCACCAGACCCATTCAAAACAGGCGTCATCGTGATGGCTATTCTGGCGTTCGCTTCAGCCACTCATGATGCTGCAATAGATGGTTATTATATGGAGGCTTTAGACAAGCCTAAGCAAGCACTGTTTGTCGGTGTTCGCAACACTGCTTTTCGTCTTTCGATGATTTTTGGAACCGGTGGCATGGTTTACTTGGCTGGGCATCTATCCAAGGAAATGGGCAAGAACATGGCATGGATGGTGGCATTTGAAATTATCGCTGCTGTTATGCTTCTTGCATTTGTTGTACACGCGCTCTATCTCCCTTCAAAGGAAACAAGGTCGCTTGAACCCGAGGAACTTACTGAAGCTGTTCCATCCAAAGCTGTAGCTCATGCTGTGGCTGGTGCCAGCTCCGCCGCGAGTGGCTCGACCGGCGGAGCTGACACTATAAGTGGTGCTTCTGGGCGCCCATCAATCTCTTCGGAAAACAACGAATCCGACTCTGTCAGTGTCAGCAGCGACCCAGATTCGAAAAACTATTTCAAAGCAATCTTCTCTTACTTTGCACAGCCAGGCATCATAGCTATTGTCTGCTACATTTTGACATTCAGGCTTGGCGATGCTCTCGTTATGAAAATGATTCCGCCATTTCTTCAAGACCCTTCCGCAAAAGGTGGGCTGGGTCTATCTGTAGAAGAAGTAGGCACCATCTATGGCACAGTAGGTGTTGGTTTCTTGCTTCTTGGCGGAATTGTAGGCGGCTGGTTAGTCAGCAAATTCGGACTCAAGAAAACCTTCTGGCCGGCAACACTGGTCATGAATGGAACCATCCTTTTATATTGGGCGCTAGCGATGACACATCCTTCATCCCTCAGCTGGGTCTATGTTGTCAATTCGCTTGAACAATTCGGATACGGTTTTGGTATGGCAGCATACACAGTGTTCCTTCTATCGACTGTTGACGAAAAATATCGTTCTGCTCATTACGCTGTTGCTACGGCTATGATGGCGTTAGGACTGATGTTGCCGGGTATGGCAAGCGGTTACATTTACGAGGCCGTTGGTTACGCAAACTTCTTTCTTCTAAGCTTCGCCCTAACCTTACCTGGTATCATTTCTATCTGTTTTCTTCCTTTGTGGAAAAAAGATAGAACTCAGTTGGTGTCTACTTAAGAGGTTGCGACGTGCGATATCGAAGAATTGGCAAGTGGGGCGTCAAGGTTAGCGAAATAAGTATTGGAAGCTGGCTTACATACGGCGGTCACGTCGACGAGAACAACTCTGTAGAGCAGATTCAGTACGCCTACGACAATGGCATCAACTTCATCGATACTGCAAATGTGTATGCGCTAGGCAAGTCGGAAGAAGTAGTCGGAAAAGCAATCAGCACCATTCGTCGAGATTCTCTGGTTCTGGCAACAAAAGTATTTTTTGAAATGGGCAATGGTCCAAATGACCGTGGGCTCTCTCGAAAACACGTGATGGAGCAGTGCCATGCCAGCCTTCGTCGCATGAAAACAGACTACATCGACCTCTACCAGTGTCATCGTTACGATCCCGGCACACCGATGGAAGAACTGGTTCTCACCATGGACATTTTGACTCGCCAGGGCAAAATTCTCTATTGGGGAGTCAGCGAGTGGCCTGCTGACAAAATTATGGAAGCTGTGGAGATTTGCGAAAAGCTCAACGCGCCGCCTCCTATATCGAATCAACCTTGCTACAACATGTTTGCAAGAAACATCGAGCCTGCAATCATTCCAGTGTCTGACAAGTTTGGAATAGGTCAGGTGGTCTATTCGCCGCTGGCGCAGGGCGCTTTGACAGGCAAGTATAAGCCCGGTCAACCGCACCCAGAGGGCAGCAGAGCTATGCGTGAAAAAGAAGGCTACTGGTTGCGCGGCGATTTGTTATCGGATGAAACGCTTGAAAAGGTTCTTGCGCTGAGCAAAATCGCTGAAGAGCTGAATGTTTCAATGTCAATTCTTGCCCTTGCATGGTGTTTGCGCCTGCAAAGTGTCTCAAGTGTGATCATCGGCGCGACGAGTACCAAACAGATTGATGAAAACGTGAAAGCCAGTGGAGTTAACATTCCTCAGCCCATGCTCGAGAGAATTGAAAAGATTCTCAGCGGAGTACCTTTGCGGCAGTAATTGGGCACAAAAGGACGTTGCCCAAAGTCTGATCGTATATCATTAGGTAAGGTACAGGTCTGACGACCGGGAGAACTTATATGTTCAAGACTCAGAGGGTAGCTCTGGCGTTTGTCGCCGCGCTTTCAATTCTTTTGCCTCTGGCAAACCAGGCATATGCTGGCAAAAACGAGGGCTCTAAAGTGGAAGCAACGGAGAAGAACACAGAATCTAACGGTCAAACAGCGCGTTTCGGGTCAATGCCTGCTACGACTAATACCGTGGTGGTGGTTTCGGAGAGTGCCCGGGTTGTGGTCAAACGAAGCGCTGACGCCAGTGAAATTGTTTTATCAAGTAACTGTCCCAGAAACTGGGCGCTGAAAGGTAACCAGGTTAGGCAGGCAGGCTTTTCTGGTGAACCCAAGAAAGGTACTGCGTTATTAGCTGATGGATTGGGGAGTCGGGCGATCGCAGGCGGTAAGGTCTATGTGTTTCCGCCTGGACCAATGAAGGGACTGAGCATGGGTCCTGATGGCGTTAAGGTCGGCGGGCAGCCGATTGAACCGCTTAAAGGTTCAGACATTCCCTGCAATTGCAGTGGCGATGATTTGCTTGAAATAACCGTTCCAACAACTTTTATTGGTGATTTGAAAATCGGCGGCGCCGGTAAGTCCAAAATCGAAGTGGACACTTGGAAAGAAGGCGGCTTCGAGTGCATGATGTTCGGCGAGACTTCGTTGCAGGCAGGCAAACTCGAGTCATCTAAACTTGCTTTCGACAACCGCGGCAAGGGCGGTGCGACCATAGGCGAAGTGGATGCCAAAGTTTTCGTTGCCAATGTTCAAGGCGAAAACGCTGGTTCTATCATTGTTAAGAAGGGAAAAGCTGAAATCAGCAATGCTACAGTGCAAGGCAATGGTACTATTGAACTCCACGGCGATTTCAAACAGCTGAAAAAAGCTGTGGATGGAACTGGAAAGATTGAGGTCAAACCATAGATGGTTTTTGTTAGCTTCCCGACAAAACGCGCTTTCTTAGCCTTGAGTGCGTCGCTCTCGCTATTGACTCCTGTACTTGCTGATGAAGCTGGCACTCCTGCAGAACAGCCGAAGGCAGAGACATCTACAGGCACCGGATCGACGGCTGAATCGGCTGTGGAAAAGCCAGCTAGTGGCGAAACAACAACCGAGCGAGTTGAGCCGAAGGTTGAAGCTAAGCCCGAGTCAGCAGCTGAAGCCAAAGCCGACCCGCATAAGTCTGCCGAGCTTGAGAAGGGAATTATTGAAGCTAATGCACGCACTCATGCCGTTGAGAAAAGGCCAGCAGCGCCACCGTCTCACCCGACTGCTCAACCAATGCGGCTCTATGGACGTATTGAAGAACTCTGTGCTGGCACTGGCGCAAAAATTCCATTGAAAATGGTTGCAATGCAGCCTGTGCGTGATACCAGTTATGATACCAAGCTCAGTGCTAATGCCACCAAGTTGAATGCAGGTGCTTCTCAGCTGGTGCAGTCTTTTCCAATTGATTATAGAGGCACCTGGAGTGGAGAGTTAACGCTGAACTCAGTCAACTTTGACCCCAGCTACTTTAGCTGGAGTCCTGAGGTCGCCAACAAAGAAGCGCGTATGATGCGCCCTGGCATGAAGGGGTCTTGCTCAATAACCTTCTATCAGGGGGCTAACAACAAGATTGCTGCTGAACCATCGCAGGTACTTTTCCAGGCGATGGACACTCTTGCTGGCTCTGGAGGTTTAGGTCAGTTAGGGGCGATGGCGAACAATCCTATGTTTGCTAACATGCAAAACATGCAGGTTCCTGTAACTCTGGCTCTCAAATTGGGCGCACCCGTGCAAGCTTTCGAGCATGGTGTCACTGGTGACCAGATGAGCAAAGAGGTCATGAAGAACACGCTTAAAGAACTTGGTCGAGGGTATCTTGAACAAGATGTCGTCACTAAAGATACTGATCGTAGCGCAGATGGAAGAGCTAAAGTCGGTTATTCAGAAAGTGTGCTTCGTTTTACTCGTTTGAACGATCAGCAACTGTATGTGCAGGCTGCCTATGTTTACTACAATACACAGGCAAAATTCCAGGCTAAGTATATTCTATATGGAACACTGAACCGCACCTATGGTCAAGCTCCTGCGACGACAACAAACCCTTACGGTACTCGCACTATGCCCAACCCTTTCGGTGGCATGATGCCGGGAGCTGGCGGCATGGGCGGTATGGGTGGTGGCGCTGGTGGTGCTCAGAGCTTGCAAGACGCGGCTGGTGCTTTACAGAAGATGTTGCAACAAATGGGTGGAAGGTAACTGGTAGAGGTCATGGAAAAAGATTTAGAAGAACTTGCCGAAGTTGTTGAAGATATGATTCTTCAGCTCAGTTATCCCGGATTTGAAGAGCGGTCGCTCAAGATTAGCCTGCCTGAGCAGGTGAATAAGTTTCACCCAAAAGTATATGCTCAGTCCTTGAAGCACGAAAACAAGCTTGTAAGGCTTGCTGGCTTGCGCTGGTTTCAAGAACATACTGGTATCGCGAAGTCACATCTGCGTCTTTTGGCTGAGTGCTTAAGTGATGGCGATGAATGGGTGCGCAAAGAGTGCGTTCATTGCCTCGAAAAGCTTGACGGGTTGCCAGAAAACCTTGTCGAAAAAGTTGCAGAGCTTTTGAAAGATGCAGACAAAGACGTGAGGAAGTCTACTGCTAAAGCGCTTGGTAAAATCGGCGGAAAGTCTCAAGTGGTTATTGATGCTCTGAATGTGGCTGCCGAAGACGCGGATCATGAAGTGCGTTGGAAGGCACAAAAAGCCTTGCGCAAACTTGGAGCCTACGTAGCCTGAGTGTGCTGATAAGTTAAAGCAGGCTGGAAGCCAGCGCTTCCAGGGCGCTGCAAAATGGGCAAACATGGTTTCCACAAGCATTGAGCAGAGCAAAAATGGGCAAAGCAATGTGTGTGCAGTTGCAGAAACAAATTCTCGTTTTGCTCTTTTTGTTCGGGCTAGCTGCTATTGCATTATTTACCCATTCGGAAGTTCGGGTGCAGGCTCAAAATGCTGGTTCTGCTTCTAATACAGATACTGGTACTGACACTCGGTCTAGTTCATCGGGATTCGATTCGTCGTCAACGCGATCCGGATTGCCGTCATCGGGATCCGGCTCCTCTTCATCGGGATCCGGGTCTACTTCATCGGGATCTCTGAAGTTATTTGGTCGTATCGAGCAACTTCGTGAGGATACAGGCGCGAGCATCCCTCTAAAAATGCAATCTATGAGCCCGAGGCGAGATGCGTCGCTTGATGCCGGGACTAGCGAACCAAAAACAGCAAGCACAAGTTTTGATTCTATTGGTATAGATCTTCGAGGCAGCTGGTCCGGCGAACTCCAGATAGTTTCCTCCTCATTCGATGGCAGCTATTTCACTTTTGATCGTGTCGAAGCTGAGCGCGAGTCGGCACTCTTGAAGCCAGGCTCTCGAGGTTTTACAACAGTGACTTTCTATCGAGGAAAGGACAGTGCAACTCATATGGATCCCTGCAGAATTGTGTTCATAACAAACCTGCCAGGTTACGGCGACTATACATATGCCCTTCATCTTGGTGATTTGAAAACTGGAACAGGTGTAACTGGAAACGAGTTAAAGAGTCAGCTAATGAAAAATTCTCTAAAGGAGTTGGCCCCTGGTGTAATTGAGCAGGAAATTGTGACTCGAGATTACGATAGAAACCCGAAGACAAATAAATCGAAAATGGGCTACTCAGAATCGGTTTTGCGTTTTACTCGAATAGACCAAAAACATATTTATTTGCAAGCCGCTTCGGTGAGTTACGATAGTAAAGGCAAGTTTCAATACAAAGTGATGCTTGCTGGAAACATGTTTCGAGCTCGCGGTGATTGATTGGGACCATGCTTACTAAAATTGAGATAGGCAGCACCTTTGACAATAAGTACGAAATCCTAGCGGAACTTGGTTCAGGAGCCAATGGGACAGTTTTTCTTGCAGAGGAGACTGCACTCAGTCGCAAAGTCGCAATAAAAGTATTGAATATTGGTGCAGCATCGGTGAGTCGCGCTCGCTTTGAGCGTGAAGCCAAGGCGCTCAATCAGCTGAACCATCCAAATATTATTCACGTTTATCGCTTTGCGTTTCTGGAAGAGAATCCATTCATGGTGATGGAACTCGCTGAAGGGATTTCACTGCGCAAGTTGATTGATAGAGAAAAGAATTTACCCTGCAATCTTGCAGTCGACATTGCTATTCAGGTCGCCAGGGCTCTTCAGGCTGCCCATCAGCATGGCATCATTCATCGTGACTTGAAGCCTGAGAATATAGTTTTCGATGAGCAAAGTAAAAGCGTTAAAGTGTTGGATTTTGGACTCTGCAAGCATGAAATGCTCTCTCCAAATCAACAAGCCTCTCTAACAGAGACAGGGCTAATTTTAGGTACGGTGCTTTATATGAGCCCCGAGCAGTGTATGGGGAAAGAGCTGGATGTAAGGACAGACATTTATTCCTTTGCTTGCATATTGTACGAGCTGATTACCGGAACTCCGCCATTCACGTCCGAGAATGTGGCAAGAGTTGGTTTGATGCATATAAGTGAGCCCTTTCCTAAACTGCGAGAATTGTCTCCCGCTTCCGGATTACCCGAAGAGCTAGAGCAATTCATCCTGAAATGCTGCCAGAAAGATAAATCAAGTCGCTATTCTAGTTTTGATGAAGTCATGGAAAGCCTTCAATCGATTAAGGAACTTAATTCAAAAGCCAGGTTCAATACCAGAGAAGCAAAATCTCCACTTATTTTTCGTTTAGTAAAACGCATTACGCCCAAAATGTATGGTGCTGCTGCTGCTGTTCTTGTGCTGGCAATGATCTCGCTGGCATCGTATCTGGTGCTCACAGATGAGGGCGTCGAGTTGTTGGCAGCAGAAGTACAAAATAGCTTAACAGCAAACGATGCGATTCCCCTGTTAACAGAAGGCGTGCACAAGCTTGTGCGAAATAAGCGAAATGCACTAGCCTCTAAAGTTGTAGAGAAATCTATTCATTCTAAGATATTTTCGAAGTGGCCCACACTAGACAAGGAGGGCTTGCTTGATGCCTATATCAAAGAATTTTTGTTGATAGAAGATGACGAAATGGTTTTGAATTTGCGATTGCAGGCTCTTGAGATTGCTATCGACGCGGCGCGCCGAAATGAAAAGGAATCAAAAGAGCAATTCGCCTATGCAACACAGATTTCGAAAGAGCTGCTTAAAACTGATAGCAACAAAGCAAAACAGTGGAAATCAATTTTAGCGGTGACACAAAAGCTCATAGGAACCTACGGTGTTTTTCGCAAAACAGGCTACCTTTACGAGATGGTTTTGCTTTCCGAAGCATTACTCAAGCTAGAGAAAGGTTTTAGTTATGACGGACTACATACTCTGGCAGAGCAATGTTATTTCACCGGCGAGTGTGCTTTCGAGGCATCAAATGATGAGTTATGCAAAAAATATTGTGACCATGCAGTTAGGGTTGGTCGAAAAATTGAGTTTTTGAATGTACTTGCAAGAACCCATGTTACCCTCGGAATGCTAGCTGTTAGGCTGAGAGACATAGATGAGGCTAAACGCCAGAGAGATCTTGCCATTGAGGCATCAAAAACCTTGTTGCTTTCTACCGCAAATACAAGAAGACAGCAGCGGCTTATAGAATCAATAAAACTTGGGCGCCCAATCACATCATCGGAATTTGAGCAAAAACACCCTTCTGAGCAACGAGCACCTAGCGTCTTTGCTCCTTTCTACAATAAATAGATGGCGTGCGGCGAATCAGGACAGAGAGAGCAGTAAGCAACCGACGCTTGGGGCGATTATTTTCGTCCTGATTGGGAGAAACCGGGTGGCGCCAGACAGGAGATTCTGCGAGCCTTGTTGAGGCTTGGCTATTTCTCAGTTTACTAAGATAAGCAAACAGAGTCTGAATTTCGGGGTGGCTCATTATCACTGCTCGGTGTCTTGTGCACCAGAGATTTGCTATGAACAAGAAAAATGAATCTATAAAAGCTGCAGCATTTCTAGCTATTGGAATTATGTTTGGCGTGTTGATTATGCTGAGCGCCCAATTTACTGGCTCTTCAGAGAAAGGAAGAGCCAATCAGTCATCGACAAAGACAAACGAGGGTGCTGCTACGCAAAGCTCGACCGAACGCAATGCATCTGCAGAAGTTTCAGGCACTAATGGCGAGGGGCAAACTCAGACCGCCCAAGCTGTATCGCGTCCCAATATTGCAGGGTTGAAGCCTTGTCCTAATCCGCTTGATGTGGCGATGTCGCAATTAAATGCTCCTATGATGTATCAAGTGCAGGGTAATCAATTGGTACCATTGCAAGAAGGTCAAACAATTACTGTGGCACCGGGTGATACCATGCCGTCTGTTTCCCCCGGCTATCAAGGCGCAGGAGACATCGTTCAAGCTGGACCATATCAACAAGTTTCTGGTCAGTATCATGCCCTTCCAGCTTTACCAGTTGGACGAAATGGACTGCTCGCTAACCCTTGTGTCGACCCTCCATCAGTTCATGGCATAGCTTACACAAGGCAATATCAGTAATTTCGTGTTTCCTTTTTCTTCGTCGGCATTCTTTGCACCAACAGTCTTTATTTCTGCAAACTGGACATGCTATAACTCTGAGTCATCGTATGCTGCGGAGCTTGCATGGTCGAGAATAATTATTCTCAAGATAAACTTGATAAAGCGAACGTTTTTGCCGAACTAGCTAGAAGAGCTTGGGCTGGACGAGATTATGCAAAAGCACAAGAATATTATCTGCTGTCCTTGAAGTTGTTGGAGTCAGAATTTGGTTCCGACCAACTTGCTCTGGTGCCTGCCCTTCACGACCTTGGTTTACTTTCGCGAGTTCGTGTGCGTTATGACGAATCTGAAAAGTACTATATAAGAGCCTTGAAAATTTGCGAGCTTAAACTCGGAGCTGAAGCCCTTGGAACTGCAACGCGATTGAATTATCTGGCTGGTTTGTATAACGCTCAAGCCGAATTCCAATCGGCTGAACTTCTTTTGTTACGCTCCCTTTCAATTTATAAAGCTCAGCTTGGTGAGGCTAATCAACAGGTTGCATTGATATTGATGGCACTTGCAATTCTTGCAAAGCGACAGCTGAAAGAGGCTGATGCTAAGGCATATAGGGATCAAATGCACAAAATAAATGCTGAGTTAATGCGCATTGATGATGTAAAAGTCGCGCTTAGCAAGCTTGCTGACTTCTTTTACACTCAAGGGAGGCTAGATGATGCAGACCTGGTATTTCGCTATGGGCTCATTCTGGGTGAAGAACAAGAGTTTCCACAACATCCTTTCGTTGCAGAATCTTTGCTGGGCTTAGCCAGGTTGTACGCTGACTATGAAGCCTGGCCGGAGTCTATCTCGCTTTATGAACGGTCAATAGATGCATGGGATAAGTTAAGTGTTGGTGAAGGTTCAGAATTGAAAGCTGCTTTGCTTGAGTATGCTGCGCTCTTGCGTAAGCTGAAAAGAACAACAGAAGCGGATCTACTTGATAAACGCGCAGAGCAGATCAAAGGAACTTAGTATTTCTTGTTCAAGATGTCAGCGTATTTGAGCGTCATCTCGGCATGGAGTAATTGTTGGCTCCGCTTAGCCCTGATGAAGTCGACCATTTGAACACCAGCCATCAAGCTTAGTCCGGTAGATGGCAAGACGTTGACCTTATCTATGAGTCCATTAATAGCTTTTAGCTTGTCAGCCGCATTCAGAGTGTTCAACACACCCCCCGACGCAAGCATCGAAGATCCTTCGGCACCAAATGCGGTATTACGAACAAGTGATCTCAAGCTGCCCGGTGCAAGCCCGGTTACTGCTGTAGCAAGGAAGTAGAACTGCCTTGCATTGTTTGCATACTCTCCAAGTTTGCTCTCCCTGGCTCCTGCATTGTTGATTACGCCGCTGAGACCGACAGTCATGCGGGTCGTTCCTGAAGCTAACTGCCAACGGAGCACTCTTGTAGCTGCTGTCGACCCCTCGGTGGCTGCAACTTCGGCACTTGCTCTCAATGCAGATGTTAGTGCTACTTTACTTAGCTGCGCAGCTGCCACTCCTCCACGCAAGAGCTCAAAGCCTGAAACCGTTAGCCCAATATCAAGGGCAGACATTCCTACTTTTTCACCGTAGTACCAGGTCTGTTGCGTTCCTTTATATGAGGATAGATTTTCGGCTTTGATAAGTGAGAAACCGTTATTGTTGGGAACTACTACCAACTCTGTCTTGTCGAATTCTCTTCTTATGCTAAGTCTTTTGCCAACTTCCTGGGCTCCAAATAGATTTTGGTAGCTCCACCACGGAACGCTTTTTGCTTGAACTTCTTGATTGACTTCAATTTTGTTTCCTTTTGGGACCACGTTGAAGTCGCTAGAAATCAAGTTTACGCTTTGAAGCGTTTCCCCATCGCCTGGCTTTCCAGCGTCACCGGTCAACCCTACAAGATTTCCAAGTCTGTCTATTCGCGCCTTTGTCTGGGTTCGCTCCATATCGCCCCAGTAGACTGCACGTTCTGAGTTGCTGCTAAGTTGTTCAAGCTGACTGACAATGGGCATGAGGATCTTTCTTTGATTAGAAACCCAGTCTGTGAGTTCCTTCATTCTTGCTTGACCTTCCGGCGTTGAAAGAGCTGCAGCATCAGGTAATGCCAGGTCGATGTGTTTAATTTCGTTATTTTCTCCGCGGACCACTTGGGCCCCTTGCGGCAAATTATTCTTGAATTGCTCACCGCCCGGAACGCAGGAGAGTTCATTCATAATCTTTATCTGGACTTTAGCTTGAATTGCAGCATCTGCATAGGAGCGCATGGTTTCCAGTGCTGGACTCTGTTCAGTGCCAAGGGCATCGGACCAAGATTTCGGCAGGGCATAAGTCTTTATGTCATTTTGCAAAGTTTGCATATTCGCCGCGTCTGCAACAACTTGCGCTGTCAAAATCCAATTGATTGCTTCATCTAATTTGCCTACGTCTTCATTTTGTGGTGGCAGATCAGTGTTGATACCAATAGATAATGGCTGCTGTTGAGCGTTGGGATCTTCCTTTTCTACAAGTCCAATTTGTCCCATTTCCTGAGAAAGGGCGGGCAAGAATGTGTTTTCCAGTTGTCCTACGATCAGTTTGTAGGCGGTTTTGCTCGCGTTTCCAAATTCGCCTCTGGATTTTTCATCTTCAACTTGCTTCAACAAGTTTGCATTTTCGGATGCGTTTTCTTTGTTAATAAAACCCGGAAGCAATTTGATGATTCGCTCTTGCATTCTTGATTGCGGAGGACCATCAGTACCAAGTGTTAAATGAAGATTCTCCATGAATTTCTGTTTTGCTTCAGGAGAATTATTGAAGTTAAAGGCGCTTTCCGTACGGGACAATCCAGAAACTGGATCTACTGATAGCGCCTTTGCTGCAGGCATCTCTATCAGAGTAATATTTGCAAATCCTAATTGCGCAAGATCATTATTTTTTGAATTTGGCTTGACTCCAGCAAGAAGCAGTGAGTCGCTTTCCAGAGCTTTTGACTCCGATTTGTCAGCATTCTTTTCAGTCGGCGGTATGACGATTGCTTCGTCCTTCAGCTTGCCTGCTTGTATGCTGTCTGCCATTTCACATACCGGAAAGTTAATTTGCTACCAGGTTTCCGGAGATTGACCGGCCTGAGATGGGGTTGGGCTAATTAGTTCCAAAATCGGCGGAATTACGATGGCTGCTGCACCGAACCTTCCAACCGTCCTTGCTCCTCTGGCACCAAGTCTGCCACCATTTCTATAGTCAGCGCGGAATTCGTTGCGCACGTCGTTTGGCACAAGATTTGTTCTTTCCGTAGTGCCCCACTTGATCTCTCTATATTTGTTAAAGCCCTGCTCGATTGATAGCATCCAATCTGCAATTTCTCCACGCTGGCGCGCACCCGCGGTTTTGTATTCCTTGGATAAGTAATCGATTACTTTACGGGTTTCTTGTTCGAACTCCTGCGGATCTTTCGATTGAAATCCCGATGGCATTGGAAAAAATTGTTCTTTGCTAACTGGGGCGGATTTGCCCGGAAGCCCGAACCAAAAGCCCGGTTTAACTGGTTCATTTCCGACCGGTTTACCTTCGATTATTGATCGCAATGTCTTTTCGGTTTTGTCCAAGAATGCATTGGCTTCGGGATTACTAGTGTCAAGGTCAGCTGTTTTAGCATCAAATAACGATGGTTTTGATTCAATCATCGTCACAAAGGGGTGATTTATTTTCTGATAGTTCTCTTTGGTCGAAGTGACATCTAGAAAAAACAATCTTCCCGTCTTGTTGTTGATAAGAACGAAGTCAACATTCATATGATCGAGCGGCGAATTCTTTTGTGTCTGCAAAGCTATCCAGCCTTCGCTGGCCAGACCAGTAGCTCTGAGCACGTCATTCATTGCTTTGTAGGTTCCATACTCGGTTCGACCACTCGAATTTCCCTGAGTGTCTTGCGCCATGCCCAAACGACCTATTGCGTCCTGAATGCCAGGACGAGCCAGTTGCAAGATTCTAATTGCAGTCGGATATTGTTCAGCGACATTGACAGCAGGCTTAGTTGTTTCCGCGGGTTTCGATACGTCGCCTTGCTTGGCGCCGTCGTCCTGCTTGGGGGCGCCCTCTGGTCTCGGTACCGCCGTAGCCTCGGAGCTTAATTTTGCTGCTGCTTTTCCCGACTCTTTTTCAGCCTGGTTTGCGTCTTTTGGTTCGCCAGCGTCTTTTTCTTTGTCACTCATTTGCTTTTCCAACTTCAACTTAACTCTAAAAAGGCCAGAGTTGCCGATCCTAGCTTAATATTCGGATAGCTGAAGCGAATTTAACATGTGCAAGTTTACCGTCCCGCAATGCATAAAAGTGCAGTTGCTATTCCAATTCTCTTGTTGGAAGCAGTAGTGGCAACATATAAATGGTGGGTCGAGCTTAGGTGTGCCATGTCTAGTATGGATTTTGACTTAAAAACGGGCATTTTCAGCTGCAATTGGGCTTCTGACTGGAAGAAAGTCCAGGTTAAAGTTAACCAGGCGAAAGACGCTGCTGCGTCTAGTGCCGAAAATAGTGTTACCGAAGCACTCGTTGTAAACACATTGAGAGCTGGTGACAAACCGGAAACCATCTATTGGTTGCTTCGATATTATGTCGAGTCTAACTCGAATGGATCTTTAATCAACACTGATCGGGGCAAATCTCTCTACATCGATTGTGACCGCTTAGAAAACACGGTCTCAGTTTATGTTGGTTCAACTGAGAGTATTACCTGTATAGGTGATGAAGATGGGCTAAAGATCTATACGATGGATGTTCAAGAGAAGTATGAATATACATGGTACGCATTTCTAGGCGCTGCGCTTAAACGCCATTACAGTGCAGAAGCTATTCTTGATGAAGCACGAAGAAATGAAATGAAATCAGAAGCAATAGTTCCAACACTATTTTTTACTATCGGAAATACTTCTTCTTGTGTTTTGCGTACCGACTGGTGCGAGACCTACAACGATGCCTTCGCTCCGTTAGAGATCTTGGGCTATGAAGGATATATAGATTCATTGCCAACGCATCATAGTGGCAATGTGGTATCAGTATTCAATATGAAATCTTCAAAAAAACGGAACAATTAGATTGCGTAAGATTGGCTTAAACAGCTGACTCTAGCTCTGTTAAGGCTGCGTTTACGTCTCTAAGAAATGTGTCTTCGTTGAGCAGTCGCCCGCAATATTCGTATTCAAAGTATTGTTCCAGGAAATTTAGATCATATTTGATGATCTTCAACAGCTCGTCTACGCGACTGCGAACTTTCTCATTCACAGATTGCAATTTATGTATCGTAACTAGCTTTCTCTCATCTAGATCACTGTTACTGGACATATACATATGCAGCAGGGCTATAACCCTGCTATATGCCTCTATAAGGCTGTGAAAATGATTTGCTATAGCTTTCTCTTCCAGCGTCTGTCTTTTTTGCGCTAAAAGCAAAATAGCCTCATCCATAAGCAGAATATTAGTACAAGCACGCTGGCTAAATAGCACGGCTTGTTGTAGAGGCGGCAAATCGGTTTCTATTTCTTCGTGTTCTTGAGAATTCTGCATAATCGTCTCGGGACTGGTCGGTACTAGGATAGCAGTTTCGATGCGAATTTCTCACCTGTTGTGTTTCTCCTTATTTCCGGGATAACAGCACAGATTCGGGTTCACTGAAACGCATGGTCTATGAAACAAAACCGCCGAGCCTGTGGACTCGGCGGTTTTAAGCTTTTGTACCGGCTTGCTCTAGGAGATTGGGCTGGTGATGGTCGATGGTGTGGACTCGATTGTGCTAACAGTCATGTGGGACTGTTGGCTGCGTCTGAAATTATCAAGATAACGGCGAAGAGCTTCGCGTATCAAGTCAGAACGAGTTCTGTGCTCGCATTGAGCAATGAAATCGACCTGTTCCAGCATAGCTGGTGGTAGAGCAATTAGTACTTTCTTTGGCATCTGAACGTATCCCCCGCGTGTCCCAGCACAACTAAATTAGACCCCAGCATCTGAAAGAAGTCCGGGAAGTTGTATTGACTATAATCAAATTACGTGATCGCGTACCGGCTTTTTTGAATATCGCCATCGCGATCTAACAGTAATAATTTACATGTCAAAACGATTGCCGTAAAGGGCTAGAACCCGCATAAAATCGCATTTCCTCGTAAAAACACTTAAACTGTTTTTTCATTTCTTCAAAACGTAGTCAGCACAAGAACTCGACAAAAAGTAAGCGGCTCGACATGTATGAGACTATCACTCAAAGACATATCCCCCTATATCTGGGATATAGGCTCGCTTGCAAAAGAATCACTAGTCTTTTGAAATGATTCGTGCATATAATTTTTTTGCTACTGCCTTTGGTGGCATCGTGAACCATATATGGTTGCATCCAAAAGGCTATGCTTTGAAGGTATATTCATTACTATGATTTTGGCAACTTGGAATGTGAATTCCATCAATGTGCGGCTTCCACAGCTGCTTTTATGGCTTCAAGAAACGAAGCCGAACGTGCTTTGTTTGCAAGAAACGAAAGTCGTTGACGATAAATTTCCCGAGGCAGAATTAAAAGCTGCTGGGTACTACGTCGAGTTTGTTGGCGAAAAGTCCTACAACGGGGTGGCTATTCTCTCAGACAAGCCTCTAAGCGACGTAGAGAAGGGTTTGCAGCGGGAAGTAGGTCCCGGCTCCAAACGAATCATTAGCGCTCGCTACGAGGGCGTTCGTATTGTCGACGTCTACATTCCAAATGGCGGGGAGGTCGGCTCTGAGAAATATGCTTACAAGCTAGAGTGGATCGCCGCATTAAAAGAGCATTTTGAGCGCAGGTTTAAACCGGAAGAACAACTAGTTGTAACTGGTGATTTCAACATAGCTCCATTAGATTTAGATGTGTTTGATCCAAAAGCCTGTGCTGGCGGCATTCTTGTCAGCGAAGGTGAGAGGAAAATACTTGATGATTTCAAATCTTGGGGCTTGACAGATGTATTTCGAGAATTGCATCCACAGGCTAAGTTGTTCTCCTGGTGGGATTACCGGATGATGGCGTTCCGCAAGAATATTGGTTTCCGAATCGATCATATTTGGGCCACGACAAGCCTTGCAAGCAAAGCCAAATCAGTTTACATCGATAAAGAACCGCGAAAATTTGAGCAACCCTCAGATCATGCACCAGTGCTTGCTGAGTTCGCGCTATAACTCCGCTAAGTTCTCCTGCCTTGCGCGAAGCCCGTTTTGACTGGGTTCGCAGAACTGATATTGGGTCTTATATTGATACCAGTTCATCTATTTAGTGGTGGCACCTTGGAATCAATGGGAAAATTACGTTGCGTTTTGTTCGACAATACAACAGACTTGTTTACACGCCGCAATATTGCAACGTTTCCGCATTTCTTGTAAACGCCTGTCAGCAAGCGATTCCAAGGTGATCGCGCTTGCGGTAAAGTTAATAAACATTGCGGAACTACTTGTGGTGGCAACCGATTCAGCCAAGCTGTAGAAAACTTTTTGGGTGAGTGACGAGTCGCTATTTGAAAGGAGTTTGATTGCTCACGTATTCCTATATATAGGAATATCTTTTCGCATCAGATTTTGCAGGTTTCATACAATGTTTTGCAAAAATGGCTTGATTAGCGGAAGGAAACCGCACAACATAGGTATATACGTTGCATGCAGTTTCTGGTATCAACAGTGGTGCCACTTCAACATCCCTTTGTGTACTTATATGGGGGCTGATCAGCAGCCGCCACCATATCTGGTATTGAATTCTGCTGAAATGCTGCCCAATATCAACGTGTTTCAGATATGTTTACGATTGTATAGAAGCGAGAGCCCCCATAAATGGGGGCTCTCGGATAGTTATTCATTTCAATGAGAAACGCTCAACTTGTAGAGCTTGCAAGTTTACGATAACGAACTTGATTTAGTACGGAAACATGATTTCTGCATGCTTTACGGTTGACAAACCAGGCATTCCGCCTTCAATGATCTTTTCGGCAAGTTTACGGCAATCTTTGAAGTATTGATCTGACGGTCTTTCGCCTGTTAATTTGCGAGTAAAGTCCTGGCAGAGTATATCTGCTGCTCCCAACATTACTTCATCATTGAGCTGCTGGGCATGAAAAGCAGTAACAAGCATGGTTACAAGGTCTTGCACGCGTTGAGACATGTCCGCGATTCTGCACTGGCGGTCAGCCAGTCGCAACTGGTGGGTCACCATTGCATGGCTGAGTTCTATAGGAGAATTGCTCAGTTCGTGCAATGCGAATTCTACGTGTGGTCGCATTTTTTCATGAACTTTAACGCTGTTAGGAATTGAATGAGAGCCAGCCATTTCCTTTCCAATGCGCCAGAAGGCATATGGGAAGAGTTCATTGCGAAGGGCCATTACATGTGCTGGATTCACAGGGTTGAAGTTCTTGATCTTTTCGCGCTCAAGCGCTTTACCAACTGGTTCAAAGAACTGAGTTCCATGTGCCTTGGCAAGAGATTTGAAGAATGCCATTCCGAGCATTTCTCCTTCTCCTTCATATATGCATGGAGCAAGGAAATCGTGCACGTTATCACCAAACATGTGACCGTGCATAAAAGAACGACCGCCATGTGTTTTCATGAAATATTCGATGGCAACTTCTTTTTGAGCTTCGCTTCCAAAGATTTTTGCGATGATGCATTCCAATTCGCCTCTGAAACCCAGGTCTAAGAGATAAGAGCCCCAGTTTACAAGAGCATCAGCCCCGCAGATTAAGGCTGCGGTTCTGGCAATTCTACGCTTGACGAGTTCTCTCGTCTCAATGGCTTGTCCATAGGTCTTGCGATATTTTGCCCAGGGCAATATGTTGGCGAGCATTAAACGCATGCTTCCAGCTGCGGTGGCACATAGTGCAAGTCGTCCTAGATTGAGACCATGGTAGGCGACTGTCAGTCCGTCGCCCACTTTAGGTTTCAGCAGGTTTTCTTTTGGAACCTTGAAGTCTTTGAAGATGAGACCGTTATTGAAAGCATGCTTCAGCGCGTAAAGTCCATAATGAACTACCTTGAAATTCTCGTTTTCCTCTTTGGGTAATTCTGCCACCAGTGCTGATGGCTTGCCATCTACGAGGCAAACCAGCCCTACTGTGCGGCCAGGAATTGCGTTAGTAATGAAGAGCTTTTCTCCATTAACCACATAATGGTCGCCTTGAAGTACTGCTGTCGTTTTAAGGGCGGTCAAGTCTGAACCAGCCCCTGGTTCTGTAAGAGCAAATCCTGATAATTGCTCACCAGATGCTAATTTAGGGAGATATTGTGCTTTTTGCTCTTCTGAGCCAAATGATGAAACAGGGTCGACAGCACCGATGCAGCCATGAACCGAAGCCAGTCCAGCTGTTGTGGGGTCAACCATCGCCACACGCGTTAGAAAGTTCATGAAGTGCTGAATTGAAGCACCTTGACCGCCGTACTTGGGCGAAATCAACATTCCCCAGTACCCAGCTTTGGCCAAATCAGCGATATGCTCAGCACTCACTTTGCCTGTGGAATCATAGATGGTGCCTTTATCACGGTGGGCACGAATCGACTCGATGCAACGGTCCATCGCAGCCAGACAAGGCGCATCGGTCGTCAACGGCTTTGCAGCAAAAAGCTCGAGTGGAACTTCCTTGTCCCACACTGCCTTGTGAATAGGGCTGTTCGAGGTTTTATATTGCGGCGCGAAAAGCGATTCGACTTGATCATCTGCTTTATCTACAGCGCCAGTTCTTTTGGCTTCTTCTTCACTTTTGCCGCCAAGCCTCATTGCTGTTTCGGCAAAACTCAGTTCATTATCTTCGTTTTGAGTTGTAGTCATTGTCAGTAGCCGTCCATTGATGCGCCAATTCCTAGATCTGCATCATAGTATACGTTCTCCTGCGGATGCTTGCAGGATGAATGCTCGCTGTTTATCGCGTTAGTGTCGCAACAGAACTGTGACTTTCCCAGCTTAATTAATGAAAAGAATGATGAAAGAAGCTAATTTATACATCCCTTGTTCAGAGTCAGGAATAAATAGGAGGGCTTCATGAGCCAGAGTCCAGTACTCGAGAATCCGCTTAAGGAAGGCATAAGAATTGAGCGTGCCGCCGAACCTTGCGCAATGGTGATTTTTGGCGCTCACGGAGACTTGACGAAGCGAAAATTGATTCCAGCCCTCTATGCTTTGTACATCGACGGCTTCCTGCCTCGTGAGTTTTGTGTTGTCGGCATGTCACGCACCAAGATGTCTCACGAAGACTTCCGCAAAAAAATGAAAGAGTCAATGCAGCAATTTGCTTCTGACATTGCTCTTGAGCCACAGAAGTGGGAGCGCTTCGAGTCTTGCTTGTATTATTTGCCTGGTCATTTTGATAAGGAGCACGGCTTAGACGAGCTGGCCACCTTGCTTGATGATCTTGGCAAGCAATATGGAACGAATGGAAATAACCTTTTCTATCTGTCGACTCCGCCAAGTCTCTACGATCCCATAATTGATAGGCTTGCTGAAGCCAAGCTTGTGGAAAGTCGTCCGGGCAAGCATAGTGTCTGGCCCCGCATCATTGTTGAAAAGCCATTTGGGCGCGATTTGAACACGGCGCTTGCGCTTGATGAGCATTTGCATCGCGTTTTCAAAGAAGAACAAATTTTCCGAATCGACCATTATCTGGGCAAAGAAACCGTCCAGAACATTATGGTTTTGCGTTTTGCAAACGGAATTTTTGAGCCAATTTGGAACCGAGAACATGTGGATCATGTTCAAATCACAAATGCTGAAACCATTGGGGTAGAAGGGCGCGGAGCCTACTACGAAGAAGCTGGAAACATGCGTGACATGATTCAAAATCACATGCTTGGACTTGTTTCGCTTGTGGGAATGGAGCCTCCGATCTCTCTGGATGCTGAAGCAATTCGTGATGAAAAAGCCAAGGTGCTTCGTTGTATTCGACCGTTCGACATGACTAAGCCTGATGAGTTCGCTGTTCGCGGGCAGTATGGTCCAGGTTATATTGCTGGACATGCGGTGCCTGGCTACAGAGAAGAAGAGGGTGTGCCACCAGATTCGCATCGCGAAACTTTCAGTGCAATGACATTGTTTATCGACAACTGGCGTTGGGCTGGCGTACCGTTTTATGTTCGTTCTGGAAAACGTCTTGCCAAGCATGTGACTGAGATTTGCGTTCACTTCAAGAAAGCGCCGCATCGTTTGTTCAATCAAAGTTTGCATGCGGCTGCCGAAACGACAGGACCAAATATTCTTGTTATGAAGATTCAGCCAGACGAAGGTATCTCACTGAAATTTTTGACAAAGCAACCTGGCACAACTACTAACTTGCGCTGGCTAAGTATGGATTTCAATTACGGTACTGCCTTTGGTCAACGCACACCTACAGCCTACGAGCGCTTGATTCACGATTGCATTTCTGGCGATGCAACTTTGTTTTCTCGAAGTGATGCTGTTCAAGCATCTTGGGAATTGATCGGACCTATGGTCGATTACTGGGACCAGAACAAAGATGTAGAGATGCCGAATTATGCTGCAGGAACCTGGGGACCTGCTGAAAGTGATTCGCTGCTGGCACGTTTCGATGACGTCTGGAGGACACTCTAATGAATGTAGCTCAGGGGGAAAGCAAAGGAGAGGCTGTCGACTTATTTCTTGCGGGCAAATATTCGCAAGTCGATGTGCGCAAAATCGAAGGCGAACTGAGCAAGCTGTGGAATCAAGCGGCTAGCGGAGCTGATGATGATCAACAAGTCATTAGAGCATGCTCTAGCAATTTGATTCTTTATACAAACCGTGATGATGCTGAGACGACTGATGCAAACATGCTAGATGACGTACTTTTAGCGCATCCGTCACGTGCGATTTTGACAATCTGTCGTGAATCGAATGACAAGAAGTTAGATGCCTGGGTTTCAGCACGATGCCACCTTGCCTCTGCGGGTGGTAGCAAGCAAATCTGTTCGGAATTAATTACTGTTTTGGCTGAGGGTGAAGTCGAACCCGAGTTGATAAGCGTTATTGAGTCTCTTTTGTTAGGTGATTTACCTACATTCTTATGGTGGACTGTTGCCGATCTCAACGGTGAGAAACTGGGTCCATTCTTAAGTAGAATCAACAGGTTGATTGTCGATTCAGCATCAGCTCCATACAGTTTTAATTTCTTGCGTGGGCTCTGGCAGATTGTGGACAGTTTCGAAGGAGCGCTCGGTGTTGCAGACCTCAACTGGCGCCGTTTGCTTGGCATCAGAGCCGCTATTGCCGAAGAGTTCGAACGTGCGCCGTTTGGTCTTGAAACTTTTAAAGACATAAGAAAGGTACGTATCGCATCTTGTGGACAAGAGTTTCAAAATGACGATTGTTCGCTTCAGTCAATGTATTTTATTGGCTGGTTAGCGAGTCGCCTTGGTTGGGAAGCTCAATCTTTCGCAAAAGAAAAGGGCAGCAAAACCCCAACTAAAGCAGTTTTTGCTGCTGGAGAGCAATCGGTTGAGGTTGAGTTCTCGACACTTGAAATGCAAGAAGTTGCTGCGGGCTCTATTTACGAAGTTGAAATCGAGCTGGAATCTAATCGCTGTCTGCGAGTTTGTCGTGACCCTGCTGGCGATACCGATAGTCTTGTGGTCATGGTCAAGGAAAACGGCGAGAGGACCAGAGAGGTTCTTGCTGAAGACAACAACAAAGACCGTGTTCATTTGATGGGGTATGAGCTGGAAGAGCTATGTTGTGACAAGCTTTTCGCGCCGGCGCTGGAAAGTGCCTACCAGCTATTGCATCTATTAGAAGAATAGGTTTCAGGCATCCAACAAACTGGAGACAAAATGACAACGGACATCAAAAATCGTGAGCTAATTCTTTGCCAGGACAAAGAGGATCTTGCGGATAAGGCGGCAAAATCCTTTTGCAAAATTGCAAACGAGATTCTCGCCAAAAAAGGAGTCTTGAATCTAGCTCTTTCTGGCGGCTCGACGCCAAAATTGATTTATGAAAGACTACTCAAAGATGATCTAGTGAAGTCTATTGATTGGGGGCGCATCGCCTTTTTTGTCAGCGATGAGCGCTGCGTACCTCACTCTAGTTCTGATAGTAATTGGGGAAATGCGAGTCGGCAATTACTTCAACCACTGAATATCACTTCTGCGATGTTGCACCCAACCGAAGAGCAGGACACGAACCCTGATGATTGCGCGGAAAAATATGAGGAGCACATTCGCAATTTGGTGAAGCCCGGTCATAATGGGTTGCCTTGTTTTGACATAATTTTTCTCGGCATGGGTCCTGATGGTCATACCGCTTCTCTCTTCCCCGGCAGTAAAGGTGTTGAAGAGAAATCGAAGCTGGTTATCAAAAATCATGTGGAAAAACTGAACGCAGACCGCATTAGCTTCACTTTTCCCTTAATCAACAGTGCAAGCAACGTTATCTTTTTGGTGGCAGGTGAGGATAAATCAGAAGTGCTTGCGGAAGTTATGGCGCATTCCGGAAAATATCCTTGCGAGCATGTGGATACACCAAACGGCAAAGTAAGCTGGTTTGTGGATCGCTTCGCTGCCTGTCACATGTCACTTTAAGTTTGCTGATTCTTTTTCACGCTCTTTTCACGTAGGAACTGAGAGTATTCAACTGAATAATTAGAGGTTGAATCTCATGCTTGAAGACTTCCACGCTCGAAAAGCAGCAGAAGATGAATCGTCTGCTGCAAAAACAGAACACGCACTTTTTGAAAACGCTTACGATTTGCCAAAACCTGGTTTGACGAAAGTGGCAGCAAATGATCTTGCCGATTGGACTAGGGATCCTATAAATTCCGGAATGCTCAACGGAATTCTGGCGCCCGTCTGGCCACGCAGAGAGTCCGTTGGTGGAGGTCTAAAGAGATATTTGAAGCCTGGATCTTAATTATTGTAAGTGCTAGATTGGCGTCTGGTACTCAGGATCAGTTATTGGATCTTCTAAGCGTAGTTATTTTTCTGCCAGAACCTTGTCGAGTTCGGGCTTGATGGCCTCAAGCATTGGCTTGTAGCCTGTGTCTTGAGTCGGATGTAAACCATCATACATAACGACTTTGCTCAAGCTTCCATCTTTTTCAAGCAATTTGTCGCTGATGTCCAGGAAGTAAATGTGCTTTGATTTATCAGCAAGTTTTGAATAGAGCTTGTTGGTTTCAATGATTCTCTTTCGCAGAATTGTTCCTGGCTCTTCATCGCGAGGAAGAATGCCTAAAAGAAGAATCTTCATTTCCGGATACTTCTTATGTATCTCAGCGAGGCAGGTTTTGGTTCCTTCGCAGATTTCTTCGTTTGTGCTGTTGTACTCGCCAGGGCGCACAGGCAAATTGTTTGTTCCGATCAGTACCACTGCGGCTCTGGGTGGTGTGCCACCAAAGTCGAGTTCACCATTTTGCAAGCGCCAGAGTAAGTGCTGAGTGTAGTCACCTGCGATGCCTACGTTTGAAGCTTTAGGACCGATTATTTTGTGTAATAGATCGACGTTCATCCAATCAGTAATCGAGTCGCCGTAGAATACGATGTCGATATCGCCTGCTTTTACTTTTTTCACTAAAAGCGCATGCTTTTCTGGCCAGTCTTCATCTGTTCTGGTGGCTGGAATTGCGGCGCTGGGAATTTTAGAGCTCGCCTTTGCTGAGCCTTCCTTTGTAGGAGTCATGTTTTTAGCGATAGTCATTGTTGTTCCGGAGAAATAGGTGCCTGCTACCAGAGTACAGAGTGACATAAGTAGAACGGCTTTGCGCATCTTTTTTTATTATCCTCATACTATTGTTTGATTTTTGAAACAAACGCTGAAATTCTCGATAAGGCCAAATTTATATTGTTCAAGCTGGTGGCGTAAGAGCAGCGTATGAAGCCAGCACCAGCCGCACCGAAAGCGGTGCCAGGTACTACCGCAACATGCTGATCGTAAAGTAATTTCTCTGCGAATTCTTCACTGCTTAAACCGCTGGCTTCGACGTTGGGAAAAGCATAGAATGCTCCCTGTGGAAAATGGCAGCTTAAGCCCATTTCGTTGAAACCATCAACAATCAATAGTCGTCGCTGGTTATACTGTTGAACCATTTCTTGAACAGCCGCTTCACCATAAGTGAGAGCTTCTAGTGCTGCTTTCTGTCCTGGTGTTGGCGCACAAAGCATAGTGTAGGCGTGAATCTTCATCATTGCATTGATCACATCTTTTGGTCCGCAGGCGTAGCCCACTCTCCAACCAGTCATCGCATATGCTTTGGAAAAACCATTTAAAACAATTGTGCGTTCAAATGCACCAGGAAGAGAAGAAACACAAGTGTGTGTACCTTCATACACCAGTCGATCATAAATCTCGTCGCTAATAACAAAAAGATTGTGCTTCTTGGCGTAATCAACAACTTGCTGGAGTCCAGCTTTATCCATACTGGCTCCTGTTGGGTTTGATGGATAACCAAGGAGTATTGCCTTTGTTTTCTTGCTGCGAACCTTGTCTAGTTCTTCGACGGTGACTGCAAATCCATTATCGGCAATCGTGTTCATCACGACAGGCACTCCACCAGCAAGACTAACGCAGGGCTTATAGGAAACGTAGGAAGGCTCTGGAACTATGACTTCATCGCCCGGGTCTAGGATTGAACGCATCACGAGGTCGAGCGCTTCTGAAACTCCAACGGTGACGAGAATTTCCTCCTCAGGGTTGTATTCGACTTCGTAAAGTCCTTTCAAATGATCAGAAATAGCCCGGCGCAATTCAATCAATCCATAATTGGAGGAATAAGTTGTCTGTCCTCGCTCGATCGAATAGATTGCTGCTTCGCGAATTGACCAGGGCGTGGCAAAATCAGGTTCGCCCACACCAAGAGACACGACGTCGTGCATCTTCGCCGCAATATCGAAAAATCTTCGAATACCTGAAGGTGGTAATTCCGTGACCGTTCGAGCTAACCCTGGATGCGTGGTATGGTCCTTCGTTTCCATTTTACGGTGTCACAAGCAAGCGGTTGTCTTCATCTGCATCCACAAAGAGATCATTATCCTCTTTATACTTGCGCATCATGAAGTGTGTCTCGGTGCCTCTGATACCATCTATAGTGGCGAGTTTCTCTGCTACAAATCGACCCAGGTCGCGTAGATCGTTGCCTTGAACCAAAACGCGCAAGTCATTGTTTCCTGAAACTAACCAGACGCTTATGACCTCTGGAAATCTTGCTATTCTGTTCGCAACCTTATCAAATCCGACTTCCCTAGCTGGAGCAACCTTAACGTCGATGAAAGCCAAAACCTTTTCGAGTCCAGCTTTTTCCCAGTCAATTATTGCTTTGTAGCGTTTGATGACGCCGTCTTTTTCGTATTGCTCGATGGATGCTTTTACATCCTCGACCTTTCTGCCTGTCATTTTGGCTATTTGCTCAGCTGACAAGCGGGAGTCGCGATTAAGAATACTTAGAATTTCATCTGGTTGATTTGACATAGTGGCACTATTTTAGCACGCTCACGGCTGTCAAATGGCTGAACTCCATCTGCTTTACGATTTTACTTAACGCAAGCAGATCTTGCTTATCGTTTGAATGCCTCAGGAATAAGCAGCTGTCGGCGCCCATTTGCAGTTGTCCAAGCTTGTATTTCACCTGCGCCGCGAGTGTAAATATATCTCTCAGGACCGTTGGTGAGCATTCGGCTAGTGTTGATGAGCATCACCTGATTGTTTCCGGCAACACCCATGGCGTCGCCGACTAGCCCTTTGAATGGACCGCTTGCCACTTTTACCGGAACATCGAATTTTAATTGGGTTAAATAGCCATTACTTCCGAAAGCTGCCTCTACTGGTTTGATACCTTTAGCGTTAGCTTGCCCATAAATCCAACTTGAATCGCCACGCATCCATGTAGGCACTCCGACATCAGCAAGATGCTCATACTTTGCCTGAAACCATTTTGGTGCTGCTGTGAATTCAGCCATTTGTGTTTCTAGTCCCAGTGTATTCCTTGCTTTTTCGAAGTTTCGTCCAATGCGCGTTATGCCCTCTGGATTTCCTATGGTTATGGATCCATCAGGCAACTGCTTGACTGTATAAACAGACTCACCGTACGACGTGGTTTTGCTCGGATTCAGCGGATCACGAAAGCGAAATGGAAGTGCCGCTTGCGGGTATTCCGTTAGCACCGCACCATCATCTAGTTTGCTGACAATTTTTCGTTCATTAGCTAGCTCAAATTCGCGTGTTGGCATTTGCGGTTCTGCTGGTCTAATTATTGCTGGTTTTGCAATTGGTGCTTCTTTTTTAGCTGCTGCTTTCTCAACTGAGCTTGCGCCTACTATTTCTGCGGATGTCGTGGGCTTTGTCAGAGCCGCATCTTCCGCGCTAGCAGCAGTCTTTCGACCAGTTTTGCTTACTACTTCGATTCTTCTGGCGGCTTCAAACTGATCTACGTCAATGCCTCTACCAGTGAGTTTTTCTTCCAGGGCTGCTTGCCTACCAGCAGATAGCCGTTCACGTGAAACAAGGGTCATACCACCATCGACATAGCTAAGACCGCTTGCCTGTCTGATTTGTGTGCTTCCTTCTTTTTCAGCGAGTCTTCTTAGAGCTGCTGCTTGTCCTGATGCCGATAGGCTAAGGGTTCGTGAACCACCACCTATGGCTTCTTCCGCTAGCCTCATCGCGGCGGTGGGTTCTTTCATTGCTGCCCCGGCGCTTAGAGCTTCTCCTGCTCGAACTGTTTTGCCTGCGGCATCTCCGAGTAGCTTCGCCCCCAGTGTTTCGGCGCCTTCTAGCGCAGCCTTGCCTAATGATTCAGCGATATCTAGCCTCGACATATTCAACTCCGAATTCTTGGGTGCAACCTATGACTACGACGACCAAAGTTTTGATCACACAGTTTTGCAAATATCGAATCAAGCCTGTCTCTAAAATATTGAGTGCTCCAGTTTGTCGCCATAGTGATTTCACGTAGCGTCTAGATCTGTGCATGAATCTGCAGTAACGCTGTTCTGTTACTGTGCATTTTTGCCATGACGGTGAGCTCCTCTTCGTGAATGAGGACCTTCGATTCATCGCTCAATTCTCACGTCATCACTGATTCGGAATTAAAAGTTCTTCGTTTTCTTTCAACGATATGCTTTCTGAGTTCTCTTCAGCAGTTGTGATTTCGATCGATTCACTCTTAGTGTCTTCGGAGGAGCTCTGCGGGACTGTATCTAATTGATGCTTGTGCGCCATTAAATCTGCTTTTAACCAACTGACATTTTCATAGCGATCTTTCAGATTCAAGTTAGTTGCCTGAGAAACTATCCTACTCAATTCGCTGGAAATACTCTTGCTTTCGTTACTCGGGTTAGACTGTGAGATCGGTGTCGGGTCATGTCCCATCAGCATATAGTACATAGTGGAGCCGAGAGCGTAAATGTCGCTTTGTGGAACAGCTTCCGCACGGAATTGTTCGGGTGGAGAGTAAGAGTGCTTTCCGGCGCATTCTCCTGATTTTATATTCTTCTCTGATTGTGCAACGCTGAAATCGATTAGTTTGAGTATTCCGTTAGACTGCAAAATAAGATTGTCGGGAGTGAAGTCTCGATGAACGATTGGTGGGTTTTTCGAATGCAAATAAGAGAGGATTTCACACATCTGAAGAGCTAATTCCCTGACGCGAGACTCGTCTAAAGCACCTTCTTTTTCGATCAGTTGCCGCAATGTGAGTCCGTCTACATACTCCAAGACAAGATAGACACGGCTGTTTTCATAGAACATATCTTTTACTTGCACAATTTGCTCATGCTCAAGCTGCGACAAGAGCTTACTTTCATTTTCAAACGCCCTTGCTGATTCCATAAGTACATCCAGCGATTCGCCAGGAACTAGCTGAAACTCTTTTAGCACAACCTTCTCAGCTTGGTCTGTTTCGGCAAGATATGCGACAGCCTGACCTCCTGTGCCGATGCGTTGCAAAATCTTGAAAGCGCCTTTTCGCAGAACTGATCCTTCTACGATGCTGTCGCTTTGTTCAACTTTTCCGCCAGTCAAAACATCAAACCAGATTTCTGTGTATTTGGGTTCTCTTAAGACACTTGAGCCAACCAGCGCTTCTTGAGTCTCAGCGTCAAGGTGAATTGATGGAGCATGCTTCCTGATCGCAAAAAATAACTGGGCTTTTTGCTCTTTGTTTAGATCTTCCAGGCGGATATCTAATGCTCTCGTTTCATCACTTATTCTGATCAGATCGCTTTTGAGCTCTAACGAGCGCGAGATTGATTCAAAAATCTCGCCAACTTTTACTACAGGATACAAAATCGGTGGAACAGTTTTTAGCTTTTCTGCTGGGAGTGAGCTCGGTATCAGCGTTATGCTAGTTACGTCCTTCCATGCAATTTGAAACGGAACATGTTCAAGTCTCAACAAAGCTACATCTCTGAACCATCCTTTTATAGGCAAGGATTTGATGTAGTCATCGTAAATCTCAATTTCATTTTCTCTGCTGATGAAGTTAAGTCCAAATGTGAAATATGAGCGTAAGAACAATGTCATCACGCACCACCCGAGTGGTGTCATGTAGAATTGAATCTGCTGAATGATATGATGAAAATTCTTGTCTTTTGAGGCGTAGCCAAATACTTGGTCTGCAGCAGTGTGTGCATACATCCAATCCATGATCATTCCAGGAATGCCGCAAATAAAGAATAGAAGAATAGTTATTGTGAAAGCTGGTGAGTTAAAGAAATCGATATTGGATGAACGCTTTTCCTTGTCGGGAAACTGAGTAAGCCTGAGACAGTCGTGGTGTTTTACTGCTTCAACTGCTTCTTTCTTTGTCAGTGCTCTAAATGTGCTGCTGACAAAGTGGCTGAACATAAGAATTAATGCGCTTGGAGGCGCCGCTACTAACCATGCAAGCAGAAGAGGGCGTATGTCCAGGGCCAAGTCTCGAATTGCTCTAGGGTCGCGGTACTGCATTCGCACAAGGGTATAATCCTCGTTCCAAAATCTTCGCCAGCGGGCTGGCAAGAATGCAGCAAACATGATCGTAGTGAAACTTAGCCACGAGATCATTGGCAGGCAGATAAGCCCATAAGTCCACTTTATGCTTTTGCAAGAATTGGCATAAGCACGAAGATCGTTTTTCGTAAGAGAGCATTCTTTACGCCAATCATTGCTGACGAAGTCTTTTGGATCGACAGCTGCTAAAGCTGCCGGTTTATTCTTATTGTATAGAGTGAAAATGTGTAAGTACGCTAATTGCAATAGAAACAGCAAGTAAAATGGTCTGAGCCAAAATGATTCTTGCTCCATAGACTCACTAAACTGAGTCAACCTTTCTTCCCAGTATCCTGAAAAGAGATGAGCAAACGGTTTCAAATAATTCGTGGGTTGGGTGCTCTCGGACCTCGTGTCGGTCATGTCTCGACCTCCTCGGCTTGCTTTAACTCCACTATTACAGAATCGTCATTCTTTAGCCTAACTTCTCCGTTTGCTGTATCGCTTGTTAGGTCGATTTTTGTATTGCCTTCCGCTGGAAGTATGTCTGCTTCGCTTCTTCTTGAGTCGAGTATCTGGTTGATTTCCGAATTGATTGTCTCCGAAAGTGTTTTAACAACAGTTTCTGTATGTACTTTCTCCGTTGTGTTTGAATCCTTTGGAGACTTTGCTGAAGCTTTTTGATTTGCTAATTCTGAAAGCACACTGGTGATTTCACCAAGAGATGATGGACGGTCAGACTCTTCGAATTCAGTGCATCTCGACACTAGCTCTGCCATTTTGTTTGATATATCTGAGTGCAATTCTTTCAGATTCGTTCTTTGTAGCGCTCGAGGATCTTCACCGGTCAGCAAGAAGGCCAGAGTGGCACCCAGGCTGTAAATGTCACTTGCTTTGCTGGACTTTCCCCTCAGCTGTTCGGGTGCGATGTAGGATTGTTTTCCTATTAGTGTTCCCGTGACTCCTTCCATGAATTGATGAGCCGCGCCGAAGTCGATGATTCTCACATTGCCATCTCTATCAAGCATCAGGTTGTCCGGGGTTAAATCACGATGCAAAATAGGGACTTCCTGCTCATGCATGAACTTCAACTGTTCGCAGATTTGCAATGCCCATTTTGCGACGAATGTCTCGCTCCGTTTTCCGCTACGTTTGATAAGTTGCCTCAGGTCAATGCCGTCGATATGTTCAAGAGCAATGTAAGTGGAAGAACCGTCTTCGAAACTATCAATCACAGTTGCGATGTCTGGATGGTTTAAAGATTTCAACAAGGTGTATTCCTGAAGAAATGATTCTCTTTGTTTTTGTATTTTGGGATCAAGCGAAGGTGCGACGAATTGCTTCAGCACTGCGAGACTGCCTTCTTTTTGTCTAACCAGATAGACAGCGCTCAGTGGCTTACTGAGTAGCTTTCGAATGATTCGATATTCTTCCGATCCATTGGTTACTTTTGCACCGGGGGGATGTGGAACGAAAATTGTTGATTCAAATTTCTTTGTTTCCGATAGCGATGAAGAGGTGTTATTTTTTGCAAGAGCAACGCGCAGTCTGACAGCTGATTCATCCATTTTGCAATTATTGCCCAGCTCATCGGCAAAGGCTAACAACTCTGCTTGTTTTTCTGGCTCAAGTTCAACTGTTGGAATGCTTACAGTTTTAGTATTGAACTTCAGTACGATTGTTTCGGATTGCTTTCCTTCGTTTCTTACCGTCACCGATTTCAACTCTGACCAGAATAGTAATCTGCGTTCAAAGCTTGTCGTTATCAATAGTCCTTGCTCGCTTGCAAGAATATTCTCTGCCTTTCTTGGAGGAAGAAATGCACATGCTGTTACAGCAAGGGGCGTCAGATAGCAACCTGCAATGTAGGAGCCAAGAAAGAGCTTCATGCTCTTCAACTGCCAGGGTGAGAGATTCTGATCAACCATACTTCCAATCACCCAATTTTCCACGGCATGAGCCAGCTCAAACAGTGGCTGAAAGTACGGATATTTAGTTGCTGCAATCTCTGTCGTGGGTATTAGAGCAACCAGTGAAAATAAAATGAGATAGCAATCAAACAGAAGAAACAAGGTTTCAAACACACTTCGAATATGTGGATGCTTTGCTTTAACCGGAATTTTTATACTTCTTATATTTAGACTTCTGTGTACAAGGCTGAGAATGTCTTCCCCAGATTTGTTTTCAAATATCGTCTTCAGTATCTGCTGGTATGTTGCACTGATGCGCACCATCAGAGCTGATGTGAGATTCAATATCGCGATTGAGAATGCCGACGCTGCAAGCAGATTGAGGATTGAGCCTTCTCTATAATCGGAAATGTTTGCGTCTTGAAGTGTCGCAAGCAACCAGGCACCGACAGTGCTACCCAAGCCGCCCGGCAAAAATGCAAAAAGAAGAACAGCCAGAACAAAGCCAAGATAAAGGCTCTGGAAGGGAAAGACCTGAGTCAAAAAGTCT
This sequence comes from Obscuribacteraceae bacterium (SeqCode), assembly GCA_044226015.1. Classification (GTDB taxonomy): domain Bacteria; phylum Cyanobacteriota; class Vampirovibrionia; order Obscuribacterales; family Obscuribacteraceae; genus JAIEPM01. The sequence goes on from JBGAHS010000005.1 coordinate 518,317, forward strand.
CTGCTTTGCCTTTTGATTTTTGTTGTTAGATTCTTTGATGATTGCGTGTTGCTCTTTGTGGGCAAGATTTTATTTCCGCTCCAAGAGCTTAAGGCACCAAGAACTGGCATCGACAAGCCCGCAAAAATGCAAAAGTTTAGAAGTGCAACCAAATCGTGCGCCGAGAACCAGTACTGGGAAGATAGAAGCACCCATTGAAGAAACATTGATGCTAGTAGCATCGTCGCGCCTTTACGGCATGGCCATTTCCGCCAATCGATTTTGTAAGTCTTGAGATTTTGCTCTACAAAAATGCCATGAAGGGGTGAGCATATGCAGAGTAAGCCCATGCCTGTCAAAAATGGAGCAAACATGTAGTGGTCTAGCAGGTGACTCTTGAACAGTTGAAATAAACTCGGAGCAACAATGGCAATCGAGACTGCTAGCGAGGACCAAAATAGGATCTTTTCGCCTTTTGGAGTGAAAAGCTTTTCAAGTCCTTGCCTGTCTTCCGCTGCTGGAGGTTTTTGACTGGATGGCAATGTATTTTCTTGTGGCGAATCCATTCAAATACCTCTAAGCCCTTTTTGAAGGACTGACCGGTGCCTAAAGAATCGCCAAGCTATGGAAAACGTACTTGATATTCAGTGATAAGGGAACCATCTGCGCCCTAAGATTTATCCATAAATTGATTAATTCTGGATTTTTGCAGCCCTGTCCATAACCCATTTTGTAATCCTATTTGAATATTTTTGTTTGAACAAAACGTTCAAATGTAGCGTCTCTAGCATACGAGCGGTTTCTGACTTGCTATAAGGCACTGGATGAACCTTATGCCATGCTATGACTTTAGCCTCTTTGTCGGGTGTATCATACGTCGAGCCAAAATCGCCAAGGCTTCGCAGAGATGCCTCGGGAAACTTTTTCATGAGTTCTGCCCAATGCGATGTGATGAACTGGTATCCATAATCTCTTACGTAGTGATTTGATGCAATTTCGGTTATCAGCATCAGACCCTCCTCCGCACGCACTTTCTTGCTCATTCCGAGCTCAATAGTTCTTTTAGCCAGGTCCAACTGGTGGAAGCTGCTGAGGAAACCTAGAGCCCTTTCTTCCTCCGCTGGATTTTTTGCGCTCTCCCAGAGCTGTATAAACTTGTCGTAGTCTTCTTTTCCACCGTTGAAAACAACGATTCTTTCGGCCGGGCTGATGTTGTCTGGCGACACGGAATGCTTATCTTTAAAGTAGTCGCTAAAGACCTTTCGTGCTTCTTTGATTGTTTCGGCATCTCGTCCTATAGTTCCCAGCAAACCTAGTACGGACTGACGCAGCCTTTTGGTCTGATGCGAGTCATTTTCGCCTACTGTCCAATTGTTTAATTTTGCTTTTAGTGGCAACAGTTTTGCACGAACCCATTTTGCATACGCCGCGCTTTTCTTCTCATCATCGCGGACATATTCCCAGGGACCACCTACAAGATCTACATAAAATGTGAGCAGCATTGGCTCATTCTCTTTTTCCAGTACATCGATGAAATTGTAGTAGTCTTCAATAGCAATATCGCCAGGTTGAATCAAGGAAGAATTGTCTTCAAGTAAATTGATCTTCTCTTCCAGTGTCAGCTTATTGAAGTTCGCCTGAATTTCTTTGAGGTGTGCCGGTTCGTAGCATGCTCGATAATACCCCCGACCCGATGCATTAAGCAGTAAATTCTTGTCGCTGCCTTCGGTTAGCGAAAAATCTTGGCTGCGCTTTTCTAACAACTCGGTGAAGTGCTGCGACTTTTCGTTGTCCAGTTTGCGCATCACTATTGGTATCATCCAAAGCGTGGGATCCTTCTTGTCTTGCCCGAGTTGCAATTGACGATATTGGGTCAGATTGACCTTTCCATCTTTAAGCTTCACGTTTACCTGAGGATATCCAGGTTGAAACACGAAATTCTTCATTATTGCTGGAACAGGCAACTTGTCAGCGTGATTTGCTATCGCATTCCAGAAATCAGCCGCGCTGGCATTCGCGAATTGATGCTTGCTTAAGTACTCAGTGACACCAGACTGAAACTTCTTATCTCCGATGTATGTCTCAAGCATCTTCAGCACCGCAGCACCTTTGGTGTAAGTGATGCCATCAAACATTTCGACTGCTTGAGATGGATTCGATACGTCAGCATGAATGGCTCGAGTCGTTTTTAGAGCATCTGTCGAAAGGGCCCAGCCCTTTGAAAAAATGCTATGGGTCATCGCTTGCCATTCAGGATGCAGAGCCTCTTCCACTTTAGTTGCCATCCAGGTGGCAAATGCCTCGTTCAGCCAGAGGTCATCCCACCATTTCATAGTAACGAGGTCGCCGAACCACTGATGCGCAAATTCATGTGCAGTTGTGCCAAAAACATTCTGCTTTTGCGCAGAGCTGCCCGTCTTATCATCAAATAGCAGCGAGCTTTCATGATAAGTAACAATGCCAATGTTTTCCATTGCACCTGCGCTGAACTCAGGAAGTGCTACAAGATCCATCTTCTTCCCCAGGTAGGGAACGCCAAAATAGCTAGATAGGCAATCGAGAATTTTTCCTGATTCCTCCAGAGCATAATGTCCAAGCTGCTCTTTGCCGTTTACAGCCCACACTTTGACAGGCACTGTACCCGCTTTGGTTTCACCGGTACATTTGAAATCTCCGATAACCATACAAAGGAGATAGGTAGACATTTTTGGAGTGTCTTCGAACTGAATTTCTTTTTTTTCGTTTGCAATTTCCTTTTCCGAAGCTATAGGGGAATTTGAAAGAGCAACTAGATTTTTGTCTGTAATGATTTTTATTCTAAAAACTGCCTTGTATGCCGGTTCATCGAAACAAGGAAAGACTCTTCGTGCATCGGTTGGTTCCATCTGTGTTGCAGCAACATATCGGTGCTGCTTATTTTTATCGTTATATCTTGCGCGATAAAATCCGCGCATCTGGTCGCTTAATGTGCCGGTAAACTCAATGTCGAGCATGTAATCAGCGGCTGGAATTGGTGCTTTTGCCGATAGCGTAACTTTCTCTGTAACTTTGTCGAAGCGAGGCGTAAGCTCAATAGTTTTGCCATGACCTGATTTTGATTTTAAACTTGCCTTTGTAATTTGAATCTCAAGCGAATTCAAAACGATTTCGCTGCTTGCCTTTTTCAATGTCAGGTCTATTTTTTCGCTGCCTGTGAAGGTGAATTTCTCCAGGTTAGGAGCGAACGAAAGCTCATAGTATTTTGGAACAACATAATTAGGAAGCCGATAGCTGCGTTTTTGCTCTTGATTTTTGGAATTGTCAGCAGCTGCGTTTGCGAATGGAAGAATCGAAAGAAGGCAGCTCAGAGAAAGAACTGTGCTGAGGGAATTCCGTAAAAGCTTGCTGCTACTTTGATTTCGCATCCTATCACTCCTTTGCTTACAGTGGCTAATTATCCCACAGAGAGATGTGCCGATCTGCTAAACTTGAGTGGCTAAATTACCAACTGATTTGCAAGTCGATTGCAGATATCCTATGTCATTTTTGATTCAGTGCCAGAAGCTCAGTAAGTCTTACAGGTCTCGACCGCTTTTCCAAAATCTTTCCGTCTCGGTCGAAGAGGGAGAGCGAGTCGGCATTGTCGGTCCAAATGGGTCCGGTAAATCAACTCTGATGAAGATAATGGAAGGTGCCGTCAGTCCTGATGAAGGAAAGGTAATTTCGCGCAAAGATCTGCGTGTCTCTTACCTTGCGCAGGAAGATGAATTTGACGAACCCACAGTAGGGGCTGTGCTGGAAAATGCAGTTCGAATTCTGAAGTTGGAAGAGCATGAGGCGCATACTCGCGTCGAAAAAATGATTTCTCAGTTCGCTTTTTCTGATTCTGGACTTGCTGTCAAGTCCTTGTCAGGCGGATGGAGAAAACGCCTCGCGCTTGCCAGAGAGCTAATCAAAGATCCTGATTTATTAATCCTGGACGAGCCTACCAATCATTTGGATCTTGATGGGGTGATTTGGCTTGAAAAATTCTTGCTGCAGTCCCGATTTGCTTTGCTTCTTGTTTCTCACGACAGACAGTTTCTCGAAAATGTTAGTACTCGCATAGTAGAAGTCAATCCAATCTATGAGGATGGCTGTTTAAGCGTGAAAGGCAAGTACAGCGATTTCTTGCTTGCGCGCGAAGAATACATGGTGGCACAACAGCATCTTGAACAGGCTTTAGCAAGCCAAGTTCGCCGTGAGGTTGCATGGCTTCAACGCGGGGCACGAGCACGACAAACAAAATCATCGGCCCGCATCAAAGAAGCCGGCGTCCTCATTGATAATCTCGCCGAAGTAAAAGGGCGTAATTCGCAAAACACTAAAATTGACATAGACTTTGATGCAACAAATAGGAAAACGAAAGAGCTATTGGTCGCCAAAGGCTTAAGCAAGTCTCTTGGTGGACGAAAACTGTTTTCCGGCATCGATTTAACTCTTCGTCCAGGTACCCGCTTGGGCTTACTGGGCTCGAACGGAAGTGGCAAGACAACACTTTTGCGCATTCTCACGGGAGATTTGAATGCTGATTCAGGAACCATAAAACGCGCCGATCAATTGAAGATTGTCTGGTTTGACCAGAATAGAGAACAATTAGATCAAGAAAAGTCTCTCTGGAAATCACTTTGTCCTGATGGTGACAGCGTGGTTTATCGCGACAGAAGCTATCACGTTTCAACCTGGGCAAGGCGATTTTTGTTTAAGCAAGATCAGCTGCAATTGCCAATCGGTTATCTATCTGGTGGCGAGCAAGCGCGCATTCTAATTGCCAATCTGATGAAGCAGGCGGCAGATATCCTGATTCTGGATGAGCCTACAAATAATCTTGATCTACCGTCTCTGGAGGTTTTAGAAGAGAGTTTGCAGGATTTTCCTGGCGCTGTGGTTTTGGTGACTCACGACCGCTATATGATTCACGCTGTGCCAAATATGGTGATGGCACTTGATGGGAAGGGGTCCGCACATTTCTTTGCGGACTATTCGCAATGGGAAGACTATTGCGATGAAATTGAGGCGCAGGAACTAAAAGCAGAAAAAGAGAAAGCTGCAAAAGCTGCACCTCAAAATAAGGAACGCAAAGGTCTCTCAACAGGAGAGAAGAAGGAGCTTCTGGAGATTGGTGACCGTATCGAAAAAGCTGAGACAGAACTCGCGAATATGCAAAAGAAATTAGAGGACCCGACTATTTCCTCTAATCATGAAAAACTAATGGAGATACAAAGGCAAGTGGAGTCAGCGCAGGAGAAGGTCGAGAAGCTTTATCAGCGCTGGGAAGATCTTGAACAACGTTCAGCAATTACAACATAGGAGCAAAACAATGAAACGGCTGCCAAAATGCGTACTTGCGCTATCACTGCTAATTTCTAGCGTGTTTCAGATTTGTCAGCCGGTGTTAAGTGCTCCTGACGCTGAGAAGAAATCTTCAGGTGTCGATAAGAAAGCGGTGTCGGATAAATCAGCTGTATCCAAGTCTTCAGCGTCCAAATCTTCGGAGTCCAAACCAGTTGCAAGCGCTTCAGCCGTAGATAAGAAAGGCACTTCTAATGGTGACCCATGGTGGAAGCATGCGGTTTTCTATGAAATATATCCTCGAAGTTTCGCTGATGGCAAAAACAATGGAATGGGAAACATCGCTGGAATCACTTCAAAACTTGATTATTTGCAGGGGCTAGGTGTCGATGCTGTCTGGATTACTCCGTGTTTTCCATCACCTCAGGTTGATTTTGGTTATGACATTTCGGACTACAAAAGCATAGATTCTGTGTACGGAAACATGGCAGACTTCGATAAGCTTATTGCAGAAGCTAAGAAGCGAAACATCAAAATATTGATGGATCTAGTAGTGAATCATACATCTGATAAACATCCTTGGTTTCAAGCATCGGCTTCTTCAAAAACAAATCCAAAGCGTGACTGGTACATCTGGCGTGATGGCAAAAATGGTGGACCACCAAACAACTGGATTTCATTGTTTGGTCATTCTGCCTGGAAGCTAGATCCGAAAACGAACCAGTACTATTACCATTTCTTTTATCCAGAACAGCCGGATTTGAATTGGCGCAATCCCGAAGTTCGCAAGGCTATGTATGACGCTGTACGATTCTGGTTAGATCGAGGAGTTGCTGGTTTTCGCCTTGATGCTGTAGGAGTCCTATTTGAAGATCCTAAGTTTCCAGACAACCCGTTGTTGCCGGGTGGCAAAAAGAATTCATATGGAGACCCCGAGACTGAATTTAAATACAATGACCATCTGCCAGAGGTTCATGATGTCTTCAAGGAACTGCGGGCGGTGCTCGATAGTTATCCGAGCAACCCTGTTCTAATCGGAGAGACAAGTGCAAAGTCGGTAGCCATGCTCAAAGAAAACTATGGGAAGAATCATGATGAGATTCAGCTTCCCATGAACATGTTTTTTGCTTATGTAGATAAGCTTTCTGCGCCGGAATTTAGAAAGCAGATCAAGAGTGCTGAAGATATGGCTGGACAAGATTGGCCATTGTATTTCTTTAGCAATCACGACCAGGTGCGTCACTATATTCGCTATGGTGATGGAAAGAATAACGATCAAATTGCTAAGTTGATGGCAACGCTTTTATTGAGCTTGCGCGGGTCTCCGATAATGTATTACGGAGAAGAACTCGGCATGGAAAATAAAGATCCAGTAAGGAAAGAGGACGTTAAAGATCCCATTGGAAAGCTGGGTTGGCCAAAATATAAAGGGCGCGATGGCGAGAGAACCCCGATGCAATGGTCGTCCGGAAAAAATGCAGGTTTCAGTGAAAAGACGCCTTGGCTGCCTGTGACCGATTCGTACAAGACGCACAATGTTGAGTCAGAGAGTAAAGATCCAAACTCGATTCTCAATTTTTACAAGTCATTGATAAAGTTGAGACGAAGCAACGATGCCTTAGTTCATGGCACATTGAAACTCATCGACGATGGCAATCCTGATGTTTTGTCTTTCTGTAGAGAAGCAGCAGGCAAGAAAGTTGTTATTGCATTGAATATGTCGAAAAAGACTGTTTCGTATAAGCTTCCATCCGAGAAGTCAAAAACTATTGCTCCGCTTTTGACAACAATTGCTGACTGCCCATCTAAAATAGACCCCGAAAAGTTTAGTCTTCCTGCTTTTGCGGTGTTGATAGGTGAGATTAAATAAGGCGAAGAGACTGTCGGGGACTGGGAGCTACTCATATTTGACTTAATCTGCCTTCGTAATACTTTGGCTTTATGTTTAAGCCTGGGTATATGAAAGTGGAAGTCTTGTGTCTAATTTTATCGGTCATGATTCAGCCCACAAACTACGATTCACTCAGGTCATGGTATTTAGCAAGACTGCGCAAGTCTGCTATCGAAGCACAGGTATCTGGACAATTAACTCCTTCAGCTTTAATTGCAGCAGACAGAGAAGTTATCGAAAAGCTCATTGCAGAACGCACTGAAGCTGATGAAAAAAATGAAAACGTAATTGCAAAAAACAGTGGACATTTGAAGTTTGCATTTATGCTCTGGGTTTACTTGATTCTGAGCGCAGTGCTCTCTCTCTTCTTATTTTGCTTAGGAGACGCTAGCATTCTAAGCAGTGTTTTGGCTGTTAGTATGAACCCGGGTAGCTTGAGTCAGACGAATAGTTCGACACCAAATATGGTGGTCATGCTGATTGTCCAGGCGGTTTTTTATCTGTATCCGATTACGGTTTTTCCATACATTTTGTTTATGCTAAAGCAGGATGGACGATGAAGCTCAGAACTTTAGCAGTTATTGTCGTTGCAGTTTTAGCATTTGCTCAGACTATAGTTTTGTCACTATTGGCGCAGCCTCTCGCCCATGGCAGTGTTAACTATAATGTTGATGACCCTATCAGAATGATGTTTTTTCTGGCTGGTTTCTTGGGTTATGCATCTCTTGCTACTGTTTATGTTCTTTTCGATAAAGTAGTATGTGCTCGTCTGCAAATGCTCGGAGATGAGCAGTGGTTGCACAGCGGGCAGGGGCTAGCGTGGATGAGCGGAGATTCCGAACTTTCCACTATTGCTGCACAGTTCAAGCAATTACACGCACGAAACGCAGAGTCAGCTGAGAGAGAAAATGTCATTGCCGATCACGCACTTGATTTGATCTGCTCACTTAATACGGGACGAACAATTGTGGCAATTAATCCAGCCAGTCTTGCACAGTTGGGCTACGCTCCCGTCACGTTGATGGGACGTTCGTTTGACAAATTGCTTGCTGACGAGGAAATAGCGCGTCTTAACCAGGCACTGGCAAACGCCAGATCTGAAGGCTCTCCTGCTCAAGTTGATTTACAAATCAAGACGATGCAGGGAGTATTGAAAGACTTCAGATGGACCTGTGAGTGGTCTGAGAGTGCCGGGCTTTACTACTGTGTCGCAAGAGATATCAGCTCTCAAAAGCAGCTTGAGAGAGTCAAGCAAGAATTTTTGTCCATGGTGAGCCATGATCTTCGAACTCCAATTACCTCTGTCAGAGCCTTTATGACACATTTAGAGGAAGGTGGACCGTACGGAACTCTTTCTGACAAAGGAAAGAGGCACTTAAATGGTGTTGAAGAGAATCTGGACAGAATGATCAAGCTGACTACAGACTTGCTTGACCTCGACAAGCTCGAGGCAGGTCGAATGCAGTTAGACCAGGGCATCATCAAAGTACAGGACCTTTTGAATAATTCTGCAAGTTCGGTCAGGCAGCTTGCTGAGCAAAAGCGCGTGGTTCTGCAGGTACAAGAAACGGAACTAGAAGTCTTCGGTGATGTTCATAGATTGACACAAGTATTGGTTAACCTTCTTTCGAACGCAATCAAATTCGCGCCTGATGACAGCACCATTGAACTTAATGCAGTTGTTGTGCGCCATCAAGTCGAGATACAAGTCGTTGACCACGGACGTGGCATTCCTGCTCACATGGTTGACATGATTTTTGAACGCTACAAGCAGGTTGAGGTTGCCGATCACACAGTAAAGAAGGGCTCAGGCTTAGGTCTGGCAATAGCGAAAGCTCTCGTCGATGCGCATAATGGTCAAATTGGCGTGTCTAGTGAAGAAGGCAAAGGAACTAAGTTCTGGTTCAGAATTGCCAGACCAAAGGGACGCAACACAGCCTCTCACAATGTGGTTAGATAACAAATATGACGGAATTTCGCTGCTGACAGCTTTTCGAGCCTCGGCTCAGGCAGATTAGCAAAAATAAATTGGCTGATAAAGCCTGATTAGATGGATGACAAGATCCTCGATCACGCTCATGTTACAATCTGTTCTTTCTGGCTTGGAGACAGATTTTACATGCGCGCTCTTTTATTGTTGAGCATATTGATATCGCTAAGTTTGCCATCAGCTGATGCCATTGCAGGTGGTGCTGGCGGCAATCCAAGCAATTCAGGTGCAAGTTCATCCACAGATTTGGATTTGAAGACTAGCACTCAGCTACGGCTGCTAGAAATGAAGTATTTCGAGCATACTTTTGATAGCGACAATGCAGAAGAGAGAACCGAGAGACTTGAGAATCTGATTCGTGGTGAAGTAGGTGAAGGAAGTCCAGCGGCAAGAATAAAGAGCATGGTTGATGCCCTGCAAGCCGATGGAGAGTCACTAGCTCCTCTTCCTACAAGTGCTCAGGCCACTGCGGCTAATCCTTCCAGATCATCGAGCGCTCCTTCTCAAGATAACCGACAAGCAAGTGCGCCTCGTGCTGGGCAAGACCATGGCGACTACCCACATGTCACCAATCTAGAGCGTGAGATTCTCGGACCTACTTACGAGAGTGATTCGCTCAGTGCACGTATAGACAGGCTAGAAATGAAAGCCTTCGGTAAGGTCACCACTGGTGGTGACCTCAGCAGCCGTACAGACAGGTTGGAATCGTATGCGCAAAACACGCTTCACGATAAACCGTTCGCTAACAATCCAGATATCGACAAAACCTACATTATACCGGCGTCGCGCCAATCTTATCCTACTGCTCGTCCAGACAATGGACCCAGTATTGCGGATGCTGAGCGTTATGCGGTTCAACATTTCTTTGGGTCGTCTAGAAATATGGGACAGGGCTACAGTCCATCTGTCCCTATGGATGCTGCCTCGGACTCCGATGAGCCTGCCAGACCTGCGGAGGATCCCGCTGTTTATGCCAAGACGCCACCAGCTTCAGGGGCTCGCATGATTACTCAGGTAGGTTGGTGCGAAGTGCAAGTGTTCGGGCATACGTTCCCGAACATGCATTTGACACAGCGGTTGAGACAGTTGAATGACGAAGTTATGCCCAAGAAAACTAAATTGACAGACATGCAACTAATGGATGACCTTACTCCAATAATGAACGCGATTGTTGTGCGTAAAACTCAGAAAGCTGGCGCCTGATTTCTGTCTGCTTCTATTCTCTTTGAGGCGGGCTAACAGGCTCTTTTGCGTAGCACGCTAAATACCCGCATTCGATACATCTGTACGCGGTGATGAACATTCGCATGTCTTCATTTGTGGAAACCTTTATTCCGAAAAAGACAGGTACTTCTATCTTGTCGCTAGCAACATTGAATTGACCGTCCTCGAACTTTCCAGGAAGCCAGACTGCTGAACCTATCAGCCCTGACTCCATCTTTCCTTTACATTGCGGGCATGAGTTCATTTACTTCCCCTGTGTCAGTAGAGCTCAGTATTGGATCCATCTGTTTGTGCGATAACGTTGGATCACTGCTTTTACTTGGGATCATTCACATTTACTTGCTCACTAGTTCATTACTTGATCCAGCTTTTACTTGGTCAGCAGCTCAGAAATTGGATTCATCTGTTGCGAACATTTGGTTGATAGCATATCAGATTGCTTCCGTGCTTGCGTATGAACAAGAAAGGGCGTCAGTAACGCCCTTTCTGTTAGATTTCAATTGTGCTCAGTTCCAGCGAGTCTTATTTGCTTTGGTATGGAACGTTGTGACTTGAGCCATGAAGCCATGATTGGCTTCTCGCGTTATTGGTTATTGAATGCCGCCATGCGTGGACGGAAGACTTGTTGATAACGCTCTCCATTGCGATTCATCTGAAGCATTGAAGCAACAGTCTTCATCAAATGGCTGCTTAATTTTCTAGCTTCTGGATGCTGTGAGTTGCACAAGGTCTTCAGAGGCTTGATTGATGCAATCGCCGAAGGAATCGAGTATTCAGCGCTGAATACTTTCATTCCATTGCCGAGATCTTGCTCCTTGATGTTGCGGTAAGCAATTGCCTCGACAGCATTCACCTGACCAAAGTCCTTGATATTCGCATTCGTGATCGTCAAATGGCGACCTGGTGCGATGTGCATTCTGTGCTCGCCAGCTTTTACGTGGACTGCATCTCTGTGCTGGTCATCCAGGTTGAAGATTGCAGTTCCGAGTGAAGAGCTGAATACGAGGGCCACGGATTTAGCTGCGATTTCAACATCACCAAACGGAGTCTTAACCACGGTGTCAACGAACGGAGCAAACAGTACCGAACCTTTTGCCAGGTCAACAACTTTGTGTTCGCTGCTCAGGCTGCTTGCTGAGCTTGTGAAACCAAAGTCTTTATCGCTGGAGAATGTGGCGTCGGCGTTTCCGAATCCGATAAATCCAGGTGTGAGTTCCTGCGACAATTCAGTCTCGCTGACTCCGCCTTGAAGCATCTTTGCGATAGATGGATTCACCGTATTGTTGATGTTTGTTGTTTGAATTGGCATTGCGTAAGCATTGCTGCCAAAGTTGCTACTCAGGCTGAACGATTCCTTAGTGCTCGAACCTGGAGTTGCAATGGTCAAGCTCTGCGAGTTGCCTGCGGTTTTGAGCGCGGAGCTTGCATGTGCCGGTGTCAGTGAGGTCAATGCCGGAGCCGTCAACGCTGCGGAACTTGCTGGTGGGTCAGCTGTGATTGTCACATTTGTGAGTGTGATTTTGGCTGATGTTCCAGCTTGCATCTGTACGGCAGATTTGTTGACGATATTTACGGTAGTACCGGTCGCAACTATTCCTGTCGGAGTTGTACCGAAGAACGCATCTGCTGAAGTCGCGGTTCCAGAAGTCACTACTGAGATGCCCGTTGGAGCCGTGTTGTTGCTCGGCGCCGGTACCGTACTTCCGATGATGAGGCTTACTTGACCCAGTCTCGGGAAGGTTGTTGGAGAGGTAGGTTTGGTAGTGCTTGCTGCAGTCGTGATGGTGACGCCACTTTGCAGAGTGATTCCAGAAGTGGCTGCATTTGCCTTTTCTTGAAGCAGTACTGTAGCTGTAGTGCCACTGGCGTTGATCTTCACTCCAGAAGACACCGTGAGCAATCCAGTCGTTTGTACAACTGATATGTTGCCAGTCGAGGTTCCCGAGGCAGTGATATCGCTGTTGAACGTGGTGTTGCCTGTGGTGGTTAGAGTGATTTGATTACCTGTTATTGTTCCAAAGGTCATCGCTGTTGTGGCAGCATCGTTGACGTTCACGAAGCCCTTGGCGTTTATCGAATTGACTTTAGTGGTGCTTATTTTCAATCCGACCGTGCTCGAAGTTCCTGTGATGTTTCCGTTGCCGCTATTCGTGAGTGTGAGGGTTCCTGTCGCTGAAGTTGTCACTGCAGCTTTACCGCTTATATCTCCGGTGCTGGCATTCGTGAGTATGATGCTGTTTGCTTTAGAGCCACCGAGAGTGGCACCATTTAGAGCTATGCCACCACTTGCACTGATCGTGATGTCGGAAGCGGTACTCAAGGTAGCTGTCATTGCAACTGCTGAAGTCGATAGCAACTCAAACGATTTATTGTTTGGATTTGCCGCTGCAACCGTCAAGGTGCTAAGCCCCTGATTGTTCAAGAAGACAGCGCCAGTCGATTTCACAGAAACCGTAGAGGCCGCAATCTTCAATTCATTGCCAGCGCCGACTCCAACATTGCCTGTACCGGTGGTGAAGGTGATGGATCCACCCTGCACCAATTGCGTGCCACTGATGTTACCCGTGCCCGCCGCGGTTAAGTTGACCACACCAGTTGTTGGAGTAGCCAGAAGCTTACTGCCAAGGCTCAAGCTGCTATTCGTGCCAGTGGTCTTCAATGTGATGTTAGTGGCAGAAACATCGTTGCCAGGGTTGACATTGATGCCAGCGCCTGTGGTGCTCACTGAGAAGAGGTTCGAGGCAGTGCCACCATTAAGTTGAAGCTGTCCTCCACCCGTTTGAGTGACGGAAACTGAGCCCAATGTGCCTGTTCCTGTTGCATTCACCTTACCATTGAATACCGTAGTACCTTTCGTTGTGATAGTGACAGAGCCGTTTCCACTGTTACCAGCGATAACGTTGCCAACGAAGGTCATTGGTCCAGATGCAGCTACTTTTACTATTCCACCAGCAACCAGGGCTGAATTTACTGTCGCGCCTGTAGTGTTGGCATCGCTTAAATTGATGAGTCCCGTTGTTGAGTTGAGTAGCGCAATCTTATCTGTATTTGTCTTTATTGGAGCAGTTGAGGTGCCGACGTTTCCGCTTGCACCTGTCTGCATAATAACTCCATTCTGCCCTGTCTTTGTCGACAAGGTACCTGAACCGAGAATGCTCTGAGACGACAAGATCGTTATGCCAGTCGTCGCTGTTGTGAGGCCGATGGAACCATTCACCGTGATGTTGCCATTTGCTCCGGGCAGCGTGCTTGTGTCGAGAACGACGTTCTTTGCGTTTGTTAGCGATGAGGTCAACACTATTGCCGAAGTAGATTTCAACGAGAAGACGTTAGTTGCTTTAGCACTTGTTACGGTGAGCGCTGAAGTTCCGAAGGCTGTGTTTTCCAGGTAAGCATCTGCTGCAGTCTCAGAAAGAGAAGCTGCACTAACTTTGAGCGGAGTTCCTACTGAGCCAGCCGACACAGGAGCTGAGAGGGTCACTGTCTTACCGGTGATGGTGCCAGTGCCTGTTCGCAAAATACTCGCTTTTGGAGATTGTATCGTTACACTTCCAGTACTGGATGTCGCTGTGACATCAGCACCCAGCGTTATGTTGTCTCCGACAAGGTTGGACGTGGTCTTAATCGTCACAGCAGTACCAGACACCTTGCCTGAAGTAGTGATCGCTCCCGCATGACTCACCGAGAATGTCCCTATCGACGAGGATGTGTCGACAGTTAGCGGCGCAGTTGCGGTGCTTGTGAGGTTGACTGCTGCCGTCCCCGTAGGACCAGTGGTGCTGGCACTCACTTTGCTTGTGTTTATTTTCGCTGTAATTGCGCCTGTCTGAGCAGTTAGAGCGATGGTTGGTGCTGTGAGTACGTTAGAGCCAGGGTTGATGGTGCCTGTTCCACCAGCGTTCAAAGTGATCGTTGAGGTCGCTGTCAGCGGCTTAGAGATTGCCAACGTACCTGCTTTAGCGCCGCTGGTGTCGAATTTTAGATTTGCCACTGCCGACTTGAAAGCGGTGGTTGATGCGAATGTGATACCACCACCGCGGTTTGTCACCGTGATGTTACCTGCTGGTGTACCAGCAACAGAAAGTCCACCTTTTGTGCCGTTCTTTGCCGAAGTATTTCCTAGCAAGAAAGATGTTGTGCTGTTTGAGTTAAGCGTGATGCTACCACCAGTATCTCCGCTACCATCAGCTAAGAGATCACCTGTAACCAGCAGATTTCCGATTCCGATGTTTCCAGCCGTCAGCGTGATGCCTGCTCCGCCGTGCTTGGTGGCAGGAACGTTTGTGATGATAACGCCTTTAGTCGGATCGTAAGTCAAATCGCCGTTGTTGCTGATTGTCGCAGAACCTAGTTTTCCAGAATTACTACCCGCACCGACATTGATTGTCATAATCGCATTGGTCGGTGCAAACGCTCCTGCAGCGGTACGTTCGAAGGTTGCTGAGCCGCCAGCCACATCGGTACCAGTGCCGCTCACGTCAAGGAAAACTGAGGTGATGTTGTTGGCAGACGCTGTATTCATGAAATTGTTCGCACGCAGAGCGACATTACCACCTGAACCATCCGGGGCTTGTTCGGGGGTAATGATCAGACCGCCAGGTAGCGGCGTAGTGAAGATGAGAGAACCTGTCAGCGCGCCAGTACCTACTCCGCCAGCCAGCAAGTTGATCGTGTTGGCGTCTGGTATTGCGTTTACATCATCGAGAGTTATGTTGCCCCCGCCAGTTTGGAGTGTTACTCCTCCTGTCTGGTTTGTTATTTGTCCGACACTGATAGCACCTTTAGTTGTCGTCACGCTGATGTTGCCGCCGTCCAGGCTGATGGTCTGTCCTGCACCTACAAAAGAGCCAGAGAGGGTTCCATTGTCTCCCTGTATGAACTCTATTGTTGCCCCTCCCAGGCTCAAATTCAGCGGTGCACCGAGTTCGATGTTCCCGAAGTCAGAGCTTGAACCAACTGTAATTTTCGAAGCTGTCGAATTGTTGAGGGCTGTCTCATCTATAAACAGACCACCACTGTCTACTCCGAGGCTGATTTTGGTAGAAGGAGAAGCTACGTCAAAAATGACCTGACCTGTTCCAGCGTTGAAGCTGCCAGCGTTTAGTATGCTGTCAGATTTTATGCTGATTATTTTCGTGGCAGTGACTGCTACGCTGTTGAAGTCTATTGTCTTTCCGACAGCCGCTTGAACTGTTACCGATTTAGCTGCGGTGAGTCCGGTACCTGACAGCGTGAGGTCACCATTGCTGACTAAAGTCACTGATTCATTTTTGCTCGTCGCTTGCAGTCCTGCTAGCGAGGCATTATTTGTGATAAACATGTCTAGTGTGCTGTCTGCGGTTAAGCTGCCTGTGACTGCTGTCGCAAGAGGAGTTTTGGATGAGCCGATATTTCCGCCAGCTGACAGCAAGAGGATTCCTGCCGTAATCTGACCTGAATTTGCCGTTGCAATGTCCGCCGACGTCGTTACTGTTATGTCGTCACCATCGGTACCAACTACATCATTAATTGTGACTCCTGAACCCTGGAACAGAAGGGTATTAGTACCAGCGGTGGTGACCTTGTCGAGGCTAATTGTCGTTGCTACCTTCACTGTAGCATTGTTTGCTCCGAGGTCGAGAGTGAATCCATTAGTGTTGAAACTGGCTGTTCCACCTTCCTGATCTATAACGAGCGCATAGGGTTGGGCTGAAATGTCCACATTGGAGGTGAGATTGATACTTCCGGAGTAGCCCGCAGAACCAATCGTCAGTGTTGATGCGTTTATGCTCTGCAAAAGACCAGATGTCAGGTTGAGACCTTTAGCTGCTGCTCCCAGGTTTATCGCAGTTGCGCCACTTGCCGGTATGATGGACACCGTCGCGCTGCCAGCGTCAATAGCACTGCCGGCACCAGGAGCGGTGAATGCAAAATTATCTGTGGCGAGACTGATGTTATTGCTGTTTGACGAAATCGTGAAGCCATTATTCGCAAAGCTGGAGTTTGAGTTGAGCTGAATAGACACGGTTCCATCTGTTGCAAGGTTTCCTGACAGAGTCAGGTTGCCGACGTTTATGAAACTCACATTTCCTGGACCGGCTGTTGAGGCGGTCAAGTCTAGGCTTGCTACATTTCCGGTATTTGTAATGTCGACATTGGTCGCGCTGCTTATTTTGAAACTGTTGGTGATCGCAGTGTTGATTGTTCCACTAACTCCTATGCTACCAGTTTGCGAAGTAAATGTTGCGGTCTTCGCGGTAATCAGGCTGCTTTTGTTATTGGTGTCAATCGTTCCAGCATCGAGGTTGACCGTGCCTGTAGAACTTTTGATATTGCCATCTACCATCAACGTGTCTGAACTTGTGGTGACGATATCGATTGAGGTGCCAGCAAGTACAGTTGCTGAGCCTGCGATAGTTACGTTGCCTGTGTTGTTGAGCGACAATTTGAACCCGGCATCTGCCGCGAATGTAATGTCACCAGTATTGGTGATGTCGATATCACCTGTGGCCGTCACGTTGATAGCTGTAGCGACAGCGGTGTTCAAAGTGCCACCAGCCTGTCCGAGGATGCTTCCTGCTGCTGAGTTGATGGTTAATGAGTTTGCAGTGACTGTGCCGCTTGAGTTGAAATCACCGCCTAATATTGTGACTGAGCCGGTTCCTGCGTTGAGATCGCTTCCGAAAGTGATGGACCCAGTGAGGTTTGCGCTGGGCAGCAAGGTTCCGCCCTTAATTACCCCATCTTCTACAGTTACAATTCCAGGGTTGCTGATGGTGATCTTGTCACTCGATGTGATAACGACATTGCCAGCAGTGCCTGCTGAACTGCTGTCCAATCCATTTATAGTGATGTTGTTTCCTAGCACTTTGACGGCGCCAGAACTGCTGGCTCCTGTAGAAGTGATATTGCCAACAACGATAGATCCGCTGCCTGCATTAGAGCCAGTGCTTGCCACAAGGAAGATGTCGCCGCCGACAGAGGTGTCAGAGCTATCTATGTCAACATTTCCGAGAACAATCTTACCGCCAGTGCTCGTGCCTGTCAGAGTGTAAGCCGTCTTATTCGGTCCTTCGGTTCCTTTGGTTGCTGGCGTGAAATCTATACCTGCAATCATCGTCAGGCTGTTACCATGCGATTGAACAGTCAAGTTGCCACCAGTATTAGTGATATCTCCCGCCGCTAGAAATGCAATTGGTCCACTGAAGCTAAGTGTGGCGACGGTGCTCAAGTCGATGTCGCCGCCGCTGTTGGCTATAGTGCCGGTGCCGCCAACTACCGTAATGTTGATTTTCGAGTTGGGTTGACCTTGCAGGTCGAAATCACTCACATTTCCATTGAATGTATTGAAGGTGAGGTTCACGGTTGAGTAGTCATTCGGGAAGCTATAAGTTGCACTCGATACATTCAAGTCGTTTTGAGTTGAGAAGTTTGCAGTTGCTCCAGGAGCGCTACCATCTCCCAGGTTGAAGGTCATGTCTCCTGGACCGAAGTTCAGGTTTCCTGGTGTGTTCAGGTCGCCATTAGCCGTAATGTTCACAGCCTTCCCGTTTATGACGGAGAAAGAGCCGTTGCCGTTGCCTGTCAGGGTTAGATCTTGGCCAAATGCACCAATAATGTTGATGTCGCCGTTGCTTGCATTGAGGCTGCCACTATTGTCGACCGTCAGGGTCGCTGATTTGTTATCGTATGGCTGAATGCTGATAGCACTTCCCTGCACCACTACTGTGTCATCTACGGTGGTGCTGTCTGCAGTAATTTGGATTTGTCCACCTGCGCTTGTGTTGCTGCTGAAATCAACAATTGCGCTCTTTATGGTCAGGTTGCCGTCAGTCGTTACCGCACCAGTGGTATTCGGACCTGTAGGCGTGCCTATCTGAAGTGTTAGAGCGCTGCCTGTCTGAAGAACGACGTCCTTATTTATTGTTTTTGACACGGAAGTGTTATCAATAAAGCCGTTTACTTCGATGGTGTCGGTGTTAGAAATTACCTGTACTTTTCCACCAGAAGCAAAACCCGTTGCGTCAATGTTGCCGTTAACTGTGACGGTACCATCACCTTGAACCAGAACATCTCCTGCTCCAGTCAACGTTGTGGAGGTTATTCCGCCCAACGATACGATATTTTTTGCAACTGCTTCCACATCGCCCTGGGCTGTTATGTTGCCCAAGGGATCTGTGTCACCAATTGAGCCTACTGGTGCACTTATTGTCACTGAAGAGCCTGATTTCAAATCGAAGCTGCCGTTGACTGAGCCTGTGGCGCTGAGCACCTGAATATGTCCGGCTCCGGTGCTAGAGTCAAGCGCTCCATTTAACACCACACTTTTTGCAGCAGTCGCATTTCCTACGTCAATGTTTGAGCTTGAACTAATAGCATCGACAGTGATTGCTCCTGTAGCCGCATCGACTGTCACAGAGCTTGTGCCCGTGCTGTTGTCGATGGCTCCGCCTACAGTGACATCTCCGCTGTTGGTAGTCGACAGTGCCGCAACCGTGATACTGCCGGTGGAGCCTATACTGCCAGTACTGATGCCACCTGTTTGCGTAAGCACAGCTACTTTTCCTGTGCCAGCAGAATTGTCGAGTTTGCCTACTGAAATTCCACTTGCCTTGCTGCTGACACCATCACTGGTGCCGATAAAAATATTGCCCGATGCAGACACATCACCTACTCCGACTACGGCACCAGTGGATGGGTCTATGATCACATCGCCAGAGTTTGCTGTGATGTTGAAGCTGTTTCCGATAATGTTGCCTGGACCAGAGCTTAGTGAGATGTTTCCGCCAGTGCTGGTCAAATTACCATTCAAGGTCAAGTCGTTGATGCCTTGCAGCGTGATGTCACCAGTCGTAGTGTCGATAGCATTTACTGTGAGGGTGCCTGCCGTAATGCTGACACTCTTATCGCCACCATCAATGCTGAAGTTATTCGTGTCGACGAGATTGCTTGTGGAAAGGCTGAAATTGAACAAACCCGAGTTTACGATGTTATCGTTCAAAGTGATTGTGCCTGAGAAAGTCTTAGCATCACCAATCTGAAGTGTGCCTGCATTGACTTGTGTTAGGGAGGTGGTGTCGAAGTAATTTCCAGTTCCGCCTACGGCTATATCAACATTAGAGGTTGATGGTATGAGAACGACTGTTCCGTTTGAGCCTGCATCAATCAAAGTGCCACTAGTGGCGAAATCAATTGAGTCGCTCACCAGAGTTATATTTGAAAGAAGTCCATTAGAAACAATTGGAGAATTAAGCTGGATTGAAGGCGCAGTCAAGGAAATGTCATTGATCGAAGTGATACCTGTTACCGATAATGCTCCTACCGTCACTCCGTCAACAATCATATTGTTCTTTGAAGACACGTATATGCCGCCATCGCTGAGAACCCCCAGGCTCGGTAATGCACCGGTCAGGAGCAGAGGGTCAGTGGAACTGCCCACATCGAGGGCTGCGGATATGGCTACTAGCGGAGCGTTGATGGCACCTTTGTTTGTTGAGAGTACACTGCCAGCATTTGTTTCTAGTCCCACACCTGTCTCTGAGACCAGTGCATCTCCATTATTGATGACGATGCCATTTGGATTGTTTACATATATGTAGTCGCTTGATTTTGTAGTTCCTGAGACAAAGTCTTGGCCAGTACTCCCGTTCAAGGTGATTGCGGCAACGCCTTTGCCGACGATTGAGACGTATCCACCAGGAGTGTTACTGTCATTTGAATTGTCGATGTTGCCTGTAACTTGAAGGGATGGAGTGGCTCCTGTCACTGAAAGGTCGACCACACCACTTGCATTGCCAGCACCGCTTGCAGTGGCATTGATGCCACCATTTACTGAGAGTCCGTCAACCCCAGCCAGGGTGACTGCTCCACCTGTTCCCGCAGTACCATGGCTATCGACGGCATTTACAGAAACCGATCCGCTATTGCCAGTGAGGCTGATAGCACCTGCATTTCCCGCACTGGAATAAGAACTCAAAGAACCAGTAGTTACATCTTTTCCGCCACTTATTGTGATGTCGCCGGCGGTGCCTGATGCTACTAGAGTTGAAATGTTTCCAGTAACGATATCAAAGCTGCCGCTCTTATTATCTACTGCTACACCGGCAGGCGATGTAAGATCGCCTACTTTCAAGTCGCCCTTACTTTGCACAGTCAGCAACAATGACCCTGACAGGTCGGTGCCTGCCATCAGCACATCACCATCTGATTGCACTGTGATTCCGGCTCCGGTCAAAGACTTTGATACTCCATTCTGAGTGATGGAATTATTGGCAAGGACAAATATATTGCCCGAAGTGAATACAGAATCTTCAAAGTCAACTGAATCGGCTTTGATTGAGCTTCCATCATCTGTTCCAATGTATACATCTCCCTGGGAGTTGATTGGACCAAGGTTTGTGATCGAACCAGTCGGTGAGGTGTAGATTTTGATATCAGACAAGCCACCATTGATGCTTGCAGATTGTCCGTTAACGTTTTTTGCTGAGATATCAATGCCATCAGCTGTGGTGCTAAGCCCAAGGTTGATAGTACCCAGTGAGCTTGCAGTAAACTTTCCACCCGTGTTGATGAATGGCAGGTTCATGGTTCCGGCCAATGGCACTATGGGCTGCACAGGACCAATAACAAGTCCGTCCTGTACCGTAACTGCGGTCATGTCAGCTACTGCTGAGTATATCTCAACGTCACCATTAGTGCTGTTTAGCACAGCATTGGCTCCAGTAAGCGAGTCACTTATCAGGCTGATTTTTCCTGAGCCGCTATCGATTAATCCGTTGCCCAGATTTATGTCACCTGAGGCAAGCATTGTCACAGTGCCAGTTCCAGAGGTGTGAATTGAGATGGAGTTGCCTGCAGGATTGATGTTCTTTCCTGGGTTCGTTGTTCCGTCAAACGTGAGTATGCTGCTCGCATCTCCAGGGTCGTTTGCCGGAAATGAGCTGCTGCTGTTGTCTGGAACAGCCGTGAAGTTGTAGCCTGCTGAAAGGAAAACGGAGAAATCTGCTGCAGTTGTGCTGATTGTAGTGTTGCCGGTAGTGAGAATATCTCCTGAGGCTACAATTGCGAGGTCGCCTCCAACCACAGTCAAGTCTGATATTGTGATGTCGCCACCAGCGTTGTAGTAGGTCGGGTCACCGCTCAAAATTTGTCTTCCTAAGAGCAAATCACCCTTCTGAACTGAGACGTGAGAAACTGAACCGGTTGAATTGATGGCACCTTTGATTTGCTCGACATGAACTGCCATGTCCTTGCCAAAAACGTTTGTTTCGGAAGCTGCATCAATTGTGCCACCAGTTACGCTTACATTTGCCAACTCGATGTTGGCATCATTACTGCGCAGATTAATGACTCCGCCTTCCAACAGACCTGATACTGGGCTGATTGAGCCGAGTGCCTGCAAAACACCGTTGGTGTTGTTGATATTCAGGTTGGTTGTCGGGCTACTAGTATTGAAGTTCAAATAGTTTGCTGCTTGAATCAAGCCACTATTGACGATGTTTCCGGAGCCGACGCTTATGTTGATATTTTGAGCAGCCATCACAGCTTGAGCAGCGGCAGAAATATTGCTGATGCTTCCAGTCGCTGCAATGTTTAGAGTTCCCGGAGTTGTGATTGTGCCCTGATTCACCAGGTTGCCTGCAACGTTTAAGTTAAGTCCTGCAGATGAGTAGAGTCCTGGCAGATTGGTGCCAGCTGGAAGTGAGCCAGAAAGTAAGCCTCCCGGGCCAACGTTGAGATTGGCTAGATTCAAAACAGAGACGATGTTGGGGGCCGTTTGCACCGCGAACATTGAACCCAATATTGATGTATTACCACTTACATTTAATGGGTTGTTGCTATTGTATCCAACGGCAGTAAGTGAGACTCCAGCTGGGACAAGAAGCCCGGCAAGATTTTGCACAGTACTTGAGTTGAGTCTGAATGAACCACCAGAAGCTACACCGCTATTGTTGACGAGAAGGGTCTGATTGCCTCTTATCGCTTCGAAGACAGCTACGTATTGCGCTGGTGTGACCAGCTGCCCCGGAAGTATCGTAAGCGTCGTGCCACCATTTATGGTGCCATTGTGGACGCTGCCTCCAACGTGAATGTTCACTGGGGTCTGATTCTTCGCAGACAGTGTGGCACTGGCCGCCGATAAGTCAAGGTTTGTCGTGCCTGACCCTGGAGAAGCTGGAGTGCTTCCGCCAGTCGCTCCCGGGCGAGCTTGCGCCAGTGCAGACAATGGTGAAAGCACTGGTGTAACTAACATTGCAAGAGACAAAGCCATTAATGGACCTTGGGACTCTTTTCTTTTGCGAAACATAAGCTGTCTCCTGGGAGCGGTGTAGAGTTTTTTTTTTGAACGGATATAGCTAAAAGGTGATTTAACTATATGCGGCTTGCCTTCCTCAGAGCTGGATTTGCTTGTTGGTAGGCGCCTTTGTTGGGCATTAATTTTAGTACAACTGCGGCGTTTTTAAGCAGCTTATCGTACAGGGCTCTGTCACTTGGTGACTTGGAATCCTTCAAACGCTTTAGAACTTCGAGTTGCCAGATTGCTGAAGGAAGTGAATATTCTGAAACAAATGCTTTAGAACTGTCGTGCATGGTGTGAACACTCACATTTCGGACACCAAGTTCTGGTAGCACGCTCGCTTCTTGGAAGCTGTCGGCGTCACGGCTAATCGTCAATTGTTCGCAGGTACGAAGCTGAAACTCTTGACCATTGCGAGTAACAGTGATGTCTCCCGTGTGGTTGTCGTGTAGGCTCATGACACTGAGGCTGTTACCGTTATCGATAACGTATGCTGCTGAACCCTTGGCGACTGTAATTAGCAGGTCACCAGCTTTTGCTTTGGCTGAGTGGTCTGTTGGAGCCAACAATACATTTGAAGCAGTTACCTGTCGGTTAGGCAGTTTGACAAGTGATTGGACGAACGCAACAGGGCTGAACTCTGCGGCATCGTGAGCTTTAGAGTCTCCATTTTGCAGCTTGTCCGCAATCTTTCTCTTCTCTCTTGATGGCGATGGACTTGCATCTTCTCCATCATCTAGCAAAGTAATTGTGCCACTGGTTCCGTTGCTGCCTGGTATTGTCCCCGTGCCGCCAGAGCCACCCTGTACCAGAGTGGCACCATAGGAAGCTAATGTTGGTATCAAAACCGGTGCAGTCAGGAATACTGTGCCACCGTTGCCGCCGTTACCACCGTTTCCGGTAGTTCCATTTGCACCTGTGACGGTGCCGGTTCCACCAGCACCACCAGCTCCGCCAGCTTGCCCGTTTCCACCACTTGCTGAGAGCAGACCTGTCACCGTGTTGACAATCTTGTTGCCGATGAGGCTTATGGAGCCGGCTGATCCCCCAGCACCACCATTGCCACCATCACCACCCTTGCCACCAGTTGTGCTGCTCGCTGTTCCCCCAGCACCGCCTATGGCGGTCGTTCCGCCGTTATTGCCTGATGCAATGAGAGAGCCAGCTACAGTTATTGTCGGAGCAGAAACAGACACTGTTCCGCCCGTGCCACCTGCGCCGCCATCGCCTGCCTTACCGCCAGCGCCGGCACTGCCTGCAGCGCCTTGTGGACCGCCCGCACCACCAGGTGCTGCGTTGCCACCAGTGCCGCCTCTGACAGAAATTCCGAAGAGAACTGAACCTGAGCTGCTGATTAACTGGAATGAACCACCGTTACCACCAATTCCGCCACTTCCGCCAATTCCACCTGAGCCGCCGCCGCTGTTAATGGACCCAGCGCTTGCCGTTCCACCGTTTCCAGCGTTTCCTCCAGTCATTGATAATGTAGGCAAGCTTATTGAGCCAGACCCCGACTTCCCTATGAAGATGCCGCCAGAACCGCCGTTGCCGCCTTTACCTCCAGCACTACCGTTCACTGCTATAGCGCTCGATGCGCCGTTAGCACCTGCAACGCCAGCGTTACCGCCCACGCCACCATTTCCGCCACTGACTTGGACAGATGAGCTTGGCAATAACGAGATAGAACCCGTTGTCGTTGTGATGGTCATAGCACCTGCCGAGCCGCCAGCTCCGCCATTACCACCGATTCCTCCGGTGCCTGCGGTGCTGGCAGCCAGAAGTCCTGTGCCGCCAAGCCCTCCAGTACCACCGCTTCCGCCGCCATTACCGTTGGCAGCGAGTGAAGGAAGATTGAACATTGATACAGCATCCAGCACGATGCTTCCCGCGCCGCCTCCGGAGCCACCAGCGGCCGCTCCAGAGCCGCCACTACCGGCAATGGCAGCGGCTGAACCACCGAGTCCACCGGTAGAAGCGCTGCTTCCGGCCCCTCCATTGGCGTCTATGGAAGGACTTCCGTCCTGCCCATTGCTGATGCTACCCAAAGAAGCCGTCAAGATAATTGCTCCGCCGTTGCCACCGTTACCGCCTGCACCAGCTGCTCCGCCTGCCCCACCTAATCCAGAGGTAGCCGCTGCAGCCACTGTGCCACCGGCACCACCGTTGCCAGCGTTACTGCTGTTGCCTCCTCCCACTGAGAGGGAGTAGCCGGTTCTGGCTAGAGCAGAAATACTAGATTGAGAGCTTGAAATGTTAATTACTCCACCCAAACCTCCTGAACTGGAGTCTCCAGCGTTTCCTCCTGCTCCACCTTTGCCATTTACTCCGCTTGGTGCAGTGACACTTCCACCGGCACCACCGGCGCCTCCATTGGCTCCGGTGCCACCTTTGGCAGTGTAGTTACCGCTGAGCTGAACTAGCCCAGGGGCGGAAATTGTAATGAAACCGCCGTTGCCGCCAGCGCTCGCGTTAGTGCCAGCTGTTGCTGTTCCGCCAGTTTGAGTCCCCGCGCCGCCTAAGCCACCGTTGCCACCGTTTGCACCCGCACCGCCTGTTGCACTCATCACGTAGTTGTTGTAAACAGAGATTGTTCCGAATGCTTTAGTTCCTGTTGCCGTCACCGTTATCGAACCGCCCGCGCCAGAAGTACCAGGCGTTTGCGCCAGACCGCCTGCACCACCAGTGGCTCCATTGCCGCCTGTTCCACCCGTGCTTCCGGCTCCGGCATTTCCTCCATTGGCAATAATTCCTGTGCCTAGTCCGATTGGTTTTGTCAGAGAGACTGAGAGTCCGCTAATTGAGATGGTTCCTGCGGAGCCTCCGTTGCCGCCTGTTTGTGAAAGTCCTCCCACTCCACCAGTTCCAGTCACTGTGTCTCCACCGTTACCGCCACCAGCAGTGGAACCACCTGACCCGCCAGTAGCGCTCACAGTGTTGTTTATATTGATGGCAGACTTTAAGCTTGTGATTGAAATCAATCCGGCGTTGCCACCATTACCACCGCTAGCGCCAGCACCTCCGGTTCCGCCTGCGGCAGTGCCTGTAGATGTTCCACCATTGCCGCCTTTTATTGCAATAGCAGTAGAGTTGCCTCCATCAGCAATTAAAGTGGCTGCCGCACCGAGTGTTATGCTTCCTGATGTTTGAATCTTGATTGCAGGAGTTAGTACAGTGGCTTTTGCTGAGCCAGCTGAAAGTCCGAAACCAACTCCGCCACCGACGCCTCCTGGCGCATTGGCTCCGGTTCCTGCGCCTCCAACTCCGGCTGATCCCGTTATGGCTCCGGCGCCGCCTGCTGATGTGTTGATAGCTCCAAACAAATTGACTGCGCCACCACCGATGCCTGTGGCGTTGATGCTGAAAGTACCGCCATCTCCAGCTGTGACGCCAACTGTGGTTTGCATGAGTCCAGCGTTACCACCGCCTGTGGCGCCGCTTCCTCCGTTAGCACCAACGATTGTTGCTGTGTTGATTGCACCTCCACTCAGGTTGACTGCAGGCAGTGAAATGTTGCCTGAGATTGTGTTGACACTGAAGCTGCCGCCTGAGCCTGCGGCTAGTGTTGAACTGAAGCTGAGTCCTGTACCGGCTGCTCCACCTTTACCAGAACTGCTGGCTCCCCCAGCCCCAGCAGCGAAGGCCGCTGAGTTCGATGCGCCACCCGGAGCTGATACGGTCACTCCGCTTGCACCTAGCTGTATAGCTCCCGTAGTGCTAGATAAGCTGATGGAGCCGCCATCACCTGCTTTGCCTATGATGCTTCCTGTGCCACCGACACCTCCTGTGCCGTTCGTAGCGTCACCACCTTTACCAGCTGTCGAGGTCAGTGAATTGGAGGCTCCACCGTTAGCCGAGAAACTGCCGGAAATTGCTGCTGTGATGCCACCAGTGGTGGTAATCACTACCACTGAGCCACCCGCGCCGCCGCTGCCGCTGACTGCACCTGCGCCCCCGTTGCCGCCCCCACCGACGGCGGAGCCGCCTGCTAGCTGGTTGCCGCCTGCGCCTGCATTGCTGTTTACAGTCCCGCTACCACCACCGCTTGCGTTGACACTTAGAAGAGAAGCTCCAATAGCTTGCAGCAGTATTGATCCGCCTTTGCCGCCGCTGCCAGACATTGCAGCATTTCCACCAGCGCCTCCAGCAAAAAGTCCAACTCCGCCCGCACCGCCGGTAGCGTTCGGGGAACCGGCGTTGTTTCCAACGGCTGAGAGGGTAAATTGACCTGCAATGTTACCTTTTAGTGCAGTCAAAACTATGGAACCGCCATCGCCGCCGTTTCCGCCTATGGCTGCGTTGCCACCTTTTCCACCGACTGCAGTTGCAAGACCAGTTGTGACACCCGCACCACCTGTACCACCACTGCCATTAATTGCTCCGAGTAGAGTACCGCCATTCACTGACAAAGTGGAAGTCGCTGCATTTGTACTCTTGTAAATGCTTCCGTTTGTCGAGCTTGCAATAAATTGTCCACCGACACCTGCGTTTGACTGAACTCCAGCACTTCCGCCGTTGCCACCACTTCCGCCAGCGGCGTTTCCATTGGCATTTCCACCGAGTCCGGCTCCGCCGGTTAAAGAACCGAGGTTGCCGCCATTGTTTGTCACACCAGCAAACATATAGATGTTTCCACTGGCTTGAAGACTAATACTGGCTCCTTTGCCACCCGTTCCTACGTTTCCAGCGTTACCACCGTTACCGCCATTAGAACCAGTTCCAGCATTTCCTGCTGTACCATTGTTTCCGCTTTGACCGCCCGTAGAGTTTATAGCACTGCTACCATATGTGGTGCTTGAACCGAAATCAAGATTGCCCTTAAGAACTGTATAGCTTATGAGGGAAGACGAGTCACCGCCATTGCCACCATTGCCCCCGTTGCCGCCGATGCCTCCAACACCTGATCCCGCTCCGTTACCTGCGGCTGCGCCTTGACCGCCATTGCCACCATTACCGCCACCGCCTGTCATGTTCGAACCATACGCCATTATGAGCGCTGTACTGGCTTGCCAACTCGCAAAACCAGCGTTTCCACCGATGCCACCATTTCCGGCGTTTCCGCCATTGCCACCAGCAGCGTTAGCTGCCGCTGTGCTAGATGCAGTGCCACCATTTCCGCCGTTGCCACCGTTACCACCTGTAATCGAAGAGCCGCTGTTGAGATTTATTCTCATGGCAGAGACGGCAATAACTCCGCCATTGCCACCATTACCACCGTTGCCTGCAGCTCCGCCGTTACCGGTCGCTCCAACGCTTGATGCTCCTCCATTACCGCCGTTGCCGCCAGTATTCGCGGAGCCTCCACCGGCAGAAAGTGCAATTGAGTAGATGCCAGCCTGGCTTCCCTCTCCGCTAGTCATTGAGCCGAGAGGCAGCGACACGTTGACTACACCGCCGTTCCCACCAGCGCCTCCTGCTCCGCCGAGTCCGCCTTTGCCAGATGCTCCGGTGCCTGCAATAGATGCGCCGCCTGTACCGCCAGCGCCACCTGCTCCGCCGTTGCCCGCAGACGAGTTCAGGTTTATACCAGTGATAGTGGCAGAGAGACCTCCATTTGAGGAATTGATATTGATGACGCCACCAGTGCCGCCAGTACCACCAGAACCGCCATTACCTCCCTGACCTGAAGCGGCACCTGACGATTTGCCGCCAGTACCACCGGCACCACCATTGTTGGCTGTAGACCCTGCTGCCTGCGTAGTTCCAGTCTGCAATATGATGCCGCGTGTGCCGGTGAAGTTGATGATACCACCGTTGCCAGCTGCTCCACTGGCTCCGCCGTCACCTCCTGCGCTGCCTGTGACCCCATCTGCTCCGGTCCCGCCAGCAGCACCTGCATTTGTAAACCCTCCGTTGGCAGTAATATTCCTCGCTACGTAGAGGGTACCACTGGTAGAATTCAGCGTGATTACGCCTCCGTTTCCAGCCGCACCACTGGCTCCGCCGCTGCCTGCCGCTCCGGCTTTCGTGGTTCCTGACGTGGCATTCGCCCCGCCAGCACCAGCTGCAGCTGTGCCACCATTGAGCGTGATTGTCGGCGTAACCAGATCATTCTTAGTAGTTATCTGCAAGCTACCACCGTTGCCGCCGGCACCACCTTTACCGCCTGAGCCTGAGTCTCCGCTTATTGAAGAGGATCCGCCTGCACCACCAACTGCTGCGGCGCCACCATTTCCTCCGGTGAGGGTGAAGGTTGAAATGCTGCTCATCGATAGTGCATTAAGAGTCGCGGTTCCGCCAATGCCTCCTTGACCACCATCACCGCCCTTGCCTCCGATGCCACCGTTTGTAGTGGCGCCTGTTCCGCCGGTCGAGCCAGCACCGCCGGTGCCGCCTGTGCCTCCACTCAGGGTGAGATTTCCAATCATTGTTACAGTTCTGGTCGGGGCTGATATCGTGATAGAGCCACCATTTCCGCCGGCTCCGACTGAGCCCAGGCTGAGTCCACTGGCTCCTGCGCCGCCATTGAGACCGCCTGCACCACCGCCTACCGCTGGAATAGTGGACCACGCGCCCCCAGCTCCACCGTTAGACTGCAAGTTTCCAACTGCGACTATGTTTTGTGCTGAGTTTATCAGGAGAACTCCGCCGTTTCCGCCATTGCCGCTGCTGGCGTATGCCCCGCCATTGCCGCCAGTTCCTTGTGCGTCTGCATCCGCTCCGCCAGCACCTGGCGTCGCATTTGCCAGGTTCTGAACTGCACCACCGTCCAGAGTGACATTTCCGAGTAGCCGGACGTAGTTAGTCGAACTCTTGGCGTTAATTGTGATGTTTCCGCCCGTACCGCCTGCATCTACCGGCACCAGCGAGCCGCCGTTACCTCCCTTTGTCGCCCCTGATGGAGCGCCTGTACCCCCTGCGCCACCCGCACCGGCTGCGGTGCCTGCAGAGTATCCAGTGTTCGAGCCACCATTTACACTCACTCCTGCTAGCAGCATTCCGCCAGTATTGGAATTGATTGTGATGCTTCCACCATTGCCGCCTGCTCCGGTAGTTCCAATATTTCCACCAGCACCGCCGTCGCCCTTCGTGGCAGACCCCCCGGCACCACCGCTCAGTCTCGAGCCCGCAGAGTTGCCACCGGTAGCGTTCAGCCCATTTCCGTTCATGTCAATTACTGCTGAGTTGGCATTCAGTACTATGCTTCCGCCATTGCCACCATTACCAGCTGTATCACCACTGCCGCCAATACCGCCAAATGTGTTACCTGAGCCGCCTTTGCCAGCATTGCTGGGGTTCTGAGACAGAGGAGATGTCCCGCTCGCCGCTATTGTGCCAGCGGCGAATATGCCTCCGAGGGTAGCAGTGATTGTTATTGAACCGCCATTGCCTCCGGAGCCAAGCATTCCTATACTACCGCCATTTGCTCCGGCGGAGTTGGTGCCAGCATTGCTTATACTGCCGCCATCGCCAGCTTTCAAAGTAATAGTGTTTGGATTGCCTCCGCTTGCATTTGCGACTATGTTTTGGATGTTCCGTGCAGAAACGGTGACAGTGCCACCATCTCCTGCCGAACCGGTCACTGTTCCAAGACCAAAACCAAGCAACGAACCTCCAACGCCTGCGCTGAGTCCGCCGCTTCCGCCATTGCCTGCTTGAACTGTAGAACCACCCAGCGTGGCGCCGCCACCGAGAGCCGATAGTGTGAGGTTGTATGTGGACGCTATGTTGCCTGAGGCATTTATGACTATCTTGCCGCCGGCTCCGCCATTTGCTCCAAATCCACTATTTCCGCCAGCGCCACCAGCGCCGGTTGCACCGGAACCGCCATTGCCGCCATTTCCACCAACACCGGAGTTGCCGCTATTTCCACCGTTGAAATTCAGGTTTGCATTGTTTGGCGAAGCTATGATGTCGGTTCCAGCACTAAAGTTAAGGTAGCCACCTTTGCCCCCTGCGCCGACAAGACCTGAATTAGCACCATCTCCACCCTTGCCATTCACGTCACTGGCTGCGCCACCAGCTCCACCGGCTCCACTTGAGCCACCATTACCTCCAAGGGAATTCATTGTCGACATATAAACTGCTTTGGCAGCCTTAATTGTTATTGTAGGAGTAGCGCCAGCGTCCGCCGAACCGCCCTGACCTCCGTTGCCGCCGAGTCCGCCAGCGCCACCAGCATTCACTCCGCTTCCGCCGGCTCCACCCGCTCCACCAGACGCTCCAACGTTACCGCTGAATATGAAAGTCCCATTTCCCGATGATTGGTCGATATTGAAATTGATTGAGCCAGAGGTTGAAGTTATTGCGGTGATTGGTGCATCGCTTGAAGAACCTGCATTTCCGCCAGCGCCGCCAGCGCCACCGGTACCGTTAACGCCAGAAGAAGTTCCACCTGCTCCGCCCTTACCTCCCGTCGCCGTGGCGCCTGAATTCCCCGCAGTAATTGAGCCTTGCGAGGTAAAGCTTATATCCTTAGCCGCCGAAATGGTTATGAGCGATCTGCTCGCACTGGCCGCACCGCCAGCGCCACCAGCCCCTCCTGCTCCGGCAAATAAGCTGCTATTGGCTGCACCACCGGCGCCACCGTCTCCTCCAGCTCCGCCTGAAGCATCAACCTGCTGAATAGTGGTGTCATTGAATGTAATGCCCCCAGCTGAAGATGTGATGCTGAGGTTGCCGGCTACTGCGCCTGCACCGCCCTTTCCTCCTGCACCACCTGCGCCTGCACTTCCGACAGCCGATGTCGAAGAGCCGCCAGCAGCGCCAGTGCCACCGGTAGCTGGCGCGGACGTGACATTAATGAATCGAGAATTGCCAAACAGCGTTATGCCTTTACTGGCCGCAATGGTGACGTTGGGTGTGCTCGCGCTGTTAGCTGCATTGCCTCCGGCACCACCAGCACCACCAAGGTTGTTAGCAAATGTACCTGAGCCGCCAGTGTTTCCGTTTCCAGGTGTTCCGCCCTTGCCCGGGGTCGGAGTTGTGCCCGAGACCAATATTCCTGTGTTCAGAAATGCATTGATCGTAGACACTGATACTGTTATCTTTCCGCCTGCGCCACCGTCGCCGGCTGAGCCCCCCGAGCCGCCAGCTCCGCCTGAGAACGAACCTGCGCCACCCGTGTTCTGTCCAGCAGCTCCGCTGCCGCCGTTGGCGCCAAGACCACCGCCAGCATTGATGTAGAATGAGCCACCACTGCTGAGTAAGCTAGCCGTGCTGCTACCTATAGTTATGCTGCCACCGACACCGGCTTTGACTCCTGCTCCTGTTCCTCCGTTCCCGCCGTTGCCGCCAGCGGCCAGAGTAGCTGAGCTTGCAGCGCCGCCAGCCCCGCCGACTCCTGCTGATGAGCCGTTGGCAAGCAAAGTGAGGTCGGCCATCGCCAGGATGTTAGCACCAGAATTGATGATGATATTTCCAGCGTCTCCTCCTGCCCCAGCGGCGCCGCCATTTCCACCGTTACCACTCTGGTTACTTAGTGCAGCTCCGTTGATACCGCCTGCGCCACCAAGTCCACCGGTACCAATGGACGATGCTTGGGCCTGTCCTTTTGAGCCGCTGGTGCTTATAAATGTAGCTGCGCTGATGTTAATTCCGCCTGCCGCTGTGATAGTTATGTTTGAACCTGAACCCGATTTGCTACCTATTCCGCCATTGCCACCGTTGCCACCGTCACTGCCGCTGCCACCATTTCCGCCTGCGCCACCGATGCCAGGTAGTCCACCCTCTGCAAGAATATTATTTTGCAATGTGATCAAGCCGCCAGAGCTAAGGCTTATAGAATTTGCATCACCAGCCGTACCACCGTTGCCGCCGTCGCCACCATTTGCACCTGTTTTGGTGGCTGATGTGCCACCGGTACCTCCGGCTCCACCTGATGCGCCGGAACCTCCGAAAGTGCTGATTGCGCCGACTGTGAGGTCGGTGCTAGCACTCATGCTGATGATGCCGCCTTTGCTGCCATCACCGCCAGCGCCACCGTTAGTGGACAAGCCAGCTTTAGTGCCACTGCCGCCTGTCGCTCCAACACCGCCAGTACCGCCGCTGCCGCCCAGATTCTGTATATTGCTTGTTGAAAGTGCGGTCAAAAATGATGTGGAGCTGAATGTCAAAGTTCCCGCCGAACCACCTGCGCTTCCAGAACTAGAAATTCCACCATTTCCGGAATTCCCCGCAACTGACGAATTACCTCCTACGCCACCAGCTGCGCCATTCCCACCATTGCCGCCACCGAAGTTCATGGTGACAGAACCAAGGTCTATTCCTTTTATACCTGTAAGGGAAAGCACGCTACCGGTGCCTGCCACTCCTGCTGTGCCTGCAGCGCCTCCACTTCCACCGTCTCCGCTAACAGTCGATGAACCACCCGCTCCGCCAGCACCCGCACCACCAGCATTGCCAGCACGGTTGTTCCATTGTAATACTGGAGTTGCTGTAGTCAAAGTGAAGCCGTTAGGTGTACTTATTGCGAAGCTTGCGGCCTTGCCACCATTGCCACCACTACCTCCTGCTCCACCGGTGCCGCCATTGACAGCACCGTTGCCACCATTACCGCCAGTGCCACCAGAACCACCGCGTCCGCCTGTTGCTCCAGACTGATTGTAGCTCATAGATCCATACAGACTCAGAGCATTAATGGTCACCGTACCACTGTCTCCACCAGCAGCACCTGAGCCGGCACTGGCACCTAGCCCGCCGTTGCCACCTGCTGTGTTTGCTCCCCCCGCACCACCTGCGCCACCATTGCCTCCGTTACCACCGAAGTTGCTTATGTTCAATCCCTGAACAGCCGTAATTGTTCCTGAGGAAAAGTTGAGCGATATGTTTGCCCCATTTCCCGCCGCTCCGCCGTCTACCCCAATAGCGCCATTGCCGCCGTTGTTCGCAGCACTAGAGCTGCTTCCGCCTGTGCCACCAGAACCAGCATTTCCACCGCCAGCGCCAACAGCAAACAAGCTAGTTGCTAAATTGGCGTTGAAAGAGCCGTTGCTTGAGCTCAGTGTTATGGTGCCTGCGTCGGCTCCGCTGCCTGGTAAACCTGCCTTGCCTGGATTTGCTCCACTATTGCCGCCGTTATTACTGTTGGACGCGTTTGTAGCTGAACCTGCTGCACGGTTTGCGCTTGCACTAATAGCCATAGCTGCTGCTGTATTGATATCTCCCAGCGCCGTGATTGTGACAGTGCCACCTTTACCTGCGTTACCGCCGTCTCCCCCCTTGCCGGAATTTGCAGAGAAGGTAGCGGTGCTACCGCCTGTTCGTCCAGCCCCGCCGATGCTACTGCTTCCACCTTCAACCGAAATGTTTCCTGACAAAGTCACCTGTCCGGTGCTCGACGAAACAGTGAGTGAGCCGCCCAGTCCGCCTGAACCGCCTGCGCCACCGTCTCCACCAACTCCTCCGCTTGCAGCTGTGGAGTTGCCACCAAATCCACCTATATTGCCGCCACCGCCATTGCCTGCGAACGCAGAGACTGCAGCTATAGATATATCGCCATTCGCAGTGATGCTGATCTTGCCACCATTTCCTGCTGTGCTTGCCGAGCCTCCCGCACCGCCTGCACCACCATTAAAGTTGGTTGAATTGGCACCAGAGCCTCCACCGCCAGCTCCTCCGCTGTTGCCACCGACCGCACTGATGCCACCTGAGGTGCTCACTGTGCCCGAACTACTGAGCAGCGTAATAGTGCCGCCATCGCTGGCTATACCACCGTTTCCGCCTTTGCTTCCGTTGCCTCCTGCGGCATTGGTGCTGGCACCGGCTGACCCGCCCGTTGCTCCTGTTCCACTGACTGCGCCATCAGCAACAAGTGCTCCGAGGCTCAGTCCATTCACAGCGCTTACGTCAATTTTCCCAGCAAGCCCACTGCTGCCTCCGCTGCCACCAACGCCACCAGAAAGTGCCGATATATTGATGCTGCTGCCTCCGCTGCCAGCGTTGCCGCCATTACCGCCCGTACCAGCCAAAGTTGATAAGTTGGCATTGCCAGTTATAGTCGATGAGGCCGTCAGTGTGATGGTGCCAGCATTTCCACCGGAAGCTCCTGAGGATGCACTTCCGCCTGCGCCGCCATTTCCATTAGATGCGTTAGAGCCATTACCGCCGGTACCAGAGTTGCCACCCGCACCAGCTGCATAAGAGATACTTGTGTTGTTCAATTTCATCACTGGAACCGTCAGGGTCAGTGAAGTGCTAGAGCTACCAGCACCGCCAATGCCACCGTTACCTGCGTTTCCGCTGTTCCCAGCAGTGACGCTCGGTGCTCCACCATTACCACCTGTACCGCCATTGCCGCCTGCGCCTGCTTTGTTGTTGATCACGGAACCATTAAGCAGAGTCAGGTCAGAGGTGCTTATCAGCAGGCTGGAATTGGTTCCGCCTGCGCCGCCCGAACCGGCGCTGCCGCCATTGCCACCATTAATAGTGAAACCTACACTGGTGCCAGCGCCACCTGCGCCACCATTACCACCATTGCCGCCTCTGCCGAAAGTAGAACTTGCAGGGTTCATTGAGAGTTGTGTTGAAATGGTCGGTGCCGAGAGAATAAATACTCCGCCGCTGCCACCATCGCCACCAAACCCACCACTACCGCCAAATCCTGCATTTCCATTTGCGCCTGCATTGTCGGTGCCTGCTGAGCCTGCTGCTCCGCCTGCACCACCATTGCCACCGAAATTATTAACGGTCAAACCGAAAGTTGAGACTAGTGCAGTTCCAGTTTGAATCGTGACATTTGCGCCGTTGCCAGCGTTAGGAGCTGAGCCCAGAGTGTTCGAGCCTGCGTTGCCACCATTACCAGAGTTTGAGGCGAGTACTGTACCTTGTCCGCCATTTCCACCACTTCCAGAATTACCAATAGTAGAACCGTTAGCATTGATTGTTACACCGCCATTCAAAGTGATTGTGCCAGTGCCAAGTCCAATTTGTATTTCACCAGCGCTGACTCCGGTGCCCGCTGCTGCACCGTTACCGCCATTGCCAGCTGACACTAAGTTAGCATTTCCGCCAGTGCCACCGGCGCCACCAGCGCCTGATGTTCCTCCAGAGCTGGTCAGGGTAGTTGTACCGGTGAAGGTGAGGTTTGAACTAGAGATAAGGTTGATCTGACCAGATGTGCCGGTGCTTCCACCTTTGCCACCTGCGCCTCCAGCACCGCCATTGGAGCTACTACCACCTGAGCCGCCATTTCCGCCTGCTCCAGCGTTTCCACTGCTGCTTGATATGTTTCCAGATACAAAAATGTCATTTGCGCTGACGTTGATCAGAGCTCCACTTCCAGAGGCTCCACCAACTCCGCCCAGTCCGCCGTTTGAAGCGAGTCCACCAGAGGAATTGCCACCACCGCCTGTGCCGCCGGCTCCACCGGATCCTCCAGTAGCGAACAGAGTCTGCAGCTCGGCAGTCAAGCCACCAGTCACCTGGATAGACCCTGCATTGCCCCCGGCACCGCCCGCGCCGCCGTTGGCACCGTTGAAACCTGCGGCTGTCGACGTGCCGCCTGCTCCGCCCGACCCGCCAGCCCCACCACTGGAGCCTACGGCACTGACTGGCATGGATACACTCACAGCATTGATGGTGACGTTTCCGCCATTTCCGCCGTTCCCGCCATCTGCACCGGCTGTCGGCACTGCACCTGTCACTCCGGGCAAGCCTATAGACCCTGCTCCACCGTCAGCGCTCAGCACTGTGGTCGCGTAAGAGTTGAGTGCGTTGCCCGCGTTGATGTCTATGTTTCCACCTTTGCCGCCTGCAAGAGGTGATGAACTAGCGCCCTGAGTAAAACCAGTGCTTTGTACTGAGGACACTGTGATGTCCGAGTTAGCCTTGAGGCTGACATTGCCGCCGTTGATATTTGTCGAAGTTCCACTCACTGAAATGGAGCTGGATGAGCCCATCGAAATTAGTCCAGCATTGACATTGACGTTTGCGCTATTAGCTGCAATGTTGCTGCTTTGGCTGTACAGACCTGCCGGATCTACTGCTCCTGCAGTCAGCGCGCCGGTTACTGCCCCAGTGGAGTCTGCTGTGATAGTGCCGCTAGGATTAGCCGTTGTAATGTTGATGTTTGGAGTACCTGAAGTACCCACAGCAAGAATGGTGTTGACGGTTACTGTCGGAGCAATGATTGTCACATTTCCTGCAGTGTTCGCTGCCGCGTTTGTATTGATTGTTGTGCTTGTCAGGTCAATTTTGTTGGCAGTGGTTCCATACGCCGCGAGAAACACGTTGCCGCCAACTCCCGCACCAGGAGTGCTAGCGTCAATAGTCACAGTTCGACCAAGAGCTACGCAATTCGTACAATATATAGAACCGCCGGCGCCAGCTCCGGTTACACTGACTGTTTCACCTACCCCAATTTGTCCCGGGAATTGCGTTGCACTGCCAGGCGTTGCTACGAGGTTTGCACCCGCCACCATTGTTATGTCGAAGCCCTGCGTACCGGCGTTGCGAGAACGAATCGTCACGTTGCCGGAACTGGTGTCAAACACTATATCGTTAGCGGAAAGATAGGTGATTGCGGCGTCAAAGCTCTGTGTGCCTGTGAGGGTGATATTACCCGACGATGTCCAGAATGTAGGGTCACCACTGAAGTTCGTGGTTCCTAAAGTGATGCCACCGCCAGT
The DNA here is from genome assembly GCA_044226015.1 of Obscuribacteraceae bacterium (SeqCode). Taxonomy (GTDB): domain Bacteria; phylum Cyanobacteriota; class Vampirovibrionia; order Obscuribacterales; family Obscuribacteraceae; genus JAIEPM01. The sequence goes on from JBGAHS010000005.1 coordinate 555,552, forward strand.
GGCTCCCACGTTTCCTGAACCCGCAAATGTGTTAATGGTACCAGATATGGTGTCGGCAGCGACCTGGACATTTGAACATCCAGCATTGATATTCAGCTCGTTAGATAGAAGGTTTCCACCAATCAGAGAAAGTGTGTCAGACGCTGTGCCATTCGTAAGTAAATTGATCGAATTCGTAGCGCTTAAGGTGCCCAGGGTGTTGTCGATGAGCAGATTGTTTGTTTGCGTGAGTGTGTTTTTCAGCTGGTCACCAATCAAAGATGCGAGCTGCGAGTTAAGCGCAGCTTGAGAGAAAATGTTGATGTTGTTGCTGGCGCTTATTAGCCCCGTATTCTGAACGAAGCTGCTAGCAAGATTGACTGAACCCAACGCGGAAAGAACAGCCTGACTGCTGTCGACAGAAGTGTTGACGATGCTGTTGCCCGCGATGAGGTTAAGATTGCCTGAGCTTGTGATCGCTCCATGGTTGACTATGGAGTTGTTAGCGAACAGTGTGAGGTTGAGAGGTCCAGCAGCTTGAAATAGAGAAGAGAGATTGAGAGGAAGTTGGCTCGAAATTAATGCGCCACCATTATTGGTGATGTTAGCTGCGTTAATCAATGCATTTTGAACGCCGGCAATGCTAGAGAAAGCGTAGAAGTGACCCGAATTGACAAGGTCGCCAGTCAAACTAAAGGGTGAAGTTGTGGCAAAGTCCCGAACTACGGTGACATTTTGAGGAACCGTAAGTCCTGATAGAACCATTGATGGCGGCAGCACGACTGTGCCTGAAAGGGCATTACCTGCTGCTCCGATGTTGACAGTCTGGTGACCGCCTTTCATCACCTGGCTCACCGCGAGAGCTTCGGCTGGGGTCAGCATCGTTCCTGGCGTGACCAGGTAGCCGTGACCACCGACTCTGATGTTGACTGCGCTTATGTCGCCAGGGGCTGGAACCGTTTTTGCTGTCGAGGATAAATTCAAATTGCTTGGAGCTTGCTGAGCAAGAACAGGCACAGACTGAGCTGTCAGAATGCTGAAACACACCAACTTGGCTAGACGCGTTTTTGGATGCATTGAATTTTTCCTCTAATTATTTCTCAAGACCCTGGAGAGACGCTGCTACGTCTTCGCTCGTCGATGCTGTTCAGGAGATTGTGGTTCAACATGAGGAGCTTGAGTCGATTCATTTGTAGTGTGAAATACAAGATGAACCGAATATTAAACAAGTCTCTCTCAAAACCGCATTCTCGCCGGGACGCAAACGATTTTGCCGATTTCGAACATATCAGGCAATTATGGATTTACGACGAATGATGTATACATTCTTACGCACTGTAAATGTCCGCAAAATGACAATTTGCGGGCAATTCATATTATCTTCGACAAGTGATTAGTCGAAAATAATCATCGCCTGCTCAGGCTTCAAATTTGCATTAAGTCTCTTATTTCTGACACTGACGGTCTTACCAGGAATTTTGTCCCTGAAACCAGCACCGGCACAAGCTTTTGTCGACTCAATTTAAACATCGCTCGAAGTGACTTATAGTCTTTTGTCACGTCCTTCTCGATAAACGACAGCCCAAGTTGATTGAGCTTCGACCGGGCACTTTCACAGTGTGGGCAATCCGGTATCACATATAGTGTCAACATCAGAGAATGGAAATATCAACCCCGAGTCGTTTTAAGATTTCTGGACTCAGTAGAATATTCTGTTTGAGTGGTGTGCGTCCGAACGCAGCCAGCACTACCAGATTTTTTGGGGCAGCGTTTCTCGACTTGAATGAGTCTCTGTCTCTATCATTTCTGTCCCTGTCATTCCTATCTCGGTTATCTCGACCGCGGTCTTTGCCTCCTGGTCGATTGGACTGAGCATTGTTGCTAGCTGAACCTGCTGCTTCTCCAATAATTGATGCACCTATTATTTGCTTTTCTTCTCTGAACCTGTCGTGCACAAATTTAGGCGAGCGAAATTCAAAGATTGGTGTCTTTGCCTGTGCTCTACCCATCTTATTTTGTAGTGGCAATAGCGACGGCTTTCCATCGTCCTCTGTGAACAGAACTACCGTGCATTCTCTTTGTTTGAACTGTCCGATTGAATGTTCGTGGATGCTCATCAAAACTTCGTTGGAAGCAATGAAATCCAGCGACGGTTTTTCCAGCGCCTGCCTCGAGTGGTACAAAAGTGTGTCAACCTGAGAGCGTCCCTCTTCTTTCGGAACCACTCCGATTACTTTGATAAGTTCGCGCTCTCTCACAATAGCTGCACCCACGATGGGCCGGCGGTTGCGGTAAGTCTCGAACAAAGAGCGAGAGTCGATAAAATCGAAGCTGCGATAACGGGTAATTATGCGGCCATCTTCCGCTTTCTTTGAAACCAGTTCCAGCTTGCTCAAATCGATTTTTGGAACTTTCTTTTCCGCTGATTGTGTCTCAGTTGCGCTTTCATGTTCGTGTTCATGAGTTTCATGAGTATGCTCATCATGACTATCCGGAGCATCTAAATCGACATCATCGAGAGATGACTCTCTGGTCAACGACTCGGCATCTAGATTATGGATGTCGGAGTCGTCAGCATCGGGCATTTCGTCGCCAGTGGTTTCGGTTTCGTGCTCATGCTTCTTTTCTGTAGCTGCTTCATCGGAATGTTCCTCATGATCATGAGTCTCCTCATGGTCATGCTGTTCATCTGACGAGAGATGCTCTCCAGGCTCTTGTGCTGGTGCTTCACCCTTCTCTTGTTGTTCAGTTTTTTCGTCTTCGGCAAGTTCGAAAAGCAACACATAAGCTTCTTTATGTATCTTCCTGTTCTTGCTCATTTTGAACAACTCGCCAAGGACTTCATGAGATTCGACGAATGCTCGACCAGGTCTGCCAACAGCTTCCTTCGAAAGCGACAGCAAAACCCGCACTTGGTCGCCATTTTCACGTGGTCGAGGAAGCACACCATAGCTATGTGTAAGTTTACCTTGCGAGATGATGCACGCACCGACAATCGGTGGACCACCTCTGAACATGCGATAGATTCTCGTTTCATCGGCAAATTCGCGTGGACGGAATCTTGTGAAAATTCTTCCATCCGGCGCCGGTCGGAGTACCAATTCTGGGTCTGGCTGGTCGTCAGCTATAGCACCAGATGTGGTATCAGTACTTACCGACACTGTGCTAGCTTCAATTAGTCCTGAATTAAACGCCAAAGTCACCGATTCACTTTTATTGCATTGAGTGAAATTACCTTCGATGGACTGTAGCTGTACGCTCGATTCGCTGAATGACTCAGAGACGCGAACACCCTCCATTAGTGTTGACGATGCCAGAGTTTGTAGACTCTCAGCAGCAGCGAGTTCAATTGAAATGTTTACGGAGCTAATGCTCACCTGTGAATGCTCAAGGGTCGCGCTGACTGTGTTCGTCTGCTCAGTACTCTTGTCAATTTGCTTTTCCTGGCGATGCTTACCGTGCCCGTGCTTCTTGGCATTAGCTGCTACACTCGACTTGCGGAAAAGCAGCACATACGCACCTTCTGGTAGCTTTTTCGAAGCACTGCGTCTTAGTTTGCCCAAAATGGGGTGTGAGCGCACCCAATCTCTGACCTTCTTCCGTTTTGCGATTTCAATGTCTTTGATGTGAGTTTCAAGGTGCTTTTGAATCATTTCCAGGTGCTCAGCGGCTTGCTCCCTGGTATTCATCGCTTCAAGAGCATTTGGCTCTGTAGTAAAACTCTTCAGAGGTGGAGTGTTGCCAATGATCTCAGAAAGCTCTTTGACAGCTTTCTGGGCGACATCTCCCTCATTATTCTCATTTTCGGAAATAAACTTCTTGCAAGAAAGGACTGAGGACAGCACGGCTTTCGTCGCCTTCGTCTTGTCACTCGCCTGTTTCGAGTGAAATTTATCAACAGCTTTCTTTGCTCTTTCGAGAAACTCGTCCATATATACCTTCCTTGGCAGCTTTATTTTAACGCTTTTGAATAAAAGGAAGGTCAAACGTCAAGATGATTTCACATCAGGTTTCAATAAGAGGTTGATATTCCTCTTCATCAAACCCGAAAGTCCAGGCTATAGCTTGCTGAGCAGTTTGCATATCCGGAGGAACCCGCAAGAAATAATCCTTGAAAGTGCCGTCAGGTTCTGGAGAGGAATTGACGACCTTTACCATCACAAGATCCTCATCACCAGGAATTTCTTTCTTGTAGAGCGTTCCAAACGAATCGCTTTGAACTTCTTCGGCACCGGTGTCTTGTAAATATCTGAATTGTCCATATTTCTCTATTAATACTCTGCGAGTCTCAGCATTGGGGCATTTGTCGATATGGTCGATTGTAATGGAATCCGGATTCGTGATTATCCATTCGTCCACAATTACCCCGTGCCAGGCGAATTCCATAAATTCGTCGTTAAATTCCAGGCAAGGACCCTCGGCACCATGAAAACGTCCAGCATCATCGATATTGAACTGAAGCGGTTTTTCACAGACAAACATGACATGTTCAAAGCAAATGGCTGCAAGCACGTTCTCGGCTAAATGATTCCATGCGTCTATTTCATTTGAATAATTATCGAAAGCCTTTTCGTCAACCTCCTGGCGCCAAATTTGCGCTAAGCTCGGCCACACAATTGACATAGGAAGCCAGGTGCAGTGTTTCAACTGATGACTTGGTTCCGCGCCCATTCGAGCAACCAGCGAACTCAAAGTGTTGCTGCAACTAGTGAAGGTTTCTTCGAGTTTTGCTTTGTAAGGCAAAAATTGATCCAACTGCTTTTGGTGCAATTCCCAATACGACTTCCTTGGATCAAACTCTTCTGCCAACTCTGCCGACAGTTGCTTCAATCTGTCTTGTACAGGGTTGAGGTGCCACAAACGCATTGCCCAGAACTGTCGATATATTATTTCTTTTGGCAACTTGTTTTCAAAGGAGGCTAACTTTCCTGACTTTGCCCAACTAGACAACTCTGACTTTAGCTGCGCGATAAGTGCATTTTCGAGGTGTTCATATTGCGTTCCAACCCTACTTGTGTGGCGCATTCCGTTAAGTAATTGCTGTCCGCCATGAATCCAAAGTTGCTCCCAGATTTCGTTGAAATCAGCTTCCCATGCCTCGTCGATTGCTCTGTCTAAAAGAAGACCTGATGCAATCTGCCAGGCATCGCTGAAGAAGATACCAATTAGCAGTGATGGAAGCGTAGCAAGCTGATATGGACTTTGGCACCACACAATTGCTGGTGACTCCCACCCCATGCAGGCGTATAGCGAATCTGCAGCAGCTTGTGTTAAACCTCTGCGCCCTAACTGATGCTCTTCGGCAAAAGAAAATCTCTTGCCGAGTTCTTTCTCAAAACGCTCTGCTAGAGCCATACTATCTTAGTCGAGAACCAGTCGTGAGCTGTTAGGCACGTACTCTCTCTGATGAACGATGCGATAAACTCCAGGATTTAGCGCAATGGTTGAGTGTTCTTCATGCACCAACTTTGCTCCTGCATCGCCCACAACGAGGTATCTTACGTCGCCCTGCGCGTACATTTTTGCTTCCATTTGCGCCACTGCGTGAGCGTGACCTGTGACTTCGCCGTATGCAAGCACGATGCGATCAGAAGGTGGAAGTTCTTCGGCGCCGCCTGGAAGTTCCTCGGCTTTTACTAGAAGCACATCGCCCTGGCGGTACATTTCCGTTTTCATCAGATACTCTCCGGTAGACGCTATTCAATTATGGCATATTTGGTACTGTTTGGCAGAACGTTACTTAGGTCAGGGGCTCGAATGACTTCAAGAGTGTCCAATGTCACTTCAGAATTGGCACTGAGATTGTTATTCTAGATTCAGAGCTGACGAGAACAGCTCTGAGTAATCAGACCCAAGCTCGCATCACCAGTAAACCACAGAGCGTTGTGGTCTGGTTCTCTGCAGTCATTTCATCAACACAAAGGAGATTAGTTGATGTCAAAAGATAAACAGATCAGCAGAGTAGTCGAGAACGTAAGTCAAAAGGCTTTTCGGGTAAGTGATGTGTCCGAGGAGTTGATTGCTAAAGGATTGGAATCTTTCGAAGCCGTGATATATGGGGCGCGTTTTGTAGCGCATCGCTTTCCGAATTTCCGGCTTATAGAAGTATCCGAGAACGACCTTGTGATTTCGTCGGAACTTCAATATGAAATCCATGTGAATTTCAATCCTGAAAAAAAGGCAATTGCGTCTTACTTTCTGACACCAGAAATGATTCTTACTTCAAGAGATATGCCTGAGGAAATCTGGCGATTAAACGGACTCAAAGCATCGCGTACAGTAATGTCGCGATACCAAGAAAGAGGAATAGAAAACATCATCTATTCGTGGTTTGTTCAGCTGAGTGATTTTGATGAACTTGGTTGGCCGATCGAGGGACTGAGCTCAAAAGACCTGAGCAACAGGAAAGCTAGTTAGTCATCTTGCACAAATAAGAAGCACCTCTGCGAAGGGGTGCTTCTTTCGCTTTTTGGAGCATTGCAATTCTGTCGGGCGCTTACTAGATCGGACCGTCGTAATCCTATCTGCATAGTGGAGCTATATGTCATATCTACGAAAATTTTGAATGCGGATCCAAGGGCTTGTTCCCACCCTCTTAGATACGCTGTGACGCCATCATTATCATGCTTGCGTCTTCTTTAAGAAGAAAGAGGGCGGCTCGAAAGCCGCCCAACCCTGCCTTTGCAATTCCTGTTATCTGTTATTTTCCTACTGAAAGCGAGGTGGTTAACAGAGCGTGGTCTGACAAGCCTCTCGTGATCAATGGGTTCTTGAAGAACGGATTTGTGTACTGGTCTCCTAGCTTACCAGAAAGACCTCTATGCAAGAAGCCGTCGAGTCTTCCTCCCATAGCTTGGGTTGATGAGCTGTCGTTAGGATTGTGAATCGCGAATCCAGCATTTTTCAACGCGTTCAATTCGGTTGTCTTGTCCAGGAATGTGTTCCAGTCACCAGCTATGATGCCTTTGAAGTTTGGTCCTAGTTCGCGGGCGAGAATTTCAGCTTGCAATGTACGAACGGGTGCTGTCTGTTCCGGTCCGCCTCTCATAGACTTGAGGTGAACAACAACGCCTGAGAAGGAATCACCAGATGTAGCGTCGGTAACATCTACTTTGAAGGCTGGACGCAAATCAGGAATATTGTGCACGTTAGCCACTGCATCTATTGATTCTGTTCCGGTTATTTTAAGTCTCGGGTGAATCAAGAAACCAACAGCTTGTCCTCTGCTGTTCTCAGCAGAAATTGCATAATTGTATCCAGTGTCTTTTGCAACTTGCTTAAGACCTTCTGTATTTACTTCTTCAACGAAAAGCAAGTGGTGTTTCGGAACAATTTGTTTGTATGTATCAGCGAAGTATCTGGCTTTGTCGGCTGTTAAGAATTCCATGTTCCATTCGCCGATTCTTAGGTCGCCAGTCGTGCCAGCGTTTGGCATCTTGTCTGTGATCTTCGCAACTTCAGCTGCGACAACTTTTGCATCTGGCAATGGACGTGGCTTCTTGTCGCCCTTGAATGCCTGTAAAACATCGAGACTTCTATCAGGATGTTCGAATCCCAATTTTACGATTTCATCTTGCGTCAACCTATGGAAATCTTCTGGATGAGGATATTGAACCTTATTGTCCTTGAGGAAATCAGAGTATTCCCTTTGAATTCTCGCGATCTCTGCAAAAGCTGATTTTGATTCCGCTGGCAGCTGGTCAAGTCGTACTTTGCTTGGATCCATCTGACGTTCCATTATTGAGCGAGCTGTATCATATCTAGCTTGCTCTGCAGCCTTCTGGCTTTCGGTTACTTTTCTTGTCACATAATCTGCTGTTACGCCCATGACTGTGTTCATCGTCATGCCCTGGACAGCGCCTTGCAATGCTGCATCGTTGCTGGCAAGTTTTCCGTTGGAGAAGAACTGTGATGCTTCCGTCATCACGCCACCGCCGATGAAACCAACCGCCGGATAGGCAAGAGCTTTTTGCAAGGGTGCTAGACCCTTGATCATATCGTTGCCTTTGCTGAATACAGCAACTCCTACGCCCATTCCTATCGCATTGCCAAGGCGAGTATGATGTTCATCTGGCTTTTGCAGAGCACCATATATGCTGGCACCAGCGATGGATGCGTACCTTTCTGATGTGAGGTAAGGATTTAGAGCATTGCCGAGTGCTGTGCCTGCTAGACCTCTGTCTGTAGCGCGCATGGCAGAACCAGCTGCTGCGCCAGCGATCATGAATGGTACGGCGGCGCCGATACCACTTGAGAGTCCTTGAGCGAACCATTCTGTACTATAAGGTTTGGCTTCTCCCGTTTTCAGGTGTACCTCAGGCAAGCTCGCGAGGTTTGCTGCCGTGTTGTAAACTCCCAGGGGACCAGCATTAATTGCTGGGTTCAAAACATTTTCCTGCATCCATTGGGGGGAGAATTTAGATGCTTGTTCTGGTGCCAATAACTCGGCTACTGTGTGGACACGGTCTGTCATGGTGTCACTACCTCCAACTTATGTAACAATGATTTGTTTCTTGCTCGTAATAAAACATGGGACTTTTACGCAAGCGTCTACGTGATACCCGGGATGAAGACGACCGCATCAGAGGCTGTTTTGCGCGTTGTCTAAGCGTTTTCGAGTTTTCTTAAAGGTCTTCAATCTTGGCTCTAACAGGGCGTTTTCGGCACTTTTCTGAAACTGCGCTCATCTTGCTTTGACGCGAAAAGTCCTTATATGAGCGGCTTTTCAGTAAACGCGAAGCATGTTTTTTTCTCTGTTTGCCCTTGCTGTCTACAATATGAGATGCGTCCAATCTTCAAGGAGTCATTGCGCGAAAGACTTGACAAAGTGGGAATAACTGATGCAGCAACGGAATTGAAGTGATGGACCAGATTTTAGAGAGCAAATTGAGTTCTTTATCCGACGGTCTGCCCGAGCGGTACAAGATAATTGGAACCCTCGGGCATGGTGGTATGGGGGCTGTGTTCCATGCCATGGATGTACAGCTTCAGCGCGAAGTTGCGATAAAGTTTTTGATCTTTGAAGGAAACGAGGACAGCTCACTGCAAGAGAGATTCTTGAAAGAAGCTAAGACCCTTGCTAGTTTGAATCATCCAAATATTGTGCGCTTCTTTACCTCAGGCATCAGCGCGAATGGTGTTCCTTTTCATGTCATGGAATTTTTGCAAGGTTCGTCGCTGGCTGAGGAAATGAAAAATCACCCTCAGCAAGTGAGAGGAAATTTGCCCACAATAGCAACGCAACTCTTATCGGCATTAGAGCATGCGCATAATCATGAGATAGCTCATCGCGATTTGAAGCCCAGTAACATAATTCTATGTCACGATGAAAATGGCGACTTGAACGTTAAACTCATAGATTTTGGAATCGCGCGTCAACTTGATGCAGATGCTGGAAAAACATTGACTAGATCTAGTGCAATCTTGGGAAGTCCCGGCTATATGAGTCCTGAGCAATGCATGGGTCAAAGAGGTGACAAGCGGTCAGATATTTATTCGTTTGCTTGCGTTTTGCACGAGATCATTAGCGGGAAGCCAGTTTTTGAAGGAGAAACTGGCATTCAAATTATGTACAAACAAATGAATGAAGACATCGCAAAATTGCAATTGAATGGGAAAGGCGATGGAGATAAGAGTTCAGAGCTTTCCGATATTATCGATGCGTGTCTACAGAGAGAGCCCTCAACGCGCCCATCTTCGGCAGCCGAAATCAGTCGGCGCCTTAGTCAATTGAGTGAGCATGAATGGAAAGGACTTCAGCTAGCACAGGTACAGAATAGTGGTTTGGGAGCAGCTAAGAGTCTTTTGCTGAAGGTATGGATACCTGTTTTTGTGCTGCTACTTTTTTGTGCAATTCTGTTCTTTTGTGCTCCAAAACCTTTGAATGACTCAATGAGAATTGAGAAAGCTACCATTCTCTCGCCAGCACGAGACCAAAAAGCCGCCATAGAACATGCAAAGGCTAGTTTGAAGTTTGCATTGCATGATTATGCAGCAACGAAGAAGAATGATGATGAGTTTGGTGATAAGGTGGATTCTGTTCTGTATTCATACAACAGGCTCATAAAGGTTCAAGTCAATTCTGGAAACGTGTCTGATCTTGCAGCGGCTGATGCAACATGTGCTCAGCAAATTGCATTCTGTGTTAAAGAGAAGAATAAACAGGGTGAACTCCGAGCACTCGTAACTCGTGCAGATCTTGCGTTGAGGCGAAAATCATTGAAAGATGCCGAACTTTATTTTGGAATGGCCGCCAAAATCGTCAATTCAGGAAATGATCATAGGAAATTAGAACTGCAAGACCTGATAATACATCGAACGAATTACTATTTGGTTACTCGCAAATTTGACGAAGCGCTAGCAGGTTTGGAGGAGGTTCATCAGATTTGGAAAAGTCATCAGGATAGTCCAAATATAGCTGTAAATCATGATCAAACCATCGACCCTAATGGACCAGATCGAATCGAATTGTTTCTTCAAGTAGTCGATAATTTTAGAGTGATCAGCGACAGAACTTTCAAAAACGCTTCCGAGTCAGAGAAAACTGCAATTTTGAAACTGTATAGGGTTTTCATCCAACTCTGTATGGATACCAGTAGCCACACAGAAGGAGCCGAGCTTGCTAAAGAAGCTCAAATCAAAGAGGCAGCGGTTGAAGGTCATGATGACACAAAACGTGAGTTGAAGGCTGTTATCCTGAAACTTTTCGAGAAATAACTATGAGCGAATCCGAACAAGCAGAAATTAGCAGCGGACTCGCTGTTTTCTCTGTAGGTGATGTTTTCGAAAACCGTTACAAGATAATGGGCTACATCACTGGTGGTGGCATGGCCCATGTCTATCACGGCATTGATCTCGTGCTTCACCGAGAGATAGTGTTGAAGGTTTTGAAGCAGGGTGCCGATTCAAAGCCCTCAACACGTGAACGCTTTAAGCGTGAGACAAAAGCCCTGGCTAGCCTTGAGCATCCAAACATAGTCAAGTTCTATAACTCAGGCATCACAGATGCCGACCTTGTCTACGTTGTGATGGAGTTTGTGCCCGGTGAATCACTTCAGTCACTGTTAACGCGAAATGGTTATTTAACAGGAGAACAATTCCTTTCTTTCTTTATTCAAATGCTCTCTGCACTTCGCTTTGTACATGAACAGAATATCGTTCATCGTGATATAAAACCTGCGAATATAATGGTGAACGATAACAATATCAAGCTCATTGACTTTGGTATCGCTCGAATTCTTGGGCAGGAGTCTGATGGAAATACATCAACACAAAATGCCGTTCTGCTAGGCACACCGACTTACATGAGCCCTGAACAGTGCAAGGGCGAGCGTGGTGACCGTTCATCGGACTTCTACTCTGTCGCGTGCGTGATGTATGAATGTATAACTTCCCGAACTCCTTTCACCGGTGGCTCACCTTACGAGGTCATGTTCAAGCATATGTCCGTAGCCGCACCGAAATTGGTGCCTATGGCAAAATCCGAAAAGTGCAAACTAATTGCGGTTGTCATTGATAAATGCTTGGCAAAAAATCCCAAAGAACGCCCCGAGTCTGCTGAGAGCATACTTAGTGTGCTAGAGGAATGTAATGGAATAGATTTATCGGAGTTTCGGCGAGCAAGAGCTGGCAAGATAATCAATCTGTTCGTTTATTTCTTAGTCATAACGGTAGTAATTTTTTTGCTTAGTTACTTCATGAAGACAAGCAGGACTGCTGAAAAGTCTGTGCAAATCGATCATCAGCAAGTAGTTATTAGTAAGAGAATACAGAAATATCTACGGGAAGTTGAAGTCCTAGAGCACTCGGAATTTTCAAGCAGCAAGGGCACTAAGGCTCTCTTTGCGTCCTACGTTAATCTGATTCGTAATGAAACTGTCTCAAAACGAAAAAGTGATGCCCTTGCTGCAGTAAGGCATGCAGAAAAGGCGATTCAGCTAGCAAAAGAAAAATCCAATGATGATTCGGTACGACTAGAGACCGCTTTCTTTCTCTGCGGAATGGCACAAATGAAAGCAGGGCTCTTGAATGACGCCTATAAGTCGTTACTTCACGCAAAACAACGAGTTGAAAGTTTACGGGGCGAATCTGTAGAAGAAGAGAGATTCGAGCTGCTCATAATGTTGGCCAATATTGATTTACAACTTAAGCGTTTCAATGAAGCAATGCAAAATATTGAAGCTGCAACATCTGCTGGGGGCGATGGTCTTATTCACATTGAGGGATATTTCCAAAGAGCTTGCAAATTAGATTCGTTGGGAATCGATAAAGTGGAAATGCTCAACCAGAGCTTTCTCGAATTGATGAAATCTACTCCTAGAAATGATAATGAGCGAGCCTGTCTGCTGAAGAGCTGTTACCTTTTGTCTTTGGAATTGCACGATATTCATGACGATAAAAAGTTCAAGCAAGCAAATGATTATTACCAGAAAGAGATAAAACAAATGGTTTCGCCTTCGGCGGACTTCATCCAATACGGAACGCAGTTACAACTCATGGAAAATGCAAAAGAGTCAAATCAGAAGTGAGCCAAAGAGACGCTGTACATTTGTGCAGTTCGAGGAAGATTAACGCTGTGTAATATTGCGGGCGTGGCTGTAGATCCCCGTACAATAATGGTTTACGGCTTGAAAGTCACATAATTTTCACGTATAAGTGGGATGGTTTCGGTGCAAGTCATCTGTACTTGCTGGTTGTGCGCTTTTATGCGCAGGTTGTTGTTGCCAGGTTGGTTTTGCATGCAGCGTCACGCTGAACTAAATTCGGAAAATTCTGGGAAAAAAGCTGAGCACCAAACTCAGCTTGCGGACTCCTCTCATCTGAATCGCATGCTGCAGGACTCGCAGTCATTCGGAACACCTCTGTTTTCGCCAAATCCAAGGTTTGAATCACTTTCCTCTGGTGCAAAAGAAGGGAAAGGTAATTCGATAGATAAGATTGGCACTCACAGCCTGAGCGAGCATCTGCCAAATCTTTCTCTGGGGCGACCTCATCATGCTGAGCAGCATCCTGACGCTCACGCTAAGGTTCGTGAGTGGAAGGCTGATGGAACAGGTAACACTCAGTTTCGTAATCCATTCCGAGTCAGAACGCTGCCGGCTGAGCATGCGTTGCCCAGTGGAGAGGGATCACTGAAAGGGAAAGATCAAAAATCTCTAGATGCAAACATTGCAGAAATTAAGGCTCGTATCGCCACTGGCGGAATGACACCAGCTAACTCTTTCATTCAGCCCACTTGGATGAACCGCAAGGGTGAGAATCTTGATGTTGTTCCTAAGAATTCATCGTTGAAACAACAAGAAGAAGTTCGTCCTGAAAGTGCGCCGCGACCTGGAGTGCAACCTAAGCCTGACGCTGAACCGCAACCTGAGGCGCAATTGCGACGCGAACGCACGCCGTTTTCCCGTCGAGAAGAGCCGTCGCGTCCGGCGCCAAATCCTGAGTTGCAGCCGCGTCGAGAAGAGCCGTTACGTCCGGCGCCAAATCCTGAGTTGCAGCCGCGTCGTGAAGAGCCGTTGCGTCCGGCGCCAAATCCTGAGTTGCTGCCGCGTCGAGAAGAGCCGTTGCGTCCGGCGCCAAATCCTGAGTTGCAGCCACGTCGAGAAGAGCCGTTGCGCCCGGCGCCAAATCCTGAGTTGCTGCCGCGTCGAGAAGAGCCGTTGCGTCCGGCGCCAAATCCCGAGTTGCAGCCGCGTCGTGAAGAGCCGTTGCGTCCGGCGCCTCAGAGAAAAGATCCGCAATCCAGACCAAATAGTTCTGACATAGATACTTTCTTTCCGCCCTCACACTCAATTCAAAGAAGACCGCAAGCTCTTCCACCTTTCAGCGTTGAGCCATTGGATAAGAAGGGACCGCTTCCTAAGCATTTGCCTCTGCCAGAATTTACTGCTCCTGGGCAAATTCGTCGTGATGGTTTGCCTCAAGTAAATCCAGCTAACGTCAAAGTAGTCAGAGCACCAAATGTCTCTGATTCGGAAATGCCGATATCACATGCGCCAACCATTACTCCACAGCGCATCAACCAGGTTCTAGAGGAATATGATTCCCCAGCAAAAGGCATGGGGCAAAAGATTTTTGATCTAGGTGTCAAATATGGTATCAACCCTGCTATGGCTCTAGCATTCTATATCCAGGAATCGAGTGCTGGAACCCGCGGAGCAGGCGCACGAAACAACAGCTGGGGCAACATTCGCCAGGGTCGGCATGGATACAAGGCGTACCATAACATTGAGCATGGGCTGGTCGATTGGTATGAGCGCATACATCAACATTACGTTGGAAAGGGATTCCACACCCTTGGTCGACCTGGGCAGCGCGATGGAATTATCCACAAGTACGCTCCTGGTAGCGATGGAAACAACGAAGGACATTACATACGCAATGTAGCTAACATGATTCGCAAGTGGTCTTACTAGGAGCTGAGACTTAGATTGCACATTTTTGCTGGAATTCAATTGCGTGGTCGCTCGCATTCCCGGCAATCCAGCATAATTTCAGGATGCCAACAGGATGGTCTGTTTAAGATCTTCGTTTGCCTGCTTGCATTCTTCTTATAGGTTGAAGGATACTAGTGCATCCATTCGGCGCAGATTTCATGTGCCATTACCGCGGAGATTTGTTTTGCCAGAAACTGTAGAGTCTACGACTAGAAGAGCAGAGATTATCTCTCACGCACAGCGCGTCGTCATTAAGTTGGGAACAGCTGTTTTGATGAGAGAGGAAGGCGGCATCGCGTTGAGCCGATTCTACTCTTTCGTTGAAGATATTGCTCGGCTGAAAAAATCGGGTAAGGAAGTTCTGGTTGTAACTTCTGGTGCTATCGGGCTCGGGTTTCGCAGCCTTGGTTTAGAAAAGAAGCCTAAGGAGTTGCCGGCGAAACAGGCTTGTGCTGCTGTTGGTCAAGGCAAATTGATGGCACTTTACTCTGACGCATTTGCCACCATGGATGTCGTAACAGCTCAAGTTCTGCTGACAGAAGATGATTTCGCAAACAGAAAGCGATATTTGAATCTGCGCAGTACCATCAACACGCTTCTGCAGATGCACGCCATTCCGGTCATTAATGAAAACGATACTGTTGCGACAGCTGAGCTTGAGACCCTTGGAGGCGCACCGAAAAAGATCAATTTTGGTGATAATGATAAACTTTCTGCTCTGGTAGCAAGCAAAATAGAGGCTGACCTTCTTGTAATTCTTACTGATGTAGACGGTCTTTACACTGCTGACCCACGGGTTGATAAAAATGCAACTTTGATTCCTCTTGTAGAAAACATAACGCCCGAGCTTGAAACTCAGTTAAGTGGCAGCAGCAAACCTGGTGCAGGAACGGAACTTGGACGTGGTGGCATGCGTACTAAATTCGAAGCCGCTAAAGTCTCAACTCAATCTGGTTGTGCCACTATAATCGCAGGCGGGAAAGAACAGGGCATCATCTCCAAGATTTTTGCAGGTGAAGAGAAAGGTACTCTGTTCCTTCCGAAAACTGGCATGAAAGGCAAATTGAAGTGGATAGCATTTGCCACCACAGTCAGTGCGGCGCTTGTACTTAACCAGGGCGCTCTGGATGCAATAACGAAACGAAAAGCTAGCTTGTTGTTCGCCGGAGTTACCCAAGTGAAAGGACAATTTGAGCGGGGCGACGTGGTCAGTATTGTTGATGAAAGTGGCAAGGAAATCGCTCGCGGCATCGTGAACTATTCAAGTTCAGAAACTATCAAGCTATGTGGCAAGCAGTCAGGCGCGATAGACGAAGTCATCGAGCACAGAAATTATGACGCCCTGATAACCCGTGACAATCTCGCTTTGTTAGACCATTAAAGATGGGTGACTTATGAACTCTATTGAATCAGGAATCGCAAAAATTGCAGAGCAAGCCAAGCTAGCCTCGAGTCTGATGGCATCTTTGACTAATGTGCAAAAGAATGAAGCTCTGATAGCAGTCGCTAATGCATTGGAAGTAAATGCCGATGCCATAGCTTCCGAAAATCAGAAAGATATGGATATTGCTTCAGAAAGGGTGAACAAGGGCGAGCTTAAGGAGTCTCTTTTCCAGCGCTTGAAGCTCGACAAACCTAAGTTACTCGGCACCATTGCTGGTATCAAACAAATTGCTGAAATGATTGACCCTGTCGGTCAGATATCTCTTGCTCGAGAGCTGGATGAGGGGTTAAATCTATATCGCGTTTCCTCACCGATTGGTCTCGTAGCTGTGATTTTTGAGTCACGTCCGGAGGCGATGCCCCAAATTCTATCGCTTTGTTTGAAGTCTGGAAATGCGCTTGTGCTGAAAGGCGGGCAGGAAGCAGAAAAGACAAACCGAATCTTGTTTAAGGTTATGCAGGAGGCAATAGCCAGAGCGGGTTTGCCCGCGCAAGCATTTGCACTTATAGAGACTCGCGCCGACGTTAAGCAATTACTTGAAGCCGATGCCTTTGTAGATTTAGTAATTCCTCGGGGCTCAAATGATCTTGTTCGCTTCATCCAGAGCAATACTAAAATTCCTGTCTTAGGACATGCTGACGGAATTTGCCACATTTATGTCGATAAAGATGCAGAATTAGACCTTGCGGTAAAAGTTGCGCTTGACAGTAAGATTCAATATCCATCTGCATGCAACGCAGCCGAGACGCTATTAGTGCATAAGGATGTACTCCACGATTTCTTGCCGAGAATGTGCGCCAAATATCAGGAGAACAAAGTCGAGCTGCGTCTTGAGCAGACTCTGATAGAGTTTCTCAAGCTGATGAAAGCTGAGGGAAAAATTCGTTCCGATTTTAATCTCGATTTCACTGCATTGAAACCCGCTCATGATCAAGATTGGACTACCGAATATTGTGAGCTCGTAATTTCAATTCGTGCAGTTGATTCAATGGAAGATGCCATCGAGCACATAAATAAGAACGGTTCTGGTCACACTGAATGTATGATTACGCGCAATGAAAAATCCTTTGACGAATTTTTTGCGAAAGTAAATAGTGCGGGCATTTATCTCAATGCTTCAACCCGATTTGCTGATGGTTTCAGGTATGGCTTCGGTGCTGAAGTTGGAATTAGCACTTCCAAGCTTCACCCGAGAGGTCCTGTTGGGGTTGAAGGACTCGTAACTTATAAGTATAAGTTGCTTGGTAAGGGGCAAACTGTTGCCGAATACTCTGGGAAGAATGCAAAACAGTTCACGCATCGAGATATCGATTCTAAGTAAAAGGACTTCTTGTTGTGAGCAAAAATTTTTTCTCGCTTTGCATTGCGTTCATTCTGTGTCTGCTCTACTCAACTGTTGCCAACGCTGAGGACAAGGTTGCTAAAGCTATTCCGCTTTCGTTTGGCTATGTCGATGCGGCAGGGGTGTCTTGTAAGTGGGCAAATCATTGCCGGGACGACCTTGCGATGGAAGAAAATGAGTACATGAAGTACATCGATGAAAGCGAGACCAAAATTCGCGATTCAGCCAAGCTCGCAGGCTCTGACATTGAAAAAACGGTTTACGACTTTCGTGTCGGGTTGCAAGCACGAGAAACGATTTCTGGGCGTTGTCCTGGTCGCTGTCTGACTTATGACTTTCCTGGCGACTTTAGAAACGCTGCCCGACTAATTGCAAAAAAGGAGCAACTAGGAATCGTTATTGATGTGGGTTCCATCTACTTTGGTGCTGAACTCGTTTTGAAGGGAAAAGATCTCTCCAACAGCATTTTGGAAGAACTCAAAAAGAGTGGTCGTCCTAATTGATCGTTCGCTCTGGTGCCCAGGTTAATGCAGGATTCAGTCGATCAAGTCTGGATCCACCAGATCAATTCAGGACCCATTAAGTCCAAAGCTGGAGCCGAGGTCAACGCAGAATCCACCAGAGCAAACCGCGGAATTCGCTTGGTCAAATAAGGATCCGCTTGCTCAAGTCAGAATGCTTCTGATAAATGCTGTCGCGAAAATGCTTGCAGTAATTTGTCTTTGAGTTGTGAGGCAATCGGTGTAATCATTTTCCAAAAATTCTCGGGAACCAGCCGCAGAAAATAGAGTCCTCTTGTACGTCAGTTGATGTTACAGTGTAGTTGACTTTGAGGGATCTATGATGAGACTGCTTATCCGTTTACTCTTATCTGCTCTGGCATTCACCTCTGTTTTGCCAATGATAAATGGAATTAGTTTTCATGGCAGTTTCTGGGCTGCAGTGATAATTTCGGCTGTTTTTGCTGTGATGCTCTGGGTTGTCGAACTCATTTGTACTGCAATGGCTACTGTCCTGACCGTGGGTAGCCTTGGTCTTGCTCTTCTGTGGATTATTCCATTGTGGATTGTCGGCTTCTGGCTCTTGCCCGCTTTTGCGTTATTGCTGACTTCCGATATCATGCCTCAATATTTGACTGTGAGTGGCTTCGTTCCAGCAGCCTTGGCTGGGTTGGTCTTGCTTTTCGTTGGTCTTCTAACAAGCAAGATGTTCTGGGGCGATGAACGCTCTGCTGCGTAACTTTATTCAATCCGAGGGTATGGAAAAGGGGCGGCTGTAAAGCTGCTCCTTTTCTACTCTTCAAGCAATTATAGATATTAATAATCTCTGTTTTTCGATAAAATAGACAGAGAGATCGACGACCCACAAGGATTCATATAGTGAACAAAAAGGACCAATTGAAACGAATTCAGGACCTTATCAAACCTTATCGAATCAAAAGTGGTAAGGGTTTCCACCTGGACAATATCGATCCTGGCGACACGCAAGAGCTTGGAACTGACAGAAAAGAAGAAGCGAAAGAACTGCTTACGGCCGGTGTAACGTGGCTTTCGGAGCTTCAAGAAAAGCTCTACGCCCAAGATCGGTGGGGCGTTCTCTGTATTTTTCAAGCAATGGATGCGGCGGGAAAAGACAGCACGATAAAACATGTTATGTCGGGTGTGAACCCTCAGGGCTGCCAGGTTTATTCTTTTAAGCAACCTTCGTCAGAAGACCTCGACCACGATTTTATGTGGCGATATCTGAAATGCATGCCCGAGCGAGGCAGAATAGGCATTTTCAATCGCTCATACTACGAAGAGGTATTGGTTGTTCGTGTTCACAATTTGATTGAGTCGCAAAAGCTTCCTCCAGCGGTAGTCCATAAAGGCATCTGGGACGAGCGGTTAGAGGATATCAAAAACTTCGAAAGCTACTTGATGCGAAATGGAATACTTGTTTTGAAGTTCTATCTACATCTGTCGAGAAAAGAGCAGAAGAAGCGCTTTCTGGCTCGCATCGACGTTCCAGAGAAACACTGGAAATTTTCAGCTGCCGATGTGCAAGAGCGCAAGTATTGGAAGGATTATAGACTTGCATTTGAGGAGGCAATCAGAGGCACTGCAACAAAAGAAGCCCCCTGGTATGTGATTCCTGCGGACAATAAGTGGTTTACCCGTTTGGTAGTGGCAGCTGCTATTGTTGATGGGCTGGAAAACTTGAAACTGCATTACCCACAGCCTGATGAAAGCAAGATGAAAGAATTGCTTGCTGCAAAAGTTGCTCTTGAGAAGGAATAGTGCTTATTTCATCCTAAAGCCAACGTTCTAGTTAAAATTCTTAATCAAAGCGGCTTATAGCCCTTGGCTATTTACTACTAGTGAAGGAAAATCAAATCTTGACACCCAAAGGTTTAAAAGCAATGACTGATTTAAGACCAGGACAAGTACCCCCTGGTGGACAGGCGGCTGATGAAGGTCTAGACGAGACCGCTCTCTTCCTACTTCACGGTAAAGCGAGCCAACCTGAGGTGCCGGCTTCTCAGCTGATTACCAGCAGGCAGCCTGTGCTAAACAGCAAAGCGTGGATTCTTGCGTTTACACGATTCCATCGTATCCCCGTTTTTAAGCGGGTTTGGGTCTACCTTGCTGTCATGGCAATTTATACAATCGGCATTGATTGGCTTACTGACCGCAATCTGGCGCATACAGTGGTGAAGGAAGCGGGAGCTGCTGCCTATGGTAGCGTTGTCATGGGTTTGCTCCTGGTTTTTCGAACCAACACCGCTTACGAACGCTGGAACGAGGGGCGAAAGCTCTGGGGACAACTTGTTAACGACTCACGAAACTTTTCGCTCAAAGTCCGTTCCTTTGTGAACGTTCCAGAGATAGAGAAGATTGAATTGGGTCAACTGATCGTCTCTTTCGCATTTGCATTAAAGCATCATTTGCGCAACTCGACTCCGAGTGAGCCCCTGCCGGGTTTGGGACGAGATTCGAAGAACGTCAGGAATTTACCGGTTCACGTTGCAAGCAAAATATTCGACAAGTTGGCTCAATGGAAGCAAGCCAATTACATTGACACGCTCATGCTGATTCAGCTGGACTTTCACATCCGTGCTTTCATGGACGTATGTGGCGCTTGCGAGAGAATCAAGAACAGCCCTATTGCCGTTTCCTATCGTGCATTTATGCGTCAGGGAATCGTGATGAACTTGATTGTCAGCCCCTGGCTCTTATCCACTGAGTTTCCTCTGATTTGGGGACTTCCAATTATTTTGATTGGAACATACTTTCTAATTGGACTTGAATTGATTGCAGAAGACATTGAAGAGCCCTTTGGTAAGGATGGCGACGACTTGCCGCTTGACACCATATGCGCTACCATTCGCACTACAGTGACTGACATTTTGAACCTGCAACGTGCGATGAAGTACACCCGCACAATAGATAGCTCTGCATTTGACCCACTTCGCTTTTCGTAAGCCGTTTATTAAATTTTATCCTGACGTTAAATAGAACAGCTGGAGTGTTTGGGCTGGGTACAAATATTCTGTGGACGGGTTGGAGCTAGAGGTTTTTCAAGTGCGAATCGGAGATTTGTTGCTCAGTTCGGGGTTCATAACTGAGGAAGAACTTAGTGCTGCGCTAAAACAACAGAAGTCGACGAAAAAGACACCAATTGGGCAGCTTTTGAAGTTGCTGAATTATTTGAAGGAAGACGAGCTGGAGTTAGTCCTTCAGGCTCAACGAAAAATTCTCTTTGCCGCAATGTCCGATAGATTGGCGATTGCTGGTTTGAAGTATGCTCGGGAAAACAGGCTGAATTTTAGTGATGCTGCTGAGAAAGTACTTGCCACATCCAAAGATGACGAGGGTCAACCTTTCACTGAAGAAGAGTTGGGTCGAAAAGAGTTTAGTTTTGCACCTTCTAGTTCTGGCAAAATATCGCCAAGTCTTGCTCGTCCCAGTGGTTTAGCGAATCCATCTGGTCCCAGATTTGCTGTTGACCCACTCGAACTCATACAGAAAGCCGACAACGCGGCTGCGGAAAAAGATTGGGAATATGCAACAGCTCTTATGGAGCAGGCTCGTGGTGTTTACGAGAAGGGCAATAACTTTGAAGACGAGGCAATAATTCCTGTCTATTGTAGGCTCGCTGCGTTTTATTCCAAAATTGGGCGCACTCCGAATGCGCAAGAAAATATCACCAAAGCGACTGATTTGATCAACAAAGGAATTCAACTCTCGCCAGGTTCAACAAGCTTATTGGCAGCAGCAGCGCATCTATGTTCGCGCCAGGGAATGATTGCTGAAGCAAATCGGCTTTATCGCATAGTTATGCCGAAGTGGGCACAACTACTGCCATTTGAATTGGCTCAGTTCAATCTGTGTTTGCGCGATGCGATTGCTTGTTCGAGTGCTATTAGCCCACCAGGTCGGCACAATATTCGCATCGGAGAGTTGCTTACAAACGCTGGTTTGATTGACAAAGAGCAATTTCTTGATTCTCTTCAACTTGCAAAAAGTCAGAGGCTGCCGCTGGGCAGAATTCTTTCAGAGCAGAAGCTCTTAAATGTCCAAGATTTGAGAAATGCAATGAAGGTTCAGTTGATTTGCCGAGCAGCAGCATTGCCTGTCGACTATGCTGCGATTACCGTCAAAGCTGCATCTTATGCAGGTGATTCAATTAGCGACTTCTTTGGCAAGTTGAATATCCCTCTTGAAACTACAAGCAGCGATCCCAAAACTCTTGCTACGTTGATAAGCAAGATGGATGAACTCTTGCTGCTTGAGGAAAAACGTGGCATTCAAGATCCCAAAGTAGCCAGGCTGGCTGCTGAAGTTGGACAAATATGTTTAGAGCGTGGTGAGAATGAAGAAGCAGAAGCCATGTTCAGAAGAGCCCATGCTGTCTTTGCTATTGCTGGCGATGAATTCCAGGCTGAACTGGCAGAAGTTTGTCAGTGCATAGGCAGGTTAATCATCAAACAAAAGAAATATCCTGAGGCAGAATTACTGTTTCTTCAGGCGATGGATATTAAGAATCGTATGCACGGAGAGAAGCACCCTACTTTTGGTGAAGCGCTAACAGATGTTGGTTATCTTTATTTCTGTCAGGCAAACTATACTCCTGCTATTGGTTCATTGCGTTCTGCATGGTTGATTCTAAGCGAAGATGGAACTGCCGAGAAGAAGAGATTCGTTCTGGAGTTGCTAATCAAGTGCTTTGAGCAATCTGGTCAGGAGTCTGAATCGGAAGTCTATAAAGAGCAGCTTCGCGCAATACGTTTCAAGGACCCCAGCTAGTTCAACTGGAGATAAATATGTCATTGCAGAAAGTACAAGAACGGTTCTTCGCTGCACTAAAAGATCTTGATAATGAAGCTGTCGACGTGGTTCAGAGAGCCTATCAGCTTGCTGAACGAGAGCACGAAGGGCAACTGCGCAAGGAACACAAGGCGCGTCCTGATGATCGAGATCCATATCTCATTCATCCCTTGCGCGTTTCGTTGATATTAATGAGTGAGTTGAGAATTGCTGATAAAACAGCCATTACATCAGCAGTTTTGCATGACGTGGTAGAAGACGGCAACAGTCGCCCGACGATTACTGATATCAGAAATGAATTTGGTTCAGAAATTGCCGAGACCGTTGAGTATCTCACTAAACCTGATGAGGTAGACGGTATTCCACATACACCTGAGTCGTTGATGCCCTATCACGAGTCATTTCACCATGCGCCTCTTCATGTAAGGCTCGTCAAACTTTCAGACAGATTGGATAATCTGAGAGAGACATTGCTTGTCGATCGACCCAAGTTTCAGCATCGTTATTTGCGAGAGACGAGAGAAGTATATTTGCCTCTGGCTGCAAAAACCAGCTTGTATTTTACTGAGCATCTTAATGAGCTCTGTATGCGTTTAGAGAGCATGCTAGTTGCGCCGTAGTCCACGACCGGGGAGCGCCGCCATCCTGGCGGCTTCTATGCAATTACCGGATCCGAACTCTGTTGAGGGATCCCATATGTAGGATCTGGTCTCGCACCATTAGGATCTGGTCGCGTCGTAGTCCACGAACCTGGGAGCGCTGCCATTCTTGGCGGCTTCTGGGCAATTACCGGATCCGAACCCTGTTGAGGGATCCCATTCTATTTGCGAATTACAACCTCATCAGATGAAGCGCTAACTTTAACTTCGTTGGTCTGCCTGTTTTTTTCAAACTTAAGTGTCACTCGAGCGTTTCCTGATTTTAGATTTGAAATTTCCACTGAGTTTATACTTGACGGTAGCTTCGGCCTATCTACAACCACCTTTCCGTCCTGCAGGTGTATTCCGAGAATTGAGCGAAGCATTTGAAAGAGGCTTCCAGCGGCCCATGCTTGCGGAACGCACGACACCGCGTATGGTATCGGTGCTTCGTAGGCATCGCGAGGGAAACCGCAGAACAATTCTGGCAGGCGCGCGTCGCTTGCACCCTTCGCTGATTGAACAAGGTTCTCCAGAACAGTACAAGAAAGGTCTGATCTTCCTATTGCCGACATGCCTTCTACTGTCATGGCATTGTCGTGGGGCCAGACAGAACCGTCATGGTAGCTCATCGGGTTGTAACGCAATTCTTGCGTTGAAAGAGTACGAATTCCCCAGCCGCTGAACATATCCCCTTTCAGAAGGCGCTCGGCAACAGCTTGGGCTTCTGATTCGCTGAGGATGCTACTGCTAAGTAGATGTCCAGGGTTTGATGAAACTACCTGGCATGGCGACCCTGTTCCATCCACTGCAAGAGCGACAAAATTCATGTCAGGCATCCAGAACTTTTTATGGAAGTTCTGCTTTAACAGCTCGTTCTTTTGGCTTAAAGACTTAGCCAATGACTCTTTCCCTAATTTCTTAGCGAGCTTCGCCAGGCTATTATAAGCTTCGTATAAATATCCTTGAACCTCACACACCGCAATTGGTGCCTTTGCCAGCTCGCCATTCTTATGCATGATGGAATCGCCGGAGTCTTTCCATGCTTGATTGGAAAGTGCTGCGCCTGCCTTACCACCATAGTATAAGAAGCCATCGGCTTGCACCGAGCCCTCAATATATTGCAGCGCTGCTTCTATGTTTGTCCAGAGTTGCTTTGCCAATTCTACGTCACCGGTTGCGTCCACGTATCGCGAGACTAGCACCAGCCATAGTGGCGTTGCATCTACAGTGCCGTAGTATGGCATGAAGGCGATTTCTTTGTTCTTTGCCATTTCTCCGAGTCGCAGCTCGTGCATGATTCGCCCGGGAGCTTCTTCAGTGAAAGAATTTACTTTCTTTCCCTGGTAAGCCGCGAGAACCTTGATCAAGTCCTTTGCAAGACCCGGCATGAAAGGAAGTGTCTGCAACGCAGTGACGCATTGGTCGCGCCCGAATGCTGTAGAGTACCACGGCAACCCTGCTGCCAGACAAGGACCATATGCGGTGTCTTGTCTGAGGAGGTAAATGTCTGATACCGATTGCGCCACCATGTCATTTAGCTGATCCCAATCAATTTTGAACTCGGGAATCTCTTTTCTCCAGGCTTTGTATTCAGCATCAGCAATGGATTTCGCCTTGTCGTATGTGAGAGTTGACCGCAGTGATTCGGGTGTGTTAGATGTGTCAACTCGCAGGTCTATGGTTTTGCTTTCTTGTGGTTTCAAGTCAATTTCGTAGTTGACTATGTCTGTTGCCAATTTTGAAGGCTTGTCGTTAGCGGTGATGTAACTCTGATAGTCGCGCTGGTCAAGACCTTTGTAGGACGAGCGTATTATCGAGCGATTTGTGGATTCATTATCTAGCCAGTAACCAAGAAACTGACCTGCCTTTTCCCTCTTTTGACCGCGAACCTCGAACATGTCTTTGAAATCAGTTCCATGGGAAATTGAAACTTTCAAATGATATGGATGATTTGCGAAATTGCTCAGAGTGATGCGTTCGCTCATTCCTTTGTAGAGAAGCAAATCTCTCTGAATCAACACTTCATCCAGAAGAGAATAAATAAAGCTTCCGTGATAACCACCCTGCGTGAAAGCTGTCACAAGTGTGGGGTCTTTATCATCAATTTGAATCTGCCAACGGCTCAAGTATCTCGTGTCGTCTTCAAAGAGTCCATAAGGAGAGCCAAGTCTCGAGTCGATCATTCCATTCTTGTCGATTACAAGCAAAGAGTTGCCGTTTTTCAAAACAACTCTGGGGCTTCCGGTGGACAGAATTTGCGCGGGGCTAGCATTAATTGCCGAATTCGTCGGAGGCACATTGTCGGCATACACCGGAAATGCTTGTACATATAGAAGTAGCAAGCAAAGCGCATTCAGCAAAGCGATGCGTAAAGAGTTCGACAATGCGAAGTCCTCCAGACTATTATGTTGTGCTGCTTGAAACTACGATTCTAGAATTTCAACAAGTTCCAGAGCAAGAATATTCCAGCTCATGAATTGCGGTGCCCACAGAGGCTGACCTGTTTCAGCATGATAATTTTCGTGCAAGGTGCCTGTTTTTTCAAGGTCGGCTTGCATGGTATTGAGCATTCGTGTTGAAACTTCTTTCGCTTCCGCTTTGAACCCTTCTTTTATAAGGCTGCGCACAGCAAGAGCATTTGTCAGAACCCATACCGGGCCTTGCCAATTAGAAACAATCGCTCGTCCATAAAGTCCGCGCAAAGCATTGTTATAAAGTGGTTCGGATGCCGCGACAGACGATAAACCAGCCGGACGCAGAAAATGTCGTTCATCGATGATGTTGGTCTTGATGACTCGTTCAATTCTTTCTGGTTTTACAATTCCGAGAATTGCTGGCACCAGACCTGTCCATGCCCTGAAAACCATTTGTGAGTTTGATTTCGGAAAGACGTTGCAGTACATGCCGATTGATTCGTTCCAGCAATATTTTTCAATTGCTTCAATTACTTCCCTGGCGCGAATATCGTATTTTTCAGCCAGGGAGTTCTTTCCATACATTTTTGAGAGTTCGGAGAAAGCCCGAAATTCAGCAACAAGGTAAGCACTCAAATCAACTGCGCTGAGTTTGCCATCAGGGAATTGGGTAATTGAGTCGTCCTCATCTTTTGCAGCCTCTCTGGGTGCTATCAATGCTAGATTGTCATCTACTCCGCTTTCCAGGACGTTTCTCCAGCGGAAAAGCCCGTGTTCAGTTTTTCGATTTCTTTCAAAATACTGCAGATAGCAGTCCAGGTCATCTATGAACTTTGAAAAGTCAGCGCTATGTGGCTTTGACTCTAATCTTGCCTGATGCAGAATTGTTTGGCACAGAAACGGTTTGCATTCATCGCCGCTGTCCCAGATTCTCTCTGGCGAAACAGTGCGCGGAACATGACCGTCAGCTTCTTTAAGACTGAGAAAGTTTGCTACCACATCTGACTGAAGTCCATGAATTCCGACTCTAGAGGCAGCCTGCGCAAAGAAGCAGGAGTCCCAGTCGTACATTTGCAGATAATGGCCCGTTAACGATCTGTCCGACACATCAGCTAAATCGTCACCTCCTGCGGTGACATCATAACTTGGCGTTACGAATCTGTATTTCAATTTGCCTGCAGGTTGATGAACGCAGGTTGGCGCTTTGCTCTGGAAAAACTTTTTTATGCTGCTGAGTGTGGTGTTGTTGATTTTAGTTGTGATCATTTCACTCTGAATTGACTATTGTCGGCATGAGGTGGTGACTGGATACTCAACATTTTAACATCACCAGGTAATACTCCTCTGAACAAAGGGAATACTATTGTTTACAGCGACGACAGGCGACTAACAGAAAATGACTGATAACAATAATATTCAAGCGGTCAACAATGCTGAATCTTCCTTGGATGAATCAAAAAACACACTGGATGCATGCCCGCATTGTGGTGCTGCTACCGGCAGTTTTAGTGTTGCTGAGATAGCGGCGCAAGCAGCAGCCTCAGCAGCGGCTGCTGCTACAGCTGCGGCTGCTAGTGCAGCTTTAACTCAATCTGGAAGCAGTCCGAAGGTCGCCGATGACCCGCGTCTTGCAGCTTTAGCCAGTTCAAGTGGTACTGTGCCCACGAAGTCTGAGGCAGATACCACGCTGACCAAGTGGGAGCAGGATACCTATCGCGATATTCTCAGTAACGTGAATAACACTTTGCGGTTTCAGATTCAGCTTGCAGTGCCGATACTCGCAGGCTGCGTGACAGCACTAAATATGGTGCCTCCACAAGAGCACCAGGAATTCTTGAACAACTATGATCGCTGGGTCTTTTGTCCCGTTTTGCTGAGTATGGCTGTTTCTTACTATGGCTTGGAATTGCACTGGGGCATGCAGAAAGGCCGCCCCACCGATGACCATGAGTCATTGACCAGGCTCGTCAGGAAGAAATACGCGTTAGTTCACAGTGCGATTCTTCTGCAAGCATTAGGCTTGTTGCTTCTCTTCATCTTTGTTCTATTAGAGTACAAATAACTCTATTTCTTCGCCGAATTCTGAGTGTTAACCAGTTCTCGTGCTCTTTCTGCTGCTTTCACAACTGCCTTAATTAAGGTAACCCTGAGCTTTCCTTCTTCAAGTTCCATGAGACCGTCGATTGTGCAACCTGCTGGTGTGGTTACACTGTCTTTCAAGAGAGCCGGGTGCGCTTTAGACTCCAGAACCATGCTTGCAGCACCAAACATGGTTTGCGCTGCCAGTAATGTAGAAACGTCTCGAGGAATGCCGAGCTTTACTCCAGCCTCAGCTAGTGATTCGACCACCACGTAAAGGTAGGCCGGGCCGCTTGCGGAAAGTGCTGTGACACCATCCATCAAAGATTCGTCAACAAAAACCGTTTGACCAACACATTTGAAAATGGAGTCTGCCATTTGCTTGTCGGTTTCTTTTGCATATTTTCCGGTACACAAGCCAGTCATACCCGCATTCATAATGCTCGGAGTGTTTGGCATCGCTCGCACCACGGGAACCTCTTTGCTCAAACGTTGCTGTACAAAATCGCTTGTAACAGAGGCGGCAACTGAGACAATCAATTGATTTTCGCTTATTGCGTCGTTGATTTCGCGAACCACAAGATCCATGTTTTGTGGTTTGACGGCAAGAATTATGATGTCGGCGCCCTTTACGGCAGCAACATTATCGACGCAGACGTTTATGCCAATTCGCTCTTTAACGCGTTCGATTGAAGACTCGTGTCCGACACTGCCTGTGATATCAGAGGCTTTCAGATCACCTTGCTTCAGCAAACCTGCGATAAGCGCCTCGCCCAGTTTTCCCACACCAATGACGGCGAGTTTCTTTCCCTTAAGCATTGTTCCTCCCACGGTCGTTGGGTTTATGGCATCGACCTGAATCAAACATAGAAGCAGAGTATACACTCCTGACTTCCCAAGAGTTAGACAATTGCCGGACTTTGCACGATAATCGTAATTGAGCTAAACGCCGAACAAGGAGTAAAAATGGACAGAAGAGAAGTTCCAGCGACCGCCGATGTTCCATTTATTGACCTTATAAAAGATACTTGGGAGCCGTTCCAGGACAATTGGATGGTTGCGACAGTTTCCGCTGCTATCCTGAATTACGTCCCCATGATCGTGGTCGGAATTCCTGCTTGTATTATCGCGTTTCTTGTGGCCGGTTTTTTCGCCATTGTGAGCAAAGGCAACCAGGGAATGGCTATGATTGCGCTATTCCCCTTAGGAGTAATAGCTGGGCTTGCGTTTGCGGCTGTATTTAATGGATTGCGCGCCGGCTGGACTAAGATGCTTCTTGACCAGGCGCATGGCAAAACGATCAAAATTTCCGATATTAAATGCGGAATGCCATGGTTTGTAGATTTCTTTCTTGCTCTCCTGATGATCGGGGTCGGAACTACATTGCTAAGTCTATGTCTTGTTGTTCCGGGAATTATTTTTGCGGTAAGAACCTCTTTTGCTCCATTTCTTATCGTTGATCGCAACATGGGCTGTATTGAAGCGCTGAAAATGAGTAATGAGCTTGTGACTGGCTATTCATGGCAGATTTGCGGCTACTACTTCATCTATTTTTTCGCGAATCTTGTCATTGGCTTTATCCCAATTATTCAATTTGCACTGCTGCCTGCTGCAATGGGCTTCTTCGATATGGTTTTGACTCGACTATATCTTTACCGAAAAGACGCCGTCGCTGGTCATATTGACGTAAGGTAGTTCGTTTTCTCTGAAGGCTTCAGTTCTAATAGGCTTAGTTTGCAAGTTACTGCTGCTTCGTGTTAGTAACGTTGCGGTTATGCACTCGCATCTACTGTTGTAGTACGCAGTTCGCTAGCCATCTATATAGATGTGCATAGGGGGATGCGTGACCTAATTAATGGAAAAGTGGACTTAAATCGGTAAGTATTAAGTACAGAGTCAATAGCATGAGCTTAGCAGTGCGATTAGTAGAATTGCTGACTTTCAAAATCTTGCCTGTGAGAGCTCACGAAGACGTGATTGTATAAGGGGTTGGCGAAGAACCAGGCAAGTTTTCGTTGGCATCTTAAATACAATTAGTCTAGTTCTGAAGTATTGTCGTCCAAAAAATTGCGTAGCTGTATATTCTCAGATAAGGAAAGCGAAGCAAGAGCAATACAAGGTGGTAGCACCTATGGTGGCGGTGGTTAAGATTGCTTTTGAATAAGCCTCGTCAGAGGAAGACGCAATGTAAAATTTAAGGTCTGATACTGCATCTGGTATCAGACCTTTTTGTTTGTCGCTTGCGAAACGAAAGCGAGGACTCCCGGAAAACTCCCTGGGCCGCCATGAATACAAGATTGATGATAGCTCGCTAATCAAAATCCGTAAATTTGTTTCTCTGTGAAGAAATCTGATGCTGTCTCGGAAAGAATTGCTGTAAGCTTGTTTCTGGGTTCTCTCTGTGATTTCTTTGCTCGAACTTTAGAGCGAACTAATTCATTTTTATGAGAAAAATCTGAACTTTGGAACGCTAAAACCCTTGTGGAAAGGACCTTCCGGGTGGGAGAAGTCCCATTGCTGTGCGTGCCTGTGCACCGTACTCTAGGGTGATAGTCTCTACCTTCCCCACGGTATGGCGCTCGGTATGGTTGATTGGATTGCTGACAATACTCGGAAAAATTCCGCTGGCGACGTAACCCCTGCACAAGCAGTGGAAGCGATGGCTTCGCATCGGCTCAGAGACGAGTCTTCGAAAGAATTGCTTAGCTCATTGGCTGCAGCAAAGATGGACAAGCCCGTAGCAGCAATTGAGCAAGATCCCCATGCGAAGGGCTACTTGCAAACCGGCATCAATTCCGTCACTTCTCTGGTGATCAAAGACGAGTCAACTCGTGGAAACTTTAATCACTATGGTGCTGAGTTTATCAAGTCTGCGGCACTTTTCACGGGTGGAAAACTAGGTTTTGTTAGTACAGCTCTGGCGTACGGGTTAGACCAGGCTCGGGTGGACAGCAGCCTCAGCACTCAGGCTGCAGATTTCGCGCTGGGTGCGGCAAAAGGTTCGACGATGAAGGGCATGTTCTCTGTCGTTGGCGCAGGCGGACTGAGTGCTCCGATCAAGGGTGCGCTAATGGGCATGGGCTCTGGCGCAGCTGAGGAAGTGTTCAAGATTGAAACCTTCGCTGACCCGACATCACTCAACGACAGGCTGCGTCGAAATGCATTTAACCCGCAAGCTGTTGTGATGAATGCTGCGCTATTTACGGCTGGTGAAGGTCTTTACGCTGGTCTCAATAAATTCGCGTACAACGGCAAATTGGTTGAGAATAAAGTACTCTCCGGTATGGTCATGGGTGGTTCGTTCGGTTTCGTCAATGGAACTGTCGGTGAAGCCTCTCGTGAAATGGCTGAACACGGAAAAATAGATCCAACAAAGGTCATTGTGAAGGGACTTCTGGAAGGCTCAGTTTCAGCGGCTGGGGCTGGTGTTGGAACCAAAATTTCAGATCCGATCTTTCAACAAAAGGTCAAAGATAACACTCTTGGAGCATTAGATAATCTTGGGCTTTTGAGTCGCAGCAAGGAATTCATCGTGACCGATGGGTTCAAAGAACTCAATAAATTCAGCAATAATGAAACTAGAGCAGCGCTAACTACCGTACGCGAAGTGCGAAATATTTTGGGCTGGGAGAAGGTTGGTCCCGAGAAACATCTCTGGCTGCAGCATAATGACAAAACTGCTGAGTCTATTCCGGTTCCGAAACTGGCTGACCTCTTAGCTAGTTGCAACCCTGATCGCTTAAAGCCATCTCAGCGTGCGGCAAGTCTATTCTCCTATGCAGATGGACCGGTTTTCCTTGAGCGTGGTGCTGCAAATCGAATTCGAATTTCGCTTGAGACAGCGCCACAGTGGAAAGGTGCCACTGGTGGCAACCGCATCATGCTTGGCACTCCAGATGCCAAGATTAATGCGATGGCGCCACTGTTGATTGGCGACCCGGACAATTTAAACTCTGAGTCCAGCAAAAATGCCTTCGACAACTTTGTCAAAGATTTGAAAGTGGCTAAGAAAGTTGGAGTTGACGGAATTTCCACCGATGTATGGTGGGGACTAATCGAACCAAAAGAAGGACAGTTCAAGTGGAACTACTATGACAAAGTGAGTTCAACTATTATCGACAATAAGTTGAAATGGGTGCCAATTCTTTCGTTTCATTCAGCCAAAGCTGGTGGCAACGTTGGAGACAACGTGGACGTCCCCGTACCTTTCTGGGCTTGGAACAAAATCTCCAGTCAGATTCCGGGAAGCTCACCTGACGTTGGAATGTACAAGAGTGAACAAGGAAACAGAAGCGATGAATACATTCAGCTTTGGGCCGACAAATACGCTGTTCCGCTCTACAAGAATGTAATGACTGCTTTTGCAAATCAGTACGCTCCAAAAGCACCGCATATTTCCGAAATCAACATTAGCTTGGGACCAGCTGGTGAAGCCCGCTATCCTTCTTATAATCACCATGATAACAACGTGGCTTACCCAAGTCGTGGCTCATTGCAAGCGTATTCCGATTTGGCTAAGGAAGATTTCAAATTCTACGTGCTCGGAAAATATGGCAATTGGGCCGGTGTAGAAAAGGCATGGGGCGGAAAGGTAGTAAACATCGAACCGCCAGTGAATGTAGATGCATTTTTCAATGACAAAATTCACACCAATACGATGTACGGAAAGGACTTCTTCGATTGGTACAACCAGTCGCTCATCAAACACATTCACAATGTGATGGGGTCAGCGTTTGAAGTCTACAACAACAATGGACCATGGCAGAACACCGATATTGGTATGAAGATTCCAGGTATTCACTGGAGAATTGGAACCAATGCTGGTGGCAACGTTTACCTTTCAGATCGACTGGCAGAACTAACTGCTGGAATGATTCGCACCAGCGGTAACGATTGGGATAGCGATGCTCTTGGACATGGTTATCGTCCACTTCTTTCTGGTATCAAAGAACTCACCAGTCTGCCGGGTGGCAACCGCCTTATGCTTCATTTCACCGCGCTGGAAATGGCTGATGGACAGGACGGTCACATGAATGCAAAGGCTATGCCCTATACATTGGCAAATTGGGTAGGCGCTGAAGCTAGAGTTCAAGGCTTGCGTTTGAAAGGTGAAAACGCCCTAGGTGGCATGCTCCAAGATTCTGCCTCTTGGGACAGAATGGCGTCGCATTTAAGTTTACCTGGACAAGATGGCTACTATCAAGGACTGACTCTCTTGAGACTTAACGACTCTCTTGCAAATAATGCGGCCTATTTGTCCAAACTAATTCAAGCAACCAAGCCGCTTCCATCTGACTCTTCGATGAAATACAAGAAATAAACTCTTAGAAGTAACTTTTGCCTGAGGGCGACTGATTTATCGTGACCACCCTTTGAACCTCTGCGTCATAGACCTTGGAAATAACATAAGTTCCGAGAGTGTCCCAGTCGCCGACCTTCCATTTTTGTCCGTTGTTTCGCTTGCGGATCTCCTGGCTCTGAATTAATGCGTGTCCCCAAAAGAGCCATTTGCCATTAATATTCTCGACCAGAAACACTCGACAGGGGTCAAGATGAAAGAGGCGAGCATCATCTTTGTGAAAGGAGAAGACTTTTCCTTCAAGTGCTGAGAAATCGATGCCTTGCTTCGAGTTAGCTGCCAGGTTGAGCACTTCGCATGGAAAGCCCTGTTCTTTAGTCAAACAAAGAGTGTCGTTGATTTCGATATTGCTGCCCATAATACTCCTTGACTTTATTTTGAGTTTTCAGAGTATTCTAGCGGCATAATGCAATTAGATTTGCATTCTGCCAGAATAGCGCTTTACTGGGTGCATTTAAGGGCTGTCAAGGAATGAACGCTCATCGAGATGATGAACAGAATCAGAGAAGGTCGAAAGATGATATTGATGCGCGACTGAACGCGGGGCTTTCCTATGGCGAAGTAAGTTCAGATGAGCAGCAAGAAGAAGCTCCAGTGGCTGCAGGTCCGGCGCCTGAAATTTTAACGATGCGTGAGCGTATGCTCTACCCCTGGCTCGCGCCGGCAAAAAAGATTACGGCAGCGAAAATTATTATTCTGGCAAATGTGCTTGTGTTTGTTGCAATGGCAATTCTCAGTGCTGGTAAAGGTGCCTACAACCCAGGTAGTTTGCTTCTTCTAGATTGGGGCGCAAATTTCGGTCCGCTCACTTTTGGTGGCGAGTACTGGCGCATCGTAACTTGTACTTTCGTTCATTCGGGCTTCTTGCATATTGCCATGAACATGGCAGTGTTCAACGATATTTCCAGGGTGGTTGAACGACTTATGGGAAGCACCAAGTTTGTAATCATGTATTTTGTTGCTGGAATTGGCGGCTCTCTGCTGAGTTCTCTGGTAAATCCTGCTGGTATTAGTGTTGGTGCTTCTGGTGCCGTATTTGGTGTCTATGGTGCCCTTCTGGCGTTTGTACAAATGCACCGCGCTGAGATTCCAAAAGAGGTATTCACTGAAACCTGTAAGGGACTTTT
This sequence comes from Obscuribacteraceae bacterium (SeqCode), assembly GCA_044226015.1. Taxonomy (GTDB): domain Bacteria; phylum Cyanobacteriota; class Vampirovibrionia; order Obscuribacterales; family Obscuribacteraceae; genus JAIEPM01. Next base: position 589,681 of record JBGAHS010000005.1, read on the forward strand.
CGCTTTCATTATTTTGAATCTTGTGATGGGATTTGCCAGTGCACACACTGACAATGCTGCGCACATTGGTGGATTGATTTTTGGCTATCTAGCAGGTCTTGCCCTGTTAAATCGTGCCAACTTGAATTTTCCGGCGCTCAGGCAATTCACAATCAAGAATGCCATTGGCACCATAGTCTTGATAGGGTTGCTTTTGGGATTCTTCCGAATTGATGAATTAGGGCTTTTTGATAAGGATGGAGATCTACTTAAAGCAAGGGTTTCTCAACTTTTAGAGAAAGGGAAGTCTGATCAGGCTATCAGTGTTATTGGCGCCTACATTGCTAGTCAGCCGAACAATTCAATTGGTTATGCGCAGCGTGCAATGGTGTACTCATCGGTCGATAAAGATCAAGAAGCTGCAGCAGATGTGAATAAAGCGATTGAAATAAATCCGCGAGATGTGATGGCACTGCTCATCAGAGCCGAGTTATCCGAAAAGCGAATGGACATGGATGCTGCACTAAAGGATGAGGATAGTGCTGTTCAAATTGACCCCACAAATCCGAAGCCTTATGTGCGTCGAGCCATCACAAATCGGAAATTCAAAAGATATAGAGAAGCAATAGCTGATTGCGACAGTGCTATGAATCTGGGGATGAAGTCTGCTCCTATGAAACTTTTGAAAGTTAGCATTCTTGAACAATCCGAGCATCTAGACGAAGCATTGGCGTTGCTGAACACAATCACTACAGATCAGGAAGATCTACAGGAAGAGCTTTTGACTGAGCGAATTCGTTTGTTGCGCTTCTCAGGTCAATTTGACAAGCTCTTGATGGTTCTTGATGATGCGATTAGACGTTACCCGCAAAATGCTGATTTCTATGATTTCAAAGGAACTGCGCTAGTTTCACTTGGTAGATTTGATGAAGCCATGAATGTGTTTGATAGTGGTTTGAAGATCAAACCGCTTTATAGAATTTACAGAGACAAAGGCATTGCTTACTTGTTGATGAACAAGCCTGAGGCATCTATTTCGCAATTTGAAAAGTTTGTGCAGACAGCTGATGTGGAGGAAGGTCAGGGCATCTATGGTGTCATTTTTGAAGCGCTGGCACTTGAACGTCTGAACAAGACTCAAGCAAAAAATGCGTTGCTACAGAAACAGTTGCAAGTGCAGGTGAGAAGATGGCCATATCCATTGCTTCTTTATTTGAATGGGCAGCTCAGTGAAGCTGTGTTGGTCCGTTCCATCAAAGACCGTGACGAGATGACCGAAGCTCAGGCCTATGTTGGTTTGCGCTGGCTACTAAATGGTCGCCCGCAGGCGGCGGTTCCGCATTTTGAGTGGGTGCTGAAAAATGGAAATGTTGAATTCCTTGAGTACGAACTGGCGCGTGAGATCATGCAAGGTAAGACAGCGCTTTTAAAGTAGAGTTTGAATCGCTTAGATTAAACGAGGTGCTTGGTCTAACCCTCTGTATCTTGCAGCCGTTTCAGAATTTCGAGGGCGCTCTGGGTGCGCTTATTGATATCCAAATGAGTCGTTTCGGCTATTAACTCATCTATTTCATCGCTTAGATTCAGGGTTAGTTCCTTTGGATGTGACTGTGAAATTGGTTCGGGATCTTCTCCCGTAAGCAAGAAATATAGTGTCGCACCTAGTGCGTAAACGTCGCTGCGCTCGTCTGCATCACCACGAAACTGCTCCGGTGGAATATAGGCGTGTTTTCCTACTACCGTAGCGGTTTTGCTTGACTCCATGGTTCGGGCAACGTTGAAATCGATTAAGACCAAGTTTCCATCTTTGCCAAGAATGAGGTTCTCTGGAGTGAAATCTCGATGAACCACTGGTGGTGCTAATTCATGAAGATAGTGAAGAATTGATGCCATCTGTTTTGCATATTCTCTTACTTCAGCCTCAGACAGGGCACCTTTTTCTTTTACAAGCTTGCGAAGGGAATCTCCTTCAATATAATCTAGAACCAGATAGCCTCTATGTTCATCAGTGAATGAATCGCGCATTTTTACCACGCTGTCGTTGTTCAATCGTTTAAGCAAATTGACTTCGAGTTCAAATCTTTCGCGCGCTTTCTTTTTTACTTCCTCGTCAACAAAAACAGGGAAAAGTGTTTCTTTCAAAACTACCTCAACGTTTTCTTGCTGGTCATGCACCAAGTATGCCGTTCCCTGTCCTCCTACGCCCAGGCGACTGAGAATGACGTAACGATCGTCCTTCAACTTATCTCCTGGGAATAGAGGCACTAACTGATTTTCCTTGGGCGCATTTGAAAGTGACTTTAGCCACAAATCCGTATGGCTGTCTGCAATGGCTGGTTCCCACAATTCTAGAAGTTCTGGGTCGATTGAAACCCAGGGACAATTTTCTTTCAGCATCTCAACCAATTGTCCACTGAGATCAGATATGGCTGTTATTTGTACAGTCAGAGGACGAAGTGAGCTTGTGCCAAACCCGACCAGCCATTTTTCAGGAAGCATTGTTTCCTGTGGGCGAAACAAGAACACAGAGGAAATGTCTGTCCATGCTATTTTTCGTCTAACTTGCGAGCGGAATTTCATGTAAATTCCGTCTTTGTGTACCTCTGCATAATTGGCTTGCGTAGTGCTATTCAACCAGGCTAGCAATGAAGATAAAAGAAGAACTACCGCAATTGGATAGAGCAGTAGCGATAAGCCGATCGTTTGCAGCAATATGGTTGTAGCAATTATCAGAAATAGTGAAAGAACATTTGCCAGACCGACTACAATCGTGCTGGCTTGTTGCCAGACAAAAGGCACTAACCAGGCAGAGAAAGCGAGAATAACCAGCATGGTCATCTTTTCTTTATTGCTTGCCGCGGCGAATCGTCCGGAAATATTCTTTGTTTTCCCGACGGCACCTGCACTGATGCGTGCAAGAAACGCTGCTCTGTCCGAACTTGAATTTTCAATCAGTTGAGGGTTGTTGACCTTAGTTTTTGTGTCATCTTCATCGAGCCACTTACTCATTGTATGTAGCTCGGGCGAAGCGGCTTTGCCAGATGTACTGCCAGTAGCTGCAAGAGTGGAAGATTGCTCGTATTCAACTGGCTGGCTCTGAGCATCAGGTTTCACAGCAGAAGTTTCTTGCGCTAAATCTTTAGTAGAAGAGTATTCTTCTTCGACGACTTCCGACTCCGTGAGTTCGGTAATTTCCGTTTTGTCCTCTTTCAGTCTATCTGAGTGCATTTTATTTCTCGGCTCTTGCTAATAAGGCTTCTAATGCCGATTTACACTCTGCTGCGTCAGCAAATCTGTCTTCCTTAGAGAGTTGTGTTAGCCTCTCTACTATCTGGTCCATAGTTTCGCTAACTTTCTCAGATAGTGCTCGTGGCTGACTAGCAGCAAGCGGTACAGGGTCTTTCCCTGTGAGCAAATAATGCAGTGTCCCGCCCAGCGAATAGAGATCGCTTTGAATTGAAGCTTTCCCTCTTAACTGCTCAGGAGCCATATAAGCATGTTTTCCCACGAGAGTTCCTGTTGCTGTATGCAAAAACTCGTTGGCAGCGCCGAAATCGATCATCACAATTTTGCCGGCATCGCTGATTATCAAATTCTCTGGCGTAAGGTCTCTGTGAATCACTGCGGGCGATTGTGAATGAAGGTACTGCAAAATTTCCGCTATTTGAATACCTATCTGAATAACCTTCGACTCAGGCTGCGGTCCTCGTTCTACAACATATTGCCTCAAATCCTCCCCGTGCACATACTCGAGCAAAAGGTAATGTCCACGTTCTACAAAATGGTCTTTGACTTTCGCGATTTGAGGATGATTCAAGCTTACTAGAATTTTCGCTTCGCGCTGAAATTGTTCCTCAGCTTTCTGTTTTAGTTCTGAGTCCACATCTGCTGGAAGAACTGATTCCTTCAAGATCGCAAGGTCTTTTTTATTGATTTGAACCAGATATATTGCAGAAAGCCCACCAAAACCTAGCTGCCGCAGCACTTTGATTTCGCCATCTTGCAATGTGCTTCCTGGTGCTAGAGGAATGAAAGTTGTTGAAGCGTAACGGTAACGTAGCTCGTCTTCCCAGAGGTTTGTGTAACTCTTTTTGCCTTCGATGCGAAGTTCAGATTTGAGGGACTTTTTGATTTCGTCGAGTTCTTCAATACCGTTTGCGGTATTGGCGAATGTCTCAATTCCCATCAGAATTTGTTCGACTTCCTCTGATTTAAATATGCCGAGTGGAAGTGTTACGTGACCACCTGAGCGGTATGTCATGCGCAACTTTTTCTTTTTGAGAGGGGCGTCTTTCCTGCCCAGGATGCGAACTGTGTCGAGGTCATACCACGAGCGATTGCGTCTGCCGAGCAGTGTCATTGAACACAAGAATGGAAAAACTAGACCCTGTCGACTAAGTACGAGTATTTCTCTCTTAAGCATCACCGCGCCGTAGGAAAATACAACGAATGCCGCAAAGCAAGCGGTGCCGAAAGCTTGAGCAGCGGCTAGAGACTTTATCGCAGAGGGAACTCCTTGATGGGCAAAGAAGAAAATCAGCAGGCAAATAATGGGCATTAATAGCCAGAAGGGAGAACTCAGAATCAGCGCCCATGTCAGAGTTCTAGTCAAGGCTGTTTTGTATTTGACTCTGACCTCGAGGGTTGCCATGCAGGCTCCGTCTGGATTGCGGGTTGTCAATTAACGCTAACGACAAAAAGCAGCGTCGCTGGAATAAATGTACCCGATTACTGCTAAACTAACGGGATTCTTGACTTTGGGTTTTCTGGAGGGTGAGTGAAGAGACCGCTCAGTTTTTGGCAAATCTGGAACATGAATTTCGGGTTTCTCGGAATTCAGTTTGGCTGGGGATTGCAACTTGCCAACATGAGTGCAATCTACACGAAGCTGGGTGCAAATCCGGAAAACATACCCATTCTCTGGCTCGCCGGACCAGTGACTGGGCTTCTGGTTCAGCCGATAATTGGCGCCATGAGTGACCGAACCTGGACTAAGCTCGGTAGGCGGCGCCCTTATTTTCTTGTTGGCGCGCTTCTGGCTAGTACTGCTTTGTTTTTTATGCCCGACTCGCCTGCGTTGTGGTTTGCCGCAACCATGCTATGGATCTTGGATGCAAGCATTAATGTGAGTATGGAGCCCTTTAGAGCCTTTGTATCTGATAAATTGCCTGCTGCGCAATGCACCAAAGGTTTCATCATGCAGAGTTTTCTCATTGGTATTGGCGCTACTATGGCGAACGCATTGCCGCGACTTTTCCGCGAAATGGGAATTAATGGTATCGCTGCAAATGGCGTACCTCTCACCGTCCAATATTCTTTTCGTATTGGCGCCGTTATGTTTCTTTTGTGTGTGCTTTATACGGTGTTCACCACAGATGAATATCCGCCAGAAAACATGGAAGAGTTTGAGAAGAAGCGAGCTGAGAACCCAGGTTTCGGTGGTTTGCTGAAGGAGGTATTCGCTGAGATTCCAGATGCTGTGAAAGCGATGCCCACTACAATGAAGCAGCTGGCCTGGGTGCAAATTTTTACCTGGCTCGGGTTGTTTTGTATGTTCATGTATTTCAATCTTGCTGTCGCGCAGCATGTATTCGGTGCCACTGATTCGAAATCTGAACTCTTTGATCGTGGCGTGGAATGGGCTGGATGGTGTTTCGCGATTTACAATGTGGTCACTTTCATGGTGGCATTTGTTTTGCCCAAAATTGCACAAGCAATAGGGCGGAAAATGGTTCATAGCATCGCACTGACGTTGGGCGGTCTCAGCCTTCTTTCCATCTACTTTATTCACGATAAGGACATTTTGACTCTGACCATGATCGGAGTTGGAATTGCATGGGCATCTATTTTAGCTGTGCCCTATGCGATTTTATCTGGCGCTGTACCAGCTCAGCGAACAGGAATCTACATGGGAGTCTTCAATTTCTTTATTGTTATTCCAGAAATCATAGCGTCGCTGACTTTCAAGCCGCTTGTTGGCTCGGTGTTCCACAACAATCCTCTGTATGTCGTGATGATGGGTGGAGCTTCAATGTTGGTGGCAGCTCTCCTGGTCGCTTTTGTTGACGATAAAGAAGGGAAAGCCGGCATGAGCACCGCCGGTGGTGGTCATTAAGGCTGCATCAGCACCGGGTTTATATCACCATTCTTCTTGAAGCTAAGCTTGTCTATGGCAACACTTCGTCCTGTCGGCATCTTTCCGTCTGCTTTGGCGCGGTTCCATCGATGGTAAAAAACTAGCCAATCTTTCTTGTCTTTACTCTGCATCAAGCAGTGGTGCCCGGGTCCACTGTGAACCTTGTCGGTTGAAAGAATAACGCCTTTGTAAGTCCACTCACCGAAAAGTGAATCAGCCACCGAATAGCAAACCCGGTAGGAGTCGTCATTGTATCTTCCGTTACTGTAGCTGCAGTAATATTTGCCGTCCAAGTAATTGAAGAAGACTCCTTCAGTAAAATTCTGTGGTGTCTCTATGGGCATATCATGCTTTATGCTTACTAAGTCAGAGTTCAGTTCAAATGCTTTAAGTTTTGCACCAGCACTACCTCCGCAAAACAAGTAGGTCTTGCCAGATTTTGGATCTTTGAAAATCATTGCGTCTATCGCTTCAAATTTATCATTTCCGGTAATCAGTGGCTTGCCGCTGTCAACGAAGGGACCCTCAGGAGAATTGCTCACGGCTACGCCAATTCGGCTTGGAGTCGGATTTTGCGGTCCTACAGAAAAGTAGAGGTAGTATTTCTTGTCGTTATGATAGACACCTGGTGCCCACAACTCGTGGTCTTTTGCACCATCGGCATCAATCCAGCTTACGTCACTCATTTGCAGTATTGGACCAGATTTCTGCCAGTGAATTAAGTCTTCGCTGCTCTGGACGTATAGTTCCTTCTTTGCGGTATCTTCCGAGGTAAAGTAAACCCAATATTTGCCACGATCTAAAATCACATCGGGGTCAGCACCTGCAAATTTTGGATTAGCTGGTGAAGTATTATGTCCTGGCACTTTGCTATGCACCTCAGAGACGTTGAATAAAGAAGTTGCTAGAGATGCAATGCTAGCCGCTATGAGCAGGCTGTTTTTCATTTTAGTAACGCCTGCCACGAGAAAGAAAATTGAACTTTTCTTTAGTTGCTTCGAGTCGTGAATTATCGCCTCTGTCGGAAAGAACCTTGGCATATCGTTGCAAGGCGCGAGCCACATTCGGGTGTTTTTCCCCATAGATGTACTCTAATTTTTGTATTCCGCACGACATTGTTTCGCAAAAATTTTGATACTCCATTGGCATGCTAATCGCGCAGATGAGATCGGCCTTTATGTAGAGAGGATCTTCCACGCCGACTGCTGATATCAAAATATCAATTGCAGCGTTTATGTACTTGCTAGCTTCGCTCAACCTTCCCTGTAAGAGGTAAAGGGTTGATATATCGCACATTGTATAAGAAAGTTGAACGCATGATTCAACTCCTAAACTGGTGAGTATATCGGCTGATTCTAGAAGTTCTTTCTCGGCGACCCGGTAATTTTCTGTCGCAGTAAGTGCATCTGCGTGAAATCGAAGTGCCACCGCCAGTAGTTCAGTCATTCTTGGATCAGAGCTGCTACGAAGTGAATCAACCGAGTGTTGCAGTTTGGAAGCTGCTTTCTTGTAATTGTTCTTTGCCAGTTCTACGGCTCCGAGTCCGATATCTGACGCTGCAATCGCAAAGTCTCGTTCAGGCAATTCATTTGCAAGTTCTCTTGCTCTGTTTAGAAGTGATTCTGCTTGTCTTGATTCTCCAGCTGAATATGCAAGACGAGCGCTGGCAACTAGCGACTTCCATCGCCTGCTTTTGGGGTCATCTGTGCTGATCGAATCGACTATTTTTTTCCTAACCATCATCATGAACTCTCGCAGTCAGAATTATCACGCCTTTACCTGGCAGGTTTTCAATCCTACCATAACGGTAATCTTGGAAACACGTCAATAATCAATACAGACTAAACTCATCGCTCTAGTTTCCAAGCCTTTCCTGGAATATAATGCAAGCGTTTGTTCAGATCAGCTGCCGCGGCAACTGACTTTTTTTGAGAATTACGAATGCGAATCTGTCTTATTTCGAGAGAGCTACCCCCAGACAGCGGCTGGGGAGGCATTGCTACCTACACCTACCACCATGCGCACGCACTGAAAGCTCTCGGACATGATGTCGAAATATTTGCGCTTGCGGCCAATGATGCCGGTGCTGATAAATCAGGTCGGCGCGTCGAAGATGGAATAGTAGTGCATCGTTGCGTTGCTGAGCCATACATGGACGAGCTCGGCATGATGAAACTGTCGACACCATTCACCCATTTTGTACTTCGCAGTGTCCTTGCTCTTTCGAAAGCGATTTTGACTGAACATCTCAAGAATCCGTTCGATGTTGCAGAGGCTCCTGAGCATCTTGGTGAGGGACTCTGTCCTGGTCTTGTGAAATTGTTACCTCTTGTGGTTCGTTTGCATACTCCCCAATCGAAATTCATAAAGGAGAGATTTCACAATCTAACTCCTTCATTTGATCAAGAATTTGTCGCGATGATTGAACGTGTGGCAATGCTGTCGGCTGACGTAATCACCTCTCCAAGTAAAGACATGGCTGATTATGTCGCTGGTGACATGGGTTATCCGCGAAACAAGATTGAGATTATTCATAACCCCGTAAACGTTGAAAAGTTCTGCCCAGAAGGTGAGAAAGCCCTGCCTTCAGGCGAGAGTTTGAGAGTACTTTTTGTGGGAAGACTTGAGGAGAGAAAAGGCGTCCATTACTTGATCAAAGCTATTCCTTCCATAGTGTCCAAGTTTCCAAAATCAAAGTTTGTGATCATCGGCGCTGACACAAATAATGCAAAAGGGCAAAGGTCTACCCTTTCTGAGTTGCAAGAACTCATGCAGGAAGCGGGCTGCAGTGATCATTTGACGTTTATTCCTTATGTGCCACTGGCGCAGATTCCAGAGTATTATCGTTCGGCTGATATATGTGTTGTTCCATCTCTCTATGACAATGCACCGTGCACGGTGCTAGAGGGTATGGCTAGCGGTAAGCCGGTTGTAACCACCACTGCTGGTGGCAGCAAAGAATATGTTCTAGATGGGCACTCAGGATTTGTAGTGGCTCCAAAAGATGCTGAAGCTTTGGCAGATGTCATCACTCGTTTGTTGCTGGACGACAACATGCGACGTACATTTGGTCAAAATGCAAGAACGAGAATTATCGAGTCCTTTCATCCTAAAAAGCTTGCTGAGGAGACGGTCGATATTTATAAAGTGGCTATTGATCGCTTCAAGCAGAGAAACACTGAACCTATTTATGGACGTGCCGCCGAAACCTTCATGGCTGATACAGAGAGCCTTCTGGCTGCTTATAACCGTATGCTCTATGATTTCCTTTATGCGAATTCATGGCGCTTTCATCTGCGTCATCGAGTGCGCAAAGCAATTTCAATTATAAGCAGGAAATTCCAATAAATTCTGGTACTAAGTAGAGCAAACCACTTAGCTGATTCTCGCCAATTGGTCTAACTCTTGTTGCTAACTGACCCGGCTTAGCTTGGTTTCCATCAATTGAATTAGCTCTGGTTGCTATTCTTTGATCTTACTTAGCTTGTTTGGTGTCAATTGAATTAGCTTCTGCCTCTACTTTAGCAGCTTCATTATCCTTCTTGAGTTTTCGAAGAATATTTGCGTAGTTGTGGTAGGTCGCCAACTTAATGGCTGCGTTTCGAATATTGTTTTGTAGTTTCATCGCCTTCTGCAATAGCGTCTCAGCTTCCGTTTCTTTTCCCTTGGTGCTCAATTCGATTGCGTAATTGTTGTAAGCACGGCTGAGATTTTCCTTCGCGAGATCATAGTTAGGGTCTAACTTCAATGCTGCTTCAAACTTTTCGATCGCCTGGGCATAAGCTTTAGAGGTCATGAGTTCAACGCCTGCGTTATTCATTGCGTTCTTGTCGCTTGGGTCGTTGCTCTTAAATTTTGGAGTTAGGGCAATTTGCACATCTGAGGAATAGAGGTGCTTTATTGTTCCGACGTCGCGTGGTGAAAGTGCGACCTTCTGGTCAGCCGCTGGCATGCTGCAGAACATGATGTCAGTTGACTTAGGACTGTGACCAATTAGACCCATCGCGTGACCTATTTCGTGCAAGCAAACGGCTTGTACCTGGTTTTGGGTTAATGGCGAATCGGGCGTTGGGTCAGCTGTGAGAATAACTATTTTGACGTGCTCGATTCCTTTCGGCGACCAAGATACTTGTGCCTCACCACCTTCAGAAGGCGAGCTCACCTGTGAATAGTCGTTTGTCCATACGCAATCTATGTCAGCACCCTCTGCCTTATTTACAAATTCAAATTTGACTTTGTCTAGAGAAGCTGTGGACCATGCTTTGAAAGCGTCGTTCATAATGCCCTGGTATTCAGGTCTGAATCCAGGAACACGAGTGCCCGTTGCGACGTAGACCTTGAGAGGCAGTTTTGCATCAGCCCATTTCACTGTGCCACTAACTGTGGTGAACGCAAAATAGTCTGCCCCAGACGAGCTGTCCTTTCCGGAGGCAATAGATTGTTCAACAGCCGCCTGCTCTGCTGTTTCTGTTTCAAGATGCTTCACCAGGTCTTTTGCTTTGAGGGCTAGAGCGTCGTCGGGGAATCGTTTCAAATACTCTTTATAAGTTTGGACGCATTCCTTTAGCTTACCTGTTGTCTGAAAACTGGAAGCTAGATTAACCCACGGAGCTGAACGGCTGGGGTCAATTGAAATAGATAGGCGGAGATGTTCGATTGCTTGGTCTGGCTGACCAAGTCTTGATAGTGCTAGCCCCAGGTTTGTATGGGCAGAAGCCAACTCCGGATAGATATCGAGTGCTTTGGTCAAAATATCTGCTGCCATGCGGAATTTTTCCTGCCGCATCGCCTCATAGGCTTCATTAGCTAACAGCAATGCTTTGTATTCCTCTGCGGAAATGAGCCTGCCCTCTGCAAGATAACGAACCTTTCCCCATTGCTTGTCAGCGCCGGCTTTCTTTGCCGGTCTTTCGATGTACCAGGGTTTGCCAACGTCATTTGCGTTCGAAGCAATCTCGGTGGAAGTCTTGCTTGAGCCCTGTTGCGATGTTTGTTGAGCTGTTTGCTCTGCTTTCTTCTGTTGTTCTTGATTGAAAGCTAGCTGTTTTGCTTCAGCTTCTTGCTTTTGTTTCTCTGCTAGCTGTGCCTGCTTTTCGGCTGCGAGTCTGGTTTTCTCCGCTGCTTTCGCTTGCTCAGAGGCTATTCTGGCTTGCTCGGCCGCTTTGGCTTGTTCTTTCGCTAATCTTGCTTGTTCAGCAGCAGCAGCTTTTTCTGCTGCAACTTTGAGTTGCTCCTCTTGCTTTTTGGCTAGCTCAGCAGCTCTTTTTGATTCCTCTTCTTGTTTCTTTGCATTTTCTGCAGCGAGCTTTTCTTCTTCAACCTTCTTTTTCGCTTCAGCAACTTCCTTCTGATGCTCTAACTTGCGGCGATTCTCTTCCTCTTTTGAAGCCTTGTCCGCTTCGGCTTTCGCTAGTTTTTCAGCTTCTTTGTTTTTATCAGATTCTGCTTTGTTATCACCGCTGGCAATGGCTTCTTTGCCGCCTAGTTTTTTCTTGATGATATCGAGGTTATCTTGCGCACTGTCTATCGCGATGGAAGAGTCTGATGACTTTTTCAGCATTTCAACAGCGCGGCTTGCATAATCTTTTGCTTCCGAAAACTTGCCTTCGTTTCCTAAGACAGTGGCAAGCAAGTTCATGTATGTGCCCATTTCTTGCTGGTCGCCCTTCTGCTGGGCTATTTCAACTAGCTGTCTGTAATAAGACTCTGCGGTTTCGAGGTTATTTTTCATTGACGCATAGCTTGCCATAGAAGGCAGAATGCTAATGAGTTTGGGATCTCTCGCTCCGAGTTTCTTCTTCCAAATCTCGTCTACTCGACGCAAGAAAATTTCCGCTGCCATATGGTCGCCGAGCTGTTGGTTACACAGTGCGATTCCATAAAGTGACTCCGCAGCTTCCAGGCTTTCTGCTCCTAAAATGCGCTGCTGAACCGCCAAGGCCCTTTCATAATATTCTTTTGCAAGTGTGTAATTTTGCAAGCGAATATTAAGCTGTCCCATTTCGTAGAATGTTGAGCCAAGGCGAACGTCATCATCCTTGAACTTTGCCGTGTCGGTCATAGCCTGTTTTAGGAAGCTATTCGCTGTTTCGAAATCTCCCATTCGCAATGCATTTCGACCAGATTCGATGTGGTCTTCCCAGGGGCCTTTGCCTTTGGCGAGCACGCTCACTTGGCTGCTGAGCATGACACTCAAAACAGTTGCGGCGATAACACGATTAAGATAACTATGCTTTCGCATTTAGCCCTCCAAGAGCATTCAATTAGACTGACTTTTAGAACTTACTTTGTCGAATACTTATTTTCGATAGCGAGAACCTTGTTTAGTCTGCGCTGATGACGCTCGGCTCCACTGAATTTCGCTTTGACAAAACTTTCCAGAACCTCCATCGCCAGATTTGGTCCAATAACGCGAGCGCCCATGCAAAGCACATTGGTGTCGTCATCTTCTCGACCCTGATGAGCTGAGAAGGTGTCATGGCAAAGTCCAGCTCTCACCCCTTTCACTTTGTTTGCTGCTACGCAGGCACCAACTCCGCTACCACAGAGAACAACACCGATGTCGGCCTTCCCTGTACTTACGGCTTCGCCGACTGCTTCTGCAAAGTCTGGATAATCAACGGCTTGTTCGCTATTTGTTCCCAGGTCTAAAACCTCATGACCATTTTTCTTTAGATACTCAATAACTTGAGCTTTTAGGGGGAAACCAGCATGGTCGCAGCCAATTGCTACTTTTTCAGGCATGAGAAATTGCTCCTGAGCGGAAAGTGTGGATAGGGGCTATTCTAATATATGTAGGTTTTTCCAAGGGCTTTTCGGCTGCAGCTTTCACAAAACGCATTCAGCTTGCTTTGTGATTTTGTGCTAAGGAGGCAGCGGTTTGACAACTATGTTGCGGTTCCTTAAACGGCGATAAAAGGGACCATCTGGAAAGACTTGCGGCACAAAGGTCTCCTGTGTCGCCAATGCGATGCCTCCAGTTTTGTTTCCAGTTAAAGCACGCCTAAAGTGACCTGTTGATATACTGTTCTCGGGTCGACAGGCAAAGATTAAGCCGAGCACATGAGCCGTACCGGAATACTGCAAAATAGATATCGAATCGAGTCCATGCTCGGTCAGGGTGGCATGGGCACCGTCTATCTTGCTAAAGACACGCGTCTTGACGATCGTCTCTGCGTAGTGAAAGAACTTCGAGATGATTTTTATCGCGATGAGGACAAGCAGCGCGCTCTAAGTTTCTTCGATCGAGAAGCGCGAATGTTGGCTCGATTGAAACAACGAAACATCGTCCAAGTTAGTGATTACTTCAGTGAGGAAGGAAAGTACTTCCTCGTGATGGAGTATGTTGATGGCGAAAATTTGCATAGCATTATGCAAAAGCGCGAAGGCGACCCGTTTGAGGAAGCACAAGTCTTGCACTGGGCAAAAGAAATTTGCGACGTGCTTTCTTACCTTCATGCTCAAGAGCCTCCGGTAATATATCGAGATTTGAAGCCGAGCAATATCATGATCAATTCCGATGGGCAATTGAAACTGGTTGATTTCGGCATTGCAAGAAAAATAGAACAAGAAGACGAAAACACGCGCGTTGTTTCGGCGGGTTATTCACCACCAGAACAGTATTGGGGTCAGGCAAATATTCAGTCTGATATTTACTCGCTTGGCGCAACGATGTATTTTCTCCTGAGTGGAAGAGACCCTGAACCGTTGAAGTCAAATTCGCCACGCGAAATCAACCCCGAGGTGTCGGAATATCTAGATGAGCTCATACAGAAGTGCATGGCTCAAGATGTGAATCAGCGTTACACCAATACAAGAGAATTGCATGAGGCACTTCTATACGCTGATTATGAGGAAGAGCCCAATAATCCGAAGGGCTGGTTTACCCGCAATGTTGCAGGTGTGATTTTTATTGTGGTTCTTGCGCTTGTGTTTATCGGTTGGGAGCCAATAGTAAATTCTTTCAAGAATGAACCAGTGAAGAAGACGAACGCGCCGCTTGCCTCGCCGACGAATAAATCCTCAGATGACCCGACTTATGTCGATCCCCTACTTAGAGGGGCTGCACCGCAAAAGAATTTTGCACTTCAGGTGACTGATGAGAAGAGCCTTACCGATCCCGGCAATTGATCACTTACGCATGTTTTGAAGTTCTCAAATGTTTTCAAAACACAATAGCGATGTCTGAGTGAAACCCAAATCACAGTTAAAGCGTGCAGTTGAGATCGAGCTGCAATGGCACGTGTTTTTCGACTACATGCTGTGGAATTCTTGTTGCTGTAGACATTCAAACTTCGGTCTTGAAATGCTGCAACAGCGCTCGCGCAAGATGCGTACAGTTGAGCATGCTTGCGTGTCGGTGACTTAGCTTTTGTGCTAACTGATCTTGTATGGCTCACCATATCTGGTGGCGATGGCAACACTCTTGTGTGATGGCGCCTATGGTGGCAGAATTAGCCAAATTTACGGAACAAGAAGCTATGACTTTGAATTAGTTTCTATCTACACTCACTTGTCTTTCTGCCCTTTTGGCGCACAGCGCAAGCTTGCTTGGGTACGCGGTGAAAAAGCAGTTCATTTGAAGTGTTGGCAAATTGATGACAGTGTCACAATATTTGGGATAATGATGTTAATTGGTTAGAGGCTGTTCTTTGAGCAAGGGAAAGTACACGCCCTGGATTATTTTTAAAGGACTAGCAATAGTCCTTATTCCTTTCGTTCTGGGAACTTTTATCATCTTGGCTCTAAACTCCCTCTGGGTCTCAAGTCAGAAGATTTTGAATGAAGAGAACAAGGAATGCTACGTTGTTCGAATTCTAAACGACGCGCTTCTTTGCTGGTCAACTGCCAGTGCCGCGGTTGTTGATGACCGTCTGGTCAATAAGGAAATCCCAACGCAAAGAAAGGCAACAAGAATTGAGTGGTTCTTCTTCAACTTGAAATTGCGAACCTTGAACGATCCCCACACGCGGAGCTACGTCAACAAGCTGGAGTGGTTGTATTTGAAGGAGGCGAAAGCTTTCTCAGAACTGCCTGACTTGACTACCAGCGAGATCGGTTTGGAAACAGTTCAGAAGATGCCCAAGGTACTCGCTCGCGTTTATAAACTGCGAACTGAACTTGGTTCGCTACTGAAAACGGAGTTGGAAAGTTTAAATCGAACGAGACAGCGCACCGATAAGGCAATGAATGAAATTAAGCGCAATGTGCTGATTTACTTCTTGATAAATGTCGGCTTGGCTTTGGTGCTGGTGGTTATCTTCACAAGGCAAATTTCTGGACGCTTTTTCCAATTGATGAACAACGCCAGCTGCTTGCCTGTGATGCTCGATTTTCCTGAAAAATTGGCTGGAAATGACGAGTTGTCTTACCTCAATTCTATATTGAATGAAACGCTTGTCCGCTTACGTGAAGCCGCTGAACACCGGAAATCTATCGTTGGTATGGTCGCTCACGATATGCGTTCTCCTTTGATGGCTTCCTTGACTTCTCTTCAACTTTTTGAGGAGTGCGACTACGAATTTACTGAAACAGAGTATGCAAAGTTTGATGGTGCATATAAAAAAATTGAGGGGATTCTTGAGCATGTCAAAGCAATTCTAACGACTCAAAAAACTGATGGCAGCGATGCTATGCAAACAAGCAGTGCGCAACGAGCACTTATTGTTCCTCAAAATTCTGCTTCGTTATTAGTGGCGCTTCGCAAATTTTTTCTTGAGCCCAAAGTTTTCCAAAAAGGACTTCTTCTCGTTCTGTTACCGTTGGCTTTGCAGTCAGCTATTCTCGCTTATCTCAGTCAAGAAATTGACGAAAATATCAGTGCTTCCAAAGTAGCGCGGCAACTCAGTGACTCTCTGAGCAATCAGCAATTGGGTCAGTTGAATCTTGTTCGTGGTGCTGTCGCTCACGCTATATACGTATTTAGTGGTAACGAATCAGCAGACAAATTAGCGCTGAAAATTTTTGATCAGTTGGATACAGACATGCAGTCTCAACTTGAACATGCAAAATCCGACCCGTCGGAACTTAAGACTTTGCAGGAGAGCTTTGCTCTTACCAAGAAACAGATTGCCACCATAATGTCAGTGAAACCATCTGACCCGCCAGATCGTATTGCCAGCGTGTTTGAGCAGGTAAGTGAGGTTAATGAAAAAAATCCTGAGGCATATAGGTTGCGTCAAGAGAGAAGGCGAAAATTTGAGGACGAAGCGGTAAAGTTGCAAGGGCTTGAGTTGAAACGGGCTCAGATGGCTGAATTACTCACTCAGTCGTTTCATACAGTGCTAGCCTTCAATTTACTTTTTTCTGTTGGCTTATTTTTGATATTCATGTTTGATTTCACCAGAAGACTTGATGTTCTTATTAGAAATGCCACTCGTCTCGGACGACGCGAAAGACTGGTTGAAAAGGTCAAGGGTATTGATGAACTCGCATACTTGGACCTTGCACTTCACAAGGCAGGTATCAACCTTGACGTAGCAGCGGAAGAGCGAAAGGAGCTGATGAATTCGCTAGCAAACGAAATGCGGCGACCTCTGCAGTTTGCATACAAAGAATTGACTGAGTTCAATGAAATGGGTTCGTCCCGTTCCGACCGCGAGAAGAATTTGATCACGAAGTCGACAAAAAACATTGATCGCGTGTTGGGCTTAATAAGCAACTTGCTTACGATGGAAGATCTTCATGCCGGAACTGTTCATCTTGAAGTTGAGCCCTGTGACATAAAAGAGTTGATTGATGAAGCGCTGCAAACTGTGGCTCCTCTGGCTGGTGTCAAGAACATTAGTCTGAAGAATGAGAGTAGCGGTTGCCTAATTCAAGCGGATAAGGAAAAGATTGTGCAAGTCATGATCAACCTTCTATCTAATGCGATCAAGTTCTCCGGCAACAATACAATGATTACTGTTAAGTCCATCGCAAGTTCAGAAAAGGTTCGGGTTGAGGTTATCGACCAGGGACCGGGCATGGACGAGGAAACTTGCAACAAAGTATTCGAGAAGTTTTTCCAGGCAAAAACAGAGCAGAAGTCACAAGGCTTCGGTCTTGGTCTTGCAATTTGCAAACTGATTGTCGAGTCCCATCATGGTGTTATGAATTTATCCAGCAAGGTTGGAGTGGGCAGTACATTCTTCTTCGAAATTCCGAAGAAGCACAATGGTCCCTTAAAAAGGTAGAAGATTTTCTTCACTCAGATTTCACGCGAACCAATAGAGAATCCTTCTATCGGAACAACGAATTGGTGAGATATGGAAAACTTCAATGAGAATGCCAACCTCTGCCGCAAGGTCAATATGAGTGATGGAGAGGTTCATACTAAAGTTTTTGATGAGTTGCACAATGTTCTTGCAGCTCGAAACACGAGCATCGGATCACTGTTTCATGTTGATGTTCGAACCGACTTTCCATTGAAACAAGATGATGGCACGAACAAATGGTATGAAGAGTTTCCGACGCACACAAACTTGAAGACGGGCAAATCTGATCGTCTGGACACCGACCTGTATGAATACGACCCTGCTTCCGATAAAAGAGGGCGTCAGCTAGCTAAAGACTCGGAAGAGTACAAAGCAGCGCATGATGCACTTTGGGTTCTCCGTGATAGGTTCACTCCGAAAGTGCTACTGAATCTCCCGCGCTGCAAATATTGATTTTACCTGCGTTCCCAAACCAAACCAACGACAAAGCAGACCACAAGTCTGTTTTGTCGTTTTAAATTTTGCACTATGGGCGCTGGATTGAGCAGCGACTCGGATTCAGTGACTCGGATTCAGCTACTCTGGGTCGCCAACAATATAGCCTGAACCAGGAATAGTTTTGACTATACATTCCTGTCCTTCCAAACTTATTTTTCGGCGCAGGTTCTTCATGCAGGCACGAACCGTGTCTTCTGAGCTTTCGGAATCCGAAGGCCAGACAGCATCCATTACTGCCTTTGCAGAAAACACCTGACCTTTGTGACGCATCAAAAACTCTAATAGAGCATATTCCTTATTTGTAAGACGAGCAGCCTTATTGTCTACAAGCACTCGTTTGTACTCGGAATCTAGAAGCACATTTCCAACAATAATTTTCTGAGGTACTAACCCACGAGGACGTCGTAAACGCGAACGCACTCGTGCTGACAACTCCCTCATGTCGAAGGGTTTTGTTAAGTAATCGTCTGCACCACCATCGAGTCCAAACTCTTTACTATCAATGTCATCTCTTCCTGTGAGGAAAATGACTGGAGTTTGATTTCCAAGACCCCTTATCGTACGCAAGACGTCATAGCCGCTGATATTTGGAAGTCCCCAGTCAAGCAATATCAAATCAAATTGAAATTGCTCTATCAGCTGAAGACCATCTTCTCCAGAATTTGCAACTTCAACTGTGTGTTGTTCTAGCCTTAACCAATTGACAATGGAATCAGCTAGTTCCTGGTCGTCATCCACTACGAGTATCTTCGCCATGATGCCCTGCGAGGTGAGATGGTGACATTATAGCGAAATTTCACGCAATGGACTGCATTAGGTTCCTGATGTCATTCGAAAATTTCGATTTCGTTCTCTTGAAAACTGCAACGAAATCACGTGATTTTCACAATGGTGAAATTACGATGTTTTCCATAAACATCCTCCGCGAATTTCGAGGATAGAGGAGTCCAAATGACAGCAGATAGAACACACCCGAATGACTTCAATAAAATTTCCGAGAAGCATGGAAAAGCAGAAGGTGAATCGGTACATCAAAAATTACTAGCTGATTCCACACCAAACCCAAATCAATTTACTAAAGGCCAAGAAAATAGAAATGATGCGAATGCCGCTGTGAAAGCGCAGGGATTTCCAGATTTGCAATTGCATGATTCATCAAAAAATAGTGACGCTAAGAAAGATCATCCAAAGGATGGTCATACCGATCCTAAAGACAGTGCGACCACGCCGAAGGATAGCGCTGGGAACGGCGGTAAAGATTCCGCTGCTAATGGACAATCGCACAAGGGCAGTGAATCCACTCGTAATCAGGAATCAATAAAAAACGCCCCGGAAGCGAAGGGTGGTAATGAGCGTATAAAAAACGCACCTCACTCAGATAATTCAAAGGCTGAATTTGAGCAGAGTCCAAAGGATTCAAATGGAAATCAGCATAAAGACTCTGGCAAATCTGGCGATAAGCTGATGGGAGCCAGCCAGACTCCAGCTGCCGGAGTAACAACCAATCTCGATGGAAGTACAAGTGTGGTTGGAAAGGATTCACCAAACTCCTCTCAGACAGCGCCTGGCGAGAACAAACCTGATTTTGGGCAAGCACAGCAAAAGGAAAAGCCAAATCAAACCAACAACTCTGATGCTGCACATGGTGGCAAAACAGACAGCTCAGCTGATCGACATGGATTAGCAAAGGGCAAAGACTAAACAGAAAGTTTAACCGGGTCGCTGGTATCAGAGGGCACGCTAGAGGAATGGACAGATTCCTTTTGCTTTGCCCTCTGAGCGCTTTTTCAGGAGCCAATTCAATATTTCTATTCTTATAGAGAATGCTTGGTCTGAACGATTCTGCTTCGATATCAGTTTTAAGGGGACGGTTTGATGATAGCGATACACGATTATGTCTGGAGCCTCAGGCTGAAGGACTATGTTCGCAAGAGCAGGGCTGCAAGAGAAGGTTGGAAGTGCAGGGTTGTAAGATCAACGTTGCAAGAACTGGGTTGCAAGAGCAGGGCTGGGTGATCAAGTCAGTAATTTGGATCGTATATACAGATTGTCACGGTCTTTTCATTCGAAGCTTAGTATTCTAGCTTGTGTTGAACGACAAGAACGCATCAGTCCGAACTGAGCCTAAGTTCAAAAAGATTTTCCTCAAGCAACCAACCAACACCTCATAGAGACAGACTTCTGCCAAGTCTGTCTTTATGATTTTGTGCATGACAATAGAGTAAGAATGCAGAATTGAACATGCCAAAACTCACGCATTTTTCACCTAGCCAAAACTACTCTATAAACACAATCCCTTCCAAAACAAATTCCCCAAGAATGACTTTTGAATGATTCCTTCAGCCAGGAGGCGAGCCACATAATCCAAATCCCTTAACTTTTACCTCAAGCAACCAACCAAAAACTTCATAAGGACAGATCACTGCCAGGTCTGTCCTTTTGAATTTGGTTTTCTCGATTGTTTGAACTGTTTTGAAAGACTGTGTTGTAATACATATGTTTGTTCACGCCGTTTTCACACCCAAATGACTATTCTGTTTTTGTTGATAGTTTTTCTGGTTCACCGGAAGAGCGCTGCGGAAAACCAAATACGGTGCAAGACGCGGACGCTCAACTTCAACAAGATTTTTCCTCAAGCAACCAACCAAACCAACAGCATAGGGACAGACTCTGCCAGGTCTGTCCCTATGTTTGTTATACCTGTGGTCCTTATTTCTGCGTCTGATGAATCTCCATCCGTCGGATTCGCGTCTGTCGGATTCGCGTCTGTCGGATTCGCGTCTGTCGGATTCGCGTCTGCCGGATTCGCGTCTGTCGGTTGGCGTCTGTCGGTTGGCGTCTGTCGGATTGGCATTTGTCGGATTGGCGTCTGTTGAATCTGCGCTTTTATCCTGGAGCGCAAGCTTCTATCTGTAGTTGGTCAAACACATTTTCTGAATGCACAGAGATCTGCTTGAATCTAGAATAAGAAACTGTGCGAATCCACTGCTGGTGAGTCACGGCTTTTTCACAGCGAGTTGATTAGTCTATAACTGTTGAACGTTTCCCCTGTTCAATACCAATGCTCTCCCTTAACGAACCTAAGCCTAATCCAATTCACAAGCACCCTCGGAGGCTCTGAACCGTAATCCAAATCCTTTAACTTTTACCTCAAGCAACCAACCAAACTCAAAGGACAGACTCTGCCAGGTCTGTCCTTTTGATTTTGCTGCGACCCTCTTGCTGTCGCTTGCTTATACTCTAAGGGTAAGACCTCTTCTTCTTCTTCTTCTTCTTCTTCTTCTTCTCTTTCTATTTCTACGCTGTTCTGTTTTGGCGGCTTAAGAGGGTTTTGGATACATCGTAATCGGAAGCTATCGGGAATTGTAAGAGAGATAGTGCCATATATGGTATCACTGTATATATGATTTGGTTGGGGATTTGGTTTCTGAGAAAACACTGTGTGAATCCACTGCTGGTGAGTCACGGCTTTTTCACAGCGAGTTGATTAGTCTATAACTGTTGAACGTTTCCCCTGTTCAATATCAATGCTCTCCCTTAACGAACCTAAGCCTAATCCAATTCACAAGCACTCGGAGGCTCTGAACCATAATCCAAATCCTTTAACTTTTACCTCAAGCAACCAACCAAACTCAAAGGACAGACTCTGCCAGGTCTGTCCTTTTGATTGGTATGAAGGTCGCTGTAGCACTGGTTTTGTGATCATTAGCTGCATGCAACTGTAGGAATCTACCGATGTAGAATCACAGTTATTTCACAGCAGGCGGACTACTATAATCTCAATTGAACTATCCCCTGTTCAATCCTAAAGCTCTCCCTTAACAATTTGAGCTATTCCGAGATAAATACCTACTTTGGAGGTCTCTGCTTATAACCTAACCCTAATCCAAATCCCTTAACTTTAACTCAATCAAGGATGGACTTCTGCAGAGTCCGTCCTTTTTTGATTGTGAGCGATCTCAGGTCACATTGCGAAAAGACGTTGAGTGATCTGCTTAAGGACTGGCTTCTCAGGCGTCGATTGAAAGGTCTACAAAAATGTGCTCGATTGCAGATGAAACTGCACTATTCCACCCTAGAGGTGTCACAGCGTTTTCACCCCAGAAGAATTAGTTTATTAGCATAAACATCATCGCTTTCTATTCATTTGTTTCACGCAACCCCATATATAGGTCCAAACTGTCATGTTCAAACCAGCCATAGATATCGACCCAGTTGCGCTGAGAAGCGTCAACATCGCCGCTGCGCCACTACCACCAGTGGCAACAGTTCCACCAGCAAATATTCAATCCAAAGTCCAGGAAAAAGAACTCGCAAGACAGCTCACTGAGAGACTAGTCGAAGAACTGAAGGATGAACTCATCAATGCTTCAATTGGTGAATCCATTCAGATTCATATTCCGCCCCTGGATAACAACTTCGGTTGCCTCACTAAGGTCAAATTTATAGGACGTGCCAACGCTTCTAAATCTGACATGACTACACTTCCAGATTTGAAGAAATTTCAGGATGAGATTCTCTATCCTGATATCTGTATGGCCCGTTCCGGTAGCGTCATTCCTGAGTGGAAATCTCTCAAATTTTTGATTGGAACCGAAAAGTATGCCGTTGTGATGATGTGCTTTGTTGGAATTAAGCGCTCAGCTTAGTTTCGTGCTTGCTTGAATAAGTAGTGCGATACAATCCATTCTTCACCTTGTCTGTAGCCCCAGAGTTCAGCGCATGCCAGAAAGAACAAGCGCCAATATATCCACCAACGTTTTGCCTGAGCCTCGCCATAAGTGTCAGCTAGAATGGGAAGAATTCGTTCCCTGTTAGAACTCATGTTCTCAAGCCAGGCTTCTGCGGTTTTCTGATAATGCTTGCCGTTAACTTTCCAATCCTTTTCGATTTTCAAGTCCTTGTTGAAGTGAGATAACAGATCATGTGATGGCATGGTTCCGCCCGTGAAAAAGTACTTCGTGAGCCAGTCGTTCTGGTCAGAGCTGTCGAAATGGTATGGATGTTCCACGTGTGTAAAAATATGCACAAATAGCTTGCCATCAGCTTTGAGCCAGCATGAAAGTGTTTGCAATAGTCTCTCGTAGTTTTTCATGTGTTCGAACATTTCGACCGATACTATTCTGTCGAAGCGTTCATTTTCCCCGAAGAATGACTCGGTAAGCTCGGCGACGTTCCTGGTTAGTACGGTCAGGTTCCTTATTCCTCTTAATTCAGCTCGACGCATGATACTTTCACGCTGGCTGTTTGAATTGGAAATCGCTATAAAAGTCGAACCAGGGTATTTGGCAGCAGCGAAGAGTGAGAAAGCTCCCCAACCGCACCCGAGGTCGAGCACCCGTTGTCCGTCGTTAATTTGGGCACGCTCACACGTCTCGGCAAGCATTCTGTTTTCAGCTGAATCTAAACTGTCGTTGTCTTGCCAAAGTGCACAGCTGTATTTCATGTTAGAGCCGAGTATCATTTCATAGAAGGAAGCTGGCACCTCGTAGTGTTGTTTATTTGCTGAATCGGTAGACACTGCCACTGGTGAATGTCTCAGTTCTTCAACAAAGTCTCTTTTCCTTTGTGCCGGGTTACCGCTACCGAGTTCACGCGTCTTTTGTGCCAGCATGTTTCGAATGCCAAGTCTCACGACGAATTCTGGCACCAAGCCTGTCGCAATAAAGTCATAGAGGGCAATATTGCTTTTTGAGTCTTCACAGTATTTTCTGTTCAATGTGCTGCTGGTCATGTTGTTCTCCTGAACCAGGGAATGAATACCGAGGTTCTTTTTTGATAGTCTGCATAATCTGATCGCGTTTTAACTGAATGTTCTTCGGAGGGTTTAACGCCTGTTACGTTGAAGAGCAAATGTAAGAGTGTTAGAGACGAGCTCACTGAGAGGACGCCCCACGGCGAACCGAGCGCGTAAATAGTGAACGAGCTCGCAGCTAACCATTCAAAAAAGTAGTTTGGATGGCGCGAGTAGTACCATAATCCTGTTTGGCATGTTTTACCTTTGTTGGCTGTGTTTTTCGAAAATTCGGCTAATTGCTGATCTGAAATTGCTTCACACGTCATTGAAATGAGCCAGATGGATGCAGCGATCCAGTGAAGAGCATCAATTGCTTGTTCATGGTCAGTCACTACAAATGCAAATGGTGCAGACATAAGGCATAGAATGAGTCCCTGCCAGAGGAATATGACTAGCAGCTTTATGCCATTCTTGTCTTCGCCCATCTGCCTCTTCAACTCGGTGTATCTTGCGTCTTCTTCAGGATAATGGCGCAAAAATCTGTTAGTGAGATGCCAGGTGAGGCGAAGACTAGAAACTACAACCATTGTTGCCAGTAGCAGTTGCCGCCCACCAGTGTTTCCTGAACAAAGCAAGTAAAGCACAACGAGAATTGTTGACCCGAACGCCCACGATAAATCAACGATTCCCGCATTTCGAATTCGCTGTGCAATAAACCATGTGAGAGTCATGAAACCCGCACTGCAGCCTAATCCTATTGCCAGTATCAAGAATGCATTCATTCAACCAGTTCCGAACTCAGCTCATAATTATTGGGACGCGAGTACAAAGACTGAACTACTGAGATGTTTCGCATATGAAAAGCTGCCTGGCAATATTCGAAGTAATAATTCCATTTGCGCTTGAATTTGTCATCGAAGCCCATCGCTTTGATATGTTGCCACTCACGATTGAAATTTCTATCCCACAGCTTTAGAGTGGCTACATACGAGTCAGTCATGTCAAAAACATCAATTGGGAACAGGTCTCCACACTTTTGCATAGCACCTGAGACGCGGCGTAGCGAAGGAAGTAGTGAACCCGGAAAAATATGTTTTTGAATAAAGTCGACGTTGCGCTTCAAAGTTTCGTATCGCGAATCTGGGCAGGTGATCATCTGCAGGAGTACCAGACCATGGGGTTTAAGAACTGAATCGATTGTGGAGATGTACTTGTCCATATACTCGTCACCAACAGCTTCGATCATTTCTATGGATACGACTTTATCAAAGCTACCTTTGAGGTCTCGGTAATCGAGTAATTTCAGGTCGATGCGGTCTTCTAGCCCTGCGGCTCTCACTCTGCGTTGGGCATATTCGAGTTGCGCTTCTGATATTGTTATTCCGGTGATACGGCACCCATATTTAGACGCTGCATGAACTGCAAATGCGCCCCATCCGCAGCCAATCTCAAGGACGTGATCCTTTGAGTTGAGCCGCAACTTCTTGCAAATGCGATCGAATTTGGCGTATTGAGCTGTTTCCAAATCCTGATTTCCTGATTCGAATAGGGCTGAGGAATAGGTCATCGAAGGGTCTAATATTTTGTTGAAAAAATTGTTTCCCAGGTCGTAGTGCTCGTATATGTTAATGCGACTGTTTTTGACTGAGTTATTTCTAGCCACGTGAGCCAGGCGATTAAATGCACCTAGTAAATTGAATGCGATTCCAGATTTCTTTGACTCGGTCATAACAGGTGAGTTGTCTGTGTTTATGAGAAACCAGGAGATGACGTCCCTGATGCTACTAATCTGGCATAGTCCGTCCAGATAAGATTCTGCTAGCCCTAAATCTGCATAAAGCAAGCAGCGTTCAAAGAACTCATCGTTGAAAATTTCAATTGTTGGCGTTTCTTTGAATATAGATTCTGACGGTTGGGCTTGCCCAAAGACAAGTGACTCACCATCTGGAGTGATGATTCGCAGCCGATCGCGCCTTAATTGTCTTAAGAGCGAAATGATGATGCTTTTTGCCTGGCGTCTAATAAAGCTGGAAAATGCGCTTCCTGGCTGTGTCGGAATTGTGTGGTTCAGGTTTGATATCATCATTTACTCGCTTTGAATTGGTCTTGGATTTAGAACATTCGTTTGTAATTCTGGATGCTCTTCTTTTCTATGAAAAGGTATGCGCTTAAGCCATAAAATCGCTGCATGAAGGTGGATCAAAAAAATGACATTTATTGTGCAGAGAGGATTAGCCAGTGCAAGTTTTAAGATACTTTTATCGCTGAATTCGTGTCGCTCTCCTGCGATGTAGCCAGCCATGATGAGCTTTTGAGCGTCATCAGCTAGCTCTGTGGTGCTTATTTGAATAGCTAAGTGCTTGCCGGGAATGCCGACCTTGAAGTCGAAGAATTGGTCCAATTCCGTAAATGGAGAGACGTAGAAATACTTTTTCTGTACATCGCAAAAGAAGTCAGCTTTTAAGTCGCGAAGAAGATACATTTTTCTCTCATGGAATGTATTCTCTACTTCGACGATGCAGCAAATTAGCTTTTGATGAGAGTCAAAGCAATAAAAGCAAGAGATGGGATTGAACACATAGTTAAAGTTTCGAACATTGCATAGCAGAGCCACTCTTTCAATTTGCTCCTCAACTCCCTGGTCTTGCAAATAACCCCGCACTCTTTCAAGTAAGGAGCTTGGTGCCTCCTGGCTGTTTTGCCAGTCTAGGTTCTCGCTATTGCTGTTGGCTGAGACTTGGAGCTTCTCTCTGTCAATGCGATTGGCCGCTGGTTTGTTTTTACTAAGCGCTACAGGGCAGCTTTTGCCTGAGTCATTGTCGTCGTTTCGTTCTGTATTTTTTTGTTCTGTATTGTGTGGTTCTTTATTGTTTTGATCTCTCAAGGGAAAATGATCTGATTCCAGGAAGCGAAAAATCCTTTGCTGCTCAGTGCCAAATAATGAAGTGGCTAACTCTAATTCCGACAGTTCATCCAACCAGAGGTAGAACATGAAATGAGAGAGTGAAAATTCATGCTTTTTCGGGGTGAAGCGTCGGTGTTTAATAGAACATTTGTACAGGCAGGAGTCAAATCGCCTTACCTTGTTCCTATTCCTCTCTGCTGCTGTTAAAGCCTGAATCATACTAAAATACCAGTTTTACTCAGAATTCTAGTCACAGCTAGCGAGGAATTGAGAGCGTCTTCGTGAAAACCATAGGTGAAGTAGCTTCCGCAAAAATAGATGTTTCCACTGTTCTCATTGAGCTTATGCAGTGACTTTTGGGCTTCGACAGCTTCCAGGGTGAAGATTGGATGATGGAAGTCGAAGCTGTTCAGCACCGCAGATGGAGCAATAATATTCTGACTATTCAGCGAAACAAAATAGTCCTTTTTCTTTGACACGCCCTGCAGCGAATTCATCCAGTAGTGGGTTGTGGCAGTGTGACCGTCTTGCTCAATACGATAGTTCCATGATGACCAACAACGGTTGCACTCAGGCATCACACTAGTGTCTGTGTGGACTATGGCATTGTTTAACTGGTATTTGAATTTTGAAAGCAATGTGTGCTCGATTTCACGTGGCTGGTCTAAAATTGAAAGGGCTTCGTCGGCATGGCATGCAAATATCACCTTATCAAATTCAAAGTTATCGCCTTCTTTTG
This sequence comes from Obscuribacteraceae bacterium (SeqCode), assembly GCA_044226015.1. Lineage (GTDB taxonomy): Bacteria > Cyanobacteriota > Vampirovibrionia > Obscuribacterales > Obscuribacteraceae > JAIEPM01. Next base: position 616,870 of record JBGAHS010000005.1, read on the forward strand.
TGCGTATCTGCACCTTGTTGTTGGATGCCCTGCTAACTCGTTCTACTGCAGAGTGAATCTTTCTGCTGCTGTTCGGCAGTTTGCTTTCGATCTTCTTCACGTACTCGCGTGCGCCACCTTCCACCGTCCACCACTGATGCTGAGTCTTCTGACCCAGAAAACCATGATTATGGAAAAAGCGAAGTAGGCTGTTTGCAGGAAAGTCTATGATCTTCGAGGGCGGAGTTGACCAAACCGCACTACTCATTGGAACGAGATAGAAATCTAGTAAGTCTTGACCATAACCTCTCGAAAGAACGTACTCCCTGAGAGACATCGCTTTGAATGACTCCGCATCGATGGACGGTACTGCATCTTTATTGAATTGATCAAGCGCAAAGAGCATTTTCCAGAATCGCAAATTCACTAAGTTGCGTCGGTCTGCGAACAGCCGATTGAAACTTGCGCCTGAATATTCCAGGTTGAAACGCTTTTGCTGAACACTGAAAGACATATCAGTCCTTTTTGTTGCTACATCTAGTTCTGCAAACAATTTTGTAAGGTTTGGATATGTGACGTGGTTAAAGACCATAAAGCCTGTGTCTAATGACACAGACTTTCCATCTTCCGCAAAATCGAGAGTCCTGGTGTGACCACCGACATAATTGTTCTTTTCGAAAATGGTTATTTCATACTGGTCCCTCAGGTAGTATGCTGCGGAGAGCCCGGCTATCCCACTACCCACTATGGCGAGTTTCTTCATGTTCGGTTCCTCGAATATGTCTGAACCGCCTGTGGTGCTAGCTCGGTTTGAGCATTTTCTAAAGCCTTTTGTGGAGCATGTTTGAGATCCCAAATGATGCCTAGTTTGTTTAATATCACCAGTGCATAGTAAGTAAAATCAATTTCCCACCAGTAAAAGCCCTGTCTCACACTATTTCGGTAGAAGTGATGATTGTTGTGCCAGCCTTCACCGAGCGTGATCAAAGCACAGAGAAAATTATTTCGACTGTTGTCATTAGTCTTGTATCTTCGACTTCCCCAGAGGTGGCAGATGCTGTTGATGCTTGAAGTCGCATGAAACAGAAGAACCGTGCTGATAAAGAAACCCCAGACTAGTAATTGTGGTCCCGAAGTATGCAAGTCGGGGCGATAAAGTTGTAGGAGCTGACCAGTCCCGAGCAACCCTACTGCCAGTAACAATGGCATAAGCCAGTCAAACCTATTCAGAAATCGCAGCTCTGGAAATTTCTCGAAGTCCTTAATCCTTGAGTAGTCGGTAGGCATGTTCTGGGAGGAAGTGATCCATCCTATATGAGCCCAGAGGAAGTCGCGCGAGATGGGGGAATGTATATCTCCTTCTTCATCAGATTCGGCATGATGTTTGCGATGATGAGCAGCCCACCACAACGGTCCTCTCTGAACTGAACAGAGTCCAATCACCGCAAATATGAATTGAGCGACTCGCGAAGTCTTGAATGTTCTGTGTGAGAAATAGCGATGATAAAAACCTGTGATGGCGAACATGCGCACCAAATATAGTGAAAAGCAAGTTGCCACGTCGAACCATGATACTGGCATCGCCAGAGCTGCCAGACAACTCAAATGCAAGAAAGCAAATGGTATCCATCTGTCTGGCTCAGGTTCAGGGCGTACAACCTTCTCCGGAGATTTTTTCTCAGTATCTGAATCAAGCCACGCAAAAAAGGTATTAGCCTTAGTATTCTCAGAGGCAGCTTTCATTTTATACCGCATAAAGGTCTCGACAATGCCAGATCATTCCAACTTTAGGTGAACCTTGGGTGAACGGTGTGGATTATACGCAAAGTGCACAAACGCACAGTAAGCGACTCACGTGTTGTTCACTCAGAATTTTTTACTTTGATCTGAAACCATGGAGACCGACAGAATGATTGATAATCCCGACTCGAGAAGTGTGAATCGCAGTTCTGCGGAAGAAAGGTTCAGTAGTCTGCACGAGGATGCGTATTCGTCGGAGAAAGGAAACGGCCTTCAATCGTCTCGAAGTGTTAGCACTGGTAAATTGGCTCAGAATGAACCGGAATTTCAAATTGAAGTTGTGCGGCATCGTCGTCCTGATAACGATGGCGAGAATCACCAGTACCGTAATTACCAGTACCGTAATTACCAGTACCGTCGTGATGATTATGATGGCGAATATAACCAGTATCGTCATCCTTATGAAAGGAGCGATAGGCATCGATTAAGTAATAGTTATGACTACAGGCAATATGGTGATTTGTCTGCTCCAGTAGAGAAACCTGGCTTCTTTTCAGAGGCATGGCATGCTGGTTTGCGCTCTCTTGTTCAATCACCTCTCGATAATGCTGCACAACTTGTCGATAATACTGTGGGCAAGTTTCTTGACACCCATCTTTACGACAAAACAAAAGAATTGATTGTAGCCAACAATAAAGCAGATGTGGAAGTCGGCTCAGCGGCATGGCACGGAAGAATGGTTGGTGATGTGGTAGGAATGCTTCCGTGGATGCTTCTTGCTAATAAAGTTGTTCGTGGATCATTAGGAAGTTTCGAGGCAAGCAAAGGGCTGATCTCATCAGGCGAGGCTCTTGGACAGGCTACGTTCCGTCAGTCTTTTACTGAAGGTGCGCTAACTGGAGCCACTTATACCGGACTATTTAGCTCTGAATCAGACAACGAGAACTTCTGGTCTTCGAAAGCAAAGCATACGGCATTAGGTGCTGGAATGATGGGAACATTTGGTGCATTCAATAACGGTATTCTGCAGCGTATGGCCGAGCGCAATTTGAGCGGCACAGCTTCAAGAATGTTTGCTGGTGCTCTGTCTGCTCTTCCGGGTGCTGCTGTTGAGACTGGGCTGGACCATATGTTGTATGAGCGCAATACTGATCTGGTATCAGATTTCAAAGTTAATCTGTATAAGGACGCTTTGATTGGGGCTGGCTTTAATGGACTGTCTCGTTTTGAGAATGCTGCTGATAGAGTGCGCGCGGCAGAAAAAGTTGATCTTAAACCACTAGAGGCACCTACAACAATTGCAGAGATGCCTGAAGGCTCGGTTGGATGGACCCCAAGTTGGGCTTTGAAGACTGGACCAAAGAATACACTCTGGATTTCATCAGATGCGGTTGCAGGCACTGAATTCAATGCATCTCCGGCCCTCTCTAATACCCTAAGGGTTATAAGAACAGAGAATGGTGGCATTGCTGTAGATATGGCTAAGATGGCTGATCCATCACATGCAATTACGTGGCGAAATTCATCGGACCCCAAGGGAGAAGGATTCTTGCCGGTAGGACTTGCAATGCATCCTAAGGGCGTTTTTCCATTTGAAGGAAACCAGGCTCGTTTGCCGGCTGGCTATGGTGAAAATATAAAACCGGACCTTACTCCGCGGACCTTCTCTGATTCCAGACCTGCCCCAGCAGACAGAGCCCAAAGCCCAGGTTCTTCACCGCCCTCTTCAAGTTCTGGCTGGGGACTTTTTGAACATTTTCTGTTCTGGAATTGGATTAGTGGTGGCAGTAGCCACATACATAATCAAACAACTTATAACCTGGGCGGTACTGATTCAAGTTTCACCAGCAATTCTGATGTTGCCGGTGCTGCGCCAGGTACTGGGCTCTTCGGTGGATGGGGCGCCGATCGCAGCTGGGGTGGCGACAACGCCCAGCAAGGTACCGCCGGTGGTGATACCACTGGTCAAGGCTGGGGCGCTACGCTAGGCTGGGGCGACAGCAATGGTGCTCAAACCTTCGGAGGCGACGATGGTTATCGAAGTGGAGGCGACGATGGCTACCGAGGTGGAGGTGAGCAGCAGTTTGACCAACCTGCATACGACCCGCCAGCATATGACCCGCCAGCGTATGATCCCGCACCAGACATCACTAGCTACGACGTCTAGCGGCAGAAGTTCACGCGGTGCTTTTCATAATATTTCTGATGGTACTCTTCGGCTCGCCACCATGTGCCAGCTGGCTCTAAATATGTATGGATTGCCCGTTTGCTTCTGGTTCCGAAATCTTTCAACGCACGCTTCGCCTCTTCCTCTTGCCCTGGGCCAGAAAAAAGGATAGAAGTGCGATATTGTCCGCCTCTGTAAAAAGGGACTTCAAAACTAGGATTGTGTTGCCTTAAGAACAATAGAACGAGTTCGTAATAGCTTGTTTTTTCGGGGTCGTAAATCACTTTTACTCCCTCGGCATGTCCGGTTCTACCTGAGCAGACCTGCTCATATGTCGGGTTTTCTGTTCTACCGCCTACATATCCAACTTCAGCTGATATGACGCCTGGCAGTTTTCCCAGTTCTTCCTCGACTCCCCAGAATCAACCTGCGGCAAAAATTGCGAAGTTCTCTGTTTTATCCATGTTGTCTCTCCGGTCGCTTGACCTTTTGCTTTCCTTTTATTCTAGATCGAAATTGGCAGATGATTATTTCAAGATTCCAGAAAAGGCGATCAGTGCAGCACCAAATATTAGTCTATAGATGACGAACACAAGGGTGGAGTGATTTTTCAAATACTTCAGCATCCAGTGAATCGCAGCAAAGCTGACAATCGTTGACACAACTAGCCCAACAAGCAGGCTGCTTATAGCCGCGTCACCAAGTCCTTCTTTCACCATGTCTTTTAGCTCAACGAGTCCGCTGATGAGAATCGCAGGAATTCCCAACAGAAAACTAAATCTTGCGGCTTCGTCTCTTTTGAATCCAAGAAAAAGAGCAAATGTAAGCGTAGAGCCACTGCGTGAGCAACCAGGAATCAAAGCCATTGCTTGACCTAGACCGACAATCAACCCATCTTTTCCTGCCACATCATCTACGCTTCGAGAATGCTTTGCAATTTTCTCGGCTCCTAACAAGAGCAAGCCCATAACAATTGAGGCGATTCCAACTGTCATGATTGAACGAAGTGGACTGTCATTGACTTCGAGTAAGGGCTTAAGAGCAAGTCCTAATATACAAATTGGTATGGTACCGACTATGATGGCACCTGCCAGTCGGAATTCTTTGCTCCCAAATTCTTTGTCTTGTATTGCTTTGAAGGCTCCCATTGCTATTTGCAATAGGTCCTTAAAAAAGTAGGTCAAAACAGCAAGAACAGAACCTAGTTGAATAACTGCGGAATAAGCTACTCCCGGGTCGGTATAGCTCGGGTCCATGAGTCGCATCACTGCTGGTGCCACTCTGAGGTGCGCTGAGCTACTGATCGGCAAAAATTCCGTCAAGCCCTGGACGATGCCTAGAACTATTGCTTCGACCATTGGAATTCCGGTTCCGCTCATTGTCATACCTTCCTATTACCTCTTAGTATTTTTGGTTTAAAGTTGAAAGCGTATCGCTACTGCAATTCCACATCTTCTTCATAGTCATTCAAATCTTCGAAGTTTTCATTCGCGTCAGGCTCTTGTGGCTCATTTCCTGAACTTTGCGCACTACTTTTGTTCGCAGCAGGCGGTGGTCCCTTCACAAAGGAAAGGTTATCGCGACCGGCTTTTACCCACGTGCGCAAAGAGCCCGTGTCGGACATTTGTCCCTTCGTGCCCTGCAATTGACTGCCGAGATAGGTAAGCATGTTCTCGATGTTTTCCAGAGTGCTGGTGTCAACATCGACAATCTCGGCACCAATCTCGGTTCGATTTAACAGCCAGTTAAATCTGCTGTTAACTATGCGAAAACGATTCCTTATGTGCACAGGTCCAATGTCATAGGAAATGAGGATCATTTGATCAAGCACAAAGCGCTCGACGCACTCTCCTTGCGCCGCGAAGCCCAAGCCAAATCTTGAGACATTGCGGGTGACAAGTTCCTTATCAAAGTCTTTCCAATCATCGCCTTCAACTTTCAATGGCACGCTGATGTCTGTACGGACGTGAACGCGTCTTTGATTTGACTGCTCGAATTTGGGAGTTGGCGACTGTAGGCAAGTTCTTCCTTCAATTATCTTGGCTCCTCTAATCTCGGAGGACCACAGTCCGTTAAATCGGTTGTTAGCTGAGCTTCCGACAAAAGAAATCTTTGCACCGCGCGCAACCTTGGTGCCTTTGCTGCATTTGAGCTGAAAATATATGCTATGAGCATCTACCGCAACTATGGTTGCTCTGCCAAACCCATTCTGCGTGGGCGACAACTCAATCTTGGCTTTATAGATCTGACCGGGTTTGAACATCTTTAATTCAGCATGGTGCGCCTGAATTATCGCATGTTTCACTCTTTTAGCTGAAGACCCAGCTTATAGATATCTGATGAGCTGCGACCTGACTCATTCGCTATAATTCTTGCCGCATCCTTTAGGCGGGCGCCTGAGGAAAGCAAGTCTTCTAACTTGGTTTGAATCTCTTCATCGGTCCAAACATTCATCGTCTCGTCTTTTCCCGCAAGAACCAGCACGCATTCACCTTTGAGTTCTCGCTGTTGCGCGATGGCAAGTAGGTCTAATACGTTAGCGCGAATATACTCCTCGTGTTTTTTCGTGAGTTCGCGGCAAAGGCAAGCCTTCCTGTTTCCCATGATTTCATTTATTTCAGGAAGGACTTTTTGGATGTCTGTAATTGGCAAGAAGAAGACCAGTGTTCTGTCGTCGTTCTTGAGATGTTCAAGTCGTTTTCTTCTGCTTGAGCCTTTCTCTGGCAGGAAGCCTTCGAAGGAGAACCGTTCGCATGGAATGCCGCTAGCAACAAGAGCTTGCATTACGGCACTTGGTCCTGGAATGCCTATAACATCGATGCCGAGCGCAATCGCTTTTTGTACAAATTTATAGCCAGGGTCGGAAATGAGTGGCGTGCCTGCGTCGGAAATCAAGGCGACAGCTTTATTTTCAGCGGCAATTCTCTCCAGTTCTGCTGCGCGTTTCTCTTCATTGAAGTCATGGCAGCTAACCAGTGACTTGCTTAGCCCGAGGTGGCTCATCAGCTTGATTGACACTCGAGTATCTTCTGCGAAAACGAGATCAACTTCGCCGAGTATCCTTTTTACACGCGAAGATATGTCTTCCAGGTTCCCGATCGGTGTCCCAACTATATACAACTTGCCAGCCATGGGTATACCCCATATTAATTCGCAGGGACCGCCCAAGACTTTGAATCTGGGGGCTTTCGGGAGCTTAGCATAAATAAGATGAAACGACTTGGTTCTTGACAAGAAAGAGTTATCTACAGGCTTATCTACAGCTGTAGATAATTTAATGGCTAAACTGAAGACTAAGGTCTTGCAAAAAAATACGTCTGGTTTTCCACACCGTTTTGCAATCAAACCTGGTTTCGTTCAAAATCGAAATGATGTAAGATTGGCTTGTTCAGCGGAGATCGCTAGAGAGGTTACTCGCGATGCAAGCTCAGAAAGCAAAATCAGCAAAGAGAATAATCTCTGATTTTCGCTTGGCTGCGGCGTCTGTAATACTCGGTAATGACACTCATACGGCTTGTATATCGAGCGATATGCGGAATACTGATCATATTGCAGAGTTATGTGAGCAATATAGCCTGTTTATAGCTTTGCATAGCCTTGGCACCAGATATGGTTTGTCTGTATGTCGGGAATCTATATATTCGTACAGCGCTAATGACACCCGGGCGACCCTTATTTCGGCTTCACTAGCTGATCGATATCCATTTCAAATAAGTGACATGGTGCCAATTGTTGGCAAAGACTTCGAAAACTTACAGAGCCTTTCTCAGCAGCTTATTGAAGAGTCTCTTGAAACGATTGGTGACATCTACCAGCAGACTCTCTCGGCGCCACTTGCGATCAATGATCTCAATAAACCATATATCGATTTGAAATCGAATCAACGTGTAAGTGGAGAGTTCTATACTCCATCATGGGTAGCTGATCGCTCTTTCGCGCTCTGGCTTAACAGCGATTCAGCCAATAAATTGAAACTGCTTAAGCAAGATTTGCGCATAATTGACCCCTCTTGTGGAACAGGAAATTTCTTGTTGGCAGCTATGCGAATGGCAGATTCGCAGCTGTCTGAGAGTGCTCAAATACTTCGTTTCGCGAAAGAGTGTCTATTCGGACGCGATATTGATGGCAAGGCGATTGAGATTGCTAAGGTACTTGTTGTGTTTATGGTTGCGCGTTCATTTTTGAAGCGCGATCAGATCTTGTCCATTAAAGAAGTGGATGGTCTTTTAGCTGCACTGGATGAACATTTCCAAGTTAGAGATGGACTCTTGAATTCGATTGCACTTGGTTTAGATATGCGGGGTGGGACAGCCATCGAGACAGTCATTGGAACAGCCATCGAAACAGCCGTTTCGCTGGCACATGCATGTGTCGCTGAACCAAAGTTCGACCTGGTGATTACAAATCCGCCGTACATTAGCTTTGGATCGCGCGATCAACAAACATTGTCAAAAGAATGGCAGTTGTTTCTGAAAAAGAGGTTTCCCGCCTCAAGCGAGTATAAGGTTCGACTGACTTCTATGTTCCAGGAAATTGGCATTCAGATGATTAAGCCTGGAGGACAGTGTATTTTTCTTGTACCCGACGCTTTCTTGACGGGGAGCTATTATCAAAAGATTCGCGAACACATTCTTAATAACGTAGAGATCGTTCAGTTAACAGAATTGCCGGAAAGCACCATAGGTGATGCTACGGTGGGTCGCTGGTGTTTGGCGCAATACGCAAAGTTTGCTTCTAGTTCGAGCTCGAAAGAGTTGCTTTCAGCATCTAGTGTCAACCTTCAGAGCCTTTATTTCGATAAGGAAAAGGTTTTGCAAGAATTGAACTTCCGCGTACCTCTTGAGTCCCTTGTTAGCACTGATAAGAAGCGCTTTCAGCTTTTATTTTCTGATGAGGATCTTCAACTGGTTGAGCTTTGCAAGGATTTCGATTTCCTTAAAGAGGAACTTCGAGGGCACACTGGTATTCGCGCACGTAATGGACAGGCTTCGATTGTTGCACGGCGGAAATTGAATAAGTATTTTCATCGTGGTATCACTTCTGGAGCTGAAGTGACAGCGTATAAGATTGATTGGAATGAGAATTGGATTGAAATTATTGCAGAGAAGCTTTTCGCAGGTGGGTTTGACCCAAATATTATTGAGAGGGAAAAGGTTCTGGTTCGGCAAACTGGCGACAGATTGGTGGCTGCTGCTGATAAGGGTGGGTTCTATCATCTCAACAATGTACATAGCTTTGTTCCGCAGAAAACAATTGCTTCTAGGAGCGTTGATTTCTATACCAGTTTGCTTAACTCTAGTTTCTTCCTTTATTACTACAGGTTGAAGACCCGCGAGCATAAGCGCGCACTCGCTCAGATTGATATTGAGACGGTTGAGCACATGCCACTACCACCGGTTAATCTCAAGTTAGACAAAGATATCGAAAAGCTTGGTGTGCTGTTAGGTGGACCAGACCCCGAATGCAAGCAAGGTAGAAAGAGAACATCTGCTTTAGCGGAAATCGATGAGTTGGTTTTTGATCTGTTTGGCATAAACCGGAGGCTTCGTGAGCACATTCTCGCCGGCATTCAAGTTTAGGTCCGTGTACTCAGGAAACATTCGATGAACAACTTGAGTCCAATTTAATTGTGCTTGTCCAAGGCTGCCAAATAAGCGTTTTGTTAGAGATTGTATTATCGAATCATCTGAAAGGTGATGGAAAGGGCGCTAAACTATAGGCAAGTCCGGCAAAAGTACAGGCTCATGACAACAAAACGAATTCTCACAATAAATCTTGCAGTGCTTTGTGCGCTTTCTTTCACAGGGCTTTCGCCCGCGAATGCTCTAGGCTTGAAAAAACCTGCAGCGAACACTGAGTCTGAGCCTGAGAAAATGGACATCAGAGACAAATGGGCTCTCGTCGTAGGAATCAACAAGTTTGCTGACCCTGCAATCACCGGGCAGCGGCTGGCACAAAAGAGCGCTTCTGATGTGGCTCGCGCTTTGAAGGACGCAGACTCTGGCCATTTCGGCCTTGACCATGTCCTCTCGGTGAATGGTGCTGATGCCAGTAAAGCTGGAATAGAGCAGGCATTCAATGAGTGGTTGTTCAAGAAAGCTTTGCCCGATGATTTGGTTGTTATCTACATGAATTCAAAGCTTGTCAAAAACGCTGCTGGTGAAATTTTCCTTTGCGCAAATGATTCAAAGCTTGCTGAGCCCGAGAAAACTGCTATAAACCTTCTCGATTTCCTGAAGAATGTACGTCAGCGAATTGGTTCGACTCACATTTTGTGCTTACTCGATACGAACGCAGCTTTGGCCAGTGATGCAAATAAATCAATTCATGATTTGAAATGGTTGGCATCAAACAGCGGTGTGACAGTTCTGGCCGCATCTGATTTGTTGAAACCATCAGGTGATGACCAAACGAGCTTGCAGACATACTTTGTTCACTACTTTGTTGAAGCGTTAAAGACTGGTGGAGGCAACTTTCCCCTGGCGATGACCGCTGAGTATGTCTGGCAGAAAGTGCAAGAAGCTACGCAGCAATCAGGTGCTCAGTCCCCAGTTCTTGCTCTTCCAACTGAAAATTCGCAGACCGTTTCAATTCCTATAGGAATGATGGTAAAGAGCTCGTTGCCGCATCAGGTGGCAATCGGTCATCCATTAGATAATCTTGGTATGAGCCGACCAGACATTGTTGCTCCTACTAATACTGCTACCAAACCTGGTATCAAACTTCAGGCAAGAAATCCTGTGCCGAGCAAAGTTGCGAAGCCTGTTGTTCGTTCTGCGGCCGAAGACGAAGATGATGAGGATTTTGACCCTAAATTAGATTTGCGCCCTTACGTGACTAAAATGAAGGCTGATATCCAGAAAAGATGGGTAACTCCTAAAGGGTTGGAGAGCAAGCGTGTTACAACCATGTTTTCAATCACCCGTGAAGGCAAAATAGTCAATCCGGAAATTGTCGAGAGCTCTGGAAGTGAGGAGGTAGACAAGTCTGCCTTGGCTGCTCTTGTCGCTAATGTGGATCCGCTGCCGAAAGGTAGCCCGCGAACTGTCGATATAAAGTACGTGTTTGATTGGACTTCGAAACCGGTGACAGGTTCGAATAGTCCTGTGACTCCGACTGCGGCAAAGTAGCTTTCCTATCCACCCGCGCAGAAAAAACAGAGAGCTGAAGCGGTACCGTTTGAGTTCTAGGGGAAAACCTTCGCTTTTGGCGGAGCAGAAAAACCTGAGAACTGAAGCGGGGCTTCCTCTTCATCTGTATGCGCCCTGTAAAGACCTAACGGATCCGCGGTTGCCATGTCGAGGACCGCTCATAAGCCGTGCCGGCCGGCTGGAGCTGTCCACAGCTGTACCTGCATGGATGTGCTACATGAGGAGCAATAGATTAAACCCCGAAACGCCCGCCCGGTGGTTGCCAAGAGAAAACTTTGCTCATCTTGGCGACCCTCTACGTAGAAACCACATTGACGATCCAGCTGCGGAAGGTTAAGTTAGAAAAGGTGAGGATGAAAAGCCTCGAAAGAACCAAAAGCTAAAGGGTAGTGGCGGTCAAGGGAGTAACCAAGGGGAATTATGAGCGGCGATTTTGAAAATATCGGTAAAAAGGCAGATGCGGCAGGTGCAGAGAACGCTGCACAGGAAGCTGCTTCACCTTTCCACGAGGAGCTGCACGCTATAAAAGGCCCCGAAAAGGTCGAAAATAAAGCTTCTGAAGAAAAGGTAGCTCTCACAGGCAAAGATGGCTTCAAGGAAGGTTCGGGCGAATCCTATTCGGACTACCTGGCAAGAACAATGTCTCCAGAGCAACTTCTTGATGGACTTCGAAAGCATCTCGAAAATTCGATGAAGAAGATTTCAATGCTAGAGGAAAATGGCTACGGTGACGAAGCCAGGAAAGTGACCGAAGGTGGAAACTTCCTCGGCGGTTATGTGCAAGACTCATCTCCGGCAGGTGTTCGTAAGTTCTTAGATACCATTGCCGATGCAGTGAATCAGAAAGGCAACTAAGTAAGAAGTAAGCCAAAAGTCTTGAGGTCCTCGCCCCCGCGGGGACCTTATTTTTTTGTCATTTCTTTACCGCCAACGCTGGCCAGCTTTTCGCGTTAATTTAGTCCGTTACAATGCTGAAGCCTGTTTCCGCCGTTGTGTTATTATAACTAGCCGTTATTTGCATATATAAATTAGGAATTCCTAGCCGTGCCTAGAATTAAATCAGCTATTAAAAGAGTCGATGTCGCAGAACGCAACCGCGAAAAGAATCGTACTTGGAAATCGTCAATCAGAACTGCTCGCAACAAAGTAGAAGACAGCTTGAGCAGCGATGACAGCAAAGTCGCCGCAGATGCTTTGAGCAATGCATTCTCTATCATCGACCGTGCCGTTTCCAAAGGCGTTCTTCACAGGAACACTGCAGCTCGTCGCAAGAGCAGGCTCGTAGCACAAATCAAAAGATCCAAAGAAGGCTAAATTCGACCGCGACGAATTTGCCTAGCTTTAACAAGCAGTTAGCAATGGATTGTCCTATCTCGGCTATGCTGAGCTAGGCTTTAGATTTTTGCGAGGACATCAATGGAAATAGACACATCCCGCCCGGTTGAGCCAGTGACAGGATCAGTTTCTGACAGTAAGCAAAAGGTCGAGCTAGGGCGAATCGCCGGACCAATTCATTTTATTGGAATCGGCGGAATAGGGATGTCAGCACTCGCATTGCTTTTGCTGGCGAGAGGCGCGAAGGTGTCGGGCTCTGACAAAGCGGCGAGCCCAATCACTGAAGAATTGAAAGCTTTGGGCGCGGATATTCACATCGGGCACAAAGCAGAAAACCTTGGAAAAGCAGAAGCTGTTGTGGTTTCGACAGCAATTACAAGAGAAAATCCTGAGCTGGCACGGGCTCTCGACAATGATATTCCTGTTTACCATCGCTCTGAAGTGCTCGCATTTTTGTCGTCGAGCAAGAAGTTGGTAGCTGTTTCTGGAACACACGGAAAGACGACTACCACTGGCATGGTCGCCCAAGCATTGATGGACACAGGCAACGATCCATCAGTTGTCGTCGGCGGCATTTTTGCTTACATGAAGTCCAATGCGCATGCAGGCAAGAGCGAATATTTCGTAGCAGAGGCTGATGAAAGCGATCGTTCACACGAGACTTTGCCGTCTGAAATTGCTGTCGTTACCAACATAGAACCAGACCATCTAGAAAATTATCCTGGCGGAATGGAACAGATTCTTGCCACCATGGCTAGTTTCGCAAATAAGGCTCGCAGATGCGTTGTGCTATGCGCAGATGATGCTGGGTGCAGGCAGTTGCAACCTTTGCTGAAAGGCAAAGTTGTCACTTATGGAACACGCGACAAGTCTCCATCAGCTGACTACACCCTTGAGCTTGATACCGAAGGCGGTTTCACCATTTACAATGGCAAGACTCAATTAGGCACGATGCGTCTGGCCGTTCCTGGCATGCACAATAAGATGAATACGCTGGCCGCTATCGCTGTGTGCATGGAGCTTGGAGTGCCATTTGAAGGTGCTGCCCGGGCTCTCGAAACCTTCCATGGTGTTGCTCGCCGATTTGAGCACATTGGTGAGTCTTACGATATTTTGGTAGTCGATGATTATGCCCATCACCCAACCGAAGTTCGGGCGACATTGGAAGCCGCGCAGCAGTTTAGAAGAACTAACCGCCCAGGCAAAGAATACGGACGCATTGTTGCTGTGTTCCAGCCTCACCAGCCTGGAAGATTGCGCGACCTCTGGGACGAATTTTGTGGCGCTTTCCCAAATGCTGATCTAGTTTTGCTTGCAGATGTCTATGTTGCAAGAGGTGGACAGATCGAAGGTATTAACTCAGAAAAGTTTGCTCAGGCAGTGAAACACGATAACGCACATTATGTGCAAGGTCCTGTTTCGGAACTGCCGGCAAAAGTCAAAGCACACTTGAAGCCTGGTGACATCGTTTTGACGATTGGTGCCGGCGATATCACAGGGCTAGGAAAACCTCTTCTCGCATTGATTCGCAACGAGGGTTTTGATGGAACTAACAACTAATATCCCATTATGGCGATTCTCAACCATGAAAGTGGGCGGCGAAGCGCAGCGCTTTTGCCAGCCTCAATCAGCTGAAGAGCTGGTTGAACTCATTGATAAGTTGAATCGCGATGGTGAGCCATGGCATATTCTGGGTGGTGGCTCGAATACCTTGATTTCATCGGAGGGCGTTGAGGGCTGCGTCATACGCATGACTCAAATGACCAAACTTAGTACTCCAGAGCAAGACGTCATTGTTGCTGATGCCGGCACGCGTTTGCCTCATCTAGCAAAATACGCTGCTGGGCTCGGCTTGTCTGGTCTGGAGTTTGCTGTTGGTATTCCTGGCACCGTTGGTGGTGCTGTGGTGATGAATGCCGGCGCTCATGGCAGTTGCATGGCGAATGTTGTTGAATCAGCCCTTGTGCTTGATTGCAGGACCTGTGAGATTCGCGAAGTAAGCAAAGACGATCTCAAATTTGTTTATCGCAACTCTGCGATCGACCCAGCTTCTCAGATAGTACTTTCCGCTAAGTTGCGCATGCTACCTGGCGCTGCCGATGACATTAAGAAGGTTACCGATCACAACGAGGAATATCGCTGGCGCACCCAACCCCTCGGTTGGCCTAACCTCGGAAGTACTTTCAAGAATCCTGCGCCAGATAAGACGGCGGGTTTCTTGCTTGATAAATCAGGAGCCAAAGAATTTAAAGAAGGGAACGCTGCGGTTTCAGCAATCCATGCGAATTTCGTCATCAATTTGGGTGGTGCTTCCACAAAAGAAGTGGTGACATTGTTGCGAAGAATGCAAGACGTTGTGCAAGAGCGTCACGGGTTGCGCTTGCATCCCGAATGGAAGACTCTGGGAACTTTTTCGGAAAACATATCAGAGATATGGGATGGTGAATCATGAAACAGTCGGAAAAAATCACGAAGAAAAGCAAGATAGCAGTATTATGTGGCGGATTGTCGAACGAGCGTGAGGTATCACTTCGTTCTGGAAGCAATTGCTTGGCTGCACTCAAGCGTCTCGGTTACGAAAATGCTGAGTCGATAGATGTGAATAAGGATCTGTCGGAACAACTTAAGAAGCATGGCACCGAATTTGCGTTCATGGCATTGCATGGTAAATACGGTGAAGACGGCGCAGTTCAAGGCATGCTTGAGCTGCTTGGAATACCCTACACCGGTTCAGGTGTGCTGGCTAGCGCTGTTGCGATGAGCAAACCTTTGACCAAGAATTTGTTGGCAGCTAACAATATTCCATACGCACCAACAATAATAATCAGCGAAAGAGAACGAGAAACAGTAGACAGCATTGTTGCTTCAGTTGATTGGTTGCCCGCGATGGTAAAGCCATTGAATGAGGGCTCTTCGGTCGGTGTTGTGAAAGTTGAGGACAAGTCTGAGATCAAGACAAAGGTTGTTGAAACTCTAGACCAGTATGGTGGCGTTCTTCTGGAGAAGTACATCAAAGGTCAGGAGATCACTGTAGGTGTGCTGGAAGAGAGCCCAGAAACTCGTAATGGTAAGGATATTTGGGCGTTGCCGATTCTCGAGTTGCGTCCAAAATCGAAAGCTGGCTTTTATGACTACGAAGCGAAATACACCAAGGGCATGACTGAGTTTATTTTGCCGGCTGAACTATCGCCAGAGTTGACTAAAAAGTGTCAAGAACTCGCTGTGCAAACATTCCGTGCATTGCATTGCAGCGGTTATGCGCGGGTGGACATGATGGTGAGCGAGGACGGTCAACCTTATGTTCTTGAAGTTAATACACTGCCTGGCATGACTGATACTTCAGATCTACCTGCAATGGCCCAGGAAACTGGAATGGGATACGACCAATTAGTAGAACGTATTCTATTCAGCTGTGGATTAGATAAGTCGTAGCACTTCGGACTGGATAAGTTCCAATTGTGGAAAAATTTTGGCATTCCAAAAGCTTGCGGGAAAAATGAATAGCTGACCCTTCCGATGATTGAGCTTCCGATTGAGCATTGCGATCAGCGATCAACTCGCGATATTGAAAAAGCTGCCGCGTTCTTCATCGTACATTTGAAATTTGAAAGTTATTTGAAAACATTGTGATGGAGTTTAAAGTGGTATCACTTTTATACAATCGTATGCCAAAATTTTGCCATATTTCTGAACTAAGCTCAGTAATGTGCCGAATTCTATCGACTTGAAACTGCTGTCATTAGCGGGGTTGCGGAGATTCGTTCGGTGTTATCAATCACTCTTAAAGTGATATGTGAAATATTGGTACCTCTTTCTGAAAAACCAAGTCAGAAGAATTTCACAATACAAAATAACAGTTTGCGATCAGCGGCTTCTGATGAGGATCATAGGCTTTAATACGATGCAAAAGAAAAAGATACCCGAGAGAACTATCACATCGAATTTTGGTGGCACTAGCTTGTTTGTCAAAATTCCAACAACCACTAGAACGATGGAAACCCAGTATAGGACCTCATCCAGGTATTCAATCTTTGCGCGAAAGCGAGTTCTCATTCAATAGTCTCCGGTGGATATATGGCCCATTGCCTTCGCCAATCTTCATTGAGTATGTATCGAAAACGAGGAACTTGCAACAGCTTGACATTCGTAATTCTACCTGTGTGGCGGCAAAGCAGTGGTACAACTACGCACCTTTCACAGCTGCATTTTTCCACATTCATAATCTAGCGATATTGTTAGTTTGGCTTAATCAGCGCGTTTTCCGAGATTGCCAAACCAATTCTTGAATTTATCCACTAATTTGGGCGTGCCACCAGATTCGGTGTCATCGTATTCGTCGTCATCTGCGTCTTCATCGTTGGAAAATCTACGACGTGAGCGTTTATGAATCTTGTCAATCTCAGCCTCGTATTCAGCCTCGGCATCCATGTTTAAGTCAGGAATTTCGAATTCAGGATGCAGCTGTTGGTATATGCGGAACAGTTCGAACTGTACAGCCCTCGCGGAAGGCGGGCGGTCATCTTTGTCCTGCGCCGTTAATTCAGTTATTAACGCAGCAAGATCCGGCATGATCTCCGAGTTGTACTTTCGAGGATCGCACGGCGTTAGTGGTTTAGGCCGCACACCGGTTAGCAAATGATGCATGGTGGCTCCCAATGAGTAGAGATCGCCGCAGGGTTCTGGTTTACCAAAATATTGCTCGGGTGGTGAGTAACCCGAGGTAACTACTCTTGTCGCAGGACCATCCTTAGGAGTATCACGGGCGATACCAAAATCGATGAACACCACCAGTCCATCCGGTTTCAGCATCAAATTGCTTGGTTTGATATCTCGGTAAATAATTGGAGGGTCCGCCGAGTGTAAATATTCGAGGACATCACAGCACTGAATCGCAATTCGAAGAACCGTATCGGAACTGAGAGTCGACTCGCGTTGAAGTAGCTCTTCAAGATTCTTACCTTCGATGTATTCCATAACAACGTAGTAACCATTTTCGTTCTCAGAATAATGGTCGGCCAGATATTTGACGATGCCGCGATGATTCAGTTTGTGCAAAAATTCGGCTTCACGCTGGCCCATGCGTAGCATTTCAGCTTGTGCCTGCAAGTCACCCTTTTTGTTGTTGAAGATCTTTTTGATTACGCAAGGCGCGTGCCCATTCGACTTATCTTCGACAAGATAGACTTCGCCCATGCCACCACTTCCCAGTGGTTGTATAAACTCGAACCGGTCGAACCACGGGTCGGTAAGAAAATCATCGTCGTCGTCGTCAAGGTCCATTTTCGTCAGCATGTCCACTACATAGTAGCTTTCATATTTAACCCAAAAAACGGCTCAAACTAACTATCTAGCCTGGCATTTGCCACATTTTGAAATACGAATTGAAATCGAAAGCGGCTGTATATGCAGTTGCTGTAGTGCAGTACTCCTGTAGTACTCTTCCTGTGCCCAGTAGGCGGTCGTACTTATCCTGTCTGGCTCAGCGTTATTCAAACTGACTCGCAGTCTTGATTCTTGGAATCGATGCGAATGATTGAGAAGCTACTCGTATGTATGTGTACCATACACGCGTTCTTGACAAGTCGGTCCCGCTAATGTTAGTACAGGCGGTCGTTTCAGAAATTTTTCCAGGCGAAAAGAAAATGATTGACATACGGATGTATGGGTGTTATCTTTTTCCCATCTCCCCAATTTAACTAACCAATCTAAAGAAGCGGCATCGGGTACGATGCAGCTCCATTTTTGCCGGAGGAATTTACAATGAGCATGAGCAATATATCCATAGTGGGGAACCTCGCCAGAGCACCCGAGCAAATCTGTTTCGCGTCAGGCAAAATCAAGACTGTTTTGGTTGTGGCGGTGGATGGTCAAAAAAGTCCAGATAAAAGCAAAACTGAAACTGATTTCTACAAAGTTGAGACATGGGGAAGGCTTGCTGAACTCGCACAGAAGTATCTCAATAAGGGTCAACAAATTGGAATTTCTGGAAGGCTGATTATGGAACATTGGACTGACCGGGAAGGGCAAGAGCGCCTGACACCGGTAGTCTCAGCTACTCAACTTTCCTTCCCACAAAGAATGAATAAACCTTCTCTAGTTTCCTCCGGTTCTGAAAAATCGAATGAGGACTACGACGATGGAAGTGAATTGTTTGAAGGAGCCCGCGCGATAACCGTAGCGGAACCACCCGCATATTACTTTAAAGCCAGACCTCGCCTCCACGCTGTTCGCTAATCGCATCCTGCTGCGATCACACACACACAGACTTACCTGAACAAAAGGAGTAGAAGGGAATGAGAACCACGACCACAAGGAGGAAAATGCGCTCAGAAATGAATGCTTATTGCCGACCGCCTTAGGCGGGATCAGGCAGGTCGCATCCAAGCATTGAGTTGATGAGTCGCACTTTTGCTTAAGCCGATTTGGCTCCAATATGATCAAAAAAATGCTTGCTTGCAATAACCTGTCTTCAAAGTGGTGGCGCGCGATTGATGTATCGCTGTTATAACCTTCGAGACTTGCATCCTTGCCCTCTCTACATGGTTTCTTGCACAGCATCCCGCGACATTTCGCGCGCGATCACTTTAAGGACAGGCTTCTTCTCTCCGAGTTCGAATCGCTGTCGGAAGGCTTCGGTATCGAGCCTACTGGACCTCCTCTTGATGACTGTTTGACGTTAATTCGTTGGGCTTCTAACATAGTAAGCTCCATCAAGCGCAAAGCCATCAGGGTGAATGAATAAGAACGGAATTATTCTTGCAGCAGTTATTCTGCTCACGTTTGCGATCGTCGCAGCTTTTGTATGTCTCAGAAAAGGCAAAATACCAGATGCATCAATCAGCGTTCCTCAGACTCTGAAAGTTGAATTCGGTGATGCACTCTTTCATTCTTTGCTGAAGGCATCATCCAAGCTAGACTTGACGGCTTCTGGAGTTTTAGCTGCAGAAAAAGCTAGCATCGAAAAACGTCAAATTCGAGTGGACGATGGAACAGAATTCAGAATATCTGTTTCTGTCGATGTTGCAGATGATGGAGCGATCAATTTAGAAAAGAGCAGGGGCTTTTTGAGTTTCTCCAAACCTGTTTTTGTTGACGAAATTCCTATGCCTACGAAAATTGAACTGCAAAACTCCCAGGTGCAGTTTGATATGCTCCTCTATTGCAGAAAGCTTGTTGGAAGCGTAGTTCAAAGCGTGATGCAAGCGCCAGTTAGTGAATCGGTTGAAAAAAAGCTGCCTCGTCAATTCATTTCTAAACTAAGCATCCCTGAACTTAACTTGCAACTAAGAGATGGTAGTGAAATCAGTCGTGACGCTAATCATATCAAGATTGGCGATGCTTGTTCAATTCAATTTAAGGACATTGTTTTTGCTGAACCGCAAAACTGGAGTGGTCATCTTCTGAGTAACTTGCACTTGCTGAAGGGGTCGGTATTAAAAGAGCAGAACTTGGAGATCGAACCTCATAACGAATCATTCATAACTGCCGCTTTGGATGCAGAATCCAGGAATGGGCAACTTCATATTTCTATTCCGAATGGTACCAAAAGTGATACCGTAATCGGACCCTTTGACATAAAGCAAATAAAAGAAAAGCAGAGTATAAAGCTAAGCGAGGTAAAACTCTCACTTTCTAAGCTCGATTGTACTTACAACCCGAATAATTCCTCTGCAAAGGGAAACGCTGATGGAACTTTGATGGTTGGCGGAGGCTTAAGTTATAGAGATGGTGAAGTAGAACTTCAGAGCGACCCTGCAAAAGCAATCAATCTTCCCTTTCAATTAGAGCAAGATAAAGGTATTAGCATTTCTAGTGCTAAAGACTGGATTTTGCCAGCAGCCACACTTTCGGACACAAGTGCTTCTGGTGCAAAAATTAGCATAAGCACAAACTCACTGACACTTCGACCGTTTGAGTTGTCGGCTGCAGGGGTGCCTTCTGTTGATCTTCAAGGTCTCGAATTTTCACCTCGTTCAATTTCCTATTTCAACGGAAAAACAACTACGTCTGTTGATCTCACTGACTCTAAAGTTGCTACCAGTTCACCGCTCAGTGTGGTCAGAGACTCCGAAGTTGCGCGCTTCGCTCCAATAAAATTAGATTTTTCAGGAGCCAAAATTGTGGTTCTGCGAGACGCGAACGAGGCAGTGCGTTTTGACAAAATTGCTGGATCCATTGAAGGGCGTTCTGACGGTAAGAGAGCAAATATCGACCTCAAACTTGATGCTATTGCCAGTCCCAAGAAAATTGGCTTTGGAAACATCGAACTCAAGATTCGTAAAGCCGCAATATCTGGTAGCGAAAAAGAGCAGTCTCTGGCACTAGACGATTGTGCAATCCTGATCGCTAAGTCTGAACTCGAAAAAACTATAAGCAAGCTGATTCCAGGCGCGATTTCACATTCCATGGACGCTACTTTCAACAAGGAGATTCCGTTGCGATGGAAAAATCCGACCCTGAAACAAATCGATATTGAGAATCTAAAAGTAGGTTCTATCGACCTGGTAGATAACGGTGCAAATTTCTCTCTTTCAGCAGATGTGAAATTATCTGGTGTTGTTGATCGTGGGCGGCCGAATCTCAGCCTTGGAATTGGGGGCGGTAAATTGCATTTGCCGCATCCTCGCGCAGGCGTTTCGTATGAAACCAAGCCCTGGAGTGCGCTTGCAAAACAAGCTAAATGTGATGTGAAAAGCAAATTTTCGTTTGAGCCCGGAAAAAATCTCAGAGAGAGTTTTCTAAATGTTGTGATTGATGCCGCTCTGCCAGTGCCAGCTGACGTCACTATTGATTGGTCGCAGGTTGATGGAGTTTCCCGAGTAGAGGACTTTCTGGCTGACAAACTTCTTGAGCTTGCGCGCAGAAAATTTACCGATGGCATACCCATTCATGTGGAGAAAAAGGTTCCACTTATTGCGAAGAAAAATGGGGAATTATCGTTGCTGGGAACCAATGCAGATAAGCGGCTAAGCAATTTGACGATATCAAAGCTAAACATAACCCCAGTTGATTCGAAGATAGAGCTGAAAGTTAGTGGCAAGATGAAACTCTAGGCTCTCATAAATCCCTCGAGTTTGGGTGCGAGTTATAGAGAACTGAAACCTAAGTTCTCCCAGTCGGCTTCATTTATCTGAGTCAATTGAATGGCGGCTGTGCACTTTTTCTGTCATTTTGCTGGTTCGTCCGTTTGATTCAACGCAATTCCTAAGATTAAAGCAATTTTGCGCTTAGGAAATTTTGTCTTCGGGAACGCATTACCTTGTCGACAAGTTCTTGAGGACAAGTATGACCACCGATGAGCAGACCATTAGTTTGTTGACCGATTGGAGTCGCCTTCTAACTAAGGGAGTCTCAATTAAAGAGCGGCTTGATCAGGGAAAACGCGTTCGCGAGGTTCTATCGAGAAAAGACCATTCGAAGTGGAGCCCATCGAGGCACCGTGAGCCGACGGTTGACCTGCTTATGAGTCAAGACACTGGGCGAATTGAAGACCTGGTTCCTATCAAATATGGGCGGATGATGGAATCGCCTTTTGCTTTCTTTCGCGGCGCTGCCATAGTGATGGCGCATGATCTTGCTTCGATGCCTCGCACTGAATTGATGGTACAACTCTGTGGTGATTGTCATCTGTCTAATTTCGGAGTTTTCGCCACACCAGAGCGCAATGTGATTTTTGATTTGAATGATTTCGACGAGACCCTCCCAGGTTCCTTTGAGTGGGACATAAAGCGGCTTGCTGCCAGCTTTGTGATAGCTGCGCAGGACAACGGCTTCTCGCGGTCTGTCGCGGAAAAGAGCGTTCAGATTTTGGCTCGGACATATCGTGAAAAGATGGAAGAGTTTTCGGAGATGAGCACTCTCGACGTCTGGTATCATCGCATTGATTGGAATTATCTTGTTCAGCACTTGCAACGCTCAGGTAAAAAGGGCTTCGCACTTGCTGATTTGGAGAAACTAAAGGAAAAACGTAGTCATAGAGGCGCGCTTGCAAAACTCACGGAGAAATTCGATGGCGAGCTGCGAATTCGCGATAGCTTGCCACTGATATTTCATCCCGATAAAATTACACTTGACGTGATCAAAGCTATTATGAGTTCTTACTCGAAGAGCTTATGGCAATCCAGGCGCCGCTTATTAGAGCGCTATCGTTTTGTTGATGCTGCTGTCAAAGTCGTTGGCGTTGGAAGCGTCGGTGTACTTGCTGCAGTGATGCTTCTTCATGGTGAAGGTGGCGATGACGATTACATTTTCTTGCAGTTAAAGCAGGCACTACCATCGGTGTTTGAATGGCACGTCGGTAAAAGCGAATTCTCTCACCCCGGAGAGCGAATCGTATGTGGTCAGCGCATTTTGCAATCCGCGTCCGATATGTTTCTAGGTTGGGCAAGTGGACCCGTTCGTGATTTCTATGTTCGGCAATTGATGGATGTGAAATCTTCAATTCCTGTGAGCGATCTTGATCAACAATCATTTAAGAAGTACGCGGAGATTTGTGCCTACGCGCTGGCTCGGGCGCATGCGCGAACTGGCGACCCGATTCAGTTATATGGTTATCTTGGGCGCAGCGAGATGTTCGATGAGGCACTTGTGAACTTTGCTTTCGCTTACGCAAAGCAAAATGAAAAAGATTACGAGGCACTTGTGAAAGGAATCAAGGCGGGGAAGATCCGAGCGGTTCCAGAGGAAGAGCTGAAGCAGCCTACCATTCATTTCGAGAGAGGGCTGGGACAGCATTAACTGTGGAGAATGGCATTACCATTCTTGTCCGCATCGAGAAATTAAAGCAGATGAACCGACGTTATCGATTCATCTGCTATCTTGCGCCAATCAAGTCTGTTTAGTGTTGTTACTCAATCGTTGTCGCCATCATTGTCGCTACTGGATCATCCCCGCTACTGGATCATCGCCGCTACTGGATCATCGCCGCTACTGGATCACCGTCGCTACTGGATCATCGACGCTACTGGATCATTGTCGCTACTGGATCACCGTCGCTACTCTTTCTTGAGCAATTCTCGAATGTCGTCCCATTTGTATTCCCGCGGATTTGCGATTCTAATTGGCGCATGAATCTCTGATTTCACGCGGGTTCTGATATCCTTACTTAAAGACATTCGGTCTTCCTCTTGTCCGCCTTTCGATTTCAATGAAAGGTCCATAGAAATGCCATCTTTTTTAGTTGTGATTTTCTGAGGATAGTAGTATATGTCCAGGTTCCTGTCCTTAGGCATTGGATGGTGAATCTCTGTGCTTTCTGATGTCCATTGTCCGATCTTTCCATCTAGCTTCATGCCGCTCGGCTCCAGCTTTTTGTTAATCGCGGCAACTAGTTTTTCGAAGGACTCCTTCCCTGCCAAACCCGCTTCCTCGAACATCTTTTGCATTCTTTCTTTTTTTGGACCATAAGCAAAGTCAGTGTTTCGCACCAGTATGGTGGCAATGTCGCTGGCGTATTTTTCTATTGTGGCGTCTTCAAGTTTCTTGCCGGGATCTACTTTGTCGGTTACCGTCCACTCATCTTTGCCTTCTGGCTTTATGTTTAACAGCTTGAGCAAATCAAGAAGGGAGTCGTCACTGCTTTTTGGTTTCTCTGAACTCGGCAGCTCATCAGAATTTCTTGTGACCTGTTTAGACGGCGGATACATCGATGCATCTGCATACGGTAGAGGCTCGTTGGAAAGGTCCTTTGTTCCCGTCAGATTGAGACTCTTGAACAGCTCTTTAATGCTGGGAATTTCCGTAAGTGCTCTACTTCGCGATTTTCCGTTGGTCGGTGACGCTGCGTCTTCTTCCTTGCGATCTTTAGATGTTTTTGGCAATCCTCTGTCATCAACGAAAGGAGGATACATAGACGCATCAGCATAAGGTAGTGGTGGCAGCTCTTTCTTTTGCGGGTTCTTCTCAACGGGGCTTTCGCTCGCCGTTTTCGTTTTTTGATTTCCTGATGGAGGCGCCGCAAAAATTTCCTTAGATATGCACGAAAATATATCTTCCGGCTTCTGATTGCGCTCATCCGTGTCTTCTGTATTTCTCAGTGCTGGTGAATTATCGACTTCTCTCATTCTTGCGCTCCTTCTAAGTCAGATCCGCGTGCGCGGATACTTTCAATTAGCGCAATCAACTCGATGAACTGTAATACACTTTTTTTTCAAGAAATAGACTGCGCAAGTCCGCAAATCTCTATCAGTAATACGACAGCAGTATTTTGATATTGTCTTGTGATATTCGCTTGTTACAATAGAGAGAGATTTCGGCGCGATGGCGTTTGAAGCAATGGAGAATTCAGTTTGCACAGCGGCGCCATACCATTAGTAATTTGTTTCTTCCTCCTGCCGCTAATGCGCTTTCTGACTCGTGCCGCAGAAGCCGATAAAATTATGAATTTCGGCAAGAAGCCATCTCCAAGGGTGATGAAGCTAGATTTGGAAACGTTTCCCTATGCGATGGGTTTGATAATTCTGGCGATTATGGCTTTTCTTGCGGCTCCCGTTACCGCCATGGTGATAGTTGCATATGCCGCACGGCGCGCTGTCTTCTTGTTAGTTTGGGCTTGCAAGAAGATGATGCTGAAGGAAAAGGCGCCAGCAAAGCTGCAAGCCGCAATTCCTATGAAATTATTTGCTGCTGGGGTCGCACTTCTGGTTTGTTGCGGATTTGCAGTTTATTCCTGTTATTGGCTCGAAACAACAAAGTTTGATTCGACGCCTCCGATGCTTTATCGCACGTAAAAGTGAGTGCCCAATTAAAGTGGGTCTGCGAAAGCTAGCGAAAAAGGCAAACTGGTCGGAATTAAATGATGAATCCTTCTGAAAAGATAGAGCAAAGAATGACAATCTGGGCAAATCTTGTGTAGTATCACAATTTCTAAAGTGGCAACGAGACAAGATGGAACTGAAAGCAAGCCCAGGCAAGAGTTATCCCTTAGGGTGCACCATCATGCCTGATGGTGTTAATTTCGTAGTCTATGCAAAAAGAGCTGACTATCTTGAGCTGCTACTTTTTGACAACGAAGATAGCGATGCGCCCTCTGCTGTATACAAACTCAGCGCCGAGGAGAACCTTACCTCGAACTACTGGCACGTTTTCATTGCTGGGTGCAAAGCAAATCAGCACTATGGCTGGCGTGCTTATGGTCCATATGAGCCTGAGCAGGGGCTATTGTACGATGCTCACAAAATACTTATTGACCCGTATGCACGCGGTGTTGTTGGATGGAAAAACTACTCCAGAGATGCAGCAATGGTGCCAGGCGATAACTGTGCGAACGCATTGAAGTCCGTGGTGCTTGATACCAGTCTTTATGATTGGGAGCATGACCGCCCGCCTGCGATTCCTTTCTCAGAAACGATCATATATGAAATGCATCCTGCAGGATTTACGCTTAATCCTAACTCCGGATTGCGAGAAGACATTCGCGGAACCTTTGCGGGAATCATCGAGCAAATTCCGTATTTGAAATCGCTTGGTGTCACTACGGTAGAGTTGATGCCGGTTCATACTTTCGATAAGTTTGACGCGCCGATTGGGCGTACAAATTACTGGGGCTATAGCCCTATCAACTTCTTTTCGCCGCACATGGCATATAGTTCAAAGCGCACAGCCATTGAAGCTGCTGATGAATTTAGAGATATGGTGAAGGCGTTTCATAAAAACAAAATCGAAGTGATTCTCGATGTTGTGTTCAATCACACTGGAGAAGGGGGAGCTGCAGGACCCATTTTGTCCTTCAAGGGACTCGATAATCTGACCTATTACACGCTCGATGAAAATGACTTTTCGTATCAGGACTTTAGCGGTTGCGGTAATTCCTTGAGGTCCGAACATCCAATTGTTGGACAGTTGATTCTCGACTCTTTGAGGTATTGGGTCTCAGAGATGCATGTTGATGGTTTTCGTTTTGATCTTGCATCTGTTCTTTCTCGTGATCTCTTTGGCAAGCCAGCTGAGCGACCTCCGGTACTCTGGGCAATTGAGTCAGATCCTATTCTTGCATCCTCAAAATTGATTCTCGAAGCCTGGGACCCAGCCGGACTTTATCAGGTTGGTTGGTATGTAAGGCGTTCCAATAGATTCGCTGAATGGAACGGACCATTTCGAGATGATGTTAGAAAATTTGTCAGAGGTGACTCGAATTCTGTTTATTCTCTATCGCAAAGAATCAGTGGAAGCAAAGACATTTATGGGAAGAGCGATTGGGACCCTGCAAGAAGCATTCACTTTATCACCTGCCATGATGGATTCACTTTGAATGATGTCGTTAGTTACAATCAGAAGCACAACGAAGCAAATGGTGAAGACAACAGAGACGGCAGCAACGAAAATTTCAGTTGGAACTGCGGCGTCGAGGGTCCGACAGATGACGAAGAAGTTGAAGCGCTGAGGATTCAGCAAATCAAGAATATGCTGACGATTTTGTTTCTTGCGCCGGGTACTCCGATGCTCTCAATGGGTGATGAACTGCGAAGAACGGCGCGGGGTAACAATAATGCATACTGTCAGAACAGTGAGCTGAGCTGGTTCGATTGGAGTCAACGTTCGACCAATCGTGAGACATTCTTGTTTACGAGAAATTTGATTGCATTGCGCAAGATGCTTGGGCTTTATAAGAAGAACTATTTGTGGCAAGAGAGCGATGGTGATGGTCGGCATGCTCGCGGTGATAATCCTAAGTCGGTGAGCGGTAGGTATGCACGAGCTGCTTCTGATAATGTAAGCTCCGCGGGTGGTGCGCGTGCTCAAGGTAGTGGTGCAAATGCTGCTGATGGTGAGCATGCTCAAACTGGTCCTAACTTCAACTCAGTGGACTCAGAACCGATGACTTTACTAAAGTGGCATGGTGTGAAGCTTGACCATCCAGATGTTTATCCTCAGTCTCACAGTCTTGCTATGGAACTAAAAGACACTAGAAACTTTGAGCACCTGTATGCTGCATTCAATGCTTATTGGGAGCCACTTGAGTTTGAACTTCCACATCCTCTCAAAGGTGATACCTGGCAGAAAGTTGTTGACACATCAATGTTGAATCTCAACGAGATCAGACATTCTGATGCGATGATTGTTTCCACGTCGAAGCTAGTCGTACAAGCGCGTTCTACGATTGTACTAGTGAATTCGAATACGCTGATTGCCGATGGAACCAAACTGGTTAAGGCTGGTGCTTCGATAAGCCGCCCCGATATGAAGATCACCTGGACGGCACCGAAGCCTGATTTCGACTAATCCATTAGAAGCAAGTTAACTTCGTGCTACGAACTTGACCAACCATCACTGGTGGTGAGTCCGACTCTCGAAGAGCAATTCTCCTCTATCTCAGAGCTGCCGCCGTAAGATAGTCCATCTTTAGGCGCTGGGTACAGCATTTACTGCGACTCCTAACCGTTTCATAGCAGCAACAATTTTGTCCCAGCTTTGCTTGCGGTAAATCTTGCTTGCTTTTGTCCCAGCAGAGAGTCCACTTTCCGTGAGAATTATTACTCGTCCGTATGGCCATGAGGATACAGGCAAGCTAACAAGAAAATTCTCAATTCCTTCAGGCTTCAGTTCCTTGTGTTTTTGCCTACTGTTCCAGCTGACAGCCACAGTATTGTCGTAAATTGTTATAGACGGATTGCTCCACTTCTCGGGAGGAACACGCGCTACCTTCTCTAACGAAGCTGCTTTGATCTCAGGATTTAGAACCATTACTTGGTCTCTCCCTTCACTTGGCTCTGCTACAAAGAAAAGGAACGCTATGAGTATGAGCACGGTCATGTCCATGTGTTTCATAAAGAACCTCAACTTTGATAGTACCAGTTATATTAGTCGAACTGCGTATAGTTTGTATCTAGGAATCACCCTAAGATCATCTGATCATGGCGGCTTCTCATTCCAATAGCTCTCTTCCATTCAGATATGGTCGCAACGCTGCTGGAATGTATATGCTGCCATCGGCTTGTTGATGATTCTCAAGAAAGGGAATCAGTATGCGCGGTGAAGCAATTGCAGTGTTATTCAATGTGTGTGCGAATCGCTTTTTACCATTCTCATCGATGAACTTAATTCCCATGCGCCTGGCTTGAAAGTCGTTCATAGTTGAGCATGAATGCGTTTCTCCGTATGCATTTCGGCTCGGCATCCATGTTTCAATGTCGTGTTTGCGAACCTGTCCCTGACCAAGGTCACCTGTGCAAACCGCGACAATTCTGTAGGGGAATTCTAGCGCTTGCAATATTTCCTCAGCATTCAACAGTAATTCGTCGTGGAGTAATCTGGTTTGTGCTGGGTCGTTAGTTGCAATAATGACTTGCTCTACCTTTTGAAACTGGTGCACTCGGTAAAGCCCACGTGTGTCTTTGCCTGCTGCCCCCGCCTCACGGCGAAAGCAAGTTGAGATGCCAGCCATTTTAAGTGGCAGTTCCTCGGGCTTATAAGTGTTGTTTGCTCTCATGGCTACTAGCGGAACCTCTGCAGTTCCCGCCAAATAGTATTGGTCACGCTCAAGAGCATACGCGTTTTCTGCTCCCAGTGGAAAATAGCCTGTACCAGTCATTGCGTTTTCACGCACCAAAAGTGGTGGTACCACAAGTTGAAATCCTTTCTCTATCAATCTATCAACGGCAAATCGCATGAGTGCCATCTCTAACAGAGCACCAAAGCCGGTGAGCGCATAAGCTCTCGCTCCTGCAAAGCTTCGAATGTTTTCGAATTCTGCGAGCTTATGTCGCTGCGCTAGTGTTAGGTGGTCTTGCAGTTCAAAGTTAGCTAACCTGGGCGTTCTCCATTTGCGAAGCTCCAGATTCTCCGTGACATCTGCACCATCTGGGGTGTCATCCGTTGGAATGCTGGGAACACGCAAGAGTTCAATGTCTAATCTGACTTGGTTTTGTCTGAGTTGTCTTTCCTTTTCCTCAAGTTCCTCAGCTAATTGACGTGCATTCTCTATGTGCTTTTCTCGCTCTTCGCCGAGCAATCCTTTCGTAATTTCTGCCCGTCGATTGCGTTCTTCACGCAGTTTCTCAATGTCTGCGCGCTGTTGGCGACATTGTTTGTCCAATTGGACTATCAGTTCAATGTCAACCTCTATTCGCTTCCGCCTGGCAGCATCAGCGAATAGCTGTGGCGTTGTTCTTATGGCGTTTATATCTATCATAACTTCTCTCCTTGAATTTTCTGCAAGACAAGGACCGCCAAAAACAAAAACAGCGAGCCTTGTGTGGCGCGCTGAATATCGTTACTCTAATGTCCGTTAGAACTGCACGTAATCGCTCGCCTTCGTTATTTCGAAGACGACGAGGAAAATTGTAGGTGTGCAAATTTGTCCATAATCTCAGTATATGTGTGTTTCAGTTTGAGTCAACCAATGATTAACGTTTGCGAAGTTTGTCAACAAAATTGTTTTGCATTGATGCATCAACGAATTTCGGCAAAGGTTGGCTACCCAGAAAGTGTCTGAACACTGCATTGTATTTGAGATATGACCCTCGTTCTTTCGCATTCGCTATAGCCCAAATTTCCTTTTCCGAGAGTTTCGGTGGATGTTGATTCAATTGATTTGCTGCATAAATCGCAAATCCTTCAAAGAACCACATAGGACCCATTTTTTCTTCTTTGCCTTTGCAGATGCGCACGTGCAATCTATGCGCGAATTCGTGTGTGATCAATTTTCTAAAAGCATTTGGTTCTGACTTTCCATCAGGGTAATTGGCGAAGTAAACGTCTGGCGAAACTGCAAGTAGTATGCCGCCCTCAATCGCTGCCGAGAATGTTTTGGGAATGTCCTTTGGGGCATCTGGAACAATCTGTCGCAACCTTGCATCCCACTCGGGCTTTGTAGCATAAATTTCGGCAGAGTCGGCCAGTGGCTTGCTCATCAATTGAGACCAGCCATTCTTCTCAGCAAAAACGTGCAAATTCCTTTGCGCTTCTATTATCTCGTTGCGAAGTTCATTTCGGCGAGGCTCAAGCGATTCAGAAAGCTTTAAGGAGAAGTCGAAAACCCCAGGCTCTATTTGTTTTGGTGCCGAGACAGTGATTTTGGCTTCATTGGAATTATTCATCTTCTGATGAGGTGATGTTATTCCTTGCTGAGTTGGAACGGCTATGCATGTGACAATTATGAGGGCGGGAATATATTTGAGCATATGGAATCTTGTCTTCGGGCTGTGATGACATAGATCTGCCGAGAGGCGGTAACAGACTTTACGTTAGTGCAGCTTGGCATTATTATGTGGAGGAGTAAAATTAATTCCATCTTCCTTTGTCAGTCTATATAGTGGCAGGTCTATTTTGTTTGTTGTTGAGCGAAGAATTTTGTTTTGGATGAAGGCGTTTTTGGTTGTAGCAGCCGTCACTGTGCTTGTATCGGCTTTGATTCAATTATCATTGCCGGGGTTTTTCAATGTGCCTGAACCAAATACGGTGCAAACGGCAACGCCTGGTCCAGGTGACGAGCACTTCAACGTTTTGATGTTTAGTTTATACGGCTTCGAAGCCATTGGCGTCTGGTTCGCCATAACCATCGTGGTTCTAATTATGTGCAAGAAATTTGCTGCAAGCCAGAGGCAAGCATTATCTGGAATGTCCGTGGCTGTGTTGATGACCTCCATGTCGCTTCCTCAGTTTGTGTTGAATGCTTTGAGCATGATCCATAAGTTCATTCAGTAGCGCAAGGAAATATTTTTCTAGCGCCGAGAGATTATTTTATAAAGCCGGATAATTTTCTTCAGGAATAACCGTACTGAGGTACTTCTATTTCACAAACATGTTGCAATATCATTATGCGGAGCCGACACCGGAAGCAGCGTAAAAGACGATATTCAGATGATGAAAGACGGCGCCGAAGCTCTGCTACAAGCCCCGATTGTTGCGGCTAATGGCATTTATAGCCTCTTTGCTCCTACCTCGAAGAGACATCGATAATCTCCTCATTTAAGTTTGGTTGCTCGATGCGCCGTGTTTATTCACGGCGCATCCTGGTTTTTCCAGGACAATGTCCCTGATTGTGATATTGCGGTGAAGACCCGCCGGGACGCTTTTACTGACATCTTCACTCTGCTATATTTTAGGCGAGTTGGCTTGTTAACTCAGGAACTTTGCTCTGCTGGGCAAGAGGAAGAATGTCTTTAGGACCTGATTCAATTATTGCCTCTCGCTATAAGCTGCTTCACAAGCTAGGTGAAGGCGGATTCGCCATTGTCTTTAAGGCGCAAGATCTTGAGTTGGGGCGCACTGTAGCGATCAAATTCCTGAAGGCTGACGGGCAAGATTCTGAAAGTCTTGAACGCTTCTTGCGCGAAGCAAGGTTGATTGCTCGTCTAAGTCATCCTAATGTTGTTTCAGTTTATGCAATCGACGTTCTAGAAAACGAGAACATGCCATACATCGTAATGGAATTTCTCGATGGAGAAAGCCTCGCGAGTCGAGTTAGCCGCCTTGGACCGTTCTTTGATGGCGAGTGCATGAAATTGTGCCTTGCGCTTTGTGACGGCTTGAATCAATTGCACGAAAACAACATCCTTCACCGTGATTTGAGTTCAAACAACATCTTTCTGTGCAAGTTAGCAGCGGACGATTCTTTCGATCCCAAAATCATAGATTTAGGCTTGTCGAAGGTTCTCGCAGATAATTCTTCCGTTGCCGATAAAAAGCTAACAGCCACAGGTCTTTTAATCGGCAATCCTGCATTTATGAGCCCCGAACAAGCTCGTGCAGAGGCTCTGGATAAGCGAAGTGACATCTATTCTCTGGGCTGCGTTTTTTACACAGCTGTGTATGGGCGTGCACCTTTTGAGGCGGATACTCCCGTTGCGTTGCTTTATAAGCATCAAAATGAAGAGCCAAGTTTTCCTGTACTTAAATGGAGGGACCAAAAGGCTGCAACGCGAGTCATAAACACTTTGCGAATCGCAATGCAAAAATCTGCTAGTAATCGCTTTCAGTCATGCACAGAATTCGCAGCTGCCTTGCGGGGAGAATCACGGCTCCCTTCTAAAAATAAAAGCAACCTTGCCTGGAGATTAGCAGCGCTTTCTGGCGTTCTTGTGGTCGGGTTTCTTTCTATGTACGTCTTCTCGATTAAGAAGAAATCAGCTGAGCTTCCGCAGCCTGCTGGTCATAAGATTTCGCGGAAATCCAGTCTATCGCTGAGCATGCGCAAGCCCGAGTCTTTTTTTGAACTGCTTGATGTGGTTGAAGATTTCGTCAGGCAGAAGCATCCCAAGGAAGCTCTAGAACTTTTGGATTCATTCAAAGGCAATCTTAACGCTAGAGAAAAACAATTGCTCAACATGCGGAAGTTGAGTCTTTCTGCAGCTCTCGGTATGAAACATGAGGAAGATCGCCTGGCGGCGAAACTGTATTCTGACCCTACGGTAATTGAAAATCATTCAGTTTTGATTTCGCTGATTGATTACTATGTTACCCGAGACCCGTCTAAGTGTCTTGAACTTTGTAAACTCTGGCAGAAGAAGAACCCAGGGGAACGCGACTTTATAGTTGAACTTTGCAATGTACGTGCCTTAGTTTTAACGCGCAAATTCTCTGAGGCTGAAAAACTTTTTCCCTCGTTTGATTCGTTCGGAATCTCCCAGAGCCCTGACCCTGTGAATGTTGTTTCTCAACTTGAACAAATAAAGCTGGTTGCAAGAATTGGAATGAATCAAAGTATTGATGTTGTTAAAGCTTGCGATGCGCTCACTGACGTACTTCCTCGAAGAAGGATATCTGACAGGTATCATAATTATATTGAGGTTGCTGATCTGTTAGAAAATGCTGGGTTAATCGAGCCTGCAGCCAAACTTTGGTTTGCTGCTGCGCACGGTTGCAAGAAGTCAGATCTTGACAAATCTGTTTCTTGCTTCTATAGAATTTGTTCCGGTCCATTTTATAGAGATAATCCTGAATTGGTGATTGAATCTGCCAAGGAGTTACTTGCTAGCAGGCATCCTCATGTAAACACTTTTGAGATTCGTCATGTCCTGTTCGAGATGTACATCGTGCTGAACAAAATGGATGAAGCAAAACGTGTTGCAATGGAAAGCTACGAAACTTTTGAGAATACTTATTCAAGTAAGTCTCAATGGATAGCTGAAGATTTGAAAGGGCTATTAACTTGCGAGACTGATGTGTGGCTTATTTCTATGAGCCAAAGAGCTAATGAAGATTGCCGACGCGTATGCCATCGGGTCTTGGAACTCGTTAAAGGGCGCAAAGAAGCACCGATTGTTACGGCTGCAACATTCTGTTTTCTTGCTCATGATGCAGAAGCTGTATGCGATCACGCAGCATTGATACGTTATTCAAAAATTGCTGCTGACGATCTTGAGAACATCAGTCAGCCTCAGCTGTCAGAAACCTTTGCTAAATTGCTTTCACCATTTTTGACAATGTGTGCAAATCTTCCTCCTCGCGACGCGGTTTACTGTCTCGATAAAATTCAACGTGCCTATAAAAGAGCATACCCGGCTCGTTCGCAGCCTCTAGCATTACTTGCCTTGCTCTCTACAGCGTATTCAGCGATGCCATCCTCCGAATCGGTAATAAAAATTTTTCCAGATTTCATGAATTCTCTAGAAGAGTATGATTTTGCCAACTCTAATGAGCTTCCTGTTGATATGCTTTCCTTAATCAGGTTCTTTTCTAATACCATAGATTCTGCTGAGATTAAGAGTGCGGTTTCTAAAATCGGAAGCAAGAATCCTTCTGCAGAAAATCTTGCAGTCCGTTCCCTCGCACTTTCTGAATATTTTCTGGATAGAAGACAGTCAGCAGAGTTCGCTCAAAGTTTCACCACCTTCCGCGCGCAACTTTTTGATTTGAAGAAATGGAATAAATACGCTTACGAAATTTTGAGAAGAGATGCAATAATTCTGTCTTTGAGATCTGGAGAAAAGTCGGCTCCGGCGCTTATAAGTCAGCTGGTTTCTGACATCAACGAAAGAGGGCGTATCCAACTCTTTGTTGAGTTATCAGGTTATTTTGAGCGTTTTCGAGATTACGGTATCTGGGCAAATTTTCTTCGGCAAAATGAGGCTCTTCTCAAGGACTCAACGAATTATAATGTCTCTACTCTCATTCGAGTTGAGGGAGATTGCTTTCATAGTTGTGGCGACAACGTTCAGTCTGAACAAGTGTTTGCTGCGGCATTGGCTGATTATCTTGCTAGAAAACACTTAACCGAAGCTGATGTAGGGAATGATTTAGATCTGGCGCTCCTTTATTGGGGAACTGTTAGGGCTAAAATGGCATTAGGCAAAAATGACATACCTTTGCGGGTGTTCAAAACTTTGGCACCAGCCTTGAGTAAATTCAAGTTTGCACAGAAAATAGGACTCAAGAAGTTCGTCGATTTCTGGCAGGCTGCTGCAAAAAATGGCAACCCAGGTGATCTTAAAGAGGTCGAGGATTTCAGGCGTATTATGCTCTAGGTTCGGGGTTTCTTGCGTGTACTGCGAGCGAAAGCGCAAATGATTACTATATTTATGGGCTTATCTTGATATCTAAAGAGCAACTTCTCAGGTAGACTAAAGTGATGATGTTGCTGGGACCAGATGCAATTATTGCCTCACGCTACAAGCTTCTGCAAAAGCTTGGCGAGGGTGGGTTTGCTATTGTCTACAAGGCTCAAGATCTTGATCTTGGGCGCACTGTAGCGATAAAGTTCCTGAAAGCCGAAGGGCATGACTCTGAGAATATGCAGCGGTTCTTGCGTGAAGCAAGGCTGATTGCTAGTGTAAGCCATCCCAATGTAGTTTCGGTTTATGCAATCGACGTTCTCGAGAACGAGAACATGCCTTACATCGTGATGGAATATCTTGACGGAGAGAGTCTTGCGAGTCGAGTTAGCAGGCTCGGTGCGCTTTCTGCCGATGAATGTAATAAGCTTTTTTTTCAGCTGTGTGACGGTTTGAATCAACTTCATGAGAATAACATCCTTCATAGAGACATCAGTTCCAACAATGTGTTCTTATGCAACGTATCTAATGGTGAGCCTTTTGTGCCTAAGATTATCGACTTGGGTTTGTCGAAGGCTCTGGTGAATAGTTCGTCTAATACTGATAAGAAGCTGACTGCAACCGGACTCTTGATTGGCAACCCGTCCTTCATGAGTCCAGAGCAGGCAAGAGCCGAGGCGCTCGACAAGCGAAGTGATATCTATTCGCTTGCTTGTGTTTTCTACACTGCCGTGTATGGGAGTCCTCCGTTTGATGCCGACACTCCTGTGGCTTTACTCTACAAACATCAGAATCAAGAAGCTCGTTTCCCCCCGTTAAAGTGGCGTGACCAGCAGGCTGCGAACAGAGTAATTGACTCATTAAGGGTCGCGATGAATAAGGATGCAAATGCTCGCTTTCAATCTTGCCCTGAGTTTGCTGCTGCATTGAGTGGAGATGCGCCCTTGCCTGTGCGTTCGGCTCCTGCCTCGAATCGGCTTGCGATAACCGTTGTTCTTTTGTCTGGACTCATGGTACTTGCTCTCCTTCCTGCCGTTTATTTCACAAGAAAAAAAAGTGCTGAACCAGTTTTAGGATTCCACAAAGTAAGTCAAAAACGCTCTAATTTGTCTCTCCGGATGAGGAAGCCGAGTTCCTTCCTTGATTTGCTGGAAATTGCTGGAGATTTTGCAGAGCAAGGGCATGAAAAAGAAGCGCTCGACCTATTGAACTCGTTCACAAATGCATTCAGTCTTTCGCCCGGCGAAAAACAGATTCTGAATATGCGAAAGCTGTCTTTGTTTGCGGCACTGGGAATGCAGAAGCAGGCTGATGCCACAGAGGAATTGCTTTATTCAGATCCCACAATTACAAAGAACAGTTTGCTCACCGCCAATTTCGTTGATTATATGGTTTCGAAGGATCCTGCGAAGTGCATTGTCATTTGTGAGCACTGGCAAAAGAATAATCCTGATAATAGAAGTCTACGAATTGAGCTTGCGAAGTTGCGCGCCTTAGTTTTCTGCCGGAAATATGCCGAAGCAAAAAAACTTATTCCGTCTTTTGATTACTTTGACCTTAAGCTAAGCGCGACGAATGAAACTGCTTTGAGCGAGCTTGAAGAGCTAATACTTGTAATAAAGTCTGGCTTGGGTGAGAAAGTAGATCTGGTAAAGGGCTGCAAAGAAATCACAGAAGCGAATCCACGGCGGCGCTTGCATGATGAACATAAAACCTATCTTGAGGTTGCAAACCTTTGTGAATTGTCTGGTTCGAGGAAAGAGGCGGTGACTCTTTTGATGACCGCTGCTCGCAAGTGCGAGACGACGAATCCTGAAGCTGCAAAAGAGTGCTTTAGAAAGGTGTTTTCTGAAAAAGATTTTTGGAATGAGTTTCCGTCTGAAGTCATTGAAGCCGCCAACGGAGCTTTGAAGTTGGGGCTAACGCCAGTTGAAGCTTATCCCGTGCGAAACGTGCTTATTCACGTTTATTGCAATCTCAAAAAATACGACTTAGCAAAGAAATTCGCGCTGGAGAATTATGATTGGTTTTTGCAAGCTTATGGAAATAAGCCCGAATGGAGTGCAGTTGAATGTCGGTATTGCGCAGATATCATGGGGGGGCTGACCAGAGCTTTTGATGGAGACCAAAATAGAGATGAGTTAATCAGGCTGTCAGAGCAGGGGTTGGTGCTGTTTCAAAAGCATAAAGAGGCGGCATCAGCCCATGTCGAGGTACTGCTGAATTTAGTTAGGAGTGTTCAGTGGGTGGATCATGAGAGGATGGGTTCTTTTTCTAGAAGAGCTGCTGATCAGCTTATACTTATTTCTCCAGATGAACTTCCCAATTCTCTTAGTCGTAAGATGCCCTTGATAGAATCGTTGTTTTCTGCAATTCCGCCTGTTGACCAGATCTACTGCTTTGACCATCTTCTTACGGCTTATTCACAAGCTTTTCCAGGGCGGGCAAAGCCACTCAAATCCCTATCTTCGTTAGTCTATTCGTATTCCGTGTTGGGGCAAATGGATAATTTGCGGAAGCTATATCCTGTCATTTCCAAGTCTCTAATCGAAACAGATTTCAGTAAAGAACAAAGTGATATTACTTCTGTGATATTTATGGTTCGAACCATTGAGAATTCCCCAAAATTTGCCGATTTCGAAAGTGTTCTTGCCAAAACTGGCAGCGCTAAAAACTCGCCTGTGAATCGGGCTGTCGCGTCTTTAGTTCTGGCTGATTTTTATCTTGATGTGGGAAGAACCACCGATTTTGAAAACACCTTTTCCAAGTTTCGCTTGCAGCTGAAGGAATTGAGTGTCCGTGATCCAGTCTATGCTCAGCTCAGAAAATGCTCTTTATTACAAGCTCTACGAACTCAAAAGCAAGCGTTTAGCGATTTCGTAAACCAGAAATTGGCTGAAGTAAAAGGAGGAGATCGACTTAGACTGTTTTTGGAATTCTCCGAGTATTTTCAACACTTTTCGGATTTGGCTGTGTGCGTGAAATTTCTCGATGAGCACAAAAATGAGCTGAGTGATAATTCCAATCCTGATGTTTTGGTTTTAAATCGCGTCAGGGGTGATTGCTACTATTTGCTCAAAGAATTCGCTCTTTCCGAATCTCTTTACCGCTCTGTTTTAGCAGATTACGAAAAACGCAAGAGTCTTACTGGCGCTGACGCTGTAAACGATAAAAATCTGGTTTTGCTCGAATGGGGGCTGTTCGATGCATTGAAAGCCCAGAAAAAATTTGATGAGTCTTTAGAGCTATACAAAAATCTTGGTGCTGGACTCGTGAAGTTTAGAATTAGAGAGCCAAAGGTGCTGAGGGAATTTGCCGCAATTTGGCAAGCTGCTGCAACTAAGTTTGGCGACGAAAATGATTTGAAGGAAATTGAGAGATTTAAAAATGCAATCGCTGGAAATTGAAGATTTGACCAGGCAGAGTGTTAGATTCGTTGACTAAAGCAGCTTTCCTTGAACCTGTGGGCAGGCGAAAACCGAGGGCAAAGTCCAAAGCTGTGGACTTCAGGACATGACTTAGAACCTCGTAAAACTGGTGAAGCATTAGCCCAGCTAAAACCAGTCCATTTGAGTCTCCTTAGGAGCTATAGGATTATTTTCTGGAACTTCTATTCCAATGAATTTAATGTTACCTGGCTCAAGTGGACCACTGATGGCGAGGAGCCATTCGTGCATTGCGGTGTTTGGCGGGCATACGAGAGTACTATGATAAAAAACGTCTTTTTTGCTACTGATGAGCTTGACCCTGAGGCTGCTGTCTTCCAACATCATCACAGTGCTTACATCTCCGACAGGTGGAAACTTGCTGGGGTCATTAAAAGGGAAATTGCTGGGTTCGTTTAACCGATCTGTCATTCGTTAGGTTTTTCAAAAAAATTCTGATAGCTCATTTGGTGCATCGAGGTCTATTTCTTGGTCTTGGAATTCCTCATACCCGAACAGGTGAAGTTGCCCTTTTCCCATTGGCCCAGTCATTGAAATAATCCAATCATGCATTTTTGTGTCCCTGGGGCAGTTAATCATGCCGTGATAATGCATTTCATTATCGCTTCGAAGAACGCGAATTTGCAAACTGCCATCGCCTTCCATGATAACGGAGACGAGATCCTCTTTTCTGGGAAATGTTCTTGAGTCGTTGTATTTTTTCAAATCCGTCATTGTCGTCTTGCTTTCGTCTAGGGATTTCTGGTTTACCTAGAATTCGTTAGCTGCGTTTTCATCGTACTCGCCCTCTTTCAATCCATCTGCTAAGCATAATTGCATTACCCCTGGAATTATAGGACCTGTTATCTCTAGCAACCAAGAATGCAATAAGGTGTTTGGTGGGCATGTGATCATGCCGTGATAATGCATTTTGCTATCGCTCCGTAGAACGCGTACTTCCAAAGTAGTATCCTGTAACATAGTTATTGATACCAGATCTTCACGCCTTGGAAATCTTTTTGGATCGTTGAAAATTTCTTGATCTACCATAATTTTGATTGAATTGCCTCCCATAAGTTATTTCGTTTTGACCAATTCATCGATTCCAACGTTGATTCGATTTCTCCGAAGTGTTGTGTCAGCTTTCGAATAGTCTCGGGTCTCCTATTAGTACCTCCATTTGCGATAATCGCTGTTTTGAACTGGGTTGCAAATCTTCATTTGCATCTTGCTTTTGTTGCTTATTTCTATTGATCAACTAAGAGTCTTTCGATCTGAACGCTGCAATTCAGTCAACGAGCCATTTTTTTGTGGCTTCTTCATCATATTCTCCCTCTGCTAGAGGATCTACGTTGCATAATCTCATGTTGCCTGGATTCATGGGACCTGTTATTTCGAGTAACCACGAGTGCATCAAAGTACCTGGGGGACAGGTGAGCATTCCGTGATAGTGCATTTTGCTGTCACTTCGGAGGATACGTACCTGAAGAGTGTGATCGGTCTCCATAATGACGGAGACCAGATCCTCCTTTCTGGGAAATTTACTTTTGTCGTTGTAATCGTTATTTCCTTCCATAGAAACTCTTCATTACCTCCCAAAAAGTTTCGCGCCGTTTCTATCCGTCTCTTTCCAACGACTCATTGATACTGCCGAAAGTCTCCATAAGTTTCTTCTTTGTGAAATCCATACGGTTGGTTCCGCCATGAGCCATTGCGTAGAGATCTGCCACTACTTCCTTGGGTCCTCTAACTAGATTCGTATTCAGCGAACTCCCCTGGGTTTTCTGGAACTGCTGAAATTACTCAGAACCATCTACGCGGTGGCGGATCCGGGTTGAGGTCCTTCTTGTCTGGAGGAACTACACCTATGAGTTTGGATTCGCCTGGTCTCAAAGGACCGCTCAAGCTTAACAGCCATGTATGCATCGCGGTGTCAGGCGGACAGACTAGAGTACCGTGATAGCTCAGGTGCTTTTGGCTGCTCATAATTTTTACTTCCAAACTGTTATCAGCGCGTCGAGTGACGATTTTGACATCAGATTCGAGTGGAAACTTTGTTGGATCGTTAAACCGTTCTGTCATCTCCTAAACCAGCTCCTTATCTGCTCCCATCTATTAGACTCGGGTTTTGCCCAGTCTATACCGATCATGTGCTCGTTTATTTCCCCGAATGTTTCAATCAGTTTCTCTACCACTCTGGGATCCCTGCAGGTTCCTCCATGAGAAATTGCATAGCAGTCTGCAAGTACTTCAAGCGGACCACGGTCCGGTGACATATACTCGTAAAACTGGTGAAGCAATCTCAATCGTGTTCTTGACTCTGTCATAATAGATTCGTCGATTATACCTGCTTCAGCGACCACTTTTTCTGCCGTAGACTCGAAAGCGTTCATGTAGCTGAACCATGACTCGGCTCGATTTTTATCGTAGATTTTCTGGATTTGTTTGGTCCAGCCATAAGTATGGTCTATAGCATGTCCTATCTCATGGCGCACCACGCCCTCTGTAATGCCGCTTGCCTCAAATCGTTTCGTTGAGTTTTTAAATGCCTGCTGAGGAATGACAACCATTTTTCTAGTGGTATCTGTGCATCCTAGTGTGTTTTCTAAGTCTCCAACGTAGTCCATCACATCTGTAATTGTTCTAGGTGCGAAGATTTTGTAACCTGCTTTTCGAATGTCATTGATGTGCTCAGCGGGCAGAGTTAGTAGCGTTTCCTTGACTCTAGCAACGTGTTCAACCGAAGCTTGGCTGCTGACGTTATTTTCCATCATTTTGTCGATAGATTTTACAGCTTCAGGTGAGTGCCGTGCCTCAATTTTGTTGTGGTTCCTAAAAATGTTGCCTTCGCTTTGATAATCAAAGTCAAACTTATTCTTCGCAAAAAGTAGCTCAGGCTGCTGCTTTCGACTGAAGACGGCTTGCTTTTCGCCATTTACAAGCGCTTCTTCTGCATGCTCAGCTTTCTGCGCAGCCTTTAGAAATGCACCTGTCTTTTCTGTAGCAAGTGCTAATTCTTCTACTTTGTTGCCAGTCGATAAGATGCGTCCGAGATGTTTGCTTGTGTTTGCAATAGCTGCACCGGCAGTTTCAATTTCGCCAATTCCACCTGATGTGAACATCAGCGAGAGCTTTCCAGCTTGTTTTCCGCGCTCATAGTGGCTCGACTTGCTGTAGCTATCAGACCAAGATACGACACCGTCGGCGATGGCTTTGCCTGCTTGACCGGCGTCATTCATTATGCCTTTGCCATCCCCTTTTCCAAGATGAACAGCGTAGTAATCGAATGCTGTTTTTACAGACTCTTTGGCGCCTGCGGTAAGGTCATTGACCAAGTTATGCTTGCTCAAGTAGTCGACGCTTTGCACCACTGTTTCTTTGACCGCTTCGCCAAATCCATCCTTGAAGCCTTTACCCATTTCAAGGACGTCATTGAAGTTTTGCACTCCCATTGTCCTTCCATGGTAGTCTCGCGGGAGGGCTTCCGGTCCCAGATTCTCTGGCGTAGGTGGAATATGCATAGACTGTTTAGATATTCGCTCGAACTGTGCGCGAGCTGCTTCTACTGGATTTTGTCTTCCTGCTGGCGAGTGCTTTTCGATGAGCGATTGCTGTTCAGCCGCAGCATGTTGTTCTGTCTTTTCTGTATGCGAGTTCTTTTCTGCAGGTGTGTTCTGTTCATTCGCAGCATGTTTTTCTGTTGGAGCGTGCTTTTTCTCAGGTGTTCGCTTTTCTGGGGTTGATTGTTTCTCAGAAGAGTGATGCTTTTCCGCAGGCGAGTTCTTTTCTGTAGGTGTATGTTTCTCAGAAGCTGTATGTTTCTCAGAAGCTGTATGTTTCTCAGAAGCTGTTTGTTTCTCAGCAGCTGGATGCTTCTCGTTGGATGCAGCTGTTTGATGGGGGGTCTGCTCACTCGACCTTAATTTTGGCTGCTGTTCTTTTGGGTGTTCCTTCGCACCTGCTGCATCTTTTGCAGAAGCGCCGTGGTTCGAATCGAGGTGCGAGTTACCTCTACCTGTCACGCCTGTGTTGTGTCCCGTGGATTGCTCAAAGTGCGCTGCTGATTCCTTCTTAGACGCAATGACTCGACCCTTGTCTGTGATGCCGAAACTCTGCCCGCCACCGCCGTCAGGGCTCACAGTGAAACGCCGATTTGGGTTTGCCTTTAATGCTTGTCGATGAGCATAAACGGAGTTCTCAGGGCTGTCCTTTGCGAGTCTTTCGCTTGCTCGCTCAGCCTTCTGAGAAGTATTATCTGTCTTGTGCTCTGCTTTATCCGACATAAGACTACTATACCTCTTGAGGCAAGGCTTGTCGGCAGTTGTGATTGCTGATTCAGGAATTTAAATCTTGCGTGCTAGCAACCTTCTCCGCAATCCAATTTTTGCCTGATTCCTCTGCCTCGGCATCCTTGTTGCATGCATGCATCCCCGCAAAGCAAAGTCGATGTTATTGGTGGAAATCCCCCAAAGATTGTCTTTCGGTATAATGACTAAAGATGTTGCCGAGGTGATCAAATGAAGCCGCATAGCGAGAACTCTGTTTCATCAAAGAGCACTGAGCGTGCATCCGAGAGAAGTGATTCGTCTCTTGAGAAATCCTCAGCGAATTTGCAGGCTGAAGCGTCACCTGCAATGAGTGAATTGAACGCGATGATTATCTTGAAGAGGCAGGAGAATAAGGCTCAGAGAAATGAGCGCCTGAGTAGTCAGTTTCGGCAAACCGGAGATGCTAAGGTTGGGGTTATAACTCGTCAGTTTGGCTGTAGCATTGAATTATCTGACAAGCGAAAGGGCGCAGTTGTTGTACCTGGAAGGTCAACCGAGGATCTTGCTCGATTGCAAGAATTGAAGTCAGCTGCAAATACCGATGCGCTTATTGGTGAGGGAGGGTCTATCCTGATTCCCGATAAGACTAGTCCGCGCAATGGAGATGATTCGAATGCAACGCCACAGTTGTATGATGAAGCTTCTGGTGAGATTCACATTGGAAAGAGGACATACTCTCGCGATCAAATAGTTGCTGATGCTTCTCAGAGCACCAAGGGTGATGCCATAGCAGTTAAACATCCTTTCGTGCTAAATCCTGGTGATAGGTCATGTGATTATCCGGACGGTGTCGGTTAT
This sequence comes from Obscuribacteraceae bacterium (SeqCode), assembly GCA_044226015.1. Lineage (GTDB taxonomy): Bacteria > Cyanobacteriota > Vampirovibrionia > Obscuribacterales > Obscuribacteraceae > JAIEPM01. The sequence goes on from JBGAHS010000005.1 coordinate 660,223, forward strand.
ATCATGAGAAATGACGGGACTTTGATAAATTCAAGAATGGAAAATATCTTGGTACTGCAATCGATGAATCAACCAACAAGCCATATAATGCTAATGGTTCTCAGATTTCTTTTCCAGGAACTAGTGATGTGCACAATTTTGGCAAATCGAAAGTCCGCTTCATCAATCCATCATTGCTTCAGGGTGGAGTGCAGGAAGATGTGAAACTTGAGAGACCTAAAGAGAAGCTCGACGCTCAATTGGACGAGCAAGCTGCTAAAAGCCGATTAGAGAAGACTCAGATCAGCGAAAAGGATGCACTAAAAGACAAGGCGCAGACCAATGATAAGCCTGATTCGTTCTATTCTTTGGTTCTTAAGGCTAACTATTCCTATGAAACACAGTCAGGCAGCATGACTGGGCGACGCGATGGTGGTGATTACATAAACATTAATATTCGAGATAACATGGTAGTGAATGGAAGCCCGATCAATGATGGTTTATCCCATCGAGGTGTTTTCCCAATTGATGTTGAAGGAGCCTACTTTAAGTGGGTTGATGCTACAGTGCAGGTGAATTCTGGTGGAACAGGCTCAATAGAGATTCATGGACTTAGTCCCAACACTGGTGATAAGCCTCCGGGACCTGACCGTGTCTGGTATTCTCCTTCTGAGACCTCATTTACGTTGCACCAGAGGACAGAGAAGCTGCATGCAGATGTCCACAATTTTTCGCAACTGCCTAAAGAGGTTAAGCGGGAAACTGTAATGAAGAGAAAATGAAGTTGAGCATTCTAAAATTCTCTATTTTTGCAGTTATTTGCTTTCTCATTGGGTCGTCTTCTGTCTTTGCAGACAGCTTGTTAAGTCTCTCGGACTGGGAGAAGTTGTATAAGGAAACGAGGGAAACCGATAGGCGTGGCGGTCGGACACTGCAGTCCTACGAGGAGTTGATTACTAGAAATCCTGAAGGGGTGCCGCCTGATGAGTTGAGCATCTGTTACTTACAATTGGCTCGGAAGTTTGATGATCTGCATGAGCAAAAATCACACTTGTTGAAAGCTATTGATTTGGCAAAGCATGCAACGGTTAAATCCCCAGAGTTGTGCGATGCTTTTAGTGACCTATCTTATACCTGCATGAGGCTTGGAGAATACCGCGATTGCGAGACATTCGCTAAGATGGGTATGGATTACGCCGCTGTCGTCTACGGCAAGAGTTTGCGCAGTGGAAGTTCAATTGTTGTCTATGCTACAGCTGCCGCCAAGAATAGGAATTACAAATTTGCAGAAGAGCTCATTTCCAAAGTCGACGAAATGTGCAAGAAAGCCAGTCTTGAAGAAAGGCGAGACTACGAGACACAACTACTCTTTGAGGTTGCAAGCGCTTATCAAGCAAGCGGTGATTTTTCAAGCGCAGAGAAATACTTTAGGAGAGCCATTTATGCGGCAGAGTCGCTATGGTATCCGTTGTGTGATTGGTGTGGAAGGTGCTTTTCTAACCTAGTGACTTGCTGTAATGAGCAGGGGCAATACGCTGAGTCCGATAGAGTCTTTGCTCGCGCGCTAAGCATTCAGAAGACTGGTAATGACCCATTAGGTGTTGATATTTGCAAATTTTGGAATGGGCAAAAGGCACCTGAGGATATGAGAGTCGTATTTAGCCCATATGAAGTCGTTTCGGAAAAGGAGATGCAAAAGCGGCGCACTCAGCCGCCTCGTCGCAAGGCGCTCTCTGCTATGGACAAAGATCCTCTGGTGGTCTACAAAAAATACTTGAAGCGAATTCAGCGAAGCAATGCAAAGGCGAGTCACTGATCGCGAGAGGCGGCGACAGAGTTCCGTCTGAATGTATGAGCGTCGGACTTTTCAATCCGACGCTTGCATAGCTACTTCATGCAGTGATGTATTTTAGTCTGCCATGAGTAATTGGAGCGGACATAACCTATGTTCGCTGGCTATAGCCCATCCTTAATCCGTTTCAGGCGTATGTTAGGCGAGAGTTCGGAGTCTAGTGGCTCACGATAAGACTCTCTCCTGGTTACATCAGAGATTACTTTTCTGAATTTCAATGTGTCTTCTTCTGCGCCTGACTTTGAGGTCAGTGTGAGATCCACCTGTGCGGTCTTAGTATGACGCACTTTTGCATCTTGATAAATTGGCGGATACGAGGTCAAAACGATACTACCTGTGCTAAGCAGCTCAGTGTCATTTGATACAGACATCTTGCCGCTTACCTTAAGACCTTTCGCCTCCAACTCTTTGTTCAATTGCTTGATCAATTTGTTGAAAGACTCTTCGCCTGCTTTTGCTGCTTCTCCAAGCAAGTTTTGGATCTTCTCATTCCTGCCACCATATGCGAAGTCATCGTTCTTGCCAATAATCGCAGCGATCGATTTTGCATACTCGCGAATCTTCTGGTCATCGAGCGGCTTCTCATTCGCTTCGAGTAGCTCTTTGATAAGTGTTTTGTGTTCTTCCCAAGCCTTATCTCCTTCTTTTGGAATGACCGAACCTTCTTTGATTTGATCCAATATCGATTTCAAATTCGGTAGCGCCTGAGTATTGTTCGGTGTCTTGTCGATCGCATTTTTGACCTGCTTCATCAATGATTCGATGTTTGGAAACTCAAGCTGACTTGGCGATGCATTCTCATTCTTGTCCGTCAATCGCGGCAAGTTGCTCTTCGCTTCCGGGCTGTTATTCTTCAAGATTTCGACGAGCGAGAGTCCGTCGGTGCTGCTGTTGTTTGTCTTGTTGTTGTTGTTGTCCAAATTGTGCTGCGATTCGATTTCGTAATGTTTGTCTGACATATTCCTGCGCCTCATCCTTTTCCTGCTGCGGTCGATTGAATTCCGACCGCTGACTTCCTGGCGCAACCTTCGCGATGCTTATGTTCTATCCTCGGCGGATCAATTCTGGACTGCGGACTTCCGCATTTGTTTGCTGTGCAAGTGATATTGGCGTTTGGTTGGGAGTGCGCTTCACGCTGCGGCGAAGCTTTTGTTGGATTGCACGACGTGTGCCACGGAGCTGAATCGGGGGAAGCTGCATTGGGGGAAGCTGCATTGGGGGAAGCTGCATTGGCGATGCGGTATCAACACAATGGTTAGAACGAGGCGAAAGTTATTTGAAGGGCAAATTTCTTGTTGCAGAGGATGTAACTCTTGGCTCTCTTGAGATCTCTTGACGCTAAGAGGTGAGCCGTCTGGATCCAAAACTTTGAACATTGGATTTCCACAGGATTTTGCACAATCTGGAGTTTGTCGCTTTTTCTGAGACGGCGATAGGGCGGCTAGTGTTGCTTGTTGGCAAGCGGTCGCTCTGGTTCTCAGGAGGGTTGAATTTCAACACGGACTGGCAATTATTGTTATAATTCGCCCATTGCCCTGGTAGTTCAGTTGGATAGAACACCTCCGTCCTAAGGAGGGTGTCGGGAGTTCGAGTCTCTCCCAGGGTGAGCTTTTCCGGGATCGGTATATACGAGGCCCTACATGGGCCCTACATAAAGATTTTGAACACGATTCGTCCTAAGGAGGGTGTCGGGAGTTCGAATCTCTCCGAGGGTGAGGCTTTCCGGGATCGGTATATAGCGGGCCCTACATGGGCCCTACATAGACCCAAGAATATGCGATTCCAAAGATCGAACTTGTTGCCGCACCAATGAACTATCGTTATTATCGATACAGTTCGATTGGGGGATGAATAGGATGTCCATCATTTTTATTCACGGCGTTGCAAATCGAGATTCAGATCAAAAATTGCAAAAGACGCGTTTGATTCGAAAACATATGTTTGAGGAACTGGTTGTAAAACCCGCATCTCAGAAGGTCGCTTCATTTAAATTTGTAGCACCCTATTGGGGCGATCTGGGAGTGTCAGTCCCCGGCAACTTCAAGTCACTTCCCAGAGCTACTTACAGGGAGTCTTTGTCTGGCACCAATGAAGACACCAATTCCGGTTTGGATTACCTAATTGCGCTCTATCCTCAACATTCAAACGTGAACAAAGGAGAGCGACAATCTCTAGGGACTGCAGCGAGTGGAACGACTGATCAGGTTCTCGTAATTCCTGCTCAGGAGAATCCCAAAGAGTTGATTTGGGCATTCACTTCAGAATTGATCGAAGATGCATTCTCCTTACATACGGATCCTACTGCGGTAGTTGACGCCATTTTAAAGAAAGCAAAATCGCAATGCGATTCAGAGGAATTTTTGGACAGCTTAAGAAAATGCCAGAGCAATAAGGACGTTATCGAAAAACTAGAAGGCTCGTACAATGCCCCTCCTCCTGTTGGAGGAGGAGGACGACAATCTTTAGGTCCAGCCAAAGATAAGGCTACCCAGCTGATTGATTCAAGCAAAAAAGTCTTAGAAAAAATCGGGCATCTCGCCGCACGCGGGCTTTCCATTCCTTTTGTAAACATAGCGAGAGATCAGGCGACTACAACGAGGAGATTGATTTTTGTCGGTGACGCAATCAAATATGGAACCTCTGCTCGCAGAGATGTAATTGATCGCGTTCTTGAAGCAGTTAAACCTGAAATTGGTGCCGACAACCCGCTGATATTGGTTACTCACTCCTTCGGAGGTATAATCGGCTACGAACTTCTCAAAGAATTAGAGAAGGACTCTGTTGCGCTCTGGGTTACTGTTGGTTCCCCTCTATGTTTTTTCATTGAGCTTGGGCTATTTGACGATCCATTGCAATGCAGAAAGCCTGAGTCCGTGAAGCGATGGCTGAATGTTTATGATCCTCTCGATCCGATCAGCAGCATGGCTGAACCGATTTTTCCAGGACAGGTCACCGACATATTGTTAAAAGAGGGGCGTTTTCTGAATTCCGCACATGGAGATTACTTTGTTTATCCATCATTCTACGAAATAATTACAAGCGAATTGGAGAGCTAATTACGTGCTTTGGCTTGATCGGAAGAACACTGTGGGAGACAACTCACCTTCAACGCATGCTTTTGTAATCGGTGTCTCGCACTACGACATAGTTGAGGAAAATCCAAGCAAACATCGGACGTTTGGTATCAATCATTTGGACTGTGCGGCATTGTCGGCTCTTCAATTCGCCAGATGGCTGCGAGATGACTATAATAATGCCGCCGCTCCGCTCTCGACTATCAGAATGTTGCTTTCTCCCTCAGTATTGGAAAGAGGAGAAGATCCCGATCTCAATAACTGGAACGACGAGCATTCTCCAAGCACCGAATCGGTTACTACGGAACTCGAGCTGTGGAGAAATGATTGCCGTAGAAACCTAGACAATGTTGCAATTTTTTATGTCTGCGGACATGGTGGAATGTTCAACAGAGGAAAACGATTACTACTCTTGAAAGATTTCGCAAAGCATGAGCAGGTACTGAATTTTTCAATAAACGTAGATAAGGTTATTAGTGGATTTGCCGAGAATGATATAGCGCAGACCCAATTCTATTTTGTCGATTGCTGCTCAGTTCGCTTGGGAAACGGAGATGATATAGATTTGGGAGATGGAGTTGGATTAACCAGTGCCTGGGGACCCAGTCCAAGGGCTTCTTCCACTTACTTTGCATCAACATGTGAAGAAGAAGCTTATGGTGATCCTGGTGAAGCTACTGTGTTCATGCAAGCATTGCTTCGATCGGTTTCGGGAGAAGGTGTCGTACCGCATTTAAACGCAGCTGGAAATTGGACGGTGACTGCTCAAAGCTTGGGCACCACTTTGACTCAACTAGTTGCCAGCCTCGAACCAAAGCAACGAATCACCACTCATTTTATCGGCAATCCGAATTTTCATGTCATACCAGGATCGCCTAAAGTATCCAGGAAATTACACGTTTCGCCAGAGGAAGGTGCTGAAAAATCTGATGTGATCATCAGGGACAATCAGGCTACAACAAGAATGAAGGTTGATCGCCCCTTTGCACCCAGTCCGCGGGAAATAGCATTGGAAGCTGGGATTTATCTTGTTGATGTGGTCCCCAGTGATAAATACAATCCGAGAACTAACATTGGCTTCGATCTTATTCCAAGTCTTGGAGCTCAGTTGAATCAATTCGATATTGAATTGGAGTTGCAGGTCAATGAAAAATAGCGTCCAATTCACCTTTGACCATGACCTAGAGGGTAGCAGCTTTTGCGTATTAGAATTGCTATCAAAGCAACTACACCTAATAAGTGTGGGCGAACTCAGTCAACATGTCGAGCTGGACGAAGGACGATATGCGGCAATCGTTTACCTTCCAAGCGGAAGTCAATTACATGCTACGTTTCAAACGCAAGATGGCAACAATAAAGTTGTGCGTCTGCCCTCAGCGGCCCGATCAGCAGGATCGCTCCTGAAGCTCTCCTCTACCCTCAGAGCTACGACGATAGATGAAGCTACTCCACTTCCAATGAATATAAATAGACTCACGTCTTTAGCAGCTGAGATTCGTCTTTCATTTAGCATCCCCGAGCAAAGCCCATCAACTATAGATTCCTTTTTGCTACAGGTAGGCTCAAACAAAGATGAACAAATAAACATTACCTATCCAAAAGTATTTAGAGATAGGCACGGACAATACACTGTAGCAATCAATGAGGTAGAAAACAATTTTTCGGCAAGAGCCGTCCTACCTCCAACTAAACTTGGGATTGCATGGGAATATGCCTGTAATGGAAGTGCAACGCAATCCACAGTTCTAGCAAACTCAATTTCATTTTCTGATCTTTCCTCTGACGAGGAAGTCCTCTTAGCCGGACTCTTGATGATAAAACTCGGACTCAGAGCAACGGAAGATAATGTGCTAAAAGCAATAGAAAAAATTGAAAAAAGTGCGGACGCTCTAATAATTCAAGGGGAAATATTTGCTAGGCGTGGACTACACAGCAAGTCGTCAGATTGTTTTCGCGCTGCGGCCTCATTTGTTCCAGCTTTTGGATATAGTCTTGAGATTTTGTGTTTCAGAAGTTCTCAATACAGTGGTTCAGAATTTGAATTCGATCATTGGGCGAAGTTTCAAATTGCATCCGCTGGAGTAATCCATAATAGCGTGACCCTAACATACAGAATCCAAAAGCCTGTTTCTGGCGACTTGGGCGAGATGCCACAATCAGTCGATACATCCACAGAATCAACGCCGATTTTGGATGAATCGTTTACAAGATATACGATGAAAGCACTAGACGAGAAGAATAAGCGCATGTCCGTTCAGGAAACCCTAGAGTCAGAGATCCGACAGCGACTAAGGCTTTTGCTCCTAGAAGAGCCGGCGCACAAGACGTATGTGGCTAGAACTACCATCAAGGTGCCAAGCAATTTTTTCTATTTTTCTCAAAGCCGGAGCAATTTCTCTCGCTATCTTTCCTATGAAGATGACAAGTTGGATGCTGCAAAACGCCAAATTGGAAAGGGTAATTCGAACGCAGCTCTGAGAATGCTGGCGGGAATTGATGATTCAAAACTTTCGCCACTCGGGCATGTGAGAGTCGCTGTGAATAAAGGTATTTGTCATCTCATGTCAGAGCATCTGGCTGATGCAGAACAGCAGTTTAAACAGGGGCTTGACATTGATGAGAATTCGCCTATCGCCCAAATCAATTTTGCTCAAGCGAAATTGCTACAGGGTGAGACAGCAGTAGCGTATCAGTACAGCGTACGAGCGCTCAAAACGAAATCAGCGCCGGACTACTTGGCGGTTCATCTGGTTGTCTTGTACGCAGATAAAAGACGCCGACAGTTGGCAGAGTTTCTATGGAAACATCGGCGAGCCATCCAAAAAAGTTCTTCCTGTTTGTCCGCCCTGGGTCAGAATGCTATGGATGATAAACGGCCTAGTAAGGCCGAATATTACTTCCGCCAAAGCATTTCGGTTAATCCTAAGAATGCGCAAACTTATTATCAGTGCGCATTATCGATCTATGTGCCGACCGCAGAGAACGTTATGGAGAACCCGCCAACTCATGGAAATTATTCGAAATCAGTTCGTCAAAACCTACAATCAGTAATTGAACTTTTAGAAGTCACCATTGAGTTATTGCGAAACGGAGACCTTACCCATCAGCTTTCAAAAGCGCTTGTATTTAAAGGTGCTGTTTATGCAGCCCTTGGTAGGCGCAAAGAATCCTACATGAATTTCAACGAAGCACTATCATTGGAGCCTGAAAATGCAGAGGCGATATTTAATATCGCAAAATTTCATATCCTTCAGGATCAACCGCAAAAAGCAGTGGAATTGCTTGAAAGGCTGGCGAGAAGTTCAGACAACATTACAGTTTTGGAGATGCTTGGTGAGGCTTACTGCCGCATGGGTCGATACGGAGATGCACTTGTACCGTTGCGTAAAGTGGTTGGCTTGGAACTGACTAATAGCCCGATGTATTTCCACACATACGATCGTCTTTTGGAAGCGGAATATAGGCTTGGTAACGGTATTGAAGTTGAAAAGCTCACACAAAACCTCATGGCTCTATTTGAGAGCAAAAAGGATGGTCCTCGTTATGTCCTTGCAAAGCATTGGAAACGCCAAGGTAATCTCGCAATGGCGGAAGCTTTCTATGTTGCCGCTGCAATGGTCGCAAATGAATCGATGCGTTTTTGGATAACGAGAGAGCATGCGCAATTTGTCTTCGATGAGGCTCAAAAGACGTGGTTCCAAGATGCAGCAGTATCAAAAGCGCTGTTTGAAAAGTCGGCAATTTTGCTGCAGCAAATTATTTCAAGTGAATCTGACTCGCCAGAATATCGGGAATACATTGCAGCAATCGCAAATGCAGGACATCTTGAGGCGGCCGGAGAACTCGCACGCAAATTGCGCGAGTCTATCGGAGAAGTAATGCCGGTAATATCTGAGATTGAGGCACAAGCTGCCGCAAAAGCTGGAGATCTTCAGCGAGTTCTACTCCTGTTAAATCAACTTGTAAAGATAGAACCAAACAACGTTAGAGCGAAAGCAAATCTTTTGAGTATCTACCGCAGAATGGGCCGCGTAGAAAGCCTTACGGCTGCATTGAGCACTGCAGTTCACAGTAACGTTCAAAACATTGGTCAGTTGGTGGCACAAAAAATGAGCATCATCTCGACAGCAAGAAGAATCGACGAGATTTGACAAATTGTCTCTTCTGACACCTTCACTTAAGAGTAGGCCACTTTTGGGACGACGGTGGCCCCATTTTCGATTGGCAATATCAACGGCACAACTCGGAGCAGATCAATCCCATCCAAGAAGCTCCGTTGCATTGCCGTTTGCCCAAAGTTCCCGTCGATCGAGCGTAGAGGCGCGCATCCATCCATTCAACTTCTTCGTCGACCACTTACTGGAAAGAATTTCAATCAACACTGGCATTCTCAGAAGTCTATATGCCTCGCCCAGTCCCGAAGAGGACGTAATAGTGACAGCCTTCTCTTTTGGGAAGTAGCGTATGGATCCCATATCGAAGACCTTATCCTCTAAGTTCGTTGGATCCTGAGTCCATGCGCCAAAAATCTTGAGGTATGCGTATTTTCTGCGTTGTCGATACAAAATTCTTTCAAGAAGCGCTCGGCTATCTGTCTTGAGAATGAGGGTCCGCATGCCCCCATCCCTAACAGCGGACAGCTGGAAGCGTCTACCCATAAAATCGAATGACACGTCAAGGAATTGAGTTCCCTCCAGTCCTGAAAGGTCAACCTTAATTCCTTGAAGTACTGAATTTGCGCATGAAAGCCAGTCATCTTTGGGAAGCAAATTAACACCAAATTCGTAAGATCTTTCATCATGGCTGCCCATGAATTCATCGGCAAGGAATCCCACCTTTAGCAAAGGTGGAGTTCGTTGACTCCTAATCGTTGTTGTATCGACAGTCGATTCTTTATCAAATAAATTACCGTAGGAGGGATCGCTTTTATGTCTCTCAATAACTCGATCAACGAGCAAGTATGCATTTTGTTTGCTGCGTTGCTTTCGGAGTGCCACTACAAACTTTCCAAGCCCTTTCGATTCACCAACACCAACAAGTTTTCCTGCAACATGCTCAATAATATTGTGCCTAAGCAAGAGCGCCACCAACAATTGGTGAAGAAGCTGAGCCTCTGATAAGAAGGGACATGACCTTGTGCTATTGAGAATCACGCTCACATCGCGTCTGATTCTGTCCTTCGCCAAAAATTCTGGTTTTCTAGCAGTATCATTCGCTATGAATGATTTCCAATACGCTGCTTTTTCTCTGTCTGTTGCAAATCTGAGTATTGATCTAGCCTCAGTCGCCATCCGTTTCAACGAATTGTTTCGCGCTACATCATGAAGGAATGATTTGTGTTCGAAATCCAAGAAAGACAATCGCAAAACTTCAGTAAGTCCTCCGTCGCCAGAGCCTGAAACCAATATTGAAGTACCTTGATTCGGGAAAAGTATTTGTTCGAGGTCGTCATTTCGCCAATAGGAAGGAGTCATACTATGCCTTGGCGATTCCAGTCCGTAGCCGACGGCAATGACAACTAAATTAAATGAAGCATCGGATCTTCCGTCAGAGAAACTCAAAACTGGTAGGTCTCGATCGTTTAATCTGATACTTTCAATTTTGCAGCCAAATACAATTCTTTTCTTGAATGTTTTGGCAAATCGGTTCCACTGCGCCTGAAGCTGCTGCGCAACTTGACCAGCAGCCCCCGCTTGCCAATTTAAGAACGGCATATGTGTAATTGGATAATCGAATCCTTGTTTAGGCCAGATGTACAAATTTGGATGTAGTAATCGCGTAATGTTTCGACGCTGCAAATGCATTATTTCCTTTGCGCTCTCGAAGATGAAAACATGAGATCCAAGAGCATGCAGTGCAAGAGCCGCGGTAATGCCGGAGATTCCGCCTCCAATTATTGCGATTCGCGATTTTGTGTTGATTTTATTTGCTTCCTTAAGTAACCACGCCAATTGAAAGGCGCGGCGTTGCTGCGCATGAACAGTAAGCAGGCTTGCGCGACATCCAATTTGGTAAACAGTCTCTTCAAATCCGTCAACTTCGTAGTTCTCACGCAGTATTTCGGGAATGGTATGATCATTACTTTTCATCATCGGAGAAATCCAAGCCAACACTCTTTTATCCAAGTATACTGCCAAGTTACTGGCAAAACTATCTGGTTCAAAAGCACTGTCCAATCAAAACAACTCCGGCAAAATTTCGGGCGTCTAGATCTCCTTTTCGAATGCAAAAATAGAGTTTTCCATTGTCTCCCCAGAAAAAGTTTGCTAAGTCGTCAGAAGCTATCTGCAATAACAGCAGCCAGTTATTAGCTGGATCGCCCGGTTCCGAGGATGGCGTGACGAACTGCTTTTGATATTTCGGATCGAATCGTTCCAGTTCTTCGTAGCAGTCCACAAACACGTCCTGCTGTATAAGTTGTGGATGACCAAGCAATTGATGTGTGGGTTCGTCATGCGCGTCACCCTGCCAACCGTAAAGCAGCTCCTCGTATTTATCCCTTTCTTCGTCGGACATGATAATTGATCGGATCGTAGTCGAGCAACCGTCAGGAAGCGTATTTACGCAAGCAAATTCAACAGAACAGGCTGGAAAAGTCTCTTCCGGAAAATCATCCCAGATCGGGTCCGGGGACGGCCGTTGTGCCGGCATTAAAGTGCTTTGGTTTTCAAAATGGAAAACTTTCCAGGATGATGCTATACCGCCAAATGAGAATTCACTTGGATCGGCGAAGAACGAAAGTATGCCGTTTGATGGCAATCCTGAATCTGGCCAAACAGTTGCTATTACAGAAAGATCGAGCTGGCACAAAAATTCAAGTGGTGCTACAGCCTCACAGTCCACTACTGGCCATTCAAAATCTGGCGGCACATCTGGTATTTCGCCAAATTTTGTACTAACGCTGCCATCATGGTGCTGGAGCAGATTCAATCGAAGCGATGGCAAAGACAATACCTTCAAGTCATCAATACAATCAGAAAGTCCAACAAAGTCCAGAGCCTCTTGAAACTTACCCGCTACTGCTAATGCTCTTATTGTTGACTTGCGTTGCTCCATTTCAGCGAGTGTACGATTTTCAACATCAATCAGTGGATTAATAACATTTCTCAGAGACAGTAGATCCATTCTAATTTTCACATGTTCTTCGTCTTTGGAGCACAGCTTGAGCCCTTTTTCCACGTCTGCCAGCGCTCTTTTTGTCCACTCTCTCAACAAGCACAATTTTGCCCGCTCAAGAAATGTGACCGGTCGCGGCTCGTAGTATATGGACAGACCAAAGTATCTTTCTGCAGTTTCGAAGTCGCGAAGCTGCATTCGCTCAAGTGCTTTATTGAATAGCTTTGTGGCGTCCTCAGGATTGTTGCCTTCACTTAGCATGATATTCCCTTAGTAAGCGGCTCTTACTAACCGCAGTCTACTCGGTTTTGCCTTTGAGCAATTTGGTCATTCTTTTGGTAAGTGCCTTCTCATCATCGTCAAGCCTCTTCCGCTGCTTTGACTTTACCTCGCTGACGACAGCGGCAAACTCATTTCGAGATTCCTCATTGTAGCTGTAGCCCCGCCAGGTCAGCTCATACAACACATCGATTGCGGCTCCTTGTCTTGCCAGCATTCCGCAAACTCGATTTGTCATTTCTTTGATTGCCTGCGCATATGCTGATTCTTTCTCTAGTGTCTGCTCTTTTTCTCTTTGGTCGAGATAGAATGCAAGCGCCTCGTGTGCAATTTCGGTTTTCGTTTTGCCATCGAGCCTGGACAGGGCAGACAATCGCTCCTGATCTTTTGCGGATAATCCAATGTAGAGGTTTTGATAAGTTTTGGGCTTAGGCATAATGTACTCAGAGTTAAAAGTATTGCTATTCCTAGCATATACCGATTGTCCCAGAGATATCAAGACCGGGGAGAAAAATTGCGGTACCCAAAACGCTAGCCAGTTCTCCGATTCGGGGAATGTGCATATTTCCCTTTATCCTGCTATCTTCGATAACGATGGCTTGACACTGGAACTCCGGCTGATCAAGCTCTACTTCGGGACGCTGAAGTAGGGGGAAGGCAAAACAGTCTTTATCTTTAGGACTTGATCCTGTAATGGCAGATTTGTTTGCCTTCCCTATCCTGATATGCAGGTCGGACGATATCTAAGACCCACTTTGAGTGAGAGTCTGAATTTAGCAGGTTGACCAAGTCAGGCATACCATGCGTCTTATAACTAGAAAACTAGAATGAAGAGGGATTGCATGTTCGACTGTTTTGTTGGAATCGACATCTCGAAAGATTTCTTTGATGTTTCCGTGGAGGTGACAGGGAAAGAGAAACACCATCAGTTTTCACAAACCGAAAAAGGCTTCCAGGGCTTCTTGCGCTGGTTGCAAAAAATCGGAGTTGTGAACGCATTGTTCTGCATGGAAGCCACCGGTGCGTATTGGTATGACCTCGCTGATTTTCTTTCACTGGCAGGCGAGTCTGTTAGCGTCGTGAATCCGACTTGCATCAGGCGATTTGCTCAGAGTGAGCTGAAGCGAACCAAAACAGACAAAGTCGATGCTGGGGTAATTTCCAGATTTGCAAGAACAATGAATCCAAAGCAGTGGCACCCACCAGCTCCCGAAGTGTGTCAATTACAAATGCTGGTGAGGCGCCTCTACGATCTAACAAAAATTAGGCGCCAGGAGAGAACTCGCTTATCAACAGAGAAAAGCAAACCATGCGTCATGGATTCGGTGAACCGCATCCTCAAGTGCTTAGATCTAGAAATCGGTCGTATTCGAAGACAACTGGTGGCATTTGTAGGTCTGGCCCCAAAGGAAATCAGATCTGGCAGCTCCATCCGTGGACGAACTCGACTATCCAAAACAGGAAATGCTAGATTGCGTTCAGCACTCTTTCTGCCGGCGATAGTCGCAAAAGATCACAATCCCGTCATTGCGCGATTTTATCGAAACCTAATCGCGAATGGAAAGGTTCCAATGAAGGCCGTTGGAGCCTCCATGAGAAAGCTCTTGCACATCATATTTTGAGTACTTAAGTCTGGAACGCCTTTCCGTGACGACATAGTCTCCGCTTGAGCTGAGTGGTTCGACAGAGCTTGGCGCTTAATTCCTTCCAGAAGGGATCAGCGCTCGCGGCCGCATTGGGATCACCTCTAGAAACAATAGCGCTGATTGCGTATGGAAGGAAGCCGACGATGAAAAACGTCGCATGCCTCTGCTGTCCCTGATCTTGAGCTATTGACACTCGACACGATATCTGCCTTACCTTTATGGTCGGTCCTTCGTCCCTCCCGGCGGTAAGGCTCCGTGCCTTCAGCACTCCGATTCTGGTTGCGCGTCGTTGCCGACTCCGCGCCGCTGCAATCAAGTCCCAGAATTTCCCTTTCTCCCCGATGGAAGTATCCGATTACAAACCAGCTGGAGCTGTCAACCTCGGCGCAGCCGCCCGCAGGGCTTGGGGTTGACTGGTCCTGCGTTTGCAATATCATTAAACCGAGGGGAGAACGCCTATTGGCGCAATCGCGCTGTTGGGTCATAATATTAGTCGGTGAATAAGCAAGGTGCTGGGCATGGACGAACTCATTACGAAGCATATCAGCAAGACTCCTGGTGTTTGTGGGGGCAGAGCTTGCATTGCCGGTCATCGAATTCGGGTGATGGATATTGTCGTTTGGCACCAGCTACGCGGTTACTCTGCCGATGAAGTTTGTCAGATGTATCCAGGAATTAATTTGGCCGATGTATATGCGGCACTGACCTATTATTTCGATAACCGCAAAGAAATTGACGATGACTTCGCAGCTGAGGAAGAGATCGCCAAAGAACTAATGACTCGCCATCCTTCAAAACTTCCCGGCAAGAGAAGTGCATAGCCAAATCAGATTCTATCTCGATGAGAATATCCAATCTGCTGTCGCGCTGGGATTGAGGATTCGAGGAATTGATGTTCTAACCGCTCAGGAAGCTGGACTGCGTGGAGCATCCGATCTAGAGCATTTGGCTTTCGCGACTGCAAATGAAAGAGTGCTCGTCACATATGACACAGATTTCCTCGTTATTGACGCGAGCGGTCAGGAGCATAGTGGTATTGCTTGGTGCCATTCAACAAAATACTCCTTGGGTGCCCTTATTCTGGCGCTTGTTTACGTCCATTCCGTCATTACTCCCGAAGAGATGCGGAATCACATTGAATATTTGTAGACCGGCGTATCAGCTTCAAATGAAAGTTCAGTTATCTATGGAATTTGTGAATCAGACTATGGTCTTTAGTCAATTGAAGCCTGCTTGATGGTGCCGATTCCTGTAGAATTGAAAAAAGAGGTGACAGTCCCGTCAAAAGCCTGGTGGACAATGTCAGAAGAGGAAGCGGAACCGAAAACTCAGGTTGAGAGCAGCAAAGGTGGGGCGGGCGGTTTTCCGCCAACGCGGATTGGTTCCGGCCAACATCCGCAGCTGCCTCAGCCAAATTCTGTGATCTGCTGCAGCTGCAAACAGCCGGTAACAAAATATCAGCCGGTCTTGCCGTTTATGGCTGCATATGTTTGCATGGATTGTATGAAAAAACAGAAGCAGAAACCTATTCCGGTCTCCGAAATCACAAATAAGTCTTTTGCTCCATGGACATCGGAAGAAGTTGATAATATCAACGAGTACCAGCAGTCAAACAGTTTTCTCCCATTCGTTTGTCCAGCACGACACATTTTAAAAGCCAGAACCGAAGGATTCTATTGTTCCGCCTGTCCACAATTTTCTTTGAACTGGACATATCCTTGGGTACTTGATTTATTTTGGAAACAGCTTTAGTTATCTCCAGGTTGTCCGAGCTACCGCATCATGATTCGATTCTTTCTGGATTAGGTTGTTTTTTGCTTAATCTTCTTTACCTGTCCTTTTCGTGACAGCAACTTATTCGGATCTTTCAATGCCTCTTGCGCTTTTTCCAATGCCTGCCGCACTGGGTCTTGAGTGAGTCGAGCATAGACCGATGTAGACGCCATAGAGCGATGGCCCAGAGCCTTGCCTATGATTGTAGGGCTGACGTTCTGAATCGCCATGTAACTGCCAGCGGTGCGCCTTAAATCATGAATTCGAAGATCCTCGATACCAGCACGTTCAACAATTCGCTGGAACGCTTTTCTCGGTGAGACTATATGACCTTTATCGCCAGATTTCCAGCCTTTTCTGTCAGATGGAAATACCCAGACCGGATGCAAGTCATCAGCTTTCTTCCGGTTACGCAAGATTTCCAGTGCATTTAGGGTAAGCGGAATTGTCTGCGAATCGCCGCTCTTTGTGAGTGGAATTCGCCACTGCTGCAGGTCAAAATTCACCTCATCCCACCGCATCGCCATTACATTTGACACTCGTGCACCTGTATACAAGCACATCCAGAAGAAATCTCGAATCAGTGGGTAAGGTTCTGCGTTCAGCGCATTTGCAAATTTCTTGAATTCTTCACCTGGTTGGATGAATCTTTCCCTGGGTTTACTCTTGAATGTTGTAATTCCCTGGCATGGATTTTCGCCTGTGAAAATTCCTTGTCCAATGCTCCAGGTGAAGACGGCGCGCATGGTGTTGTAATTTCGAGTGGAGGTGCTTTTGCCATTAGTTCTTGCAAGATTATTCACCCAGCTCTGGATCTGTCGCGAGTAATTTTTGTGATCGGCCGCTTGTCGAACTGCTGAAAATAGCGTTGGTGGTTTTTCTCAATTTCCTTCCAGGTTACGGTGTGTAGGCTGGCATATTCCTCTATATATCTTCTAAAGATTTCCCCATACGTCGGCGGAGGCGGTTCAGTAATCGAAGGATCTTTTCCAAGTCCAATAAGGTGATTCAGTTCAGTCGCCTTCGTTCTCGCCTGCTCAAGCGACACATCACCGTACTTGCCAATAGTGAACTCGATGATCTTGCGAGGCGATTCATTGTTGTCCGGCAGCCGCCGGTAATAAACAAAGGTCTTTACTCCACTCGGACGTACCCGCATACCCAGCCCTTGGACTTCGGTATCCATCACTCGCATGTGCCGCCTCTTGGCTGGGCATACTAGCCCGTCAAGTTTGTCGATCCGAAAATTAAAGGTCGTGTCCATCCAGCCGATTTCCTACTACCAATATTAATAAGTACCGATTTGGGCCCTACATAGGCCCTACATAGAAGCGAAAATTTGACCTATTTGCATCTATGCTCAGAAAATTATAGAACATCCAGAAGGATTATCTACATTAGCTTCGCGGCATTTCCATCAACAATCGGAAAACCCCGAAAACACGTTGACCCATTTTGTCCTAAGGAGGGTGTCGGGAGTTCGAGTCTCTCCGAGGGTGAAGTTTAGGCAATCTTTTTGGGATTTGACGTTATGTAGACTGACTGATTGTCTCGGTTTCGATAAGTGTGGTTTCGGAAACGATTGACTGGCGGTCGTATTAGAGATGTGCTAGATCGGATTGTTCTAGTTGCGAGTCCTTTGGGGGTGCAATAGGGGTGCTTGGTTGTCAGAAGGCTTCCAGTTTTTGCTGTTTTGACTCCAAACAATTTCAGGTGCCAGTGTGTTAACGAAGTTGGGCTAGTGGCAGGTTCGCTGCCGATGTGCCGATACCATCTCTGGTGCTACTGTACCCGCCCTGGCAAGTTGGCTTTTGCGAAACATGCCCTGCTCATGTGCTATCCCGGTGCCTGGAGGACAGGTCATTTGTGTTGGTATGACTAGCGCCTTTCGGACTTGCTGTGCTTTTTGTCCACGTGGTACTAGCCTGCCCGCGCCACTGTGATGAAGCAGTGAGAGCATGTTAAGCAGTGGCTCCGCTATTATTACGTGCCTGCTATTCCAGGGCATGGATGCGCGTTGGAGCGAAGACGAGCCTAGTGCCACACCGGTAGGCTAGCGCCAGTGCGCTTGTACATGTTGGCGGTCGGACGTGGGCGGATCAGACTACGCCCTGCTGATAAGCATGCTTACGGTAGGGGCTACTGCGCCCATTTGCCCTGCCGCCTCGCCGGCGCCGGGCACTGTGAAATCCTGCTCCAAATAAGCCTGCATTCTGCTATGTTCCTGGCAGGGAGATCGAAACATGTATATCCATAATATATACAGCTCGCATGTTACCGCCGATGGCGAGCAACGCACCTATCAGAAACGTTTGCTGAGGGTCGCCCGCCGGCAAGGCGGCCGCATATTGAATCGAACAATCGCCAACGTCACAAAATGGGAAGCAGAGAAGCTCTCCTTGTTGATGGATGCATTGGCTGCTAAACGGGGCGCCAAAGAGTTTTCTACGAGTGAGCAGGCTGACCAATCGCTTTTCTGTTTTTTACTCTCTATGGGTGTTGAACCCTGGCGCTTGATGCAGACTGATGCAACTCGCCATTCTGGAAAAAAGAAAAGGCGCTTAGGGATCTAAGTCCAAGGCTAAAAGTATATTTTCTGCCAGGTCGCTATCGGTCAGTTCATGTTTATCAGGATCCCATTCTCCAAAATATCCACGGATAATCGAAACATAGTTGAGATTGCCATTGACGTAATTACACGCTTCTTCAAGCAGAGCTCGGTACTTTTCTTGTGACTTTGTGCTCTTCGACCTGCTTGCTTTTGCTGCGGCAGTTAATATTGGTCTGAGGTCTTGAACCGCCTGGCGTCTTTCTCGTTCATGCCTGTCCATTTTCCATTCCTTAATCCTGAATCCTGAGTTTCCGGGAGCTATCTTTTAGATATACATCAACCTTGAAAAGATCGCAAAATGACATCGCTTTTGCGATCGCTGGACTTTGTTGCTCGCTAATCGGCTTACCGGGAAACCGTGTATTTCGTTGAGAGAAGCAAATTAACGTAGCAAAAATTCAAATGTTGGATCAGGACCACCGGACAGGAAGAAACTAGTAAAAACATAGATCGCCATTGCTATTGCTGCGAGCAGTTTTAGAAATCCGAAGATCACTCCATGCGGCGAACGCCAATTCGCAGTTTTGATGACTACTTCGAACTCACCTACCAAATAAATAATTGAGATGGGCAGCGCCATTGCTATGACTTCGACTAGAAGCAAGTCGTAACCTTTCAGCCCGAAAAACATGGGTTGGTTCGGCTTAAGCATTGCTAGGACTAATAAAGGCAAGCCGATTATGGTACCGATAGCGAAAAAAGGCAGCCAACGAATCGATAGCTTTTCAGCCGTTGTAATATGAGTATCGGTTTCTCTTGCGGCTAAAACTTCTGCCAGCTTGTCCATTTAAGTGCCCTCTTAAAGCTTGGGTGATCTTATCGTTGCGACGTTGTAGCATCATTAGCAGCTGCTTACTTGAAACCCGGCTTTGTTGCTTTCGCTAGAAAGTATTTTAGTCGCAGAACTCAGGCGAAGCCCATGATGGTGCTGCTCCTGTTATTTCGACCTCGTTAAGCTTGCCGTATTCTTCCATCAAGGATTGAATCTCTGAAGCTTTCAAGCCAAATTGTTTTTCCAAGCGCTGCCAGGATTTTCGAACCCAGTAACGTGAGTTACCGTGGCAATCGTCAGCATAGTCAGCGATAGCGTCAGTTAGATGCAGCGAGCGCTGCAATCGTTCTTCTTTCTGCCATCTTTCTAGTTTGCGTTTTGCAGTCATGATTTCCCTTCTTGTGATTTCAACGTGTTGCGTGGATCTATGCCAATTTGGCTATGAAGCTGTGCTCGCTTGGCTAGCTCTTGAGCCTCTTTGAGTGACAGAGTGTCTGCTTTTCCAAGAGTAAATAGAACTTGTTCACCATTGAAACGGGTCTTGCAAAGGTACGATGAAGGACCGTTTTTATTCTCACGTATGCCTAGTCCGTCTTGCCAGATTGTTATGTTCTGAATCACGTGGCGATTCTCTTTGAGCTGCCTTTTTAGTCTGTTTAGGTTTTGCATTTTTGTATTGCAAGCTGCGCTCCAATATTTGCTTAGAGCTGTTGTGAATTGGTAGCTCTCTCCGCAGTAATTGCAGCGTCGGTTACCTTTCACGATTTGCCTAAATTTAGGTGGTTTACGCTTTGCTGCTTGCTTGCATGACAGGCGGCAATACATGCTTTTGCTTCTCTTCCTGCATTGGTATTTGATTCCGCATTGCTGGCAAGTTCGTTCCTCTTTCTCAACTGTTTTCGAAAACTGAGGAAATACAGTGTAACGCCCATCAGGTTTTGCTCTACTCTTTGGCATCGCTTCGCCCATCGCCTCGAACATAGATCCTACCGCTAGCTCCATTGCTTCCTTTACTGGATCGATGTGCAACCGAGCGTATATTTGCGTGGAGGCAAAACTTTTGTGATTCAATGTTCTGCTGATGATTGGCAGGCTGACTCCGTTAATGCTTTGCCACGAAGCAAGCGACCGCCTCAAATCATGAATCTGCAAATCTTCAATCCCAGATCTATCGAGCACAAATTCCCAGGCTTGGCTCAAGCTCCAAACAGGACCAGACCCATCTTGTTTCGGAAAAAATCAGATAGGATGACAGCGTCTCCTGCGTCTGAGAATTTCCATTGCTGGTTCGATTAGAGGATTTATTTGAGAATCACCGTTCTTAGTCTCTTCAATGCGCCAGTAAGAATGTTGCTCGCTGATATCCGCCCATCGCATCTCTGAAACATTCCGGCGTCGTGCTCCTGTGAAAAGCAGCATGAATAGAAGATCTTTTGTGGTTTCGTTGCGCAGAGAGTGTACCGCTGCAAACCATGGCGCCAGTTCGTGAGGCTGGAGGAATCGCTCCCGAGCTTTGATTTTGCTGAGCCTTATTCTTGCAGCTGGATTGATACCTTCAAACATGTTCCAATCGATTGCTCTGTTGTAGAGCATCCTGATAAGTTCAATGGCATGATTGCTTGCGCTCTTGCCATTAGTTTCGAGAAGCGAGACTTGAAGCGCGTGAATTTCTTTCCGTGTGATTTCGTTGATGTCTTTGTCTGCGAGGGTCGCAAGATGATTCTTGAAAATTCCTTCGTATTTAAACCACTGCTTGCAGTGGAGTTTTGCGTACTGATCGAGCCAATATTGCATCAACTCATGCAGTGTCATTCTTTGCGATATCTTCAAAGAGCCTTGAGATGACATCAATCCAGTTAGTTTTGCGACAACCGCATCAGAGAGCAGGTCAGAGAATCCGGCTACTGTAAATGGCTTCTGTTCACACTCATCCGCATTATGCTCGCTGAGAATCAGCTCGTCAGACATGGAGGGCTCCTTTTAAGTCATAAAAATTGAATTGAATTCAGACTACAACAACTTTGTCCAAAATGCTCGAAAGGTAAGCTAATAGCTTGTTTTGCTGCTTTCAAAAACTAGATTGGGAAAGCGAAATCAACTTTATAAAAATTCTGCAAATTAGCTTAAGTCATCAAGCCGTTTGTGTCCTAAATATGGCTAGGTAAAGGTCAAATTCTCGTTTGTAGCCTTTATAGCGTTTGCAGTTAGCTTTGAAGCCTCGAAGCCATAGATTTCAAAAAGTCGGTGAGTTTCATATTTTCAATCCTCGTTTCTGGTTGATAAAATTACTTATCAAGAGGCTAAGCTATTAGCTTAAGTTGTCTGTTTGCTTTGGTTGCAAGTTTACGGGAGCCTTTACTTATGGCGGAAAAGCGCTATCAAGTCTTTATTAGCAGTACTTATGTAGATCTTGTGGAGGAGCGCAAAGAAGTAATACAAGCGTTGCTTGAGCTCGACTGTATGCCTTCTGGGATGGAATTGTTTCCTGCAGCAAATGAAAGCCAATGGAACTTGATAAAGCAAGTCATTGATGAGTGCGATTATTACGTGCTGATTATCGGCGGGCGATACGGCAGCATCTCTGAGCCTGACGGAATTAGCTACACTGAAAAGGAATATGACTATGCAGTAACCATAGGCAAACCAACAATTGCATTCTTGCACAAGTCTCCCGGAAAAATTGCTTCAGAGAAAACTGAATCAAAAGACAAAGGGAAAGAACTTCTTGCGGCGTTTAGAAAAAAGGTCGAGCAAAAACTATGTAAGCACTGGGATTCCGCTGCAGAACTAGGATCTGTTGTTAGTAGAAGTTTAGTTCAACTAATGAGATCTACACCAGCTGTGGGCTGGGTACGCGCCAATGAGCTTGCTAATGAAGAAGCAACAAAAGAAATCTTGGAGCTAAGGAAACAAGTAGACTCACTTACGAAACAACTGGAAACTTCAAAGACAACAGCTCCAAAAGGGGTTGAAGACCTAGCGCAAGGAGATGACGAACACACGTTTGAAGTCGCTTTTCTTAGCAAAAAGAAAGTAGGCGGCTCAATTAGCGAATGGTTTTGGATTGACGTCAAAGCGACATGGAACGAATTATTTGCTTATGTAGCCCCGACAATGATCCATGAGACTACAGAAGAGGCTTTTGAAATTGCCGTGAATAATTTCTTTTATAATTTCGCAAGTGATCAAGCCGCGAAGCAAGCAGAGGAGCTTCTGCTGTCGGGGCCAGAGAAGATTGAATTAGATGATGGCGAGATTCAAACAGTAAAGGTGCAATTGCTTGCGCTTGGGCTAATTAAAAAGAGCGAGAAGCAACGCAGTGTGAAGGACAAAGACGGCTATTTGGAATTAACTCCGTTTGGATATCAAACTATGACTCGGTTACGTGCGGTCAAGAAGAAAACCCCTCGCGTACATGGACTCTAGTGGTTACATGTAATCGGACATCATCAAGACATGTTGTGGCTGATTCTCTGCCTGTTCGTTGTTTACGCCTAAAAAGGGATATCTTCGAATCAATGGCAAACTCGGGTATCTCTTAGCTTTGAAGAAACTTATGTGTCGATTATCACAAGCTGTGACACGTTTTTAGTAAATACGCTCAAACCGCATATACCATGGATCTCTGGATCTGAGCCAATAGATCAATTACTCTATTCTCAAGAGTTCTAGGAGGTTAAATAAATGCATGATCCAGTTTTTGCAGCCATGATTGCGGCTTTTGCCACATTAATGACTCTTGCTTGCAACAGCTGGCTAACAATGCATAAGGAAAAAGAGAATCGCAAATATCAGTTGCTGCAAAGACGCTTAGATGAGTTCTACGGTCCGATGCTTAACCTGGTTGTGGAATTGCGATTGAGAGAACAGCATTATGTAGAACTTCTAGGCAAGATAACTGGAAAACAAATTTCTCTGCAAACCACTAGAGATTCGGATTCAAAAGACAAAGCTATGGAAGCTTGGAAGAATACCCATGAGCAAAGGAAAAGCAGATGGCGCGATATAGATATGTCTCTCTACGGAGAAATTCATGCACTGTTCAAAGCGAAGCAATACCTTGCAGAGCCTTCCACACAAGCATTTTATAAACGGCTAATCAACTTACTAGAGTTGATGGAAATGATCAAGAATGATTACGTGCAGTCAATGCCTTTCGAAATAATGATGCAGTACAACGACAGTCAGTTTCTTCGAGAATTTCAAAATGACCTCGAATCGCATCGAGAAGCTTTACTCTTGAACATAACCGGATCTAAAACGAGCGAACAAGGGGTTCTCGATGGTGTCAAAAGTTTTTCACAGTGGAGCTTCGTTCAAAAAAGTTTGATGTCACATTAGTGGGCGCTGTTAAAGAACTGTCAAATGAGGTCATAAGCCACAAAAATGCCTGAGAAACGCTATCAAGTATTCATAAGTAGTACCTACATCGATCTCGTAGAAGAACGCAGCCAAGTAATGCAAGCATTGCTAGAACTAGACTGCATGCCAGCAGGGATGGAGTTATTTCCCGCTTCCGATGAATCACAATGGGAGCTCATTACAAGAGTTATTGATGAATGCGATTATTACATCCTTATTCTCGCTGGTCGCTATGGCAGCCTTTCAAAGGCAGATGGCATTAGTTACACGGAAAAGGAGTATAAATATGCGTTATCGATCGGTAAGCCAACAATTGCATTCTTGCATAGCGACCCTGGAAAAATCATCGCCGCTAATACAGAGCGCGACGATGAGGGGAAAAGACTTCTATCGAAATTTAGGGAAAGCGTTCAGGAGCAATTAATTCGGAAATGGGATAATCCAGGTGATTTACGTGCCAAAGTAACCACTAGCTTAGTTTCCTTGATGCGGAGAAAACCTGGAATAGGCTGGGTTCGCGCTAATGAAATAGCGAGCGTCGACGCAACAAGGGAAATTCTGCTACTCAGAAAAGAAAACGAATCTCTTCGTCAGCAAATTCAAAAAACGGCAATCGATGGACCGGTTGGTGTAGAGGAACTTTCACAGGGCGATGATGAAATCCAGTTAACGCTCACATTCGAAACCGTAAAAACTGAACACTATTCTGAAACGCCAGAGAATCACGCACTTTCGGTACTCACAACTTGGAACAAACTCTTTGCTTCAATAGCTCCGACTATGATCCATGAAGCGACAGACGCTCAAATAAGAACCGCCGTAGCTGAATACTGTACGCAGGAAAGTCAGGTTGCTATACAAGAACTACTAAAGAAAGGAAAGCGAAAAAAAGCCCAGTATTTTGTAGTGTCGAATAGAAATTTTCAAACTGTAAAAGTTCAATTGAAAGCCCTGGGCTTGATACAGAAAAGTGAAAAGAATAGAAGCGTAAGAGATACTGAAACCTATTGGTCGTTGACAGCTCATGGTGAATCCGTTATGACTCGTCTTCGAGCGGTCAAACGAAATCAATCTGGAAGCTCGCAGCAAAACTCTGACAATATTGACGAGCGAGATTAAATGGAAACCAAAAGCTTATCTACAGCATCTTGCATGTGATCTGGCGCCAAATGAGCGCATTTCAGCGTCATTTTGCAATCGCTGTGACCTAACAAAGCTCTTACTTTGTTCAAATCAACGCCAGCTATAACGAGCTTGCTTGCGAATGTATGGCGTAAATCGTGCCATCTAAATTCTTTATGTCAGCCAGCTTCAAAACGCCTTCCCATGATGTGCGCATATCCGAGAATGGCTGACCCTTCTCATCACAGAAAACGTATAAAGATTTGACCGGCAAGTATTTGCTCTGACCTTTAATACATCGAGAGCTTCATTGTTCAATCTTATATGGCGTGTCTTTCCAGCTTTCGCAGTGCTGGCTTCGACCGTCAAATCTTTCTTTCGAAGTCGACGCTGCTCCATTTTAGTTTCAGCAATTCGCCACGGCGCATGCCAGTGTTCAGCGAAGCAATTACAGCTGGACTGAGATGATCAGCGAATTCATTGGCAGTCAGAATTGACTGAAGATCGCAGCCGCGCTCTGCTCGCCAAGCGTTTCCACTGGCTCTGCTTTCTCGCAATCTTAACTCTCTTTTTTCGAGCGCCCAGCGCAATCGTGCTTCCTCTTAGGAGTGAGATAACGAACAATGGAATTGCTGTCGCCATCGCATGAATCAACTTTGTCGCATGGATTGTTCAATTAAGCCCAAGTCTTTTGCCTTGTTCAAACAAGCTCGACGGTCATTCAATTGACGATTGATAGTAGCTGGTGACACTCCCTAAATTTCTAAGCGGCGTTGCTTCCTTTGCTCAATCATCAAGCTCGTGATGTCACAGAGCTTGATGATTGAAGTTCAGCGAATCTATTCTTGAGATTGTTGTATGTCTCTCTCTCCGAGGCGGAGTTATTCACTCCGCCTCGGAGATGGCTTACCAGGTATGGCTTATAAGTTGAGTCAAGAAAGTTGCGATAGTTCTCTTTAACTTCTTTCTCTGCTTGCAGCAATTCTGCTGTTTCAAGTTTGCTTCTCTCGATTGCTGCATTCTCAGCAGCCCGCTTTTCCGCTGCCTCTGCTTGCTTGTGAGCTGTTATTGGATCGATGCCGGTAAGTTCCAACTCGGCAAGAAATTTGCGCGCTCTCTTGCGAGCCTGGTCTAAGTCGAGCACATCTGAGCTTATGGTATAGCGCTTGCCTCTGCCATAGACAAGGCAGAATGACATGACGCCAGTTTTCCTTACTCGCAGAACCAAGCCGCGAACCTACTCCTGCTCGCCGTCCGGCAACTTTGTTTCAATTCACGCTTGAGAGTCTTAATGAGCGATGCTGAAAGTTCGACTGTCATTTTGATGCTCCTGGAAAGTAGGCTATGGTGTGCAAAAAATGTCTGGGGGTGCAATGGGGTGCAGAGAAATTATACCTGGCTATACTTTCTAATCCCTAGTAAAACCTGAAAGTCTCATCTTAAACCGTTAAAACCAGCGTCAATCAGCGGTCTTAGGGAGTCGAGAATTGTAAGGAAGTATAAGCGAGTATAACTGAGACCAGAAAGGATTCGCCGTCCTAAGAAGGGTGTCGGGAGTTCGAGTCTCTAGCCGCGCAAGCAAGTCTTGTTCGCCCCTATTTGAGCCATGATCGGCAGCCATTACCCTTCCCTTTCTAATCCAGTAAGTCGATCCAGAGCCAAAATGTTCTCCGAAAATTCGGCGCATATCCTGACGAGGCACTGCGTCTGAATTCAATACAATCAATCTAATTCTAGGATCTGCAATTTCATTAAGTGCATTTGACAGAGCACGAACGGTTGTAATTGCTCTCGCGTGATTTTGGTGATACATAGTTACAACTCCGAAATCGATATCGGAAATCTCTCGACAATCCAGATCGTAGATTTCGATGCGGGCTGGGTCTAATCCATTGCAGTTTCTCATGACCATTGCAGCGAAAAGATCTTCTTGTCCATCGCCTGCAACTGTTATCTCGATACCAGAAAATTCCAAGATTCTCTTTTTGAGTAATCTTGTAAGAGGTCCGTTGTGATAGCCGCGATCAGCATATCGTACAATGCCGTCTTTGATCCAAAACGATTCGCCATATCCGTGTGATACTTCACCCAAGATTTCCTCACATTCTGCGGGATTGCATTGATCGTTATCCACGATGCGTGCCGAAAATGCTGACGCCGGAGTTTGGGTGACGGCATCGCAGAAAGAGCTGAATGATGAAGTGCATTGCCCGCTCCAGAGCGCCCGAATGAAGAGTACGCCAGTTCCGATTTCAGCAACCTGCTTTTTCAGGTCAAATGGACCATCCACAAACTGAATGCGTCCTGCAAGTTTCTTAGGTATTTGGCTTTCGCTGTGATTCATTTTCCAGGCTCAATATCCTCAATCAGTCGCTGATATTGGATGTGGTGCGCTGATTTGCAGATGCGGATGAGTTGAATGAATTCAATTCTTTTGCCGTAATCTCATGTCGGTATTTGAACATTCGTTTTATTTTCGCTTCGACAAAACCGCCTACGAATGGTTGGCTCAAGGCTGACAGTGGCAGCTCGTATTCGATTCTGTCTAAGAGCAGGCATTTGCCGTCTGCCATCGGCTCGAATTTGTGAAGGTGGCGCCAGAATGCAAATGGACCACTCTTTTGGATGTCCACGAATTGACGGTCGGCAATGAAGTCACAGTGACTGGCGACCCAATCGATCTTGCATGGTCCTGCTGCCATGCGAAGAATAGCTATGGCTCCATCAACGGGCCCTGTCGCGGGTTGTACAAGCTCCACAGGTTCCCATGGAGGAATGAGCTTTTTGAAGGTGTCCTTCTTCCAATGCCAGCGAAAAACCTCCTCCGCTGGCGCATTGAGCACGGTTTTGAATTCTAGTACCTGCCGTCGCTTTACGTTGACCAATGTCTCACACCTGTAGCAACTCACTAAATCCATTATGAATCCAGGCAGTGAACAGAGAGTGAACGTTTGTATGAAATCCTGCCGACTTCGAGGGACTTTAGACCTGAACAGCCGTGTGAACAGGCTTCGAAACAGCCGTCGAAACAGCCGTCTAAACTGCCGGGTACCGCAATATTAAACTGTTCCCCAAGATATTGCCTTCACTTGAGCCTGGAAATGTTAGAAGCTAGCGGTTTTGCTATCCTTTCAGGCATATTGGTTTATACTATAGCCGACAGCTTGCTTCTGTTCTGCATCAGCTACTCTGCTTATCCATCGTGTCTATCCGGCAACTCAAAACAAGTACGGAGCTCATCAGCCAATTTATGGATAATGCGCGAAAAGACAGCAAGCCATTCCTCGTTTGGCATAACCCTACTTGCATGAATCTACCCAGGAAAAAATCGTTAGCGCAAACGTTGGCAAATAGCAAAATGAGTTCGCGAATTGATGGCATCAATGCTGCTGCTTCAGCCCTATTAATTTTGACACTGTGCGGACTGCTCTTGATCCCCGTGCAATGTCATGCAATGGGAACTGAGGCACAATTTTTGCCGACGAAGTCGAATTCATTGCACAACTCAGGCAAAGCACCATCAGGCATGGTCTGGATTCCGGGTGGTGAATTCTCTATGGGAAGCGATGACCCAACCGAAGGATTATGCAGCGGACGCGAGCATATGCCAGACGCACGCCCAATTCACCGCGTGTATGTTGATGGGTTCTGGATGGACAAAACAGAAGTGACAAACGAAGAATTTGCCAGATTCGTCAAGGAAACGGGATATAAAACCGTAGCCGAAATTGCACCAACAGCAGAAGAATTTCCAACAGCACCAAAGGAGAATCTGGTAGCAGGCTCTATCGTGTTCACGCCAGCACCGCATCCGGTACCACTCGATAATATGTTTCAGTGGTGGCGCTATCAGAAGGGGGCAAACTGGCAACATCCTGAAGGTCCAGAAAGTAATATCGTGGGGAAAGAAAAATTTCCGGTGGTTCAAATCGCATATCAGGACGCAGAGGCGTACGCAAAGTGGGCGGGCAAACAACTTCCAACTGAAGCAGAGTGGGAATTCGCTGCACGTGGAGGCAAGAGTGGAGAGCCCTACACATGGGGAAAGGAATTTCAACCGCGCGGAAAATGGATGGCAAATATTTATCAGGGTACATTTCCTGTGAAGGATTTGGGAAGCGATGGGTTTGCTGGTATAGCACCCGTTGCTAAATACCCTGCGAATGGCTATGGACTCTACGATATGACAGGCAATGTTTGGGAGTGGTGCAAAGATTGGTATCGGGCGGATTATTATGAGCAACTGTGCGCTGCCGGAAAGAAGCTAGCACGTAATCCTCAAGGACCAGAAAATTCCTGGGACCCAGCTGAGCCATCAGCAAAGAAACGCGTGCAACGTGGCGGTTCCTTTCTTTGCACAGCGCAGTACTGCACCAGATATATTGTCGGAACCAGAGGAAAAGGTGAATTCTCCTCTGGTTCAAATCACGTTGGTTTTCGTTGCGTGAAGCCAAAGTTTTAGAAAGCTGAAGCAGATTTGCAGAGCGATTCGCGTAGACCTTGCCGTTTCAGCATTAGGCTTCTAAGGAAGTTGATTATCTGACAAAAACTTTGAAAGATAAGCAGAGGAAGCTGCACGAGATCGAATTGGATCTTCGCGATTTGAAAAATCGATTCATGCAGGCTGAGACAAGCGCAGCAAATTGAGTACTTCTCACTTCGGCGAATTCAGAGTGCGTTCAATATCAGAGCTGATGTCTAGTGGTTTTACCGTGGGCGCGTATCGCTTCATCACAGTGCCGTCTTTGTCTACCAGAAATTTTGTGAAGTTCCACTTTATGCCCTGAGAGCCAAGTGCGCCTGGTGCCTTGCTCTTAAGAAACTTGTACAGAGGGTGCGCGCCGTCTCCATTAACGTCAATCTTCTCAAACATTGGAAAGGTTACACCGTAATTCTTCTGGCAGAAGTTCGCAATCTCGCTGCTGTCACCAGGCTCCTGATGTCCGAATTGATCGCACGGGAACCCCAGTACGACCAAGCCTTGCGGCGAGTACTTCTGATAAAGTTGCTCTAGTTCAGTGTATTGCGGAGTGAAGCCGCACTTGCTAGCAGTGTTGACGATTATTAGGACTTTGCCTTCAAACTGTGAGAGCGAGAGCTCTTTGCCATCCAATGATTTTGCGGTGCAATTGTAGATACTATTCACGCCTGGTGTTGAGTTCTTACTCACGGCGGTTGATCTCCAGAGAATTAGTGTGACGAGCGCGAGGAGTATTATCGCAAAATTGCGGCGGGTAAGTTGGGCTTTCTCAGGCACGGAAGTTTTCGCCTCTTTTCTGCTATTCGACTTCTTCCTTCGCACTTTAGGCTGAGTTCGTGAACGCTGCGTGGTCTCTTGTGTGGTCTCTTGTGTGATCTTTGTAATCACCAACATAGCCAGATGGTCGTCCATGCTTAGTTCACGTAGATGTGGTGTCATTAATGATGCATAGCTGGGTGATTCGTTGGTAAAAATGCTACTGATGACAGCTGTTGTTGTCAGGAAAATAGGCTTTACCGTCTAAGACTCGTCTAAATCTAAATTGAAACCATCGTGACATGCTATACAAAAGTGGGTCGAGCCAGCAGTAGGAGATATGGACTATGTCATGGCTCTTCGTAGTGAATCTAGCATCCACCTGGTTTATGACCGGTTTAATCTGGTTTGTGCAAATCGTTCACTATCCCCTATTCACTTATGCGGCTGGTGAAAAATTCCAGGAGTTTGAACAAACACACTGCGACCTCACTGGTGCCATAGTGGTACCGGCCATGGTGACAGAGTTATTGTCTTCATTTGCTTTAGCGATTCTATGGACAGGACAACAGCGATGGTTACTCTGGCTTAATTTCGCTCTGGTGTGCGCGATCTGGATTTGCACTGCGGCTCTCTCGGTTCCTTGCCATAGCCGCTTTTGCAGTGCGGGATATTCTGCTGCAGTCCTCAGCTTTCTTGTTGGGAGCAACTGGATCCGAACACTTCTCTGGACGGTCAGAGGTCTAATACTGGGATTCCTGATGCTCAGGCGAACTGTTATCTGAATCTTTCTCGGTTCAGCACTAAGAATTCTCCAGGAGCGGATAATTCTTAGTGCTGAGTATTCTCTAGATATCCATTTGTCAGTATCAGATTACAACAGTACGATTCTTCGCATATTCTTCTTCTTCTGTAGCGGGCATGTAATGTTTGGATTTCTGCCGGAAACATGGAGACTCAAGTGTGACCATAGCAATTTGTTTTTCTTGCGGTAAAATAAAGTTCGGTGGGTACTTGCCTTGTTCTAGCTGCAAGCTAGAGCCAAAGCAAGAAGATGAGCTGGTTTATTCTTGGTGCTGACAGACCATTATTTTGATCGCGCGACTCTTGAGCAAATCAGTCAGGCTATGCAAGTGGACATCCTCGCCCATCTTTGCCTGCGGATCAATATGAGCAAGTTTTAGAGACCATTCGCAAGCGTGAAGCACGAGAAACGTCTGCTAAACTCAAACCAATCATTCTCATCGTTTCGATTATTGCTGCCATTGTTGGAGCCTGGTTCCTCTTTGTACACCGCTAAAAATCTCAATGGTCCTAGACGGCATGGCGAAATCTTGCACCATGTGTCTGTCACGATGAGATCGTTCATGGCGAAATCTCGCGCAATGTAAACTTCACGACGAATTCGCTGCAAGAGCTATTTGTAATATTTGTCATAGAATTTTATTGAGTTCTCTTGCGGTGCTCCTTCAACTTTGAGCGTCGTTGATGCATCATGCCCAAAGAACCAGATATTTGATTGAGCGACCTTCTCGACTTTTACCTGAGCCCTTCCATGTGAAGCTTCATACTTATTGACGAGGTCTACCACCTGCTGAAGTTTGTCTGGACCAGCCTTTTGAGCCAGCTTAAATGACGCTGCGATATCATTGAATTCAGTTTTGTCTTTCCCAAAACTGCCCTGATGGTCATTTACTGAGTGAATTCTTTCGCTAACGAGGTTTGCCAATTCTTGAGCAAATTGCTTGGTCCAGCCTTCTTTTGCATATTTTTCGTATGGATTTAGTTTCACGAAGTCTTGCGAGTGATCATATGCGAACGGATAGCTAAACGCTTCAAGTTGTTTGTGCCAGTCTCCGTATCTGCCACCCTTTATGTTGATAGCAATTGATTCACCAGTTTGGCTTCCTATCATTCCTGGCTTGGCAGGAGGGGTATGAGTTACCTCAATCTTTAACTTTCCGTCGAAAGGCGGTTTCTGGAGTCCTTCGTTTAAGTCCTTTATGAATTCCGGCAATTTGTTCGCTACCCCAGCCATTTCTAGTGCTGTGCGTGAATCTTGCCATTGCTCACTCTTAGTGCCGAATTGCCCTTTCGCACCT
Source organism: Obscuribacteraceae bacterium (SeqCode) (assembly GCA_044226015.1). Taxonomy (GTDB): domain Bacteria; phylum Cyanobacteriota; class Vampirovibrionia; order Obscuribacterales; family Obscuribacteraceae; genus JAIEPM01. Next base: position 692,147 of record JBGAHS010000005.1, read on the forward strand.
GCTGCAGCGATGCAATCCAGAGTGTTTCTTACCAGGTCTTTGTGCAAGTCTTCTGTCCAACCATTAGCATTTAGGCGTTCTGCCGGAGCTAATTGTTTGAACTGCTTGGTGAATTCATAAAAATTGTGCGGCGTATATTTTGCTGTGGGATTATTGCCTTCTTTTATTCTTGTGAAGGCTGTGCCTTCTTCAAGTAAAGGTTCTGGAAACAACTTGTCGACTGTTTTCTGGGCATGTTGCTCCCCAGCATTCGGTTTAGTGATTAACGTTGATGATTCAACGTGTGTTTTCTCGCTCAGCGTGACATTGTCTTGTTCCGGTTCATCAACGGCCGTATCTGGCGATTTCTCTTTATCTTCAGAAAATCTGTCCATTTCTTTCTCCCAATATCAAAAGAATCTACCGGGCATTTGTGACAAAGCCGTACCCTTCTATTTGAGTCACAATGACATAGCCAATGCCATTTCCGGTAGCAAATCAAAATTCGGATGGGATAGGAAGCTGTTAGCTAATCTGTTCCAGTATTGGCCACGACAACTTTCAGCTTCGGATTTAGCGCTTGCAGTTCCGCAAGACCCAGCTGTGATGATTGCGGCATGTTGTAAGCAAAGATGCGCTTCAACTTCGGAAAGCGGCTTAACAACTTAAACGCGTCATGCTCTGCCCAGACATGCGAGAGTGAGATTTCTTCGAGTTCAGGAGTGTCAAGTCCGGCAAGAAATCCTTTACTGAGTTTGCTTCGTCGCAGGCTGAAAAAATTCAATGCAGGCAAACTGATGTGACATGATGGAGCAGAAGTAATTGTCGTGTTCTCTAAAAGCAGCCTCTTGAGTGTGGGAGGTGCAGCTGCTGCGAAGCTTGCGCAGCCCGGCAAATCAGTTGAAATTTCAAGGAAAGAGAGATTCTTGAATCGATGTATACATTGCAGATCTGCCTCCGTGAGTGGTGCCATTTGACTTACAGCAAGTTCTTCAATAGTGGGATGATTATTCGAAAGATCACGAAGTGATTTTGCACAGTCTGTGGAAGCGATAAGAATGACTTCTTTTAGTCCTTTTAGAGAATTCGGGTTCTCGAACAGAGACACGTCCGAAGCGCTGAGCATGTGAACAGAGTGAACCGCCCTTTTGTTGATTTCTTTCCAATCATCATCTGACGGTGGCGCCTCTACCTCAAGGCTGCCATCGTGAAATTTTACAGCGTCTGAGCGATATGGTTGCTGTCCAAAACCGTAAGCAGCAAGAGTGGAAGTAAGAAAAAGAAACAGCAAAATGAATCTGGAAAATCTCAAGACGAGGACCTCTGAGCTTTGTCGTCATGAGATAGTAGCAAACAGTAGTCGTCTTTTCCGGAGTTGAATCTAATCATCGCAGCCATTGAGTGTCAGTTTGTACTGTTTTAGATTGAACCCGCCAAATGAATATTTGACAAGCTAAGGAGCCTTCACTATTCTCTAAAGTTCATGAGAGGTTAGTGATGATCGCCAGTTTTCTCCTTGCAAAATCCTGCTTCGCAAAGCTGATTTTCTCTTTATTCTATAATCAGGAGACACCACTGTAGCGCCACTGTTAGCAGTGGCGCTAAAAATGCAGTGATAGTTTTCAACTATTTCTTGTCTATGCGATGTTCTTCGATGTAAGCTTGAGGCTTTTGCGGAATTTGCTCAAGTAACTTTTGAATCTTCAATGGTTCAATTTGAAGAATTTCTCGAGGCGCTGGTGCTTGCTCTAATTTTGGCGCAGCATGCTCTCCTATATTCTTTCCTAGCGCAGCAGCTGCACCGATAACAGCGGCTTCGGCCGCTTTTCGTGCGTTGTTAGCATCCACATCCGCTTCGACTGCATTTCGTTCTCGATTTGCTCTGACGTCATCTTTGAAAAACTCATGTAGTCCTTTGAACTGTTGTGCGTCAGCATCTTGCCTTCGTAGAAGTTCCATGTTCGATTTCAGATCTACTGGCACCACAGGAAACATAGTGTAGGAGCTACTCACCTTAATGCTCTGGTATTCGAGAGCAGGTTTGAGGCTGAGGTTCTTAATATTGAAGTCCTTTGGCAAATTCAGTTTGCCCGGGTCTAGAGTAACTTCGCGAATATTGCGCGGATTTGGTTCACTGAATTTGAAGTCGAGCAGCTTCGGGCTTCCAGCTGTTTTGAAACCTGCATATCCTGCAAGTGCCATTGTTGGATAATCTACCAAAGCGGTTCCTAAATTGTTTGCGACAATCATTTTGTTTTGGTCAAAATTATTGCCTGATTTCCATGTGTCTGCCATTGCTCCCAGAGTTGGAACAGCGCGCCTTCCGACGTCGGCTGCAGCTGCGAGTCCGCATACACCGCCTACTACTTTAGCTGCAGCGCCCCAACGCCCACCTGCATTAAGTGCAGTTTTTAGAGCATAAGCACCGGCAAAAGCAATTCCTGAGTCACGTAAAATTTCGCCTGGGTCTGACAGTCTGTGCCGAACCCCGTCTGCAATTCCACCTCTTAGAAGATCCGCTTCGCGCTGAAGCTTCGTAAGCGTTCCTTCTTGAACATTGTTTTGTCCGTTAACCTGTTTTTCTTCAATGACTGGTCTAAGTATATTATCTGGCATAAGATCTCCCCATCTATCTTTATGCCAACCAAGCGATGATAAGAGCTTAATGCAGATTTACACTGCTACAGCTGTGTATTTCTACAGTCTTCCCGCGGAAATTACGTAGTAGGAGCTCACCCATTTCCATAAGTTGGCACTGATGCCTCTTTCGCCCTGGCGATTGAAATATCATGCTACCTTGTGACGGCAATGAAGCCCTGTGAATTTCCGCTTCTATGTGGCTCATGCACTAGCTTTGTTCGTTTCAAATTGCTTCTTAAAATTATTCATCAGAATTGGCATCTTCTTTTCCGTATCAATACGCATCAGTGGTGCCAGTAATGATGCGAGGAACCCATTTGTTTCAACGGTGATGTGCAGAACCAATAGGTTTTCTGAGTGCTCGGACAATTGGTGGAAAAATATGAATCTTGAGCCGAGAAGAGTGAATTCGTCAGTATATGAATGTGGTTCATTGAAGCTTGTCACCACAAGCTCTACTTCAGGTCCACCCTTCATTCTTAATTTGCCCTTGCTGCCCAACCGCAAGGGTCCGTCAAATATAACGCTCTCCATAAAAATGTCCCAAGTGTGCATTGTTTGCCAATCCACAAGCTTATGCCAGACGGCTTCTAGACTTCCTTGAATCTGAATTTTACTATCAGCAATTTTCATCGATTGAGTTACCTTGCAAGCAGATTGCTCCGCAGTCATCACGACGTGATTATTTGTAGACCTTACCATTACAGCAAAGCAGTTGGGCGCCAGAGTTTCATAGTTGCTATATTAACTCAAAAGTAGTTCCAGCAGCGCAGCGGGACCCGCCCTGGTGATGTTCAAGGTCGCTCTGTCCAGAGATAATCTAAGCACTTCATCCAGGTTACTTGATTTGCCGATTGATGCCAAAAAGGTGCCTGCAAATGTATCGCCCGCTCCGGTAGGATCAAATTCTGTGACATTTTTTGCCGCTGCATTTCTAGACATTCCGTCACTGTAGATGGTTGCGCCTAGCCTTCCCTGGGTCACGCAAATGATTTGCTCACCAATTGGTTTCAAGGGAAACGATGTCGGCTCGAATATTGCTTTGCTTTCATTTTCGTTCATGAAAATAAAATCGCAATTAGAGATAAGCTCTCTTACTGAACCAGTTTCACCATAGGCAATCTTTCCATAGGTGCCTGCTGAAATTTTGCACTTGGACTGGTGTTTTATGGCGCGCAAGAAATCCAGTTGTCTTTTTGCGCTGCTAAGTGCTGCAATATGAACAATGTCGAATTCAGCTAGGTTTGCTGGAAGATATGCCGGGGTAAGTTCTGACTCTGCCCCCCAGCTTGCTGCAATCAGCGTGGCGCGATCATTTCCATGATGAATGATTTCCAGATGTGGAAAGGCGTCTGAGGACGTTTTTGGTCCTATCCATTCGAACTTCAAGTTGTCGAGGTTCTTACAAAATTCGAAGTCAGGTTTGGGCGCCAGCAGGGTAACTTCAGCACCTGCAGCACAAGCTGCCAGAGACGAATAGAAGGCAGCACCACCAGTAGTATCGAAGCTCTTTGCCCTTGTTTCGAGATGGATGCGGTCTCGTGATGCGCATCCGATAAAAAGCAGTTTCATGCTAGTACTTAATCCATGGAAGTGCGAAAGCTCTAAGTCTATCAGCTTGTAATCTGCAAATATCCTGATGGACGGCACAAAGCCATCCAATATTAATTTCCATACGATGTTCATTGGGTATAATCGTGAAGCAAGCCACAGAACAAACATGATCAAAATTGGTAGCGTCTTCGACAATAGGTATCTCATCGAGAAAGAACTCGGTGAGGGCGGTATGGGTAAGGTTTATAAAGCCCGCCAGATAGATGCAGATCGTGAGGTTGCTCTTAAGCTGTTGAAAGAGATTCACGATGTGGAGAATAAAGAACGCTTCTTCCGTGAGTTCAAGATTCTTTCTGAGCTTCAGCATCAGCACATTATGACTGTCTATGGGCTTGCCCTGTATGCAGACTCGGTTCCTTATGCTGTATGTGAGCTTTTGGATGGGAAGAGTTTGAGGCAGCTCTTATTAGAACGTGGGCATTTGTCCTGGCAGGAAGTTGTTGAAATCGCTCTGCAAGTCGCAAGTGCTTTGAGCTTTGCTCACAAGAGTAGCGTGATACATAGAGATTTGAAGCCGGAGAATATCATTCTTGTTAATAAGCCACGAGAAAACTATGTAAAAATTATCGATTTTGGATTGTCCAAAGTGCTGGATACTTCCGATGAAAAGCTTACCTCTACTGGGCAATTGCTTGGAAGTCCTATGTACATGAGCCCAGAACAACTAACGCAGGTTGCCGACTCGCGAAGCGATATTTATTCTCTAGGTTGCATCATATTCGAAATGCTTGCCGGTGAGAATCTGTTCCCTTCTGATGTTCCTGTTGCTGCGCTGTACAGGCACACGACCGATCGTGCCACCGAGCGTGTTAGTGCCATCAAGGACGAAGTTCCTGAAGACCTGATCAGACTTGTGCTCGGTATGCTTGCGAAGGACCCTGCTCAGCGCATTCAAACTGCAGATGATGTCTTTCTGCGCTTGGACCAAATATTGCAGAAGCCTGGAAAGTTTATGCGCTCGCGGTCAATTCTTTCAAGTGACAAGGGTAAGTCATGGAGGCTTCGGCTTGTTGCAGGGCTGGCGCTAATAGTAATAATAGGGTTTGCAGTGGATTCAGCTCGAAAACGCGAGCTTCTCAAAGAAACTGCTCCAATACTCAAACAGGCCGTTGCTAAACAACTCGGGGAAATCGTCAGGATCCGCAGCAAGTTCCATACTGCACTCGTTCTTTCTTCGTCTCGAAGCGGTCAAAAACCACTTAGTGAAACTGAAGGTAGCGAAGGTCGTAAATGTATTAGCTGGTTGAAAAAATTGGAAAATGAGGCAAAAACAAGATCTGACAAATTCAATGTTTATTGGTTGGAAGCGCAGTTTTACGGTGATCTTCAAGAACATGGCGCGAAATTGTTAGCCCTGCAGAAATGCTTAAGCCTTCTCACTAGTGATAACAGAAAAAGGTATGAAGAGACGCCGTCAATTTTTGCTTTAATTGCATCTACTTGTCGTTATGGTTTTGATAAAGAGCATGAAAAGGCATTGCAGTACTGCAAGATGGCAATTGAGGCAGGCAGCGAGAATTCCAGATGGGTAGCCGCTGGTCATCAACTTGACAGGCTTTGTACCTTGAGAGATGGTCCACCGGTGGGAGACGATAATCACGTTCACGCTCTGTTGGCGGAAGAGTACATGCGCCTCGGAGATTACCGAGATGCTGCGAGGGAAGCGAAATTCGTTAGTGATTTAGAAGAAGCCGCTTTTCCTCAAACCTATCCAGGTAATGCCACCATCACCAACGTCGTGATGTACGCTGAAGCATTACGAATGTTGGGACGAAAAGATGAGGGTGCAAGGCACATCGATAGAGTATTGGCCAGAGTTAACAAAAGAGATGAATTGCCTCCAAGAGATCGTGTTCAGCAAAGAGCGCTTGCTTGCGATCTGCTTCGGATTTATAGTTCGGCGATATACTGGTTCAATGCACATGGATTTCAGCATCTCACCAAGAAGTATGCAGATATATCGATGGATTTTGCGAAGTATTATGGTCTGAAGTATGATCCTTATTCGAAATTGCCACCATCCGATCCCGAATATGACAACTCTTCACATTGAGACGCGAAACCGTGAATCTTGCTCGATTTCGGATTATGCGTGAAATCGTTGCAGCAAGCGGATCGTCACGTGTAAAATCGCTTGTGAATCTGAGCACTGCTACAACTGTGCACTACTGTTTATTGACGGTTAACTTTGGCATTTAAAGTTGACGGTTAACTTTGACAGTTAACCTTGGCATTCATCTTTGTCGCAAGAAGACTCGCAGAAAACATCAGTGCTCGGCGGAACCTTCTGTTGCTGGCTCGCCAAGAATCGGACCATCAGCAGGGTCTCTCTGCGACAGTATTTTCCACAACATTCCTTTTCCTAAAGCTTTATCTAGACCCCGAGCGACGAAGAGAGTGTAGAAAACAATGAATAATCCAAAGATGTGTGCAGCAGCAAAAAGAACACGCTCTTTCATGGCTGCATCAGCGACGTGTTTGGCAAATATTTTCTCTTCAACCTGTCCACCTAAGAATACTATGATTGCCATCACTATCGCTTTGTAAGCGGTTGCTCGTAAAATCGGAGTATGATCCATCTTCTTAAGGAGTGAGATGTTTTGCGTCAGCACTACGATTTTGCCGAGTGCGAGGGACTCGATTAAGGCGGTAATATAACTGTGTACGAAGTCGTTGATTCCTACTTGAATCAGGATAAGCGATTTGCCTGTTGCTATAAGGCTGAAGCTAACTGCGAGGTAGCTAACTATAGCTGTGAGTTCTTTTAACTCGTGCATTAGTCGCTCTTTCGGTGACGCCATGTTGTTCTCCATTTTGCCATGTGTTCTGAATTCGATCTCTGTAAGTTTCTAGTGTAATTTTCAGCTAGTGTCGATGCATGATTGTAATCAGTACTACTGCAGCGATTCCGCAAGCAATGTATATGCCCTGGAAAGTGCAAGCGACGTGCCTCTCTAATTCGGCTAATGAATTCAGGTCTGATCTGTGCGTATGAGCCTGAGCTGTTATCGGCGCTGCCAACAAGTACTTTTCCATTCCTTGAAGTACGTGTGTTTGCCTTCGGTGAAGTTTGCCATAGGCCTGCAAGAGTCCAGCCCAATTTCGATCGAGCAAATATCCGACCAGCGAAAGTGCCACAGTCATTATCATCAAGTTCGTTACTCGATGCTCGTGCAAGAATACTTCGAATGATTCTTTGAAAATAAATCCGATACCTGCTAGAAGAAATGTATTCAGGGAAAGGAAGAATCCGTTGATAGCCTGTCGGCGTGCTGCAAAAGAGTCACTAGATTGAACGATGGATTTGTACTGGTCGTAAAGCAGCTTTAGCTGATCGGAATCGTAGTTAGTTCCTGACGGGAAAAGGACTTTTTCGAGTTCCTCATTTTCTTGCTGAATGTCTGATTTGTCTTGATTTGACATGACTGATTTCCGGCGTTGGAAAAGCTAAATTCTACATACTTGCAAACTATGCAATCAAGTAAAATATGAGTGCTTCTGTGAACCTGAGCTCGCTATTGATCCTCTCAAAGGTTGCCAGGTAATTAAACGGGCAATGTGGTAAGTAATCAGGCTGGTCAACATTCCAGTGCCTCGAATGCCAATGTAAGATCGTTTGCGAAGTCACGGTGTTAGAATACCTGTCCTTCGGAGGGGCGGAAATGTCGAACATATTGGGAAGAGATGGTTTAGCAGGGCGTGTTCCCTACCAGGGGCTGGTTACATTTTGGCGTACTCCCTACACTCAGGCGCTTGAAAATGTTGATCTTGCCGTTTATGGAGTTCCATTTGATTGCGAAATATTCAATCGTCCTGGCACCAGATTTGGACCTCGAGCCATACGTGAGCAGTCTGTTTATGTTGGTCTGGTGGGTCAGCATTGGCCGTTCGAATATGATTTGCGTGACAGAAGCAATGTGATCGATTTTGGTGACATTCCGTTTTATCCTGGACAGACCGAGGAAATGCTGCTGAATGTTGAACAGCATGTTTCTGAGATGTCTTCGCGCGGTATCGGAACAGTCGGACTCGGTGGAGATCATCTTGTAGCTTACCCTGCCGTCAAAGCGCATGCAAAAACACATGGCAAGCTATCGCTGATACATTTCGATGCACATACAGACACTCATGATGGACCTTTTCTCAATCACGGTAGCATGTTCATCTATGCGGCGAAGGAAGGACTGATAAGCGCTGAGTCCTCAATACAAATCGGCATTCGTACTCTTATTCCGCAAGGCACCAAGTTCACCGTGTTGAATTCGCATGAGTGCCTTGAGATGAAGAGTAAGGACATAGTTCGGAGAATTCGCGAGACCGTTGGTGATAACCCCTGTTATGTGTCACTTGATGTAGATGGTATGGACCCTGCTTATGCTCCCGGAACAGGCACGCCCCTTCCGGGTGGTATCACGTCAGCGATGCAACGAGAAATTTTGTGGGGACTTCAGGGACTAAACATCGTAGGTTGCGATGTGGTCGAGGTATCTCCACCTTATGATCCGTCCCAGATTACGGCGATTCTTGGTGCTACTTTGGCTATGGATATGTTGCATATTCTGGCTGAGTCCCCGGTTCTCAAAAAAATGAAAAAGGCTGTGGAGTCAGGAAAAAATCAATAATGAAAGTAATTCATCTCAATTCTGATTTGATTGCGCGCCTTGACGAGGCTGAGGCAGCATTCTTTGGTGACCTTTCAAAAGTCACAAACGAATGTCATAACAGCGAGGTTTGTAAGCTTATCGAGCTTCCTGGTGCGCGAGCTTTTGTTTCACCGAAGGTGAACGACCCGCTTTTGAATCGAGTGATTATTTCGGGGAAGTGCGATGCTGCCTCCGTATTTAGTATCGTTGATGAACATTTTGCCGCGGCTGGCGGTGTGCCGGTTGAAATTAGTCCAGGCGCCCTTGAGCATGAACTAAGTGTTGGGCTTCATAAGCGCGGTTATGCTCAGACTGAGTTTTTGCCAGTGCTCGTTAATTATGCGGAGAATATTGTTTCGGAAGCACCTAAGCTGCGAATCAGCAAGGTTGAATCAGAATCTGAACTTAGCAAGTTCAAAGAACTTTTGATAGCTGGCTGGACGATACCGCCGGCGCAGTTTCCTGAAACTCTTACATCATCTGTAGAGAAATGGATCAATCTTCCTGGCTGGACCCTTCTTCTATCATATGATGGTGATGAAGCGGTATCCTGCGGGATTTTGCATTGCCATAAGGGAGTTGCTTTTCTTGCTGTCTCTGCAACGCCACCACAGTTCCGCGGAAGAGGAGGGCAATCAGCAATTGATCGCGCTCGCGTGGCAGAAGCGATTAAGCAAGATGCCGAGTTGATCTGGAGCCGAACTTATTTCGCCAGCGTTAGTCAACGGAATAAAGAGAAATTCGGCTTAAACGTTCTCTATCTGAGATCATGTTGGACCAAGGTCGAATAGATGAGAGCATTTGTCCTCTGGCTCAATTCTGATGCTTCGATTTCTCTATGTACGACTCAATAGACGATTTTACTGCTTCAGTCGCTATACTCGGAATGTTGCTACCGACTTTAGCGGCAATTTCTCTCAATGCTTTGTTATCTTTGGAGTCCGACAGCTGCTCTGACTTCGCCAGAAATTTCATCGACTCTTCGAACACCACTTTTGCGGCACCTTCAGTTGGGTTCAGTTTTGAAAACTTACTCGCCTCAACTAGAAAGCCAAGTGCCAGGTCTCTAGCCCGTTTCCCATTTAGCCGATCATCCGGTGATGGTTTCTTGTAAAAGTCATTGTTCATATGCAGAATTGCTTTGCTTAGATCCGGCGCAGTCTCGGGGTTTAATGCTACTTTTTCCAATTGATCAAATACGGACGGTATGTCATGTGAGCCATAGATTTGATCAAGTTTCGTTTCAACTTTCTGTTGTTCATCATGTAATTGTTTCTTGTATTCTTCATTCATAGGCTGTCCATTTATTACCTCACCTTTGTGAGCGTCTACGTCGTTCTGAGCCTCTAGAAGAGTGCCAGCAGCAACACGAAGGAAAGTTGTGGCTTCGCCTGTGAAATCATAATTTAAGCCTTGAAGGATACGACCCTTCGTATCTGCGTGCGATGTTAGATCCAATCTTGTTCCTGAGTAGAGACGAAACTCACCGAGTGCTGCTGACACAATAGCTCTTGCTCGCTTATTTGGTGTGCTGTCATTCATTGCGTCTCGCATGTCCAATTCAAGGGTAATCTCGTCTTTCTTTCCGATTGCTACGCCTTTGTTGATGGCATTGTCAAATGAGTAGTTCGTTTTGTCTTTCTCATCAGCAGCAAGAGCCACATGAAAATCATCGAGCATAGCTGCCGCTGTGGGGCTTATTCTTTTAGGTGGATGTTCCCCCAGGAATTCTTGTTGCAATATGTTTGTCGCATCTGTCCAGCGAGTTGTTGTCTTGTTCTCGCTATTCTCAACCTTGCTGTCATTCGCCATTTTTTTTGCCTCTAAGAGATTAAGCTCATAGTGCTAAGGTAAATTCCACAACGTGAAATGGATGTGTGTCTGAGGCTGTCTATTTGTACAGTCTTTGCTCGAATATTCAGTACGCTTATGCAGGCTAGCGTTTTAATTGTCATACTTGCGTATTCTCTTATCACGAAGCACATTGAAGATATTCTTTCGCGGTGACCCTTCAAGGGTATAATGTGCAAAAGAGGATGCGAATATGGACAAAAAGCTTGGCTTGATTTTATTTGCGCTAACACTTAGTTGTGAGGCTCATGCTGGATCGAATGAGGACTTTCAGCAGTATTTGGCTAACAGGAAATACAGAGTCAATCTTCTAAACCAGGCACAACGCTTAAAGGAAACCAATTATCCTGAAGCGGAAAAGACTCTACTCCAATTTTTTACCATTTCACAGAAATCACCTGCAGGCTCGGATGAAAGAGTTTCGGCGTACGAAACGATGTTTTCTTGGTACAGTCATTTGGAACTATACAAGGCAAAAGAGCATCCAGAGGCTAAAGCTAAGTGTGAGTATTACCTTGGTTTGCTAGAGCCTCTTTTGGTAAATCGGTCAAAAGAAACCAACAACCAATCGATTTTGCGTTACATGCAGTCTGTTTCTAGTTATTACGAACAAAAGCGACGCTCGGACAAAGTCGATTTCTACTACAAACAAATGGTCGACTTGAGTAAACTCAACCCGATGGGTTCAGTGCAAACTGCGACTTTGCTAGACGAGTGGTCGGACAAAAAGAATAGAGCTGGAGATTACAAGCAAGCTGAGCAACATATGGTGGAAGCTCTCTACTACTGGGACATGTTGCCTCCAACCGATCAGCATCGAGCCAATGCTCACCTGCGAGCCTATAACTGGTATTTCAGATTTGGTGAAACTCAGAAAGCAGACCGGCAAAAAACCTTGCTTACAGAGATTCTTGGTGCCAGGGCGAGCGAAGAGCTTCTAAAACCGAAAAAACACATTTGCTACGGTTGCGGGCGAGGATGATATTAGCTGCCCGATTTTACAGCCCACTTTTTTGTCAAAGTCTTCGCCAGGTGAATCATTCTCGGTTCAAAAGTCTCTATCAATGTTCGAAAAGAAATCAATTTCGGGTCTTCGATAAGTGTGTTTTTGATTTCTTTTTCTTCGAGATTCCCAAACAATAGGTCGAGTAATTTCTCCTCGTAATAATCCAGTATTTCGAGTTCGTCAATATATTCAAGTTTGGCATCAATCAGCTCGGAGTTTGCCAGGGTGGATTCGCTGTAATCTCTTGAGCTCGTGCAATTCTTGGGAGTGTTTTTCGTTTGAACGCTACTAACATATTGAGGTGATGCTGATTTTACGAGCGAAGTGCCGCTACAAAATGACTCAACCATATTTTTTGTCTCGCGATAATCGTTGCGGAGTTGTTGTGCGTCTGACTCCGATTGTATCGTATTTGCGAGGCGCTCAAAAATTACAAATTCCAATGCCGGGCAGAACTTGAGTGCTAGAGGCAAAAGCTCGAATAAGGATTGCGGTATTTCATTGTCGTGAGTATCTCTTCTTATCAATTTAGAATTGTCGTATGACGACCAGGAGCCGCCTGAGATGTGAATCTCTTTCACGCGAGAAAGTGGGTACCATGACAATATTTCTATAGCGTCTAAATCAAAGTTCTCCATCTGACAATAGAGATTGTGCAGGTCGAGTAGCAAGAAACCGTTGGTTAACTCTAGCAACTCTCTAATGAAGCCCGCTTGATCCTTAGCTTCTTCAGCACTAAATGCGAAGGCAAGATTCTCCAATCCAATCGGACAAGAAGAGAGCTTTGCTAATACTCTCAGTTTGTCGCTTGCTAGAGCTTTTGCGGTTTTGCACCGCGGTACGGGCAGTGGACTTGTGTCATCAAATCCGGTGGCGCGGCTGAATCCATAATGTTCGGAAATGTGAAGGTAATTTCGGACTTCACACTCATGTCTAAACTGTCTTAACCAATCATCTTGAATGTCCGAATCTTTTGCTGTTAGCGCTGAAAATCCAACTCCATGACCAAGCAGTCTGTTACTGCTGCTAAACTCCATCAATCGAGCTTGCACCCAGTCAGGAAGAGGTTCTGGTCCCCATCCCATGTCGAAGCTCCACTCAAGTACCTCTATGATTTCTTGCTCAAATAGTTCTTTTGTAGCTGTGTAAAAATCGGAACTCGGCATCAACGAAATTCCGCAGCGAATTGATGACATATTCGTGTTTCCTTCCATTGTGCTGTTGGTTGATATGCGTGCGCAGTGCATCGCAGAGTTTCCGCACTTACTCTAGCTGTATTTTTGAATCTTTAGAAATACTCTCGCTATTGGTGTTTAGAACACCTGCTGCAGCCTTATTTTCCCAATCTCTTACAGCAAAATACATAAACGACATGCTCCAAAGTTGACCCAAGGCTACTGCAGTTCCAAAATGTTGGAACCAATTATCAGCACCAGAATTGAGAGCAATCCACAATACGCTAAGTGCAGGTCCTAAACCTGTAAGCAAACACCTGTATGGAATTCCGGTTTCTCGCTTTGTGGTGGCATCTTCGAGATCTTTAGAGAGTCTGTAATAATATAACCCGATGCCAAAGGTTTGAATCAATAGGGTCGCAACAACTAGCCATGTGGAAAATGCAAGAGCTAAAATTACGCTCGTTTTATCAAGGCTTTGGGTCCGAAGAAACAATGTGTTGATGACTTGCGCTATCACGGCAACCATAATGCCTGTTGTTGTTAAAGTACCAATGTTGGCTCCTACCCATGCCTGAATCGGACCCAGGTAGGCAAGCGCCGGGTTCTTTTCTTTCAAGCGTTGTTGAGTTATGACTGCGAGCCAAGACTGTATTGGATCAAAAATCGCAGCAAAAATTCCTACACTTGTAATTGCTCCCCATCCAGGAATGTATCCCAAGCATGTTAGTGCGCAAATTCCAATTAGAGCTATGACTGCATTGCGGTATGCAGAAGAAATTCGATGGTCCTCTTTTGTTTGCGATTTTAGTGCAGTCCACAGGGCTGCTGCCCACCCGACACCACTCCATCCCAGCAAGGTATTGAGTAAGACCACTAAATTACTTTTAGAGCTTTTTCGAAATCCAGCCAAGATCATGGGCAGGAAAATGAGCACGGGGATGATTAGATAACCAGCGAAAACTCCTGCTGCCGTGGGCATCAAGTATGGCATGGGACCTGGAGTGAAAAATGACTGAACTGTAGCAATGCTTATAGATGAAATGACAACTACAATCCATGCAAGAACACAATGGTGCGCGAGGCTCTTCTTAGCATGGATCTTGGGCAGATCAATTTGCCTTTCCTTGATCTGCGGATATTCTTCTTGTTTGATAACTGATTGGTTGGCTTGCCCTTCTGAATCATGCAGTTCGCGCGAAGAATTCTGTATTTGTGAGTCGAGCTTTGGAACGGCTGCTGGAGCTGCTTTAGCCGCAGCTTGAGTTGCAGTGTTTTCTTCTGCGTCAGCTTTAGCCGTGACAATCGTTATGTCATCCGGACGCTGTTCTAGCTTTTGCTCGTTTGTTTCTGAATTCATTGAAGAGCGCTACGTTTTGATTTTAATGGAACATAAACTACGCCAGAGAATTAAGAAGACCGATCCGATCACCATTGGTGGGGCACCGCCCGCCCACATGGCTGGGCAAAAATGCCAGTTTGTTTGAGCACCGTATATAATGGCATAGACGCCTTGTGCGCAAATCAATGAAATGAGTGCCAGCAAAGCCGGGCTCAAGGGGAGGGGTGATAACATGTATGGCATGTCTTTTTCTACGCCAGGCGATTCTGAAATTCTCTCCGCCAGATCATAGAATTCGTTTTCTGAATCTATGCCACCATTCTTGATTATGCTCTTCCCGTCTTTACACCTTATTTGCAGTGTATAACCTTGCTCTATGCCATTTCGCGTCTGTCGCTTTCGTACCCGAACGCCGCTGATACTTGAAAGCGGAATCTTTTGAAGAACATTTCTAAATATGCCTGATTTTCGTACGATTAGTTTCTTTCCTTTTTCATCTAAGCTAAGGTCCGTGTTTTCGGAGAAAAGTAAAACAATAGACAGAATCAGGAACATGCCAGAAATGAGGCGAATTATGGCGATGTCTTCGCCAGATTGATTTGCGATTTTGGCTGCGAACATGAGAATAAAAATTGAAATAGAAGCTAAAATGCAGGAGAAAGCTAGAATTCCTCCTGCCTGCGATTTTCGAACTACTTGTTTGCTCACCGAAGCTTTCTCAGGTACTGTTTCCTTAGTATTCCCGTTTGCTTGAAACCAATAACGGGACGCTTCGATAAGGATTGCAACTTTAAGTTTGCCTTTAGCTTTTCGTCGGATTAGGTTGTTGGCGAACCTTTGCACCTCGCAAAATTCCTAGGCTATCAACTTGAGAAAATTCCTGAGCTCTCAAGCATGGTCGCGTAAGAGGAACTGAGTGCGGCGCTGGCTAGATCTTATCAAAGTTGCTAGCTATGCGGTTTCGATTTTGATTCGTAATCGGGAGGCAGCAATATGAACGTTCCGTTTTCTTCATTAAAGGAACTGTTGCCTTTTAGCGGTTCATATATTCCAACTCCTTTGCTTGACGAGTTGTGGTTGACCTTCTCCTCTCCTGGATAGGCATAGCCGATGTGGCCGGCCTTTTGCAGTTTCATGTGGTCGTCCACTTTTGGTGGGCGCACAATTATTGCCAGGTCATTGTTCTCGTCGATTCCCTGCGCTAATTTCATTGCGGAGTCAATTGATGTGGGCTTGAAGCCTGCTACTAGAAGTTGTCCGACGGCTCCGTTAACATCAAGGTCGTGGTGTACTAATCCTGCAGCCGCCAATGGAGTGGTCACATAGTCGGCACAACCCAGTCGTCCGCTCTTAGTTTCGTCGGAGTAGCCGTTCTCCTTCCAAATAGATCGGCCGACCTGCTGCATGCCAAGCCTATGTAATTGCTCATACATCGAGTCATTCCAAGGATGGTCTTCGTTGAGTTGTTCTCTCCTGAGTTCGGCCGCTGTTTCAAGAGCATATTTCTGATTTTCTACATTCTTTAATTCAGCAGGGCTAGGTAAATGGTTTAGTTTTACAGAAAGAATCGCCTTTTCCAGAAGAAACTCATGAGCATTATTTGAACCTGGTTTGTCTTTCATTATTTGATTGGCTGCTTCTCCTAACAGCCAGTAGTAAGCCTCATGTCGCACCTTCTCTGGTAAATGTCCTGATGAAATTTCTAGCCCAGGAAGATTTCGCAGTGAAGTGTCATCGGGTTTCGATTTCAGCGTTTCCTTCGCGTCTGCAAGCTTATCTTTTGATTGCTGTGGAATCTCGTTGTAATAAGCAGCTTTATTAAGGAGAGGGGTGTCAAAGGCTTTGAGCCAGCGTGCTAATTGTTCAGTCCGTAGATTTTGGCTTGGATCTGAGCCAGGCTTGTCGTGTTGATTGCAGTCGTTCTGGCATATATCTGCAAGGTTCAAACGAGATGGAAGTTTACTCTCTTCATTTGTATCTCTTGCAATTTCGTCTTTGCTCATATTTTGTACTTTTCGATTTGAGTGCCTGTACAAGAACGTAGCGCTGGGCGAAAGCTAATGGATAGTAATTTCGCTAATCAGGCGATTTTGATCCTAAGTTCGCCCACGTGAATTTTTCATGAAAATAAGAGGTTCTTTTTGAAAAGATCCTTTTTACGCATTGCATTTGATTAGATCAAACTTGTGGCAGAGTAGCATGAGCAGTTGCAAATTGAGCCTTTCTCAAACTTAGAGTGCTTTTGTTTCATTCTTGCCATACTTTGTGCGTTCCCGCTGATATTCTTCGCTCACTTGCTTTGCTAATGATTGATCTACCTTTGATGAAAGCTGGTAAAGTTGGTTAGCTTTGCACAAGGGAATAAGATGTTCTGGTTGCCAGCCAAAGCAGTCCCATCGCTTGTAGATGCTCCATAATTGAGCGGCTAAAGTTGCTTTTGACTCCTCTAACGGTCCATCAGACATCGTTTTCGAGAGTTCTGTTTCTGCTTTGATTTTCTTGCCGAGCAAGGAGAGGCAACAATATTCTTCTGCCGAGCACCTTCGGAAACCTGCTATATCCCCACGGTTTTTGCAAATTTGTTTTGCTTCTGCAAAGAGCTTTCTAGAGTTCTCTACCTCATCAAGCCACTCTTTCGGGTGTAAGTTTCGATAGCGAATCTCACCAGAATTTTGCTTTTCTGCCCAGGTGTTCATTGACCACTCGGCAGAATAAGAGAGGAAATTGGCTTTGTCTCTTTCTGCAATCGAAGATATTTGTAGATACCCTATTTCGTCGGTTGGGCTGAGTCCAGCGATCGATTTCTTTTTCGATTTTTCAGCAAGACTGGCTCGTTTTGTAGTAAATGATTGTAATAGCTGTCTCGCAGATTCCCAGCGTTTTGCGATCGACATTTCTATTGCTGCTTCCAGGGCTCTTTGCCCCTGTTGTTCTTCTGACGCTTCGCTATATATCAGCTTATCTGCTCGACGTTTGGCCTCATCAACTCGATTGAGGTTTGACAATACTCTGATTCTGTATAACTCTAATTTAGGAGATGCATGGAGCTTCTTTGCTTTTTCGATTGTCGCCAGTGCGCTGTCATATTCTCCAGTTCCGTTTCTTCCTTCGATTAGACCTTGATATGCGATCCACCTTTGGTCGTTGGTTAAAGTCTTGCTCTTCTCTACAAAGTCATTGAGGCGATTAACGTCGTCTCGATATGCTTCTGTGTCGGAGTTTGATCCACTAGCGGTCAGTCTCATACTGATGATTTTACAGAGAAGTCCATCGTCTGCTTTGCTCTTTACCGAGTCATAGATTGAGTCCATGAGTTTTTGCGCGGAAGAGGCTTCCCCATCCGCCAGCATCAGGTGCGCTAACAAAATGTTTGCGTCCACCAAAGATTCACTGGACATTGTTGCTCGATTGCTTGCTTGTTGCAGCCATAATTCCAAAAACCTTCGGGCTTCCAAGAATTTTCCTCGCCCTTGCAACGAGTTGACTATGGATTGAATTTCTTCCCAGTCACAGTGCCATAAATTTCGTGGTTCTTTTGGTGCTGAGACCTTGCTTTTGCTTTTCTTGGTAAATCCCATCTGGACGCTTCTTTTCTGCAAATAGAGTCCGCTCAGAAGGATGCTTACTACAATTGCTGCAACTGCTAGTAGTGGCATCATTGAGCGGGCTGTCTTCCTGCTCGTGGGTCCACCTGTGACCTTATCATCATGTCCATTTAAAATAGCTGTGATGTCGTTAGCCATTTCTTCTAAATTGCCATATCGATGCTGCGGTTCTTTTGCAAGTGATTTGTACAAAACCCGATCGATTGCGCGGGGGATCGACTCTTTCGGTAGGAGTTCTTCCAATGTGACCCATTGCTCATTTATGTGTTTGTGGAACACACCAAATGCGTTGTCGGCCTCGTATGGAACGTGTCCCGAAATTAATTCGTAGAGGATCACCCCGATTGCATAGGTGTCTGATGCAGCTGTTGATTTCTGTCCCTGGCATTGCTCTGGGCTCATGTATTTTGGCGAGCCCAGTAACATTCCTGTAGCAGTGAGTGTATTGCCTTTTTGAGAAAATCTGCCCAACCCGAAATCAATTATCTTTATCTCGTCGCTATCATCAATCTTCAATATGTTTTCTGGCTTGAGATCTCGATGGACAATGCCAGCTTGATGGGCGGACTGCATTGAAAGACATACTTTTCTTATCAGGTTCAGAGACTCTCGCCAGTGTAGCTTCTCATTCGCATTCAAAAGTCCGCGCAATGATACACCCTTCACATATTCCATTGCGAAGTAGACCAGGTTGTCGTAAGTACCGAAATGGTAAAAGCTTACAATTCCTGGACTATTGAGATCGGCTAGTAGTCTTCCTTCGCGAATGAATCTTTCTCTATCTTCTTCATCAAATTGTTCTGCAGACATGATCTTCAGTGCAACCTGACGCCCAAGATCTTCCTGTTCGGCAAGGTAGACTGTTCCCATTCCGCCTACGCCTAATAGCTTGATTATCTTGAAGCGCTGGTCAATTATGCTTCCTTCTTTCAGTTTTATCGCCATATTTTTCGCGCCTCGGCACCATATATGGAGAGTTCTTTAGCTAAAGACTCTTGAACTCGCCTTGCTGTAGCGCAATTTGGAATAGCTGATTTGCTATAGAGTTCAGCCGATTTTTCGAGGGGAATGATATGTTCAGGTGTCCATTCTAATGAGCACCAGTTTTGTCCGATGTCCCAAAATCTAGCAGCCATTGAAGCTGCGGTTTCTTCTTCATTGGCAGCATTCAGCGCTTCTTGTAAGACACGCTCTGCATCATTTTTCTGCCCCAGAATTCTGAGGCAGCAGTATTCGTAAGCAGTATTCTTGTATAAACCGCGTAGGTCATTCTTGCGCTTCATTAAATACTTTGCTTTATTGAAATATCGGAGGCATTCTTTCACCGCTCTAAGCCAGGGCTCACGTTGTTTTGTGCGGTGGTAGGTGAACTCTGCTTCATCAAATGACCATTCAGCATATTCCGAAAGGACGCTATCAAGCTGTTTCGCTTTCATGATTGAATCTTGATAGGAGTCCAGTGCTGGCGAACTGTCCTGCTGATTTTCAGTAATTGATTCTTTTGTTTGGGTATCAAGTTTTCCGAGGTACCCGCGCAGAAGACTAGCTGCATAATCACAACGCGACGCATTTGCTGCGGCTCTTCCAACTACGACCGCTCGCAAAATTTCTGTCTCATTGCTTTCGTGGAGGATGAACTCCTGTGCTTGTTTTTTCGCTTCATCATCCCGCTTTAACGCGAACAGAATTTTGATTTTCAACAAAGTAAGATCAGGTGAATGGTCTAGTTGCGACGCTTGTGAAACTAGTCCGATTGCTTTTTCATGATTTCCTAAGCGCTCTGTCGCATTAATCAATGCCCGGTAGGCCATCCATTTTTGTTCATTGGTCAGCTTCGTGCTTGTGCGAATAATTCGCTCTAGATTCTCTGTGTCAGACTTGAGCAGAGCCTCGTTCGTAGGGGAAAGGTTCACTGATATTCTTGCAGCTAAGAGCTTGCACTTGTCGGCATCATTTGCTTTTTGCGCGACAGTTTTGAAGAGTTTGTCGATTACTTCAAAGGTACCTGCTGGGTCATCGATCATCATGAGCTCAACATGAAACCAGTATTTTGTAATTTGCTCGCTGATGCTTGCATCTTGGTTGCTATTAGATGCGAGCCAACTCTTGGTTATTTCCTGCGCTTCGTTGAAGTTTCCTTGATCTGTCTTAAGTCGTGCGACAGAAAGAATTTCGTCCCAACCGCAGTGGTCATATGAGTGTTTCGATTTCTGAATAGCTCGTTTTGTTTTCTGCTTTTGAATTGGTTTTGATGAGTCTGAGTTGTTTTTGTTGAACAGTGGCTGAGCCAAAAATGGTATAGCGGCGAGTAATACGATACCTACAATTAATATGGGCATCTTCTTTGATGCATTGTGCTTTGGCAAGGGGATCTCGGCAAAATCTTCTTCGTCTTGCAGTAGGGTCGTTATGTCATCGGCCATTTCGGCCAGGCTGGCATACCTTTGCTCTGCTGATTTTGCAAGTGATTTTTCAAGAATGTGATTGAGTCCAAGTGGCAACTTCTCAGCAGGAAGGGACTGCTTCAGACTGTTCCATTTTTCTTTACTGTGCTTGTGCATGACACCGAATGCAGTATCAGCTTGAAATGGTGGCTGTCCTGTGATCAGTTCGTAGAGTATAATTCCAGTGGCATAAATGTCTGACGACATAGTAGCTTTTAGACCCTGGCATTGTTCGGGGCTCATATACTCTGGCGAACCAATTATTAACCCGGTTGCTGTTAAAGTTTTGCCTTGTTCGGAGAATCGCCCGAGACCGAAATCAATTATTTTGATTGAATCATCGTTGTCCTCGACGAGTAAAATATTTTCTGGTTTCAGGTCTCGATGCAATATCCCTGCGCTGTGAGCACTGTGCATTGCCAGGCACATATTTCGGACGATTCGCAGCGCCCTTCTCCAGGGAATTCTTGTTTGCTCTGTTATCAGTCGCCTGAGTGATTGACCTTTAACGTGCTCCATAGCGAAGTAGACAAGATTGTCGTCCGCGCCGAAGTGATAGAAGCGTACTATCCCGGGGCAATTCAGTTCGGAAAGTATTTGACCTTCTCTTATGAAGCGATCCTTATCTTCAGAGGAGAATTGCTCTGCGGCCATAACTTTCAGAGCTACAGTCCTATTGAGGTCTGCTTGCTCTGCAAGATACACAGAGCCCATGCCGCCCGTTCCGAGCAGCCTTATAATTCGAAAACGTTCGTCGATGAGCACATTTTCTTGTAGTTTCATGGGCTGAATATTTTGCACATCGCGGTAATCGAAACTTCGAAGACAAGGGCTAATCTTTCTTTCCCCGGCGCTTGGATTGTTTAACTGGCGGCTGAAAGCTCAGCAGGTCGGCTGTTCTCAGTTATGGTGCTCAGCCATGATTTGCTGAGAACAAGTTTACAGGCGCTTGTTTCCACGGCTTTGCTTTCAAACGTCTACATTGGCAGGTGCTAGCGAAAAGGATTTGGGGATCTGTGGAGCTGTGGAGCTGGGGAGCTGGCGAGCTGGGGAGCTGGCGAGCTGGGGAGCTGGCGAGCTGGGGATCTGGAGATCTGGAGATCTGGGGAGCTGGAGATCTGGGGATCTGGAGATCTGCGGATCTGGAGATCTGCGGATCTGGAGATCTGCGGATCTGGAGATCTGCGGATCTGGAGATCTGCGGATCAGTCTACGAAATGGTGTAGTAAATGACAAGAAAAAAATTGGAGAGCGAAAAGATAGCCGATGAATTGTATAGAAGGGGGAGAGCTTTTAAGGCTCTCCCTGAGGACCTAGCTTGTCGATGGTTTGTATTGCTGGGCACCATTAGTGGTGCCTCGTTTTTCTTAGAATCCGGTAGTGCCGATGATCCAATAGGCGCCAAAGCCGAGAAATTCGACGAGGGCGATTGCCTGCAGCCAAATGAGACCGAACTTGACGTTCATCCTGTTGAGTCCGTATGCGCTTAGCCCTGCCAGGGCGACAGCGTAGATTTCGGTGAAGCTGACCTGAAATCTGTAGCGCAGCCAGAGGCGAAACACTCCCGCAAGGAAGGTGATGATCGCCGTAGCGATGATGATGGTCTTCAGTTTGCTGGCGTCGGCTTTCATGAGGTTCTCCGGTTCATGCTTGTCTGCTGTGGCGAAGTTCTATAAGCTGTGAAAAGAGAGGGCAGCTAATGCTCTCTCTTCTCTTTCTTGGGCACCGCATTCAGTGCTACACAGATTGGCGGTGCAAGAGGCTAGGTCGCAACTCAAAGTTGCGACCATCCTTCAAGTCAGTCGCGGGGCTTACCCGGAATGACGACCGCCGGACCGCCCGAGTGCGTCGGCGCCGTGTGGACCGAAGACCCCGAGCCGGGCTTCTTCGGAACGACGACGACCGGACCACCCGAGTTGCCCGAGTTGCCGTCTTCATCGATGACCACCGGACCATCCGTCGGCTTCTTCGGAACGACGACGACAGGACCGCCCGAATTGCCGTTGCCATGCGGGTCGACCACGATGACTTTCGGGCGATGCAGATTGCCCGGCGCATTCAGGATGACGACATTGCCGTCGTTGACGACCTCGTTATCGAACGCGACGGCATAGACCCGACCGTCGATGATGGCGGTCCAGACCTTCCAGCTCGAGTTGTAGGTCGCCATCGCCGTGTCTATGATGTCATAGTCGAGGCGCTGGAACTGGTCCTCGTGACGATAGGTGCGCGTCACGCGAAGCAGAACATTGTAGCCGTCGCTGGTGAGCGTATAAGGCGCGACGCTGACGTTGATCTGGTTGTCGTTCCAGTCCATCTTGTTGAAGCGCGTCCCCAGGTCAGAGTAAGCCTTCGACGAAAGGTGGCGGACATCGGTGCTGCCCATGCGCACGCTGTAGAGCTGGTTCTGATACCAGCCCATGTGCGCGCGCTGCTCCGGCACCCACTGGGCGCTGAAGCTCGCCCGAATCGTGTAGGCGCGATCGAGATAGGTCTCCTCGTGCTTGTAGCGATGCGTGACGTTGATGGTGCGGAAGTTGCCGTTGCTGGAAATGTTGCCGGCGCCGAGCTTAGCGATCTCGTTGGAGTCATCCGTCGAGATAGCCGAGCTGCGTTCGCCGAGTTCGATGACCGGCTTGGCGATGACCTGACCGGGCTTCTGCCCCTCGTGGAAGGCGATGAAACCGCCCTCGTCGTCACGCAACATCCACTGGTTCAGCTCGCTGACCCAATTGGCCGACGTGGTGACCTGAATCTTGTACTTCACGTCGTGACCGAAAGGGTTCCAGAAGCTGTGCGGGTGGAGAAAGGTGAAGGTTTCCGAGACGGAAACCTGCGCGTCGCCGATAGCGGGCGCGGTGTAGGCATGCGCAACGCGCTCCTTGACCGGGTCGCTCGGGTCGATCTTCGACGTGCGAATGCCGCCGTCATCGACCTTGGCCGCCATGGCGGGGCCCGTCATGACCGAGAGGGACGCGATCAGGGCGATACCGGCAACGGTGGCATGCAGATGCTTCATCATGTGTTTTGTCTCCGTGTTTCTGTTTCGAGTTTGCAAGTTAGCTTGCGTGTTTGCGCACTATGCGCGTCTACTGAACGCCGAGCGAAACGCAATGCATTTCGCCCGGCATAACTCACAAGACCTCTGGCACCGAATGCGATGCCAGTGTTGCTGCCCGCTGAAGAGATTCAGCGAGCAGCTATTTTATGGCGACGAATGAACTGCGCTTGCCGTTCACTCGCCGTCGCCGACGACCCAGCGCGACGGAGTCAACTCGTCCTTCGCGTTCTGGTTCGGTTCGACGCCGGCGCCACGCCAGGCTGCCAGCAGCTTGTCGACGTGCTGCGGAAAGCCCAGCTCGCGCGCGGCTTCGATCGTGTAGAACGCGAACGAGCCGAACGACGGGTTGCTGCCCGCCTTCTTCCGCGCCGCGAACCAGATCTGACCCGGCGCTTCCCAGGCCCAATCGCCGCTCTCCATGACGAAACGTGCGAACACACCGTTCGGAATACCCGAATTGGAGTGAACGCCTCCGTTGTCCGAACGCGTGACGATATAGTCCTTCATGTGAGCCGGCTGCCGGTCGCGACCCAGCTTGGGGTCGTTGTAGGCGGTGCCGGGCTTCAGCATGTTGCGGAGACCTTCGCCGTTGACCGAGCTGGTGAAGATGCCGCGGCCGATGAGCCAGTCGATGAGATCCGAGCGCGACTTCTTCGACCAGATTTCGACGAGCTTGCCGAAGACATCGGAGAAGTGCTCGTTGAGCGAACCGGACTGACCCCAGTAGATGGCGCCCGACTCGTATTCGGTCACGCCATGGGTCATTTCATGACCCGTGACATCGAGCAGAACGAAACGCGCGAAGATGATCTGGTCGCCGCGGCCGTAGGTCATACGCCGGTTGCTCCAGAACGCGTTGTTGAACTTCTGGCCGAAATGAACGACGGAAACGAGGTTCATGCCGTTGGCGTCGATGGAATTGCGTCCGTGAACCGAACGATAGAACTCGCGCACAACGCCGGTGAAGGCGAAGGCGTCGTCCGCGTCACGGTCGCCGACGTCCGGGTCATTTTCGCCGCGAATCTTCACGCCGACGCGGTCTTCCTGGTCCTTCGCATCCCAGATTTCGCGCAGCGCGAGCCCGGGAGTACGCGGGTCGATGGGGGAATGTCCGGTTTCCGCGATGATGCGCTGAACGAGCTTGATCTGCTCGGCGATGATGCGCTCGCGTTCGGCGTTCTGCGAACGCTTCATGATTTCGTCCAGCATGACGGGCGGAATGATGCCATTGCCACGGGCAGCCGACGGAAGAATGATGCTTGTCATTTTTGAGTTTCCTTTCTTCTCAGGTGAGGAGAGGTGAGTTTGACGCTCACGCTCTCCGATGCTTTTGCTTTTGCGAAACTGCTTTAGCAGAACGCTAGTAGACTCAGACAGCATCAGTAGAAACTGATGTTGTCACTTCCAAAAGGCAATCACTAACGAAGAGCTCCTTTGCCGCCGTCAGTAGATTTCGGTGACGGTGCGGATTAAGAGCTCCCCAGCCGCCGTCAGTCGACTTCGGTGACGGTGCGAACGACGAGCTTGCCGTTCTCGATGTAGACCTGCACGACGTAATCGATCGCGACGCCCCTCGTCGTCTCCTGGAAGGTCACGTTGACGACGAGCGTGGACTCGCCCATGAGCGACCAGACGCGAGTCGCGACCTCGTACATGGCCGCCCGAGCCTTGAACTTGTTGTCGAAGACAACACTGTCGGCGAAGAGCCCGTGAATGGTCTTGAACCACTTCCATTCGGCGGTCGACGAGGGCTGGTCGGGCTGGATGGTGTAGACGACCTGGCCCTGCCAGGTGCTGACGTTGATCGCGACGGCGATGAGATGCTCGGTGCCGAAGAAGCTGTAGCCCGAGGCAATGCGCTTCTGCAGGTTGGTGGCGCCATCGAGGAGGGCAGCGATCTGCGTGTTGGTCAGCATGTGTTTCATCCTTTCGAATTGCTCTTTCTGAGCGCTTGCAGCTTTGCTTAAGGGAAACAGCAGCAGGCTGCTCTGCTGCTGTTCCGTATGCTGAACGGCGCGATCAGGCGACGCTGTTGTCGACGGTGTCGACTTCGCGCACGATGAGCTGGCCGTCCTGAATGTAGACCTGGATCGTGCGGTCGATGGCGCGTCCGTTGACGGTCACCTGGAACGTGGCGTTGACGACGATGCTGTCCTCGTTGAACGCGTTCCAAGCCGACAGCGCGACCTCACGCATCGCCGCCATCTGCTTGATGCGGGTGCTGAGCATAGCGCCGTTGCCGAACGTGCCGGTGTACATGTCGATCACGGGATTGCGCGATGACGACGGCGCCGGCGGCGTAACCGAGTCGAGGACGTGACCCTGGAAGGTCGTGTACATCACGGTCAGCACAATCTTGTGCTCATAGAACTGACCGGAGAACTGCGCCGCAACGCGGTCCTGCAGGTTCTGGAGCCCTTCGAGCAGCGACAGGCGGGTGGTGTGAGCAAGCATTTCTATCTCCTTCGTTGAGGTTTCGTGAAGTAGACTCAGCGTTCGCTCAGTGAGCGAACGCATTCGGGTCGACGATGACGGTGCTCAGACGAATGCCGTGGTCGGCATGCGCCTTCTCGATGAGCGCCCAATACTTGCCGCCGAACTCGACCTGATCGACAGCCTTCGCCGCGACCAGAATGTCGCGGAAAAGCACGGTGTGCTGCGGCATGTGCTGAATCACACGAATGCGCAGTTTGCGGAAATTCGCCAGTTCCGTTGCGATGTCCGCACCATCGGCGGTGAGCATCGCGAAGAGCAGGTCGGACCAGGCGCCGCCAATGATGAGACCGTCGGCGTGGACTTCGCCTTCCATGTCCTTCGGATAGGTCGCCTTGTTGAGCTGGTTGCGAATGCCCTTCGGGAACTTGACGTATTTGCCGATGGTGCAGAAGAACTTGCGGTTCTGCTGCAGCCATTCACGGTTGAACGTGATGCCATACTCGTGGCCGAAGTTCAGGAGGAACCACGCTTCGGTCGCGAGAGCGACGGCATCGCCGGCGAAGCCTTCATGAGCGGCGCCGCCTTCGTCGCCATAGAGATTGCGATTGGGCGCATTCCAGGCGACTTCCTGGTGACCGCCCTCGTGAGCAGGCACGCCACCATCATAGGATTCGTGCTTGGCGAGTCCGAAGTTGCCTCCGGTGCCGATGCCCATGTGAATCTCGCCGTCGTGCTCGACGCCGGTGCCGTCCTTGTCGTCATAGGCGTTGTCCCGCACGTCCGGGTCGTCGATGAAGACGGCGATCGGCTTGTCGGGGCGACGCGCGCCTTGCTCGGCGTTGGCTTCGAACTGAAGCGTCAGCCAGGCAAAGACGTTGACCGCCGAGAACTCGGCCGTGTCGATGGCGAATTCATAGTTGCCATCGGCGTTCGGCTTCACATCGACCCAGCCGAGACCGTTCCAGATCTTCATGATGACCCACCCATTGGCGAGCCGTCCCGGATTCGGCAGAGCCGAGAGCTGGTGCTTGCGCATCTGCGCCGCGGCGGGGCTGTCGAACTTGGGAACGGTGTGGAAGATCATCGAGGATGTGCCCGCCTCGGCCTGCATCAGCCGATGGTCGAACTCGTTGACGATCTGCGGCGTGCCGCCGGCGACCTTGACGAGGAACTCCCGATTGAAGGAGTTGGCGCCCTTCTTGATCAGCTGGACACGGAAGCACGGGTCGAACTGACCGTTCCAGAGCGACGCCACGAACTCGACGTTGATGGTGCAATCCGCGGCGCGAGCTTCGACCGCTTCCAGAGCGGTTTCCACAGCCTTGGCTTGCAGGGCGGTGAGCTTCGCTTCGTCCATGGACAGTTCCGCCGAAAGCGTTCCGTGGCGCAGGGTGCTCTGGATCATGTAGACGGTGCCGTCGGTCTTGATGTAGAGCTGAATGAAGCCGCCGCGCGCGCGAACCGGCTTCTCGCGACCGGCGACATGCAGCACCTGCGAGGCCGCGACCTGCCAGCCGAGACCCGGAAGTTCGAAAGCTTCGAACTGGAGAAGCGTGACCTCGCTGACCTTGAAGAGATCACGAATCTCCGGAATCTCGACGACCTTGGCGGCGTGAGCGACGGGGTCGCCGTTGAAGCCGATCGGCGCAGCGAAGCCGTTCTTGTCGGTGCAGAGAAGCTGGCGGATGAATCCGTTGGCGTCGCTGCTGAATTCGATGCCGCTGACCTTCAGCGAGAGCTGCCCGATGAGCGTAAGCAGCTCGCCCGAGGGCGCCCTGGAGACGGCCGGAACGGGCTTGCTGCGGGGGCGGGGTTTCAGAGAGGGATTCGGTTGAAACATCATGTGTGTTGTGTCCTTTCATTTGCGACAGGTCGCGTTAGAAGAAGCCCTGCGCAGTAATCGTTGACTGCTCAGTGGCGATTTTTGCTTTGTAGACTTCGTTGTGGCGTGCCCGTTAGCGCCGGCATTCAGCCGACTTCGACGCGTGCCGTGATACCGATAGCGGTGCCCTCGGGAGCGTGCCCGGGAGTGCCGCCATCGACTTAGAGCATGACACCGGTAATGGTGCTTGATTCAGAGGAGCCGAGTGATACCGCTAGCGGTGCCCTGCGAGCGCTGGCATCCTGCCGGCTTCGACTTATAAGCGACTTGCGCTTAGTTCGTCGCCGATTCCAGGCGAGCCCGGATGGCGTCGCGCGACTCCTTCTTGCGAGCCTCGGTCAGCTTGCGATCGGCCTCGTTGGCGCCGACGTCCTCGAAGCGAGCCTTCGCCTTCTCGTATTCACGTTCGATCGAGTTCAGGTCTTCGCCGATCTCCTTCGTGCTCGAGGACAAGTCGCGAGTTTTCTCAAGAAGGTCCGCCGTGACGCGCAGCGAGGCAGTCACCTCTTCCTTGCTTCTGGCGGTTTCCGCCTCGCCTTCGAGCTTCTTGAGCTCGATGACCATGGACGCATAGCCGAGGCGGGCCGAATCGAGCGCATTCTTCGCCAGTTCGATGCTAACTTCCTGCGCACGAATCTCCGCTTCCTTGTCGGCGATCTTGTCGATGATGCTGTCTTCGACTTCCTTGCCGAGGGCGTTCTTGACCGCAAAGTCGAAGTCCGCCTTCAGCTGCTTCAGCTCGCCCTTGAGGGCGGTGAGTGCGTTGATTTCGAAGTTGACGTCGCCGCGAAGGTCAGAGATGCGATAGCCCTCATCTTTGATCTGTTCGCGGAATTCGCGCAGGCGCAGATTGATGCGCTCTACACGGGTCGTCGCCGTCTTGAAGAAGCGATCCATCCAGATCTGAAGCGTTTCATTCAGCCCCTTCTTATAGGGGTTGGGAATGATCATCGCGAGGATGAGAGCGATGACGAGAATAGCGATGAGCGGCATGTTTCAGTTCTCCGATTGCTTTGTTAACTGCTGATTTGCGAAGTTGACTGTGAGGCAGGCAAGCTTGCCTGCCTCGATTTTTGCTGAGTGGAACTTAGCCCTTGTTCTCGAGCCGCTTGCGAATTTCTTCGCGACGCTGCTTTTCGCGAGCCTCTTCGAGCTTGCGCTCCGTCTCATTGCCGCTGGCGTCTTCGAGGCGCGCCTTGGCGCGTTCCCAAGCCTTGTCGATTTCGTTGAACTCGGAGGTGATTTCCGAGCTGTCCTTGGCGAGATTGCGAGTCTCGTCGATGATCTTCGCCGTCGAGGTCAGCGTCGCGGTCGCTTTCGCGATCGCCTGCTTCGACTTCAGTTCGCCCTGAATCTTCTTCACCTCGGCCGCCGCCTTCGCCACGCCGAAGCGCAGAGTGTCGAAAGCCTTCTGGACCGTCTCGACCACCGTCTTCTGCAAGGCGACCGTTCTCTCCGCTTCGGCGACCTTGTCCAGCGCGTCATTGAGTTCGTCCTCGGTGACGCCCGGCTGTTTCGCCAGCAGCTTGTAGTCCGCTTCGGCAACGCCGACGTCGGACTGCAGGGCGCTGAGAACATCGTTCTCGTGATTGAGTTCGCCGCGCATGCTCGAGAGAGCGCGCTGGTTGGCGGTGAGCTCGGCGACGAGTTCGTTGATGCGCAGCTCGGCGCGTTCGGACGGCGTGCTGCCAGCCTTGCGGAACTTGTCCATCCAGATCTTGGCGAGGTCGATGATCGGGTCGATGATGCTCATTTGTCTTTCTCCATTTTTCAGCGCTCTTGCGCTATCGATGTGTGTGCGGAAGCAGGGACTACTGGAGTCCCTGCTTGTAGACTGATATCAGATGCGGTGTCAGTAGTTGATGCCGCCGGCGCCACCGTCGCCGCCACCATAACCACCGTCGCCGCCGTTGTTGCCGCCGAAACCACCGTTCTGGTTCTGACGTTCACGCTCCTGCCGTTCACGCTCCTGACGCTCGAATTCAAGGCGTTCGCGCTCCAGGCGCTCGCGCTCTTGCCTCTGGCGTTCCTCCTCCTGCCATTCAGCGATGAGTTCGGCGACCGCCGCAGCGAGCTGAGCGTTTGCCCAGGACTCTGCACTGTCCGCCGCACTATCGGCATCTCGGCAATGTGCCAGAGCTGCTTCGTAGTCGCCGCTTGAGATATCACGAGCGACAGCGTTTGCGGCGCTGTATGCTCTGGACAGGTCAAGACTCAGCGGCAGGGAGAGCACTTGCACGCGACCGCCCCAGCTGACAGTCTGTGCGAAGTTACGAACCGCCAGCCCATGGATACGTGAGTTCACGGAATCCAACGAATCTTGCGCCTGCCGCAGCAGACGCACGTCTTCGTTGGCGAGGCTTTCAGCAGCTTCGGCCTCGGACTTGAGCTGGTCGGCTCGCGTAGCAAGAGCCTTCCAGTCCGACTTCGGAGTGCTGAACTCATGCTCGAGGAGACCGAGATGAGTGCCGACCAGCTTGAGCGCAGTTCGCGCCCGCTCACGGACTCCGTTGCGATTCACCGCAGACTCCGCATGGGCGTCGGCGGATTTTGCAACATTGAGTCGCTGCACAGCGCTCTGATGCGCAAGCAACGAGGCTTCGATGGACTCGCCAATGCTCTTGAACTCAGCCTCTACGTGCTGAGCTAGAACAACGGCAGCCGGCCAATCGCTCATCTGCTCAGAGCAGATTTTTTCCAGCTGAGCAAGCGGAGCTTGCGCAGTCTGGAACTGAGTGTCGACCGCCGCCGGAACGAAGAAAGTCTCTTTGCTCAGCCGAGTGCGCAAAGCATCTGACTGCGCTTTGAGTTCTTGCAGTTTTGCTTTCGCAAGGCTGCGTTGATGCCGCAGATAAGCAAGGCGCTCGCTGATTTCAGCCAACCCCTTGCTGTCGCTGCCGACTTCTTCCTCGTTCTGGAAGAGCAGGTTCGCCGCGCCGATGAAGTCCTGGGCGAAGTAGAGATCGTGAATTCTGCCGAACTCGTTTTCGACACGAGGACCATTGGTCTTCGCGCGTTCGAGTTTGGCAGCTTCGCCTTCGAAGCTCGCCGCCGGAAACTCGACAGTCAGAGACTGAAGAGATGCTTGTGCCCCCGGGATGGCGGCGGTCATCTGTCCGAGTTTCTGACGAAGTGCGCCGAGATTCTTTTCGACGAGCTTCTTCGCTTCGAAGGTGTTGAACACGATTTTCTTCGCGAGCTCGATGGCTTGATAAGCAGCATCACGCCATTTCGCCGCCTGCGAAAGGTCGCCCTTGCGCAGTGCCGAGAAGAGTTCATCGTCAGCTTTCCGAGCATCGGACAGTGCCACGTCCGGGTTCGACCCATCGGCGACGATGGTGAAGAACTTGCCATCGCCGGTGGGGTCGCCGTCCTTCGCTTCGGGGTAAGCGTAAGTCAGCGGCGTAGTGCGAGCCTCGGCGATCTGCGATTCGGCTTGGCCGATCTTCGCAGCGATATCCTCGCGCGTCTCGGCGATTTGCAGAGCGTCCTCTATTTTGCTCTTCAATTCGCCGGCTGCTGCTTCCACGATTTCCGTGTCGGACAGAGCCTCCAGCGGGTCGCCGTTGATGAGCGCCAGAGCGGCGTCGCGCTCCTTGCAGACCTCCTGGTATTTGGTCTGGTAAGGAGTGAAGTCCAGCCCTGCGGCTGTGAGTCGCAGCTTCAGCGCGTCGATGGCGCTGACCAGAGCTTCGATGTCCTTTCTGTTCTGCTCCGTTCCATCGAAGGCTGCCTTGATTTCGGCGAGCGCCGCTCTCGTGTTCTCGAAGAGCTCCTTCATGTCTGCCAGAATCTCCGCCGGCGCCAGAAGCTGCTCTTCCACTGTGCCCTTAAAGAACTCGGCGTCATCGACGCTGAGCACTTTCTCGCCGACCGCGACCTGGCGCTCGGTGAGAATGAGGATGACCTCGTCGAAGGCATGAATGCTCGGCCAGTGAGCACCGTCGAATTCGGACTGCGCCGCGCTGAGAACACCGTCGGCAGCCAACTTCCGCGTCGTCAGCTTGGCGTACCAGGCGATAGCCGCAGCAAATCGCTTGGCCGTCTTGCCGTCGGGCGTGAAACGCTTCTGCCAGTTCTTCTGCTGCTTCAGGAAGCCGAGGTAGCCGTCCTGCAGTTCGCCGTACCAGTGGCCGGCGTTGAGGGTCTTTTCAGACCAATCAGCAAGAAGCGCTTGTGCTTCCTTCTTCCGGCGCTGATAGCGGACGGCGAGGAAAGCGAGCGTTCCAAGCAGAAGTGTAATCGGTGCACCGATGATGGTGACCGTCCGAATCTGCGCATACCGCGCTTCGGATTCCGCAGCTTCTTTCACCGCCGCCACACGCTCAGCTTCCTGGCGCTGCTGGAACGCTGCGCGGTCGCGAGCGATTTGTTTCTCGCCCTCGATGCGGTCGCGCTCAGCCTGCACCCTGTCCGACTTCACTTGCTCGACGCCGCTGTTCACGTTGCGCACGATTTGAAGAATGGCATTCTTCGGGTCGCGCGGCATGAACTGGCGCAGTGCCGGAAACATCGGACCGTTGGGCGCACGCATTTTGCTTGCGCTGAAACCGAAGGACTGCAGCTTGTTGCCGGCGTAGCTGGCGAACGAACCATGGATGGGATCGTTCTCCTGGCGCACCCAGACGATCATCAGATAATCGTCGTTGGAGAAGCCCGGAAGCCCAGACCAACGCGCCTGCAGATCGTTGGCGATTTCCTCGGAGATGACCTGCTTCGAGGGGAAGCTGCGTTGCGTAGCAACCACGAAAACTTGCAGGTGATTGGCGCGAGCAAGTTCCGCCAACTCGGTTTCCATGCCCTTGAAGTTGACCGGATGGTCCGAGGTCTTCAACGCCGGGTCGACCATCACGTGATTGTTCGGGTCGAACTTCGGCAGCCAGCCAGTCTCGGTCGCAAAGCTCGAGCTAAGCGACGCACCGAGGACGATGCTCAGAAGCACCAGCATTCTTGTGAGCCTAAAGAACATTCGTTGCTCCTTGTTCAGGATTGCGTTCGTTTACTTGAAGGGAAGTCGGGTGTGCTTCGCACCCGACTTCCGTATACTATTGCGCCGGCTTAGTTGCCCGACTGCGGAATCACCTCGACGGGCGCCGTCTGCTCGACCGGACCGGAGGACGCCGGCGCGGAAGGAGCCGCCATCGAGAGCTTCGCCTGATTGCCGACCCAGACGATCGCATTGCTGACCCAGAGGCTGCCAGCGACGACAGCGAGGACGAAGATGGCGATTTTCACGAACTTCTGCATTTGATTTTCTCCTTTTGTTGATACCGGTAGCGGTGCGCTACCAGTTGGAGTGTCGCGGAATGCGGCACTCTTCACTGAGGGCATTACCCGCAGAGAAGAGCGTCGCCGCAAGAGGCTGGCAAGTTCGAGACTCGCCAGCCAGATTGCTTGATTAACTGTTCCTTTGTCGCTTGATGCCGCTGACCACAGCCTGACCGCATACCATATATTGGAGCGCGAAGCCCGTATGGTAGAGGCAGAGAAAACCCAGCACGGCCAGCGTGTAATATGGGTTCTTCTCAACGTGACCAATCAGAGCGCCGAGCGCGCCGGCGACGACCACGAGAACGAAGCTCTGCACGGCGGCCAGGGGAAGTCCTGCCAGAACCGACTGCGGAGTGTCGCCAGCCGCTTCCGCCATGTCGCTGTGCTGCACGTTCCAGACGAAGCGGGAAAAGACTCCGAGCACTATCGCCAGGATGCCCATGCAAACCGCAACATGCGGTATCAGATTCGGTGCTATGGAGAAGAGCATTTTTGGATCCTTTTGTTTGTCGATTGCGTTTGAGCTGCCGCTAGCGAAAGTAGCTGAGAAGCTCCGTGAGAAGGAAGTAGCACAGGACACCGAAGATGGCGATGCCAGAGAAGATGACTACGACCTGATCTGTTGACTGCATTTGTTTTCTCCTTTTGCCGAAGCGCCTGCTACAAGGCGGCGCTCTTGCTGTTCGCTCTCGGGGGACGGAACATTTGTTTGATGAGGAAATAGATCCTGACCCCAACGGCGGTGATAACGATGTAGGCGAGAAATGCCTCATCGACCGAACCAACCACTTTTTGTGCAGCGTTCATCAGATTTTCCTTTCCAAATCTTTTGATACTAGTTCCTAGAAGCCGCAGGATGGCGGCGCTCCCAGGCACGCTGTGCAAGCGAGTGGATTTACTCGCTTGCAGTGGACTAGTCGCCCTGAAGTTCGCGCGCCTTGACGAAGATGCCCAGCGCGGTGGCGAAGGTGAATACCGTGAAAATTTTCAGGCCGAATTCGAACTGGGCCCCCAGGTGCAGACCGCCCAGATGGAAATAGCTGAGGTCAGACAGCACGTATGCCGCGATGCCGCCGATGACGAGCTGTATCGTCGTCGCAATCATGTAATGAGTCCAACGCCATTCCCTCCGCCCGCGCAGGCAATATCTCGCCCAGTTATAGCCGAGAAGTGCGGCGGTCCAGGCGAGCAAAGTCTGAATGAGTTCCGGGTGATTGTTGGCGAATTCGATCATGTCTTTCCTTTCTGCGTTTTGCTGGGTTGGCGGAACCCCGGTCTCAATTTTCATCGAGACCGGAGCGATGACGACCTTACTTGTTCAGGTCGACGCCGAGATTGTCGAACGCATGCAGAGCCATGCCGACGATGGCTTTGCTGTCGAGATTGCCGCGCTGCATTTCCTCGACGCCCGGCGCTTGCGCGTTGGGGCCGTTCTTCACGATGAAGACCGGGTAGGCGAGCTCATTGCATTCCGCCTCCTTCTTGCTGGAGTCCTTGAGGCAGACCGCCTTGTCGCCGGCATCCCATTCCCGCGAAAGTTCGGGAAGGTTGGCGGCAAGCGACCAGCTGAACTTCAGCGTCGTGGACTTCTGCCTGGCCGCCGCGGCAGCAGCCTTGGTGAAGTCCGGGTCGGACTCGGCGGACTTCAGCGCCTGCTCGGTCGCCTTGCATTCGGTGGCGTCCTTGCAGATGACCAGAATGACCGGACCGTTGTAGTCGAGGACCTGCGTGTCGAGCAGATCGGGATTGCGAATCTCCAGCGGCTGCGCATAGGCAGCGGTCGCCGCCACGAAAGGAGAACCGATCGCGGCGAGCAGGAGAGCACCAGCGATGGTGCGAAGTTTCGATTTCATGTTTGACTCCTTTGTTAGCTTGCTTTTGCAAGCGATTGATGATTCAGAAGCTAGCGCTTCGTCTTCTACTTGGCGAAAGTAGGCTCGATGCCGACTTCCCGCCAGGCCATCAGCAGAGTGTCGATGTGCTTCTTGCTGTCGAGCGCATCGCAGGCGTTGATGGTATTGCCAGCGAAACTGGCGAACGTTGCACGCTTTTCAGCATGGTTTCGCGCGTGATACCAGATGTGTTGCATCTGGTCCCAGGAGAAGCCGCCGATCTTCATGCATGCCAGCGCAAAGGCTCGGTTGCAAATCCCGTTGTTGATGTGCGCGCCGCCGTTGTCTTCGCCGGTTTGCACATAGTCGCGCATGTGAGCCGGCTGCCGGTCCTTCCCGATTTTCGGGTCGTCGAACGCCGTGCCAGGGTTCAGCATGTGGCGAAGCCCGACGCTGTTGATGCCGGCTCGATGTATGCCGCGCACAGCAATCCAATGGTATTTCTCCACCGGAATGGCTGCCCGTCGCATTTCGATGATGGCGGCGAAGGCGTCCGACACGTGTTCGTTGAGCGTGGCCGATTCCCCCCAGGGGAAGAAATCAACTTCGGACCGAGTGACACCATGAGTGAATTCATGGCCGGCGACGAAAGGATGGACGAAGGTGTTGAAGAAATTTCCATCACCACTTCCGTAAGTCATCTGGTCGCCATCGAAGAATGCGCTGTTGAACGCATTCGGAGGGTCGGCGCGGAAGTGTACGCGCGACACAAGTGTCATGCCCTGGTCGTCGATGGAGATGCGACCGTGCACGGCTTTGTAATACTCGTGCACGAGACCTGCAAGTTCGTAGGCCTCGTCGATGTCGAAGTCGCCATAGGGGCGAGACCCCTCGCTGCGAACCTCGAAACCCTGCCCGTTGCTCTCGTGCGCATCCCAGATTTCTCGCCTCAGTTCGCGTCCGGTGATTCTGGGGCTGAGTCCGTGAGCTGCAGTTCGAGCCGCTTGAGCTTCTTCCATCAAGCGTTGCGTGCTCGCGATGGTAGTTGCCGCAGCTGCTTTGACCTCGGGGTCAGGGCTTCGGCTCCCAATTTCGCGGAGCATGTAACCCGGAATTATGCCTCCTCGGCATTCCTTCAGAGTCTGATCCGCGACTTCCTTTTTTCCATTACTCATGAATTTTTCCTTTCTGTCTTCTATGGGAGGGCGCAATTAGCTGCGCCCCCCCGTGTTAGAGCTGCCCTAGTTGAGATCGGCGAGCAGCTGAGGTGTAGCCAGGACACCAAGCGACATGCCGAACTGCAAGGCTTCGCTCGGCTTCATCGAGCTTTCCTTGACCTTGCTTGCCTCGACGACGACGATAAATCCGCTCGTCGGATTCGGCATGTGGGGGACGAACAGCACATAATGCTTGGGCTTGCCGGCTTCCTCCAGTTCGCTTGTGACGAACGCCAGGGTGTTTATGCCTGTCGTCGGCCATTCGATGAAGACCACCTTCTGAAAGCGATTTTTGTTCGACTCACCCAGCGTGTTGAGCAGTTTACGCGCAGCTGCATAGACAACGCGCAATATCGGCACGCGCAAGCAAAGCGTGTCGATATTTTTCAGCAACACCTTTCCAATCGCGAAGTCCGCGATCAGTCCAAGCAGCGACAGAGTCACCGCCGCTAGTATCGCACTCAGCCCGGGCACATGGCCGTTGCTGAAATGTCCTTGCACCGCCTGCGGTAGCAACATTCTCGCCATCCATGCACTGACATCGCCAACCATCGAATTCTCGATGAAGTTGTAGCCCATGCCGATGACGATGAAGCTGACGCAAAGCGGTGCGATGACAAAGAGCCCGCCAACGATGAGTCTTCGCAGGCGGTCCATGAGTTTTTCATTCATGTAATCGTCCTTTCTTGTATAACTGGTGCGGAACTCACTCCTTGTTTTCAGAGTGATCGAGACCGAGCCGAGACAACAACGTGTCAACGCTGCGCCAGAAGGTCGGCTTGTAATCGTGGGCTTCGAGCAAACGAGTGCTGCCGTCGCTTTCGATTTCGAGGATCCAACTGGCGTATTTCACCAGGTCGGGTCCGTTGCCGGCGATGAAGAAGTTGATGCCGAGAGTCTTGATCAGTGAGATCAACAGCTTCTCGTTCTCCGGCTCCATGGCATTGGCCGCTTCGTCGATGAGTACGAATTTCGGCTTCTTGTTGATGATGCGAGCGATTGCCAGTCGCTGCTGTTTGGAATCCGAGAGCAGTTCCGCGAAATTGTATTCGCGGTCGAGTTCCAGATTCAACTTGTCGCTGGCGAGAAGTTCAGACAAATCGACCAGCTGCAAGATTTCCCGAATGCGAGCGTCGCTCGTCGTCGTTTCGTCGACCGAGGGGTAGCTCAGAGCCGTGCGCAACGACATCGGTTGCATGAACGGCTTCTGACTGATGGTCATCACGTCGCGGCGAGCCGGACGAGAAACCTTGCCGCTTCCCCACGGCCACACCGAGATGAACGACTGCAGCAGTGCTGCCTTCGCCGTCGCCTGAGGACCACGAATCAGAACGCCCTGACCAGGCTCGAGAGCCTGATGAAAGGTCAGGTCTTTGACCAGGGTGCTGCCATCGGCTGCGCTCACAGTCAAGCCATCGCAGGTGATGGCATTGCTGCCCTCAGAGACTTCGATGAACTGACCTGCCGGAATCGGATTCGCCTTCTGTTCTTGCAGAAACTCCAGCAGAGTGCCGAGTCGATTACACAGCGCCGAGAGCAGCTTGAGAGCGTTCGTTTGTCCGACAAAAACCGCCATCCCGACGAACATCGAGTTGAAGGTGTTTTGCGCCTTTGCAATGGAAGCGAAGTCGAGACTCGGGTTGGCGAGATAGAGCGCACCCATGATAGCCAGCGGCAGCAGAGGTGCCAGCGGATAATACAGAGCGGTGAAGCACTGCATATTACGGTTGACGAGCATGATGCTCATCGCCGTTTCCACGACATTCTTCTGTCGGTCGCCC
This sequence comes from Obscuribacteraceae bacterium (SeqCode), assembly GCA_044226015.1. Classification (GTDB taxonomy): domain Bacteria; phylum Cyanobacteriota; class Vampirovibrionia; order Obscuribacterales; family Obscuribacteraceae; genus JAIEPM01. The sequence continues at coordinate 729,926 of JBGAHS010000005.1, forward strand.
GCCAGCTTAAGCACAATTTCTTGCGCTCGATAGGAGGCGATCGTTCCGGCCTGGTTGCGTGACTCTGTCAGTCCAGCCCGCAGACTGCCCTCGCTCTTCTGCATCTTTTCATTCAGGGCTGTCAGAGATTTTGTGATGAACGCCGCAATCACCGAACCTCCCAGCGCGTAGGCCACATTGAGCAGCGTCAGCTTCGGCGAAATCTGATAGAGCACCGCCGCCATCGTGCCAACCGTGATGATGGCGTCGAGAAAGGCGAAGAAGACCGCAATCAGATTGTCCGTGAGAGACGCGACTTCAGAGGTCATACGCCATTCGGGGTTGTCGATGCGCTGCTCTTCCGGCAGCGTTGCGTTGCTTTGTTCCAGGCGCAGTGCAGCCATTCCGGCGAAATACGAGGCGAAGAACTCATTGCTGAGATACTGCCGCCAGTTGATTCCGAGAATGGTCTTGCACATATTGCCTATGACCTCACAGGGCATAAGCAATCCGACAAGGGCAAAGTTGAGCGCCAGATAGAGCCAGAAGCTGCTCTCACTGCCGTTCTTCAGCGCGCCCCAAACATTGCCGTTCACGTCATTGACGTAGACCGTAAGGGCAACCTTCGAGACGACGCAAATGACCGCAATCAGCAGAAGTCGCAGACCCGTATTACGGTTTTGCGACGTCCAGTATGGTGCAGCCACCGAGTAGAGGCGCTTCCAGGGGAAGCTCTGTAGCTTGGTAAACATCTGTACTCCTTGTGCAGTTGTCCGGTGTCGAAGCAAGATGCCTCGACACCGTCATTCATGCAGCGGAGCCGTGGCTCAGCGCGTTGCTTGCATCAGCGCTCGCCGACCTTGGTGAAAGCCGCAGCGACCACGCCGAACAAAATCAGGCCGATGACGCCGAAGAACATGCTGTGGAAGAGCAACCCGATGAGGCCGACAATGACCGCGATGATGCCGCCGAAGACGGCGACATAGGCGTAACCGATGCCCTCGTCGGCGACGCGAATCGGTGCTCGCATCCAAACCAGCAGGCACCAGAAATAGCTCACGACGAAGCTGCCGATGAGAATGGCCAGGTTCGTGTTGGAGAGGTCGAATGTTACGTGCATTTGTTTTCCTTTCTGTCTGTGTCAGATTTTTGAATTGCGACTATGTCGCGTTGGAGTTGACTTTTCGCCATAGCGAAAAGGAGGGCGATTGCTCGTCCTCCCTTATCTTGAGTCCTCTTTTTTCGGACCTATTGCTGCTGTCTGCGCCCTTCGATAATCTGTACGAAGGAACGAGTGCGAATTTCTTCCAGGCTGAGCCCAGTCAATTTTTGCACTTCTTCTTCGCTTGCAGCGCCGCAGTTCACAGCCTTGAGCATGAAGTTGAGCAGACCCTGTCCGGTGGCGGCGTCGTCGAAGTCATTTCCAGACAACGTCGCCTGAGCTGCTTTTTCCATGAAGGCTTTGAGACGTTTGCTCGCCGGACCCATGCCTGAACGGAAGAAGGTGAAGCACGCTGCATAGCGACTCACCAACTGCGCCGGGTGAAGGTCCCACCCCTGATAAAGTCCGAGACGAAGTGACTCCATCACGTTCTTGTAGGCGATAAGCCAGGCGTCATGAACTGCGCGTTCGTTGGCGGCAAGCTGGCTTTCACTCAGCGGTTCATCTGACTTGACCTTGAAGGGAGCGATCGGCATTTGCACCGTCGCACCGTCCGAGAGCCAGATGCCAGTGCCACTGAGGGCGGTGACCATCATCTCGCGAGCGAAGTAGCACGCGGGATGATTCATTGACTGGTGAGTCGCGACCACGCCACAAGCGGCTGTGTAATCGTAAGTGCCGAAGTGCATGCCGCGAATACGACCAACACCGGCTTTTGCGAATTGCCGCAGAGCGATTGCGCCGTTGGAATTGATGATTGACTGGGTCGTTTCGACCATCAATTCCATCTTCAGCGTTCCGTAGTCCAAGCCGTTGGCTTCCTCGAACGACTCGAACAGCTCTACCAGTGCTGTGACCTGCTCGGGTATGGTAACCTTCGGAAGGGTCACAACGAAGTTGTCGGGCAGAGTTTGACCTGTTTTCAGGAAGCTGCTCAAGAATATGTCGAGCGTGCGAATGCTGCGCTGCGACAATTCGTTGTTCAGCGGCTTGATGCGAATGCCGATGAAGGGCGGACATGTCTTTCCTTCGATTGCAGCAGCAAGTTCGATTGCTGCCTTCTCGGCATCGCTGTCTTCTTCGTCGTCGGGGGGGAAGCCGTACCCGTCCTCGAAGTCGATGCGCTGGTCCTGCACTGCGCCATGGCGCAGACGCTGACAAAGCAACTGGTAGATGGTTTGAGCCATCTCAAACTCCGGGGCGACTGTGTCGTCGTCCGGATGTTCCCAGGTCGCCGGTTGAAGCTCGATGCGCTCATGACCGGGCAACTCGAACACTTTCGCGAACACGCGCCAGTTAGGTGCGTACTGGTTGAGTGCATTGAAAGCCAGGTTTCCGAGCTTCACCGCGCTGTCGCGCTTGAAGAGGTTCGCGCCACCATAAATGGTGTGCACGGGCTGAGCATCGCCGGAATCGCCCGGATAGCTCCGAGCGAAAATGGCGTTCGCCTGCTCCAGTCGCGAGAGAATTCCTGCGCTGGTGCTTGGCGAGATAGTTCCTTTTCCTTTTGGCGCCATGAAGCGCTGAGTGGATGACATCACGTTTCCTTTCTGTCTATCTACCTTTCTCTTTTGGGTTGACTGATTTTATCACCGAGTCACTCGCTGCGTCTGCGTTGACTCAGCAACTCAGGACTGGAATTTTGTTTCCAGCCCGGTTGACTGCGACAAAGGTGATTTTGGCGCTTGTTACCGGGAGAATCTTACCCTGGCGTTCGACCTCGGCCTCGATGTGCACCGAGACCGAAGTCGTCCCGATGCCTGTGAGAACGCCGTAGCAGCAGAGAATGTCGTTGACCTCGACAGCCTGCTGAAACTCGATTTTATCCATGTACCGACTGACACAGACTTCGAGTTCGTCGTTGGTGCAGGCTTGTTCGGCGATGACCGAACCAGCACCTTCCATGAGAGCCATGAGCCGACCGCCGAAGATCTTTCCGCGTCCGTTCGTCTCGTTGGGCATCATCACTTTCTTCAGCGCGATAACCCTGTCACCACTGACCGGAAGCGGTGCCTCGGGCAGTATTATGGTTTCGGGGCGCAACGCAGCGAGAATTCGCGGACGCAGGGTCGAGAACGAAAACCGACCTGTCCGGTCGCCGTTGATGGGCGTCGCCTTGCCGGTTTTGTCAACCGCCACGAAGACTGCGGTGGCTTCGGTAACCTTGATGATCTGTTTCCTGCGCAGCACCTCGACTTCTGTTTTGACGGTCACTGATGTGCGACCGACATGTTCGATGCTGCCATAACAGGTCAGCAGGTCACCGACGCGCACTGCGCGTCTGAACTCGACCTCGTTCATTGCTCGGGTCACCAAGCCGAGTTCATGATTTGGCAGCGCATCATACGCCACCACTGCAGCACAGAGGTCAATCTGGCTGAGTATTTCGCCACCGCTGATGATGTCATGCTTGATCGCATGACAGGGCAGCATATGCAACTGCCCTCCGAGTATCCTGTTCATGTCTTCTGTCCTGTCCGTTTTTCGTCCAAGGTCAAGGCAAAGCTGCGCACCGGCTTGCAATACTTGCTGGCTAACGAGCATATCAACGTTGACTGATGGAAGAATTGAATTAGACGAAGGGAAAGCACACCCTTCGTCTAGTTTGCGATTAAATAAGCTAAGGAATCTGCGCTTTTAGTCGCACTCAGTGCATCAGCTGAAGACAGCCATGAGCACGATGTAGGCAATCACGCCATAGATGACGTAGAGCATGATGTTTCTCCCTGGTTAAATTTACTGTATCGGGACGTTTGTCTCATTCTTGTCCGAAGTCGATGTGCTGATGGTGCAAGCACTGTCCTCAACATTTGATTAAGACAAACTTGTATGCTCGGTGAAGAAGGGGTGCTTTTGCACCCCTCCTTCTTGCTCGGACTGTGGATCAGTCTTTCGCGTTGATCGCCTTGTAGATGAAATAGAGGGCGACGAGTGCGATGAAAACAACGAGAACCATGAGTTCACTCCTTCTTTGATGGCGGCCATGCCGCGTTATTGGTGAGTATTCTCGTGGGCTGGCTTCATAGCTTCACTTGCGTTCAGCCTGGCTTATCCCTCGATATCTTCGAATCGAGTCGGACGCCTCGTTGAAGTAGGCCGAGCCAGCGCGACGATAGCGAAGAAGGCTACGATATACAGCATGTGAAGTCTCCTGTTTCAGCTAAGCTAACGACCGAAGATAGACTTCGGTCGCTTGCTTTCCTGGCTGCTCAGCCGGCGCGCTTCTCGGCGTCGAGGTAACGCTCCAGAATCAGAAGCGTCATCGCCGCGGTGATGGCGATGATGCTCGAGATGATGCTCACGAGGAATTGCGCTTTCACGATCGCCGTGCTGCTGCCGATGATCCACGCCACCGGACCGAACACGCCGAGAGTGGCGAGAACCGAGCCGATCAGAGTGATGATGAGCGCCTTGACCAGGAAGCTCTTCGAATCCATCGGCTTTTCGGTCATCGTGATGAAGGCGACGCCCATCGCGGTGTAGAAGTCGAAGAACGAGACGAGCCAGGCGCAGAACGCTGCGGCCAGCGGATGAAGACCGAGATGAACGCCGACGAAGAGTTGGATGGCCAGAAGAACCACATAGGCAAGCGGCGCCCGAATGCCGGCCTGTCCGCTGACCATCACGGTCATGAAGTTCCAGTAGCCCTTCAACGAATTGACGACGATTCCGAGCAGGAATTTGATCAGTCCCATTTGTATCTCCTTTGCTTGCGTTACGTTCGGCTCTCTGAGCCGACGGTGAATTGTAAATTCACTAAGGAAAAATGAGCAGCAGCACTTGCTGCGCAGTAAAAGTTTCTCTTAAGGATGAACAGGAAGGCACTATATTCAGTGCCTTCCTGTTTCGATGTCCCAAACCGTTTTCGCGGTTTGTCAGTTCCAGCTCTCCGATTCTGAGTCGTCTACACTACATGCGTACTCAGTGCGAAGTGGAATGCCGGCTGGATGCACTACATTTCGGTGCGAATCAATATCGCCGCAGTCACGCCGTAGAAGAACAGGGCCGCGCTGCCACCGACCATGCTTCGGGAGGTCAGAGCGAGCAAT
>JBGAHS010000006.1:0-643721 GCA_044226015.1 Obscuribacteraceae bacterium (SeqCode)
GATAATGACCTTTCTTTTGTTTACTGGTTGCGACCTGAGTCGCTGGTTGAGAGGGTAGACTCGTGGTTGAAAGAGACTCTTGTTAGATTCCTTCAGCCGACGGTGAATTGTAAATTCACTAAGGAAAAATGAGGAGCAGCTCTTGCTGCTCCAGTAAAAATTTCTTTTATATCCTTAGTGTAAGGCACCGAATATAGTGCCTTACACTTGCTTGTGCTTCAGCTCAGCGCGCTTTTTCGCGATCGAGCAGTTCCTCGAGAACCGTCCAGGTCATGCCGCCGAAGATGAGCAAGCAGCTGATGACGGTGCTGTGGAAGAACACCTTGAGGGCGAGCGGCACAGCGGCGCCGATGAACCAGGCGCTCGGCAAGATGACGAGTCCCGCGGCCAGGATGCATCCCAGCGAGGTGACTCCGCTCGACCAGAGGAGAAACTGCTTGACGCTGAGACCGCGTTCGATCGTCAGAAGCGTTCCGACCATGAAGGCGGTGTAGAAGTCGATGAAAGCGATGCCCAGCGCGAAGCCCATGGAGCCGAGCGGGCCGAGTCCGAGGACAGAGCCGGCGACGAACTGCAGGATGAGCAGCAGCGTGAAAGCGATAGGCGCCCGATAGCCAGCCTCGCCCTTGTAGATGGCGATGACCCCTTCCAAGAAGGCGGCAGGAAGGCGGACGAGCATTTTGAGCAGATCCAACATCTTTGGAGTTCCTTTCTAGTTGGTGGCACCAGCGTTTGAAGTTGGCGGTGAATGTAAATTCACTAACGAATTGAGACCTGGGGCGCAGCATTGCTCGTCCCAGGTCGTTTTTGCATCGACGTATTGTCGATGTGCTAGCGGATAGGTCATGTGCTTTTCCGCTTGTCGGTAGCACCGCCTTTGGTGACCATCGCTAATGAAGGAGGCGCCTCCATATCTTCTTGTGTTTGGCTCTCAGGCGAAGCCCGAATTTGCCAACCATCAGTAAGACTGTGAGGAACGCCACCGTTCCATAGCGAAGAAACCACCTTAGCGCCGCGAGATAGAACACGGCGAGCAAGGCTAAGAGCAGCCGAAGAACAAGCATGCTCGGCTCCTTCTTTATTGGGACTGAGAAAACTCAGTCCAGGAAAATGTCGCGACGCAGACTCCTCGAAGGGTCTACCGCGTACTTGGTGAGGTCGTCAATGCGAGCCGCAATGAGGACTTCGCTGTCGACATAGAACTGCCCAGTGTGCTGGCGCGAGTCTTGCGTCAGAATGATATAGGCAGCGTCGGCGACGATGTCGGCAGTTCGACTCTGGCGCAGCAACTCCTGCCCGTTCGGGAAGTGAGCGACTGCCGCCGTGGCGATGAGCGTTTCCGGCCAGAGCGAATTCACAGCGATGCCCATGGGGGCAAACTCGCCGGCGAACGCCTGGGTCAGCAAGCTCATGTTGTACTTGGAAGTGGCGTAGGCAGGAAACTGCGGCAGCCACTTGCCCATGTGAGTCAGAGGCGGTGACATGGTCAGCACCTGCGGGTTGTCGCCCTTCATGAGATGGGGGAGGGCCAGCCGGGTGACCATGAAGGTGCCCTGGTGGTTGATGGCTTGCATCAACTGGTAACGCTTCGGGTCGATGCTCGCCGTGGGCGAGAGGTCGATCGCCGAAGCGTTGTTGACTACGATGTCGATGCCGCCGAATTCGGCGACGCCGGCTTCGATCGCCGCGGCAATTTGTTCGACCGTGCGGATATCGCAGACGACAGGAAGAGCCCGACCACCGCATGCACGAATTTCTTCGGCAGCACTGTGGATGGTGCCCTCTTTGCCCGCCGTCTGCTTATCGGTCTTGGCGGCGATTATGATGTTGGCGCCTTCCCTCGCGGCTCGTTTGGCGAGAGCCAGACCGATGCCACGGGATGCGCCAGTGATGAAAAGCGTTTTGCCTTTCAACGTTCTGTTCATTACCATGTTTTCTGTTCCTTTCTCAGATGCTGTTAAGCACTGCTTTATTGTTTAGCTGCGCAGACTGGGCGATGTCAGGGAATCACTCCTTGAACAGCCATTCGTTCAGCTTGACTGTGCCGTAGGCGATCATGGCGATGCCGAATTGCAAGCCGGCGACAAGCATGAAGGATGTCTGAGGGTTCATTTGTTCGCTGAGTGTCATTTTAACTCCTTTCTTTTCTCGGGTGCTGTAACGCACTGCTTGATTGTTTAGCTCCGCGCTAGGATGGCGCGAGGCTAGGAATTCCACTTGCCGGTGAAGAAGTCGATGACCTTGTCCGAGAACAGGACGAACAGAAACGTCCCGATCACACCGATGACGAAAACATTTCCGGGCGTCCAAAAGGTCTGTTCATGCATTGTTTGCTTCCTTTCTTTTCTCGGGTGCTTGAAAGCACGGTTTGATTGTTTAACAGCGCAGCAGGCTGGGCGATGTCAGGGAATCACTCCTTGAACAGCCATTCGCTCAGCTTGACCGTGCCGTAGGCGAGCAAGGCGATGCTGAATTGCAAGCCGGCGATAAGCATGCAGGATGTCTGAGGGGGCATTTCGCTGAGTGTCATATTAGCTCCTTTCTTTTTGCGGTGCCGAGGCACTGCTAGTTGAGAAAGGTCTCGCTCGCGTGCTCGATGATTTTGCGCATGCGAATGAGACCGGCTAGATAGAGAGCAGCTGCCTTCTCGCCGACTTCGCGGTGATTCGAGTCTGGCAGCGAGATGAACAATCGCCGCGACGCACGAGTGCGAGCGCTGCCGAAATTCTCCTCGCCGTGATGGAAAGGAATGGTTTCGTCTTGTTCAGCGTGCACTACCAGCAGCGGATGCAGCCAGTCGCGCAATATGCTTCGAGTATCCAGCTGATTGCTGGGATGCAGAAAGCCCGGGAATATGCGCGTGAACGGCACATGCTCGCGACCGATGTCAGCCAGCGATGTGAACGTGTTGCGCAGGACGAGCCCAGCCGGGTGTCTGTGTTTGCAGACATAGCTGGCGACGCCACCGCCGAGCGATTCGCCTACGATGAGGATTTCCTCGGGGTCGTATCCGAGTTTCTCGAAAGCGTAGTCGAAGAAGGCGAGCCCGTCTTGACACACTGAAGTGATGGACGGCAGCGGTCCTTTCGTTTCGCCGAAGCCTCGATATTCACCGATGAACACCGCGTAGCCCGCCGCCAGAAGGCGTTCGACTTCGTCGATGCAATTGGAGATGCTCGAGCCGCGACCCACATAGTAAATCGCAAGCGTGCCCTTGAGCTTGTCGCTGCGACCGAAGAACCATGCATTCATGGCTCGTCCATCGATGCTGCGAACCGCGTGCTGAACCTTGTGAATCCACGGGAACTCACGCACCACGTTGGGGTCAGATTTCCTTGCGGTCTTGTCGATGAAGATGCGCCGCCGGTAATACCACTGTCCGAAGCGCGGGCTCGCGGCGAGGTACAGCAGCACGATAACGCAGCCGACTGCATATGTCGTTTGCATTGTCTACTCCTTGCTTTGCTGACCAGGAATTCCTTCCTAGCGCTTTCCTTGATTTTTTTTGACTTCAGCCCAGAAACTTGTCGACCAGTCGGTCGGCTTTTTCTGGACTCGAGCCATTCTCGCTTTCGAGCTTTCGATCGCGATGTCGAGCAGCTCTTGTCCTCGCGGAAGATCCGCAAGCGAGCAACTCCACCTGACAGTGCTGTCGCCGATTTTGCCGACGGTAGCAGTCCAGCTCGATGAAAGTTTCTGGTCGGCTCCGTCGAGCAGCTTGAGCTCGATGATTTGACCCTCGAAGTCTCCGTTTCGAATGGTGATTCGATTCACCTTGCTGAGCAAGCGCTGTGCGAGGTGAGATTTTGGATGTTTAGACATTTGTCTTCCTTCCGATGTAAACTTGAAGACCCGTCGTAGACACAGTCAGCCGACGGGTCTTCGTGATTGCGAGGACCGGCCCTGGTCTGGGCTCGATCTCGTTACAGGTGTGGCGCTTAATTGGCGCTCTTGTGATTCTTGGACTTGAGGAAGTCCAGCGCGCTGTTGACTTGCGCGTCATTGGGCTTGTAGTACTGCGCGTCGAGCGGTTCTTCCACGACGATTTCGGGCTTGACGCCGTTGCGATGCTTGTAAGCGTCGCCAGGCCACTGGCCGTCCTTCAGGAAGTAACGCCCGATGGTGACCGAGAGTCGCGTGTAGTTCGGCGCAGGACCGTTGGCTTGTTCGATGCCTTTGCCGAAGCTGAGCTCGCCGATGAGAGTCGCACCTTCGAAGTGATTGTGTTCTTCGTCGATGATGCGATTCTGCGACAACGCGCCAGCTGTAACCTCCGACGCTGACGCACTCATGCCATTGATGAGCACCACCATCGGTGGCAGTCCTTCAATGAAGGGAACGTCGATGTCGGCGCTCTTCTGCTCGAAGGTTTTTCCGTCGACCCACGATTTTGTAACCGTGACCCGCTGAGGCTTCGAGACCTTTCCAGTGCTCTCGTCGCGGACGCTGCGGTAGAGAGCGCCATTCTTGCGTTCCCAGGTCACCGTCTGGTAACGAGGATTGTCCGGCGAACCAGTAATGCGTTCGCGGCTGCTCACGAGCACGCCGTTCTTCACGTTGTAGGAAGCCGTGAACACAGCCTCATCCCAGAGACCGCCGCCATTGTTGCGCTCGTCGATGATGATGCCACGCGCACCGTTGTCACGCAGACCTTCGAGCAGCTGCAGCATTTTGCCGCTGACGCCCTCGCTCCACGTGTTGACGATAATCGAGTAGTATCCATCGCCGAGGTCTTTCAGCCAGACGGGTTCCGAAGGAACGTTGCCACGAGTGACAGTGCGTTCGTATTCGGTGTCGCCCCGCTTCAAGGTCAGCTTGACGCTCGTGCCAGCCTTGCCCATGAGCAAGTCTTTGATGACGTGGTCGAAGTTGCCACCCAGCACGCTCTGCCCATCGACCTTGATGAGCTGATCACCGTCGGCGATACCAGCCTTTTCGGCAGGACCGCCGCCGACAACATGGTAGATGTTTCCCGTGAACTCGAATTGCGGCTCGTGAGGCTTCCCGTTATCGAGCGGTGCTGCCATCGTGCGAGAGCGATCGATAGAGAAGAGCAGCCCGACGCCTTCGATTTGCGACATGTTCGCCAATCGGGCAGTCATCGCCTTCGCGTCCTGGGGAGGCAGGACATGCGTCCACGGGTCGTCGAAGGCATCGGCGAGGCGCTTGTTGACGTAGTCGAGCGTCTCTTTGAGTTCGACTCCCTTCGGGCAAGATGCCTGCGCCGACTTCAGGTTGAGCTTGCGAAGCCCCTCTGCGTCGTAGGTGCGCATCGCGATGTCGGAGAGAAACTGGCGACAGAAGTTGTCGCTGAAGCCATCCATCCATTCATCGAAATAGCGCCCGCGAATCGACGGGTCTGCTTCCGACATGCGTTCCAGAAAGAACGGGTCGGTGAGCAACTGCTTCTTTTTCTCGTCGCTCAGCGCATGGAATTGATTTCCTCGAGCTTCATCGAGAGAAATCGTGAGCCGACCCGACTGTGCGACAGGCACCTGTCGAAGGCTCTGAACATCTCGCTGACCCCACGGTTGTGTGGCCAGCAGAGCGAGCGCCGCAGCTGCCGCTACGACGATCGTCAATTTTTTCAACATCTTAGTTTCCTTTCTTTTTCTTGTTCTTCACGCGTACTGGAACCGGTTGAGCTTGCGAGCGATTGCCCAGCAAACCCAGCAGCCCGAGTGCGCCAAGAAGTCCGATTAAGCCAGGTGTCATTTTTGACTCCTTAGTATTCTCATGCCGGCGGACCACGTATCCGCAAGCATATTCTTGTGATACTGCACGTGGTGCAGAGTCTCTGCTTTGTCAGAACGACCAAAAGCCCTCACTTGCGTTTTTGATCAGTTGGGATTCGACAATCGCCGCTTGTGACGAAACGAATTGTGCAACGGCATTGCTGAGAAGCAGCGCCGCCGCAAAGAAGCAGATGATGAAAACGGCACGAATGACCGTCTCCTGCATTTTCCCTTCTCCTTTGCTCTTAAGCTGGGTTTCAACGGCTCGTGCGAATCTGGTGGAATTTCACAAGTGTGAAGCAGATCGCGCAGGAGATTGAAACGAAGCCCATTGGCGTTCCCCAGCTGAAGTAAGCCAGGACGTAGCCAGGCAGAAAGGAGGCGACGATGTAGATGTCGCTCAGGGTGCTAAAAAAGTCTCCCGTTCTGTTCGAGAAATTTATCAGGATGTATTCAGCAAGCCAGAACAGGAAGAACGGCAAGATGAACCCGATGATGACGCCGACGAGGATTTGTGCGTTGGCGGTGTCGGATATGGTGCTGAGGCATTCGTTCATTTGCTTTGCTTTCGCTTGCGTTGAGCTCTCTAAACTTTGCGCTTAGATTTCCCTCTAACGCGCTCCTTTGCTAGACGGCGCCGTCGCGTTTCTTGAACTCGTTGCGCATGACCAGCGTGTAGAAGATCGCGGCGCAGAGAGCTCCTACCGAAATGGGAGTGCCCCATTTGAGAATTGCGGTGACATAGCCCGGGAGAAACGATCCCAAAACCAGGGTCAGACCGATGATGGCGGTGGCGTCGCTGTTTTTTTCGGAACAGCAGGTGAAAAGCATTCCCAGCCCCATCATAGCGAAGGGCAGGATAAAGCCGATCGCAATGCCGCAGAGGAAGTCGGCGGCGGTCGGATTGGCCAGAACATTTGCGTATGCGATCATCGCGTCCAAAAATGTATTCATCTTATAGCCTTTCGTTTTCTTGTGTTGAGTTCGGCGCGGAATTGCGCCGAACTCTCTCTTACTGCGAAATTCGCAGTTGCTCGATCAGAGACCAGCAGGACGCGGGCAGGCGCCGCCGTTCATCTTCTCGAGTTCCACGACGCGATCCGGAATCGGCGGATGGTCGTAGTGAAGCTCGGTCCAGAGCTTCTTCAGCTTGGCGATGAAGCCGCCGTCCTTCGGCTGCTCTTCGACCGTTGTCGCGTCGAACATCGGGTTGATGATGATCGCGTGATTCAGCGACGCCCAGAGAGCCTTCTCGCGCTGCGTCTGCGGACGATGCGTTTCGACGAACTTGGCGAGCTTCAGCAGACCGGTCGCCAGAGCGCACGGGTTCTGCGTGAACTCCGCGCCCAGTGCGTCGGCGCCCGACTCGCGAGAGCGAACCACGAAGAGCTGAACGATGCGCATCAGCTGCTGCGCGACGTAAAAGATCGCATTGGAGATGATGGTTCCGACAATCGCCGGAAGCAACTTCTTGTTCTCCAGACCGACCGGACGCTTGATCACCTTGATCATCGAGACCCAGCCGTCGACGACAGCCGCGAAGATCTGGAAGAAGAGCGTCGAGAACACGCCGAAGAGCGAGTTGATGCCGACGTCGCCGTTCTTGACGTGAGCGAGCTCATGCGCAAGAACGCCTTCGATTTCGTCGTCCGTCATGCCCATCTCCGGGTCGAGCAGTCCAGCCGTGATGGCGATGACCGCGCGAGCGGGGAAGGGTCCGGTGGCGAAAGCGTTCGGCAGCGGATTCGGCGCGAAGTAAACCGGCGGCATGTGCGTCAGCCCGGTCTTGGGCATGAGGCGCTCGACGATCGGATAGACGCGCTTGCCCTCGGCGCTCTCGCGATCGAGCGGGATGGATTTCGTGATGTAGAGCGAAATCTTGTCCGAGAACATCCAGCTGAGCACGCCGATCAGCGGATAGAGCAGCCAGAATCCCGCCTGGAAGCGGAAGCTGAAGCCCGTCGCCCAGAAGGCGATCCACATGAAGGCGCCGAGAAGGGCGAAGCCGCCGATCGTCTGCAGCCAGGTTTGCATGCGGCGGTGCTTGATGGCGTCGCCGTCCACATTGCGAATATTCTGAGTCATCTTGTTTCCTTTCCTGTTGATAAAGAGTCGACTCTGAGCCAATCTCAGAGTCGACATGTTGAACTCAGTTGACTTTCGGTCAGGCGCAGTGCGTCTGACCTGCAAGAGTGATAGCCGCACTTTCGCTGAGAACTCGCCCGTGGGCGAGCTCTTTTATTGACCGCGCTTCTTCTCGGCGTTCGCGTAGAGCGCGTCGAGTTCGGGCTTGAAGCGCTTCTGCAAGACCTTCCCGCGAATCTTCTTCGACTCGGTGATGATCTTGTTGCGCTCGGTCGGCTCGATCGGCACGATGTGCACGTACTGAACCTTCTCATAATGGCTCAGCGCGTCGCCCTTATTCGCGGCAACGCGAGCCGCTTCGACGGCGGCGATGACTTCCGGCTGCGCGGAGTACCACGCATACGGGTCTTCAGCAGCCGGCACCGGCCGCGATACCAGCTTCTTCGCCTCGACGATGTCGATCCAGACCAGAGCCGTGGCGAACTTGCGCTTGAGCGACTCGCCGACGGCATATTGGATGATCGACTGCGTGCTGAGCGCGCCGGCGATCTTCTGCAGATTGACGAACTTGCCGCCGGCGTTCTTCACGCTGTCACTGGCGCGACCGACGATGAAGATGAAGCCGTCCTCGTCGATGCGACCGAGGTCGCCCGTCTTGAACCAGCCGTCTTCGGTCATGACAGCGCGAGTGGCTTCCTCCTTCTTCCAGTAGCCGGAGAAGAGAATCGGCCCGCGAATCAGAATCTCGCCGACGCCGGGCTCGAGGTCTTCGATGTCAGCCGCGTCCATGTCGGACGGCGGAGCAATCTTGACCTCGACGCCCGGAAGCGGCAGACCGACAGAGCCGACCTTGTTCTTCGGACCCTTCATGTTCACCCAGCCCGGACGGTTGGTGGTGCACCCGCCGAGCGTTTCGGTGAGCCCGTAGCCCTCGACGATTTCGATGCCGATGCGACGAAGGAAACGCAGAACTTCAGCCGACGCCGCACCACCGCCCGAGACTCCGAGCCGCACCGCGCCACCCAGCTTGGCCGCGATCTTCTTCAGGAGCGCCCTGTCGAAGAACTTGCCGCTGGCCGAGTTGGGGTCCGAATTGATCGCCATCTTCAGAATGTGAACCCAGAGACCGACCGAGTTCAGCATCTTCGGCAGCCTGTCCTGCGGGTTCTGGGACGCCTTGAAGATGCGTTCCCAGATGGCAGGCACGCCCAGAAGCATCGTCGGATGCACCCAGTTCACATCGGCCCGCATCGTGTCCGCCGTCGAGAAGGCGAACGGAATGCCGTTCCAGATGAGCATGCCGCAGTTGTCGAGGCGATCGAAGATGTGGCGCAGCGCCAGATAGACGATGCCCTGGTCCTTCATCGTGTCGAGCTGCAGGTCCACCTCGTCCGACGACATGGCAGTCAGCTTTGCCGAGATGGCCTTGTGCGAGATCATGCAGCCCTTGGGGTCGCCTGTGGAACCCGAGGTATACACGATGCTCGCCAGGTCAAAGGCTTCGCGATCGAAACGACCGAGCGCGATATTGACGGCGACGAAGAAGGCATGGGTGTACTCCTCGTTCGAGTGGGCCAACTCGGGTCCGCGCGAGCTGTTCGCGAGAACCCAATGATAGAAATCAGCCTTGCTGGCGACTTCGGGCTGAACGATGTTCGGAACCCCGAGCAGGTTGATGATGGCGCTCGCCGCATAGTCGTGCTGTTCGTTGGCGATGTTGGCGAGCTTGATGACGCCTTCCAACGTATCGTTCATCACGATCGCGACGCGCGAGCCGGAATCACGCAGGATGTAAGCGGCGTCGGTCTCCGAGCTGTCGAGCCCGATCGGAACGACGACAGCGCCGAGCGCCTGAGCTGCGAAGTCGGCCCAGACCCACGCCGGCTCGTTGCCGCCGAGAATGGCGACACGATCACCGTGCTTCACGCCCTGCTGGCGCAGCGCCATGATGAGCGAAACCGTGCCGAGCAGCGACTCTTCCTTGCCGAACTTGAGGACCTGACCCTCATGCGTGAAGCTCATCGTCGAGGCGATGCCTTCGTCACGAAGAAGGGAGAAGAAGAATTTTTCGAAGAGGTACATGCTGTTTTCTCCATGTTGAAGCGCTGGAAGGAAGGCTTTGCCTTCATGTTTCCAGCAGGTTGAACTTTTCTGTTTGCATTAACCAAGGGTGGTGGCATGGGGTGCTACTTGCACCCCACGCCTACTCAGTCCTTCTTCGAGGACTTCTTCTTCTTGTTCTGCATCGCGAAGAAGCGGGCGACCGCTTTCTTGCATGCAGGACCGCCGACCAGACGAGCGAAGGTGTCCGCCTCAGCCGGAAGACCGTAGAACAGCGGCTCGTTCATGCTCTTCTCGACCAGCTTGATGGCGGCGAACTGAGCAGGCAGCATCCAGCCAAGCAAAAGCTCGTCGAGACTGGAAAGCATCAGGGTGAGCTTGCGGCAGAGCAGGCTGTCGCCGACCTTGCGCTTCATCTTCTCGACCAGACCAGGCTGATAAGAGAAGACCTCGCCGCCCAACGCGATTTTCTTCGCGACGGGCATGAGGTGAGCCGGCGCCTGCACGAGCTCGTCCACGAGACCGGCTTGGTAAGCCTGTTTCGCCGACCAGGTCATCAGTCGCGGGTTCAGCATGCCCATGAGCGGACGCAGAACGACCAGCGCGAGAGCAGCGCAGAAGCCCACCTTCTTGCCGGTGCGTTGCGTGCCGCCCCAGCCGGGAACGATCTGCAGCGCCGTTTCCGGCAGACCGAAGACCGTCATCTTGCTGCTCGTGGACACGATTTTGTCGCAAGCCAGCGCCAGTTCGAGTCCGCCGCCGAGCGTGCGCCCATCGATGGCCGCGACGGTGACGACAGGCAGTCGCGCGATGCGCTCGAAGAGCTGCTGACCGCGCGTCGAGCCAGCCAGTGCATCGCCATAGGGAAGCGTCTGCGCGATTTTGATCTCGTTGATGTCGGCGCCCGCGATGAAAACGCCGGACTTGGCCGAGCAGAAGATGACACCGCCAATGGTGCCATTGTCCGTGAGCGCTTCCAGCATGTTGACGCAGCTCTCGATGTCATCGAGCATTTGCTGCGTCAGCAGATTGACCTTGCGCTCCGGGTCGTCGAAGCAGACAGTGGCGACGCCGTCTTCCAGTTTGATGGAAAGATTGCGGCAGCTCAGAAGAGTATTCATGTTTATGTTCTCCGATGTTTCTGCGATATTGCAGGTTGACTTGCGAAGTGCAATGCGCGATGAGTTCGCGCACTGCTTTGTTGTCGTCAGACCGCCGGCTTGAGCGCGATGATCTTCTCGCGAAGAATCTCGGTCGCCTCACGCGGGTCGGCGGGCAGGTCCATTGTGTTGATCGCGTCGCCGATGACGACCGTGCATCCTCGCGCATAGTAGAACGAGAAGATGACGGGAATCAGCCACTGAAGCGCCATCGGCAGCTTCAGGATCCACTGGCCCGGGTAGCGGTGGTAGTGCATGTAACCCGGCACGATGTAGACAGGCTTGCCCGATTCTTCCGCAGCCATGCGCGTGAAGCGAACGGCGCCGGTCTTCATCTTGCGAACCACGCCGTCCATCCACGTCCAGGCTTCCGGGAAGATGACGAGAATCTGATTCGCGCGCATCACGTTGGCCGAGGCGTCGAGCGCGGCGTGACCATTGTCGAGGTCGACAGTGAAAACGCCCCACTTGCTGAAGAGCCAGCCGACGAGACCGCCCAGAAGCTTCATGACGCCATGCGCAGCGGGGTAGCGCGCCGGACGACCGAGCACCAGCGGAGCAATGCCAGTGTCGAGCATGCTGCCGTGGTTGAACGCCAGCGTGAAGGGACCCTGCATGGCGTCGAGCTTTTCCTTCCCGACCACAGTGATGTCGCCGACGAAGTGGCGAATCGCCCAGCTGCTGACCCGACGCATCTGCTCGTAGTTTTCCGCACTGGGCGGAGGCGCGAGATAGCCGCAGCGCTGGACGCGATCAGCTTCCTCGAAGACCTTCGCCATGCGCGGCAAGAACTTGCTGCGCACGTAGTCGAAGAGCCCGAGCAGGAGAGCCAGACTCAGGAAGGCAACGTAACCCAAGAAGATGTCCGCAAAGGTGAGGTGCGGCATTTTGTTTTCTCCATTCGATTTGGTTGACATGCGCATGGGCAGCCCTTCCGCCCATGCGCTTCTTGTTGTGAACTCAGTAGAGACCGTGCTCGGCGAAGACGCGCTGCGCGCGGTCCGACAGAATCTGCGGCGAGCCATGCGGCGCCGGGCGCAGGTCGCGCCAGTAGCCGATGTCTTGGAACATCTTGTTCGCCACGCGCAGTTGTTCTCCCTGAAGCAGCCCGCGGAACGCCAGCGCCTCCATGCAGGAGAAGAAGGCGATCAGAATCGCGAGCCATTTCTCATCCGCCGAGAGGTGGAATTTCAGCGAATGGATGTGGTCGATCTGCGGGCGGAACTCGATGGCGCCGGTGCCCTCCGGACCCCAGTGGTATTCCGGCTCGATGCCCCAGACCTTGCGGATGGCGCGCTGCGTCGGTCCGAAGATGAAGTGGTTCGAGTCCTCGCCCGAGCGACAGGCGATGATTTTGCTGGGGTCGAGTCCGAAGTGACGGATAAGCGCCGTCGAGGGGCAGAGCCCATCGCGACTCATGGCGCCGTCGAACAGCAAGTTGCCGTCGTGTTCGATGGCGGTCATGATAATCGGAATGGCCGAACTGGCCCTGATGGTCTTCGACAGGCGCGCCGGCTTGCTGCTGAGAACGATCACCCGTCCATCCGGAGTGATCATTATCGAGCCGAGTTCCGTGAAGAAAACCTGGGAACCATCCGCGGTGGTGGACATGTTCCAGTACCCGGGGGGCCATCGATCTTTGAGCCCCTTTTCGGCGGCCTTCTTGTCGATGAAGTTTCCGAGTCCGACCGTGCCCAAGAGCCCGGTGGCATGCCAGGTCTCGCTGAATTCCTCGGTCGAGACCTTGCCCGAACGAAAACGCTGAATCAGCCGAGCTGCCTTCAGCCGCATATCTCGCAGCTCGCCGACGGATCCGAAGATGCCGCCCTTCGCCGAGATGTGGTCGCTGAAGTCATCGTGAATTCCGATGTGCATCATCTCCTTGTCGGTGAAGCCGAGCGCGCGGAAGGCGGTGACGATGGAGCCGCCGCTGACACCGCCCATGAAGTTGACCTTCACGCCAGCAATGCTGATGGCTGCGAAGGCACCGATGCCGGCAAGCACCGAAACGACACCGCCCGAGCTGATGTGGATGTGATAGGAATTGTTGATATTGGGACCAAGAGCCAAGAACTTTTCGTAGTTTGTGCTCATTTCTTTCCTCGTACTTTTGCCTTCTTTTCAAAGGCGCAAAAAGAAACCGCCGGTGGTGTCACCGGCGGTCGGGTTGCTTGCTCTCTCTTCTGCTTAGAGAGAGGCGGCGACTTCGTACAGCGCGCGAACGCGCTCACGAAGAACGGCCATGGCTTCGAGGTCGTTGCTCGGAAGCTCCGAGCGCCTGATGGCGTCGCCGCGCACCACGTTTGCTCCGTAGAGCGCAGCGCGCGACTTTTTGTACGCCGCAGTCAGAGCCTCGCGCTCGGCGAGAATCGCCGTGCGATCTTCTTGCGACATCGCATTCAGTTCGGCTTCGCCGAGCTTGAATATCGAATGCGTGGTCGGTCGACGAAGCGCGAAGAAGCTGCTGCGCACCTTGCGCAGATGACGATGCGACCAGTGCTGCTGCTTCTTGTCACGCTTGAGGTAGATAGCGATAGGAACGATTTTCACGTTCGCATCGCCCTTGGCTGCAGCGACCGCCTCGGCGATGCGAACAGCGCCGGGACGGAAGTTCTCCTCGAACTTGGGGTCGTCCGGAAGGAGCGCACCCTGCGGGAAGATGGTGAAGCCCTGCTCGCTGGACGGCATGCAGGACGAGAAGATGAACACCAACGCCGCGCCACCCAGAGCCATATAGGACCCGAAGTAGAGCGCGACAGCGCCGGCGACGAAAGAGCCCACGAGCAAGGTCAGAGCAAGAGACCGTTCGATGCGGAAGTAGTCCGCGCCGAGAGCCTTGATGCTCGCCCTGGTCGCCTTGGCGCCATCTTCCTTGTTCGCGAAGCCGACCGAGATGACTCCCGTGGCCGCAGAGCCGACCGCCATGGGCTTGCCGCCTTCGAGTTCGTTGGCGGAGGTCATGGTGCGGAAGTGCCGCTTGCTCACATGGCGAACCATGGCGAAGTCAGCCGGCACCTGGTGGTTGGCGATGAAGATGAGTCGACCATTCTCGTCGCGCGGCGAGTTTCGGAAGACGAACTTGCCGTCTTCCGTCTTCTCGAGCACGCCACTGAGGGTGGTGATCGGCCCAACCGTGAGGAACGCGTAGAATCTGCTGAAGAAGCTGAAGATCAGTTCCACGAGGAACGCCGTCGGCGGCGGCGTATAGCCGCTCTCGCTGTAGTGCATGGCGTGGCGCTTCCAGCGCTGATACCAGGCAGTAACGAAGAGCGCGGTGGCGCCGATGATGGCACCACCGATGAGGATGTTGTGCAACATTTATAGCTCCTATTGCCGTTGTTTCAAGAACGGCGGGTTGTGCTGCTCTTGCAGCGGTTCTTTTGAGAACAACGTTCTCGGTCTTGCACACAGACAATCTGCATGCAGTTGACTTGAAACTGTAGTCTTATTGCCGAATGCCTTAGCTGGCGTGTTCGGCGAGGAAGAACTCTGCAAATTCGACCGCATCGTCCCACGACTCCTTATCGTCAGGACGACCGTTGAGAGCAATCACGAGCGGACGCTTCTCACCGTAATGAGCTGCGGCGACAATGCGACCCTCAGCCAGAGCTGAGCTGTCGATGTCGACCAGCACAAACTGACCCTTCGCTAACGCAGAAGCGTCGACATAAAAGGGCGCGGTGTCAGTGGTATTGCGAGCCATTTTTATTGTTCCTCATGTTGACTATTGCACGTCACCGGAATTGGTGGCATGCGTTCTTTTGCGACCGACGCTGATTACTTCGTCTTCTGCCCGCGATAGCTGCCGGCGATGGAAGATTTGGCGAAGATCTGCGGGTCGAAGTCGTCGCGAGCCGTGAGGCGCACCACCGTCAGCTTGAACTTGCCGCAAGGCGGCATGACCTCGATAACCGTCAGCCTGTAGAGCTGAGGGCCGACATCGGCGAGCTCGAACATGGCGTCGCGTTTCTTGCGGTTCTTGTGCGGGAACTGCGAAACGTGGAGAACACCGCTGCACTGCTGCCCATCGTATTCGAAGGACACAACCATGAAGTGTTCTTTCTTCATGGTGAAGTGACCGTCGACGACGGCGCCAACTTGCACGGCGGCGTTGGTATCGACGAGCTCGGTTTTGCGGGAAGTCTTCTCCCGCGATTTCTTATCGGTCATGTGGATTTCTCCTTCTCGTTGCGCGCCAGTGACTCAGAACTTGCACCGGCGCAAGAGAGCCGCAATTGACCACTGCGGGTCTCCCATTCTTTAAGGAAGTCTGTTTCGATTTCGATTGATCTAGACCTTCATAGGCTTCCTCTCTTTGGGGTTCATTTCCAGCAAGCGCTGGTCGATAAGAACTGAATTCTCATCGAGCAGAGTTTGCGTTAAACGGTGAGGGTGCGTCTGCGCCCTCACCGTCTTTGCTAGCAAAACTCAAAGCGGAGTTTGCTTTTCAGGTCGAACTTGCGCAGCATCCAGATGCCGCCATACCAGAGAATGTCAACGCAGATCAACATCGCGCAACTGGATATAGCGGTTTTTGCATCGCTCATGCTTTCAGCTTTGAGCAAATATGCAGCACAGAAGACCAGTTTGTAGCCAACGGAAATCGCAAACGCATATTTGCCGGTGGCTATATCCACAATTTTCTTCAGGAACATTGTTTGTCCTTAGCTGCTGTGTAGACTGCAGCGCGCGAACGCTGCGCGATAGAAGCGTCACTTCCATTGCGCAATGTTCGAGCAGAGTGCGCGAGACCGCGCACTCTGTTATCTGTGAGATACCGTCTCTCTTCTGCTTGAACTCACCTGATATGGTGGCAAGCTTCTTGAGCGCGCGGAGGCATCCTTTGAGATGACGCCTCCGCATCTGGTGTTGAAGGTCAGATGTCGTGCACGCCGTGCAGCGGCATTCCGGATGCCTTGCGCCTGAACTCGTAGTATTCGCTGAGGCGCGCCAGCAGAAGTTCTTTGAATTCTTCGAAACCGTCGTATTCAGCAAACTGCTCCATCGCGGCGTCGAAGTCCTTCGTCGAGAGATCCAGAACACGCGACTCGAGGTCGACGATGATCTTGAAAGCCTCGCCCTGGACGTCTTCCGGAAGCTGGCTGAGAATGGCGTCCAACTGTTCCGATTCTTTGAGTGCAGCCTGGTATACGGACCAGACAGGAAGACCAATCATGAGCAGGAACAGTACGCCACTGCAAGCAATGGCGAACCAGGACAGCCCCGCGCTCACAGCCAACGCGGCGACCACAGAGATAGCAGCAAGAGTGCCGAAGATCACAAGCGTGAATCGATTCATTTCGCGCATCCTTTTCCTTGTTGACTTTGTTCGTGAATTGAATTCACCGCGTCAGAATTTGACGCGGTGAACGAAGTCGTTGTAGAGGCTGAGCAGCATCAGTCCGACGAAGAAGTAGATGCAGACCTGAATCAGGACAGCCTCGATCTTCGGGTGAAAGGCGCGGTCACGCCATTTCTGGATGCCAATCATCACGAGCTGACCTCCATCGAGAATCGGCAGCGGCACCAGGTTGACAAAGAACAGACTGGTGTTCACCGACGCAATCACGAAGAGGAAGTAGCCCACGCCGTGCTTGAGCGCGGCGGTGCCGACCTCGACAACCGCGACAATTCCGTGCATGCGGTTTTTGTCGGGGTCCTGGCTTTCGGGCTCGATGACATGGCTCAGTTCCAGCAGTTTCTTGCCGGTTCTGACGATGTTGCTGCCGGTCTGTTCGACTGCCATCGCCAGCGCCTCGCTCATGCTGGGCGTGATGATGATGGTGCCACCGAAGGAAGCACCAATGCGCGACTCTTCATTGACGAGAACGGGAATGGTTTTGTAGTGCCCGTCGCGATCGACTTGCACATACACAACCTTTCCGCCGTTTGCCTTGATGGTCTCCACGAACTCGGTTCGGCTTTCCATCCACTTCTCGTTGACGCGCAGCACTTCATCGCCGACCTTGAAGCCTGCGATTTTCGCATTCATGACGCTGTCCGAAAGCTCGGTGATAACCGGGCGTTCCCCGATGTATTCGACCTTGCCCGTCCAGAGATAAGCCAAGCCGAAGAGCGTGAAAGCGATGAGCAGGTTCACCATCACACCGGCAAGCATGATGATGGACATGCGCCAGTAAGGAAGCCCGCGCATGTCAGGGTCGACGTAGCCGCCCATGAACCAGTACGGAGTGAGCTGGAAGCTCGTGCCGCCATAGGTTCCCAGTCGCAACGTCCATTTCGACGGCAGCCCGACCGAGAAGACGGTAACCGGTGCGCCGTTCAACTTAGCGGCGAGGAAGTGGCCGCCTTCATGGGCGAAAACAGAGCCCATCACAGCGAGCATCACAAACCATCCCATCGGAGGAAGAAAGTAGAGCATCAATCCGTAGATGGCCGCGATGGTGATGGGGTGGTCGCCGATCAGCTTGATGAGAGCAAGAGGGCTGAAGCTTGATTGCTTCCCGGCTTCCTGTTCAGTGTCAAGCTGCAGTCCTTTTATGGATTTATCTTCCATTGTAATCTCCTTTGCTTGGGCGAACGGCACCGGATTTGGTGCCATTCGCACGCTTGTTATGCCGCGGTCTTTACTGCAATTTCTGCATTCCGCAGATCATGCGCTCGAAGATCTTGAGCATGCCGACGACATAGATGAAGACGAACACGGTCAGAACCGGGCCCGCCACAACGGCCGCGACAGCAGCGATAGGACCCAGCAACGTGAGCATGGCGTGGCTCAGGTTGTAGATCACGATGCACGTGACGACGGCGTTGGCGTAGCCGAACCAGTAGTGCTGGTTGAACGGCGCATTGTATTGGTTGTAGTGCATGTTCCAGCGGTTCATCAGGACCCGCGAGATCTGGTAGGCGGTGAGCATGGAGATAATCGTGGCGAACACGATGAGGAAACCAGCATAGTTCTCCATTTTTTTTGTTCCTTTCCTGACGTTGTCTTCTGGGTTTCAGGACTTGGCGCCGCGCGACCAGAGCGTGCTGACGAAGTTGCCGACCTTGTAGAGAGTCGCCGCGAAAAACGCAGCCACGACGCCTTCGTTCCAGAACTGGAGCGCCGCCGGGTTGTGCTGGAAGGCGTGCATGCACGCCATCGCGAAGAAGCCCATCACGACGAAGATGGAAGCCGCCGTGTAAGCTTCCTGCCAGGTGATTTTGCGGCCCGGCGCCACGCGAATGTGCTTCTGCACGCGAATGAGCATGAAGAAAGCCCAGACCAGCGTGACGAAGAGCAGCCCGCCGAAGATGAAGGGGAGGGCGCCGGCGAAGAGCGAAGCCAGAACCTGAAGCGCGGAGTAGATTCCGAAAATCAGGGCGCCGCCCACCAGGGCGATGGCGAGGTGTCCGAGAGCGCAGAGAGCGCCGTTCTTGGTCTCAGTGGTGTTGCTCATTTGTTTGCCTTTCCGTTTGATGTGTTGGAGCGGGTCTCTCAGAACACTTTGACCAGACCGGTGAAGATGCGTTCGATGATGCGCTTGCCGCCGATGAGAAGCAGCCAGAAGATGGCGCAGAACGGAACGCTTGCGAAGATGGCGGCGATGCCTCCGAGCAGTCCGGCGAACTCCACCGAAGCAGAGACACCGTAATACGCCAAGACCGCGCCGATGAGTCCGGCGGCGAGATAGCTGCAGACCAGCTCTCCATCGTCGGAGCAGTTGAAGCCCGGGCGCATGCAAACGAACGCGAGGCGCATGCTGGTGACGGCGGCGAACCCCACAGTCATCGCAGCACAGAGGAAGGTGTAGAAAGAGATGGCTTCCTGGCTCATATTTTCCATGTTTTCTGTCCTTCTGCTTGTTGGATCTTGGCTCAGTTGGCGCCGTTTTCGTAGAGCTTGCCGAGGAACTTGCTGCTGCCGAAGAGGGTCGCGAAGGTGATCGCGGCCACCGTTCCGCTGGTCCAGAAAACCGAAGGCACGCCGCCGGGCATGAAGGTCTCGACGCAGGCGGCGAGGAAGTAGCCCATGACGCCGATGATGGCGAGCGCGCGGTAAGCGTCCTGAATCAGAGCCTCTTTCGTGGCCTTGCGGCGCGCCGATTTGAGGATCAGGACCAGCACGCCGAAGATGGACAAGAGCCCGACGAACATGCCGGCGCCCGCGACGTAGGGCAGCGCAGTGGCGACGACCTTGCCGACCATCGTTGCCGTGCTGAGTCCGACCAGAGTGATGAAGCCGCCGCCGAGAAACGCGGTGAGGTAGGAATTCGGCTGCGCGGTCGTGTCGGTGCAGCAAGCTTCGGAATTCTCGATGCTCATTTTGTTTCCTTTCTGTGTGGTGCTGGAACCATTCCAGCATTGCCGTTTCGCTCAATCGAATACGGCAAAGTTTGCATCCGAATTTTTCTTCTCAGATGCAAATTTTGTCGCACTCAAAACATGTCGAGGCACTTGCGCACCTCGACATTGATTAGGCTTCGGTCGCTTAAGCCGCTTCTTGCGTACTTGCCTTCGTGAGAAGGAAGTCGATCAGCAGAGGCGGCAGGGGCAGACCTTCCACCGACTCGATCATGCTCAGACCGATCAGCTGCTCGTCGACAGGCATATAGCCTGCCTCGATGTAAGCCGCTTTCGCCGATTTGTAAGCTTCGAAGAGCTCCTTGCACTTCGCCTTCAGTTCAGAAGTCGAGTTTGGGTCCTTGCCTTCGTCACGCATCTGGAAAAGCCATTCGAAAAATTTGCACGCCGTATCGCGATAGGCGATGACGACGTCGGCGTCCGGATGCTGGCGCATCAACGTATCGAACGCCAGGCTGTACTTTCGAGCCGCTTCCTTGATTTCGCGAATATCCCTTCTCGTCGGCACATTGCGAATAGCCATCGCAGCGTTGCGATAGCGAGAACGCGCGCCGTCGAGCAGAGCTTGAGCCGAGGCGAGTTGGGTGTCGGTATTGCTCATATCTTTGTCCTCATTGTTGACTGGAAACTTACTCGGAAGGCATCACAGGTAGTGCGCTTAATTCGTGATGCGGGAGATCGTGTAGCGCAGAGCGCGCAGGTCTCGCACTTCTTCCCATTTCAGGTTGAGTCCGAGCAAGCGCATGTTACGGGCAGCTGCACGGCGCAGAACCTCATCGCTCGAGTCCAGCGGAAGCTGAACCAGCGGTTTGGCGTTGTAGCCGTAGAGGCTGACCAGCGCCCAGTAGAAGTTGTACAGAGCCTCAGCAAGCTCACGCGCTTCGCGGTCAAGCTTGCTTTCATAACTCGGGTCTCGCGTCAGGACGCGGAACTTCCTCTGGAATGTGCGCTGCCTTCCGAGTCGCCCCTCGTAGACCTCGCGGCGAGGGGACTCGTTGCTGAGCACGACAAGACCGAGACGGGCTTTTTCTTCCTGGATGTGAGAGAGGTTCATTGTTGATACTCCTCATTGTTGACTGGGGAATTCTATTTTGAAATGGAGGAGCAACCGTGGCTGCTCCTCCATTTCGGTGTTGAGATCAGCCCTTGCGGGAGACCTTGAACAGAAGCCAGCCGACGTAGATGACGAAGGCCGCGAAGATGGCGAACGGCGCGAAGTTGCCCGTAGCCATGCCACCGGTGCCGGTGGCGAAGAGAACGATCACGACCGTGCCGATCAAGCAGGCCATGGTCAACGCACGGTTCTTCGGACCCCAGGTGCCGACGATGCTGAGGATGATGAGGGCGAAGAAAAGACCGGTCGAAACGTTGCCGTTCATTCTATTTTCCTTTCCGTTTGTTGTTGCGAAACCTCAGTTCTTCTGAGGAGGTTTCTGTCCGAGCATGAGCACAGCCAGAAGGATGACCACAGCGAAACCCGCCATGAAGCTGGCAAAGGAAATCGCGGTGGTGAAGGCGAGAGTTCGCGAAATGTCCACGCCGAGTCCAAGCGATTGGTAGTGCCAATTCGCCAGTGGGACACAGAGCAGCGGAATCACGCCGGCGATGAACGCGCCAAGGCGCCCGAACATCGTTGCATTGTCGAAGTTGAGACGACCATCGGGCTTGAGATTCAACGAGCTGACAGCCACCATGAAGATGGCGCCGAAGGCGATCGTTGCAATATATGCAATGCCGAGATTGAGCATTCAGGTGACCCTCTTATGTGTTTCTGCAAGTTTCCGAATGGTGGCGCAGACGCCACCATTCTTCTTTGTCTCAGCTCATGGAAAAGCTGAACAGTCGCTGAGTCATGACGGCGCAGCCCATGCCCAGCAATGCCGTGATGAAGCGCACCATCGCGAGAACTTTCTTGTTGTCCTCGTAAGATTTCGGACGATAGCGAATGTCAGATGCCATAGATTTGAATGGTCCGGTTAATACCCAGTAGATGCAGACAGCGAGAAGCGTGTCCACAAGCCAATATTTGGCTATGAATGTGGCAAGCTCAGCCGAGAGTCCACGTCCTTCGTTCACAAAGGACGCTAGAATGAGCAGCCCGACGGCGCAGACGGCGAGGGCAGCAAAAACGCCGAGCAAGCCATTGATGAAAGAGGCGACGATGGTGGCTCCTTCGTAAAGTCTTGTCTTGTTCTCTTCGCTCAGCTCGATACCGCAAACGGCACCATAAAGTTGCTTGCCGCTCCAGAGCAGCACGATGCTGCATGCGCCGAATGCGAATGCAATCAGCAGTGTGAATTCAGAAATTCCAAACATGTTGACTGTCCTTTCGTTAGAGGTGTTTTTCAAGAAGCCAGCAAGATGCTGTCATAGCTTAGCCCGAAGCCAAAGCTAGGAGCTAAGCTATGCTGAATTGGTCTATTCGCTCGCCTGATTCAGTTGTTTCCTTTCTGAAGCAGGGCAAGTCCCAGACCACCGAACTCGGCCCAGATGTAGCCGTCACCGAAGAAGTAGACGCTGCCAGCGTGATCGTTTCTCACGATGAGCGTTTGGGCGCTGGCAAAATCGATTTCGAGCAGGTGACCCTGAGCCATCACGACCTCATATTCGTCGCCCCAGGCGCGAAGCCCGGTTCGGTCGAGGATGAGGAATTTCGCTTCGGGAAGCTCATTTCCGTCCTTGAGGGTCTGGAGATGAACGAAGGCCGCAGCGTCGGGAGTCGCCGGCGCTTCGTCGGGTTTCTTGGGCTGGAAGCTCATAATCCCAGACAGCAGCGACGACACGTCGGCGATGCTGGGCCTGGCGAGGTCCGCTTTGCCTTTCAGCGCACGCTGAATCGCACCGCGCCCCGCCGTGAGAAGAGTGCTCAGTTTGAAGGTACCCATTTCTCTTTCCTTTCGTATTCTCTAGATTGTTTTGCTGGAATCAAGATTCCAGCTGGTCGACAACCAGGACCGGGCTAAATCATCTCATCCGAGATGCTGTGCTCTTCGCTTATCGAAAGGCACTCATGAGACTCTAACTCGCTTTTCTGGCGAGGAAGTCCATTCTTCGAAGCAGCTTTTGTCAGCGCCTCGTCCAGGTCCATGGCTTCAACGGTTTCGCAAGCTCCGTCGAGCCAGCAAAGGTTGAACCTTTTCATTTCTGTTTCCTCGTATTCTCTTCGCATGGGATGCCTTGTAGGCTAGTATCCCAGTCGGTTGATGAGCCAGGCGACGCCGAAGGCGAGCGCCAGAAAGCCGCCGACGATCGAGAATGATTCGACCGGCTTCTGAATCAGCGGAATGATGAAGCTGAGGGTCATGATCGTCGCGCCGGTCATGACGAGCAGACCGGAGAGCTTGATCAAGAAGGGCACATCGTTCATTTGTATTCTCCTCTTTCTGAGTTTCAATGCAGAGCGGTGAGCTCTGATGAATGGAAACGAATATTTCCATTCGTCAAAGTTCGGTGTGTTCTGGGGAGCCAAGTGACCCCCCAGAACCTTATTTCAAAGCGCAGCCTGAGCTGCGCTTCCTGTTAGTGAGTCGACGCGACCGTCACAACGCGACCGGGAATTTCCGGCATTTTGCGTTCGACGATTTTGCCGGGCTCGAGACCAGCGTGGTTCTCGTCCCAGGCGTAAGCCCAGGCGATCTGCTTGGTATAGTCCACGCCCGGATGGAACTCGTTGTGGTATTCGTCCCACCACGTGACCATCTGCTCGATGCGCACACGCTCGGCTTTCACCAGCTTGGGCATAACCCAGCGGATCCAGCCTTCCTCTTCCTTGAGGTAAGCGTCGGCTTCCGCCTCGGCCTCATCCATGAAGAGAGCGATGAACGCGTCGACCTGCGACGCCGAGTCAGGCGACATGCCATACTGCGCGGCATGCGAAGCCTCACCGCCGAGGAAGCGGCTCTGGCCCGAGAAGTCGACCGACAGAGCCGGCAACTTCCAACCGTTGTTGTTGCAGTCGGACATGTTGACCTCGAGCAGCATCGCTTTGATGATGCGCGTGGCCTGCTTCAGGTCGTTCGAGCAGCCGCCGGTCTTGTCCTTGATGAACATGCGCTCGGCGCGGTTGCCCGCAAGAGCGATCGCCAGGTAGCCCTTGTAGTGCTTGGCGGTCTTCTTGAGGGAGTGACCGGGACGGGGCTTCACGAAGCCGCCGACGCCGTTCGGACCGAGGATGCTGATCGACGAGATGGCTTCGCCGTACTGCCAGTCCATCTTCTCGCCCTTCGTCTGCAAAAACTTGCGATACATCAGGGTGAAGTGGCCGAGTTCATGGAACGCCAGCAATTCCTTGATTTCGTCAGGAACGCGGCGGCCCTTGGTCTCGTTGATGGCGCCGAGGGTCATTTCTTCCAGAGCCTTCCAGAGATCTTCGTGAGTGATCTGGAAGTCCTCCGGCTGGAAGTAGGTATCCAGCGAGAACCCTTCGGGCGTAATCTGCACATCGTGAGGAACACGCTGCAGCAGACGACGCATGGCGAACTCCGGACCGCGCTTGCGAACCAGAGTGTCGATGTCGGCGCCGACCAGGCCCGGCATCTCGTCAGCGAGAGCTTCGACGTTCACGTCCTTGGCGGCCGGAACTTTCTTCAACTTGACGTTGAGGATGTCGATGCGGCCCTGACGATCAGGCTCGCCGATTTCGATCTTCACGTCGCCGAGACGACCAGCGCGAATCAGCGCAGGGTCCAGCTTGTCAGGCTGGTTGGTCGCGACAATGAGAAGAATGCGGCTGTTGTCGTTCTGCGTGCCGTTGATTTCGACGAGCAGCTGAGCGACAGTCTGGTCGCGTTCATCGTTGCCACCGCCGGCGCCACCAGACGCGCGAGATTTACCGACCGCGTCGAACTCGTCGACGAAGAGGATAACCCACGAGCCAGTGGAGTCGCGCAGCGCGCGAGCCTGAGTGAATGCGTCTCGAACACGGCTTGCGCCGACGCCGACATACATTTCAACGAAGTCCGAACCAGAGCAGGTCAGAATCGGCAGGGGCTTGCCGCCCGAACCGAGTTCGCCAGCCATCGCCTGAACCAGGAACGATTTGCCGGTGCCGGGCTTGCCGACCAGCATCACGCCAGCGGGCATGCGACCGTTGAGCTTGGCGAGCATCTGCGGATTGCGGATGTTGAAGACGAGCTTGACGATCTTGTCCATTTCGTCGTCGATGCCGGCGACGTCCTCGAACCTGACCTTCTCGCCAGCTTCATCCAGTCGGGAAAGAGTCATCTTGCCCTTCTGGTTCTGCTGACCCATGCCTTTCTGGAACATGCGGTAGAAGAAGACAGCCATGCCGATCGTGATGGCGAAGCCGACGACCTTCGGCCAGATCGGTTCGCTGTTGCTCGACGACGGTCCGCCGCGCGCCTCGATGACGCCGTCCTTGCCCTTGAGCGGTTCGTTGATCACGGGGATCTGCGACTTGTGCTCAGTGGCCAGGGTGAGGTTCGTCTCGTTGATAGCGGTGGTCAACGCCTGATCGTCAGCCGCAGTCGTGATAGACCAGACCGACTGGACGTGGTCGTCCTTGACCTTGGCTTCGATGGCGACGCGTTCCGCGAACGAAGCGCCCGCCGCAATCTGACGATGAACCTTGATGATCTGGTCCGGATGATGGCGAACCATGTTCGTCATATCCGTGATGGCGCCAGGATGTTCGATGCCGCCGAAGAGCTTCAGCTGGTCGTCCTCCGGAGTCCAACCGGCTTTCGCCAGACCCCAGATCATGTAAGCAGCAAACAGACCGATAGCCGCAAGCGCAGCCATCAATCCGCCATGTTTCTTGAAGAAGTTTTTCACTTTGTTTACTCCTTTGCCTTAGCGCCCTTGCGCTTGGACAAGAAATGCAGCTTGTTCAACTGCACTTCGAAAACGGAGTCAGAGACTCCTGTGGAAACGCTGCGCTAGGGAATCCAGCGAAGCGAATTAGAATCTGCGTGTCTGCTCACAGACATCGCAACCGACATCGAGTCAGGCGTCGTCGACGACACAACAAGCGGCAGCGAGTCGCGCACCGCCCGTGAGACCATCGAGAACGTTTTTCTCGTCCACACCTTTATGCCGGACTTTGGAACGTTTCCGCGAATCGTCATCTTTCTGACGGCGATAACGGTCGTTTCGCGATCCTTTCTCGCGAGACGTGATGCGGTCGCGGTCATAGACAGGAGCAATGCCCATATCATCCAAAGCTTGACGTTTCATTTTCACTTTCCTTCTTGCTCTGACGTTGTCAGATTTTGAGCCGAAGTTTCTCGACACATTCATGCGTGTCACCCGAGTGAGCATCAATAAGCATGCCCACCACAGATGGTGTCAACCCGCAATAGGCGAATCGTCCGCAGGGAGTCAGGAAGCGCATGTTTGGACCATGCTTGCACATGCCCACACATCCAGCTGCCACCACCTCGAACTTCTCGTCTACACCACGAGCTTTCGCTTCTGCAATGAATGCATCGACTACTGCTTGCGGATCTTTTCCTATGCAATGGGGACCATTGACACAGGCGAGAATCCTGGTTTGTGTCTTTGCTGTCATTCGCTTCCCTTTCCATGTCGATGACTGGCAGGGTCGCAGCACTAAACGCTGCTGAATAAGAACCTGCGTATTTCCGTGCGAGAAAACGTTGTTTCCGCGTACGGAAATTTGTTTTGACCTCGCAATGTTTACGCTAATTCTTATTCAGCAGAGTTTGAGGTGTTGACGTGAGCATTGCTGCCCACGTCAACTTTCTTATCTGAGCGTCTCGCCAGAGGGCTCAGTTGTCGATCACTTCTTCTCGTGGTAGGGACCGAAGAAGGGGTCGATCGTGCAGACATCCGGAATATTCTGGATGGACGCCAGTTTGCCCGCCATGATCGGCGCGAACGCCTTCTCGATGGCGAGACGATAGCCCTTCGAGGTCGGCTTGCCGCCGGCGAGGCGCACCTTCAGCTCTTCGCAGAGCAGATTGAGCACCTCGACGGTCGCCGTGTCGCCCTCCTCGGCCGCGTCCGCCGCCGCCTGAATCGCGACGAGCATGGTCACCATGGATTCCAGAGGCTTGTAGACCTCGAATTCCGTGATGTTCTGTTCGTCGGCCAGGCGCTCGCCGTACTTCAGCAGAGCCAGGTCGATGAAGTTCCAGCGCCAGGGGAACCAGAACTTGGCGACGAACTGTAGGTGCCGCTCGAAGCGCTCATCCGGCAGATGCTCGATCGAGCCTTCGATCTCGCCGCCCTTGCGAGTGGCGAAAGCATTCCAGAGGAACGGCAGATAAAGGCTCGCGCCGTCGACGATCTGCTTGCGGTTGGACCAGAGTCCACCCTTGTTCTTCCAGACCAGGCCGGCGATGCGGACGAATTCCTTCGCGATGTTCTTCTTGAAGTCCGGCATGAGATCGAGCATCTTCACGCCGCCCTTCTTGAGTCCATCGGCCAGGTCATCGAGACCATGCTGGCGCATCGCCTTGACGAGCGCATTCACGGCCGCCTGAGCGAGCATCGGGTTCGGACCTTCGTAGACCGTCGAGACCAGCGCGTCGAGAACGCGCGTGCCGAGCTTGCGATCCTTGACGAAGAAGCGCCCGCCGTGAATCTCGATGCCATGCTTGGTCATCACTTCACGAAGGGCGTCCGTCGACCAGGTTTTCGCGATCATCGCCAGCAGGTCGCCCGCGCGCCCCTCGTCGATGCTGTCCGCCGTGAAGAGCGAGAGCTTCTCCGCGCCGGTCATGAGCGCAGCCGTCAGGGCGACGCGATACTGAATGCCCTGACGGTCAGAGAGCGGTTTTCCGAAGGTTTCGCGCTTGGCGATCCACTCCGGCGAAGCCGCCAGCACGAGGGTCATGAGAACCGCCGCGCTGATGCCGACAGCCCAGCGGCCGTCGTCGAGGTCCTTGAAGATGGCTTCCAGACCGTTACCCGGCAGAAGCTTGGACTTCGGCACGCGCAGTCCGTTGAAGATGAGACCGTTGTTCTGCAGCGCGGGCTGCAGGACGAGCAGTTCATAGGGCTTCAGCTGGAACTCGGCAGTGTCCTGCTGAGGCAGCTCGACCTCGATGACGCGGAACTTGCCATCGATCTTGAGGAAGACCGCGACGCGACCGCCGTAGCAGGCGCGCGAGATGAAGCACTTCTCGCCGTAGATCAGGACATCGTCGCCGTCGATGACGCCGTAGGTCTTGATCTTGGTGATGTTGCAGCCGGCACCGGGTTCGGTGCCAGCGAAGGCGCCCTGGAAGAAGAACTTCGCGAAGAACGTCAGCAGAGCCTGCTTCTGCTCTTCCGTGCCGAGATGCTTCACGGCGCCGACCGGACCGATGAGGGTCTTGACCGAGAGCGTGCCCGGAATGGTCGGGTCGCCCTCGCGGCCGATCTTCAGCATGATGCTCGCGAGCTCGTGCATGGTCGCGCCTTCGCCGCCGAATTCCTGGGGAATCGTCAGACGATAGAAGCCCGACTCGGTGAGCTTGGCTTCGAGTTCACCGTTGAAGGCGCCGTGCTCGTCGAAAAGCTTGCCGCCGCCGACGAATTCGTTGACGAAAGCGAGGGAGTCGACGAGAACCTTCTCGATGTGAGCGCGGCGCGAACGCGAACGAGCGCTCTTGCGGAAGAGTCCGACCGGAAGCTTGCGAGAAATGAACGCCTCCTGCACGACGCCGGGCATCTTGCGGTGCTCGTTGGCGCCGTCCTGCGCACCGGCGACGGCCAGAATCGCGTCGATCTCGTCCTGGGTCTTGCCAGCCTTGCGCAGAGCGTCGACCATGATGGCGCCGGAGACGGGGTTTTCGTTGTGCTTGGTCATGTGTAAAACCTTTTCTGTTGATAGCTGCACGATTGCAGCCCAGGTTTAGTCAACTGCAGCAAAGCGCTGCTGCATGCGCAATTCAATGCTGCGCATGCAGCAATTCTTTTCCTGAGTGTGAATGTGGTGACGCGCGTGCGCGGCACCATTTTCGGTATCAGACCACCTCAGGCAAGAAGGGCTGAGCGATCTCCTTTACCGAGTCGCTTCGGCGCCGGAAATCATGGCGGACCGAACGTCGCTGAGGAGCTTGTTGCCGTCGCCAGAGCCCGCCGGAACGAAGATGACCTTTGTGTTCGGCGCTTGCGCGATTTTCACCTGGGCATCCATGAGTCGGCTGAAGGCCAGCAGCACCATAGCGTCTCGAGCGGTGGCGCCCGGAACGCCTTCTTCGAAGCTCTTGACCGACTCCTGCAGGCCGCTGATGACGGCGCTGCGTTCGCCGGCGGCACCTTCACCGCGGGTGATGGCAGCGACCTCTTCGGCTTCCGCATCGCGGACGGTCTGGATGTAGGCCGACTGCGCCAGATTTTCGGCAGTGACTCGAGCCTGCTCGGAAGCGTATTTTTCGTTGTTGGCCTGCACAACGGTCGGATCAGGCTCGACGCTGGTGATCAGAACGTCAGTGATCACGTAGCCGTAAGCCGCCATGGTGCTGGTCAGTTCCTGCTTGACGTGCTCGGCGATTTCTCCCTGGTTCTTCTGCACGTTCTCGAGGCTCATCTGCGGAACCTTATTGCGGATGGAACTCGAAACGTGCGACTTGATCTGACCCTCGGGTTTTTCGAGCTTGTAGAAAGCAAGCTCGACATGCTGGTCGGAGTCGCCGACGACATACTGAATGTTCGCGGTGACCGAGACCGACGTGCCCTTGTCCGTATAGGTCGTCTCCGAGATCATCAACTGGCGAATGCGCAGGCTGAGAGGCGCCGACACCGAGTCGAGAAGCGGCACCTTGAAATTGAGACCCGGACTGCCGATCTTGACGAATTTGCCGAAGCGAGTCACCACTCGTTTCGTTTGCTGGTCGACGATGAAGATCGAGCAAGCGATCAGAACGACGGAGGTGAAAGCGAGAACCCAGGCGAGCGTAATGAGAGTCATCATTGTTTCCTTTCGAATTGCTGGCTCTATTGAGCCTCTGTTTGCGTACTCGAATTTGCTTGTTTACGCCTTTTGCGAATCCTCGCTGACGGGAAAGAGAGCGCGAATCTGCTCCAGAGTCTCGATGGCTGCTCCGGCGCCGCTCGGCACGAAAAGCACCTTGGCGCCGGCCGCGGTGGCGATTCGAACCTGAGCGTCGACAGCTTGCTCGAAAGCAAGCAGAGTCATCGCGTCCTTGGCGGTGGTTCCCGGAACTCCTTCTTCGAAATTCTGAACCGATTCCCGCAAACCGGAGATGACGGCTTTTCGTTCACCGGCCAGTCCTCTGCCACGAGTAACGGAGGACTCCTTTTCGGCTTGGGCGTCCTTGGTAGTTTTTGCGAACTTGGCCTCCGCGAGATTCTTGGCGGTGACAAGTCCCTGAGCCGAAGCATATTTGGCGTTGTTGGCCTTGACGATGGTGGCGTCCGGCGCGACTTTTGTGATCAGAACGTCGGTGATCGTATAACCGTATTCCGACATTATGGCGATGAGTTCTCCCTTCACATGGCCGGCGATCGCCGACTGGTTCATCTGGATTTCCTCGAGGCTCATTTGGGGAACCTTGCCTCGAATCGAGCTGGAGACGTGCGACTTGATCTGCTCTTCCGGATTCTCCAGCTTGTAGAATGCATCGCGAACCGAGGAGGCATTATCGTCGACCTGGTACTGAACATTGGCGGTGACAGTGACCGAGGTGCCTTTGTCGGTGTAGGAGACCTCGCTGAGTTCGAGCTGGCGAACGCGCAGGCTTATCGGTTCGGAGACCTGCTCGAAGAAGGGCAACTTGAAATTGAGACCCGGGCCGGCGATGCGATTGAACTTCCCGAGACGAGTGACGACGCGCTTGGTCTGCTGCTCGACGGTAAAGAAACTTCCAAAGAAGCAGCAGACAAGGAAGATGCCAGCCGGCACGACGATTTTGCCCGCCAACAAGATGGCGACCGCGTTGTTGAGAATGTTCATCATGTCTAAATTTCTCCTGTTCCCAGCTTTTGCTGGATCGATGCAGCTGAAGTCGCTGCTGTCTGCTGCTTTCTTTGAGTAGCAGACAGCAACGGCCTTAGACCATTGGAACAAAGATAGAGTCTCGTAGTTTCCCACGAGACTCTATTCTTTCTGGCGTTTTGATCAGTGGTGCAGCGGCTTCATCAGAAAAATGCCGTATTCGATAGCGACGAACATGGCATTGAAGACGAGCAGCGACAGCCAGAGCGGCAAACCGCTGTTCTCGCTGCGAACCAGTTTCACCGCGCCGAATTGATCGACCTGGCGAATTCCAGCGAGAGTTGCGACATCGGCGGCACCGCCGAAGACGCACCACGCCAGACCGACAAAGAAGATCGCCGTGGCGCTGACGTAGAGGTCCCAGGTGACCGCCGCCCAGCTGAGCTGAAAGAAGATCGTCGCGCCGTAAGCGAGCCCGAACGATGCGATCGACATGACGAACGCGGTGCCGAAATAGTGCGTGTAGCTGCGCGAGATGAAATTCGTCAGGGCGCCGCTGATGACGGGCTTCTTGACGAAGTGATTTTCGGCAGCTGCGATCAGTGCGACAGTGATGACGAGAATGGCAAGGCTATCCATCTTTCTAGTCTCCTTTTGGTTTCCGGACAAGAGCCATGATGCTGTAAACTGCACCATTGGTGGTGACCATGGCTCACGAATTGAGTGGCGCTCAATTCATCAACCATGCATCAAATTTCAGCTGGGCATGAGCGCCCAGCTGATTTGTGAGAATGACGAGTTGATCAGTCGCGGCTGCGCTGGCACTGCGCGCACTGGGCGCACTGGGCGCACTGCGCGACCGCCGTATCGATGCCGGACTTGCCGCGAATCTTCGCAAGAGCGATCTGACCGACCTTGCCGACGACGAACACGGCGAGCATCAGACCGGTGATGATGAAGGCGGTCACGATGGCGCCTTCGCTGTCCATCTGCTGGGCGACGGAGAGGGTCGGGTCGATGGCGGGAATGTCAAAGTTCATGTTCATGCTCCTGTTTCTCTGTTGGACTGCAGCAAATGCTGCTCGATAAGAACTACTGTGATTCTCATCGAGCAGAATTTGAAATTTGCTAGCGACTTTCATCAAGCTGTTTGCGTTTCAGCTGGGCATGAGCGCCCAGCTGATTTGTGAGGATGAGGGGATCGCCCGTGGTGCTCAGTCTTTTCCGAGCGCTTTGCGGATGTGATGCTGAAGCTCAGCGCCGCTCAGCTTGGTCGACGGAGTGCATCCGCGCAAGGAGCGCTTGGTTCGCTCGCGGCGCGAAAGCTGAGGCTGGTCCGTCTCGATCGTTTGCGAAGCGGGGAATTGCGCCGCAGGCTCGCGACATTGCGACGTGAAGAACATCGATTGGCGCGCCGCTTCGATGTCCTCATCGTCGAGCGCACGCAGTTCGCGTTCCTTCTGTCTGTTGCGATGGTCGTTGTTCCATTCGCAGTTGCTGTCGTCATTCTGGCGCCACGCCTTGTTGCCAGCGAATCTCCCGCGAATTCGTTTCAGCTTGCCGTTGGAAAGGCTGCGAAAACGCTTGCTGCGGGACACCCCTCTCAGAGTGGCATTGTCGTCCGGTTCGTCCAGATGAACCACGCCCGCCTCGAAGAGGTCTTCGAGGAGCCAGGTGAGGTCTTGGTTGCGGCCAGGGACATCTTGCAGACGAGTCATTTTTTCTCCTTGACGAAGATTCATTGTGTGCTGGTTAGGAAGGCAAGATTGTCTTCCTATATATTGTTGGAATCTTGCTTCAGATCTTGTTGGCGAGCCAACGAAGAATCGGCACGAACAGGGGCACGCAGACTGCCGCCGTCAGCGCTGTTTTATAGAACAGTTCCCACATGAAAAATTCTCCGATTGTTGAGTGGTGGCACTATGCCACCACCCATTCTTGTCGCGTGAGTGCTACGCGATGGAACTCAGCCGAAGAGCTTGAAGCCGCCGATGACCGCCGCAGCGAGACCGCCGAGAGTCAGGATATTGGCGAGACCTTCGATTCCCTCGTTGCGGGTGCGGTAGGCGACCTGTCCGACGAAGACGGAGACGAACATGGCAGCCAGACCGCCGACGAAGAGCTTTTCCGGAGTCAACATGTGTGTGTTCCTTTCTCTTATCCGCAACGTGAGAGAACCGCTATTGCCGCGGACTGAGCAATAGGCTGGTTGTTCACTATTAGCCCCTCAGGTTGAAGGGCTCGGTGCCGACTGGCACGTGAATGCGGTAGCGAACAAGTGCGCCTTCCGGCTCACTCGGGCGCCCCCACTTATACTGCCAGCAAGAGGTGTCGTAGACTGCGACGACATCGGCAATAATAGCCGTCGCTTCCAGATTCTCGTCAGCGATGATTTCAGTCAACGCGACGGGTATGAATACTTCGTCGTATGTCCCCTGGTCGGCGAAAGCTCGCACAATGAAGTCATCGTGCAGTCGAGCAATCAAGCCGCGAGTATTTCGTTCTTCGTCACGAAATGCTTGCAAACGCCTGCCGGGCTTCTCGCGTTCGATCATCTTGATCGAACGTCCGATGAAGAGGGACACCGCGAGTCCGAGTGCGGAACCGGCCCAAATGCAGCCCACGCCGATGAGCATGGTCTGAACCGAGTGACTCGACGGTACAAGCAGGAGGAAGCTGAGCGCACCGAGGATGGTACCAGCGATAATGCTGAACATATGTGTTCCTTTCGAACTGTAGACTTAGCTGCTCTCACAGCTTGAGCCATGTTAGATGCTCCAGGCATCAATTGTGACCATGACTCATGGCTGGCGAAGTGCGCCAGGCATGAAGCATGCATCTTTCTAGAGAATAGTGGTGGCACCATAAGCGCCACCACCTTTTTTGCTGAGTTGCTCAGTGCTTTTTCTTCTTATGCTTCTTCGGCGCCTGTTCGGTCGGAGTTGCCGAGGAAGGAAACTCCGAAGCCAGATTCAGGAACGCCGGAGGCGGCGGCGAGTAGACTTCGACCTTGGGAGCCGGAGCTTCGACCTTGGGAGCCGGAGCTTCGACCTTGGGAGCCGGAGCTTCGACCTTGGGAGCCGGAGCCTCGACCTTGGGAGCCGGAGCCTCGACCTTGGGAGCCGGAGCCTCGACCTTGGGAGCCGGAGCCTCGACCCTGCGAGCCGGAGCCTCGACCTTCGCAGGTTTCGGCTGCGACGCTTCCTTCCGAGCAAGTTCGTCAGAGTCTTCCTTCTGAAGCAGCTGGTCGATCTCATCGGCGGTCTTCACCTGCACCGGATGTTCGGCGTGCGCATCGAAGAGCACGCCGTTTGCAAATCCGTGATTCTTAGTCACGTTCGTTTGCATCAGCGCGGTGAGCCAGTGAATCTTTCCGGTCTCCGAAACGACCAGCATGGCGCCGTTCAGTTTCAGATAGTTCTGACCGGGAAGAACACTGGAAACATTCGCGATGATTTGAGCGGGACCAGGCAGGTCATGCTCGTTCTGCGATTTTCCATCCGGGTAGTAGATCTGAAGGTCGCCCGTGACGCGATCGCTCAGTCCGATGGCCTTCAACGCGGTGGCGCTGGTGCCCTTCGGCTCGAACGGAATTACGCCGTAGATGCCCGTCGAGAACGACTGATAGGTCGGATAGAGATTGTCCTCCGGCTTGTCGCTGTCCGAGATTTCGAGCAATTCGCCCGACCACTGGATAGCAAACATGCTGCTGTTGTCCGCCCAGAGCTGGGCATATTGCCGAGCCAGTGCGGTGGGGAAGAGCGGCACTCCGGGGAAGCGCTGGGCAGCCATCGACGGAAGCATGTCGACGATATGACCAGACTCGGAGACAACCATGACGCCCGAGAGAACGGGAATCATGCCGCCCCATTGCAGACTCCAGCTGGTGTAAGGCACCAAGAGGTAGTTGTCACCGCCCACGGTGCGACCGATGATAGCCGGTTGCATCTGTCCGAACGGATGCCGAAGAGCGAACGCTGCCTTCAGCACCGGGCTGTGTTCGCCATAGACGAACTGCACCGGAACCGTCGAGCTGAACCGTCCTGTCTTGCCGCCGTCGACGAGGATGACCCCTTCGATGCCGCTTGCAGGGTAGGTCAGAACGTGGTTCTGCACGCGAGTCGGAACGCGCATGCACTCCCAATAGATGCGCTGGCGGTCGCCCTTGTCGTTGAGAAAGATCGGACGCGGGTTGGGCAGCAGATTGGTGAATGCCATATCATTGGCATCGCCGCAGTAGTCGGGAACGGTGACCAGAGGCAGAATGCGATGCGCCCCCGGAGTCGACTGCGGAAGGCGGTCGATATGGGTGACGCGAACCGCGTTCGCCATCTGATATTTGTAGAGCCATTCCGTGTTGTTCGCGATATAGAACCACGCGCAGAAGAGCAAACTCACAGCCGACGCCGCGATGAAAGTCTTGTGCGAGCGATGCGGAAGCTCGAAGGTCGAGCGATCCATATAAGCGAACACTGACAGTGCGACGCCCACGGAGATCATGACGGCGGCACCCAGATAGGAGTGCGTCGGCATGAAGAGGATGACGAAGAGAAACGACATGACGGGCGTTGCCCACCAGTGGTTGCTCTCGTCACCGCTCGGAGCCCTGAGCGTGGCGAATCCTTCGACAACCAGCGCGAAGAGGGCGAACACGATCGGGGCGAATCTGGCGAACTGGAAGGTATAAGGCTGCACCGCTGGCAGTATCGCCGTCAGAATGAAGCCGTAGGACCAGAACAGCACAAACCCGAGAACGACCGGCGCGAAGAAAGCAAAGCTCCAACGAAAGAAGGAGCCCAGCTGCTGCGGCACGGCGAAGGAGCGCCCGAAGATGTGAATCTCGGAGGGTTCCAATTCGTCATGCGACCAGGCGCGACGCACGAGTTCCAACCCGAGCAGCACAGCGATGCCGCCAGCGCCGATGGCGAAAGCGGACGGTTCGCTGAGGAAGAGAAGGAACCATGAAACGACGACGCCGGTGACCCACGCGGTGCGGTGCTTGTAGTCCTTGAAGTAGAGGAGCACAAGTCCGACGACAATGAGAAGTCCGGCGTCGTACCAGACTGGCACGAATCGCGCGAGCGTGAAGAAGGTCCACGCGAGGGCGAAGCCAACGGCGGTTTCTTCGATTTTGAACAGGACCATGCTCACGAAAGCCGAGGCTTTAGCGAGCAGCGAACTGATGGTGTTCCACATTCAGTTTATCCCTGAGTTGTGTCGCATTTGCGACGTTGCGTTGTGGATAAATCCACTAATTGAACTGCTTTGGTTTTGCTATAAGAAAGGTAGGAT
The DNA here is from genome assembly GCA_044226015.1 of Obscuribacteraceae bacterium (SeqCode). Taxonomy (GTDB): domain Bacteria; phylum Cyanobacteriota; class Vampirovibrionia; order Obscuribacterales; family Obscuribacteraceae; genus JAIEPM01. The sequence continues at coordinate 35,508 of JBGAHS010000006.1, forward strand.
TTGTTTTCGAAAAAGGCGCAAGACCAGCAATTTGATTGCTGGTCTAATGCTTGTTGGAATGTTGTTATAGTGTCGTTTTGCTCGAATGAAATCCGCGTGATGTGTAAAAGAAGATTCCTTCATTCTAGATAGAAGACAAATTCCAACACAAGGTTTTCAAGCGGTGCTGATTATTAAAACTGCAATTCATTGCATTAACTTGCGCGCTAACTTGCTATCTGACTCTCTTAACGCGAGCTTAAACGCTAGGATGCGAACTTCGCAGTAAACTTCGCGGTTTTGAGGAAGAGGCACTGAATGCCCCTTCCTCAGATAGCAGCATCATATTAATGACGATGCTTGCCTTTCGTCTTAGACTTCGGCATCGCCGGAGTCAAAGGCGATTTGTCACGCTCTGTTGAAGTGGTCGGCGCTGTAACCAGTGGCACCGGTGACGGTGTCACTGTCTGCTGCGCTTCATCCACCGGGCGATATTCATGGGATGGAGAAGCGGCGTCGACCTTCTTGGGCTCAGTCGCTTGATAGATGTTGCTGACCAGCGGAGAAGGGGGTGTTTTCTTTTGCGGATGGCTTGCAGCAGCAATGATGGCTCCAATCACTCCAATAATTAGAATGATGCGTGCCCAAGCTATGAGCTTAGCCTCCCTTTTCTCCTTCTGCGCCTTTTTCTGCTTTTCCTTTTGCAGCCGGTCCCACGCATTCCACCGCGCCCGTTGTGCCTGGGCTTCTGCATTCTCTTTCTGCCGTTTGGCGTTGAGAGCTTCTCCGGCAAGAAGAATGAACTGGCGTATCAGCTCAAGCTGCTGGGCTAAGTTGTAACCTTTGATCTTCTGCTCAAACTCTTCCCATGGGTCGTTGAACGATGGTCCCTGCTGATAGTGAGCTTGTCCTTGCCAATGATGATCGTGACCGCTGGCGCCGTGCTGCTGTCCCGCATTGCGAAACTCGTGCTGATCAGGGCGCCGTTGGTTGGGCCCATTCGTGTGCGCATGAGCGCCGGCGTGATATGCGCTGTGTTCATGAGCTTGCTGCGAAGCTCTGCTCGTGCGCGGCGGAGCGCACTGATAAGATTTCCAGTATTTGAGCAGCTCGTCTTTCGCGTTATTGATTTCCGCAAGACGTTCATCGGCTGCTTTCTTTTTTCTTGTGTCGGTGATCTTGTCGGAGTGATTCCTTTTAACAAGGCCTCTGTGCGCGGTTTTGATTTCGCTCTCGCTAGCTCCCGGCGAAAGACCGAGGATGGCGTAAAGCGCATCATAATCGATGATGTTAAACATCGGTTGTCTCCTTCTAGATGACTGGGCGTCATCGCAGTTGCATGTACCGACGCTCAGGCGTCTTTGTCAGGGTTTCTGCAAGGTCTGCATGATGCGTATATTCGCAAACTAAGATGTTCAAATCTGTAGATGAAGGTTTTGCTAATAAAAAGGGCAAAAACCAGCAATAGGACTTGCTGGCTGTGATATTGAATTGCGATTGGAAACGTTAGTGTTTGATGGAAATTGCTCGATGTAATTGTGCGAAAGATGATGTTTATAATCTAGCGAAATCTTCTCTCGTTTCAAAATTTTGGCTGCTTGGAGTCGCACTCCAAAAGTGCCATGAATACAGGAAAGTTTCGATGGCTAGTTAGCAGCTTCGTAATCTTACTAGAGAAAAATGATGCATGAAGGCTCTGCGATTTTATAGCATGCTGCGCTAAGCGTGACACTAGATATGGTGGCGCTATAAAAAGACCACCGGACAATCAAAAATTGATTGTCCGGCGGTTGCAAGGTAATTTACAGAAGGTACGATTACAATAACGAGACATGCGTGAATTCGCTGTGAAAAATTTTGCTCGATTTATTGACTAATCGTTCCTATATAAAGGAACGAAAAACGGGCTGGGTGCACAATTATGCAGCATCCAGCCCATATCTTTTAGTTCACCTTCCAACTTGCGGTGCCCAGCACAACGCCGTCTCCATTGGTGTCGCTGACCAGTGCTTCGACGAGGTGAGTGCCGTCGCTGCTGACTCGAGTCTTTGAACTCTCGCAAACAGCTGTGAGTTTCCCCTCGCCGCTCCCGAGAAACTTCATGGAGAACCCGGTGAGGATACTCCGCGAACCCGGCGCCAATTTGTAGTTCAGCGCAAGTCCGGTCGACATTTCGATCAAGTTCATCAGCGCGGCCGGATGGGCGTGACTCGCGTCATCCCATTTGACACTGCCGACTCTCCAGGTGAAAGTGCCATACGCGACGACTTCGTTCTCGGAGTCGTAGATCGTACACGGCACTTCATGTTGTCCTCGACCTGGTATGCTGACGCCCTCGCAGACAGCACGCAGTCTTCCGCGAGCTTTCTTGATATACCGAATATTGAACGCGTGGAAGCGAGCAAAATCATTCGGCCGCGCTGCGGTTACTGCAAGGCGTGTGCATCGGAACATAAGTGTGACGAGAGCCGCCGCGTGAACGCTATTGAGATGATTGCAAACCTCGGAAGTCTGCTCCATCTCGTAAGCTGTACGCAGGTGCGTGAGCAAGAGAGTGTTTGCAGCGATGCTCCAATCATACTCATCGCGAACTGCACGCGATTGACCCATTGAGACAATGCAAGCAGCGGAGTCGAGTCTCTCGACGGTCGCCCCGATACTGCCGGAGTAAGGCGCCATGTAGCCGATGAATCTGCTGAAGAGCTTCCGGCCGAAAGGAATGTGCGAGCACACGCCGAACATCGTGCGAATCAATTTGCCGACGTCGCCGCTCTTCTTCGTGGATTTCTTCTTCGGTTCTTTCTGTGGCTGTTCGTAGGGGAGGCACTGTTTGCGGTGCCAGCCCGTTATCGGTAGACCGCAGCGAGCGCAGTGATGCTCTCGCTCAAAATGAGAGTGAAGCGGAACTTGTGCTCCGCGTTCGGAACTCTCGGTATGACGAATGGTATCATCCATTTAGAGATCCTTTCTGGTTCGTTTCTTCTGTCTTGCTCTGCTTACCAGTAGCCAAGCCAGCGAAAAGGCATGAACTGCCGATAAAGCATATACATGGCGTAGGGCGCGAATAGGCTCGACTGCATGACGACTGCCAAAAATTTCCAGCCTTCGATGACATTTGCAGTTGAGACACTTCCGCACAGTGGTGGTGAAAACGTGTACGTCAGTGCCGGTGACGCTGCGAAGATGCTGTCATACGGAACCCATTCCGTGTTGAATGCAGGCATCTGACCGAACATCCACGTAGTCGAGTGTCTTGGAATTTTCTGTGTGGTCATTTCATTCTATTCCTTTCATTTTCTTTTATTGCGTGGTAAATCCACAAAAATATTGGTTTGCAGTACAAAATTTGTCAGGTCTAGAGACCTGATTTGTAATACCGTAAGTGGTGAATTTGTTTAGCTGAAATGGGTTCCTGGAATTGAAAGTGAAAGCGATGTACTCTTCATCTTATTGATTTATGTTGGCAGTTCAAAACTAAGTAGTTACAAACGCGAAGATTTGATTGCCTGCAGCACAACGATCTCTGGACGCTTACCAGAAGACAGGTTACTCGCTATGGTGATGTTCCCAAAAACATCTTGCCATGCTTATTAGTAATCTCGCAGTTGCTCTCGTGGTTCGTGCAAGTTATTGTTTGCAGCGCGCTAACTCTTCCAGAAAAGTTATTCTATTTCTGAAATCACTCAACATCATCTGGGAAAGTGTTCCACTGGATTAATAGTACGAAGCAGTCACATTGTTGCTTCGTTTGTCCATCGATAGTTAGTATAAATGTCCCGCTAAGTCTCACCTGGGTGTTCACGCTATCTTTAATGTGATCACACTAGGTTTTCTGCTATAGCTCTGGAAGTTATGTGCGACTCAAAAATTTTTGCCGGCAGTCTCTACCGGCTCTCGCAGGTGTTGCTGTATCTAGAGGGATCGGATCTCTGATCGTTTTCTGTGAATCTAGAGGGATCCGAATTCTGATCGTTTACTGTGGATCTAGAGGGATCCGATCTCTGATCGCGTACTGTGAATCCGGAGGGATCCGATTTCTGATCGTTTACTGTGGATCTAGAGGGATCCGATTTCTGATCGCTTACTGTGAATCTTGAGGGATCCGATCTTTGATCGCTTATCGTGGATCTGGGGATCCGATCTCTGATCGCCTACTCTGGATCTGGGGATCCGATCTCTGATCGCGTACTGTGGATCTGGGGATCCGATCTCTGATCGCTTACTGTGCATCTGGGGATCCGATCTCAGATTCCTTACGGTGAATCTAGGGGAAGCCGGTCTCTGAACTCTTACTGTGAATTTAGAGGGTTCCGATTTCTGATCGCTTACTGTGGATCTAGAGGGATCCGATCTCTGAAGTTTACTCGGTCTAGAAGTTCTGAATTCTGTTCAATGCAAAAAAAAACGGTATTGGTAAAACCTGCATCAGTACTGGTTATCTAATGTGTTCTTTGCAACCGTGAACACATGTGTTCACACCACGGGCGGTATCATTATCAAGCAAAAAAAGGTTTGCCTCCGTAAAGGCAAACCTACCGTTTCTCTCGACTTAAAACTAACTGAGGGAGCGTGAAAGTTGTGTGAGAAATTTGTTGGAATTCGATCTAAAAGATGTGTTTTGAAGTTCGGTATTCGAGGAGTGCGAACGCTCTTATTTTTTTTGACCTCTGTCAATGACGGGACTCCGTTCAGGAAATCGTCAAATGGCATGCAAAAAGAGGGCTCAGTTGATTAGAGACAATTTGTTGGCTGGACAACATGTCTGCTTCTGTCTGTAGTGACTGGTCATGTGGTTTGGTTTGTGATTATGCCGTCGACACAGCCATGCTTTCTGGCAGACCTGAATTATGAGTTTTATTTCCGTCTGCTTTTGCGTAACTTCTAGCCTTCAATTATTTAAAATTGAAGGGCTACTAGCTGATTGTTCAACTTCTCAGGTTGTTCTTCAGTATCCGTTTACGCAAATTGTGAGGTTCCTCAGATGCAAATGAAATCAGTGTTTGCCACTATGGCATGTGTCGGGTTGGCATATTCGCAGGTCATAGCTGCGCGTGCTCAACAAGCGAACCCTGGCGGCGACCTGAATCTCGCATCGAAAGAGCGTTCAGTTACAGCACCCTCCAACATTCCATCTGTGAACATCAGGGTTGGTGGACATAATCAAGTCATCACACCAGGCATGTCGTTGACTCCTGCTGAGGCGATGGCTTTGAGTCAAGTCATTGCGACCGGCAAACAATCGCTGGTTATCGGGGCTGGCGGAAATGCAATTGGTGGCAATCTTGTGTTGCAGCCTACTAGCTCCCTAACTGCCTTGACTGTTCCTCTGGGTGTTTCAGTAATCAGAGATTTTGCAGGAGTTCAATCACTGAATGTTGCTGGTAACATCACAAACTCTGGCTCGATTTATGCCGTATCGACTGCGCCGATGGTGAACAATGCACTAATCAGCGCCGCGAATATAACAAACAACGTTGGAGCTTTGATCAGCTCAATGCTGCCAGCAGGAGGATTGGCTGGTTTCAGCAATGCTATTGGAGGACTGAACCTGACTCTGTTTGCCAATAACTCGATAGTAAACCATGGATCAATTACGAGTGCTGGCAATCTCAATCTTATTGCAGGGAACAGTATCGTTAATCAAAGCAGTGGTGGCAATCAAGCTCTTATGGCTGCAATGGGGTCTGTGAACCTGGCTAGTAGTCATATTCAAAACAGCGGAATTATAAATGCTATCGCTAATGTCAATGTTTACCAGAACGCAACACTAAGTTCGCAACTCTCCACTGTTTTGAGTGAGCAGATAAAGAGTGGCTTGATTAATTCACTGGGCAATTTGACAGTGAACAATGCCCTCGGAACAATCAGTGCTCAAACTGGTAGCATAAATATTCTTACTCCCGGGCTCAAGTCAGAGAGCTTGAACCTTCTTGGCGGAACCTGGCTTTCAAACGAGCTGAATATCAATGCTGGATGTTCCAATCTTGTTATGGCCGTAGATACTGTGACTGGAACAGTGAATAGTATCGCAGGTAGTGGCAATGTCGGCGCTGTGAATGGCATTAGACTTGGCGAGACTGTTTTTAGTGGTGACCCAACTTTCTGGTCCTCGTCTGGCGATATCACTATCTCATCGACGCAGACTTTTGACGCTGCTATTACGTATCTGTCATCTGGAAACATAATTTTTGATTCTACCGCTGGCTCAATCGCGATTCGGTCATATCAGGCTGGTACTCAAGGTTTCGACATAACTATGGTAGCTGGTGCTGCGCTTACTGGCGGCAGTGCTCCTGTCTATCCGAGTAGCATCAATCCAGGAGATTCTGTCTCTCTGACCGGTGTTGGTGCTGGTGGTTCCATAAAGCAAACGGGAAGTAATGGCGTAGCGATCGACGCTTCGAGCGTAGGATTCAACTCTGGCAACATATTGATTGCAGCGTATAAGACCTCCAAAGCTGGCACCGGACAAATCGACCTGACCAATACAAATGTGTTAGCACAGTCTGACATAGGTAAAGGCGGCAATGTGACGGTGATAGCGCCGACCATTACACTCGGCTCTATCAATTCCAAGGGTGCGGTAGGCAGTCCAAGCTTGACTGTGACTACGGCGAACCCGAGCGGCACATTGAAGGCTGACTCCAGCGGTGCTGTTGTAGGAACTCTGACCGCCGGTGCGATAGATGCGGCTGGCTCAGTTGTTCTAACTTCGAGTGTTGTGAACAGCGCTGGAAAAGTGGTGATCAATGCTGGCAGCACTGGAACTAATATCGATATGAAGTCTGGAAGCAGCATTGTGGTCGACGGCGTCAGCACCAATGTTGACGCTGGTTCTATCACCCTCAACGGTGGCACAATAGTTCTTGATTCGATTCAGGCAAACGGTTTCAATCAGCCTCTCATAGCTAAGTCCGCGACTTTGTCTGGAGGAAATGGCGGTACTGTCACAGTTACTTCAACTGTTAATCTCAGTTCTGGCACAACTTCCACGCTGGCGTTTGGCGGAAATGGTTCTTACGGAGATCCAGGCTTTACGGGCGGTTCTGGCGGAAACGGTGGAACCATCAATATAAAGGCTGTAACTACTGACCTTGCTTCTTATGCATTCAGCATTGGTGGCGGAAAGGGCGGCGATGGAGGCGCTGGAGCTAACGGCGGAACTGGATTGGCTGGTGATGCTGGTACCACTGGCGGTGCCGGTGGTAAGGGTGGCTCGTTTACAGTCAATTCTACTGGTTCTTTGTCTCTGGGCTTGATCGACAGCCGCGGAGGCGATGGTGGCTTCGGCGGTACTGGTGGTAATGGGGGCACTAACGTATCTGGCACAGGCGGTGGCGGAGGTTTCGGTGGACTCGGCGGCTCAGGTGGAGCTGGTGGCACTGTTCAAGTCAGTGGACCCTCAGTGGCGGTCAAGAGCAACATATTTACTTCTGGAGGAAGCGGCGGCCAGGGTGGTAACGGCGGAGGTGGAGCTCTGGGTATCTCCGGTGGTTCTGGTGCTCTTGCAGGTACTGGTGGCGTAGGCGGAATTGGTGGTGCTGTGACTGTCTCTTCGACAGCCAGTCTGACTTTCCCAAGTACCGCAACGATTGATAGCTCTGGAGGCGCTGGTGGTGCTGGTGGCTTCGGTGGTTTCGGTGCAGATGCGATAGCTGGTAATGGCGGCAGCGGTGGCAGTGGCGGCTCTGGTGCTGCCGGCGGCAAGGCAGCCAATATCTCAATAAATTCGAATGCCAACATTCTTGTTTCCGGAGTTTTCACTTTCAAGGCTCAAGGTGGTAACTCAGGAGTTGGTTTTGCTGGTGGCAGTGGTGGGTCTGGTGTAGGTGCAGCTAGCGTCGGTGGAAATGGCGGAGCTGGAGGAAGTTCAGGCTCAGCAGGGACGGGCGGAAACATTTCCCTTACTGCTAAAACATCAATCAGCAGCTCTGGGGCAGGTAAGCTAGTCGTCAACAACTACGGTGGTGCTGGTGGTGGCGGCGGTGCTGGTGGCTCGGGAGCGAATGCAGCCAATTCTTTAGGTAGCATCGCAGGTAGCGGCGGTGCGGGTGGCTCTGGAGGACAGGGCGCGGATGCTGGCAAGCTCAGTTTTAGTTCAAGCAGCTTCGATAGCCTTCTTTCGATTAATGACGCAGGCTCTCTTTCTTTTGGAGCTGGAGGTCCGGGCGGTGCAGGTGGTTTTGGTGGGTTTTCTGTCCCGGCTTTCAACAGCGATGGAGGCTCAGGAGGAGCAGGCGGTTCGGGAGGTAATGGTGGAAAAGGTATTGCTATTAGTTTCACTACGCCCGGAGCTATTACGTTCCAGAATGGTACAGCGGTAAATAATTATTCTGGAAGAGGTGGTGCTGGTGGATTTGGAGGCACTGCTCTGACCGGTGGTACTTTTGGAAGCGGTGGCTCAGGAGGAGCAGGCGGTTCGGGAGGTTCTGGAGCTGATGCTGTCGGATTGAGTTTCACATCAACTCCGTCCAGCATAAATTTCTCAACTTCAGCTCTTCTGTTTGCCCCGGGCAACGGTGGAAATGCGGGTGGCGGTGGGCAGGGTGCTGACTGTGTAGCTGGCACTGCAGGAAATGGTGGCAATGGTGGCACTGCAGGAACTGCAGGCAAGGCTGTTGCGATAACTCTTACAGCTGCTAGTTTTAGTTCCGGTCCTGGAACTTTGGCAAGTTTTGGAGCGATTGGAGGCAATGGTGGAGACGCCGGTATCGGTGGGACTGGACTCCTCGCAGGAGGACTTTCTGGTTTCTCCAGTTCTGGAGCAAGTGGCACTGCAGGTGGTGCTATAACAATTAACGCTACCAACAATGCGGTGCTTCCAGGTTTACTTTCGGAAGGGGGAGCTGGCGGGACAGGTGGTCTCGGAGCAGGCGGAGCTGGCGCCAGTGCATCAGGCACCGGGGCTGCTGGCCAGGCAGGTGGCGCTGGAGGAAGCGGCGGCGCCGGTGCAGCGATAACAGTCGAGTCTAAGAGCGGCTCTTTGACTCTTACTGCTGCTATATCTTCGAGGGGTGCGTCAGGTTTGTTTGGTAGCGCTGGAGGAAGCGGTGGATCTGGACAGAACGGCGGAGCTGGTGGCGCTGGTGGTGCTGGTGGCAATGCTGGGGCAGGAGGAAACATCTCGCTGAAAGCAAAAGGCGATATCACGCTGAGTGTCCCTTCTATTAGTGCAAGCGCGGGAGACAGCGCTGCCGGAGCACCGGGAGGTTCCTCAGGTAACGGTTTCACGGGGAACTCTGCTAATGGTGGGGCAGGAGGTGCCGCTGGGCTTGGTGCGAACGGAGGGACAATTCTTCTCAGTTCAAGCGGTGGCAGCATTATCAACACTGGTTCTTTAAATGTTTCTTCAACAGGTTCGACTGCTGCTAGATCTGGAAACGGTGGGAATGCTGGTTCTGCTGACGCCAGCAGTATCGCTGGTTCAGGAGGAAACGCAGGAACTACAGCCGCTGGTGGCAACGCAGGCAATATCAGCTTCAGTGCCAAGAATGCTATAAACGCAGGAGTTTCAGGCATTAACTTCTTCAACTTTGGTGGACCAGGCGGCAACTCAGGTTCTGGTGGTGATGGAGCAAGTGGAGGCACAGGCGGCAAAGGAGGCGCTGCTTCTTCTGGTGGCAAAGGCGGTAATGGATCAACGCTGAGTTTGTCAGCGGCAACCATTAGTGGAAAACTTGGACTGAATCCGTTTGCTAGCACATTCTATGCATCGGGTGGCGATGGTGGCTCTGGTGGTGTTGGAGGTTCTAGCGCACTCTCGTCAAGCACTGGAGCCAATGCTGGCAAATCAGGCTCTGGTGGTGACGGTGGCTTGGGCCCGACGGTTTCGCTTAAAGCTACTTCGAGTCTCAGTCTTGATGCAGGCTCAATACTAAATAGCTTTGGTGGCCGCGGCGGCGATGGTGCACTCGGATTTAGTGGAGGTCAGGGTGATGCCACTGGTGGAAACGGCGCTGATGGCGGTTCTGGTGGCGCAGGTGGTGCTAGCGGAAGTCTGGCAATTTCGTCTGGTGGAACAATTAACCTCGATGCGAACATCAACTGGGCAGGCGGTAAAGGCGGTAAAGGAGCCGATGGTGGATCTGGTGCATACGGTGTGAGCGCTGGTTCTGGTTCTGCTGGCAAAGGTGGAAGCGGAGGAGTCGGAGGCAGCAGTGCAGCTATTTCAATTGATGCTAAGTCGACCCTTACTTTTGCTAGCTCGAATGTGCTCTCGAGCGTTGGTGGCATTGGTGGTGATGGAGGCGCAGGTGCTGCTACAGCCTCTAGTCAGCTGTCTCTAGCCGGAGGAGATGGAGGAAGTGGTGGTAAAGGCGGTGCTGGCGGACAGATTACACTTTCAGGAAGCGCTTTGACTCTGGGAACACCATTTAGCATTGGCGGTAAAGGAGGTAGCGGAGGTGATGGAGCAAGTGGTGGTTTCTCATCATCAATCTTATCGACGGGGGCTGTGGGAGGCGCTGGTGGAGATGGTGCTGCAGCAGGTGCTGCGGGAGCCATCAAGATAACGGCTAGTGCAGGGCTCACCTTAAATGGTTCTATTTTTGCAGAAGGCGGCAAAGCCGGCACAGGCGGAAATGGTGCAGATGGTGCTAGCGGCGGAACAGGCGGTGCAGCTGGTAAAGGTGGCGCTGGAGGAGACTCAGGAGCTGGTGCTGATATCACAATAAGTGCTGGTGGCGACATTAATGTAATCGGTAACCTGGTGATTTCCTCAAGTGCAAGCGAAGGCTCGGAATCTAATGGCACTGGAGTTTCTGGAAAAGGAGGAATCGGTGGCGCCGGTGGCTTCGGTAACCAAACCACCATTGGTGGTGCCGGAGGACAGGGCGGTGCTGCTGGTTCTGGTGCCAAAGCTGGAGTGGTGACAATAAATCAGAGTAAGGGCAACTTCAATTTGTTTGGTGACCTCGGAATTTACGCCGGTGGCTCGAGCGCTGGAGTTGCTGGAGCAGGTGGTGTGGGTGGCAGCTCTATCGGTAATGGTGGCAGCGGCGGCGATGGTGGAAGCACAAGCCTGTCGAAAGCCGGGGTAGGTGGAAATATAAGCATTTCCGGTGCAAATTCAACGATTTTGAGTAACGGTGGAAGTCTCAGTTTTGTAAATTTTGGTGGCTCTGGTGCGACTGGTGCTGACGGCGGAAAAGGTGCTTCCGTTTCAGTATCTGCGGCAACCTTCGCTGGTGCTGGTGGTGCTGGCTCTGCTGGTGGTGACGCTGCTGCTGGTGGTGCTGTGTCAGTCAAGGTGGCTTCCATTAATGCTGTAGTGCTGGTTAATCCTGACGCTCTTGATTATGGAAGAGGCGGTGCTGGCGGAGCTGGTGGTGATGGTGGTTTTGTAGCTAATCTCTCATCTAAAGCTGGCAATGGCGGTGCAGGTGGAAACGCTGGCAAAAACGCGTCTGGTGTAAACGTTACGCTTGATGGAAGCAAAGGAATTACTCTTCTGACTGGTTCAAAGATAATCACTAGAGGAGTTTTTGTGGCATTTGGCGGTGGCAATGGTGGAAACGGTGGCATCAGCACAGGGACAGATGAAAGCGGTGGCGATGGTGGCAATGGCGGCGCAGGAAGTAGTTCTTTAACCGTGAATCAATCCGTCACTTTAACCTCATCTGCTGGATTTATAAATCTCAATGACGTGATAATAGATATTTCTGGTCCAAGCAGCGGTTCCGGAGGCAAAGGCGGCTCTGGTGGTGCGGGCAGTTTCGCTTCGTCCCTGGGCGTGGGAGGTGCAGGCGGTGACGGAGGCTCAGGTGGTAGTACTACTTCATCGCCTGGAGCCATTACGATCTCGGCTGCAAAAGACATTTCTATGAGTAGCCTGGGATCCCTGAATGCAAGTGGTGGTGATGGTGGCTCAGCTGCTGGCGCAGGGTCTGGTGGTATTGCTATCGGCTCTGGATCAAAAGGTGGGGACGGTGGACTCGGTGGTTTCGGAGGAAACGGAGGAAGCTCCGGTACAATTTCGGTAGTATCGACAGCTGGTTCATTGCTGTTTAATTCTGATGGAACATCTAACACTGGTCCTTTCATAATGGCCTCTGGTGGCGATGGCGGCGATAACGGCGCAGGTGGTTCGGGTGGTGCTGGCGGCATTGTAGGCGGTCGCGGCGGTGATGCAGGTAATTCTGGTGATGGTGGCGCGGCTTTCTCTAGCTCTACTGTTAATACTGTTCAGCTAAAGGCTGCTAAAACAATCACTCTGCCTTCCATAGTTGCTTTTGGCGGAGAAGGCGGAAGTGCAGCCAACAGTGGTGCATTCGGTGGAATGGCGCAGGACGGAAGCGGTGGTGATGGTGGATTTGGTGGAACCGCTGGCGCTGGTGGTATTGGTGGCAAAATCTCGATTGTGAGTTCTGGAGACATAATTACGCCTGCTAATTCACCAAGTATTGTTGCCAGAGGTGGTATTGCTGGAGAACAAGGAAGTGGAGGCAATGGTGGCTCTGGTGGTGCCACTGCCATCGGATTGGGATCTGGTGGCAAGGGCGGTGATGCAGGTGGCGTGAAATCCAGCGGCGCTGGGGGCACGGTGACCATTCAGTCTGGCGGTCTGCTGGGTTCCAAGAGTGAATACGATCTCATTATAAATGTAAGTGGCGGAGACGGCTCTGCTGCTTCGCCATCTGTTTTTGGTGGCTCTGGCGGTGATGGCGGTCTGAGTCCTGGAGCAGGAGGATCTGTGGTGGCCCCGCTGGGAACCGTGACTGCGTCTGGTGGTAATGGTGGGCAAGTGACACTGAACGGCAAAGACATATCCCACATTAGAGTCATCGCTGAAGGTGGTAGTGGTTCCCAAGCTACTGCCTACGGTGGAGATGGTGGCGATCAGACCAACACTAGCACATTGATAGGCTCTGGAGCAGCTGGTGGAAGTGTTGGAGTTCGCGGTGCTGGTGGCGCCGGCGGTATCATCAATATTACAGCAACTGCCGGTGGCTTCCTTGGGCTTGGCATCAGTGCTAACGGAGGAAGTGGCGGTAATGGCAGTACCGCAATAGGTGGCAATGGTGGCTCCGGGCGTGTTCAGGGAGGAGCTGGCGGCTCCATGGGTACCACCGGCGCTGGCGGTGCTGGTGGCAAAGTAAATATTAGCGTCACTACCGGGCTCTTGGATTTGAGAGATGCCTTAGTTATGGCAAATGGCGGCGACGGTGCCTCTGCAAATGGGTCAGGTGGCAATGGTGGTAGTAGTGATTTTGGCAGCGGTGGAGCTGGTGGTGCAGCTCAGGGAAGCGGTGCTGGCGGTGCAGGCGGATCAATAAGCCTCTCATCGACGACTGGTGGCATGCTTATTTCAACTGCCTATGCACTCGGAGGCTCGGTGTTCGGTGGCGCAGTAAGTGGGGGCGAAGGAGGACGGGCTGGAATTAGTGGCTCGTTTGGTGCAACTACAGGTGGTGCCGGAGGAAACTTAGGGACAATTGGAAACGCCGGTGCCGGCGGTACAATCGACATTAAAGCTGGAACTGGTACTGGCTCTATACAGGTTCAAGAATTACTTGCTGCTTTTGGTGGCTCTGTTACTTCATTTTCTTCATCTACCCCAGGCAAGGGTGGTGACAATGACAATGTTCTTGGCTCTGGCGGAAATACCGGCTCATTTGTTAATGCTGGCAATGCTGGCAATGGTGGCAGTATTACATTCAATTCTGGACAGAACATTGTTATCTCAAAGACTGCCTCAGTTTCGGTTGAGGGCAAATCTGCAGCTGGTTTCTCCGTAGTCTACTCACTAAGTGGCGCTAAGGGTACAGTGTCAGCTGGTAACGGAGCCGACTCTGCTGCACTTCTCGGTGGTTCAGGTGGTTCTGGTGGAACTATTACAATTAATGCTAGCGCGAAAGATGTGAATATCATGGGCACCATACTTCTAAATGGAGGTGATGGTGGTTCAGGCGCTGGTGGTACTGCTGGTGGTGACAACACCAGTCTGGGACTCAGTGGTCTAGGAGGAGCAGGTGGCTCTGGCGGGATAGGCGGAGATGGCGGCAGCGGAGGTAAGCTGGTAATCAACGCAAATACCTTGACTGCTGGCTTTGGGTCTGAAATTGATGCAATCGGAGGAAATGCCGGTTCTGGTGGACGTGGCGCCGTCGGCGGTACGGGCAGTACCAACATCGCATTGGGTGCTACCGGCACTGGTGGAAACGGCGGCAATGGTGGCTCTTCAGGACAGGCTGGCAGCGGCGGTCAGGTGAACATCACTCTGAAGGGTGCAGGCATTACGCCGAGTTTTGACCTTCGTGGTGGCGATGCTTCCGTTGGCGGCTCAGCTGAGCGCGGTGGCGCGGCTCGCACGGTGACTGGCACGAATGGTAATGGTGCTGCATCGGGCAATGCTGGTTCTGGAGGCAACCTGTCTATCAGCTCGACAGCTGGGCTTTTGACTATCTCTGGATCTCTGATTGCAGTTGGTGGTGCTGCTGTCTTCGGAGGTGACGGAGCTTCAGGCTTGAATACTGAGTTTGCGCAAGCCGGTGGAGCTGGCGGTAGCTCTGGAGCGGCCGGTAATGGTGGCATCATAAACATAGCTGGTAGTGCCGGAGTCGTCATCGCAAGCGGTCTGATCAGTAGCGCAGGTGGTGCATCCGCACGTGGTGGTGATGCTGGAAACGCTGGCGCTAGTGGGTTGAAGAGCGGAGACCTTGGCGCTGTCGGCGGATCGGGGGCCAGCGGCGGAGATGGTGGGCAGATTACGCTTAGCTCTGATAAAGGTAGCCTGGTTCTCAACTCCGATTTCGGACTCAATGTCTCAGGAGCTGATGGTGGCAATGGAGGACGCGGCGGAGACGGTGGCAGCACATCCCTCAATTCTGGTAGTGCTGGTGCCGGAGGCGCTAGTGGTGTCGGAAATGCAGGTGGTTCTGCTGGTGTTATAAACCTGAATTTTGCTAAAGGAAACATTGGAGCTGCTGGAAAATTCAGGCTAAACCTCATTCTTAATGGCGGTGATGGTGGAGATTCCGGCATTGGAGGAGGTGGTGGTGCATCTCTGGGATTAGCGGGAATAGGTGGAAATGGTGGCAAATCTCAGTCTGCTGGTGATGGTGGTGTCGGAGGAACTCTCAATGTTTCAGCCAATACCATTAATTGGTATACGAATGCCAATCTCGATGGAGGTGACGGTGGTTTCGGCGGGACTGGAGGTTTCGCCGGATCGGCATTAAACGATTCTGACGGTGGCAGCGGTGGTGCAGGTGGAAAGGGCGGCGCTGGAGGCTATGCTGGTACAGGAACAATTACTGCAGCTGGAAACCTGATTAGCTCATATTCTTCGAACATAACCGCAGTCGGAGGACGCGGTGGAGACGGCGGTAATGCACGGGCAGGAGCAGTCGGATCTGGCATAGGTCAGGGCGGTTCGGGCGGTCGCGGTGGTGACGGTGGTGCTGGCGGCAATGGCGCCAGTTTCGCCAGTGGACTCGTAGTCACATCATCGAAGGGACTCCTCGACCTCAGCAATTCTGGAATGAGTGCAAGTGCCGGTGCTGGCGGTTCCGCTGGTGCTGGAGGTGCTGGTGGCACAGGCACCACAGGTGGTGATGGTGGTGACACTGGTGATACTGGGCAAGGCGGGCTGGGTGGTTACGTGAAGCTTTCAGCAGCTGGCGCTGCAACTGTTGGCTTTGTTTCTGCTATTGGTGGCTCAGCTGGCTTCTTTGTATCTGCCGCAGGCGCTGGTGGTGCAGCATTAGGCGCGGGAGGTCTTGGCTCTGGTGATGGAGGTAGCGGTGGTAATGCAGGATTGATTCGTGCCTCTGGAAACGGTGGAAAGATTGAAGTAAGTGCAAGTAGCATCGTAAGCGCAGGGTTTGCCAGTTTGCTGGCGGGCGGTGGAGGCATGTTCGTGTCTCCGGCGGATGGCGCCAATGGTGCTGATGCTAATCCGTTCAGTAGTGCTGGTAGCGGTGGTAAGGGCGGTAATGCCTCAGTCGCGCAGCCTGCTGGTAACGGTGGAAGCATAACTTTGCTTGCAAAAACCGGTGCGGTTTCTGGCAATTTCTCTCTCAATGTGACTGGCGGCGACACAACTTCCAGCGGCGGTACGGGTGGCAGCGGTGGCTCAGGAATTAATTCGGGAGGCAATGGCGGTGCAGCTGCAGTGATGGCATCTGGAGGTAATGGAGGCAGCATCTCGGTCACAGGAGTTGGAGTTGGTCCTATACGGCTTCTAGCTAGTGGTGGCGGAGGCGGCTCTTCCTCTGGCACCGGGGGCGCTGGTGGTGCTCAAATCTCTGGGACACTGAGCACTACTGGGGGAACTGGTGGATCTGGTGCGAAAGGAGGGCACGGTGGGGACGGCGGTACTATAACCGTCAACTATTCGACCGGTAGCTTAAGCATTCTTGAGTTTATCTCTGCTTCCGGTGGAAATGGAGGTTCTGTCACTTCTGTTGGTGGTGCTGGTGGCAACGGTAACCAGGGTGATGGTGGCAAAGGTGGTGACGCAGGTTTCGTAGGTTACGGAGGTAACGGTGGGAAGCTGACTATCAGCGGTTCTGGGTCTATCAATGCTAACCTTTCACCGATTAATTTGAGTGGGGGTGATGCAGGAACTGCCACAGCCGATGGTGGAAATGGTGGCTCTTCTTCTATAGCTAAAGGTGGAGCTGGTGGCAGCGGCGTCAGTTTCTTGACTAACCCGCTTTCTGGTACCAGTGCTGGTAAGGGTGGTTCAGCTTCGCTTAGCACAAATACTGGTGCAATTAACATCTACGTAATTGATGCAAATGGTGGAGATCTGCCTAACTCAAGTTCGAAGGCTGGAAACGGTGGAAATGGATTCTCCGCCGGTGGTGCCGGTGGTTCAATTCTCAACATTGGAGCAGCAGGCGCTGGCGGCACCATACTACTTAATTCGACTGGCACTTCAAGCACTGGTGGAGCTATCTCCATACAGCAGGAGCTTATTGCCTACGGTGGCTCTGGAAATCAGTTTGCTGCAGTTACTGGTTCTGGCGGAACTGGTGCAGTTGGCGGCTCTGCAGGTAGCTACGGCGTTGTTCCGGCTGCTGGAAGTGCTTCTAGTAACAGTGCTTCTCCAGCAATCAAAATAAACACCGCAGGAACTATAACTTTTGCGGCAAATTGCATCTTGGATGCATCCGGTGGCTCTGGACTCTCTATCACTTCTCAAGCAGGTTCCGCTGGATCTTCAGGGGCGGCTGCCGGAATTGACGGTGGAAACGGCAGCAATGGTGGCAACGGAGGAAGTGGCGGACTCATTCAAATCAGCTCCAAAGCTGCATTTACCTCATTTGCTAGAATCAGAGCTGCAGGTGGTGCTGGTGGTGATGGCGGATTTGGCGGACTTGCAGGGGCTTCGACAAGTCTATCTGCAGGAGGCACAGGCGGCTCAGGAGGTACCGGAGGCTCTGGTGGAACTGGTGGGGCTGTGAGTATTACTGCGCTGTCTATATCAAGCTATGGTTCTCCGTCCATCGCATCCATTATTACCTCGGGAGGAGATGCCGGTGATGGTGGGTCTGGAAATCAGGGCACTAGCTCGAGTATCGCTGGTGCTGGTGGAGTCGGCGGTGCCGGTGGCAGCGGTGGTAATGCCGGTCAATTGACTTTGCTATCTACTGGCACTGTCACTACAGGTGGTATTAATATCGGCAACAATTTTGAGATAATTGCTTCAGGCGGTCTGGCTGGAAGTGGCGGTGCGGGAGGTAACGGAGGCGACGGAGCTAGCCTTGCTGGTAGTGGCGGACAAGGTGGAGCTGGCGGGGCTGGTGGCTCTGGAGCGATAGGAAGTGGACCGAACACATTCGGTATCACTCTCAGTTCAGCTGGACCAATTAATCTTGGAGCCTCCATTTCTGTTAGCGGCGGTGATGGTAACAGTGCTGGAGCCGGTGGTGCCGGAGGTGTCATCAGCACAGCTAGCGTAGCTTCAGCTACTGGTGGTGCCGGTGGTGACGGCGGCAATTCTGGAGCAGGTGCCAGCGGCGGTACGGTGTCCATATCTAGTTCTCTGTCTAACATTAATGCAACTGGTTCGAGAGGCTTCCGAATTGAGGCAAACGGAGGTGATGCAGGTTCAGGTTCGTCGGGGGGTCAAGGCGGATTTGTCTCTGACACTGTAGTGGCTGTCTCTGGCGTCGGTGGAGCTGGTGGAAAGTCATCTCAAGTTGCAGGTGGTGGAAGCGGTGGTGTAATCATTTTCAGTTCAGCGAAGGGGTCTGTTGCTAGTGGTTCGGGAGGCTCACCAATCCTCAGTGTCGACGGCGGGGCTGCCACTCAACTGAGTGCAGGACCTGGCGCAGGTGGTAATGCTCCATCTCTAGGCGGGTCAGGAGGCGACATGTCAACATCGACTGCTGCTTCCGGCGGCAAGGGCGGTAGCATCAGCATCTCCGCTTCTGTTGCGGCGAAGAGTCTGCCATTGCTGTCAGCCAATGGTGGGGATGGATCGCTCGGAATCGCGGGTGGAGCCGGTGGCGGTGCTCTCTCTCTCAGCGGAAATGCCGCGTCCGGCGGCAGCGGTTCTTCCGGTGGTGCTGGTGGTGATGCTGGTAAATTGACGGTAACGGTCAGTACAGGCGAGCTTAGTTTGGCGGGAACAGGCATTTCTCTAAGAGGCGGTAATGGAGGCAGTTCTGGCAATGGTGGAGACGCAGGAATAAATCCCCCAGGAGCAACTCTTAAGGCTAATGGTGGCAATGCAGGTCTCAGTGGTGGAAATGGTGGCGCAGGCGGTAACCTAATCGTAAGTAGCACTACTGGTAATATCAGCATTTCTTCTGTGTCCGTAAACGGCGGAATCGCAGGTAACGGTGGGTTTGGTGGTATTCCAGCGTTCGGTGGTGGAGATGGAGGTAATGGTGGCACTGGAGGTGGCGGTGGCTCCGCGGGTAACATCACAGTCAGCAGCAAGTCGGGACAGATTAGCTTGCCAATTCTCACAGGAGTAGGTGGAGCTGCTGGTAATGGTGGCAGTGGTAGCAATGGTGCTGTGATCGGATCTGCTCCCGCAGCGGGCAACGGTGGCGGTGGTGGAAGTGGTGGCAATGGTGGTAAGGGTGCTAGCATCACCGTCAGTACTGGAGCTAGCTTAATAAGCCTTGCGACACTCGATGTCCGAGGCGGATTAGGCGGCAATGGAGCTTTAGGTGGTGACGGCGGTGCCGGTGGCGCTTCTCCAGGTGGTAACGGTGGCAATGGTGGCAGTGGCGGCACCGGAGGGAACGCGGGCTCGTCTGCAATCACTTCAAGCAAACAGATTCAGTTAGTTCTGTCGTCTGGACCGTCAGCGCAAGGAGGCGATGGTGGAACCGGTGCTAAGTCCGGTTTCGGCGGAAGCGGCTCAAGCTTTGGACTAGCTGGTATCAGTGGAGTAGGTGGAAATGGTGGCAATGGTGGAAATCTATCTTTTACCGCCCCTTCTGTAGTTCCGCCTATATCAAGCATTCCATCTTCTTCTGTCAGCGGAGGCTTTGGTGGACTTGCTCCAGTAATCTTCGGCAAGTCAGGCAACCCAGGTACGATAACCTTATTAGATGATGGTGACTCAGAGCTTCCTGCTCGTACTTTGATTAAGCGTAAGATTGCGAAGAACGATGAGTCAGAAACTGCACCGAGTTCTGATTTCGATGTTTACAAGCCTGTAGCTTTCGTTCAGAATGTTCTACGGTTTAACCAACAAGACTTCAGTGCTTCAAATGTCTTGCTCGCTCCGACAAAGAGAGATGCTAGTGTCAAATGCGGTGACCTTTTAATTACTGTTGCAAAAGGCTCCGCTGCATTCATCTTAGACAATGGTGAAAGCTTGTGTGTCATGTCACTGCATGATAATCGCAATGGCGATATCAAAATCAGCAACGGAAAACAGAACTACACGCTGCGAACCAGTGAAGAGCTTTTGTTCAGCCGTTCTGGAGCAAGCTTTGACGCCGCACACGTACTTCCTCAGCTTGGGGTTAGAAACATTGTTTCGCAGCAACTTCCGGGAGGAAAGAGTGCATACCTAAGTGAGTTCTCCCTTCCTTCTGCAATTTCGCAACTTGATTCCTTGAGGATTTTGAAGAATTCCAATAATCCAGCGGACAGAGCTTTGTATGACAAGATGCTCAAGAATGCTGCGGTAGTGCTAAACCTCATGGCCAAGAAAGGAGCCTACAAGAGCGCAAATTCAATTGTGAACATCAAAGCAAGCAGATAGCGTTTCGTCAGAACCTTAGTTCAGGCGAAATTATGAATCAGAAAGCCAGCTGATCTCTTTGTTCAGCTGGCTTTTGTTTGTGCTTATTCCATTCATCCTGAAATAGAGTAAAAGGAGAATATTAGAGTTAATTCCTTCGTTCTTCTGGCTCTTTGTATTCTTGTGTGTAACGTCTTTGGAACAGCGAGGCTAACTGTGTGGTAGGTGCGCTTGGCTGGATTGGCAGGTTCCCAGATTCGCCAGCGCGGAATCAGTGTTCATCTAGCAGTTATCCACCTTAGAAAAAATGTAGTATTTTCCTCCACTTTCTCCACATTCTATCCAAACTCTTTCTTTAGAATTGGAAGGTCTCAGTGCTCGATACCTATGGCTCAATTGTTGTTCAGGCAACATTTCGCTTAGTTGTGCCGCTAAAAAGAGGAAACTTTAGATGCAAATGAAATCAGTGTGGGCTGTTATGGCTTGTGTCGGATTGGCTTATTCTCAAGTAATAGCGGCACGAGCTCAACAAGCGACGCCAGCCAGCGACCTCAACTTGGGCTCTACAGCCAAAAGCGTCACGGCACCGGCAAACATACCTTCAGTGAGCATCAAAGTTGGTGGTCACAACCAGGTTGTGACACCTGGAATGTCACTGACTCCTGCTGAAGCGATGGCGTTGAGCCAGGTCATATCATCCGGAAAACAATCGCTCGTAATTGGGGCAAATGGAAATGCAGTCTCAGGAAACCTCATTCTGCAGCCAACTACATCCCTGACTGCGCTTACCGTGCCATTGGGTGTTTCTGTTGTGAGAGATTTCGCTGGCTCTCCTTCGATGAATGTGCTCGGAAATATTGTGAATTCCGGTTCCATTTTTGCTGTTTCCACTGCACCAACTGTGACCAATGCATTGATTAGTGCGGCTAACATCACGAACAACCCTGGTGCTTTGATAAGCAGTGTCCTACCAGCAGGTGGTATCCCAGGATTTTCCGGTGCGCTAAACAATCTCAGTTTGACTTTGTTTGCAAATAATTCGATTGTTAACCACGGCTCTATAGCAAGCGCCGGAAATCTAAATTTGATTGCCGGTGGCAGCATAGTGAATAGCAGTGTTGGCAAAACCGAAGCAGTTATGTCAGCTTTGGGATCCATCAATCTTGCTAGTAGCCATATTCAGAACAGTGGAATAATCAATGCGATCGCCAATGTGAACATCTACCAGAATGCAACACTGAGTTCGCAACTTGCAAATATTGTAAGTGACCAAATTAGAAGCGGGTTGATCAGCAGTCTGGGCAACCTCACTGTTAATAATAGTCTTGGATCCATAAATGCAGTCTCCGGAAACATCAATGTTTTGACGCCCGGTTTGCTTGGCGAGACGACTGAGCTAATTGGTGGAGCGTGGAACTCCAAAGAGCTAAACATAAACGCAGGATGTTCAAACCTGATAATGGCTGTTGATCGTGCGACAGGAACAGTGAATTCAGTAGCTGGCAGTGGCAGTGTTGGAGCAATCAACGGAATTCATCTTGGTTCGACTGAGTTTAGCGGAGACCCCACCTTCTGGACCTCATCAGGGAATATGACGATTTCCTCTGATCAATTTTTTGACGAGGCAATAACATTCTTATCTGCCGGTGACATTATCATTGATACCAGTGGTGGTGCTGTGTCTATCTCGTCGCGGAACGCTGGGACAAAGGGTTTTGACATAACAATGGTCGCGGGCGCTGCTCTGTCGGGTGGCTCAGCTCCTGTGTTTCCAACGCCAATCAATCTGGGAGACACAGTGAGTCTTACAGGCGCTGGTTCTGGCGGTTCTATTAAGAGCACAGGTGCCAACAATGCTGTCATTGACTCATCGAGTATCAACGGTAACGGTGGCAGTATATTCCTTGGTGCTTACAAAACATCGACGGCAGGAACGGGCAACATCGATTTGACTAAGGTTAGCTTAAACACTGGCTCTGGTGATGCGGTAGCCGGGAATGTGACAATAGTGGCGCCGACGGTTACTACTGGGACAATTCAGAGTGTTGGTGTTATTGGCAGTCCAAGCATAAAGATCACTACTGCCAATCCTTCTGGAACAATCTCTGCAAGCTCCACTGGTGCTGTTACTGGATCTTTGAGTGCAGGTACGGTGGATAGTGCAGGCACGATTATTTTGACTGGCACTATCGATAGCGTTGCCGGAAATGTCGTTTTGGCAGCTGGTAGCACCGGTACTAACGTGGATATGAGCAGTGGCGCCGGAAAAATCTTTGTTGATGGATCCGCAACAAATCTCAGCGGAGGTTTTGTAAGCATCTCTGGTGGCAATTTGCAGATTGGCAGTATAAGTGCAAGCGGAGGACAAATTCCAGGAACGAGCAATAGTGCGGTTCAAGGGGGAAAAGGCGGCACTGTGACTATCACCGCAAGTGGATCTGTAAGTGTAAGTGGATTGTCACAGAGCTTTAACGTTTCTGGCGGAGCAGGATCAACTGGTAACCAGGGAGTTGACGGTGGCAAAGGCGGCGATGGTGGTACGGTAACCATCAAGGCGAGTACTTTGAATTTCAGCAATATGCTCATTAGTGCCGATGGAAATGATGGTGGGCAAGGTGGCAGTGGTATAGACGGCACTCTTGGAGCTCCCGGCGGAGCTGCTGGCAAAGGTGGTGACTCCGGCAAGGGTGGTACCATCAGTATTACAACTACTGGAGCAATGACGATTGGGCTTCTTGCCGCGTCTGGTAGTGATGGTGGAGATGGAGGCGTTGGTGGTTCTGGCTCGCCTGTTTTGGGAGGAGCCGGTGCGATAGGAGGCTCAGGAGGAGCTGGTGGAGCAGGTGGACCTTCTGGAACCATAATATTGAATGGCGCTGGTATCACACTGAGCAACTTTGTAGGAGCCGATGGAGGCTTGGGCGGACTGGGTGGTGCTGGTGGAGCCGGAGGCGATGGTGACACTGGTGGCAATGCTGGTGCTGGAGGGGTCGGTGGCAATGGCGGCACATCCACAGGGCTGACTATAACTTCAAGTGTAGATATCAACTTTCCGAACACTACTACTTTGAGTGCTGGAGGCGGTTCTGGTGCCGCGGGCGGCAAAGGTGGCGATGGCGGCTTTGCGATAATAGGTGCTGGTGGGGCTGGTGGACTTGGTGCCGCCTCTGGAACTGGTGCGGGCGGCGGCAATATCACAATTTCGGCAAGCACTAACATCGTCAGCAGCAACACGCTGACTATAAATGCCAGTGGAGGAAACTCATCATCCGGCGGTGATGGTGGAACTGGTAGGGCTGGCGGGTCTAGCACTGGAAATGGCGGTGCCGGAGGCAACGCCGGCAACAGTTCTGCTGGTGGAGCGGGTGGAAACATTACTTTGAGTAGCACAAAGGGCACAATTTCTTCCACCGGACTCGGCTCTTTCGCATTTGCGAGCTTCGGTGGAAGCAGCTTAAACGGTGGTGATGGAGGCGTCGGAGGAACTGCCAGTCAGGGAACTAATTTCAGTGGTGGCAAAGGTGGTAGTGGCGGCACTGGCGGAGCGGCTGGAGATGGCGGGAAGGTGAGTATTTCCGCTAACAGTTTTTCAGCAACAGTATTTGTAAACAAACTTGGATTTCCTCTGGCTGTAGGCGCTGATGGAGGAGATGCTGGCTCAGGTGGAGCAGCTTCTGGAGCCCTTACGAGCAACGGTGGTGCTTCAGGCAATGCTGGTGACGCCGGAAGCGGTGGGAAAGGCATGAGTTTGAGTTTTGCAATAAACAATGCCTTGACTTTCGGAACTGGCAGCATAATCAATCTCAATGCTGGCAACGGCGGAGATGGTGGTTTGGGAGCGCCTGGTCAAGTTTCTGCGGCTAACGGTAATGGAGGCAATGGTGGCAAAGGTGGTGCTGGTAGTTCTGGTGGTGATGCTCAGCCTTTGAGCTTGACTGTGAGTACTTCAATTGTTGACTTCAACAATGCAATCATTCAACTCGGTGGTGGCAATGGAGGCTCGGCTGGTCTCGGTGGAACTGGTGGCTTATCGAACACAGGTGTAGGCGGCATCGGAGGCAACGCAGGTCTTGCGGGTGCTGGTGGCAAGGGCGCTAGCATCACGCTTACAGCAGCGTCGTTCTCTGCTCTCAGCAGTGCTTTGCTCAGCACTGTTGGCGGCAATGGTGGTGCTGGTGCAAGTGGTGGACAAGGAGGTAATTCTCTTTCTGTAGCAGCTGTTTCTGGCAGCTCTAGTGCTGGTGGTGCCGGTGGTGCTGGTGGTTCTATTATTTTGACAGCAACAAATGCTTCTACAATCCCATCTTTGTCGAGCGCCGGTGGAAGCGGCTCAATTGGTGGCGTAGGAGCCGACGGAGCTAGCGTTTCTGCTTCGGCGGGGTCTGCTGGTGGCGCTGGTGGAGCTGGAGGTGCAGGCGCAGCCGCTGGAAGCATCAGTGTTGAATCGAAAACAAGCTCACTTAGTCTGGTTGGCAATCTGAGCGCTCAAGGAGGAACTAATGGTGCTGGTGGCAATGGCGGCACTGGCGGTAGTGGCGCTTCCGGAGGAAATGGTGGTAACGGAGGTGTTGCTGGGGCTCCTGGTGCTGGAGGGTCCATAACAATCAAAGCCAACAATAATGTGACCTTTAGCTCTACGCTCACTGTCAGCGCTAGTGCCAATGCTGGTGGTAACGGACTTGCAATTGTAGCCGGTGCCGGTAATGGTGGAGCCGGTGGCATTGGTGCGACAACTACTGGCGGCTCAGGTGGCTCGGGCGGAACTTCAGCTGCCGGTGCTACTGGTGGCAACATAAGCATAAGCTCGACTTCTGGAAGCATCGTATTCAACGCTCAAAACGTAAATATCGCTTCAAATGGTTCGAGCGCAGCGAATGCCGGTAACGGAGGAGCAGGAGCTGTAGGTGCTAGCGTCAGCGGCTCGGGCGGAGATGGTGGAGTGACAGCCAAAGGCGGTACCGGTGGAAACATTACACTAAGCGCTCTCAAAGGAAACATTACTAGCCCTGGTTTTGGTATCTTCTTCAATAACTTTGGTGGAATTGGAGCCAATGGCGGTGCTGGTGGCAACGGGTCCTCGGGTAACGTTGGCGGCTCTGGTGGACTCGGCTTTGTCGGTGGTGCGGGTGGAGATGGTGGCACTTTGAGTCTGAACGCCCTGACAATAAATGGTGGCATAAATCTCAATCAGACTAATTTTCCATCCTTTGGACTTGGAGGAAACGGCGGTAATGGAGGCAATGGAGGAAATACTTCTGCAGGTTCTCCAGACACCGGTGGATTTGCAAGTGCAGGAGGTGATGGTGGTGCAGGTGGCAAGGGCGTAATCATTTCTCTGAATGCCAGCAATGGAATCAACATCAATTCCTCTAGCGTAATCAGAAATCTATCTGGAAATGGTGGCACGGGTGGTGCTGGTGGAATAGGTGGTACTGGATCTGCTTCTGGTGGAAACGCTGGAAGTGGTGGCTCTGGTGGTGCGGGTGGTGCATCAAGAGGGCTCACTCTAAATTCCAACGGAGCTATCAACTTTAACAACAGTACTTTGATTCTTGCCGCAGGTAATGGTGGTAATGGCGGTTCTGGTGGAGTAGGTGCCGGAGGCAATTTGAATTCATCGGGAGTTGCAGGAGGGGGAGGTAACGGTGGTAATGGCGGTGCCAGTGCTGCAGTGACAATAAGTTCAAAGTCTTCCCTGAGCTTCTTACCTACAGCCAGCCTCATTAATTCTGGAGGCAATGGTGGAAATGGTGGAAATGGTGGTGCGACTGGCGTTTCTGCAATAGCCTTATCCGCCGGTGTTGGTGGGAGTGCTGGAGCCGGTGGAGATGGTGCTTTAATCACCTTGTCTGGAAGCTCTGTGGTTCTCGGGGCTGTTTCGAACTTTGGGGGAAATGGTGGTAACGGTGCGACTGGAGGAGTTTCTGGTCTCAGCACAGTTTCTACAGGTCAAACTGGAGGAGCCGGCGGAAACGGTGGAAATGGAGGAATCGGAGGCGCTGTCAAAGTTACATCAACTGGTGCCCTATCTCTAGCAGGTTCCTT
Source organism: Obscuribacteraceae bacterium (SeqCode) (assembly GCA_044226015.1). Classification (GTDB taxonomy): domain Bacteria; phylum Cyanobacteriota; class Vampirovibrionia; order Obscuribacterales; family Obscuribacteraceae; genus JAIEPM01. Next base: position 61,690 of record JBGAHS010000006.1, read on the forward strand.
GCTAGCTGAAGGCGGCGTGGCTGGCAGTGGTGGCGCAGGTGGTGCCGGTGGAGCAAGCTCTAGCAACGGTGGTGGAGCGGGCGGCAAAGGAGGAGGCGGTGGAGCTTCCGGTAAAGGTGCAGATCTAACTTTGAGTGCAGCCGGTGATGTGAATTTGCTGACACAGCTTGCACTTTCTTCAAGTGCTAGCCGTGGTTCTCTGAACAATGGAGCAGGCACTGCCGGCTCGGGAGGAGTTGCCGGTGCTGGTGGTAATGCTGGTGGAACTGCCTCGTTCGGAGGTTCTGGCGGTGCGGGTGGTAACGCAGGCGCTGGCGCAGATTCTGGCAAATTTAGCCTCACTAGCAGCAAAGGTAATATCATTCTGCAAGGTGATGTAACCATATATGCAGGTGGCTCGAACGCAGGCTCGTCCGGAGCCGGCGGAGCAGGAGGCGCGAGTGCTAGCGGCAATGGTGGTAATGGTGGTAACGGTGGCTCTACTGCTGTTAGCGCTGGTTTAGGAGGAAACATTACGATAAGCTCGAGCACGGCTACTCTGCTGAGTTCTGGCGGCGGACTTGCATTCTTCAATTTTGGCGGAAGTGGCGCAAATGGTGGAAACGGTGGTGCGGGCGCTGCAGCAGGCTTGAATGCAGGGTCTAATGGTGGCAATGGTGGTGCAGGTGCATCGGGCGGCAATGCTTCTGCTGGCGGCACTGTTTCAATTACCGTACCGACAACAAATGCTTGGCTGAGCATGAATCCCACTGCTGTTAACTTCGGACGCGGTGGAACTGGTGGTAATGGAGGCACCGCGGGCGATGCCAATGGAGGAGCTACCGGCAATGGTGGCACTGGAGGAAGTGGCGGAAATGCAGGTTTGAGCGCTGCCGGAACATCGGTAAGTCTCATTGCCTCAAAGGGTATAACGCTGTCTGGTGCATCCATTATTCGTGTTACGGGCGTCTCAGCTGGAGTTTCTGGCGGAAATGGTGGCGCCGGTGGCGTAGGCACCCCTGCTGGTGGCGACGGAGGTTCAGGAGGTTCCGGTGGTTCAGGTTCTGGTGTGGCGAGCGGCTCTCAGAACATCACGCTTAGTTCTAGTTCTGGATCTATAAATCTGAATGATGCGAGCTTGATCAATTTTGCTCCTAATGCTGGAAATGGCGGAAACGGTGGAACAGGCAGAAGCACGTTGAACGGTTCTGGCGGTGCAGGTGGAAATGGCGGAGCCGGTGCTAATGCCAACTCAACTAGCTACGGCTCAATAAGTATCACTGCTGGCAAAGACATAACGATGTATAGCAACGCTTCATTGTTTGCCGGAGGCGGCAACGGCGGTGCGGGCGGAAATGGCGCAAATTCTGGTAATGACGCGGGACTTTCTCCTGGTTCGGTGGGCGTGGCAGGAGGACAGGGCGGCGCGGGCGGCAATGGCGGAGTCTCGGGCACCGTGTCTATCATTTCGACAGGCGGCTCGATCAACATGAATTTGGATCAGTCTTCTAGCGGAGCTGGTTCGATTCAAGTTTCAGGCGGTAACGGAGGCGCAAATGGTTCCTCAGGGTCTGGGGGGTCAGGTACAGTTTTGGGTGGCGACGGTGGAAATACACTTTCGTCCGGGAATGGTGCCGCGCCCTTTAGCAGCGCTACGATCAACACGATAACCCTTAAGGCAAGTAAAACTATTACACTTGGGTCCATAACATCGGCGGGCGGTAACGGCGGCTCTGCACAAGCTTCAGTGGGCGTAGGTGGCAACGTTGGAATAGCCTCTGGTGTTGGCGGGCACGGTGGAAATGCTGGCTTAGCCGGCGCTGGAGGCGCCGGGGGAAAACTCTCCATAATTGCAAGTGGTGATATCTTTCCGGCTGCAAACTCCCCTACTATTAACGTTGGCGGCGGAACAGGCGGACTTCAAGGAAGCGGCGCTAATGGCGGTTTTGGTGGTGGTGGAGTCAGCGGGACTGGGACTGGTGGAGATGGTGGCGATGCTGGTTTGGGACAAGATGGCGGACAGGGTGGTTCGATAACAATACAGTCCGGTGGCAAGCTTGGAACCAGCAGTGCTTACTTCCTCAACTTAATTGCCAATGGTGGTAACGGAAATCCAGGTGCGATAAGTGTAACTGGAGGCAACGGAAAAGATGGCGGACTGATAGCTGGCGCGGGCGGTTCGCTTTTCAGCAATCTGAAGAATGTGACAGGGCAAGGTGGTGCCGGCGGCACAATCATTGTGACTGGCAAGGAGATCTCGCGAGTTAATATTTCAGCTATAGGCGGAGATGGCGGCTCGGTCAACGCCGCTGGGGGCAACGGTGGTGCTCAGACTAATACTAGTGCGTTGTCAGTGCATGGCGGTGATGCTGGACGCGTTGGTACACTCGGCGCTGGTGGTGCTGGTGGTACTGTCTCAGTAACAGCAACTGCTGGAGGTCTTCTTTCTGGTGCACTGAATGTGCGTGGTGGTAACGGAGGTTCGGCTGGCAACAACACTACAGGTGGTACTGGCGGCGTGGGTAATGTGCTGGGTGGTTCCGGCGGCGATATGGGAGTCACAGGCAGCGGCGGTGCTGGCGGGAGTGTAAATGTCAGCGTGACTACTGGAACGCTTGATATGAACGGTCAAAACATTACTGCTGTTGGAGGTAACAGTGGAACTGCTCGTGGAAGTGGAGGCACCGGTGGTGCTTCTCTGCAGGGAAGTGGTGGTCAGGGCGGTGATGCTCAAGGTTCAGGTTCCGGTGGCAGCGGTGGTACTGTGACATTGAAGTCCACAACTGGTGCGATGGTTCTTTATGGAATCAATGCCAGTGGCGGTTCAGTTTCGAACTCCGTCGCAATATCTGGTGGTACTGGCGGTGCAGCGACCACTACAGGCACTGTTGGTGGAACAAATTTCGGGGGCGCTGGTGGCAATCTTGGAGTACTCGGAGACGGTGGTAAAGGTGGGCAAATTTCAATAAGTTCTACCGGTGGGACAGGAGCAATAAGAGTTCTTAACCTTATAAACTCCGATGGAGGCAATGCTGGCTCTCATACTTCCGTGCTTCCGGGCGCTGGTGGCGTTGACAATGACGCACTCGGTACAGCTGGTGCTACTGGTTCTTTCACGAATGGAGGAACAGGCGGAGCTGCTGGGTCTATAAGCATCAATTCTGGACAGAATGTCATCTTGTCTAACAACATATCCTTCACCTTACTTGGTGGCTCAGGCGCTTCGCTTGCTTCTGCCCCTGTTCTTGCAGGTGGGGTTGGCACTGTAGGTGGTAGCGGCTCAGACGCTTCCTCTCTACACGGCGGAGCAGGAGGTGCAGGTGGGACGTTTACCCTTGTAGCGACGACCAAAAACTTTGATCTTGCCGGAACAATAAGCAATAATGGCGGCTCAGGTGGTAGCGCTCCAGGGGGCACCGCAGGTGGTGGTAATACTGGTGCTAGCTCATCTCTAATTGGAGGTAATGGTGGCTCAGGAGGCGTTGGAGGCGATGGTGCTAACGCTGGTACTATCACAATCAACGTAAATTCATTGACTGGTGCCGGACAGATAAATAGCCTCGGTAGCACTAACGGTTCCGCTGGAGCTGGTGGCGTTGGCGGTGCATTGCCGAATTCCACTGGCAGCTCCGGCAATGGCGGGAATGCAGGAAATGCTGGTAAAGCAGGAAATGGCGGGGGCGTTGTAATCAATGTAAAAGCAGCATCGACCCTTCCGACAATGAACCTGAATGGCGGAGGGCTAAGCACCGCGCCCGCAGGAGCTCTTGCTGGCGCGGTTCTGGCAGGAGGTACTGCGGGGTCCGGAGGCAATGGTGGAAACGCTGGTACGAGTGGTAATGGAGGAACCCTGACTGCTAGCTCCAGTTCTGGGGTGATTTATTTGTCCAGGTCCATCTCAGCAAACGCTGGTGGGACAGCTATTGGGGGTAGTGGTGCAAGTGGGCTCGTCGCGGACATCGTCGGTGCGGCTGGTAATGGTGGTGCCGGTGGTTCGGGTGGTAATGGCGGAAGTCTTACAGTATCGGCTGTCGGTGGAATAGTCCTGCAAAACACAGGGAACCCTCTAACTGCCAATGGCGGCAATGGGCAAACAGGTGGAGCGGGAGGCAACGATGGAACTGCCGCGTTTATGCCATTTGCAACAGGTGGTGCAGCCGGACTGGGTGGAATTGGAGGAAACGGGGGCACCATCTCTCTGAGCTCAAGCAATGGTGGATTGAGTTCTGCCGTTGGAGCGGCATTCAATGCTACTGGCGGAGCTGGTGGTGCTGGTGGTGCTGGCGGTGCTGGCGGTAATTCAACTGCATCTTTCGGAGGTGCTGGTGCTGTTGGAGGAAAAGCTGGCTCCGGAGGCGCGGGTGGTGTGGTCTCCCTTACCTTTAATAAAGGAACGATAAGCAGCAGCAATGGATTGAGCAATGGTCTGTTTGCAATAAGCACAAACGTTTCAGGTGGACAGGGCGGACTTGGTGGCACTGGAGCTGGAGGCGGTACCGGTGTTCTATCGTCCGGTAACAGTGGCGCCGGAGGAGATGGGGGCGCCGGTGGTGCAGGAGGCGCAGGTGGTTCGCTGCTCATAAGCGCGAATGCCATAAACTTGTTTACTGGTTCTACAATTGGTGGCGGTAATGGTGGAAATGGAGGAACTCCTGGTTTCGGAGCTGTTCTTTCGCCTTCCGCTGGCTTTGCTGATGGCTCAAGCGGAGGAAACGGAGGTAGTGGTGGCGTTGGCGGTGCCGCAGGTTCTGCGAAAATCAGTGCGACGGTCCAACTCACAATGTCCTACAATTCTACTATAAACGGAAACGGTGGTAGCGGCGGGAATGGAGCCAATGGTGGTGGCTCTACTTCATCTGGAACTTCCGGCACAGGTGGCACCGGCGGTAGTGGTGGAAATGGTGGAGCCGGCGGCAATGGCGCCAGTTCGATAGAGTTAACAGTTTCCAAAGGAAATTTAGACCTCGGGTCTAGCAGCACATTTGGTTCAGCTACTATTAATGCAGTAGGGGGTGGATCGGGGTTCGCTGGCGGCGGTGCAAATGGCGCTAGTGGTACTGCTGGAGGTGGCAAGGGCGGTAATGTAGGCAGCATCTTTGCTGCTGGGTCTGGAGGAAGTATAAAACTCACTGCTTCTGGAACAGTAACCGTAGCCGCGCTGTCAGCTGCCGGTGGCAACGCCGGGATTGCTAACGCTGTGGCTGGCGCTGGAGGCAAAGCAACTGGAATCGTAGGTCTAGGAAACGGAGGAGACGGCGGAAATGGTGGCATTACTGGAGCTGCCGGAAATGGCGGAAGCATCCTTATTAGCTCAAGCTCTTCAAACATAGCCGTTTCGCAAAACTCTTTTAACCCGACTATATCTGTAAATGGTGGTATTTCCCAAAACAACTTATCCTTCGCTGGTGGTGCTGGAGGCGACTCAAGCTCTGTTACGACTTCCGTGGGTGGAAGTGCTGGTGCCGGTGCTGTTGGAGGAAAAGGTGGTTCTGGTGGTGCTTTGACTATCAGTGCTGTGAAGGGAAACCTGGTTGGACCATTCACTTTCTCAGCCCAAGGAAGTTCAGGGACAAGTGGCACAGGCAACGGTGGAGCTGGCGGTAACGGCTACCTCACCGGCGGAGCCGGTGGAACAGGCAATTCTGCAGGCAACGGAGGGGATGGTGGAACTGTCTCAATAACGTCTCTAGGCGTCAGTCAGCTCAGCATCAATGCTTCGGGTGGCAGTGGTGGCACTATGCAAGGTTCTGGTGGTGCTGGTGGCAAGCAGACCGGCTCTCCTACTAGCGGTGGAGCTGGTGGGATAGGAGGAGCTGTGGGAGCATCCGGCACTGGAGGAAAGGGTGGAAGCATATCAGTAAGTGTGGGAGCAAAAGGGCTGACTTTGTTGTCCGGTGGCAGCCTCAGCGCTACTGGAGGCGCTGGGGGCAGTCTCACAGGCAGTGGTGGTAATGGGGGCAGCGCTATAGACGGAGCTGGCGGCGGTGGAGGAGATGCAGGAACCATTGGGGCTGGCGGTGATGGTGGCAGCATAACCGTAAGTGCCAATGGCACAGGTTCGATCGATCTCTCGCCGATTGCTGTTACGGCACGGGGCGGGAATTCGGGAACAGCAGTCGTGAATGGTGGTAATGGAGGCTCATCAGTCAACGGTGCTGGTGGTTCAGGTGGAAATTCACCAATCTATCTCTCCAATTCTGGGTCGGGTGGTTCTGGTGGAAAGGGAGGTTCAATCTCCCTGAATACTGTAACTGGAAAAATCACTGTAAATAGTCTTGTAGCTGATGGAGGTATTCTTATTGGATTAGCTTCTGGTAACGCTGGTAACGGTGGAGCCGGTGCCACATCAGGCGGGGCAGGTGGCTCTGTCGGCAATTTTGGCACAGCTGGACAAGGTGGCAATATCTTGCTCAACTCAAGCGGCACTGCCACCACTGGCGGAGCGATTACTGTTCAGGGGGCTGTGAGTGCTAGTGGAGGCAGTGCAGGCGGAATTAACTTCGCCTCGGGTTCGGGAGGCAACGGTTCTTCGGGAGGTGCTGCAGGTACTTTTGCTAATCTTCCAGGTGGAGCAAGTGCTTCGAGCAGTTCGACAAGTCCAGCCATTAAATTATTAACAGCAGGACCGATTAGCCTCTCTGCTGCTGCTTCGCTAAATGCGGATGGTGGGTCAGGTGGAAGTTCAAATGTTAGTGTCGGAAATGCTGGCAACAGCTCAGGAACCTTAGGTGTAGCAGGTGGCAACGCTGCTTTGTTTGCAGGCTCTGGTGGTACGGGTGGGCTTATAAGCATCAGCTCTAAGTCTGCATTCAGTACCAATGGCTCTATAAGTGCCGTAGGAGGAAATGCTGGGGCTGGAGGTTCGGGTGGTGCTGGCGGAACGGCTGCTACCGTGGCTGGTCTAGGAGGTCAAGGCGGCTCTGGGACCACTGGTGGCGCAGGTGGTGCTGGCGGATCTGTGACCGTCTCTGCTTTGAGCATTAGTGACTACCGCAACTTGAACAATATAGGTATCAGTACCTCTGGCGGCAGTGCCAGTAACGGTGGAAACGGTGGACAGGGCGGATCTGGTGAGATAGGTGGAGCCGGTGGTGCGGCAGGAAATGGCGGGTCTGGTGGCAGCGCTGGTCAAATAATCTTGCTTTCGACAGGCACAAAGACAAGCGGATTTATTAACTTCACTAACAATTTCTTTGTGACGGCTGCCGGAGCTACCGGAGCGAGCGGAGGCATTGGCGGAGCCGGTGGCGATGGAAGTAAATTGGCAGGAATCGGCGGTAACGGTGGTAGTGGTGGCGCAGGTGGTGCTGGTGCTACTGGAAGTCTGCCGGGCACATCGGGTATATCCGTTACCTCCACAGGAGCTATTACAATAAGTGCTCAGTTCTCGGCAAGTGGAGCCAATGGTGGCTCAGCTGGTAAAGGTGCTTCGGGCGGTAATGTAACAAGTGCCGCAGTGAGTACTGCCGTAGCCGGGGCTGGAGGCAATTCCGGTTCCGCCGGAGCTGGCGGCAACGCTGGAAGCATTTCATTCAGCAGTTCGCAATCAAATATAAGTACCTATGCACGTTCGGGTCTTGTACTTAGCGCAACAGGCGGAAATGCAGGAAATGGTGCAAATGCTGGTAACGGAGGTTCGGTAACAGATCTTGTTCTGGGTACCTCGGGAATAGGTGGTGCTGGCGGGTTCGCGGGGGCTGCTGCCAGCGGTGGCAAAGGAGGAACCATCTCGCTGAGTGCTCCGTTAGGAACAATATCAAGTGGCACTAGTGGAAATGCGCTGCTTAATGCAAGCGGTGGTTCTGCAACTAACAATGGTTATGGAGGTGGAAATGGAGGCACTGGTGCCTTAGTCGGTGGAAGTGGCGCTGACTCATCTGCTGCTGCATCGGCTAACGGTGGTGATGGTGGCACGGTCTCAATTTCAGCATTGACTCCTTCGCTCTCGGTCCTCAACATGCCTGGCATTACAGCTAACGGTGGCAATGGATCTCGCGGGGCTGTCGGTGGGCTGGGCGCTAACGGTACTTCGGCGACTGCCGGCGGAGGAGCTGGTGGAAGTGGCGGCAATGGTGGTTCTGGCGGGAAAGGTGGTGCCATAAGCATCGCAATCAGCACCGGTCAATTGACCTTCAGCCCAGGAGCTACCCTGAGTGCTACAGGTGGCGCAGGCGGTGGCTCTGGAAATGGCTCCAACGCAGGTTCTGCCGGTGCCAGCAGCACCAGCACGGCAGACGGCGGAAACTCTGGTAATGCTGGTTCTGGGGGACAGGGCGGAAGCATAGGTATCTCAAGTACAACTGGCAGTCTTAGCTTACCTCTACTTAGTGTCACAGGTGGAAATGGTGCTGACTCCTCTGCAGCAGGGGCGGGTAACAATGGAGGAAAAGGAGGCAACGCTGGAGCTTCTGCTAATGGCGGTAACGCTGGTGCCATTCAACTGACTAGCACGGCAGGTTCGATTAGCTTCTCTGCTCTTGCAACTGGAGGCGTCGCTGGTTCCAACGCAGCAGGAGCCAATGGTGGTTCAAGCAACTCCATAGCTGCTGGCAATGGTGGAAATGGTTCTGCTGGAGGTGCTGGTGGCAACGGTGGAACTGTCACTGTTAGCACAGGCAAGAATACAATCACAATTAACTCATTAGACATCTCCGGTGGTTTTGGCAGCGCTGGTGGTGTAGGTGGTAATGGTGGCATCAGCGCTAGCGCCCAAAGTGGCAACGGCGGAAATGGTGGCAACGGCGGTATCGGTGGTAGCGCAGGAAAAAGCACCATTACATCAGCTACGCAAATTAGCCTGCTCGCCTTGCCATCTGCTAAAGGCGGAAGTGGAGGCGTCGGTGCTAATGGTGGAAATGGTGGAGTCGGTGTTCTGCCAGGAAATAATGGAGTTGGTGGCAGCGGAGCAAACGGCGGAAATGGTGGCAACATTACATTGACCGCACCAAGCGTACTGCCGCCTGCCGTCTCAATTCCGTCCACGCAAGTTTCCGGTGGCACCGGAGGCACAGGACCCAGCGGGAACGGTAGCGCTGGAACAAATGGAAGCATTACATTACTTGATGATGGCGATTCTGACCTGAACTCGCAGAGAAACTCAAAGCCAAAAATTGCTGAATCTCAAAGCAGCGATGCTCAAGGTTCACAGCAGCATGAGGTGTACAAGCCTGTGGCATTTGTTCAAAACGTATTGCGTTTTGCACAGCAAGACCTCCAGGCATCAAATATCTTGCTTGCTCCAAGCAAGCGCGCCGCTAGTGTCAAATGTGGAGACCTTTTGATTACTGTTGCAAAAGGTGCAGCAGCATTCGTTCTGGACAACGGTGAGAACACTTGCGTTATGAGCTTGCATGATAATCGAAACGGTGACATCAAAGTCAGCAGTGGCAAGAACAGATTTACTCTGCGAACCAGTGAGGAATTGCTCGTGAGCCGAACTGGAGAGAGTTTTGACTCTGCACATGTGCTGCCGCAACTAGGAGTGAGAAACATCGTTTCACATCCGCTACCTGGTGGAAAGAGTGCATACTTGAGTGACTTCAGTTTGCCATCAGCTATCTGGCAACTTGACGCACTCAAGAAGCTTAAGAACTCGAACATCGCGTCAGAGCGTTCACTCTACGAGAAGATGATGAAAAATGCTGCTGTAGTTTTGCAGTTAATGGCGAAAAAGGGAGCCTATCAGAATGCAAATGCTGTACTCGGCAAAAAGGCTAGCCTCTAGTTCATTCTCTAAGCGCTAAGCTGCGAGGACATTGCATCAAGAAACGCGGGTATTTCGATATCCGCGTTTTGCTTTTCCATTCCACGAAAATTCGACAAATTGGCCACATAATAATGAAAGGTTGGATGGACTGCAAATGACTGAAAAATCTTATCGCCCCGAAGAGGAGTCGAAGGCAGACTCAGCTTCGACCACTGAATTGCAAAGCCGTGAGCAGTTGACGAGGGAGGCTTACAGTTCTCCCCCTTCAGTAAGTGAAAGAGACCGCTCGCATGAGAATAGTGCGGAGTTTCTTCCAAACCTGTCTATCGATAACTCCGGGTCTGCGCCCGAGACTCTTTCCGACTCTGCCAGTCCTGAAAAAAGAAGAGATTGGCTCCAAAACAGCGCCCATCGACAAGATATCAACCTGAAAGAAATCTGGAGCCCAGACTCGAAGGTGCTTGCGATTGGAGATATGCACGAAATGCTGAGCATAAAGAAGTGGACTGCTGATCACTTCAAGGAGCTGGCCGGAGAAGTTCACAAAGCAACTGCTTTCGCTATGGAGTTTTTGCCGAAAGATTCTCAAAAGATGCTTGATGATTATGCTCAAATTCGTCGCAGCGGACCTGCAGATCAGATTCCTGCTGCAAGAGAGAAAATTGCAGAGATGATTGCTTCGCATCAGCGTGGGCCAAACGAAAAGACTGACCCTGGAAAAGAGGAAGCGCTGCAATCTCAAATTAGTATGGTAGATGCTGCAATTGATGCCGGACTAAAGCCACTCGGAATTGAACCAAACGTACCTGGTATGTGGGTTGAAGGAACTGGCTTTGATTTGATGAGCTCGGGAATAAGTAAGCTGCCTCAAGATGCACAGGCTTCGTTTGATGGTTTTACTAAACCGGGCAAAACGCAGGGAGAGTATGATGAGTCCAGGCAAGTGCTTATGAATGCACTGCAAGGAAGTATGAGCCCTGAGGAATCCTCTCGCTGGATGTCGCTAGTTGAAAGTGCCAGAGATGGCGGAATGAATTTTGCTGGATTGAAGGTGGGTTCGTCCGACATGGCTAACGAGAACCTAATCGGCGAGCATCAACAAGATTGGCGTAACCGAATCTGGGCTTCAGCTGTCGCGGAACACCTTGATGGAGGCGGAAGAGTCGTGATGTTTGCTGGAGCCGCGCACTTCAAGCATGGCAAACTTGATACGCCACTGGGAAATCTTAATTCAGTGAATGAAAACTTTAGCAAACTCGGACATTCAAGCACTGTCGTTCAATTCGCTGGTGGTGATTATGTAAGCTCTGGAAGCCAGGCTAGTGACAGAAGAAATCTATATTCTCAATACTGGGAAACTCATAAGCAGTTTGGAGTTAAACAGAGTGAAACTGGTGAATGTCCGGAAATACCAGATAGAGCAAAATTCGATTCAATGCGTTGGACAGATGCGGCTAAAAGCGCTGGTATTCAGGGGCGAGACTTTGCTGTAAAGGTTACGCCGAGAGGTGCTCGCCAAACAGACTGGCTTATTCACTTGAAGCAGGTCTCTCAATGAGAATGAAAGAAAATGTCATTTCGATAGTAAACATTTTCGATTTGACCTGCTCACGAAATTGTATTTTTTCTGAATAAAAGAACAAGATAGGGCTGTCAGGATTTTCCTGGCAGCCCTAATTACTCATTTTCAAGCTCAAGGTCGCCACTAAACAGTAAGTTACTGCCTTTTATGTGGCACCATATTGAACGCGATCAACTTGAATTGGTGCATCAAGTAATAACTTTATTGGAGTTCCAGATTGAATCACAACATCATGACCACGACGCAGTAGCAAGCTATCCGCCAAGCCGACGCCACCGCCTATGGCGGCACCAGACCAAGCTCCTCTTCCTGCACCTCTAGCCGCACCACTTCGGTTGGTGTAGTAGTTGACTGGCATCAACTGACTTCCCATACCAGGATATCCCATATTTGGATAGCCCATACCCATGCCAGGATATCCCATGCCAGGATATCCCATGTTTGGATAACCGACAGGAACAATAGCGGTTCGCAACTGAGGTTGAGGATTTCCCTTCCCCGCAATTGCACCGACTGCGGTGCCAAGAGCTGCACCTGCACCAGCGCCGATGGCGGATCGGACTAAAGCTTGTCCGACTTTAGTTCCAACGGTCTCACCATGCACGGTGCTGCTTCCCTCTGCCAGTTTATACTTGCCGATATTTCCGCTAATGTGTGCAGCCATTGGCAGTGACATTCCGCCCGGTGTTCTTAGATGATCGAATTTGACAGTCAATTCGCCGGATCGTCCGAGGAAACCTCCGGACTTGGCGTTTTCGACATGTCCCTCAAGTACAGTGCCTGCAGGAATCTGACCATTGGCGGTAACTATTGCGTCGCTCAAAGTGGCCTGAACTAGATCACCGGCTTTGGCAGCCTGCGTGGAAATAGACGTTTGAAGTGAGGCTGATAACATCATGCCGGCTGGCACGTAGCATTGAGTTAATTGCGGAACCGGAGATGGTGAAGTGTAATTATTGCTTGGCGGGAGATAGGAGCTGCCGCCTGCAGGTGGACTATAAGTAGTGGATGGTGGAATGTAGGAGCTGCCACCGCTATAGGACTGCGCTAGCGCTGAGGCAGGCATCAATAAGGCTGTTGCAGCCAACAACACAAAAGGAATAGGATTAGAGTTCATACGCGCCTCATTCTTGTCTGAGAACTAACAACTGTTCTGACTGACGAAGAGCAACAAAAAGTGTTTCATCGAAAATGCTTGTTTAACTGCTAGTTAACAAGATTGTTTTCAAGGGAATGTCACTCTCAAAGATGCTGGGAACATTTTGAGTGATCATGGAAAACAGCCTGTGCTGCTGATTTCGCTGGTAGCATATCTACTAAATTCGCTCTGCGCTTAAAAAGATGAAGACTATCGTATCTAAAAATGCTCTAGAGTTTGACAGCATAGCTTTGAGAATTTATACGCGAAAAAGTGTATAAGCGCCATTCCTGAAAAATTAGATTTGGGCTTGGTGCTACTGTCACTATGACCAGTCATAGACGAAACTGTTGGCAGTAAATCGTTTCGAGGAAATTCGAAGTAGTCTGTAAAAGTGCCAGGGTTCAAAAATACCACAATTGAAAAATATACTTTGATGTATCCGATCGTTGATGAGGCTGGCTCAAACACACGAAAAGGTATAAAAGATGGCAGAAATAGAGAGACTAGCAAAGGACGATGAAGAGAAAAAAGCTAACCAAGCCTCTTCTGATCTCAACTCTCAATACGATTTCAGCAGGTTCAGCTCGGAGAATGGCGGCTTACCTTTTGGCAGCTCCCGAGTAGACAGAGTAGCTGATTCATTGCCTTCTTTAAATATAGATTCAGCGGCGATAAATAAACAATCGGCAGAGCACTGGAGTTTCAACAATAGCTCAGAGATGTTAGATCGCATTTTAAGTGGTTCGTCTTTGTTTACTCATGAAAATGGCTCCAAGAAGAGCGCTGAGCGTGTTCCGAGCGATAGAACAGGCGCTGTTGAAGACGGTAAAATTCCTAGCAAAGTAATTCTTATAAATACTGATAATCGGTCGAATTCCAAATCAGCGAATGATGCAAAACCATCTGAAGCAGGCAAGGATTCAAGCGTCCCTAAGTCAGATGCCGGCGATTCAAAAAATGACAGTGCAGAGAAGAAAGGACCAGTTAAGCTTCCCCAAGAAAAATTCGATACCCAAGACATCAAAAAGGCCTTTCAAATAGCCAAAGAAAACAATCTTCCCGTCATAGTATACAAGGGAGCAAATTTCTGCGGAAACTGTCCACCAGTCAGTCACGCCATCGACAAACTAGCTGACGACATCAAAAAATCACCAAATACCGAAGCTGTTGTTTTGAAACTTAATTGGGAAAAAGCGCAGGAGATTAGCAAGAAGGATCCTGAATTAGGAAAGCTCATTGAAGAGATAATGCCGCTTAGCGGAAGTTCCTTCCCCGATGTGAAAGTGTATAACCCGAATGACACCACGAAGCCACTAAAAGATTCCAATCGTTATGGAGGAGACGCTGAATTCCTGAAGAGCCTTATAAAGGTAGGGCAGGATTCGTTTGCTCAAGCTCAAGCTGAAAAGCCGAAAGAAAAGTCTAATGACTCAAAGCCGGAACCAGGTATCAGAGGCAACTCAGACACTAAAGTTGAACCAAAACCAATCTGGACCAAGCCTTCAGATAGCAGCACGAATGTTTTTCCTAAGCCGGTCATAGATGGACTCACTGATAGAAGTTCTGTCTCAAGATCCTCCGACACGCAGCACCAGGGACCTTCAAGTCTTCCCGACCTGTCCTTGAGCACCGTCGACAGCAAAGCTGTAAAACTTGATGATGGAACTTATAAGCGTGACGACCAGGGTCGTGTGACGGAAACGATTTCTGCCGATGGTAAAACGAAACGTTCATTTAAATATGAGGATGCTGCTAATCCAAATCGAATTACCTCTGAAACCATAAACGACAAAACCACCTACAAATTCATTGGAACTTGCAAGGTCAATAATCAGCCTCACAAAATTGATGGAAAAGAAGATAACAGCTACTCCATATATGAAGATGGCAAACTAGTCGGAAACTGGTCCGGAGTTCGCGATATCAGTCCAAATGGTGTTTACGCCTTCAAGGACGATAAGATGCAGAACATCGAATATCGCGATGCTTCTGGTCAAAAGTTGAGTGATGAAGAGCGGCAGCATAGAGATCAGGGAGGAATTTGGCCCAGCGAATTCCAAGTTGCTACCGACAATGGCAGCAAGCTTCACGCTAAGTTGAACGGAAATCGTTTGGAATCTCTAACTGAGACAAAGAGTGAAAACGGTCAAGAAAAGCAAATTGCATGGAGCCGCAAAGGAGATTTGTGGACTTCCAATGAAAGTCCAGCTAGAGAGCGTAAGAATCTCACCGTTGATAAGCAAGGTAATATTCGCTACGACTCTGTTGATGGTGCAATTAAGCATGAGCTACTAAGAGACGGAAATAGAACAGAAACAAATCGGGACGGCATTCGTACTACGTTCAATAAATCTGAGCAGCTCTCTGAAGTTCGTCAGGCGAATGGTGATACTAAAACACTCAATTATGACGGAACATCTCTAGTCTCTATCAACGAGAAAATTGCTGGAACTGAGAAGCAGTGGAAGCGAACTGCTGGAACTGATGATTGGTCTGATGGTCAAAAGACTGAAACAAGGAGAGACATCGAGACCAGACCCGATGGTTCCATCAGATACAAGAATGCTGACGGACAGGCAGTAACTGAGGCAAGTGACCAGGCTCGTATTACATCAGATGATCAGAACCGCCCCATAAAGGTTGAGTATCCCAGTGGCAGCACAAGAAGCTTCGACTACACAAATGGACAATTGAATTCGTTTACAGACAAATTGATTGTCGCTGGTAAGGAGCAAACTAGCACTTGGACCAGAAATGGTGCTACAGGTGAGTTCACCAGTCCTGGTGCCAATGGGACTACGAAATCTCGCAGTGACATCAATGTAAGTGCAAATGGTGATTATTCCTATAAGAGCTCTGATGGAAAGGATCACAAAAACCGTGCCTATGATCTGGAACGCCAGGCTCGTGGCGAAATAATTGTCGGCTCAGAATCTGTTCAAGAAGCAAGGGACAATTTCATCGAACTTGCAAGAGAACGGGGCTTAAAGGCTGAACGATACGAAAAATACTTGAATCAGCTCGATGCAACATCCAAAAATTATGGAAGCACTCCAGCACAGATCGGCAAAGCATTAGACAGCCTGTCTTCGATTCTCGAAGCCGACAAAGGTAAGTATCATTCGCGTGCCGAACTAGACAATCTTGTAGAAACTGCTTTGCACAACATCGCTTACCCAGCTGATATTGATCAAGGTTACCATCCAACCTGCAATGTAACTACAACTGAAATTTTTGCTGCTGCCAAACATCCAGATAAGTATGCTGAGCTCTTAAAACAAGTTGCGCTGACTGGCGAGTATATGACCTCTTTGGGCAAGGCAGTACATCCTCCAGAAAATGCTCTTAAGCCAGGGCGTGACGAGAAGAATTACAATCCAGACGAAACAAACCCTCAAATCAATAAGCGAAATTTTGCCAGCCAGATCTATCAGATGACAACAATCAATGGTGTATACGAGTTGGGAATCCACAGCTCAGAGAAGGACGGCAAAGATAGCGGTACCAGATATGTTATGGGCGAAGTGCGTAGCAAAAAGATTCCTAATGGATCTGTTGACCTCGGTGAAGATCTTCTCGTAGATAAGAATGGAAAGATGATGACGAGGAAAAATGGAGAGAGCATAGACGGTCCAGAATTCATCCAAGATGACAACGTCACAGCCGCGAAAATGGTGACTGGTGAAACCATGCCTTATCTGGAAGCACCATATTCTCTGCAAGGTGAAACTAAGAAGCACTACGACTTACCTACATCTGAACGCCTCCAAAAAGCCAAGGCAGAAGGTAAGTTCCCTCTCGGAGTTTCCACAATGGATGGAAATCACGTACAAACAATTCACGACGTTGTAGTTGACTCCAAAGGTTCAACCTGGGTTCTTCTGGATAATCAACATGGAAAGGCGAAAGATGGATGGGTTCCTCTTTCTGATCTCCACAAAACTCAGAGTTCTGATCTTGAGTTAGAACCGAAGCGAAGACCATCAGAACGTCCGCAATAGTTTCTGTATGCAGAAAACTATTTGATTCTTGGTCTGTCAATTGAAGGCGGCTTCAAACTTAAGTGCTGAGAGGACTGTCCGTGCCTGCGGGTAGGATCGACCTGCATTTGCGTCCAGTCCTAACCGCCATGCGTGAATGGGCACACCCAACTTGAGTGTGAGCCGCCGCATTTTGAACAGTAATGTTCTGTAGCTGGTGTATCGTTGTGAGGATACATTCCCGGCGGGGGGATTCCTTTGGGCTGATGGCGATAGAAGTCGGCATTTAGCTGTTTCATTGTGCCATTGCGCTTTTGGATCTCGTTCAAACAAGACGTCTTGAGCTGATTTGCTGCGGTGTTGTAAGAGCTATTTGCCATGCCGAGTACTCGGTCGCATTCCATAATTGAGTTTTGCAGTGGTTGAAAATTGAACTGGTTTGGAATGCTACTATTGATGCCCAGTCGGTTTGCTAGAGCAGCCGTCATTCCTGTAGCGGGCAAAGAAGACTCTGTCTTGTACAAAACTGCAATCTGGTAATGCCATTTTGGATTTTGCGGATCCCAATTGGAGAGTGAGCTCAGCAATCTTTTTTCCGCTTCAATAAGTTTGCTGCAAGATGAATAGTCCTTCTTTGCCAACGAAGCTTTGAGCTTTGTGTCTATTAAGTCTGCTTTGCTGCTGGCTATCTGTATGAAGTAGCTTCCAGTCTGCTGCGAAGAACGCATAAGCGTGCAAGCTTCAACTATTCTGTTGGCTCCCATCTCATAGTCATTCTGTTGAAAGAAAGTTTCTGCCTCAAGCAATCGGCGTTCTGCCATCGCATCGGTTCGTGATTGGGCAGAAGCTTCTGCTGAGTTAAGCAGAAGAACAAATAAAGCACACAGAACTCGAAGCAAATTATTCTTCATTTCTTTCAACTTTAGGAGAGCAAATCTGGTGTGTTCAGCACATCAGTTTGATTTTCTTGTTTTTGGCAATATGAATGAACGTCCGGTATCAGTTGTTACCTGTTCATAATCTGGATCGACTTCGCTCCATTTTTTCTTGATATCGCCATGAATTTCGGAGACTCTTCCGTTGATGATGAATGTGTTAGTGCTAAGTCTTGGATTCCAGACCTTGTCTCCGGTCTTTTCATAGAGAGCTTTCGGTACTTCCATTTCAACTCTATGAGATGTCGTCAGATTGGTCAGATGCTTAGTCCAGTCAAAAGTGAAACTGGAATTGCTTATCTCTACATCAACAAAATATCTGTTCATCGGTTGCCTGGCAACAATCTTCATATCCGAGATTGGCTTTTCAGAGATATATGTGTGAGTTGAGCCAGCATAAGGCGTATCTAAAAGCGTTCGCCCCTGTCTTTGAAGTTCAGCTTTTAATTCGTTGTACAAAGGCGCAGTAAGATTGTGAGGCTTGTTTTGTCCATCGACCCAATTGTAATTTTTCTCAATCCGTTTGTCTGATACAGAGACGCTATAGCTGCCGTACTTATCGTTTAGAAGCGCACCCATAACATCGAACTTTGTCGATAGCGTTTGACCCTTTTGATATTTATCAAACTGCCTTTCGCCAACCAACGTTGTTCTATACTCGGCTTTAGCTGCGTTTTCAACATGTTCCCAGAAGTCCAGTGAGTAGCTGGTTTTCTGCATTTTCAAATCAACGAGGTACATGCGTTCTTCGTTGAGTTCTTGGGCATTTTTCACTACGTCTTCATAATTCTTACTTGCGAAATCATCATTGACTGATTTAATCATTCTGTCATTCGGTGATGCGCTCGCTTTGGCATTAAAAGCATCCATATCTTTTGAACTGATGCCTTTGCTGTCCGAGAATACGAGAAAGCCCGATTCATCTCGATTGAGTCGCTGTATCTCTCTAGCGTTTTTGCTTAAGGCGTCTGCTTGTCTGTATTCACGGCTGATTTGATTGAACTGAGTTCTGAAACTGTCCAGTTCTCTGCCGCTTACAAATCCATTTTTGTCAGTATCGATTTTATCTTTGTTGTTGTCGTAAAAGGATTTGAGGCTTTTCGCTGATAGAGCTTCATCTTCCAAATTCAAAATTGGTTTGGAAGGTGAGACAGCGGTTCTGCTAGATAATCCATCCATGCTTCTTTTCCCTCATCGATTCAACAAACGATGTGCAAAATTTATCCGCGCTCAAGTTTCCAAACTATACGTGAAATACGCACGAAAGGTCGCGAATGCTCTGAAACACGGAAAACCCATAATCTGCAAGCTATTAAACTTAGTAAATAACTTGAGGCGCTGTTACATTACTATCAAACAACCCTGCATTGTTAACGAGCGCTTAGCTTTGCTGCGCGGAGCTAAAGCGTTTTCCCCACAAATTCCTCACGCAGTCCTAAGGTTTTGTTCGCTTTTGGGACGCAATTACTCACAAGTTCCTCAGCTAAAAACGGTTTACTAAGAGTATCAGCACGAGGACAGGACAATGAAATTTATAGCAGTATTGATGACTTTAACCGTTTTGGCTTTCTTTCCTATGGCTGCTTCAGCCCAGGGGTTCGGAAACAGTTTGAACATCAATTTGAATGACGCTATGGTGATGCAACGCAATCAGCAAATGTCTGAACTCTTGAATAATCCAAATACAGCATCGCTCTTCACGCACAAGAAGCACCATCAAAAGCGCGATAAGAAGAACAAGGACGCGATGGTAGCAAAAATGAATGGCGATGACAGCACGAACGCTAAGGTCCCGGTTCTCAAAGGCTCTGTTGAAACCGACTCCGTGCAAATCAGTCACAATGTCGACCTTCCAGCAGGAAACTAGGTTCCCTCTTGCTAGAAGTTAGGCTAAAAGCAGGCAACAGTGCAGTGCGTTGCCTGCTTTTACATTTGCTTTGGGCATTTTTTTTGCTTGAGTCTTCGCATCAATCCGCCGAAGAAAATCAGGAATATGATGCTTGCTGCAATGGCAATTTTTATTGCATCACCAAGTGACCTTGGAGCGTAGTTCAAAGATACTTGATGCCTGCCAGCATCTATAAGTACTCCTCTGTTTAGCAAATTGACTTTCAGGCTATTTACTTCTTTACCATCTACTGTGACAGTCCACCCCGGATAAAAGTGGTCAGCGATTACGAGCACTTTTGGTGTTTTACTTTCGACTGAAACTGTGAATGATTGACCATTATCGAAAGCAATGAAGGCTGCGTCTTCGGCATTATTTGGATTCTGCTTATCGGAAGTTTTGTGATTAGTGCTTTCATGTTGATCAGGGGATTCACCGATATTCTTGCTTGAAGAATTTGCCGTTTCGGAGTTATTTGAAAGGCTCTCAAAGAAGAGTTTGTTTTTCAATTTGTCGCGATTCAGAATGTATGTAATGTCTCTTGAGGCATCAAGTGTTTGGGTCTGCGGAACATCTTCTGGCGAACAAACTACCTTTTCGAGATCCTTGAAAGACTCCACGAAACACAGGTTACTTGTGAGATAAACGCGCGGTCTGGGGTTGAGTACACGATAAACTCGGAAGTTCATTTTTCTATTTGACTTCACAAGTTCAAATTTTTTAGGGTCGAGAATTGGAATACTATAATATGGATGCAGTTTATAGATTTGCGAGTTGGCAAACTCCGTTGCTGTTAGAGCGCAGAACCTGTGAAGCGGTAAATCGCTGATCGTTCTTTTCTCGCCATCTTTTCGCTGATGTTGGCTAGAGCTCAGATAGACGTCTGTGTAGCAGTTTTTGTAATCTGCCGTTTCTGCAGCTTCATAGCCGTAGCTGGAATGGAATCTTGCATCCATTATCGATTGATAGAGCAGTACTTCTCTGCAGTACTGAAAAAAACTCTCGTCAAACTCGCAGTTTCGATAGTACTCATATGTTTCGGGTACGCTAACAGGGTCGAAGAACAGATTTAACACTCTTGATGCAGACCTGCCGCTATTTCTACTTGCTGTTGCACCATATTTGGTATCGTTTCGTAACTCTTCGATCGTGCTTGCAACGCTACTTTTGTGCTCGTAAAAGCCGAACTTCGTGTAGTTACTAAAAGTCCAGCTAGACTGAATCAGAGCGATAATCGTCATGACTGTGATCAAAGAGATCGACAGTTCCGGTTTTAGCTTATTCTTCAGTGCTCCGTAAACAAGAAGGCAGCATATCAGCCCTAAAACCGCTGCACCTTGAATCGAGTCTGCAAGCATATATTGTGTTGATTTAACCAGGCTCAACTCTGGAGTCTTGTGAAAAAGAAAACTGAGTTTTGTAGCTTCGAATCCAATTTGTGGGAAATATCCAAGTATAAAACCGAGTATTAAAAGCGTGGTCCATGTAATCGACGCAGATTTGAGAGCTAGTGCTGGAATTCTCCTCTTAAGCAGCATTTCTGAACCTAAGGCAGCCAGCAGAATTAGGCTGAGGCAAGGAAAAATAAGCAGCTTCACCGGGTAGCGTAAAGAGGCCAGTGCACTAGATAGTTTCACTATTGAAGGAGCAAATGGCGTATAGTTTCCTGCTGCCATGAGACTGAATCCTAAAAATATCAAAATAGACAGTCTCTTAAGTTGATTCTTGCGATCAAACAGCGCAAAGAATGCAAGTGTCACCACGAATGGTGACAGGTAAGCGGAGCTCAAAAACGGTAAATGAGAGCCTCGACTTAACACCATCTGTCTGATGTGAGCTGCCTGGTCTGTGAGGCGGCAAAGATCACCAAATGGGTTTGACAAAACGATGCAGAGAAAATCAAACCAATTGGCACTCCATGTGAAGACCCATTTCAGAGCCATGCCTTGAGAGCGAGGAGAGAGAGCCGTCCATTCCACACCCGGAAATACCGTTGGTAATGCCCAGGCAATTCCCAAAACAATGCAAGCTAATCTAATAACGGTGCTCAACACGAGATGCTTGTCTATTTCTGGACTGAGCACTTCAGCAGAGTTAGAAGCCGATTCGCTCGTAGCATCGTCCTTCCGGTTCTGATTTCCTTTTGCAAGTCTGGTCTGGAAAATTTCAACAAACAGAGACCAGACACAAGCAACACCGATCAATAGCAGCTCTGGTACGCCGACCTCTGGTCGACCTACATAAACAAGCATTGAAACGCAGAAAGCTAGACCTAGCATCCAACCGAAGGAATGCCAGCCATTTTTTGCATGGATTTTTCTGCAGAAATACAGAGCAAGAGGAAACCAAGCCATCGAACCTGGCAGTGTGAAATTTCGCAGGAAAGAGAAGTTGTATGCACACAGCGTCAGAACAGACGATGCAAATATTGAAGATGCACGAGTAAAACGCAAGTCTCTAAGCAAAAGATACGAGCCCAAACCCATTAGTGACTGATGGAAGAGCATGTAGCAGCCGAGTCCACAGGAAAAAGGAAGCAAGAACATAAACCAACTCGGTGGGTAAAACATTCCTGGTGACGGCGTCGCTATCTGAGACATGCCTGCGTAAAGCATGGGATTCCACATGGCTAGAATCCCTTTTCTTGCATTTTCACCGATGAATCGGCTAAATGGCTCAAAGTAAAAGGTCAGGTCAGAGCAATAGACGTCCGCGTTGCAGGAAATCAGCGGACCGTAATAAAAGAGCAGTCCACAGCCTGCAGCGAGAGCCAGCACTAGGGTCCATCTGACGTTCAAGTCAGATGGCTGGTTCTCGTTGACGATGCCAATTTCTTCCATGACATCAGCCATGAATTTGCTGGGCTAATTGTTGCTGCTGTCTTGCTGTGGCAACTGACCAATAGTTTGAGTTTTGTTCAAACCGATGTTCTGTGGCTGGCTAAGAGAATTCACTGCCTTGTTTGAGAAATCGACGAGTGGCGTGACCATCGAAGTTCCAGCAGCAATGATGCCAATGAGGCTGACTGCCAGAGCGAGAACTGGACCGACTTGTGAATCGCCAAGAGGACGACGAGTCTCTGGCAGCGCATTCACTCTGGCAGATGGTTCACGCACAATCATCTTGATGGCAACGCGAGTGTAGTAGAACACTGCTGGAATGGATGTGACCAGACCAGCAATCACCAGCGTATTGCCCAGGGTCGAATACATCTGTATGCCTGACCAGAATACAAAAAACTTAGCCAGGAAGCCTGCCGGAGGAACTGGTAGTCCACCCAGATTGAGTAAGCAGACAGTCATAGCAACAGCAACAAATGGGCGTTTGCGAATCAAACCACACCAGTCTTCCATGTCGTCACTTCCGACTTCGTTTTCGATCATTATCGCTGCGGTGAATGCGCCAAGATTCATCAGACCGTAAACAATAATATAGAAGAACACCGCACCAAGAGATTCATGGGTGTTTGCACAGAAGGCTATCAAAAAGTAGCCGACGTGGGCTATTGATGAGTAAGCGAGCATGCGCTTTACGGAACGTTGGCAGAGAGCGATGAGATTGCCTGCAACCATAGAAAGTATTGCAAGTATGCCGAGTAATGGCACCCAGTTTGCAGATGCTGCTCCGAAAACTGTCGTGAGCAAGCGCAGTGCAACAACAAGCCCCCCTAGCTTCGAGCCTACAGAAAGGAATGCTGTCACTGGCGTCGGTGCGCCTTCATATACGTCAGGAGTCCACATGTGGAACGGAACGATAGATAACTTAAATCCAATTACACTGATCAACAGTGTCATAAGAAGCATTGCCACCAGTGATGGTGATTGAGCTACCTGGTAAAACTTCGACTGAATCGAATCGTAGTCAGTGAAACCAGTCAATCCATATAAGAAGGTTAGACCATACATGAACGTGGCAGTGGTAGCGGCAGTTGATAGCAGATATTTCAAAGCCGCTTCGTTGCTACGTATGTCTCTTTTGGTCATGCCGGACATAAGGACGCAACATATAGTAAGTGTTTCTAACGAGACGAACAGCATAACGAGGTCCGTGGTTCCGGCAAGGAACATCACTGACAGCACTGCCGTCAAAAGTATTGCGTAGTATTCGCCTTTGTTAGGACCGAACTTTCGCTCGTATCCCATACTCATGAGGACGCACACCGCACCAACCAGACAAGTTACTAAGCCAACGCTAGTTGTGAGCAGGTCTCCTGTGTAGATTTTCATCAGGATGCTTGCGCTCTTGAGGTCGAGCTGACCGAGGTATATCGCGGCTGCAGCTACGAGACTCAGCACTGCGGCAATCGGGGTGACTTGTTTCAGCTTCGGGAAAAACAAATTCCAAAGAGCTGCAACGATAATGCCCGCGATCACAATCATATGTGGCGCCAGCCAGGGGAAAATTCCGGAGAATATTTGTGTGTTCATGAACCTAGATTCTGCCTTTCACGTTCGAACTGACTTATTCTACAGATTTATGATTTCCAAGATGTAAGTCCGCAGGGGCTAGAAAAGTAGTTAGCTTTTTCATCAACAGCAAGGCACGCTGTGACGCCATTTCAGGCGTTAGCGGAAAACTTAAACCTCTCCAAGCATTCAAAACTTCGAAACAGTCGAGCAGAAGACTGCCCTGATAGATATACTACGTGACCCTTGATATAAAGGTAGTGAAGCTGAGTTATGTTGACATTCGCCGCTCAGAGTTCTTGGATTTCGCTCAGGATGAGAGTTGTTGACAATCATGTAGACAAAGATTTCTCTAGAGTTCTCACTGAAATACAGTCGGAAACCCCTGAATTCAGTGCCTGTCGGGACGCGCAGGGAACTGACGCTGACAAGAGTACTAAGCGCTTAGATAGAAATCAGCAAGAGGCGCCTTGTACAAGCTTTATAATTGAACTTGCGGCTTGTCAACGGTGCCATTCAAGGCGTTCACGGGTTAGCAACGTTCCCAGGAAGAAACCTGGTTGCGACACTATAAGTTCAGCAGTGGCAGCATAAGGTGTAAAACAAATGAGTTATTCTCCATCGCGTTCCGGGCTGAGTCAGGGCACACCGAGTCTTCTTGCTTTAGAAGATGGACGCACTTTCTCTGGAATAGGTTTCGGCGCTACAGGCACCACTACTGGTGAACTCGTCTTCAACACAAGCCTGACCGGATATCAGGAAATCATGACAGACCCGAGCTATGCGGGTCAGGTTGTGACCATGACTTATCCCGAGCAGGGAAATTACGGCACGAACAATGAAGATGTTGAGTCGCGTCGTATTTTTGCTCGCGCAATGGTGGTTAGACATTTGAGCCGGCGATATAGCTCGTGGAGAGCTGATAAGTCCCTGCATCAATTTCTTGCTGAGCAGCAAATCATGGGTATCTCCGATGTTGATACCAGAGCCATCACTCGCCACATTCGAGACAAAGGTGCGATGAGATGTGCGATATCTACTGAAATCTTAGACCCGGAAGAACTTGTAAAAGTAGCTCAGCATGCTGCTGCGATGGAAGGTGCTGACTTCACGCATGAAGTGAGCACCAGAGAAAAGTACACCATGGGCAGTGGCGATTTTCATGTGGCTGTTCTTGATTTTGGTTGCAAACAAAATATTTTGAATAGTCTGGCTGCACAAAACATGAGGCTCACCGTTTTTCCAGCGCGCACCAAAGCCAAGGAAATTCTTGCGGCAAGTCCTGATGGAATCTTTCTGTCAAATGGACCTGGAGACCCTGCGGCGTGCACAGATATCATTGCCGAACTTCCAGAACTGATTAATACAAAGCTACCTATCTTCGGCATTTGTCTTGGACATCAGCTACTCTCCATCGCTCTTGGTGCCAAGACTTACAAGCTGAAGTTTGGTCACAGAGGTGGAAATCAGCCGGTGAAAGACCTTTCAACCGGAAAAATTGAGATTACCTGTCAGAATCACGGATTCGCTGTAGATGAGTCGACCTTGCCAGCACATCTAGAATTGACTCATATGAATCTCAACGACAACAGCGTCGAAGGTTTCAAACACAAAGACCTTCCAATAATCTGTGTTCAATATCACCCTGAATCGAATCCCGGACCTCACGATTCAGCGTATCTATTTGAACGTTTTAGAAACCTCATCGAAGCAAAAAAAGGGCTGAGTAAAGCAACTTGTACAAACTAGCAATTTTTGATTTTGACGGCACTCTAGTAGATTCCGCTCCAGGCATCGTTGACGTAATGAGAGATTGTTGCGTCGAATACAATTTCAGCGAAAAAACGCTCGAACTCTGGTCACATCTAATCGGTGTGCCATTAGTACGCCAGGTTGAGATATTGTTTCCTGACCACCCTCACGAGTTTCATGAGGAAGTTGCCGCCCGCTACAGGCAAATATACGACTCAAAAGCCATCGAGATTTGTCCGCCATTTGACGGTCTTGAAGAAATGCTGCGGAACTTGCATCAGGCTAATATTCTTATAAGCATAGCGTCGTCAAAACGCCGGCATTTAATTGACCTTGTTGTGGATTTTCATGGATTGGCTGAGTATTTCAGCCTCATAGTCGGTGCTGAGGAAGTTACAAAACACAAGCCTGATGCTGAGTCAGTTCTATATACTCTGGAAAAACTCAATGTTGTGCTAGAAGAAACTGTAGTAATTGGTGACAGTAGCTTCGACCTAGACATGGCGCGGAATGCAGGAGTTGACGCAATTGGTGTCACTACCGGCATACACACACGAGAATACCTCCAAAAATCAGCACCCAAATACATTGTCGATAATCTTGTTGAAGTCGCGCCGTTGATACTTAACGGACGGTGATCAAGTAGAAATTTTTCTCATCAAATTGGCTCGCTTATAAGCAACCAATGACTACTCGCTGGCGTCTGCTATCATAGCCTTTGCTACCTAATTGCAACCAGCGAAGGCTTATGCCTAGCCAGTTCAGAAGCGCGTGCAATGCGCAACGAAGAAAAAAGTTGAAGGTAATTATGAAGCCTATTATTTTATTGATCGCCACAAGTATTTTTATCGGCAATTTTTCAGCTGTTTTGGCTGCAGATTCTAATGCCAAAACCAGCACGAATGCAAATACTTCGTCTGCTACGGTCAAAGCTGATGCAAGCAAATCAATTACTGTGAATGATGCCAATGCGGCTGCTAGTTCTACTGTTGGTATCAGTAATGGTGCAGCAGCGAGCACTGCAGTAAATTCTGCTAGCACTGCTGCTGATAAGAACTCCAGTGACGCCAGCAAGTCGGCGTCCTCAACTGGTACTGAGGAGAAGAAGCCTGAGGTTACTAAATGGAAACCAGGTATCGAATTGAGCGTTGGCACCGACACACAAGACCTTGTGCCTACAGATGATGTGGATCTAGCAAAGAAACAGGTCGACGCTTACCCGGACAGTCCAGAGGCTAGATTTATCCTCGCAGTCGCATTGACCCGCACAAGTCGAGTTGAGGAAGCCCTAAAAGAAGTGAGAACTGCTCGCAAACTTGCTGAGGCGAAGGGTGGCACGACTTATTTTGACCAGATGATTCTCACTTACGAGGACATGCTCAAGAATTACCCCAACGAAAATAGGGTACGTTATGGTCTGGCCTGGGCCTATTATATGAAGGCTTATTTGCTAGCAAACTACTCGAAGAAGGTTGCTGCATGGAAGGCTAAGAATGGGGACCCTAACGTCGCGTTGGCTAATGCAGCAAAAGCTGCTGCTTCTTCTGGTTCTAGTACCGCAAGTGGTACTAGCGCGGGTGCAACAAAAGCTGCTGATCAGTTGAGCGCTGCGCAGAAACAAGCAAACCTTGATGCCGCTAAAAATCAGGTTATTGCAGCCACCCAAAAAGGTAAGCCATTCGATATTAATGGAATCATGGGTGCTGTTGGCGCACTTGCTCAAGGTAATACGAGTGCTCTGCCGAAAATTCCTTCTGTAATGGACAATGTTGACCCAGCAGACGTTCCGCAGATTCGCAAATTTTATGAGCAGGGACTCAGCAAGTTAGACGAGTTGATTGCGCAGAAACCCGATGATGTTTGGGCTCTGGTATATCGAGCGCATCTACGAGCTGAATACGATGGCAATCTAGAAGCCGCGATGAATACCTGGAAGCAATGTAGTGAGAAATTTCCAAACAATCCCGCTGCCTATTTCTTTCTTGGAGAGGGTTATCTAAAGCAAGGGAACCTCAAGGAGTCAATCAGTAATGTTTCCAAAGCCGTTGCTTTGCGCGGGATGGGAAATTAAGGGCGAATGAGCGTGGCAGTATTTTCCATTCATAGTCCGTGGGTCAAAAACACATTCCGATTTCTTGGAGCCATTTCCATTCCGGCTCTAATTGTGTGGGGATTCGTTTCAGCGCAGAAAGGTGCTGAACACGAATACAACTCATTGACCACTGAAATGAAGGACCATCCAACTTCAACGAAAACAGAGACAACTGAATTCGAGTTAAAGGAGCTGGATGAAAACAATACAGTTCGCTGGCACCTCACTGGCAAAAAAGGTACGACAGCAGAAATGAAAGTAGTCGATGTTACAGATGTAAAGATGCGATATTTTGACGGACCAAATGTCAAGATGGAGATTATTGCACCTCTTGGTAACGTCGATGTGAGTAATCGTTATGTCAAGATGAAGTCTGCCAAGGGGCAACGCGTAAGCGGAATCGGGGACGGAGGTAAGAGTAAGTTCGATGCCGAAACCATTGAATTAGACAAACAAAATCAGTTCATTGCAACCGGCGGTGTTAAGATCGACTGGTCTGATGTTGCCCTCGTAACCGGCAATGAGGCCAGAGGAAAAATGAGTAAGGACGGAATACAGAATGTCAAGGTGATTGGACATACTCACGCCATAATCCAATCAAAGTAGAAAGAGAAGCGACGAGCTAGACATGAAAAACGGCAACACAAAAATATCAGCACTTCTATTGACAGCATGCCTCAGCATTGCTGGCATTCGCGTGGCGCAAGCTCAGATGCCCGGCGCTCCTGGGGCTCCTGGTGGCAATGGTCCTATCGACATTACCGCTGACGAGCAGGAATTCGCGGGTGATTCCGTCATTGCTCGTGGACGAGTTAGAGTCGTATACAAGGACAGCGTCATCGTCGCACCACTGGCGACACTATATAAAGACCCAGCTGGTTCTCCGAGTCGGGCAATCTTCACTGGTCACCCTCATTTGACTCAGGGCAAAAACAAGATCGATGCCAACACACTCACGTTTGAGATGGCAGTCAACAAAATTATTGCTGATGGAAATGCTCACTCTGAAGTAGATGTTCCAGAGGACGAGCAAGAACCCGCGCCAACTCCAGCAGCGACTGCAAATAACAAAGTTCCGCAAGCTCAAGCTCCGAAAAATGTTGATGACGAAGACGAGGACGAGGTTCCTGCAGCGAAGCCTGCTGTAGCTGAAAAACCGAAAGAAGAAAAGAAAAAAGGTGGAGAAAAAATCATCACCGATTCAGTCCGCCAGGAGTATGACCAGGCTACCGGAAGATTTGACGCTATGGGACATGTGAAAGTGGTTCATGGTGACATCATTGTTTTCGCTGACAAATTACAGTTGGTCTACAGTGCCACCAGCAGCAAGCCTGAAACAGCACTTTTTACCGGGAATGTGCAGGCAACCCAGGGCAAGAATACAACTTGCGCTGACACCATGAATTATTCGCTTTCGACTAAACGGCTGCAGGCAACTGGACATGTGAAGTCTAAGGTTATTCAAGAGAAGAAGGAAGGCGCACCTGCACCTAAGAAGAAGGTGAATGATGATGAGGAAGATCCTACAGCGAAGATAGACATCTTCGGTGCTGCTCCGGCGAAGGCTTCTAATTCAGGTGTTAACCAGACTGGATCTAAAACTGCTATCGCAGGACCAATGTCTGGTGGCAACGATAAACCAGTCTGGGTTTACTCCGATGCGCAAGATTACAGCAAAGAAAATGGTCGCGTCTCCGCTAGTGGCAACGTAAGAGTTGTATCTGGTGAAATGTATGGTTGCGGTCCTGCAATAGTGCTCATAAAGAAGCCGGATGGACGCGCTGACAAAATAATCTTCAAAGGGCGCTCGCAAATATCGCAACCAGGACGTAGATGGATTGCTGACAAAATCGTTTATCTCGTCGACGAACATCGAGTTATCGCTACAGGAAATGCAAAAGCAATGATGCTGCAAAATCCTGAAGACAAAGCAAAGCAGAAACTTACCCCCTCGGCTCCGGTCTCACCAGGACTGGCTCCAAACAACACAAGGTTGGCTGACCCCAACCGCCAAAAGATCAGTGCTAAAGAGGTAGAGGCTACAAAATGAGTCTACTAATCGAGAACATTCAGAAATCTTACGCGGGGCGTCGAGTTGTTGACGGCGTGAGTTTCAACGTTGAGAAAGGCGAAGTCGTAGGTTTGCTGGGACGTAACGGTGCCGGCAAGACGACGAGTTTCGATATGTGTCTCGGACTGGTCAAACCTGAGAAAGGAAAGATCACACTTGATGGTGTCGATATTTCCAAAATGGCGATTCACGATCGTTCCAAGCTTGGAATTGGATATCTGCCACAGGAAGCATCTATCTTCAGAAAATTGTCTGTGTACGACAACATGAAACTCATCCTTGAACTGAAAGGAAGGAGTCGTCGTGAGCAGAAAGAAATTATTGATGGACTCCTTCACGACTTTGGTTTGGAGCATCTATCAGAAACCATCGCAGTGCAGCTTTCTGGTGGTGAAAGAAGACGACTTGAAATTGCGCGTTGCTTGGCTTCAAAGCCTGCATTTATTCTACTGGACGAACCTTTCACTGGTATCGACCCTATCAGTATCGCGGACATTCAAGGATTGATTCGTCGCTTGCGTGACCAGTGGGGGCTGGGTGTTCTTCTCACCGACCACAACCCGAGAGCAACACTAAAAATTACAGACAGAGCCTATTTGATCGATAGAGGCAAAATTCTGGTGGCTGGAACTTCGCAAGAAGTTGCGTTTAATCCGACCGCTCGTAAACAGTATTTAGGTGAGGACTTCATTCTATGATCGGTACCCAGTTACTCGACCGCTATATTGCAAACGAATTCTGGCAGCCATTGCTGTTCGGTATCGGTATCGTAACCGGCGTATGGTTCGGTGCTGATCAATTGAAGACTATCTTCAATTTGATCATGAAGTCAGGTGTGCCACTGCATCTCGCGTTTGAGATCATCGGCTTGCACTTGCCTGAAATTATCGTATTAACCATTCCTATCGGTGTATTGCTCGGTACATTGCTTGTGTTCAATCGATTGTCTGGTGACTCAGAAATCATCGCTTTGCGTACAAGCGGCATCAGCTTCTATCGCATCATGGTGGCACCATTGATGTTTGGATTGCTGACCAGTATTGCTAGCTTCGGCATCAACGAATATGTTGTGCCGGTTGCAAACCGCACATCCAAAAAGCTTGAATTCGTTGCTTTGTACAAACAAAATCTGCCTGAAGGAACCGCAAACTTCACCTATATGGAGCGCGGAAAAGACCTTTCATTGAGCCGTGTGTATTACATTGGCTTGGCTGACAAAACTCAGATCAACAACGTTATCATTCTGGACTTCACCCGAGACAAGCTCGTTCAGATCATCAGCGCAGCACATGGTCTCTGGAACCACGGCGAGTGGATTCTACAAAAAGGGCGAACCTATGTTCTTGCTGGCGACAGTGACATCACAAGAATCATGAAGTTTGAATCGCTGGTCATTCCAGGCGTGCGAAATGCTGCTGAAGCATTGAAGTTAAACAAAGTGGCAGTCAAAGATATGAATATTGGAGAATTGTCTGCCTACATTGATAACATGAAGAAAACTGGAGTAGTACCTCGTGACCTGATGGTTCGCTTCCACCAGAAGTTTTCGCAGCCACTGGCATGTTTGATCGTAGCATTGGCAGGTGCACCTCTGGGTCTGCTTGCACGCCGTTCACGAAGCAACCTTGGTCTTGTTTATTCAGCAGCAATCGTATTTTTGTATTACGTATTGCAATCAAGTTCTGGCGCGTTGGGTGATTCCGGTAGGCTCGATCCGATAGTAGCTGCATGGCTGCCGAACGCGGTCATCGGAACACTTGGTACCGTTATCCTCTATTTCAAAGCTCGATAAGGTATAGCTCGTTATGATTATTTGGGAGACGGTTATCCGTCTCCCTTTTGTTTGCGGATGCTCCTGCAGCTTTGATAGAGTTTAGAGCGGAATTGTTCGATGAAGAGATGCTCGCAATGTAGTGCTTACTATCTCATCTGCTACACTGAACTGAGTCAATCGCAGACTTACAGATGACAACGTGGTGTTGTTCTTGATACCACTGCTGAAAAATACGAGGCAAAAAAGAATGAGTTTTCTTGTTATTAGTTCCAGTTTGAATTCTCAGAGCAAGAGTGCCATTCTTGCAAGCGAAGCAATGAAGCACCTAAAGGCCGCTGGAAAGACTGTTGAGTGGGTTGACTTAAGAGAAGTTGAACTTCCATTATGTGATGGCGAAAGGGCTTATGGTCATCCGAATGTCGCGAAAATGGCCGCTAAGATCAAAGATGCCTCGTGCATACTAATCGGCGTGCCGATTTACAATTATGATTGTGGTGCCGCCGTAAAAAATCTACTTGAACTCACCGGTAAAGCATGGACGGAAAAGACTGTTGGCTTTCTCTGTGCTGCAGGTGGAAAGTCAAGCTACATGTCCATTATGGGATTTGCAAATAGTCTAATGCTCGATTTTCGTTGTTTGATAATTCCTCGATTCGTTTACACTGATGGCTCTGCATTCAAAGAAAGCCAGATCATCGATAAGGAAATTAGCGAGCGCATTGAACAGCTTGTTCAAGCTGCCATCAAATACGATACCGCAGGCTAATTGCGTGTAAGTCTGCAATTCTTGGAATTTGTCCAAGAATTGCCTTACTTTCGTTCACGGGTATCAAGAAATTACGTTGTCTCAACTGGAAGAGTAGCTCGCAATTGCGCTGCTCTTCTTTGTTTTAGAAACCCCTATAACCCAAGACCACAAGCAGGCAAGGTCCACCATAAATAACGTTGAGTCCAGCCTTCTCAGCTTTCTCAATTGCAGCCGTACTTTCTGCTCCGGGTTGTATCCAGATATTTTTGACACCACTAGCAATGGCATCGTCTATTATGCGATCTGTAACATGAGGCTGCGTAATGACAGAAATTGATTCGACTTTTTCTGGCAGCGATGCGATGTCTTTGAATACAGGATTTCCTAGAATTTCCTTGCTGTTCGGGTTTATGGGGTAAGCCTTGCGACCTTTGTCCAGATAGCATTTGTAGCATCGATAACCGTATTTGTAGGTGTCTTCACTTGCACCGGCAACTCCAAACACCGGAGCTGCAAGAAATGCCTCAATTTTTTCGTCGATAGTCATGATATTACCTGAGATGAAATGATGCTAAGAAATCAGCCTTGAAATCCGTCTGATAGCGGATTAGCGGACTGGGAGAATACGTATTGACTCAGAGCCCTATTCAAATTAATGTTCTATATATCTTAAAGCTATTCACGACGACTTCACGCTTCTTGTTGCAAGATGACTAATTCTTCCAATGTCATGAGAAACCGACGGGCTGCTCCGCCTAAAGCTCTATTCGCTATAGGGGCGTTGCTTATTGTCGCGGTTACTGTTCCAATCGCAGCTCAGCATATGGGTGCGGTTCAATTTCCAGACCTCAGCAAATTGGTTCCGACAAAGAATGTCGATACTCAAAAAGATGCTTCAGCTGAAAAGGTCAAAACTTCCTTTGCCGTGGCGAGTAACGGTACTGCAACTTACGTGCAAGCGCTCGATCATGCTGCAGCTCAGTTGTCTTCTGAAATTCAACATCGACCGTCCGATCCTTCGCTGCAGAATCGACTCGGGCTCATTTATCTCACTCTGGGTGATTCCAAAGCGGCAGAGCAGTGCTTTCAGAATGCTGTTACTCTGAGCAGGGGCGCGATTTCGGCTTACGCAACAAATGTCGAAAAATTCAAAGGACAGGGCAAAATGTCCGATGCTTCCAAGCAGGTCTTGGAGGCGTCTCAAGCCTCTATCGAACTGGCAGCGGCCCATTCCAACCTCGCGAGAGTGTACGACCAGAGAGGTGACCGAAAGGCTGTCATCGCTGAACTTGACCAGATTAACAAAGACGGAGCGCTCTTTAGCTCTGGCTTTGGAACAGGCACTAACAACGGTAAATTGAGTTCTAATGACGGCAATTTGAGTGCAAGAGATACTCAGATGCTTGCTCAAGCAGAGTCAATGTTTAAGGCCAATCAGCTAGGACCCGCGTTGGAAACATACCGCAGGCTTGCTGAAGCGAACCCCAGATTGGCTTTTGTTCAAGACCGAATCGGCTTGATTTCAGTAATGACTGGTGATGTGAATTCCGGTATAGAAGCCTGGGAAAAGGCTGCTAAGCTTAACCCTGGCTCTGCGACGATACAAGGCAATCTGGGACTTGCATATCATCAACTCGGCATGGACAAAGAGTCGGAGTCTTCTTTCCGTAAGGCACTTGTACTCAACCCCTCTTTGGAAGAAGCCGCTCTAAATCTTGGCGAATTGCTTTCTGCAAAAGGTGACTTTAAGGGCGCTGTTGCAGTCATGAGCGATGCAACCAAGCACTGTCCAAACTCAGCAAGAGCCGCAAACAATTTGGGCACCATGCTTTCTATGTCTGGAAATTACAGTGACGCAATTTCTTCGTTCCACAGAGCAATTCGGCTTGACCCTGGAATGTCGTCAGCTCATTATGGAATGGGAATGGCGCTGATGAAGATGCATAAATATGCAGCTGCTATACCTGAATTGAAAATTGCATTAGCGCTCAATGGCAAGCTGATTGACGCACAGAATAAGATTGAGGAAGCTCAGAAGGCTTTGTCGAGACACTAAACTGAAATGGAAAAATCAGTTGTCGCTTTGCTAGGTCCCTCCGGAAGCGGAAAATCCAGCATAGGTCAATGTATAGCCAGAAAACTTGATTGGGATTTTCTCGACTCAGACCGCGAAATAGAAGTTCTGACTGGACTTAGCATCGCTGAGATCTTCCGAAAAAACGGCGAAGCAGCGTTCAGGAACCTGGAGAAACTGTTTCTTGAGAATCTAGTTTTCTCCCTTGGTTCAGGACTTTCGAATCTTGGTAAAGGTATTCGAAGCCAGTTGGAAGCCGGTGCTCCCAGCTGTGAAGCGGTTTCTTCTACTGCAGAAGCGGTTTCTTTCGTTGGGCAAGCGAGTTCTTCCACAGGTGAACCCAAACTGGAAGTGGCTTCTTACAGAGCTGGCGGATGTGTTCTTTCGACTGGAGGAGGAATGCCAATATTTAATGACAACATTGCACTTCTTCAATCGTTCGCTACCCTTGTATACCTGACAGCGCCGCTTGAAGTTCTTGTTACACGAATAAAAACGAGCGAAAATCGTCCTTTGCTTTCCGGCTCTGAGACTAAAAGGCACGAGGTGACAGATAATGAGTTAATTTTGCGACTTGGCAAGCTAATTGCTGAAAGAGAGAGCATTTACAACCTTGCCCGGTATAGAATTGACACGTCATCGTCCAGTCCAGAACAGCTAGCTGATGACATCATCGAAATGGCGGGTCTCGTTTCGCAGCCCGCTGCTCAGGGTAGGATCATTCACGAGACGTGAGCACGGAGGGTTAAGGCTTGACGGTCACCCAGGAAGAATTGATGTTTTTGCAGTCCCAGCTGGAAGGGTTAGAATCCATCTTCCTGGAACTTATTCCATTTGGTGTTGAGCTCAAAAGACAGCACGTTCAAGATTACTACGAAAAACGTTTTGATCAGGCTACACGACCAACTGCTAACGTGGCTGAAAATGAGCTGAAGCGTCAGTTCAACACGAAAGCTAACAACGTGAGAAATCTTGTGGATGCCGCTGAGTCATTGGGCGACGCAGGCAACAAGTTGAACCTGATTCGTGCTGCGGCAACATTACCAGATGAGCGCACCAAACCTTTGAAAGGCAACATGGCTGCAGTTTGCCAGAAATTGCTCTATGAAAATTCTCTTGACCAACAGTCTCTTGCCCAGGCGATGGCTAGTGGCGATCTCGCACATGTCGAAGCTCGTGTCTTGCTTGGTTCACTAATGTTTTTGATAGTTGATCAGTTGGAATGCAACGGGCAGCAAGTCTCGGTGCAAGAACTGCTCGGTAAAATAATTCAGTTCGTCAGTCAGCGAGGCATACTCGCTCGCAACGATCCATTTCTGATAGAAGCGCAATGTGCGCTTGAAGCAATGTCAGACGAATAGCATTTCGCCTAGATTGGAATTCCGGCTGCGATGAGCACCAACCTGCCCTTAAAAATTCAAGTAATCAATGGACCGAATCTCAACTTGCTTGGGAAGAGGGAACCAGATCTCTATGGAGCCGTTACCCTGGATGACATCAGTCGTGGTCTGGCTGACTGTGCGCGAGAGCTGAATATAGAAATTCAGTTTTACCAGTCGAATATCGAAGGTGAACTCGTCACAATGGTTCAGAAAGCACGCGAAAGAGGCATTGATGGCATCCTCATAAACCCGGGTGCTTATACGCACACATCCATTGCCATTCGCGATGCACTACTGGCGGTGAACATTCCTTTTGTCGAGGTGCATGTCACCAATACTTTTTCCCGCGAGTCGTTCAGGCAGCAGAGCTACTTGTCAGACGTCGCGGCGGGCGTAGTTGTTGGCTTCGGACCTCAGGGCTATGAACTAGCTCTGCTTGGACTTGTAGGGCGTCTCAAGTCGCGCTGATTCTAAATTTTAAAAGAATAAGCCGGAGGGTACTGCAATCCAGAACAGCTCCCTACGGCTCATTCGCATTTGTTTCATCGCATGAGAACAGTCTAGGCTGCGCAGGTAAAGAAGTTGTGGAAGGAGAATCAAGCGCTTCTTAAATTTGCTTCTTCCGAACTACTGAATTTTCGCTGGAGGGCAACAAAGCGTGAGTGTCCTGATTGGCGATGTGAAGCTTGCGACAACTGCTTACAAGCAAGCTGTTCGTTAGAGATATCC
This sequence comes from Obscuribacteraceae bacterium (SeqCode), assembly GCA_044226015.1. GTDB lineage: Bacteria > Cyanobacteriota > Vampirovibrionia > Obscuribacterales > Obscuribacteraceae > JAIEPM01. The sequence continues at coordinate 97,929 of JBGAHS010000006.1, forward strand.
TTGCCGGACCTCAGTCCAGCTCGGCGAAGCGCTGAGCGTGCGCCACCCGTACCGGTCTGATTTACAAGATCGCAAACAAGAGCTATGCCGAGTTCACTCTTAAAGCCAAATTCTTGAGCAAGCTTGATAGATGATTTGACGAATTGCCTGGCAAGTTCAACCTGGGTGGCTTGCATTGCTTTATTGTGCAGAGCTTTGTCCATGCGCGTCATCAGATCTGGATCTGCCGACATGTTGTAGTTCCTTACCCAGGACTCCGAGCAGAGTTTGTCGCTATATTTCTCGCCGAATATCTCATTGAATTCACGGGGATTCTTTGATTGCCATGCCTTCAGAAGTGTTGGCAGTTCGCCCACTTTCTGGTTCCATTGTCTGATGCCAATTGAAATGCCATAACCGCAATCGTTTCGATTTAGGGAGACAAAATTGCCTTCATTGCCACTGACTGCGTGAACTACCTGGTCAATGAACTGTTTCTGATTCAGATGATCGCTGAGCTTCGAATTTGCAGATCCCTTGCTCTGTAATTCCTTTCTGTATCTTGCGAAGATTGAACTGCGTTCGCCACCGGCTCCCGAAAATCCTGACCCATCTGACGAACGAAGCCCAACGTGATCAGAATATCTTGAACTTGGAATTTGCAAAGAGTCAGTGCTCAATATCATTGGCGGTGGCATTTCGCTATTGAAAATACTCTGCCAGTTTTGGGTATAGCTTGCATCAGGGTTGTGCATGTGAAGATAAGAAATCACATCTCGCAATGCTGCTTTTTGTTCAGGACTGAGAGTATTGCTGTCTTTATCGTATTCAAATGAAATTAGCACTCTAGGATTTATGGTCCCTTCGAGCTGGGCAGTACGTAAAGGATTAAGCTCAATGCTGCCATCTCTGCGTATAATCAAATCTGAATTTTTGTCTCTGCTTGATTCTTCAAGATCTTCAGCATTTTCCAGAAGTGTCTGAACCTTCTCAACTTGCTGCTTTTGCAAGGCGAGGTCAAGAATCTCAAAGCGCTCAGCCGAGGAACTTGCACTCTTTATTGTGAATCTGTTCTCTGGTACTGCCTGCGGTGCCAGAAATGTTAATTCCGGCAAGGCATTTCTAGCCGAATCATTAGATTCGGAATGAGTCTCATGACTGAAAGCTTGTTTTAGTCCAAGCAAACCAACTGCGGTTTGCTCCAATGAGTTGAGAATATGTTGAAACGAGGAATCACGATGTTTTTCCGAACCAAAAATATCTGCAGCCAATAAACCTGCGCTCTAAATGTCTGCCAACCTTACTCCAATGGATATATAGCCCAAAATCATAATTTACTAATATGGGAAAATTACGTAAGTGTAATGAATATCGCCTTCAAATATTAAATCCTGCAATTACCCGTGGTTGAATGGTTCCGGGAACCGAGTCTTTCTAGCCTTAGTCCGCGCTAGGGTGCTAAAGGTTCAGACCAGTTATAATCAACAACTGGTGTAAAGCGGCATGAGAGCCGGTAGTTCTGGAGGCCAGATTCATGTTTAAGACCAACTGTACACTCTCTAGTGTCATGTTGAATGCAGTTTTTATAGGGCTGTCAACAATCGTAGCCCTGGCTCCGCTCGCTCAGGCGGAAGATGCCGCCCCGGCAGATGCCAGCGCTGGCGCAAGTACAGCTGCTAGCACGAGTAGTGAGGAAACTCCGGCCCCTGAAAAGTCTAAGAAGGCGAAGAAAGAAAAGAAAGACTCGAAATCGTGGAATGGTCAGTGGCCCAAGAAAGGCGATGCTGCAGATAAGGGTTCGGAAGCTGCAGTGATAAACAGAGAAAACGGGGAAGAACCCGAAATTAAAACGGATGCAGATAAGAGACCTGACAAAGACGAAAAGAAAGAGTCAAAAGCTGGGCTTGATCCCAATCGGCCCTTTAACCCGGAAGCTATCAAAGAGTACAACCAGGGCGTTGAGTTTCAACAACAAGACATGTTGAATCAGGCAATTCAAAAATACAAGCATGCAATCGAACTCGATGAGAGGCTAGAGAGAGCCTGGTGTAATCTCGGTTTGATCTATACCTCGCAGAGAAATTTCAGCAAAGCAAATGATGCGTTCAAGAAAGCTCTTGTACTAAAACCAAACAATCCTTATTCGCTAAACGGCATGGGAAGCGTACTTTACTCGAAGAATAAACTGCCGGAAGCGATGGAAAAATGGCAAAAAGCTATTGAAGTCGACCCCAATTTCTTCTCTGTTTATTTCAATATGGGTAATGCCTGGGACAACGAAAAGCAGTTCGAGAAAGCTCTAGATAACTACGTTATGACCATCAAAACGAATGGTCAAATGGCTGAACCCTATTACAAGATTGGTTTGATCTTCGAAAAGCAAAAGCACACCGCGCAGGCCCAAGCAATGCTAAATCGCGCGATACAGCTTAATCCTGAGGGCGAATTCGTTGCTGATGCTAAGCGCCAATTAGCCGCGCTTGATGGAGTAATGGGCAAAGACGAAGGCACCGATGGTGATATCAAAATGCGAGTTTTGGCTCCGCCAAGTCCTGAAGAAAGCAACAAGTAATGGTCGAATTTGCTGAAAAACAGCGAGAGATTGCCTCTCTCATCGATGGGGAGGTTATCGATGATAGTGACCGCGTTGCCGTTTGCATCAAAGGAACTGTCAACGGGTTTCCGGCTCAGCTTGAAACCTTTATGACCGGCTGGCCTTTTAACGTGACTTATGTGGTCGAAAGCAACAAGGAGCGACCTGAAGACTTCGACCCGCAGGATGGAGCAAAAATCTCAGTTCTGCCTCGCTTGGGTCAGGGGCTCTGGGGCATTTTTACTCATATCTTTTTGTTCGAAAGCAAAGGCATGTCCATTAGCGACAAGAAGCTCGAGAAGAAGCTGATTTTTAGTTATGACCTGCGCGACCCAACGTTGCGCTTGCTCAAATATCCTGGAGTCGGCGAGAGCTTGCTTGTGCTCGAGGAAGATTGCAAATTGAAGGAAATGACCATTAAAACCAATGCTGGTCTATATTTCATTCAAGGAACCACTTTCGATCAACTGGATACGGACTTGTGCCATGCCACTTTTAATTACCTGGGGCAGATGGCTCAGGTTATGGCAGAGCTCTTTAATTCATAAATAGTCGGCGTATTTTATCCAACAAAAACGTTCACAAAAGCGCATTAATTCAAGCGTTCAGTTATTACTTTCAGACTTTAGGGTATAAAAATAATACGGGTTTAATTTACTGGTTCAGGAGACAAATGAATGGTTAGCGCCACCTGGAAAATTAAGCGATCGGGCACTAAAGCCTGGCGTATGAAAGTTGTTGAAATTGAAAGCAAGCGTGAAGTAGATGATTCAACCGAGCAGCATTACCAGGAAGCCCTTCACGCTGCAGCGCAGGCTTGCGGCTCTGACCACCCCGAAGTGGCTGAGGCAGCTGGGTATTTAGCCGACCTCTACATGTTCTTAGAGCGGTATGGCGAAGCTGAAGCTCTCTACAGGCGCGCTCTGAAGATCTATAAGAATACCCTGGGCGATGAGCATATGATTTACTCGATGGCTTTGCGCAACCTGGCAGTAGTTCTGGAAGTGCGGGGGAAAGCTGATGAAGCCAAACGCTTGCGTTATGAAGCACGAGGCATATTCGGCTAGTCTGTCCAAAATCCAAATAAGCTATTAAATAGAAGGAGCACGATTTCTCGTGCTCCTTCTTATTTTGGCGATCTGAAGTCCGCTTAGTTGAGATAGGCGTCCAGGTTACGTATACGGCTGTGTTTACGCAGCTTGTACATCGCTCTCTGTTCTACCTGCCTAATTCTTTCTCTGGAGAAACCGAGAATCTTTCCGGATTGCTCCAGTGAAAGAGGTTCGCCGGTTTCAAGTCCGAAACGAAGTTTGATAACTGCTTTCTCGCGTTCTGCGAGGCAATCGAGCAATTCATTTATATCTTCACTCATCATGTGGGATGCAGCTTCAAGTTCGGGCTGTCTTGAGCCTTCGTCTTCGATCACTTCTCCAAGTGGAGTGTCATATTCATCACGTACTGCTGTATCAAGTGAGACTAAATCACTAGCGGCTTCCAATGTAAGCAAGAGTTTCTTCTTGCTCCATTTGGATTCCTCTGCAATTTCATCAATTGTTGGCTGGCGGCCCATTTTCTCGCGCATGTCGCGAATCAATTTTCGCAGTTTGCTCATCTGCTCGTGCATGTGCACTGGGATTCGGATTACTCGAGATTTGTCGGTCAAGGCACGTGTGATGCCTTGTCTTACCCACCAGGTCGCGTAGGTCGAGAATTTATATCCTTTCTCAGGGTCAAACTTCTCTACCGCTCTCATCAAGCCAAGGCTGCCTTCTTGAATGAGATCGAGTAATGGAAGTCCGCGGTTCATATATCGTCGAGCGATGCTTACGACCAGGCGTAAATTGCTCTGAACCAATTTCTGCTTAGCAGCTTTGTCTCCAGCTCGAGCTTGTCGAGCTAACTCGATCTCTTCGTGTCCTTTTAATAGCTTATGGCGATTGATTTCGCGCAAGAATGATTTGATTGAGTCTTCGTCTCCAGGACGACGCTCAACCGAAACCTGTTCAACTTCTTGATCAGCAGATACGCCATCTTCCAGAACTTCACCTGCCAAATCACCTAACTCTTCCACTTCCGGATTAGCAGCGAATTTCTTCTCTTCGTTTTTCACCGGACGTAATTGTTTTGGTTTGATAGCTCTTGCTGTATTCTTGCTGGCCATTTTCTGTCCTACCTAGTTTTTCAGTGAATGAAGGAATCACAAGCCCTTCTCAGGGGAGACCTCAAGCCGGAGCCCCAGGTTTTGCCTGGATATACTCTCAGTTGTCCGATCACCACTCTTCACAGAAACTTTTGACGCTTCCAGAGGGGTGAGGTTCCCCAAATCTTGTTAAGGGAAAGTGAAGAGTATAGAAAACAAGAACCGAAATTTGGGCGTTTCCAGGCATCGAGAATTCAATGGCTGGGTAATACTAGAGGTAAGTCTTGCAGTCGGGGAGTTGTGTGGGAAATTTATCAGACTACATTAAATCTGGAGACGATGCGCTGTCAGAAAATCGTCTAGCTGATGCTGAGCAAAATTTCGAGAAAGCGCTTGCCAGCTCGACTTCAGAAGCAGAACGTCAGCAGGTGATCGAATGTCTGTTTCGGCTTGCAAATGCACATTTTAGTTTGGATCAAGCGGATAAGCCTGAACTTCTTTTCGCGCTAATTGGAAAAGCGAATTTCGACGACAAAGTTGTGTTGCTTGAATCTCTAGCGAGAGTTCATCAAAAGAGAAACGATATGAGCAAAGCAGAGAAAGTATACTGCGACCTGTTTGAATTGCGGGCACGTACACTTGGTCCGGCGCACCCCGAGACGATATCAACATTAAAGACTGCAGCTTTATTCCGACAGTTTCAGGGACTTCCTGCTAATGATCTCTTTGCAAAAGCGACAGCGTTAGCAAAAGAAATCGGACTGAGCATTCCCTTGCCACAGAGCAGTGCCATCGCGAACGCATCCCCAACAAATACGCAAAGTGAACAAAATAAGACTGATTCAGCGAAGTCCAAAACTGAACAGCCAGACGCGTCTCAGGGTCCTGTTCCGCGCGATAATCCGCACGTAGCAGCTGAGCTAAAGCCAGAGGATCTTGTTAGAGATGCAAGGAAAAAATCAGGTGCGAAGAAATCAACTCTTTATTTGCTGGATGAACTTATTGTTCATCAAGGACGAAGCGAGCCAATTTCAAACGCTGACAATGTTCAAGAACTCACTACCGATGAGATGCCTGACTTCGCCGAGTCAAGCTTGAACCTCAAGGCGAGCTTGCAGGAACTCCTGAAAGAATGGGAGCCTTACTGCAACATGCTTACTAAGCAGCTTGTGAAACTGTTGCAGCAAAACACGTCGCCTTCGTATAGACAGGTATTGAATAAGCTCACCACTCTACTAACAGAGAAAACAGCCAAGCTGGTTGATCTCGATTACCCGTTTTTGCAAGCGAAGAGAAAACCTGCCGATCGATACTTGGATTGGAGTATCGTGCAAGAGCTCGTTCCTGTCTATTCAGCGTATGATGGAACGTGGGGCACTTATCCTTTCGAAATTGGCATGATCTATTCATGTTTGCGGCGTGCATTTGAGTTGGGTCCGTTGCACGTGGACACCCTGCAGAGTCTTTATCGACTGGCACATATCTACACCAACGAAATGTTCGGCTGTTACGATCTAGAATTTGCTGCGTCAACATTCAAAATGTGCGTCATGGCCTTTAGAGAACATCCAGAAATAGATGAACTTAGCAAAGTAAGATGTCGCACCAGTCTAGCTAATGTATTGATGGCACAGGACAGATTGAGTGAAGCCAAGGCTGCTCTCAAAGACGCAATTAAAGTTGCTGATGCTTTAGATGCACAACTCGGAAAGCAAGAACTCTTAAGCATCCTGAAAATTCTTGCTGAATGCACCGCAAAACTGGGTGATTACGAAACCGCAATTGGCGTTTGTGAAAGGATGAGAGGGTTTCAGGAGTCGATTGCTCGGGACGCAGAATTGTTCGAGACACTCATTCAACTAGTTCATAACTATGGAAAAATTGGTGATAACGCGCAGGTTACGGCTTGCCTGCAGAAAATTCAGGCTGAATTGGATTTCTTTGAAGACCCAAATCCAATGCGTGAGATAGTGGCACTCAAAGCTGAAGATCAGGGCGAATATTTTCTGGCAGAGAAAATGTTGAACGATATTATGGCGAACTGCAAACCTTACGATGCTGTTGCGGGTAGAGTTGCTTCAATTCTGATTCGCATATACGATAAGACTGGTCGCAATGAGCTGGCTGCCCGCTTGAGAGGAAGCCACGCATGAGTTTCAATGTTGCAGCGATTGACGTCGAGCTCTATAAGACAGGTTTTCTCTATTTGCCAAATACAGCAAAGCACAATAGCTTTGCTGATCAATTGGATGAGGCAAATGGAATTTTGAAGCAGTGCATCGACGAGTGCCAAATCACCAGGTTCTCTGCTGATATCGTCGTTCCTGACAAACCTCTGTTCGATGGCTGGGCTGGGGCAATTCCAGATCTCGCTCTCGTAAAAGAATGCCTGAATTTCTTGCGCAATCTGCAGTATTCCAAGGCTTCAAAAGAGCACCGCCCGTGGTGGATAAGGCAATCGTCACTCAATATTGCTATTGCCGAACCCGATGAACTGAAGAAATTTACTCAAGATGTACATGAATGCAAGTTTTTTGAGATTTTCCTGGCAAATATAATCAGCAAAAACACGGCAAAGGATTTTGTCGAGTTAGGGCAGTTTTTGGAATTGAGCGCGGTGAATGATTGTATGCTTTTTGCGTGGAAGGCAAAGCCGAACGCAGAATCCCATAAACCTGCAAATTAGTTAGTTGGAAGCAGCTATAAGGAGAAGCCTACCAGTCAATTCAGACAATTTTGGACGAGTGTAGCAAAACAGACAAGAAAAAAGCTGCAAGCTTTCTTAGAGATTCTAGAACTTATTTTTCTCATGGGGATATACTTAGCCGTAATATCGCAGATAGATTCTATGCAAAAGATCATAATTTTTGGTGCGTCCTCGCTTAGTAAAATCGTCTACCAGCACATCATGGACGCGGGAAGTCATGATGTGGCTGCTTTTGTAGTTGATGACAATTTTCGCGATTCCGACTCTTTTTGCAATCTGCCTTTGGTCGCATTGGACGGACTTGCGGCGGCATATCCTCCCACTAAGTTTCATGCTTTGGTCGCTGTTGGCTACAATCAGCTTAATCTGGTGCGAAAGAGGAAGTTTGAAGAGCTTAAATCTCTCGGTTATGAGTTTGCAAATTTTATCCATCCGAGCAACCTGATTTCGTCTGCTGCGGTGATTGGAGAAAACGTTATCATGATGGAAAGCAACATCATTCAGCCGTTTTCAGTTGTGGGCGACAACGTGTTGATGTTTTCAAATAACATCGTGGGTCACGGTGTGACACTAGGCAAGCACTCTTTTCTTAGCTCTAGAGTCACTCTTAGTGGTGACGTTCGCGTGGGAGAAAGATGCTTCTTTGGTGCGAACTCCGGTGTTGAAGTCGGTGGTGCACTCGGTGAAAATTGCATTTTAGATGCATTTGCATGGGTGAGCGACATCTCTGCAAACGATTGTGTTTATCAGCATGGCAAGAATAACTTGCGAAAAATACCAAGCAGTAAGGTGAAACTAAAGTGATGAATTCGATCAAACAGCCTTGCTCAGTGGTTTCCGGTTCAGAAGGTTGGATGCAGGTGTGCCTTGACGCTCTAGATGAATTTGGCTATGTCATTGTACAAAGTGTTTTTGATGCCGAGTTTTGCGTGAAAGCGGCCGAGAAAATGCGGCAGGTCAGGCAAACTCAGTTCCACGATTTGAGGAAGCAAAACTTGATAGGTGATGTGGATCCACCTTTCGTGCTTGGATTGATGAAGTACGACCAGATATTCATTGAGACCATCGTGCAAAAAAATATTGTTGAGCTTGCACAGAATTATCTCGGAATTAATGCCATTCTGAGAAATCAAATGGGGCAGTTCGTTTCACCGATAGAGCAAGAGCATGAAGGAAGAATGGTCTTCCATAATTTTCACCGGCAATTTAGATACATCCAGAACACTTGCCGGCTGACTCTCGAAACAGGAATTTTGCTTGAAGATTTACACAAGGACAATGGGGCACTTACAGTAATTCCTGGTTCCCACAAATCAAAAGGCACACCAACTGAGGCCGAACTGAAAAAGAACGAAATTCTTTTGACAGCTGCAGCTGGGTCTGTATTAGTCCTTGATGGAATGACATGGCATCGGGAGCTCGACAATTTAACAACAAGTGAGTTTCCGTTGTTGACTCAACAGTATTGCAATCATGCGCTAAAACAATATATGGACTTTCCGCGCTATTTGGGCAAAGAGTTCATCGAATCATGCCCTGCTCTAGTCAGGCAGTTGCTTGGCGCTATTTCACAGCCCCCTGCCAATTTCAATGAATATTTCAAACCCATCGAACGCGACGTGTACACCAAAAACGCGGCTAATTGTATAGTAAAAGTCCATCAAGATGAATAAGCTTTAGATGACGAAAGTATCTCGGTTTCATGAAACACGAGAAATGGGCTTCTGATCTGACTTGTGCTTTCGTTTGCATGGGAACTTTCCCCAGCTTGCCGCCTTATTTGCGATCATTGATAGATAATGTACAAACGGTTGGAATTGTTCGAATGAAATCGTCCTCAAGGATGACCCTATTACTGCTGCTGAGTGATGCGAATGTTCTTAATTCCTGGAAAAATTAGTAAAAGCTTGGATACCCGATGGCTATTGGTCTGATTGAGATATATTGAAGTTAGAAAGCAGGAGAACATATCATGAGAGGCAAATCAATTCTTCTGGCATTAAGCGGCTCCAGGCAATCGCGTTTTGCGACTGAAGTTTGCTGGAAGATGGCACAAAAACTTGGTGCTACTATCACAGCTCAGCATGTGGTCGATTCTCACAGTGCTTGGGAGTTTCTTGGACATGAGAAACCAGGATTTCTTGACTCTTCGCGATATCTCGATGTTTATCAGGGGCTTTTGAACAGCTTGTTTGAGCTTGGAGAAGGCCTCACTATTGCCTATGCTGAACAAGCTTCTCGGCTGGGTCTAGACGCTCTGTGCGTGACGGATGAAGGTAATCCAATTTCTGAAATTTGTCGAAGAGCTGTAAATCATAAGCTTGTGGTGATTGGACATAAACCCAAAAGCACTAGAACAAAAGCACGAGAACACTTTCGCCGTCTGTCAATCGCCGAGTCACTTGCACATGACTGTTCCAGACCATTGTTAGTTGTGCAAGATGAGTGCAAAGAATGGTCATCGCTTGCAATTATGATTTCGCTAGACCATATCAACGAAGTTTTCATCAACTCCTGTCTGGATATGGCAAAGGCTCTTGATTTGAGACCATCCCTCCTCTGTTTGACTGGTGGAGCCAATGAAGAAGATCCCGAGCAACTGGTGCGCGATTTCAGGCAAGCAAACTTGCGATTGAAAGAATATCCAATCGCTGTGGTTCATGCTGAAAAGGACATCAGCGTTGGAATTGAAGACTGGTATGCCCCAGAAAATCAGCCTTATGTCCGTGAAAATTGGACAAATCCATTGATTGTAATTCCAACGAGAATGGTTGCCGGTGAGAGAATTACTGTCGTAGACAGCTCTCCATCAGGTTTCGTCCGCAATATGACTCTACCAAGCATAATGCTCTGGCCTGAGGAGTTTACCTATTCACTAACTGCTGATGAGGCTGGCTGCTCAGAAAAAAGCGGGGATCAACAGAATAAGACTGTTCGAATTTGCAAATAAGCATTGATCTGCCATAAGCACCTGCTGGCTTGCCTTTTGAGATCCTTGGAAACATATTAGTATGCTTCTACCGACAGGGTGACTAAAATAATGTCTTGTCAAGTAAAGGTGCTCGATATGGACATCGAAGGAATTCTCGCAATCGGCGGCTTCTGGCTTTGTATGATACTTCTGATTTTCAGAGGTGCCATTAGGGAGAGGTTGGTCAACGCACCGCCAAAGAATGTTGGCGAAATCACCGAGATGAAGGCTCGATTGCTCACACTCGAAGCCCGTGTCACAGCCATGAATGGCGAAATTCTAGAGCTTCAAGAAGGGCAAATGTTTGACAAAAAACTTTTAGGAAACTCTGATAAGAAACAGGCAACGAGCGGTCCGAAGCTCGTTACATCCAGCGCTTCTTCCTCAGGAAGAACAGGATCGCTGCTGAAGTAACCACCATCAAAAGCAGCGAAAAAGGATAACCAAAATACCAGTCAAGTTCTGGCATATTGAACGGACTTTTGTCGCCATGGAAGTTCATGCCATAAACTCCGGCAATAAAAGTCGGCGGAATAAATAGCGATGTGATAATTGTCAAAACCTTGATGATTTCGTTCATTCGGTTATTCACTGCACTCAGATAAATGCTGAGCAAATCACTAGCAAGCTCTCTGTACATTTCAACGAGGTCAATGATTCGCGATAGATGGTCGTAGCAATCTCGCAAATAAACACGGGTTTCATCGCTGATGAAAGATGAGCTATCGCGGCAAAGAATGTTTATGGTGTCTCGCATTGGCCAAACCGAACGCCTCACAGCCAGAACTTCAAGTTTTAATTCGTGTATCTTGCTGGTTGCCTGATTTGCAGGAGTGTCCGCGTGGGGGGTAACGATTGTGTCCTCAAGAGATTCTATTCTGTCTCCGAGCCGTTCCATCATAGGGAAGTATGCATCGACACCAGCATCTATTATTGAATAAGCAAGATGATCGGCCGCCTTAGCTCTGATGCCACCACGGTCTTTCCTGATGCGCTCTCTTACGGGCTCGAGGCAGTCACCACCAGTTTTTTCCTGAAAACTTATGACGTAATTTTTTCCAAGGAAAATAGCAAACTGTTCGGTGTCACACGAAAGTTCTTTGTCTGTTGGAATTCGAATTACGATAAAAAGGTGTTCCTTGAACGTGTCAACTTTTGAACGTTGATGAAATTTCATCGCATCTTCGAGTGCCAATTCATGAATGCCGAAAAGATCTACAAGCGGTTGCAGATGCTGACTTTCTCCGCTTTCGATGTTTATCCAATTGACGGCATAGTGGCCGAGTTTTTTACTCAGAGTGAATATCGAATCGATTTCTTCTTCATGAAACGAGTGCGGTCCATAACCAATGAAGTGCATTCGAAGCTTGCTGGCTTCTGCAAGTGCAGCAGACGCAGAAATCTCATCGAAGACCTCTTTGCTAGCTTCCCCGAGTCTATAGAATTTGCTTGTTTTGCGCCTACTCACAACTGTTTTCTCCGCTCAAACGAATAGGTTATCGGAAAATATTGCAGCACGCAAACAGAGCTTTGCTGGAGAAAGAATTTCTGAAAGCAAGCAGCTATACTGAACGGGATCACATTGACCGTGGGTGGAGGAATTTCAATGTCTAAGTTCTTATTTGCACTTCTTGCTCTAGCTGTAATGGTGGCGCCAGCTGCCAATGCAGATGACAAAGCTGACCCTGCCAAGAAACCAGGACTTCTGAAGAAAGCTGGAGAAGACATCAAGAAGGGGGCTGAAGCTGTTGTAAAAGATAGCGCCAAAGCAGTTGAAAAGAGTGCAAAGGTTACAGAAAAGGCTGTAGTTGGTGGCGCTAAAGTTACTGAAAAGGGCGTCGAAGCCAGTGCTAAAGCTACCGGTAAGGTTGGCAAAGACCTGGTAAAAGGTAGCGAAAAAGTTAGCACTGACGTCGTAAAGGGTTCTGCAGACGCTACAAAGAGCGTTGTTAAAGGCAGCGAGAAAGTTACTACAGACGTCGTAAAGGGCTCTGCTGACGCTACCAAAAAGGTAGTTAAAGGCGGCGAAAAAGCAGGTAAAGACGCTGTGGGAGCCACCGAGACAGTCGGCAAGGACGCTGTTAAGGGAACAGAGAAAGTTGGAAAAGATGTTGCCAAGGATGCTGGAAAGGCTGTTGGCAAATAGTTAGTACATCTTTCTAGCTGCAGCATGCAGTTGAAGTAGAGGGCGGAATTTAGTAGTCCGCTATATTCCGTCCCTCTCAAAGTTTTATTGTTGGAGTCAGCGATGCGCGCAATAGTTATCAAACAACCCGGTGGACCGGAAGTACTGAGTCTCGAACAAGTTTCGGACCCAGAAGTGGCTAAGGGTGAAGCTCTAGTCAGAGTGAAAGCCACTGCAGTTAACCGGGCTGATGTAATGCAGCGTATGGGTCACTACCCTTCGCCTCCTGACTCGCCGCCGGACATACCAGGACTTGAATACGCTGGTGTAGTTGAGGCTTTAGGTTCAGGTGTTAGCGACTTTCAGGTCGGAGACAAAGTCTTTGGTATCGCAGGTGGCGGCACATATGCTGATTACGTGGTAGTACCAGCACGCTGTTTAGCTCGTATGCCCGTCAAAATGTCTTTTGTGGAGGCGGCTTCCATTCCAGAAGTCTTCGTCACAGCTTATGATGCGATGGTCAGCCAGTGCGGCTTGATGACCGGTGAATCAGTGTTGATTCACGCGATAGGAAGCGGTGTTGGTTTGGCAGCTTTGCAGATAGCCAAGTTACTTGGCGCCACCACTTTCGGTACTGCAAGAACCAAAGAGAAGTTAGAGAACGCTCTTTCGCATGGCTTAGACCATGGCATTCTTGTAAGAGATGGCAAATTCGCTGAGCAAATCAAAGATATTATTCCCAGCGGAATAGATGTTACGATGGAACTTGTTGGTGGTGATTATTTCAACGAAGATATCTCATGCGCCGCAGTCAAAGGACGTATCGTAGTCGTCGGGCTGATGGCTGGTTTGCATGTTGAGGCTGATTTAGGACAAATCTTGAGAAAGAGGCTGACTATAAAAGGCACCACACTCAGGATGCGCCCGCTCGAAGAGAAAATAGTTGCAGCGAAGCTCTTGCAAAATCAGATCGTTCCGCTCTTTGAGAAAGGTCTACTTAAGCCAACTATCGATAAAATTTACCCGCTCTCAGCTGCAGCAGAAGCTCATGAGCATATGGGCAAAAATCAAAACTTTGGCAAAATTGTGCTTGAAATATCTAAGTGACATACCGTCTCGTCCTCACTGAAGATGGCTCCCCTACGTTGAAGGATGAGGAGTCGGGCGAGTTGTATCACAATCGTGCTGGTGCCTATCTTGAAGCACTACTGAATTATGTTCAGCCATCTGCAGCATTAAAGGCACTAGACAGGCACGATTCGCGGCTCATAGTTCTGGATGTTTGTTTTGGGTTAGGCTACAACAGTTTTGTCCTTCTTGAAGAAGCATTGAAGCACGCTTGCACTGGAAGTATCAGCTTGACGGCTATCGAGAAAAACATAGAGTTGCTTCACTTGCTCCCGGAAATAATAAGCAGTGGTAAGTTTCCATTTCTTGAAGAAATTCTTGAGAGAAATAAGCGGCGAGGGCTGGCGCAACTAATGTGTGAACGTCGTTTTCGCGGAGGCAGAAATGATTTTGCTTTTGATATGGAAATAATAGAAGGAACCTTACAGGGACAGATTCAGAAAATACATGATGATTTTGACCTCATATTTCACGACCCGTTTTCCCCGAAACGTGCGCCAGAGCTATGGACGGCAGATATCTTCGGCATGTACCAAAAGCTACTTCGAAATAGAAAAGGTGCTGTTTTAACCTATAGTTCGGCCTCTGCGGTTCGGGGCGGACTCAGAGAAGTCGGCTTTGAAGTGAGAAAAACTACCGCACTAGGAGGCAAGTCTGGCGGTACAATTGCAATGATTAGCGCTGAATCTGCCCATTTTAGCTTTTTGGAGCTTGGGGAAGACGAAGCAAAGAAACTCGACTCCGTATCTGGAGTACCCTACAGATCCAAGGGTTTTGGGATGGATCGTCCAAGTGTCTTGCGAACTCGAACTGAGGAGCAAGCGCAATACAAGCGACTTGGAAAGGATTAGCGGCTAACGCTGCTGGGTACGAAACGCTGGGGTGAGTCCGGCAGCAGAGCTGGATTCTTGACAATGTAACTGTAGGAAGTTTCCGATAATGGAATTGCTAGCTGCTCTCATAATCTGTGGTGCCATAGGTGGATTGGGGTATGTCCTGATGACACTCTGGTTTGTGAAGTATCAACAACTTATGGACGCGCAACAACAGAAGTCGTACGCGTTTTTGAAAGAAGCGTTGAACCAGAATGCCGAGCTGATGATGAGGAAACAGCAAGACCTCCTCGATCAGCACATGGAGTTATTAAAGAAGCAGCACACAGAAGCATTGCGTCAGGCAAAAGCAATGGCCGAATTGCAATCAAACATTGACCTTGAATCTTTGCGTTATCTAGTCGAACACACCTCCAAAGTCGCGGAAGTACAAGTTATTACCTCATTGCTGCCAATGGTGGGTCATAACCCGGAAGCAAACAAAGCAATTGAATTTGCCATGTCATTCTTGCACAATCATGATATTGTCCAGGGCGTCAAAGGCATGATGAAATCTAGCTCTGTTCCACTGATAGGAGCGCCGACGGTCATTCGTACCACGGCACCAAATATGGTGCCAAATTTTCTGCCTTCCTCGGCTCAGTCGAACACTGCCGAAGCTTCGAAATTCTCCTCTACCCCGACGGTTCCACCCACTCTGGTTACAGCACCTGCAGAACCAGCTGAATTGGAGTCTTTTGCGCCAAATTCAGATGCTGCATCCAATTCGTCGCAGACCGTTGGAGTTTCTACCTTCAATTCAAGTTCAGGTCAAAGCCTTTTAGGGGCAACTGACATTGCTCCTTCAAAAGAAGATGCTGCGCGGCTTGAGCAAGAAGAAGCAATCAATAGGTTGTTTGCCGAAACAGAGCAGAAAAAACAGGCTGAGGAAATTGAGAAGGCGCGTCAAGGCGAAGCCGAACAGAAGCGCATGGCCGAACAAGCCAAACAGATTCAAGCTGAAGCAGAAGCTGCTGCTGCAAAACTAGCAGAAGAACAGCGCAAGAAAGATGAAGAGGCTGCCAAATTAGCAGCAGAGCAAAAGCAACTTGAAGAAGAAAAGGCGGCCTTCGCGCAGGCGACTGCGGCAGCTGAAGCGGAGAGATTGCGTCAGGCTGAGCTGGCGAAACAGCAAGAAGAGCGCAGTCGTCAGGAAGAGGAAAGAAATCGATTAGCTGAGCAAGCTAGGCTTGAAGAGGAGAAGAAGCAGTCTGACGCAGCTAAGGCTGCAGAGGAAGAAAAACAACGCCAGCTCGAAGCGGCGATGATAGCTGAAGAGACTAAGAAAAGAGAGGCAGCGGCAGCAGCTGCCGCCGCTGCCGTGGCGACTCAAGTCAGCGGAAAACCTGCATCAGGCAAGACAGCCGAAGAAGAAGCTGCCGAACGTTTGTTTGGCGCAGGACCGCAAGCAAACAAAGGCTTGTTGAGTGTTACAGATAACGAGCTGGGTAATCTCTTCGATCAGATTTTGTCTAAAGATTCGAAAGATAAGGCACCAGATGTTGATGACGAGGAAGTTCGGCGCCGCATAGAAGCTGCTGATTCTAAGCGTCTTGAAGAACAGTTAGCCGAGGAATTGCTTAAGGAAGAAGAATTCGTTGCGCTTTTGAAACGACAAGAGGAAGAAGCTGCAATTATCGCTCAGGCTGCAGTAGAGGCAGCAGCTCTTCTTGCAGCAGAAGAGGCTAAACCTTCGGAGGCAGAAATTGCAGCGAAAAGTGCTGCAGAGGAAGAGCGCCTGCAAGCTGAGAAAGACGCCGAAGCCAGGCTGTTTGGAAATTTATTTGGTGCTCAAAAGTCTGAAGACATTGCCGAGAAGCAAAGGCAGGCTGATGAAGCAGAGAAGCTTCGCAGAGAAGAGTCCGAAGAGAAACGCCGTTTGGCGGCTGCAGTTGAGAAAGAATTGATGGCTCGCGAACAAGCGAAAAAACGCGCCGCTGAGGCAATCAAAAATGCTGCACCAACTACAATACCATCTCCGCAGAATTCAGGTTCTTTCGCTGCAGCCAAAGTGGCTGCAGCCGCAGCAGCGTCAGCTGCCGTAAGCAATGTTGCTCAGTCTGTACCTCCAACGCCGACACCACCGCCTGTAAACAGTCCGGCTGCCGACAGCAAGCAAAAGGCGATGGAGGCTGCCGAGAAGAAGCTAGCCGCATTGTCTGGACTTGGACGTCCAGATGATGTCCAGCAAATGGAATTCGAAAAAGTGCGCGATCTCGAAGCACAAAAACTTCTAGAAGATTCTGAACGCATGCGACCAAAAGAGCAGCTCGACGCAGCCACTGAACGCTTGATGGCTATGGAAGCCAAAGGCATGTCGTTCTCCTTCGATTCGCAAGCAACGGTCGAACAGCCATTCTCTGAGGCATTTACGAGAGATGGAAACAGATTGTATGACCAGGGTAAATATGCTGAGGCTGAAAAACACTACAGAGCAGCCTTGCCAACTCTTGAAGAAGTGATGGGACGTGAGCATCTTGCAGTGGTTGAGATATTGCACAAATTAGGCACCATTGCGTTTCGTCGCGGCAAGTATGCTGACGCTGAAGAAACTTTCCAACAAGCTTTGGTTCGTCGTGTAATGGCACTCGGCGGAAATCATCCTGACACTGTCACTACTTTGAACGACCTGGGTCAGCTCTATACTCGACGCGCCAATTACAAGGAAGCGAAGAGAGTTTTGACAGAAGCTCTGGAGCTGCGCAGGTTGGTTTTTGGCGATGAACATAGAGCAACTGCTCAAACCTGTCATGACATTGGACTTCTATACATGGCTCAGGGTCAATACAATGACGCAGGCATTATGATGGAACGTGCCTATGCAATGAGAAAGAAGATCTTCGGAGATGATCATGTTGATTCTGTACAGAGCAAGAGCGATATTGGCAGACTCTGCCTCTTATTGGACAAGCTTGCTCAGGCGGAAAAGTTGCTTTCACAAGCACTAGCTTACAGGAAAGAAAAGCTGGGTGAGGAGCATCCTGACTATGCGCAGACACTTCAATATTATGGAGAATATCTGTGCAGGTTAGGCAACTATGCAAGTGCTCAACCTTTGCTTGAACATTCACTTTCTGTGCGAAAGAAATGCCTGGGTGAAAGGCATCCTGATACTGCAGCTAGTTTCAATCAACTTGGTGTGCTCTGCTTACACCAGTCTGAGTTTGAGGAATCTAAGCGCAACCTCAGTCAGGCGCTCTATATTCGCAAGACGAGTCTCGGCGAAAATCATCCGGATACTGCCTCGTCGATGCATGACTTCGGGAAACTATGTTGGGTCCGAGGCACCGCAGGTGAGGACACACAACTTGCTGAAGGTATGCCATTGCTCGAGAAATCTCTAGCAATTAGAAAGAATATTCTTGGAGAAGGCCACCCCGACACACTTGAATCTATGACGAGTTTAGGTGGAATTCTTACATCTTTGAATAGTCCTGGTGAAGCAGAACCACTGTTGCGAACGTCTTTTTCAAAGAGAAAAGAGCTGTTCGGATTACATCACATTTGTGTTGCAGAAAGTGCACATGCTCTTGCTGAGTGCTTGTTGAAATTGGGTCGCAATCAAGATGCCCGTCCTCTTCTAGATGAGGAAGTCACCGTCAGGGCAAATGTTCTGGGGCACGATAATCCGCAAGTTTCCAGTGCACGTATGGAAGGGCAGAGGCTTCTAGCCATGAAGCATTAGGCTCGCGTAACGTGTGCATTTGTTGATATCTAAAAAGAACTCGTAAGTTGATTGCGAGTTCTTTTATCTTTGTTGAGCCTGAAAACGAGAAGTCCATTTTTACTGGGCAACTCTCGCAACTCACAGGATGTACTAAAGCTTCCCGATAATTCGAATAAAAAATAGGAATCCGGGCTATTCGGAATCAGTAGCAGTACGTGCAAGGAAGGGTGCAATACCTGAGTATTGAAATGAGGATCCAATAAGGAGTTCGGCGAATGCTTCGCGAAAATAAAAAGAACCTAGACGATGCCGCCGCGAAGAAGATCCTTTAGATGAATGATTCCTGTCGGCTTCTCCTCAGCATCAAGAATAAGCAAATCGGAGATTGAATGGGTCTCCATAATTTTCAATGCTTCTGCTGCAAGTGAGTTTGAGCAGATTGTCTTCGGATTTAGCGTCATGAATTCCTGAGCCTTCATTTTGAAAGCGCGGGAGCCCCATCGAACCATCGCTCGCCTGACGTCGCCGTCGGTAATGATACCAGCCACGGTGCCTTCTGGTTTCAGGACAACGGTAAATCCTAGTTTCTTTTTGTCGATTTCTGTCAGGACTTTGTCATAGACTTCGTTTTCTGCAACTGTTGGCACATCTACGCCCTTGCGCATCAAATCACTAACTTTGACTAGCTGCTTACCAAGACTGCCGCCCGGGTGCGAACGTGCAAAATCCTCGGCTTTGAATCCCTTCTGTGTCATCAAGGCTATCGCGATAGCATCACCCATGGCTAGTGCTGCAGTCGTTGACGATGTTGGTGCCAGGTTAAGCGGACATGCTTCACGTTCAACAGCAACATCCAGAACAACATCACTAAATTGGGCTAGTGTAGATTTTGAATTCCCTGTCAGCGAAATGATTGGCAAACCCAGCCTTTTAATCGGATCGAGAACCAGCTTAATTTCTTGAGTCTCTCCAGTTGCCGATAGGGCAATGACTACATCTCGAGAATCCAACATGCCGAAATCGCCGTGACGCAATTCAGCGGGATGAACAAAAAACGCGGGAGTTCCAGTCGATGCAAGTGTTGCGGCGATCTTGTTGGCAATGTGCCCGGACTTGCCCATGCCAGTTACAACAACCTTGCCCTGACATTTTGTTAAGAGCTGTATCGCGTTCACAAAACGATCGTCTAGCTTTCGTGTCAGTCGTAGTACCGCCTCAGACTCTAGTTCAAGCACATTCCTGGCGTTTGCTAGAATCTCCTGAGCCTCTGGAAGAGCTGTAAATGTTTCTCCGTTGGCTGCAAACGGCTCAAAATTTGTCAATTTCTGCGAAAATTCTTTCATTAGTACTCGTCTTTCTTGACCCGCTGCCATTGTACCGAGTGATGTACTTTGATACTTGAGAAGCTGTTCAAGATGAAATTGGTCTCAGGACGTGGCACAAAATAGATATCGGCGAAAAGCTAGTTGAGGAGTACCAAAAGAGCAATGTTTACACCTGGTGACAAGCTCGAGTTTGGACATTACACAATTCTGAGGGAACTTGGTTCCGGAGGTATGGGTGTTGTATATCACTGCCGTGATGAATTCCTTCAACGCGAAATCGCTATAAAAATGATGCTGCCAGAGCTCATGTCAGAGCCAGATACTGTCGAGATTTTTCGTCAAGAGGCAAGGCTTGCTGCTCAACTCGAACATCCTGGTATCGTCACTATCCACAATATTGGTGTCGAAAATCGAGAAGGCAACACGCATCATTATATTGCAATGGAATTCTTGCCTGGTGGCAGTTTGCGCGGGCGCATCGGTAAAGAGCCCGTACAGATCGAACAAGCTGTAGAGTGGATGAAACAACTTGCGACAGCTCTGAATTATGCACATAAGAGAGGTGTCGTCCATCAAGACATCAAGCCGGACAATATTTTTATTACTCACGATGGCAATCTGAAAATCGGTGATTTCGGATTAGCACTTATCGCAACGGGACCTGCGTTCGAGCGTCATGCCCAGGGAAAAGGTACGCCTGCATATATGTCCCCTGAATTGTGTCGCGGCGAACCTCGCGACCATCGCTCTGATATTTATTCACTTGGTGCAGTGTTCTACGAAATGCTCACAGGTGAAAAGCCTTATAAAGCTGATGGCATGATTGAAATGGCTTTGAAGCATGCAACAGCACCGATTCCACAAGCATCGAAGTTGCGTCCTGACATTCCGCCTTTGCTAGACAAGGCACTGAAGGTGATGCTCACAAAAATGCCGGAAGATAGACTGCAATCTTTGAATGATTTGCTTCCATCACTTGAGAAACTTTTGTTGGAAATCAAAGTGGCAAGACTCGGCATATCTCAGCCTTCTCCAGGTCTAGATGGCAAGAAAGGTGATGATAACAAGCAGCCGGGCGAACAATCGATAGACTTCAGTCCTGCAGAAGCAGAAAAGCGGAAGGAATCGGCGGCGACTGCGGCGGCAAGTGCCAGGGAAGCCAAAGAAGCGGCGGCAACAGCCGCGCAAGAAGCTAATGCTGTCATTAATGATAATCCGAATCTGAGTGCGGAAAAAGAAAAGTCCATTGAATTGCTTTGGACTTTCAAAACTTTTGGACCCATCGGATGGTCGGCCACACCGGTGCTGAACAGAACGAGAAAGGAAATTTACGTTCCTTCTGCCGATGGAATAATGTACGCTCTAGATATGAATACTGGTGCATGCAACTGGCATTACAACGCCGGTTCACCGCTAGTAAGTTCAGTTCTTCAGTTGAATAGCGAAATTTATTTTACTGCAAGCGACGGCACGATTCATTGTGTCTCTGCTGAGAGTGGCAAGAAATTGTGGATTCACGAGGGCAGCAGCCCTGCAGTTTCTACGCCTGTCACTGCCGGTGATGCGATTCTTGTCACCGCCCTTGATGGCGGAGTGAAGTCGTTGAATTCAAAAGACGGTGCAGTTAATTGGACATATCGCTGCGACAAAGGCGTTGTTGCGAGCCCCCAAATCGTGGAGAAGGCAGCCTTCATTGCTAGTAAAGATAAGGGACTGCACGCTATAGATTTGAACTCTGGCAGTCGAAAATGGTTTGCTGAGTCAACAGATGCAATGCTTGCTAGTGTTCTTGCATCAACAGACAGTGTTTATTGCGCAAGCATTGACGGCAACATCATGGCTGTGGATATTTCGTCTGGCAGCAAGACATGGTCGTACAAATCAAGCTATTCCTTCCTCTGCAAAGGAAATCTGGAATTTACGTCACTGAACTATTGCACAAAAGATGGTTTCGTTCATAGTTTGGATAAATACAAAGGCAACCTCCTCTGGAGAACTAAAGCTTCTGGACCAGTTCTTGGTGGTATCACCAGCTCCAGTGGCGCTTTGTACGTGTCCAGCAGAAACGGAGTTCTGCATTGCTACAATGCGAAGACTGGTGAGCTAAATTGGTATTTGAGCTTCCCTTGTGCCTTGGAATCAGCTCCACTGGTTTCTAGCACTGTAATCTACCAGGGGACCGTTACCGGGGAAGTGCAGGCTCTGTCAGCTCCAGCTAAAGCTAAATAAGAAGCGAGCTTGTTGCTGCGTGACTTTCCTTAGTGCGATTCTTTTCAATCTATCTGAGACAGAACCTCGAAGCTAGCAGGATGCTGGCTCTCCCCTCAGCGAATATCGAGCGCGCCAGGTGCATGCTCCCCGGGGTCAGGGGCTCGGTCTATTGACGGATATTGAAATAAATATCGAAACAGAAGCCACCATCTTGGAACATTTTTCATCTCTTCGAAGACATATTACATATCGCTATCGTGCTATCCGGGAAACCCATTATGCTCAACATTCTAAAAATGAGTGGACTATTCAAATCCAACGACCAGGTAAACACAACCCAAGCAACTACTGAAGCTGTTGTGAATAATAACGACTTAGTTCAGCAAGAGCCTGTTTTGAAGGTCAGTCATTTGCATGTAGCAAGAGCGTTGAGAACGATAGAAGATATAAAGTCTCGTTACCCCGAACATTTTCCGCGCTCGACCAGTGCCCCTATCGAGCGAACTATGGCCGATGGAAGTGTTCATAAGTTCTTTGCGGATCATTCATTGCTAGTACAAGACAGCAATGGGCTTGTGGTCAAAACGCGTGATGTTCGAAATCAGATCAGAGAGTTTCGAATCAGTCAGAATGGACAGACAGAAATGTGCTTTCTAGGGCAGTGGAAGCAACTCTCGGCAGATCAAAAGATTCTTCCTGATGGAACTTTTGTCCTTGAGACTAAGAACAAGAGAGTGCATCAAAAGTTAGATGGAACCACAATGACCGTCTGCCTCGATAAAGGGGCAGTGATGGAAACAAACCCTGTGAGTAAAAGTGATATTGTTCTCTACTCTAATGGCACAGTGCTGATCAGAAGGGTAGATGAAGTAAATATTGAAGAGCAGATTGTTTTGAAGGACTCGAAAGAAGTTTCGCGCTCAAAGATTTTTCCGAGAAACAATTTGATAAATGTTGAA
The DNA here is from genome assembly GCA_044226015.1 of Obscuribacteraceae bacterium (SeqCode). Lineage (GTDB taxonomy): Bacteria > Cyanobacteriota > Vampirovibrionia > Obscuribacterales > Obscuribacteraceae > JAIEPM01. The sequence goes on from JBGAHS010000006.1 coordinate 120,606, forward strand.
ATTGGATCTTATGTTCAGCGAATTCTTGCCGGAAGAATTGACACGGATGTTTGCGACGGCAAGCCAGTTAGAAAAACATTTCTGGCATCAGGTCTTGAACTGCAACCTGTCAGCTTGAAATTCGCCCAGATAGAAGTTTTTGGCAAAGTCAGCAAAGTCGAAATTCAATACAATAACGGCGAAGTTATTGCGGCCAGTGTTGCTATGAATGACCCGATAGACTATAGCTTTTCAGGGCAGCCGAAAGTATTTCATGCTCATAGTTCAGTTCTGAAGCTGCAGAAGCGCACCAAAGACGGTGCTTTTGAAGCAGTTCTGACAAATGAAGAGTCGGGTGAAAGTGTTCAGGTTGGAGTCGTTCAATCGCTGGAAACCCATAGTGGCTTCGCTTTGCCACGGAATGCTCGTTTTTCAAGCACCGGTGAACATAGTGCTGCGAGAAACTTCTTCAGCTAATTAGTTTGTTAATCAACACCGCAACAAATGTTGCAATACTCACGAACCCGTTCGTGTTGAAAAAAGCCGCGTTTATCTTTGACAGATCATCGGGTTTAACTAACGAGTGCTCGTACTTCAACATGATCATGACCATGCCAGCACCCAGCCAATACGCTGGGCCCAGCGACATCTGCACACCGAGAAGCACTAGCATTGCTGCAGTCAATAGATGCAGTCCCGAAGAGATCATAAGAGCGTTGGGTATGCCAAAGCGCGCTGGAATACTATGCAGTCGTTTCTCTAGATCAAACTCGACGTCTTGAAGAGCGTAGATGATGTCGAAACCGGCAACCCACGAGCTGACTGCTACTGCCAGGAGCCATGGAGAAGCTGTGACAAGTGAGCCACCTGCGGCTACCCATCCACCGAGTGCTGCGCCACCAAGTGCAATACCAAGCACGATGTGGCAGAGCCAGGTAAATCGCTTGGTAAAGGAGTAGAAACTCAGCCAAACAACTGCGATGGGGGAGAGCTGAAGGCATATGGAAGGTAGCTGCATGGCTGCCACGATCATGAGTCCAAATGATAAGACTGCGAAAATCAGCGCCTGCACCGGTCCTATCTTTCCGGCTGGAATTGCCCTTGTGTTTGTCCTCGGGTTCGCCGCATCGATGGAGGCATCGATCAATCGATTGAGAGTCATCGCAGCTGCTCTCGCTCCAGCAAAAGCAAGTACAGTCCACAACCAGACTGCTGGAGCGGGAAGCGATGAACTTCCGAGAATCAAGCCAGTAAGCGCAAAAGGTAACGCGAAGACTGTGTGCTCAACCTTGATCATTTCAGCCCATTCTCGAATTTTCGAGACAGAGCTGCTTTGCGCTTGTTGCGGAACTTTTAGTTGAGTATTGGTCGTTTCGTCAGTCATTAGCCGTCCCCAGGCTAGTTGAAGCAGTTCTAGAGAATGCCTCAAATCGGCAATCTTTTCAATTCAAGTTTACTAAGGCTAAGTATCCTGCTGTCTAAATGCGGCTAAAAATAGATGACAAGCGGGCGCGGCTTAGCTGCCGCCACTTGCATCTTACGCTCAGTCCTGTCAAGATAACCATGAAATCTTCTAAGCTTGAGGTTCTTAATAAGCTCATGAGTGGCAATGACAAGTTTAACTTTGGCGCAGATGCCAGCGCTGGACAGACGATCGATTTACAAGGTGTGGCTTCATTTGCAAGTCTGGTTGAAACACTGGCTCAAGAGCTGGGAACAACAGCTGGCAAAATTCAAGGTCTTCTTCCGAATGGTCCCTCAAGTTTTGAGCAATTGGTCGGTGAAATTCAGGTCAATTCGCAAGGTTTCGTGAGAACGGTTCAACTCTTCACCGCTACAAATCAGCCTCTTAAGTTGAGGGTTGCGAGCGTATGGAGAGATGGACTTGTATCTGAGAAAACCGGCAACACGGGTGTCGAGTCGCAGATGATTTTAGGTGCAAGCGCTGACAAAATTGCTCCACAAGCGAGAGCACTCGCTCGCCATTTAGAAGAGCTTTTCTCTGTGCTCGATAGACTTGCAACCCTTGGGCAATCCCGCATTGGTTCAATGTCCATCTCGGAAGCAGAACTAGCAAGATTTGAGTATCAGGAAGGCGAGATGCTGAGCTCTCCAAAGCCGCGTCCGTCTGTCTAAATTACAATAGCCAACGCAAATTTTTTCAACCGCGATTGCGCGTGATTGAGAGTGAATGAGAGTGGAATCGATGGAATTCCATTGGCTGCTATCAATCGATGAATTGGAAGATAGCGATTAATACACTTCGATTGGATTCGAAGAATCACCATTCAGTCGTTTTGGGGTGTCTGTATCTGCAGCAGTAGCAGAGGGTTTTACGCCGACCTCTTGCCACGCCTTTCGCAGTGCATCCAGATCATTCTCGTATCCCAACGATTTGGCTGCAGCAAGAGTCTTGTCCGCAAACTGAGCAAATGATGGTGTTCTACCAGCTAAAGTACGTGCCTTGTACCAGATTTGTCCGGGTTCTTTCCATGCATTGCCGCCAACGCTTTTTGCAAAAGTGACAAAGGCTCTATTAGGAATGCCTGAGTTATAGTGGACTCCACCGTTGTCTGCACGCGTCTTTATGTAATCCTTCATATGTGCAGGCTGAGGATCCTTTCCAATTTTTGGGTCATCATATGCGGTGCCAGGGTTTAGCATATCCCGCAGAGCGCGTCCTTTGATGCTGTCCTTCCAAATGCCTTCTCCGGATAGCCAGCTAGCTTTGTCAGCCGTTTGATTTTTTGAGTATTGAACAATCAGCGCTCCAAATACATCCGAAAGACTTTCGTTTAACGCACCTGATTGTCCGTAATATTCGAGATCTGTGTCTCTTTGTGTAACGCCGTGAGTTACTTCATGCCCTGCTATATCGAGAAGCACAAAGGTCTTGAAGGGGCTAGATGAGCCTGGTCGCCCATAAGTGCATTGGGCGCCATCCCAAAATGCGTTGCTGAAATCGTTTCCGAAATTGACTGTGGAGATCAACTTCATTCCTTTGCCATCGATTGAATTGCGGTCAAAAACGTTTTTATAGAATTTCCGTATTTGAAGCGAATAATCGTAGCAGGCGTTCACTTCTTTGTCGGCTGCAGGTTTGTCTCCTTCAAAACGAGCTTTTTCTCCAGGTCTTGATTCCCCACCCTGTGCATCATAGATTTCGACTTTGGCTCCGCCCGCTGCACCGATCGCAAATGGCGCAAAGCCAAGTTTTTCGATTTGCTGCATTTCTTGAATAGTGGAGATTATGTCTACGTCATTGTGGCTCCTGATTCGAATCTCGCTCATCAAATATGGTGGAACCACCGGGTCTATATAATCGTGTAATTCCGAGCTGGGTGTAACTGCCATCGGTCGAACAATTCTGACTGTCTGAAAGGTATGTGTAGTGCAAGCGAGAGCGGGCTTGCACTGCTGTACAGACGGCTTAGTTTGCGGAACTAATACAAATAGAATTTGATGAAAGACAAGACCGAGAGCGAATGCAATAAGAGCGCCAGGAAGAGTTAGACCTGTCATATTGTTGAATCCCAGAAAATTGCTTTTCCCAGCATAACACAAACGAATGACAACTAGCCTCCGTCCGCTGAAATCTAATCAAGCTATGGCATTACAAGGGTTTTTAGCACATTAAAAGGCTTGAGCCGAAGTCCATTACCTTTGTGCAATTAGTAAGTCATAGAGAGCCTGGCTAGCCGGCTCCTGAGCATGATTGTCCACGAGGTATCGGTTCAAACCCGCAGCTACTGAAGAATTTAGTTGAGAGCATACATACTGACCTACCCATACGGCGAGGCTGGCATAAGATTTGAGCTGACAATTGAACCCATATCCTTGCAGAATATCTATTACCCAGTCCGAGTCAGGCAGAGACCACTCAACATGTTCTTTTAGCAATTGATTGCCCGTTGCTCTGTAGGCTAATTCTTGTGCGGCAAGAGTGCCGGCGGAGGGATAATTTAATACCAGGAATTTCTCGCAAGACTTATTTAATTCCTCAAGGAATCTTTCTCGTTTTTGAGGTTCGATATGTTCGAGAACGTCAACTGCAGCTAGAAGTTCAAAGTTCATGCTTTTTAAATCTGCGTCAAAAAAACTGGCACCAGTTGTTGCTGGATCGACCAGATAGATATCATATTCGGGCAAGAAAAGAGCCAGTGCTCCATCATAACCTCCCACGTCCAAAATCTTTGAAGGTGGAGATACAAGCGAGCGAATTGCACATGCACAAGCCTCCAATCGTACGTAACGATCCCAGCTTAAGTTCTTACGTTGCTCAACATCTTCAACGAAAATTCGTGAAAGATGAGAATCAACAATTGGTCTGAGAGCGACTCCTGAAATCATGTTAATAGGCAGACTGGGAGCCATGTCTCACCACCAGTTGTCTTTCTCTTTTGGTGCTGGCGAGCAAGTCTTAACAGAAAGGAGCAGCCCGATCGCGACCAGGTCAATAATAAGTGCCGTTCCTCCATAACTCAAGAACGGCAATGGAACGCCTGCTACGGGCATGATGCCCATCGTCATTCCGATGTTCAAGAAGGCGTGGAAGAGGAACATGCACATAATGCCAATTGCCATAAGGCTGCCCACAGGCTCTTCTCGACTCTGGAACGCAATAAAAATGGCGCGAATGCAAATCATAAAATAACTGCAGATTACCAGCAAACACGTTTTGAATCCTTGCTCTTCACCTACAACTGCAAAGATGAAGTCGGTATGTTTTTCTGGGATGAAGTTTCCGCGAGTTTGGTTACCATTTCCGTGACCTGCTCCGCTGATGCCACCAGAGCCGATGGCAATCAAACTTTGTAAGATGTGATAACCAGAACCTCGGGGGTCCGAATATGGATTTACGAAGCTAGTAAGGCGCTTCTGCTGATATGGTTTCAATACATTCCACAACTTGGGGCGAGCTTCGGCTGCAACAAAATTCACAGCGACAATGCAGATGATCAAGAACAGGCGCACGAATACATTCATGTTTCTGACCCGCCAGAAGCATGTTAAAAATACTCCCAAGAAAATGATGAAGCCGATCCAGATATAGTTTTCATATCCAGTTGGGGCCACGTTAGCGAGGTCTGTCCCCATGGGAACGCCGCGATAAATCCATGCTAGAAGCGGTTTGTCCACGGCGTTCAATATAAGTGTGATGATAGGACTTGCAAGCACCAGCAAGTCACCGAAGGAGGCACCAGCCCAAAATGTCATTCCGAGAAACATTGCACCAAACACGAGAGACGTGCCCAGGTCTGGTTGTTTGAAAACAAGAAATGCGGGCACTGCCAGGATTGCGATGCAAAGGAAATTATCAAAAAAGCCCTTGATTGGTCGCCAGGCAAGCCACGCAGACAAGGTGAAAATTATGACGAGCTTCGCAATTTCTGATGGTTGAAGTTTGATAGGACCTAACGATAGCCATCGTTGCGCGCCCAATGCCGAATGTCCAGCCACCATGACCGCTACGAGCAGTCCTATGTTGACGATGTACAGAATAGGCAGGACCCATTTGTTGGTCCAAGTCTTGTAAGGAATAATCCAAAAGCCGACAGCGGCAATGGCTCCTGCAATGAGGAAGTCCAATTGCCGCTCGTAATATTCTGAGTTTGGCGAAACGCCTGCTCCAGTGTTGGTCAGCGTGTTCAACCCCGTCCACAAAAGGAACGCGGTTGCCCCAAGCAGCAGCCAATCTACACTACCCAATAGTGAAATCAGGCTTCGTAGCAAGGCCGATATGTTATCTGATTGGCGACCTTCTGAAAACAACTGTGACCCGAATGTCAGATTAGGACTTTGACCTCAATAGCGGAAAGTTAGCAACTAATGCCGCTTTTCTCTCATATTGTTGCAGATCGAAGTGGGTTGTGTCGCGGTCGATTTCGAAATAGCGACAAACAACTGTAATAAGCTCCTCTTCGAGGCTTGCCAAGCGATCAACTGGCAATTCAAGACGGTCATGAATCAGCATTTGCTTCATTCTGTCTTTTGCCGTGGTCCTGGCGCCGTCCGCGCTTTTGCGGAAAAACCAATTAATAAATTGCACGATTAATTCCTCCGCTTAAACTCGCACTGTACTAGGCTTAAAGAAGTTGATTACCATAGTGAACCAGGTTTGGTTCTGCGAGTCTAAATTCAAGAACGGCACTTCTTCACCTTGCAAACGCTTGGCGATATTTCGATATGCCTGACCAGCTTTAAAGTTTTCAGAGGAACCTGATAAAGGCTCACCCTTGTTGGTTGAAACGATTACATCATCATCTTCTGGCACCACGCCGAGAAGTTTGCATGAAAGAATTTCAAGAACGTCATCGACACTCATCATGTCGTTGCTTTTAACCATGTGCGGTCTGATGCGATTGATGATGAGTCTGTACTGACTAATTTCATCTTTTCTAGCTTCAAGAAGACCAATAACGCGGTCGGCATCTCTAACTGCCGACATTTCTGGAGTACAAATTACGATGGCTTCTTCAGCGCCAGCAATGGCGTTTTGAAACCCGCTTTCTATACCAGCAGGGCTGTCGATGATTACGTAATCGAACATGCCTTTTAGTTCTGTCGTGAGAGCCTTCATTTGCTCAGCATTGATAGCTGTTTTGTCTCTTGTTTGCGCAGCAGGCAGCAGGCAGAGATTTGGAAGACGCTTATCTTTCACGAGAGCCTGTCGAAGTTTGCATTTCTCTTCAACGACGTCGATCAAATTGTAGACAACACGATTTTCCAAGCCCATCAAAATGTCCAGATTGCGCAAGCCGATGTCCATATCGACAAGCACAACAGATGGACCGCTTGCAGCAAGCGCAAGTCCAATGTTTGCTGAAGCGGTTGTTTTACCGACTCCACCTTTTCCTGATGTAACCACGATCACTCTGCCACTCATTATTTGTTCCTCAATGTGGAGAATCTTAGTGAACTATTTGTCCAGAACTAGTCCGGCTCGTTAATAGAGATGCGAATCTTACCTTCTACAACTCTTGCCGTTTCTGGACCACCAGATACGGTGCTGGCACCTTTGTGCCGGTCGGGTGACCGTGCTATTGCAGATGCTATCCGCAATTGAATTGGGTCAAATTTTAAAGCTCTAATTTCTGCGTTGGTATTTCCACCGGCACCTGCATGAGCCATTCCTCTCAATGCGCCCCAGACTGTGATATCTCCGTCTGCCACAAGTTCTGCACCTGGGTTAACGTCTCCAATGATAACGAGATGACCTCTGTGGCATACACGCTGACCAGAGCGAAGTGTCTGCTTCATCATCAAGACCGCGGGCGTGGTGTTGGTCTTCGCTGTCGAATTGGAAATTACTGGAGCTTTCGCAGCAACTGGCGCATTGTATGGCGCTGGCGCAGCTGGTAGGTCTCCGACGAATTTTGGAGCAGAGGCATCCACAGAACCGCTTCTGGCTGCTAACCACAATTCTGGGAGTGAATGCTTCCTGGCGTTTCCTTCAATTTCCAGGTCGTCGTCCGAATAGAAGGTGATTGCCCCTGAATAACTTGCGTCTGGTTCATTCTCTGCGGTAATTGTTGCCGTTGCTGCATCTACCTTACAGTCACTCACAGCACCACATTCAGCGGCAACAGCATGTTGCCCGGAATAAGCTGCTTCAAGGTTGCTCAAAACTGTCGCTGGACTTGCTTGCTCGTCCGACTCCGCTGTGGGGAAAGTCTCAACAGCTGAACCGGCTGGAAGTCGGCATTGTGTGAGAGACGCTCTGGTAATTGGACTCAGTGAATAAATTTGTCGAGGATGCACACCGACTTCAGAAACTATAGCTTGAATTTCGTTGACTTGCTCTGGAGTGAAAACCAATGGTCCCAGGTTGAGGTCTACAGTTAACCCCTCCCAGAACTGGCTTGAGACCTGCAAGGTCGAAGTCAGATACTGCTTCGCTTCTTGCAAGGAAGAGCATCCACTAATATCAATTAAGACACCTTGCTCTGCCTGACTTATGATTGCAATTTTCGACATGCGGTTGCTCTTTAGCCCCTACTAGGTATACAAACGATATAGCTGGAGGCGGACGCAATGACGTTCGCCACCTGATTTCTGAGACATGTAAATCGTATGTTTTGCAAAAAATAGTGTCAAGGCGCAGATATGGCGTGCGCATATCGAACTGATGTGTAACACACCCGTTGCTCAAAAGTTTTAATATTACGTGTTTTTGCGATATTACAAAGCTAGATAAGATCGGCATCCAAGAAGATATCTATCAGGAAGCAGTGGTGTAAATCTTTGCTTGGGAAGTTTTTTTCTATGACACCAGAATTAGTGCCTTTGAATTTTGCCTTCAATTGGAAACCTTGCTTACTAAGAGCTAAGAATTCGCTGGACTAGCTTCTGATATAAGAGTCTTAGAACACTACAGCACAAAGAATCTATGTACCTCAGGTCAAGAGAATACGAAGAAAAAGGAGCGAAAAGCAAATTGTCGGCGTTCAAGCTCAGACTGCCGGCAATCAGCAAGGCTTTTATCGCGAGTGTTTGCCTATTCGCTTCATGCCTGTCTGTAAGTGCTGAGGCACTTCTTGATTCAAACTATAAAGACGCAGCTGGGCATGACTTTATTTCCTACTTTGGTTTCAAACTAAAGGAGAAGCATGACACTCAATCTGGTACCACAGAATACTCATTTTACAGCGAATCTTTTACTGCTCATTTGATTCTAAGCGTGAGCAAAAAGAATGGCAAAATCATTCATATGCGATTGAGTCTGCCTCGTCCGCTGATAGACGATGAGAAGGTAACGACTCGTGGTCGCGATCTAGTTAAGAGCTTTGTTTTGGCTTCCGCAAAAGGCGCTGACATTTCTCCAATGAAAGAGTTGGCTGATGAAATATACGTTAGAGGTTTGATACTCAGTCCAATTCAAGACCCTCAAACAACAGCTCATTCTTCACAGTCCGTTCCTAGTCTGAAAGCATACAAGGTCGGAAAGGGACCGGTGAGCGATGGTGATAATGCTATTTTCCTGCCTCAATTACCTCGATTAGCAAAGACAGCATCTCCTCTCTTTCTTGTATTTAACGGAAAACTTGATAGCCTCGGAAGGGCTTACAAGAACTGTAAGATTGTCTTTGTGAACGAGAATCTAAAAGCCAACAATGCAGCCATTCCGGTATTCTCGTGTGAATCTTGGGATGCACAGATCAACGGTGCGAAGCATTAGCGTTACGTAACTGCAAGCGCTGATTCGCTGCATGTGCTGATTCGCTGCATGCGCTTATTCGCTGCATGGGCTGTTCACTGTATGCGCTGATTTGCTGCATGCGTTGCCCTGATATTAGTATTGAGTTTGTACTAGTCTAAGTTCGGCTCTAGCGGATTACAAGCTAGCTACACTTGCCCGCTTTTTAACTGGCAGCGATAGCCAAAACGTGCTTCCTTTTCCGAGCTCCGATTCAACGCCGATTTTGCCGCCATGTGCAAGAACAATCTCCTTGCTAATCCATAAGCCCAAGCCCGTGCTGACTCTCTTCGAGCTAACAAGTTTTGCAGTTTTATATCGTTCAAAAATCATCTGTTGATAGTCAGGATGAATGCCAGGACCACTATCTATGATTCTGACTATGGCTGCATCGCTTGATTCAATTACCTCGACTCTAACTTTGCTGCCCGCCGGCGAGAAACTCATCGCATTACTGAGCAGATTTGAAAACACTCTAGTCATTAAATTGAAGTCTGCAGGAACTTGCATGTTTTTTCCGCTGAGTTCGAACCCAACCTTTTTCTCTACTGAAATTGCTTGGAGTTCAGAGAAAACACGTTCGCAAAGTTCGAATAGATCGACATTAACGGCGTCGATTACATGTAAGCTGTGATGAAGTTTTTCGGTATCGAGAATGTCGTTAATCAGGTCGAGCACGCGACTCAGACCTGACTGTGCTCGGTCGATAGACTCATAAACCTTGGTCGGAAGCTCGCCAAAGACTTTTTCTGAAAACAAAGCTAGGGTCATGACCACGGCAGCGATCGGTGACCTCATGTCGTGAGTTAACTGGGCTATAAAATCATTCCTTGCTCTTTCCAGCATCATGCGATCTGTTACATCATCACAAGCTACGAAAAATCGATCAAGCCGCGGTGACCAATCAACATACCAGTTGTAATCAGCAATTGTGTTATCCTTCCGCCTGATTCTCGCAACCAGTTCGAAAGTTCCCTTTTCTTTCGCTTTTCCCAGCCCGTCATCGACCTGTCCGAGATCTTCCTGGAACACAAAATCCGCGAAATTTTTATGCAGCATTTCGTACTGGTAATAGCCCCATTGCATGAGCGCAGATGGGCTAACCGCATCAATCTTCATGTTCTTATCAAAGCTAACTATCACAGTTTTGGAAAAATCTGCAATTGCACGTTCTCTTTGAATAAGCTCGCGCATCGAAAGCTCAAGTTTCTCGATCGAAAAGAGAGAAATGCCGTTGCTTCCTTTTCGCTCTTCTCCGGAAATTTCCTTTTGAATCTGGTCAAGCTTGGAATCAAGAACCTCACGTTGTGAAAAAGTGAAGCGCAAAGCAAAAATAGCGATACTCAATGCACCGAGACTGATACCAAGAACAGTGAATGCTAGAGTTTTGCAAGACTCAGTGCTTTCGGGCTTTAACACTATGAAGCTAAAAGTGCTGACAAGTACAAGAGCGCTGAGTAAGAATCCAATCTTTTTCTGGCTTGAAAAAAAACGTTGAAGTTCTGAGAGCAACCCCGTGGAACGAGGGCTATGCAATGGTTGGAAAGACGCCGAAGGTGTCAGCAATAGCAAAACTGATGGCAAAATAAAAAACGCAGCAAAAGCAAACCGTTCTCCCAACGTAATGAAATCTCCACGGCATTGCCCTATTAGACAAGCTAGCGTCGAGTTGTAATAGCCGATTATCGGGTTGTCCCCGCTTTGAGCGTAGAGTCCTGCTAGAGCCAAAACTTGGGCTAGGAACCAGAAGATCGGCAGCGACGTTATCTTTAACCTAGAGGTCGGCTGCTGCTTCGCGGCTGGCTGTGAAGCCGACTTTATAAGTTCTCTAATTGCTTCTTTGTCTGATGCAATCAGGCTGGCGGGAGTAGTTGCAGTTTTTTCTGCCCCTTCTTTTGCGATATTCCGAAGCCGTGCTAACTGCCATTCTCGGAGCTTGTTGTAAACTTCAGATGAATCCACAAAACCTCGAGATCAACTTTCTTAGAGCGAACGAAGTTCAGCTTCCAATTGGTCTGCAATTTTTGCATCTTTGTCTTTTTGAGAGAAAGACCAGAGAGATATTAGAACCCACATTATTCCGATAACACGGGCAACGATGCGCTTCCCATCCTCGGGGTCTGTCAGAAAATTGCCGCTAAATGACGAGAGCAGCAATGTTATAGGGTCGTTGTTCTCTGGTGTCGCACTTCTGATCCATGTGAGCATCGTGATTGCAGCAAGCGAGTAAGTTGCCCAAACTGACAGCGCAATCCATCTAGAACTCAATGTTACGAAGTAGACTTTTAAGCTCGAATCTTGACGTGTTAGAAGAACAAAAGGTTTTGCAAAATAGCAAGCAGCGAATGTTGCCAGAGCGCCGCTGATGCAAGCTGGTATTGAGTTTGTCATCCAGGCTGTTGTCCCGTAGGAAACTGCAATTAAACCCCAGGCAAGAACCAGCGACAAGCGAATAGTCTCAAATCTTTTTGATCTCGATGAGAGTGTTATCGCAGCAATAGAGCTAAGTAAACTTGCACCCCAAGCCGCTGTCCAGAGCAAAATATCGATTGCGCCTTTTGCTCGGTCCGATTGATATCTCGCTAGCAATGTTGCAGCTTCGCCGTCCTCACCGTACAACTCGAAAAAGGAGTCAGCAAAGCTCTTGTAAGCTGCTTCATCATGGAAGTCCGCTATACGAGTCTGCAAAATGCCTCCAACCACGCTCTCCATTGCATAGCGAACACTTGCAAAAAGATTGTATCCAAAGGCACCGATTATGGTGTCATTTGGTTCGTCCTCTTGTTTGATACTCACTGGGTGGAGAAAATCTGGAGAAGCCTGAAATCTGTTTTGCGCCCAACTGCGAACATGCTCAAGTGCTTCGGCATTTTTGGCTGTGTAAGGACTTCCCATAAGGACAAAAGCAATACTGTAAGAGCTTGCAACCTTCTGGGCGAGATTGTTGTTGCCCGGCAACCCAGCCTCATAGCCTTGCAATTCTTGCGACGGTGTTACGAGTTGTGCGTTGGGTGCTTTTGGCTTAACGAAAAATGCGAGCAAAGAAGCCGTCAGCAAAGCAATCACAGCGAAATTCACAATCTTCTTGCGATTACGAAGTAGCATCCCCTTTGTGATGAACTGTTCTCCGGGCGGCAGATTGAGCGGTTCCTCAAATGCACCTGGTTCGAGCGTAGTTTTCATACGTTCGCTAGTAGCTGTTTTGCTTCGATTGTCCCGTCCCATGGGTGACCTCTCGCTCCATGACAGCTAGTAAGGTTACATCAAACTGCGCTTTGAAACATTCAAAGAAGCTCAGATAAGCCATGGACGAAGGATATCCATCAGGCAATGTCTGAGCATATTTGCGAAATTGGCAGGATGTGAACTATGGTTTCTTGTTCTTTTCGTCCCAAACCATCGGTTCCCACAATGTTACTTTGTTTCCTTCAAGATCAAGTAACTCCAGGAACTTACCGTTCTCATGGCATTCAGGACCTTTTGTGATTGTCACATTATTTTGCTTAAGCTGAGCCACCATATCGTCCATGTTGTCGATTCGATAGTTGATCATGAAGTTTGATTGGCTGGGACTGAATAAGTCGCTATCTTTTTCGGTGACTTTCCAGGCTGTGCCCATGCCTCGAGCAGATTGTTCTGCTCCGTCTCTGATTATCGTCCCGCCCCATGATTCGACAGGCATTCCAAGGTTCTTGTGGTACCACTCAGAAAGGGCTTTGGGATCTTTCTGTGATTTGAAAAACACACCGCCGATTCCTGTAATTTTCGCCATATGTTCACCCTTCTTTAGTTGTTTATCATTGTCCTGTCTACGTTCTGCACTCGCGCTCTGCATAAGCAGTCCTGTGCTCAAAAGCATGAGAAGTCGGGCTTCTCTTCTGTGCCATCGAAACATGATATCGCCTCTCTGACTCACCTATTGGTGGGAAAAGTATATTTGTGTTGAGTATGTCTATTATTGGGTTCGTAGCTTAGTCAGTACTATGTTCTACCTGTTAAAGATTTGACTGTTCGATGGTTATTATTGTGCACTATACGAAAGTTCGACTGGTCGTATTGTCGTACAGTGGTATTAGGCAAGGAATTCGCTCTCGGGCATCTTACACTCATCCGCTCCTCCAGCTCCGTATCCTGATCCCCTCCCCATGGCTCTAGTTACAATTTTGTGTTGCAGCACGAAAAATGATCGCAGTAAAAATTTTTACTAGTGGAGAGATGTAGTTTGCTTTGAAAAAAATTTCTCCCATCCGCCTGATGCTCTACTCCATCTAGGGTCGAACTTAAATAAATCGGCTTTGAAGCCAGCGTTCATGCTGTCATATCGGGCAAGCCACTCGCGAATGCGTGGAGTTGCGTTCTCTTTTTTCGATTGAGGAAAACATATTAGTCCAAGTATTGATGGACTCTTGCAGCCCGTTGTTTCGGGACGGCTGAAAGGTTCTGCCATTATTCTTTTTACGGCAGCATCAGCAAACAACCGAGCTTCCATGAACTGCCCACTAAAACCAAATTCGTCTGCCATGCCAATTTCAATTGCCGATGGTTCTGCCGAAATACGTTTTTGAATTGAACAAAAGAGTTCACTATGCTCATCGAGAATCACAGCGTCAGCTTGATTCCCTCGCAATAGTTTTTCAAATTGCCCTCGCGCTACAGGATTGTTCCAGCCACCACCACACAAGGCAAAAGTGCGAGGCATTCTGTGTTCATCAGGGATCCACTTCAGTGAATAGAAGAAGACATATGCTGCAAAATATTCTGCAGCGTGAATGCGATCCTCAAATGAAAAAGGATTTCCTGACTGCCCTGCGAGAGCTGGAATAATCCGATACCATTGTGGGTCAGACGATTTGGGTGGCGCTTGAAGTAGGAAATTCTCACCTGAGTCTGTTAATGCTGACTTGTCGAAAAGCAATCGCAACAGTTCTTTTTTGACTGAACCCTTTTTGCCAATGTTTCCATCCAAGTCGCATGGTAAGCCTCTTTCAGCTTGCATCAATTTGTCGGGGAAGTCATTGAACGGACCAACGTCCCATCCAGATACGCGAATATTCTTAGCTGAATCTTCAGTTATAACGCTGATGTTTCCAGTGTTTCCTGCATTGCAAAATGCTATTGGAAAGCGACCTGCATGTGCCAGACTGTGGGCCAAATGCTCGTGATGAACAGGAGCCAACGGCGCTGCCTCGCCGCCATTCATGAGGTCATCCGAGCGAAAATCGTACACAACTGTGGTGTTTGTAAGATCTGCCAGGAGCTGTCCGTTGCCGATTTGTATGGTGTATGTGCTGCCGCTTCCTGCGATGGATGGTGGCTGATGTGCGCAGGTTTGCCCATGAAAGCCTATCAGATCGACTGGCTCTTCTATGCGTTTCTCAGTTACTAGCTTATCCTTCAACTGATTAACTGTGTCTGCCGCAAAAACGGTGAACGCCGTAATGAGCTGGTCGGCATGAGCCCATTTGAGACCCAGCGAGGAGGACCGATTGTCATAATGCAGAATAGCCGCAGGCATGTCACCACGTTTTTCCATAATCGAAGTCCGGAACGCACGCAAAGCCTCTGCAAGTTCTCCTGGCATTGGCTGGCTCACTGAATCAATGTCCCTAATTGAGCCATCCAAACCAAAACAAGTAAGCACCGCATCTGCCGCGTCAAGCGAGTTGCCTGTGTTTACGCCAATTGAGTAAATGTAATCACTTGCCATACTGAAACCGCCAAAGTTAGAAGCATACCAGAGTGAGAGTAGCTGACAGTCTTGAGCCTGATGCGACGGGTGTTGCTTTGTGTAATCATTGCCTGTTAAGCATGCGGAAAGAGCTATTGGAACAGTGAGTCTGATGAATTCGGAGTCTGTAGTTTAGGTTCTGGATGTCATACGGTTTTTTTGGCTTCCGATAAACCCGTCGTAGGACGATCGACTGTTTGAACATATCAACATACGTCTTGTCGACAAAATTTCACGGCGCTCAACTTGCAAATTGCCACTAACAGTTGACCGTGCGTGATAACCAATATTGCGGTATGCTAGCCATGGATACTATGGCGAACACAAATTATTTTCTAGTTTTAGGTACCTCCATCGATGCGGACGAATCCGTTATCGACAGTGCCTTTTTGCGTTTATCCGAGGCTTTGAAACCTTCGAACTTTATGGAAAATTTCAAAGCGCTCGAACAGGCGTCGAAAATCACCGCGAAGGCAAGAGAAGCCCACACGGCGTTAAAAGATAAGGTCTTCCGAGAGAAATTGAGCTCGGAGTTGAAGGGTGCAGCAGAACCTTATTCGCCTGATCAGCTCAAACCATTCCTCGGGCACGTTTGTGTCGCAGCTGGAATTATTTCCTACGAAGAGCTAATGGAAGCTGTAAGGAAACAAACAGACATTGATTTACCTCTAGGTCAAATTTTGCAGGATAAGAGACTCATTTCACAGACAGAACTTGAGGGAATGCTTATGGGGCAAAAGCTTTACGGAGCGCCAATGCGTCCACTAGAGTCAAATGCAAAACGTCTTCTTTTGCTTGAGTTGGTGACACTAGATATGGTGAAAATTGCACTGATTGACCAGCGAACCTCTCAATCTCAACTTGACGAACTGCTTTGCAGGCGAGGCTGGGTTGAGTCCGCCATCTTGCGTTCACTCGCCGCCTAACCTTCGGTAGCATTTGTGAGTGTCGCTGAGAGTTCGATGGATGCCACCAATTCCGGTGCTGTTCGCATAGCGATAGCAGTTGATCAGATCAGCAAGCGTTATCACGGCAATAAGAACAAAAGCCTCGACGAAATGAGTTTCAACGTCAAAGAAGGCGAAACTATTGGCATTATAGGACCCAACGGTGCTGGCAAAACAACTCTCATCATGTGTCTTCTCGGCTTGCACCGTCCAGACACAGGAAAAATTGATATCTTTGGCTTCAAACCGGGTGATGTAAAATTGAACTCGCTGATTGGGTATATGCCTGAGCGGCTTAATTTTGAGCCCTGGCTCAGTGGTCGTGAGTTCATTAGTTATCATTGCGAATTGGCTTGTATCCCAAAACGCGATGTCGCCGATGAAACTCGAAATCAACTTCGAGCAGCCGGTCTAGCTGAAGGTGCATGGGATAGGCAAATCAGAACATATTCTCGCGGCATGTTACAACGGGTCGGCATTGCTCAAGCGTTGATTAACAGCCCTCGTCTACTATTGCTAGATGAGCCCACATCGGGCATCGACCCAGTTGGTGCTATGGAAATTCTTGAAACAATTGATAGCAACAAAAGCGCAGGTAAGACGATTTTGATCAACTCTCATCAACTGGATCACCTTGAGCGTATTTGCGATCGAGTCATTTTTGTGCAAGACGGGAAGGTCGCCGGTGAAGACGTTCTCTGTGAAGAGAACAGCAAAACCTACAGACTGGTTATTCGTTGGCTTCAGTGCGAGTTGAGCTCTGAGGGAATCGATGCAATAGCGTTGCAGTCTGGCGCTAGGGTTATCTCTCAAAGTGAACAACAAGCGATGTTTTTGGTTCGTGGTGACAAGGGCGCCAGTGCGATACTGAAAAATCTTGCCATGGCTGGTTTACCAGTCTATAGTGCACAAGCGGAGCAACGGCTCGAGGCGTTTTTTAGAAACGAGGAAATAGCAGACTGATGTACGTCTCGTTACCAATCATAAAAACGACCCTGACCTGGTTGTTCAGAGTTAGTAATACAAAAGTGATGCTAGCTTGCTTCTTCCTCGCTACTCTTCTACCCTCTTCCACGCAGCTGCAGGGAGTAGCTGTAATGATGCCGTTGATGATGGGGGCGCAGGGCGTGAGTACTGGGATAAGGCAAGATTGCCTTGAGCTTTTGTTTTGTCGCCCAATTTCAAAGTCTTGCTTTGTGTTCAGCAAATGGTTGGCGTATATGTTAACTATGTGGGCTATTCTGCCTTGTCATATTCCAATTCTGCTGGTGATGCGTGATTCGTTTCAGGCTATAGCAGTGAAATTGCTTGCCTTATTCTTAAGCACTTGTATCGCTTCTGCGGCTGGGGCTCTAATCAGGGTGCTGATAATTGATCCGAAACGGCAGGGAATATGCCTTATGATCAGTCTGGTAACTGGTTTTCTCTTTGGTGTGGACATTGATCCTAAAGCAATGCCCTACCTGCCCGAAATCAAGAAATTTCTTTGCCCAACACTCATTCATGATGTTTTTGGCCAAGCTACTTGTTCTGTCGGTTTAACAGATATTTGTCTTGCGATCTTAAATACTGCATTTTTTCTATCAATTGCGATTTTAGTAATGAAGCGACAACAGATGTCTTATTCGTTTGATACTTAGTTCATGAACCTATTACAGTGCGTGGGACCAATTCCGTTAGAACAGACATTTTGCGGTTGATAGCAGAATCCGTACCGGTGGTCGATTTCACCTGGTTTGTTTGGGAACCAAAGTGGCTCTTGTCCGTTGCTCTTTGATCAATTTCTCCAGTCTTTTTGCTTGTTTAAGACAGTCTGCACACTTCAATTTGGATTTGTATTTTTTGCAGAGTGCTAGCTCTCTGTCAGCCTGAAGTGCTTTACCTTGAGCCATGAAGACATTAGCCAGAACCCAATGCGCCTCATGATTTCTTGGGTCCTGCTTCAGTGATTTATTTGCATTTGCTATTGCTGCTTCATATTGGCCAGCAAACATGTCTTTCATTGCCCTTTCTGCAAGGAGCTTTGCGTTGCTTTCAGAACGCGCTGCCAGCGTCGCCGGTTCAGCCACCAGTACAGCGAAGAGAATATAGAATAAGAGCATTTTTCTATTGAGGGAAATCAAGTTGAACTCGATGAAACTCGATGATTAGGAGGCTGGCTGTGGTGTGGACTCCACATCTTCAATAATGATAAGTTGAGCAGACTCTCCACACAAGAAAAGGTAGACTGAATCAAAAATTGTAATGTCAGTTGCGGGAGAATTTCATTGTTTCAAGAAATAGAAACAGAGCGCTTGCTCCTACGCCGACTGCGTTCGGCTGATGCCGCTCCGATGTTTGAGTACCGGGTAAGTCCGGACGTATGTCTGTACCAATCTTGGTTGCCGGAGTCGATTGAGGAAGTTCTATCACTTATTCGTCTTATGGAAGCACGAGAAATAAGTGAAGGATGGTTTCAGCTTGGCATTGCTCTGAAGGATGGAACCTTGATTGGTGACCTGGGCATTCACGTGCTTGAATCTGAACCCCGTATCTGCGAGTTGGGTGTTACCTTAAACCCGTTGTTTCAATCAAATGGATATGCCCTTGAAGCGCTAAGAGCCGTAATCGATTTTCTCTTTAAAAGTTGTGGAAAGCATCGAATTTACGCATCCATAGATCCACGCAATCAAAAGTCACTCATGTTGTTTGAACGATTAGGTCTGCGTAAGGAGGCTCACCATTCCAAAAGCCTCTGGTTTAAAAATGAATGGGTTGATGACGTCATTTTTGCAATACTCGACGAGGAATGGAAATGAACCATTCCTCTGTAAACGCATCACGTTTTGAGTGTCACACTTTATCACTGAAATTTCGTCGATTTAATTTTCCAGGTAGAAATCTGAACTGAAAAATCATTTTCGCTCTAAAAACGGCAGAAAAATTCGAGCCTGAAAATGATTTACCGGTAATGCTTTTCGGCTTATTTGAGCGTCGATGAAACATAATATACATTATGAGAAACTGGACTAGATTCCATCTTATAGATATGAACAAGAAGTAGTTCGACTTCTAGTCTTCGTTTTTGTTCTGCTTCTCTTCTTCGTCCTTGCGGCGCTGTTCAGCTTCCTCTTCGGCACGCCTATCCGCATCGGCTGAGCTCTTATAAGCAGGAATCATGTACAGAAGGCGCTTATCAACTTCACCAGGTTTTTGAATATCGACCTGCCAATTATCACGAACCCAATTCAGCCAGGGACGATGGATCTTTGCAATCGTCTCGCCGTTGTTGTTGGTTAGCGTAAAGTCAGTTGCAAGAAACTCGACCTTTTCAGAGGTGGCAATCTTGTTTCCTTTGTCATCTACTATTGAATAGATGGTGTGTGGATGCCACCATGATTTGAAAACCTCTTCCTGGATGCCTCCGATTGATTTGCCATTTGCATCTGTGACATCAATTTTGGTGCCCCAACTGAATATGCGTTCTTTGCCAGTGGCTTGTGTTGCACCCGCAGCATCCTTATATTCAAATGTCTTGTGCAAATGGAGCATCTTTTGATCGACAACACCTTCCGGTTTTCCATGCTCATCTTTTATGTCGAAGGTCCATCCCCAGGAAAAAACTCGGGATGACATTGTGTGATGTTCGGGAGCTTGAGCATCCGGTTGGGACCCAGCGACTGCTTGCTTTGGCTGCTTGTCAGCTACGAGAGTGAGCTCAGGCAATGACTGTGCACTTGCGCTGCGATGTCTATCGCGCCATTCATCAAAAGATCTACCCGCATCAGGATCCAAATGTAGAAGTGCTTGTGTACCAGCTTTCTCTGTTCTGCTCGTATCCAATGCGCGGTCGCTCATATCCAACCCCCTATCACAATCACAACTGTCACCCACCGCTATGATTTTCGATTATCGGAAGTCGGTCTATCAAGGCGCTAATTGGGAGGAATACCATGGCCGGTGGCTTAGCTTTGTCTCAGAGAAGTTAGGCTTAATGTTTCTCTGTCCTTTCCGATTTCAACGCTATTTGGTTTAACACTGCAGAGGAATAGCTATTCGTACCCAATTGCTTCTCATCAGGTGCTTCGACTAATGTGGGTTAGGACACCACCAATGGTGATCAGACCGATGCCTATGGCTCTGGTGTTGTTGAACTTTTCTTTCAAAACAAACAGCGCCAAAAGGTACATAACAATGGGATAAATGCCTGTGATTGCGATTACATATGATGCACTGGTCTTCGACAAAGCTACGAAATATGCAGCACCACCACCGGCGAGGCATAGTGCCGATCGACTAGCCCAAGTCCATAATCCCATATTAGTGAAATGAAGAACATTACGTTTGTAGATCGCCCATGACACAACCAAAAAACCAACACAAGAATCGCACAGATCCTTAGTGAGATTCACAACCAGCGGGTGAGCGTCTCCAAAACAAGCAAGCTTGTCAAATATGCCTCGGCTAGCCCAGCCGATTGATGCTACGGTCACACATAGGATAGTGAGTGCGACGCTCAGTCTGGCTTTAGTTTTTTCGTCGTGGTTTACACCATGAAGCCTTTCAATCCTCTCTGCGGAAAGATCTGATTTATTTTCCGCCATCGCTTGAAAGCTTGATTCTTCAGTCGTGATGCTTGTTGGAACGCTGGATGTCTCTGCTGCTGCCGTTTCCATTGAATCAAATTCATGACTCGATTTTCCAAGTACAAAAATTCCGACCACAGCTACGCAGCAACCCATAAGGCGAATCGGACTCAGTGGTTCGTTCAGGAAGAGCATTGCCAATATTTGGGCGATTACCGGATAACTCGCTGTTGCACCGAGAATGAGGCTCGCCTCGGCTCTGGACAATGCAAATAGATAGGAAATGGTGGAAACAAAATAGACGACTGCGCCCATGCTCTCATAAAGAATCATTTCCCGGCTTATTTTCCAGCCAGGCGAAGTAAGCGTTAGCACTACGGACAGTGTCAAAGCAATTAGAGGTGCAAAGCAATAAACTGCAGCCATTTGACCGACAGGAGATGTATAGCCAAGAGCCTTTTTATCGCAGATTCCCCACGCTCCCCAAAAGAAGAGACAAATGACGATCATCGAATTCAATAAGATTTCGTCCGAAATGCTCGTCATTTGATCTGAGTGCTGTTAGGTTTTGGCATTGTTTTGTTTGCATGCTTGTACAAGCTCCATATGCCTTTCAATGTAAGATGAGGATCTGTCCTTTCTATGGATTTACATAAAGGTGCAAGGTATTCAGACCAACCCCCAGTAGCAATCACAGCAAGGTCGTCGCCTAATTCTGTCTTGAATATTGATATCCAGTTTTCAACAATTCCAACATGGGCTGTAACAGTGCCCCTGCAAATTGCCCCGTAAGAGTCATAAGCTGGTTCGAGTGATTTTGCCTGTCTCGGGTCGATTATCGGAAGTTCGGGAAGTGCCTCACTTAATTTGGCACAAATTGTTCCAAGACCTAGTGTAATGAAGCCACCTTTGAATTTGCCAGCGCGAGAAGCCGCTGTGATAGTGGTGGCAGTTCCGAAATCAATCGCCACGACTGGTCTATCTCCTTCAAACATTTCCCAGGCTGCGGCTACATCAGCAATGCGGTCTGCCCCAATTCCCTCATAAAAACCTGAGACAGGCTCATGTATTTTTGCGCTTAACTCAAGGGCAACTTGTTTGGAATTCGACTCAAGCGCAGTCCTGATATTACGACTCACATGGCTTCGTACTGAGCAGAGCACCAGCGGAAACTCCGAACTAGCAAGCTCTTTCAGGATGCTTTCGCTATCTCTTGTTGAGCTTCTCTCGACTTGTCCGACGTCTCCCTTTTCTATTACGGCGCGCTTTATTTCACTGTTTCCGACATCAACTGCGAGAATCTTCATTTTGATTGTTCCGGTCCCAACTTTTGGATTGCTCCCAGAAATAGAATACTGTCCGTGGTGTCGTCAGCAATAGCGAAAATAAACGGTCTGTCAACCGTCATACTAAACTTGTCGGGAATAAATCTTGCTGTTTCAGCCTGCATCACTACAGCGGTTACGGCAGCAGCTTCCGTGCCTTCTTCGTTGACCTGTACGTATGTTTTGTGCAAGACATCTGCGATGCGAATTTTTTGTGCAGTTTCAAACATAGGTGAAAAATCAGCCTGTTCGAAAGTGAATGCACGTGTTACTCCAAGCGATTTTAGTGCATCAACCAGCCCTTTGGAATACTCAAGCGTAAACCGAGGTAAGCCCAAATAGGCTTCTGGTTTAGTGGAGAATGAACTTTTCCACTTCTTCCAATTCGCAGCGGAAAACTGCTTTATGAGCTCATCCAATGCAGTTCCGGAATCTGGAAGAAAAATGTATGCCTTGAGTCTTTTTCCAGCGTAAGGAAGTGCTACTGCCTTGAAACCTTGCCCGACATATGCACTGAGATCACCTGATAGCGACATCATTTTTACGTTATTTTTGCTGCCGTCAGCGTTATGGAAAGGCGCGTCTGAACTAAGTTCTTTCTTAAAAGGAGTATTCCATTTGCCTTTGAAATAAACAGCATTTGCGAGAATACCAGCCAGGTCGCCTGGTGGCTTGTCAATAATAGATTTGATTTTCCCTTCCGTTTTCTCTTTTGCCCAATCGTTTACAGACTGGATTCCTTCAGGCTTATTGAGGGAAACAGTCTTGCATTCTGCAGAGAAATTACTCTTGCAATCGTTGATAAAAGCCGCTTTGAACTTGAATTGAGTGTCTGCAAAAATGGCATTGGCATTGGTGAATTTGCAAACATTTGATAATGACGCGATCGATTTGTTCAATTCGGCAAAGTTATTGCTATCAGCTTTGACGCCCAAATGAAGAGCTTTCCCTAATTCAGACTTGGTATCGCCATGTGCACCATACCAGGCCATCGAGCATGCGGTAGCAATGCTGTAAGGCGAAATGAATATGTTTTTCGTCTTAGCTTCGCTTTTCTGGAGGTAATGCAAAAGGTCAAATCCAAAAGAATTTTCTGCTGTTGCGAGCTGTGATGACTCATGCGAAACGTCAGCTGACGCCATTTGTACGGCACCTCCACCGAGAAGCAAACCAGCGATCAAACAGAAAATATGCTTTGTCGCGCCCACTTTCTTCATCTAAATTCCTCTGGCATTCACCTGGAGAGTATTTTGACGCAAATCAATTTGTTTGTAATTACATTTGTCTCTTGAAACGCTAGAAGAGGGGTGGCGTTTGCATTGGTTAACAGGATGAATTTACGTCCTGTCGTATTGTCGAGTAGTCGTCAAATCAAACCTCAAGAGTAGGAATTGTCTCCTTTTCGGATTTAAATTTTGTTTCGATCCCAGGGTAGTGCTCAGCACTATGTCTCCTTGCGGACTTCCTCAGGGTTTTGAGAAGAGCGAGGACTGCTTGGTACCTGTCTACAGAGAGATCTGTCCCAGCTTGTCGACAATACGACCATACGACATGACGAGTGGTTAAACATAGAACAATTTGACAGTTCAATCGTTCGTATTATTGTCTAGTTCAACATACGAACAGTCATTCATTCGTGAACTCGGCAAGACCGCGTTTGAGTAGCTTCAACCTGAGAGCCCTTTGCCCATCCAATGTGGTCCCTTGAACCTGTTCTTCTCTCGCAACGTGTACCAGAGACTGAGCAGAAAGATCAACGCAAGCATAGTCTTTCCGGCAGTGCCACCATTGGCGATACTAATGACGGAACAGATGAAGATAGTCCAAAGTATTGCGAGCGAGTTGATAATGTGACTGTATTTTCCGAGGTGCCATGGACCCTGCACAATTGGTGTGTCGTGACGTCCAGCCCATGAAAGGTAGACTGGTAAGGTGTATGCTAAGTAAAGGCAAATTGTGCTTATCGATGTGACCACCGCATAAGCAGTTCCTGTCACTTCTGTTTTGTTGATAGCTGCAAGCGCCTGGTCAATACCTACTGCTCCAAGAATAGCAGCGCAAGCGATTCCAACACATCCCCAAATAGCAGCAACGGGAACATGGTGCTTCTCCTCAACTCGTTTAAAGATGTTAGAAAAGGGCAAGCCCTCATCACGAGCGAAAGCATAAATAACTCGCGAGCATCCTGTAACTGCACCAAGCCCACAGAACCACATAGCCATTGCTGTCAAAACAGATACTATCTTGCCCATCAGAGGTCCGAGTGACTGCACCAAAATAGCGACAACAGCAGGAATACTATGACCAGCTTCGTCTGTCGCTGTAAGAACTTTGTCGAGGTCCTTTATAGACAGGGTTAATGCCAGAAGCATGATGTAACCCACGACAGTGGACACAACCACTGCAATGACCATGCCCCATGGAGCTGTGGTGCGAGCATCTACAGTTTCTTCCGAAACACTGGCACATGAGTCATAACCAGCAAGTGTCCACTGAGCTTGCAACAAACCAAGAATGAACAATCCCCAGTAAGGCAGTTTGTCACTGCTGCGTGTAACAGCTGTCGTCAAATAACTTATGTCCTGCTTGGGTGCAAACATCAACAGTGCGCCGATTATTATGACTAATCCAACGATGTGAACGGTCACACTGAAATCATTCAGCCAGGAAACAAGCTTAATGCCATATTGATTGATTAATGCATGTGATCCCAGTAGCACCACATACAGTATCAATAAGTTCACCTGACTAGCGGGCAGCCCTATCATGGGCATTAAGAACTGTGCGCAGCCATAATCAATTCCAGCAAGCGCAGTTGTGTATCCCAGAATAATAAACCAAGCCGTAAACCAGCCCCAACCTTTCCCTCCAAGCTCGCAAGACCAGTGATACATCGAGCCCGATGTAGGTAGCGATGATGCCAGCTCTGCCATACTCAAGACAACAAACATAGTGAAGAAGGCTACGATCGGCCAACCAAGCGTCATCTCAAGCGGTCCACCCATTCGCAAACCGTAATCGTAAAGAGTGACTGCGCCTGTCAGTACGGAAACAACAGAAAAACCAATTGCGAAATTCGAAAATCCTCCCATTGAGCGGAAGAGTTCTTGCGCATAACCAAGTTTGCCAAGCTCTGTGTCATGCATGACAGTATTGTTTTCTGGTGCCGTTTCAGTCATCTTTTTTCCGCAGAAGGATTGAGTACCTATCTTAAGACAGGAGCCGTGAAAATCACTGGCTTCGCGGCGATTATCAGAAAGAAATCACATAAGAGAAAACTGCTTGTTGAAATTCCAACAAGCAGTCTAGCTAGTAATTATCAAAAACAACTAGAAAGCTCTTGCGATATAGTCGCTAAGCTCCCTGTCAATTGCATTTTGACTAGCTCGCTCAGAGCCCTCGTTTTCGTACATTCGCTGAAGTGAGGCTGAAATACCGGGGGCTCCCCCTGTAAACATGTTTATTAGAGACTTCCACTCATTGGCAAGAGTTCTGACTTTCTCACTGCTAGGGTCAGTGCCAGCAGCCATTTCGCAGCGAACTTTGTCGATGAGCACTCTCCATTTCAGCTGAACATCAATCATTCCATCTTCACCTAATGTCTGGGCACGGCGCGAAAGCTGCTCGAGTTGTTCTTTCGAATAGTACTTCTCAATCATATTTGTATCCTCAATTAAATCCAGTAAGTCCTCGACGTCCGGCTCTTCGCCTTTTTTCAGTACTCCAACGATTCTTTCCAATTGTGAAAGAGTCTTTTCCTTTTCCATCAACTCTGTTTTTAAGACTTTGAGATGAAGTTCCAGCGCATTCAATGGTGAACGCTCTGGAGTCTCTATCCATTGCTGGATCTGGGAAAGTGAAAATCCAAAGAGTTTCAGCGAGAGAATCTGCTGAAGCCGTAATGCGTCTTCGCTTGTGTACAAACGGTGTCCAGATTCGGTTCTGAAGGATGGCGAAAGCAGTCCGATTTCGTCATAATGATGCAGTGTTCTAACCGATATTCCCGTTCGTTTAGCCAGGTCACCAATCTTGATTTCCATACTCTGTTCTCCTTCAGTTGAATCATAGAACCTGACGTAAGGTGAGGATCAAGTAGATTTTGAATGGTCTAGCTAATTTTGGGAATATGTTTTAAAGGGTTATGAGGGAAGGCTTTGCAGCGACTCCATCTTACGTTAGCAGTCCTATTGTTATCACAGCTTCTGCAATCGTTGCCAGCAGAAGCTTTGACCTATGACGAAATTGTCTTATTAACGCAGGCAGAACGAAAAGTATTCGGTTCCGTAGACAATTCTCATTCATTTGATGAACGTATAAAAGCACTAGAGTCGAACACCGGAGCCCATGCTGCAGGCTCTGAATCGAAGCGAATTCGAGCCGTTTGTGCAAAATTAGGATTGATAGCCCCTGAGCCAGTTACTCCCGCGCCGATTGCCGCAGTTACTAAGGACAAGGCTCAGAAGGAGAAAGCTCAGAAAGAGAGAGCATTGAAGGCGGAAGCCTTGCGTGCCAAAGCTAGCGAAGCTAAGGACCAGCATAGGCAAGCATTCTTAGCCATGGAACAGCACCCGAGTCAAACGACCGAAGCAAAGGCTCTTGAGCTGAAGCAGAAAAATGAACTAAGGCAAAAAATTGCAGAAGAGAACAAACGGAAAGCTGATGAAGCAAGAAAAGCTCAAGAAGCGCGAAAGGCAGAAGAACGAAAGGCTCAAGAAGCAAGAAAGGCAGAAGAGCTGAGAGTAGCTCAAGAGCAACGAAGAGTTGAAGAACAACGGAAGGCGAGCGCTCGCGCAAAAGTCGAAGCGGCAAAATCTAAGGGGAGTGCGGGGCAGCATGCAGCGACTCCAAAGACAACGAGCAGCGCTACAGCCAGTGCACCCGCCCTTTTGCCTGACTCAGTTACCGGTGATTCAAACCAGTCATCAACTACAACTGATGCGAGTAGGACTTCTGGAGTCAGTGAGAACCAGAATTCTGCTGGGAACCAGTCGACAGCCGCTGAGATCGGACAGAACGGGCAATCAAGCATTGGTGTCATCATTGCTGCAGTTGTGGTAGTTCTCGTTTTAGGATGCATGGGAACAGTGGTTTTCTTGTTTCTCAAAGCCGCTGGAAACAATCCGAAGGAAACAAGTTTTACCGGGGATGAGGATCCCCAAGATGAACAGTTTCCTCATAGGAGCAGACCTACTATTGATAGTGGACGAAGCCCATCTGCAAGGGCTTCAAGTTCAAAGAAGAGATTGGCATCAGATTTTGATTCAGCTAATGATGATACTGTCAGCAGTGGCACTGCTGAGTCGCAGCTGAGTGCTGGTGTGCCTGTATTAGTTCCGCCGTCAAGCGAAGAGCTCCTGCCCGCGACTGATACCAGTCAAAGGGAAAAATTCCCGTTGTCTGCACAAGATCATTCTAGTCCCGAAAGGAATTCGTTTCCTCAGGAGGAGTTTCCTTCAGCTCAAGAACCTACGCATCCAGGTCAGTCAGCCTTCCCAGCCACACAAGGGTTCTCAGCTTCAGCACAAGGTGGGTTCTCTGCTCCGTCGCAGGGTGGTTTTCCACCAGCACAAGGGTACTCTGCTCCAGCACAGGGATTCTCTGCTTCAGCACAGGGGTTCTCTGCTCCAGCACGAGGCATGCCGGAGAGCTCTGCCTCTATGCCCGCAGTACCTGTGCACATACCTCAGGCTCAGAGCCAGACCTCCGATCCTTCATTTGATAGCGGGTTTGAAACACCTACGCCCGTTCAGCGCAAGGGCTCTGAGACCTTTTCTGTAATCGAAAGTTTGTTATCCCGAGAGAAGCAAGCTATTGACGCTAAGAAAAGTCTCGAAGAAGCAGATGTGTATGTTCCCGATAGTGCCAGTACAGAATCCATTTCTAGCTTCAAGAGCCTAAATTCTTCAACGCTTCCCGAAGAGTCCTCTGACCGCACTCCAGACCATGATTCTTCTCTGTCTTCAGCGGCAATGTCTTCTGCACCTCAGTCCATACCTACAGAAGTGATTGCTGGCGTAATGGATGCTCTGGACTCTTTGCCTGTGGCTTCGACCAGTCATCCCGCCCCCAAACATGCTGCAGGTTTCACATCAATGCAGACCGGAGCTGCATCAACAACCCACGCTACACATTCGACGCCTGAAGCCCTAGCAGCAGCTACGGAAGCGGCTAAAGCAGCGTCTACAGAAAACACACAACAGGAACAGGCGGCGCAAGCAGCCGATACCGGCAGCGGAGCAAAGGAGAAGCGTCCATTTCCATTTGGCACTCCGAAAAATACACAGAATCCGTCTTCACGCAAAGCAGCATCGCAAGAAGACACTATCACTCTGTCTGCAGAGGAAGTAAGTGTAAGCTTGGCCGGATTAGGCGCAAAATCTGAATTCCTTGATGATATGCATAACGCCATTGGTGATGCGGAATCAGATGAACAGTTAGCCGCTTTTGCAGATGCAATTTTGAGTACTGCTGAATCTAGTTCGCAAGTCGTTCAGAATACTATCGTTGCTTCACAGCATGAGGCAGGACAAAGCAGCTCAGTCTTGAGTGAGCAATCTTCATCCACTTCTGGTTCTACTTCTGCTTCTGCTGCCGTAGTCGGCAATTTACGCACACCGCCGGTGCCACCAACCTCTCTGTCGAACAGTGTGCCAAGTCAAACTCCTGGTGTCGCACAGGCTCCAGCCTACGTTCCCCCACAACCAGCTAACACGCCACCGGTGCCACCAACGCCGCCTGTTCCTCCGATGCCGCCCACACCACCAGGGTCTAGTGCGCATGCCTACCCACATGAAAGTCCTGCACATAAACCTACAAACAAGGACTTGCGAGGACTTTTCAGTGGACCTGTGAGCGAAGCAGAAACAACCTCAAATTATCAGCCCGTTGCAGAAGAACTGTTTTCTCAATCTAATGAAATGGTCAACACAGTATCGCTTGCAGAGGTCGGTAACACCGACGCCGTCACGAATTATGCTGCCGCATCTGCTGAGACAGTGCAACCACAATTTAAAACAGTACACGATTTCATGTACGAGCAGAAAAAGCCAATTCTGTACAAAAAATGTCCGCGCTGCTCGTTCTCTTTTGCAATGGACACAAGAAATTGCATAAATGATGGAGAAGTGCTTCAAACGGTCGAACTAGATCCCGCAATAATTTTCTCTTTCGGTGATAGGTATGAAATTGAATCTGTCATCGCCAGTGGTGGCATGAGTATTCTTTATCAAGCCCGCCATAAAATGTTAAATAGAAGTGTTGCCATAAAAGTCATGGACGCACAAATGGCAAAGAATCATGCCGCGGTGAAGCGCTTCCAGCAAGAGGCTCAGCTAATCTGTCAGATGAGTCATCCGAATGTGGTAATTGTGCATGATTTTGGTTCTAACAGCACAGGACAACCATTTATCGTGATGGACTACCTGACAGGCAAAACTATTTGCCAGCTTTTGGATGAAGAAGGTCATCTCCCCTGGGAGCGTGCAAAAAATATATTTCTACAAGTCTCTTCTGGCTTGAGTCATGCTCACAAACTTGGAGTTATCCACCGCGACATTAAGCCCACCAATATTGTCGTTACCGTTAACGAATTTGGTGGAGAGCAGGCAACTATCGTTGATTTCGGCATCGCGAAAATGACTAACGATGACGCCAAAGAGAAGTTCACAATACATGGTGAAACCGTTGGTACGCCAATGTATATGAGCCCAGAGCAATGCAGAGGTTCCCTGGTTGATTATCGTACCGACATTTACTCGCTTGGCACTTTAATGTTTGAAGTGCTGACAGGTAAAACACCATTTATAGCGTCGAGTGCCTTTGATATGCGGCAAATGATTGTAACTGCGCCTCCGCCCAGGTTGGCAGATATTCGTCCAGACCTCATCATTCCGCCGGTTTGTGAAACTATAGTGAAGAGATGTCTTCAAAAAGACCCGTCAATGCGCTTTCAAAATCTGGACGAATTGATTGCGGAGCTTTCGCAGTCCTGAGTTCCAGACCCAAAGCGAAAGCAAAGGTCTCATGCTAAGATGTATTTAACAAGTCGGGCGTGAACACCGCAAATGCTTACGAATCCGGCGATACAGGTGAATGCACCAGAGGTATAGATGGAATTCCACAGGCTCGACGACAAACATATTGAGATTTTGGCTGGTGACTTGGCCCGCGGTGTTTGGAATTTTGCCAATCAGCAGATTAGCCGAGACGGCGAAAAAAGCATAGGTTTAGAGAGAAATACAAAGTCTCTCGAAATCCGAATGAAACGGCAGGTCAGCAAGATGGATACTCTGAGTGAATTACCCGTCGGAAATCTTGTTGGTATGGCGCTTGGAACTGCTTTCGGTCCCCTCGGGGGGCTCGCAAGTCAGGCTGTTGGTTTTGCAGTAGGTAAAAGCGACTTTCTTTGCATTGGCTGCCAGCTGCTCGACGGTCGAAAATTCATCGCATGGATGAGCAAAAGCGTTCTGGAGCAATGGGAGAAAGCAAGCAATATCTCCGCAGTTGACCTTAAAGAAAAGGAGTCCAAAGAAAAGAAATAGGCTCGCCTATTTCTTCTTGTCCGAAGGTGCCAGGCTTCTGGCGGCTCCCTTCAATTCCGGTGGAAGGTGATAATTCATCGAAACCAGTTCGCCCACAACTCGACGAGCTTCTTTCACATTCGGGTCAGCCTCTAAAGCTTTAGCATCAACGCCGGCTTTGTCGTTCAAGTTCAAATATTTCTTGACGCTGTCTTGCTGAACAAGTTTGCCTAAATATGCTGCACGTGTGTCAGCAGAACTTACCAGGAGTCGTCCAGATTCCGCGTCGCTTGCATTGGCTTCTCTCATTTTTGAAACCTGATCTTTCAGCGACGGCTTCGCTGCAAGTTCGGCTTCTTTCGCCGCTAGCGCTGTTTCTTTTGCAGTTATCTCAGCCTGCCTTTCAGCGCTAGCAGATTTGCTTTGCTCAGCTCTTAACGTGGCTAATTCAGTCTGTGCCTGCTGATAGCCAGTCTCCCACAGGAATGCAGTTGTGTGACTCGACACAAACTTTTCGTTCTTCTCGATTTGCTGAGCCATTGCAACACGATCAAGTTTGTCGGCGCTTTCAATTGCTCGATTGAACTGCGCTCGGCTTGTGTCATCCAGAGTTGAGGTGGACTCGAGTTTCTTTACCATTTCTGTAGGGTCACTTGATTCGAGTTTGTTCGCGACCGGTGAACCATTTTCGTAGCGCCTCAGCCCTGAACTGTCGTAAACAGCTTTGCCATCTGCTCCCAGCACTCTGCCTGCGCTATCTGTTTCAGCGTTGAGTTTGCCATCTTTTCTCACACTGCCATCATCATTTCTGAAAGGAGTGGCGCTTGAGCCATCAGGGTTTTTGCCCGACCAGGTGGGCAGGTGCAGCCCATGGTACTTAAGGTAACCATCTGCACCGATACTTGCTCCCGGAACGCCTTTGACAGGTCGGTCCGAGTCGCGCGATTCTTGCACCATTTTCTGAGGCGCTGTTGTGTCTTTGACTAGCGTGAGTTTTGGACCGCTAAAGACATCGTCCAGGAAGCGTTGCGCTGCATTGTTTCCTTCGCTATTACTGTTATTCTCAAATTGATTTGCCAATTTGCTAGCTGGAATTACGTCAACCATGTGGACCCTCCTGGGTGTGCAGAAACTACATCTACAGCGCTAACTGAGATGTTCAATATCACAACCCGGATGCCAATCCCTCTTTCATATTTATACGCACAAGACTTGATTCTGACAAAGTTAAAGTAGATTCAGGCTTTTCTCATAGCTTCTAGATGACTATTAACAGTAGGTTTTGAGTCGTGACGTTTTTTGCTGAGATGAGTTCTAACTCATAGGCAGCTCTGGAGCAGTTTTAGTTATACTCAATTATTGGCAGTTGAGAGCGCAGATCATTGAAAATTGGAACTGACATTTGTTCTATCAGTCGCATTCGAGCTGCCTACGGGAGATTTGGCGAGCGTTTCTTGCGGCGCATTCTAACTGAGAGTGAACGTCATTATGTGCTGAGCAACTCGAAGCATGTTTGTTCTCGTTTAGCCGGGCGGTTTGCTGCCAAAGAGGCGGCAGCAAAAGCACTAGGTACCGGATGGTATGGTCTTGATTGGAAAGAGATTGAAGTAACAAGGTTGAATTCTGGAGAGCCGCAATTAAAGCTTCATGGTCGCGCAGTTGCTCTTGCAGCCAGGCGAGGGCTTAGTCGCTTTGAACTCAGCATCAGCCATGAAAGAGAATATGCTGTTGCAACGGTTGTTGCTCATTAACTCTGAATTGTCTACAAACTGCGTAAAATACGAAGGACTTGCTGTCGAAAAGGGGAACAGTTCGGATAGTTCTTTGCGGAACGATTTGATTGGCGAGGCTGTCCGGAGACATGTTATGTTCGAGAGTGAGAATGTGAAACCAGGCTTTTCCTCAGCGTCCGACTCGCTACGCGACCATCTGCAAAGCGAGAATTTCCTTGGCGCTAGAGGACTATCACACAGAGCTGCTGACCTGGATGAAGTTGATGACCTTCGCTCTGGTCACACAGAGCGCCATGCGGTGGAAAGGTTGTCTTTCACCCCTGATGAGCGTCCAAGAAAAGGTCTGGATGCTGATGCCGAATCAATCGCAAATCACCTCAATGAAGGGCGTTCAGATCTTGCTGTTAGCAAGTTGAGCCATGACATGATGCATTTGAGCGTTGATGATAGCAATCGATTGCTCGTAAAAGTCAGTCAAAATGAGTTTCCTGAAATCGAAAATGATGACAGAGGACACCTGCTTCTGAGTGATTGGAATGAGAAATACAATACATGGACACAAGTTTATGTAAGTGAGAGAGACCAGCTTTATCGATTTGTACAACCTGGTAACACACTTTCTTCTATTGCATCAGATAGGCTTGGCACAAACGATAAGGATGCAGTGGATAAATACGTGCAAAATATTGCAGCAGTTAACCATATTCCTGCTCCAGACCTCATTCTTCGTGGGCAGGCGCTCAGGCTTCCTTATCCCGCTTAGTCTTCTTACTTTTCGTCTTTCAATGTGAATCTTTATTCTTTTTTGCTGGTTTCTTAGAGCTGCTGTGTTTGCCTTTTGAGTTCATCGTGTCATTAGACGTATCGCTTTTCTTCGATTGCTCTGTTGCTGGAGCTACCGCAGGTGGAGGATTATTTCGCAATGACTCGTATCTGGTTGCTTCATCCTGTTTGTTTTGAAAGCGTAAAATCTTGATGAGAGAATCAAGCACCTCTTGGTACCCAGAATCTGTTGTCTCTATGCCATTTTGGGACATGGATTCGATTGCTTTCCTATACCATCGCTCTGCAACAGGGTAATTCAACAAGGTTTCGTATGCTTTTCCTAATTCGATCAAAATGTCAGAATACTCAATTGAAAAGGTGCCACTATCAACCTTTTTCATCAAAGATTCAGCCGTCATGAGTGCGCTTACGGCAGGGCTCGCGTCAGCAAGCGCATTATCAACCCGACCCAAATTGTAGTAGAGTCTTACTCGGCTCATATCTGCGCGCTCGTCTGTTGAGTTTTGCAATTCACTTATGCCATTTTTGAATAGAGTCCGAGCCTTTTCAATCTCACCATTCTCCTCAAGCTTCAATCCCTCGGTAAGAGCATAGTATTGGTCATCGCTCCATTTGCCATCGTGATGGGAATTTACTCTAGAACTACCATACAAAAGACCTAGCATGATTACGACGGTAAAGAGCACGATTATTGGCTTTATAAGGTATTTGATATCGGAAATGTCGAAAAGGTTGTTTTCAGAGTCAACATAGTGCTCATAGGACTGCTCGAAATGATCAAGCATCGGGCTATGAAGTGTGCCATTTATTTTCCTGTAGGGAGCTGGAGACTTGCTCCTATTCACTAGTGCAGTGTTGAAATTTCCGCTAGCTCCCGGTGATTGATTTGCGGACTCCTGCGGATTAAAGGCTAGCCCGTTTTCGTCGTATTCCCAACAACCGCTTATAGCTCCTTCTTTCTGTTCAGGTGG
This sequence comes from Obscuribacteraceae bacterium (SeqCode), assembly GCA_044226015.1. Classification (GTDB taxonomy): domain Bacteria; phylum Cyanobacteriota; class Vampirovibrionia; order Obscuribacterales; family Obscuribacteraceae; genus JAIEPM01. The sequence goes on from JBGAHS010000006.1 coordinate 154,355, forward strand.
TAAAGGAACTCCTCGTTGTCGTCGCCGTTTTAGAAATCTCCTGCCCTCAGGAATCGCAGCGGAGCCGCCACTGGTTTCGCTTTGACTGCACAACCACTCCGGTAAATCACTGATAACGCCGTCCAAAATTGGTAAGTTTTCTGGTACTACGATCGGATCATCGAGACTGGGTATTTGCGCAAGAGGCAAACTAAGCAAATAACGAAGTGTGCGCGATGCTTCTCTGATTTGAGGATTGAAGTGATGCTCTAAGACGTGAAAGAGTTCGGACTGCTGCGGGTCTTCGAGATCTTCACGACGAAACAGTAGACACTCATCTCCGCCTTCAAAGTCATACCAAATGTGTGGATCGCAACCGGAAATCAACACGGAAAGATAGATCAGCCATGCAGAAAAATTGTCCAGATAAGGTCCGAAATCATGCTGCGTTCTCTGGGGATGTTGATAGTTTGGATGACCTAGCTCATTGCTGGGCTTGCCTGCAAAGGCTGGTAGGAACATTCCGTCATAGTCAACGAGCTTGATTTGCCCGTCTCTTACAATGATGTTACCGTGTTGCAGGTCACCGTGGGCGATACCATGGGTTTTTAGTTCAAGAACTGTGTTGCGCCATGACTCAAGAAACGATTCCAGGATTTCTTTCTCGCGTAGATTTGCCTGAAGCCAGCGGTTTAGTGTGATTCCCTCACACCATTCCATCTTAAGCATGGGTAAGATTCGGCTATCAACTCGAATACCTTCCTCCTGAAACTCGAACTTCACAGTGCAGGGCAACTGCAAAGACTCAAGAGATTGGTGTATTTCGCGATATCTTTCGACAATGTCTTGCTTTGACTGAAGAATGCATCTGACCGCCCAACTGCTTTCCGGGCATTGCATTCGGTAGACGCTGGCAAACATTCCGCTTGTTGGCTTAGGTAAGCCAAGTACGTCGGTTTCCGGTGTACCGTCTGCCAATTCGGGATCTAGAAAGCTAAAGCGAGGATTTTGAACCGCTTCATTATAATCTTGCGGTCCAGGCCAGGCCGCAACAATCAACTGTTTTGAGTCAATTTGCTCTTGTAGATGCAAACTAAACACCCGGTTCGTTTCTCAACTACATAATACCCCTAATTTCGAAGCAAGAGCAACCTTAAATAAGCCTGCCATAGCTGCATCGAACGTTTTGACCGCTTAAGACGAACCTTCTTGCTTGCTTACTGATTTTGCCAGAATTGCATTTGCAATGAGATAGATCAACGAAATTAGCGCAATCAGAAGACCTGCATAGAAAGGTTTGGGTACAAAGGTGAATCTTACTTCGTGCTTGCCAGGCAACAGGGAAACAGCACGGAAGAAGCTATTCGCACGGTATATCGGAGTGGTTACGCCGTCAATGGCGGCATTCCAGCCCTCATAATACTGATCGCTTAGTACGAGGTAGCCTGCTTGCTCGGAATTGACAGTTACAAGAACTGTGTTATTGCTGGAAGAGACAATTTGTGAAATATTTTCAGATGACTTCGACGGCAGCTTTTGAGCACTAGTTGCTGTATCAAGCTCGATAATGGGCTGAGCTATAGGTTCGAATCTGTTTTTCCCAGCCTCAAACATCATGGATAGTGCTTCATCGTGTGATGCTGCTCTTCGCAAATTAGAGCAAAAATAGGCACGCGGAGCTACCGACTTTAATTCGTAAAGCCGAATGTTGAGCCTTCGGTCCTCATTTATTAGTTGAAAATAGCGTGAGTCTAGCATTGGTACTAGCTCTAGTTGTGACGGAGTTTCGCTAAAACGAGTCGACTGAGTCAAAATAAACCGAGTAGCTGTTGCAAGGCAAAGTTTCGCTATCGGCTCGTCATCAGCCTGAGTACTGCTGATTCCCCTAGCCTGGCTTGATTTGGCATAACAGTTTTGCAGAAAATTGAAGTAGTCGCCTGTGCAGCTTGCTTCGAAACCGAAAGAGGAAAGCAGGCCAAAATCCATATTTGTATTTGGTCTGAGGATTTGACGACTGTACTGATATGCATTGATGGTAGCTTTTAGATTGTCATGCTCAGGGTTATTTTCATCGAGCACAGTGTTTGGAATGGTGAAATGTTCAAGATACAGACCCAGTACCCTGTATTCGTCTTTTTTATTTGCAGCAGTTCTTGCCAAGTACTTTTCTATCATTTGGGCAACAGCTGAACTCTTTTGGAAATAATTTCCATCCGCCGACTGTTCAGCTCTATGCATAAAAGGGTAAAGGAATAGACTCAGTGAAGCGGAAACCAGCACGCAGATCTTAAAACACTTTAGTGAGAGTTTTCTCCAAACGAAAGCAATACCGAGCAGGTTAAGTACGAGTCCGCCAATACCGTAAATCAGGCATGATTTTGACATTTGTGAATTTGCTAGTGCCACCGCGTCTGGTGCAAAATTCAGGTACGCGTAGGGCAAGATTGGGACATTAGAACTCAGAAGTAAACCTGAAATGATCAGCACGAGCCAAACTGCAGCAGCTGCAAGAAAAGGACGAAACCCAGAGAGTGTGTCATCAATACCCTTTGCGGCGAACACTGCAAGAAATCCGACAAAGAAGAACATATGCTTTACAGGAAATCTGATTGGCAGATTGATAATGCTCAAAACTGCAGGCATTACGATCGTATTTTGACCCAGTGCTAAAAAGCCAAGCAAAACAAGCAACATGGCGAGCAGCGTTTTGCTTTTCCAGTTTTTATCAAATAAGCTCCAAATTGCAGCACTTATTAAGACGGGTCCCAAAAAGCAAGAACCCACATAGGGCAGCATTTGTCCTTGCATCACAAGGTTTCTAAACTCGGAATAGCGCAACTGTAAATTGCCCAGGGGTTGTGGCAAAATTACACCAAGCAGGTCATACCAATTTGCGCTCAGCGTAAGAGTTTCATTCACGCTCAATCCGCTCTGTCTTCGTGATTGAGCAAGCCATTCTGCCGTTGGTAGCAACATGGGAGTCGCCAGCATGAAACCAAAGAAGAGAGATCTTACCTGGGTAAGCAGTGTCTGCTGAGCAGCTAGTGGATTGTCTTTTCGCCGCCTAACGTAAGAGTGAAGAATCAAAAGTGTCAGCAATGCTATCTGCACCATGCTTATATCGGGCGACCCTGCAAGTATTTGCAACGCCACGAACACAGAGCTGATTAATACTTCCCAGCTGCATTTTTTGTTTCTGTCTGAAATCTTGAGTTCGATCAGGCGCATCCCCCAAGCAGACAAAGGGCACCATGCCGCACTTTGAATAATTTGAAATTCGGTGCACATCGAGAATGCGTAACCAGACATTGCAAAGGAAATAGCCGCAAGAAGAGCTGCTGCTGTTCCAAGCTCATAGCTGCTTAACAACAAAAATGCACCAATTCCGAGCAAAAGCTGGTGAAAAATCATCGAAAGGGCTAAAGTGCAGTTGAAGGGTAAAATGGAAAAAATCCATGTGAACGGATAGCAAATTCCCTGCAACGGAATGGCAGTTTGAGGCATGCCGCAGTAATTTAGCGGGTTCCATAAAGGGAAGTCGAGCCTGCGGATAGACTCTCCGACGAATTTAGCCAATGGCTCAACGAAGTGAGTACCGTCTAGGTGAAAGATAGAACAGCTGCCATTTAGCCAGGGAAAATAGAAAGCAATCAAAACTAACGTTTGAAAAATTGCATAAAGAAGAAGCGAACGCGCTCTGCCACCTTTTGCAATTACGTTATCTGATTTCAAAAAGGTTTTCTCCTGGAGCAGAGATTGCTGTAGTCACAGGCTCTCGAGCGAACGAAACAAACACCGATTCATTCACGATTTGCGCTTTTTGACTTTGTACTGTTATGCACGAGTTGAAAAAATCATCTATTCGAGTTGCTAGCGAAGAATTTTTCTCAACATGTCTAGCATAATAAATGAGTGATGAGACCGCAGTTCGCTGCTTGAGGGGGTCCCACAACTCCACTATGCGAAGTAAGTCATCAGCGTCTAATGCTTTCAATCCGAGTTGTTGAATCATTTTACGCGCTTCAGCCTTGAATGACTTCGCTACAACAATTCCAAGGGTGCCACGAATACCAGTGGCATTAGCGAACGCCTCAAGGTCGACGACATCGTCCGGTTTTAATTCAAACTGTTTGACCTCAGCTGATATTGCTAGTTGTGCTCCGTCCCAGCCGTCTATGTCACCTACACGTTGCAATCGCTTAGAACCAGTTCTGACTTTATCTATTTCTATTTGCAAATGTGGGTTATCAGCTCTCAGAAATCCAAATACAATTCCCTGGAAGGCTGCACCTGTAGGTTCATTTTTTCTGGCGGTGAGATCAAAACTCTCAAGCAACAATCGAAACAAGGCTGGTTCTGTTCGCACAGTGGACGGGTCAAAGCTCTGGTCTTGCAAGGTTCGAAGAACATAGTCGGCGACAAGTGCGCGCAATTCGTTCAGTTCATTTTTAGTGAATGCTGCCAGTCCGTCTAGCCAAGGAATGTAATCTATCCAGGCTTGTGTTGCGTGCGGCGCACAGCTAGGATAGTCAAATCGACTGTTCTCTGCACGGAAATATCTTTCAATTTGGTTGTAGAAAGGACGCAAGCTCAATGTTCCGCCTTCTGGCAATGCCAGAATCAGAGTGTTAGCTCTTGCACCGCTCGCGGTGGCATCCTGTTTTGGGAATATTTTCAGTACGTCATCGAAACAACTACAGTTCAACTCTGGTATTCCGAGTTCATAGTAAAAATCAATGAAGGCTATTAAAAGCCCAGCTGAGAATTTCCGCTTAGAAAAGCCGGTGGTAAACTCCGTGAAAATGTCGTCAACAAGCATTATTGATCAATCTTTGGTTGAAGGGACGAAAGAGCTGAAAAGGCTTTTGCAGCCATTTTGAAGTACTGCACGTCGCGGTCTGTTCCAATAGAGCTATAACCAACAGCTTCACATGCTGCAAGTGTTGAGCCACTGCCGGCGAAGGGGTCATAGACTATTCCGATACCCAGTGGCAGAGCGGCTCTCACAAGTTGCCTCATGAAACGCTGTGGCTTCAACGAAGGATGCGGAGCGATCTCTTTTTCAATACCTCGTGTCGGAGAGCAGACAATCACATCTTTGAACGGCTCCTGGTCCGAAATTCTGCGCAATCCACCTGTACCCCATTTGCGTAGATTCTCAGCTGCGGTGCCTTCCATGGGTTTGCGAAATATTCCCCAAGGCTCCCAACAAGAACGTGCCATCATGGAGACGTCTGCAAATTCCTTCTCTGCACCTTTGGGGCGGTCACCGCCGCGAAGTGTCTGTACAAGCCTAATTATCTCGCCGCGCTTTTCAAAACCTGCAGCCATGAATGATTGAAACGTGAATGTCGAAAGAAGAGGATTCGAAGCGATGAAAATGTGACCGCCTGGAGTTAGAACTCTCTTAAGTTCATCTGCGACTGTAAAGAAGAACTCTTGTAGTTCAATAGTCTCTAGATCTGAGAGCACAGTGAATCTAGGCAGTGGTTTCCGTTTTGCTCCATCGAAGGATGGCGGAATACGCCAGACTCCGCCTTTACCATCGCGCAGCTTGGTTTGATGCTTATTGCTGTATTCAATCATGCCGTATGGAGGGTCCGTCACCACTGCATGAATGGAATTATCAGGAATGGATTTTATCCAATCTAAGGCATCTGCTAGATAGTATGCTGATGAGCGGCTGAGTTCATGCCTGCGAAATTCCACAGTCGACTTAATCAGCTCAAAAGACGCATGTTGATTCCTCAGCAGTGCTTTGCGAACCGGGTCTTTCGCAGCATCTACACCGGCGGATTGTGTATTTGGCGTAAGCTGACGGCGCATGGACACTCCAACGATTCTATACAGCAGAGTATTTCCTAATACTCTTCGCATATCTTGTCGGCAGGCATTTCTTATTCAATAGATATAAATGCTACTGCTCAGAATTGGCTATACAAGCCAGTTTTGACCGACTGAATGATTATGAATCGAAAGCGAGTTCTTGTCCACTGAGATAAACAAAACAAAAACACCATCCGAACTAAATCGCGATGGTGTTTAAGCTATTGCTTGGCTGCCTCTTGCTGGAGGCTCAATATTTCTCTACGCTTCAGCCAATCCTTCACGTAAAGCGGGCTCTGCTGCTGATGTTTCCGGAATGCGCATCCCTGAAGTTTCTACATCGCCCCTCGGCTCAAAGTGGTTGCTTGTTTCAACCGCTCACCGAATATGCATACTAATATAGCAGTGCTTCTGAGAATGGGGAACTACCCCAGATTGTTTCTGCAGAACATAAATTTGCGTCATAGAATTGGCTTGCTTGCGGGAAAAAATATGAGATTCAATTTGTCAGGCGCTCGTTCTGCGCCACCACATTTGGTGGAGCAAGGAAAGCTCACTTCTATATACGTTGAATGTCGAATAGACAGCATGCATCCATATAAGTGGTATCGTGTGTATATTTTACTTACTAGGTATCGGAGGAAACTAACTAGCTTTAATAATCTAAGCGCTGATTTTCCTCAGTGATTCACTCGGTTGAAGGTTCTTTGGAACTCCTCAAATGACATAGTAAACGTTCCATCATCCACCCCATCTCTTGGGTGACCTAAACCACCTGGTTCGCCTGCTCCCCATGGATTGCGTAGTGTCACTCGATGGGTAACGGGGTCATATCCCACAACTGAATAGGCATGACCTCTCTCCAGTCCAGTCTCGGAATCAATTCCATTCCCGTTCATGAGAACCGTGGTAGGTGTTCTGTCTGAGTTCGCCAGAATTCCTTGCAATCTCTCGTCGGACATCCAAATGATATCTTCGTCATGAGCTGGTCGTCCTGTCAGAAGTTCCATGGTTCGCGACGCACTTTCTCTTGAATCACCTGCATGAGACGCGACGTCGCCAGGAACTCTATTTCCATTGCGATTCTCATGAACGCCATAAGCTCTTTCTATGATGGCCGGCCAGATTCCATATTCTGAGCCGCCACCGAAGCTAGCCAATTCTGAATCGGTTGGTCTATCGACAGTTACAGGATGCTGTGGATCTCCAGGAAAAGTTACTGTGTAGGTTCCGTTTCCATTGTCATGAATCATGTCCCGAATTGCTTGCGGGTTTGTGTGGGCCAGAGAAGCTAAATCAGCTTGTAGAACACAATCTCCCTCGGACCCCTGCCTGCAAGCTTCAGGTCTTATGCTCTCCAAAGGGTTGGCATGATTTGCAAAGACATCATGGTTGGTGCGACGGAGTCGTTCTCCACTCTGGTGAAATTCGTTATCGACAATCGATGCAGCCCTGGCATCTCTTGTCTCCCGCACATTATCTACATATGCCTGTATGTCGTCCCTGGACATACCGGAATTTTGCCTTCCAAACTCGTCATAACGTGAATATGCAATCTCGTCAGATCTGGTTCTCATGGTACGAAGAGTAGCCCTATCCTGTGGAGACACCGATGAGTTGTTGAGTTCGTCATCAATTTCATGGTTACTCAGAAAGCCATTATGGTCTCTGTCCAGTCTTTCAAAATTTGCATTTGTATATGTCTCGATTGCATTTGCTTCATTCAGTGCGCTGCGACCACGTCTTTGTCTCGCGTCATATTCGGCGATATCGTTTCCAGTGATGCCTTGCGATTCTTCTGCAGCAGCATCTGAGTACATTCCTGCAAACTGAGGATAGCCATTTCGTAGTAACGAGACAAATTGTGCATCTTCTCCTTGAATGGCTGGATTGAGCATCGCTTGGTCCAGCTCAGCCTGACTGAGCGCACCATCATGGTTCAGGTCGATGCGTTCCCTGTTTCTTTCGTAAAGCCTGCCCAAGTCACCTGAATGCAAGTCAGGATTCGCAGGTGCAGACGGTCCCACATTGTTGCGCTCAGGGCTTCGATGGGCAGTAGCATCCATGCCACCAGTCTGATTCTGGTTGGAGCCGCCGTCCATGCCACCAGTCGAATTCTGGTTGAAGCCACCATCCATACTACCAGTCGGATTCTGGTTGGAGCCGCCATCCATGCCACCAGTCGGATTCTGGTTGGAGCCGCCGTCCATGCCACCAGTCGGATTCTGGTTGGAGCCGCCGTCCATGCCACCAGTCGAATTCTGGTTGGAGCCACCATCCATACCACCATCAGAATACTGTTTACTCTGTGAATTAGCTTGGGACAAAATGCTCAGTAAATCGTCTGGCATTTGCGGTAGAAATTGATTTGCCCCTAAGTCCATTTGCTTTCGGTCGAGTGCGAAGACCTGCCTTGTTTGATCCAGATCTGAACAGATGTCCTTTATATGAGGGGTCCTGATTGACTTGTCTAACTTCTCTATTTGCCTATTTGAATCATCTGATCTGTTTGATTCCTCGTTCATTTCTTCAAACTCCCTTGCCATTCGCCTTTTAAAGCTACTGACATCCAGTTCGAATTAGGAGCATTTTGTCGACAGCATCAGAACAGCTTGAAGCGCAAGCCTTTTAGGTCTACGGAGAAGAATATTTCGATGGGGACAATTTGGGGACAAACTCAGGACAAAGCAGGACCAATTCAACTCTATTCTTGTTCTCATAGACAACGTTAAGTGAGGTTTTTGATTATGTCGTTCCTAGATGATATTGGTGATGCAGTTAAAGATGTAGCAGGCACAATCGGCGATGGCGCTGGCGCGGTGACTGAAGCATTCTCAACGGTTCTTTCACCTGTTGAAGAATTCTCCATGAAAGGCTTAGGAGCTGCAGCATCGACCGTGACCGAACTTTTCGGAGATATCGAAATAATGGATGTCTGCAAGGGAATGGCTAGCGTGGCCAATGTGACATTGATTCCATTGCTGACAATGGAAGGTGCTGTGGCTCGGGAAGCTGCCTCAAATGTTTTGGATGGTAACCCGATGGTAAACGCACTTGGTGGCAGCTTGAGAGACCACGATAGCTTGATCGGCGGATTTGCAGATCACTTCGACCTGAGTGCCGGTGACGAAGGTTCAGCAAAAGAATTCGACGAGGGCTTGGCTGAAATTGCTACGGCCAATCAGCCGAAAGCTGAAAACCGTCAGGAGCAAGTTGCACATCAACAAGATGGGGAATTCGATAAGTCTGCTCTTGAAAAAATGGGAATCACATTTGGCAAAAAGAACGGCCGTGTATCTAAGGCGGCAAGCCGCTTCATTTAGTTAGAGATCTGGAATGCTTGAGTCTTTTGTAGAGGTTTAGTCATGTGGATTTTTGATAGCTCCGATGCAGTTAAGGAAACAAGAAGTGCAACTGGCGCAGGAATTGTAGACGAAGCATTCTCCAATGTTCTTTCCCAAGCAGAGGAATTCTCGATGAAGGGTTTGGGCAGCAGGTTTGGCTGTCGATGAAGTATTCGGCAGCGTTGAAATAGATGACATTTGCTGCTAGCTATTTATACCAACGTTTGCGAGCGGTTTCGTAATCGTCAGGCAGCATCGAAAACTGAAGAGTATCCTGCAGGTGTCCGGTCGCATCACGACGTTCATTCCGCAATACGCCCTCCCGATTAAACCCGAGCCGATGTGCTACCTGTGCACTTCTGGCATTTATAGAATCGCATTCAATGTGCACTCTCTGTGCACCCAAAGATTCAAACGCAACTCTACAAACCAGTTTCGCTGCATGAGACATGTAGCCGTTGCCCTGTGCACTTGCGCGCAGCCAGTAGCCAACACCAAAAGATGGCGTGTGCCAATCAATATTTTCGAGTTGTATGTGACCTAAAAATCTCTGGGTAGCATGCTCTTGAATGCACCATGCCAAGCGCGTTCTAAGCTGCCAATCTGCTTGCCATTTGCGTACCGCTAGTTCGCAATCAGCAGAAGTCTCCATGCGAGCTAACCAATCTTGCCATCGAGCAAGATGTTGCCGTGACTCCTGGACAGCCTCGTAGACAAGAGCCCCATCACCATTCTTATAGCGACGTAGAACCACCTTGTCTCCAGCAATTTCAGGAGACACATGCAAAAGCATGGGGTTTACAATACCGGGTCCGGTTCTCTGGGTTTCGGTGTGATGCATAACGAAATTATTTCAGCTTGAATTGCATAGATCTACTGCTAAGTTTAGACACTTAATTACTCAGTGAAAGACCGTCTAGTACTCATAACCGCCGAAGTACTTTGACATATGAACTCCATGCCACGCTTTGACAGGGTCCTTATACGCTTTCCATTCGGCAACAAGGTCTGCACTGATATGAAGATATTGGTAGAACTGATTTATTGCCTTAATAGCCTTATCTTTGGCGTGGTTTTCGGCGTATGCATTCAACTCTTTGAAACGAGGAACACAGTCATCAACATTTCTGTGAAGGTTATCTCGTTTATAAATAATCACTCGACTAATTAGCGAGCGCTCGTTCTCGAAATCGCCGGGAGATGCGGCAAGGTCACCGTAATGCGCTTTGCCCATTGTGTATAGTATTTGTTTTTGATCTAAAGCACTGCCTCCACCCAGCACTAATTCCATCATCTGCTTCATTTTTAGTGCTCTTGGGTCGGTGTCAGCAGGCGATGTGTCTGTGCTAGTGTTTACTGAACTAGAGCTGGGCGCGCTAGAAGTAGAGGTCTGGTGAGCTAGCGGCACACGTTTTGAACGATTTGCAATTGCTTTCAGTTGATCTGAAACGCTCAAGTTTAGCCTGTCCAGGAGGTCTCTCGTTCCTTCTTTGTCATTTTTCTTGGCTAAGTCTTCCAGTCGAGCAAATTCGCTCTTGTATGCCGTGATATTGACCTTCTGCAATTCGAGCGAGTGAATTTCGTTTTGTAAGGCAGCACGCTCAGCTTGTAGTGGTCCCTCTAGCACAGAAGATACAGCAGGATCACTGCCACCATTAGTAGTACCAGCAGCGAATGGTGCAGGTGGTTTAGGCTCTTCCCCGCGTAACATATCAAGCTCTTTGAAAAGTTGCTCTTGAGTGATGGTTCCGCTAGAAAAGCTCTGAAGAACACTGAATCCAACAGCTATCTCTGTATACTTCGTGAAATCGGAAAGGTCGACAAATCTCACTCTTACTTTGCTTGCCTGAGGGAAAGCAGAAATAACAATCTTGCTTATCAAGACGGCATCAATTTTGCAGTCCTGCTCTGGATTCAAAGACGCTTTAGGATAGAACTTATAAACGATGACCTGGTCGCCATTAAGCACTGTTGCAAGCTTTTCACTAGCAGGCAAAATTTTTGCTTCGCGCAGTTTGCTCTCAATCTCACGCGGACCTACGCTGCCCTCGGAAATCTGAGGAAAGGCTAGCAAGCAAACTAGCAGTGTCAAAGTAGCGACTTTGATTTGGTCTCGAACAGCCACTGAACTTACTCCTCAACTATTTCCATGATAAGGCATGCTATTGCCAGCTGCCAACCACCCGATGCCCGAAATCTGTTCTTTTGCATACAATGTAAGGCTCAGCCATTTTACCGAGATGGGCTCGATGAATCCAAGTTCAAAAAAGCAAACAAAAGAGGAACGCCTTTCGACGTTCCTCTTTTTAGTAACCAAGCTTATCGCAGGATTTTAGTAGTTGCCATCATAAGGAACAACATACTGACGACCCTGGAATAGGGAGCAGTGGCTTCCGCTGTGTGGGCTGTCATAGCCAACAAAACCGTGCCAAGCGCCATATCCGAAGCCGTGCAACACGCCGTAGGCAGCTCCGCCGACTAGTCCAACTGGACCGCCAACTAGACCACCTGCAACCTTGTCATAAGGTCCATCTTCGTTACCAAGGTTGCGAGCAACCATTTTGGTACCGCCGATAGCGCCTTTAACTCCATCTTGGAATGCTCCTGTTGGAACGTCCCAGATGATGCCGGTCAACATACTAATTACGCGAACTGGAAAATAGTAGGCTTCGTACTGAACGCGCCAATCTTGTGGACGCTCAGGATAAGCCAACGCGGCTGTAGGCAGAATGGCTGCTGCAGCGGCTAGAACCGAACTAATTACTCTCTTTTTCAGCATACTCCTCACCAACTTTCTAGGGGGTTAAGACAAACTTGACTTATGTCCAGCAGTCTTTACTTCTCTTCCATCGTGATGTAGGACCAGCGGCTGAACGGCTTGCTCCAACCAGTCTTGAAGCCGTGAATCGCTCCATCGAGAACACCATATCCACCGCCGAGCACAAGCCCGACAGACCCACCGGTTGGGACACCTGCTGCGATCTGTCCTGCGCCTTTTTCATCGCCGAACTTTCCTGCAACATGCTTTGTTCCTTTGAGGAACCAGTGGTAACCATCGTCTACGGGACCACAAAATGCCCCGTTCACTACAGCACCGCTAACTCCGCCAACCAGTCTGATAGGTGCTTTAACACACCAGTTGATTGGTTTCGCCTCGTAATCGAGGGCAAGCGCTGGAGCGACGGACGATGCAAGCGCCAAAGTTACTAAAACTTTTTGCATAACCGTCAATTTACTCATTTACCTCACCGTTCTTTCTATTAGAGTGCAGGCGAGCCTGCAGGACCAGGTACCGTTACTTGTCCTCTCCCATTCCTACGAGGAAGGATTCTGTGCTGAAAGGTTTTTCCCAGCCAGTTCCCATCCCATGCTTAGCGCCACGAAGTGCGCCAGCTGGAACTCCCCAAACCATACCAACCGGCACTCCGATGAGTGTGGCAGCTACGTTTTGTTGGAATCCCTTTTCGTCGCCGAACTTCTCTGCAAGAGTACGTTCGGTTTTCTTCGGGCTTCTCCACAGTGAGTCGACGACGATACCGGTTGGTACGTCAACGATTACTGCTGCTGTTGAGCCAAAGAAGCTCGCGATTTTGCCAAGTCCATTATCATCAGCGAACGACGGAGCGCTCACACCGATTGATAGTGCACTTGCCATTGTCAATACTAAACCTAATTTGCGCATTTGCTCTTACCACCTTGGAACCGAGGATGGGAATAACCATCCTCGGTCGAGTTAACTACAATCCTTGTGGGACCATCCCAATTACTCTTCCTTGAATGTGAAAGAGTCTTTAGAGAACGGTTTTTCGTAGCCGGTCTTCACACCATGCCATCCACCGTCAAACAAGCCATAAGCAGCACCGCCAGCGATACCAAATGGAGCTGCGAGAATTGCACCGCCCCAAGTTTGATAAGTACCGTCTTCGTCGCCGAGCTTACCAGCCATCCATTTTGTTGACATCATTGCGCCCTTGACACCATCTCTCACAGCGCCTTCCGGTACTCCGATTACAGCGCCAACGCCGGAACCGACAACTCGTACTGGGAAGAAGCAAATTGATTGAAAGGTATCATCCGAAGCGAATGAAGGAGCAACCGTGGCGCCGACAATTGTCGAGGCTAGTAAAAAAGAGGTCGCTAATTTCCTTACCATGAAAATCTCCATCTCTTAGCAATCTTCAGAACAATCCTGGACCACCCCGGCCTCAAGACAGCACCATTGTACCTATTTTCTGCATTTGGTCCATATTTTGTTTTCAATCTAAGATCAAGCAAAGAGGTGCTTTTTCTACGCCTGCTAAGCCTTTTCACCATTTAAACAAGAAAGAAAAAGATTTTCTGTTTTCGCAACTTTTCGATCGAAATTGCGTCGGAGATATCTCATTTATATTGAATGTCACTTGTCATGTGAATGACAGCCTATATGTCAATATACTGGAAACTGTCATCTTGTGAGCATTATCAGACTGCTTTAGGCTAAGAAGGAGTAAATTTCCTGGTATCAAAGGCAGTGCCATTCCATTTGGAACAGAAGCAGAACTGTTGCCGGATCTGACACCAAATATGGTTTTATTCAAAAAACAACTATATAAGAAGAGTCTTGAGGGAAAGCGCGTCCTAGATCGCACTGGAAGAATCTCTTCCTATTTATATGAATAAGCATAAGCCAAATTTCGGAGCTTGACTCTTATCCTGGGGCTGCCGTAAGCGTACTAATCGTACTAAGCCTGCTGACCGCAAGCAAAGCCAAATAGCTCAGCTTGCAAAAGGTACCTAAAGTAAAAACAGACTCGTTCTATCTAATGAACCGTGCCACCGCACAAGCCACCACTGCATCAGGCGGATTCCAGCGACTCTCCCAAGTGCTCCGTTCTGTGCCAGGTGGAAGCCTGTCTGCGAAACGCAATATGAACGAATGAAATCACGATACAGGGAACCCAGTGTGCATACACGTAGGTATTAACTTCAAAGGTATGGATGAAAGCTTCCAAGAAATTGAGTTCTTTCCTGTAAGTGCGAATAGCAATGAAGAAATTAACGAGTGAAATAACGAAGGTCATTGTTGCGACCATGAAAAGGAACTTCGGATAAATCGGTTCGCCAATCATGAAATCGATTGTTTCCAGAATTATCTCAAGCAGTAGAAAACCGGGAATCGCAAATTCGGAAAGGAAAGCGAGAATGTCCAGTCGCTCGACAATCGAGAGACTCTTGGGGGAGTTTAACGGAAAAATGTAGTCCAGGTAGCGGCGAATACTGCCCTCAGCCCAACGACGTCTTTGACGAATCAAACCTTTCCAGGTTGTAACAGCCTCTTCAAACACATGGGTGTCGTCAGAGAAGCGAATTCCCCATTTTGACAGAAGGAGTCGCATCGTCAAATCCAGGTCATCGGTGATGGCTTTATTGTTCCATCCGCCAACATCTATGAGTGCTTCGCGCTTCATCAGCTCGCCATTTCCGCGAAGCTCAACTGCACCACCTATGAGGTCACGACCGACCTGGAAGTAGGAGTCGAGAGCATACTCTGAAGCCTGGCAGGCCGGCAGAAAGGAATTTTTCTGGTGCTCGTAAATGCGTTTTTGTGATTGAACTGCACCAACATTTTCGGGCTCAAGCAAGGGAAGAATACGAGTCAGAAAGTCTGGAGCAACATAAGCATCAGCGTCGAATACTGCAATGACCTCAGCTCTGCAATGGGGCAAAGCATCATTGAGTCCCGCAGACTTTCCAGGGTACGAACCTTGTGGTCTGATGATGTAATCGAATTGCGGAAGTTCGTTTTTTAGACGTTCCAAAATTTGTGGAGTTGAATCATTTGAAGCATCATCGATGACCCATACTTTGTAGTTTGGATAATCGAGTTGGCAGAACTGGCGAACAGTCTTTTCGATTACTCTGGACTCGTTTTTGGCAGGAATCAGAATGTCTACACTTGGGACCCAACTGGATTGAAGGTTGTCATCTTCTTTGACTTTCCGCTTGTCGGTTGTCTGCGCATGCAGCATCCAAATCGAATGACATGTCATCGAAACGAGGATGAGACTAAGCAGAACACAGATTGCTGGCCACGGAAGCAAGTGGTCGACTACGAGAAGAACCACAGCAGAAGTAACCGTCAAACCGAACAGTAATAAGCGATTTCGCATTTATGGATGATACCCCAAGACGTATATAAGTCTAAAGGAAATCAGGTGTTAGCAGTCCCTTTTCCTTAGTAATATAAGGAACTCCAACATTAAATTATCTTGACATAACAGTGTTTTCGGGAAATCTGAAATGTTCTTAAGCACTTGAGTTCAGTTCTTTATGCAACGCACGATTCAAATGGTAAAGACTGGTCGCAACTGTTGGGACGCCTATCAAGAGTAATGTCGTGAATACTCCACCCGGAACGTTATCGATTAATTGACCTGCAAGCACCACCGGTATAGTGGATGCTGCAGACATCGCCGTGTTTTGTGCACCAAAAACTTTTCCGCGCAACTCTTCAGGAACAACCGCTTGCAGTGCAGCTTGAGTAGGAACTGCAACACAAGCGCAAGAGAAGCCAATACAAGCGGAGAAAAATAATGGCACCGCCATTAGTGCAGCTTCCCAGGAACCCGCAAACCCCAGAGCGCCTAGAAGGCTGAGAAATAGCCCTAATCCGGAAAATCCGGAATAAACAAGTATGTTAGGATGCAGCTTGTGCCCGTGGTGAGCAACCCAGAAATTTCCGATTCCCATTCCCAGTCCAGCTGCGGCCACGACAATACCGAACTGAAACGCTTTCAAATGCATCATTTGCTGCGCTAGTCCCACAGCTATGATATTCATAGTAATAATGGTACTGAACAAGATTGTGATTTTGAAAATGGCGCGAAACACCAGGGCATTGCCTGAGATGTAGGCAAGTCCAAAGCGCAATTCCTCAAACCAGGGTTCTCGTTCTGCATTTGAACGCTTATTGTCCCCAACGTTAATCAATAAGGCCGATGCGATAAGAAACAAACCGGCGATAACCCAGGGTGAGTTATCGAGTCCGATATGGGAAATAATTGGCTCGCCGATTGCAAATCCGAAGCCCAGCGCAATCATCATAGTCGTGAAAAAGAGTGAGTTCGCTGCATACAATTCGTGCTTTTTGACCAACCTTGGAATAGACGAACTCTCCGCAGGAGCAAAAAATTGGCAGCCTATCGAACTCAGGAAAGCTAATGCAAAGTCTAGTTTCAGCGATTGATTTACCTGTGGCAAAACCACCAGGGCAACACAGGCGGCTCTTACAACGTTTGATAAAACGAGGACCCAGCGATGTGACCACCTATCTACGTAGACACCCGCAAGGGGGCTCAGCAAAACTGCAGGTATAGTAAATGCAACGTATAACCAGCTTGTGAGTTCCGCACCACCGATTTGAGTCTTGTGTGCGCTTGATTGAGTTTGAGTCAATATCGCAACAAACAAGACAAAAACAGCTCGATCTGCAAACTGCGAAAAAACTTGCGCAATCCACAAAGACATGAACTGGCGATTTTTAAACAGAGAGCCGAAGCCAGACTGCCCTAATAAGACTTCTTCGGAAGTCTCATCTGTAGAACTTAAGTTGCCTGCCTGACCGCTCACGGAAATAGCCTGAACCTATACTTCAGTTACTCTAGCACTTAGCCCGCAAGATTGCTCTGCGCGAACACCCGGCTAGTTAGAATTCCTCAGCACCTTCAAGTGATTCTCCGAGTTCACGTCCGCCACCTTTGACGTCGCCAAAGAATGGTGCTACACCACGCTTGCTCGTAGCAAAGAAATTGCAAATTTCGTCGAGTTCCTCAAAATTGGGCAACTCTTCTTTGATTTTGGCTACTGCCTGGGTGTGGTTTAAACCAGATCGGTAGAGCAATTTGTAAGCTTGCTTTATAGCACCTCTTTTATCTGGACCGAGCTTGTTTCGGCGCAGACCTATCACATTCAAACCGCGCACCATGGCTGGGCGTCCATCGCACAACGTAAACGGTGGCAGGTCAACTCGAGAGCCTGTCATTCCGCCCAACATGCAGTAGCGACCAACTTTGATGAACTGGTGCAAGATAACCATTCCAGCAAAAACGGCACCGTCGCCTACTTCGACATATCCAGCCAGAGTGGTGTTGTTTGCCATGATGACACCGTTTCCAACTTTGCAGTTGTGTGCAATATGCGAATAGTTCATCAAGAAGCAATTGTCACCGAGTGTGGTGTAGCCTTCTTGAGTTGCACGGTGAATTGTGACGTACTCACGAATAACACAGCTGTTGCCGATTATGACTCCAGTAGGTTCGTCCTTATATTTTAGGTCTTGTGGCTCTAGCCCAATTGCAGCGCCTGCAAATATATGGCAGTTGTCTCCAATGGTGGTGTCACCATCGATAACGCAATGTGCACCAATCTTAGTGCCAGCTCCAATCTTCACATTTGGACCAATCACCGCAAAAGGACCAATGTCCGCTGTCTCGTGAACTTTGGCTCCATCTGCGATGACTGCAGTTCGGTGAACAGTCATCATTATTCTTCTCTCTTAACCATTGCAAATGAGATTTCTCCCTCGCAAGCAATTTTGTCTCCAACTTTTGCAGTCGCTTTTAATTTACCAAGCGGACCTTTCATCTTAAGAAGTTCAACTTCGAGGTCGAGTCGATCGCCTGGAATAACCATCTGACGGAACTTGAACCCATCAATTCCTGTGAAGACGCCAAGCTTATCCTTAAATTCGTCTTTCATCAAAATAGCTATACAGCCGAGCTGAGCAAGAGCTTCAACCATCAAAACTCCTGGCATGATGGGCTTGAAGGGGAAGTGTCCTTCAAAAAATTGCTCGTTAGCAGTCATATTTTTGTAGCCTTTGGCACTCTGTCCAGGCACACAATGAGTGACTCGGTCAACCAACAAAAATGGATAACGGTGAGGAATCAACTTCTTGATTTCGTTGATATCCAGATTTTCGACAGCTTCAGGTGCACTTGCGGTCATTTCTAATACCTTTATTTGCGTGAAAGTTTGCTGAGTATATCGCTTCAGCCAGGGGAGCGTCATGTTGCAAACAAGATTTATAAACCTGGTTCACACAAGATTCATGCAAAACCTGTTAGAGTTCAAATCGTGGAAAGCCCGCACGCGCCGGTTTCCGGCAGACCAGTGCGTGTCTTTCGAGTTTTGTAGCGACTCGGGCAGTGTGACGAAATCAAGATCGGCGGATAGGTTCATCTGCACGTATTTTTCAGTTCCAATTTTGGAAGCAACCCAAACGCCAAGTGGCTAATTGATTATAGGAATGTAAGCTAGTCAATTTTGAGTTTGCGAAATGGCGAAGAAATGAAAATTCAGGGAGTAGAAGGAATCATATGGAAACCGGAATAAAGAACATCAGCTATTACAAGCCAGCAGCTGAGTCGGCCACTCGAAACTGCGGAAGCAACTCGTTCTCACCGTCAAACTCAAATATTGTTGACATGGAGAAGGTCGCACTTGGGGTCAGAATGATTCTCGAAGGTCTCGGTGAAGATCCAGAGAGAGAGGGGCTTCTCGACACTCCAGCCCGGGTTGCAAGAATGTATCAAGAGCTGGTCTACGGACTGAATATAGACCCTGCATCCGAAATCACTTGCACTTTCAACGAAACCAGCGAAGACTTTGTGCTTGTCAAAGACATTTTGTTTTCGAGCGTTTGCGAACACCATATGCTTCCCTTCTTTGGGACAGCCAGCATTGCGTACATACCCTCGGAAGGCAAGATAACCGGTCTTTCGAAGATCGCACGACTTGTTGAGCTATGCTCCAGAAAACTTCAGGTGCAAGAGAGAATGACTTCGCAAATTGCTGATGCCATCTGCACTAAACTCTCCCCTTCTGGAGTACTTGTCATGCTGGAAGCCGAGCACATGTGCATGTCTGTACGCGGTATTAAGAAGCCCGGAAGCAAAACTATCACCACTGCCAGCAGGGGCGTTCTCAAAACCAATGCTAGCAATAGACAAGAGCTTATGTCGTTATTGACAAGAGCGTAATACAGAATTTCCGAGTACCATAGTTGTATCTCGGAGGTCACAGCAGCTAATGGCAAGGATTCTTATTGTCGATGACAATTTAGACCTGGCCGAAAATATGAATGCGTATTTGAAAGCGCGATCGCATGATGTCACAGAAGTGCATTCGGTGACAGAGGCTTTTGATGAACTCTCTGCCGGCGATTTCGACCTGCTTTTGTTAGACTGGGAACTACCTGATGGAGACGGTATTCAGGTTTGCAAGGCTTATCGAGATCGAGATGGACGTGGTGGCATTTTGATGTTAACCGGTCGTGCTTCGGCCGAAGATAAAGTTACAGGGCTTACAGCAGGGGCTGATGATTATCTTGCAAAGCCCTTTAACATAGCTGAGTTCGGGGCTCGTGTCGATGCGGTTCTTCGCCGTGCAAATGCACAAAAAGCCCTTGAACCCATTGCTTTTGATGAGTCTCTTGTCGGAAAAACGTTGGCGAATGCTTATGAGATCGAAAGTGTTTTGGGCAAAGGTGCAATGGGCTTTGTGTATAAAGCCACACACAAAACGCTGAAGCGCGTGGTGGCAATTAAAGTTCTTTCTGAAACAAATATTGGTGTGGGCGCAAGGAAGAGATTTGAACGCGAAGCCCAAGCTATGAGTGTTCTGGAACACCCAAACCTTGTTCGAATTTACGAATTCGGATTTGCTGAAAAAAAGGTTCCGTACATCGTCATGGAATTTTCTGAGGGACAGGCGCTCAATTTGCGAATCAGGCGAGATGGTCCCATTCCACTTACAGAAGCCTTTCCTCTGTTTATTCAAATATGCAATGGACTTGAACATGCTCATGAACATGGCGTTATTCACCGAGATCTCAAACCTGCAAACATTATTGCCAGTCCCGACAAGAAGCTAAAAGTAGTCGACCTTGGCTTGGCTAAATTTACACAAGTTCTCGATGAAGATATGGCAAGAAATAACGAGCTGACTTTTGCCGGTGAGGTTTTCGGCAGCCCTGCATACATGAGTCCAGAACAAGGTACCAACCGTCCATTGGACCAGCGTTCAGACGTATATGCTCTTGGCTGTGTAATGTACGAAATGCTGTGTGGTAAGTTAGCATTCTCTGCTATTTCATTTATTGAAGTAATGAATGAAAAAATGAATTCGAAGCCACCATCTTTGTGTGAGCGGTTTCCTGAACTCAAGATTCCGCCAGAACTAGATCGTTGCATCAGAAAAGCTATGGATCCATCGCCAACAAAACGATACGGATCTATGGCGGAATTACGCGCCGAACTGCTTCGAATTCAAGAATCACTTAATGATCAATCCCGTGGTGGTTCTAAAATACTGAGCTATGTGCGCCACCTATTTGGAAAGAAAAAATAGTTGCTCGACTGAGCAGAAGCATTGGAAGAGGTTGAGAGGAGAAACGGAGTGCAAGAAGAAAATAGAACGAAGCGAGGCATAAGCAGAAGAGCATTTGTTACTGCGCTTGCGAGTTTGCCATTGATCAACCTGGCGACTTTCGAAACGGCTGAGGCAGCGTCTACGATAAAACCTTTCTCCTTCGTTTACCTCTCCGACTCACATCTATGCAATGGCAAACCTGATAACGCCTACAAAATGTTGCAGGAAAGTCAATTGTTCCTGCAAGAAAGCATCAAGGGAATCAACGCGCTGAAACCAGATTTCGTGGTCTTTGGTGGTGACCAGGTTGAGACAGTTGGTAAGAATGAAGCTAACTGGAACTTTTTTCTGGATGTCGCACAAGGATTGAAATGTCCCTGGTATTTCGTTTTAGGTGAAGACGATGTTGTTTCTGAGCGAATACCAGTCGATAAAGCACGACAGTTTGGTCCAGACTTTAAAGGTCGTGGTATCACAGGTAACGACACGTGGTGGTCGCTTGACCCAGTTGATGGAGTCCACTTAATTGGACTGGACACAAGCATCGCAAATTCCACGGGTGGCGACATTTCAAGCCAGCAGCTAGATTGGCTAAAAAATGACCTCGCAGCCAACCGCGGCAAATTCATAATAATAGTTACTCATCATCCATTGCTTCCACCTGCACCATATGATGGTGGACCACCATTTGATGAATACATTCTGCCAGACGGTGCCGATGTTAGAGAGATACTCACATCAGATGTAAAACTTGTACTCAGCGGACATTTATACATAAACAAAGCACAGCTGGAACGATACACATACCATGTTTCTTGTGCAGGGCTAGACATTTACCCCTGCCAATATAAATACTTCCGCGTTAGCAAAGATAGCATCTTAATGGAATCGTTCGAGGTTCCTATGCCTAAATTAGTAAAGCGAGCAGAAGAAGCGCTCGTAGCGTCGTCTCTGGCTAGCAAGATAAATCAGCGTAAACCAGCAGAAGTCGTAGAACTATTTCGAGGGCAGGATGAAGATCAAAACGCAATTCTTTCTCTTGGTGCGAACAAATCGATTCAAGCTTTGTCTAAAAAGCAGATAAAAGAGGATCAAGAAAGGCGAGATACCGAGCTGGAAAAGCAAGCTGAACAGGCACGAACCGGCAAGGTCAAAGAGAAAGACAACGGTAAAGACAAGAAAAAGTCTGACGAAAAAGAGGACAAGAAGACTCGAGTTAAAAAAGAGCCCGAGCCAGATTCGAAGGACAGCAAGGAGTCTAAAAAAGCAGGAAAGGGAGATAAGAAACAAGCCCCTGATGCCAGTGACGGCACTTCTAAGAGCAAAAAGTCCGATAGCAAAAAATCCTCCAAATCTGACAAGAGCGGAACCGCCGGAAAGAACCCAAGCACTACCGATGGTGCTGCAGATGCTAGCGCAAAAGGTAAAACTGAAGAACTTCAACCTCAAACAACCGATCAGCAATCAAATCCGGCGCAAACAAAAGAGTCGGCAACTCCTACTGAATCCGACAGTTCAGCTCAGCCTGAAGGCTCGAAAGACAAGTAGGACAATGATCTCTGCTTAATCATTCGTAGTTTGCACATAGGCAAATCATATATACCAGCACAAAATTAGAGTCGGGCAAGGCAGATAGGCATACGGGTAGGTCGGAACTTTCGCTGGGGGTTTTAACTTGACCGAAACATTTGAACTTTCCGCAAAATCAGCGGAGCGCCACAATTTGTCCAAAAACGTAATCGAGCAGGAAGATTCGCATCTTCGCCTTCTGAGTGATGTCTTTGCGCCGCCCTCGATGTTGAAAAAAGTAGAAATTTGCCAAGCCGATGATGGCAAACTGAACTTTCCGCCGCTAGTAGCTGAGAACTCAGAACAAAATAGTTGGCGATGGAAACCTCCTCAAGGCATTTTGATGGAGCGCTCTCTAAACTTGAACCTTACGAAGGAAGAAAAAGAAAGAATCGGAAAGAAGATCTGGCAGAACGAATCCAGCGGAACATTCGAAGGACTCACAGCCTGGAACAAGGGAGAAGAGTTTCCTTCACTTGGAATAGGACACTTCATTTGGATGCCCAAGAATGTCGATTTGCCCTTTGGCAATAGCTTTCCTGAAATGATCAAATCAATGCGAGATGCAGGTTCAACCCCTCCAGCATGGCTTAAGGAAAATGACCCGTGCCCATGGGACACGCGCAAGGAGTTCATGCGTGATTTCAACGGCAAGAAGCTTACTGAATTGAGACAGTACCTCAATGACACAGTCGGACTTCAGACCGACTTCATCATCAATAGGCTGGAAGTTTCCCTTCCCAAAATACTTGACACGATTAGCGACCCGGCCGAAAAACAAAAGGTTCAAGATCGCTTCTATAAAGTGTTGAATAGCGGTCCGGCTGGGGTATTCTGTCTGGTCGATTACGTCAATTTCAAAGGCGAAGGGCTAGAGCCCGTTCCCGAATACAACAATCTTTCCTGGGGACTGAAGCAAGTTCTTCAGGGAATGACTGACACTGATAATCCAATCAAAGACTTTTCCGATTCTGCCAAAGCAACACTGAGTAACAGAGTCAAGAATGCTCCAAAGCATCGGCATGAGGAGCAATGGCTCAAGGGTTGGCATAATAGAGTCGACAGATATGTCACTGATCCACCACTTAGGTAGGGGTTGACAAAGTCCCACTTTAGACTTATTCTAAGTACAGAACTTGTACAAATGAGTGGTCGCATTATGAATACGTCAGAACTTGAAGCATTGCTATTGAAGAAAGGGGTTAAACCCACTCCTCAAAGAATGGTGATTGCTGACTATCTTTTGCATACGTTTTCTCATCCGACTGCCGATGAAGTGCTCGCTGCTGTGGAGAACAAGCTTCCTTGCGCACTTTCCAGAGCTACGGTCTACAACACTTTGAATTGCCTGGTTGAAGCTGGCGTGATTCAAGAGGTTTTTACTGAGCCTGGAAAAGCCCGCTACGACGCTAATGTGAGTGATCATCACCATTTTGTAGACAAGAAATCAGGTCGCATTCTTGATATTCCTGCTGAACTTGTACCGAGACTCAGCGAGCAGCTTGGCGAGAAGTACAAAATTCACAGTTATCAAGTAACCTTTTATGGTGAGTTCGACGAAGAAATGCAGTAGTTAGAAGTCAAAATTTTTTACCCTCTATTTAGAACTGATCTATTTTTAGATTGGATACAGGAGAACGCGTCAATGAACAATTTCAATAACAAAACAGAAGAAAACCTCCACTCAGCCTTTGCTGGTGAATCCATGGCGAATAGAAAGTACTTGTATTTCGCAAAGGTTGCCCGCAAGTTAGGAAACGAAGAAATTGCGAAGCTGTTTGAGGAAACTGCGCATCAAGAAACGGGGCATGCTTTCGCTCACCTTGAATTGATGTATCCATCAAATGAGCTGACGGTGGAGAGAATTCTTGAACTAGCTGTTGAAGGTGAACTCTACGAAACTAATCAGATGTATCCTGAATTCGAGCGCATCGCTCGCGAAGAAGGAAACGAGGCCGCTGTCGAAGAATTCAAAGAGCAACAAGCTGAATCTCGTGAGCACGCAGAAATTTTCACAAAAGCAGCAAAAAGGTTCAAAGCCCTCACCCTTGTTGAAAAATACCATGCAGATAGGTACCAGAAGGCTCTGGACAAATTGAACGCGTCCAATAGTTTGGAACAGTCAGCTTAGTTCCCTAAGAAGCAGTGCTAAAATCAAGGTTGCCGTGTACTGCGGCAACCTTATTCCATGCAGGAGGACGTCGTGAGTTCCAGTGCAGAAAATGATCGAATAGACCACATAGCGATTTCGGTAAAAGACGTGAAAGCAGCGGTTGAATGGTACACGACAAATTTCAGCTGCAGAGTCAAATATCAGGACGAGACCTGGGCCTACCTTGCGTTTAACAATATCAATCTAGCCTTGGTGGTGCCTGGGCAACATCCAACCCATGTGGCATTCATTAGAGACGACGCTGAGAAATATGGTTCACTTAAGACCCACCGTGATGGCACGAAGTCTTGCTATATAGAAGACCCTGCTGGCAACGCGGTCGAAATCATGGAACCATACAAAGATTACTAAAGTCGAGTTGCTGCACCAAAGGTAGTGCGCCATTAGGCTCAGCCAAGAGCAGCGAAATTAACTGGACTGTTAAAAGATACAGTTGCGGGTTCACGCAAATGTACTGTTTTACTGCGCAATAGTGCAGTTTCGAAGTCAGAATTCACGCAACGCCGAATAGATACCCTCTGTAATGTACGAGGGTTGTCTCATGGACGATATCACAAATACTCAAAAAAAGGCTTCTGACCACGATTTCAAATCTGTCGCTTGGATTGATTCACCAGTGAATGCCAACAAAAATGAAGAAAAGGCAGCCCTTGCAAAAATGGAAGACAGGTCGAACGTGGCTCTTGCAAAAATGCTGCCTTCACTTGAGATAATCGGCTTCACTAGAGCAGAAGTTAAGGTTGAAAACCGTGCCGCAAAATCAAATGATGCTGGCAACAAAATTCCAGCAGCACCATGTGTCACTACAAATGAATTTGCAGGCATTGCTAAAGGGCTCTTGAAGAAAGCTGATAAGGATAAAGATGGACACGTTAGTAAAACGGAACTCGCTGCAGCACTGCAAGATCAATCAATCAAAGGAAAGGATGCACAGGTTCTCTCTGCGCTCTACAATGGTTTTGATAAGATTCACAACCTCAGCAAACATGAATATGTTTGGAACAAAGCGACCATTACCGATGGTGACATAGACCGCTTACAAGAGAAGATGAGCAAGCGCGATGTGGATGTGCTTGCCGCTCTAAACATGCGAGCTTGGGCACAAACTAATTTGAAGAGCTTTGCCGCAGATGGCGAAAAACTTACTATGAATGATCTCAATAATGGACTAGCTCGTAAAAATCTCTCTGAAACTGATAGAGCAACTTTGACTCTCATCAAATCTAGATTCAATGAAATTGCTGAAAACTATGGGCTTCCGCTGATTGGAACCAAGGGCGCAAAACTTGAAGATTTCAGTTCTTTTGCAGATAAGGTCTGGTCCAATTCCCCAGATGCAAAAATCGCTATGAATATTCAGGGCGTAATGCGCCGAACCAATTTGGAAGCTCAAACAGGACAAACTTCAAGTGACCTCTTTGCTGACGGGCTCAACAGCGTGAGACCTGATGCCATCCGGCAAGGTGGCATTGGCGATTGCTATTTTGAGTCAGCACTGGCGGCGGTGGCAGTTGCAAACCCGAAAATCATCAAGGATATGATCAAAGAGAACAAAGATGGTTCTTTTACTGTCACATTTCCGGGCGCAAACAAGGAAGCAATTACCGTTAGCAAGCCCACTGAAGCGGAACTCGGACTCTACAATGGAGGAAGCTCGCACGGACTTTGGGCAGCAGTGTTGGAAAAAGCATATGGTCAATATCGAGACAATCACGCCTGGATAGGAAGCTACACGCCGCAAGAGGCCTCCGACGGGGGCGGGCGCCCTGAACCAGTAATTGAGTTGCTCACAGGTAAGGACGCATCGTGGAAGAGCGTTAGCGATCAAAAGTCGGTCGCACGTGATCTTGAGAATGCGTTCAAAACAGGAAAAGCCGTAACAGCTGATATTTATCGCGACCCGTGGGATCTCATAGGCTTGGGCAAGACTGAGACGAACGATAAATTCTATAAAGGTCATGCTTACTCAATCACAGCATTTAAACCAGATGGCAAAGGCGGCGGCGTAGTCACGATACGCAACCCATGGGGCGGAGAGCATGGCAGCACATCAGGTACCATCGATGTTCCTCTAGACAAGTTCATGAAAAACTTTTCGGCTTATTCAATCCAGAACAGATAAGTAGAATGCCTTACCAGCGCATGCTCTTAGCGCTTTGAGAGCACTGGTCTCAAGTCGGCATCAATCAAAATGAGATGGTCTCTGATAGGGCTGCATAATTAGATAGTCGAACTCAGAAAAGTTATTTTTGCCATAGCCGGGTTGATCGGAATGAAGCCAACTCAGCCCTCTGATTGTTGGCGCCTTGTCCAGTGGCACAGCGGTTGCAGCTGAGGGCGTAAACAGATTTCTCATGGGCTCTTCGCGGAAGAAATTATCATGCTGTCCGTAGAAAGTAGTCAATGGAACTCCGCGGTCGCGCAAGATTTTTGCAACTTGAGGTCCCTCTGCAGTCGCATCGACCATGTGCAGATGTCTGTTTCCGACCCAGAAAAGAACATTATTGTCTGGATTTTTCAATAATCCTTGCAGCTCCTTCGCCATCGTTTTGTTTCTCGAAAGCAAATCTGCTTTAGTTCCATCAATGGGCACAACCTGAATGCCCTCTTTCTTCGCCACTTCCAACATTCGTATGTACTCGTAGTGTTGAAGAAGTACTGGTAGTGAATTCACATCGACGGATCCATCAGGCTTGTAAATTCGCCCCTTAAAAGGTGTTGTATGCTCGATTGCAAGATGCGTCAGTCCGCCCTCTTTCTTAAGCTGCGGCAAGAGCCTTGCTGCCATATTTCTATGCTCGCTGTCCATAACATGATACTCGCCTACCATGACTAATCGATCTCGCTTGAGAGCGGATACCAGAGCCATACCAGGATTCTCACCGTGGGACTCAACTTCAGCGCGAATGCTTGCAGTCAGTTCGCGTTGGATATCCCATTTGGACTTTGCCTCTGCGGGTGGCTGCTCAGTTTGGGCTGCAGCTTTTGGCTGTTCTAAACGTTCTGACGCCGAAGGGACCTTTGAGGCTTTAGAAGCAGAGACTAGTTCAGTCTTTCCACCATCTTGAGCCGCTGAATCCAGAAGTATTTTCACATCTGGGCGCCTCGCACTTACGATAATGTTCTTACCTTCGTTGAGCCATTTGGGATCTGTCACCACAATAGTGTGATCTTTCGGAGCTTTGTAGATTGCAGCGCTCAGTTTGTCGTACCAACCACCCGGTGACGAAATTACAGTGACCTTGGGATCTGAAGCCAAAAGGCGAGGCAAATCTATTTCGGCAGGCGGCGATTTTGTTGCAAAATGTTTGAGTAAAGTTCCGCCACCATCAAATGCGGCACCAAAAGCAGCATAAGAAAGCGCTGAAGTCAGCAAGTCCTCTTTTGAGGCTTTGAAGCCGGTCTTTAATTCGATATCTGTGACACCAGCGGCAGCTCCGGAAACGCCACCAATGAGGATTTTCCGAGGCAGTTCAAATGCAAGACCAGTTCCTAGTGAAGGAATTCTGCGCTCGAGTCCAGAAGAAATGCCAGCCATAGTGGCAAAAGTAGCCGCACTAATAGCTCCCTCTTTTAGCCTGGACGACAAAAGGCTTTCCCCAGGTTTCAACTCGCTGAGGTTCAGAAGAGATCCAGTCAAAAATCCGGCCGTAGCTTGCTCACCAACAACCCGGTAAATAGAGGGATTTGCAGCTTCACCGAGCAACGCAGTGCCAACACGCCGTGTAGCAAAGCTCGCTGCAACGAAGGGAACTAGTGAGCCAAGCACCTTTCCAGCTTGCTCTTCGCCACTGACTTTCTTGTTTTCCTCTTTAATCTCAGCGCCTAAGAGCTGCTGAACGGCTTGTGCAGGGCGTTTGAAAGCACCATCTGCAACGCCATTAAAGAAAGCCTCATAACCTCTCTGAGCCTCCTTTTGAAGCAACGAACTTGTTTGCAACCGTGCTTCTGTGAACGATAGCCCAGATAGCCCTAACGTGTTTAATTCAGAGTCTCGTCCAAATGCGGACGCAGCACTTTCTACTTCTCTCACCAGCCCGCGTACTCCCGTCTCTGCACACATATTAGCGACGGAAGTTCCAGCTCAACATGGGGAAACTGCGAAAGTCCTACGATTTAAGGATTCATAGACAGAATCAAGACTTAAGCTACGGTTGGATATCGAGTCTGGATCGATACCGACTTCAAGCATCGGCTTCAAGATGCGAAACCTGCAATTGAGCGCTTGAGTCCGATTAAAGTACAATGGGCCGACTTTCCGAGATAATTTCATGACAGACCTCTTTGTTTTTTCACTTGCAACTGTTCTCACTACCATAGCTTCTATAGGCGGACTCTTGCTGGTTCGGCGGCTCGTAACTGTAGAAAAAATGCGAATGAACCACGATGTCGCCGATCCACTGCTATCGGTTGTGGGAACGCTATTTGCAGTCTTGTTGGGGTTCATGGTTGCAAACGCGATGCAGCGTTTTGAAGAAGCTCGGTTAACTGCACAGCAAGAAGCAAGTGCAGTAGCAAATGTTTTCAGAGCAGCAGATGGTTTCCCCGACGGACCCAGAAAGAGGATTCAACACGCTTGCGAGTCCTATGTCGATCAGGTCATCAAAATTGAGTGGCCCGCACTGGCCGAGAAGAAAACAAGTGAGGTAGCCTGGGAATCCTATGACCAAATTTGGAAAGAGTGCGTCCACTTCATTCCCGAGAATGATGGACAGAGCAATATTCAACAGGGATTGATGGAATACCTGGGTGAGATGGGGAACTCTCGGAGAATGCGAGTAGGGGCTTTGCACAACGGTTTGCCAAAAGAACTTTGGGTGGTGCTGCTTGCTGGTGGTGCAGCAACAATTTGCTTCACCTACTTCTTTGGCGTTGAAAATACTAGATTGCAAGTTTTGATGACGGCTCTCGTTAGCCTTGCTATTTGTCTGAACCTATTCTTGCTCGCCTGTTTTGATGACCCATTTTCTGGCGACGTAATGGTACGCCCCACAGCCTTCGAGACTGTTCGTAGCAACTTTAATGCTCTGGAACATCCCGGCAATACATTTGTCGAAAACGTGCGCTAACTGCCACAATTCATTTGACGCTTGCCGGCATTTTGCTTAGGATCGTGGCTTCCCTGCCTTTGAGTAGCTATGGTTGAACTACCAGGAAGGGTTGAAGCTGGTAAAAACAAAGAAGAATCTTTTGAACCTGCGGAGCTTGCCATTCGCGTTTGGGATTCGATTGCCTCCGAAATTTTCAAGCCTCATAGCAAATCTACTGCCAAGACAGCAGAAAAAGAATCAAGTAATACCTGGTCGGCTAAAGATAGCAAAGCCACTAGCGAGAAATCAGAGTATATTCACAACAAAGCTTCTGTAGATGTCTCAAACGCAGAGTTTATTCGTAGCAATCCTGAATTGAAAGGAAAACCTTCCTCGGAGTGGAGCAAGGACGGAAATTACAAGCTCAGGCATGCCACCACGGGTGAAGTCGATTCTGCTTGGAAGCTCACTGGTGTAAAAGGAGATGGAAGTGTTCAGCTTCAGAAGGATTATCGCTTAGAGGTCGCAAGCAAGAAAGATCATAGTGATTTGATCGAATCTATTCCTGGTGTTCAAGAAAAGCATGTAAAAGCTCTCGAGGCTAAACTAAATGAACTTCCAGCGAACGTAAAGACAGCGCTGAAAGATGCTGGCTATAAGATTGTCGCCACCAGATTTAATACCGATGCAATTCCGGAACTCAAAGCACTTCATCCGAGAGGATGGGATCCCAGCGGTAATTTTGACACATCTGACGGAACACACGATAACGTCAGGCGGCTCATCCTTGCCCCTTACAGTTTCGTAAACAACAGAAGCGTAGAAGCCGTTTCTCGACCAGATGTTCTGGTTCACCAAATCGGGCATGCACTGGACCACGCGCTCGGAAAGCTATCAAACAAGCCAGAGTTTCAAGAAGCATTCGCTAAAGACATGCAGCAAATGGCAAAGAAAGAGCTAGATGATCGCGAAGAGGCGATTTTCTCTTATTTCAGCCAGAAGAAAGGTCCTGTTAAAGGCGAAAATCCTGGAAGTGAAGAGTGCTTTGCATCGTTATTCGGACTCGTGTTGACTGGTCCAGAGAATCCCATCGATAAGAAAGCCTTTGAGAACAACTTTCAAAACACAATTCAGGTAGTGAAGCGACAGATTAAAGCACTTGGATCAGAACCAGGCAGATAGAGCGTTTTCAGCCCCAGAACATTAACGTCAAAAAAGACATGCGTGGTTCCCCTTATGGACCGGACTGCGTTTCAAAGAATTTTCAAATTTGGTGAATAGATTTAGCCCATAACTTCTATAGGGCTTGGTCAAAATGGGAAGACACAGCGCAGTCGAATCACCTGTATATCAGGATAGTTTCACATCTGGCGGTAGAGATAACTTTGATTCACCTATGGCTTACGACAGAAGACCAGTGGTCGAACGTTGCGCCGATCTAACAGCAAATTCAAGCAATACAAACGCGAGCGATGACTTCTATTCTAATCGCACCCGCGTAACTGCTGAAGATAAAAGCGGGGTGCTTGTAATGCCGCCCTGCAGTGAATATCAGAAGCAATGCCGCGAACCAGTTGTGGTGATCAACAACTATAACGTTCAAGACGAGTACAATTCTCGCTATGACACAGGCTATCAGAATGGGCGTGCGCAGTATGCTTGCAATCGCCGCTACTATGAACCGCAATACAACGAGCAATACAATCAGTATCAGAACCAGTATCGAGCGCAATACTATAATCAGTACCAGAACGGGTACAACGCACAGTACTACAACCAGTACCAGAACCCGTACCAGAACCCGTACAATGCGCAGTACTACAACCAGTATCAAAATCCATACAATTACAATCAGTACTATAACCAGTACCAAAATCCGTACAATGCGCAGTACTACAACCAATACCAGTACTACAACAACCCCTATCAAAACTACAACTCATGCTACCAGGGACGATACTACCAACCCTACTATTACAATAACTGCCAAGGAAGCACATTCAGCAATCTAGCTGGCATGGCAATTAGCATGGGACTGGGAATTGCAGGCTCTGCTATTTGGAATCACAGATACAATCGCGGTCACCATAATTACAACAACTACAATAACTACAACAATAATTGGTATCGCAATCAGATGCCATTTGCACGAGGACGACACCACTGCTAAAATCGGGATAATAACCTGAGGTAGAAGTGGCTAATTTCAGCGAAATCCAGAAGCAAATAAACCAGTTGCTTGAATCTCTAAGTGCTGAGGAATTTCCACCCGTCAAACAGTTATTAAAAGCAAATCTAAGAGCCTGTTTTAACGGGCGTTTAATCGATGAAGACCCCGAACCGCGAAGCTCAAGGCTTGGCGGTTCACCATTTTTGCCGTTTGAAATCGAGCATCCCCGTGAAAAGAGGGGAACAGCAATGCGGTTTGTGCTGCAGGTAAACTTTGCTGAGCTGCAAAAGCTAACAGATCGCAGTATGCCAGATCTTGTACTGGCTTTGTTTGGAAATTCCGATAACGATTACTCCAACGCAAAAGACAAGAATGCATTTCGCTGCGTGCAGATCGCAAACCCATCAGACAAAACATTCATGCCATCTAGTTTCCCTGAGGCTTCCATTTCATCCTCTTCCAAGGGAATTATTTTTACTGCTGGATGGGCGCTTCCACGATACGAAAACGACTGGAAGAATACGCAGGGAATTGCACCTGAGATCATTCGCCGGCTGTCGGAAATCGCTAATAGCGAAAATCGTGCCGATATACAAATTTTCGGACATTCCCTAACGGCGAGCGCAAAGGAATTGAGAGAGATTGCTGCGTTTGCCGCAAATGGAGTTTCATGGTCTGAGGCTAGAAGCATGGACTCTTGTTTCAGCCATCTTGTCGAGAATTCACATCACTGGCTGCCTTTAATTCAAGTAAAAGACAGCTTCATGCCGGATAAAATGCTTGCTTTGCTTATAACAGAAGAATCCCTGGCTCAAGGAGAACTTGATAAATCCTGGCTTCTGTTTGTCTAAATTAAGAACAGTCCTAATTCGGATAACCCCAGAGGTAGCCTTGAGCGTACTGGACGCCCATATCGCGAACCACTTCGAGGTCTTCTCTAGACTCGATGCCCTCTGCGACTAGTTCAGCGCCAAGAGCTTGAACAACTTTGACCAGTCTTCTGAGCAGACGTTGCTTTTGCTGATCAACAGCTATACCAGCAACGTATTTGATATCAACTTTAACCACATCGGGTTCAAGCAAAATCAAACTCTCCAGCGAACTACGTCCAAAGCCCACATCATCAATACCTACAAGAATGCCAGCCTTCTTGAAGGCAGAGGTATGTTCCTTCAAGTAAGAAGGGTCACCGATGAATTGTTGTTCGCTTATCTCGACGCAAAATTCGCCAATACTCTTATCTTCAGGAAACAGGGCTACTAAAGTGTCAATAGGAGTATCGAGAATCGTGGAAGGGAAAAGGTTTACGTCAAATCGAGAACCCGGTTCCAAATTCTTAGCTGCCGCTATACAAGCTGTGAGACAGCGAAGATCTACCCTGGATAGAATATTGTTTTCTATTGCGACTCGGAAAAAGTCATAAGGCATTTCAAAAGCGCCAGCTGGTCCACGGCTGAGAAGTTCATAGCCAACCTTTTTCTCGTCAGCCAGGCGGTACATCGCATGTTTGACACAACGGAAGCAATCGCCCTGGCGAAGAACCTGAACAATTTCGAGGTCACGTTTCGAAACTTCACTGGTGCTGCCTGATGTATGCGCTTCTTCAGCCTGCTCGCCAGTTGAAACGCGGTTCTTACCGGTTTTCTTCGAAAGCTTGAGTGCATGGCGCATTAATGACAAAAGCTCTTCGACTGAAGCGATCTCATAGGGAAGCGGCGCCACACCGATGCTAGCTGTCATGAAAATGTTGTCGTTTGAATTTCTAATTGGACTTTCCGCTACACAGAGCCTGACTCTCTCTGCGATGAGCAAAGCCTCAGCAATTTGCGTGTCAGTCAGCAAAATTACAAATTGGTCGCCGCCAATTCTGCCCACGTAATCTGATGGTCGCAATGTGGTCGTTATGCGCATGACCATTTCTTTCAGGACAACATCGCCAACGGCGTGCCCAAGACCTTCATTGATACGTCCAAAATCATCGCAATCGAGAAGCATGCCGACTATCGGAGATCCCGTCCTCTTTGCGCGGTTGATCTCAGCTGTAAGTATTCGCTCGAACCCTCTTCTGTTACTCAAATCAGTAAGTGGGTCGATCGTTGCCAGCTCATCAAGTTTTCGCCGCAGCTCGTCAAGTTGTGACTTGACGCTTTCAAGAGCTTCAGCCGACTCAGCCACCTCTCTCTGATGTTTCCTCACAAGATTGCGCTTAGATTTCAAGCCCGTGAAAGCAAACACGGCCAGGCTAATTGCGAGTAAAAGTAGGATGATAGTAATCGGTTCGTTCAAGCCAGTTCCTGATCGGACTGCGCGACTTCCCTGCTCAAGACGTCATGTGCAGCGGTAAGCTCATACAGCTTACTGGTATGATTAACGCTTAGCAAAACTGTGTCAAGACGTCTAATTACCGATTATTGTTGATTTTAAGAAATGAGCGACGAACAAGGGTTTGACTACATCCAACTCGACCAATTTTTGAAGCTGATGAATGTCGTTTCTTCTGGTGGGGAAGCAAAGCATTTCATCAAAGAGGGAAATGTAAGGGTCAACGGTGAACCCGAGACTAGACGTGGACGGAAGCTGCGAAAGGGCGACCTGGTCGAGATAGGTGGACAAAAATTTACCGTCCAAGAGCTCGGTAAATAGAGCGCTTGGAAACACCTTAAAAGAGCTTCAGGCTTTATAGTGCGACAATTTATTAAACTTGTTATAAACCATTAGTGAGTACTCGAGGTTTAGCATGAAGTTTCACTCAAATATGTTTGGTTGGGAATACGTTTGGCGCGACTTTGCGGATAGCAAGGGTGGCAAAGTCGTTAGCGACGATACCAAAGACGGAGATCCAATCAGCGCCATGCACTTGCCCGTAGAAGGCACCAGTGCATGGGTCACGATCACTCCAGTCCGCGGCAAAACCAATAAAGCCAGCGGAACAATTGCTTCTATGCACTATTCTCCTGCCGAGAATTTTGCATTTCGCATCCGCACCGAAAAAGGTGTGGACCAGCTTGGTAAAGTCTTGGGAATGCAAGACATCCAGCTTGGTGACGCTGAATTCGATAAGTCCTATCTGATTCAGGGAACGGACGAAGGCAAGGTCAGAAACCTGTTTTCAGACATGAAGTTGCGCGACTTGATTCTCCAGAATAAGGTCAGCGAGCTAAGACTGGTTGCAAACAGTGAAGGTCTACCTTCTGAGCATCTTGTGCCAAACGGTCGTCATGCAGTTGTGTACAGTTTTGACCAGACTCTCGAAAAATTCGACCAGCTGGAATCTCTGTATGCGATTTTGACATCAGTTGTCCACAGAATTGGAAGTATTCCAGCTCTTGCCGGCGACGATGTTGAATGCAGCGAGCCAGTCGAAGAAGTGCATTCAAAGAAACTGCATAGCCCATTGCTCGACATGGCATAGAAGCTAGAAAATTAAGAGAGTGTGTCGGAGTGGGTCGAATGATCCACTCTCTTTTTTATTTCAAAGGTTTGCTTTTTGTTGGAGCAAGTCTAGCGCTGTGAATTTCGTAAATCTTGCCGTTGCTGTTTTTGGCGGCTTGGACAAGATCCACGTAGGGCACATCGCAGACAGAGACAAATCCATTAAATGAGTTCTCGCCGTCACCTCGTCCAGCAAGTGGCTCATCAATGTATTGAAAGTAATGAGTTCCAACAATAAAAGGCTTTGAAGCTGCTGTTTCGACATAGTAACTATATGCGATACCACGTTCTTTCTGGCTTTTGACAGGAACGTATGCTGCCATAAGACCTTCATCTATACTGTCAAAGGCAAATTCACCTATCAAAATTGGCTTAGCTGTCATTTTATAGTAGCGATCAGAATCCTTGCTAAGCGAATAATCGTAATGGTTGAAACTGAGCACATCTGTGTACTTTGCACTTGCAATTACAATGTCATCAGACGGTGCAGCTATGCGACTCCCAAGAATCAAGTGATTAGGATCTGCCGACTTCATTGCTTTGTACCATCCAGAGTAAAAGCGTTCAGCAAAAGTGCGCCGAAACACTTTCATATCAGATTCAGCTTTTTGACTTGGCTTTAGACTCCAGCGTAGCTCATCAAATGACCGGGCAGAACATTTCCAAGCCTGGCATAGATTTGTGATGTTGCCATATTCTTTTTGCAGATGGGAAATCCAGTATTTTCTGCATGGTTGAGATGGCTTAAGAGCTAAGACATCTGACGCAAGATTCCACCAGGGCATTTCGTTGTCGAGAAAATAGCCGACGAGGTACTTATCATTCTTGTGTGAAGACATTTTTGATGCGACTCGCAAAGCTTCTGATTCAAAATTAGCCTCGAAGGGATCAGCAATATCACCATCAATGTAAGTTACATTTTTTAGCTCCCACATGGGTGGACCCATGCTCACATACGGAAAGGACGGAAGTTTTTCAGACCAATTCCCTGTGCCAGTGAAGCTCCAATCAATACAACGTCTCAACCCTCTCTCTTCGAATTTTCTCGTCCAATCTTTCTTGTATTTTCGAATCAAATTACAGACATAGAATGACAGCTGCCCGCTTTTGTCGTAGCCGTCTGCAAATTCGGACTTACTGGCAGGAAGCCACTCGTAGTACTTCCTCTTTGCCTTATCTATGACTGTGTGTGCCCCGGCTCCCAAGCAGTCTAGCCCCAAGGAATAATACAACCGACCAGTAGGGGCAATAAACCACCATCTATCGCCAATTTTTTCGACCCTAAAAAAGCCCGTTGCCCTCCTCGCCCCCTCTGCTTTCCATGCTTGAAACTCGTCGCGTGAATAATCTTTCTTGCTTGCGTTAAGAGTCGCTAGCTCTTTGTTTTCCAGCTTAATCAGGCTATTTTCGTCTGCCACTTTGCCTGACCAGCTCGTATTCTTATTCTGACCAAATTTATCTATCCAAACATGGTCAGGAAACTCCAACTTAATATGGTCAATCTCATTAGCATGCACCGTATTTAGTGCCCTACTCATGAATAGAATTGCTGTGCAAAGAACCCAGCCATAATTCTTTTGCATCAGCTATTTATTCTTTTGCGCAGCTGCAGCAGGCTTACTTGTACTGTTTTTTGCAGCCCCAGCAAGATTCGCGACCTTCACAGAGTTCATGATTTGCCAGAACGCTGGTGCGAGCCTGCGGTAATCGTTTTTAGGGCACCAGCCTCTCAAGTCGTAAACCGCACCGGGGTTACCAAAATAGCAATGCATCTCGTAATAGTCTTCACCGCTTTCATGTGGATAAGAGACTACGACTAACGCTCCTCTGTAGCTACCCTGACCAATTTCGGCTTGCTCATATCGTTCAAACTTGCAACCGCCATAATTGAAAGTTTTCCTCTGCCCTAGAGCTAGCTCGGCCGCTGAAGACTTGCCAGCGTGATAATAAAACTCGATATTATTTTCGAAGCGACTCGCTCTTGAACTCAAGCGCAACAGTTTGCCATCTTTGTGGATAACATCCTCGTCCACAACCCATCCATTCGGAATGTCGAAGCTATATCCATACTTCACTGAACTGAACCTCGGTCCACATGCCTTAGGTGCATCTTTCTGCGTTAGCGAGGATGACTTATTTTTGTCAACTGCCTCTTGAATCGACGCAAACGTTGCTGTTGATGTCTTGCTTTCACTCTGGCTAGACTCTACCTTAGGTTCGACCGGAACAGCTGCTGCCAGTTTATTGTCAGTTTCAGGTGAAGAGCCGGCTGAAGCATCGTTCGTATTGGCGTTGTTTGAACCTTCGTCTCGTTTGACTATTCTCAATGAATCCAAATACTCTTCCATTGAGATAAGGTTAGATGCAAGAGCTTTGACCTCAGCTCTGGTTACAATTACTTCGTTGAAAGAACCTTTGCCATCCGGCTCATAGAAGTCCACAGTCAGACGCGCAAGACCAAAATCGTTATTGATAAAGAGCTCTTTTGCCATAAGTGTAGCGTCAATTTTGCAGTCCTTTTTGCGATCTTTCGACTCCTTAAATCCATATGTCGAAACAACAGCCTCTCCTCCTCCTACTTTTGCCAATATTTTGACGCCAGGAGCAACCAGCTGTTTCTTCTCGATTGCATCAATCACTTTTTTTTCATCGACTTCAGCAGCAAAGGCAACGCTGGACAGAGCTGACAATACTAGCAAAAGAGTCAGGAGTATTTTATTCATTGAACACCTCTGTCGATAGACTGCTTATTTGCTGAAAGTTTCAATTTGCCTGCTTTTATCGAAAATGCGGGTGATGTCGGGACCCTTGTTTACATGTTTCTCGAGTTCGTCCAGCAAAGCCTCACACTCTTTAAGTTCAATGCTGCTATGAGTCCTTTTGCATGCGTCAATTGCAGAGGCGAATTCGCCACGAAGCTGTTTTAGATCACATCTATTGATCAGGGTTTTCATCTCTTGTAGGTACTTCTGCGCAACTTGGTGATTCCTATTCAAAATGTTGAGTCTTAGCATTTGAATCTCAGCATAAACGACATTGTTTGGCATATCAGCAAGTGTACTAGCATTTTTTAGCTCATCGAGGTATTTTTCAGCCTCTGTGCATTTGTCCAAGCGAGAAAAAGTCACGGCACATCGTCTTAAAGCTGTGAGGTATTCTTCAGATGATGGCTCTGTAAAAGCAGATGCAGCTGTGAAGTGCTTCACTGCATCGACACAATTTTCCTCATCGAGGTACGCATTACCGAGTTCCAGCTCCACTCGATAATGCAATTGCTGTGAATTAATAGAATTTCTCTCCATGAACGAAAGTAGCTCGCTCAATTTCTTGATGCGTTGCTCTTTACCCTTAGGATCACGCGCAACCTCACACCAGAGGAGTGCGGCTGTTACGTATTTTTCCAGGTCCTTTTCAGCAAGGGATGCTTCCATGGCTTTCTGGCAATAGTGTTTGGCCTCGGCAATTTGCTCAGGGTTAGTTCTATGACCAGTAATTCTCTGAGAGTCATAAGCAGATCTAAGCCAGTCGTCAGCGGCGCGGGTTTCTTCAATCTGCTTGGAGAGAACAGCGAATGTAGTTTTTCTAGCTGGGCGTGAGATGCTAAGCCTTTCCTTTCTTGATGATTGGTAGACAAAGACGGCAACAAAAAGAAGAACTATCGCAAGGACAGCAGCCAGGATTTTTACTACATTTCTAAATGGAATTGGCTGAGCGGCTACTTCTAAATTTGAGTCAGAAAGAATACTCAACGCAGAATGCATCTCTTCTGCCGATTGGTAACGCTCATTACTTATCTTCGCCATTGCTTTCAAGACTATTTTTTTGATGGATTGAGGCAGCTGAGGACTTGAAGGAAAAACCGGTTTTGAGTGCAAGTGTTCGTTCATCACTAGCAGGTCAGTAGCTGCGTTGAATGGTGGCAGTCCGGTCAGCGACTCGAACATTACAGCACCTAGCGAGTACAAATCAGATGCCGGTGTAAGAGATTCCGCCCTGCATTGTTCTGGACTCATATAGTTCGGAGTGCCGGTGACGGTTCCAGCCTGTGTGAGGGAGGTGTTATTCTCCGGGTCATCGAATAATTTGGCTAATCCAAAATCGATCAACTTAGCACTTTCAGAGCTGAGCATTATATTTGCAGGTTTGATATCTCTGTGAATGACGCCGTTTTGGTGGGCGTAATCTAACGCCTTCAACAAATCGGAGAAAACCTGGATGAAGTGACTCACGCTAAGGAATTTTTTCTCTTCCAAAAATTCTGCCAGTGGCTTACCTTCAGCAAAATCCATAACCAAGTATGGTTGCTCTTTCCAAACCCCGCAAGCTTTCACTGCAACTAGATTCGGATGATTCAATTGGCTAGCAATTTGCGCCTCTCTTTTGAATCTAGCTAGTCTGACTTCATCGCTTATCAGCTCTTTTCTGACGAACTTCAAGGCAACAGTTTGATCGAGAATAAGATGTGTTGCGCGGTAAACCAGCCCGCTTGCTCCACCTCCCAGAAGTTCTTCCAGGCGATATTTGTCGTCGACAACAACTCCTATGCCGATAGGGTCAGACGAATTTCCTAGTAAAGCAGGCTCGATGTTTGACATCGCTTCTCCGAAAAATCACTTGTTAGTCCAATGGAGTTCTTATCAAACAAGCGTTCATTAGCTGTTGGACCAGAAGCTTTTCCTTCTCAGCTTCACGCTCATTTATTTGTACTTCTACCCGCTGAGCCAGATCTTCAACTTTTCGAGGAGCAAAACTGAACGTGTCGCTGATAGTTTTTAAGATCACGAGAGTCAATTTTGCGGCACATAGCTTCGGGCGGTTAATCGCCAGCTTGCCCCAATAAGCCATTCGATAGGAGAGCGAATGTTTGTAAATCAAGTCGCAGAGGTTGAGGTGATAGGCATACATCAGGGAAACAAAGTCTGTCAACACCTTTTCGGGGTCGCGCCTGTATAGCGGATTCGCGCACCTTTCATTGTGCTTCTTTATTGTTAGCTCGTAACTGGCTACAGCTTTGCTTACTATAAGAGCTCTGTCAAAGTGCTCAAGGGACCTTTTTCGAGCTGCCTCACCCATTCTTTTGCGAAGGTTTTCGTCTTGCGCGAGTTTGATAATGGCTTCGGCAAGTGCACTAGCATTTCGAGGTGGTACTACAAAACCTGTTTCATTGTGCGCAATGTATTCCTTCGACCCGCCTGCAGAAGTTCCAACGACTGGCTTGCCGCTAGCCTGAGCCTCTAGTACCGTATATGGTGCGTTCTCGTACAAAGAAGGCACAACACAGATATCACCTGACCTATAGTGTGCTGGCATTTGATCAAGTGGCACATGACTGATGAATTGAACGGCAGATTCGCAGCCGAAATCTTTCAGTTTTTTCTTAAGAGCTGCCAGCACAGAGCTTTTACCCGGACCTGTGCTAGTGTCGGCACCCACAATGATAAATCTCGCACCAGGTACCTGCTTAAGAACCTGAGGAACAGCCTCTACAAGGTAATGAACACCTTTTCGTTCTTCGAGCCGTCCAGCAAAAAAGATACTTATTCGGCCGTCTGCTGCGATTGCCTTTTCCCCTTCCGGAGTAAATCTCTTGCAGTCAACAGGATTGTGGACAATTACGATATCATCAAGTTTAACAGCCGTGTCAGATGCAACGTACTCGGCAAGATCTTTGCTCGGTGATGATAGGACATCTGCCTCCAGCATCGCAGCTCGCTCTAGAATTGCAACTAATTCCTGGTCGAACGATGCGCTCAGATTATGATATTTCTCGACGATGAATTTTGAATGAGGTGTATGAAGACGCACTAACAAGGGACAAATTCTTGTAAGAGAAGGAAACAATGCCTCCGCAAGATGCTCTGGGGCTTCAACGATATCAAACGGCTTTACACTGTGCCTTTCGAGGAATTTACGCCAGACAGCCAGGCACGATTTCAAAACAAAATGGCTGTACGGAACAGAAATCCATACTGTGCTAAGTTCTTGCAAAAGTGATCCCCAGGCAGCTCTATACACAGGAACTGCAGAGGGATCAGTCTCCATACCAACGGGACCTGTCGGTTCTTCGGTAACTTCTTTCTTGCACAATGATATGACTTCTACATCGTGTCCAGCTTCTTTCAAAGCCTTCGCGTGCTGAAACGCATATGCGCCGATTCCGCCCCAGCCAGTGTCTGGTGGATATTCTCTGGAAATAATGCAAATGCGCAAAACAAGGTTCCTTCAAACAATCGCTTGAAGATTACCCTATTTAGTGCTGATTAACATTGACCCGCCCTAATGGAGAGAGCCAACTTTGCCCTGTACATAACGCTGAAAACGTTGTTTATCAGTGGCTTTCATGTATACGTCTTCAGGGTCAGCTTTGCGGTCTTGCAAGAGTTTTTCCAGCGACGCGTCCATCAATATCATTCCTTGTGAACCACCAGATTGAATATGCGTTTTGATCATATTCATGTTGCCTTCACGTATAGCATTACCAAGTCCAGGGCTCGAAATAAGGATTTCATTTGCGCAAAAACGACTCTTTCCATCAGCCCCGCGCACAAGCAATTGAGAACATATAGCGACTAGTGAACCGGCGAGCATTGTGCGGACCGCAGGTTGCTGAGAAGCGGGAAAGACGTCCACAATTCTATCGATTGTTTTTGATGCAGAGTTTGTATGAAGAGTCCCAAAAACGAGAAATCCCATTTCTGCGGCAGTCAGCGCGAGCCTGATAGTTTCGAGGTCACGCATTTCACCGACCAGAATAACATCGGGATCTTCCCTGGTTGCAGCTCTCAAAGCTGAGTCAAAAGTCTGGCAGTGAGCTCCAACCTCGCGGTGTGTAATCATAGCCTTCTTCGGTGTGTGGACAAACTCAAGGGGGTCTTCAATTGTGACTATATGCTTTGCATATTTTTCATTTATCTCATTGATGATGCCTGCGAGTGTCGTTGATTTACCACTTCCAGTTGGACCAGTCACGAGAATCAATCCGCGTGAATAATCAGCGAACGTAGAAACAACTGGTGGCAAATTCAATTGTGAAAGTGGTTTGATCTTTTCCGGAATTATACGGAAGCAGGCTGCAGGTCCCTCGTTTTGCCAGAAATAATTACAACGAAACCTTGCAATGCCTTCGAGTGCGTGCGCGAAATCGAGGTCTTTATCTTTCAAGTAAAGTGC
Source organism: Obscuribacteraceae bacterium (SeqCode) (assembly GCA_044226015.1). GTDB lineage: Bacteria > Cyanobacteriota > Vampirovibrionia > Obscuribacterales > Obscuribacteraceae > JAIEPM01. The sequence goes on from JBGAHS010000006.1 coordinate 196,457, forward strand.
CTGTTGCTCTTCATCGAGAATCTCCAACAGCAATACTTTCACCATATCTAGTGTCATATTGGGAGCGTTCTCTACATTCACGATGGTTCCATGTACTCTCATCTTAGGCGGCTCTCCAACCACCATAAACAAGTCAGACCCATCTTTATCTCTCAAATGTTTAAACAACGCATCAATTTTTGCCATTTTGCATTCCCCTTAATTTTAGAGATAGGACTCGTCTGCGTACTTTTTCGCAACATCGCGAGAGACCTTGCCGGACCTGACGAGATCTCCCACACTTTGGGAAAGGCTCATCATGCCCTGGGCTCGCCCAGTCTGCAAAATTGATGGAATCTGGAATGTTTTCTTCTCTCTGATCATATTTCCCACAGCAGCGTTTATGAAGAGCAACTCGTAAGCCAACGCTCTCGATTTTCCATCAGTACAGGGCAACAAGAGCTGGCTGAATACTGCTTGAAGTGACTCTGCAAGCATAGTTCGGATTTGCGGCTGTTTATCAGGGTGAAAGCTGTCAACGATGCGAGAAATCGACTTTATTGAATCCGTAGTGTGCATGGAAGCCATGACGAGGTGACCAGTTTCTGCAGCCGTCAGTGCCAGGCTGATCGTTTCAGCATCACGCATTTCACCAATGACAATAACATCGGGACTTTCACGCAGGGCGGCACGCATCGCTCGCTCGTAACTGGATGTGTGAGACACTACCTGCCTCTGGTTCACGAGGCATTTTTTGTGTGGATGGACAATTTCGATAGGATCTTCGAGGGTCAAGACATGCCGACCTTGATACTTTTCATTCAGCAAATTCACCAGAGCTGACAGTGTAGTGCTCTTGCCGCAGCCTGCTGGTCCTGTAATGAGAACCAGCCCATGATGGTACTCGACAAACTTCTCCACCTGTGGTGGCACTCCGAGTTCGGCGAGAGTGAGAGGTGCCGGAGGCAAGACGCGAAAACTTGCATTAATTCCAAGGTGTCCCTGAAAAACACTTCCGCGCAAACGGGCCAGCTGAGGAATCTCGATGACAAAGTCAGCATCCATTTTCTCAGCGAAAGTGTTTCGTTCGTGCTCAGACAAGTAGCCGAGCAACTGAGGACGTAACTCTACATCAGTCAGAGGCTGGTCACTCATGGGTACTATGCTGCCTGCCAGGCGCATAGTTGCGGGGTATCCGGTGTGCAAGTGGATGTCACTTGCTTTCAAACTTATGGCTTTCTCGACGATTTCACGCAATGAATCTGCTACTGCTACGCTCACTCGCTGTCTCTCCCTGCTTGCCCAATCCGGTTTCGTCTACTTCAGTTATGCCCACTCCACTATGATGTCAACTCTTTCGCTCCGCTTGTCAAGGGGATATAAAGGTTACAAATCTGCATTGGCGGGGAATATTCTCGATCGAGATTTCCGGGAGACGAATGAACATGGCAACAGAACAAAACAAAAATGCTCCAACAAACGAAGAGAATTTGGCTCAAGACCTGTCACCCGAAGAAGTTCTGCAGTCGCGGGTTGACAAAGACGAGGTTGTTGGTTTCATCGAAGGAATGGTTCATGCAATGGGTTCGGCAGCGGCCGGACAGATGCTTCCAATGAACCCGCTTCATCAAAAGTCTGCCTATCATGCTAGCGAACCTCCCAGCAAGAAATACCATTCAAAATCTGTTGCGCAAATTATGGGCAAACTTGAGCGCCTACAAAAATATCCAGACCGTGCAAATGACGTCTTGAATGACAGCAACATTCATGAGTGGGTAAACCATCATGGTTGTAAGGCTAAAGAGTACTATGAAGAACTCGAATGTGCACAAGAACTCACGAGTCTTTTCGGTGGATATCGCCGCTTCGATTTAGCTATTCAAGCCGCGACTAAAGCGCGTGCAATCACCATTCTTCATCGTCGCGACGATAACGACACACTGACAGAGCTTAATTGGGTACTAGCTGACCTTAATGCTGCAGCAGACAAAATGGATGTGGCCGTCGAATGGCTCCAGAAGACACTTGACCTTGCAGAGCCAGGTGCTGGTCCAGATCATCCAACTTACAAAGAGTTGCTTGGTGAGCTGCAGGAAACTAATGAGCGCTGCAAACTAGTTTCAGTCTAAAAGACAGTTCTCAATATCTTTAAGAGCAGGGATACACTCCCTGCTCTTTTCTTTTTCAATGATATGACTTTTGTAAGCTTCTTCAAGGCGGAATGGAGCCAAAGGAATTTCTAATGCCAGAAAGCTGAAACTGACGAAGCGGCTAAGATTAGAGGGATTCTCTTGACACCTCCAGGCGGCTCAGACTATCCTGTTCAAGCTCGAACGCTAGGACCCGCCCATTCGCGCAGGCACGGACTTATGCCCTGGATTTCTCCATATGGACTTCTCGAGATATTTGCAGGATTCGTCCTGGTAACCCTGCTTCTTTTTGATATTTTCCAAGCCGTACTGGTACCCCGTTTCACGCCAGCTTCGATGCGGCTGACTCCAAATCTAATTGGTCGATTTGCCTGGCCTATCTTTCGCAAATTTTCAGCACACGTGCACAATGAAATGTTACTCGACCATATGCTTGGAGTGTTCGCTCCATTTGTATTTGTTTTGATTTTTTCGCTTGCGATGGCGTCTTTGATCTTAGGATTCGGAATGATAGTGTTGGGTTTGGGTCCGCATTTTACGCCTCAAATCGATGACTATGGCACTGCCTGTTATACGGCTGCTACCGCAGTTCTCACACTGGGGTTCGGCGATTTTGTTGCAACGGGACCTTTAGCGCGCATCATTCTTATTATTGCCGCTTCAACCGGCATCTCGGTGGCTGCTATCGCTGTCTCTTTCATTTTCTCGATGCAAACGAACGTTCATCTCAGAGAGCAAATGGTGCACGCTATGCAAATGCGCATAAAACCTGAGAACTCTGCGCTTGCAGTTCTTCTGAATTATGCTGATCTCGGCATAACAAATCAGCTCATCTCAGACATTCAAAGCTGGGAGATGTGGATGGCACAAGTTCTAACGAGTCATCGCTCATTTCCACTGTTGTGCTATTTTCGTTCGGGGCATGGCAGTGTTCCATGGGTGACCGTTATTGGTATCATGCTTGACGTTGCTAATTTACTGAGCACTACAGTCAACGAAAAACGCTACGCACACAGTGCTTTTTTGCTTCACATAGGAACCAAAATTCTAGTTGATTTCCGAAACTATTTTGACCTGGCGCCAGTTGAAGTCAGCATCCAGAGAGAGGAATTTTGCCAGGCGTATGCACAGTTGAAAGCGCGAGGCTATGTGATGCACGATGAAGAAGTCGCCTGGGAGCGGTTTCATCTGAATCGCAGCCAATATGCGCCATCACTGAATGCTCTATGCTACCAATTTCTCAGTCCACTGCCGAATTTTGCAGCTTCTCTGCGATCTGAAGAGAAAACTGGGGCAAACATAGTTTGAATTCAGGCTTCCAAAATTTAAACCTTGAAAGTTCCAAAGCTAAAGGCTAAGCTCAAAGGGTAAGCTCCATCATGCTTGAGCAATATGCACCGCAGAGTAAGCCGACGTCGCTCGGAACCAAACCCTGAAAAAGATGCGTCAAAAGAGGCATTGAAACTTGCTTTCCGGCACGAAGTGCGCCCGGAGGACTATTTACTGCGTGTTTGGGGAACGTCAATTCTGGCTGGCTTTTACTACACCTTTTTGGCATGTACTAGAAATGGGTCTTTTGAACTAGGACTTCTGGTTCCTCTCAACGCGAAATGGAACGGACATGATCCCTATGGAAATCTGTATCTTGAAACTTGGTCAACGATCTTTGTCGACTCGCTTCAGGTCGGTTTTATCATTTGGGGAACAGTCTTGCTACTGACCGGAATATATCGAGCTTTCAAAAGAGACAAGTATATTTTTGCTTGCTTCTACCTTGGTATTGCATTCGTAGGATTTTTTCTCTTTCTTCCCGGCTGGACTCAGAGCCTGCTTAACATGCTAATTGAGAAGTGTCCTGTTCTAGTTCAATAGCGGTTTCTCCTGCGCCTTTTGTGTGCTGTAGCCGACGCCAACATTGAGTCCCTCGATAGCAGCAGAAAACGCCATCGACGGGAGGGAATATCGTCCAAGTAATATAGGTGCCTGCCATGCTTTCGGCGTAGTATCTCTCACCGCATCTGACATGAATTTTGTGGGAGATAGCGCGTTCTGCTTTTTCATGTAAGACAGAAGTAGGTCAACCTGAGAGAGTTTAATTGGTTCAGCATTCACTGCAGCTCGTGCTTCAGCAGAGAGAAGTCGTTGGCCAAAGACCCAATTCTCAGCAGTATGATAGACAGGCTCTGTGTTGTAGGTGCTAATCATGCCGACCTTGCCCCATTTATCTACCGGGTGAAATAGCGTAAGGACGTCATAAGTTTTCTCGGGGTCAGCAGGCGTCCATGTTTTGCTCGCTTGATCAAAAACTTCAACCGACGTAACTCGCTGTGCGGGTGGCAAGGTACGATTGTATGAATATCGAACTCCTTCTCCGGCAAGGAAGTTGCCCGAGTAATCGTGCAGATCAAGATTCTGTGGCTCGACAAATAACGCTTTAACCTTGTCTCTAAATTGCGAGAATGTTGATGAATTTGCACTGGTCGCTTCCGCTGGAGCCAAATCAGAAACTCCAAATTCCAGGGCACGGCGCAATTGTTTGCCAGTTAGTTGAATCGCGGCAAGCTCTCTCGTTTCGCGTGCTTCAGAGCCAGTGTTCAGGAAGACATTTGATGCCTTGAGGCGATTTAGAATTCCCTTTGGCACCTCTTCTCTTATGTCACCAGTATGTTTGAGCATAATGCTCAGAGGTGAAATTGAATTCAATCCCTGCGCAGCACGCTCTGCATTTAATTGTGGAAGCCTGGAATTAACTTCTTCAAGTAGTCCTCTACTTATGAGAGTTGCAAGAGGAGTTTGAACCCCGTGATCGCCTCTGATGCCATCTTGAGAAAATGCCTGTAAAACATTTATATCGTTGTGCACCTGATTATGCAGGTCGGTTATTTTGTATGTTCCTTCCGTTTTCGAAGCTATTGCACTAGTTTGAGTTTCGATGTAGCTCTTAATTTCTGGATCTGGTTTTATGTCTGGTCCTATTTCATGAAGAGTGCCTCTGCTGCGGAATTTGTCAGCACTTCCGTCAGGTTTAATCGCAAGCTTGAGTTCACCTAACCAGCCTCCTTTGCTGCCCGCCTGCACGATGGGAATCTCATTTCCATTAGCTGAATTTCGCACCCACACGGGCACTGGTTCGATATCGTGAGAATGAGCACCAACTATTGCGGCGACCTTTCCTTTGAGTGATTTTGCAAGAGCGACGTCTTCTGAACGTCCCATGTGTGACAGAACGACGATTTTATTGACGCCGTTTCCATTAAGCTCTCTAATCGTTTTGTCCGCCATCTCAGTTGAAGGCAGGTACTTAACTGCTCCGTCTGAACCTGTTTCGAGCTCTCTTGTGACCAATCCGATGAGACCAATTTTCTCGCCATTAGCTGCTTCAATAACTCTGTACGGTTTGTAGGAACCCTGGGCGCCGATGAAACCAGGTGCCGATGGCACTTCGATGTTGGTGGCAATCGCGGGAATTTCTCTACCAAGTTCTTTCTGAATACTGGTGATATTCTTGACCCAAGCTGCGACATCAGTTTGTCCAAAGCCGATGTCAGCAACGTGATTACCTGGAATGAAACCATCAACGTTCATTCTCTGAATAGCGGAGGTTTCAACATGTCCAACATTGGTTGAGCCGGCAATTACGTTTCCAGAATAGTTGTCACCCAAATCAAAAAGAAAAGCCTTTTCGCCTCGCTGGGCTGCAGCTGCTCGTAGTTCAGTGGCTTTGCTTGCAATCTGAGGCAAGCTTGCTCTGTCACCTATGAGGGAGCTGTGAAGATCATTAAAATGCAAAATGTTGACTCTGGTGGTGCCGATGTCACCCATCAAAGAGGCTTGTGCATAGCGGAAAATGTCTTTAGCGTTAACGAGGGTCGAAAGGGAGGTAGATAGCAGTCCCCCAAAAGAAGCTCCAACCAGGGTAGAGCTTCCTACTTCCTTACCGATGTTTTCCCAACCAGTAATATTATTGAGCTGTCCACTGTTAACCATGATTGCATGAGGAAGGCTAACAACGAAACTACCTGCGGCTCCTGCCGCGACTCCCCGAATAGCATTCTGTTTTATGCGTTCGGAAATCGAGCCTGCTAGGACCTTTTCTCCAACCTGCAAGGCGTTCTCCGCTGTAATTGTTTCGCTGGCAAATCTTCGCCCAAGGCTAATAGTGAGCTTACGCGAAACTGCCTGTTCCATTGCGCTGGCAGCAACTCCAGCAAGTCCATCAATTGCACCCCAGCCAAAATCTTGTGGAGAAAGAGTACGTTTATCTTCCGGTAGCAAGGCAAGTTCCAGACCACCTTTAATTTCTACTCGACTGATACCACCTACTGTGGCCGCGGCTGCCAGGCGAACGGGGAGCTTGATGCGCTCAGGTAGCATCGAAAATGCACAAGTACCCAGAATTCCCGAACCTAATGTACCGGCAAATTCTGAGAAAGCTTGCCTGCGATCGAGGCTGTCCTTGCTGTATGCTTCCTGGTGAAGCAAATTGCTTGAAGTTAGCTTGAGTGAATCACCATGGTGGTGCTGCTCGTTTTCACTAGCAGATAAGATTGGCTCTGGAGCTGAGCTGGAAAGCTCAAAGTCTGGCATAGTCCTACCCATAAGCATGGCAGCAGCCGTGGTCTCACAAAACCACCAGCCTGGCTCAAACTTAAGCCGTTCGCTGCTTTCAACGTTCCCAACACAAATATTAATACTGCACAATTACACATCTGTCAGTGTGTAAATTACGAAATCGGCACAGTACAACAGTTCAGTGCTCTGACAAAAAAAAGAAGCAGGAATTTTCTTCGTGAATTGGGATATCCAGGAAGGCTTTAGAATTTCTGTCCGCCAGCCAACACCTTGGAGTAACTCATGAGATTCTGAGGTCGAGAATGGTAGGCTATTTTTTGAAAAATTCGTTCAGTATATAAGCGGTTCCAACGACTGGAATGACAACTAGCATGGTTTTGACGTAGGTCTTTTTCCAAAACGGCATTCGGCGCCATTCCTCGTCTGCACTCTCTATTATCCTTTTCAGCCGTTCATCTTGGAACTCCGCGACATCAATGACCTGCGGCTTTCCAGCATCAATCTCCTGCGGATTTCCGGCATCAATCGTTGACTGAACTTCAGGCTGATCTATCCGCTCAAAAACAAAGCCCTCAGCAAGCGCAGGAGAAGCGCTTAACAGCAACAGAACAAAAATAGTAACTGCTGCAAACTTCAAGACAAAGCCCTCCAATAGCGTTCTTATTCAAACATCGAGACATGAAAAGTTGGAGAATTTAAGACACTTCGAGGACTGTTCTGTCAGTAATCTCGGTAAGGCTATTTCTATCCTAAAGTTTGTTGACACGCATACGCATGTATGGTAATAATAGTACTAGCTACATCTGCTCTTGCATAGCAGGGAGTAGTTTTTCCTGGTAAGCCAAATTGCGGATCTGGGAACGGAGGCCGATATTTCTCACTCATGGTGGGGGGTATCGGGGATGGCGGGCCCCCCTTCGTTTCAACAGGTCCGCTAGAAGCGCTGGCATTTACCCGGCCGGCACATTGAACTTTTTCTCTTGGACCTCAGTCAGGATGAAAGAATATCGCATCCAAACTGAACCTTTGAGACTTCAGCTGGTGCTCAGCTCCTCAGGGTTTTCCCTGTATATGGGACCTATTAAAACGAATAGAATCGAAGGTCGATATCCACCTTGACATCGGTGCCGAATATTGAACTTCCTCAAAAAAAATCGGTCTGATCGCTCTGCAATCAAATATAAACCTCTTCCTACATGGTGTTCCAATATAGTGCTTGCTACCGCACTAGTATCTGGAGTTCTCGGAACTTACCTGCTAGTGCCGCTTGAGTCAGCGGTTCCACAGAAAATTGCACCCACAGAAATACAGGGGGTTAGCATAACAGAGGCGCCTCTGGGGCTGATTGATCTCCAATTGTTTGATGCAGCAACCTGGCTCAATAAGAAGTTACACCCTCTTACTGCCTATCCAGAGCTTGTTGAGCCAGATGAAATAGCCGATTCGCAAATAATCTCAGGTTCTCAAATCAACAGCCAGGGCAGCAGGCTGGCCCAGTATCAAGACGTAAAAAGCCTACTAAGCCTTCAACAGATAGAATTCGATAGAGAATCAAAAAGCATCGTTGTTGCAAGTTTTTTTCTGCTTGTTTCATCCATTCTTCTCGTCTTGGCTTTGAGATTGCGAGATAGTCTGCTGAGACTTACAAAGGAATCCATCATATTCCCTTCCGCTCTGATGCCAGAACTGAATTGGCGTCGCCGACGTGAATGGACTGATTTCAGTGCCATGACAGTAGAGGAAAGTGAATCTGGTGCAGATTTGATTTTGCTTTTTGCTAGTGGTGGAAAGGCTGTATTGAAGCTCAATAAACTGTCGAACAACGCCAGAGAAGAACTGTTTATTGCACTAGATGAGAATGCAGCGCACGCAGCTAGGTCACCAGAATTGGTGGCATTTCGACACAAGTTATTCAGTAGCAGTTGCAACCCCAGTGCTAATACCTTCACAAAGTTGTGGGAGGCTGAACTCAATTCCCACTACTCCTCAACAAACTTTGTCACATTGTCTTCAAAAAGCACTTTGCAAAATGATCAAATAAGAATTTCAATGCACATCTCATCCGGCGGACTCTCAGCTGTTTACCTTGCAGAGAAAAATAAGCAAATGGTCGTCGTTAAAGAATCTGTCTTACCCGCAGGTTCAAGTGAAGAGAATTTGAATAAGGCTAGGGAGCTGTTTCGCCGTGAAGCACGCGTTTTGATGGCTTTAGATCATCCCCGAATTGCAAAGGTATTAGACTACTTCCAAGAAAATGGTCGCGACTACCTGCTACTGGAATATATTCCTGGAATCACTCTTAGAGAGTATGTTCGCCGTCATGGAACTCAAAGCGAAGAGAAGGTTATAGCGTGGACAAAAGCGATAGCTGAGATACTGAAGTACCTCCATGAACAAGATCCACCGGTAATCCATCGAGATCTAACTCCAGATAATCTCATGATTACACCGTCTGGCGAAATTGTATTGATTGACTTCGGTGCTGCAAACCAACTTATTGGCACTGCCACCGGTACCATAGTTGGGAAGCAATACTACATTTCTCCCGAGCAATTCAGAGGCAAGTCCATCCCCGCAAGTGATATTTATTCATTAGGCGGTACACTGAACTTCCTCCTCACAGGAAAAGACCCTGAAGCACTCGCATGCTCATTCCCTATGGAGAGCAATAGTTCTATAAGTGCTGCCATGAATGAGTTTGTGGCCGATTGTACAAGGACTGAACTTTCGAAGCGCATTCCGTCAATAGATCATCTCATCGACCGGCTCTCCTCACTAGAAACCTATGCCCCTCTTCCGATCTTGGAGGGAAGTTCATCACGACACAATTCAATAGATATCATTGCTGGTGCCGCAGATGGTGAGGTGATATCACTGAAGGAAGAGGAGAAAATACTTAAGTGAATAGCGTTGATAAGACTGAAGTTGAAGAACTCAGAGTGGTGATTGAAAGAGCTAACACCGCCCGAGCTGAAGCTTCACCCGTTTTGGTTCCTTCTGACTCGGATACTTCTGCCTTGGATACGGCTGGCTTAGATACTTCTGACTTGAATACGTCCGACTCGGGCACTTCTGGCTTGAATACTGCTGACCTGGGTATTTCTGCATTGGATACGGCTTACTTGGATCCGTCTGAGTCGGATACGGCTGACTCGGAACTTGACGCATTCTCACCGCTAGAGTTTCAAAAAGCAAACATCAAGGAATTTTTGTTGAGGAACGATAAGTGGATATTCGGTACACTTCTTGTCCTGGTCTTTGTACTCTTTTTTGTAACCAGCCCCAAGCTTCTATCAACGCTTGGTGTATGGACAATAGCCTGGTCCGGATTACTGTATTCCCAACATCTGAACTCGAAATATGCAATCAAGGCGACAAAAGAGCACCTTCTGATCCAGAGAAAGCACCCACTTGGACAAGAAAATCTCAAATTAGACTGGAACAAAATCTGCTCAATTAACTTTGTGAAGGACCAGAATTTACGTTTGGATTTTGCCCTTGCAGAAAAGACTCTGAGTCCCGCGCAGAAACTTGTCTTTCAAGACATACTCAATTGCGATGACGGCATCAGTATATTCCTGCACGCTGGACCAACGATTAAGGAAAAAAGTTTCCTTCAGTCAGTGGAGAGATTCAGCGGACAAAAGTTTGAACAAGCTTTCGATGAGTTGGAAAACAGTGAAAAATGTCCTGCCACTGCCCTCAATACCGTGCAATACCTGGCTACAGGACAACTGCAACGCACTCTAACCGGGCTTCTTGCCAAGTTTGAGAAGTATGCCTTGTTCGCTGGCATTCTTCTATCCTCATTTCTTTTACTCACAAACGGAATCTTCAGCGCTATTGCGTCGTTTCTATTGCTGTTAGTACTGTGCATTCCGATAGCATCATTGTTGTATCACGAGAAAAGAGTAGATCTCTCTTTTGATGATGATGGAATTCGTGTTTTATGGAATACAGAAAAGAGCAAAGTACTGCCCTGGCTACGTATCCAAAGGGTAAGGCATGAGCAAAGAAGAGACACAGCAAATTCAGATATTGATCGCATCGAGTTCTTAATAGAGAACAAGAAGCCCGACTCGGTTCACATAAATGCACTTCGACTAGTTTGTCCGCACCTTTTTAAAAGCAGGCACGGCGACATTTTTCTAAGCCTGAATCCAGCATTTATCAGAGATGCTCAATCTCGCATTAATTTGCTTCACGCATTGAAAAAGTATTTGCCATCAGAAAAAATCGATCAGTCGATTTGGGATCTTCTGAATCCGACAGATACAGCTACCTACACTCAGCTCTGGTTAGACAGTCTCGGCTCAAGCATTAATAGAGCGGTTAGACGAAATGACGAAGCTTTGAATCCTGGTATGCAACTTAGAAACGGGCGCTTTGAAATTATCGAATCCTTAGGCTCTGGTGGGCAAGCGACAGTTTACAGGGCAAGGAGAATAATTGAAGACAAAGAGGAAATGGTTGTTCTTAAGGAGTTTGTGTTGCCCTCTCACGCGGGCGCAGAGCTGAGTGCTCGTTCTCTCGAACAAATTCAAAGCGAATTCGATCTCATGTTCAAACTTAAGCATCCGAACATCGTCCGGTATGACGACATATTTGTGGAGGATCATCGAGCATATTTGGTTCTGGAAGAAATCGAAGGCAAGTCTTTGCGTTCAATCATTGAAACGAGAGGAGCGTTGCCTGAAGACGAAGTTATAGCCTTATCGGTACAAATGTGCACCATGCTTAAGGCTCTCCATGGTCAGCCTACGGCTATTGTCCATCGAGATTTCACCCCAGAAAACTTGATTCTATCGCGTGACGGAACCTTGAAAGTAATTGACTTCAACGTTGCTCAGAAGCATGAAGAAAGAAGCAGTTCGGTAATAGTTGGAAAACACTCCTATCTTCCGCCTGAGCAATTCAGAGGGAAAGCTTGTCCACAAAGCGATATTTACGCTTTAGGAGCGACCATGTATTTCTTGCTTACTGGAGAGGAAGCTGAGCCGCTTAGCAGTTCGCATCCTAATTTAAAGGCTGAAATCTGTTCAGCCTCGCTGGATTCGATAGTCGCAAGAGCTACTGAGTTGGAACTGCAAGATCGTTTTAGCAGCGCCGAAGATATGGCTTCAGCTTTAGAAGAACTGCGTAAGATTTGATATCATTGATTTGAAGTTCTTCCGCGGAGCACGTTAACGGTGCGGCATGACAACCGTGATCTGGTCGGTACGGTACTCGATCGCAAATACAAAGTAATCGAGTTCCTCGGCGAAGGCGGCATGGGAACTGTTTACAAAGTTCAGCACCTCATACTCAGACGAGAATGTGCAGTAAAAATTATACGTCGAAGGCACGCAGCCGATCCTATTGCAATCAGGCGATTTCAATTAGAGGCAGAGGCAGCAAGTCTCCTGCAGCATCCCAATATCATTGAAGTTTACGACTATGGTATCACGCAAGAAAACCTGCCATACATGGTTATGGAATATCTTGACGGAGAATCTCTTGATGATTTAATAACCCGCAATAGACAAATAAAATATGCTGTTGCTCTTCCAATCTTTTTGCAGGTCTGCGAGGCTCTGGCTCACGCACATGACAGAAAGGTTTTGCACCGTGATTTGAAGCCTGAAAACATAATGCTATGTAAGTCGGACTCAAATAAGTTGGTGGTGAAGCTTCTAGACTTTGGTGTTGCGAAATTACTTCCAGGAACTGGCAGAGCAGTCGAAAAACTCTCAATCACTGGTGAAATTTGTGGAAGTCCTCTTTATATGAGCCCAGAGCAATGCATGGGTCAATCACTGGACTTCCGTTCAGACATTTACTCTCTTGGATGTGTGTTTTATGAGGCTTTGACTGGGCAGGTTCCATGCAGTGGAGATTCCCTCTTCCAGATCGTAATGAAGCAAGTGAATGAAATGCCACCGCCGTTTGAAATAGTAGCACCAAACATCACAATTCCTATCGAACTTGAGCGCATCGTTATACAGTGCCTGGCAAAAGAGAGAGCGCTGAGATTCTCTTCAGTTGAAGATGTAAGGTCTGCCCTATCACAAATAAATATATTGTCTCCCGATGGCACGCCGCACTCGGAAAACTTCGTTGTGCGTGCTCCTGATATTTCCATTGATGGCAATACAGTGACGTTCACCCGCGAACAAATGATGATGTCGACCAGGCAAGCTGTTGAGGAAGCCCTCTGGAAAGAGATCCGCATGCTCGAAGAGAAGTATGGAAATGGCTGTCGCTATCTAATCGGACCTCTAGCTGATCTCTACCGATTGTATAAGGAAGGGCAACAATACAACTTCGCCCTTGAAGTGAAGAATCGTCAAATGCAATTGATTGAATCTGAATACGGCGAAAACAGCCTCGATGCAGCTTATTGCTTCGAGGAGCTTGGGCAGTTGCATCTGAATCTTGGTGCAATGTTTATGTCCGAGTACGCGATAAAAGAATCACTGCGTATGAAGGCGATGCTCATCGGAGAAGATGACCCTGACACTTGTCGAACTAGAATACAGTTAGCAAATGTCCTGGTTAAACACGATCGTTTTAGCGAAGCAGAGTCCTACTGCGAAGATGCAATTCTAGGCGTCTACAGATCCACCGGCACTTTGAGTCTAGATGCAGCGAATATTGAGCTTTTGGCTGGAAATTTCTATTACGAAGCAGATAGCCTGCATAAGGCATATGACCACTTCGAAGCAGCATCTCTGATAGTTAGAGATGTCCTTGGTGACTTACACATAAAGTTGAGCGATTGCTATATGGATATGGCACGCTGCAAACACTTTCTCGGTGATTACTTATCTGCTGTTGAGCTTTGCAGAAAAGTGATTGCAATAAATGACCGCAACCCTGAGCACAAAGATATTCTGTTTGATCATCCCTGGCAGCAGCTTGTATGGAGCTTCAAAGCCATGCGAAATTATCCAGAGGCAGAGTCTGCTTGTTTCAAAAGAATAGAGATTTTGAATTCATTTGATGAGCCAATGCCCGCACGTCTTCTGCAAATCTATGAGAACCTGGTTCAAATTTATAAAGACTCACGCCAACTCGAAAAAGCAGGTGCCTGGCGACAGAAAGCGAGAGAGCTTGAGGCTGCGGCGAAGCAGGTGAATTAAGATGAATGGTTGATCGAATCTCAAGCATGAGATTGAAGCCATTACTCACCGTTCTGAATCTGCAAAATCAGATTGAAGTGTAACCCCAAGAAACAAGCTTGCCATCGAGAAATGGTGCTATACCGTGAAAGGTTTCCTCAGTCTCTTCGAAAACTTTGTCCATCCACAAGCGGTCACTTTCCCACAAGGACAGTTTGTCAAGGCCTGCTATTTTAACCCACTCAAGGTCTCCTTCATGATTTCCTTTAATGGGACTGCCTGTGAATTTGTCGACTCTAAATATGAATCCGAACCAGTCTTCTCCACCTTTGCCAAAACCAGGCCAGCTGATGGTGCCGCGAAGTACAATTCTCTCGCAGTGAATTCCCGCCTCTTCTAGAACCTCGCGCTTCACCGCATCAATGATGTTTTCGCTTTTTTCAATCTTTCCACCCAGTCCGTTGTATTTGCCGAAATGTACATCATCAGTCCGTTTGTTGCGGTGAATCATCAAGACACTCTGGCGATCTTCTGACATGATGTAAGCCAGGGTAGCGATAATTGGGCAATAAGCTGGCATTATTTCTCTTCCTTCTTTTCCTCAACCCTGACAATACGCTTACAAAGATCGGTGTCATTGTCATCATTGAATTTCCCCAGGTGATGTGACCAGCTCATGAATCGAGCAAGCCCACTTCCCTTGCCGGGTTTCGATGCAACCAACGCAAGTCCTTTTCCTGGCTCATCGTTTTTAACCATATTTGCAAGCGTATCAAATGGAATGCTATGACCTCTGAGTCCTTCGTCAATTGCAGTGAAATCAATTCTCTCGACGAGACCGCGCTTATGATGAGGCAAATGATTACCTGAGCTGACTGCTATATCGTCATCACTTTTGGAATCAATTCGCGGGTCATCATTCTTGTCTGACTTGTCGTCATCTTTCTTCTTTCCCAGACCGCCGAAAACTTCGCCAACGCCTTCTCCAAGCCTATAATAGCCTCCATACATCATCTGAGAGAGCGGCAACATTTTGTCTTTAGTGGAAGTGTAGAGCCTCAACACAGCTCCCTGATTTTCCATTCCCATCACGTAATGCTTGAAAGTTTCCGCATCAATGTCTGGGGACACCAACTCAACATCTTTAACTAGTTGAGTTCTCTCCAAATGTACAGCGGCACGAATAACAAGTCGATTACCCATACTATGCGAAACAATTATCAGATGAAGTTTGTGGTTCTTCTTAAATTCAATCAGGTCTTTGACAAAGGTATTGAAGTGCCCTTGAGACCACTCATTGTTGCCACCATCAACAACATAGCTTATCGTTTTAGGAACGGACGGCCATGAGTACAAGATGAGAGGACATTGCATCGAATAAGCCATTGCAGCCGCATCCAATGCAGCATCGTCAAAGCTTTCATCAGCACCATGAACGAACAGACAGACATCGTCTGTGCCGGACAGCTCCATTAATTTCTGCAGGCGATTGAAGAATTCAACTTTGCCACCATCAGCATCGGTGCAGCTAATTTTGTCGCAGCTCAGTTCATCGATAGCACGTTTTCCGGCAAGCTTCCAATCGAGCTTCTGAAACAATTCAGGGTCATGCTTGCGCTCAGTGTTGCGCACCACAACATTCGCCGTGCCGTAATACATATCATGCTTGCAGTCGACGATGTATTTCCGCCTGCTACCATAAGTTTTCTTCTCATCATCGTCCCTGTCAGTTAAATAAAGAACAGGAACTATTACTCCCTCGCGGTCTTCCGCAAGCTTCTTATCGCGCTTCTTCTTTGGCTCTTTCGGCTCTAGAGTCTTAGAGCTCGATGAGTCTTTGTTTTTTTTGCTTTTTCTGTCTTTTTTGGAATCATCAGAAGGAGCTTTGTCTACGCCATCCTCATCCAAAACTTTTGGATTGTCATTTTGCAAAGAATCACCATCGCTCTTTGCTCCACCTTCAGCTGTTGAGTCTTTTCCTTTTTTTGTTTTCTTCTTCGGCTCATTTGCTTTTGCAGGCGAATTAGTTTTTTCGCTAGAAGCTTTTACAGAAGTCTTTTTTTCCCTCTCATTCTTCTGAGTCTTTTTTTCTTTGATGGTGCTTATCTTTTCAGTATCATTCGATGGTGACTCTGACGACACTGCTGAATCAGCAGACTCTGCCTGGGTGGGCGACGCAACGAAGGTTGAACAGAACATTAGACAGAGTAGAACAGGGAAATATCGCAGCGCAAGTGCTGTTTGTGCTTTCAGTCTTTTCATTATTACTAACTCACAGAACGCGTAGGTGTTGATCATAGACCCTAAAAGCCTTGTGCTTGTTAATTCCATCAGTTTCTAAACAATCAAGCTTTACGCAGTCCTCAAAATGCAAGTTCGAGCCTGCTTTAAATGCCGGAATCTCCTGCTGACAAAGCAACTGGAGATGATTAAACAGCCTATCTTTTAATATCACAGCTCTTTGTGCGATCATTTGACAACCAGAGGTTGAAGTTTGCCAAACTTACAAGCAGAGCAATTAGAAGGCGTTAAGGAAGCACAATCAGCTTCCGCAGAGCCGGTCTCACACTCGGAGTATAGTCTCGGCTATATTCCTGCGGTGGATGGACTGCGTGCGATTTCTATTTTGCTTGTTCTTGCATTCCATGACATTGGACCTCGCACTTCAGTAATTGGACATGCTCTTAACGGCTGGATTGGTGTCGATGTATTCTTTGTCATCAGCGGCTATCTGATAACATCCATTTTGCTAAAAGAAGCGCGTGAGCATGGCGGCGACTTCAACCTGAAGAAGTTTTACATTCGCAGGTGGCTGCGAATTGCGCCTGTATATTATGTCTTCCTTAGTGTCGTGTTGGCATGGAAGTTCTGGGGAGGAGACCATCATCTCAAACCATTTGTTTATGCCGCGCTTTATATCACAAACTTGGACCTCGCCTTCGGCTGGAATCTGACAGCTTTCAAAGTTGGCATGCCGCACATCTGGTCACTTGCTCTGGAAGAGCAATTCTATTTGGTCTTTCCCGCTACCCTGAAATTCTTCAAGAAGCATGCTCTCGCACTCACCGCTAGTCTCATTGCGGCCGTGTATGCATGGAGGCTTTATCTTGTCGCAAATGGTGCTGAATGGTGGCGCATCGTTCATGGTTTTGATACCAAACTTGATACCATAATGTTTGGTGTTCTTACGGCGATACTTCTCACCCATACCAATTTCCGCATGGCTGCTGCCAAATTGCTGGGAAATTGGGTGGCTCAAATTCTTCTCAGTATAGGACTACTGTACTCATTCCAGACGCTCGGGCATCCAATGAATGGTGGCATACCAGAGCATATGTTCTTCTGGGGAGTAAAAATGCCGATTACTTCGGTGCTCATTTCGAGTTTACTCATATCTGTAATAACGAATCCTAAAGCCATAGTTGCAGTTGCTCTTGCAAATCCGGTGGCAGTATTTATCGGAAAGCTCTCCTATAGCATTTACTTGTGGCATCCACTCATTCATTCAATCTACTGTGCGTTCTATTGGGACTATTTCTGTAAGCATGGTCCTACTGCAGAACTCTACCAGTACATAATCATTTTTGCCTTCTCTTGTTTTTCGTACTATGTTATCGAAAAACCATTCTTAAAATTGAAAGGCCATTTTGCATAGTTCATGAGTCAAGGTTATTTCCTAAATCCGCCACTGATTCGAGAGATTCTGCTCTGGTACACGAGTTCTAGAGAGAATATGGTCGTATTCGAGCCCCTGGCAAAAGCATGTCTCATGACTGGAAAAATTCTCGCCTCACATTCACCAGAAAAGGGTGATGAGGCCAGGAGAATTCTTGAGGACTGGTGCTCAGGCGATGAATTTTTCACTATGATAAATGAGGCTGCTAAGTCAAACAGCAGCATCAGCATCGAACTTGCACGCGAGAGTCTAGCGCTGGTATCACAGTCTGACAGCTTTGTTGCAGGGCTGCCTGTGAATGATGTTCTCTCTGTTTTCAGTGCCCTAATAAGAGCTGATTTACGCTCCAGAGAATCTCGCAGCAGCGCACATATTGATGAGCTTAACCTCTATCAGTCTCAGCTAAGAAGCTTCGGATTGCACGATGTCTGCTTGCTCTTTCTGGCAAGATGCGCTGCCAAAAATCCCACACAGTTGTTTGATCTGCTGATACACATCAAAGATGATCGCACAGCGCTAAAACAAATTCCATTGGAGTTACTTGCGGACGGAGCGACATCGCAGTTTGCTTCCGGTCTGAGAATGTTTGCCATAGGTAATCTCGAAGACTCTTCTAACGCGTTCACCCTTGCTGCAGAGAAAGAGACTTCTTCAGTAAATTCGGACATTGCTCAAGCGCTCATTGCAATCATAAATTCTGATAAAGATCGCGTGGAGTTAATGCTGCAGCGTGTTTCTGCGAACCTGTCGGATGGGATGGCTGAATCGATACGCAACTTCAGCAATATGATGCTCACCCGAAATGATATAACGCTCTCTGCGGATGAAACTGAATCAATCGCGGCGCTACTTTTCTTTCTTATAAAGTCAAACCAGCATAATGAAGCTTCTAGTGTTGCTGAACGACATATCGAGGCGTTCCCGAAAGACCTGGTAATCAAGCTTCTCTGGGCAGAGTCATTGATTACACCGATTCGAAAAGAATGGACAGAAGACCCTCCACTAGCAGGGTGTGCAGATGCAAGTAAAATACGGCAGCTCAGGAAAGCAAAAGACCTGCTTGTAATAAGCAGACAAGAAGCTGACTCTGCAAATCTTCCCTACTTAAAGACAATTGCTGACTCAAATCTCACTGTCGTATGTATGATGCTGAGAGATTTCATTACTGCAGAAGAGTGTGGCTTAGAGGCAGTTGCTGCATTCCCTCAGAGTGGACTTGCAAGAATAAATCTTGCAAGCGCTTTGTTGGCAATTGGAGATCTGCCAAAACTAATGGACACCATTAGTGATGTGCAAGTTGAATTTAAGAAGTCAGCCAAGCGACTCAGAGCTGAGGCTTTGTACCACAATTGTTCATTTAAGGAAGCAATTGAAATTTGGAACGACTTATATGAACAAGAAGATGAGCGATTATGGCGTCTTCGCATTTTGTGTCGAAAACTTGAATGCTTCCGTTTAATTCGCGATGAGGAAAACGCCCAGAAAGCTGTTGACCTGTTGATGAGTGCATTCAAAAATGAACCTGAGACTTTGTTTGCGATCGCTTATGAACTCTGGCAGATGGGACGAAACGATGATGCGATTCATGCACTCAAAGTCGCGAAGGAAATTGCTGCTCCAAATCTGAAGAAATGGATAGCATGGGAACTGGGCAGAATACTTTTCGACGTCGGGCAGGCATTATCAGCAACTGACGAATATGTGTCTGTTGCAGATCCTTCAATTGACACTGTTCAAGGACGAGAGTTTGCAGTTGCATTGTACAAATCTGGGCTACTGCCTGCGGCGGGTCAACGCGCACGTTCCATACGCGAGATAAAGGGTGAAGTGGTTCCAGGTATTACCGAAATTGAGACTGATTTACTCGTTCGCGAAGGCAAACTCGCAGAAGCGAAAGAATTACTTATCAAATTGTCCATCGCAAGACCGTTTTCGGTTCTCAACCGTCTTGCAATAGTGCGCATTTGTATAGGTTTGAACCAAATTGATGAGGCCAGGGTTCAGTTGCAAGAGCTATGCAAATTGAATTTGAGTCCTGAGATGCATGATGAAGTTCAAACCTTTGCTAATGATCTCAAAATGGATGTCTTCAAAGATCAGGCATAAATTGCCAGATGCAAAAAGAAGAAAAGGTCCGCAATGCGGACCCTTTCTGATTGCTAAATTGAGATTGCTTCAATATTAACAGCTTAATGCGTTCCTTGTGCACGAAGTATTGGATAAACTTTCTTGCGCACCATTTCCAATTCGGAAGCGGCAACGACGCTCTTTCCATACTTATTCGGCGTTTCGAGTGAATCGAGATTCGCGAGATAGCGTTGAATACGATCTTTATCAGCCGCAGCCGATGATTGATCGCTCTTCAGTTGGCTAATCAGGCTCGAAATGTTCGACATACGAGCAGATGTATCTGCTGGTTGCATCGAGAAGTCCGATACCATCATATCCAGTTGCTCTTCCAACGCCATGATTTTCTTAGCTAGTTCAACATCGTTGGTTGCTGTTCTAATTGCATCATCAACTCCAGCGAGAATTGTGGTGACATCAGCTTCAACAATTCGGTGAGAGAACATAGCCAAATCAAGGCGTCGAACCAGTCTCAGCATCTGCTCACGACCAACTTCCGTGTCGCCATCTTTACGAAGCACACGGCCCAACCAGTCTTGCATCATTCTGAGGTCGAGAGACATGAAACGCACTTCTTCTTTGCGCAACTCACGTTCAACGAGGTCAACACCCGGGGTTGGTCCTGGATAAGACTTCTTGATCATCTTAACCAGATTCAACTCATGCTGAATACGAACACCATCGCTAGCGCTTAAGTTGCCGTTTCTGGCACCGCTGTCAAGCAAACGTTGAACTTCTGCAATTGCATTGTCCACATCTTTTTCACTTGGCAGAACGTTGCTGCAACCCTGGTATTGGCAAGCAAGCAATCTCTTGTAGAGCTGCTGCTTAACTTCAGGAGTTGCAAGACGGCTATGAGCCTTGTCTTTCAACACAGTGAACATTTCCTGACGAACTTGTTGCAAGTGATCAGGCTCAATCTCAAAGCTCTTATAAGTGGTGAGTCCGCGAGCACAAACCTGATTTCGCGCGATGTAATTATCTGTTCGCAGAATCAATTCATTCAATTTTTCAACTGTGATGTTGTTTTGAACCAGTGCGCGCTCAAGCTTGTCATTCAAGCTTGACAGGTCAATCGCAAGAACAATGTACTCCCAGAAATCATAGAAATGATCATTGTTGAAGAACTGCTTCTTAATGCGATAGATGGCCTTCAAGCGCTCTTTATAAGGCTCGGAGGCGGTAGGCATAATCGTTTTATTATTCGAGAGCTGATCGAGGTGTCTCGACCATGTTGTGACCAGATGATCGATACTAGGATGCTTTGCTTTAGCAACTTGAGCCTTTGATATCAACTCAGCCCAGGTATCTTCGACATCAGAAAGAGAAGACGCACTATCTAATTTAGAACCGAGTGTATCAGCATCCTCTTTACTAATTCTTCCGGCAGCTTTCGCGTTGGCAAGGTCTTCATTTGCCTCAGCCTTAACATCATCTACCGATATCGGGACATAATTTGTACTGCCTGGAGCTGGCGAGTACGCACTAGCACGAACGAACCCAGAGACAGCTATGCTGAGCGCAATTAGTCCAATTACGGAACCCTTTTGGCGTTTTCCAGCAAACATTAGTTACTCCTTTTGACAATTTGGAAGCAAGAACGGACAATCCCCTTAACAAGCCAAGCCACGCAAGGCATTTGAAAGTTTCAAGCTAAATCTTGAGCAATATATCAAGGATGGTCTTCAGTGACAATATATTGAATGCTGATATAGCTTGCTTCCTCAGAAAATTTTGCGCAGTGTTTCAATTTTGGCGGACAGAATCAAGCCCAAGCGAGCGAGCCATAAATGATCCTTTGCCCTATCTACCCAGAAATACACAAAGTAGAAACGCTTCTATTGCCATAAAGTGATTGTTTACAACCATTGGAAGCAAAACGACAAATCGTTCAAAATAGAGACAGTGAAAGTTCGACCACTTGTCATTTGAGGATTCCGTTTTGCCTAAGCCGATTCTAGCCCGTATTGCAGGCGTCGCAGCAGCCATACCGCCCAAAATTCTCAGCAATGACGACCTTTCAAAGATGGTCGATACAAATGACCAATGGATTGTTGAGAGAACTGGCATCAAGCGCAGACGAATTGTCGAGAAAGGTATCACATCCTCTGACCTGGCGACTGAGGCTGCGGCAAAGGTTATCAAAGAGGCTGGACTCAAGCCAACCGATATCGACCTCATACTGGTTTCGACAATCACACCAGATATGCAATTGCCCGCGACCGCTTGTCTGGTTCAACACAGATTAGGCGCAACTGGTGCCTGGGGATATGATATATCAGCCGCTTGCTCGGGTTTCTTGTATGCCATGCAAACAGGAGTGCAATTTGTTGGCAGCGGTGCTCATAAAAATGTTTTGGTAATCGGAGTTGATGTGATGTCATCCATCATCGATTACACAGATAGAAAGACCTGCATCATATTTGGTGACGGCGGAGGAGCAATACTTCTTCAGCCTTCCACAGCAGAGTCAGAAGGATGCTACATCGACTTCATTCACGAAGTGGACGGTTCCGGCGGTGAAGCGCTTTGCTTGCCTGGTGGTGGAAGCAAAAATCCAGCGAGCCATGAAACAGTGGACCAGAAATTGCACTACGTTCATCAGGATGGAGCAGCAGTTTTCAAATTCGCTACAAGAAAAATGGCAGAACTCTGCGTAAAATTACTTGAGCGCAACGGGCTCACAGGAAACGATATCGACCTGTTTATTCCTCACCAGGCGAATTTACGCATCATTCAAGCAGCTGTCGAAAGAATGGGCGCACCGATGGAAAAGGTAATCATCAATCTCGATGAGTACGGCAACACAACAGACGGAACGCTTCCACTAGCGCTTTATACAGCACTTGAGCAAGGCCGCCTTAAGAAGGGCGACCTGGTATTATTCGCATCTATGGGAGCAGGTTACACTGCTGGTGCCGCATTGATGCGCTGGGGATACTAAAAAGTTCTGAATCCTTTCTGAATTCAAGCGCCGCTGAAATTTTGTCACCACCGATGGTGCTAATCAGTCAATTTAATCCCTTTTAGCATTTCGTCAACCATCTTCTTATTAATTGGTGTTGCCATTGCATTTCGCATATGGTCACTGTCCCCAGCGTCGACGAGAGCACCAACTTGACTTTTCGAATTAAAAATCGCCGAACCAGAATTACCACCTTCTACTCGAGCATCGAGCAGAATAATTTCACGATTAGCATCTTCACCATGAAGCATCTTTAGTTCATTTCCGTCACCATCTCGATAATTTGAACGTGCAGTAATGCCTTGAACTTCGCCATTCGAGACGTAAAGAGATTTACTATGTGCGGGATAACCCACAGCCGTCAAAGTGTCGTCTTTCTTCCCGAAATCCTCCACCCTCTCTGAATCCGTGACGGATGCTGGTTTGCAAACGCTGGACGTATCGCCCCCAGTGCTTACCTCTACCAGCGCAAGGTCATTCTCCAATTTTCGCTTCAGCACTTTTGCATCGTGAAGAACTCCATCCGACATTTTGACTTGAAAGTCGTTGTCAGAATCTGCCACTACATGATTGTCTGTTAAGATGAGGCAAGAATCTTCAGTCTTAGCTACGGCAAAACCTGAGCCAATCGCGCCTGCAGAAGTCCATTCGCCGGAGCGAGAATAGAAATGTGCAGCACTCTTTTTGCCAGCCTCATAGTTTGCACGTGTGCTCGAGTTTTCATCAAAATTTTGATAAACGCACCCTGAGGAGAATTTACCTGCCTCAAGAACTGGGAGTTCATCTGCCCTGGGTTGGCGCTTGCATACGGTACCGAACAATGACGTGGTCTCAGTAACAAGTTCCTTGCGCAAGGCTTCAGATGATTCAGCCTGTTCTTCTTTCGCGAAAGGAAAAGTCGACACGCGCTCTTGCGCCACATAATTCAATTCCGATTCCATCGGTGCATCCTCTAAGCTCAACCACTCCTTAGAGTCTTAGAACTGTCAGCCTTTGACCATGTGGAATCCACGCAGTGACTACTACAACAAATTTTGGCCCGAGTCGTCCGTGATGTTTACAAGAATTGGATAAAGAGCGTCTGGATGACTAAAAAGGCTAAGCAGGTCAAAAATAGCGGGGCACCGCAGTATGTGCGATGCCCTATGCTAATGTCAGAGTATTGCTATGAACCGTATTTAGCAAGCAATCCCTTCATTCTCGCTTCTTCAAAGAAGCGATTGAAAACGACGGCAGCAATGGCCATGTAGACCACATTCAATCCAAAGGAAATAAACAAGGTTCCTGAGTCGTAAGGTTGATGACTCAGAATTTGCCTCATACCTTCAAATACGTAGCTCGATGGACAGATTTTTGCAAGTATCTGCATGAAAGGTGGCAACACGCTTACAGGATAGAACACCGCAGAGATAGGTTGAATCAAGAATGGAACTGCCCATGCAAGAGCCTCCGCGGGTGGACCAAAGCGTACTATAACACCTGTGGTGATCAGTCCCAGTGCCCATCCCATCAACAATAGGTTCACAAAAAACGCTCCAAAAATAAGTCCTATCTGGAACACGTTGAATGAGTAGAACAATGCCGCCGCAACAGACAAAATTACGAGTACAACAATGGCTTGAAGGAAGCCCATCACGTAGGTCGCTGTAATGTATTCGCTCAACCTTACCGGGCCCGCAAAAATATTGAGCAAATTGCGGTTCCAGACATCATCGAGAAATGACACACTAATTACTTGCTGAGCTCGGTACAGTATGTTCCACATGATCACAGCCCCGATAAGGAACGTAACCATTGACGGCACGCTGTTTCCTACCTTCAACAAATACATGGTGAGAAAGCCCCACACAAGCAAATCCATCAAAGGCCAGAAGAACACATCCATCGCACGAAAAGTATTTCGCGAACAAATGAAAGCGTATTTGATTAAAAGTGCTTTGACAATTCTAAAATTCATTTTCCCATAGCTCCTTCAAGGTTCGATGACCTTGCTATCGTTATGAATACTTCTTCGAGGCTTGAGCCACCAAATCGCTCCATTAGCTCTTCTGCACGCCCTTCAGCAATCACATTTCCGTGATGAACGAAAAGTATTCGTTCACACAACTCAGTGACATCTAACATATTGTGCGAAGTATTGATGACCGTAATCGCTCGTTCTTTTTGTAGCTTCTTAAGAATTTTCCGTACCTTGTCCGCGAGGTCAGGGTCAAGACTAGCCGTTGGCTCGTCTAGCAAAAGTATCTCGGGGTCGTTCAAAAACGCTTTACAGAGATTCAATCGCGTCTGTTCTCCAGCCGACAATGTTCCAGTAATGTGATTTCTCAGATTCACAATCTCAAACAGCTCAAGAAGGTATTCGATCTTTTCTTTTCTGTTTTTGACTCCGTAAATCTCAGCGAACACGTAGAGGTTTTCCCAGACCTTCAAATTCCAGGGCAAATACACATACGCCGACGCGAAGTTGGCGCGTTGTAAGATTTCGACCCTATGCTTCTCCAGGTCTTTTCCAAACATTTTGACGTGACCTGATGTGGGCTTAGTCAAACCCAGCATCATGTGTATCGTTGTTGTTTTACCTGCACCGTTTGGACCTAGCAAACCAAAGATTTCGCCCCGGTTTACGGTAAATGAAATGTCCTTTACTGCCACATTGTCGGCAGCAAATTCTTTGCGGAGGTTCCGCACTTCAACAATTTGTTCTGACATGATTAAAGTCTCCGGATCACACCAGGCTGAAAAGTCGGTGTTAACTCTCATAAGCGTTGCCCTGTGGTGCTGCAAATGCCTGCACCGGGCAAAAAGAATTTCCTTCTAACGAGCGGTGGCGCGCGTCAGTGGGTCAACAATGGAATGTTTCTTGGCTTATACATGAGAGTGCCCCCTCCAGAGGACGAATGACTTCAGTATACCTGAGAAGGGGGAAATTTGATCTACGCTGTCTTTAAATTCAGAAGCGAAAATTTACACAAGCAACCGGACTACTAAAATTTCTCAGAAAACAACGAGCGCAAATTGCTTTCGTAATCAGCCGTGGCTGGTCGTCCAGCCGACTGTGCTACGGTCAGGGTGCGTGTGCCCAGCGGCAACGCGGCAGGAACGTGCACCACTGGTGGTAGCGGGGCTGCCGATGATGTAGCTGCTTCAATCAACAATTGCGCGAGGGCTCTATAACCTTCTTCTTCTGTTTCGACTTGCATGTTTTCTCTCTCTCTTTCTACCGCGGTGCAGCCAATCAACTCCGAAGCATCTTTGAGGGCTTCTTTAACAAAGGTGGAAACTGTATAGATGCGGGGCGCAACTTCCGGATGATACTCCGGCCAAACTGATGGCACCGAGTTGTCGTTTATTTCGCCGCTGCAATCAAAAGTTATCGGTTCTTTCTCTTCGACTAGCAGCTTCGACTCGTCATCCAAAATAGAGGCGTTCAACAAATGGAACTCATTCATCGATTCCAATGCGATAACGGAAGGAACGAACTCTTCGAGTAACAATCCGACTTGATCGGCCGTCAAAGAATTCAAAAACGATAGACTCTCTTCCGAGATTACTTCACTTCTTTCAGAATGAACTGGTGCGTCCAAGTCAATATAGGTCTCAGCCTGTTCGTTGCCCTGAGCTTCTACTTCCGCCTCTTTCTCCTGGTCATCATGGTGCTCAGGAAGGAGATGAACATAATCATCCATGTCAAAATCGTCATCTGAGACAAAGCTGTCGTCGGAATTTGGTTCAAGGGAATCGCCAGATTCATTCAATACTGCACCTTCTGCAATCGGAACAAAGGACGGAATTATCATCACCGATACTGCAGCACCTTCGTTTCCATGGCTCATTTCTACAGAAGTGATTTGCGCAATCGGAGCAGCTGGAGCCACTGGTTCAAGCGCTTCAACTGATTCGACCTTTGCAGCTCTAGATTTCCTGGTGGAACGTTTTGTACAAATGAATTGCTCGTCTGAAATATCCAATACATCTTTCGAAACAGGTACACCTGCATAGGACGGCTGCCATTCCAGCGCTTCCGTTTCAACTGCCGGAGCCAGTTCGCGGGCATATGCACGACAGCGTGAAATTGATACTGTTTCTTCTTTACCACGAATGAAGAAGAATAAGGACAAGCCACCAATGATGCTTGCGACGCCTACAGCTACAGCTATCAAGCCTCCGTTATCTAAATCAGCAGAACTTGTAACAGCAGGAGTCATTGCTGCGACTGAAGCATCAGTGACAGCAGGCGCAATGTCGGTGTTTGGAGAATGCATTACAGCTTTGCTTGCCGTCTTTGGCTTAGCTAAAAGCGATGGAGTAACGGCGACTTTCGGCGCAGCTGCTCTGGGTTTTATCACAGCCGCAATATTGGACACTGGCAGCCGTGATTCAGAGTTTGCACTTTTTGCATGTGTCAAGCTAGCCAGGCGGTGAGATTTGCTGACTGGTTCTTCGCTAGCTGCAGCCGTCTCGTCAGAGCGAAACGACGGCGCTGGACCTGGCTCATCAGCTTTTGCAGCATAATCTGGCGCAACCGATGGCATGCCACCTTTTGGAGCCGGTGTGAACTCAACAGAAACTGGCGCGGCCATTACCGCACCTTCGACTTTGTCGAGTCCAAGTTTCTTGCAAATTGTTCTCAATCTATATGAGTCAGAACCATCTAGCTTGTAGCCGACCACTGAATTTTCTAGAACCTCAAGGCGCTGGTCTAGAGACTGGTCGTAGTTTGCCTTGCCGAAAACTTTTTCTTCGGCTTTGACCATCAAGACGATTTCGTCGTAAGAATAGGCGAGTGCTGCAACAGGCGAAAGAAAAGCAAGCAAAAGCGTAGCTAGAATAACCCGTTTCATATTAGTAAGAATCCCCATTAGCTGGTGGTTAAACCACCGCAAAGACCAGCCTTCCCCGATTAGCCTTTGCTACCCAACCACGAAAAATGTGGTACATGCCAAAGATACGAAATCGTCAAGAGGAAAACAATACGCATTTCCGCTAAAAAGGACGAGATTTTATCCTGGCAAACCGTGGTTATGGCAAGAATTTGCCAATTTGGGAGCACACTAATGCAAAGAAGTGGGAACCTTTTGGGCTTCTTTACAAAATGGCCCATAAAATCGCTCCCGAACCCATTAGCCAGACTACTCGTGGATTTTTTGTGGCAGTGGTACAAGAAAGATCGTCACACAACAGATATCGATTGAATGTCTTTCCATCATCCGAGAACTGTTGTAGAATCTTTCTGCCACCACTTACGGTACCAGCATGAACGAAGCTGAAGTTAAAAAAGCGCTATATAGGTTTGAGCTTTCGAAACTAGTAGGGGAAGACCCAACTACTCGAATAGTTGAAGAATTTTGCATTCTCGGTGGCAAAGTTCGAGTTGACATAAGTGCTATCAACGGGCAATTGCACGGATACGAGATCAAGAGTTCAGCTGATAATCTGGAACGCTTACCGCGACAGCAAAAATTTTACAACCAGGTTTTTGACAAAATTAGTATTGTGGCTGACGAGAAGCATGTGGTGAAGGCTGTAAAAATTGTCCCACCATGCTGGGGGCTTATTTCTGCAAGCAACACGCCACACGGTGTCTATCTAGAGCAGATCTGGCCCGCCCGGCAAAACTTCCAGGTTGAAGCAAATGCGCTTGTTCAGCTTCTCTGGAGAGAAGAAGCTCTTTCAATTCTCAGAGTTAATGGCAAAGGCAAAGGGCTTTCTGCGAAATCTCGAAAATACCTCTGGAAAACCATCGTCTCAGAACTTGATCTAGCCACCATAAAGAGCAGTGTCCGAAACTGCCTCAAGTACAGAATGGACTGGCGTGACGACCCAGATATGCCCCTGAATTGAGCATAAAGAATATTTTTCAGGTGGATTTCTGTTGAATACACCTTTGTTACATAAAATCGAACATGACAAGCGAATGCCTTGCTAGTGAATGGGTTAGAATTTTCAGGCTGACCGCAACTTCAAAGGAACAACAGCATGTCCGTATCGCTTGTAAAAAAGACTGATGGTTCGATGTCATTATTCATTGATGGTGATCTGCAGTTCGATAGCAGAGACGAATACATCTATCACGAGGCTCTGGTAAATCCCGCGTTGTCAGTCATCGAAACACGGCGCCCTCAGGGTAATCTTCGCGCCCTTATAATTGGAGGCGGAGATGGGCTTGTAGCGAGGGAATTGCTCCGCTCACCAAAGATAAGCAGCATAGAACTAGTCGACTACGACAACAAGATTATCGAGCTCGCGAAAAACGAGATTAGCTCCTTAAATCAAAAAAGCCTTCATGACCCCAGAGTAAAAGTTATCTGCCAGGATGCATGGGCTTACCTGGAAGCAGCATGCAGGGTTGAAGAAAAATACGACATCGTAGTGAGTGATCTCACTGTTGCGCAAAACAGTCACGAGGCTAAGTTCCATAGCACTGACTGGTATCAAATGCTAAAACAAGTGCTCTCGGCAGACGGCGTCCTCGCATTGAATGCAGTCTCAACTCAGGCAACGCCGGAGGCATTTTGGTCAATTTTCAATTCAATAACCTATGCAGGTTTAAAAGCACGTCCATTTCACGTAACTCTCTCATCCTTCCAATCGCAAGGGTACGGGCGTGATTGGGGATTTTTGCTCGCCTCGACACGGGTGATTCAAAGCAATGAACTCAAAATCGAATCCATGGCAAAACAAGATGAGTTTCGTTTTCTAAAAAGCTCAAAACAGTGTCTTCATCTATTCGAATTCCCAGAAGAATTCGCAAATCAACAGAGCTACTCTCTTCCTTTTAGAGCTGGTAGCGATCTACTTCTTCATTATTTTTTCAATAGCACTGAACTTCATGCAAACAGCAGCGAACAATGGAGTTCTTTCAGCATAGAATACGACAATCTTTCTGTACTAACTCCAGATGAAGCAGAGAGAATCTTACCTCCTGAATTGAGAAGAGAGCTTTCCTCCGATATAGGAGCAAGCCAGCAGGAAGAACTCTTTGAACGCGTGGTCAGCCTGGTTCCTGCATTGCGGAAGAATCAAACTAGAGAGATGATTTCGTCCTTCGTCGAGAACCCGATGCGCTTTCTTGAATCAATAGATTTGCTTGAGCTGGTTAGCAGATTATTAGACCGTGCCTCGGAATTGCCATCACTGGTAGTAGCAGAGCTTCGCCTCTTGAAGGACAGACTGGTTGATTGGACAGGAGACTATAGTGATCTGTTCAGACTTGGCACCAGGGTTATGACAGTTCTCACATTAGTCGTGATAATCGGCAATCTGATGCACCCTGATGCTGCATATGGCAAAGATGCTGGCGGCGGACATGGCGGCGATCATGGAGGTGCCGGACGAGGTGGAGATCACGCTGGTGATCACGGTGGTGACCGCGGACGGGGAGATCGGGGAGATGGTCGCGGCGACCGTGGATTCGGCAATCGCAATTTCGACCATGACAGATTCAATAACTTCAACCACTTCAATAATTATGGTCACTGGGGCCACTACGGACACTGGGGTCATTATGGATGGGCTCGTCCATGGCACGCATGGGGATGGGGTGGCTGGGGCTACAATGGCGGCTGGGGCGGCTGGTCTGTTCCCATTTACGCTGGCAACGGCGGGTTTCTGAACGTTAACTTGGGCTCAAACAACAACACAACAAACAACAATAGGCAGGCAGTCGACGAAGAGGGCAATACTTATCCTGCAAGAAAGTACAACTATTCTAACCAGGACTACGATGACAGCCAGGTAGCAAACAGCGACAATGGTCAAAGCTCTGTAAATCAAGCCACAGCAGATTATAGACTCGGACCTGATACAGACATTTTGCCTAATGGTCAGATCAGTATTCAACTTGCAGAACAATCTTATTTGCTAATTTCTCCACAGAAAACGCTAGTGATGGATCAGAATTCTGGCAAGCCCGTGATGGCACTTCAAAATGACCCTGCTTTGATTTGGAATTTGAACAACGAGATACAACGCCAACAAAAGGGGTTGCAGTCAGCCTCAGACAACAGACAGTCGTCGATTTCATGGGGACAAAATGCAGGACTCCAAAATCATGACGCTGATGCAGCAGAGAGCCAGAACATTCAATCTGCTGTAGGACGCCTAAATCTGGCGAGCCAAAATTTGCCTCAGGTTCCGGCTGAGCGGCCCAACTCAATGAATGAGCCAGTGCCTGGGGCAATGGAATTGTTTGCCTCAACCTATATGAGCCCTGATGGGCACTTTCTCATCATCAGAAGACCAGATGGTTCACTAGCTTTCATGGATGGCAAAAACTGGTACAGTGACGCAGGTCAAACACGAATCAATAAGCCCTATCCAGCACAGTTCAAAGCCATTGCTCAAGCTTACTTGAATAACCTTGTGAGCGATTCTTCCAAAGAAATCGCAAGCATGCAGCAAGACCAACAGGAGGCAACTGACCGACTTCAGTCTTTGCAGCAAGAGCTCAGCTCCTACAATTCCGATCCCAACGCAAACCCGAACGAAATGGTTAACTTTGGATCAACGCAAATTCCTCGAGACCATGCAATAAAACGAACTCAAATGATGATCGCAAGAACGCAAAGACGTCTCACGATGTTGCAAAAACAAATCAATTCCATTCCACAGGAGAATACCTGTGCCAGCAAGTTATTAGCAAGCTTGCAGAGCTAAGGACATTGATAGTGACGACAGAAATTCTCACTGTGGAGGAATCAGGGCTGCAGAGCCCTGATTCTCCATTTGGAAAAGAATGGGAGAACTTACTGGACTCGTGTGCAGAGACTGGCTTTATGCAAAGCCTTCATTGGGCACAATTCAAAGCAGCTTGCGAACAAAGAGTAATTCACATTACGATTAGAGCTAGCGATAAGCTGATAGCTGGAACACTGCTCTACACAAGCAAAGATGAGAAGCGACCCACAGTTTTAATTTCGCCTTACGGACCTGTATTGCCCTGGCATAATGAAGCACTGGCGAAAGAGTGCTTGAAACAAATTATTTTCAAAGCGCAAGAAATCGCAGAAGCACTGAATGCGGTGACTCTGCGTATTGAACCAAGGGTGCCACATCCGCAGCCACCTCTGCTCAGAGAATTTTCTCAAGCCCCTGTAAATCTAATTCCTGCAGATACCATGATTCTCGACTTGAATAGAAGCAAGAGCTTAATTCTTCAGGAAATGAAGCCAAAATGCAGGTACAACATAGGGCTTTCACAAAAGAGCGGCGTCGTTGTGGAAGAAGTTCAAGCCTCTGAAAATAGTGCAGAAATTGCTTTTAGCATGCTGCAGGAAGCCTCAATTCGTGACAAGTTCTTTCTTGAACCATTTGAGTTCTTCGAGAAATTGCTGAGCACTCTGACACCATCAAAGTTTTTGCGCATTCTAATCGCAAAGCATGATGAAGAAGTCTTAGGAGTTCTTTTGTTGATTTGTTGCGGAAAGCAGGCAACCTATTTGTATGGTGGCATCAGCAACCAAAAA
The DNA here is from genome assembly GCA_044226015.1 of Obscuribacteraceae bacterium (SeqCode). GTDB lineage: Bacteria > Cyanobacteriota > Vampirovibrionia > Obscuribacterales > Obscuribacteraceae > JAIEPM01. The sequence goes on from JBGAHS010000006.1 coordinate 228,490, forward strand.
CGTAATCTAATGGTTGGTTATGCATTGCAGTGGAAAGCAATTGAGATTGCTAGAGCAGCTGGCTGTACTAGCTATGACTTTTACGGTTACGACAAGTTTCAAAATCCGAACCATAGCTACGCCAAATTTTCACGATTCAAGAGTGGCTTCGGTGGCGAAGCTAAACGCTTCATTGGTGCCCAAGATTACATGTTTATAGATAAGCTAGTAGATAACGTAATTGGCTTTTTCCGAGACATAAAATAAGCAGTTCGTGCATCACAACAATTGATATGCGGCGCTGGCTAACTGGTTTCTTTCGCCCCATAATAGCCACCTTCTGCTTCTCACATTGCCGCCGTGCAGACTTTTGCCTGCACGGGACTTGGACACAAAGTGTCCATCTCTTTGCTATGATGTCAGCCGTTCCAACCAGAGCTTCCATCATGAAATCAATTCTTCAAAGCGTTTGTTTGTCCCTTTTGATTCCCAGTGCCCTCTTGTGCACTTTCGATTCTGCACAGGCACAGTATTCAAAATACAAGCCGGGAGATCGTGTTGAAGTCATGTTCTCCGGAAGATGGCAGCCTGGCACAGTAAAGCCTCTGGCTAAGAACGATCTCAATAGAACCGGAAGCAAGTATCGCGTACAAATTGACAGTATGCCTGATTATCTTCAACCTGAAGGCACCGAGATTATGGTTGATGATATTCGTCCTGGTGGAGCTCCTGCAGCAGGAAATGACGGAGCCACACCTGTGGCTCCCGCCGCCCAGGGAGCTGCCGGAGCTGGAGCAACATTTCGACCGGGACAACGAGTGGAAGCCATGTTTGGAGGTAGATGGCAGTCTGGCACTGTTATGCCACTACTAAAGAATGACCTCAATCAGACGGGGAGCAAGTTGCGAATAAAACTTGACAGCATGGCCGATTATCTTCAACCTGACGGCACAGAAATAATGGCCGTCGATGTACGAGCTGGAGGAGCGCAGCCTCCTGCGCAGGGCGCTCCAATGGCAAACAATGTAGGTAACCCTGCTGGAGTGTCGCAAAATGCACAGCTTCATCCAGGAACTGGCTTTAGACCAGGCGATCGGGTTGAAGCGACCTGGAATGGAAGGCAAGTCACAGGGACAGTCATCCCGCTTCTGCCTAATGATCTTAATAAGACTGGAAGCAAGATACGAGTAAGAATTGACGGCTTAGCTGACTATCTGCAACCTGAAGGCACAGAGATAATGGCTGTCGACGCTAAGCACACAAACGCTGGTATAAACCATGACAAATTTGAGAATGGGCTACCCGCGGCGTGGAATCCAGGCAAAGCGCCAATTCCGCCGGGCGGAGCGGCACCAGCAAAGCCACCAGGCGGTGCTCAGGCAGGTGAATATGTTGGCAAGTCAAACGCTGGAAGTCCGAAGATGATTGGCAATGTTCCCGACATGAATGGAACGGCCTGGAAGATGCTTTTTGACCGAGCCGTGCATGTTGTGCCAGTACTTTATTTCAGACGCACTGGACGATATGAAACCGTCCAGCTCGCCGCCGGTATGCAAGGCAATTATCAGCAAAACGGCAGCAAATTGCTATTGACTGCTAACGGAAAAACTGACGCATACAACATGACCTTTGATCCTGCTACTAACATCTTGCGTCTTGATGCTGACGGTGACAAGCTAAAGTTGCTCTATGATGGTCCCATTCCACGCTAGCAATTACCCAAGCAGTCTGGTCGCCACTTACTTAAGTCTTGAATCTTTGTCGCTGTAAGATCTCTCAGCTGTCTTTCTTGCGCCAATTCCAGGGATACAATTCGATCAATAGCAAGTGACTGCCCGACAGCCATGGGTTCCATCATTCTTGATCACTTCCAGTCTTTTAAACTTCTTAGAAGCTAGTTCTTTCTATGAATTGATGAGAAAAGCGCAGGACTGCTCTTCAATACTAATGCAATTGATTGACGAAGCTCAATTCCTTGCTACGCGACGGGTCAAGAAGATTTGGCCAGGTCAAAAGAGCCATGCTTCGTCCAACAAGATTGAATACTTCTCTATTTGCCAGACAAGAGGGCGCAACGATCGAACTGTCTGTGTAAAGCAGCAGCTCAAGTTGATCCTCCTTACTGGCAGCTACAGGAAGGCGGAAATCAATATCATCATGATGAGCATTGAGAAGCAGCAAGAAATTGTTATCCATGATGCGCTCACCCTGCTCGTTCATTTCATCAATTTGTCCATTGAGAACAACACCGAGGCAGCGTACAAAACCGGCATTCCAGTCTTTGTCTTGCATGACATTGCCGTTAGGGTTTAGCCAATAAATGTCTTTGAACTCTGTCCCTCTAATTTCTTTTCCATGGAAGAAACGGCGGCGATGGAGAACAGGGTGCGATTGCCGCAGCTTTATCACCGAGCATACAAAGCGGAAGAATTCCAATTTCTCTTCATTGAATTCCCAATTCAACCAGCTGATGGGATTGTCCTGACAGTAAGCATTGTTATTACCATCCTGCGAATTGCCAAATTCATCGCCAGAATAGAGCATTGGTACACCCTGCGAGAGCAAAAGTGTGGCAATGAAATTTCGTCTCTGTCGTGCTCTAACTGCGAGAATCCTTTTCTCATCGGTATCACCTTCAACACCACAGTTCCAGCTGTAGTTGTCGTTAGCGCCGTCTCGATTGTTTTCGCCATTTGCTTCATTGTGTTTATAGTTGTATGCAACCAGGTCACTCAATGTAAATCCGTCATGGCAGGTCACGAAATTGACGCTTGCGTAAGGACGTCTTCCGCTATGCTCATAGAGATCGCTGGAGCCAGTAAGCCTGGTGGCAAATTCGCTTACCGTTCCACCATCACCTTTCCAGAACGAACGAACATTGTCTCGATATTTTCCGTTCCACTCGGCCCAACCGACAGGAAATTGACCTACCTGGTAACCGCCGGGTCCCACATCCCAAGGCTCAGCTATGAGTTTCACTTGAGAGAGAATTGGGTCCTGGTGAATAATATCGAAAAATGCCGATAGCTGATCGACGTCGTGTAGTTCACGGGCAAGTGCTGAAGCCAGGTCAAATCTGAATCCATCAACATGCATTTCCGTGACCCAGTAACGCAAACTGTCCATAATCAGCTGAAGCACGCGAGGATGCTGCATATTGAGAGTGTTTCCACACCCGGTGAAGTCAGCATAATAGCGTCGATCTTTTTCTTGGAGGCGGTAATAAGACCTATTGTCGATGCCCTTAAGGGAGATCGTAGGACCTAGCTCATTTCCTTCAGCGGTATGGTTGTAAACCACATCTAGTATCACTTCAAGTCCATTTGCGTGCAAGGTGCGGACCATAGACTTGAATTCTTGAATTGCAAAATAAGGCAACGAATTCGAACTATAGCGCAGCTCAGGAGCGAAATAGGCGATGGTGTTGTAGCCCCAGAAATTATTGAGTCCTCGCTTGACCAGATTATGTTCATCCAAATGATGGTGAACTGGCATAAGCTCTACTGCAGTAACACCTAGCTTGTGCAGATGACTAATTGCAGCTTCGCTTGCAAGACCCGCATAGGTACCGCGTAAATGCTCTGGAACGCCAGGCATCAGCTTGGTGAAGCCTCTAACATGCATCTCGTAAATCACAGATTTATGAAACGGTATTTTCAAAAGCTGGTCATTGCCCCAGGTGAAGGCAGTGTCAATTACCTGTGCTCGAGGCGCATAAGGAGCACTGTCACGGTCATCGAAAGAGAGATCTAACTTGCTGTCCTTGATTTTGTAGCCGTACACAGAATCATGCCATTCCAGATCTTTCCCTATCGCTTTGGCGTAAGGATCGAGCAAGACTTTATTTGGGTTAAAGCGCAAGCCAGTTTTGGGTTCGTATGGACCATAAATTCTGTACCCATAGAGCTGCCCCGGTTTGATATCAGGAAAATATCCATGCCATACACGGTCAGTTTGCTCGGGCAATGGAATTCGCAATGACTCATAGGGCTCTGTGGGAGAGTCGAAAAGGCAGAGTTCAACTCTGTCTGCATTCTCGGAGAATATGGAGAAATTAACTCCACGACCGTCCCAAGTAGCACCTAAAGGATAAGGAAGTCCTGGCCAAACGCGCATAAACAGCTCAATACCTGGTAAATCAAGTATGGATCATAACACAGCTTCTTGTTGCGATGAATAGATACTTGCGCCCATGCAGAGGCTTTGTGTTATAAGTGATGTTTTGTCTATGCCAGCAAACTACACTTTGAGTATTTCTATCGAATGTTCATTATCGAGCTATTGATACTACTTCTGTTCCTCCTTTTGGTTGCTGGAACATTTGCAGAAGCATTTGCAATACTAGGTCGCCTATATCGAAGTAATTGGAAGCTAAGAACCCTCAGGCGAATAGACTATCTATTGATGATGCTTTCAGGTCTGGGAATCGCATGCATAACATATGGCTTTTTCGAGCCATATGAATTAGAACAAACCAGCCTTCACTTGAGTTCAAAGAAACTCTCCAGAGGTAGCAACATACGCATAGCTCTGATTTCAGATCTTCACTGCGATGGACAATTGCGAACCGAAGAGAAACTCATCAAGGCAATTTCTGAATCGCACCCTGATCTAATTTTCTTCACGGGAGATGCCACCAACGGAAGAAAGGGTCTGGAACTTTTTCGAAAGACTATGACCTCGTTAGCAAAGATAGCTCCTGTTTTTGCCTGTGACGGAAATCATGACACCTATAGCGACATGTCATCGAATGAGAGATACGAAAACACTGGAGTAAAGTTCTTGAACTGTTCAGCAGCCGTTCTCGCGATAAGAAAGAACCTTATCTGGGTTGGTGGTGTTTCGGTCGATAATCTCAGCTGCATTGACCGCACACTTGAAACGTCTCCTCCCGATTCATTTCGCGCGTTTCTGTTTCACTACCCAGAAGGTATTGAAGTTGCAGCCAAATATGGTGTTGACCTCTGTTGTGCAGGACACACCCATGGAGGTCAAGTCCGACTTCCGTTTTATGGGGCACTGATTACCATGGCACAGTCAGGCAAGAAGTACGAATGGGGACATTATGTCCTTGAGAAAACAGATGCTTATGTCAACAGAGGCATAGGCATGACGGCGCTTCCGATCAGGTTTCTGGCGCCACCCGAACTAACGATTATTGATGTAGCGGGTTCAGGCTAAGCCATATCTCATGTTACGTTAGCGCCATAAGGCGTAATTCTCCCATTGTTGCCGAATTCTGTCATTCTTAAGATCCTATTGGAAGTGGCTAAGAAGGTTGTGCAAATGGCAGAAATTATTCTCACACCAAAAGAACGCGAAGCTGTGTCAAAGGCGACAAATTTCGCCGAAATGGGAAATGGAAGCCGCTTGCGCGACATGGTCGAAGACGAACCAAGCTTCGACAAGCACACGAAGATCATCAACGAAATGTTGAGCCTTAACCAACAACATATCAAGTTGGTTGAACTTCAAATCAAGGAAGGCAAGGACCCTAAACCTGAACCCGTGCCAAAGTTGAAACTAGATGTGGTCAAACGCGATGAAAACGGTCAGGTAGTGATCGAACGCTCACTCTCCTCTGGCAAAGACAAAGTTTTTCGCGAAGTTTACAACGATACCACTAAGCAGTATCTTGACCCAGGCAGTTGCCCACGACCAACTGGCATAATTCCGCACTTCATTCCGCACAACAACTAAGCCTACGACTTCATTCTTGCCAACTCCGAGTTGATCAAATCCGCATCAGCTTGTTTGCCTACTTCAGTAAGTGCAACAGCGAGTTTCGAAAGTTCTTCTTTTAACTGGTAATTGTAATCGCTGCCTTTACTAATGCTGCGTCTTATGGATGCAATGATCTGCTTCCTCAACGTGATTTCGTCTTCTACTTTTCCAGTTCTGCGTGTGATCTCAATCAACTGCGTGAACGCGGCGGGAAAGGGCTCGGAACTAGCCTCTTGTTGTAAATGCAACACTGCTGTGAACAATTTGGTAGCTTCTGCAATGTTTCCTTTAGATAACATGATTTCAGCCAGACGAGTTGTTTTGTATTCATCTACTTGTGCGTCAACATTTCTTTCTTTGAGATAAGCGAGTTCTTCATCTACAAGTCCCAGTTTGTTCGCTAAGATAAAGAGCTTATCTTTGATTCGTCGCTGGCTGGAAGGTTCTTTTGTTAGGGCTAATGCCTTTTCGAGATAGGGCTTGGCTAGTCCGGCACGGTACTCCTCATTGCCATTTTGATTTTCTCTAGCACCAAGAGGCGTCCAAGCCAAATTTCCCACTGACATATTGCAATAAGCGCTGTGGGTTTTGGTAATTTCGTCCGCGGCACGCTCATTCAAAAATGCAAGAAAAGCGGTGCTCTCATGTTTCTTTTGAGCAAGCGCAATCGCCTCTTCCCAATCATGCGAGACTTGATCGTAGTTATCATGAATTGCTGCTAGTGTTGCATGATCAATATACTCTTGTACGGTATGCTGGGTAAGCGCCTGGAAACCGAGATACATGCCAGTTGCAAGAATCGAAACTGCGGTTGTAGCACGATACCATCGCTGGTGCTTCTTGTAACCTTTTTTGAAATACCTGGCGGCGGAATTTTTAAACCGAATCGGAGCTTGTCGAATTTTGCTTAGCAATGTGCTCGTCTTCCTTGCACTTCCAATTTTCCTCAACTCAGCCGATAGTGCTTTGAATGACTGCGGACGAAGGCTGGGGTCTTTTTCCAGACAAGAAAAGATAAGCGCTTCAAGCTCGGGTGGAATGTTGAAGTCAGGGCGAACTCTTCGCATACTTGGAGCCTGCTCTTGCAAGTGCCCCATCAAGATTTCGACAGAATTCAACCCAGTAAACGGAAGTGTTCCTGATAGCGCTTCATACATAATGACGCCAAGTGAGTAAATATCCGAACGTTCATCAAGGCGTTGACTCAAGCATTGTTCAGGACTCATATAAATAGGACTGCCAATGATTTCGCCCAACTGGGTCATGCGTGTAGTAGCGTCACGGCTTGCACGCTGGAAGACTCGCGCAATACCGAAATCAACAACCTTCACCAGTTCAGTCTCACCCGAAGAGGAAAGAATGATATTGCTCGGCTTCAAATCCCTGTGAACTACACGCTTCTCATGCGCATGCTCAAGAGCATCACATACTTGTGCTGTAATTTCTAGTAAGCGATCTACATCAATGAAACCAACATCCATGAGTAATTCTTCGAGGGTCATTCCGTCGAGAAACTCCATAACGAAGAACGGACGTTTGTCCTCAGTCAGTCCGGAATCATAAATGGGAACAATGTTTGGATGCGTCAAAAGGCTTGTCGTTTTCAACTCTTGTTGAAAGCGCTTCACACTCACCGGGTCGCCCGATAGTTCTTTGCGAAGTACTTTCATTGCGTAAAACTGGTCGCCAGCAACGCGCCTTACCTTATAAACAATACCCATGCCCCCCTCTCCAAGGGTTTCTATAACCTCATATGATTCTGCCCTTACACAAACTTGCTGATTCTGTTCGTCATGCGTTGATGCCTTTGCGCTTTTCTCATCGATTTGCTGAGAAAGATGCTCAGAGCTTGTTTTCAAAACAGTTTTGGTTTCCAAATCAACTGACGAAATCAGCTTGTTTTGTGTCGGTGCTTCTCCAGTTTCTCTGGCATCACTGAGTCGAGGCTCGGCAACTTTGGTGGAAATCTTGCTAGGCATCGTGCGCATCTCCCTCTGGCTATGGGCCGATCTTAATGCGCGATAGAAAATACGACATCAAACAAAGGTCATTTTGTATGAATGACATTCCGCACAGATCAGTTATCTCTTCTACTTAGTATCATTCTTCTCCGCCTCCGCGCAAATTCGCCGACAAAGAGTGATTCCTTTGCTGCCGGCATGTGGGGAGATTCGTGTCTAGGAGTTTTGTCTATCTGTGGCTATTAACCCAACATCGGATTCTCACTGAGTAGGGAAGATCTCACCGAGTCCAGAGCTGGAAAGCAGATCGCTGGACGAATGCTTCCGCCCAAGCGCTATCAATTGGAACTAACAGCAGCTGATGGAGCGGTTCTGGGTGGATTGATTGCTGTATCCTTCAAAACCAATCAAATAGATTAGCAGCATCTAACAATGGAAGGCTTGACGAAGTAGACCGACCGGTCTATTATTGTCCATCAATAGACGACTGGTCTACTGGAGGTCAAGCAAATGAATTGTTTTCCAATCGCTGTGCAATATGGTCAATCAGCAAGCGGCATGCAGGACGATATCGATTTCGCAGTTGAAGCCTTCGGCTCAATCTTTGATTCAGCAAGACAGGTTCTTGCAGCAATAACTGGAGGTTCTCCAAAAACTGAAGCAACCGCTGAATTATCGATACTGGCAGTAACGCAAAATCACTACATAAATCAGCCCAGCCACCGGCTCACTAAATATAATTCCGGTAATCAAGTGAAGATCAGAGCAATACACTAAAAAGAGGACAGAAAAATGAAAGCATTGGTTGCTACCAAATTGGGAGATACAGATGTACTTGCTTTGCAGGACGTCGACAAACCTACCGTTAAAGCGAACGATATCCTCATAGAGGTTGTCGCTACAGCGATGAATCCTGTTGATACCAAAGCCAGGAAGCATGGACTGGGTGGTATGTTACTGCCACCATTTGTTCTGGGTTTCGATGTAAGTGGTATCGTCAAGGAAGTTGGCGAGAATGCAAAAGGAAAGTTCTCTGTTGGTGAAGAAGTTTTTGGATTCTTAAACCTATTCCAAAATGGAGCAAACGCAGAGTTCGTCTCAGCAGACTATAGAACAATTGCGAAGAAACCAAAGTCGATTGAACATGTTCAAGCAGCAGCATTTCCAATTGCGGTGCTAACAGCTTGGGATGGCATCAACGACCGTCTGAATGTTCAGGCTGGTGAAACCGTTCTTATTCACGCAGGTGGTGGCGGTGTCGGACACTTCGCAATACAGTTAGCCAAATTGCGCGGTGCGCGGGTCATAACTACGGCAAGCTCAGCAGCCTCAATTGAACTAGTGAAGTCCCTTGGTGCAGACATTGTTATTAACCACAAAGAGAAAGACTTCGTAGCCGAAATCGAATCAATTACTGGTGGCACTGGTGTGCCAGCAATATTTGATTGCGTCGGCGGAGAAGTCTTCTACCAGTCATTGAAGGCACTTGAAAGTTGTGGAAGAATTGCCACCATTGTTGAAGGTGGTGAGAAGAATCCCAGCGCAGACCTGTTCTTCAAAAACGCAACAGTGCACTATGTCTTCATCGGTGCTCCACTCTTGAATAACAAGAATCCAGAAGCGCAAGGAAAGGTCCTCACTGAGGCTGCAAAATTAGCCGAGCAAGGCAAACTTAAAGCACATGTCAGCCATGTTCTACCGCTGGAAGAGATTGCTGAAGCTCACAAACTTCAGGAATCAGGGAAAGTAACTGGAAAAATCGGAATCACAGTCAAACAGAAGTAAAACAGCGTAGTACCAAAATCTAGAAGAGGCTTGTACCTGTAAAAGTGCAAGCCTCTGTCCTATCTAGAAATAGATTCAAGTTCTCTAGCTAAAGCAAATCTGCATCAATGATGGTGCTCATTTGGAAAACGCCAAAGCCGTTTAATCTGCACCGATATTTTGGTAAATGCTACCTATTTTGTTTGGACGAAATCGCTTATACCCATTGTCTTTTGGTCGTGCCAAGAATTTTGCACGCTTCTTGCACCTTATCTTTGTTAACTTAATTTCAGCCGAAAGAACCGTAATCGACGGAATTCTACCGGAGAATTCAAAAATATTGAGTTACTAATTACCTCCCAAATCAGGATTTCAAAAGAGACAACCAGGGGTTGTACCTTTGAGCATTCATCGTGGTGGCACCTAAGGTGGTGCCGCTGCTGCACAGTGTTTTTTAGCGGAGTAGAACGAAATGGCAGACGTTGCTGATGATAAGAAGAAAGTTGATGCGGCTCCAGAAAAGGAATCTTCCCCTGAGTGCCAGGCTTCTGAACGTGCATCCCGTGAGGCGACTGACGAACGGTCGAACCCGGCTACAAATTGTCAGCAAAATGTTGAGAACTCTAAAAGCCTAGAGACTCAAGGTGCGTTGCCAAAACTATCCTTGCTCCTTGGTGGCAAAGACAGTGCTGACAACAAAGATGCTTCTGGAAAAGACAGGTCTGCACAGGACAAATCATCTGATACCACTGCTGTCGGCGACAGTAAAAAAGTAGATAACAAAGACAAAGGCGACGCTCAAAAGACAGACAAGCCTGGCTCAGAGAAAAGCGGAGATAAGGCAAGCCTGAAGCCAGAGGAACTCAAACCACTCAGCGCAGAGAAAAAAGCTGAGTTCGATAAATCCTACGCTGATCTCAATGCGAAGATCAAATCTGGTGAACTCAAGGCCAATCCAAAAGGCGTTGAACAGATTTACAAAAACGGTGGAGAAGTATATGACGAAGCAAAACTTCAGTGGGCAATAAACCGCCCAGCTGAGGCCGCAGCGCCGAAAGTTTCACCATCCGAAATGCCATTCACAGGACCATCTACAGTAAGTGCAGAAGGCTTCAATTCAGTATTGAAAGAACGCGGCTCAAGCTATGCCAACCAACGACAGGATGTAAACGTTCGCAGAGAAGACGGTTCCATATCGAAAGTGTCGTTGGACATGGGACAACTTGCCAAACTCTACGAGGTTAAGTGGAGAGAGCAGGGTAACATGCAGTTAAACGCGGGTGCACTTCTTGCACAAAGCGAACACGAGATCAATCTAGCCAATTTGGATAAGCTTGGTTCATTGCCACAAGGACAAGCAGCAAAGGAAAGAACAGAGCAAACAAACCAATGGGCTGGAATTAAAACTGGCAAAGGCACCTTCAAGTGCGAAGCTGCTGACCTGAATTGGGGACAAGTAGCCGACAATAAATGGTCGAAGGTGCTGAGTTCGTCACAATGGGCGGACAAGAAAGAAACACGAGTTTGGGGGAACGCTGGAAACTCCATGTGCGGCTGGTTTGAGCACATCGGCGAAAAATATGTAGCAAACGGAAAAGATACTGCAGGTAAGATCATTCCACAATATGTAGGTGCAGCTGGAGGCTCACATTACATTCAGGGATTTGCAGACAAGGTGACTAAATTCGCTGATTCTTCACGTCCTTCGTTGAAGCTCGTCAGCGATAACAGTGGTGAAAGCAAAGGTGGAAAGCAAGAACAGAAGCAAGAACAAAAACAGGAGCCAAAGTCAGAACAGAAACCGGAATTGAAGCAAGGGCAAAAGCCAGTACAGAAACAGGAGCAGAAACAGGAAGACAAGGCAGAACAGAAAATTGAACAGCCAGCGAAAGCACCCCAGAAGCTGTCTGAACAATCCATCAAGGACCCATACGATTTCCATTGAGTTAACAAAACCCCAATCAAAGTAGCTGAAACAGTGACTGAAAAGACCAAAGAAGGTACAACTCCCGCAGGGACCCAAAAAGAGGAATTGGCAAAGCCTGCAGAACAAAACAAAACAACTGAAGTGACTAAGCCAGCAGAATTGCCAAGACAAACAGAGGCAAAGGATGCTAGCAAGGAACCGTTTACCGAAGTCAAACCAAGTGACGTAGCAAAATTCCTGAACAACGAAAAAGGAAAAGACCTGCCGCCAATTGCTGAAATTTATGAAAAACAAGCTCTCGCTGAGCTTGGTCCCGACAAAACCCCCACAATCTTTGTCAGCAAAGACGGCAAAGACGTTCCCGAAGGGGCGAAGGTCTACAAGTCTATCAATGAAGCTATGAACAAAGCCACTGCGGGTGATGTCATTCAAGTAATGCCGGGAACCTACTCAGAACAGGTTCGATTCGATAAAGAGAAATCAAACATAACTCTCCAAACCAGCAGAGAAAATCCCGCAGTTATCAATGGTGGCAGCATAAAAGTCGGAAGCGGCACTCATGATATCGCGATCAAGAACTTCGAAGTGAAGAACTTCTCCGGTCAAGGAGCCGGAATAAGAGTAGATGGAAGCGACATCAAGAACATAACTATCGCGGGCAATAACGTCCACAGCGCCAGCAACGCTGAGGGTATCGCAGTCTACGGTCGCCCAGGAGTGCCTGTAACTAACGTTAATGTGATAGGAAATCGCGTTCATGATCTAAAGCTGTCTCAGTTGGAAGCACTTCCAATCAATGGCAACGTTGATGGCTTCAAAGTCAAAGGAAATTCAGGCTACAAACTAGATAATCTATTCATTGACGTCATCGGTGGTGAAGGAAATGGCGGAAACAAAGACCAGGCTAAAAATGGTGAAATCGCATACAACTTTGCTGACGGCGTAAGTTCAAAGAAAAATGGATCTTACGGTGATTACTCTGCCGGCGGAATCTACTCTGATGGTGGAGCTAACCTCAAGATCTATGGAAACTACATCCGCAATTCAGACTATGGTATTGAAGTAGCGAGTGAACATCGTGGACTCAATTCCACTGGAATTGAAGTCCATGGAAACATCTTCGAGAACAGCAACCTGAGTTGGTTGAAACTTGGCTACAAAGGTGGTGTAGAAAATTCAAAAGTAGAAAACAACCTTGTTTTGAAAAACAATCCAAAGAGTGTTGAGGTAGAAGGTCCGGTTAGGAAGCCATCAGAGATTATTGGAAATAACATCGGTTCAAAAGATCGTGACTCCATTAATTCAATTCCATCGCTGATATTGAACAAGCTACAAGGTGGCGACACAAAGAGCCTGCCAACACAGCAAAAATCAACAGAAGCACAGGTCGCCCCGATAAAGAAGGCAAGCGAACAAGCAGCGCCCCCCAAGAGCGACATCGCTGCACCTGCTGTAGAAAAAGAAGCTAAACCGACAAAGCCAGAAACAGAGAAGACAAGCTCAGGCAGCTTCAGCATGCCAGAGAAGCTCGAAAAGATGGCACACCCGACACATGGTCAAGGCTATTACCAGCCGATGAAGTCCGCTGCCTCCGAAATTCTCGGCAGAAAAATCAGCGAAGGTGAAAACCGCGCACTGATCGCTGCAGCTAGGGCAATGCGAAAAGAAGAAGGTAAGTCAATCAATACGCTCGACAAAAATGACTCAGTTCTTCCAACCAATGAAAAGGAACTGCAAACATTTGCAGAGAACATCGGCAACAAGCGCTTCGGCAAACAAGAACTATCAAATTCACAAATTGAGAAACTCAAGTCTGAATTCAGTCAGAAGCTGAGCGCTTTCCAGTCTGAGAAAAAAGAAGCACCAGAAGCGGTGCCAGCTCCGACCAAGAAAGAAGAGGGAGCAAAACCAGAAGCAGTTCCAGCACCAATAAAGAAGGAGGAAACCAAGCCAGAAGCAGTTCCAGCACCAGTAAAGAAGGAAGAAGAGAGAGCAAAGCCTGAAGCTCCAGTAAAGAAGGAGGAAGTAAAACCAGAAGCGGCTCCAGTTCCAGTTCAAAAGGAGGAAAACAAGCCAGAGCAATTGCCTAAGCCAATACAGCCGGCAGACGACACAACAAAACTGAAAGATAAGCAACCGGTTCTTTCCGAAGAACACGGAGAAAAGCTAGAGGTAGGAACGCAATCACAGAACGTAAACATCCTCAAATTAGCCAAGACCGACAACGATTCCGTAAAGGTGCTGACCGACAGAAAAGTGTTGCAATCCACCACACTTACAGAACCCAGAGGTCTAGCAAAAGATATGCCAGTTGCTGTTGTTCCAGGAATGAAACCAGGAACTGTTGGTATGCTCTCCATGCGTGATATCGCTGGAAATGAACATCAGGTAGCTTTCGTGGCTGGTGCACTCAAAAACGGAAAGGGCACCAAAGATGATGTCGTCCTCAACCCGACCGCAGCCGCAGAACTGGGTATCAAACCAGGTACTCAAGCCAAAATTGATGTTATGTCTATAAAAGATGCTGGTATCGCACTTCCACAAGATAAAGCTGCATTGCAGAACATCGTTAATGAAAGACTCAAAGATATTGCATCAAACCCTGAAGTTCTCAAAGCAGCAGAAAAAGCTCTCGAAGGTACTGAGGTAAAAGACAAGGCTTACTTCCCACAACGCCCGGAAGACCCTAAGTATGGTTACAGAAGAACAGATCGCTCGGCTGATGAATTGGCATCAATTCGCCAGAAGTTCCAGAAAGACGGAGACACCGCGAGAGCAACAGCAGATGCTCTAAAACCAGAAAGCACCCAAGCTAAAGAAGTGATTCAGAAGATCATACATACGACGGAAACAGAGAAATCAATTCTCCAACACGATCGCCACCGTATGCTAGAGCTGCACAAAGAGCTCGCAAAAGGTACCGCAGTCAAAGATCTACCAAAGGAACTCTTGACGAATCTGCCACCCGACCTGAAAAATCAGTTAGACAAGGCTGAATACAATCGCAAAGCGGCAGAAGAGAATAAGAAGCTTGCTGATAGAGTTGTCCCAATTTTTGATTTGTTCGGAACAGAACGCGAGAAGTTCAACAAGGCTGCTGACCTTGCTACCACTTACGCTAAAAGGCAGGAGAAGACCGCCCTTGCGATGGCGGAGAAATATGCCACCATCGATCAGGACAAAATCGCACTGAAAGATAGAATTCTTGCGGACGCACATCATGAAAAAGCGCAAGAGTTATTGCGCCACCGATATAGCATGAAGGCATACGCCGCAGACGTTATCGCAGCGAACCCAGACCTGGCTCCTGGAAAAGGTGAAGCAGGAGCATTGCAAGGAAAGCGCGTAGTTCTGAATGGTGGACACGACCCGTTCCACGGCAGTCCGTTCACCGGATTTGGTTCCTACCCCTGGAGCAAAACACCGCAGAATCCTAACGGAATGTCCGAATACGACTTCAATAAGCAAAGCACGGCAATTGCTGGTGAAATCACACAAATGATGGGCGGAGTGCCAATATACGTTCATCAAGATGAGCTATACAAGACGAAACCAGCTACACAAAATATGTCTGGTCTAGCGGCTGCCCTTCAAGCACCGAAAGGAGACATAATAATTTCGAACCACATGGACGACGCCACCAACATCAGACCAGGTACTTTGACCCTCGTGAATGGCAGCAGTGGAAGGCTGGGCTCGCTCATAGACAATGGCAAGGTTATGTTCGGAAATGTTGAGTCCAAGGGTGTAAGACAGCAAGCCAGGGGAATTCAACACTACCTCAACGGTCCAGCAGTGCTCAATGAATTGCTCAGCACTGCAGCTGGTGACCGTGCGAAAGCGCTCGACCCACACGAAGTAGCCAAGCTTCAACTTGGTATGATGATCGGAGTCTCGCGCTTCCTCAACCCACCGAGCGCTTCAAGAGTCAAAGCTGAAATGGCTGCCGATAGAAAAGCGAAAACAAGCTGGGATTCTTTCTGGGGAAACAATGCTCCAAGGAGTTCAGACAAACCATACAGCCTTGCTTATCCTAGACTCTACGGAAAGAACTAATTTAAAAAACTAAGTCCCACTAAAGCTAAGAATCTGAATACCTGCGGTCAATTGAGCATATTTCCTGCCGGTAATTCAAGACCGCAGAGTAGCATGCTTCGCAAGCACAAGGGGATTCGGCACGATGGTTGATCTGTTTGAGCTTTGCAATACTTTCAAGATAGGATCTCGAAATTCGATGGACCCGACAATCATCACAAAGGCACATTCCATTTTGCTTAACCATCTCAGCGTGATTTTGCCGCTTCTTAAGTATGTCCTCAACCTCGGCAGGAGAAATCTCATTAACCTCCATCGGACCAGCACAGATCTCTTTCCACGGTGCCCCAGCGGCAGCTTGTCTGACAATCACCTCAAGGACCTGTGCCCTTATTCTTGAACTATAGCTTGCCGCCCCCGAAGCACTTGCGACGCCAACTGCTACCGTGGCACTAGCAAGAGCAGGCGCGACAACAGGCGTTTTAACAGCAGCGAGGCTCCTGTTAAAACCATAACCCACGGCGGCAGCAAGTCTTCCGAGGAATTTTCGTCGATTTAATTCGTCCATTAGGATTCTCCGAATAACGATAATCAGCTACCAACCCTCTGAATTACATTGAATCACAAAACAGGGAAACATATAGTCGCAGAATTGAGCAGAGACGGGTAGGATGCTCAAGCCTTGGTCAAGACATAAACGACGGTGAGATTAAACGCTTGTCCAACGTAATTATGAAACAGCTTATTTAAACGGGAAAGGACGATGCTAATTCAGCATCGCCCCCGGGATCGAGTCTTTGTTTTTCGCAAAAGCAGCTAATAGTTTTTGCGAATGCGGAGCATCAAATTTGCCCCTGCTATATCTTTGTACCCAACAATTTCCAGTTCGGCCTTAACTCCTTTTGATTTTAAGTATTCCCATACTGCAGAGAGAAGCGGATTTTCTTTTGAGTTGGGTCCTTTAAGCGGATAAATCCTCACCTCATTTTTAGAAACTCGGAGCATTTCGTTGATTGCTTCAAGGTGAAAGCTCAATGGGAATTTCTCTTCGTCAAGCATTCCGCCACTAGCTTTTGAAGCATAAGTGAATAGAAAATGACCACTGAGCACCAGATCAAAGGTTTCATTTGCAAACGGCAGATGCGGAAGCGAACCCACCACGTAGCGTCCATCAGCTTTCCCCCGAGAATAGTCACGAGAGAAGGTGAAGAGTGCACGCTGTTTTTCAGCTACCCAGCGGGTTTGCTTGTCGCTATCTGCAGAATAGGCATCAAACAGTTCCTTCTGCATTCCAGATTTGATTGAACATAATCTCAAATCTTGTTCAGCCTTGGGTAGTAGTTCCGGCAGGTTGAACATATAGAGTGGATCGCATGAGACGGCATGAATGCCCATTTCGTTGGCTTCTGCATTAAAAGAAGCCGGTCCTGAAGCACAGTCAAGCACACGATATCCGATCCATTCATCAGGGCGAAAATTGAACATATCCACGTACTCGTCCAATGTTCTTCCGAGAAAGGCAACACCGTCAAGCAGAAACTGCTTATCGTCATTTACTTTCCTAACTGATGCGACCATGATTTCGTGTCCCTCACTGCCATGGTCACTACTTTAGCGATCAAATATGAGGAACTTGTGTGGATTATGTAAAAAGGTAGCTTTACTTAGTTGGATTTGTAAAGCGAGGAAAGTTTATTGAAATCATTGGCAGTTGGATTAGCCGCAGCTGTCAAAGTGAAATACATTACGTCATTTGGACGAGGGCTGTGTTCCATCACGCCCAGCGCATGTCCAATTTCATGCAAGCACAGTGCCTTCACTTCCCGCTCTGATAGGACGGCATTGTTGACCACGCGCTTGGTTAGAAGCGTGATTTTTGCATGCGTAACAACAGGTCCTATGTGTTTCAAAACAGCTTCGCCGCCTTCACCTATCGATGAAAGTTTGCTTACGTCGTCAGTCCATACGCATTCGATATCAGCTTGTGACAAATCATCGACAAACTGAAAGGACAATGCACCAGAACCGCTCCACGAGAGGAAGGCATCGCGCAATGAGTCATTGAAAGAAGTCTTGAAGCCACCTACTCCGTCGGCTCCGTGTACATAGACCTTCAGAAGACTTTTGTCCCAGCGATAGTTTGAAGTCTTAGACGAGCTAGCCATCTTGTTAGATTCCATTTGCAAATGGCTGACGATATCAGCAATAACAGCGCGGTCTGGCGCTGAAGGAAATTGCATCATGTATTGGTTATACAATTCGGCAGCGCGATTCAAATTTCCGCTAAGTTGATATGAAGCAGCAAGAGTGACAAGCGGTGCTGGCTCATTTGGTTGCATCTGATGAGCATATTCTAGATGTGAGATTGCTTCCTGTGCGCGCCCAGTTTTGTTCAAAAGCAAACCGAGATTACAATGAGCACTGGCCAGACCAGGCTCAAGGCTCAGCGCTGTCCGTAACTTGGATTCAGCCTCTTCGTACTGAGCCGAATTTAGAAGTGCACATGCTTCGTTAGAAAGTGATCGAGAACGACGCATGTCAGCGAAACTCACAGGGGGCAAACCGGCGTTGTAAGCCATCGTGGCCGCAGAGCTGTGGGTTTCGCTAACATATCGTTCAGCGCAACTTGCCGTCACATTCATTTGTGACAGCAAGCACGACAAAGCCAAGGCTAATACAGAAGCCTTCATTAACGCTAACCAGAGAGATGAGTGATGAAAAAATGCCCGCCGAACGAATAATCGTTCGAGCCTGACAACTACTTTATGCCCTTACAACCGCCGCTTTACACCTGTTTTTAAAAGGTCAAGTTAAAACTGCTATTTTTCTAGATTAAATCCAAAATAAGCTGGTTAACGGTGCCTCAAAACCAAAACCTGGCGTGGCTTCCAGTCTTCAAACATTAAATCTAGAATCGCTCAATTTGGCTTAGCGGCTTTGTGTTTTGTTCAGTTCTGACCATCGTCCAGTCCAAATCAATGCCTATGGAGGACTAAAGACAGTCTTTATACGTTAAATTCACGCCCGAACGCCTAGGATTTGAGAGCGTTGCACCTCTACCTACCTGTGTCAGCTCTTTTCGACAGCATAAGTAGCAAGGCACACTCAAGCGAGTGAAACTGGATATCAAATGGAGACCCCTGATAGCAAATCTGAGAATCTCGACCCAAATCTAGCAAGGGGGTCCCATTTCGACTTGCCCAAGGGAACGCTAATAGACGGTCGTTTTCAAATAGATGAATTAATCGCTGAGCGCAGTACAACGGGCAGCATTTATTCTGGAAAACACCTGTTGCTGGATAGAAAAATCGCTCTGAAATTTCTCCACTCAAACAGTAAGGAGTCACATGCAAGGTTTCACCGTGAAGCACAAGCACTAGCTCAGCTTGAACACACGCATATAGCGAAAGTTTTCGGGTTTGGCTGCTTCGAGACAATGCCCTATGTATCTGTCGAATTTGTGCAAGGTCAGACACTTGCTGAATTGCTAAAACAAAAAACACGATTCACTGCGGCTGAAGCGTTTCCACTTTTCCATCAACTGCTAGACGCGTTAGAACATGCCCATGAGAATGGAGTGATACATCGTAAGCTCTGTCCGTCAAACATTCTCATAGAATCACAAACTGGTTCGGTGAAACTTATTGATTTTGGACTTGGAAAACTGTGTTCCAAGCGAAGTGAGCAAATGAATTCCCAAACAGATGAGTTGGGCGAAGATCTGCGCTATTCAAGTCCAGAACAAACGAAGGGACTACCCGCTGATGCGAGTTCAGATCTTTATGCAGCGGCATGTTTGATGTTTCAGGTTTTAGATGGCAGAATTTACAGTGAAGTTCAAAAAATAAATCAGTCAAATAAGTCGATGAGTAATTCGAGACTGATCAGTCCTTATCTTGATACGGAAAAAGGAGCTGTTATTCTTTCTGCACTCAGCCCCTCGCCTGATCAACGCCCACGCTCTGCGCTTGAATTTAGCGAAGCATTGTTGAATCCGCAATGGCATTCATTGAACAAAGATTGTTATGCAGATAAAAAATGGAAGCGTCTACTGCTTGCCGTTTGCTCAATCATTCTTCTAGCCGCAATCGCTTTAACACAGAGAGTGACGGGTACTGTTGCGACCAAACCTGCATCCGACACAAACAACTCTGTGACGGCAACTAAGATCCTTTCATCGAAGACTAATCCAGCACCCATAAATGCTACGATTTCATTGAGAGAAAGGGTACATCGAAGAGCTCTCACAACTGTCGACCAACTAAAACTAGCCCGTGCACAGTATCATATCGGACTAACACAAGAAAACTACAAAAACGCTCTTCCTCACTACAAGGCAGCAATAGAGTACTACCAGGATGCACTAAAAGGAACGTATGCAGAAAACAAACCCACGCTGGCAACTTTGCGAGTAAGATCTGCGATCTCGGAAACAGCAATGGCTTACTTTGGAACCCAAAAGCAGCACTTAGTTGAGCCCGATCCGAAAATTTCTCAACTGGTAAGATCCTCTGCTGAAATAGTTTGCTCAATGGACCCAGAACAACTTCCTTTCCTGCCAGACGGTTTGGTGATTCCCGAAGGCTCACTCAACAGCACTATCGACTGCATCTCGGTTTCACACACAATCCTCGCATCTCTCTACCTGACTGACCCTACTATCAGTGGACTCGCTGATGATGCTGCGGCATTAGAGCATTGCAACAAGGCTATCGAGATATCAGAAAATGGCAATCTGCTTGAACTCGCTTACGCGGAGAGAGCAAAAGCATTTTTGTTAGCAAAACAAGGCAAAATATCCGAAGCAGAGCAGGAAATCCGAGATGTGCAGCACCGGCTGATTCTTACAGATGCAGACAGATTCACCAGAGAGAAAATAGAAGAAATTATCCTCAGGAGCCGCGAAGAAATAGCACGCGTTGGAGTTGCTCCTGGTAATTCTCATATCAAGACAAAATAGCTGCGCTGGAGATGAGAGGAATGAAAAAGGTCATAGTCCAGCATGAAATACGCTGGCATTATTAATGACCCTAGCAGTGACTATGGTTAATTCCACTTCTACTCTAAACAAATTATATTTAGAGACGAAATTATTAATCAAAAGCTCTTTCATCAGGCTGCGCTTCCGCGTTGCTGTGGATCTGCTTATCTTTAAGTGCTGGAGAATCAAAATGATCGAAATGGAATCATCCACCGACCCTCGCGAACACAAGTGGAAAAGTTATTGCGAGAAAGCCTCCGAAGGAGAACACGTAAATCAAGAGTCAGAGACCTCCAGTCCTTTTCAGATTGGGGCAGCGTCTGCGTTAATTGTTTGCGGAGTAATTCTCCCCGTCTTTGCTATCACCTTTGGTGCCATCTATTCCTTCGAGGGCATCTGGCGACTTACTATTTTGCATCCCCTTGAAACACTATTAGAATCGGCATTGATTTGCTCCGTGCCATTTTCCAATTTTATGGCATGGCATGCCTACTGCAAGAATGACCTCCGCCGCCCAATCAGAACAGGAATTCTCAATGGAATAGCAATTGCAGTGCCAGCGTTGACGCTGTCTATTTCAGTAGCAGCACTTGCTCTAAACTATCCCCTAATTGACACCGTAAATCAAACTCGTCACGATCTGAGCATTGGTTTGATGGGATTGGTTTCGCTATGTTCAATGCTTAGCGCGATGTACATCACGCATAAATTGCGACAGGCAAAACAAACACGCGATGCAAAATGGAGAACAATTCTGTATTCCATGTTGGGAATTGGGCTTACCTTAGTTTCATTCCTGGGAGCCGAAGCCCGATCGACCTACATAAGAGTCGCTCAAAACCTAGCTCTTTCCGATGACAACACAGAAAGAGAACATGGACTCAAGATGCTTCGAGAATCAGGGCCAGAGAAAGAGCTTAAAATCATTTGTGCAGATCCGCATGCTGCCGGGCTAGCTGGAATGTTCCTACCTCTCAACACAGATGCGCAAAGAAGGCTGTTTTTCGCTGGAACAGGCAAGCCGTATAGGGACGAAAAAAGCACGGACATCAGTCTCATGTCGAATGACTATTTGAGAAACCATGTTGTCGGCACAGCTGTTGAAGGACTTTCACTACATCGCTCAGCAATCTTTGGTGTTGTTCACCCTGAAACGCTAACGTCCTCACTGACATGGACTTTTGTGTTCAAGAATAAAACGTACGTGAATCAGGAAGCACGTGCCGAAATCTCCATTCCCGAAGGTGCCGTACTTTCAGGACTGACGCTGTGGATAAATGGAAAACCCAGACCGGCAGTTTTTAGCTCAACCGACGCGACAGTCATGAGTTCTGTCAATTTCGTGAGTCAGCAAGACAAGACACCGGCACTTGTAACCGACCTGGGACGCGGACGCTATTTACTCTCCGCATCGCCTATTCCTGGTCAGCAAGAACTTAAGGTACAAGTAAAGCTTACGCAGCCTCTCAAGCTTGACGGCGCTAACCATGCTGCTCTCGGCATGCCTCGGTTCATCGATGAAAACTTCGCTTTGCAAGGACAGCATAGTCTGACCTTACGCTCAACTGCAAAACTTACAAGCGAATTACAATCGATAAAAACTACACAAACCGCTGATGGTGCGCAAATACTATCGGGCACACTTTCTCAAGAAGACATAAGCAAAACAGCTTTTTCAGTAAAACTAGACAAACCAATCACCTTCGCAAATGTTGCAATGCTCGATCCATATAATCGCAATATGCGATTTCTTGTCGAACAATTAAAAACACGTTCAGTCAAAGCACCAAAGCATCTCACAGTTGTTGTTGATTCATCAGCAGCAATGGAAAATCGGAAGAACGAAGTAGTTGAAGCACTCAGTAAGATGCCAGCCCAAATTGATGCAAGATTGATGATTGCTGGTGATAAGGAAAACGAATCCACATACACACTGGATGAGGGCATCAAGAAACTCAAGTCGAACAATTTTACGGGTGGACAAGACAATCTTTTCGCTCTGGTCAAAGCAGCCGAGAAAGCTGGTGAAAGTAGTGGCGGAGCGATACTCTGGATTCACGGACCTCAGCCAGGTTTCAACAACGAAATGTATACAATGTCACCATATGCGAGCGCTCCGGCGTTTTTCGAAATAGCACTGGATGATTGTTTAACGAATACGAATGAATTCTTCAAGAATCACTCAGAGATTGGTCCCTTCGAAGCAGTCTCAAGAAGCGGATCTCTCAAAGATGACCTCAAATCATTCCTGTCGAAATGGGAGCCAGGCGCAGCCGAAACCTACATTGACGTGGTCGCTGAGTCAACTCCGCCATCGCAAATCAACGTATTAACAGACGCTGCGATTGCATCGGAAGTAGCAACACTAAACGCCGCAAAGAGAATCAAATCTCTTCTGGCACAAAATAAGAATATGGAAGCAGCTGAGCAAGCAATTCGCTACCAGATTGTGAGTCCAATTAGTGCGGCAATGGTTTTGAACAACGCCGCCGATTACGGAAGGATTGGTCTAGCACTTAACGGACAAGACAGTCCGAAAGCTAAACCAACACAAACGCAGACAGACGAAGTCGCTAGCACTGACGCATTCCAAAATGCCGCACCATCGCTCCAAGGAGCAACAAGCGGAACTGTTCTAAACAACGACAACACTGTAATTATCTCAGGAGTTAACACAGCCGGAACAGTCAGAGTAAACAATCTTGCAAATCTCGAAGCACTTCTGAACATAGGCTCAAACTTGACTGAAATATTCGGTCTGGCTCTGGGCACGGTCAATGTGGTCTTCGGATTCATGAATCGCGCTGTAGTGTTCCCGTTCCGAATGTCGCCTCGCCTGCGCATCGCATTTGGTATCGCTATAGGTGTTGCAGCAGTCACAGTTCCGGGATGCATGAACTGGCTAGTGTCTTCTGCAAGAGATGCGAATCTGTTTAGCTAGTTCATTCAATCGCCCTTTAAACAAAAGAGAGCCTGAGATTTTCGGGCTCTCTTTTCTTTTGAAACAAGTATCGCAAAGTTCTTAGTCCTTCAAATTATAGAAAAGTTCTCCTTCTTTTGTTGACAAACTAAGCGCGAAACCGCCTTGAACAGCAGTTTTATCACGCATAATTTATGGATAATCAAAGCTAGGTATCGGTACAAAAACTCTCGAACGAATCTAGCCAGTAGGGAGCAGCTGGGTCCAATTGAAATTCGCTTTTTACACCTTCAGCACACAATTGCTCAATAAACGAACTCAAAAATTCAGGCGAGCATTTCTCACGCACGTATTCGATCGCATTTCTTCCGATGCTAGCAAGCGTTTCTCGATCAGCTAAAAGTCTCAGGATCTCCGTAGCGAGGACTTCGCTATCCTCGGGAGCAACTAGCCAGCTATTTTCGCGGTGAGTTAAGAACTCGCCTAAACTGCCAATGTTCGATGTGATCACTGTTCCACCAGCAGCCATTGACTCCAGCACATGATACATACACCCACAATAGCGAAAGGGGTAGACGACGAGATCCGCCTGCCTTGCAAGACGGACACGCGAGCCCTCATCGAGTGGCTTTAGTATTTCAACTCTAGACCGAGCATCGTTGTCTAGTTCATTCAACACAGATTCACAGTAAGGATGTTTCTCGCCAAACGAGGGTGGCGTCTCGCCGGCAAAAACGAAGCGAACTTGCGAATTCTTTTGTAATATCGCAGGAATTGCTCGCATCAAGATGTCGAAACCTTTGTACCTCTCAAGCGTACCTATGTAGGCAACAATTGGTGAGCCTTCAAGATGCAGGTGATCAAATTGCGATACGGCATGCGTCACATTCTTTTCCACAGACTTCAAATCGATCGGATGCGGATAAACGGACATTTCCGATTCAATTATTTTTGCGGTTTGTGAAATAGCATTTCTAACATCAGCGCTAGGGCAGCTGATCTTAGCCATAGAGCGCAAGGCACTGACCTCCATTGCAGTAACCATCGCAACATCGGCAGGACTGAATTGCTGATCGAAATTCAGTCGCATAATCTCAAAATGAGGTGTCACGCTCAGAAGCACGACAGGTGCCGCGCCTTCCTTTACCCAAACAAGTCCATCGAGAGCCTTCACGCAGATGATAGCATCAGGAGAAAAGGTAGTAATGTCATCTGCAAACTGACGCTTTAGTTCTACTGACCTTGAAAGAAGCCATGCTGAGACTGGAAAGGAATTGAGCTGATAAAAGCGTTCATACCGATGGAGCCCATCTGTTCCAGCACAATGCAGATCATCATCAGATGCGATATCAGCTTCGGTCGCCACCAAAGTGAATACTTTAACAAAATGACCTCTTTGGCGAAGACCTTTAACAATCAGCTTGAAGAATGAGCTGGTGACTACATCGAGTTCATCACCAGAATAGTAGTTTGTTATAAACGCAAGTTTCAAAACCAGGCTCTCTTCTTTCCGGAGGCATTCATCTTGGCTTTCATTTCCTCGTGCACTTTCGTGAGTTCCTCATGGTCGGCGAGCAGCTGGACATAACGGTCTTCAATTTCGTGGTAAGCAGAATAAATCTCCTGGTAGAGATCTTGAAGTTGGAAGTATTTGCCCTGCATCGTCTCCAAGATAACTGGCAGATTTTTCGAGTAAGATTCCGCATGATAGCGGGCAAAGCTTGCTAGTGATTTCTCTCGGTTAGACTTTGATTTGCCTCGCGCATGCTTTCGATATTTGTACATAGGCTTCTCTATGCGCCGAAACCGCACCCCTTGTTCTAGCAGAGAAAGCCACAACTCATCATCGTCATGGTAAACATCTTCTTTATAGCCACCGACTTTTTGGTGGAGTTCTCGTTTGTACAAGAATGTAGTCGGTGAGAAAACACCAGACAGAATATTCACGATTGTACAGTCAGGCGTAAACACAAAGCTGTGTTCCCCAAAAACCTGAGTAAGGGTGTAGACGCCTCCCAAATCTGGTGCACGCTGCAATTCCTGCAAAGTTTCACTGACATATTCTTTATCGATCAAATCATCGGAGTCGAGCGGAACGATTAATGAACCGTTAGCAATCGCAATTCCCGCGTTCTTAGCGGCGGCAGAACCGAGATTGCGCTCTTGCTTGACCAGTTTAACCTTTCCTAGCAGCTGACAATCGTTCAAAATCTCAGTGGCAGGGCGGGGACCAGCGTCGTCAACAACTATAACTTCGCATTTAGGATACGTTTGCTCAAGTGCCGATTTTACAGCCTCCGGCAAGAACTGAGCATGATCATAAAACGGTATAACTATCGAAACGACTGGGTCTTCTAGCATTTCGAGTCCTCTAACGTACTTTCGCACTTTATCAAAGCGAATTCACATGGACATTAGCCGCTTGTTATTCAATCAAATGATGCAATCTAAGATAATTAGACTATGAAAATCGGCATCATTAGCACAGTTTATCCCCCAGAGGGAACAAGTGGTGGAAACGCCGCCTTCTTCTATGAACTTGCCAATGCACTTGTCCAGCAGGGTCACGAGGTTTTGGTGGCGACGCTTACAAGTGGGGAGTCAAGAATTGAGGAAATCAGGGGAGTTCGCGTTGAGCGAGTCAAATTTGATTCATCTGATTATTTCAATTTCAGCCTCATGCCGTGGCTAGCTGGACTAGCATGGAATCTGCCTCGAGCTGTTGAACTATACCGCAAGCTAAAAGCTGCGGTAGATGCTTTTGCACCGGATGTCATAGAGTGCGTAGACAATGGCTTTGAGGGACTGTTCTGGTCGATTGACTCTAGCTACCCACTCGTACTCAGAAGTGTCTGCCCACAGTTTCACACCATAAACCTTGGGTTTCATCAACAAGACCTCGTCGACAAAGAATTGGTTTGCGCACTGGAAGTCATGGCTTTGCGATGTGCAACGTCAATCACCACGCCGAGTCGCAGTATGGCAAATATCATTGCTACGGAATCTGGCATCGAAATCGATTCTATAAAAATCATTCGCAATCCACTATCACTCAACGACATGATTTCGGAAGAGCGTGCCGACTCGGATAACCGCTTAGCTGGCGAACTCAAACTGCTATACATTGGCAGGATTGAGAAACTTAAGGGTTGTGACATTCTGGTAGAAGCACTACCCGCAGTACTAAAAGCATTCCCCCTTACAAAGGTTCAATTTGTCGGTTCTCCAAGTCCGATTCCAGGCACAGACGTGACGTTTGCGGACATTTTGAAGGTTCGCCTGACCGAACTAGGAGTGCTCGACCACTGTTCTTTCACTGGAGCAGTTCCACGAGAACAACTTGGTCAATTCACTAGAGAAGCCGATATCTGCGTGTTTCCTTCGAGATATGACAGCTCACCATACGCATGCCTGGAAGCAATGTCTAGAGGAGCTGCCGTGGTCGCGTCAAACGCGGGCGGTATACCTGAGTACATCGAGGACGGTTTATCGGGTATCTTATTCCAGTCGGAAGACTCGGAAGATCTCGCAATAAAAATCATTGAGTTGGGAAATAACCAGGCTCAGCTTAA
Source organism: Obscuribacteraceae bacterium (SeqCode) (assembly GCA_044226015.1). Classification (GTDB taxonomy): domain Bacteria; phylum Cyanobacteriota; class Vampirovibrionia; order Obscuribacterales; family Obscuribacteraceae; genus JAIEPM01. The sequence goes on from JBGAHS010000006.1 coordinate 255,353, forward strand.
GCGAATTCGCTCATCAGCCTCTGAACATGTTAGAAAATTGTGCGCACCAGAAGTGGTGGCAAAGCAAAGCGTTGAGCTTTATGAGCAGACAATCAAACGGCATAAAGAAAGGTCGCCACAAAACAAGAATCATACAGACAGTCAGGACTTCGTCCTGTCGCATTTGTTCAAAGCATTCGATGACTGGAGAACAGAGCCTTACCTTCGTAAGCTTATAGATGAGAAAATCTCCTATACCTGGCAAGAAGGCTACAAACAGGGGTTCAATGACGCGCGCAAGCAACTATCGATTCGCAATCGTCTGGTAAATAAGCTCAAACGCACTATCGGGATTAACCAGTCCAAATTGGACAAGTGATATATTGCCCGGTTGTCGCATGCCATTGGAAATATTCTGTGAAACCAAAAACACTAACATACGCACTCAAGAGCTGCTAAAGTATTCAGTCGAAGCTAGCGCAGCGTAGGCGCAGTGCCTGGACAAAATTGGGGAACTGTTGTGTCGAAATTTCTAGTCATCTGGTCACTTAAGTCTAAGTATGCATCTAAAGAAGGTGTGTCAAGTATTCTGTCCATGCCAGATTATGCAAAGCGACTCATGCAAACTGGAAAACTTGATCAGCGCTATCATATTCCCGGAAGCCATGGTGGAGCTTGGATATACAATGTTGAGAGCAATGAAGAACTAGACAGACTGCTTGCAATGGCACCAGTCTACAATTACGCAAAATACAAAGTGTATCCGCTGGCTGAGATGCCACCGACGCAAGACTAATTAGCAAATTCGCGGAAGCTGTTCACCCGATAACATATCAACAATACGATTTCCACCGATTCTCGTTTTCATAGTTACCCGCTGTTTATGGGATTCTACAACCTGCCCTATGATTGCGGCAGAGCCTTGAAACTTCTGGAGAATCTCTAAACATTCCTTTGATTTAGCAGGGGAGACAATTAGCAAAAAACGTCCCTCACAAGCAACATAAAGTGGATCAAGCCCGAGAATTTCACATATGGCAGCAACTTGAGGGTCCACAGGAATAGCCTCCTCTCGAATCTCGATTCCCACATTTGAACTCACTGAAATTTCGTTCAACACAGTTCCGAGCCCACCGCGCGTTATATCCCGCAGGGTTTTGACAGATTGGGGTCCAACAGCTGCTAAGAGTGCTTCTACAGTGTGGTTTAACGGAGCACTATCACTGCTGATTGCAGCATCAAGATCGAGTCCTTCACGGCAGCTCATTATCGCCATGCCATGACGGCCGATGTCACCGCTAACCAGCAATACATCTCCAGGTTCTGCACGAGAGGCAGAGGGCACAGGATCAACCTCAACAACTCCTATTCCACTTGTGCTAATAAAAACCTTATCGCAAGCGTTTCTTTCAACGACTTTTGTGTCGGCAGCCATGAGCTTAACGCCTGCTGAAAGACACGCTCGTCCAAAAGAAGCAACTATCTTCTCCAATTCCGTTAGTTCAAAACCTTCTTCCAAAATGAAGCTGGCAGAAATGTACATAGGCTTAGCACCGCGCATGGCGAGGTCATTCACGGTGCCATGTACGGACAAAGAGCCAATGTCACCGCCAGGAAAGAAGATAGGTGATACTACAAACGCATCAGTGCTAAAAGCCAACTTGCCAGACTGCATCTGGAATACCGCAGCATCATCGAGTTGAGCTGCAATATCCGCACCAAGTCTTGGCACGAAAAGCTCATTAACAAGCTTGGCTGTCATTCTGCCACCACTTCCGTGTCCAAGTCTTATCACACCAGAGTGTCCGCTGTCAGGCAAAGGGCAGTCAAATGCAGGCTTCTCACTCATGGCTAAACCTCAACCTCTACCTTGCGAAACTTAAAATAATTCGCACAAGTGCCTTCGGAAGAAACCATTGTTGCTCCTTTCGGATTTTCAGGCGTGCATTGTTTTGCGAAAAGCGGACAATCAGTAGGTTTTGAAATTCCTTTGAGAATTGAGCCGCTAATGCAATCGCTGGCATCATCAGTCGATTGCACATCGAGCTGGAAAAATTCCTCAGCATCAAAATTCCGATACTTCTGCGTCAAACGTAATCCACTTCGACCGATCTTGCCGAGCCCTCTCCATTCACGGTCAGAGACCTCGAATACCTGCTCGAGGACATTCATTGCCGTGCTGTTACCTTCTTCTTTAACCGCTCGAGAATATTGAATTTCAACTCGATGCTCACCGCTTTCCAGTTGTTTGACACAGCGGTAAATTGCATCAAGAATGTCGACTGGTTCGAAACCAGCAATTACAATCGGAACCTTAAAGCGCTCAGCAATAGATTCATAGTCACGCGTTCCCACAATTGAGCACACATGCCCAGGTCCAAGAAACGCCTCAATTCGATTGTCATCTTCTTGCAATATTGTTTCAAGAACAGCGGGTACAGTTACATGACTAGAGAAAAGGAAGTAATTCTTGAGCCCCAATGAACTAGCATGAAGCACAGACATGGCATTCGCTGGTGCTGTGGTCTCGAAGCCAATTGCGAAAAACACCACATTTTTGTTCGGGTTGTTTTTCGCTAATTCGACAGCTTCAAGTGGCGAATAAATTATTCGAACATCAGCGCCTTTTGCTCTACAAGTCAACAAATCAACGGTGCTACCGGGAACCCGCAGCATGTCTCCATAAGAGCAAAGGATAACGTTTTCCCTCTCCGCCATCAAAATAGCCTTATCAATTGCTGAGCATGGTGTCACACACACAGGACAACCTGGTCCATGCAATATGGTCAATTTTTCTGGCAGCAAGTCTTGAATTCCGTACTGAAGAATTGCATGGGTCTGTCCACCGCAAACTTCCATAATTCGCCAGGGTCGAGTGCAGTCCTCTTTTATTTTTGCCGCCAATTTCTGTGCCAGCTCAAGCTCTCTAAATTCGCTTACAAATTTCATTTCTGGCTCCTAAATTCAAGACAGTTCAGCAAGCTCTTCGTTAGTCAAAATACTGATGGCTCTCGCTGCCTCATCTGCATCGATTTTGCTAATCGCAAAACCCGCGTGAACAAGAACGAAGTCACCAGGTACGGCTTCCGGCACGTAAGTGAGACAGACGTTTTTCTTAAGTCCAGCAAAGCTAACTTTGCCCATCCGAAGCCCATCCGATTCAAATGTCGACATCAACTCACCAGGAATAGCTAAGCACACACGCGAGCCCTCAATTATGCAAGTGACCACATTTTGCCAGAGCGACCATTGCCTGGCCAAGTGCAATTCCGCCATCGTTACTCGGAACCTTGCTGGAAAAATAAACCGACAACTCAGCTTCCCTGAAAAGGCGGCGCAAAAGTCGAATAAGGATACTGTTTTGACACACGCCTCCACCGCAACATATTGTCGTAATTCCAGTTCTCTTTGCCAATTTTCTTACAGCCTTGAAAATTAGCTGAGCAACTGAGGCATGAAATTTTGCGCTAATTATCCGGACGTCCGTTCCTTTGAGCATATCTGCATTTACAGCCTGAAAAATTGAATATCCTGGTAGCAACAGTACTTCAGCATCACTTATCTCAGATGGATAAGAGTCATACAAAAATCGGTCAAGAGAATTTACACCTGAATCAAAACAGAACTCTGCAAGTGCTTCCAATTCCGCAGCGGCCTGCCCTTCGTAGCTAGCACTATTACACACGTTCAGCAAAGCAGAAACTGCATCGAACAGTCGACCACAGCTTGAGGTCATGGGGCTATTGAACTTAGCGTCAATCTGTCGCCCCACCAGATCTACATTTTCCTTGCCGAACTCTGTTTGGATTCGCTTAACAAACGCATCAAATTCAGAATATTGCGCTGCCGTTTTGGCATAACTGAGGGCCATTCTCCATGGATGGCGAATCGAACTTTCTCCGCCACTCATCGGCGTATTGGCAAAATGCCCCAGGCGCGAGAAATTATCATAGCTGACCTGCAGCAATTCACCACCCCACACAGTTCCATCAGATCCATAGCCTGTCCCATCAAGAGCTACACCGAGACAAGTTCCGGAGAGTCCATTTTCTGCCATTACGGCGGCTATATGTGCATGGTGGTGTTGAACCTGAATAAATTCAAGATTCATTTCAGCTGCGAAATTACTGGCAAATTGGGTTGATAAATAATCTGGATGAAGGTCAGCTGCCACTACTTGTGGTGACAGACCAAACAACTTCGAATAAGTTTTGATTGATTCCTTCAGAAAGACCTCAGAGTCAATGCTCTCGAGATCTCCGAGATGCTGACTGAGATAAGCCTTGTTGCCTCTAACGTAGCAGAATGCACTCTTCAAGAATGCTCCAAAAGCGAGTACCTCCTTGGTCGAGTTTACGCTCAGCGAAATCAATTCAGTTGCATTGAACTTTGTGCTTTGTCTAATGTCGTTGACGATTTTCTTGCAGCTCTTACCCTGATCGCTGCATATGTCTATCGCCTTCTTCTCTTTGGTGCGAACTGCGGATTCATCCAACATTAGAGGCACTGGAGCCATACCGCGAGAGCGCCTTATCACAATAAGGGAATCGTCGATAGCCCTAACAACCGAGTCGTCATAGCGAGAACAAATAGCTCGGTTGTTGTCTAGGAATGCATCAGCGACATGACGCAATTTTTTGTATGCATCCTCAATACTTATGGTGATTGGCTCTTCCGAAATATTCGCACTGGTGCAAAGCAAAGGTTCGTTGAGTGCGCAGAGCATAATTTGCTGAACGGGTGTGCTTGGAAGCATAACCCCAATCTGCCCCAGCCCAGGAGCTATGCTTGGTGGGAAAAGAGTCGTTAAGCGAGGCTTCAACAATACTATTGGAGCGGCTGCAGACAACAACAACTGTCGTTCGGCTTCAGTTAAGTCAAAATAACTCTCGACCATAGGGAGGTCTTCCATGAGAACTGCAAAGGGTTTTCGAGGTCGCTGCTTCCTCTCCCTCAATAGTCTTATTACTGGCTCATAGAGACGACACATCAGATGAAAACCTGCGAGTCCTTTCACGCAAACGATCTTGTTTGCTTTCAAGGCGCAAATGCTTTGCTGCATCGCGAGTTGATTCGATGAATCACCTATTGCGGGACGAGCCTGGCTAAAACTATCATCGTCAATAGGGCTGCCAGTTCCGTCTTGACCTTTAGCAGAGGCGCAAGCAGCAAAATCCCCGTTAGCAGATGAGGATCCACCAACTGCACAGGGGACGCCAGGCTCTTTGTCCTCATCACTCTCCCAGTAGGTAAGCGTGGGTCCGCAATTTGGACACGAGATTGCTTGTGCGTGAAATCTGCGATCGGCGGGGTTTTCGTATTCAGCTCTACACTGCTCACACATGTGAAAGTCTCGCATAGTTGTCCGTTGCCTGTCATATGGCAATTCTTCAATGATGGAGAAGCGTGGACCACAACTAGCACAGTTAATGAAGGGATACCCAAACCTTCGATTATTGGAGTCTCTAAGTTCATCCAGGCAATCAGCGCACATTGCAAAATCACCGGCAAATAAGTTTTCGCCAGTCGCTATGAAGTCGCTTTCTAAAATGTGAAATGCTGTCTCATCAACACAAGCTAACACACTGACTTCAAAACTGATGATTTGCGCCCCGCGAGGTGGCACACGCAACTTCTCTAAAAACTCATGCAAACCGGCGTCAGGACCCTGCGCTTCAATTTCAACAACGCCTTTTCTATTTCGTACAAATCCAGTAATTTGGCACGCCACGGCTAATCTGTAGACGAAAGGGCGAAATCCTACACCTTGTACTACACCAGAAATAGTTATGAGCAACCTCTTCAGCTCGACGCTCCTCATATCAACCGAATGCAAACCAGTTTACTACGATCGGACTAGCGAAGCATCCCTATGCTGGTTGAAAGAATTCAGCATAAGGGACGAGGCAAAAGGCAGTGGCTCCTGTCAATATATCAATGAAGACGGAGGTTCCATTATGAAAGTCGTAGTTGCACTCGATGAGTCGCCATATTCAAAGCATATGCTTGACCTGATATGCAAGAGAAAATGGCATCCGGACACGGAATTCAAACTAGTGCATGTAATCGAACCGTTTTGCGACGAGGAATGGGCGGTAGATGCATGGACTAACATCAAACATGATGTGGTGCAACGCCGTCATAAAATGGCTGAACACCTGCTTACAGAAGCTCGCCACAAAATAATGGAACACATTCCAGAATCTATAGTTCACTTCGAAATTCGTGAAGGACGGCCGCATAGAGAAATAGTCCTAGCGGCAGCCGATTGGGATGCTCATAAGGTTCTCATCGGTGCACACGGACGAGATGTTTGCCCGCATAACGCACTAGGAAGTGTATCCCGAAATGTCGCTGAACAAGCGCCATGCGTTGTAGAGGTTGTGCGTGCGCACCATCACGCCGGCAAAGCGTTGACTCCATCGCAGCGCTAATTTGCGGAGGCTGAATTATATGAAAATACTGATCGCTATCGAAGACGAGTCTTTCGGCAACACCATTGTTGACTTCGTGATGGCTCATGAATGGCCTGAACAATCAGAGGCAGTTTTGCTACACGCAATCGAGCCAATCTACGTGCCAGCAATGGGTTGCTATCCTACCGATTATGTTGCCGACTACAATGAAGAATGCTCACGATCTGCAAAAAGCTTACTTTTGACACTGGGCACTAAGCTTGCAAAAGCTCTTCCTACAATGAAAGTAAGTGAGGAATTGATGAGTGGCAACCCTCGCGATTGCATTCTTGACAAAGCCAAAGATTGGGATGCTGATCTCATCGTAGTCGGCTCGCACGGACGCTCCGGAATCGGAAAATTTGTTCTTGGAAGTGTTTCCACTAGTATTTTGTCCAGTGCAAAATGTACAGTGATGTTAGTAAGACCCGCTCAAGAAACAAAACACAAAGAAGACAAATCAAAGAAAGAGGCTTCAAGTATCGCGTAAATGACGATCTCTTCTGGAAAAACTTTACCCCAGATTCAACTCAAGGCGGCTCCATGCAAGCACTTAGCTTCTGAAGCCGCCTCGGGTGTTGCATTAATCGCAATGGGGAACACGCTGCGAGGTGATGATGGCATTGCTCAGCTTGTTTGCCGTTCGCTTGATACCAACCTGCTAGATCAAGTTTGCTATTTCGATATTGGTACGGCATCTGTCTATTTGCCGAATTGCCTGTTAAAGCACTCAGCAGCGGTAATTGTTGATGCGGTAGCAATCGAGAGCCAGCAGGATGCTGGCGCTTCCCGGCACGGAAGCGTCCTTGTTGAACTGCCAGAATTAATACGATCCAAAACACCAGCGGCTCTCAGATCATCACACGGAATCTCCTTTGTTGATGAACTAAAGCTTTTCTTTGAAGGCAAAAAATTGCTTAAATCGCTCAACTTTTTCGGAATTTACTGCAAAGCACAAGATTGGCAACATTCTATTAGTCATGAATTAGAAAACAAGATCCCCACTCTGAAGACAGAGCTGGAATTGCATTTGAACAAATTACTTGAGGAGCAAGAGTAATATGCATGAGGCCAGTATTGCAGATTCAATTTTGAAACTCGCCGCCAATAAAATGCGAGCAACGCCGAATACGGCATCTGTCAAAAGTGTTTCGGTCATTGTTGGCGAATTTCGAAATGTTGAAACGGAATCACTTCAATTCGCCTTCAATTCTCTAAAATCAATGTACGATGGTTTGTCTGACTGCGAACTGGAACTGGAATCAATCAGCTCCAGGGCTCTTTGCAGCAAAAACAAGCACTCTTACCACCCCTCATATGAAAACAAGTATTGCTGTGAAAAATGTGGTAGCGGCATTGGTAAAATCGTCTGCGGAGAAGAGCTGGAAGTTGTAAAAATCTGCTTGCTCTCATAGCTCATGAGGATTTAAATTATGCACGAAATTATTGACGAACATATGCTAGAACGCGTGATGTCCCAAAACGACGAGTTTGCGCAGCATAACCGCGAGCATTTTGATGAGCAAAATACTTACGTTATTAATCTCATGAGCGCACCAGGCGCTGGCAAAACAACATTACTGGAAAACTCAGTGGCAAAGCTTAGCCAGGACTTCAGCCTTGCAGTAATCGAGGGCGACATGGTTGGCGAACTCGATGCCGAGCGATTAAGACGATACGCAACAAACGTGCATCAGATTTGTACGGGAAAGTCGTGCCACCTGGATGCTCTGATGGTCGGGAGATTGCTTCACAGTGCAAAAATACAGGCAGAACTACTCTTCATAGAAAACGTTGGAAATCTTGTCTGTCCAGCCGAGTTCAACTTAGGTGAACATAAAAGAGTGGTCCTTTTGTCAGTGACGGAGGGCGACGACAAGCCACTTAAGTATCCGATAATTTTCAGAAATTGCGACGCCGTGATTTTCACAAAAACGGATCTTCTTCCCTACGTAAACTTCAACGTGGAGCATGCCAACAAGTATGTTCGTGATCTCAACGCTAATGCTCAGGTCTTTTGTGTGAGCGCAAAGACAGGCGAAGGGTTGGAAGATTGGGTCAACTGGGTGAAAAGAAACTATAGCGAGCACCGTAATGTTCTGCCAGCTTGCGAGCATTCGGGCGCCGGGCACCACTAATGTGCATTTCGTTTCCTGCCCAAATTCAAAAGATTGATGGCGCATTCGCGGACGTCTTGGTGCTAGGCACCCAAGCGCGAAAAGTATTCCTTGCATGCGAACCCGTAACTTCGGGTGCTTGGGTTCTGGTTAATGGTCAGCAAGCTATATGCAGTATTGACGAAACTGAGGCCAAGAATCTTATGAGCATACTGACAGAAGCATCGGACGTATCGCAGCCTAACTGATTTTGCAGACTCCAGGGATCCCAACTCTGCAAGGGATCCCAATACTGCATGGTTCCCAACACTCCAAGGATCCCAACAGTGCAGGGATCCCAACACGCCGTGGATATTCTGTAAGTAGTCCTTCTCTTCATTCGCGCGTTCGCGCGTACACTTAGTTGGAGAGCAACTCAGGTATGGACGACGAGCCTGGTTCAAGTTCCAGCATTACGTCTTCAGGTTTTCGCACTACACTGACAGAGCAGAGAGCGCGATTCACAATAGCCTGAGAAACACTACCCAGGAAGAATCTGTCCAGCCCAGAACGTCCGTGCGATCCCATAATAATCCAATCCACTCCGCGGGACTCTGCGATGTTCAGTAGCTCAACTTTCGGGTCTCCCGCAACGCGAATCTTTTCAACGTCAAGTGTGGGGAAGTGATCTTTGAGATGGAATTCTGACTCCTCCATCAGATTCTTGCTGATTTCTTCTTCCTCTTTTTCAAGCTCATCCATGTATTTTTGCGGAATTATAGAGCCGTAGTCATACATGGCAATTGGCGTTTTAACACTGGTGAGGATTACTTTACCTGTATTGGCAAGAGAATGATGGTCCAGCATTCTTAGCTGCGCTGAAGAAAATTTCCTTTCATCGATTGCGAGCATAATAGTTTTCATCGGGATTGCAGTTTTCTCCAAAGCCTCGGCATGAGCTGCATCTAGCTCATCATCTTTTGCGAATCTAACTATTGTCACACTACATGGAGCCCTGTTAGCGACAGCTTGCGATACACTTCCAAGAAAGTAGCGATCGAGTCCAGACCTACCATGAGAGCCAAGAATTACATTATCAATGTTGTTCTTCTGAACCTCATGCAGAATTTCTGCAATCGGATTTCCACTACTCATGATTTTTACGATCTTGTTACGAGGCTGATAAAAAGCAATGTATTCGCTCAATTCGTCAAGCAATGTTTCTGCTTGTTTGGTGTCAGCTTCAGCAAGGGAAGTCGACAGATGCGGCATCGCAAATCCGTAGTCTTGCAGAGCGAATGGCTTGACGACAGCCAGGAGATAGATGGTAGCGTCAACAGAGAGCTTATGCGAGGCGATGAATTTCAATTGAGCCTTCCCGAAAGCCTTATCTTCAACTGGTATAAGAATGTTCAACATATAGACGCCTCCAATCTTCACCGTTAGTATTGCATCGACACAGGGGATGCACATCAGTCGAAGAATGTATCAACAATCGTTCATTCCGGTCGAGACTCAACCCTAAGAATGAGTGACCAGGGAAAAGGATTCCAGACACTAGCTTTCGGGCGGTTCAAATTTTAGACCGAGAGGTCGATGTACTAACTGTCCAAATGGTGTGTAATGAACTAGACAATGAATCGAGAAGCAAATGAGCACATTCAAAGTATTCCTAAAGAGTCAATTCCCCTTATTCTTAGAAGCGTTGAAAACACAGGGAACGGTCTACGCTCCTGTGAAAGTTTCAAAAGAATCCTATTCATTTAAGGCAGTGCAAAATGCCGACGAAATAGCATTTGAAGCGCTTCGAACAATTTTGCCGCCCAAGAAATTCTTTTATCCGCAAGAAGAGAAGGTATTCAGTTACAGTGGCGACAAAATCATCGAGCCAGTGGAGAAGACAGAGTACAAGGTAATCTTCGGCATTCACCCTTGCGACCTCGCAGGCCTAGATGTACTAGATAGCATACTCACCCACGAGCCTGCGGATCCTAAGTACATTGCAAAACGCCAGCAATCGCTAATTGTTGGATTCTCTTGCTTGCCGGACAAACATTGTTTCTGCAAATCTATGGGAAACGGCTGCCCCGACAAAGGCTACGACATGTTTCTGACTGAGCTTTCGGAACACTACTATCTCGAAATCAAGACTTCTAAAGGACTCATCTTCGCTGAAAAAGTCAGTGATATCTTGCAGCCCGTTTCAGATCAAGATAAAGACGATTACAAACGCTTCTGGCAAGAACGCGATGGTATGTTTACGAACGGCTTTGTTCCAGACAATTTGACTTCTACCTTTGAGATGGAATGGGACAATCCGATCTGGGATGAATTGGGACAGCGTTGCCTCAGCTGTGGTAATTGCACTCCAGTTTGCCCTACATGCTATTGTTTCGACCTTGTCGATATTGCAAACCTGAACGGAACCGATGGCGACCGCGTCAGACAATGGGACAGCTGCCAATTTGTCGGTTTCGCGAAGGTGGCTGGCGACTATAATTTCCGACCCACACCAGTTGATCGTTTGAAATTCTGGTATCGCCACAAACTTCATGGCTTTGAAGATGCCTATGCTTTCCGCACCTGTGTTGGTTGCGGACGGTGCACAGTTTCTTGCCCATCAGGAATTGATGACATCGTTGGAGTGGTGAAAGCCCTGCAAGAAAGCAAGGAAAAGAAAGGGGTAAAGCATCATGAATAACATCGCAAATCCCTACACACCGGTTCGCTGTGTCATACGAAAAATTGTACCGATGTCGCACGATAATTTTCTCTTCGAGTTCAAGATTCCAGAAGAAGCGAACCTAAATAGTCTGCCAGGTCAATTTTTCGAACTCTGGATTCCAGGGGTTGGAGAATGTCCAATATCTGTATGCTCGGGAAGAAACTCGCATACTATACAACTTACAGTTAGAAAAGTGGGTAGAGTAACAAGCGCTCTATTCGATATGAGCGAGGGTGATTGGGTTGGACTGAGGGGTCCTTACGGAGTCGGTTTCCCTGTCGAACGCTACAAAGGACACAATCTCTGCTTAATCGCCGGCGGGTTAGGTATCGCGCCCATTCGTTCGCTACTCGAATATGTGCTCGACAATCGCGAAGACTATGGCAAACTAACATTGATTTATGGCATGCGGCACTCAACCGATTTGTTGTTTCGTCAGGAAATGCTGCAGTTGATGCGACGTCGCGACATCGAAGTCTTCATCGCAGCCGAAGACGTCGAAGGTCCAGCTCTGCCACCAGTAGCGGTGCAGCTCGGAAGAGTCACGGACATGATCAGACTTTCGCAAGTTGACGAAAGCTACGAAATCGCGGTGTGTGGACCACCAGTCATGTACAAGTATGTAATTGAAGACCTGAAGAAGAAGAATGTCAGCACTGAAAGAATCTGGCTATCGCTAGAAAGACATATGAAGTGCGGCATAGGAAAATGCGGTCATTGCTTTATTGGAGGCAAACTCACATGTAAGGCTGGACCGGTGTTTCCTCTGACTGACCTGCAGTTGGCTTGCGAAGTTGTCGAATGCAAAGGAGAAAGATAATGCCTTGCAATCCACAAGTACTCCCATGTATTGCGGTAGAAAGTCTCACAGGATGCGCTGGCGAGTTGCTAGTGATTCTTGAGAATATGGACAAGCTCTTGCCCTTTGTACGTGTAGTTAGCTTTCCATTTGCCCAAAGTCATAATGAAAACCGTCCAGTAGACATCTCGTTCGTCGAAGGCAGCGTCAGCCAACCGCATGACCTTGAGAAGTTGAAGCGAATAAGAGCCAACTCTCGCTGGTTGGTTGCCGTGGGCAACTGCGCCGTCTGGGGATGCGTCCAGAAAGGAGCCTGCACCCATTGCAAAGCAGAGACCTTGATGCATTCTGTTTATGGTGAAGATTCGAAGATTGCCGTGATGGAAGCAACGCCGCTCGAAGAACACGTGCGGGTCGACGTCAAATTATCAGGCTGTCCGATTAACGCCACTCAGTTCCTTGCAATTACAGCAAACTTGTTGCGAGATCATCTGCCACTTATCACGCACAAACCAGTTTGCCTGGAATGCAAACTAAAAGAGAATCCATGTGTTTTAATTGAAGACAATCTTCCTTGCCTGGGTCCGGTGACTTCAGCTGGATGCGGTGCCTTGTGTCCGAGCGTGGGCGCGGCGTGCTATGGTTGCTGGGGTCCCTGCGAATCTCCACAAATGGATGCCATGGCGACAGTCTTAGAGGAAAAAGGCTATCATCTCGCCGAAGTAATGAGTCGATTGCACACATTTGGTGCACCAGAAGACATGTTCACACGAATGGTCAGGAAAAACTAATGAGCGAGCAAGAGAAAAAAGTAATCGAAATTCCCGAGATTTCCCGAGTCGAAGGGCACTCCGCTGTGACTATTGACCTGGTTGATGGCAAAGTTTCAGAGGTGAAACTTGATGTCTTTGAAGGCACACGTTTTTTCGAAAAGATAGTGCTCGGGCACAAATATAGTGAGGTTATTCACATTACATCTCGCGTCTGCGCGATATGTTCGACAGGGCATGTTATTGCGGCAGCGAACGCGGTCGAGAATGCTTTCGGAATAAAGCTATCAGAAAGAGCGTTGCTGCTCCGCGAATTAATGCATCTAGGCATGATCATCGAGTCCCACGCCACGCACATCTGCGCACTGGCTCTGCCAGACTTTGTGGGTGCTGGAACCCTATATGAATTAGCCTCTAAGCATGAAGCAGAATTCCAGATATGGACACAACTTCGTGCATTAGGAGCCGAGGTTCAAACTGTAGTTGGTGGGCGTCCATTCCATCCGGTCAATATTAAGGTCGGCGGATTCTCACGTTTTCCCGATGCAGCTGAGCTGAATGCACTTCTGCCAAAACTCGAAGAGGGCTTGCCTCTGGCAGAATCACTGGCTCACCTGCTTCTGACCTTCAAGTTGCCCGTTGAGAAGACCGCGCCTGCAACTTTCGTAGCGCTGAAACCGCCTGGAGATATTTACGGTTATTTCGGAACCGAGGTTCAATCTAGCGATGATTGGAGCGCACCAATTAGCGAGTACAAGAAATACTTAAATGAAAAAGTGGTATCACATAGCCACGCCAAGCGTTCAATGATCAAAGACAAACCAATAATGGTCGGTTCGCTTGCACGTCTTAGATTTTATGCCGATAGGTTGAAACCACGAGCGCGCGCAATTTATGTAAACACAGAAATTGCAAAAGGCAATTTCAACACCTTGCTCAACAATATTGCACAATCGATTGAGGTTGTCGAAGCCATTGAGCGAGCAAAAGAAGTTATTCAACTCATCGCGCAATCAAATGAGCACGAGCATTCAGCGGAAGTAAAGATTCGCAGCACAGAAGGCGTGGGCGCCGTCGAGTGCCCGAGAGGAACGCTCTACCATTGCTACTCGTTTGATGAATCGGGAGCAGTCGTTGCAGCGGATATGATTACTCCTTCAGCACAAAATACGGCACGAATTGAACAAGACATAGCTTTCGTGGTCGACAACATTGGTCAACCAGAGGATGCGGTTCTTCAAGCAAGGTTAGAGACACTCGTTCGCGCCTACGACCCATGCAATACCTGCGCCACTCATATGGTCACAGTAAATCACAAAAGAACACAAGGATAAGAGAGATGAACACGCTTATGCGTTCCGATTGGTTGCAAGACTACAAATCTAAATTGTGTACAGCTGAAGAAGCTGTGCGCGTAATCAAATCGGGAGATACCGTTTACATTCATTCGCACGCTGCATCTCCTGAACTACTCAAAGATGCGATGGTTAAGCGCGCTTCTGAATTGCGCGACGTGAAGATTCTTCATTTGATGACTCTGGGCAAGGCAGATTATGCAAAGCCTGAGTATCACGACAATTTTCGCATCAAGGCACTATTTATCGGTTCAAACATACGTAAAGCAGTCAACGAAGGACGAGCTGAATACATCCCAATATTCTTAAGCGAAATTCCTTATCTTATTGAATCAGGTGAGATGCCTGTTGATGTTTGCATGCTTCAGGTATCGCCACCAGATGCGCATGGGTATTGCAGCTATGGAGTCTCCGTAGATTGCTCAATTGCAGCACGAAAACGGGCGAAGATTGTAATTGCTCAGGTGAATAAGAGGATGCCGCGCACTCTGGGACGCTCATTTGTCCATGTCAGCCGTCTGAATCACATTGTAGAAATGGACCAACCGTTGTTCGAGTTGCAAGCAGAAATGCCTAGTGAAGACGAGTCTATCCTCGGTAAGTATGTTGCAGACCTCGTTGAGGATGAAGCCACAATTCAATTAGGAATTGGCACCATACCAAATGCAATTCTGAAAGAACTCAAAAATAAAAAACGGTTAGGCGTTCACAGTGAAATGTTATCCGACGGCATTGTCGACCTCATTGATGCTGGAGTAATCACGAACGAGGCAAAGACGGTTTATCCAGGTAAAGTAGCGGTGAGCTTTGTTCTAGGCACGCAGAGGCTTTACGATTTCGTTGACAACAACCCACTCTTCGAATTTCAGCCATCTGACTTCATTAATGACCCTTTCACCATTTCTAGAAACCATAAGATGACTGCCATTAACTCAGCGCTTCAAGTGGACGTCACCGGACAGGTGGAAGCAGCGTCGATTGGCTCGTATTTGTACAGTGGTTTTGGAGGACAGGTCGACTTCATCAGAGGAGCAAGTCGGGCACGGCAGGGAAAAGCAATCATAGCGCTTCCTTCCACTGCCAAGAACGGCACTGTCTCACGAATTAAAGCCAGCCTTGTTCCTGGTGCAGGAGTAATCACAACAAGGGCTGATGTTCATTATGTTGTCACCGAATATGGTGTCGCTCAGCTCTTCGGCAGAACACTTAAAGAGAGAGCCCGAGCAATGGTGGAAATAGCCCACCCTAAATTCAGAGAAAGTCTCGAAAAGGAAATCGCAGCATTCAAGTGGCTTCTTTAGCTGACAAGTAAATTTACTCTTGGCAAAATGGGACCATGATCTTACAAAAATGTGAGATCATGGTTCGGCTTTGTTTCATCTATTCGAGGCGAAGTAAGAGTTGGCGGCAGCTTAGCCGTCTCCTGCTTTCGCCACGTCGATCTAATGTTTGAAAGGCTTCACCAATGTCACCATCAAAGAATTCCAGTTTACTACTGGCAATTTCCACAGTAATTGCACTAAGTTCCATCGTGCTATCAGCATCAGGGGCTGACAAGGAAGAAAGCGCAAGCTCAAGAAATAAGAAAGATGCAATAACTGAATTAGTGCTATCTGACGCAAAATCAATTCCACGCACACCTCTACAATTTTTGAAAAAGATCAAAGATGCAGGGCTGAAGGTGAAATACCACATTGTTTCAAATGGTGGCATCCAAAACACTGAACGCGGTAGTTTCTCCTGCTTTGGCACAGTAAGCGGAAAACTGGGGAGCATCGAACTGGAAGATCAAGACTTCTCGTTTGGTATTTTTATAGAACCAGACAAAACCAAAGTACTCGAAGTACAAAACGACTTCGGCACCAAACTATTGGTAGAGGTCATAGTTAAAGATTTCAATTCTGGTCAAAAGGACTTCTGGGAATTAATTGGCGAACCCGAAAAGAAAACGGCTAACTGGCATTTCAGAACTAATACTGATGGTATATTCGCAGACACGGCTCGCTTGAATATGTGCGTTGAACCAAAGATGCCGGCGTCTCAGCTCTTCGGCAATGTATCTCGCTGCTCAGGCTGCCACACAAGCGGCGATATGGTCATGAAAGAATTAAATGGAGACCATAACGACTGGATGAAACCCGGTAAAGACAATGTCCAGGCAGCCATCGGAAATTTCAAGCTTGAAAGTGGAAGCGACGAAAATAGCACCAAGCAAGTCGCAAACATGATGTTTCATCAAGCACTTGAGCCTGAAGATTTAGCTGCAACTGTGCGAAAGAGTCTCAAATCAGCAGTAAGAGATGTTGCCTTCGCAAAAGCATCGCAGCTTTCAGACAAGCAGCGCCTTCGGAGCCTGCTTGCACCAATGGAAATGAATCTGGAGTCAGATAGTATTCCTTTTGCAACTCGAATACAGAAGGATGAAGCCATTGAAATACCATCAAAGTTTTTCGTGGACGAGAGAATCACGGGGCATCAAGACCCAATTAAAGTTCCAGTAAAACTATATGCAAAGGTTCTAAATGAGTTAGGCTCAAGCTTTGCAGCTGATGAGACTAAAGGACTTTTGGAAACACAACATGCATTTCTCTTTCCTACGAGATCTGCAGCTGACGAAAACGCAATTGATGAGCTAATCAAGCAAGGAAAACTTGATCACGAAACGGAGATTGCTTTATTGTCTGTCGATTGGACAACACCAATGTATTCGCGAAAGAGACAGGCTCTTATAGAGAAATTGCCAGACAAGATTGCAAATGCGACGACGCTTAAGCAAGCGCTCAAATCGGATTTAGCAAAATCAAGTCCTGCTGAAAAACAAAAGAGCGCTGCGATTCAATTCCTAAATCTCTGTCGTTCTAAGGCGTCTTCGCCTGAACACATCACAGCATGGGTTAAACTTGCAGCTCAGCGCAGGGTAGAGATTCAAGCGGCGCAAACATCCCAGAACAAGCGTGGCACTATCCTCGAAGGTGGACTAGGTCCTGGCGGATTCCGCAGAATTTTCCCGCAGTATAAGACACTCAATCCCAAACCTTACGAATTCACGCTTGACCCCAAAACCGCCCTGCTAAGCGCATCAGCAAAGTAAGGTACCTGGACAAGATTGCACTGGAAGCAACTTACCGACCAGTTGCCTGGTGAAATCTACAGCAAAAACCATCTATTTAACAAAAACGTCCCGATTTTGAGGTATGTTGGAGTAATAGGAGCTAATTGGTCACTCTGGGGTTGCTTATGAATCGTCCTCATCTTCGCAAAATCCTGATTGCTGGAACAGCACTACTGCTGAGCGGAATGGCAGCGTCAAGCTGCTTTGCCCAGGAAGGGGAATCGGATTCCGACCGCGCCGCCAGAGAGGAAGAGGCTCGCAAGCTCATGGAACAGAGCCAGATGTCACTTCCAGAGCTGATGAAAGCTGGTATTGCGCCCGATATGCCGTTGCCAGAAAGCCCATCAGAAGAGGAGAAACAACGACAAATCGGTGATTCTCAGGGTGGAAGACCTAGTTTTGGACCAGGCAATTATCCTGAAAGACAACAATATCGCCCGCCTACGAGATTCGATGCAATGCAGCCACAACAGCGCCCACCAGCAGGAGCAGCCTCGCCAGCACCGGGAGAGAGCACGCCTGAAGCATTTGCAGGGAGACAGCAGCAGAATGGTCAACAAAATGCGCAGAAAGCAGCCACCCCTCCGCCGGTAGTACCGCAAGAACAGCGTTCTGCATTTTCAGCAGTTCCTCCAGATGAAAACTCAGATGGAATTGTGCAATTTCCAATTCTTCCGCCAAAGTTCCGCGGAGCCTACTTAAAAGAAGAGGAGCCAGCGGCACCAGCACCATCTGCCCCGGCTGAACCGCAGCAGTCCGTTACTGAAGGCTTCTAAATTCGCAAGAAAAATAGCAGCGAAAAGAGGCAATCTAGAAAAATGCTAGTGAAACTGAGAAAGCACAATCCAGTTGCGTGCCTATTACTGCTCGTACTTGCTATTATTTCCTGCGCTATATTCCTGAATTCCAAGGAAGCCTTCCTTGCTGGATACACAAACCGATGGATTAACGATGGAAGTATGGACGGCTTCAAATCCTCGAATTGAGATAAGTATTTGAAACGTGTAAGGGAATGCCTAAAAAAAGAGAGCACTCCCTTAGGAATGCTCTCTTGATTGATGATTCTGAAAAACTAGTTCCAGTCTTGCGAATCTGGTCCACCAATGTACATCAGAACTTGTTGATGCCACCATGGCCAATCATGCGCAAAACCGTCCCACTCACGATATGCGTGCCAAACACCTTTGTTCCAGAGTGATTGCGAGAACTGACGGTTCTCTTCGATAGCTGGGTCTTCCTTGCCTATCGAAATAATCAAATCCATATTCTTGATTTGATCGAGCTTGCCGTTGTCTTGCCCGCGAATAAATTCAAAAGGATTTCCCTGATAAATGGCTTCATCATCGTAACCGCCAGTCCACTGGCGAATGTCATAGATGCCGCTCATTGAAATGACGCGGTTGAAATGTTCAGGAAAGCGCAAGCCGATGCTAGCTGCATGGTAAGCACCCATACTGGCTCCCATAGCCATTGCAAAGCCATTATCATTCTTCGATTTCGAGAATGGAATCACTTCATTGATAACATAATCATGGTATTGCAAGTGTCGAACAGCCTTATCGTGTGGCGAAGCCCAACCGTTGTCCCAGCTCTCAGGGTCTACGCTATCGATACTGTAAATCTGAATCCAACCGTTGTTGATGTGACGCGAGAGTGTGTCGAACATGCCACGGTTTTCCCAGTCAAAATATCGTCCTGACTGTGTAGGAAACACAAATACTCTTGCACCAGCGTGCCCGAAAACCAGTAACTCCATATCGCGATTGAGGTGGTTGCTATGCCACTTGTGGTATTCCCTATGCATTATCTGTTCCTTTGTAGCCTACTTGGGACGAGTTGGAGATTGTACCATGCATGATCAGAGCCCAATCCTAGTCAATAAGCCTGTATTGCAAACTTTTACGTTTAATCTCTGCCAAGCGACATCCACAAAGGGTCGACTGCTCGAAGTTTTGACGCATCCTGGCTAAGCTTGCAGGATGTGTTTTAGAAGCAGGTTCCGCTTGGAATCACAGCCAACGGAGAAGATTTGCTGTAGAAAACTTCTAGGAGCATCGTCTTACAAACAAGGACAAGAGTATGAGTCTGCAATACGGAAAAAAGCGAGGTGGAAAGCTGCCAGGGAGTGCTCCTATCGCCGCAGGCAACTAAGAATAGTGAATGAGAATCGCTAATTTATGGAGTAATCAACCCACTGCGCTTCCGAAGCTTCTGGCACTTCAAGTTTGCTAAGCAACTTACCCAACACTCTCTCCGGCACCGTGCTTTCACGCTCGGCGTTTCGCCGAAACAATTCGCTAAAGGATTCTGGTTCAACATACACAATGCGAAATCGCGCTTTGTATGGTGCCATGAATGAAATCAAAGTAGAGCGCAGAGAACTCGTGACGTTCGTTGCATTCCAAACGAAGTCGCTTCCGTTGCGCAAGTACTCCAGAGCCTTCTGTCGAGCTCTTGCGACGACAGCACCCTGCGAGTCTTCGGGGTCGATGTCTAATTCATCTCTGATTTCGTCGAGTGACACCACCGGTAATCCATGGCAGTTATCCTCGACCCACGAGTCTTTTCCAGCCCCTGGCAGTCCAGACATTATTGTCACAATCAATCGCGAATCATCAAAAACATCGCGATCAGGAAGATTTGAATTGCTGTGAAAGTAATGAAATTTACTGTGCTCACTAGCAAACTCATAGGGCGATGAAGAGCATTTGTTCTCAGTACAAAATTCCTTGAACAGCTGCAATCGAGAATACAGATCTTGCTTATCAGAACAATCACGTCCACCAATATCAGCTTCTGCAAGGACAGAGAGCCAATCTAAGCGAACAGACATACTTGCACGAATCACAGCTTTGACGGGATCTTCCTTTTCGTAGAACCACATCGGAAGTCCGGAAAATCGGACTAATTTAGAAATTTGTTCTCTCAAACTGAACGGTGGGAAACTAAATTCATCTGATGTCCAAAGAATCTCACGCGCCATAGAAGTACCTATGCGTGTGTGCTTGAGAGATGTTATTTTGCCTTCGTGATCAATTTTCGTTGTGGCTGGCTTTGCAACATCGTGCAATAGCGCGGCAGCAAACACAACATTTCTAGGAGTTTCATCCAGCGATTGCCAGCTTTCAGAAGCAACAAGCGACTCGCATACGAGTTGCGTATGCTGAAACACATCACCTTCTGCATGGTGATGGGGATCTTGCAAGCAGCCTTTCATGGGCTTCATCCAAGAGCACTTTTCCAGCTTTTGCCACTGAATTTTCTCGCCAGGTTTCGGACACAGACTAAAAGACCATTTATTTTGCATGGAACTATTATTCGAAGCGTTCATCTCAAAATATGCTTGTCTCCGCGCTTAACTTATTGGGAATTATCGGTCTATCTAACCAATGAGATTCGGACTCGACAACAGTGCTTAAGAAGCTTTTTCGAACGAGTTTATAGCGCTCAATTACCGAACCATTTTCTTCAACCTTGATGTAGAGCCCTTCCATATCGAGGGAAGAATCAGTCTCTCTCAAAGCTATTTCCGACGACAATGAATGACTTTTGCAATAACTCAGAAGATCATCCACGTGATTTGCCGAAATGAAACGAGACTTTCCCAGCAAGCTCAACAATGATTTGTGATCACTAAAAGCGCCTGTTGAAAGCACTTTCACAGAACGAACGCAGCTTCCTGCAAAAATCTTCTCTCTTCTTTCAGTAGATAGAAAGGTTCGGGTTTCGCGATCATAAACATCAAATTCTAGCCAATAGTGCGGCAATTCATTGTAATAAACAGTGTGTTTAGCATACAGCCACTCACCGTATGCGATGAATCGACTACCAAGCAATTCCCTCAATTCATTCGCATGAGTGTTCGCCCACTGCTTGAACAGGTTGAAATGCTTCTCTCTCTCCCCTCCTGTAAGGAAGTGCCCACGACTCTGCAAGAAGAGAGTTCCATCTTGGTCAAAGCTTAGCGCAGAATTCGCACCATCCATTTTTTCCTCAACCACCAAATGGCGTCCCCTAATCTGTGAAAAAGGAACGCTATCGAGGTCTTCGTCGCCAGGCTGAAATCGCGAGCCCTGAATATGGTGAGTACGAGGGTACTTGATCAGCTGCATAACTATGGTGAGACGTACTTTGTTGCCACTGCAATGAGGTGGTTCAAAACGCCTTGAAATCGGGGCTTAGCGCCAGCGTCAGAAATCATCGTCTGCAGAGCTTTCTTATCTAACAAATGAATATGCTCAGGGTTATCATCTTCAGATGATGGAACCGAAATAATGATGTTGCGGCGACTCACCCGCACGGCCTCTTTGATTGCTTTGGCTGGGTCTTTCATGTGCTCGAGAACTTCAAGCAACGTCACCACGTCGAAGGATTTATCAGGGAACGGAAGAGACCGGGCATCACCCTTGATGGCATCAAGTCTAACGATGCCGCCTTTATGAACAGCCAACATGTCGTCAACACGGTCTTCTCTCAAATCCATGCACGTTACATCTAACCTTTGAAATTCGGTCAAAAGCGGCCAGACGAAGACGCCTCTGCCGGAACCGATGTCCAACAAATTGCTGGGAGCTAAGCCTTTCAAGACTCCAAGCACGCGTTGTACACGAGCTAACTCCATCGTACGCTTGAATTTGTGGAGTTTTAGCCCAGACTGAGTGCCCAAATTGAAGAGTGTATTGCGTTCAGCCGAACTGAGCATTGCTAACGGTTTGGAGAAGATTTCGGGATCTGCCTCATTAGTGCCGAGCTTGCCGCGAACAAATGCTGCCGCAAGTTCCATGTGATAACGATCTTCAAGTTGTGTTTCCACGTAACAAAATCCCTAGATGCCAACTGCTGCTTAAATGAATTGAACACATTATCGGGCGCTTTGTGCTGCATACGGTCCCGAAATCATATATTATCTTTAATCTCCTTCGGCAGGCGCAGCCATGCATGAGTCCCAGGTTTCAAGATAAATTGATGAAAGTTGATGAGAGGTATGCCCAGTGACTAGCCCAAGACCGCATCGAATTCGAGTCAGAAAACGAACACGACAGGTGGCACCTGGGGCTGAGGCGAATAGTGAGATCACTCCTTTGAGGTTGAATGATCCCGCTTTGTACATCAACAGAGAGTTGAGCCTTCTTGCATTTCAAAAAAGAGTCTTGGAAGAAGCACAGGATGAGACTAATCCGCTGCTTGAGCGCTTCAAATTTTTGTCAATTCTTGGCTCTAATCTCGACGAATTTTTCATGGTTCGCGTTGCTGGACTGAAGCGACAACTAGAATCTGGAGCGGTCCCAGCACTGCCAGATGGCATGACTCCCGCAGCGCAGCTCGCGTCCATCCGAACTGACGTTACAAATCTCTTGCATACATCTTATGCTTGCTTGTCGCAACAGTTGTGGCCGGCGTTAAAAGAAGAAGGCATACAAATACTACAGTACTCTGAGTTGAATGCTCGACAGAAAGCCAAAGCCAGAGAGTATTTCATCCACACTGTTTTTCCTGTGTTGACGCCACTTGCGTTCGACCCGGGCAGACCGTTTCCGCATATTTCGAACCTCAGTTTGAACCTGGCAGTATTAATCAAAGACCAGAGTGAGAATGAACGTTTTGCGCGAATCAAAATTCCTGATACTCTGCCGCAGTTAATTCCTCTGGACAAACTGACTGCCGTTCCAAGTGGTGGCAAGCGTAATGATGCTGACAAAAAAGCGCGCTGTTTTGTTTGGCTGGAAGATTTGATTGCAGCCAATCTGCAAGACCTGTTTCCAGGTATGGAAATCATTGATGCACATCCTTTCCACATAACAAGAAACGCTGAACTCGCAATTCAAGAACTTGAGGCAGGCGACTTACTCGAAACAACGGAAGAAGGACTCAGACAGCGAAGATTTGGTGACGTAGTTAGACTTAAGGTCAACTGCTCGATGCCAGTCAACATTCTGCAAATCCTAGTCAATAATCTGGAAATTGATCTCGACGATGTCTATCACGTCGAGGGAATGCTCAGCCTCAACAGATTGAGATACATCGGCAGCCTTGATCGCCCTGACCTGAAGTACACGCCATTTACGCCGCTTGTTCCAGGCAGCTTGTACTCGGAGAATCGCGAATTCGACATTTTCGCCTCAATTCGCCAACGCGATATTCTTTTGCATCATCCGTACGATTCGTTCCAGCCGGTCATCGACTTTCTGCGCGCAGCGGCCCGTGACCCTGACGTGCTCGCAATAAAAATGACTCTGTATCGAGCTGGAAGAAACTCGCCAGTGGTAGAAGCTTTGCTCGACGCAATGGAAAATGAAAAGCAAGTTGCAGTACTGGTTGAGCTCAAAGCTCGGTTTGACGAAGAAAGTAATATTGAATGGGCCAGAGCACTTGAAGCTGAAGGCGTCCACGTTGTTTATGGATTGCTGGGGCTGAAGGTACACTCGAAGATTGCACTTGTAGTACGAAGAGAGGGTGATACCATTCGGCGTTATGTACATTTGGGCACAGGCAACTACAATCCGCTGACGTCGCACTTCTACACAGACATTGGCTTGTTTACTTGTGATGAAGAAATTGGTGCCGATGCAACAGACCTCTTCAATTATCTAACTGGCTATTCTGCAAAAACAGATTATCAAAAGTTGGCAATTGCACCAATCAATCTGCGCCAGCGCTTGGAAGCAATAATAAAGCGCGAAATAAGACATCAGCAACATGGTGAGCGAGGTCATCTCATCTTCAAGATGAATGCTCTGGTCGATCAAGAAATGATTGAAATGCTCTATGAAGCATCACGAGAAGGCGTGCAAATCGACTTGCTGGTTCGCGGAATATGTTGTTTGCGCCCCGGTATTCCAGGTGTCAGCGAGAACATCAGAGTTATTAGTGTTCTTGGAAGATTCCTCGAACACAGCCGCATCTATTACTGCCGAAATGGTGGCAAGGAAGAAATATACATGGGTAGTGCGGATATAATGCCTCGAAATCTCAACAGAAGAGTCGAAGTCATTTATCCTCTGGAAGATCAGAAGCTTATCAGACAAGTTCGCGACGACATTCTACATACCTACCTTTCGGATCGCGTCAAAGCACGCGAAATGAAAGCAGATGGAAGCTATATTCGTATGGCAGCAAAACCATCCGAAAAGCGCATCAACGCACAGGCAGACTTTATTGCCCGGCGTTTAGCTGAGCAAGATAGTCGTCCAGAAAGAGCTGAGGATTAGTCAACTTTGCTCTAGTAATCAGAGTCCATACATTCACCATAGAGGCTTGTTTCATTCTGAAGCAAGCCTCTAGGAATTTGCATCCAAACCAATTGAGCTTACCTGACTCAGCTTATAATGTTTCAGATCGGAGAAATTCCTCATACGCTGGCGTCTTTTCTGTTTTGCAACCGCTCAAAGACTCAAGCGACTCTGTTCCTTGTGCGTTTTCGGCTTTGAGAAGTCCAGACCTCACACCAATTAATGTATGCACATCGTTGAACAACGAACCATCCGATTTGGATAGTAGAAGCTCCTGCCGCAATTTGTCATAGCCTGACTTGTCTAAAACAAAGTTACTCTCGACGTCACTCCACGCCTCTGCAGGTGGTGGCTCAAGTCCATTTTTGTGTTTCAGCAAACCGATTCTGTACAATGCAAAATTTCTTGTTTCGGAGATGATCTTCTTGCAAGCGTCATCCTTCACATATCCAAGTACATAGTCTGCCAGGGCTACTGTCACCCGGTCATTGGTAAGTGATTCAGCCATTCCAACTAACAGCTTTGCTGCACGATCATTTTTTGAATCCATCACTAGCGAATGGTACAGCAGTCTCAAGCAGCTACTTTCCATATCAGCTTGGGTCCATATTTCATTGGCAATTGTTGCTGCTTCATCGGCGTTCAAATCACCGATTGATTTGGTTTTGTTCATCTCGTCTCCCGCTTAAAACAGTCTATCGCCCCTGATAATTTGGAATACCTTGCCCATGAAACTTTGTTCTTAGAGATCTAATTGAGCTATCAATCACACGCTTCCAATTATCATAACCAAGTTTTTCAAGTTCTTTGCCAAAACGCCATAACTCATACGCCATTACAGTAGGATCATGGTGTGTATCAGACGACGGCAAAGGCGTCTCTAGTATATTCAGTTTTGACTTAGTACTTATGGTTTTTCCGATAATTTCAGCGAGTTCATTTTCTCTTTGCAAATCAAGTATTTTGGCAGCCTCCAGCCTGGTAAGAGAGGGATTTGCCGCTCTAAGGCGCGAATTCAAGTTGTCACGTGTCACGTCATCGGCAACGCCTATAACCAGATGCTTGCGCTCAATTGGCACATTCTTATCAGGAAACTCTAAGCTTGAATTTGACACGCGTGAATCTACAAGTTTTCCGTTTCGCAAGCCCAATGTTTTTTCGGTTACATCTATGGGATACATTTCACCCGTACTCTTATTAACGAGCAGTACGTCGCAACCTGCCATATCGGCAGCATTTTCACCAGGCATTGGA
This sequence comes from Obscuribacteraceae bacterium (SeqCode), assembly GCA_044226015.1. Taxonomy (GTDB): domain Bacteria; phylum Cyanobacteriota; class Vampirovibrionia; order Obscuribacterales; family Obscuribacteraceae; genus JAIEPM01. The sequence continues at coordinate 281,127 of JBGAHS010000006.1, forward strand.
AGGGCAATCCAGTCTTTAGCTCGCTCAGGACTTACTCCATTAGCCTTCAAGGCTGCCTGGAAGTGGGGATTTTTGTCGAGTCCCTTATCGAAGAGGGACTTCAATGAATTGCTCACCTCTCGCTGTGTACCGCTGCCTGAACGAGTTTCGATTGAACGATCTAGCCCCCCACTGCTGCGTCCATCCCAGCCATACTGTTTTACCAGTTTCTCTTTCACAACATCGTATAACGTGTCTTCTGCAGCGTAGTACTTTTCCAGAAGCTTTTCTTCTTCAGTAGCGCGATGTGCGTCTGGCTTTAGCTCAATATTCTTAGCTTCAGACCTGAGTTTTTCCACTTCATTTCTCAAATCGCCCAGTTGTTTTTCGAACTTTTTCTCAACTCGTGCCAATGCCTCAGCCTGCTCGAAGTTTTTGACTTGCAGGTTCTTCCGCATGTCCAAAAGTTCTTTGTTCATCTGACTGAGACCTTCTAAATTCTCAAGTACAGGTGTTTTCGCAAGATTATCAACGTCTCCAGCGAGCTTCGAGAACGATATCTCAGGAACCCGTCCTCTAGCGGCACCACCTGTTGTCTTCAAAATCTTTGACTCAGCACCTTCCTTGGCCGACATGGCTAGGAAACCATCATTCGGAATTCCAGCAAACGCAAGCTTCCTTTGACCGCCTCCATTTGCAAGCACAGCTAAGGCGTCCCAACATTCATCTCCCAGGGTTTTGAGTGATTTTGCGACGGACGAGAAATTGATCTGCTTCAAACATGCTTCTGTTTCCTCTCGGATTGCTGTTCCAAGTGTTGAACCTTCAGGAAGTCCAACACCTCCAGTAGCCAGGGTAAACGCAGCTTTATAGCAATCGGGACCCAATATTGATTTGCTCTTGTCGGCAAAATTTAGGAGTTCCTCATTGCTGCAATTTTTTAGCTTATCGTTCATATAGGCTAATTTTGCATTTCTCTCTCTGTGCTCAGGCGAATTGAGCTGATCGTTCGTTAAAAGAGTTATGCCCCCGACCAGCGCTGAAGCCAATATGGCAGGATGAGCCTTCTCCAAGATAGCACCAATTGCGGTGCCTGCAAGAAAATTGCTGCTACCTTCATGAACAGTTTGTGCCGTGTTCTTCGTAACTTGCTTGTGCGCTTCATCAGCAGCTCCAAACATAGGAGCGATTCCGAATACAATTAGCTGTTTGCCAACTAGCCTGGCGTTGTCAGCGCCAATGAATTTACAAAGATCGGGACCAAGCAAGAGAGCCGAGGTTGCGGTCCCCATGTCTCCTTTGGCTATCTTGAGTGCTGCTATATTCTCTTTGCCAAACCTTTTTTCAGCACCGTCTATCAACGTGTTAGTGGCGGTATCGATTTTCGCCAGACGCTCTGCCTTCGAATTTTTCTGAGCAGCATCTTCAATTTGTCCGGTCTTCATATCGCCAGACTTATGTCCATCATGATTTATCAGTTCAGCTTTGACGTTTAGACTTACTTGGGGCAAAGTGCCACGCTCAGAAGACTGTTGCTTTGCCAGAGCTTGTGGTGAAACTTCCTTTTGCCGCTCAATCTTGATATTTGAATGCTTGTTATCAGAGTGAACTTGCGAATCAGCGCCTTTAGAGAAGAGTTCAGCCGCAGAAACGAACTTACCATGCTTATCACCAGCACCTGTGATGCCACTCTTTCCGCTTTCACGCTGATGCTTTCGTTGTTGCTTTACTTGTTCACTCAGATCTTTGAACCCAACCGTAGCTTCGGAACGCTCTTTCGACTCTAAGTTCACTCTATTGTGACTCTCAGCTTTAACTGACTGATGTTCTGCACACTTGTGATTGCCTTCGTTTAACATGGGTTCGTTACCACACTTGAGTAGACGCGAGATGCTCGAGCCAGGTGGAAGGAACAAATAAATGAACAGCGTCGCTGATCATCGTAACTGCAATCAATACTAGTAAGTCTTTGACCAGTAAATTGCTTCCACCAGTAAACGAATTATCGCGACCGAGTCTGAAATTTCCTTGAAAGTTAGAAAAAGGACGAAAATTTAGTTCATCCAATCCATATCAGCGATGCGATCAGCCCTCTCCAGTGCTTGAGAAGCCTTTTCCTTAAACCCTTCGTCCACCAATCTCAGTCCCCGCACGGCAAGGGCACGAACAAAGGAATTGCCACTGCCTGCATCTTTGACATAAACCAAGTCTGCTTTGGACTCCTGTGGATACGGAGAAAATACACGCCAGAAGCCACAAAACGCACGCGTCTCGAGTTGTTTTGGTTTAGAAAACGCAAGATCCATAAGGGTGGTCATAGGCAAATTTCCGCGCAAAAATTGCAACACGGGGTAAGGCCAATCTTTGTTTTTTATCTTGTTGTCGACCGCGTTTGCTAGAAATGCGTTCGCCTCTTCAAGGCTGCTCTGCTTCACTTTGAGCGCATACATGAAGTAAACACTGACGCAATCCCACTCATTAGAGTCGAGTGACTTTTGAAGGTCTTTCAGCGCTGCATCAAAATTACCATCTATCATGTATGCCAGTGCGCGGGTGCGCAGGATGATTCTGTCTTTTGGTCCAATCCCAATAGCTTTGTGCAAATCTTTGAAAGCCCGTTCGTCCTGTGACTGAAGCAGGTAAATTGTGGCTCTCGCGACAAGAGCAGATGCGCATTTCGGATTGCGCTTCAAAATATTGTTGTAGACGCCCAAAGCAGCATCGATTTTGCCAGACTGTTCGTACAAATTTCCGAGAGCCAGAAGGACATTGTCGACGGGGTTTTCTTTGACTTTGTTTTTCTGGGCAATCGGCTCGGTAATAGTTTTTGGACTCATGACCCATACCTCGACGCGCCACTTCACATCCCTAATTTCATTATAGGTTCGAGTCCTGAATTCGTACAGAGAGGGTCCAGGGGGTCCAAATCGATGGAACAGTTACAACACAAGCACAAATGGCAAGATGGAGTGAAATCGCGGAATTTTCCCAAGTTGAATTTACAATCAAAAAAAATGCCCATGCACCTAAATAATTGAGCACAGGCTGTCGGCGAGCTATTTGTGAGCTAAGGGAATCTGACACTGCAGAGACCCATTGCAAAATTTGAATTCTAGAACTTTGTTGGCTTAAGAGCCTATCTAGTAATACGGACGGGCATACAGAGCCGCAATCCGTTATTGAATTTTTCTGTGACAGTAGAACAAGTTTGACTCTCAATCCAGAAACAGTAGTACCGCATCAGGACCAAGTAGAACTAAACCAACTCGCGAACTACCAAACCGGTTGCCGCTGCTGCTGCCATTGCTGCCATCGCTAAAAGTAACATCGAAAACTCTCCTCTCTACGTCTATGAAAAACTAGACGAAGAAGTTTCGGTTTTTATCCTGCAATTTCAGAAATTTAATGATACCGCCAGTGGTTGCCAAGTGATTCCGTACTTTTCAATCAGTTAGCAAGTCACCATCTGTGGTGCACATGTTGCGCAACGAAGTATGCTTCGAAAGTGAGGGATCTAACCGGAGAGTGCCTCACTTACTCTGGCAGCTCCCGAAAAGACGTCGCTCACTGAGGTTGAATCATCGAGCATCAGATCAACACGTTCCAAAATCTTCCCAAAAACTTCGCGTAAATTCCTCTGATTCTGTCCTGCAATTTGTGCCCACATCTCGGGCTGGCTCTTCATCAAGCGACTAAGCCCCATCAAGGCTCCGCCAGAAAGGCATAACAAGTCCCGATCACCTTGTTCAATCATTTCCTGCTCAATCAATTCTCCAAGCGCACTTGCAAAAAGTTGAATTGAATGACTGGTAAGTGCGACGGTGCGATCGTGCGCGGCAGCACTGGTAATGAATACTCTTAGATCAAGCTTGCCAAACCAGCTTTTCAATCTTGCAATTGAAATTTCAGATGACTTGCTTGTTGGAACCAGACAAATCGTCTTGCCGGCAACCGTAACTTCGTCAGAATTTTCAAATCCACGTTTTTCGGTTCCAAAGAATGGATGCGCGCCAATGAATTCAGCTCCGTTGAGCTCAAGATTCTCGGCTAGATTACAAATCTCAGTTTTTGTTGAACAGAGATCAATAACTAGTTGACCTGGGCTCAAGTGAGGTGCAAGCTGCTTCAACATACTAATACTCACATCCGGAGGGCATGCAAGCACTATGAGAGATGAATTAGCAATCGAGTGTTCTGTGATTTCGGCGGCACACTCATCAAATATTTTGCTTTCAATCAATCGCGAAAGAGTTTCTTTTTGATCAATAGCCGATATCGAAGTTCCAGGAAGAATAGACTTAACCTGGCGAGCAAAAGCCCCGCCAATCAGCCCTGTTCCGACAACACAAATACTAGGAAACAATCGTTCAGATCGCGTCTTGTTTTCCTCGCATGCATTTGCTAGCTGTTGGAAATCAGCACTCTCTTTCATGATCGATTTGAAAATCCTAAGAACAAATTCCTTGCTGCTTCTTTGCGAAAGAGCACGGGAAACATTTTCAAGCACTATTTGTTCTCTAGTTCCATCATGAACCTGCCGCCCCATCGCGGCTTTGGTCCTTCCTATCTCAAGGCTGAGATCAAAGCGTTTTGCAAGAAGCGCAATAATCTGTTCATCGAGCGTATCGATGCCCTCACGGAGAGCATCAATTCTATTCTGGTCAATATTTGCTGCAGAATTGCAGCCGTCTTCAATTAATTGCCCCTGGCGGGGCCAGTTCTTCGACAAAGACATTTCAAATTTCCCCTTCTTTATACGCAGGCTGCGCGATGATTGCGATCGATTCCAGGTGCGAAGCTTGTCTCGCGAACAACATGCACAGGAGCTTGCACTCTGCGTCCAACTGCGGCTGCGACCGGACGTAGGCTTTCAATGAGTTGAACCATTGCTTCAAGTGAAAGAGCTTGACGTGCATCAGATACTGATTTCTCTGGCTCGGGATGGCATTCGATCATCAGTCCATCAGCACCACACGCGACAGCGGCTCTGGAGAGGTCTGCAATCAATTCATGTTTTCCAGCGGCGTGGCTGGGGTCAACAATCACTGGAAGATGCGTTAGCTGCTTCAAAGCTACAACAGCGCCGAGGTCAAGAACATTTCTAGTGAACGTATCGAAGCTTCTGATTCCGCGCTCACACAGAATAACCTGATGATTTCCGTGTGCCATAATGTATTCAGCAGCCATGATGAATTCTTCAATCGTCGCTGAAAGCCCACGCTTCAGTACAACAGGCTTGTTGCATTTGCCGACAGCCTTAAGGAGATCGAAATTCTGCATATTGCGGCTGCCTATCTGCAGGACATCAGAATGATTGCAAACGTCTTCAATTTGTGACTCTGTCATCACTTCGGTAATTGTGGGAATCGCGAAGCGCTCAGTAATATCGGCGAGAATCTTCAGTCCATCAAGACCCATTCCCTGGAAGGAGTATGGGGAAGTGCGAGGTTTGAAAGCGCCACCACGAATTGCTTGAACCGGACCATGCTTTAGAGTCTGGGCGACGAGGTCCATTTGTTCTTTGCTTTCGATTGTGCAAGGACCACCAACGATGAAGATATCAGTGCCTCCCACTTCGAAATTGCCGACCTTAACGGTGCTCTTGACCATGCCTTCGTTCTTCAAAACTAATTTAGCGTCTTTCATTGTTCCTCCAGATGTATTAAAAGAAAAATCCCGAACCCTTCCATTTCTTGGGGGAGTTCGGGACTTTGTAGTGGTGATTTGGACACGACTATGTCACCCGGGGCTCCCCCTGGTTGCGTAAACATAGCTGTAATACCAATTTCTCACTTTGCTCGACCTTTGATGAATTTGCCCTCAAAACGAAAAGACCGCAGAAACTATCTGCGGTCCACCTTTGCTAATCTCGCTCGCGTCACTACGCGGCTCAGCTAAGGTGAACCTCCATTTGCCAGTAATAGTAGTACGCGCGTTTCAAGGGAAAACTCCTAACAACTCCAGTCATCCTATACCTAACTCCCTATGCCGTCAACCCATTTGTTAACCTTACCTCAGTAATTGGGCTTTATGAGTGGTGGAACCACCATAAAGATAGGCATTCGCAGACTTCACATCAAATCAGTGCCGAGAATCTTAGTTCTATATATTATTGAAGGGGTAGTCCTCGCCTTCAGTATCGCGCTCTCAGCCGATTGACTGATGCGCATAGGAGATTCGCGCGATCTCTGTGCTCCACTGGTGATCGAATACTGCACCAAATCAGCAGTACCAAAGAAATTTGAAAAAAAATGGAATTTTGCTGGAACATAGACTGGCACCGGGCGTCTCAGGTTACATGTTCTCCTAAAGTTCAATTATTTATTGTGTGTGGAACAGCAGGCTAACGCTTTGGTCCTGTTGCATATTTTTGGCAGCCTACGTCGGAGTTGACTCAATGAAAAAACTATTTGGTGGCGCACTAGCTCTTTTATCAGCATTCGTAATGATCTCATCTGCAACACCAGCTCAAGCACAAGGGCTAGTGAACACTTTAAGAGGAATCGCAAGCGATCCATCTGTAGACAACTACTTGCGCACAAAATTCTCTGGCTATTCTAATTTAGCGCCTATCAATGGATACGTTGGCTACAACAACGGATACTATCCTCCAGTAAATGGCTACAACAACGGTGGTCTTCTGAATTCCTTAGGCAATGGACTGCTCGGAAATAACTATTACAACAATGGCAATGTTCCATACAACGGTTATGGATACAACGGAAATTTGGACCCAACTCTGTATCCGACTTCGTACGGTAACACACTGAATGGCGCAGCGAATTGGAATGCTGGAAACAATTGGTCAGGTTCAAACGGAAATGGAAGGCACCACAAGCGCCACCATCATAGTTGCGGTGGACCAAACAACGGATTCTACTCCATGCAAAATGGAGCAGCACTTGGAGGCATTGGTTACAACCCATACACCCTGGGTCGCTAATTGATGAGAGTGTGAAATGAGAAGCAGACCGAACAAAGCAATTCTTCTTTCAGTGCTAAGCAGCCTTGCGTGCGCTCTACCAGCGCCTGCCCAGGGACTGATGGACACCTTAAAAGACATAGTCACTAACCCCGCGTTTTCGAATTACATTAGAGCGAAAGTCGCACCGGTAAGTTCAAACGGCTTCTACTCACAAAACTATCAAGCCCCCACCTTCACAGCTTCAACTCCCGCTGCTTTCGCTGGAACGCCACCAGCGATGGCGGCCCCGGCACCAGCGAACACAACAGCATCTAGCGTAGGAATGACTCTAACAAAGCAACTGGCCCCCGCCGAACTGCTTCAGCTCAGTCAATACGACATCGATGTGCTTGTTGATGAATCTGGTTCGATGTCTACCCGCGATTGCCCTGATCCACTGATGACTGGCTCAAGCGTATCTCGATGGGACTGGTGCCGGGCTCAATCTTCTATTTTGACCCAGCAAACTGCGGGCGTAAGCGGAATTTCGCTAGTACCATTTTCAGACAAATTTACCCGTTATGAAAATGTATCTCCGCAAGCAATCAACTCATTGTTTGCTTCTAACACTCCAGAAGGTTCAACGAATCTAGCTCTGGCTTTGAAACAAGAATTTGATCGCTATTTTCAGAGTCATAGTCAAGGTTTGAATCGACGACCATTGATGATTTCAGTTATATCTGATGGCGTTCCTGATAACAAAAGCGAAGTATATAATCTGATTCGCAATGCATCGATGCAAGTCGGACAAAACGAAATTTCAATCGCGTTCTTTTTGATTGGACAAGATCAAAAGGGAACAGAATTCGTTCGAGACTTACAGCGCAAGTTGCAGAAAGATGGAGTAAACACTATTTCAATTACGGAGCATTCCTTCGCCGAAGTAAATCAGGTCGGGCTGGCCAGAAGTCTAGTTTATTCGATGACCACGCATTCATAGCTACTCTAGAAAGATCCACACCATGCAAGATTGCAAAAACTCTACAAAGACACAACAAAATACGCTGCTGATTCTCGGACTATTTTTGTTTGAAACCTTCGCTATAGCATTTGTGTCTGGTCTCATCGTTAGTGCGAATCTCACAGATTGGTATCAGTACATAGAGAAGCCGTCGTTTACTCCACCATCGTGGGTATTTGGACCTGTATGGAGTTTTCTCTACACAAGCATGGCTTTCGCCGCATGGCGTGTTTGGAAACAGCGACATAGAAGACATGTGACCAATGCGCTGAGCTTTTATCAAATTCAGCTTGGACTGAACTTTCTCTGGACAGCCGTTTTCTTCGGCTTGCATGAACCAGGATTTGCATTTTTCAACATTCTCGCTCTGCAATTAGCCAATATCGCAACTGCTCATGAATTCGCAAAGATAGATAGACTGAGCGGCTATCTGTTTATTCCATATCTACTGTGGGTTTCATTTGCAGCATTACTGAACTTCTTTGTTTGGTTGGCTAATTTCTGAGACTTAGACTTGCCGGGAAGCAAGAGAGAGGCGGCTCTGAAAAGGGCTGCCTTTTTCTATCTAGGCTTAGTCAGAGTGCTAACTTGCGATGTAGTCGAAGCCGCACTTTTGCCAAGTTTGATTCATGTGCCAATGAGTTCTCGTCGCCGACTTCACTGCTAACTCGAAAAATGCCGATATTGCCAACAGCTTTTTCAAGCCTGTAGCCTTGCTTCAATTTTTTGTCTAGTCCCTGTGTAAATTCGCTTTCAGCTGAAACAGTAGAGCGTAGTCTTGTCACCACATATATCGGTTTCCTGGCAAAAATTTCGTTTAGCTCTTGCTTTGCAGTTGAAGGTTCGGAATATAGCGATGCGAGCACTTCGGACTTATCCATATTTGTGGGATGAATGAACCGTGTGGGACTCTTTGCATTGGTTAGCCACAATCCAATATGGACAGCGTGAAAGTAGACATAGCGTCCCTCGACAGAGCGAGCTGCTAGATATTTAGCAACTTCGAGATCTTTATCTGTTTTCTTGCCGGTAATATACATGCATGCAGTTATGTAAGCCATCGGTACAGGCATGAGTGAAACAAAAAAAGCACACACAAGAATAAGAGTAGATAAGGACCTCTTCGACTGAGTCGTGAAGTGCTGAAATGCCGAAGCAGCCAAAGCTGCAGTGAAGGGCAGCAAAGCAATATAATAGCGTCTTGCGTGTATTACGCCCGGAACAAGCATAGTGACGAAACCACAGACAATGCATAACACCATTGCTATCAGGAACTCTCGTTCTTGCCTCTTGTCCGCAGTTAAAACCGGGGCTCTAAGAATTCTAATCACGTTGTAAAACGGCAGAGCCCAACACAAAATGAATGCTGCCGGATTAGCTGCTTTTATCTGCTGAAGCACTTCCGGAATTCGCTTGAAGAATTGTGCTCGCTGATAGGATGCGCTGGCAAGTGAGGCACTCAAGGACGATTGCACAAGCAATTTAAAGTTACAGGTTATGCAATAGATGAGCAAAACAATCAATTGAGGCAATGCAACACCAGTAAATAGAGCTAAGGAACGCTTGCAAATGCCTTTCCATCCAAATTCCTTCCATTTGAAGATCGCCATTAGAAGCGGCGCTAAAGCGAAAAATGCCAGGTTCGTTTTCAGCAGAGCGGCGAGACCAATAACTAAACCCATCCTAAAGAAAATAATTGTGGTCCACTCAGCCGAGCAAGTCAGGAGAACCACAATTGCTAGCGGCACCAGTGCTATGTGTTCCAGCATTGTACAACCGGCACGATCGTCGGTTGTAGCAAATAGAATTAGCGAGATCGATGCTAATAAAGCGCTGAGCTTTCCAAATTTAAATCGGCAGGCAAAATTAATTATTACCGCCGCTAGCCAAACACAGAGCGCACCTCCAATCCTGATGGATGCAATGGACTTTCCAAATAACAGAATAAAGAGTGCATATGGAAGACCTGCAGCAGGAGGCTTTAGCTCGGAATAGAAAGTTTGAGGGAGGTGACCGTTAAGTATGTCCTGTCCGAGGATTGTATAAGTGCTTTCGTGCCAGTGAATCACAGTTGGAACGAAGTAGGGCAACCGAATCACAATTGTTAGGAAGAACAAAATGACCGCATCACGGAAAAACAGCCTCTTTTCGCATTCGGCTTTTATAAGCGGAATGCAGTTTTGCATTGACGAAAAGGCGTTAAGAGCACTTGCTTTGTTCATCGTGTCCTCAAGAAAGTGCTGACGTCCTTGATCCGCTGCCCAATGCCAGAGCGGTTGACATATCAGTCCAGCATACATTCACCACGGCTGACATTCTCATTGAGTCGAGATCCTAACTCATAAGCAAATGAATGCTACTGGTATTTTCACGATTGCAAAGGTAATCTCATCACACCCGCAGGATTGCGAAGCTAGCACTATCGCAGATTGGTTCCGAACCGAGCTTGCTCATTTATCAAGCACACGTTGCCGACGTAGTCGGCAGTTAGCTTCAAAAACCCTGTCCCCGGTTGCTTTTCAAATTCTTTTCGAATCTCACACAGACGCGAACAATTTACACGAAAAACAAGAAAGCGAAAACCCACATAGTCCCGGGCTTAGAAGCATCACCCATTACTACTAAAGACAGTGAAGATACGCAGCTCGACAGTAAGGCGAATTCAAAGCCTGTATTCATGCAGCTTACAAGAATTCCACGTTACTACAGCAGGCAGTGTACTTACGCAATGATGAAGTATGGACCTCATACGTATAACTACTAAAGCGGCTTTTGCAAATATCACATACACAAAATACATTCTCATTAATTGCTCTCAGAAACTCGAATGCACTCAAAAGGCTGATAGACAGCGCATCTGCATCAGACTCGCAGACAAAAAGCAAACACAAAAGATATATCCACCCCAACGAGCATCTCATACAATCCCATATCTAAGAGGTTCTTCGCATATTTGCAGATATATCCACGAAGTTAAAATCGCAGCTTTCTTTTTCGATTTAATAAAACCGCTCACACATTTCGTCCTCTTAGCAACCCGATTTGATGCGGGTTTCGAGCAGCTATATATTGCGAAGCTATAGCGCCTGTATGCATTCGGTCATCTTGCTAATCGTCTTAAGCACGGCTTATCATTGAGAGTAACAGAAATCAATTCAGCGCAAGTGCAATTGAGCAGTTCTAACAGAGTGTCACAAAGACACCGTAGAAATGTGGTTAATCAAAGCGCACTGCTGCCGGAAAAGTCCCTCGACCTTTTCCTGGTTTCTCACATCCTGGCATACGCAGCATCACCACTCCCTCAAACGAGGGATACCCCGCTGCACCCGTCCACACCTACAAGGAGGCACTCATGAAAAGCGCAGCTGAACTACAATCTCTGGCAAATCTCGCAGAAGAACGCGGTGACTATGCCAAAGCAGCGCGGCTACACAAAAAAGCCCTGGCAAAATTAGAACGTGAAGTCGGAATTGATCAGCCAGAACTGATCGATTACCTCTTCAATGTTGGCATGATTTGCTGCGCGCTTGATGATAGACAAGCTGCTGAAGTTGCTTTCACCAGACAGCTCGACCTGCTTCTCCAGTTTTATCCAGAGCAACATGTCGATGTTATCGAGCTTCGCCAGATTCTAACTGACATTCACGACAGTGAAGAACTCGCAGTAAAGCCGCTCAAGATCACTGCGTAAGCTCTGGCTGTTTATGGGTTTTGACCATTAAATCACCACACATTAATGGTCCGAACTTTCATTAAAGCAGTTAGCACTTGCATACTCCCAAACCAAACCTGAAATAACGCCTCGACACCGGGGCGTTATTTTTGTTGTAAAGCAGATAAATCTCATTTTCTTGCCTTTTCGTAGCAATTTTCATCATTCTTGAAAAGTATTGCGAACACTTGGCATTGAAGCTTGACGACTTCTGTCATTGAATGCGCTTAATCCCGAAATTTCCGCCGACGCTATAATACGAACTCTTTACAGGTATACGAGAGAAAGTCATGAACAAACACTTGACTACATCCATTTCACTAGTTCTTGCAGCCAACATATGTGCTGCGATTCCCGCTATCGCTGAGTTCGAAGAAAACGATCGAGGCGTTTCAGCAGAATTGAAGATAATGGTTCCTCCAGAAGTTACCTACGCAGCAGCGAAAGCAAGTCGTGAAGAATCTGACGAAGGCTGCAAAATCATTTCAAGCACCCCAGCTGCTTGCGTAATCGAAGAACTTTTTGACGGTTTGCCAGTCATCGGTAATGCAAAATGCACTTATCGAGAAAGCTATGAGCCTCTCAGAATCATATACAAGATGATCAGTTCGGACAAACTCAAAGCATTTGAGGGAGAGTGGACATTCACTCCAGCAGATGATGGACAGAGCACGATAGTAAAGCTAAGAAGCTACATCGACACCGGATTAAAGATTCCGTTTGCCCGTAAACTAACCAATATGGGTACGAGTAGTGAAGTAAAACAGCATCTTGCCGAACTAAAAAAGTCAGCTGAAAATCGTTTCAAACGAATAGCGAAAGTAAGAAACCAGAGTACATGAGCCTGGGCAAGGTCATTATAATCAACGGCGGCTCAAGCGCTGGGAAAACGAGCATGGCTCTCGAGTTTCAAGAGATTGAATCTGAGCCATATTTTTTGCTCGGCATCGATATGTTCTGGTTTTCGATGCCGCAAAAAGAGATCGATCTGGAACGCGTAACACCCCAGTACTACAGGTGGTGCCAGGAAAAGACTGAAGATGGGCTGGAGTATTTTCGCATTCTTCCAGAGCGCTTATTGAACGAGAGTATGCTTGCCCGATATACGTCAATGACTGCATATTTGGATCGGGGTCTTAATGTGATCGCCGACGAGGTACTATGGTCTCAAGAATGGCTGCTGGAGTCACTTCGGGTATTTCATAACTATCAGACATACTATGTAGGCGTTTACTGTAGTGATGAAGAGCTCAGAAGACGCGAAATTCAACGTGGCGATCGCTATTTAGGGTGGGCCAGAGGCTCTCAAATATACGCCCATAAAGACGCAATATATGACCTCAAGATTGATAATACAACGTTGTCTCCACTGGATTGCGCAAAAATGATCAAGCAATTCGTTGATACAAATCCAAATCCCGAAGCGGCCCGGAAGATGCGAGAAAAATTTTCCAGTTGCATATAGTTGAATGTCTTTCAGTTTAGTTCTTCACTTACTGATTCAGTTCTGTGCTGCAGTTCTGTGCTTCAGTTCTGTGCTTCAATTCTTAAATTCTTCAATAAAACTCCTCTCAATAAAAAACTCAGACCGCAACTTTTTTTTGATCAGTGGGTAATTGAATTCGTACCCCCCCGGAGAAAGATAAAAATGAGAAATGCAATTCTTGCATCAGCACTGTTGACGATTTTAGTCCCGACGTTTCTGGCTGAGTCTGCCGAAGCAAGAGGTTTTAAATACTCTGGAGCAAGAGGCACAGCATCAGGCTTAAGCGGAAGTTGGAACGGCAAATCTGCAGGTGCCGGAGTAGGTAGCTTCTCAGGTCGCTACGGCGGGTCAGCAAAGGGCGCCGCTGCAGGCTTTTCTGGACAGCGCGGCGCCCTGGGAGGCGGTGCATTTTCAGGAAAAACACCCTATGGCGGAACCTACAAAGGCGGGGGCGCAGGATTTGTGACTCCGAATGCCGCTGGAGGCGCGGGCGCCTTTGGAGGAACCACAGCAGCAGGCAGCCAGTATGCTGGAAATGGAGCTGGAATTTGGAAACGCGGCGTGGGCGGCGCCGAAGCAACAAATATGCATGTAAATGGTGCAAATGGATCAAGTTACAGTGGATACACGCGAGGCGCATACAATGCTCAAACAGGTCAGGGAACCTACAACAGCGGAAAATCCGTAAACACGGCGCAGGGGCAGCAATACGGCTACAACCAAAATACAGAATTCACGAAGGGTTCAGGAGGCACAACCGACATCAATACAGCAAACAAGGGTTCCTATGAAGTAGATTGGCAAAAAGGGGAAAAACCAACAGTCACACAGACATCTGGAGGCACCTCTAGCACGGGAAGTGGATCAGGAAGCAGTGGATCCGGAAGCACAGCAAGCACAACGTATAGTTCATCTCAACCCGCTTCAAGCACGCCTTCCTCCTCGTCATCATCCGCGTACTACGCAGCACCTCAATCATCAAGCACGTACTATTATTCAAGCCAGCCCACGCAAAGTACACCATATTATCCAACGACCAGTACAGTCCCGGTTCCTGTCGTAGTGCCAGTGCCAGCTCCGGTGCCAGTCGCGGTTCCAACAACGGTAGCAGTTCCTATGCCAGTGTCACAGCAAGTGCCCTACTACTATCAAAGCCCGACGTCATCGAGTACATCTACTACATCGGAATCAAACACACCATCCGAAAGTATGCCTATGCAAAACCAAACGGTGAGCTCAACAGACACAAACACAAATTCAAATTCAAATACAAATAGCTCATCTACACAAACTGCCCAGACTCCCCCATCAGGTTCAACTTATGCAGCGGCCCCATACCCGGTAAGCCCCGCACAAATTCAAGCTGCAGCTAGACTGAGACAGGGATTTAGACAAGCAAAACAGAAGTTTCTTCTGCATCAAGCTACGAATGTACAAGCACAGCCACAATAACAAAATTGATCAGACATCATCAGCATCGAGCAATCCTATGGAATCAACAAGAAAAAGTAGGATTGCTCGATATCGTTCTGTAGCTTGCTCCGCCTCATCCATTCGACCTAGTTCTTCCAACAAGTCTGCGTACTCCATTAAACAAATTCCCAATTCTGAACTATTCTCACCGAACATTTTCTCGGCCAACACCATCGCTTCTTTGAATAGCTCCTCAGATTTCTTCTCCTTTGCGTGGAGAAGAACTACTGACCATGATCTTTCTTTGTCCATTGGAACACTCTCTTGCTGACGCAAAACCAGCAGCGAAGGCACAACAGTGACTCAATATTTTTTCTAATCGATCCCTCTATAACAAATCAATTAGGATTGGCAGCAGATGTCGATTTCGACAAACTGGGCCATCGAGTAGCACTAATACACAACATGATCAACCGGACCATTACTTCCAGAATAGTGGAATTAATGACCTTTAGCAATCAACGAATACTAGACACTCAGGATTTTTTCTTCTTCTCTGGCAATTTCAGTGCATCATCCAATTTCTGCAAAAGTTGAGAATCATCCATAACCCACTTACGCTGATCTTTTCGGGGCTGCTTCGCAAGCAATGCTGTCACGACAAATTGTTTTTTCAACACAGAACTGCTGTTACTATTTTGCCTCAATTTAAGGGCCTCAGCAGCAATCTTTTTAGCGTCAGAGTCTTTGTGAGCGGCAAGCGCTGCTACATAAAGTAGAGATGCATCTTTTGGAAACGTATCGTATACGTCCTTCATCCCGCGACTGCGCATCGCATCCATTACCTTTTGCGAAAGTGCATCCATTTCTTTCAACTTAGTCATCGGGTTAGGATAGAGGTAAAGCAAATCACTCCATCTGTCAGCGTTCACCAGGGTGCGCTCTAAAAGAACACTTGCCTCTTTAAGCTTTGCAATTTCATCCGGCTTAGCTTTGATGCTATCAAACCAAACTAGAGTACTTCTCTGATCACGCAAAATATCATTCAGAGCCACGAAATCGAAATATTTACCTTCCGCCAGAGCACTAGTCCTCAACGCTTCAAACTTCTCTTTTGCCGGAGCATAGGACCTGGATAGGCTTGTCATTTCATGAGCTAGAGAGCCTACTCGTTCAGTTTGAGCAGCAGGCATAGCGGTCGCTATGTTTTGCCAAAGCCAAACGTAATTTTCTAGCGCACCATCCTTACCATCTGGAAGGTTTGCCAGGGAATGTGCCAGCTTGAAGCGCGCCTTGACCTCCTCTTCACCGCCTTTTCCAGCAAAGCGCTCAACTTTATGTTTGAGAAGATCTATAGCTTTGTCACCCTTCTTGATTCCTTCGAACCACTCCATAATTTCGGTGGAGTTGAGATAGCCAACCTGTCGGTCAAATTCCTTTTCCATTTCTGGAGGAGTAAACGCGACAACAGAAGGCATCGCAAGAATATGAAAAGCTGATGACTCTTGGGTGTTTTTATCAACATCAAGTTGAATTGCAACTGCGTTTTCATCAACCCATTTTTTCACGCTTGCATTGTTCCATGTGTCCGCTTCCATTCTGTGGCAGGGTCCACACCAAGATGCCATAAAATCGATCAGAAGAACTTTGTTCTGCGCTTTAGCGGCAGCTTTTGCGTCAGCTAACGAAAGACCCTTAAATACATCAGAAGCAGCGAAACAAGATTGAAACGCTGAAAGCGCCAACGTAAAAGACAACAATGTTTTTTTCATTACCAATTCACTTTCGGAAGGATTATTCTGGCCAGTTCTTCTTGTTTTAAAGGATCAGGCTGTTGAAATGTGCCAGCAGAAATAGTCAACCAATTACAGCCTTTCAATACGTTGAGTTGAGCAGGACGTCTAGTTCTAAAGGCACTATATCCAAGACCAGGCACATCCTCACCCTGAAAAGCCTGTTTACTCGACTGGAAATTAGTTTGTGCTTCAGCCGGACTTCCAACATGACGAATTAGTAGCGCTATCGAAGGTCCATCTGAATAGTAATTCGAACGACTCGTCCAGTTAGGACCGCTTTCAGTGTCACCCTGATTTCCAGAACTTGCCTTAACAGGAACACCTAAAATCTTCTGAGCGATTTCGGGAGTCAGAAGATCAGCTGCTTTGCTGCGCCCCTCTTGAGCAAAACTTGCCTGCTGAGCCAGCAAACTCAAGAATGTCCCAAGGATTATCGCAGCAGTCTTTCTCATTTTGAATCTCCGGCAATGCACTAATGATATTCCTAAGGAAAGCCTGGTGCAAACCACAAGTAATTCTATCATTGAACCGAGATATCTATTGCACGCCTTCTGGAGAGAGAATAGCCATGTGGCAAGGCAGTTTTTCGGCCAAAATGCGCACGGTGTTACCCAGGTACAATCTTCGTGTTGGGCGAACGCGAGCAGCCAGGACAACCAGGTCAACATTCTGCTCTTTAACTACCCTTAGAATTTCATTTGCTGGGTCGGAAGCAACACTCACTATCGCGTCAGACTCAACACCAAAAGCATCTGCAAGAGCTGTAACTTGTTCAACAATTTCTCTTGCCGCAGCTTTACTTTCAGCAACGTCTTCCAACAAAGACTTATAGGAAATGTTCTTCTGTTCTTCGACACAAAGAGCGATAACCGTTGCACCGAAACTCTTAGCCAGTAAGACACCAAGTTCAGCTGCCTGACTATTTTGCGAGCGCCCCGTGGTTGGCAGCAAAATTCGTTTCACGTCCCAATTGTCTTTCTTGCTAGACTCTCTAACTATCAACAAAGGGCAGGGGGCAGCTTGCGCGACTTCATCTATTGTAGGACCGAAAACAGAGTTCTCAGTTGGCATTCTTGTCGATTCCAAAACTATCAAATCATAATTCAATTTCGCTTCACTGGCGATTTCCTTGCTAGGGCTGTCTGATTGAATGGCACGATTTATTAGTGTGACATTACCTTCCTTAGACCTTTCTAGAAGAGTTTTCGAAAGAAATTCCTCTTCTTTCATAGATGTTCCGTGAACTGCAAAAGCAGTGGCTTCAATCGCATGATGCTTACCTAAAGCTGATATTAGCCTGCCTGTCATATTCCTTTTGCTTTGTGCCTTAACTGGCAGTAGCAATCGATGAATGCGGTTTACAAAACTGTGAGCCTGTTTCTCTTCGCGTCCTAACCTATCGATTTCTTCTGCGCTTGTTTTAGTTTTCCCAAGGGAATACTTGAGCAAAAACGGCGCCATTCCTGTGCTTACAAGCGACATCAACACTATTACTGTGAACAAGTCGACTGTGAGAATTCCCAGAGAGAATCCGAGGATACCAACGATTAGTCCCATAGAACCACGAGCATTAGTACCAAATCCGATACTAAGAGATTCCCACATATCCATCTTTAAACTCAACCCGCCAAGGTATGCTCCTAGAATTTTCGAGAAGCATGCCACCACTGTTACTGCAACAGCAATAAGCAAAAGCTTAGGGTCACGCAAGAGCGTGAGATTAACATGCAAGCCAGCAGCAGCAAAAAACACAGGTGCGAAAATACCCATCGTAACGGCTTCTAGAGGATGCAAAACCCTTTGTCCGACCAGCGGCGATTGAGCCAGCAAAACACCAATTGCAAAAGCTCCAAGAATTACGTGGACACCAATAAATTGAGTAATGGCTGAACTCAGAAGCAAACAGACTATAACAAGACTTATGGAAGCATAGTCAACGTGAGAACGATCTTGCGCCCAGCGAAAGAGATTAAAGATTAGTTTCTTACCAATCGTAGCGCCGAAAAGAGCAAAGGCTAACATGCCCAACGGCAACTTAAGCAATGCCATCGGACTGCCTCCGTGCGAGCCTCCTGCAATGGCCGCCACTACGGCAAGCAAAATGCAACCACCAAGATCTTGCACTAGCGCAGAGGCAAGAATTGCTTGTCCGATGTTTCTGCGCAAAAGCTTCATATCCATAAGAATTTTTGCGATTACGGTAATGGATGAAACTGAGAACACGGTTCCAATAAATGCACCCAGAACAAGGCGCTGATCGGGAAGAACAAGCATATCGACAGGCAAAGCAAAGGCAACTGCAAACCCACATAGAAGGGGCAGGACAATAGCCCCAACTGACGTAGCTATGGCAACCTTTCCCTGGGCTTTAATCAAACCGAGGTCTGTTTCAGTTCCTGTTAGCATCAACAAGAAAATGACACCAAGCCAGGAAACAATATCAATTAGATATTGCTGAGTAGACTCGACGGGAAAGACAGATTCATATTGAGTCGGAAAAACTGCCCCAAAAACAGATGGTCCTAGAATGATGCCTGCTAGAAGCTGCCCAATTACAGCAGGCTGACCCAGCCTTGCCAGAATTTCTCCGCAAATAAGCGCTGAAGAAAGAAGAATTGAGACTTGAATCAAGAAAAGCATGATCTTCTCATCAGCAAGAGGTTTGCTCATGCTGTCGTTTTTGTTCGCAGAGCTTCCCTCTGTCTTTGTTGTTTTCTTATGAGATTGATATAGGGGTTTTAGTTGCGTAATGCGAGTGCGTAAAATCGCGGCCCATGCAGAAGCAAGTTCGTTTTGTGGGCGTCCAAAGATTTGAACATCCTTCTGTCCAAGTGAAACAATGACGTCGTCATCCAGCGCCACAGCTTGATTACCACCTGGCAAAGTCAAAACATCAATACGACTGGGGTCAGAAGCAGGGTCAAGTAGAATTTTCATAATACGCCGATTGATATCAGTCGCGCGCTCGGCTGCCGTTTCAGCATCAGAATCAGTGACCATGAAGGCATCTGACTTGCCGATTTTTACTTCTGCAAACTCATAAGAAGTCACAGCATTTGCCTGCGGCAAGCCCAAGCCAGAAAGAGGCGCGCCGAGAAGCAAAGCGATCAATACAACACCAATAATGTATTTAATTCGAGCAACCACAAAATCTACCTTGCAAACGATGTAAATACATTACATCAACTTGCTCTCTTCTGTATCAGCTCGATTCAGTTTTATTCAAACCACGATTTTATCCATCGACCTGCACGAGATGCGTTGTTGCCAACAAATTTAGCTCCTTTTACGACTCCGTCCTTCGCCGCAAGAGCCGTATCTACCGCAAGATCTTTTGTCGCTAGAGCTGTATCAACAGCAAAATCTTTCGCCACAATTGCGGCCTGCACTGTTACGTCCTTCACCTTGACTGCTGTATCAATAACGGCATCTTTGACATCAAGTGCAAACGCACCAGCTTCGGTGGCAACCGAAATAACTCCAAATCCGGCTCCTGTGAGCCCGCCATTTTCAGTACCTTGCCAGGCAGCCATCGAGCCTATTCGCATAAGCTCTTGCGTGCTCATTGCAAGTTGATTATTCTTGTCAAAACGCAATGCTAGAGGCATAGTCTTCTGTGCAATTGGGTTTTCCACAATACCGAACATGTACCAGTTGCCTTTTGAATCGTGAGCAGGTTTCATGTCAGCACCAAGTATGACACCAGCTTTCTTCAATAAATGATCTGTCTCAACGAGAACCTGTCGCTGTCCTGACTTATCAGAAGAGCTTACGGTAAGCGACTTCAGATGCGCCGAAACTTCCTTGCCAGGGTCAATTCCGAGATCCTTAACTATGCCGGGTAGCTGCACCGGCACACGAACGCTGATACCTTCTATTTTCGAAAGACTGATACCATTTGCACCCTCTCGAGCGAGCTTCATCTTGATATTCTTGCCGGCGTCTAGAGCAATTCCACCAAAATCATGCTGGGTCGCTCCATCTCTGGAAATCTGCAAAGCATCTCCCTGCTTAGAAATTGAACGTACATTTTTGACCATGTCTTTGACAGGTCCATCCACGGTTGTACCTGTCATTTGTTCGAGCAATTTCACATATTGACCGTCACCACCATTTACGGTGACTTTGAAGTCAGGTCCTGTTTCAGCCGTTTTATCATTTTTTGTGGGATTAAAAGTAAGCGACAGGTTCACTATCAGGTCTTTTTGCGCCACTGCGATGTCTAGAGTAAGCTGCCCGTTTACATCCACTATTGGCTTGAGATTTTTGTCAACTTTTAGTTTTACCGTATCCAGAATAGAATCGGACTTGACCCTTAAAATCCGATTTCCATCTTTGTCGGCCTCACCCAACTCAATTTCCTTCAAATTTGCTTTGCAGGGTGACTGCATACCTAGCGATTTTGCGATTTCCTCCGGCACGGGCAGATTCAATGCAACGCCTTCAATCT
Source organism: Obscuribacteraceae bacterium (SeqCode) (assembly GCA_044226015.1). Taxonomy (GTDB): domain Bacteria; phylum Cyanobacteriota; class Vampirovibrionia; order Obscuribacterales; family Obscuribacteraceae; genus JAIEPM01. The sequence goes on from JBGAHS010000006.1 coordinate 301,888, forward strand.
GGCTGATCTTAAGAGCATTGCCATTTGCATCAAGCTTGCCTTTTACGGTTTCTGCAAGTTCGAGAGGAAGCCCTCCCAGATCGTGAGTGCTCACTTTGTCTCGCTTAACTTCGATCACATCGTTTACTTTGCTTATCGATTTAATGCCATCAAGAGAGCCGTCGAGCGCAGTTTTCAAATCAACGCCAGCAATAGTTGCCGCGAGATCAGCAGGGTTAGTTTTTGGGTCTTTCACCCAATCGCGCATTTTATCTACAGCACGATTTACAATTTTGTCGGAATCAGAGGCGTCAAGTGAAATCCGCGATGTCGACACATCAGGCATGAAAGATGCCCCCGCCTTTTTAAGAAAGGCGAACTTGTCTTTAGGGTCTGCTGGTGCAGCTACTGGTCTTGGAATATCGATGCGGAGAGAAGACTTGCCACTGTCATCATTCTCGATAGTGAAGCTGACTTCTTTGATATCGCCACCGATACCAAGCTTTTCCACAGCTATACCGTTTATGTTTTTCAAATGAATACATTTCGGATTTTTACTGTCAGGCACAACCTCAAAGCTCGGGTTGTTTACCTTTAAGTTGATAGACATCTTTCCTGACGGCCCATCAATTTGAATTGGTGTCTCAGTTTTACCTTCGAGACTGACCTTGCTGCCATCAACAGTACCAGATTTGATGCTACCCAAGAGTTTTCTGAAAGTTGCCTCAAGCGCGGCTCCGGGTATTGATTCAACAACCTTGCTAAAGTCACTTGACTCAATTCTCAATTGACCGGGCTTACTGCTAATGGAAAGGTCTTTCGGTAATGAACCTATGGTTAAGAGTGCGCGATCGAGAGTTGTTCCCTTCTCGTGCTTATCTGCATACTCATCAGCTCGTTTCGTTTCACTTTCAACATATTGCTTAAGAGCTTTATTTGCTTCGTCTTTTTTATCGTGACTGGTGTTGTCATTTTTCTCGGTTACACTGTCAGCGAAGGCTGCAGAAACTTTTATCGTACTACCTGCAGCTAGCACGGTTGCCTGTATTTCAGGATTTTCAAACTTTTTTCGCTCTGTAGAAGCCTGCAAATTGCCTTCGGCGTGAAAAGAAACGGTTTGAGACTTTTCGCCTACAGCCGATATCTCTAGTTGAGGCAAGCAAGGAATACTACTATCTCGGCTTGAAGCGGCAATCCGCTTAATCAATCCGAGCGCTTCCGTATTTCCTTCCCCAGATAACTTTTCAAAATTTTCTGAGTTTCTCTCAGAATTACTGCGCACGTCAAATTCCATTAGAATCACCAACTAAAAAGTGAGTTAGCGAGCCCTGGAACCAACCGGACAATCAATGCCCTTTCCCAGACTTAATATATCCTCTCTAGATGACTTTTGGACAACATAAGAAAAATACTTGGGTATTACTTCGATTCTGCTGTTCGGCTTTGTCTCTCCCTGATATTGGGTTTCATCCACGCCGAAATTCAAAGAAAACGAATCAATAGTTTCGTAGTCGGTCTGGTAAATCCTGCGCTAGCCCCAACTTCCCTGTGATTCCCTCTAGATTCCGGTACAATCCTGAATGCGTTTAATGTGGCACCATTGGTGGTGTCTGAATCTCGACCGTGCTTTTTTTTTTGTAATTGCAGCTATCAAACAAAATTCCAGAGAGGAAATCAGCAAAGAAGGCAAAAATCTTTGTAAGGGTCGATGCTTGTTAAAGCAAAAAGGATGCTGTACCATACACAAGTACGTATCCGAAGTTTGAAATGAAAACGATTCAGTTACCCGTACGAGATTTCGCATTGCCGGTTCCTCGCCGGGGAAGCATTGACGTCAACTCGGGTTATGGACTACTCAATCAGGGTCAGGAAATTCATGAGTATGTCCAGCAGATACGCAAGAAGGAAGATCCCTACTACCGGGCGGAAGTCAAAGTAAGCCACTCTTTCGAACATGAAAATTATAAGTTTCAAGTGTCGGGAAGAATTGATGGCATCTTTGATAAATTCCCTCTGCTCATTGAAGAAATTAAGTCAACGGTCAACGTACATCAACTAAAGGCGAAGTTGGAACTTACGCCTGACCATCCGTATATCTTGCAGGCTCAGACTTATGCATACCTGTACTACAAACAACATGGATTGTTGCCCTCAGTCAGATTGCATTTGGTTTCAAGCACACAAAGGCAAGTTACTGAAAATCTTGATATTCCAGTTCAGCTAGATGTTTACGAGAAATGGCTTGAATTAAGGCTGGAAGAACTCGTAAAAGAAATGCAAGCCATTGAAGCCGACGTCATGCGACGCATCGACATACATTCCAAGATATTGTTTCCATTCAATGCACCAAGAACAGGGCAAATCGAACTTGTTGAGATGGTTGAGAAATCGATCAAAGAAAACAAATCGCTTTTTCTTCAAGCACCTACGGGGCTGGGCAAAACGATGGGAGTTATGTTTCCTGCTCTTAGAAATGCTCTATCGAGGGGGCAAAAACTTGTATACGTAACTCCAAAGAACAGCCAACACACAGTTGCAGAAGAAGCCGTCGAGCACTTGCAAAAACAGGGGCACGATCTCAGATCGATTACCGTCACAGCAAAGTCGAAAATTTGTTTCAAGCCTGAGCCAATCTGCACTCCAGAATATTGTGAGTACGCACGTTCTTACTATGAAAAGGTCTGGAAAAATGAACTCATTGACGTAATGGCAAAGAAGCCAAAACTAAATTTTGATGTTTTTCAGGAACTTGGAAAAGAGTACGAGGTATGTCCATTTGAATTATCTGTGGATGCAATCGGAAGAGCAGACGTTTTCATCGGTGACTACAACTACGTGTTTTCGCCGCGCTCTTTGCTGGGTCGCCTAACACAGTACAACGACCTTTTGAATGAGAAGCCTAATCTGGTAATTGACGAAGCGCACAATTTACCTGACCGTGCCTGCGACTACTACTCACCAGCACTACACGCAGTTACCTACGATGAAGCTTTTAATCGCTCAAGAATTTTGCCACCAAACCTGGCAATAGAAACTCAAGCAATAGTAAGCAGCAGCCTCAATCTTATTAATAGCTCGCTGACAAAGCATCAGAAGGAAGCGAAGGTAGAAATTGATCCAGAACAATTCAAAAACCTGGACAAGAAATGGAAAGAACTCATAGCAAATTACCTGCAGTCAGGACAGATGCTGGAGACAAAAGATCCAATAGTGCGAGCAGCCAATGAATGGTCCTCCTTTGCCGACGGAGTAGTTGTTGATTCCGATAATTTCTTCATTACAGCAAAGCAAACCCGTCTCGGAACAGAATTGAAGGTAACCTGTTGCGATGCTTCGTCGTTTCTTTCGACTGCTTATGAAAGTTTCCATAATACAGTGAGTTTTTCGGCAACATTGAAACCGTTCGACTATTACATGAAGCTCTCTGGTTTCCAAAGTTCAAATACAAACATTCATGAGTGTAGTTCGCCATTTCCAGCAGGCAATAGAAAGTTGCTTGTGATACCACAAGTGTCCACCAAATATAGTGACAGAGTAAAAAACTACGACAAAATAAGTGATGCTATCAAACGAATCGTGGTACTTCGACCTGGCAATTATTTTGCATTTTTTCCCAGCTTTGATTTCTTAAATGAGGTAGCAAATCGAACCAAACTGGAAGATTTTGAGATTCTTCTACAAAGGTCTGATATGAAAGGCGACGAAGTCAGGCAGTGGATAGAACGCCTGAAGAGCAACGACCCCACGAAAAAACCCGCATTGATTTTTGCAGTGCAAGGTGGAGTTTTTTCCGAAGGCATAGACTACCCTGGTGACTCACTCATTGGCGCATTGATTATCGGACCTGCGTTGCCTAAATTTGATCTTGAACGCGAACTTCTTCGAGATTACTACGAAAAGCACTATAAGTCAGGTTTCGATTATGCCTACACCTATCCGGCGATGAGTAGAGTCATTCAATCAGCAGGAAGAGTAATTCGCTCGGGAGAAGACCGAGGCATAATTGTTTTGATGGATCAGCGATTCACAATGAAGAGTTATGCGGAAGCAATGCCAAATGATTGGTTCAATAAATCAGTCAGAGAACTGGTGTCACAGAGCATTCTTAAAGATCTTAGCGAGTTCTGGCGTCATGTTTAGCAGGAGATGCTGAGATGATATCCCGATTTCGCCACTCTCATGTTCTGCTGCGCTGGATCTTCCTGCGAATACTCTGCTTCTGTTTTCTTGCGGCATTTATTTCGATTGGCGTTCAAATTACAGGACTCTATGGTGAGAATGGCATATTGCCAATTGCCTCAACGATAAAAGTGCTTGGATACAGGCTGGCTGACGCTGCTTTCATAAACTATCCGAGCATATTCTTCGTAGACTCTCACGACAGCACGCTTCGGTCTGCCTGTTACCTGGGCATCATTGCATCTGCGTTTGGTTTTTGCGGAATTTTGACAGGTCCAATGATATTGCTTTGCTGGATCATCTATCTTTCTATTGCCAGCCTTGGACAGGAATTTATGGGGTTCCAGTGGGACTCATTGCTTCTTGAAACTTCGTTGCTTGCGATGTGGTTCGCGCCATGGAAATTGAAGGAACTCCATCCCTGGTCTCGCGCATTTTTCTTGCAAGCAGAAGTTTCCTTCTTGTTTCTATGGTTGCTGCGTTTTCTCTGCTTCAAGCTAATGTTTCTTTCTGGTATGTGCAAACTAGCCAGTCATGACCCAAGCTGGTCAAACCTGAGTGCAATGAGCTACCACTACGAGAGCCAACCATTGCCTACGCCGCTGGCTTGGCTCAGCCAAAAACAGCCTTTACTTCTGGCACAATTAAGCACCCTTGGGGTTTTAGCAATTGAACTTGTCTTCCCCATTGCTCTCTGTACATTTTCCAGACCAGCCCGAATTATCGCTTCGTGTAGCTTTATTGCATTGATGCTAGCTATTATGCTAACTGGCAACTATGCGTTTTTCAATTTGCTCACAATAGCTTTAAGCCTCACCCTTCTCGACGACAGTTGCCTGCTAGACGTAACGCCTCGTTCATTCCGCCCGATGCTGAAGAGAAAGGCTATAGATTTGAAGCATATGTTCTGGAACTCAGCCGCATCAATTATACCGGGTGTGCTTATTGCGATAACATCATTCTCCTATGCGTGGATGATCCTAGACCGTGAAACGAACAGCTCATCTCTTCCATCTGCTCTAGAAATTCCCATCATGCTTACGCAACCACTTCGCAGCTTTAACAGCTATGGCTTATTTGCGGTGATGACCACGGACAGGAAGGAAATTATCATTGAGGGAAGCAATGATGAGAAGATTTGGCAGGTCTATGAGTTCAAGTATAAACCTGGCGATCTTCACCGCGCCCCACCAATAGTGGCACCACATCAACCAAGGCTTGACTGGCAAATGTGGTTTGCTTCCCTCGGAGCCGCAAATCAAAGCCCATGGTTTGAATTGTTTCTGAGAAAAATACTCGAAGGCTCACCCGATGTACTTGGGTTGTTGGATAGCAACCCGTTTCCACAGCGACCTCCAAAATTCATCAGAGCGAGAATCTATCTCTATCAGTTCAGCAGCATTGAGTCCCTCATTAAGCGAGGGGAGTGGTGGCAGAGAAAAGAACTAGGAATCTACTTCCCATCATCATCACTAAGGGAACTGTCACCTGGGGACTTGAGCCCTAGCATTTTATTTTAGGTTTAAAACGGTCAGAGGGTGATGCTGTTGGCACCACCCTCTGTTCTACTACAACTTTAATTATACTTGCCCTTGTGGAGCTCGTTGCTTGTCGTAAGCCGCCATGGCTTCATCCATCATCTTTTGACGATCTTCCTTCGAAATAGTGTAGAGTCTCTCACCAACTGTCAAGTTCAGATTTTCGTTGTTGAGGTGCCGAACACGCTTAGCCTCTTCAAGTATTTGCTTCGGCTTCCAATCAGGATGAGCGGCAGCTACCGTATCGTAATAGCCTTTCTTTGCCTCTACTGGTGGCAGGGTGTATTTTTCTTTGATGGCAGCTTCGACTTGTTTCTGGTAGTCAGCACGCGCCTTTTCTTCAGGTGTCTGGTCTTTGCCATTTGGCTCACCAGCCTTGTCCTTGGACGGGTCCTTCGATTTATCTTTGCCTGGATCTTTCGGTTTGTCTTTCGAAGGATCCTTTGGTTGATCCTTCGGAGGCTCGTTAGGCTTAGTATCAAGAAGTTTGTGGGGATCAACCATGTTCCACGATTTCGGCAACATGTGATCATTTATATGAGACCTGCCATCAATGTTCGCCTTCTGAAATCCGTGGGCGACCATCATGTCATTTAGACGAAAATAGATGTCGTCTTGCTTGTAGCTTTTCTTCCCTTCGGCTTTCAGGGTCGACTCTGCGACATCATATAAAGTTAGAGAACTCTGGCGATGTTTGCCAGGTTTGGCAGGGTCGCCGGGTTTAGACGGTCCCTGGTTATAGTCATACGGGTCCTGACCTGGCTGTGGTGCTGGGGATTGATCGCCCGCTTTACCAGGTTTTGTGGTGTTGTCTGCGCCCTGGTTAAATGAAAACCAGTCTATGGCAGACTGCTGTGGCGCAGCCTTGCCGGCATCCGTTGTCTTGTCCATGTTTATCTCCAGCCATTGCCGTCTAAGGTTTCCCGATCCATTTCGACGTAATTTTGCCAATTAACCCTGAATGTATTTAAGCGATTTCGTCCATTTTTGGAAATGGGAGGAACACGCAAATATAAAATTTCGGAATGTCCAAAAATGAAAATCGCCGTAAAGAAATACCACCACACGTTTTCCGGCAATACATGTCAAACCGAGATTTAATCTTCTGCTCAAGTTCAATCAATTCGAGCTACAAAAGCTCCGGCTAGAGCCTCGATTACGCCTCCAATAGGGTATCTTAGTATCAGTCGATGGTACAGCAATGCAAGACCTTTACTCTGTAGAAATCAAAACCGTGGCTCAAAATACGTCCTGGCCATCACCGCAGGACTACAATGAGGCGATCCAAAATCCACAGTTTGCATTCGCCGATCTCGAACTTAAGAACTCCGAGCCGGAACTCAATATAATTGGCATTCCCAAACCGGCATCAGGAAACTTTGCCTCCGTCTATCGTTTATTTTCGAATGATAGCGAATGGGCCGTTCGTTGCTTTCTGCAACCAATGTCTGACCAACAACAAAGATATGAGGCACTTTCAAAAAAATTGAAAGAATGCAACTTGCCTTACATGTGTAGTTTCGAATATTTGAGCGAAGGCATTAGAGTCCACAAGAACTGGTTTCCAATCATAAAGATGGAATGGGTGAAGGGGAAATCACTTCTCGAATACATATCAGAACACATAAACAATTCCAGAAAACTTGAGGAACTTGCGAATTCCTTTGAGGAATTGATTACCTCTCTCGATGCCGCAGGCATCGCCCATGGTGACTTACAACACGGGAATATTCTGGTTACAGATGAGGGGCAGATCAAGTTAGTTGACTATGATGGATGTTTCGTTCCAGCTTTGCGCGGTTGCAAAAGCAACGAACTTGGTCACAGAAATTATCAGCATCCCAAAAGAGATGCAGAATACTTCAACGAGAAAATAGATCTATTCTCGGCTCAAATTATTCTTCTATCTCTTCGTGCTATTGCAAGCGAACCGTCTTTGTGGTCGAAACTGGACGGTGGAGACGAATGCCTTCTGTTTCGACGACTAGATTTGAGCAAACCAAATTTTTCAAAGACCTTCCATCTTCTGGAAATTCAACACGATGACTCTATAAAAGCGCTGGCAAAACAAGTTCGTTACGAGTTAGGGCAAGAACTCTCTGATCTCCCTGATTTTGGAACAATCAATTATAAGCAATCAGGTCTGGCACCATTAGAAACGATTCTTGTAAATACAACTGACGGTTCTGCTTCAGCAAAGTCTAGAGACAATCACGCTCATGTAATAGCTGGACGAAAAAGCAGAAAAAAAACTCTCGATGAAAGAACTTCGGCGATAGTAATCTTCGTGCTCATAGTACTTGGCGCCGCGGAATTCAGGGCATTGACCAATATTCTTTCCGACATGCTCAAAAAGAATATGTTCCGCTCAGTTGAATTCGACCCATACTTTGTTAGCAAAGAAAGAGTTTCAAGCCTTCTGCAAGCAACCGAGTTCAATCGCGCACAAGAAGAGGGTGTTGCCCCAACAGAAGATTCATTCTCTCTTTCTGACACACCCATAAAACTCTACAAAGAAGCAAAAGCGAATCACGAGAATCGTCCAGAATTAGCCGAAAAAAAATATCTACGCGCACTTGAGTTAGATGGGCATGCATCAAAATCAAATCTCAGCGCTGACCAACGCGCAGACGCACTTCAATTCATCGGTATGAACCGACTCAACAATCAAGATGAAAGTTCAACAGTTTACATTGAACAAGCTTACGAGATCCTCAATGCAGATAGCAATTTCAGGGAAGCCAGTCGCTGCATTACTGAGTATGCCGATGCAATGGTGACATTACACAGGTATGAACAAGGATATTTACAAGCAATTGTTGGGCTGGAGAATTCGAGCACTGTTGATACATACCGCCCATCGCTTTGTGACTCTGCTACAACAGCTGCTATTGGAACCTATGGCAACGACCCTTACAATGCGCAGCTGAAACTCAAGAGAATCTGGAAGGCAATCTCAAAGTCCAAAGATCCCAACCTCGAACTGAGGTTTCTAGCGCAACTCGATGAGTTCGCCGAAGAGTTGCTATCAGGAAACAACCTCAAAGGGGCTTATGATATTTTCAACCTTATTGCCTCATTGGCACAATCTGACGATTTGCACGAGTTTAAAGTCAATGCTCTAAACCGACTTGAGCAAATCTTCAAGAGATGAGTCACTTACTATTTTAAGCCCAAAAAACCCTTGATTTTACTTTCGAAGTCATCTCGCGAAGGTGCTCCAGAAATCTGATCAAGCATTTTGCCGCTATTATCTGTGAAAATGAATGTGGGATAGCCAGTAATACCGTATTTGGTTTTCAAAACTTCATTGGCTGCATCATCGCCATCAAGGGTTTGGAAGTCAGCTTTCTGCCGATAAGTATTTGAGATATCATCCCAATCGGGAGCGAATTTTTTACAAACGCCACACCAGCTCGTGGAGAATTCCAGCACCTTTAACTTGCCTGAAATCTTTGGCGCAACAGCAGCCCCCCTTGTAGGCGAGGAAGCTCTAGCAGCAGCGGTCAGAGATGGACCCGACGAAGCTAATGTAGACAAGCTACTTGCGGACGAGGAATACGAACTTGGAAATTTACTCAATTGAATTAGCCCAGATTGAGCATACGAGCGCAAAGGGTCTCGTCCATTATTTGCGACCCACTCATACTGCTGCTTGGCCAGTGACATCTGGTTCATTCCCTGATAACACAGCGCCATGTAATATCTAGCATTTCCGTCTGCCGGCGATTTTGCGCTTAGTTCCTTGAATTTGCCCAGAGCAATTGCGAAGTGCTTAGCCTTGTATTCTTGCACTGCCTGGTCGAATTGCGATGGCAGCGCGAACGCAGCGCAATGACTAGCTCCATAAGCTAAAACGAAGGCTATGGTTGTTCTTTTCATTTCAACTCCTGAGCATTACTACTACCAGATTATTCATAATTGAGAATTCAGGCAAGTATATGAATGGCATATGTCGTGCAAATACTATTCTAATAAAGTCTAAAGCTCGCAGACACACGCCTTAGGCTTAGTTCAATCCAAACAAAAAACCACGTGATATGATGCGCAACATCAAAACTTTAGTTGGAGGTCTATATCGTGAAAGCGACAACATCGAAACCAGCGGCTAGCAAAACAGCTACGAAGGAAACAAAGAAAGCCGCGACCGAAACTAAGGCAACTCCGGTACTGAACGAAGCTAGTGTGACCATCATCACTAACGACAAACAGACTGTCGAAGCACCGTTTTTCGTCGACCACAATGTGATTGCTCAAACGGCTTACTTCCTCTGGCAAACCGAAGGGTGTCAAATGGGATTGGACGAAGAATATTGGCTTCGCGCTGAAGCTTCGTTGCAACCAAAAAAATAAGTTCAAAGTCCTATTTTTAGGAGGGCACGGTATTCTTCCGTGCCCTTTTCTTTTTCAAATTATGAAGAAATAGTTGGCTTCCAGCATAGCAGGGCAAAATCCAGTTACAAGGCTATATAGGACACCTTTGCGCAGTTGGCTGCGCTAAAAACATGCATAGAGTATTCATTTCACAAGTTGGCTGCGACGCGCAATCTGGCAACGCAATCGTGATTTTGGAAGAGCCCCAAAGCGAAAAGCTCATTCCGATTTGGATTGGTGCGGCGGAAGCTGCAGCGATAAGTTTCGCATTGCAAGAAATCAAGACTGAACGTCCACTCACTCACCAGCTTTTGTTTGACACGATAGAAAAGCTCGACTTCGCAGTAGAGAAGGTGGAAATCACTGAGATCAAAAACAAAGCATTTTTTGCCAACCTCTACCTGGCTAAGAAACCAAATGAAGATACTGACGAGGACGTTGAGAGCCTTGAGTACACAATCATTGATTCCAGACCTTCTGATGCCATCGCGGTGGCTTTACTGAGCTCTGCGCCTATTTTCGTTGCAGATTCGGTTCTTGAGAGTGCCGGGCTGCCCAAGAGCGATGTGCGCACGCTAGGCACCGAGGAAGAGAAACCAAAGAAGAAACAAGCTCGAACGAAGCCCCAATCAGCTGAGGAAATCGCCAAGGACAAAGCTTCATTCAAGGCATTTCTCGAAAACGTGAAAGCTTCGGATTTTCGACTTGACGACAGAAGATAGGGCGCCTTCCAGTGTTGTCTCAGATGGCATCCGACCGGACTGCGGTCACTGACTTTATCCACACACTTCTTGGGCTAGCTGCAGAATTCAGAACTGGGGAAGTCAGTAATTTAAAGAAATCTCGTTTTTTGAACATGTAAGGGTAGCCACGAGCAAAAGCTATCTATTAGACATACATTAACTCCCTCTTGAATATCTTTAAGCGGTACAGGTTATAGCTTTTCACTGATTTCGGAGAAGAATCAGCAATGAAAACAGGTTCAAGTGCCTGACATTTTTGATTTAAGAAAAGCGTGTGTCAAATGCTCAATTCTGTTCCTAACAATTAATGCAAGATGAGCTTATTCTGGGGGACTTCACAAGCCTGATTCTCGCTGATAACATAGTATGCATATTCGGTGAGCGATTGAAGAAGCAATCACTTCGAGCCGAGGGGCGATGTAGAAACAGCAGGAATGCGCATTCCGGGAACATCAGCAGCAGAGCCCGCTTTACGTGACGGATTGGCTGAAGCGTAGAGAAATATTGAGCCTCCAGCAAGAGGCAGCCAAGCAATAGCTAAGACACCATCGCGATTCAGTTCGGATGGTGTTTTTGTTTGTCCTCACTTTTTCCCCCCACGGACAGACTGCGGCTAGAGAAAAAAGCAGCAATTGCTCGACATCTGATGCGGATCTCAACAGTTCGGTGAATTGCAACTACTTCCAACTGCCACTCGAGCCGTTTATCTCAGCATTGAATCAATTCGAAGTTAGAATCAGTGTCTACAGTCAAGATACAGTTGGCAAACTCGCATTCCAGGCGGTCTGGGAGATAGGTCCCACCGCGGGAATCATGGTAGTCCTCGATCTTAAACAAGGTCTCAATTACCCACTCATAAACTCGAATTTTGTCCGGCTGAGGAACTTTATTTAGTGCTTTTGCCAGTTGCCATTTCGCAACTCTAAACTTTTGACCGAATGGTTCCTCATACTCCATTCGAAGTTCTTTCATCCACTCTTGAATGATGCCACTGACAGGGCTTGGAGTTTCATATCCATAAGAATCGAGGAACTCACGGTCGTACCATGAAGTTCTTATTTCGGCACCGCTTCGATGCCTAATGAACCCATAGTCACCATATTTGGTTTGTATTCCTGGAAATATCTTGCGAAAGTTTGCATCTTCCATCAGCACGCTTGCAGCCCTGGTTTCAGCAGCTAGGCTCTGGCTGACCTCAAGCAGATCAGCTAGTGTCAGACACGATTCAGAACATATCAGGTCCGTCATTTCAACAAGATACTTTTCGGAAGGAAGGTGTTTCTTGAAAAAATTTGCATCAGGTACACATGAGTTCCAAACTGTAGAAACTTCCGCCTCAGCACCAAGCAACATGGCTCCAAAGTACATGCTCAAAGGTTCAATCAAATCATCTTTAGTCTCAAGATCAGATTCTTCTTCAAGCATCGACACTGTGATGACATCATCGGTAGCTAGAGCGCTGTAATTCCGCCTATTACCGAATATCTCTCTTTCATCAGTAATTCGTCCTCCGATGCAGATTGCCATGAAATCAACAAATAACATTAGAGGCAGTTTTGTTTTGACAACTAGTTTTTCAAATCTCTTATGCACAAATTATTTCCCATGACAGACTGGTAAAGAGCTGAAAAGCTATTATAGCTACTTACCCCTGCAGGAACATTCCGATGAAAGACGAAAAATATGGACTTGGTGAAACTAGCTTTACTCAAGACCAGTTGGACGAATTGATGAGCCCTACCCTTGCAGAGGAAAGAGCCAGAAAGCGCAAGTTTGATGAAACGCTCATGGGCATCTTCACTGGTGACAGCGAGGATTTTTCAGGACCTTACAAACTTCGAACTGTAGTTGAATCAGAATCATGGTTGATTCCGCTAACAGACGCTGGAAAACCTTTGATTCTCAACGTAAAGAAAGGCGAACACGAGAAGCTTTTTGCAAGCATCTCAAAAAAAGACGGACGACGCACTGATAGGGAAGGCAACGGCGGACAGCTACTACCGGTGCTACAAAACAAAATGGGAAACATAGAACATTATAAACAAGTCAACGGGAGAGAACTTGCAAGATCAATTCCAAAAGGAATTACTGGTCTATTGGTCGAGTGGACTGAACTGGAATCCAATTCACTGAGAGAACTGGACAAAGAACACTTTCACGAATTGAGCGCGTTAGCGGATGCTATCGAAATCGAAGATAAGCTGATGAATGAAATATTCGTAGATGTCGAAGCATTTAAGAAATACTCATTCCTGGTTATGTTATTTAAGAACAAGCTCTGGATGAATGACAATGTAGCGCAGATTGCCACCTATGAAGATAGCTACTACTTGAACGATAGTGAAGTAAGAGTTGAGCGAATGGATGGAAGTACGATCATCTCAAAAGTGCTTGCTGACTCAGATTATTGCGGCATAGTCGTTAACCCAGGTTATGAAGTCGGACGAAAAGGCGAGAACAAACGTGGTTTGCTCTTATCAATGCACCACATCAAGCGACTCGCCCGCAATGAAGTCGGTCCGTATAGAGTTAAGGAATACGTTACTCGTAGCCGCGAAGAATTTGAGCTCTGGTTGGAACAAACCTTTTTTCCAACTCCCTACGAAATAGTTGAAGAGAAAGATTCCTCAGGGAAAATATTCCTGCACGCAGTTTCGCATGCAGCAGAATCAAAATGGGAAAGCATTGAATTCCAAAATGCAAAAGAGAAGAATTACACTGAAACGCCAAAATTCGAGCTGAGATTAGCTCCGGGAAACCCAGATGAACTAGCAGCAGGAACAAGCTCAATCCTTTGTCCAGCATTATTGGCTCGCAGGCTATTCGTTATGCTTCCGCAAGAACGTCGGCGCGACTACAAATGGTTACCAGGCAAGTCATTCGGGCTCGGACGACTCTTAAGCGAGCAGGACATTACAAACTCAAAACTACGAGTACGATTGGCAAATGAAATACTAAAACTAATGCCAGCTGCTGCCGAATCCATTGAAAGAACTTCAATGTTGACCGTAGATGGAGCGAGCTTTATGGCTTGGGGTAAAGACCTTCCCACAAGAACATGGATTGAAAGTGCTCGTGATCAGTCCAAGAAGTTTGATAAGAAACTCGTCATGGGTGTGTAATCAGGCTTAATTAATGAGTTTTTGGGCATAGTGAATCTGGGGGATTAGAGGTTTTCGCACTTGTCCGAAAAAGACGAGCCCAAAAGTAGCCCAGCACCCGAGCGTGTAGAAACCGCTCAGGATTCGTCGCGACAGCAAGCGCCAGACTTCCGCGCTGATGACTTATTGAAGCAACGAAATGAGGTCATACCGAAGCCTTCAGAGCAGAGTAACCCAGTACAAGCCGATGGAAACGTCAAATTCAACAACATTTTCGATGCGACGGCAAAGAAAGATAGCAGGGAAGAGCCTGCAAGACAAGAACCAGCAAGACAAGAACCAGCAAGACAGGAGAGTTCGAAGTTTAAGGCGAACATTAACGCTGACAGACCAATCGAATTAGGGTCTCTCATGGAAAGAGGACCAGGTCTGAGCAGCAGAGATGGTGAAAATGTCAAAGCCACTTCATTCAAAATCTCCGGAGACTTGAGCAAGATAGATCCGAAAAAGCCAACAGTGGCATTTCTGGACGATGCCAGCGTTAAAGAAATAAGTCTCGACAAACAGCCCTTAGATCACGCACATGCCAGTGCACTGGCTGCACAAAAAGGCGGCTACAATGCGCTAGTTTTTGATGTGAGCAAGAGCAACTATGAAACTGCAGCCAATGCAATGTTGAAGTCCTACGGAGATGGCAAAGCGCCAGGGGCTGCTGCTAAGGCTATTGAAGCCGCCAGACAAGAACTACTGAAAGCAGGTGGTGATCCCATAGGGCTGGATCAATTTGCAGCAAAGAAAGACATTATGGGTGCGGCGAAAGCGTTAGCTGCAGCTAGCAATGACTTTTCCAAACCGATATCAGAAGTAGCAGCTAAAGTGGAAAAGGGCGAATTGCCTCTTGGTCGAGGTGATGTTCTGAACGTCAGCATGGGCAAAGTTGCTGAATACGACAAAAGCGGAAAGGAAAAACCGGGCTCGGGAGACCCGACATTTGCCGACCTGAGCAAGAAGATTGGATTTGAAGTGACACCACAAAATGTCAGAGAAAATACAGACAAGATATTGGACAGATTCAAAGACATCGCTAAAGATTCATCTGACCCAGTCTGGCAGGCTCGAGCACAAGAGGCTCTACGCACAAACGCTGCAATTGACAGACTTCAAGCAACGGGTGTTGAGGTCGCACACGCAGCGAGTAACGATGGCAACGATAGAATTGATATCAATTTCCTGAAGGCTAAGCACGAATTACAATCGGTGAATCCTGAAACCGGTCAACGAGACAAATTCTCAGGTGCTGGTAACCAATCCGTTGATGGCTCCGTTCCGATTTATAGAACCGATTCAAATCAGCGTGATGCCGTTTACTCAATGGCTGGCAAGGAATTTACTAACAAAGAACTCCAGGTTCTGAATGGTGATGTAGTAAACAGTTTGCCGCTCACTAAGCCAGGGATGATCAGCATGCCCGATAAGTTAGCTGGTACACCAGACGACTTAAAGCACCTCTATGACAAGGCAGTAGGACGTCCCGAGCCACCGACAAAAGTTGGCGCAAACGAACTCACCGCAGTTGCGGTTGGCAATTCTTTCAACAACATTCGCTTTCTTCAAGATCAACTAGCAAGGCTGCGCGCTCTCAAACAAGACAACGCAAATCTGCGCGGCTAAGGCTAACTATTCTTTGAATGAACGCCATAATCCAAGTTCTTTTCCATTGCTTGGATTGATGACCCATTCCCAGTCGTAAGCACCTTTTTCACCGCGATACTTATGACGAGACACAGCAAAATTACCTTTCCATTTCCCATTGGAAATTATTTCAAGACTGTTTCCATCAACAACATACTTCATTTTATGAGTTGAAAGATTCAAATCAATCACAGCACCTGATACAGCGAACGCACCGCAGAGAAAATACAGGTGCTTGCTGTCGGGAGAAAATTTGAGATCGGAGGCATCACCGATTTGCAAGTCTCCAAGAGTTTGTCCCGTTGCGCATTTGTCACCAGCTTTTACAAAAACCGTTTCTTTTTTGGTGGCAGTGTCGCCAATCCAAATCTCACTAGCTGGAACATCACCGGCACCAGTTGACACCATTTGTGATGCACTTTTTGTATAAGCATAGAGTTTTTTGTCAGGCGAGAACACTCTTGAATTCTTGCTCTGTGCCAATGAAAACGGTGCTGAGCAAAGAGAGCCCAACACCGTTATGGAGGTCATCAGAAAAAGTAATCGGTTTTTATATTCGCTCAATTTCTTCACCACTCAACTTGAGAGAATATAATAGCAGTCAATCATTACCAGTAACGAATAGTCCTGTTGAGTTTGTTCGAGAGCTTGTTCAATGATCTTGAGAGGCGATTGTTGTTGTTGTTGTTTCCGTAGCAATAACCATTGTTGTTGCGATTGTATATGCTGTTGTTATAGTTGTAATAAGGATTGTTGTAAGAACCGTTGGCAAGCAATCCGTTATATCCAGGAAGCAATCTGTTCAAAAATGGCACGTTGCTGATAGTTCCATTAGCGTACCCTGATGGTCCGTATGATCTACCAAATTGATCCTTATAAGGGTAGGCACCATTTTGAGCTTGCCATGCCGCTTCTGCCAGTGCTGCCTGATTCGCGTTTGAAACAACTTGGTTGTATTGCTGTTGTTGCTGTTGCTGCATGTACATTTGCATAGCCATCTGATTCAATGCCTTGGAATTATCGCTGGCAAGAGCCGGAACGGCGCTCGCACCGCCTATGGTGATGGCTATAATTGCTGCGAAAATCGACTTGGTATTCATTTTTTTTGTTCCACCTCATTCGGTACATGTTTAACTTGACGCCAGCTCAAGCCCAATGTTCCATACTCCAGTATGGTTTTCTGAAAATCATGTATTGACGGGCCTTTACGACAGAAAAAGAGTCCGAATTTCACCCATTTGAGGTCTCGTTGTAGCCAAAAGACGATTTCGATCTTCAAAAGTTTTGACGGGAACCGCAAGAGGACCTTTGAGTCAAAACCAGAAAGGAGGATGAAAATATGAATCTGCAAGATTCGCCTGCCCCTGACTTAAAAGAAGAGCCTGCGAGCACAAGGTTCATTTTTCTGTCCATGCTTGGTCTTTTCCTCGCCACGCTTTTATGGATAATATTTCAGAGTGCTGACCCAAAGATTCAAAGCGCCATGCCGATAGACAACCCACCATTTTTGATGCAAGCGAACCGGAATGACTGACAGGGAAATCAACCATAACAATTTTGTTGGGAACGACCTTCAATATTATGCGTCCCAACTTCACTTTCGCGACGGGGGCAACATGTTAAAAAAGACTTTCGTCTATATTTCAGCATCTATGTTTCTATGCCCGGCGAGCGTGCTGGCACAAGAAAACACTTTGCCAGGCAATAAAGCAACTCCAACCGAAGGACGTTTTCATGCTAACTATCCTTCAAGCAACGATGGAAGCATGAGCTTACTGCGCCTGAACGAGAGTTCTGCTTTGGATGATACTGACCACAGAAGTACTCCTGAATCGAAGTCAGAACAATTGCAAAACAAATTACCAGCTTCTGTTGTAGTCCAAACCAAGCGCAAGAAGGGAAAATTCAGCCCTTTTTCAGCACTATATCCGATATCACCCATAGAAGGATTGTTGAAGCCGGTCACTAAATTGCAAGAGCAATCACTAAAATTGCAGACTCAAATTGCGCAACTTACAAAACCCGTTTCCAGCTTGCCGCCGTCGTTGTTTTCATTGGAGAACCGAATAGCTGGTCTCAGCGAAGGCATGGCAGAAATTAAAAACAGCATGAAGAGCATTGACCAGACTCTACGTCCAATGCACGAGCATCTGGGAGGAGTAAACGAAGGGCTGAATCAAACTTACTCCAGATTAGATCAAGTGAAAACAGAATTAGCATCTACCGAAAAGAATATAGTCTCAGTGCGAGAACAAATGGGACCTATTCATACAGAGCTAAAGAAAATCAGCACAGATCTCGCTAGCGTGCGTTCAAGCATGGCAGACATCAACAAGCCAATCAGAGAGCTACGTCAGCCGATAATGGAGTTGAAGGGACCTATCACGGAACTGAAAGACCCTATCAAGAATTTGCAAAAGCCTTTAGAGGAGATTCGGGGTCCGTTGAATCAACTCAAGTCTCCTTTATATGGACTAAATCAGCCACTCGGAAGCGTACATGAAAAGTTAGAGAATGTTGATGCCCGTCTTACTGCTTTAGACAATCACCTGGTTCAGCTATATAAATTGATCTCTTTAGTGCTAACATCAATATTCGTTTCTGCAATATTAATCGCTCTAGGGACGCCAGTCGTGGCTATTCTGCTCTGGAAAAACAGATACAAGCTGTTGAACCGTCATCCTCGTGAAATCGATTTACAGCGAACACTAGCCAGTGCAGGACGATACCAGCCTTAATTGGAAGAGTTTTTATCTGCCGCTGATTTTTCACGCCAGGCGAGAAAGGCTGATGCGAGAATAGCTAGAGCCACCATGCGTCCGCGCACTTCGCCGCCAGGTCCCTTTTCCTTTGCCAGACGATCAAGTTCGCCTTCACTTGCACGGAATCCGCGCATAGCTTCAGCAGCTCGTTCTTTTGCCTTGGCATGTTCTGGATGTTTAGCATCACTAAGTTGTGCGATGAAACGATTCTCCGATTCAATTGAAGCCTTTAGCTCTGCAATACGTTTTTGATCTCGCTCGCTCTCTTGCTTGCCTTCCTCTGCGGCCAATCGAGATTCTAAGTCTTTGACTTTCTCAGACCAAACTTCCACAAAACTGAGGTCACGATCGGTACCACCAATACGAACACCGCGCTCTGAAATCTCAAGCTCTGCAACTTTGGGTTTCCCCTCCGGCAACCTTGTAATTTCAAGGCTCGCTGCGCCTGCTGTAGCCGAACTAGTGGTGCCAACATCGCTAGGCAAGACTACATGTTTTTCTAGTGATTTCGCCACAAAATCATTCATGCCAGCTCTATCAGTTCTGGCACTCGAAGAGTTTCCTCTATTGGTCTGCTCCAGAAGAGCAACATAAACAGATTTGGAGAGTTCGCCCACATTACCTCGAATGAGTCCTTCAGGCACACTTATCTTGGTTTGCACCTTATCGGCGGGTAATTCAGTTTTTCCGTCACCGAGGAAGAACTTTCCCTCAACTTTCGATACTGGCTTCGACTCTGCACCATCACCGGTACTATATGATATCTCCACCTTTGTGCCGTCTTTGTTCACCACAAAATCAACGCGCTCTGGGTGCAGATTGGCATCCTTTATCCCAGCACCTTGCATAAAGTCAAAAACGGCATCTCTCAAACGCAAACCTGCATCACTCGGGTTCGAGCGCATATCGCCAGATGCCCTTTCGATGTGGTCATGAAAATCTTTAACTGCTCGCTCGTTAAGCAGTTCTTTGGGCACAGCTAGTTTGTCGGGCGGAGTCGGTTCGAAAACAGCATTCTGTCCTTCACCTGCCAGCTTTCGCTGAAGCTCTTCATTAGCAGCTTTAAGCTGCTCAATTTCTCTCTCTCTTATTGCCAACTCTTCTTGATGTCTCTGCTGATTTTCAGCGATTATAGCTTCATCGCCAACAGGTTTGAGTTTTTGCGCCGCAAGTTCTCTGACTTGCTCTTTACTTAGGTTTGAATCAGGAGCAACTTTGACATAGAGAAGGTCACCCCTTCCAGGCTTTATGACAGCAGTTTTGCCACCATCATTGACTCTCAGGCGTCCATCAGCGTTGCGCACCCCCTCGACTGGATATTCTTTCCCATCTTTCGTCTTCAGTGTCAGTCGTGGTTCCTCTCCAGGCTTTAGCGACGGAGTTTGCTCCGCCTCAACACGCTTCACGCGCGAAGACATTTCCCATGACCTGCTAACGTAATTCTTGAGATTTCCGATGGGCTTAAATACATATTTCCCAACGAGATGAAATGCCAAAATCCCCGCCAGTGTTTCTCCAGCGAAAGTGAGTGCTCTTAGCCAACCTGGCTTGTCCTCTGGTTTTCCACCGGCTTTGATCATTTCCTCTTTGATTTTTTCTACAGCAGGTTTTCCAAGTTCTGCAGCTGCATTCAAATCAATATTTTCTGCTGGCTTTCGCTGAGCAATAATCAATGCACCTTGCACTGTCGGGTCTAACTTGTATGCCGGATCAATGTTCTCAATTGATTTCAACATATTGATGCTTTGCTCATTTAGTGAGGCATCCTTCGTCTGAACGCTTGCTTGCTGCAGCGCAAGAGCATAACTCAATCGTGCTTCGAAACCGAGACGGGCTTTTGCGACAAGCTCTACTGCTCTGTCCTCCATCTGATTTAGCTTTTCACCAGTGATTGAATCGCCAGCAACTATTCTCTTTTTCGTAAGTTCCTCAATCTCTTCGTTGGTCTTCTTTTGATCAACCAAATCAGCAGCACCAATAGCTTTCTCAAAGTGCTCTCTTGCTTTCGCAAGACGCTCGCTCACTGTGCCCAAGCTAGCGTCAGCCATTATCTGCTGAGCCTTTTTCATGTCTCCGTAGCCGTGTACTTTAGCTTCAACTGATTGCGTTTCTTTCTCATCAAGCTTGTACTTATCAACGAGTTGAATGATCTCTGGAATATTTGCTGGTGCAAACCTATCGCGCACAGAATCCTTCAATAGAGTTTCGATCTGCTTTTGATCAGACTTCTGACCAGCTCGATCAAGCGCTATCGCGTACAAGCCTGATACAACACCGTAGGAATGCAACACGGACATATCTTGCTGGTGCATGTTTCTGCGCACCAACCCAGCAGCATTGTCTACTGTGAATTTGTCCATTTGATTTTTCTGGTCTAGATATGCTGCTATTTTGGGATCCTTCTTTCCTTCTTCATCAAGCATGCGCTGAAATACACCGCGCCTGACAGTGTCACTTTTCGGCAATTGTCCGATAAGTCCTTCAAGTTCTCCTACTCGTTTTTGTGCATCGGGGCTCAACTCACCCACCGCCTTTTGAACAGCACGAAGATTAAGAACAAATTGCTTCTCTTTCTCAGGTGTCCACGGCGGCAGTTCGACTCCATTTTGCATGACTCGAACTTTACTTTGCACATCATCGATGAGTTTCTGTTGATGGTCAGAAACCCAAGTTGGTAAAGGCTTAGCTGCATCTTTCAATGCGTCTTCGAATGCTTTTCGCTGCGCGACAGTCAGCTCTTTTCCTGGCTCAACAGTCTTAAGTGCTTCAAATGCGCGTTGGGTTGAGTTGAGCGTGCCCTGAGGGATAGATTTCAGAAACTCGGGGTCAGCAACTTTTTCGAGCTTGGAATTTTCCGACTTCACCTTATCTGCAGCATCTTTTACAGCTACGGGAGCCTCGGTTCGAGAATCTTTTTTGGGAGAAACCTGTTCAACTTTAGGCGAAACATCTGGCGTCGATGGTTTTGCTGGAGGAATATCATTCTTTCCCGGAATAGGCGCGTCAGGCTTCGGTGAATCAGGCTTTGGGGCATCTGCTTTCTTTTGCCCGAATGGAGACTTGTGCCTGCGCTCATCCTCCCCACCATCTGCAAGAGCCAGCTGGGTTTGCACCGGTCTGGACCTATCACGTTCCCAATCGACTGCAGTGGCTAATTGATCAGAAGAGTCATCCCCTTTCTTTTCATCAAGCTGATTCTCGTCTTCACTGGTCTTATCCTTCGCCATTTAACGAACCTCAAAAATTGCAGCAAACAAAACTGCACAGATCTTCAATCTGTGCACGTCATTTCAAAAAATGATTCCTGTTTGACACGGACCTTCCTCTTTTCCGGAAAGCCCACCATCCCCATGAAAAGATAATGCCGCCCGGACAATTTAATGTCAATGCGCAGTTCCGCATTTTTGCACTAATAGTTGTATTCCCGAATCCTTCGGGACCTATTTTGCCCCCGCTGGAACAGATGTGCGTTCAGCCATCATCTTTTCGTATCGACTTCTGTAAACCGCGGCCTTATCAGGCTGACCGTTCCTCTCTAGAACGCTTGCGTAGTAGTTGAAGAGACCTATGGTTGAAGTGTCTTTCTCACCCTTGGCTCTTAGTCCAGCTTCAAGGGCCTTTTCGTAAGCATTGAAGGTTAATGCAACTTGTTCTTTTGTACTTTCGCGATTGTCAGTTATCGTTTGACCGATCCACCAGAACGCTTCAAATGCGCGCTCAGCCTCCTCTTTACTCAAGGAGGCAAAATTCAGACTGGGAAGCTTATCGTTAACGGCTTTCAGATGTTCGATTGCTTTGTTTTTCGAACCGTCCTTATCCGTAAGCATCATTGGCTTCAAAGTTTGAAGAAGAGCTGCATACAACATGGTTTTGTCATGATCGCTCAGAGAAGGCGCTTTTAACAGCTCACTGATTTTCTCAACATTTTTCATGGCGGCACTCATTTCACCACATTGCATTTGAATTGCAGCGGCTTTAGCTAGCGAATAGCCTTCCTCAGCACGTTTTGCCGGGTCTTTTGCATAGATTCCCGCCGCTTCGAGGTTCAAGCTCAGGGCCTTGCCATAGTCGCGTGTCCTCTCCATCATTTGAGCAGCTCTCGAAATTGTATCGGCTGTCTCAACTGCATTTGGAGCATTCTTCTTGATCACATCAAGAGCCAATTCCGTCTGCGCTTTTATCTTCGAGGCATTGTAATAATATCCGTCACCCTTCATCATCGCAGAAGCGTAGCGCATTCGAGCCTGGGCAAGTTCAATGCTATCTGCTGGAAGAGCCTTTTCTCTTGCCGCTATAGACTGCTCCCAGAGCTGCTCGGATTCCCATTTTCTGGTCGAATTGCTTGCCTTCTTCTCAAGATCTTCAGCTTCATTACCAGTGTTAGGATTAGCCTTCAACCATTTATCAACCAGTTCATAAACCTGGTCAGATTTTGACGTCTCGAATTTGTCCAGAACAGACTTGAAGGTCTCCCAAAACTCATTGTTTCGCTTGTCCTTGCCATCAAGACGGCTCTGCGCAACTTCAAGAAACTCTTTTATCAAATGCATCTTGTTTGGATTGTCTTTTTCCAAACTTTCAATTTGTTTCTTCGCTTGAGCGCTTACCGAAGCATCAGAACTGCCCAGACAACTGATCACTTGCTTCCAGGCGCCTGACCAGAGTTTGTAGTCATCTTTTGTTAGTTTTGTATCTTTTGCAAGAACCTTATTTGCTAGCTCAAGACGAGCCTGCTCCGCGCCTCGGCCTGGCAGATTAGCCAGCAACTCCTTCAAAGCTTCGTCGTTCTTATCTATGGGATTTGAGATGCGAGCAATGGCATCTACGAAATGCTTCTGCATTTGACTTTTCACAACGGCATCGTTGCTTTCGCTCAACTCAGAGAAAACTTTATAAGCCTGTATACGCATAGGGTCTCCGACCTTAACGCCTGAATTTGCGTCAAGTACACCGACTGCAAGCCCCATTCTTATTCTCTCACTGAGCCCATTTACTTGCAGCAGATCTCTTATCGCTGACAAACGTGGGTCATCAGATGATAGAGGTCGCGCCTTCATGTCTAAAGCAGCTTTCTCTAGAATTTGCCCCATTTCACTAAGTTGTGGTGACTTTGATTCTGGCAATTGGCTAATAAAAGAGTATGCCTTAAGAAGCTGTGCTTCAGCTTCAGGAGAGCGATTGCTTCCCCCATACAATTTGAGCATATGTTCCATTTTCGACTGTAGTATTTCTGGCCTCAGTGCCAGATGTGGTGGCAGTTTGAAATCAGAACTCTCACCAATTGCTTTCATGTAATTCTTTATGAGTTCACCATATTTTGGATCCTTCAGCATTTTCTCATGGTCTTGCTGCAGATCCGCAGCTAAGTTTCTCTGAGTTCTAACAAGTGTCTTCAAAGCATCAAGACTGTCATTCATAACTTTTGCAGCCGCCTCTTTTGGCATGGCCGCTAACAAGTCATAAGCTTCTTGCTTGGGAAACTCAGGCGTGATTCGAGCCAGAGCAACGTCAAGGTTTTCTGAACGAAGATTTTTCATCAACGATATTGCATAAGGCTTATCAGCCGATTCTCCCATAGCTAACCGCGTAGTTTCCTCCACGGCAAGCTTAATAGTATCGTTGGCGACAGCGCGTTTTATTCCATTTGCCTTAAGTGTGTACTCAAGTGCTGCCATCTTCAAGTTATGGTCACCACTATTGATGGCATCTTTCAGCGGCGCCAATCGAGAGTCAGCGGCATCTTTTATTTCCAGTGGAGTTTTGCTCTCTGCCATTTCTGCAAACATGGTGGCAAACTTCTTGCTTAAGGGGTGACTAGCACCCAATGTTGAGCTGGACAGAGTAGCCGCTCTAACAATTGCAGCCTGAGCCAGTCCAAGTTTGTCACTTGCCTCAAGACGCCTCAATGTCTCTTCAAGCGCTTTCTCGAGGCGCGCTGTATTTTCTGCAGAATCAGCTTTGAGATTTTTTACCGCATCAAGACTTCCATGCGCTGCAGCTGCAGAATCAGCGCCATCTAGTTTTGCTGAAATCAAAGCAGCTCTGGCTCTTATTTGTTCACTGTTTGCACCCTGGGACAACTCAGCCATCACGCGAGCAGCTGCGAATTGGTGCTCTTCAGTGAAATGTCCATTACTCTTGTCCATGATGAAGTCAGCAGCTTTGTATCTGAGTTCCTCGGACTTGTTGCTCAAGGCAAACTTTGCATATACACTTGCTGCAAGCTTAAGATCTGTCTCCTTGAGACCCCTATTCTCGGGAGAGAGTAGCAGCTCAGCAGCACGCACCCTCTGAATTTCCGAGAGTTTAGGATCATTCAGCGCCGACACAAGGAAGGGCACCCTCTGGTCAACTGCAGAGCGAATGCTCGGAAATTTTACACTAGATTCGCTAGATACCATTTGATCGACGATTCGAACAATACCATCATTCTTGCGCTTGAGAATTTCCTGGTGTGCTTTGTTAGCAGACTCTCTGACTGAAGCATCTGAATGCTGAGTGGCAAAATATTTCAACGCCGGAATCATCTCTTTGTTTCCGAACCTCTGTAGCGTATCGAGCAACCTATTCTGATAGGCTACACTCTCGTTGTATCCTGCCTGACCTTGCCTTGGCATGAAGCGCATTTCCTGCTCAAGTGCTAGCGCAGCAATGCCGGCAGCTACCTCTGCATTCATTTTTCCTTTGTTTGGATCTGCAAGAGAATCAAGCGCATCCACAACTTTCTTTTTGTTATCTGCTGAAAGATCAATTTTCTCAGTCAACAAACTCTGCACGATCCAAGTCATATCGCCTCTTCCTGGACCGCTGTCCTTGCAGATTTTAGTGATTGCATCAACAGCCTTATCGACAGCCTTAACTTTATCGGCATCTTCCAGCCCCAGTTCCTTGCCGTTACTCATAACAATGAAGGCGAGTGCTTTTCGTGCAAGAACACTTTGCGAATCGTCGCCATCCTTCATCGCTTTTAGCATCAACTGATCAAATGACGACCACACATCGTTAATGACATTGGCTTTAGCATCTTTCTTCTTAGCTTCAAGTTCCTCTCTTCCCATGAGAAACTTGGTTAAGCCGCCGAGATTCGAAAGCATTTGGTTTACAGCCTGCCTCTCTGCTTCAAACCTTCCGGACCAGGTAAGAAGACTCGAGTTTAGTTCCTTCGCAACTTGTCCCCACTTCCCCCACTCCCAGCTGAGAACGTCTTTGGGTCCCTCCAGCAGTGAAGCTCTTATTCGCTCAAAGGCTTGCTGATATTTTGCATTTCCTACCGCGCTAGTATTGTCCGGTCGTTCGGATGAGCCCAATCGAGGCTTATCTGGAGTATCAGAGATTGCTTTCTCCACCATGCTTGAATCAATCCGTTTCAACTGATCAAGCATTGATTGGGCAAGTTTTGCTCTGCCAGTGGAGGAGCCATTTTTCACAATATCAGCACAGGCTTCTGCAATGCCATTGCGATCTAAAGATACAGGAGAATCCATCAAATATTGTGCAGCGGTTAGTCGCACCATGTCGTTCTTATCACGTAGAGCTTCTCGAAGCACCGTCAAACGAGGGTCATCTTCACCCTTTATTGGCTCGACAAACATAGCCATATGCAGTGATTTTGAAACTGTATAGCCGTCTGCGTTTCTGTCAGCAAGTGCCTTGCCCATAAAATCAGCAAGTTTGTTTGCATCAGCCGGAGAATTAAATATTGAAGCAGGGTCATTCTTCTGCGCGTAGCGCAGCTCTAATTCAGCAGCTTTCCGCGCTAACTCATTTGATTCCGACTGATTATTTGACAATATTTTTGCAGCAGAAGATACAGAACGAAGTGGATGCGCGGCAGCATCACCATAGCCCGCAAAGACTTTCTGCTCTGTTCCGTCGGAACCAGATTTCGTGTAGACAGCACCATTTGCGTCAGTAAATCGTAAAGTTCCTCCGCGTCCACCCTCCAGAACCAGAAGTGTACCCTTATCAAAATTCCATGGCAGAACATTCATTCCTCTAAGAGATTCGGTTGATAGTATTTGCCCATCGGCACCCTTACCAACAAATGAACCGTAGTTCTTATCCAATGACCAGGTTTGTACACTGTTGGCAGGCTTCGTTGTTACGCTTACATTTACTTTCTTTTCGTCACCCGTGAACACAAACTCTTTTGTTTCTTTGCCACCAGGATATGTAAGAGTTATTTTGCGAGTATTCCCGCTCAATTCCTCTTCTATGAGCATTCCATTGACCTTCTGTACGTATGATTTACCATCCTTTTTGTAGGTAAAATCACCGAAATCTCCTTTGACATTGAAACGGTCAAAGGTGCTCCACTGATATCGGTCAGTGGGACATGTCTCTGCTTTATTTAGCTGCACAGATGGTGCCTCTATCTTTTCTCCAGACTTAGTCTTGAAAAACTGAGGTTCTTGCGAATCGCGCTCAAAGACTTTACCAGAGGGATACTCAGTAAATTTCACGACGCGGTCTTTCGAATCATATTCGAATTTGCGAATATTGCCAGCGTAATCAACCAGCTGAGGACGTCCGGCTGCATCAACAGATTTAATTGGTTCTTTGTGCGATAGGGCATCGAGAATAGGAGCAATCTTCTCGCTCTTTAACTCTCGAAGGGCTTCAACAATTTTCTCCTGTAGCGCGACACTTTTTCCATATTCATCGTAGTTTGCAAGCGGGATTCGAGGCATACGCTTCAACTCAGCCTCAAGAACCCTTGCTAAAACAATTGCGGCCTCGTCCTTGCTTACTACTCCATTCTCTCCTGGCTTAAGTCCCATATATGAATCTACCAGCGAATGCCTGGCTGAGGCGCTTAGTGAGGGATTATTCAATAAAGCAGCTTCAAGTGGTCCGGCTAATTCACTTGCATATTTCTTAATCGCATCCATGTCTTTGTATGCATTGAAGATAGGTCCATACAATCCAGCTGCCGCTATTTCTGCGCTGTGTAATTCGGGATGGGTTACCGCATAGATGAGAGCTTTTCTGGCCTCAACACATTCTGGTTTGAAGGGATCAAACATCTTTCCAAAGCCATCAGAGCCCAGCGCCAGACTGCGTGCTTGAGACACCCAGAATTTTTCCGAACCATTCCGAGAAATCTTATTGTAGGTGTCTAAACCGTCATTTAGTAAGCCAGGTTTGGCGCGGTCGCGAACACGACTCTCCAATCGCTCGACTTCCTCCATAGCTTTGACAGGATCCATATCAGGACGTTGTCCGTATTCAAGATTTCTGAGGCGCGCCAGAACAGCTGGGTCCTTTTCGGTACGCAAAGCCTGCAATGCTATTTCATGAACTTCCAATGGCAGTGCTTTCTCTAAAGTCTTCACCGCTTGCAACCGAACAACGGGAAAATCTGCTTGGACCTTATGTCCTTGATAGTCGCCTCCTGACAGTAACAATTTAGCTAAATCAGCAGCTTTATCGGGATTCATCTTTGTGAGCGCATCAAGTGCTGAAACACGCAGCTCTGGGCGCCCTGCTACATAATCGGGATAAAGTGTTCGGGAATCGAATGAACGAAAGTGCTGCCGTGCCTCTGGCATTAGCAGGGCTTCCAAATATCTCTGCGCTTTGCTTTGCTGTGCTTTGCTAGCACCTTCGAAAAGTTCAGGCATCTTATTCAACAGCACTTCGCGAAGTGCAAATCCTGCCTCTGTAGTAGGAGTATTTTTCAGGATTTTGAAAGTGCTTTCTCTTACTTGATCAGCTTTCTCAACTGACATATTTGCAAGCGTTGCCGCATCAATTTTTACCAGTGCAGCTATAGAAATTTCAGGGCTAGCCGTTTGTATACAATCAGCTAGAGCGTCCCCTATGATCTTCTGAGCCTTATCTTTCTTATCTCCGAATATTTCCGGACCTAAATCCTTCGCCGCTTGTGCAGCTTGAAGTCTTGCAACTAGCAATTCAACACGCTGATTGGGAGTCAAGTCTGTGTTGGGAGGTAAAGGATTCTCCAAAATTTTACGCAGATTACTTACATATGCATCACTGATGGCACCAGGCTTTGAACCAAGCAGCTTAGATTGTTTTGAAAGTTCTGCAATAGCGTCAGTTTGCTCATTGCTCAAGAAAAGCGCTCGTCCTTTATCCTTGTCCCCCACGATCACAGAGTCGCCTGACTTCACTTCCATCAACTTGCCTTTGGGAACTGGTATATGGTCGCCATTTCTGGCAATCCAAACGGGACCATCCTTTGCAGCAACATATTGCTTGCCATCAGCTTCTATCTTAAAAACTGCATGCGAAGGAACAATACCAGGACCATCGAGAATTACATCACCTTTGCTGCCAATTTCTACAAGAGAACCAGGAGTCACAGGTATACCATTCACAGTGGTTCGATCGAGAGCCACCATGCTCAGTGCCTGAGAGGCAAGAGCGCGAACATCTTTGTCAGCGGCGAGGTCAGAGGAAAGTCCTCGCAAGAATTTTTCGATAGACTTGGAGTCTCGTCCATAAAGACCGCTCAATCCATCGATGCGAGCATTATCGTCCGTCTCTCGAAGTAGCGCAGGTTCAACACTGGCTTTCAGGTGCTGTAGAATTGCGGCAAGCCGAGGACCATTAGCTGAAGCGATTGCGTCAAGCTTCACCTGCCGCGGAGTCTTATCACTCTGTATTACCGCCATCAAAGTGCTGGCAAAATCAGCAGCATTGTAATTTACTTTCTTTAGAAAGTCGTGGACATCATTCTGCGCATTTCTTAGCTGCTCAAGCTCATCTTTTGCAGTTTTTGCAGCAGTCTTCAGGTCTTCATTGTCAGGGTCTTTGGCAAGCTTTTCATTTGCTTCATTGTACTTCTTTTCGCCTTCAGCAGCCATTCGAGCATGAACATTGAGGCTAGAGCTGCCCATTTGAGCTGTTCGGAAAAGCAAATCGCCTACAGCAATTTTAACTTCAGGATCGTCGCTGTTTCTGACTCTCTTATTGAGGTAGTCTAATACACCTGCAACTGTCTGATTTGTATTTGGAATTTGCGAGGTCAAACTATCATTGCCTCTGAGCGAAAGCAAGACTATCGCCGCAGCGACTTTCTCACGCTCTGTTCCAGACCAAAATTTGTCATCGGCATCTTTGAGAAGCTTCTTCCGGTCCGCATCGTCAGGCGATTTCAAAACACTTTCAGTCAAGCGGCTTAGAAGTCCTTCGGCAGAGCGATTATTGAATGTCGCTACATCATTGATATCGAGAGCGGACTTAGCATCTAGAGGACTAAGCTTTCCATCTTTTCCCATAGACAATTGCAAAAGAGCTTTAGCAGCAGCATACTTCTCTGATGGCTCAGAAGGATTCTTATAAATATTCGCAAGCTCTTGTCTGTATGCTTCTCGGTCCTCATCACTTGGTGACTTGCTCAAGAGTTCTGTGCTTTTATGAGCTATGGCTTCTGGGCTGCGCGCCAACTTCTGTTGTAAGTCAGAAGTACTTATTCCCATTACTTGCTCTGGATACTTTCCTTCAGCATCCTTTGACAAATTGAGAAGAGCCGCAGCGATTGCATATTTTTTCGCATCAGTCGCAGTCTTCCATTCTTCAGCAAGTTTGACTGAAAGCTTTACTCTGTCAGGATTGTTTGCAGGAAGTTTTATTGCTTCCTTAGCTGCATTTCCAATCTGCTCACTCTCTGCAGATTGATTTTTGTTTCCTAATCGCTTGATGTATTCATCAATCGTAGGCTTCATTGCTTGCTTGAACTGCTCATCGGTAGCTTCCGAAGGGTTTGCATACAGTGGCTTGTCTTTATCACGTGCGATTTTGTGACGTTCCATTGCATCAAAAAGCATAGCTCTTTGAGGGTCATTCTTGTCTTTAATGGCAGCGGCAGTATCGCTAAACTGAGCAAGGAAGTAACAATCAGCCAGTGGAAATACTCCAATAGGCAAGACTCTTCCGATCACGGGAAGCTTCCATCCCTCATACAGTTTATGTGCACCGCGTACTGCAGTGTCATACAACCCCATGGTCATCTTCACTTCAGTGCCAGCCGCCACAACTCTACCGAGTTTGTATGCTTCGACTGCACTTTCCGCCTCTTTTGCTGTTCTTCCCCACTTAAAGACGTTTACAGAATTCCAAACAGCCTTTTGTGCACCCGCAGGCAACATTCCAATCGAAATATCAGCAAGTATGACGTAATGCCGCGCTTCGTTTATTTTCCTTCCATAACCAAAAGGCGTCAGGTTTTCGATTGCCTGTTTTCCAAAACCAGTAGCACCGAGTGCGAAGTGCCATGCCCCCTCTTTTACAGCGGCTTTAAAAACCTGTGTACCTGTCATTTTCATTGCTTTTGCAGCCATTGCAGCCGCACGAGCTTCATACAGACCACTAACAATCATGCCAGCGTCTACTGTTGCGTTTACAACGTTACCAGTCTGTTTAGCCCGTTCCTGAGCTGTCTGCCAGTCACTCAACTTCCCAGCAGGCATCAAGCGCATTCGACCATTATCAAATATTGGAACATAATCGTTTTTGTGAAAGACTTTTGCTTCCATTGTAGGTTTTTTATGGACGCTATCGACTCCCCACCAATTGTTGTAACTGTAGAACCGTGCCCATTGGTAGTCCTGATATCCAGTGACTTTCACATAGTCGCCTTTGGGATTTTCCTTGCCGTCTTTATCGCAAGGAACCGAATCAAAACTATAACGTTTCAAGTTGAACTCTTCACCATTAGGCGCCCGCTTGCCCAGTTCATAGGAGCCATCGGGCTTAACTGCTAAGACTCGCCAATCTCCTTGTCCATCTGCTAGCCGAACAAATTTGCCAACATCACTTTCATCGCCTTTCAAAAGAGAAGGACTCTTGGGATCTTTTGGATTTTCTAGATTTGCTTTCTTGAAGGCTTCGACCTCTTCCTTCTTAACTTTGTGCTCACGCTCAAAATCGCCTTCTTCAACATGGACCAGCAAGCGGTCTTTCTCTGCCAATGCCAGAGTTAGTTCCTTTGTGACTTTATCGACAGCCGGAGACCATTTGGTTAACCAACGTTCCATCTTCTCAATCTTGGCGATGTTGGCTGGGTTGTTTCTATCAATTCCTTCCGGCATATCAAGTTCAACCTTCACAGTGCCGTTTGAATTGCGCGTGAGCTTTCCAGGGAAATCGGGGTCTTTCAACGCGTCATCAGGAAATGTTGTAGCAGCCGCGCCCACATCCTTTTGCCATTTGAAGAAGTCATTCAAGCTTGGCCAGTCTCTTCCATGTGTAGTAGTGGCCGCGTTAAATGCTGCAATTGTTTCAGCGTAAGTTCTTACCCGATTTGCTGTTTCGATCCATGGAAGAGCACCAGCACGCCAGCGCAGCATTTCCTCAGGGCTGCCATCTTTTGGGGGATTCCAATCAACAGGTTTAAGGCTAGGTATTTTCGATAATGACTCTTGAGTGTAGGCAACCTGCCCCGCAAGAACTGATTCATTATGGGACGCCTGTGCTTTAATAGTCCAAGCAAAAGCTCTAATGAACTTAGCTACGTCTTCCTCTGTCGGAAGCTGAGCATCTTTGATTTCTGAGAAATTCAAATTCGGCTTCACATCGCCAGCTCTCAGTCGTGCCCTGAACAGAGCATCGCCCTCTCTCATCTGGCTGCCACTCTCACTGATACCAGGTCCATACACAGCACCCGGAGGAAACTGTAAACCGCGCATATCTAGCATCTTCATCCAGTCAAGCGATTCGTTCTCCATGACTTTGCTTGCTTCTTGCCATAAGCGCTTCGACTCTGGTCCAAATTCACCGCGATCCCATTCATCCTTTAGTTTTTTCTCGTCAATAATGGGAACTCCAGCCTTTTTGTCCAATAGGGCTTTTTCATTTTGAATGGCAAGATTTCTTTGAATGCCTGGCAACAACAGCATAAGAATATCAGTCGTCATCTTGCGATCAGGAAGCAAATCAAGTTTTGCTAGCACGGGTTTATCCGCAGCATCCTTTGCTTTGTCTCCAGATTGATTATCAGCAAGATCTTCATGGGTTGGGCGTTTGTAACCTGAGCCAGGTTTCTCCATTACGTCAGGGACGAACCCTGCTTTCAAGCCTGCATCTTCTGGAGCGAACTCAGGCACAGATTCATGGTCAGGAGCCGGACGACCTTCATAAGCGCCTGCTTTTATCTCAGCGGGAGGGGCAGCGGCAGCAGCCTTCTCACGGTAGGCTATGAAAGCACTTGCAAGAATAGTTAGCGCTACAAGCTTTCCTCGTACTGCACCACCTGGTCCTCTCTCCCCAGCGAGTCGTTCGATATCAGTTTCACTTGGGCGAAATCCCTTTATGATCTCTCGTGCTCTAGCCTCTGCTCTTATGCGATCAGGATTCTCTTTATCAGCGATCTTAAGTTGATCAACGAACTTGCTTTCTGCGTCTATGGCAACCTTTAACTCGGCTATTTTTCGTTTATCTTGGTCTTTTTCTGCCTTACCTTCCTCAGCCTGCAGTTTTTCCTTCAGCCCTTTGATGCGACCTTCCCATAACTCTGCAAAGGTGACATCTCTATCAAAGCCACCAATCTTAACTCCAGTACTCGTAATCTCCAGTGCCGCAACTTTAGACGACAAGGGTGGAAGCTTGGAGACATCGAGCGCTGTAGCACTGCCTGTTACCGTTCCGACTTCGGATGGAAGTTCAACGTGGCGCGCAAGCGACTTGCTGACAAAATCGCGAACACCTGCACGGTCAGCCAAAGCAGCGGCGTCAGTGCCTCGAGACGTCTGCTCTACTACAAGAGAATAAACGGCTCTGCTAAGTTCACCAACATTGCCCCGCACAAGACCTTCGGGAAGCACGATTTTTGTCATGACTTTATCGGGAGCAATTTCAGTCTTGCTACCTTCGACATAGAATTTGCCGTCGCTCCGAGTTACTTTCTTGTTCTCAGCGGTGCTGTATTCCACAGTTGCTTTTGTGGCGTCCTTTGAAATCTCGACATCAGTGTTGTTTTCAATGAGAAGAGAATCCTTAATTCCTTCTGCCTTTAGGAAATCAAATACGCTATCTCTCAACCTGGCACCGGCATCAAGAGGCGAATTCCGCAGTGAATTGCTGATTTCATTTACTTTTTCGTGAAACCTGCCAATGACTCCTTCATTTAGCAGTGATTTGTTGACGTTCAAACTCTCCACCGCAGATGGTGTCACGCTCGCTTCACGTTCCTTAAGTCTCTCTTGAATCAACCCGAGTCTTTCCTTGATGAGCTCGGCATTGGCACCATCTGGAATACCAAGTGCTTTACCCAACTTCTCTGGACTCATCTCGTCCAGAGCATAGTAGGTGTGAAACCAGCCTTCAGATCCTTTATTTGCGGTAGCTCTCTCGTGAGCCTCTAACTTCAAGTGCTCGTAGATGCTCTTCAGTTCCTCTCCGGGTTTAGCATTTTCAATTGCAGCTTTAAGGGCTGCGCTGAATTCGGATTGCCCGGACGCCTCGGGCATAAGAGTCTTCACAGCCAGTTCGGAATAAGCAATATTCAGACCTTGCTCTGCACTCAGACTTGGTTTAAGTGCACGAATTTCCGCAGCTTTCATGGATAGTTCTACTGCGTCTTTTGCAGAAACCCCACGAGTAATTTCCAGCATCGCTGCCTCTCTGGCAACAGCGGCATCAACTTTTTCAGCTTTGACTATGGCTTCTTGCCTGCTCAAGATAGCATCTGCAGTCTTAGTGTCTACCTTGTACTTTGACTCGATTTCAATCACAGCTGCCATACGCTGGATAACTTCAGTTGCTTCCTTCTTCCCTCCTGTACGTTTGTATATTTCGCTAGCTGTAGCTTCGTCGATTCCCTCTGCCTTTTGCAGTATGTCGCCAAGGCGATTAATTCTATTTGCAGCTTGCGATAAAGGCGCACTTTGGCTCACCACGACTTCGAATACGCGAGCAAGCTCATTCGAAGATTTGAAATCGATAGGGTTGCTAGCACTAACATCACAAAGTGCTCTAAGATGCTCTTTCATTTGAGCTAGTCTTGTGTGCGCTGGTCTGGCCACATCAAGCTGAGCTTCCACGATGTGAGCGAGGTCGCTTATATGACCTAGATCAATCTGTTTTTCTCTTCTTCCTGTCTTATCTCGAAACTCACTCATACCGATGATAGAGCCATCTTCATAAAGTCGAACCTTATGCACTTCTTTTAGTACTGAATTATCGAGTTCGACCTCCTTGTACTTCATTGGCTTTCCGGTGGCTGCACTTCTTCTCGGTTCATATTCTTCCGAACCAGTATCAACACTGACGTCGGATTTTCCAGGACCCCCTTTCAGGTCCACTCCTCCCCAAGCTGAAGAGATGGCATCGTGTTCGAACCCTTTTACAAGCCTGTCACCCAGAGCTTTTAACGCATTGTAGTGCGGCAGTGCACTATTAGCACGGTGGTAGAGTTCCGCAAGCACCGGGTTTGCTGGAGTTTGACCACGAAAATAATCATGGAATCGCTTTATTCCCACAGACTCTGCATATCTCTGATCTAACCCTAACCTACCAAAAGAGAGAAACGATGAGCGCATATCTTTATTGATTGTCGAAGCTTCTATAGATGGATGTTTGCCGACAAAACCTTGAACATATGAGCGCATCTCGGTCTCGTTTGCATTTGCCAGGCTTGAACCAATGGTTCCATCGGGTGGCACATGATTCCCGATAGCAGATTCAGCAGGAGACCCTGCCCAGATTGCCTTACCCTTTGCCTCTTTTGTATAAAGGCTTCGAGTCCAGTCGATCGGATAAACTCTGTCTCCTTTCGGGTCAAGAAATATACCATCGATGCCGCAAGCATCAGCATTCGAGCCATGCGCTGCTGGAATGAAAACCAATTTGCCTTTCGAAGGAATTTCTTCCTTACATGCTTTCATAGCAGCTATTGACGCGTTGTACTCGTAAATATTACCTCTAGTGTCACTAGCATGAGGGGCTTTGAAATGTGGCGCTACTTCTAGATAGCGACTCCTTGCAAACTCGAGTACTTCTTTACTTACTTTGGGATCCAGAAAATGTGAATAGGGAATTTCCAATGCTTCCGCGTTCATCGGAATATTGATCAAGTCCGCAAAAACCCTCATTCTATCGGGTCCAAAGTTCTTTGCAAAACCAGGTTGTTTGAGGACATCAATTGCTTTTGTTAGCTCAGGAATTTTGTCTGGCTGAGCTTGTGCCAGTTGAATCATTTCAGATTTAATTCGCTCAACAAGCGCTGGCTCCATTCCAGCGTCGCGCATTTGATCTAACGGTGCAAGTTTCTGAGCAATCTCATTTACTGCAACGACTTTCTGAGATTCGAGCAGGCTGAGCTTAGCAAGATCTATCGGTAAACTAGCGTCTTTTGATACGGCTGAAACAAGGTCGAGCAAGGCTTGCCTTTTTGCGACATCCATTCCATTTCTGGTATCACCTATCTTTTCGATCGCATTGAGTGCACTCTGGCAAGCCTCCAGCCTATCACGATTGGAGCCGCTTCCTTCGCCTTTAGAAAGTACATCCACTTCCTTCAGCAGATTTGCATGAGCAGTCTTCAGTCGTTCTATAGCTTCGGGTTTAATACCGGCTTTTGCAAGGTCTTGCGCGGCTCTGTTCATATCAAAGCTTGACACCATTGCTGTTCCAATAATATCAGCGGCTTTATTCGTGCCTTCTGGAGCGTGTACATCAATTGATTTTGGAAACTTACCTGTCTCTGAAAGTGTTAAAGCACGTTCAGCCAGTGCATTCACTTGCGCAATGGACAATTTAGTTTCCCTGGCGAAACGCTCTCTTGCTTCCCTCCTCTCGGCTTGCCCCTGAGGGTTCAATTCGTCAGAAACCTTTTTGATTTGAGCACGAACTTCAGCTGGAATTTCTCTTTCGGAAAAATACTTGAAGACTCCATTTATAGAGCCACCATAATTTCCTTTCCGGTCAATCTGCGGTGTACCATCTTTATTGAAAGCGTAATCAGTATCAATACGTGCGATAGCAACATCCCCTGGATTGGGTCCCGTTCTCTCCACAACGAAGTTCAAACCATGCTGATCGTGATCACCCATAAGAGCACTAAAAGCAACAGTGCGAGCTATTTCTGTGCGTAATTTCGGATCAATTTTATCCATCATGTGAAAGACTCGCTCATCTAGATGCGAATATTTCGCACGCAGTGCCGCATCTTCGCGCGACATATTGTGCAGGAATGTATGCAGGTTAGAACCTTCAACACCCACGAACTTCTGAATCATCATGCCATCGCGCATAACGGTTGCAGGAAAGAGACCACTTGAACCCA
This sequence comes from Obscuribacteraceae bacterium (SeqCode), assembly GCA_044226015.1. Classification (GTDB taxonomy): domain Bacteria; phylum Cyanobacteriota; class Vampirovibrionia; order Obscuribacterales; family Obscuribacteraceae; genus JAIEPM01. The sequence continues at coordinate 338,506 of JBGAHS010000006.1, forward strand.
TTCGTTCCGCGAGCTTTTGTGCAGCTAGATCATTATCAGCTCGAACCCAATCACGCACGTAAGCCGGCGGTTTGTGAATCATAACTTTTATGCGTTCACCATTTGGTCCTTCTACAGAACCAATAAAGAGGTTATGACCGGAATTTCCATCAGTCCACCTACAGTCAATATTAACTCTCGAACGGGGGTCAGCTAGTATTGATTTAACATCAATAGATTTGTGAGCTTCTCGAATCGCTGGATTTTCATGCAGCAGCTCAGGGAGTGCTACCTTCGTCTTGACCGCTTGCTCGTGTCTTACGCGAACTTCACCGCTTGCCTCGTCATATGCAACAACACGCCATTTTTGAATTTCACCAGTGCTTCTTTGATAATTGACTTCTTCCCCTGGTTTAGGTACATGGTCACCGTTAAACTTACGGTACTCTTCGCTACCCATGATTCTTTCACTTGGGCGAACAAGCTCTATTTTACCGTCAACAATTCCATTGACGATCCATTTTCTGCTACCAAAAGAGACCTCTCTTCCAGGTTCAAGACCATACTCCTTTGCTTTGGCTGGTGCCTCTTCGGCCTTCACAGGTGGTGTCACTACTTTCTGCTCAACCTGACGTTGTGCTTCAGCGAAAGCAGCCTCATTATTCCGTTTCAGATCTTCAATCGAAACTGTTCTCTCGTAGGACAAGTCCTTGGTGAAAACAAGATCTTTTTTCGTATCAGGATCTTTGTAGCCAATTAAACGCCAGCCATCATCTATAGCTCCACCAGTTCGTCTAAGCTTGTAAGTCTCACCTAAGCGCAACTCTCTACCGGGGTTCAGTTCGTTAACACTTTCTACGGAAGCATCCTTTGATCCCGAGCCAACAATCACGGCTTTCCCCGATTTAGCATCGATGGATTTTACTTGCCAAACTAAATCACTGTATCCTACCTTTTGCCCGATTAATCGGTCATATACGTTTTGCTCATTGCCCGCTACAACTGGCTTAGCAGGAGCATCTTGTGGGCGCAACTGGGGTACTTCCAAGCCTGGTTGATGCGATGGACGCGCTTCTCTGGGCTCACCATAAATCATTTGACGAGGGTCAAATATCTTCTCCCTTCCACCAACTGCTAGAGTTGTCCAAGCATGATTCAACGCATATTCAGGCGCCAAGCCAGCGGGGTCTCCGCCACAATAACCTTTTATGACCTTCATCTGAGGACGCTCAGAATCATTTGGATAGAATGAATCGAATACAACTTTGGTTAGAACTGCCTGGTGATTACAGACCCCGGCGCCAGTTCGATTTTTTGCGGCTTCTAAGAAATCCCCCAGCATCAACCGTCCGCCAGCATGTTCTGCACGAAGTTTGTAATAGCCTTCATCGACAGCCTTGTCGCTCCATCCGGATGGTTCCAACGCTGCTTTGGCTCTTTTGGCTATCTCTCTAGCTAGTTCTTCGGGGCGATCTTTTAAATGTGAGAGTTCCTTCTTGCACTCCTCGATGAATTTCGTCAGGGCTGGGTCTTTCCCAGGACGAGTATCAACAACATAAGATGGTCTTGTTTTATCATTGTGATGGCCATTTTCATCAATTCGATTCTGACCACCAACAACCTGGAATCCATCAGGAATACGTCCTGAGAATTCATGATTTTTCAAATAAACGTTTGAGGCATCTCTAGCCGTTTGGCTTGCGGCGATATCAGCTTGGTCTTTGGCGGACTGGTCAGCGTTTGGCTCAATCTTCTCGGCCTTGTAGCCCCCTGGCTTCCACGCTTGTTTCGATGCATCATACACTCCCCAGGGCAATAGAATGTCGCGCCCAAGGCGAATCTGATCACCAGGTTTTAACTCAACACCCTTAGCATCTACTGGTATCGTCTTTCCGTCACGAAGAATAGCTGTTCCATTTTTACTTCCAAGATCTTGAATAATTACCTTTCCATCAACCTGGCTAAGCAGCGCATGACGCCTACTAACTTGCTCACTACTTATATTGATTTCTGAGTCAGAGCTGCGCCCTATAATAAGTACATCCCCTGAGGGTAGCTTCATTTCGCTTGCTTGATCTCTTGCATTAGAACGCACACCAATTCTAAAGCCCTCCCATTTATTCTCGCCAGTTCGCACACTGGCTATGCTGGGAAAATCCATCAGATCAACAGAACGTTTGACGAGAGGTCTTTCATCAGGTGCGAAATTCTCAGTATCAAATGCGGTATTAGAAAGCATCAATTCAGGGGCAGCCTGAGCTACTGCCTCTGGTGGCAAGCCTGCCACCGTCTGGAGTGGCGCAGCCGACAAATTTCTCATATCTGACATCACATCTGGTGTCAGTTCTTTGCCATTGCCATTGCTTTGTTCACCATGCTCAAGTTCAGCTGAGATGTCCTCAACATCCTCTTGAGCCTCATCCACTTGTGATATTGGCGAGTCGACGGAAGCATCTTTTTGTTTGGGTTCATCCTCCTTCGATTTGTCCACGTTTAAAGCATCGGCAAATATGCTTTTCAGCAGCAGCTCAGCATCATCAAGTCCCTTGTCTTTCTTACTCTTTCGAAGCTTGCTATCGAACAATGAGTCAGCTTCAAAACCTAGCCTGTCTTCTGCATCCTCATGGTGACGAGCAGTTTCTCTTTCGACATCCTTTTCCTCCTGCCGCTGAGCAGATTTATCGTCTGCTTTAGTGTCTGTGCTCTCCCTTTTGTCCTCGTTGTCCTCATCGGTATCAACGTCAATTTTCTTTGGATCAGGCATTAAACTTCCCCTAAGCACAGTTACTCTTAGAGATTTACCCGCATAACTCGAAAGCCTAGACCAGCGCAGGATAGCAATTAATGTGAAAACTGATTTCTTGCGAACTTCCGCATCAGAGCTACAGAAACGTGAATTTTAAGCTCATCGTGGACTCGCACAGTTCGCGCCAATTCTAATCAGATAAATTCTGATGCGGTTATCCCCATGTACAACAAACCGAGACTAACTTATCATCCTGACATGTGCGTGACAGGGCGGGCTGCGCTGGATATCGAACTAAGCGGAAACATGAATTTCTATGCCCGAAATTGGTCATGAGCCCAAAAGTCTCACTAGAAGCCACTTATTGCTTGACGGTTTGAGCCGAGACACGGCATCTCTGTCAGCGTCAGAGACATTACGACACGAAATCGAGGCTGAGCGAGAACTTCGAGCCAGAGAGAGCGTTCTGAGCCGATCATTAACCACAGTCATGGGAGCGTTTCGAGGAGAAACAGCGCTTGATCGCTTGCGAAATGTAGGTGATGACCCAGAAAGAATCAAAGCCATAGTTCAGGGAAATAAACCGCAAAGACTTTATGAGCAAGATGTTGCTGATATTGGCAGCGCAGCTCTAAAAACAGGATGTCTCTTCCTCAAGGGACGATTCGGCACGGCAGCCACAGCTGTCATTTATGGACTGGACTCCGTAAAACCCGGAAGTAGTTTTGGAGAAATGGTTGTTGATGGCAGTCTCGGCATGAGCAAGGGACTACTCAACAGGAAGTTCCTTGATTGGTCGCACAACCAGGGCTGGTCAATAGGCAAAACAGGCGTCATGTTGGGCGGGTTCAGCCGTCTCACGGAATCTTCACTAAGCAGGCAAACCTACCTCGACAAGGATGGACAAGTCGACCTGGGCTTGGGTTCTCGCCGCATCGCTGAGACAACATTCAACCCGGCAGCCATAGCGATGGACTACACCCTGTTCAGGTTTGCTGGTTCAGCAGTGAACAAATTAGATGCTCGACTGGGCGGCAAACTAGTGGAGAGTCCTGTGCTGCGAAACGCAGCCACAGGGGGAATTTTCGGAATGTCGACTGGTTTCTCTGGAGAGGCTCTTCGTCAATTAAGAGAAAACGATTTCGATCCAAAACGATTGGTGTCAATAACACTCACTCGAGGACTTGTTGATGGAGTGGCAGCTATGCCAGGAGGGTATCAGTCGCAGCGCATGGCACGATTTGCAGCAGCAGAAAATGCCAAACTTGCACAACCAGTAAGCACTGAAACAGCAAGTATCAATCTGTCTCTGACAAAAGCCAATAATGCATTGGCTAGCATGAGCGAAACAGCGGCAGGCAGAACCGGCGCGCAACAGTTAGCCGCAGAAGGGCTTCTGAAGACTCCTGAAGCACAGCCTAAAACCCTTGAACATAGCACAGCAAAAACAGGCACGGAGGCGAGCAAAGCAACTGATACCACAAATGGTGCTAAGCTCGAAGCTTCAGCGACGAAAGTCCAGGAGGCTCCTCGCTCTAACAACCCGGCATCGGCTGAAGCTCTCCGTAGCGTGCGAGCCGAGATGGGTGCACCCGAAGAGGTCCAGGAAACTCACTACAAACTAAAACCAGAATCAGAACGAGTAAATGAAGAAGACTATCAGACCTGGCGAAATCTCAACCTGGAGCCAGCCGGTAAACGTCCAATGGAAGTTTACTCCTACAAAGGGCTGGAAATAGCAGTTCCGAAAGACTACAACGAAACACTTTCTCAGTTGAGACAATGGCGCGCTGAAAATCCTGGTCAGGAAATACCTGAGACGCATCCGCTCTATCAATTCAGAGACCGTGCCCTTCCTGAAGATATCGCAGCCGCTCTGGACAATGCTGTGCCAAATCCCGCAGAGATTAGAAGAGTGAATCTGCTCAATGAAGAAAGCGTGAGTGATGCCTATTTAGCGCAGCGGTCGCCTGGGCACAAGTCATCTGCAGAAGCCAATCCGGAGAGGGAGGTCAATTTCTACAAGCCAAAATTGAATGAGTTTTTAGAGAACGACATTTTGCATGAGTGGTCACACATTGCAAAATGGAGCAACACCGAACTTAGTTATCTCTTCGACCAGGCTGCAAAGGTTGAGGAGTCCGGTCAGCAATGGAACGACTATGCGAGAGTTAGCCTCGATGAAAACTTTGCTGTTCATGCCTCTGAAGCGATGGCAGGTAAGATAGAACACGCCCGCGAATTTGCAGATAAGGCGCCAGTCAGGGCAGCCATAATCTTGAAGATGTTCAAGGATGCATTCGACGCTCATCCCCCAAATTCTCCTCGTACGGCGCAATTGAGAGAGAACGTAGACACACTCTACAAGCCAACTCTAGAGCAAGCCAGAAAAGCACTGGTAAGCGCCATTAATGAATCTAGCAACAATCAGACGGTTGAATCAGCTGCAAAGACTCTCCTTTTTATCGGAGAAGAAAGCGACTTTGCCGCAATAACCAAACCTATTGCAAAACTAGACTTCACAGGCGAGCCGATTCACACGGAACACCTGGATAAGCTGAGGCTCTTCAAACATGGCGTAGCCAGCCTCAATCTGACCTCGACAATGACCACAGACGTCAACATCGGAAGTATTAGTAAACTTCCTACTCTAGCAGAACTCACTTTGAGCCGAACAACGGTTACAAATTGGGGACTTGGTGAATTAGCCAGAGGAAACCGTATTGGAAATCTCGACTTAAGTCATACACTTGTAGATGGTCGTGGAATTCCGCATTTGAGAACAATCAATCCTGAAAAATTAAACTTGACGGGGACAAGATTCACCGCGGAAGAACTTGAGCGCTTGAAGCAATCGCTGAAAGATAGCAAAATAAGCCACTAAATAACGCCCTCGATGGCGTTTCTAAATTCAGTGAATGATTTATAGGGACCGCAAAAATCAACTCCATCGGATCCGAATTCAAGCCCCACAGACTTTGCCACCACTCGTGATAATTCTTGCGACATAGTCCTCATTTCATGTGGTGCTCTTACATAACGAAGGGCAGTGAAATTGTGATTTGCTGTGGTTTCATACCTATGAATTAGCGCAGCAAACTTTTCTGAAAGCTTCGCTTCCATGCTGTTATTTGTTTTCAGAACATGCTCTCCACATGCGATTTCCCAGAGAATAAATCCTGCAGCCCAAATATCATTAGCCTTGAGCTCAGGATAATAGGAAGGCGTTGTTATAACAGCTGAAAGGTCTCTGCCATTTTCAGCTCTGATTCTGCCGTAGTATCCAGGATCAATCAGAGTAATTTGATCTTCAGCACTCACCATAATGTTTTCTGGTTTCAGATCACCGTGCCCCCGATAACGCACGTTATGATCAAGACTTTCAAGAACACCGAGCAATTTATGGAACAGGGAGAGGCTAGCAGAATTTGCCTGCATTAGCTTTCTCAAGCTAGGTCCTTGAATAAGTTCCAAGCGAGCAAAGCTAAAGGCGGAATCATCGACAAATTCAAGGCAATTTACGACTCCAGGAATTCCTGCAATTGCCTCAAGATAACGAGCCTGCTCCCGCAATAGGTCTTGCGAGTTAGGTACAAACTCCAATACACCACTGCTGATATGTTCCAATGCATGAGACGAGAAACAGCCTGTGTCAACTTCACCGCCACCAAAGCCGACACCAGCAACTTTCAGTGCAAAACTTCCATTCTTGTCAGTAGCTTTGTAAATTGAGGAAAATGCCCCGCGACCTATGAGTTCTCCAACTTCCAATTCGCCGATTTTTAGACCATTCCAGTGAATTTGTTCTTGTTTCATATCCCCTCATCTGCAAAAGCGAAGTAATCATTTGCCTCTAAGATCAAAGCGCGAACTCGAGGAATGTCTTCTCTTGCAATCGCATTATCTTGAAGTGCAAAATCTATTGCACGATATACCTGTGGCTTCAAATCCAAACGAAAGCTCCGCAAGTCTTTCAATGGAGCGCTTAAAAGCATCTCTTTGTCTATCAGCATGCCCTCGCTGTACTCGAATTGCCTTGGAAATTCACCAGTGAGCAAATAGAACCAGACACTAGCGAGAGCATATATATCCGACTCTCGCGTGGGTGCAGCCCCTCTAATTACTTCTGGCGCCAGGCACAGCCAGCTCATCGTGGAGAGTTTGTCGGGGTAGTGCTGAGCAACTGCTGTTTCGAGTGGTATTGAATATCTATCTCGAGACCACCAATAGTCACTTATTCTCATTGTATTGGCCGCAACTCTGATGGATTCCGGGCTCAATGCACAATGCACAAGGTTGTTTTTGTGCAGCGCCTCTAATCCAAGAATGAGATTTTGAGCGGCTAGCAAAAAATTCGATTCATCTAATTGCACGCCCGCTGCATAGAGAGGCAGATAGGAATCATCTTCGGGGCAATCAATAATCTGAAAGTAGACACCATCTTGCAGCCAGCCAGACTCAACGATGTTCACTACGCCAGGGTGCATGTTAGTGGCTCCACGAGCCCCCAGAGCGTTGGTACAAAGAGAGAGAAGGAACTCATCATCTTCAGTGTCAATCAACTCGCAAACAAAACGTCCAGCAAATTTGGATGAAGCAAGCTCCCAACGTGCAGAACAATCGCCATCAGAAAGAGGGCGCACCCATCTAAAAGTGGAATCTGGAACCGCTTTACCTGGTTCAAATCGAAATACCCTTCGAGAAGCTGTTAAAATGTTTCTAGCAAGAAACGCCATGTCAGTAGGTTCCTATGCGCGGCTTCCTTTAGTTTACCGCCAATTGCACCGATAAAATACCTGTCTACAGAATGCAGAATGTTAATACAAATTGGCTGGAAATAGGAAGAGAAATCTTCCTGTATCAATCATGCGACTTTTACTTGTACCAGACAGCGTGCCTGCTTGAAATCCCAAATGAAAGTTTCAGCTCCACTGAAGATGATCTGATCTATCATCTCGGCGCTGACTTAGTTGTTCTAAAAGCCGTTCCTATGAGGTCCCTGGTAATACAAAAGGCTCTAAACAATGCACTTGCAGAAGCCAAAGAGAGCTCAACCATCAGCCTTATATCTAAGAAACTAGAAGAGCTGCTCGATTTAACTGTTGAGGCAAAAGCTGAATTTTTCTCGAAAATAGGCACAGTCAATCGGGACGTTTCAATAGAAAAGCTGTTCTTCCACCTCAGCAGCAGCAATGAGAAACTTGTCCATTTTAAAGAAGATTCTCTTGATCTAGCTGGAGACTACTTCTGCCGTGAAATCTGCAAAGAATTTGCCTGTTTTCCAAATATCAAAAGTTTGAACCTATCCAATTGCAATCTGACGGACAGCGACTTGTCTTTCCTTCAGTCCCTGTCTCAGCTGAAATCGCTGAACTTGAGCAATAATCCTGTAAGCAGCATCGGACTGCGGAATTTAAATGCTTATTTGATCGAAGAACTAAATCTGGCAAACACTAATTTTAATGCCAGCGGAACAATGCAATTGAGAAAGTTCCATTCGCTTCGCTCACTCACACTGCCATCGACTTTCGATCAACTATCGATGGATTCCCTGAGCAGTTCATTGATCAACTGCTACATCACTCGCGAGTGAGAGACAAATTTACTTGCTCGATAAAACAAAGACAGAGAGTTAAACTCCCTGTCTTTGCGGGCGGCTGGTGTATGAAAGCTAGTAAGATCTGGCAATCCATGTGTCCCGAGAAGCAACAAGACTTGCTCCATAGCTGGGATGCAAGGACAAAATAGATTCGTAATTAAATGCGTTATCAGACTCAGACAAATCATGGAAGCAAATAGTCACGTTATTGTGATCATGATTAATAACTTGAATTTCGTATTTCCAGTCATGTTTTGAACTCTCCAGCACTGCTTTCTTTTCGTTTAGCAGCAAGGGAAAAATGCCATAGTCTGCAAAGCTTGATTTGGAACCACTCAATTTGAAAGACAGCGAGGAAGGGAATGTTCTCAGGTCTAAATGTTCAACAACATATTTAGCCAAATGCTTGTCTGGTATCCGGCCTTCATATGAAGATGCTGAAGCACTGGGTGATATCAGCACAAACATTGCCGAAATAAAACTTGCTAATTGATTCTTCATAAGGGTCACCAGCGGTTCGCCTTATCAGATTATCGCGAACCTGTGACACAAGAGTGATCGTCAAACGGCAAAGCAGAAGATTCAGTACACTGTTTGATTACACAGTATTGGCCCAGTGATCCACCACCTTGGTTTGCGCAAGTCCTTCTTTTCCTTGACGCCCCTATAAGCCGATAATCGAGTAAGGTGCTGACTTCATCTACACCTCTGTCCGAGAATAATTATGGAAAAACAAGATTATGCTATATCCAAACCGAATGAAGAATTTCGGAGGGAAGACTCTAACCCACAGCTTAACCTGTTGATGCTCAGCGGATATACCGATAGACGCACGACTCCGACGTCCATCATTGAACCCTTGCCGATGCCTGGCGATAACAAACATTACTCTGATTCACCGCCACAATCAGATAAAAACGACAAGCAGGAAGATACCGAAGATAAGAAGGACAAGCCTGAGAATGAAGATGAATCACTTCCCGGTGTAATAATTGACCCAGGCGAATGGTTCAAGCCAAAAAATATGGGCAACCCTCTAAATCCAATTTACTGGTAGCTATTGCTGCCCCCAGAACATAATTTGTTCTCGCACCGACCCTCTTGAAGCAAGGTGAATGCTCAAGCGTTTACCTGTGCTGAGAGAACTTTCCGTGCAAAAATTGTAATAGGTCAAAGCGGCGGCAATATCGTCAAAGTTGTCTTCTGGCACCCATACGATGCTTGTAGAAATATTCTTGAATTGCAAATCAATCATGAGACGCAAAAGAACATTCGCAATCGCATCAGCTTGATTGTTTTTTCGATCAACTTTTCCCAGCACGATAATTCCCAATCCTTCCAAAGGAAATTTAGGATTTGCATATCGCCGAGAACCTATGGGAACGCGTCCCTTGTACCAGTATTCCTGCAGAGTCTGCGACTTCGCATCCTGCTGCGACCTATCTGCCCGAGGAAAAGACCTGTAACTGATTCGTACCTTACTCAGGGGGCGTAGGGTCGATCCTTCAGTGTTGAACTTTTGTACTTGCTGAACGTCAAGATACATTGCCCAATCACATTCATTCTCAAGATGTTTATCTTGCAGATTGATCTTAACTTCTGCATTTGCAGATTCATTTGCGAAAAGACAAGAGCATAGAGCAAATGCGAGCGCAAGAAAAAACGAGACCAGCGGTTTTGCAACCGCTGGCCTTTGATAGTCTCCTGCCTGCGCCAACATGAGCCTTATTCAGCAGAGGCTCTCAATCTAGTGCGAGAATCCGACGAATAATTTACAGGCACGAGGACCTGACGCTTGTTATGTTCGGATTTGCGCGCACGTGATTGATATGCACCGTGGCTTTGTGTCACCACATGTAGTGCAGCAGCTGTCTTGAGCATCTTGCCTGAAATTTGCTTAGCAACGTGATTGTTTTCAGTCGATGATGCTGATAGCCCTGACCAATTTCCAATTACGCTGGATAGCGAGATTTCGCAGATGCTTACATGACGATTAGCAGAGAGTTTGTAATTCGAGAAATGGCGTCTGCCAATTCCGTCAGCTTTACCCTGTTCTGCTTCCGACAGTTTGTGATCAGAAATCACAACTTCTTCACCGGCTGTAAGGGTGATTTCGCTTTCCCCAACATGCAATGAAACATGTCCTGGTCCGCTGCATACAGCAACGCGCAATCCACCTTCTTCGGTGCTCACGCTGAAGAGTGAGCCCTTCTTTGCGTGCACATCAGCAAGGTCTGTGTGAATGACAGTGTCACAAATAGGGTTCATGAACATTGAACCTGTCTTCAAAGTAAATTGAGAAGCCGCCTTGCGGGCAGTCAACTTGGCAGAGCCTGACTCTTCGAGACTATTGATTCCCTTTCCAGTCAGTAACAAGCTTTCGTTGTATCCCGGTGCAAACACATGGGCAGTCGCGCCGGACTCATCATCATCACCATTGAATTCAAGGTCTAGAGTGGAATGATTTCTGTCCTTAAACGAAATCGGGGTCAGACTGTTGACAGTCAGATCCGCTCCCTGCATGGTCAGAGAAGCTCCGCTTCCAACACTAAAGACCATACCGCCACCAAACAAATTCATGACCGATTGAGTTGTCGCAGAATTACCAAGGTTGTATGTTGCACCAGCAGTCACATTCTGCAGCACAGAGCCTGTGCCATAGTTAACAGAACCTGAAGCATTGTTGTTGATTGCAACATTAGAACCCAGTGGCAATGGCGGACCACCTTCGGGCTGAACAAACAGTGGGTCTGTAGGCAACGTTCCAGGCACCGTCGAAAGATTGTTGATCTGGCTCAAATTTGTGCCGGCTGTAATTTCGATAATTCCACCGACTGCATTTGTTGCAACAGTGCCTACGGCAGCAGCATTCGCAAAGAAGTCGGTCGTCGAAGTAACCTTATTGCTGTTCAATATCGAAATGTTGCCACCATTTGCGGTGTAATTACCGGATAGGTTCAACGCCCCGGTTGAGACGATGCTGACACTGCCACCATTAGATATGAAGGTAGCCGCATCAGTTGTGCTTAAGCCACCTGGTCCGACGGTGATCTTGATGTCTCCTCTTGACTGAATCTCATTTGGAGTCAGAACAGGAGCTACTGGGAGGCCATTCAATGTTCCAGCAGTAAACGTCGCACCATTTATGCTCATTCCAGTTTTCGATTCATTGATGGCAATCAAACCGGTATTGGCAGTGAAATTACCACCATTTATGGTGAGACCTGCGGCTGAAGTTATTGTAAGTCCGTTTCCGCCAAACACCGTTCCGCTGTTTATGCCGTCTGTCATCGTTACTTTAAGTGCCTGCCCTGTTGTAGCGAAGACATTCACTTTGGTTTGTGAATTATTTGAATAGATAGTGCCAGCAGTGTTCAGCAACTCTTTAGTTGTGAAACTGATGTTGTTTGCTCCCAAATCAGACATATTGAATACGAATCCAGAAACTGGAGCCACAGTTATTTTGTCTGATGCAATGCTGAGATCATTCAACACAATTCCAGCAACGGTTAGCGGATTTGTTTGAGTTATTGACACCGGACCTGCAGCAATGAGCATCAGGTTATTGATATTAGAAGTAGAAACGGCTGCAATCTTTGTGTTGACGCCAACAGTCGTGAAGATCGAAGTCGTCCCAGTAGTGAACGAAGAGAATGCTGTAAGTTCGCCACTCTTAACCAAAGTCGGTGTAACACCTTTGAGCTGGTAGTTTACTCCAGCCGTTACCCATAATGAAGATTCATTAGCTGTAATAGATGAGCCGCTTCCGGTGACGTTTGGAGCAAATACTCTGACCACACCACCATCACCGATGGTGCCGGCAGACAACGAAGCTTTAGTCATCGTGATTGTGCCGGCAGAAACAGTGGTGCTAGTCGGCGAAGTTGTCGCAAGAGTTGCTTGCCCTGCATGAATACCTAGAGTGCCAAAGCTTCCAGCACTCAATTTGCCAGCTATGGTAGAGCTTCCACCAATGTATATTCCGAGATTATTATCACTAGAGATAACACCTGATGATGCGATGTTCAGAACCTGTCCAACGACAGAGGTATTAAAGAACATATGTGCATCTGTCACGAATGCATTCGGGGTTGGAGAACCGGTGCTGATACCATTCACTGCCTGGAAGTTAATAGTGCCATTAATTTTGGAAGTTCCAGTTGTAGGTGCATTAACTGAGACAGGGTTGGCAGCACCAAAATTCGCGAAGGTTAGCGTCAGCCCAGAAGGAATATTCATGGCATTCAGGTTAGCCAGTGAGAATGGAACGCTTGCAGTCGTGGTGTCGAAGTTCAAGGTTCCTGTGCCGGTGCCGCTCAATTTTCCAGATACACCTGAACTAGGATTTCCCTGTAGCGCAATTAATGCGTTGCGAATGCCCGCATTTGTCAGGTCAAGACTGCTTATGTTCAGGATACTGGAGGTTGAATTTACGACGACACCATTTCCGATGTTAATCGAGTTCGCACTAGCACCCTGTAGAACAATTGAGGTGCTTGATGCAGTGCTAGAAGCATTGAGGTCTGCAGAGCCGACATTTGCTCCAAGTCCATAGTAGAAGTTCGAATTATCACCCGACGGAGTCACGTTCGAAGGTTGAGATCCAACCACCGGAGTGGACGGGAAGGCGCCACTTATAAGCGCAACGCCGGCTTGAGTGTTCACTGAATTCGAGCTTGCCAATCCATTAAACAACCACCCCGTTCCAGACAGAACGACACCATCAGCCACATTGATTGCAGCGGAACCAACTGCGTTGTTGTTTTGAACAGTTAGCGGTCCACCTTGAGCCGATATATTGGAATTGAGGTTGATTGTACCCGAACTCGTATTCGAGTTGAGAATCGTTATCGCACCATTGAATGACAAAATGTTGCTAACGCCGAAGCTGCCACCGTTCGTCAGATTGCCGGTCAGGTAAACATCTCCGCCAGCATTTATGCTTGCAAAATCAGCGTTAGCACTCGGATTCGAACCTGAATTGGTGATGTTTATGTAGACATTACCGGCTCCGCCAATCGGGGAAGCATTTGTTGTAACAGTAAGACTTCCAGCAGTTGAACCATTTGGCACCAGGTCAACATTAAAGCTTGAACCTGATGGGGTGTAGACATTGCTAGAGTTGGCAGTTCTACTGAGGAAACCAATATTGCCAGTCATGCTCATCAACGAGACACTATTAGCACTAACCAAGCCAATCGCTGTTTGCTGCAAACTACCTGCTGAATTTATGTTCACTGAACTGGTTGCAGTGCCAGCACCTACGACACCGTTCAAGGTAATTGAGTCAGCACTGTTGAAGCCAGTTATCGTATTCAGATTGACGGTTTCTGCCTTCAATCCACCGTTTATAGCCAAGGAACCAACGTTTACGATGGTTATCATATTGGTGGAAACAGTAGTGGTATTGCTTACAACCAGATTTCCAAAATTGGAAATGCTGACACTAGAGCTGCCATTGGTTGTCAGATTCAAAAGAGCGGTCTGAGTAGATATAGGTCCGTTACTGGTTCCATCGACACCCAAAGAGAGAAGCAATTTGTTCGGTGCGTAAATTGTTGCGTTCAAACCAGTGGAGATAGCGCCACCAGTAGCAGTGCCACCAGAAGCATCAAGAGTAATGGTTGGGGCATAAACAGAACCATCTATCTTCAAGTTTCCGGTTCCACTTCCATTTGCAGAAAGTGATAGAGGACCGCTTGAAACAACAGTCATGCTCTGCCCGACAGGTCCGCTAGGTGCAATCGTCAGATCGCCATTGCTAACCCCAATATTCATTGTTGCAGTAGTTGAACCTGTCAAAGTAGCAGAAATAACCGTCAAATCATTCTGACTTGAGATATTTACATTACCACCAGTGCTAACAACACTGAGGTTCTGAACATTCACATCAAGTCCCGTGGGACCCGTTCCGCCAGTTCCAACCTTGACGTTGAGCGTTCCGGTTTGTATGTCAGTGGTACCAGCTTGAGTTATTGGGTTCGCGCCAGCAACAACGAGAGTTATGGAACCGCTGCTGTCGCCAGAGGTCAAACCACCCGGGATGTTGATGCCCGCTGGCGAGCTGACAAGAATACTTCCAGAGGTTAAATTCCCAGGAGAACCCGCCACCGACATATTTAGTGGTGTCGAACGTCCAATATTGAGCGCTTGAGCAGCCGTTGTCGTTGTCTGGGTTATGAAAATCGAACCACCTATTCCCGTGTCGCCGCTATTCGTAGAGGCATTCGCCGTGATCGTCAGCGGGAATGTAGTAGTCATATTTACTTGTTTGGCGTTGATGGTGACAGAACCACCATTCGAACCTGTTCCTGCTGTGACGTTCGTTGCAGAAGCACTCAGATTGCCAGATGCTGTGGCGGTGATTATGCCAGTTGGAGCCTCAAGGTCGATATTACCTCCATTACCTGCAGGCAACGCGCTGTTTACAGAACTAGCACCGCCTGCTGACGAGACGGAAATGAGCGCGGGGTCAAATTGAATACCACCAGTGCCCAGGTTCTTTATACCTATTGAACCACCATTGTTACCAGCAGCCACCAGTCCGCCACCACCGGTTCCTACACCATTGCCGTTAGCTGCAGCGTTTCCTACATTGAATGGTGTCGTGCTGTTGGTGACGATAGAAATGATGCCACCATTTCCGATGCCGTCACCAGCAGGGAACGTAGCACTGCTGTCTTGAGCGGGTCCACCGGACGCGCTCAAACCGCCACTTTGGGCATTTCCTGAAATAAATACTTTTCCGTTAGTTCCGGTTGCCGATAGGTAAATAGCACCACCATTGCCACCATTTACAATCAATGTGTTAGCAGTACCGTTGCAACTTGCACAATTTCCGCCAGCTTGACCGGTAACGAAAATGCTGGTGGGCTGCGCAACAATGATGCCACCGGCTCCCTTGGCACTTATATTGACGACCCCACCATTAGAACCGTTAGCGAAGAGAGAGCCAGTGACGCCATTAGTGGTAGTTGCTCCGACAGTAAATGGCGTAGCGCTATTCGAAAGAATAGCGATTTGTCCACCAGCACCAGCTGACAAAAGGAAATTTCCAGACGAGTTAGACTGAAGCTGAGCACCACCATTGACACTTAAGCTGCCATTGACCAGTACATTGCCTTGTGCAGCCTGGAGAACAATCTGTCCGCCTGGCCCGCCTACATCTTGTCCATTTTTTGTTACGGACAAATTAGCGTCGTTTGCAGCAACACTAAGTCCGTTGCTAGCGACGTTAATTCCGCCCTTGCCGAGATTGTTTATGGTTATGGAACCACCAGCCCACCCGGCAGCGTTGATGACGCCACCAACTCCATTAACCAGGACGCCGAGCCCATTCACGGTGAAAGCACCTGTTGAATTTGAGGTGAGCGAGACTGAACCGCCCAGACCATCAGCGAACTGAGAGCTGTGAGAGGTTCCACCATTTACGTTAATTCCACCGCCAATAGCTAGGTTACCCTTCACTGCTTGCAGGCTCAATTGACCGCCGTTTCCAGCAGCTCCAAATGTTGAGGTTCCTGGTTGAAGCAAAATCGAACCATTGGTAGCCGAGATACCACCAGTACCTAAGTTAGTCACGGTGATAGTTCCAGCGTCACCATTGCCACCAACCCCAGAACCACCGTTGGATATCAGACTGCCCACGACACCATTCGTCACGCTAGGTCCGCTTGCTCCGATTTGAAAAGCACTCGTCGAATTAGTTGTAATGACGATGTTGCCACCAAAGCCACCAATTGATGGGTTAGACGTCGGATTTCCTACACCATTGACACTGATGCTGCTTAGAACTCCAACAGGTCCATTCACGGCTAGCAAATTTACGTTACCACCGAAGCCACCAAAACCGATAAGTGTTGGTCCTATAACGGAAGCAGGTGCAATCGGATTGCTGTTAATTGCGCTGGCAGCAACCTGAATACCACCTTTTCCGATGTTCGAGACAGTTATCGTACCTCCTGAGTATCCGGTTGCCGAAAGGGTTCCGACACTGTTGGATGCGCTGGACGGCGTACCGACAGCAAAAGGAGTTGCAGAGTTACTGTTGAGAACGATGGTTCCGCCATTGCCTGAAGTGAAGTAAGGTTGAACCGTTATGCTTGAAACATAAGAATTCACTACATTGAAGACTGTAAACTGAGTAGACGAGAGAACAGCACTGATTGCAACGGCTTCGTTTTGCGGAGCGCTACTTCCATTAAGTCCAGCCAAACCAACTACTTGTCCTGCATACAGTCCTACGGTACTAGACACTGTGATGGTGGTACTAGCCACAGAACTTGCACTTATGGCAGTAGGAGCGCTTTCGGTGCCACCATTAGCACTAAGTCCTATAGCACTCTGAATCGCTCCGTTCGCCGTCAAGAGGATATTGCCACCATCACCGCCGATAGTGCCCAACAAGGATGAAGCATTAGCAGCAGCAACTGAAACGACTGCTGTAGAGCCAATCGTGATGCCACCACCCTGGTTAATCACTTTTATGGTACCACCAGAGCCGGTTGGCAATGTTGAGTAAATCAATCCACTTGGGCTGCCACCACCAGACACATTTCCATTAGCTGTCAGATTTCCTTTCACGCCGTTAAACGTAGCGCTTAGAACAGCATTCGGGTCAATTACAAAGGGTGTTGTGCTATTAGTTGTAATTTGTATGAGTCCGCCATCGCCACTTCCGCGAGCGACAGAAGAACTGCCGCCGCTAGCATCGATATTGCCGGTGCTCTGAACAATTTTTCCTTCTAAGAAAATCTGTCCGCCTGACCCACCAACATAAGATAAGTTAGCCGTACCAAGCAGACCGCTTGTAGCGTCGGCACCCTGAACCTGAAGGGCACCACCTTGAACGATAATGCCACCAGTTCCAGTGTTCTTAACCGAAATAGTTCCACCGCTACCATAGCTCTGAGTTGTACCAAGATTACCGTTGGCCGTAAGGAGTCCGTTACCAGATACACCGTTTCCTCCAACCGTCGCCTGACCGATGTTGAAAGCTTGTGAGCTGTTCATTACGATATTGATGCTACCGCCGTTACCACCTGGAAGACCACTGGCACCGGAAAGCGTGCTTGGGGCACCATCAGCATTCAAGGTTCCGGCGATCGATACTGTGGAACCAGCAGTAAGGTTAATGTTCGCACCCCTACCATCTGCATACTGAGTTCCAAATCCGCTATCTGCAAGGTTGTTAACACTAGGAGCCATAGTGATGGCAGCAGGGGTGACATTGATGCCGAGTGCTGCTTTCACATTCAGCGTTCCGCCATTTCCACCAACGGTATCTGATGGAGCATTTATGGTGAAGCTGTTTGCAGCATTGTTGATATTAACAGCCCCTGCACTGGTTGATGTCGTAGTGATGTTGATTGTTCCGCCATCACCACCAGTAGCATCAAGTGGACCACTGCCATTGTAGGGGGAGTAGCCACTGAGACCACTTGCACTGACAGGTATAGCACCGGCTGAGGCGAAGGAAGCAGCTCTGATGTTTATGGTACCGCCGTTAACACCATAACCTGCTGTCGAATTAGCAGACTGCGCATCAGAAGAAACGCTTGCGCTATTTAAGAAGGTCATCAAACCACCGCTTTCCAAATTCGTAATGGACGATGGAATCATTCCTGGAGATCCACCAGCGGGAAGTGTGTTATTGGCATTACTGATGTTGCTGTTAAGGTTCAGAGCACCTCCGGCTCTGACTGTGATTGTAGTCGTCGCTGTTGTAGCATTTCCAGTCGTCGGTGGAACCTGGAAGTACCCACCAGCAGCGTTCATCTTTCCTACAGTCGCACCTGCGTTCAACAAATTCGCTGAGGGACCAAGCGAGCCGGTGCTCGTCAACGCACTTGAGGTCGCCGTTGTATTGTACGTAAGAACAAACGGAGCGCTTGCGTTTGTTAACGGAGTGGAAGTCACTACCGTAATATTGCCGCCACCCTGATTACCACCACGGGTATCGATGCCACCCGATACGCTTGCTAAATTGATTGTAGTCGGTGCAGACGCTGCAGAGCCCTTGCTTCCGCCAGCAACAATAACAACATCACCATTCAGGTTGCTGCTCGAACTCACATTCAGGCTACCAGAAGCAGTACCACCAGTGCTGATCGCCACATCGGGCATACTGAGTTGCCCAGTCGTAGACGGATTAGAGCTTGAGGCAAACGCAGTTATTGAAACATTTCCACCAGCAGCACCGATGTTTCCGTTAACCGGTCCACCATTGGCGGTTATATTGTTCAATGTTGGCAAGTTGATATTGCCACCTGTTGAAGAAGAACCAACCACACGAATAGTTGTCTCAATTTTATCGTTCAGCCCGCCACTCAGGTAAGTGTGCTTTCCAGTGACAGTATAACTAGCACCCGCGGTCATTATGATCGGAGACGCGGTGAACTGCTTAGCTTGACCGCTGCTTGTAATGCTGAAATTACTCAGAGTTGAGCTTTGTATGTTGTTTCCAGCAACAAGGGTCACAACTCCACCAGGTCCTAATGGACTAATAGTGTTAAAGCCACCGGTAGAGATTGAACCATTCAGATTAATGTTCTTACCAGCAAGAATTGTCACTGGCGACGTTTCAACAGCAATATTGCCGAGTTTTCCAGCAGAGCCAACATTGATGGAGCCATTATTGATTGTAGAAAACGAAATACTGTCGCCGTTGGTGATATTGCCGTTGGTGATGCTTATTGGTGCCTCGATTTTCGGAGTGGCAGTCACGAGATACACGCTACCGGCGAGTCCGCCGCCACCAGAAGATGTGTTAATACCACCAACAGTTATGACAGAACCACCGGTGGGGTCACTCTTAGCTCCGGCAATAATTGTTACTGAACCATTATTCAGTCCTACACCGCCACCGTTTGTGTTAATCGCAACACTTCCCAGATTCACTGTTCCTGGAGTAAATGAGCTTCCTTTGCCTGTACCGGCGAATGCAGTAATGCTGACGTTTCCACCATTAGCAGTTCCAACCGTAGAAATTGGGTTGCTGAAAGCGCTGAAATCAACCGCCCCACCTGTAACACTAGGACCGAGGATCGTGAAAACAGAGCTAATATCACCATTTCCCTGGGTGCTTGTTGATGAGCTTCCAGTGGCACTCGAAGAAACCGTGAAATTGGCACCAGACATGACGAAAAGAGGAAAGCCGGTGGCTCCATCTAGCGTATTGATTGAACCAGCATTGGTACCAATAATGTCGCCAGAAGCAAGCAACGCAACAGGTGCACCTTGAATGACCGTTCCACCGGAGATAGCACTGTTGACACTCAAACTACCATTCGTATTGAAAAATACGGGGTCTTCAGTAAAGGTCATGTTGCCCAAATTGAAGGTTCCACTGTTGACACCTGCGTGAATATTGCTGGCAGTGATGTTTACCTGTCCAGTAGCGGAATGCGTGTTCATTTCCACATTACCGTTACCGCCAAAAATATTGACGTTGTTCGATAGCAAATCACCACCCATTAAGGTGGTGTTGTACTTACCAGAGAAAAGCGAATCGCGCACATTTATGTCGGCCGCTAGGGCGGAAAGTACGCCATTAGTATTGTTGATGTTGATCGAGCTTGGCAAAGCAGACAAGACATTGAGGTTGCCTGCAATTGTGGTTAACGCACCACTGTTCACTATGTTGCTGGAGACGAGATTTAGTCCATTGGCAGCGGTAATCACACCAGCATTAGCGAGACCTGCGTGTCCAATGTTTGAAATGGTGTTACCAGCAGTGAAAGTGAGGCTGTTGGCTCCAGTTATCTGACCATAGTTAGTGATACTGCCTGCAGCGATGAGGTTTAACGCAGTGGCACTGCTAATAAGAGCACCATAGTTATTCACAATGTTGGCAGCGCTAATCGTTGCACCACCAATGAGATTGCTTATTCTTAAAGCACCTGAATTGGTCAAATCTCCGAGAATGTTCAGATTCGAAACACTGCTGAAGGAGGTAACGCCTTTTGGAATTACGAGGCTGCTTATATCGAAGTTAAATTTCGGACTAAGGCTGAACGAACCACCAATAGCATTACCATTCATACCAAGTCTGATCGTCTGAGCTCCGGTGGAGATTACTTGCCAAACAGCGAGACGTTCGGCAGGAGTTAGAAGCGATTGCGCATCAATTACTCTGCTGCCAGTGCCACTACGAATACTGATATTGTTGTCACCAAGATTGACGGGCGCTTGCAGAGTGCGGTTGGTAGAAGACAAGTCGAAGTTGAGTGTCGAAGCGTGAGCACCGTGCGTCATAGGTGTCGCACCCGGACGAGACTGTGCCATGACAACCTGCGTCGACGACAGTCCCAAATTCAATGACACCGCCAGTAGTGTAACTGCAGATAGTGTCTTTTTCGCAGTATTGCCCTGTACATGAGAATTCCAAGCAGAAGCAAACGGCTTCTCGCGATTCGAAAGCATTAGATTGTCCTCTTATAACTTCTTGTAAATCAACAGCCAGACGGCATCACCGTCTGGCTTTCAAAACTTCTTACTGATGAGTGCCAGGTGGGCATGTTCCGGGAGGAGAGAGAGGTCCTAGATAGTTGACCTGAATAGTTCCACCGAACTTCTGAACGCCTGCCACTGTAGCTGAGCGATTGAACTTACAACCGTTGCCCGAAGGAAAACCATTCTTGGCAGAGCAGAATTGTGCATTCGGAGTACCGTTTCCTGTGCACGGCGGGTCCGGGTCCGGGAAGGCATTGCATATGGTGCATCCATAGGGATACACACCCGGCCTAGCTACACCGGTGCGAGGATCTATGCAATTGTTGTCGCATTGATGAGCGATGTCTACCCACGAATTCTGGAAAGACACAGTTGACCTGAAGTTAGTTGCGTTGCCGTCAGCGGTCCAGAACGGACCAGTGCTCGGAGGAGTGACTTGCACCTGCAAGGTGCAGTTAGCACCATTCACACAAGTGATGTCCATCGATTCACCGCTAGGAGCACCAATTAACTGCGAAGGATTTCCAGGATTGTTGATGACAGTCTTGCCATTCACTGTTCCAGGCAAATTAATGGTGCATTCGAAGCCATTTGTACCGTTTGGCTCAGGATTGAGCTTGCCGTTGTTCAAGTTTGGTCCAGGAGTAGTCACAGGGAAACTGGAGGCACCGGTCGGGTTCGCAGTGCTGTCAGGACAGATAGCAGCAAATGTACCGAAGCCAAAGTTCATACCCTGCAGGCAAGCGCTCGGCTGACCGGTGTACTTATTGATGCCGGTGTTCAGCAACTGAACTCTGTGTCCTCTCTTCAGCATGAACCATCCTTTGGTTGGTGCACCGAATTGAGTGAGTGGCTGTGGCGTCCCGTTAACTGAGAGATCGATCCACTTCAGAGTCTGTACGGTACCCGTGGGACATCCATCTTCCTGCGCACAGGCGGCAGGATTGACACAGAAGCCCGGAACCTGCACTCCTACCGGAACGTCAGCATTCGAAGCATTGTAAAAAACCAGCTTCGTAGCGGTCGCCGGTCCCTGCTGAGCCTCAGCCACCGGCATCGCCCATGGTGCCAACAACTGGCAAGCGATGGTGGCTGCAGCTGCAGCCATCGTAAAAATCTTTTTCATCAAACCCCGCCTACAACCAAAAAAAATTCCAACCTGCGCCATTGTAGACGACCTCAGAGCATATAAGAGTCAATTAAAATATTTCTTTTTGTGTCAGCACTAAGGCTAAGTGTGCGTTGGCAGCTAGACCTAACCTTCATAAAAAAATAACAGCACACCAGTCCACTTGACAGGCTCTCGCTGCTAATATCAGCATTCCGCGTTTCAAAGTTGTGGATAGATTGATGGGCAAGAAACTGTTTATTTTGACTTCGTCGTTGCTGATGTTAATGACTGTCTCCCAGGTGCATGCGGCTCAACTGAATGCGTTGACACAGCAGGCATCTGAACAATTCGCTAAAGGCAATCTGAGCGCGGCAGTAGAACTCCAGGAAAAGGAACTGAAGCAAAATCCGAAAGACTGGCTTTCACATGCATCGATGTCATTTTACGCATGGCATGAGGGCAACATCATCAAATCATCTGAAGAGGGTGAAACTGCTGTCAAACTGGCACCAGAGAGCTATCTTGCTCTTTCCAATCTTGCGGCAATCAAAGAAGGATTGGACGACCCTGCCAGCGCTATTCCTCTTTATGAAAGAGCGAGCAAAGTCGAACCCGGAAACGTTGAAGCTCACATCGGTTTAGCCCGATGCAAAAACAAACTAGGACAACCTGATGAGTGCACCAAGATGCTTTCTGAATTGGGTAGGAAAGAGCAACAGTCCTTCAATTGGTACTATGAGATTGCAGATACTCTGCTCCGTTGCGAGAAGCCTTTGCTAGCCGCACCTGTAGCAGAAAAGTGCGTACCGCTGGCCAAGAGCGCCGATGAAATCGAAAAGAGTTCCATACTCTCTCTGATGTGCCTCATGCAGACAGGACAGTTTGCTAAAGCTGAGGCGCTACAAACAGAGGTGTTCAACAAGTATTCAATTAAAGAGATGCAGCTATACGTGCGCACAGCCATATCCATGCTTCGCGAAAATAATCCTGAGGGCGGGAAGAAACTTCTTGAGACAGCGACGCGAGAACTTAAGAATCCTGAAGATTCCGATGCATTTTATCGACTTGGAAAAGCATTCGAACAAAAGACTATAAATCTCGCTGACCAGAACCTTTCTACACCATGGTTAGAGCTTTCAGAAAAGGCATTTTCGAACGCCTGCCAGTTAGGCAGAAGCACGAAAAACTACATCGCGCTTGCCGGCGTTTACAGCGCAGAAGGCAAGAAAAGCGAGATGGACAAAGCGTTAAAAACAGTTCTTGAAATTGATAATTCAGATCTGCTAGCGAAGTATTTGTTGTCTAGATTACAAAATTCGGCGGCTCAGAGCCAGGACGCTCCAAAACTTGAAGAAGTTGAATTGACAATTGCAAATCTAAATTGCGGCTGCCATGTGGGTAAGGTCGTCAACGCAATGACAGAATTAGATGGTGTAGCTTACTCTTACATTCCAGCGAACATCAAACCATACAAGGGAATTTTGATCATAGACCGCAATAAAATTGATGCGAAAACGGTTTTTGAAAAAACAACAGCAAAGGTGAAACAGATCTACGCCAGCATGGTTCCACCCCTGGTGCCTGATTTTGGAATAGTGAAAACCTCGAACCTGAGCTCCATCAGTCAAGCTATCGTCGACGCACAAAATATTCAGTATGGAAGCATAACGGACTTCTTCGTTTCATTTAAATCCGTTATGCCAACAGAACCTGTAAAAGCGCTGGCTACAAAAGCTGATAATCGGATGTAATTCCGATTCCACGATTTCTTAACCGCAGTTTCATATCTTTCCATCATGCGAGTGACGGAGGAAATGGAAATGCAAGCCGAATTTGAAACCTACGAAATCAAACCCAAGAGCAATGAAGAGCAAGAGCAATTGAGCCAGCAGCTGTGGGATGGCTTGGAGCATTCGAATCTTCAAAATCGCCAAAACAATCAGCTGGACGATGCGACTTTATCGCAATCGCCAGACCATGACTTACCAAACATTGAATTGCATGATGGCACAAAACACGATGACACCATCCAGGCTAAATGCGCTGATGAATCATGCAACCGAGACTGGCAAAAGGAAATGGATACGCTCAGGTCAGAGATTAGTAGCGACATTCGAGGACTAACCCCTGCCGAACAGAATGCGATCCAAAAACTTCAGGAAGAGTATCCAACGAAGAATGGTGACTTTTCTAAATCAGTAGTGAAGTACCTTTATCTCCAGGGGCAAGAAGAACTGGCCAACAAGATGATTCGCCTGAGAGACATGAGCGGCATCATGTTCTAAGGCTGCCAATTTCTTACTTGTGATTTCAAGAAATAAATTGCATCCGCTTTTGGACCTGAGAAATAGCTTATCCTCGCATTAACAAACATCTATTGCATCTCGCTTACGGGCAATTTACATGAGCGACACTACCAACAAGAGGATACTATTTCGCACCCAACAGATATACGATCCAAACAATGATTCTGAATCAAAATGTTCGGATGCCTGACAATTCGTTTCTAATTTTTATCGATGCATTTTAGCCATATTTTGCTATCGATTTAATATCGAGAAAATACTTTCTGGGGGAGTGTACAGAGATACATCGCACTGCTAAAGTATTTGCATGTTCGGTGAGCGATTGAAAAAGCAATCGCGTTGAGCCGAGGGGCAATGCGGAAACAGCAGGAATGCGCATTCCGGGAACAGCAGCAGAAAGCCCGTTTTACGTGAAGGATTGGCTGAAGCGTAGAAAGATATTGAGCCTCCCGCAAGAGGCAGCCAAGCAATAGCAATAATACCGCTGCGATTTAGTTCGAGCGGTATTTTTGTTTTTGCCAGCACTATTTCCGGTCCATCTGCCTGTATCGAAAGTTCATTGCTTCACTCGACCGTTCATTCAACTCGTGTGATAATGCTTTCGCGCCATTCCATCAACCGTGAGCGCTTTATCTCAGGTGAACACAATGGAAAAGAACGATAAAGCTGGATCTGATCGTGAGATAAAAAACGAAGCAAAGGCTCCGCCACCGAATAACCGTCCGACTGAAGCCAAGCCTCTTAATCGATTGCACAAAACGATGAAGATCGCCCTTATCATAAGTATGGTAATCGATTCACTTTCTACATTCGTCATCACTGCAGCAAGCTTTCTGCCACCAATAGACGCCATTACTGAGAACACGCCATTACACATCATTCTTGTGCATATCGCAGTAAGTACACTCAGCTTCTGCCAAATCGGACTGGTTCTGGTTATAGGTTTTTCTTTGATTCAATGGATGTATCGATGCTACAGAAATCTGGAACTTATTGATCAAAAAGGACTTACAACTACAAGCAATTGGACGATTATCTGCTGGTTTATCCCATTATTGAATTGGGTGCGACCGTTTTTCATTATGAAGGAGATTTACTTCGGAACTGCGTCCGATGGGCGAAGCCTAAACATGGCGCAGAAAGCTCCGTTTTACATTAGTCTCTGGTGGACATGCTGGGTCACTCAAGGAATTATGGGACGAACATCGCAGATCATTCTAAACAGAGACCCAAGCAATATTTTGATCAACGTCCTATCAATCGGTTCGAACTTGTTCGAGATAGGAGCAGCTGTATTTCTCCTGCGAGTCATCAAAGAAATAACTGAGCTACAAAACCATAGAATTCCATCTATTCAATCGGTTTAGTTGATACTCGCAAGAACTTGCTGATTGACGATTCTATCTCGTTTTGTCAGCATCTCTTGTAGCAAGCGACTTGGCCTTCATGAGAGCTGCGTACTTCTTTTGAATTTCGGGAATTGCTTTGCGAGCTGCTATCTCACCAGCATGAATTGCCTTGCGCGCATCATCGGGGTTGGCAGTCATGACTGGCAGTCCGCTAACGTCAGGGTTGATTACAACATCTGCAAACGGCAACTGGCGCGCGTCTGCAATTGCTAAAACAATATCTCCCATGCGCTCTGCAATTCCACCAATATGCCTAAATTTCTTCGCTGGCACAGATTTTAGTGGTTCGTCAACAAGAACTGCAATAACCAGGTCTGCCCCCGTATCCTTAGCGGCTGATGCTGGAAGGTTAGCTCTGACGCCACCATCAATGAATACCTTGTTGTCGATCGCTACAGGCTGCAGAAGTGGAGGAATGGTGGAGCTTGCTCTTATCGCAGTCGACAACTTTCCATTACTTATTCTGTAAGCCTTACCATCGATCAGATTCGTAGCTACAGCTGAAAATGGTATTGGCGTATCCTCAACATTAACTACATTAGGTGGCAATTGAGACTCTAGGAACTCAGAGAATTTTTTTCCGGTCCAGAGCCCAGCGTAATGCTTCTTAAATGGGTGCATCAATTTAGCCAGTGGACTAATAAGAATTTTCGGTGGAATGCCACCTGGCTGGTAAGAACTTCGCAGAGAGTCATCCAACATCATGGTTTGAATTTTGTCCAACGGAACGCCAGCCGAATACAACCCGCCAATGATGCTTCCCATGCTGTTTCCAACGATGTAATCAATTGGAATACCGGCTTCTTTCAAAGCACGCAAGATGCCTATGTGGGCAGTTCCGCGAGCACCACCACCACCAAGCGCTAAAGCGACTGAAGGACGATGAGAAATTTTAGGACACTTCGCGCTTGCATCATCCTCGCTTTTGATGTGAGTTGCCTCACTGGCCACTCTATTTTTGTCATTTTGATTAACCAAGACCTTGCCGCTAGTTTTAGGATCTTTCGAATCTTCGGCTTCGGCTCCAAGATCTTGCTTCAGCTGTTCTTCTGCAACTTCTTCTGTCTCTTTGCTCTTATTATTAAAATCAGGGAACTCATCGATCGCATGTGTGTCGTGTGAACGATCCATATTGAATTTGTCTTTTCCAGAATTCGATTTGTCTGCGCTAGACAAATCACTCTTCTTTACAGATTCATCAGAACCCGCAACTTTGTCAAATTTTGCCTCGGCTATTGCTGCGTTATCAACTGAGTAACCGTCGCTTAATGACGCCTGTGGATAGCCGATTAGCAAAAATAGGGATGAGGCAAGTATTACAGACTTTCTCATGAGAAACTCCCCCGGAGGACAAATGTCGTGGCGTATATCGAGTCCAAAAGTTCCTTGCGATTTTGCTTTCGGTTTACAATTAAATTGTCTTGCAGTAAAGACTCGCCTTTCAGGTCCAAATAATGAAGAAAAAGAACTCTAGCGTTGGAACCACAACACAAACTACTTCAAAGTCAGACAACCCGACGAGAAAAAAAACAGCACAGTCTCAATCTGGCAAAACGAACGCAATATCAAATTCTAAAAAGATTGAGAATAGCGAAGAGAAAAAGACCACAACCAAAGAGCGGAACATTCCAAAGAAGGTAGAAGCAAATTCTCTGGCTGATTACTTTGAGGTTATGAGCATTGCGGTATTTCAAGCCAGCGTGAGTTGGGCTCTGATACTCAATAAACTTGATAATTTTAGAAAAGCTTTCAACAATTTCGACCCTAACCTAGTAGCAAAATACGACGAGATAAAGATAAGTTCCTTGATGGAAGATAGCAGTATTTTGCGAAACGAGAAAAAGATCAGAGCAACAGTCACGAATGCTGCCTGCATGCTGGAACTAACAAAGCAACATGGAAGTTTTGCTAACTACCTGCATTCGTTCAAGGACTACCTTACATTAGCAAAAGACATGAAAAAGCGCTTCAAGTTTTTTGGAGATTTGAGTGTCTATTATTTCCTTTTTCGCGTAAACGAACCTGTTCCAGACTTTGATGAATGGATTGAGACAATTCCAGGTGAGCATCCTCGAATGAGAGAGATGGTCGACCAATACAGGATACCCCCTGGCTAATTCGAATCTGTTGAAGTCAGGCTGGCAAGTCAGGCTGGCAAGTCAGGGCGAAATTGATTGCAGTTTTTTTCTAACTAGTGGATCTTCTTTTATCTTGAGCGCTTCACGGAGTTCAACCGTTGCACCAATTTTATCGCCACTAGAAAGAAGTTTATCGGCATTAGCTACCCTTTGCGCAAAATTCTGTGGGTCGATACCACTTTGTTTAAGCCGCGACGCAAGATTTGAATGCGCAGCATTATTATCAGGGCTCCAGTATAATGCAAGACGAAGCAACTCCACAGCTTTCGCATCGCTCACACCATCTGCAATGGCAAGATTATTGGCGGCTGCAGATATGTTACCCCTGGCTAAATTGCTTTTGGGATCAAGCTGCAAGGATTTTTTTAACGTGTCAATGGCTTTTTCATAGTCACCAGCCATTGTGTACTTGGAGCCAAGATTGGCAAGATACTGAGCCTTCACAGTTGGACTGAGAGTCCTACCATATTCATCTTTTTCTGGAATCTTATCCACAACAGAGTTATCGTCAGAATACAACAAGAGAACAGTGTTGATATCTCTATCGGAGAGTCCATGCTGCACATATAAGGACGGCGCCATAATATCGTCTGGATAAGGACTGTGTCCTTGAAGTCCTAGAGAGTGCCCTATTTCATGAAGGCAAACATTGTAGAGGTAGTTTCTTGCAATGGGCCCCTCTTTGAACGGGTCGACTGTCAGAAGCAAGATTTCTGCTGTACCCAGTCCATCGGCACCATAGGTGGTTTTGGCGAGCCCGGCTTCCGCCTTTAGTGCAGGCGCATGGAGGTCACTGGTCCATGTTACCGTCATTTGCGCATTAGCTGGATCATTGACAAAGAGAAAACCAATTTTTCCGTCAGTCAGTGTATTCCAATCATCGAACGCTTGTCGAAGCGATTCTTCAAACTCGGGTCTGTATCCTTCAACTGAACTACCATCTTTTATAAAAACTCGGATTTTATCAGCATTCTTCCACTTTGCGAGTGCACCACTGGAGATGGCAGCCAGATAGTCACCAGCAATTGTCCTGCTCTTGCTGCGTTTATTTGACTTATAGTTCTCTTCGTCTTTGAGGACACTGATTAATAGCTTGTATTGACTAACATCTGCTGCTTCTGGAGACTTCGCCAGATATTGCTCATAGAACTTGATTGCTTCTGCTGGCTTGTGAATCGATTGAGAAATTTTTCCCATGAGTAACAACAACTCAGTATCATCAGGTTTTGCCGCAAGAACTTCACTTGCCTCGCCAGCCGCATAGTGAAATCTTCCGAGTTGATATAGGACGTCCGCATGCATTTTGCGAGCAGGTAAATTGCCAGGCTCTTGCAAAAGCTGTTTAGCTAGTGCCAGTTCGCAGGGCTCTAGTTGACCCTGCCTGAGCAATTCACGGGCAGCAGCAAGGCTCTTATCGACCTCTGCCGACTTATTTTTTTCCTTTGTCTTTGCGCTCTCACAAAGTAATACTGGGATCTTGCGGCCTTCTTTGCGACTGACAACTAAAGCATCGTTATTAGTCGAGCCCATCTTGTTGACTTTGGGCTCGTCCAAATTTGCTGCGAATAATGAACCGCAGCAAGCATATCCAGCCAGCGCAACGAGCATCAGTGAGAAAACTTTCGTCATAGCGCGCACCTCTGCCTGAATTCTACCCTGCATGATCGGTCAAATCACTCAAGATTCAGCGAAATCACATCGCTTTCCAGCAGGCGAGAGGGTATCGCTTTCCTGTAGGCAAGGTGCTATCCCTTTTCCCTGCAGGTCCGGCGCAGGCTAGAAAATCCAGGAAGATTGAACAGTCCCAAAACTGAAAAATGAACAAACAAAAACACCATCCGAACTAAATCGCGATGGTGTTTTAGCTATTGCTTGGCTGCCTCTTGCGGGAGGCTCAATATCTCTCTACGCTTCAGCCAATCCGTCACGTAAAGCGGGCTCTGCTGCTGGTGTTTCCGGGATGCGCACCCCTGATGTTTCCACATCGCCCCTCGGCTCGTAGCGATTGCTTCATTCAATCGCTCACCGAATATGCATACTACTTTAGCGGCTTCAATCGCACTTGTACACTACCCCAATGAAGAAGACCGAGAGATAAAATCACCTGCAGCAAACGACACTATTGTGTCAAAAAATATTAGACAAAAATTGTCAGGCACTCGAACTAGCAGCCCCCTATACCGGACGAATATCGTATATACAACATACATATAAGGCATTTCTAAGTGCAATCCAGGGGAAGCCTATACGCTGCTAATTCGATACACATTCGATAACTAGAACGCCTTTCTTAAAAAGATCAAAAATTCTTTTCCTGCTCTGATACTCTCAGTGCAGCTCCGAGCCGAGCCGAGCCGAGCCGAGCAAACCAAGCCGAGCCGAGCAAACCAAGCCGAGCCGAGCAAACCAAGCCAAGCCAAGCCAAGACTGATGAATCTCAAAGCCACAATTCCCAAAGCCGCTCGTCTTTTAGGCACTATTGCGATTTCACTGCTGATGATTGCTAGCGCTGGAGTGCTCATTCTTAACCTGTGCCCTAAACCACTATTGGGTCTTCCGGAGAGTACATGGCAATTGCGAAAGTCCGATGCAATTATCGTGTTAGGCACACCCACAAAAAAGGATGGAAAAGCCACTCCGAGTTTGAGAGAACGGGTGCGCACCGGGGTTGATCTCTACAAGCGAGGAATGGCAACAAAGCTCATAGTTACAGGAGCCGCAGCACACAACAAGTTTGTAGAAGCAGATGTCATGGCAGCGGATGCTGAATTAATGGGCGTGCCAGCCGATAAAATAATTCGGGAGCGTGAAGCGAAAAACACCTATCAAAATGCTTTCGATTCCTATCTAATAATGAAAGCAGAAGGAATGAAATCCGCGATAGTTGTGTCATCGCCCGCGCATTTGTTGCGTGCAAATTTAATTTTCTCACGCTACCCAATCGAATATTGTGTGTTCGGGTGCGATTACCCTGCTGAACAAAATGCATGGGACAGACTCATCTTCGACCAGAGAGAGAAGTATTTTGTTCTTGCGGACCTGATTCTCAATAAAGGTATTCTTCTGGGGTTGAAACCAGAACAGGCACAACAGATGCCACAGATTGCAAAAGAAGCAGAGCTGATGCACTCCCAATCAAAGTAAGCTCGACTTGAGCTTACTTCCTTCGCGGCAGCGCCCCCAAAGGGTTAGCCACGACAGAGCCTTTGTATTTGAAACCAAATGGCTCAGGCAGTTTGAAAATTCTGTACTCTCTTGTTGAATTCGGCCTGCTCTTCCTCGGTGATACCAGGAATGGTGCGCCAGTTATCATAGAGACAAAGTTCCCATACACAGTCACCAAAATCTGGCCGGCTCTTGCTCAGCTTTTCAAATTCTGAGTGAATTTGCGAAGCATAGATTGGTTCGACCTGAGCAATTCTCGTCATAGTTCTAATTGCAGCAAGCGTAATCCAATCACGAGGTCCAAGAAGCATCGAGAGCAAAGCTTCACGACGCTCAGACCCTTCCCAGCCCTGGTCGATATTTGCGATTATCATGCCAATCAAAAATTGTATTCGAGGCAACCACGTAACGGCTGCCATTTTCTTCGGCAGGGGAGGTGGGTAGGTCAATACAGAAAGCAGCTCAGAAACACGTTCTACACCGAGCTTCTTTGCCAACTTGCTAGCTTCACCCCATTTTTCCAGCGTTGCCTTTCTTCCGTTACCCAGCACAGCAACAGCATTCAAAAGCTCTTCTGACGGCGGTGGCAAAGCAGGGGACGCATTGGTTTCTTCGTACTTCCAAATCTGATATTTGATTTCATCCAGCGGAATTCGAGGGTCGGGCCTTGGCACCGGGGGTGGTTCTATTACAAGACGAACCTCTTGCTTGAGTGCTTTCATCTCAAGTTCAAAGGCGGTTACATTGCTTGGGGATTCAAGACAAGTAAGGGTCATCGTCACCTCGCCCTTTACTTTATCTGGCTCTTTAATCACAAGCTCTTTCAACTGCCTTAATGTGTCGCAACTCGCCTCAAGCGGTTCTAAGAGATCGCCTGCTTGCATCAAATAAAGGAATCGTGCTCGAGCATTTCCTTTTTGTGCAAGGTCTAAAAGACCACTAAAATGCTTTTCGTTGTTTCCTATTTTCCAGGCACAATATCGAGCGGAGGGCAGAGCCCAAGCATTCTGCGGGTCAAGTTTGATTACCCTCTCGTAGCACAGCAGAGCTGCCTTCCAATCGCCGTGAAACATGTACATGTCGCCGGATTCCAACCATCCAGAAAAATCATGTTTTTGCGCTAACTTCTGAACATGTTCAAACGCTTTCACAGCGTCTTTCAGACGAGCCTGATCTTTATAGATTAAACCGAGACAGAGCCACGCTTCATGGTCATTGGGATTCATGAGGGCTTTCACCGCAAGCTCTGCCTCTGCATGCTTGTCAGCTCGACGGAATAAACCAACTCTAACCATGAGCGAACTTACCGCTCGGTTCTTGCAGCTAGCTGCATATCGCTCAGCCAGAGCAGACCAGCGTGCCATCATCTCAATTTCTTCGACTGTCAGATTGCCTGGTCCATCAACACCCTGAAGTATTACAATGAAAATTTGCCAGGCAAGCTGTTCGGGCAATGACTCAATGGCTCCGGCTGGCTCAAACCACTCCAGTCCCCACAACCGGAGGAACTTTGAATCCGGCTTTGCGTGTCCGACACTAAATAAAAGATTTGCGGCATCGACAAGCCGTCCCTGTTGCATCCAAAAGAAAGCTCGCAGCGCTTCCGTTGCATAGTAAGCATGTGTTTGTTGGTCAGGCAAAATAGACTCAAGGTCGCCAGCAGCATCAATGTAGGCTTGCAAAAGGTCAAGAGATTCTGGCTTATCAGGTGCCATCGCCAACAATTCAGCGACATGGCGAAGTCCATGTTTCAGGTTGTCTTTCTTGCCGAGTTCATGGACTGCAATTTCTCTTTCGAACCCTGGAGAACCAGGTCTTAAAGAGGTAATAGCTTGATGGGAACAGCCTGCATAAAGAGTCTGCTGCTTACCGCTGGAACTACTCATGTATCGCCTTCAATTAGAACGTTTAGCAACAGCTAACATATCACACTAAAGGCGCGATGATTTTTGCAGACAATTGCCAACTGCTGAAGCAATCTTAATTTCGCTTCCGACAGCCAATTACTGCTTGTACTCTAAGTACTTCTAATTAAGAGCGCTTAGGCGCTGCATCAATTATTTGTTGAACGAGATCATTTTCAAGTTCTTCAAGCTCATCAGCTTTGTCTTGATCTCCGCGTTCAATTGCTGTCCAGCGCTCTGCTGAAATGCGTTGCAGTTCTTTTAACTGATTTGAGGTATCGCCAGGGATAACGCGAATCAGTATAAATCTCAGTAAGTCGTTATAAAGTTTCGACTTATCGTGTTGCAATCTAAATGCTGGTCCTGATTCGCTCATGATCCTTCCTGATTTCTCATTTACTACCTGACTCAATCGTAGCAGATCAAACTATGTCTCGGAACAACGCATCAAGCAGATGTAGCAATGACACCTAAATAATGCGGCACCGCGTATGGTGTCTACCGCCTTGCTCTCACTCTTCCGGCACCGGCTCTGCCAGCGCGACTGTGAGATTTTTTATTAGCAGGGCGGCTGGCACCTGCATGTGCGGATTTCGCAACATTTGAATGCCCTTGCTTTCGACCGTAACCTGATTTGCCAACAGCGCTTTTTCCATAAGAACGTCCCGCAGAGCCATGAGCTGCCTTAGAACCACTGCTTCTGCCTTCTGAGCGCCCTTCCGAACCGTAGCCAGATTTGGCACCATAACTTCTGCCTTCTGCGCGTCCTTCCGAACCGTAGCCAGATTTAGCACCATAGCTTCTGCCTTCTGAGCGTCCTTCCGAACCGTAGCCAGATTTAGCACCATAGCTTCTGCCTTCTGAGCGTCCTTCTGAACCGTAGCCAGATTTCGCACCATAGCTTCTGCCTTCTGAGCGTCCTTCTGAACCGTAGCCAGATTTGGCACCATAGCTTCTGCCTTCTGAGCGCCCTTCTGAAGCGTAGCCAGATTTAGCACCATAGCTTCTGCCTTCTGAGCGCCCTTCCGAACCGTAGCCAGATTTGGCACCATAGTTTCTGCCTTCTGAGCGTCCTTCTGAACCGTAGCCAGATTTGGCACCATAGCTTCTGCCTTCTGCGCGTCCTTCTGAACCGTAGCCAGATTTGGCACCATAGCTTCTGCCTTCTGCGCGTCCTTCTGAACCGTAGCCAGATTTGGCACCATAGCCTCTGCCTTCTGCGCGTCCTTCTGAACCATAGCCAGATTTGGCACCATAGGCGCTACGATTTTCTTGAGATCTTCCGCCAGAACCATATGTGGACTTTTGCCCGTTGCTTCTTGCACGGTCTTCAGACCCGTTGCTGTACTTTGAACGAACGCTTTGCTTTTCCTGCGAACGCTTGCCGAAGCCGTCGGAAGAATAGTTTTGTTGATCTATAGAATCGCCATAACCATCAGAGTTTGACTTCCCAACAGAACCATCTCTGTAGACTGCAGACTGTCTTCCTTTGTTATCTGAACCATAACCTGCAGAACGGCTGCGATCATTCCTGCCGTATTCAGATGCTGCAGAATGCCTAGAAGAGGAATTGGAGCGGCTTGAACCATAAGCCTTTCGACCTTTATGTTCATGTTTTAATTTCGAAGAGTCATTGCCAGAAAATTCCGTTTCGTTACCATCGGATGACTCTGAGTCGTTAAAATAACGCTTAGCAAATCTGTTACGTCCGAACTGAGCTTCGCGGCCAAAGTCAGAGCGAGAGCCCGATTGAGCCTTCGCTAGAGGTTTTCTGTAAGCATCTTCTTTAGGCTGATATTCTTCTTGAATCTCAACAACTTTGCGAGCAGAACGAATTTCAACGACTTCTCGTTTTCCATTTCCATTCTTCAAAACATCAAATATAGCTTTGACAAGATGACGCTGATCGTTGGAAACAAATGAATGCGCAAAACCAGCGCGTCCAGCTCTGCCAGTACGTCCGATGCGATGGACATAATCTTCGGCAAGCATAGGCAAATCAAAATTGACCACGTGACTTATAGATGGAATGTCGAGCCCACGCGCAGCAACATCAGTAGCAATGAGGATGCAAAACTCTCCGTCTCTAAATCTCTTAATAGTGTAAGAGCGTTGCTTTTGGCTTATATCACCGTGAATCTCTTCTGCCGGAATTTCCAGCTCACGGAGGGCAGCTGTAAGTTGTGACGCCTTACGCTTCGTCTTTGTGAAAACAAGCATAGAGTCTACTGATACATCGCCAATCAGCTCAACAAGCCTTTTTTGCTTTTCCTTCTCTTTAATGTAGTGGAATTGCTGATCAATCGACGCTGCTTCAACCTTGTCATTGTTCACCTGAATAACTTCCGGCGATTGCAAGAATTCCTCGGCAAGATCCTTAATACGATTGTCTATGGTGGCAGAAAACATGAGCGTTTGGCGCACTTTAGGAACCCGAGCCATAACAGCTCTGACTTGCGGCATGAAACCCATGTCTAGCAGTCGGTCTGCTTCATCGAGTACAACATGTTCAACTACATTTAAGTTCGCGTAGTTGCGATTCACACAATCAACAAGTCGACCTGGTGTGGCAACAATCACGTCAACACCACGATGTAGCGCTTGAATTTGCTTCCTGTAGCCGACCCCACCAAACAAGGTGATAAGTTTCAAGCCAAAAGGCTTGCCAAATCGTTCGAATTCCGTCGCGACTTGTGTTGCCAACTCTCTAGTTGGAACGACAACGAGCGCTCTGGTCTTAACTTTTTCACCAGCTTTGGTGCTTTGTGACAATTTGGCGATTAGCGGAAGAGCATATGCCGCCGTTTTACCAGAGCCAGTCTGCGCTGAAGCTATCAGGTCCTCGCCAGCACTGACGGTTCCAATAGCTTTGACTTGAATTTCCGTCGGCTCAACAAATCCAATCGCATTTAGATGACTAACCATTTCACTGGAAAGTCCAAGTTCACAGAATGACACCACAAAACACCTTCACGATTCACATTGTCCGGCCTTCAGGACGGGACTTTATGAGGAACTAAAATCGCAGTATTACACATATTGGCAACTTTGTCCGTGGGAAATCAACATAATCGGGGGTTCCTGTGACAACCCTTTACGTAGCAAGCCTTTGTAAGCTTGCTC
This sequence comes from Obscuribacteraceae bacterium (SeqCode), assembly GCA_044226015.1. GTDB lineage: Bacteria > Cyanobacteriota > Vampirovibrionia > Obscuribacterales > Obscuribacteraceae > JAIEPM01. Next base: position 374,439 of record JBGAHS010000006.1, read on the forward strand.
TCATGCTAAGCAGGCAAATCAGCTATTATTCGAACCGTCTCAAAACAGCAAGGTCGTTTCCAGTAAAGCCCGGACCAGCAGGCATTCCGAAATTTCGCGTACGTACTTTCACCCTTGCCTGATTATGAGTTTCAACTAATATACATTCGGGAGCTTTCGATGGGTTGGAGTCATACTGGGCCAATGGATTTTGCACATAGTGCTAATTCTGAAACAAAACAAGCAATCTCATTGGCAGATGAGTCGAGACGTTTTCGCGCTGATAGCTTGTTCAATTCACCACAAGAGCCACTCAGCCTGCTGAAGATTCAAGATGATGCACAGAAGCTAAACTCGATTACCCAAGCAGGAATGAGTTCACAGAAGATTCTCGTGGCAGACAATACAGACCACGTAAGAACTTCCCCTTTTACAAGGGCAGCAGAAAAGAAAATTGAACTGCCATCATGGATGGTGCAAAGCAAACAGGGTGAAATCGCCAATAAAGAGCGTCCATCTTTTCCGAAGTTTGAATCAAATCAGCAGCCCAAAGAGCAGCCCAAAGAGCAGCCTAAAACGCAGTCCAACCCATTTCCTTTTCCGCAAAACAATGCTGAAAAATCTGGTGGGCTAAAAGAAACAAAGAGATTCTCATTACCTGAAGAACAAGGTCCTTTATATCGCGATGCAAACCTCCGAGCAGGAAACGTTGCTTTAACGAAGTTAGACTCTCAAGAAGCGGCAAAAATTATCGGCTCTATACCAGAACTCTTTCGCAAAGAGGGTATGAGAGAACTCACCATGCTTACCGCCGACGACTCGAAGAAAAAACAAGTGTATGTCTCACAAGACGCAAGCACCTATCAGAAGCAAAACCCTGGAAAGGTTGTTTTCTCAACAATTCAAGAAGCGGTAAACAAAGCTCCGAAAGATAGCGTCATAAATGTCATTGCAGGAACAAACGGAAAGGCTTATACAGAAAGCGTATCGGTTGGTCGTTCAGATCTAACCATCAGCACAAACCAACAGAGTCCTGCGGTAATTGATGGAGGCGGCTTCAACATTGGGAGTAACATTCACGATGTGAGAATACTCAATTTTGATTTCCGTAACTTCACTGGTCGAGAAGCCGCAATTCGCGTAGAAGGGAAAAACATTGCGAATATAGTCGTTGGCGGCAACTACTTTTACTCTGCCGTTGGATCAGAAGCCGCTGGGTTTTATGGAACAGGTTCTGCCGAACAAGAAGCAATGAAAAACGTTTATTTAGTCGGAAACGTCGTAGGACAAGACAGACAGGGTAACAGCAAGCCTCTCAATATAACTGCAAAGCAACTCGAAGCTACACCTTTTAACGGCAATGTTTCTGATGTAGTTGCTATAGGTAATCTATATTTTGGAACGAAAGATACTCCACTCAATTTAGGAATGGACTTTATCGGCGGCGAAAATGTCAGTGCTAATTCAGAATTAAACCGGGCAAGAAATGCATTTGTAGCTTTCAATTACTCCACACACATCGGGCATCCTCAACGATGGGCTTCAGGAGTCGCATACATCGACGGCGCATCTCGAATAACAGAGGTTCTTAATATGGCAGAGTCGTCAAACTTCTGTGGCGAAATCGGAGCAGAAAGACCTGGAGCTCACGCACGAGACAATACGTTTAGTGGTAATTTGTGCAAAGACATACAAAATTATTGGATCACTGTGGGTGCCCCAGACAATAACGGTGCAAAGGTTAGTGGAAGTAAAATTCAAAACAACATCATAATTAAGGCGAACAATGCCGATGCCGATGCTCGAGCCCCTCAGCTGCAGTACAATCCTGGCATTACGAAACAGGAAATTATCAGCCGGAACCAGTTCTTTAACAAACCAACAGATGTGACTACACTTCCTCAGAAGATAGTGGACCTTTATCGCTTTCACTTCAAGAAATAACAAAATAGAAGCAACCATTAGTCGCTTCTATTTCATTCACCGCTATTGATGATTTGCTTAGCTTTTTGCTAATCCCCTGAAGATGGGGCTGATGGTGCTGGGGCTGGTGCCGACGGAGCAGGAGCTGAAGGAGCAGAAATGTTAATCGTTTCACTCTTTGGCGTGCTACCACCGTGAGCCATGAAGAACCAGACTCCAAAACCTATAGCAGCAGCAAGCAAGATTGCAAGGATGCCCATCGCTGCGCCGCCATCGGCTCCGCTATCGGAATTAACAACTGTGGTCATAATGTTTCTCCTATCACTGTGCACATATTCTGGCGAATAAAAGCCAGCTTGGTTCCAGTTGTATCCTGCGGAACATAGTGGTCTTTTCGCTGCTTAAAGAGTTCGATAGAATACTAGAGTTGGCTATTGAGGTCGCAATCTTGCTGGAATATGTGCCAGTATTCATTTTGCTAGCGGGACTCGCGCTCCAGAATCATCGCGTCAACGAAAAACGTCGACTGAATTGGCATAGATTCAGCCCAAATCTATTCAAGCCATTTTCAAGAAGAACATACCGCCAAATTCCTCCATCTGACGCAATTAAGATTATTCGGCGCATCGCCACTACAAGTGATATCATCATCAGCGAAAAGAAGGCATATCAAATAAGCTGGAAAGGGCTAGTCGACAACATCGACGAGTCAAAAGTGGAAGCTACAATATTTATATCGAAAATAGGTCTTGAAAGTGGGTACAACCTCCCAAATCAAAAAACGTGGGTGAGATGGCATATCCTCTTTTCAGAAACAGACCCAACTGAAATCGAAATCAGAACCGAACTTGTTGCGCCTGAAATGCAAGAACCCGATCTGCGGTTAATTTTGAAGGAGCTAACACAACGACTGGATGAACAAATAAGGGCGTACATTCAGTCAATCAGGTATTTTGGAAGGACTGCTGAAATAACCTCATCTCTTATCGATAGAACCGGCGTGAGCAAGAGCCTGGACTTCAAATCGATTCAACTGCGGCACGAAGGTTCTGTTACACTGCCAATTCGCGAATATGCCGGAGTAAATGAAGAAGAAGCGATTAAATGCATAAAGATGGTTTGTGCTAACAGCAGCATTCTCTCGGATGCAATCAGTGGAAGACAGCATCTTCGCTGGACAGGTCAGGTGCAAGAGAGCCTGTCACGGAAGAACGAGCTTAATGTCAAAATCAAGTTTACAGATTACGGACAAGCATCAAATGATCTAACAGAAGAACTAAATATGGACTGGGTGATTTCGAAAAACACAAACTCGACATGCCTGGAATGCAGCTGGCATGGAGCTTTCCAACAGAGCACCGGTGACATGGTTCGTTTTTTGTCAGAACAAGTTGATAATGAATTGCAAGACATTGAAATCAAGAAAACTGGGGTACACAATCCTGCGCAAAAACGCGCCAGAGCAGGCAAACATCCAGAAAAGACCGTGAAACAATTCTGGCCCAGCATGCAAGATTATAATGAAGCTGTGCAAAATCCTATTAGTTGCTTTTCCGATGAGATTTTGAAGAGTTCCACTGTGGACCTCAACCAGCTCGGGCTACCAAGGGTCATGTCGGGAGCATTCGCTAACGTTTATAAATTCTCCAATGGACGGGAATCATATGCGGTGCGCTGTTTCATCAATGAACTGAAAGACGAAGACGTTCGCTATGAGAAAACCAGCCGCTTCATATGCGCGGACGACCTCATTTATACGGTTGATTTGAGCTATCTAAAGGAAGGCGTCTTTGTAAAGGGTGCATGGTTTCCTATCATCAAAATGGAATGGATCGAAGGTAGCACCGTCAATGACTACGTTGAAGAGCATTTGCGCAAACCGGAAAAAATTCGTTCCTTGCGAACTCGATTTCAAATCATGATGAACGCACTGAGAGATGCGGGAATAGCTCATGCCGACCTGCAACACGGCAACATGATAATTAGAAACGAGGACTTTATTCTAGTTGATTACGACGCGATGTTCGTGCCTGAACTGAGCGGTTTTCATAGCAATGAAAAAGGTCATCCAAATTATCAACATCCACTTCGTGAAGGAAGGCATTTCGGTCCCTTCGTAGACAACTTCTCGGCCTGGATAATCGACACGGCTCTACTCTGCGCCGAAAGAGACCCGTCTGTTTGGACCAGTCATGCCGACTGTGAAGCAATGATCTTTAGAAAAAAGGATTTTGATTTGCCCGGCAAGTCGCAGCTTTTTTCGAGCCTCCTCTCTCACTCTGACAATGAAATTAGAGAGAGAGCAGAGAGAATAGTTCACTATCTTGGGCTCAACGTTGAGCAAATTCCGTACTTGGAATACTGAAATCTTAGAACCATCAAAGTTCAAAGCCTGTGGACCGTGAAACTCCAAATGCTTGGGTCAGTTCATTCTTTCAAAAGCGCTGACAAATTTCGCGGCAAGCTTAACTCAAGCTAATAGCGATTTCCAATTTGTCCCTTATTTTTACAGGTTGAAGCTACGCTTAGCAGGATAATTACAGTTAGCAAGCTAAAGTAGCGAGCTTCCCCTCTCATGGTTTACTTAGTTCTCAATGGAACAAGACAAAATGGACAATCCCGAAAAAGCGAAAATAGATCTTGCGAAGGTCAACAATGCACTTGCTCTTGACCGAACCTTGTTCGCAGCTATCAGGACAGCACTTTCGCTTACCGGATTCGGTTTCACGTTGGCCAAATGTGTCCATGACATGATAAAGAACGGTGCGCTTCATGGGGTGAAATCGAGTTATCCCAGAGAGATTGGCTTGGCTCTAATGGGACTCGGACTTGCGACGCTAGTTGGTGGCGTGATCGAGCACATAAAATTGGGACGGAGAATTCATGACACAGGATTTACATGGTCAGTTTCTCTGATCGTTGCAGTCGGTTTGGTTCTTTTAGCAATCATGCTCATCTGGAATTTATTAACTGAAATAAACTAGAGCGTCATCCCTTCGCTCAGTCCATTCATCAATTCATAGCTCTATCTATCCATCCATCTATCTATCTATCGCTCGGTCAATTGATAGATCCCTTCAAAGAACCATTCATTCATCAGTCCGACAATCCATCAATCCGCCGCTCGATCGGTTCTCAGAGCGGGGATCCGTCCATCTGTCAATTCATCTATACGCCGCCTGTTCGCTCCAGGAAAGATGCATATCTTCGAGCTGCAACGGTTTTCGAAACGGCTTTCATCTCAATACTTTCTGCCTGGATGTATTCGATACTTCTACTAGCTGGATGTATTTTCGATTCCATATATAGGAAGTCATTTCAAACCAGAAAATCCTACTCGCTTAAAGAATGATGTTTGCGAAGCGCATCAATCCTGAGGATGAGTTTAGCAGAATTGTATTGAATTCTCTCTCAGATATGTCACAAATTTTCCTCTAGTTATTGAGAAGCAATTCAACTTCGGTGTAAATCACTAGATAATCAGCGAACGAGAACGACACTTTACAACAACTCTAAACCCAGATTCTGCAACAGTCCCGGAATCATGTCCTTATATTTCAAATTGAGCTCAAATCGGGTTAATATCATTGACATGCTTACTGAGAACATATAGTCTTAACCCAGCTAATTGAGAATTATTGTCAAATCAATCCAATATCATTGACTTCAATTTTCACGTCTCACTTTTCTTGTTGTTCCTTATTTTGAATCGCACACAAAGGAGAATTCAAATGCGTCGCAGTAAAAAAGGTCAAAGCATGGTTGAGTACGCACTCGGAATCGGTTGCGTTGCAGCAGTATGCATGGTGGCAATGAGCGTTCTAGGACACATCTCAGGCGATATCTTCAACAACGTTCAAAGCGCAATCAACTATGAAGGTTCACCAGGCAGCCACGGAGTTGCTGACCCAGGCAAACTCGTAAACAACGGTCAAACCCCCTGGGCGCTTCAATAATCAAAGCTTGAGGAACATGGATTGTTCATCGTGAATATTAGCTTGAAAAACAGAGCAAAACGTGGACAATCCATGGTCGAGTTTGCCCTCGCCATTCCCTTTCTACTATTAGTACTTCTCGGAATAGTCTATTTCGGGAAGTACTTTTTTGTAGCACAAAATGTCGTGTATGCGGCACAGGAAGGCGCTCGCATGGCTGCTCGAGTTCCAAACTTGAAAGACCCATCTGTACGAGATGCTATTAGAGGATTCACCACAGACGGTGCTCTAATTGGTACGGACGATGCGACCCAAAATCCATCACCTATATACTGTGCATTATCAGCCGCAAAAATGCTGAGCGGTGATGATGGTGCACACGGCAATTTGCCCGCTGGCGCAGAAGTAAAAATTCTGCCCTATGACGACAATGGCACCGATTCCGGTACTGTCACGATCCAGATCAAATACCCATTCGGACTCATGCTCGATTATCGCAGCTCTGCTCCGCAAAGTGAGTTCGGAAATTCGATTGACATCGTATCTGGTGCGACAAAATCAGAAACACCAGTGTCGTTTGCAAACATATCAATTCAACAGTCCGCCTCGGCTACACACGAGATTTATCAGGACTAGGAGGTCATTTTGGCTCAGTTAACAGCACCCGAATTGAACAAATCGCTCAACAAAGCGAATAGATTGACAGGGCAACAGTCCGAGAAATCAAAGAACAATTCCGTTCAATACATTATGCTGGCAACCCTAGTTATTCTAGTCTCACTCGCCGCGGCAAAGTCTTTTCTAACACCTAAAACCGACAATTCAGTCGTGCAAGTGGTTGCAGCTGGTGTTGACATACCAGCTGGCTGCAAAATCGACTTCGGCTCATTGCATTACTTGAACATTCCGAAGAAGTACTACACAAGTGGAATGCTCAACTCTTACGAAGAACTTGTAGGTAAAACTACCGCAGCATACATAAAAAAAGGAAATCCATTCCTCAAGAACGAAGTTCTCCAATCATCTTTATCTATGGCTCTGAAAAAAGAAGAACGTGCAATAACTCTGCGACTAGACCCTGAGATGCAGGTTGATTACAGTCTGAGAACTGGCGATAAGGTGGACGTACTTGTAACAGTGCAAGCGCACGGAAACGGCAAAGCGGCAAACAAAAAGTATACAAAAACTCTTGCTCAAAATGTCACCGTTTTACTTGCGACACCTAGAGAAGCGCTGATGGGCTCAGGCTCTAAAATCTCGGATAGCAACAGAGTCACACTAGCAGCAAGTCCAGAAGATTGTGAACATCTTACACAAGCTGCCGACACCGGCAAGCTCAGACTGGTGCTGCGCAATCGCATGTATCAGACAGACGAATTCTTGACTGGCGCTGATGAACGGGACCTTCTCCCGCATTTTGCGCAAAAGGAAATCGCAGAGGAAGCTTTGAAGGCAAACCAAACAAATGTTGTAGCCCCAGCTGCTCCGACATTCTTGCCTCCTCCTCCAGCGCCACAGAGTTTTCCGGAAGAAGCGCTAAGTATGCTTCCAGAAAAGGTGCAAGAACCTGTCAAATGGGTAGTTGAAATGTTCTCTGGCTCAAAGAAGGAAACCTATGCAATTCCGGTTAAGTGAGCATCAGCGAGCATTAAGAATGCGACGACAAAGAGGGTCGATACTACCAGTGGTGGTGTTCGCCCTTCTTTTCATTTTTGCTTTTGTTTCATTTGCCGTTGATGTAATGCATGAGATCCTTACTATTCAACAAATGCGATTTGCTGCTCGCTCTGCTGCTTCGAGCGTTCTGTCAGTTGCAAGCATCGATGCAAACGGCTTTGCTCAAAACAGTCAGGTTATTGATTCAACTGGAAAATTCACCAGTCAAGCAATGAGCAAGATGCTTAATGAATTGAGTTCGGTCAGCGGCAGTAATGGGGTCGAATTTGATGCTACAGACCTCGCACAAGGAAGCGCGAATTCAACGAGTGACAAAGGTCCTTATCTGAAAGTTACAGCCAGACAGCACGACAATAACGCGACGGAATTTTTCTTTATTCCTGTAAGATATGCAGCTGGCATGATGTCTGGTGGACCTGCCCCTGGCCAAGATGACTTGCGGGTGAAACTTGTTCAGTCTGCTGAAGTTATGTGCCAACCAGCAATAAGAATTGGTCCTGGCGCCCCCTCATCGAGCCAGACCAGGCGAGGACAAGAAATTTATACCGCACGATTAACCAGTTTTCCGATGGTAATCGACTATGACGACTTCAAGAGAATTATCAGCAACGCTGCTAACAACACTAACTGCGTTTTGCAAGTGGCAAATCCTGGTGATGCAGCAATAACTAATTCGAATGTTCTTCGCTCTTACTTCGTGAACGAAAAGCAGGGTGGCTCTGTCAGCAACTACTACTTTGATGCACAAAATCCTTTGCGTGTCGATGATCTGGTTGGTCTGGTGGAATACTTCAACAACACGGCAACTGCACCACAAGCGGTGCAAATTCCAGCTGCGGTGGAACGAGGAATTCAGCTAGATCGATTCACAAAAACCGTCCTACAGAACACCGATTTACTAGAAGTGCTTGGACAAGTTCCGCTTAATAGAGCATACATTTTTCCTGTAGCAAGAGTAACGGGTGGTTCTCTTTGCGAAGTACAGGGCTTTGCATTCCTCAAATTGACAGCAATTACGGCAAGCAATACAAACTGCCAGTTTAGCGTCGCCACTGGCGAATCTGTCCCAGTATTGAACAGCAGTGCCGGTCCATCGTTGAAAACAATTCCACAACTCGACGGTAGCAAACTGCCTGCGATTTATGATCGTTCAAACAATCCTTTTGCACCCCGTGACTTTGATGCTACAAACAATCAAATGAGCGGAGCAGCACATGGTGTCGTCATGGCACCAACCTATTCGCCCCGCAAACCTGCCACGAACAGCTAGAGGACACGTACATGATAAAGAATCTTTTTCTAAAGACACCTGCTAGCAACATCTTTCAAAAGCACCCAGGCAGTACAAATCAAAGGACCATGCTGCCATCCAATAACGCAGACACCGCAAGCCAAATGCAAAATTCAACAGACAGCCAAAATAAACAAACAAAACCAGGAAACATGAAAGCTGTCAGTGTAGGTGTCCTTGGTGCAAAAGGCGGAGTTGGAGCCAGCACTGTAGCACTGAACCTCTCACTGGCTCTGTCAAAAGATGGTAAAAACGTCACCCTCATCGATGGAAATTTGCAACAGCCAGATATTTCGATAATGATCGGGCAAGAAGCTGAGCATTCGATGCTTGAATTTTTCTCAAGAGCTGTCTATGAGGAGAAACTTTTCAATGCCTGCAGCCTCACACTGCAAAATGATGCCAAGCAAGGAAGATGCTCACTCTTGAGTGCACCAGCCAATGGCGAAGCCGGAACGCAGTCAAATCTCAGTGACATAACAGCAGGAATGACACCGTTGCTGCATAAAAACGACTTTGTCGTAGTAGACCTTCCGAAAAATCTCGACAAACACCTTGTCACCATAATGGACAAGCTCGACATCATTGTTTTGGTTTACGAGTCAAACCTGGCATCAGTTGCAGCATGCCGCCGATGGCTCAAATTTTTCATTGAACTCGGCTACGAAGCAAACAAGACCATTATGGTTCAGAACAGAGCTGGGGCTCATGGTTCCGTGAATGAAGCAGACTCACAACAACTTCTTCCATCTGCCAACAGAGTGAAAATTCCAAATGCGTATAGCTTGATTGAGAGTTCCGCAGCAAGCGGGCAGGCAGCGATATCAAAATCGCCAACTCACAAATACTCACAAGCAATATTCGACCTTGCAAAATCGTTGAAACTTCACGCAGCGGAGCAAAACTAAGATGACAAAGCTACGAGAAAGACTATTTCAAGATGGCAGCGAATCATCGCCCGCAGCAAAATCTGAGGCGCAAAGTTCAGCAACAAAGCGCCCAGCGGCGGTGAAGAATCAAGCGCTCTCCCTTACCGGTGCATTCAGTGCAGCAGGACCACGCAAAGTATCAGACAGCTACACTGTCTTGAAGCGACGAATTCACCACCGCCTGGTTGAGAGCATAGACATTAGCAGATTGATTCAGCTAGAGGGAAATCCCGAACTCGAATCAGCAATATCTGAAACTATTGCAGAGATCATTTCAGAAGAGTCACTTCCTCTGAGTCAGGACGAGCTTAACAACCTGGCGCAAGACGTCTTGCACGAAACACTCGGACTGGGTCCGCTAGAGCCATTGCTCGCCGACCCAGAAATCAACGACATTCTTGTAAATGGACATGAGAGCGTATGGGTTGATCGCAACGGTGTTCTGCAAGAAACAGACATCAAGTTCAGCAGCCAGGACCATCTCTTGCACGTCATCAACAGAATAGTTGCTAGAGTGGGCAGACGTGTTGACGAGTCATCACCAATCGTTGACGCACGCTTGCAGGACGGCTCACGTGTAAACGCAATCATTCCGCCGTTGTCCCTGGATGGTCCTGTTCTCTCTATAAGACGTTTTCGAGCACAGCCATTTCACATGGAAGATCTTATTGAGCGGACAGCTCTCAATGAGCAGATGGCAGCTTTCTTGAAACTAGCTGTAGCATCCAGATTGAACGTGCTCATCTCTGGTGGCACATCAGCTGGAAAGACAACACTTCTGAACGTTCTTTCTGAAAGCATTTCGCATCGCGAGAGAATTGTCACCATAGAAGATACCGCTGAATTGCGTTTGCAGCAGAAGCATGTAATTCGCCTGGAGTCGCGCCCAGCTAACATTGAAGGCACTGGTGCCATCGCACAAAGAGAGCTAGTTAAAAATGCACTCAGAATGCGTCCCGATAGAATTATCGTGGGTGAGGTTCGAGGCGGCGAGTGCTTGGACATGCTTCAAGCAATGAACACCGGACACGACGGCTCACTATCTACGGTGCACGCAAATTCGCCTCGGGATGCTCTATCTAGAATTGAAACACTGGTTCTTCTAGCTGGAGTTGAACTCAGCCAACAGAGTATCAGAGAACAAATCGCCAGCGCATTTGACCTCGTAATTCAAATTAAGCGCATGCCAGACGGTGTCAGAAAAATAAGCTCAATAGCAGAAGTAACCGGCGTGCATGAAGGTGTAATCAGCCTTCAGGAATTGTACAAATTCAGGCACGATGGTACCGATGGCGAAGGCAAAGTGCTGGGCAAACATATAGCCTGTGGCTTGCGCCCGATGTACCAGGACAAATTTGAAGAAGCAGGCGTCAAGTTAGAGACATGGATGTTCAATAACGAAGAATCGGAGGAAGCGCAAAGCTAATGACGGCTACAATCGCGATTCCGATAATCATAGCAGTGCTCGCCATTGTGGCTTTGAGTCTTGTTTTGACCCGCGTTGTCGTTGCAAAGCGTAATCGCGATGCTATGCGCATGCGACTCGAATCAATGATTGCTCTACCTGAGCAGAAGGAAGAACAATCGCTAGTCAAAGAGAACAAAGCCCACTTTGAACTGCCCTTCCTTGCAGAACTAGAACGTCTGCATCAATTGGCTGGCTTCAAGTCTGACTTTTCGCAGACGCTGCAAATCGTTTTATTTGGCACCGCTATAATTGCATGCTTACCGTTTGCGCTCGACTTGCCAGCAGCGCCCTGCCTTGTGTTGGCGTTAATGCTGCCTGTCATAGCTTTTGTTGTTCTCAAATACAAAGCCGAAGCCGGCAGAACCAAGTTTCAGATGCAACTTCCAAACGCGCTGGACCTGATGGTATCAATTTTGCGCAGCGGTCACAGTATACCGATGGCGGTTCGTTCTGTGGCTCAAGAAAGTCCAGCCCCGTTAGGTGATGAATTCATCATCATATTCCACCGCATGAATTTGGGGCAAAGCCTTCCAGAAGCGCTTGAAACTTCGGTCAAAAAGTACGACTCTTTCGAGCTTGACCTTTTGCGCAGAGCCTCCGCGCTCAACCTTGAAGTTGGTGGCAGCCTGGCAGAAGTACTAGACAAAACGAACCACACACTTCGCGAACGCATCAATTTGAAAAATCAAATTGGAGTTTTAACGGCACAAGGAAAATTATCAGCCATCATCTGCGGAATGCTACCAATTGTGGTGGCGGTAATTTTCAGCCAAATAAACCCTAACTACCTTGAGCCGCTGACGCAAAACATTACCGGACAAATTATGATCGCAGCAGCAGTGGGGCTTGAACTAGTTGGCTTCTTCGCAATGTACAAACTATCGTCCTTCAGGATATAAGCATGCCAGAACTTGTTATGAAGAAAATTGATTTCAGCGAAATTGCGTTGTCGGCACTGCAGGTTCTTCCATCAGGCTATAAACTGATGCTGCAAAAGTACCTGGCGTTTGCCGGATGGTCAGCTCCAGAAGATTATGCCAATCTGGCAGCATGGAAGCTATACCCTTGTTTGTTAGTGACGGCATTGATTCTTCTGCTACCCAGCAATCTGGTATCACCTGCGGTGGTGGCTCCCGCCATGTTTGTGCTGTTCTTTGTGCCAGATCTTGTGATCATTCAGAAATCAAAATTGAGACAGTCAGAGATATCTTCATCGCTTCCGCAGGCGATCGATATCATGCTCTTAGGTGTGAATGCAGGCTTGAGCCTCGATGCGACACTTCAACGCCTCGCCAGCGACCGCTCGTCAGTTTCCAATGCGTTAAATGTTGAGCTCTCTCGATTGGGAAGAGACATTCTGCTGGGCATCGACAGGGAAGTTGCATACACGGCACTTTACGAACGAACTGGAGTGGAAGAACTGAAGTCATTCGGTGCAGCACTCAATCAAAGTAGCAAGATGGGCTTAAGCGTCGCCAGAGTCTTGCAGGCTCAAAGTGAATTCATCAGATTACGACAGAAACAAAAGGCACAAGAGAAAGCCGCAAAGCTGCCCATATGGATGGCTTTTCCACTCTGGCTCTGCATCATGCCTTCACTCTTGCTGATTTTGCTGGGACCTTCGCTGCTGGCATTCTTCCAACAGCTGGCAAAGTAACGCATAATCAGATTCCGGCCCGCGCGCCTAAGCTTGCCAATGCGTTTAGACCGAGACGACCAGAACTGTCTACGCAAGGGAAACAACTGAGCTAGGCGCAGGTTTCTGTGCTGCATTGGGATCCCTTCTGAGAGCGCAGGCTATTGTGAGCTGCTTTGGGATCTCATCTGGGAGCGGAGGCTATCGTGAGCTGCTTTGGGATCCCTTCCTGGGAGCGCAGGCTTCCAGCCTGCGCTCCCAGCAATGAAGTCGGACTCTCTTCTGGAAGTGAGGCATGAAAGGCTCAGGATCCGAAACAAACCGGGCTCAATACCGCACCCAGACCCAGCACTTAGACTGGTCATGGCCGAAATCAGCCACCAACTCAAACCAGAGAACTCATGACATCCACATAATCTTGGGTCAGCCTAAAGTTAGCCCGAAAAGTCCTGCTATAGCTGGAACGAGCGCCTCCAAAAGAACGAGTGTTACAGCAGATTCACGCAATTAATTGCCAACAGGTTTTAGCCTCTGGCTACCGTGGTAATATGAATTAGCTATTCCCGAGTAGCGCAGCGGTAGCGCAGGTGACTGTTAATCACTTGGTCGCTGGTTCGAATCCAGCCTCGGGAGTTTTTTCTTTTTGAATTGTCTAGCAAGACTTTTCGCGGTTGCGAAAGGTCTATTTTATTGCCAAAATAGGCAGCGAAAATTTATGCAAATACTCCAATGATACTCCGGGGAAACTTAAATATGAAAGTTGAACAAAGGGACCCCTGCATCAATTGCAATTGTTGCCATGGCTATCAAGTCGCCAGAGACGAGCAAGGAGAACCATTACATGTAGGCAGCCAGATAATTCCTAATTGGGAAATTGATCTCGTGCGAGAATGTTTTACTAGAGATGGACGCCCCCTTGTCATAAAGATCGCAAAGAGTAATAAGGACAGAGAGATCCTCCTTAAGAATTGGAATGAGATTTTTCCTGACACAGATTCAACATTAGGCGTCATAGATCAATACACGCGAAAAGCGAACGAAGCGTATCCGTATATTTGCTTTGCATCCATCAAGGGGAGAGCTGTTGGAAAACTATTTTTAGAGAGAAACTCAAACAACTCCATGCGACGAGAACTTCAGGCTGCAATCATCGACAATGTCCAAGTGGACATAAACCATGAAGGTAACGGAATTTGCACCGAGATGCTTGCATTCGTGGAAGAACTAGCAAGAAAAAACAAAATTGCATGGTTAGAGATCGGTGCTCGAAGAGTTGAGGATAATGAGGACCAAGGGCATCTCAGAAGGGGTTTAGACTCACTTCGAATTTACATCAAACGTGGCTACACAAAACATCCAGTGATACCCACAAGATCGCTCCTTATTCATAACTTAATTTCGATCGACAAAAAAAGTCGCAGCGCAGCCTGGTTGAAGAATTCCCCTCAACAAAACCAGGACAATATAAGCTTCACTATCACTCATCCCCGGTATGACTCAAGATCTCTGGTTGTCTACAAGAATTTGCTTGAGCAGGACGAGAACGTGATGGACCAGCAGACGGTTCTCGCTCTGTTTAGAGAACTCACTGCAGATGTCCCACAGATCGACGACACCACCACAAATTGACACGCTGACACAGCGTTAGAAGAGCAACTAGAAGCGGGCACAACTTTAACGCAAGTTGATTGAATACAAGTTGAGTTGAATGTGCACGCACCCGAAATTCCTCAAAAAAAGCGATTAGTCGCCTACTACCGTGTCTCTTCAGAATCACAAGAAGAGAACAATAGTATCGACTTGCAGAAGCGCAAAATAAGTTGGGCTGCAGATAACTACGGTTTCGAGATCATCGCAAACATCGAAGCTGTCGAAAGCGCGACATGCCAAAGTGATGATCGTAAGCACTTCAAGGAAGCACTGGAGATAATCAGATCAGCCAATTGCGATGGCTTGATCGTCAATGATCTTGATCGTTTCTTTCGCAATACGGAAGAAGGCTTGAGGATTGCCAGGAAGGAGTTTCTTGAAAGTGGCAAGACGCTCATCACCTTGAATCAAAATATAGACATCAGCACTGATGACGGCTGGTTTATGTTTGGCGTAATGCTTCTATTTGCAGAGAAAGAAGCAAAAACAAATCGATACCGAATGCGCGAGGGGAAGAGGTCTAAATCGAGAGCGAATAAAGCAGCCTACCTTAATGGAGCCACGCCGTATGGCTATAAATCAGCCGGACCAAGCGGTAAGCGTTATTTGCAAATCGATCCAAAAGAATATCCATGGCGCGAAAAAATATTCTCCTGGCGCAGCGAAGGACGTTCATACAAATGGATCGCACAAGAACTAAACACAAACGGTGTGAAAACAAAACGCGGTCGACAATGGCGAGACACCACAGTCAGGATCATCCTGATTCGTCCGTTAGCCCTCCAGGAAGCTCTGCCTCAAATACCGCCTGAAATAGCATGAACCAGAAACATCTAACTCTGATAGTTAATAATGTTCTGCTGGCGGGTCCTTTCAGTTCAGCGGGTTGGTCATTTGAGTACAGGGTAATCAAAATTGCAGACAAGGATGGAATGCCCTTTGCAGAAATACAAGAGCGTTTCCAGCTAGAACGAAATTGGACACACTGCATGTTCATACCGTGGGAGATCTGGCAGCAAATCAATTCAAAAGGCGAAGCTAGATGAGCATGAAAAAGTTCATCGCCTTCTACAGAGTATCTAGTAATTCGCAAGAAGAAAACACAAGCCTGGAAATTCAAAAAGCGCGAATTAACTCTTGGGCAAAAGCGTGCAACCATCAGATTGTTCACGAGGTGGAAGCAGTTGAATCTGCCACGCGAACCATAGAGAGGCGGAAACTTTTCAAGCACGCGCTCGAACTCATGGATTCAAGTAACTGTGATGGCTTAATTGTTTACGACCTGGATCGTTTTTTTAGAAACGCGGAAGAGGGCTTGCGATGTGCTCGCATCAACTTTCTCGAACAAGGCAGAGTCTTATTGAGCTTAAATCAGAACATCGACATCAGCACACATGACGGCTGGTTTACTTTTGGAATATTTCTGCTTGTAGCCGAGAAGGAAGCCCGCACGATGCGTCGCAGAGTGACGGAAGGCAAATTACATAAAGCCGCCTCATCACTATGCGAAGGACGAAAAGCCTACATCGACGGAGCGCTACCATTTGGTTTCTCTTCATCGGGCGTGAGTGGCAGGCGTGAATTAGAGATCGACCCTTCAGAGTACCCCTGGCGTCAAAAGATCTTCGCCTGGCGCGCCGAGGGTCGTTCTTACAAATGGATCGCGCGCGAGCTGAACAGCAGGGGCGTAAAAACTAAGCGCGGGTTGGAGTGGCGTGATACCACGATACGACTAATGCTTGTGAGACCCATGGCTCTTCATGAGCTGATGAACCAGGCGATCTCAAGTTAAAGTTGCAATGAGCGCTTCAAGTCAGACTCAAGACACGAAATCTGCTTCAACAGCCGGACTAGATAAGCGATATCTTTATTAGTACGCAATACAGAGTCTTTGTCTAGCCTTTGCCTAACTTCGACATGCACTCTATGCAGCACTTTCAAAGTTTCAAGCTTGCATCGTGTAGTGTCGCCAACCTCAGCAATTAGTGTTTCAGTTCGCGTGGCACGGTAAGCGATACGCTTTAATCGCCAATCTTCGCTCTTGCACCATTGCTCGACCTCACCTTTCGAAACCCCAAGCTGTTGCGCAATCAGCCCAAAGCGCGGCTTTTTCATGGCAACATACATGTTCAAGGCTGTCTCTCGCACAGGAACTATTTCAGCAAGATTATTCACGCCCATTTCCATTCTCTTTCATAGCAAGAGCCTTCTCTGTGAGCTTAGCCAGCCTGAAAATCGTGTTTGCCGATTTTGCGAGAATATGAAGCTCGGCATTGTTCTGAATATCGCTATCTAGCTTAGCTCTAGCCGCATCCAATCTAACCTCTATTTCTCGGAGAACAGCATCAGCTGCATCAATAGCTTCATCCCGAAATTCATTTTTTATCGTTCTCATTTCAATTTCTCTTTTACGGAATCTCTTTATGACTTTATCTGAAAACGAATCATTGTTGAAGACTTAACATCGTAATGCGTCTTACTGCAAACATGGCGCCAGCGAAAAAAAATATCGCCATTGCAAAACATTTCTTTTCACGGTCTCTGTGGCGCTCTGGCGCTATGGCGCTGACTTTTTCTAATAGACAAAAATAGGAGATTTGAACTATAGAAAGAGCATCCTTTGCGTTTTTTTTCCTGGGATTTTAATTGGCACGGGGATATTGCGGGCGGAAAACGCCCGCTGCACGGAGGACCCTTCACTCGATTCCCCGCCCCTTGGCAGCCGGAAGCGCCCGCTGGGCGGTGCCCCCGAGATCCCCCGCCCCTTGATTCCAGGGCGCTCCAAGCTATCTACTATCACGCGAAATTGCTCGTCCCTCCCCGTCGTTGCTGGGTTTCCAGGTCTTGACACAGCTGAATTGACACGTCGTTCTAACAGCGTGTTAGCGCGAGGTATGCCCCGCCCGCCGCACGCATACGCCTGCTGCGTTAATTAATCCCATAACGCCATAGTCTCTCCGCCCAGGCACCGTGGGCGGTACCACCATTAAGTACACTCAACATGGCGAATTGTATTTTTTACTTCGTCATCTCCCTCTCTCATGAACATTGCGGACAACGTTAGGAGCGAAGATATACAACACACTACGGTGCTTACCACGCTGTACACTGTTAAGTCTTGCTTCTTGGCGATCAATGCAGTTCACTGAAATTGCATAGGTTACAAAGGAATTCATCAATGAAGGAATCAATAAGCAAACTACTTCTCAGTGAAACAGAAGTGACAGAAAAGTATGGATTGACTTCGCAATGGCTTAGGCGTGCGCGAATGGCTGGTGTTGATCACGGTCCACCATTCATCAAACTCGGCAGCAGGATTTTTTATCAAGAATCGCTGATCGATAAATACCTGCAGGACAATCTGCATACTTCAGGCGCTTGCGGTAAAGAAGAATCCAGCCGGATTGATCGAGTATTGAGCCAGCCTTTTTGTACACTCGGATTGAGTATGCCGTTAAGAACTGACTTGCAGTCCTTAGAAACCAAAGAAGGGATGCTTTTCAGCTGTGATGTGGATTACAACAAAGACTATTTGACCACAGCTCACATATACAGATTCAATGGTGCGCTCGTGGTATCAGTAGATTCAGAAAAGCTAGCATCTGAATATCCCAAATGTTTCGGACAGATCATTGCGCTCATGAATGGAAAACTAAAAGACCTTCTAAAAAGCAATAGCCTGAATAAGCGTTTTGAAAATGTTGGTGAGATTAGCGCCATAGCGCCATAAATTCTGAAAGCGGTCTGGAGCAAGAGCTTTCCAGTGAATGATGCTATCGCCATATTGCGTCGTTCAGTTGTTACGGAAAAAACAGGCTTGTCATATAGAGCAATTAACCGGTTACAGACATGTCGCAGCCGGATAACTTATGTGGATATCAGGCGTGACTTGGTCACCCCAGCAAATGCTAAAAAGGACAAAACAATGACGCAAGATAACTCAGATCTGATGAGCAGACCGGAAGCAGCCAAATATTTAGGTGTAAAAATTGCAACGCTTGAAGATTGGGCTTGTAGAGGACGTTATGGCATTCCATATACAAAGATTGGGCGCTTGGCGAAATACCGAAAATCTGATCTTGATGCCTTTATTGAAAGTCGCACCGTTAATGGTGCCAGTGAAGAAGATGCAAATTAGTCAATTGAAGAATCTAAAAGCTACCTCAACAGGATTCATCGCCTCCTGCCCTGCGCACGACGACAAAAAACCATCGCTATCTATTGATAGTAGAAACGGAAAGCTTTTAGTTTATTGCCACGCCGGATGTCCGCAAGATCGCGTGATGGAACTGCTGGATTCTGATGTAATCGGCAAGCACTTAGCGAACAAACCCGATTCCGCGATTGCGGACGAAAAGAAAAGAGAAGCCATTCGCCGGGTATGGGAGGAAGCGAAGCCAATCAAGACTTCGGATCTTGCCGCAACGTACTTGAGAAACCGAGGCATCAACCTCATGGAGTTTCCCGAATCGTTAAGATTTCATCCATCAGTAAAAGCCAAAGTAGATGAAGTGTTTATGTCATTTCCAGCGATGCTAGCTCGATTTGACGATAGCAACGGAGCAATGATTCAAGTTCATAGGACGCTCCTAAGCGCAGATGGCAGAAAGGCAAATATAGAATCTCCGAAGCGCATGATGAGTTCGCCGTCAGGCAACAACACCAGAGGCGGCGCCATAAGGCTGTTTCCCGCTGGTCGCCAATTGGGAATAGCAGAGGGAATTGAATCAGCCCTGGCGTGCAATTTAGCGACATCAATCCCAGTATGGAGCTGCTACTCAGCGACATGCATGGAATCCGTTGTCATTCCGGATGCGGTAGAAGAATTGTATGTGTTCGCCGATCACGATTCAGCAGGAACCAAAAGTGCGCGCGCAGTCGCCACTCGGTTAGCGAGGCAAAAGTTAAAGGTAAAAGTGTTAGTCCCGCCCACGCTTGGGCAGGATTGGCTCGATGTATGGAATGCTCACAATGACATATCAAATGAATGAGATCATGCAAGCGGTACATAGCACACCGTTTTTTGATCCTGACGCCAAAGACGAAAACAAAAACAAAAGCACAGAAAGATCTAACAAAAAAGCAGGAGAGATTCTTATCGACTGCACCACGTCGTGGGAAACCTGGAGATGCCCCTTAGGAAAAAGCTTTGTGAGTTTTGAGGCGAATGGACATATCGAGCACCACGGAGTGCGCGACAACACCACGGCGCTAAAGCTCCAGCTTGAATATTACAAGAGCACCGGAACTGCGGCGAAGAAGTCTAATATTGATGAATGCCTGGACAATCTCGAAGCTAAAGCGCTATTTGAAAACAGAGTTTATAGGACTGCGATTAGAGTCGCAGAATGGGAAGGCTCGATATATCATGACCTGGGCAACGACAAATGGGAAGCGATTAAAATAACTGCAGACGGTTATAACCTCGTTGATTCAAAGGAATTATCACAAACAGGATTTCGCTTTTTGCGCAAGCAGGCAATGCTTCCTCTGCCCTATCCACAAGAAGCGAGTACAAATCTGCAAGAGCTTTTTGCCATCTGCGGAATTCAAGATCAAGCAAATCAAATCCTGTTGAGTGGAATTCTAATTCAAGGTATCAATCCGAACGGACCGTATCCAATTTGCGTGATCCGAGGTACACAAGGGACGGGTAAATCGACTTTATCACGAATGATTCGCCGTATTATTGATCCGAATCAAGCGGAAATCCGCTCTCTACCAAATGAAGAAGATCACTTTGGAATTCAATGCGAAAACAGTCATTTTTCTGTGTTCGACAACGTAAGTACACAGGACCTTCCGAGATGGTTTTATGATACGTGCTGCCGCCTAGCCACAGGCGCTGGTGCTAGCAAGCGCGCACTGTATAAAAATAACGACGAGGTTATCCGCAACATCTGTCGCCCTCTACTGATAAACGGAATAGATGATATGGTTGCCAGAGGCGACTTTCTAGAACGCGCCGTCATCATCGAACTCAAACCTATTGATCCAGGTCGAAGAAAAACTCAAAGAGAAATCGAGGAAGCATTCGGAGAAGCTCATCCTCGGCTTTTGGGCGCTTTGTATCATTTAACCTCCAGTGCACTCGCCAACAGAAATAAAGTCAGACTGAAAGAACTTCCAAGAATGGCTGACTTCTGCCAATGGATAACTGCATGTGAAGACGCCCTTCAATGGGAGCCAGGAACATTTGCAAGGACTTTGAAAGCGAACAGCCTGGATATGAATGACCTGGCGCTTGAATCATCTTCATTGGGATCTGCAATTAGGAAGGCTCTGCCTCTCGGAATTGAATCAACGAAAGATGCGGATCTCGAATACAAGAGCGCCAATGAAATTTTGAAAGTGCTAAGTAGATATAATGAAGATCCAAACGACAGGACATTTCCTAAAACAGGCGCTGCTTTAAGCCGTCAGCTTAAAAGACTCGTTCCGCTGTTGAACCACGAGGGTTATGAGGTCGAGTTTCATAGAAAAGAGACAAATCTCAGACCTTTATCTATCCGGAGGATGAAGACCGAGTAGGCGTCTATCTTGGTTCGAGAACGGATCGGACTCTTTCGTAGGCACGATCAACGTCCAAAGACTCCAACGAGATCATCAGCTTAAAATCAGGAGACTTTAATAGCTCAGCAAGGCTCTCAATAATATGAGCAGAATCATTTTCCTGGGCAAGAGCAAGCAATTTCAATAAAACTGCGAGGCACTTTGTGAATACTCCATTAATTGAATTTTTTACCTCCTGCTCCACGCTTGCAAAATATGTACGCAAATCAGAAGCTATGAAATGTTCTGCCTCTCTTGATTGTCTTCCGCGCTTAGTAGGTACACGATCAAGGGCTAATTCGCAGATCCTATTGGTTGTAATCAATAACTCCTCTGTATGATCCAATAGGCACCGCCCTTGGTGCCAGTCTGGTATTAGAATATCCATTATCGAACTTTCTAAAATGGTGCGACTTGAAGGACTCAGTTCCTGTAAAGAATTTAGCGCAGCTTCAATGGATTTACTGAGAATCGCAAGTTGCTTTCTGCTCTCGTTTACTGTACCAATCTCCGCAGCCTTTATGAACATACCTGCAAGGACTTTCGGTAGGTCGCGGCGTTGTGCTTCTGTGAGAAGCAAACCACAATCAGTAGCCCAAACGCCAGCCACAATGCCGAACAATTCTTCGATATCGCCTCCATATATTTCTAAGATCCATTCAGTTGGAGGCAAATTTGCCATAAGCTTTGCGGTTCCTGCGCGTAGAGATTATCAAGAAATGCGTAATGTAAAACGCCACTTGAGGAAGTATTGTTTTAGCACTTTTTTGCGTGTTTTATCAACAATAAGCGCCAGTAACAGGAGGGATTATGGAAAGAAATTCAAAGAAGCTTCTGACCGAAATTGAGGTGGAAATCACGTATGGAATCACGCGCCATTGGTTGCGAAGAAAACGAGTGGAAGGCGGCGGACCAGAATTCTTCAAGATCGGAAGGAATGTCCGTTACTCAGCCGAAAAAATCGAAGCTTTCATATCTGGAAGCCAGCAAAGCTCAACAAGCGCATTTTCTCAGCGCTAGCATTCTGATGTTTCAACTTTCGAAAGAATGAAATTAGTGATCCTTTCCATCGGTACTCTGAGTCGCTCGATGTCAGAGACTATATAACCAGCCGTGACATCATTGCTAGTACTATGATTCAAAAGACGCTTAAGAGGATATCCCTGAATATCGAGAGCTTCAGCAACAGTAGCAAACGTCCGGCGAAGGTCATGGCAAGTAAATTCAATACCAGTCTTTCTCGTAACCTCCATCATGGGTTTTCTTGGATCAACCAGATGACCTGATGCGCCATCGCCCGGAAAGACGAACGTTGATGAGCTTTCCTTCTTAATTTCAAGAAGGAAATTCGAAACATGAGGGGTAAGAGGTAGCGTATGGACAGAGCCATTCTTGGTGTCAGTTACTGTAAGCGTGGCTGACTTAAAATCAATATCTTTCCATTGAAGCGCCGAAGCCTCTTCTTTGCGTAGCCCAGTAAACAAAAGCAACTTCAAATAATTTCTCACTATCATATTCTCAAGCGTCTCTACGGCATCATGCCATGGCTTCAGCTCATGAGCCTTCAGTACAGTCTGCCTTCGAGGAATTTTATTCCAAGCCTTGATTTGAGATATTCTGCTAACGGGGTTGATGCTGATTTGCAAATCCGAATCATCAAATTTATGTTGAGCGTAATTAAATAACGCACGCAAGATGCGCATGACTTGATTTGCTTGTGCCTTCCCATTCCAATCACTACTTCGTCTTTTAAGTCCTGTATTGCCAAGATCCTTGAAGCGTCGCTCAATCATATCTTTGGAAATCTCAGTTATTGGTCGGTCCATCCAATCAGACACGCAACGATTTAGAATCTTCAGATATCCACGTTTCGTCGATTCCTTGAGGCTTGAGCGATCTGCAAGGTAGTTTTCCAAAACGAAACGGAGAGTCGCAGATCTCCGAGACTGAACTATTCTTTCCTGCCGCAACGATTCTTTAGCGACTGCATTTGGGTCAATTCCTTTTGCGAAATCCCCGAGAGTTCTTAATGCGAGTTCTCTCGCTTGATGGTGGGTGATGCTGCCCAACTTGCCCAGGCTGACCCGAATTACCTTACGACTCCCTTTGATACGTCCCTGTTGAAAAAACATCGCACCAGTAGGAGTGACACGTACCCCAAACCCTGACGGTTCACCTAAAAAGTGATAACCAGGCTGGGAGAGCAGCGCATCAATTGTCTTTTTTGTGATCTTGGGCATGACTGGAGTATCCATGAAACTTACACTCATATGATACTCCATTTTCGGATAAGTCTTGCCTTGTTTCACTAAAACATGCACAATTCAATCCATCCGCATAAGCTTACCCTTGCAGGCTTTACCGAATCTTGCCAAAACCGACCAGACTTCACCAAATCTTAGAATCAACGTTGCCCATATAACTGTTAATCACTTGGTCGCTGGTTCGAATCCAGCCTCGGGAGCCATTTTTCAGCGATTGGTTAATCGCAAAATCGAATAAAGTGACCTATAGATGACCGCCGAATATAAATTGGTGGTTTTTCTTTTTGCTGCTTTTAACGCGGAATGAATTCTGCCGATTTATGTTCGTCATGATGCCCCTTTCTTTCTCTCAATTTGTGTGAGGCTGCGAGCAGAACATTTGGTAGTATTCGGCCCACTTTGACTTTGTCATTTGCCAATCCGAATAAATGCAAATTCCTTGGTAACAATTAGGCGGCTTTTCACCAAGTCCAGCGTTGATCCCGCGCAGTGAATGAAATAGGTTTTCCGTATTTGGGTCATGATATCCAGCACCTGCATCATCATATGCTGGCAGACCCAGCAGCACCTGCTTCGGGCTGTACCAGGCTAGAACATCATGTGTCCAATCTTTCATTTGTTGCTCGTACAGACCTGGAGAACGCAGTGATGTGTCATACATCATTACTACTGCTTGATCGATAAGAGCAGCAACACTGCGTGAGTAGGATTCATCCCAGTGCACATCAGCATTCTGCTGCCAGAAAGTTGGTGGTGGGTACGCTGCAATAGATATTAGCTTACCTTCTGGTATCTGATTTCGAAGTTCTTGCAGCAGCAGCAAATAATCATTATTTCCTGAGCGTAGCGGTTCAATATTTACGTGAATGCCAGCCAATCTTGGATGTTTTTCTAAAATACTTGCACATGACTTTGCAAATGCTTTTCTCCAGCGGTCATCATGCAAAAAAACGGTTTGCTTGTTCACACCACCGACCCAAGGCATTACTTGAAATCCCTGGAAGTTGTCTAAGAATCGTTCAACTTGAGTATCGTTGGAACAGGCAATCTGTCCAGCTTTAGCAGCGGGGCAAAGATGTGGAAACACATACTTTATGTGCGCATTTCTCAGTCGATCAGATGTTTCCTTCAACATATCTGCATCACGAAATGTTCTTGACTCTTTTTTGTTTTCTATAAACCATGTATCGTCCCCCAGCCACCCATGTTGCATCCAGAGTCCATTAGCCATGCGGTCATACCGCCCGTCACGAACATCAAGTCCAGGTGACCAGAAGAAATAAACCAATGAAGCCAGAATCGCCAAAACACACAGTAACACACAGTGAGTTAACCAATTTTGAAAGTATTTTCTGCTTGTATCGGTGTGCACTGCGAATGCCCCTCCCAACCGCCATATTACTATTATTCTCGAATGAAAGCGTGCCGGTACATGAAATGCCAATGGTAATCTCTTCGAGCCAATCATCACCAGAGCGTGAGCGAGCATTACCAGAGAGTTGTACGAAGGACAACCGATAGGTAATGCAGATATCGTGTTGAGTGTCAATAGCCCAAGATCGGGGACAGCAGAGGCACGCGACGTTTTTCATCGTCAGTTGCCTTCCATACGCAATCAGCGCTATTGTTTCTAGAGGTGATCCCAATGCGGCCGCGAGCGCTGATCCCTCCTAGAAGGAATTAAGCGCCAAGCTCCACTCAGCTCAAGCGGAGACTATGTCGTCGCGGAAAGGCGTTCCAGACTTAAGTACGCCAAATATAATGTGCAAAAGCTTTCTCATAGAGGCTCCAACGGCCTTCATTGGAACCTTTCCATTCGCGATTAGGTTTCGATAAAATCGCGCAATGACGGGATTGTGATCTTTGCCACTATCGCCGGCAGAAGAAAGAGTGCTGAACGCAATCAGCATTTCCTGTTTTTGGATAGTCGAGTTCGTCCACGGATGGAGCTGCCAGATCTGATTTCGCTGGGGCTGAACCTGCAAATGCCACCAGTTGTTTGGCATTCTCAAACAATTCAGTGAAGGAACTTCAGTGAGAATCACGTTTGCTGTTTCCTCACCAACTGCTGGAATAGACATGATCGGTTTCCGCTTCTGCTGCAGGTCGGATGCTTTTTGTAAAGCCTTTCAATTTGTCTTCAATTCGACCGATTTCTAGATCAGCACTTGAGGATGCGGTTCACCGAATCCATGTCAGCATGGTTTGCTTTCTCTGTTGATAAGCGGTTCTCTCCGCAACCCCTGAGCGCGTTAGATCGTAGAGCGCCTCACCAGCATTTGTAATTGACGCACTTCGGGAGCTGGTGGGTGCCGCAGCTTTAGTTCATTGTTTAGCGCCGTCTGAGTACCCCAGCATCGACTTTGTCTGTTTTGGTTCCTTCCAGCTCCTCTGAGCAAATCGCCTGATACCGTCAAGTTCGGCAGCTAACAGACTCGCCTGCCAGTGAAAGAGAAAAATCAGCGAGGTCATATAATACGCACCCGGTGGCTTCCTGCAGAACAATGCGTTCTCAACTCCGATTTTTTGCAACCAGCGCAAGCCCTGGAAGCCTTTTTCGGTTTGTGAAACTGATGGTGTTTCTCTTTCCCTGTCACCTCCACGACGCTCGAAATCTTTCGAGATGTCGATTCCAACAAAACAGTCGAACATGCAATCCCTCTTCATTCTGATTTTCTAGTTATAAGACGCATGGTAATGCCTGACTTGGTCAACCTACTAGTCAGACTCTCACTCAAAGTGGGTCTTAGATATCGTCCGACCTGCATATCAGGATAGGGAAGGCAAACAAATCTGCCATTACAGGATCAAGTCCTAAAGATAAACACTGTTTTGCCTTCCCCCTACCTCAGCGTCCCGAAGTAGAGCTTGATCAGCCGGAGTTCCAGTGTCAAGCCATCGTTATCGAAGATAGCAAGATAAAAGGTCTCTCCTCGTACCTCGAATGCTACTACTGACCGGGCTCTATAGAGGAGATTGACAGGGCTCGCCAGTCGAAATCCACTGCAAAAGACCATATATGCATCCAAGCTCTACATCTAAAGAGGAGAACAAATCTGCTGGATAAGATCTAGGGTGAACGGACTAGATGAGGTTCTTCTTCCAGTAGTTGGAGCCACAATGCTGTGCAGATTTCGCGTATGCGATAATGTCCATTGCTAGTCCGCTCAGCTATATTGACGCTTCAGTGTATGTTTAAGATCTATCCAAAAGAAGAGACAATAATTCGAATCTGCGCGTGCCTTCTTTTGGCTTTAGGCAGTTCCGTTTTCTCGGTCTTTCTCGCGCCAGGTTATGGCAATGTGATTTTTATTGAAGGGGGGCCAAGCGGGAAAGAGCACGGAGAAATTATAATCAAGGACGACTCGGATAGAGCAACGTTAAAGGACTGGGGACCGACACTGAGAAGGTTGCAGCTTATCGGAGACCTCAACGATAATGACTACGACATCTTAATAAAAATGCCATTTCTCAAGAATCTCTGGCTGGGTGATTCGAAGCTAACTTGCGCAAGGCTTGAACGCCTGAACAACTGCATGCAGCTGGAAGAGCTTGAATTAGCCAATCCAAATTTGAAAAATGATTCTATGGACGGAATGAGACCGTTGACCAGAATACGGGAACTGGGCTTGATAGATTGCCAGGATTTGCTGAATAAGCAAGGTAAGCTGAATCTTCATCCGTTTCCAAGCATATTGAGCCTGAGAGTCTCGGCACATGGAGACGACTTTAGCTGTGATAGCTTGTTATCTCACAAGGATACCTTAGAGAAGTTCTGGGTTATGTGGACCGTGAAAAATCCACAATCACTCGGAAAGATGCGCAAACTAAACGATCTAACGCTGTGGTTTCATCGATTTGATGTAGAAACCAACCACGCCATAAGGTCGCTAGGACAGCTGAAGACGCTGGTGCTATGTGCAAACGGACTCAGCACCGATAGTTACGAAAGTATAGGAACACTTTCGAATCTGAAAAGACTGGAGCTGAATAATGAAAGATTGACTGGGAAAGAGTTTCAATCAATTGGAAGGCTAAGAAATCTTGAGTACATCAATCTAGACAATGGCTCTTATGTTGATAGTGATTTTCAAAAATTGAGTGGTCTCAAAAAGCTCAGGGAGCTGACATGCCGGGGACCGATCAACGGTACAGGGTTAGCAGCTTTTACGAATACGAAAATCGAGAAGCTAGATATATCAGGCGAGAAGCTCACGTCAAGCGGATTTGCAGCTATATGTGGCTTGAGTAATTTGCAAAAGCTGACTATTTGTCCTTGCAAAAGTCAGCCGGAATGGTCCAACGTGCTTGCAAACCTTTCGCAGCTACAAGAATTCAACGTTGCTTGTCCTGCCACTGGTGCCGATTCATGGGCCAGAGCTCTAGCGCAATCAAGCAATCTTGAGAGTGTAAATTTATCAAATAGTGACTTTTCTGATGAAGGGATTAGATTCCTTCTGAGCTTGCCTCATTTGGAAAAACTGAATATTGGAAATACAAGGGTAACGGATAGAGGGCTGGACATGTTGAAAAATATGCAGCAACTTCAAGATCTGACAGTTAGTCACTGTAAAATTTCTGATGCTGGAATGAAGTCGATTGGTGCACTGGCCGGATTGAGGCAATTACATTTGGAATATACGCCAATTACCGATGAAGGATTGGGATACCTGGTGCCATTGTCTAATCTTGAATCGCTGCAACTTGATGGAACAGAGATAACTGGGATGGGACTCGAACATGTTGCCAAACTTCCAGCTCTCCGAAAGTTAAATCTAAGAGAATCAACAGTTCGCAGCGATTCAATCTCATTCCTTGTGGGGACGGGCATTGAATCCCTCGATATCAGCCATACTGAAATTAGTGAACATGCATTACCATCGTTAAGATCTCTTGCTAAGCTGAAAAATCTTCAGATGGACGGCTGCGGATTCATGACCAAGGAATCAATTCCGGCGCAACCGCAAGGTTACGTGATCCGGTTTCCAGCTGCACCGGCTAACATTGCACATCCTCAATATTGTGCACCGGCTTCACCAGCGATAAGCAGAGACCAGTTGTTGAATGATTTGAACAAACTGAACGCAGATTTGGATGCGCGCCTACATCCAGGCATATATATTTGCAGCAACATTGCACGTGGCTGGACAGAATCGATTTTCGAACTATACAATCGGCGGGCCTTTGTGCACAATGCACTCAAGAATTTTGATAAAGCCTTGGCCGATGCAAATGCAGCGGTCCGATTGAATCGGCTTTCTGTTGCGGCGCGCAACAACAGAGCGTTAGCATACCTCAGATTGGGTCAATACGAAAATGCCTTGCTCGATCTTGACCGTGCTCTGGAAATCGATCCGAAGTGTGGGGAGTCATGTACGCTGCGTAACGAAGTCTTAGATAAATTGAACCAGAAAGGCATGACCGATCGCTTGGAAGACAGATCACATATCAATTGATGAAGCCGGTTACAGCGACTCGCCGTAAGGCAGATATCGTGTTGAGTGTCAATAGCCCAAGATCGGGGACAGCAGAGGCACGCGACGTTTTTCATCGTCAGTTGCCTTCCATAAGCGATCAGCGCTATAGTTTCTACCGATGATCCCAATGCGGACTCGAGCGCTGATCCCTCCTGGAAGGAATTAAGCGCCAAGCTCTGTCGAACAACTCAGCTCAAGCGAAGACTAGGTCGTCGCGGAAAGGCGTTCCAGACTTAAGTACGCCAAATATAATGTGCAAAAGCTTTCTCATAGAGGCTCCAACGGCCTTCATTGGAACCTTTCCATTCGCGATTAGGTTTCGATAAAATCGCGCAATGACGGGATTGTGATCTTTTGCCACTATCGCCGCAGAAAAGTGCTGAACGCAATCTAGCATTTCCTGTTTTGGATAGTCGAGTTCGTCCACGGATGGAGCTGCCAGATCTGATTTTCTTTGCGGGAACTGGGACACGAAATGCCGCCAGTTGGGGCAAATTTCTCCGGCAATTCCAGTGGAACTTCAGTGAAAATCCCGCGTTTGCTGTTTCTCACCAACTGCTGGAATAGACATGATCAGTTTCCGCTTCTGCTGCAGGTCCGGATGCTTTTTGTAAAGCCTTCAATTTGTCTTCGAATTCGACCGATTTCGATCTAAACGCCAGGATGCGGTTCACCGAATCCATGTCGCATGGTTTGCTTTTCTCTGTTGATAAGCCAGTTCTCTCCTGGCGCCCTAATTTTGTTGAGATCGTAGAGGGCGCCTCACCAGCATTGTAATTGACGCACTTCGGGAGCTGGTGGGTGCCACTGCGCTGGATTCATTGTTCTTGCCAAATGGAAATTGCCCCAGCATCGACTTTGTCTGTTTTGGTTCGCTTCAGCTCACTCTGAGCAAATCGCCTGATACTGAGTCGGATTCACGACGCTAACAGACTCGCCTGCCAGTGAAGAAAAATCGAGTCATACCAATACGCACCGGTGGCTTCCATGCAGAACAGTGCGTTCCTCAGCCTCGATTTTTTTGCAACCAGCGCAAAGAAGCCCTGGAAGCCTTTTTCGGTTTGTGAAAACTGATGGTGTTTCTCTTTCCCTGTCACCTCCACGAAACATCAAAGAAATCTTTCGAGATGTCGATTCCAACAAAACAGTCGAACATTAATCCCTCTTCCATTCTAGTTTTCTGGTTATAAGACGCATTGTATGCGCACAACCTGATCAACCTGCTAAATTCAGACTCTCACTCAAGTGGTGCCAGATATCGTCCGACCTGCATATCAGGATAGGAAGGCAAACAAATCTGCCATTACAGGATCAAGTCCTAAAGATAAACACTGTTTTGCCTTCCCCCTACCTCAGCGTCCCGAAGTAGAGCTTGATCAGCCGGAGTTCCAGTGTCAAGCCATCGTTATCGAAGATAGCAAGATAAAGCGAGTGTCTACGATTCTCTTGAGACACCATATGCGGTGCTTTTGGGTATCGAAGATACGAACGCAAGTCTCATCCGTCAGCGGATTTTATTGGGCTATTCCGCATGTCACTGTCGTCGTCTGCCCGAAAGCTGGACAGACCTGAGGCAAGAATAAAAAATGGCTCGCGCACGTCTGCCTCTCCGTCCTAGCACATGCTCCAAGACAATTTGCTGCTCGCGAGTGCTCGCGTATGCCTACCGGCGTCCAGCTGCCGGGCTCCAGCTGCCGCCCTCGGCAAGTGACGCGCAAAGTAGGCGCCACTTGTTGTGATATAGTGGGAAAAGCCTGAAGATGATAAGAGAGATATTGAACATGAAGTCCTCGGCACGACGTTTTAGCTAATCAATTCAATCGATGAGTGGACCGCCGTCTTGCCTTTGATTAGAGGCGGATAGAAAGACATGCTGTCATTTTACTTCGATTTGAGGAGATACTAAGATGATTCCGTTTGATGATATTCGACGGTTGCAGAACCGGTCGTGGTCAATTCCATTAGTTGAAATGATTGAGCGCGGAGAAGTCGAGGACGCTGAAGAGATTTGCCGCACGATTGGAGCCCTGGAAGATCCTAGACTTTCTGGCAGATTGCTGCAAATCCTGGAAGATGTTGAGCGCCCCTCCGTGGTGCGAGAACTCGCAGCAGACGCTTTGAATGAAAGTGTGAATATAGACACCGCAGAGCAACGTCGGCAATGGTGGCAGTCGGGAGACTTTTTGCTAATGCGGCACGCTGTCCGTATGGCAGAAAGCACGGAGAACGATTTGCTTCTGGAAATATTGAAAGATGGGTCGAGTCCCTTCTACGTAGACGCGCTAAACGTAATTCAATGGTGGGAAGAGCCCTGCTTCCAAATTTTCTTGGCGACAGCGCTGAAACATGATGATCCCTCTGCCAGGGAAACTGCTGCTGATTGTTTGGTCTGGGAACAACCGAACGGAGCAGCTACCGATCTACTGCGTTTAGCTGCCGATGCGCGATATGAAGATGTGGCGATTGCGGCAATGAATACATTGAATTATTACGCGACGCAGGAAGTACTGTTACGGTTTACTGAATTGCTGCGAGACGGTCCGGAGGAACTTCGCGAGAACTATCAGGCGGGAACTGAATATGTTCGCCAAGAATTTATTGACGGCTGCAGATGGGCTATGCGCAGGGACACGGCCGTGCGCGATCACTTGTTGATGTGGATGCAACCAGTAATACACTTATTCAACCCTGAGGATTTCCAGATATCGGATCGTGCCAGCACGAACTCCCGAGGGACAAAGACAGTTCAGCCTTCGATGACGGTTAATGAGATTATTGCGGATCTCGGCGAACCAGACGCATGCTGGGCAGACAAATTGCACAAATACAATGGTAATTATGACTGGTCCCGGTTAGCCGAAGGCGACGCGGTGAGGCTTGTGCAATTCTTGGCCGCGCATGAGGACGTTAATGTGCGTGAACTCGCTTGTTCGATTGCCGGGCATAGAAAGCTCAGCGATCTGTTGTTCTATTTGTTGAATGATCCGACGAGCAGGGTTAAGAAAACAGCCTCGTATCACAGCAGGATGCTGAGCAGAGAGCCACGTTTTCGTGATCGTCTATGGCAAATTTTGATGAGTCCAGACACGCGAGGATTCTTTGCCACCGAGACGTTGGAAAGTTATTTGGTTCATGCGAATGATCTACCAGTTGATGTGCCCCTAAAAGAATTGGTCTTGGAAGATAAGCGTCCATCGGTCAAGGCAGCTGCGGTTTCTGCGTTGCACAAACGTGGCGCACGGGACGAAATTGATTCGGTCAGCTGTTTGTTGCAGGAACCGGCGTTTAATAACTGGTGGGTGCATAGAAACGTCCTCGATGCCTGTGCGGAGCTGCGTATCGCAGCCAGCATCGAGCATCTATTGATGGTAGATGATGTTTACCTGCAGATAGCGGTGGCCGAATATAGAGTGGCGATAAAGCGGAGCTGATCCGCCTGCCTGATATTGGTCAGCAGCCTGCTGATCGTGTTCGCACATGCTGAACAGCAAAATCAGTGTTTTTCCACCAAAAAGAACTGGGTCCCGGATAGCATGCTAGGCAGAGGCACACCGGGACAACTGTATTTATGATACTCTGTCTTCCAAATTTGCTTTATTGTTCCGCAGTTGTTCCTCTATGGTTAGAGCTTGCTTCTTATTCAGTGCGCGCCCGCGCTGAAATGAATCGTAAGCTTGTTTGACTTCCTCGATTGTCATTTTCCTATACTACTTGGTTGAATGAACGTGCCGAGCAAAGTTATTAAGTATCGACTGCCAACCTTGTTGTTGCTGCTCGACGGAATGAGTGGGTTCACTATCAAAAGTTACGTGAACTCGAACCTGATTCGGTTCCTGCAAAAACTCAACATGCGCTGTTCGATCGCCAAAAGAATACTCGATCAGCTCATGCTCAATGATCTTCGTATAGGTTCCAGCAAAATCGAACCCCATGCTACCGTCCTTCGCTTCCATTCGAGAAGAGAACAATCCACCTACACGCAAATCCACTTCTGCTTTTGTTGTATGCCAATCACCTGAGGCGGCGTTCCATTGTTCGATGTCTTTTGGCGTTGTGTACGCACGCCACACCTCCTCTATAGGAGCGTTTACGGCGGTTTCGACGGTAATTCTCTCTGCGGACATTTGAGTTCCTCTCATTCATCTGATGGTGGAACATTATATGCGCATGCGCTCTTCCGAGATCATAGAAATCAAAGCAATCAGAATGACTGCCTATTATTTACCAAAACGAAGATTGTCAGCCAAAAGGCGACAATCTTCATCTGGTTTCTGCCCAATCAGGGAGATTGGCTACTGAAGAACTTAAATCCAACGAGCCATTGCGCGATTGACTTTGCTCGATGGCGGGGTTTTGCCTTTCAAGCGAGCATCAGAAGCTGGGTGCAAGTCTTCATTTTTGCTGGACTCAGCATTCTCTTCTTCTCTAGCTTGCTTGATGGCTTCTTTTTCTTTCATCGCATTGGCTTTCGCTTTATCTGCCTCTAGCTGCGCAGCCTGCTGGTCTCTCGACGAAGCATCAGGAAAAGGAAACACTTCATTTCCAAACGCTTCCCCTTTTGATGCAGCACCGCTAAAAGTTTTGACCAGGTCGAGTGGGTTATTGCCGATGGATCCGTGCTCTGCAATGTTCGCTCCGACACCTAGTGCGGTACCTAAGATTCCAGCAAGTGGAAGGTTCGAATGACCGATTCCATCGACTGATTTAATTCCACTTTCGAACAGCTCAACTCCACCGAAAACATTTGCTACGGTGGAAGCGGCAGCGCCCAAACCACCCATTGCAAAACTTTCTGTCGGAGAAAGAACTGTGTTGAATGCAACGCTGCCGATTTTGCCAACGCCTTCACCAACGGTTTTAGCTGTATCTTTGACTGCATCAGCAATATCGTCTAGAAACATGATTGAGAACCTCCAAAGTTGTTTGATAGGTTCAGAATAGTGCTGAGATATGCCCGTTTCGTCCTCAATATGTCTCTAAAATGTCCTCGTCCCGAAAGCATTGGACAATCACAATTTCACCGCTTTGGAGCTAGCCAGCTAACACTGATCAGTTTGAGCTGCTCAGTCAACGGGACAAATGCAGACAGAGGGCGGCGCTAACTATTGGCGCTTTATGCCATCTGAACTAATCGAAACCCGACCCTCTAAGAGATTGAGCCGTGCAAATTGAATCCATTTGGCAAGATCGTATAAAAGGCATGCTCTTCGGTCACGCGATCGGGGACGCACTTGGTCTCGCCACCGAGTTCTTATCAAAGAATCAAGTGAACCGTTATTATCCATCCGGCATCCGCAGTTATGGGGAGATGATACAAGATCGACATCGAGCACACTGGCAGCCGGGAGAATGGACCGACGACACCGACCAAATGTTGTGCATTCTAGATTCACTTCTCGAAAAGAAGCGCGTTGATGTTTTCGATATTGCTAGACGATTTCACTATTGGGCATTCCATGGCGGTCGGGGAATCGGCAGAACCGTGCTTTCAGTGCTAACTCATGATAATTATTTGAATCATCCCCATCAAGCTGCAATAGAAGTATGGGAACGAAGCGGCAGAAGAATCGCTGCCAATGGTGCGTTGATGAGAACTTCGATTCTTGGAGTTTGGGACTTGCACGATAGGGAAGCGCTAATAAGGAATGTAAGAGATGTGTGCCGAATTACTCATGCCGACCCTAGATGCATCGCTTCATGTGTTGCTGTCTGCGTAACTATTAGAAAACTAATTTTGTGCAGTCAAACACTTGATCTAGATCGACTAATCACAGAAGCTCTGGATGAATCGCGACTTGAAGACCCAGGCATTTTGGAAGAGTGCAGTCAACTCTGCTTCGCTTCCTCAATCGAGACATTGCGCCTGGATGAGGGACTTAACCCTGGTGACGAGAACAAGATAGGTTATACCTACAAAGCGTTGCCTTGCGCCATGTGGGCGCTTCGCAACGCTAAGAACCTGGAAGGCGGCTTACATTCCGTGATTATGGAGGGTGGCGATGCCGATACGAATGCCGCCATAGCTGGTGCGCTCTTAGGAGCACGCTTCGGCTACAAAAGCATTCCAGAGCATCTCATAAGCGAGCTGAAAAACGCCGAACAGCTGCATGAAAAGTCAGAGCAGCTAACGGAACTCTTGTCTAAAAATGCTTCTTGAACAATCCGCAGACCGGTAAAAAGTAACCATTCATGAACGAGCTGCGCTTAATAAGGCAGCTGAACTGGTTTGCCGCGCATGTAGTTTAGATCATCATCACTGGCTAAGCTATTCTGATCCATAAACCTGAGTCGGTAATTTTCATAGTCAACGTTTTGACCCATTCGACGAAGCTCATTTACTCGATCGCCAACAATTTCGGAAACAGAATTACTTGGTTGCACTATTCGAACAGGTGGGCTGTTTGGATAATCACGATCAACAACATACAAATTGTCCCAAGTACTTGTTTCCTTATTCCAGTGTTCCGCACCAACACGAACACCTTGATTGAAGGGTTGCTCCTTCATTTGATCATAAATCTTGGAAATCAAATAGTTGTATTCGCGATTAGATGTCGACAAACTGCCGAGGCGTGGCACTAATTCTTCTGACAGCTGCCATGCTGCATCAAGAGGATTTACAGTATTGCGGAAGTCTTCTGCAATATTCCTAGCCGTGCCATTCAGAACAGCCTCCGATTTCTGCTTTTCTAACTCTGGACCGTCCTGTGGATCACAAGGAAAGGGAATCTTGATCCAATCCTTACCTGAGACTCTGCCGCCGTTATTATCCAGTATATTCTCAACACAGCGCCCTACACTAGCGTTAGAGTGAGGAGGAAGCACGTGCTCATATGCAACACTCCAAAGTGATTCGTCTGGTCTCATTTTGTGCATTTCATAATCTTGCTCGGACTGTCGTCTATCTAACTCGGGCATCTGTGTTCTCCATGCAACTATGATTTAAGACAACTCTAGCCTGCGTGCAGAAATTACACAGTGTGCGTTTTAACGCAAACTGCTGTTATCTTGATGCAGGTGGGAATCAGTAATTTCCACAACCCAGAGGGGTGAATTATGCAGTTTGGTCGCAAATAGCTGCGCTACTGCTTATGTAACGTACTTCGAGCTATTCATGGATACTACATATTCGAAATAGATTTAAGTCAGAATACAGCAGCAGTTGGGTGCTCCCGAATGCATTACAGCATTCGGCAAAGTCTCTGGTTCTTCCTAGCACCGCTGAGTCAAATGTTGCTGCTGCCTGCAGGGCTCTTACCTTCGCGTCACCTTCGAGTCACTTAATGAAACTATTCTGATTCATGGAAGCTAAGGCAATTAAAGAACCGAGGAGCCTTCATGTACAACACGGAATTCGATTGTAATTCAGGCGAATTCGATGAGGAAAAGCAAGAGGCTTCTCAAAACCTGTCAGCAGACTCATGGCAAAGAAGCGGTTTGTCAAAAGTATCAAAAAAGTCAGAGTCAGAGCCCAACCAGACCAGTCAAAGCAAAAAAGCCGTACCAGAAAATAGGTCAGACAAAGAAGCTAGCTTGCTCAATCCATACTCCTATTATGGACAAACTGCGAAACCTATTTTCAATTTACCTCTCCAGAAACAGTGGAAGATAGAAGACTGGAATAAAGGATGCAACAAACCAGAATTCAACAAACTTGGCACTCAAATTGATGGACCAGCCCCTTTCGGCTCACCTTTTCAAAGACTCCGATTCGGGGAAAAAATCGAATTTCAACGCAGTACGGAAGAGATCGATACGGCAGTTTTTAGCAACCAATCGCTCACCGAACCCTTGAAGCAGCGCCTCCGGGAGAAGCTTATCCAAACATCCGAATCCAGTGAACTTACTTCGGACTACAAGCGCGAATTTGTTAACGGACTTTATGGTTTCGCTAAACGCAGCGACATTAGCAACGACGAAAAAGCGAAAACGTTCCAGAACATCATCGAAATAATGGAAGCAGATAAGGGTCAACCTTTCAGCCAAATCGACCGAGAAAAGCTTGCCACGCAACTTCTCTGGCACCTCTCCAACGTAGAGAAAAACTGCCAGGGCGGCAATCAAACATGTAACATGACGGTCATCCGTGGCATCATGTTATACGAGTCGCCCAGCAAGTTCTCTGGCTTCATTCGAGACCTCCTGCAGACAGGAAAGTTCGTAACGAAGGATCAATCTGAGATTTCCTTGCCTTTAGAATCTACAAAAGTAGCTGCGCAATCAGAGGAAAGCAAATTCCCTCCGGCAGACGGTAGCAGAACGTGGCTAGGAAAGATTTCTGATGTAGCCATGGCAAATGTCTACTGGCAAAGGCAGACGAAACAGCTTGACGATACCAGAGTGAGAAAGGGAGAGCTTGTATACAGAGAAGACCTAGGCAATGCTCGCTTGTTCAGAATGACGAACGGAAAGCCAGAGCCGCTTCAACACGAAACAGAACAAGCGTCCAATCCGGGCACATCTGACCGCGCCATAGCAGACATCCACCAGCAAATCACTGGAGAATCGCGAGAGAATTTGGTACTCACATCAAACCGAGTAGAGGTCACCACAGGACCAGGTGTCAGAACGGTTGATGAGAGTCAACTTCAAGAAATTCTATCGCGTGAAAAGGGAATACATATTGCAAGAATCTGGACGGGGGTGGATTGGGTCTCAAAAAATTCTGGTCAAGGAGTTAACGGAGGCGAGCATGTAGTCCTCATAAAAGACTACGACCCTGCGAGTAAAGCCCTGGCTGTAGACAATTCTTGGAGTCAAGATTTTGACAGGTTGCATCCCGACAGCAGAATAAGCTTGCACGAACTTTTCCAGGCTATGGATAAGCAGGGTATGAGTACAAAACACAATTTATTCTCGAGAATGAGTAACATTGATTATGCAGGCACTTTCAACTTGACGGTAGATGCACTAGCTATCCCGGCAGCCTTAACTGCGAACAGGTTTGGAAGCTCACGAGGTATGCTATCCGGCTATGGACTTGTGCGACTTACCAATGACCTATCAGACATTCGTCGGCTTAGAGACTCCAATGACCTAACAAGAGTTGGGCTTGGTATTACAAGCGATACCATGATGATAACTGCAGGTTTTGCTCCAAGAGCACTTCCAGCAAGATTCCGAGCCCCCTTAGCTCTGGGTGGCGCAATCATGCGCGGGACGCTCGACTATTTCTATTTTGGCAAATAATAATCGAATTGCACTAAGCATTCCGCGTTTCGGAAAAATTGATCTCAAACCACCTTTAATGAGCTGGTGCAGATATAATTGTAAATAGTGACTCGATACAGATAACCAGCTTACTGATTAAAGACAGCATCTCAACTACGGAATAGGAGCTAGAGATAGCTCATGAACGCAGATGATCAGGAACCAGAATATCAAATTCCTCGAACAGCTTTAGAGGCTGCACGATCCTCTGGGGATGGTCGCCCCCCAGCCAATACAACCGTTGGACTGAATGATGGCGATTCAGATTCTGAGAACTATAGAGTTGGGCAAAAAATGAAATGCCTGATCATCAATGCACGTAATGGAGGATACGACGTGCTCATTATCAAAGATGGCAAACTTGCTTACTTAAAGACAGAAAGGCAACTTGCCCAGGGAGAAGTTTTGCTAGGTGAGTTTCGTTACTGGCAAGATAAAGATTGAATTTAACTAATTCGATCAATTCGACTCAGTATTCTCTATCGAATTTAATGCGCCACAGTAGTTCAACATTTAGCCAAGGTTCAACCTGGTCCGACTCATTATCACCGTCTTCTAATGATTCAATTATGTTCCCTGATATCATTTTCAAATGTCTCTGGGAGAAACTCCATGCCAGCCTTGGAATTGTGGTGGCAAAGCTACTTCGATTACCTCAAACAAATTCTAACGACCCTGCTCGTTTTCCTCTGTATCGAAAAGCTCCTACCAACGGAAAAACAACAATCGCTCAGGGCATTCGGTTTCAATATTCTATTCACAATCACAAATCTAGCCCTGATAATGTGGATAATCCCACTTTTCAACCCTCTTGTACTCCTAGTAAAAGAAAAGCTCCATGCAGGCTACCTAACATGGCCCACCTCTAGCGAGCCATTGAAACTGATATCATTTTGCTTTATCTACATCGTGTTGTGGGATGTCTTGCAATACTTTGGACACAGGCTCCAACACACAATTCCATTCCTTTGGGAAATTCACAAATTTCATCATACTGAAAGAAACCTCAATGCGTCTTCATCTGCAAGGAAGCACATAGCAGGTCATATCTTCGAAGAGTTCACCATCGTATTGCCACTAATTTTGATTTTCTCGAACCCTATACTTCCCTACATCGCGCAGTTTTTGTTCTTCAACTTCTGGGGTTATTTTAACCACATGAACGCTAAGATATCCCTTGGACCATTAACTACAGTTGTGTCTGGTCCACACTTTCATCGAATTCACCACTCAATAGAAAGTGCTCACACAAACAAAAACTTTTCAGCATTTTTCCCTTTCATCGACGTGCTTTTCGGAACCTATTACAGCCCAAAGAAAGATGAATTTCCATCAACAGGGGTTACGGGAGAAAGCGACCTCCACGATTTACTTTACGTAAATGTTCAGCCATTCTTAGGCTGGACCTATTTAGCTAAACTATTACCTGAAAATTCTAAGAATGGGTCTCAATCTCGGACTGAGCATTATGGGTAAGTGGTCAAATAATCCTTGAGAAGAGCTTAGGAACTCCGCTCATTAGCCATCGTAATTATTTCTACGTCCTTCTCATCCCTACTCTTTGTTAATTACTAGAGCCCCTTAGCTTGGTATATTAGAACGACTTGCAGGTTTTTCTATTATGTCCTCCCAGCTATTGCTGCCTAAGAATCAGACACTAAGACAACAAAGAATGCCGCGTCTAATTTTTTCGGGCACAGCAGCAACGGCTTTATTCATCTTCGCCGCGATTTTTCTCGGACTTCCTTTCTGTTTGATAAGTAGATACTCCCAGGAAATACTGCTGCTATCCAATGATCCCCGGGATTTTTCCAGACGAATTGAAAGGTACCTCATATCTGACAATGATTCAGAAACTGTAATTTTAGGCTCATCAACCGGGATACTACCAAGCTTCCTCTGTGACCGTCCCTTTTGGTTCCGTAGCGGCAGAGGGTTAACTTCAATTGACGAAATCAGACATCGATTTAACGACCTGGTGCCACGTTATTTTGTGGCTGAACTAAGAAAAGTGGGGTTCGCTTCCCCAAACGCAGTTAATCTTTCCATGCCAGCAGCCGACGTCACTGATGAAAAGCTAGTTTTGAAAAAGTTAATTCGCTTTGCCAAACATCCCAAAACTATCGTTCTATGCATAAGTGTCCGTGATTTTGCTGTTTACCCTTGGATTGGAGGGAAGATAGAAGTCAGTCCGGTATTTTTGTCCGTCAACGACATTAACATCGCACATGAGGCTCTCGCTGGAAACCAGTTCATCCGATACCTATCAATTAAGCTACGGGAAGACACTTTTGCTCACGCCTGGAATGCTAACAAGTTTTTATTCACGTCTTCTCTTGCAAAGCTGTCACTACCTGTGGTGCATTGGGCAAAACGAACTGGCATTCTTTCTAAAGATTTTCCTGAATACAAGGAACCATGCAACTTTGTCATAGCTGACATAAATCAAGTTATGAAAAACAGTCGACTCACTGAGCAAGTTGAAACCGCTCCATTAACAAAGCTGCTTGCCCAATGGAGACCAGAATTTGAAAGCGAACAAGAGGAATCGCTTATTGAAATTGCCCGCATACTAAACCAACGCGGAATTAAGCTGGTAATCGCTGAAACGCCACTAAACCCGAAAGTGCAAACCCCGGAGACACTCCAGGCACTTTACCGACATGCAATAAAAAAGGCTGCAAACCTTTACGGAGCAAAGCTTTGCCCAACACCTGAGTTTAGAGAAGATGATTATCTAGATGCTTTCCACATGGACCGCTCAGGAGGACAGAAATTTTTCCACAACCTGGCTGACTTTATGGCTAGAGAATGCCGCTAAAGGTTGTTTGACTGGTGTTTTCAGTCTTTGCATTCCAATAGCATTCGACGATGATTAGGAGTTCTAAATTGAGTTCAAATGAATTACTCATAGTTGGAGCTGGCGGACATGCAAAAGTCGTATTCGACATCGTTAGACTTAATAAGTCTTTTACGTCCATCAGTTTTTTCGATGAGATGGCCCCAAAAGGAAAGGAATTGTTTGGGAAACCAGTACATAACTGCATAGACCAACTGGCGCCATCTTCGTTTATCGTGGCAATTGGCGATAACAAAACTCGCTTGCGTTTGTTTGAACAACTTGTTGAAAATGGATTTGCACCAATTACGGTACTACATCCATCAGCGATTATTTCACAACTTGCGAGTATGGGAAATGGAACATATGTTGGTCCACTAGCAATAGTGAACGCTGATGCACAGATCGGAGACAACTGCATTATAAATAGTGGTGCCATTGTCGAGCACGACTGCCATGTGGAATCTCACGCACACATTTCGGTAGGTGCCCACCTGGGTGGAAAAACCGAGATTCATGAAGGCAGTCTCTTCGGCATATCAGCAAGCTCACTTCCATGTACAAAAATCGGAAAGTGGAGTGTTGTTGGTGCTGGGGCGCTAGTAACTCGCGATGTAGCCGCCTATTCAACAGTAGTGGGAGTTCCAGCCAATCCACTCGGAGAGAAAATCATCGGCTGTTGAATTAATTTCGTATTTAACTCATTTGTTTGAGTTTTTTCCGGTAAAGGTCTCAAGACGCCCAGTCTCGCATCCTGCTGAACGCGTAAAATCGCCCGCTCCAATGCAGCCTTTTCACCAGTTTCTGGACTATGGCTCATTGAGACAGCCCGGATTCTGTAGTTCGCTAGAGTTTTTTTTATGTATCCTATTCTTGCCAAGCGACTGAGATTTAGATGCCCCGGATAGTCTCCCATCCGATAATCTCGCGATTTGAAAATATCAAATGTGTAACAGCGATCCCAAAGATTCTTGCGCACCATTAATGTTGCGCTACAAATGTAATTTCTGGCAATTAAGAGGTCAAAAATCCACCCTTGAGGAATTTCTATAAATCGGAAATTAGCCTGCCAAAAGTGGTCCTCTACTCTGTAAATGTTTTCGTAAACTCCAGAGAATTCGGAATGAACAGCTCCAAATGAAGGGTCATTCATTAGGAAATTCACATTCTCTTCAATTTTTGCAGGAAACAAATAATCATCAGCATCCAGATATGAAGCGAATTCACCAGTCATGTGCTTGAACGCACCATTCATACTCAGGAGTGTGCCAAGATTTCGCTCATTCCTGAGCATCTTAACTTTAGGAAACCTATCCTTCAAAATCGGTTCAAAGTCGCAAGCAATTTCCCAAGAATCATCAGAACTGCAGTCATCAACGAAGACTAGTTCAATATTTTCATAGGTTTGAGAAAGGAGGGAATTAAAGGCTGAGTGCAGATATGGAGCTGAGTTAAAGGATGGAACGCAGACAGACACCAGAGGGGAAATTTTACTCATGACACTCAACGG
This sequence comes from Obscuribacteraceae bacterium (SeqCode), assembly GCA_044226015.1. Taxonomy (GTDB): domain Bacteria; phylum Cyanobacteriota; class Vampirovibrionia; order Obscuribacterales; family Obscuribacteraceae; genus JAIEPM01. The sequence goes on from JBGAHS010000006.1 coordinate 416,779, forward strand.
CAAGAATGCTAAAACACCATATTAAGACACAATTATAAGGTAAGCAGCTCACAGAGCGAAAGAAATGATTCTAAGCGACTCTAATTTTTCCTCTAAAACCTTCGACAAGCATCCGCCAGTATCGATCTGTATGCCCATGGTAAAGGCAGATTCACGAATCGACGAAACGATTACATCTCTTACAAATCAAACCTATAAGAACTTCGATCTAATAATCTGCGGACGGGTCGATACGCTGAATTACGCCCAATTGAATGCGCTACGGCAGAAGTTGAAATTAACAATTGTGCCACAGGCATCAGCAAATGAAACGAGTATTCACAACACCCTACTTTCCTTATCGTCCGGTAAGTACGTAAAGTTCATATTGCCAGAAAGCATCTTGGACGCTAATTGCATTGAAATGTACGTGCAAACTTTTGAACGATATGAAACACTAGCAATGGTGACAGCCCCAGTTCGTTGCTTGTACGATGACAGCAAGAAAACATCCAAGGTTCTTTCTCCAGAATTTATCGGCTATCGTTCAGGCAAGTCGGTGGTAGAGAAAGCGCTTCACACGCTCGATAGCCCAGTAGGAAATCTAAGCAACGTGATGTTTCGCAAAGATTTTGCTCAAGAAGGGTTCAACGGAAAATTCGACAGCCTGGCAGATATGGAACTGTGGCTCAAAGTTCTTGCATACGGTGATTGCGTTTCCCTTTCTCGCCCGCTTCTTTATGCACCATTCTTCGAACCACTTGCCAAAAGAAATACCAGACTCGAGTCGTTACAGGAAATATATGACTGTATTCTTTTGCAGGAAGCCCAGATCAACAAACTGGTGGAGAAAGGCATAACTGGCTTTGAGGCATATAACAAAGCGTTTAACAGCGTAGAAGATCGCTTCGTCCAGATTTGCCACTCACGGGCTCTTACAAAAGAAGGTTCTGCTTATGCCGCCCGCAAGCTTGCAGAGACGCTGGATCGGGACAGTTTGATTGAACTTGTGGTCAAATTCAATGAGCTGACTTATTCGAGTATGGAACGCATAGTTTCTTTGCGGCGGCAACATGAACCAAAAGCTCTCGACAGAACAGAAGATAGCCCAGAGAAAGATGAAGCTTTAGCACAACTTTCCCACTACAGAGATGAACTCAGAAAAGAGTACAGAGCTCTAGGAAATTCGATTTCATGGCGAGTAACTGAACCCTTAAGACTTGCCAATTCGGCTTTAGTAAGTGCGGAGGCTTCAAGCACCAGGCGGCGAATGCTGCCACTCATAACTGAAATAGCAAAACAAACAGCAAAAAGAAGACGGACAATTTTCCGAACCGCTAGTAAAACACAAGCCCCATTGCCAGCTCTGCGCCACGAGGTCGAAGAGCTGGAGCGCGAAATCTCATCCATACGTGAATCGAGATCATGGAAGGTCAGTAAATTCCTTCGGCAACTCCGCTCGAAGCATGAGAGAAAAACTATTCGCCCAGCTTCGCTCAATTCAATTCTTGAAAGCATTGACAAACATGATATAGATGCAGATTTGTTAGTTTTTGATGATACATTCCCAAATAAGCTATCAGCCTTTCGTTATGCCGAATACTCTGAGTATTTAAAATCAATTCCGAACTGCCACGTTATTCGCGTCGGTGAAACTCCGGTGTTCTATGGTGCAAACAAAGAATACAAAGATGTTCTTGAGGAATACTACACCCTACACCCGTCGCACTCAAAACGAATTCACGAATTCACCAGTGCAGCGAATATAAGTGCCAAACTTGCATATTGTGTTTTCCTTTCCCTGGCACACGATTATCTGCCACATTTCGAAAACCTGAATTTGCCTTTTGTTTTCACTCTCTACCCGGGCGGTTGTTTCGAAATGAATCAACCAAATTCCGACGCGATGCTAAAACGCGTAATGTCTTCACCACTTTTCCAAAAGGTAATTGTCAGCCAGCGCATAGTGAAAAATTATCTCCTTGCAAATAAGTTCTGCAAGGAAAATCAAATTGAGGAGATCATTGGCTGCGTAACACTAGATAATTCGGGTTTGAGTGGCTACGAGAAACAGTATTTTGGTATAGACAAGAGCACAAAAGATATCTGTTTCGTGGCGCACAAATACCATGCGCAAGGTCACGATAAAGGATACGACGTGTTTATAGATTTAGCTAAGGAACTGTCAAAGCGCAGAGACGACGTCTACTTCCACGTCGTTGGAGGCTTCGAAGCAAAAGATATAGACATTTGTGGAATCGAAGATCGCATTCGGTTCTATGGGGCACTTGAACACGAAGAATTGCAGTCTTTCTACTTAGCGATGGACGCCATTGTGTCTCCCAACATACATGGAAAGGTATCACCTGGTCGCTTTGACGGCTTCCCAACAGGTTGCTGCATGGAAGCAGGATTGCTTGGAGTTGTTCCGTTCTGCACAGACTTTTTGAATCAAAATGTACTTCTGGACGAAGGAAAAGATTTCATTTCGATAGATCGAAATCCATCCTCAATAGCGAATAGCATTGAACCATTTCTCAACGACATGGAGCGTCTTTACGACTGTTCAAAACACGTAAGACAAACATTCAGCCGCGTCTATGGTTACGATGCTCAGCTTGAGCCGAGAATCAAAGTAATAACTGATGTATTGGACGGACAAAAGAAGGACCCAAAGCAGAACAGGCAGCCATCAAAAGTTCGATGAACGAATCAGAGTGTTTATCATACACAAGCGAGTCCCGCATCATGTCAAATGAAAGCAACAATTGCCATGCTCCCCTGTTTGTTGTCGGAAAGCCGTCGGTATTGAATCGTGAGCGTTTCTTAGAACGTGTTGCAGGAATACTAGATAGTGTTTGCCACACCAATGACGGACCACTTGTTCAAGAACTCGAAGCATTTGCATCACATAAATTTGAAGTTGAGCACTGCGTCGCAGTGGCAAACGCAACCTTAGGTCTTGAACTGTTAATGCAAGCTTTGGATCTGCCACCAAACAGTAAAGTTATTGTGCCGTCTTTTACGTTCGTTGCATCAGTACATGCTATCGTTCGTTGTAATTTGCAGCCGGTATTTTGCGACATTGATAAACGAGGTCTGATTGATTGTGATAAAGTAGAGCAATTAATTGACAGCAACACAAGCGCCATTCTAGCTGTAAATCTCTTTGGATTTTCCTGCGACATTACTCAACTCACAGCGATTGCAGACAAGCACAAACTGAAGCTCATGTTTGACTCCGCACACGGAGTAGGAGTCAAACACAGTGGAAGTCCATTGGGTGCAAACGGCATTGCTGAGGTGTTTTCGCTTCATGCCACTAAAATAGTTTCGGGCTTTGAAGGCGGGCTAATAACAAGCATGTCAGATGAACTCGCGAAAAAGCTGAGACTAGCTCGAAATTTTGGCTTTGCTGGCTACGACAGAGTAATCAGTGTTGGTACCAATGCGAAACTCTCAGAGATTCATGCGGCAATGGCTCTAAGTAACTTTGAGCATTTGGATGATGCCATTTCGCACAATCAATCACTCTTCGCTGCATATCAAAATAAGCTGAGAAGCGCATCGCACTTGTTGACGCCCAATGAAAATGAAAGTTCAAACTATCAGTACGTTGGACTACGATGTCCAGCCGAAACACGAGACCGTGTTCTGTCGCATTTAATCAAGAATCGAGTGTTTGCTAGACGTTATTTCTATCCAGGCGTTCATGCGATGAAACCTTACTCCAATATCAGATACAACTTACCAGTCACCGAGAGACTATCAGCAGAAATATTATGTCTTCCAACTGGACCTTCTGTTAAGGTAGAGGATGTTGAATTCATCTCCGACATCGTCAATTCCTGCAGCGCTTAGAAGTATCCCAGAATTCAGCCCCCTTACTAGTTCGTCACAACTTTCCTTTTGGGTGTCATGGAAATTGTCTTTGTAGCAGAAGGGTTAGCTGTTGTATCGAGCGAATCAGACACGAGGGCTCGCATACCTGTATAAGTTGCTGCAGAAAGCAATGCGACAGCGGGAAGCGTAACTATCCACGCGGTCGCTATCACAGCGAGCATCTTCCCATTCAGCTTTCCCGCACCATACTTCGATATGGTTCCACCAGCAACAGCAGATGTAAGAGTGTGAGTAGTGCTTATTGGTGCTCCGAAGAATGAGGCAAGAGAGATTATCAACGCAGTGCTGCTCTCAGCACCAAAACCATGCGAATAGCAGAGCTTCTCTTTGCTCAATTTCTCACCGACTGTTTTAATTACACGACCGCCACCGATTGTCGTGCCTATTCCCATAGCTAATGCTGCGGCAATGACGACCCATAGTGGAACCTTATTCAAGTTGTATCCCGCTGCTGGAAATGCTATGGCAAGAATTAGAGTAATTATCCCCATAGTTTTCTGTCCATCATTGCCACCATGACTGAAGCTTACGCAGGCAGATGAGAAGATTTGCGCGCATCGCAGAAGAAGCGGATTTGTATCATCACCTTTTTCATTTGACACTCTTGAAGCTATCCAGGTGAGAAGCGCACCACCAAGAAAACCGGCTAATGGGGAAAGCAAAAGAGCTAACATAACTTTATTTAGTTCTGTCCATGCTACTCCATTCATTCCGGCAGCAGCGATACCTGCACCGAAGAGACTGCCAATCAAACAATGCGACGAACTAACAGGCAGCCCGAAATACCAGGTGACCAGGTTCCATATAATGCCAGCAATGAGTACTGACAAAACAACCAGAAGAGACAGGCTATCTTGAGGGATTATGTGAGTGATTACCTTAGCAACCGCAGTGCCAACCAGCACAGCTCCGGCGAAATTAAACAGTCCACTCAAAATAATTGCGACACGTGGAGGTAGGGCCTTTGAATATATGACTGTAGCGACTGCATTCGCGGTGTCATGAAATCCATTAACAAAATCAAAACCTAAAGCAAGAACAATGCCGAATATGGCAACTATTTCTGCGACTGACATAAAAATACCTTTTGCTCCTTTTACATTATGTGCTTATCTGGACTTGCTGCCAACTGCGGTGCAGTTGGTAATGACTGCAGTTCTTTCAACTGCTGATTTAAGATCTCCTCTTTGCTTAGACCTTTTTTGTGCAACATCTTGTATTCGTCACCGAGCCGCACACGAGCCGTTTCCAGCGCGGCGAGGGCGTTACCTGCACCATAGGCTAAAGCTGTTCCACCTTGAACTTCGAAACGATGGTAGGCATCACGCGTGTACTTGAAAGCGCCAACGGTTCCACCAATGCCATTGGCGATTTTGCTTCCGCCTGCTACTGATGAAACTGCCATGTTCTCAATGAAACGCTTTCTTGCGGCGTTTTGCTCGTCTGCAAGCATTGTGTTTCGTTTTTGTAGTATTTTTGCAGAGGCTTTCAATGCCTCTTTCCTGAGCACCACCCCATGTAGTTCGAGTGTCTCTGTTCGTGAAAGGTCTTTTGACCGGCGTTTTTGCCTTCCGAAGAGAATCATGTCAAAGCAGGGTTAACAAAGGGTGAAGGAAAAAAGAAATCTGCATCGCTTTGGTTCTCGGAACAAATGCACGACGATCTGATAAAAATCGGAGATCCTCATCCTATAAAGGGCATAAATTGTATTGGCAAAACTACGCGATAGTGAAAACACTTGCTCCTCTCTTCTATTTTGCGTGCCAGCCAATGTTCAAGTAATTTGTCGCAGAGTTTCAACCTGAGCGAATAACCTAATGAATAAAAATAGAAAGTACAAAAAGACTGAGGCTACATCATTGCTGTGCCTCCTTTTCCTATCTCATACCGTTCCAACAGGCGCAGCAGACCTCGCTGGCGCAAAACTAAAGTTGCAACACGGAGACATGCAAGCAGTAAAGAAAATGGACAAAGAAATTGCTTCAATGAGCAAACTTGAAAAAGAAGAACTAATAAAAGAACTGACAACACTTCTGAAGTCTGCAGACTGGCAAAAGCAAGAGAAGGCAGCACACATGGCAGGTGCCCTTGGACCTGATGCGCTACCGCTTCTACCTCTGCTAATTTCAGCCATGAATTCTGGAATGGAGAACGTAGCATGGGAAGCAGCTCCAGCGATTGGAAAAATAGGAAAAGCAGCCGTACCCACGTTGGTAGCAGACCTGAAGAAAGAAGACTTAAAATCACGCCGCGCCCGACACCTGATAGCGGCAATAGGTGAATTAGGTTCCAGCGGAAGCGCCGCAGTATCAACATTAGCTCCATTCCTTGCTGACGGCGCAAATACTGGTGCTGTGGACGCACTCAAGAAAATGGGTGTTTCTTGCATTGAGCCGCTTGCAGCCTCTCTCGAAACAGCGAAAGATAGTAGGGTTTGGGTCTATTCTTGTGAGATATTCTCAACCTCTCCTGAACAATCGTCGACGGCTCTTGCCTCATTGTTGAAGAGCAAAGAAGCTGCGCGATTAGAGCCCGCAACCTATATTCTGTCAAAGATAGCATCTAGCGCTTACTCTTCTTGCATACCCGGTCTTATTACAGCAATGTTGCTGAACAAAGCAAACATTTCAGATAGAGCACAAGAAGCACTAATAAGAATTGGACCAGCAGCCAGTACTGCTTTGCGAAAGCACGCACTAGACGATGATATTGAAGTACAAAAACGAGTTGCTTCTGTTTTGCAAACAATAGGTAAGTCCTCGAAGACAGACATTGCAGCGATGGAAAAGGGACTGAGCAATAAAAATGCTGAGTCGGCCGCACTAACGGCGAGCACCATTTTGAAAAATGATCGCAACAACAAAGCTGCTCAAGATACACTAAACAACTTGCTAAAATCCAAAGACGAGCGCACCCGCAGCATAGCGTGTCAAGCTTGTTCAAAAGTAGGTCCTAATGCTGTTGGCACAGTAACCATCCTAATTGGGCTTTTGAAGGATCCTAATCCGCAGGTACGAATGGATGCTGCCACCGCAATCGGTGCTATCGGTGCAGGGGCTGCAAGCGCAACACCAGCATTGATCATTGCCTGCACAAGTACTCACCCTGTTGTTGTACAGGGACACGAAGCAATTGGAATGGACCCAAGCATTCAGCAAGCTGCCATAACTTCTCTTGGGCAGATTGGGCCAAAGGCAGCCGCAGCTGTACCCACGCTCACAAATATGCTAGCGCAGAAAGAGAACTCGTACAGAGGCGAATACATACTTAAGTCTCTTCAAGGCATGAAAAATTCGGCTGCACCAGCGATTCCTACTCTGATGCAAGCATGGCAAAACAATTCCTACTCCAGGTTACTTTTGCTGGATACATTCAAATCTATCGGCACTGCGTCAACAAAAGCAATTCCCCTTTTGCAAAAGTCCCTAGATTCACCAAAGGAGACTTATCGCAAGGATATCTTCGAGACCATTCTAGTCCTGGAACCAGACACCGAAAAGAAACGCAGCTTCATCAGGAAGTACATGAGTAGCACTGACTACGAACTGAGTCACGCCGCGAGTAGCGCTTATGCAAGCTTACCTGCAAGCAAGAGCGCAGCTTCAGACTTGCCGGCGCTCTTAGCCGGGTTAAGCTCTAGCCAGTATGATGTAAAACTGAATTCCATCAAAGCGCTAGGCAAGGTGGGACCGGCCGCCCACGCAGCACTACCGAAACTTATAAAAGATAACATAGGATGTTCATTCAGCCAGAACGAAAAAACTCTTGCTTTTGAGGCAATAAAACAAATCGACCCATCAGGAGATGAAGTCGTTCCCTTGCTAACTAAAGCGTTGGAAGATCCGTTTCAAGTAAGAGGTGCTTGTGAATTACTCGATTTCATAGGCAGTGCGAAAACGAAACCAATAGCGGCTGCAACAAAGGCTAAGTGGAAGCTTTAGTGCTTTAGGCGAATTGTTCGTATAATATAAAATGGTACAGACAGCAAGAATGGAACAGTCCGGTAAAGTCCGCCAAGTACTTTTTGCTCAGCTTCTAGCAGCTGCTGAATCCCGAGAACTCGCCTTTTGGTTCGTATGCCGATGAGATTGATAACAAAATTCGCGTGGACTCTCATTTTGCTTCATTTGACTTGCGTTCCATCAATTGCGCAACTCAAAGAACTTCAGCCACTTCCTGATACACAAAGTGCACCAAAACCTATGACTCTTGAAGGGCGAGCAAGCCTACAAGATCCAGACAGAGACGATAAAGCAGTTCTGGTCGAGTGGGACAAATGGCATAATCGAATTGCAAAAGCAGCCTATCAAAGATTCAACGCCTCTCTTCTTGGTGATGACGCGATAAACTTCAGCGGAATTCCGATTAAGTTAGGCATGTCACCTATGCATCATTTTCCCGATGGCTTGAAGACTTCGACTACATGCCTCGTCACGGCAGATCATCATATTATGAATCTTCGAGTTGTGAAAAGTTCTGGAGTGAAGGAATTCGATAATCTTGTTTTACGAGCAGTCAAAGGGCTGGATGGAAAATCTGTATTGAAATTTCCAAAGAATTCGCAGCGCCTGGTTGTAACCGAATCAGACAATTTTTGGGTCGGAACTAATACTGGATTTCACCAGAATCAACTGGGAGACGTTGAGAAACTTCATCCAGAAACAAACGCTTCGAATTAGTCACCAATCTTCTGAGCACGTAACGGACCTTTTAAGTATAGAATCACCAGATTGGACAGATGGATTCAACCATCTTTGAAAATCTGCGAAGAGTCGTCTTCTCTCACTTTGAGAACCCGTGGTCAGCCGATACGTGTTCAAAGTCGAGCGGAAATCATCCGGATCATCATTTGTCATATCTAGAGTGAGATAAGTGGTTTGTTTAGTTACAGGGTTCATATAGTGAAAAAAATCAAACGAACAAATTCTCTCAGGATGACTAGCAGAAGCAAGCTTAACCTGTTGCCGTAGCCGATCAATATGACACGGCAATCTTCGATTGGTTTCAGTTCTTTCAAACAACTCAACAAGTGGAGAGAACCTCACAGTTGTGGTACCGCCTTGCGTTACTCTTGAAGAAGAACAAGCGTTCTTAAATGCCGAGTACAACTGCTCTACTTCAGCACAGGTCAAACCAACTTCTCCGACTTGATCTTGAACAAATACCTCATCAACACCACTTCCATCGAGGATTCTGGTATATGTTCCAATTACGTCTGAATAGGATCGAGGCGGTGCTTCACCACGAAAAGCCGATATCGAAAAAGGCACGTTCTTTTTTGCTTTGCAAGAAGTGCTTATCTTTAACAAGAAGTCATGCAAATACCCACTTCGAAGATCACCACCATTAAAAGAAAAAGCATAAAATTCAAGCGGCATGTACCATCCAGCAAAACTAACATGATTACCGTATTTGGCAGCCAATCTTTCCGCAAGATCTATTTCACTAGGAGCAACGGCATCGAGTGCCCGTTTCAACGTTTCGGGCTGGTTAAAGTTCTCTGGGCTAGCCCATGTAGGATCATTCATAAGTCCAACATGAACCTTGATATTTAGAGCATCAGCGTCAATCAGGATCTGTTCCAATACATCATATTCACCTTCAGCTGCGTGTTGGGCATCAAATGGAGCGATTCCTCCGTGGTCCTTTTCCTGAACGTGTTGAATGATTATCGAATCATATTTAAGCTCTGATGCTGCCTTTAATAGAAACTGCCATTCGTAGCTCGGTATAGCTTTTTTATGAACAGCACTGAGCTGAAAGAAAGACACAGTCGGCACCTGTGACGGAGGCGGACCATTAGCCTCTGCGCCAACATTCTCGGCGGCTGCAGCTTCCGGTCCAACAATGGAAAGGTTCAAAAGTGTTGTTATACAGAATGATGTAAGAACGCAAAATAGTCTCATGACTTATGATGTCCCTCAATATACAGATTAGCTGCGGCATCCAAGAATTGTACTAATAAGGCAACACAATACTAACCAACAAAAATATAAGAATTTCTTGGTTGATTGCAGTTTGTCTATAAAACTGCACGAACGTACAGGTTGATATTTACGCACTTTTCATATCACCCCCAGTAGGCTCGGTTGTATTTACGAAAGTGAGAACTTAATGAACTTTTGTCGGATTTTTATTGAAGCAACTCTAATACGATTGGGCTAAGCGTCAATGAGTGAACGTGAAATAGCAAAGAATGATTCTAAAGATACGAGAGCTGCTTCAGAGAGTGCTTCTGCATTATCTCGCGAAGCCATTTTGCCGCCACCTCGTCCCCGCCATTTGGGAACCTACAAAGTCATTCCGCCCGAGAAACAATTCGACGAGCAGCACAGAACAATTGCATTCCTCGATGACTATACCAAAGATGGATTTGGTCCTAGCATCGGGAAAACCAGAATCTCACATGGCGAAATTAGTGCAAGCGCTGCAGAACAGAACGGGTTTAACGTCCTGAGGCTGCAGCGAAACCATAAAGCAATTAGATATGAACTGAGTTCTGATTTTTCCTTGCCCCTAAAAGCAATTCACGAAGACATACTAGCCGGGCGCCTGAAGATGAGAGCCGGTGACATGTTAAACATCAGTAGCGGTCAGCCGTTTATGGGAATCATGGGACAGCCGTCCTTTGCTGAATTGAACGAGTTGCTCAATCTCTCTGGTGAGAAAGCTCTTACAGCAAGAAACATAAACAACGGACATGAGCACTCAGTCATTTTCTCAGCAATGAAAAAGAAGCTTCTGGATCCAGAGTTAGATCCGCGAGTTAAGCATCGTTTAGAAGATGCACTCAAAGCAAACGAATATGTTCGGAGGATACAAAGCCTCGGAATTCAAGTTGTGATAGCAGCCGGAAACAATGGTACTGAAAGATTTTCATTGGATTTTCTGTCAGCCAGAAGACGGCTTGCGGCAACAGACAGCGAGGGAAAATTAACAGACTTCTCGGCTATCGGAAATGACTCAGGACAAGGCAGATATCGAGTAATGTTTAGGGGCGCCGATTTCTTAGCACCAGAATCGGTGTCATCTAACGCTGGTGATTATTGGTTAGAGGGAACAACAATTCACTATAAAGCAGACCCGATGGAAACTAGCAAACCTGTTACAGCTGAGGGATTCATTGCTTTGCCATACGAGGATAAAATGCTTAATCGCCCTATCTTACAGGCAAACAATTTCTCTAAAGGTATATTCGAGGCACCTTTTGAAACAGAACATGTAAAACCCATTGAGGTGAGTTTGACTAGAGCGCCAATAGCAACAAAATACTTTTTTCTGGAGCACCTCAACGGTACATCTTACGCAAATATTGATTGGTACAAAATGCACCTGAGTGTGAAACGGTGACTTCACCAGGAATTTTCGCTGATGATTCTTGCAGAAACGGATTAGCAAATTTGGCAAATTTTTGGCATTTCTCAGGCATTTCTCTGGCATTAAAAGTGGCGTGCTTGCTTGATTATGGGAATCTCACGATAGACCAGCTGGCACTCCACAAATATGATTCATGCAGGGTTAAGTGAGGGTTTGTAAAATGTCACATCATCATCGCCATGAAAGTAATGTTGACCGAGACGAGAGAGCTGTTACAAAATGGCTGAATACAATGGAAGCCAGTCTAGCGGATCCTGAGCACCGTTTTTCCATGGCGAAATTCTCACCAAGGGAGATAGACGCGGTCAACTCTTACATCAAAACACATGGTGCGTATCTAGATAGATACAAAGACTTTTTGCCAGCAGTCGAGATAGTCGATCACAAGCACAAATGCTAGTTAGACGAGTCAATACAGTTGGATGATTCAAATATTCTGATGCATATCAAAAGAAAAAACTTGCGAGCAAATCGCAAGTTCTTTCAAAATAAAAGTGTGCCTTTTCTGGATCGTTTAAGAATAGTTAGAGAGCTGATATAACTTTCTCAACTTCGTCGAGATGCTCTAGTCGCGATTTGATCAATTGTTGCGGCAAGCGATTTTGCTTTCGCAGATGCTGCTCATAACTTATGCTTGCAAGAAACCAGGCTGCGTTTCCAACCACTGCCATGCTCGTTCCCACAGTTCCACAAATAGAACCTTTGTAGTTAAGATCCATCTGTGTTCTTGGTCTGGTTGGGTAGTGGTAGTATGCCCGTGTTCCCAAAATGCCTTGGGTCATGAGCAAACTTCCAATCGCCGGACCCATCATTGAATCTTGCAAGGCGACCTTGTTCAAGCGACGCATTGTGTTCATTTCATTTTCTAATTGCTTAGAGAACAAATGATTACTATCGGAATACATCGCAAATCTCTCTGTTGCTGGAAGTGTGGGGATGAGAGTTCCTGTATCTCCAGCATTTTTCGACTGAGATTCTTTGATGAGAGCAGCCATCTCGTTGATCGAGTCTTTGCTGCCATTGAACTTCTTCATTTGAGAATTAAACATATAGCGACGCTGCAACCAAAGTTGAGCAGAGCACAAGAGTGGAGTCGCCATCGCCATGGCACCAGTAATGGTGAATAGAATGTTCGACGTACCATTCAGTTTAGGATTGCTCAAAGAAAGCCAACCATACTCTGCGGCACAAGCACCGATTGTGTTATAGCTTGCGTTCATTAGGAAGAACAGGTTTCGCGTTATGAAATCGCTTCTAGCATTAGTGCTAAAGGTGGCGTACTCATTTACGAAGGTTCCGCGCATAGCATCGAGAATTTTGCCTTCCAACAGCGCTCTATCATGAGCTGGGTGCTGAGCGTTGGCATCGACTAGCGCCTTACGGCGCGCAATTAAATCATCAATTTCCTTGAGTTTTGCGGCTACAAACTTGTTAGCAGAGGCTGTATCTAATCCCTTATGGCGCCCTTTCGCATACTGGTAAAAATTCGCAGCAAGTTCATAACCGCTTCCAGAGGCAGCGATAATTGACCCAACCTGCGCGCTTCGCAGACCACGACCCAGGGCATCTTTGTCAACCGCTAGAAGACGTTTTCGTCCTCTACCAAACTGCTGATCGCCACACACTTCAAAAGCAAGACCCGTAGCGGCACTTGCCTCTTGCGTGCTCATGAATGCAAGTTTAGCCATAAAGGGTTTCTTGCAACTCTCAAGTCGGTAGTTCAAACTGTACCGCTCGAGCTGAACCCCGGCAAGAAGAATTTTCTTCGTGAAGCCGGTATATTGAGAGCTAAAATCCTCGTCGCTAGCCAAACATGGAGCAGCGGTTCCTAGCAGCAGTCCAATGGAATTGCTCAGAATCAGAGCAAGACGTAAACGAGTATTTGTATTTATCACTTGCTCTGTAGCTCACCGAGGTCGACTGTTACTTTATTGATTTTTCCAGTAAATGCAAAAGGCAGTTTGGACTCATAGCTTCTGCTTACCGGCAGTCCGTTGTCCTTACCGATATCGAATCCAGCGAACGATGTAGTGAGCATCGCCATTGTCTGCTCAATTCTTCCTTCAGCTACTTGCTTTCCATTGATATAGAGTCTTTGTGTTCCACCCGCACCCATAGAGCCAGGTTTATCGGAAACAAACTCATACTTCAAGTTGACTTTGCCTGATGGTAAATCTTCAGATGAAACAATAGTGTCATTCTTGATTCCCATGAAACTATAAGTGAATCGAGGCTTCTTATCTTCAACATATAGGGCATAACCACCGAGATAATCGGCGTTAGCCATCAGAACACCATCGGCTCCTGAAGCAGGAACTTCAATATCAGCATTGACTGTGTAGGAGCGATTGAATATCTGAGGACAAACAGTTGGAGGGATATTCTCAGTTCCTGCAAGATACTCAAAATGAGTCAGTGCAGATCTTGGCGGTATAAATTTAGGACCCATGTATGTAGACAAGCCTGCCAGCAAGGGCAAGACCTGATATTTGCGAGCTTCATCCCAGAAAAGGTTTTGAAGTTCCTTTACCTTATCTGGATATTTACCAGCAAGATTGTTTGATTGAGAGAAGTCAGTGTTCAGGTCATACAGCTCTACAGGATCTTTATCGGGGTCCCATTGTCCCGGAGAAATCATCTTGAGGCTCTCAGGGTCAATCTTCCATGGCTTACGTTGAACGCGAGTACTCAGCCACCAACCATCTTTGTACATGGCTCTGTTTCCAAATACTTCGAAGTACTGTTGCGTATGACGCTCTTTTGCTTTAGGTTCAGCGAAAGTGTAGGCAAAACTTGTACCGTGCATAGGAATCTGCTTGACGCCATCAACCGTTTCAGGCTGGGGAATATTTGCCAGCTCGAGAATTGTGGGAGCAACGTCTATGAGGTGGGTGAATTGCGAACGGACGGAGCCCTTGTCCTGAATACCTTTTGGCCAGGAGATAACCATCGGATTTCGAGTACCACCTAAGTGAGAAGCGACCTGTTTTCCCCACTGAAAAGGAGTGTTACCAGCCCAGGCCCAGGCGCAAGAGTAGTGCGGCTCGGTTGAGGGACCACCCCAGGCCTGCAGTCCGCCATAATTTTTGATAAGCTCCATTTGCTTATCTGGTGTTAGAGCTATTCCATTCAATGTGGTCATTTCATTGAATGAGCCGGTCTCCGTGCCTTCCATGCTGGCACCATTGTCACCCCAAATCCATAGAACAACGGTATTATCGGCAATACCAAGTTCTTTAACATGATTCAAAACTCTTCCAATTTCGAAATCAGTATTTTCCTGAAAGCCAGAATAAACTTCCATCTGCCTTGCATAGAGCTTCTTCTGCTCATCGGTTAAAGAATCCCACGCAGGAAAAGCGGGGTTACGTGGTGTCAACTTCGCATCCTGCGGAATAACACCAAGCTCTTTCTGGTGGTTGAATACCGTCTCGCGATATTTATCCCAACCCATGTCAAACTTGCCCTTGTATTTATCAGCCCACTCAGAAGCGACTTGATGAGGAGCATGACTGGCACCAGTAGCATAGTAAATAAAGAAAGGCTGCTTCGGAGCTACAGACTGATGTAGCGAAAGCCAGTCGATAGTGCGATCGGCAAGGGCGTGGTTGAGATAGAAATTCTTTTCTTTTGGAACGCCCACAATGGTGTTATTTTCATAAAGAAGCGGTGAATACTGGTCTGTCTCGCCGCCAAGGAAGCCCCAGAAGTAGGTGAAGCCTAAGTTGTTTGGCCATAGATCAAAAGGACCAGCTGGTCCAAAAGAATCAGCAGGCGTAAGGTGCCATTTTCCGAAACATGCAGTTGCATAGCCATTCATTCTCAGTGTTTTGCCAATCGAAGATGCGCTTTTGGGCCATGTAGCGTTGTAGCCTGGCCAACCACCAGCAAACTCCGCCACTGAGCCAAATCCAATTGCATGCTGGTTTCTTCCAGAAATAAGAGCCGCTCTTGAAGGAGAACAAAGAGCAGTGACGTGAAATCTGTTGTACTTTATGCCTTCTGAAGCAACTTTCTCAAGATTTGGCGTGTGGGTCATTCCGCCGAAAGCAGAAGGATTGCCAAAACCAGCATCGTCAACCAAAACCAGTATCACATTCGGTGCACCATCAGGAGCTTTGACCGGATGCGGCCACATCGGGTCAGAGCCTTCCAGCGTTTTATTGACAGTGTTAGTAAAAGCTGGCTGAGTGATTGGCAAACTCTTACGATCAAGGTCATCAGCTGCAAGGGCAGCACTGAAAGAAGAACCACACATCGTTAGTAGTGCTGAAAATAAAACAGCAGACTTACGTACAAATGGCAGAGGCACCGAAGCGAAAATGATTTTTTTCATAGCACAATTCCAAGGGCATACTTTAATAGACGAAATCGCCGAAAGTTTACACGATTCCGTACGCGTAGAAAGACAAATTGAGTCTCTTTCAGCTCGTATAGCTTCAAGCTGAGACCACATTGACAATTACGAGCAATGCCCTTTAGCAGAAATAGCAGTAATTCTGGGCCACAATAAAATTGAACAAATGTGGAGACCAAACCCTTGACGACTGCTAATTGTAAAGCAGAACTGTCTTGCTATTTAGTCGCTAATGTTCAGCTTGCCAACGCGCTTGATCACTTAGACAGCTATAAATCAAAACGTGATACCAACTTTTCGACTAACTTGTACTCTTTCTCCGCCGCTGCTTTGTCATTTTGCAATTCAAACAGCTTAGCTTTTGCCTCATGCGCCTCCTTAAGAAAGGGATCGACTTTCAGAGCTACTTCAATATCGGAATTAGCAGCCGGAAAGTCTCCTCGCGCAATCTTAATGGACGCTCTATTTACATAAACCGCAGCAGGAATAGCATTACCTTTGAAAGCCGCAGTAATATGCTCGTCTGCCTTGTCCTTCATACCTAACTGATTTTCAACGAGAGCTGCATATGACAGAGTCAAAATAGATCGGGAATTCAGTGCAAGTGATTTCTTCAAGTCTTCATATGCTGATCGCCATTGCCCGAGTGCTATATAACACTGAGCACGCTCACGATAACCTGGCGGATATTCTTCTAAACTTGTTGCAGAACTAAATTGTTGGATCGCATCTTCGAACCGGCCAGCTGTTCTATATACCTCACCAGCCAGACGATAAGATCGGGCTGGAAATGTTTCAACAGCTTTCGCATGTTGCACCGCCTCTTCGGCCTTTTTCAAATCTCCCTTGCAAACCCAATAATAGGCAAGCAAGCACCACTCAACACTTCGAGCATCATCCTCTGCACTTGCCTCTTTCAAATAGTCCAAGGCCTTTGGAAAGTTCTGTCTGTCTATTTCTATCAAACCAGCTAGAGCTTCCATGAACGCAGAGCCATCCTCAGACATTGCCTTCTCAATTTCTATCGCAGCTTCAGAAAAACGACCAACCTTCTGCAAAACACTGGCGCGCAAGTAGTGATAATATGCGTAATCATTCATCGAGATCATCTTCGCCGAAACCTTTAGCGATTCATCGTAGATCTCACGAGCGTCAGATACCCAGCATTTTGCTTCCCAGGCTTTTAACGCTTCAGGGTCAAGTGAAATAGCTTTGTCAGCATCTTTCTCAGCTTTATCATATTGAGCTAGTAGCGTGTATTGTATGCTCCGTTCACAATAAGCTTGCAGATAGTCTGGAGTGATTTTTATCGCCTGCGTGTAATCATCTATTGCGTTTGTTCTCTCATCTCGATCAGAGTGAAGCTGGGCTCTATTGAAATACAATTGTGCATTGTCAGGTTTCTTTTCGATCAAATCGGTCCATTGTGCTAGAGTCTTACCCTCATAAGTTTCGGGACGTGGAGGTTTTGGCACCGTCGGCGCCACCACTGCCAGCGGACCCGGCATCACCGGTGGGTTTAAAAGAGGCGAAATGAACGACCACCCAATTGCTAATATTAGACAGGACAGAAGCGCATAAGCTAAAACACCCTCTCGTTTTTTGGCGCGATTCTTCTTTGAAATATAAGGTTGAAGCGGTTTACCATTCAGTATCCGTTCTAAATCTATCTGCAATGAAACGGCATCTGGATAACGATTTTCTGGATCTTTCTCAAGACAGCGTGCAATTAAATCGCGCATTGTCCGCGAAATACCAAGCGACGCAGGCAGCACAGGGCGTATATCACTCTGATGCTTCAAGATTACCAAAACCTGATTTTCAGCTTCGAAAGCTGGCTTACCCACGAGCATTTCATACATGATGCATCCAAAGGAATAGATATCCGAGCGCCCATCGAGTTCCTCTCCTCGACACTGCTCGGGACTCATGTAGAGGGGAGTTCCTAGAAGCTCTCCCGTTTGAGTCAGTTGAGTCTTATCAACGGAATGCTTGTCGTCGATTTTTGCAATGCCAAAGTCAACGATTTTAATAAGTTCAGTTCCACTCTCCGTTTTCGTCAAAAGAATGTTGCTCGGCTTCAAATCGCGGTGAAGAATACTTTTCTGTCTTGCATGAACCAGTGCCTCAGCAATTTGAATAAATAAATGAATGGCACGCTCTTGCGTAAAGTGCTGCTCTCTCTTCAATATTTGATCAAGTCCCTCACCCTCAATAAAGTCCATAACCAAATATGGTGCGCCGTGAGAGTCTTCACCCACATCGTAAACCGACACAATATTGCCATGAGCCAAAGTTCTAGCGGCCTTCGCTTCGTTCTCCAAACGTCTTGCCATTAGTTTTTGAGATGCGAGTTGTGGAGCCAATACCTTAAGCGCATAAAAGCCGGTTACCTCAGTGGATTCCACTTTGTAAACCTCACCCATACCACCGCTTCCAATATGGTCGACAACCCTATATTTGCCGTCGATTATCGTACCCACAGGCAACACGTGCGCAGCTTTTTCGTCGTCAGAAAGCTCAGTATCATTGTCTTGCATCTCTGAATTCCCAATAAATCTAACCAGCAAGATAGTTATTCCCTCAAGAGGGGCAGAATTTGCTGTATATTGAGGTCATATTAATTAGCGTCTTTGCCTGGAGATTAAGAGGTCCTCGAAATGCAAACTCAAGAACAGTCTAAAAAGAAAAAGAAATCAATTCTGTTATTGTTTGCGTTCGGTGTATTCGCATTTGGGGTGGTTTTCATTATTGGCTCGATAATCTTTCTCGCACCAATATTGGGTCCGACTGTATTTCCAACTGATTACATGCGCAGTATGAACAAGGGACTTCAAATGTGGTCAGACAACAGGGAAGAAGCAGAAGAGACGATTCGCGAAGCGATAGCACTTGCAAAAGAAAAGAAAGCACCTATCTCCGAACAAATGCAGATGAGGCGAGACTATGCTCGATGCCTCTATAACAGTGGAGAGGGAGAAGATGGCGACAAACAGCTTGAAGAAGCCATAGCAATCTGTCCGCAACCTCCGGCAAAAAATTCGAAGGAAGCAGACGTTCTCACCCACGCTTACCAGGACATCGGAAACGATAAATTTTATAGACACATGGAAGATCCATCGCTGCCTATTGGTATAGAGGAGCAAGAAAAATCGTTCAATATAGCCAGAGAAGCATTTGGACCTGACCACGAGCAAACCATTTACAAAGAAGCTCTTTTGCCGGTTATGTATATAGAGTCAGGTGATAAGGCTAAAGCTCACAAAATTATGCTGGAGTGCCAGAATGCTGTCACAAAGCCTTCAGCTAAAGAATGTACATGGTACGTGTTTGCTTATGATGCACGTTTGGCCGAAATGGAACATGATTACAAACGTGCAGTTGAATCCTTCAAACACGCTATTTCAGTTAGCTCTGGCGATGACCAAACAAACCGCATTTGGTCGGAATTAAATTTGGGTGTGTCAAAGCCAACAATAGAGGATCATGAGTTCGACACCGTGCGCGAAATGCTGCAGAAAAAGCAGTATGACAAACTGGACGATTGGTATTCTCAGCTAGAGAAAAGCCAGAAGCAACAGGCGGACGGATCGTGGAAAACAAACGCTTTTCTCACAAAGCTACTTGATGATGAAGCAATTTCTGATTCGGATTTTCAGCAACGAATTTTCGAAGCAAAGACCTGGTTAAAGACCAAACCAAAATCTGTAACTGCTCGCATTTTGCTGGCGAAACTTTATATAGATTATGGCTGGTTTGCTAGAGGACATGAATATGGAGATCAAGTAAGCAAACAAGGCTGGAGCAACTTCGATAAACGTATATCTCAGGGAAAAGAGACTTTAGATGCGGACAAGGAAATAAAAAACAACTCGGCCCGAGCGTATTCGCTTTATTCACAGATTGCTCTGGCCCAGGGCATGCCGAAAAACGAATTTTTATCATTGGTAGAAGAGTGCCATAAGAAATATCCAAAGTATTTGCCGATTGACCAATCTGCTACTAACTTCTTGCTGGAGCGATGGTATGGAAAACGTTTGGAAACGGAAGAGTTCATAGAGAAAAGAGCCAATCAAATTGGTGGAAACGAAGGCGATAAAGCATATGCGCAGCTGGTCTGGTCAGAACGTCCGTACCTGGAAAATCTATTTGCAGCACAATCACCTATTCAATGGAGCCGAGTAAAGAAGGGCTTCAAACAAATCTTCCGGGAGTTTCCTCAGGATCAAAACGCGAAATCAACTTACTTCTCTTTGTGTCAGCAAGCCAACGACCCAGAGGCAGTAGCCCTTGCATTCAACTAGAGATATACAGAATACATCTCGGATGGTCCAGAATACTTGACCCTTTCGGTCAACTGCACTGGTGAACTGCTTAGACTACAAAATAAGAAGTTTCGAAGATTCTCCCAACTCTGGCTTGAACTTTTGCAAAATCAGCCCCAAGTCGGCGTGCTGGTGGGGATTGCAATTCTCAACCGAGCTGCATCCATTACGCCTGTCAAATAGGTCGAAATTGCTTAAGGGACCGATATTCACACGCTTTCGTAATATACTTAATAGTGTTGGCATGGCAAGTGAGTGAACAAAGGCTGACAAGAGGACTTTATGAGTTTATTCGGAGCACAAAAAGTCAAAGGCACTACGCTCGAAGAAGTTGCTGGACTCGTTCAGAATTATTTCAAAGGCAGAAACCTTGATTATCATAAGCAAGAAATTCCAGGGTCGGAAGGATGCGGCTGGTGGCTAACCGAGGGCAGCGCGAAGGTTTATATTTTCGTGCAAGATTCTTCGACAGGTCCAGTTTTGCGCATTACAAGTCCAATTGTTTATATTCCAGCAGAACGACAAGAGCAGTTCTATCGCCGACTGCTCGACCTGAACTGCAATCTCTCTAGCTGTCAGCTCGCCACATACGAGAATTATGTCCTTGTTATTTCGCAAAGGCAGACTCTCGGAATTACTCAGGAAGAAGTTGATTCAATCGTCTGGAATGTAGCATACGTTGCGGATCTATTGGACGACAAACTAGCATCAGAATTTGGAACCCAGTTATACAAAGTATGAAATCATCATCTAGCCCAGCAGCAGACAAGGCGCTTCTTGCAGAACAAGAAATCAAATACATATGCAATTTAGCAGAACATTGCGGTAAGCTCGCGGCAGACATGAGAGCCGGAGTCGGAGTCCGAGAAAAAACCGAGCCTCATGACCTTGTAACCGACGCTGACCTTGCAGTCTCAACCTTATTGCTGAAAGAGCTAAGCAAGAGATTTCCCAAAGACTTTTTGATTTCGGAAGAAGATGTTCCGGAAGACATAGATACACAAAATAGCCGCATCTGGTACATCGACCCAATCGACGGCACCGACAATTATGTTAATGGCGACGGACAATATGCCGTGATGATTGGTCTCCTGCACCAGGGACAACCACACTTTGGCTGCGTCCATAGCCCTGCAAACAAAGTTACTTATTTTGGCGGACCAGCCTATGGCAGCTGGATTCGCGAACCAGGTGGAGAAGAAGAAGAATTCAAACTATCAGACTCAGGCGAAATTGAAATGCCGATTCGCTTGATGATGGGAAACAGAGACAGAAAGAATTTCCCCTGGGTAGCACAATTATCAGGAATGAAACTGGTCACCGCAGGTAGTGTCGGACTCAAAGTTGCCCGAGTAATTCGCGGTGATGCCGACCTCTTTATTCACCTCTCTGGAAAACTAAAATACTGGGACACAGTAGGTCCGATAGCCATAGCTTTAGCTGCAGGATTAGAAGCAGGAACATTGCAAGAAGACGAAATTCCTTATCCACTAGCTGATGTTAAACATCCACAAACAATAATTATTGGACGCAGAGGCTCGCTCAAATGGGCAAGAAACACCATTGCAAATAGATTGTTCAACGAACAATAAGCAGTAGTTCAATACTCGCATCATTTGCGCTCGCTGACTGTGCGAACTAAAAAAGAGCATTCCCAATACGGAAATCCTATGACGATAATTGCAAACAAAAAAGACTTTGATGAGCTTTGCAAAAAAATTGACGATAACGGACGCTTTTCGATTGACCTGGAGTTTATTCCAGAACGAACTTATGAACCAGAAATTTGCCTTGTTCAAGTAGCGACAGACGAAGAGGCATACATAATTGACCCTTACGAGGTCGAAGACCTTATGCCCATCTGGGAGCGAGTCGCATCGCCTGATTTGCTAAAAGTGGTGCATGCTGGTGATCAGGATATGGACTTGATGCATCTCGGCAGCGGTCTTATTCCGTCAAATGTAATGGACACGCAGATTGCTGCAGGCTTTATTGGTTTTGGCTATCCGATAGGCTACGGCAAACTATTAAGTCAGATTCTAAATATCAATCTTTCGAAATCAGAAAGCTTTACTGACTGGACAAACCGTCCCCTAACTCCATCACAAATCAGTTATGCACTTGATGATGTCAGACATCTACTCCGCCTGCATGACAGCCTTGTCGAAGAACTGGATTCCAGACAAAGACTCAGCTGGGTTATAGACGAGTGCAAACGCTACTGTGATATTTCCTATTATGAGCGTGATAGGGCCCGAGATTTTATGCGTGTGAAAGGAGCAAGCTCTTTGCCTCGAAAGGGTTTAGCCGTCTTGCGCGAACTCTCTACTTGGCGCCACTCGGAAGCTTCGAGGCAAAACCGCCCGCTGAAATCCATTCTGGCTGACAACGTAATATACGAGTTCGCCAGGCATCCCCCAAAGAATCAAAACGAGATTCAACGAATCAGAGGAATTCGCTCAGATCAAGTAAAGCAATACAGTGCCGGAATTCTGAAGGCTGTTGAGACGGCTTTGAAACTGCCAGAATCAGAATGGCCAGTTTGGCCGTCAAGCCGAATTCCGAGTAAGCGAGAAGTACTGATTTCAGACTTTCTTTTCACAATTCTGAAAGTTCTGACTTTCGACCTTGACGTCGCAGCAGAGCTAGTGACAACACGTTCCACGCTGGAAGCACTGGTGAGAGTTCAACTTGAAGGAAGTCTCCAGCCAGAAAAATTCCCTCTGCTTCAGGGCTGGCGGCACGAGCTTGTAGGGGCAACCATTATGGAAGTTTTGAACGGCAGCGCCTGCAAAATGCAATTAATGTCAAAGTCTCACCCTATTCGCCTCGAAGTCAACGGAAAACGAATAGAACATTAAGCCGCGTACATTCAAGCTTGAACAAGGTAAAATTGCTGTTTGCTAATCATTGGAGGAAGCAGCATGACCGCCACAACAGCTAAGGTCGGTTTGATTGGACTTGGTGTCATGGGAGAGAACCTTGCCCTCAACATAGAGCGGAATGGTTTTCCGATTGCAGTTTACAATCGCAGCCACGACAAAGTCGATGCGTTTATGAACGGCAAGGCTAAAGGTAAGAATGTAATTGGTTGCAAGGACGAAAAGTCTTTCATTGCTTGCCTGGAAAAACCACGCAAAATTATTTTGTTGGTCAAAGCTGGACAACCTGTTGATTCGACTATCGACGGTATTCGCCCATTCCTCGAGAGAGGCGACATAATTATCGATGGAGGCAACTCCTACTACGAAGACACACGTCGCCGTGAAAAAGCGCTGGCGGCTGAAGGTCTATTCCTGATCGGCTCTGGTGTATCAGGCGGTGAAGAAGGCGCACTATGGGGTCCGTCCTTGATGCCTGGCGGCGATAAGAATGCCTACGAAGAAATTCGTCCAATCTGGGAAGCAGCGTCAGCTAAAGCAGATGGCGAGCCATGCGTCACTTATCTGGGACCAGACGGAGCAGGTCACTTCGTTAAGATGGTACACAATGGTATCGAATATGGTGACATGCAGCTAATCGCTGAAGTTTACGATATTCTCCGCAAGGTGTTCAACATGACACCTCGAGAAATGAGTGAAGTCTTCCACAAATGGAACAAGGGCTTGCTCAACTCCTACCTGATCGAAATCACTGCCGAGATTCTTACAGTAGAAGACCCTGAAACTAAAAAGCCGTTAGTCGACCTTATTCTCGACAAAGCCGGACAGAAGGGCACAGGTAAATGGACTGCAGAATGTGCGCAAGAAATGGGAATTCCTATTCCGACAATCGATGCAGCATTGACAGGTCGTTTGCTGTCTTCAATGAAAGAAGAGCGCGTACTGGCATCGAAACATCTGCCAGGTCCTAGTGAAAAGGTAAACGTCGACAAAGAAGCAATGCTAGTTGCCCTTGCTGATGCTTTGTTTGCAAGCAAAATTTGCTCGTATGCTCAGGGACTGTCGCTCATTAGAGCAGCTTCAAATGAGTACAAGTGGGACATTGACCTGGCTGAAACGGCTCGCATCTGGAAGGGTGGTTGCATCATTCGTGCAGGCATGTTGAAAGACATTTCACAAGCATTCAAAGAACAACCAGACCTGCGCAACCTTCTTCTGTACCCAACCTTCATGCAATGGATGGAAAAGGCACAGACGAATTGGAGAAAGGTTGTTGCAACCGCTGTACAAGCCGGTGTTCCGATACCAGCTATGAGCGCGAGCCTCGCTTACTTCGATGCTTACCGCAGTGCAAACCTGCCCCAAAACCTCACGCAGGCTCAGCGTGATTACTTCGGCGCTCACACCTACGCAAGAGTGGATAAGCCAGAAGTCGGCATGGTACACACCGAGTGGAAAGAACTCATCAAAGAAACAGCTGACGCGAAATAACCGCGAATCAGAATTAATTCAAGACGGGTGGTGCAATAGCATCACCCGTTTTGTTTATCCAAAAGCAGCGGGCAGTCAACAGTCTGCGATGAATAGCATCTTGTGCAAGCAGTTGCATGAATACCTGTAGGATCCCGCTATTGTTATACAAAGTAAGTGTGTATCCCCATTAGGATTTGCTGCTCGTTAGCTCAGCGGCATCCTTCACCATGATGGGAACGGCGAAATCTACAAGGTCGCTTGCAGAAAACAAATAGCATGTAGCTTTCCCTACCTTGCCACTAGATATGATGCGCGACTCGGCAATATACTTCCTGAGAATAATTGCAAAATACTCGTCTGGCCAGTCACATATTCCTGTTGAACTGTTGAATTCCTCGACCTCAACCCATTGCTTCTCGCCATCAATCATTAATGGAACTCTTATATGCACAAGCTTCTTATTCTCGATGGGGGCAATTGCCTCGGCATAATGCAGTAAGGTAACAGCGTCAAGGTCTGAACCAAGCAAAAGCACCTTTCCCTGATGATTACACAGACGCTCTAAGGGTGAGCCTTTACCCAAACCGTAATTTAGCGAATGCTCCTTCAGCAGTTTATCCGACAACGGACCAATGGCTCCCATTCTACAACCAGGGTTAGCAGTGACCTCGACTCCAGGGCTTGTGCGAAAGAACTCAGCCAGAGCACCAAAGTCTCGACTAGCTCTTGCAGTAGTCGGGTCAAAGGCAGGACAATTCTGAACAATAAACTCTTCTTGCTCGGAAGTAAAAATACCTCTCCCGACATCATCAAATGGCATCTGGCAGCCGAGATACATCATCATTGTTCCGCCCGGTCCGATTGATTCAAGCAGGGCAGAAATCAATTCATCAGGTCCACCCAGAACCTCGCCGACGGCACGAAGTGAAGCATGAACCATAAGAAGGTCACCAGACTTCAATCCTAAGTTTCTCAAGGCTGAAATAAGATCGCTCTTCGACAGCCATTTCTTTTCGTGATACACAAGGAACTCCAGATGCGGTCATATTATCCGCAACTGACGAAGTCAAATCAAGGGAATCTAACCGACACGCGAGCTGCGAGGTCTAAATCTTCTGCCCGATGACGACACTTTGTTGAACGAAGTATTTGGCTTCTCTGGCGGAGGCGGCGTATTCGCATCTGGAACTAGCCTGTTACCAGTGAGTTTCTGAATATCTTTCAAAAGAAATTTCTGTTCTTTTGAAACAAAAGTGAATGCGACACCTTTTCGTCCAGCACGGCCAGTACGCCCAATGCGATGAACATAATCTTCCGAACAGCTAGGAAGGTCATAATTCACAACGTGACTGATAGCAGGTATATCAAGCCCACGCGCTGCCACATCGGTTGCAACCAGAACGCTGAACTTACCATCGCGGTAGCGGGCAAGCGTCTTTTCGCGTTGACTTTGGGGAATATCGCTGTGCATTTCTTCAGCCATTACATTTGCGTCTCTGAGTCTATCTTTAACCCAAGAAGCTTTTCGCCGAGTCTCAGTAAAAACAATTACGGTTTCCATGTCGCCTTGACGTAAAAGCTTTATCAGCAAATCATCTTTATCGAACTCATCAACATCGAACAATTGTTGTTCGATAGCGTCTGGCTCAACCTGGTTGCTGTTTGCACGCACGATCATAGGACTGCTCAAAAATTCTGCTGCGATAGATTCGATGCGTCCGCTAATCGTTGCAGAGAACATGATTGTCTGACGAGACGCTTTAGGTATTTGTGAAACGATTCTGCGTACTTGTGGCATGAAACCCATGTCCATAAGCCTATCAGCCTCGTCTAAAACGAGTTTTTGAATGGAAGCAAGCGATACTGTTTTGCGCTCCATATGGTCGAGCAATCTACCAGGAGTAGCAACTATAACGTGCGCACCTTTCTTGATTTCCTTAAGTTGCTGAGCGAAATTAGAGCCACCATAGACAGTGACAACTCTTAACGGAAAGTTCTTAGAAAAGCGTTCAAATTCCTCAGCGACTTGTAATGCAAGTTCTCTTGTGGGAACAAGCACCAGCGCTCTAGTTTTGATAGCACAAACAGCCTTTTGATTAGCGGTTTTCCTGGCTTGAGCTTCCATCGCTCTAGCTCTATCAATAAATTCAATTATCGGAAGCGCGAATGATGCAGTTTTTCCCGAACCTGTCTGAGCAGATGCCATAACATCATGTCCAGCTTTTACAAGAGGTATTGCCTTACTCTGAATTTCCGTTGGGCTCTGGAAGCCGATTTCATCCAACACAGCACAAATATACTTGGGCAAGCCAAGTTCAGTAAAATTAGTCAAAATGTAGTCCTTGTTATAAGCAAAATAGGGTCTTTATCAGGTCCAACTGGACTTACGCGGCTTTGCTTTCGTTGTTCAGCAAAAAACTTCTTCTTTATCGAGCTCGTCGATGCCGTCGCCAGGAATCAGGCAAACAATGCCCCTCATGGATGTACTTTAGTATGTCATAGAACATCTGAGATGTCAAAAGAATTCTGCTTTGCCTACCCCATTAATACGCGTTTTCAGCAAAGTAAAAAGCTCAAAAACACCAGCTCCATAACCAACCATAGGTACTGCACCTGTAGGAGAACCAAGCGGACCACGAAAACGGTTGTTAAGGTGAGAAACATACATCTCCGGAACAAAGAAATGGTCCTCTGCTGCTTTCTTAGCAATGGATTGAACGATTTTCTCCGCTTTAGCTCGTTCACCTTGCTGTAACAGTATTTCAGCCACTAGAAAGTCAATGAACAGGAACTCCTGGCGTTCATACCAGTACTCGAAGACCTTGGGATCTGTTTCAATACTTGTAACCCTGCGATACCCGCCTGATGGCATTTTCAAAGTTTCCATATTCTCCATGGTTCTTTTGACAGTTTGCTCGTCCTCAACAATTCCCAGGGTAATCGCAGTCAGCATTGCGCCATCGACTTCATTTTTGATGCCTGGCTCAAGCGCACCACGCAATGCATTGTCTTTGATGAAAGCAGCCATGAAGCCTTTTTTCAGTAGATTGATTTTTTCAGCCAAGACATGTTGCAACTGAACATCGTTTTTCCGCTCAGCTAGCCTCTGAAAAGCCTGGAGACCTTTAATTGCCATTATCGTTGAGAACGCAAAATGCTTTTTGTTTTGCTGGCGCTCTTCCCAAATGGAAGTATCCGCTTTCACAATAAGCCCGCCTTCGTAAGGCTCTAAATTTGCCAACAATGGTTTGAGCACAAAGTTTTTGGCAGACTCGTAAATTGTGCCGCGATATGTTTTGTGTTCTAGCAGATCACTCTGAGGGTATAGATTGAGGTGCTCACCCAACAACCAGAGTACCAGCCCCCAGTCATCCAGCTCTATATTGGTAGCACCTTCCATAGTGAAGAATGGCTCTTCTTCGCCGTTTCCAAAATACCTAACAACCGATATTTGATAAGGCAAATTACCCAATTCTTTTTGCATCTTAGAGACTGGTCGCGCGTTAAAAAGGGAATCTATTGCTCGCTCGGCTTCATCCTTGTGACCCATTCTGGAAAATGCAAGAGTTGCATAAACCATATCTCGCACCCAGGGAACAAACCAGGCACCATCAGGCAAACTAGCCAAAATTAAACCATTTCCGTATCGTCCAGAAACATTCGGTTCTCTCGATTGAGCCATTCGCAAGACAGCTTCACTCTGACGCCATAGTTTTGACTCATTTTCGGACAATTCGCCGGGCTCTTTTACACGCCACTTTTCGAAGCTGACCAGCTCTCTTCTTACAAGCTCATCGTAGTCTCGTGCAGAATCCCACTTGTCAAATTTGGAAACAACACTTTCTACTTGCCTTTCAGAATCAACTGTTGCAATTGCCCATCCATCAAAGTTTTTTAGACGAGAAAATTTTTCGCCGTTTTGATAGTCACTGGTTCGAATATTTGGTTTGCCGCTGAGCCTAAGTGGAATGAGAAGCACCGTCTCTTTGAGCCCGGCAAACTTCATCACGATGAAAGATCTTCTAGCAAAGTTTCCTAGCTTATGTGTGATAACTTTGTGAGACCAATTTATATTTAATTGAGAACCTGCATTTGCCTGATTTTTCTTTGAGAGTATAAGTACATTGAAAGGCAAATCAAAAGGCATAAAACATGACTCTTCCTGCGTTTCAGAAGCCTTCAGCCGAATAATGTTCGATTGCTTGATATATTCGACCTCGGGCACACCTTTGTGATACCACTCTATAGAGTTGACTAGATTTGATGTTTCAATGCCCTCAGAAAGCGGGTTTCTAATGTCCGACTTCTCGAACTTGTAGGGGTGCGTATAGAATTTTGTTAGTACACCATCTTCCGCAGAAAGCACAGCAAAACCAAACCCATTTCCTGTCACAAGTGGCGTTGGAATCATCTTCTCATCGCTATGAGCATACGATGGCGACATGATGACAGTTTGCACAAGAAGACAAAAGAGAGCAGCGAATACTTTAGATGATTTCACTATTTACACCGTTGAAATTCGCTAAAGATAGCACGGGACAGACGCTGTGTCTGCCCCGTGTTTCAATTTAGCGTAGGTTGGTTGGTCCTTCAAGTACCTCGGCACTACAAAGACATGCTAGTCATTATTCTTCGAGCTTCTGTCTTGAGAAGAAGAAGCTGTAGCAGCCGCACCATCATTTCCACCAGAGTCTCTACCTGTTTCCTGCTGCGAAGGCTGGCTTGCAGTCTGGCTTGCAGACTGATCAGAACCTGTAGATGGAGGTGTCTTCGAGTCGCTTCCTTGATTGGTGCTCGCTCCTGCTCCACTATCACCCGAAGGAGTTGCTGGACTGGATGACTCAGATCCTGCGTTCTTAGTGTTATTAACATCTGAACCGGACTGCGAGCTCTCCTTCGCTTTGCTGTCCCCACTATTTTCGCTATTTTGCGAAGACTTCGATGAATCAGCTTTATCATTCTGGGATTGGTTTGAGTCTTGTGTCTTACCCGACGAATCACTCTTTGCCTGATTTTCCTGCTTATCACTACCAGGCTTCGGACTGTTATCGATAGATTCTTTCTGTTCTTTGTTTTCTGAATTCGGAGTATCCTTCTTATCATCGCTTCGTTTTTGCGCATTTGCATCATTATTTTGCTTACTCAATGAATCCTGCAGTTGCAAATCAGGAAATCCGTGCTTTTTCATTTCAGCTTGCGAATCAGCATTCTTATCAGCATTGTTCTTACTAAATTGTTTTTCGCCACCTTTAGAATCTTGAAGAAGACGATCGTGGAGCTGTACGCCATCGGCTTTTGTGATATCTTTTTCCGCTGATTTGTTAAAGTCTTCGTGTCTAGAATTTTTCATTTTTGAAGTCCCTTCCATTCCCATGCGAAGATAGTAATTTCCGCAGGTAAAAAAGTTGTGGAAGGTTTCCAGGCAGTTACTAGCCAAACAAAATTGCTGCTAAAAACAAAGGTACTTAATCCTTATCTGCCTATGGAGGAGGAGGAGGAGGAGGAGGAGCTGGAATATCCTCATCAGCACCATCAGCAGTAGCAGCATCTGCTTCTTTCTGCAGGTCATCTTCCTCTTGCTTTGCCAATGCGAGGTCTATATTGTCGTCACCTTTGTCTTCCGTGTCTGGTTCCAACAATGGGAAGGTGTAAGTCTGATTGAATACGAGGAGATCTGTGAACCCTACATTGCTCATGATGATAGGAGCAGGCAGTTTGGAGTTGAGAGTAGTTGATACTTTTACAAAAGGACCCTTATCCATCTGAGGTTTTCCATCATCGTCTGGAAATATCTCGTACTCGAATTTGTTCGAAGCCAAGTCTACTTTAGGATCACCAACAACTCCGCCAGATGCGGTAGCAAATTGTTTGCAAGCGATAATCGCAGCAGCCTTAGCGTCATCCGCATTTCCTTGCTGCGCCGCAGCACGACAGGCATCTCTACACGCGCTATCGTTGAGCCATGCGGCAAAAACGAGAACCCCAACATTAACCGAAATCAGGGCCATAGCTATTACGATGAATGATATACCGACCAGCTCAAGTAGGGCAGTTCCACGACCCCTGTCAACTCTATTACGATGCTTTTTGCAAACCATACTTCTCTGGCTCCTAGTCTTCATTGATAAGCGCAAGCGTTCCATGAGATATTTGTTTCAAAACATCTTGCAAGGTCGGCAAATCAGGCGCCAGGTACATTTTGCTTCCGTTGCCACAGGCAGCCACCATTCCTCGCAGAGTGCCAGGTCCTGATTTCTTTGCCGCAGCAGTTTGGAAAAATCCAATAGCGAAAAGACGAATTCCCTTTTCACCAGCTTCTTTGGCTTCTGGTTTTGGACTACCCGAGGTTGGTACCCCGTCCGTCAGCAAGATGATTGTCTTTTGACACTCCGGGCGGTGTGCTGGTCCCTCTAACATGTCGATGGCGCGGCGCATTCCTTCTTTTGTGTCTGTGCCATTGAAAGTGAGGCAGGGAGCGAAAGAGTCGACCACAAGCTGTCTTTTGCTCAAACCTTTGTCCAGATTAACATGAGGATATCTATGTCCAGAAAAAGTCGAGAAGTCATCTTTGAGGTCAGACCCGTCGGAAGCTCTGCCTCCAAAAGTGATTAGTCCTAAATGAGCTTCCTCGGCACCATTTAATTGTGCAACGAAATCTTCTAAGGCTTGCTTTTCATCAGCAAGAGGTTGAACCTCTTTCATAGCCAATTTTTGATAGGCAGCTCTGAAACCTGGTTGAGGAGTCACAACGCCATTTGCAGCACCAAGATTTGCATGGCTAGAGGTGAAGACTGCATTGCTTTCAAGATTTCCTCGTTTGGCTTCCACAAGAGCAGCCACTTGTACATCGTATGGCTGACTTGCAATCGGAGCAAAAAGAGGAGACTGGTTCCATTGAGCCCGGTTAGGATTCGGTATAGCAGGGTCACTGCCCAAGCGTCCCAGAGTCGGACAAGCTGAGGAGTTTCGCACCACAGTGTAAGTGACCTTGTTAGCGCCAGCATCATATGAACGCTTAGCCACAACAGATCGGGTGGTTCCTGTCATTGAGTCAGAAATGTCGACCACCATTGCGATGTCGCCCTCAAGTCCTTCATAACCTGCAAGAGAATGAGTGTGGATAGGCGCGGTACCAAGTCCAAGATATTTTCCAAAAGCAGGCTCTAAGCCGAAAGCTGCTTTTGCAGTGACTCTACCTGTGGTTTCATCAACCAGTAAGTCAAAGGTGCCTGTTCCGACATCTGGACTGTCTGTGTCAACGCTAGTTGAGTATTCAGAGTGATCAAGAAAGGTACTCATCACCATATTTTTCTTGAAAAAACTAAGCGCTATTTCTTTGGCTTTGGACATATTACTAGCTGTTGAACCAGAACTGTTTGCTAAGAAACTGGCAGCGCCTAAAGATGCTGCATCTGTTGCTGCTTTGAGCTGTTTGGTAGCCATCTGCAAGCGAGACATCTCAAAGGCAAACAAACCAAGTGGAAGCAAGATCATATTGGCGCCAATAAGCAGCACGATCATGGTGGTGCCAGCAACTCGCCGTTTATTTCGATAGAACTTTCTTAGCATATTCGCCTTTGCCTCACTTGGCTAAACCAGCAGGATGTTCTGAGAATTGACGATAGGTTGCGGTCACAGGAAAAGGTACCGTTAGACCAGGTACGTTACCGAACAGTGTGGGAGTGAGAGTGACTAAAGGCTCAACGGTGCCTGAAACCTGGACCTCCACCTGGTAAATATAGTCTTTGGTGGATACTGCAGTCAGGGGTGAATCAGTACGCAAAGGGGGTTTTCCAACTTTGGTAGGGTTTCCGATGATGAAAACGGCGACATCATTTGCACTGAAATCAACCCCAGCCAGACCATTTTCTTTCGTTGCTACGGCATCACGTTTCGCGATGTTTATCGCCGACAACTCACCCTTATCTCCGTTCTCCTTAAAGGTTTTAGCTCTGGCTGCACTATGAACGGCGTTGTGACAGGCTGAATGAATAAAACTGGTTCTGAAAGCAATAGTTGCAAGATCTATAAGAGGCAACAACAAAATCAAGAAGAGGATAAAAATAGCTACCGGCAACTCGGCAATGCTTGACGCTCGTGCCTTCCTACCGCGCAGCTTGTGACTTGCGTGCATCGTACTCCACCCAGAGCGCCGCATGGTCACAGCGCACATACCCACCCGTATGGAATGTACCCGATGGGCTACGTCCAGTATCGGCTCAAGCATCAATTTAACGTTCGGAAATAGCTCGACAAGGTGTAGAGAATCGAGGACAGCCAAAGTGCTAAACTCACAGGACTAGCAAGTCTATTCGGCTAGTATCATCGGCAATTGGTAATTTCATGGCAGACATTTTATGGTCTATTAGGGCAACTGACCTGGGCGAGTTTATCAGATACAAGTCGTGCGAAAGGCGCTTTAGACTTGCTTACAACAATCGGGCGTTGGCCAGACAATTGCCTTATGCGGCAAGACTCTTTGCGGGACTCGACCCTGTTCTCCAAGCGCATGGTAAAAAACGCGAGGCTGAGTGGGAGCATTATCTGCAAAAATTGGGACTGGAGAATCTAATCCAAACCCAAAACGCAGAGACAGAAGCAGCGAAAAGCGTTCAGTGGGATGATTTTCTCGACATGCTTTCCAGGCTCGGGCGCGATAAGAATGCTTACGTAAGAGAACTTTCGGTCAAGGGCAGCTTCGGTTCTTTTCATGTCGAGGGAAGAATTGATTTTGCAATTATCTTATGGCGCAACGGAAAGCCTAAACTGCGCCTGGTTGAATGCAAGGCAAGCAGAAGAGACCAGACTTACCATCGCGCGCAGCTCTCAATTTACAAACTCATGGTATCGCAGTTAGTAGCAAACACCGGACGTGTTCCTGTTGGTCGCTTCGATTTCGGTCAAAACGATATCGAGTGTGTCGTAGCACGAATTGACGAAGAGACAAACAAAAACCAGGCCTTTTTGGAACTTCCATCGTTCGATCTCAGCATGATGGAAGAAGACGTGTTGCTGATGCTAGCTCCGGATGGAGCACTTTCCACGATTCTTGAAAAGGAGTTGGCAGCGCTAGATTATCAATTTGAAGCAAAATGTGACGATTGTGTATTCAACATTCATTGCTTGCCTGAAAGTGCCAGAGAAAGAAAATTGCAGTTGCTTGCTTGCGACCCTGCAACTACCCGCAGTATCGAAGAAGAAGGCATTAAGACCCTGGATGAGCTTGCAAAACTCGACCTGAATAGCCAGCAAGCGGACAATATTAATAAGTCAGCCAATTTTAGCGGCAGCTTACAGTTTTTGCAGTCAAAAGCTCGCGCGAGACTAAGTAGCCTACCATCAAATACTGAAGCAGCGGAACCCGTTCATTTTTTGTCATATCGTGTTTTCAGCCAGCTGCCAGAGCACGATTGCATGGGTCAGAGCTTGATTCGCATCTATATTTGCGTTGATTATGATTACAGTGAGAATCGCATTGCTGCAATCACCGCTCATGTGACAAATAGCGGCGGATTTTTGCATACGCCCTGGAATGATGACACTCCCATTGCCGATGTAATCGAGAGAGTTGGGATTAGCACAGAAGACGAGCTAGCATCTTGCAATATCGAATGGAAAGACTCTGAACTTAACGGCATCGATATCAGTGCTCACATTGAGAAAGAATGGACAGGAGTCTATGCCTGGGACACGGCGTCTGAGAAAGAGATGCTAGAGCAGTTTTTCCAGGGTCTCGTAGAAGCAATCGTAAAGGTGAATAAGGGCAAAGCTCATGCTCCGATACATTTCTATGTCTGGGGTAGAAACGAAATCAGTCGTCTGGTAGAAGCGTGTTCTCGGTCCAGCTCCGAATTATTAGGACACCTGCAGCAACTATTTGGTTGCAGAGAGTCGCTTGAGCAACTCATTTATTCGTGCCTGCAAGATGAAGTAAACAATCGGTTTGGGCTAGCCTGGACTGGACGAGGACTACTGGTAGCAAGCTCTCTCGATTGGTATGGATGGAAGTTCCATTGGAAGCGCACCGTCAATGGTGAGCGAGTAGCACTTGATGAGAAATTCAGACAGGACATGTTTGACTTCACAGAAGAACTCAATTTTGCGCAAGGACAGTGGCTAAACGATGCTGATGTCGCTGCTGATAAGCACAGATTCGAATTGAGAAGCCAATTCAAAGACTCCCTTCCGATGGGCTATCTACATGCATATTGGGGTTCACTTGCAAATCTGGAATCCAACACCAGCAAGACTGCAAGATCGGTAATCGAGAATTATCGCGGCGCTGAGTCTCCCGAATTACTTACAGAGTTTCTGATAGCGCGCGTCCACGCATTGAGGTGGATTGAGGAACGCATCGATAAAAAGAGCTCTGCATTGCAGAAGCCTCCAATGTTTCTCAAAGACTTGCCCAAATTCTCGCTAGGCATTGACCATCCAGCGAAGGCTTCGATTGATTTTCTTCGTCTCGATTTTCACATCAAATTTACAGACTGGCTTGCAGAACACCTGCATGCACCTGTTGAAAGAGTGAGCTCTGGACGAACAATACCGGTGAGAGATGTTCGCGCGAAAAATGGTAAGTTATTTGCGAAAATTGATCTTGAAGGTTATGGAATAAGCACTGAAGACTTGTCTGCGCGCTCAAGCATTGAGACAGGTTCGTTTATCAGACTGAGCCCCTGCGAAGCTGACCCAGCCACATCTCAAAGCCTATTGCAATTCGGACGACAGGGCGTTACAGCAATAATTGAAAGCCTCGACTGGAAAACCCAAGTTGTAGAGATGAGTCCGTTCAGCATGCAAGGCGATCGATATCGCCTTCCGAGCAGGCAAATAGATAGATATTCGGATTCCTTGATTTTCAAGTATGCAACTATCGATGAAAGTCCTTCCGACTTTGTTTCCACGCGAGTCGAACAGCGCCTGCTTTCAAAAATCGGACGACACGCTTACGATTGGTTTGATCGAACGAAGCCACAGATTCCTCATGCAGAGCAACTCACGGACATAGAACTTCAGAGTCTAAAAAAAATGGTTCGGCACTTCAAGCCGACCGGTACGAGTGAACTAGCAGTAGATCAAGCTAATGCTATTTTGATTGGCTTGAACTCAACTGTTCAACTATTGCAAGGTCCACCCGGAACAGGAAAAACCACAACAACGGCTGCTGCAATTCTAGCGAGAGTACTTGCAAAAAAACAAAAAACGACGGTGGTGGTTTCTGCAACCACCCATACTGCAATTGACACCCTGCTTCAACGAATCGCTGATATTGAATCTCCGATGCGAACAGAGGCTGCTGAAAATGGCTTCGAACTTAAACAACTAAAGATAGTTAAAGTCGGCTCAGAATCAGAAACTAATGAGCCTGGAAATGTCATCAACAGTGCAAAAGCAGATAAAAGTACCTGGCAAAAATTGTCTCTGCTGCAAAAAGACTCGATTCTAATCTTAGGGGGAACCGTCGGTTCATTGCTTAAGATGGGCTTAGACCCAGAGTTCAGGGCAGACCTGCTGATTATAGATGAAGCAAGCATGATGGTGTTTCCACATTTTCTTTCTCTTGCCACACTTGTGCGGGCATCAGGAAAAATCATGCTCGCAGGCGACCATAGACAGTTATCTCCCATACTTGCTCATGATTGGGAACGAGAAGATCGCCCACCCTCTGTTATCTATCAGCCTTACGTGAGTGCTTACAGTGCCATCAAAGACATTGCAGAAGTAACAGACAGAGAACAAGTCACTACATCAGCATTACAAATGACATTTCGTCTGCCAGACGAGATTCGTTTGCTTATTGCCCGACTCTACAAACTTGACGAGGTCGAATTGCATGGCACTACGGGTAGTTCACTAACAAGCAAGCGTTTGTCACAAAACAAAGGGGGCGGGGCAGCTCAAGGAGTGCGGGCTGCTGAGCAAGCAACTGAGCACGCAACTGAGCAAGCAACTGCAAGAGAAACAAGAGCCACTCTCATTGGCTCGAACCTGATAGAACTCACTTCAGACCAAGAATTCTTCCAAACAGTCTGGCAGAAAGAAACTGGACTCTACTTGCTTTCTCACACAGAAAGAGAGTCAAAGCAAAGCAACGAGCTAGAAATAAAGTTGATTGAAGAGTTGTTACGCTCCGCAAATCTGCCACCGGCATCAGTGGCGATAGTGACTCCTCACAGAGCGCAAAGAGCAATGCTGCAGACTCGACTATCAAAATTTTCTAGCACTGTAGATTTGATTGATACTGTAGAAAGATTGCAGGGTGGTGAACGACCCAACATCATTTTCTCAGCGACCGTCAGCGACCAGGCAGCAATAGCTGATAACGTGGAGTTCATTTTGAATCTGAATCGTTCAAATGTTGCCTTCTCGCGCGCAAAACAAAGACTGATTGTTTTGTGCTCTCAAACACTGATGAATTTTGTGCCTTCCGTTCTCGAACAATACGAGGAAACCCTTCTCTGGAAATCACTCAGACAGGTATGCTCAAAACTAGTTGGCAGCACAAGAATTGCCGGACACCGGATAGATTTATTAAAACCGCAAGACTTTTGCTAGAATTCCTCTAATTTGTAGTTGAAATAAGTAGCGATACTTCAAAGGCATCCTGGGGGGAAAAATATGAGCTTCGGTTATAAGAGATCAATTATGAGTTTACTGGCGATTGGCTTACCTTTCGCGCTGACAGCATGCTCTAACTCTGAAGACCTCCAGGTGAAGATTAGAACGCTTGAATCGGAAAATGCAGCTCTCAAATCCGAGATTGCAATTATGAAAGAGACCTATGCCAATGCTAAGACGGCGGAACTGAAAGCTGCTTTCAAAGGTCTGGAGAATGCACCTGCCAAGTCGGCCGCAAGCGGCACAGAGCCGTCGGATTCGGCGAAAGCTACTAGCAATAGTCAAACTGACGCCCCGACACAAAATTCGGCAAGTGGCTCGCAAGAAGCGAATTCAGGTTCAAGCGAAAGTTCGAAGTCGTTTACGGACCTTGACGATACTCCCACAAAAGACATGATTTCTGACCTGGCAAAACTCCACGTTTTCGATCAGCTCGGTTCAAAGTTTGAACCAAATAAGCCTATCACTCGTGCGGAATATGCCGAGTGGCTGTTCAAAGCGTACAATGCGCTTGAGCCTGAATCAAAGCAAATTCGATTTGCTCCCCAAGAGAAACAAATTTTCAAAGACACACCAGAGACAACACCGCAATACAAGTACATTCAGGCACTTGCCAATGCAGGTTTCTCAATTGGTTATGACGATGGCACCTTCCGACCAGATAAGCCAATGACCAGAGAAGAGATGCTTGGAATTAAAATAGGAATAGACGTGGGCAAAACGCTTCCCCCCTGGCGCAGTCAGATGGAGGCTGTATGGAAATTCAGTGACGGCAAGAGCGTAGACGAACGCTTCACAGGCTATGTTCACCAAGATTTCTATGTTTCGGGCAAACATGGTTCGAACATTCAGCGAGCCTTTGGCAAGATTGGAACTTTTAAGCCAAAACAGAGCGTACTGAGATACGAAGCTGCTGCAACTTTATGGCAGATGGGGCAGTTTGGAGAAACACAAAACACAAACGTAGCAGCTGTTTTGCAGAGCCAAAAGCACATCTAGTTGACGACGCCATGACGGCAGATATTATGTCTTTGCCGTGAACCTCCGCTGATTAGTGAGTTCACTATGCAAAGGCTCCTTAGCAAAATCAAGCTTGAGCAAAACTGATTTGATACCATAGTATTTTGTATCAAACAGTGAGGCTAATGGTGAGAAAATTAAGCGCGGCTTGCTTCTACATGCTCACTATTTTTGCTGCGTACCAAACGTCTGGCTTGTGTGTCAGTGGAGAACCGACGTCCAATCAAACCAAGCTAGCGCCTACAAAACCGAAAATCACAAGAGAGAACCCAGAAATTGCAGCGGAAAGCTCTGCTCCAGCCACCAGTCCTGCATCCAGTTCCGCAAGAACCACCTCCCAAACGGCTCCAACTGCAAAATCCACCTCTGCAAAAGCCTCTAACGCCAGACCAAAAGCTGCGTCCGCAAATTCAAAGGCAGCTCTTGCAAAACCAGCGTCAACAAAATCTTCGGCAGAAAAATCGAAAACAGCGAAACCTCATACACCTGAGCCGGATGAATTTGAACTGGCAAAAATTGACCTTGTCGACACAGCAGATAGCACAGAACTTAAAAAGACTCTGGCAAGCAAAATAAGATTTTGCGATGAATTGATTCTAGGTTCGGCTGTTGAACACATGGTGGCACCCTGGTCTCGCGAGGACAAGCGTATTGCAAGCGAAACCCTAGAAAAGGCTTGCACTCTGGCACCAGGTTTGATGAAACGTGCACTCCGGTATGGACCGATTACTGTTTATCGAGCCGGCGAATCTACGGATCGGTTTGCCCAAGCATACCCACCATACATAGACAGCCCAAATACAGAGTTAGTTCTAGCAAGCAAGTTTTTCGAAGAGCCTGACCCCGGCATCTATGCTTTTGCGAAAATCTATCCGCGCAGACTATGGACCTGCATTCATGAACTCAGTCACCTTGCCGATGCAGCGCATAAAGTATCTGGATCTCCTGAGTGGCTAAAAATACTTCCGAAGTTGTTGGCAGCTCAACGAAGAGCATACAAAATGGGCGAGATTGCCGCGTATGTCTGCTGGAGCATGGGCGTTCCAAGCAAATATACAGGCACGAATGAAAGAGAAGCCCTGGCTGAATATACAACTGCACTTGTTCTAATCAAAGGAAAAACAAACATAGATGCAGATGTAGATACATACATCAAGAAAAATATTCTTTCCTCCCCGAATGGCACCGATGGCTCCGTACCACTGGCGTTTGATGCATACAATTTCTTTGCCAGAAAAAACGCAAGTATTGAGGACTTGCAGAAAGCAATTGATCTTTTTAGCAAAGCTCTCGCAATAGATCCTCAATATCTACACGCGCAATATGGACGGCAGCTGGCAGAAATGCGTCTTGAAGCTTTGAAGAAAAGCCAAACGAAGTAAATAAGTCCAGAGTAAATCTAATCAGTTTTCCAGCCTAACTCACGCAACGCTTCATCAAATGAGCATCGCATCTTTTGCGTGTAGGCTAAAGCTGTGAGCGCCTTCTCTTCGTCGATGTATCCTTCGCGCAGAAGGAACTGACAGCGCAAACCGTTATGAAGCGTAGTTTCCTCGATCTGTCCAGTAGCGACAAGAATTTTTCCGAGAAGCGAAGTATTCGACATCGTCAACTGCATGGCCTCTTCGATGTCACCCTGATTCAAGACTCCAGCGCGCTTAAACAACTCCCCAAGTCGCAATGTTTCAGCATGATTTGTGGTTGGGTTCAGACCGAGTTCGGAGACCGCTTGCGGAAGCTCTTTCCCATTCACTACAACCTGCTTCAATAATTCACCAGCAGCAACGGGTGGAACGCCGCCTCTGCCAACCATTTCCTGAATC
Organism: Obscuribacteraceae bacterium (SeqCode); assembly: GCA_044226015.1. Taxonomy (GTDB): domain Bacteria; phylum Cyanobacteriota; class Vampirovibrionia; order Obscuribacterales; family Obscuribacteraceae; genus JAIEPM01. The sequence continues at coordinate 456,539 of JBGAHS010000006.1, forward strand.
GTAAGCGCCGTCTCGATTGCTTTTTGACTCAACAATTTCTTGTCAATCAAAATTTGCCCCATAGGCTTATCAGTTAGCAAACAAGATTCAAGGGCATTCAAAAGGTCTTGCTCATTTATCAAACCTGACATCACAAGAATGTCGCCGAGCTTGATTTTACGCGATCCTTCCTCATAGTGAATGCCTTGCTCCATCAGCGATCGTTCAATGCTTATTTGGCGCTTGTGCGCAGCGTTCAGTCCTGCAACAGCTTGTTTGCGATCGATGCGCTTGTCACGAATCAAAACTTGAGCATTCAAAGCTGACCAGAGAATTGAATGCGTAACAAAATTATTCACTATGAGAACACGACCCAATGGCATCTGCGTCTTCACAGCAATACTCAAGCACTCTCTCAATTGCTCCTTACTGATGACGCAAGCTTCCATAAGCAAATCGCCCAGTTTGGTGAACACCGTATCTTCTTTTGGAGTCCATCCACATTTTGCAAGAGCAGCCCCGGCACTGAGCCCCTCTGTTTTCACCAGACTGAGAGCAGCTTTGATAGTTTCTACATCGACTAATTTATCTCTGTGTAATGATTGCATCTCCACAGCAGCTACAAGAACTGGTGTGCTGAGAGTTCCTAACATAACAAGAGCTTTTCCTAGCGGCATTGACAGCGCAGAGCCAATCTCCATAGCTTGTGCCATCTGCTCATCGGTCACCAAACCGGCAATCATCAACAAAGAGCCAAGGCGAGCACCGCTTTTTTCTTCCTCAGTCTTTCCCATCCTGCAAATCCCGGTTATCCGAAACACTCATCTGATTTTAACGCGAACGATAAGTAAAATCCTTCAAACTACGCCAACACTCTGTAAAACAGTACTTAATATATGGTCATTGCAGTCGTCAAGCCCCTTTTCATTTAGATACTTAAGACCAGACGACGCATTTTTCGCAGCTAAGCGCCTTGCACCGTATAATACCCGCATGAAAAACACTATAACCACAATTAAATCCCGGCTGAAAGAAGCTGCAGTCAAATCTTTCGGTTCTGAACTTGAAAACATCGAGCCTCAGGTCGATGCTGCAAGTAATCCGACATTCGGCGACTTCCAGAGCAACATTGCTATGGTTTTGACCAAACAATTGAAAAAACCACCAAGAGCAATCGCGGAAGCAATCGTTCAGAATCTCGAAAGCGACGGCATTTACGATACCCCATCAGTTGCGGGTGCAGGCTTCATCAATTTGAAGCTAAAAAAAGAATACCTTGAGTCACAGCTGAACGCTATCAAAAAAGACCCCAGACTAGGCATCGCTAAAGCAGCTCCACCAAAGAATGTGGTAGTTGATATGTCCAGCCCCAACATAGCAAAAGAGATGCATGTAGGACATTTGCGCTCTACAATCATTGGTGATGCGATAGCAAGAGCATATGATTTTCTCGGTCATAACGTAATCAAAGTGAACCATGTAGGTGATTGGGGAACGCAGTTTGGAATGCTTATTGCGGAGTTGAAAGAAAAATATCCGCAAGCACTAACTCAACAAGATGCTCTCGACCTGGGCGATTTGGTCGATTTTTATAAGCAATCGAAAAAGCACTTTGACGAAGATGCCGATTTCAAGGCACGCGCGCATCAGGAAGTAGTAAGCCTTCAATCAGGAAATGCCGATAGTATCAAGGCATGGAAACTCTTATGCAATCAGTCGAGAAAAGCATTCGAGGAAATCTACGACATACTCGACATTCGCAATTTGAACGAACGCGGCGAATCCTTTTATAATGACATGCTTGCCGACACAGTTGAAGGACTGGTTGAGAAAGGCATTGCGGTTGAAGACCAGGGGGCTCTCTGCGTTTTCCTCGATGGCTTCACCAACGAAGAAGGTAAACCGTTCCCTCTTATCGTCAAGAAAAAAGACGGCGGCTTCAATTATGCCACCACCGATATAGCAGCAATAAGACACAGAGTTGGCCCCCCAGATAATGCTGATGAAATCATTTACGTTGTTGGTGCAGAGCAATCATTACACTTGCAGATGATTCGCCTGGCTGCAATCAAAGCCGGTTGGTTGCCTGAAAGAGTTCGCACCGAACACGTGGGCTTTGGTGCAGTTCTGGGTGAAGACGGAAAGAAACTGAAAACCAGGTCAGGTGAAACAGTTCGCTTGAAAGACTTGCTTGATGAAGCAGTGGCTCACGCACGAGAAGACATAGAATCACGGTTTCAAGACAAAGAAAGCGCTGAGTGGAAAGATTCTATAGCACAGCTGATAGGAATAGCCGCAGTCAAATACGCAGACTTGAGCTTGAACCGAATGACCAATTACATGTTCAGCTTCAAAAAGATGCTAAGTCTTCAAGGAAATACGGCACCATATATGATGTATGCATATGTGCGCGTGCGAGGCATAGCCAGAACTGCTGGCATCAAATTTGAAGAAATCGATGACAGCGCCAAAATGAATCTAGATAGCCCTCAAGAATTGGAATTGGCTAAACAGATTCTGAAGTTGGATGAAATTCTGGACACTGTAACTCGCGAGTTCATTCCTAACCGAATATGCGAATATATTTTCGAATTGAGCCAGAAATTCAACCAGTTTTATGAGAATTGCCCGGTGCTTAATGCAGAAGAACCAACGCGTACATCGCGCCTTCTACTTTGTGACATGACCGCAAGAACCATCGAAACAGGTATGAGCCTGCTAGGAATAAATGTGCCAGATCGCATGTAGCATGGCAAGATCAATTTTGAAGCAAACCATAACTCTGCTCTTTTTGCTTTTGCTTACAACTTCACTGGTAGAAGCAAAAGACGGAGTCAATGCTGCCTCTAGCAATGGAGCGGAGCAAAGCCTGATACTCCAGGGTGGCTTAAAAATGAGCGAGAAGATAATGCCAGTTCCGCTCAATTTGAAAAGCGGAAGTTCGTTTTACAGCGCAATGATAAGTGACAACGAAGAAGAGGATGAGTGGATCAAATTACCATCCTGGCGCGCTGGTATTTTCGAAAGACATACAGCATCACGCCAACGAAAAACTGATAGCAACAAATCACACGTCTTTAGGTCCAAATACGTGACACCTGAACAAGTGCTACAGAAGGATCGCAATGGTGGCATATGGCAATATTTGACGGCGCCAGAGCACCAGAGCATCGATATCGGAGCCTATGTTCAATACTCGAAGATTACGGATAACGAGATAATTGAATCATCCGAAAAAGAAGAACTAATGCGCACAAAATTCCTTTCTCTCAAGGTAGACAAAACCAGCGGGAAAATTTTGGAAGTGTTTCAGCAAGAACAAATGGACTATTTGACACCCCTCAGAAAAGGGAAAGGATTTCACCAGGATAGCTACGTCAAATGGTTTGATGAGACCGGACAGGCAAGCAGCAAACCAACAGATGAAATGTCTGCGGACATGATACTCGTAAAACCCTATAGCCTGAGCAACAGCTACAAAGGCAAAGATATGCGTGCAAGCTTACGACAATATCTAAAGAATCATAATCTAGAAGAATTGATACCTTAATAAAGGAAAAGAGAAGGGAATCTAAATTTGGAATTGAGTGAATCTCGTTAAGGTTCGATGGCTAAATCGCCTTCTGATATAGATCGAACTAAAAGTCGATATACATTCTGCTTTCGAACCGATTCATGCGACCGTCCATCGAGCAAACTTCAACAAGCTCAATGCTTTGCGGACTTTGCGGAATTCCGCAAGAGCTTTGCGTGAAAGCTAATTGTTCAAACTCAGTGCAAAAAGCATAATCAACTCATCCTCGAAATGAGATGAGTTCGAGCAACCCTGAAGCTTTGAACTCCTCTCGCGAGAGGACAACTAATTCGAACTGACAAACAAGTTTTTTTACCCGGTGGATCCGTGCTTTGCCGGTTGCCCCGAGACGCAACCGGCAGGGCACAGACTCTGAAAGATCAGTCGAAAAAGTTGAGTGTTGCCGAGGGCGCCGCAATCGGCACAATTGCAGCGATCTGTTGCTCTGAGAACCGCCTACCTCTGAAGGCATAAAGCGCACTGTCCTGGAGAGTTGCAATGTTTTGGCTAGACAGTTGAATGGGAGCATCTTCTGTCAAAGCCGCGGCGAGTGAATTGATACTCTTCAATTCACTTCGAAATTCGGATTACGGGGAATAATCCGAACGCAAGGCGATTGGACCGAGCTAGAGCCATTGCTCACCATCGCAGCTGTGCCTCTAGCGTAGCAGAGGGGAATCTGCTTCACTAGAGGCGCAGCAAATCAAAGAGCTATCTTTGATTGATTATAAGAAGGAAACGATCGTTTGAAGAATGAGTGCTGGGTAGCAGAGCCCAGCACTCATTCTTCTATTACGGCTAAGCACAATTACATGCCAGAGAATAACAGTTTACTGCATCCCGTTCTTTGTCTGCTTCGCTTGCCAGGCTTCGCGGAATTTCTTGACGCTACTATTGAAATCGTCAATCACATTGGCATGAAGCGAAATTTGGAGTGGTTCCATCAACCTCTGTCCTAATGCAATTCTCATTTCAGTTCTGTTTCTAAAATCTCGCGTCAATGCTGATGAAAATTCAGGGACAGTTATGAGTTTGTTGATTCGACCGATCAATTGAATTCTGTCACTCTCTGTTCCCCACGAAGAGAAATTCTCGATATGCTGCCGAGCCTGAAGCAGATATTCTGGAGACTTGGTGCCAAGCAAAAGTCCGATTGCTTGTGTTCTTACAGGCGAGGAAGTATCAACCAAGTTACTCGCTAATTCATAAGCTCGATCAGGGTTAACTTTGAAGATTGTGTCCAATGCCTCAGTCGAGAACTTACTCCTTTCTTTGAGTCTGGCGATCATCAAATCTTCAGGCATGAGTTCACGAGCAGCGGCAATGAGTTTAGGATCGCCAGAGGCACCCAAGACGCGCAGGTTGCTGGCAGCAGCGGAAAACGTTTTGGTATCGGATATCCAGGCTCGATAGTCAACCTTTGACTGAGCTTTAGCAGCATCGTAAGAGGCTCGCAAAGCATCATCATATAGTTCAGGTTTCTTTTCTGCAATTCGCTCGAGTAATGTTTGCATTGCCAGTTTGCTGATGTGATCTGCATTTGGATTTGCAGCCAACCGTTTTGCTTGAGCTAGTACCAGATGCTGCAGCGGAGTTGGATCCTTCATCACCTTAAGTTGACTTACAATCTCAGGCATGCCACGGAGTAACCATGACGGCATATCTTGATTAACCAGCATGCGAAGTGCCATTATTTGCGCTGGACCATTAGACAATGCCAGACGACGACTAGCAAAATACTGTTCATTCGTTCCGTGTATTGGACTGATAAGTTCAAGGGCAGTTTTTGCACTTTCTGGAGCGCTGCCATTCATGGCGAGTTGCTCTAAAGCAGAAATGGGAAATAATCTTGCTGCCAATTCTTTGCTGGCACCTGGCTCTGCAAGAGCTTTTGCCAGTTCGAGACTGGCCTTGTGATAAGGCATAGCTGGGTCTAGAATATTCGCTACAGAATACGTATTTAGAAGTTGAACCATCTTCTCGTAGTTTCTTGCGCGCAAGGCGAATGATTGTGGGTCTACAGCCTTCATCAACTCAAGACTCAAGACAACCCTTGCAACTACATCGCGACTAAAATTGCCGTCAGCTGGTCTTGCATCGGCAGCAGCTTCTAGCGCTTTCTTATCGACAAGTTTTTCAGCAAAGGCTCTGCTCTCTGGAGACGAGTACAACATTCGAACTAAGGAGGTGCTTTCAAGAACATCTTGAATTTTATGGCTTGCAAGCTTTTCATTTAGGCTCTTCACTGCCTTAGGCAGCACTTCCGTATCAATATAATCGAGCCTCCTTGTCAGCTCTTCTCGCCCCTTGCTATTCTCACTTTCGGGAGCCTTCGCCATACTTGCCCTGAGCGCACTACCTATGATGGCAGTTCTTATAGGTGCCTTCTCAGCAAGAGTTAGAAAATACTCGGGAGAAGGATCCAAAACGGCTTCGCCGAAGCTAGTTGCCCAATTTTCGCTGCTGTTCCTTTTGCCGTAAGAGCGCAAGACAAACGGTTCGAGTTTTATTGCTTGCGAATAGGCCGCAAAGGTATGGGGATACTCAGCTTGCATAAGATGAGTCCATTCGTGATTTAGAACCGTTGGAACTTCGTTGAATACCTGGCTGCTTTCTTTGAATAATCGAATTCGTCCGCCACCACTACTTGTCGCGTCAGCCAGGGTGTCTTTAGAGGCACTGTAAGCTAAAGAACTGTCATCAGTCAAAACTAGTAGCTGATTGAGCCTGCGATTAGGAAGCCTGTCCAAATATTGTCCAAAGTACTCAGGCAACAAGTGGTCGCGATAAGGAGAAGTAAACAATGTTCTCCTGGCTTCATTTATTTGCTCGCGAATTTCTGGAAGCATAGATGGTGACAAGGTAGCTGTCCGGCGCAAATCGCGCAACTCATCAAGCCTGGCGGCGTGAGTCTCCTCGACAGCGATTGTCTGAGTTCGCTCACGCAGCCCAGAGAGGAACTTGTCGAAAGTGTCCTGATTGATAGTTCGCTCTTTTAACTGCTCTCTTCTATCGGCAAGCTCTACTGTCTGCTCTTGCGACATAATTCTGTAGACACGCACATTGAGATTTGATTTAACCAACGGAGGAAGGTCTTCTGGCTTCGCATCTGCTGTAACAGCTCTGTGTTCCATCCGCAAACTCGTCCGTTCATACATCTGTCCGGAACTAGCTGGCAATATTCTCAACTCAGCCTGCCATGGCTGTTCCATTCTTTCAGCAGACATATTCAACGCGAGGTAAGTGTCGATAGATTTGGCTTTGACAATAGCAGAATCATATCCAATGCCCAAAAGCTTGTTCCATCTGTTGCCAGTGCTGTCCACAGACTTGCCATAATTTTCCTGCAAGCTCCAGACCCGAAACGGCGCAGTTTCGGCACTGCGGTGCATGAAGCCAGATGATTCAAGGCTGCCATAAGGAACCCAGATTGAATTGGCCCCTCGCTTTTCACTCACGGACTTTTCGCTAAAAATGCGACCATCTTCGAGCTGCCAGAATTTCCCTTTTTCTGTTTCGTACTGTTTTGCACCGTTAAGTGCACCTTCTTCTGGACGATTATTTTCTCCAATCTTTTTTGCCACCAGAGACTCAATGAGATTTGCTTTCACAGGTGCATTATCATTGGCAAGATTGAACTTCATTGGTGATCTTGAAACAATTCCTATGCCATCAATCTGTTCAGTAATAGAAACTGGTTCGTTCATTGCTCTAGCGACATTCGAGTCTAGAGGCACTTCTTTGGGACTGACTGTCTCTGCTTGGGCGCTTACAATCTTTTCCGGAGATAAGCCAGCTTCATTCTGAGCTTGTGCCTGGCGGCTGATGTGACGGCTGGCAATTATGCCACCTGGTGCTGCGGCTAGCCCTGAACTCAGTCCTTCCAGAGTTCCTCGATAGACAATTTCGCCTAAATCATAATGTCCAGACTGATACTGCCGTTGTGCCTCTGCAGATGAACCAGAGAGAAAACCGAAACTTGCACCAGTTGAGATAGTCTGCATGACTGTACTGCGCTCAAGCAAACCTCTGGTGAGCACGTTTGCTGACTTCATTATCAGAGCTGAACCAGAAAACACAGCTATATCCGTAGCAAGCGCAGGCAAATTCACTGCACCAGAGGCGGTATTATACAAACCACGAGATAGACTGAACTCTCGATTCTCATCCAAGTAGCTCTGTCGCGTTAAACCGCCATCTATCAATCTCGAACTAATACCAAAGCTCATCGCCTTAGCGGAGATTTCTAGCGGCTTCCCACTCAAAAACTTGGGTGCTAAGCCTGCCTCGACCAGCCCATTTACCCCGCTAAAGTTCACTCTTCCGAGCAAGTCGAAACTGCCTTTGGTCAGGGCACCTTTGCCCGCCCCCAAAGCAAAATCGTTCAACTGGTCCGAGAGAGCATCTCCCTGCTTCGCTTCATCGAGCCCCGCGAGGACAGCAGCCGCACCATAACCAACGGCGGCAGCCCTTCGACTTATCGATGGCAAAAACAGCGGAACAGTTTTGGCGAATTGAGCTAAATAACCTGCCAATTCATTGCGAAAGGAAGAGCTGCTGTCGTCAGCTGGATGCGCGACGGTGTCGATGGCATTTTTGATGCCAGATTTCAGCAGAGAATCTTTTTCTCGATTCAGTTCCATTTTGCGCCCATTTTCCGATAGCTCAAGGATATGGAACGCAGACTGCTTGAGCTACGGGGATTGGTGTACAACTGGAGTGAGCAAACTGCGATTGTCCCCATTTACCACTGCACAATTCCACGGTCAATTTGATTACTCCAAAATCAATGTCACTAATCCACAGACTTAAGCGACTCGGGTGTTTTGGGACAAGATAAATTCTCAGGAAAAACCGAGAATTAATCTAGCTCAAAATGGGCACATTAAATCTAGGATTGACCTATTAAACGATGTCAAGAAACATTATGGGTACGCATAGAATAAGACAGCGGCAGAATTGCTCTTGCCGAATTCATGAGCCTAATTGAACATGCCATTAGAAGAGCAAGATGACAGCATAAAGAAGCGGCACGAAGAGCCCGACAATAGCTCGTCCAGACTAAGGTCTGAGAGCGATCTTGCCTTGCGCGAAAATATGAACACTTCGCGTTCGCCGTCAGATACATCCAAAGTACCAGCCATCTCGCTAGATGAGAGCCGCACGACATCGAACAAAACTGACACACGTCAAGTTGTGACCAGAGTTTCAGATGACGATGCCTCACCGGATTCATTTTTTGCTCCGAGAAAAGACAATGGCTCAGCAAAGCCGTCTCCTCAAGCCGAGCTTCCGCCAAATTCCAAAGGAACACTCAAAGAGAATTTCAACAGCAGTCCCGATATCAATACAAAGCAAGATACTTATTCGGTGAAAAACGTAGCTGAGAAAACTCAGCAGAACTCGTCGGACAGTGGCAGCGCTTACCGCAGCGTGGCTGATACTCTCACGAGGACTGCCGCCGGTGTTGGCGCGAGCTTGGTGCACGAAATTAACAATGCAAATGCCAGAATTGCGACTGAAACGGCAATGGCGGCAAACTCTCCTGTTCAATCGTTAAAGTCAGAAATCAAAAACAATATAGAACCCTCCTTCACCAGTCCAAAGCAACTTGAAAAACTGGAAGCCAATTCCGCGTCCATTGGAAACATGTTGAACAGTGCTTCGCGCGAGGTAGGGTCTGCCTTGGCTCAAAAGGCTTCGCTTGCAGGCTCTGTCGGTGAATTGGTGAACCGCAGCGACTCGATGAAACAAGAGATGCAGCATTATGCCCAAGCAGCTAAAGCAGTCGAGGCGCATAATCTGGAAACTCGCGCTGACGGTCTCAAAGGTGATGGATATGCAGGCGCCAAGAGTTACGAAAACATGGTCAAGAACGACGCTTTCAATTCGTTCGCAGCGAAAGAAGCCCTGAAAATGGAAAACAGCGGCGGAGCGAAAACAGAATCTGGCTTGCTTCACGGAGCTGATAACACAAACGGCATTCTTCCAAAAATCGAAGGCGCTATCAGAAACAACGGAGAGCCCGGAGCAAAATCTCCCGAGCCAGCCGGGCGTTCACTGGAAGCAGCGATCAAAACCTCGGGCGATTCAATTCGAACGACGGAGTCTCGCCTGTCCGAACAAGGTAAGCAGCTCGGAGAGCAATTGTCCAAGTCGCCTGAGCTGGGCGCGAAAATCAACTCGCAAGATCTGCGCTCCAATGTCCCAGAAAATACATTGAAGCCCGGTGCTATAGACAATGCACGCTTGAGCCCGTCGGACTCAAGCATCAAGTCTAATGCACCGGAACAAAGCAATAAGGTAAGTCCAAGCGACAACGGCAGCAGAGTCAACAGCCCAGAAACGGTTTCCAGACCACAAACAGAGCCAGGCAACAAAGTTGGACTAGAGCCAGTGCACAAGACTACTGCAGACAATATTGTTAGCAAGAGCACTGCTGACAATGTAGCCAAAGTTTCGGCCGATAGTTCGTTGAAGGGCTCAACTATTCCAGGTGCAAAAGTTGAACCTGGCACTCATACTGAAGCAGCAAAGCTAGAAGCAGTTCGTGTTGGTGAACAAAAAAATCAGACCGGTGCGGTGAAAGACGCGGGCACAAATTCAACTATAGGAAAATCAGAAACCGCAGCTAATAGCATTGCCATCAAACTTGATCCTTCAAAAGGCGAACTTTCTACAAAAGGCGACCATGCAGCAATCAAGCTCGATGCCGGAGTTGCCGTAAAGAGCGCTATGCTAAACAGTAGTGAAATGCACTCGGCGGTGCAAAATAGCATTTCTAAACTTGATGCACGGACTCTTCCAAGCACTAATAATGATGCCGCTAAAGTTATTTTGCAAGGAAAAGTAGAAAACCAGACAAGCATTACTGGAGCCAGAGACAACGGTGCAAGGGACATACAAACGAATAAATCTGCGCAAGCAGAAGTAAGCACCACACGCAGTATCGCACAATCAAATCTTTCAGCTAAGGCAGAGGAACATATCGTCGCCGGAAAAAATCAGTCCTCGCAACTTGAGGGGAAGGTGAATACTAGCAATATCAACAATATTGCCGGCACTCGCAATGCGGAAGTTGCTGCAGCAGGCGGTCGCGCTCAAGCCAATATCGCGCAAGGCAAAGAAATAAGCGGCGGCAACCGGGCAGACTTGAATGGACGAAGCGATGCAACAGTTGGACAGAAAGGAAGCACCATCGGTAATGCCGCAATACTTGGCGGAAAAGTTGCCGGCGATGCTGCTGTCGGAGTTAAAGGTGCTGGACGCGCCATCCGCGCTGAAGGCGGCAGGTATCTAACAGGTGTAGAAATCGGACTACTAATTGCAGCGGTGGGTATCGCCAAAGCACGTAACGATGCTCGCAACGCCAAACCAGGGGAAGGGGCAGCTAAAGAATTTAGCACTCATAAAGGTTTCCTCACCGAAAGAGGTTCGCGTATTACCGAACTCACTGCAAATGTGCGTCGATTCCCAGGAAAAGAAATTACATTGTCCGCCATGTTGGCAATTACCGGTGCTGCAGGCAAACAAAGCGAACAGGCTAACGGCATGGCTAACCGCAGTATGGATTTCAATATTAGAATCGAGAGAAGCATTGGTGCAACCGGTGGAAAAACGAGCAAGGAAGATCTTGTAGCAGCGGCACTGTTCCAACAAAAGGAAGCAGATCCACCTGCTGAACTTACAGATAAGAAGAAGCCAGAGGAAGAAGATAGCAAGCTCGACACGCAATTGCTTGGACTACTGCCAAGCGCAGCCTTGTTGCGTGGACGAAAGAACGAAGCAGAAGAAACTGATGAATCAGACGATATAACTGCTGCTTCAGACTCTCTGGACCTGGGCAACACGGCATCTGCTTATCGGCGCGTCGTGAAAATAAAAGCTGAAGAAACTCTGGTGAGCATTGCAGAAAAGGAATTCTCCGATGCAAACATCGCGTGGCTAATAGCTGACATAAACTTCGATCAGACAACACAGCATGAAATTGACGGAAAACGAGTAGTTGAAGTTATAAAAGGGCAGGATTTGCAATTGCCTCTTGAAAGTGAAATAGCTGAGTTCTACAATCGCCGTGATGGATTTGTTGACCCCGACAATTTGGTCACCATCATTGTTGAGAACGAAATCAACCGCGACAAACTAGACAAAGATTTGAAGGATATTCTTGGACTGGCAAGATGACAAAGCAACTCGGGCTCTCGCGGAAAAACTGCGAATGCGCCGTTTTTTGCGTAATGTACTCTGGGCAGGAGTTAATACACTCTATGTAGCTGGGCTCAGTGTATTAATCAAACCGACAGACCATGCCACTTTTGCAGAACTTGTTCACGGTTTTGATGACCTGATAACAGCACTTAGAAAAGATCTTTCCGGGGTAAGCGAACCGTGCGGCACTATATGCGGTTGCATAGGCTTTTTCCTTTTTTCCAACGCAGCAATCTGGATCAGTCAGAGATTCACTGGCGCAGTTCGCGTGGTCGTGCTGATTCAATTATCAGTTCTTAGTCTTTTATATGAACTTGTATGTTTCCAATTCTTTGGTGCCGAAGGTCGCCCACTCTCGACAGTTCTAGCTATTGTGCTGTCTCTCTGCGTAGGGATATTCTTGCGAAAACGAGATACAGAGAGACGCGAGCTTGATGCAAAACAGATTGAAATCAAATTGCGAAACGATGAACTGCAAGAGTCTCGACTGGCACTAGTGAAACAAGACGAGAGTGAACGCCGCCTTCTAGCCGCCGATTTGCACGATCAGGTGCTGAATGATTTGCGCAGCATCCAAAAGAAATTTGAGCAGTATGTCAAAGAACCCAGCACTGACTCAAAGGATGCAATCAATTCGCTACTAAAAACAACCATGAGCGACATTCGCGAAATCATGGATGAGCTTTGCCCGGTATTACTTGAAGAATTCGGATTAGGGGCAGCTATTGAAGATCGCCTTGATAAGGCTTCGAAACAGTCCGGATTTCAGGTCAGGTATAATCAGTCTGCATCCAGCGATACTCTTGACCGCCTCTCGGCTGTCGAAAAACAACTGTTGTATCGCCTGGTACAGGAATCTCTTAACAACGTCAGCAAGCACGCCGCTGCTACAGTTGTGAGAGTAAACATCGACGAAACCGACTCACAACTGTTTCTTCGAATAAGTGACGACGGTAAAGGCATTGACCCCAGCAAACTTTCAGAAAGTTCTAGAGGAACTTTGTATATGCGGCTTCGGGCAGCCCTGATTGGTGCTAAAGTATCATGGAAGCCGGGTCCTGATGGCAAGGGTACTACAGTGGAGATTCGAGCGAATGTACAAAATACTGGTAGTTGAAGACGTCGCAGCGTTGAGGCAGCATGTCATAAAGATTTTGAAAGAGACTGTGCCGGATATCCACATAGTCGAAGCTACCAACGGTGCCGAAGGGCTCCGCATGTATAAGGTTGAGCGTCCTGACCTAATTGTTATGGACATTTTGATGCCAGAAATGACTGGAATCAAAGCGGCTCAACAAATATGGGCTGAGAACTCAAGGCAAAAGATTCTCTTCTGGTCGCAGTTTCACAAAGAAGCATATGTCCGAGAGTTGGGAAAAATCGTTCCAGATGAAGCCATTCACGGATATGCACTGAAAACTGAAAGCGATGAGAAATTGGCTCACGCAATCAACACAGTACTTGTTCACGACAACTCGTATATCGACCCTATAGTGCGCGGTGTACAGCATGCAATACACGTAAGAGCTGGGCTCTTAAACGAGAGCGAAGCCGCCATTCTCGAAGATTTGATTCTCGGACTTACAGATAAAGCCATTGCTATGCGCCAGCACATCAGCGTAAGGGGTGTGCAAAACAGAATTTCAGCGCTGTCTGACAAGCTAGTAAAAGGCTTGGACATTCATGCAAAAGAGACCGCTGGCTTGGAAGTTTTCAACACAAGAATGCGTATTATGCTCGAAGTGTTCCGTCAAGGTTTTGTTGAGCCAGAAGAAATCGATGGATTGGAGTCAGACCTGGCCGGTTGGATGGCACGACGCTTGAACTTTGAGATGCCGAGCAAGAAATAGCTTCAAACATTCTCAATCATCGCCAAAATCCGACTCGCTTAGCTTCGGTAGACGCAAACAGTACAAATTTCCTTCCTCATGAGGCTCAACGGAAACAGTGCCGCCATGCTTCTCTACAATAATGCGTGCCAGTGCCAGTGCAAGCCGCGAACCGACGTCAGCTAGCGGCACAGTGTCTAAATTCAATTTGGAGTAATGCCAAAACAATTTCTTGCAGTCATCGATTGGTTGCGCGTCATCAAAAATTTGAATGAGACTATTTTCTTCTTTGTTTTCGAGACGAACTCTAACCTTGCCAGACGATTCCGAAGCGAAATCAAGAATGTTTGACACAGCTTGTGCAAGGCGATCGAAATCAGCGTCAACAACAGTTTCATCCAGAGCAAGAGTATATTCAAGTTTGACCTTTTCTTTGTTTACACACGCCTCAATCGATTTCTTGAGTACATCTGCCAATTCGATCTCTTCAAGACGCATTGTCATCTTTCCAGCTTCCAACTTCTCGAGGTCCAAAAGATCACTTAGCACCTCAACAAGAGCTCGACAGTCTGCGCTTATTTGATTCAAAATCGCAAGCTCTGCGGGCTCGACCACACCGAACGAACCTGCTGCAGCTAGTTGGGTCGTACCATGAATAGCTGTAAGTGGTGAGCGCAGGTCATGACTTACCATGTTCAAAAAATCTTGCTTTAGCTGAGCGAGCTGCTTTCGCGCTGTGATATCGTAAGCAACGCAGTAAGTTTGCGAGTCATCTGGCTTGCGTGATAAAGACCATTCCACATCGACAAGTTCAACGTTTTTTCTAAGGACCTGTCCTTCTAGCTGGTATCGGGCTTGCTCTTTTGGTTCAGATTCAACAGCAGCTTTGATTTTCTCAACACTCTCTTTGTCGGAGACAAGGTCAAATAATCTTTTCGTCGGTACTTCTGCTCGGCTTAAAGACAGAAGTCTGCGTCCGGCAGGATTTATACTCAAGAATTGACCTTCTCTACCGAGCACACAAATAAGGTCTTGAGAGTTATCAAAAATTGCGCGCTCCTTCTTGCGAGCGTCACTGAGCGCAGCAGCAGTGCGATGAAACTCTTGATCCAAATTTGCTATTTGATCGTTTCCATCAATTGGTAGATTCAAACTCTTATCGTTAGCCAGTCGATTAGCGTTATCAGCGAGAATCATCAATCGAGAGTTGATATCTCGACTAAAGTAGAAAGCAAGCAAGACTGAGGAAAGTATGCTGCCAGCAAAACCCATAGCGAGAACTTCCCATTGTGCCTCGCGCAGAGACTTTTGCTTTGTTGGACTCATCTGCTCTTTGCTTTCTGCCAGATTAACGATGCCCTCAAGATTTCGGTAAAGGCGAAGCAAGGTGGGAATCATCGCATGCCGAGAGGAAAATGGCAAAAATATTTCACGGTTCAACCGCACATTCTCTTTGGCTTCTGCATAGCTTTCTTCAATGTAATTGAAGCAATCTTCTGACTTCTTCAACAACTCAAGTTCAGATGGGTCTTTTGCAATCAAACGATAAAGCTTTGCTTTGGTTTGCCTGAGAACCTTCATATTGCTCTGAATCTTTTTCCAGTCATCATCGCTAAACTCATGCCCGAGGGTCGTTTGCGTATCGACACTGAGTATTGTCAGAGCACTGGCTGCATTCGAAACCAATCGCTCATGTAATTCGTGAGACCTTTCCTTATCCACTTGCATAAGAATTACGGAGAGACTGCAGACCAGCACAATTTCGCAGAACAAAGGCAGACCAACGAGAACAGCGCCCTTCAGCGGCATGCCGATATTGGATATAAACTTGAATCGATTGGCGACCACAGCAGGCAGACTTTGGGTCTCCGAAAGTTCGTGATTCCAGACCTTGCTCACTGCTGGCTCTGCAATATCTGAATGGAGCGCAGGAACCTTTTTCGGTATTGAGAACCAGAACGTACTGCCTTTATCAGCTTCACTTTTGACACCAATACTGCCACCATGCGCTTCAACTATCTGCTTGCAGATTGGCAGCCCCAAGCCAGTTCCGGCTTGTCGTTTGCCGTCTGACTCTTCGACTTGGGAGAACTTTTCAAATACACTAGAAATCTGATTTTCTGGAACACCTCGCCCATAATCAATCACTTCGCAAACAAAGCTGTTGTCATTTTCCTTGCTAACGATTTCAATCTTGCTTCCATCATCTGAGAATTTTATTGCATTCGTGAGTAAGTTGACGAGAACCTGAATAATTCTGTTTTTGTCAACATTCCAGGAAGCTTCAATGCTCTCATGAATAATACGGATCTGTTTTCTTTCTGCAAGCGCCTCAACATTGTTAACCGAGCTTTCTATTAACTTCGAAACCTGACACCATTCCGTTTCAATTTTTTGCCTGCCAAAAGACTCATTATTAATCGCAAGTAGATCGTTAACCAGGCTTACCAGGCGCTTCATATTGCTTCCAGCGCCGCTCAACTTAGTTCTTGCAGTCTCGCTCAGATTGTCTTTGTGTTCTCGAATGAGTGCGTTGAACGAATTAGATATGGAATCAAGCGGCTTCTTCAAATTGACGCTAATCATACTCAGGAAACGTGCTTTAGCCTGCTCAAGCTCCTTTTGTTCTGTAATGTCGTGAATGATGCAAAAGGCTTGTTGCACGGAACTCGACCAATAGGCAGAACAAAGCATCACCTTTTCTTCTTGATTCTTTTTCCTTACAGCAAACTCGAAAATACGAGGTTCTCCCGTTTGCTTGGCGGCTTTCAGCTCATCCACAAAGCTTTTGGCGTCTTTTTCTGAGAGTAGCTGCGCAATTGAAAGACCAATCAACTCGTCCACATCATAGCCCCAATAGTCACGACAAACGGGGTTAATTTTTACAAAAACGAAATTCGAATTGAAGACACAAATAACATCGCTAGCATTTTCGAACAATGCCTGCTCTCTTGCAGAAGCATCACTTAGCTGCTTCTGCATTTCATGGAAAGCCTTATCAACTTGTGCGATTTCATCAGTTCCAGATAAAGCAGGCTGCATTTCTTTTCCCATGCGAAGAGCTTTCGCATTAGAAGTAATGGTTTGAATTCTTCCCAGGATTTCAGTTCGATAAAATAAAGCAAGCCCTGTTGCCAGTCCAACATTTGCTAGCAAACCGAATAGCAGAATATAATTTTGTTGCTGACGAATTCTTTCTTGTCGCTGCCTGGTTAGAGCCGTGGCATCGTCACCATGCTGTACCATCTCGTGTAATCGCACAGAGGAATCTGTCGCAACCTTATTCATTTCGATAGACAACTTAAGCAACCAGTCTAAGGTTTCCTTTGCAGATTTCTTGTAGTTCCTTGCAATTTCTGCAGCGGCATCCAGGACTCTAGCTTGATTGCGCTCAAGATCATCGACAAACGTGAGGGAGATCTCTGGACACTTCTTCTTAATCTCGTCGGCTTCTACAGAGAACTTGTTTATGAGTGCAACATTTTTTTCGTAGTTCTGAAACAATTTGTCAGAGCGAAACTCCATTGCTGCAGCCAGGAGCAATGGAACTTCGACAGTCAGCGATAACAACCTGAGCTGCACCACAGCACCACGCCGATAAACAACCTCTTTGAGCTTTTCCTGTTCAGACTGATAAAGTAGGACGGTTAGGCTCGAAAGTAGGCCAAGCTCAAGCAAGAGCGGTAGCCCAACTAAAATCAGCCCCTTTTGAAAAACCTTGAGTCCGGCTGGCATTGCCAGTTATCCTGATGAGTAATACCAATTTATACCCAGTTTATTCCGCCAAACTCCCAGGAGACAGGCTAGACTGGACTTTTAGAATTTGTTTGGCGATATGCAAAACGAGCAGTAAAATGAATGTCCAAAAGACGAGGGCCTTATGACGAGCAAATTTCCAAAGTTGGCAGGCTTGCTCTTGCTTGCAAGTGCGTTTTCAATACAATCAGCTTTTGCATGGAGCGACCTTGGCCATATGGCAGTGGCGTACATCGCTTATCAAAAGCTCTCACCAACAGCAAAAGAGCGGGTGAATCAGCTAACAAAACTGAACCCTTTCTGCGAAGCATGGAAGGCGGAAATTCGCGAGTCTGGGGCAAAAATAGACACTGACACGGCACTTTTCATGCTGTCAGCAACCTTTCCAGATTTGATCAAGACAGACTCAAGATATGAGTCTGACGGTTCGGAAAAGGGAAACAGCCCCGACGACCCGAGGGCAGCGCAGAACATTGGATTTGCTGATCACCTCACGCATAAATACTGGCATTACTACGACCTGCCGTTTTCACAGGATAAGGCACAGCTGTTCACTCCACCTGCGCCAAATGCGCTCACGCAGATAGCCACGATGCGCAAGACACTGGCTTCTGATGCCAGCGATGATGTAAAGTCCTACGACCTATGCTGGTTGACACACATTGTTGGCGACGTACACCAGCCCCTTCATTGCACGACTCGAGTCAGCAAAAACTCCCTGCATGGCGACAATGGTGGCAATGACGTTTCTATCTTGTACAGCCCTTCAAAATATAAGTATCAAACCTTTTACGAAGGCATGAAACCACAAATCAGACTGCACTGGTTTTGGGACTCTTGCCTCGGAAACACGGGGTTAAGCCACACGCTTAGAGTGGCTACGCAACTGCAGAACGCCAACGCAAAAATGGCAAATGACTTGAATGAGAACGACTGGATCAAGGAGAGCTTTGACTTAGCAAAGAAGAAGCTCTATTCCTCCCCGATTGGTTCTGGAAATGGTCCATTTTTGATGACTCCCAAATACGAACAGGCTGCCATAAAAATCTCGCGCGAACGTGTAGCGCTAGCCGGAGAACGGTTAGCCAAGATTCTGAACAAAGAACTCAAATAGTAAAAGACGCCGAAATAGATTCTGAGCAATGTATCTCGGCGCCTGGGGATTGGTCGGGTGAGTCAAATATAGCCCTTTCCCGTGCAAGCGCCGTGCGAAGGATGTGGATCCGGCAGCATGAAAAGCGGTAGAACAAAAAAATAATCGATCACAAACTTTTAGAACAGGACAGTTTAATCTGCTGATAAAGCGGGGAATGGATTATAATGACCGCTCGTGCCACGGAGAAAGGCTTGAAATGACTGGAACTGCAAATTTGTCCGAAGAAAACGACCTCAACTATGCCAACTTTTTGGAACGCCTTCAGCTAGAGCTGGAGCGCTCAAAGCGTTATAACAGAAGCTTTTCGCTGTGCCTGTTCGCTCTGGGCGGCGGCGGCGTTGAATTCGCGGCAGTTGATGTCAAACCATTTGTGAAAGAACTGTCCAAACTGATATCTGAAGTAGCACGAATACCAGACATAGTTGTCAGCAGCTCGTCGGACGAGCTGGCTTTGATAATGCCTGAAACTCCACTACCAGGTGCATTCACCGCAGCTGATAGAATTCGCAAGCGCTTGATGGACCACACCTTCAAACTCAATGGCGAAGACACAAAATTGTCTGTGAGTATGGGTGTAGCTTCTTACCCTGATCATGCAAGTGATACCCAGGGACTTGCTTCCGCTGCCCATCAAGCTAGAGAACTTGCATCAAAGCGTGAGCCTAACTCCATCGCATCAGCGGCTGAAGTCAACGAAGGCGAATAGTCACCATATTTGGTATCAATAATTCTGCAAAGGGAAGTGGCAAACTTCCCTTTTTCTTTGAAATCAGGGATGCGTCTTCCAGCGCTCAAAGTGCTTGGCCACAATATCAACAGCCTCAGCCGGAGTATTAACGCAAGTGGGAATCTCAAGATCTACCGGATTTGCCAGAAGCATTCCTTCTTCCAGCATGTTGTCACCAGACCAATCGACAAGCTCACGCCACATTTCACCAATTAAGATAAGTGGCGTATCGTAGAGCTTGCGAACCTGAAGAAGTTGCCAAATCATCGAGAGTTCCAACAGGGTGCCTATGCCGCCGGGAAGAACTATGAATGCATCAGACGAAATGACAAAGTGGTGCAGCCTTGAGAAGAAGGTCTTATGTTGAAAGGCCCTTCCGACAAAAGGATTAGGTTCTTTTTCAAACGGTAAATCAATACGTATACCGATTGACTTGTCCATTTTGCCACCAGATGCGATGGCAGCACCCTCGTTAGCAGCCTGCATCAAACCGGGCCCGCCACCAGTTATAATACCGCAGCCAAGAGCTGAGAGTGCCTGAGAAAGCTCGCGAGCTTGCGCATATACAGGACTGCCCGGCTGAATTCTGGCCGAACCAAACATGGTAACAAAATAGTGCTCTTTGTGAGTTCGGCGCAATCGGGTCAGCTCATTCACGACCTCCCAGAGGTTCTCGACAGCTTTTACGAGAACCTGAGACACGTTTTCCTCATCTGACAACAAAACGACGTCTGTTTGCCCTGGCCTGATAATGTCGCCGGTCATTTTCCTTTTCTCCTGGATACATACGAGTGAAGCAAGGAGGACCACTCGCAAATTTCAAACTGACTCTAGCCGCAGAATGCTTAAAAAGTAAAGCCAGCTTGCAAAAAACCGGCTATTACTTTAACTTAATATGAGGGGAGCAAGGTTTGATCAACCTTTAACGCAAGCCCTAGTACGATTTCAACAGTCCCTTTTGGTTCGTTTCGGTGGATATCCGTTTCTGTCAAGCATGTGGAATGATCTTGCGCCAGAGCAAATCTTGCAAAGGTTGCGGCGCTTTCGCCACCGAACATTCACCCACATGCCTCAACAATGAGTTCACCCCATCGAGGGCCTTAGCTGTCGCTGTCAAAGACGACCCGCTGGTCATTGAGCGAACGGTGAACCAGCTCAGGTATGGAATTCAGCCGATTGAAGAAAACGACGACGAAAGTCCGAGTCCAGCAGAGGAAATGAGTGCGGCTGGCACTTATTTTCCCAAAGTCGAGGGCAAAACCTGGAACCCTAAGTCAGCACCAGTTCTAGGTGCAGGCAAGTATCAGGCGTCTTCAGAATTAATGGAGACACTCAGTAGTTTTTCCGATTCAATAGACAGCTCGACTGATTCATACGAAGAAATCCAGAAAATGAGTTCAGACGACATTTCTGACAGTTCAGAATATGACAATTATTCCAATAGCGACTCATATTCCTCGAGCTACAGCGCTTCGAATACCGAAACTTCCGATTATGACTCGATAAGAGCTGAAAACCAGGTCACGGAACAGTCAGAAAACTTTTCGCTAATCGCATCCGACCCTGACGCTGCAATGCCCTCGTTACCTGAAGAGGAACCATACTTACCAGCAGCACCTTCTGAGCACACGCCCTCTGTCATACCATCGAGCTCGATAGGCAAAATACCCGGACCCAAATTTGGGACCACATCGATGGGAGGCATTGGTGCTTCAGCGATTGGGGCGATGGCGGCAGCAGCTGGAATGAGACAGCTCACCGAAGCAGCACAAACAGTTAAAGACAATAATGAGCCTCAACCCGAAGTTGATGACATGAACCGCTATGCAGATGCATACAATCCTTCAAACTCAGCTTTCATTCCAGAACCCAGAATTGAATCTGACCTGACTGAGACGGCGCCGGAATCACCAATATACGAGCCTCCGAAGGACGGTCCTGCGTTTCAACCAGAGGAAACAAACAAGAGTCAAACGAGCACTTCTGACAGGGAAAAGCAAACCGCACAACCCGGCTTCTTCGATCTCAGTGGAGATGTGGATAAAGAAAAGCCAAATAGCGAAGAAAAGACTACAAAGAATTCGGGCACTATCTTCGATGCAACACCGCCCGCAGAGCCAGAGCCCGCGCCTGCACTTGCGCCGCCAGCTGCACCCGTTGAAGAAGTTAAACCGGTGAAGAAACGTGCTGTGATGAATCAAAACTTCTTTAGCGCAACAATGAATGAACCCTCGGTTTCAATCAGGGAATCTCAAGACGTTGACGACAGTAACACCCGAGTAATTTCAGATGACTCCCGTATTAGCGAAGATCGCACTGTTCTAATAAAAGAAAATAGCTCGGCAAAAAAGAAAAGAAGCGAAGTTGACGATGAAGATGCCGACGAGACTAAGGCTCGTAAGAATACTGGGAAAGCAAAAAAGAAAAAGGCAAAAGACCCAGCCAAAAAATCCTCAGCGATTAAGACAAAGCGTCGCAGTTTCAGCAGCAAGAAGGAAGACGAAGAGGATCTTGAAGAAGACGAGGATGATCTTGCAAACGGAGAAACTGATGATGATGATGATGATGAGCTAGTTGAAGACGAATCGGAGAAAAACGAGAAGGTCTCTAAAAAGTCCGTGGATGATAAAAAATCCAAAGACAAAACAGCTAAAGACGATAAGAATTCTAAGAACAAAAATGACCTTCTCTCAGACCTTGTCGACCTGACAAAAAAAGAGAAGCCAAAGTCCGGTCCGAAATACCACGACCGATTTTCCAAAAACAGTGCCAAAGAGCCGGTAAAAACAGTAACAGTACTTGGGCGAACATTTTCACAAAAATTTCTGATCACCATCGGACTGCTGGTCATGATGGCAGGGTTCCCATCCCTCGTACTTATTTCAACCGTATACACGATATTCCACGATTTGTTTCCTGGCAAGTCTCAAGCCACCGCCAATTCAGGTGGCACCACAGCGCAGGGTCCTAGCCCGATAAGCATCGGACAATCAGGACTCAGCGGGAAATGGGACTTAGCATTTCAAAATCAAACCACTATAGAAAAATGCTCTATGAATCTGGAGCAAAGAGGGAACGTGATTCAGGGATTGGGTGCTGATCGAAGAGGACCCTTTCAAATTGGTGGCACCGTAAACGGTACCACAGTGAATTTCACAAAAGTCTACGTACAACAAGGTCAGGTAGTAGGCAAACCAATTCAATATCAAGGTGTACTATCCACAAGAACCATTCAGACAGGTCCCGTGCTGCAATTAGACGGGAAGTGGGAAGTAACAAAGAGACAGGGTTATAGCTGGCGAGCACAAGTAGTAACGTACAGCGGACCATTTCAGGCGAGATTGACAGCTCCTTCAGAGACTGCCTCCGCCACTGGTGCTAGTACGGGTGCCAATGGAACCAGTACACCGGGCAACACAGAACGAGATCCTAAAAAAGCTCACGGATTTTTCTTCAATGTGGCGATAGGTATTGTCGGCATCGGTGTTGCTATTGCGATGCTTTCATTAAAGTTCTTCGGACCGTCCGGTTTGCTTAATATATGGGCCAAGAAGGAATACATTCCATCGCAGTTCAAGGCACAACATTTCAAAATGGTAAAGGAAATGGGCAAACCTTTGCGCGCTGGCGACATTCCCCTCGGAATGAGAGAAGAATGGGGACTCCACCAGTTCTGGCTTCCCCGTTCACTTTGCCTTCCTTCCGAAGTCCGAGACAAAAACCCCCACATTCTTATTGTAGGAGCCGGGGCAACGGGCAAATCAAGACTACTTGCCAGTATGGCTGCCCAAGACATAAAGAACAACGACAGAGCGGTTGTCGTCATCGATTCGGACGGTTCGCTTGCCGATCTTTTGCTGGACTGGATTGCAAGTCAACCAGATGCATCAGCCTTAGCGAAAAGAGTGTTAGTTGTAGATCCGACAAACAACATCAATGAAACTACATACAATCCTCTGGAATTTCCTCCAGATGGCGACTTGCAAAATACGGCATCTGCACTGGTGTTTGGATTCAAAGCTGCGTACACCGAGCCCCCAGGCTCACAAACCCAATGGAACCAACAAACTGCAAACATCTTACGCAACTGTGCTGTTCTCTTGATGGCAAACAACAAGACTTTGACTGACTTACCCGTTCTGCTTTCTGACAACGACTTCAGAGATGTCTTGCTCGAAAAGGTTGAAGCCGAGAAACATCAGCGCAGTGAATATATAACGCTGGTCGATGCGTGGACCAACTACAAACGACTCGCCAGAACAGACCAATGGATTACTTGGATTGAACCTATTTTGAACAGAGTTCAACCTATGCTTTCAGATCCACGACTGCGTACAATTCTGACAAAGCCAAAATCAGATCTTGATTTACGCGAAGTCATATGCCAAAAACAAGTATTGATAGTGAAGATTCCACAAGGACATTTGGACCGAAATGGAAACTTGCTTGGCTCTCTCATGGTTGCAGGGCTGAAACAAGCTGCATTGTCTCTGTCCTCACGAAAAAACTCAAAGAAACGGCATCCTTGTTCTCTCTATCTAGATGAGTTGGATTCATTTATCGAGAAAGAAACTTTCGATTCAATTACAACAGAGACAAGAAAGTTACAAATTGGCTTTTGTGGGACATCAAAGACACTCCAAACCCTTCCCGAAGACTTCCGCAACCAACTTATTATCAACGTTGGAGTGATCGCAATCTTCGCCCTGGCAAAGAAGGATGCAGATATGCTCGGTCCACAAATGTTCCGCGTGGACGGGCGAAAGGTCAAGCATCAGACGATTCAAAACGTATTTAACAAAGTGAATTCTTCACCACAATTCGAGCTAATTATGGATGAGGAAAAGTTGAACATTGATAGAGTTGTAGGGCAAGAGAAACAAACTTATTTTTGCTATCGAGTTGGCACCGTAGCTGGCGTGTTTAGAATGAAGTCGCCGATTTTTGATGATGCCCAGGCAAACGCAGTAAATCAAGATATTCTCGAGAGGCTGAGGACAAATAGGCAAAGTGAGCTGCTTTCTTCTGCATCGGATAGTTCTGATGATTCTGAAGAAGAAGAAGAAGATGATGATGATGATGGCGAAACTGCTGAAGTAACTGAAAAATCCAAAAACACGAAGGTAACAAAATCAAGCAAATCGGCTTCAACCAAATCAAAAAGAAAGGCTGTAAAAGACGATGATGACGAGGTCGATGATAATGACGATGACGACGATGAGAACCTCGATGATGATGATGATGATGATGACGATGACGACGAAGTTGATGACGATGACGAGGATGAAGAATCGGCCCCACGAAACAAAAAATCAAAGGCTCGACTAAAAAAGAAACGTTAACACGGAGTCTGAAACCATGCAATTCACGTTTTGCTCAGTCTTCATAGTGCTCACCTTAGCGTCCGTTCCCACGTTTGCAGCCGACCTACTGGATAAAGAAGCGTTTGCAGAGGGTCAAAAATGGGACAAGCAATCAGCCAGTCTATACGCGCAAGGTAAGTTCAAAGAAGCTATAGAGCCGCTCGAAAAAGCAACAGAATGCTATAAGAAGGGACTAGGTCCTAATCATCGCTGGGTTGGCGATAACTATACGCATTTGGGAAATATGTACTTCAATCTCAAGGACTACAAGTACGCTGAAACAAATTACAAAGCGGCACTCAAGATTTTCCAGAGCACCAATGGAAGCTGCCAGATGGGTGATGCTCTAAAAAATTATGCAACTATTTTACGCAGCACAAATCGAATAGCCGAAGCTGAGAAACTGGAGAAGACCCAGTCAAGCTGCCCGGCGCCAGAAGCCACAAAAAAATAACAGTACTAGCGCAGTGAAGGCTCTTGCGAATTTGTGTTGAGGCTGTCAGTGCCGCTGCTTGGCGCGGAGTTGCTTGTAGCTGAATTGCTCTGGGTTTGCGTCTCCGATGCCCCTGAACTGCTACCGCTACTGCTGGAGTTTGTGGAAGAAGTGGCGGAATCTGAGCTGGAAGCTGACGAAGCACCAGGCGCATTGCTTGCAGTACCGGTTGCTCCGTTGCCAGTCGAAGAACCGCTTGCAATCGCAGCATTCCCAAACGGATCAAACTTATCAATGCCCTCTCTGAGGCGATCGAAAAACGACTTCGGAATTTCCGTTTTCACTTTTTTCTCAACGCCAAACGCGCCAGCTGTCAGTTCAACAGACGGTTTTTCCTGCTGGCTTGGTATCATCACAAGCCCCTTCAACTTTGCCCAGAGCCCAACATCGAAGAAGATACCCTCAATGTTAGCCAGGGTGAAGTTGCCATCGTCATTCCGTTTTAGATCAAAGGCAATCTTTTTGTCGAGTCTCAATTGTTTGACCTGTGGAGCACCAGCTGGAGCAGGTAGGTTAGCCACATCTTGCTGAGTACCGTCAGCCTTCTTCGGCATGAATGAACTCAAAAGGTCTTGTATTTTTTGTTGAAATCTCTTGTCGAGACTAATTTCAATATGGTGATTATCTTCCTTGTTCAGGGCAGACGCACTGGTTGCACCAACGTGTTTAGCAAAACTAGTAGCAGTTTCATCAAACGATTCGAGGTTAATCGGCCGATAAACTCTACTGAGCTCATCTAGTTTAGATTGAGCCTCGGCACTGTCTTTAGACATATTTTTCGAAACTTCAATTGATTGCTTGAAAGCTGACTCTGCATCTGAGAATTTTGATTCCTTCGAAAAGGTGTCGCCGAGATGCACCAGAACAGAGGGAAGTCGCTCATCGCCAGGTGATTTTTCTAACTCAAGCTGCACCTTTTTCCAAGTTCTTTCAGCCTTTACAAAGCTGCCTGCATCAAAAGCCTTTTGAGCGAGGTCCATATTTTTATCAAGCAGCGTAGGCTTTTTGGTTTCTTCAGCCTGAGCAATATTAGTACTCAAAATCACGCTAAAAGCGAGCATGTACGGAAACAAATTCCTCTTCATTCTTCTTGGCTTCCTTTGCGAAGTTCGTAAGCTCTTAATTCCCTCATATAGTGTACTTGAACCAGACACTTTGCTCTATCGAATTGAATGTCAGAAAGAACTTTTTCACCAATTTTGTCGGCATATCACCCAATCAGGTGACTCTAGACATCCACTTCGTGGAATATTCAGGTTAGCAAAGGCAAAGAAAAGTGTCTGAAAGCCCAGAGGATGAACAAGACAACACCATCAGTGCCGAGATCTTGCCTGCAAGATTTCGTCATGCAACTCTTATTGGAAAAGGTGGCATGGCAATGGTCTTTAGAGCCTTTGACAAAAGCCTCGAAAGAACAGTTGCGATAAAGCTATTGTGCTTCGATGGTGCAACGTCCGAAAAAATTCATCAGCGTTTTTTTCAAGAAGCCAAAACGCTATCGAAACTTGACCACCCAAATATCCTAAGAATTCTTGGAACTGGACTGACAAAAGGAAACGATCCCTTTCACATAATGGAGTTTCTGGAGGGACATTCTTTAGCGGATGAGCTGAAAGAAGGTAAGCTTGCCAAAGAAAAATTCTTCGACCTCATGATTCAAGTTGGTGAAGGACTCGCTTATGCGCACAAGAATGGAGTTCTTCATCGCGATTTAAAGCCAAGCAATATCTTCGTCCTTTCAACGAGTGAAGAACCGACAAAAGCAAAAATATTGGATTTTGGAATCGCTACCGTTGTTGATGAACAGGATCCGACGCAGAATCTATTGGATGCAACACAAGGTACGGCAACAAAGTCTGATACAAAAACCCTGACACGGAGCAATGAACTGCTCGGTAGCCCTGCTTACATGAGCCCCGAACAATGCATGGGCATTCCGGCGACAAAACTCTCCGATATCTATGCATACGGATGCATCTTGTATGAGTGCCTATCAGGGCACACTCCTTTTGAAGTCATAAGTACGATGGACATCATGTATAAGCACATTCATGAGTCGCCGGACAGCCTGGAATCGCGGGCGCAGTCAGCACTGGCTAAACGTGTGGGCAAATTAGTTGACGATTGTTTGAAAAAAGATCCCACGCAAAGACCAGCATCGGTTCAAGAAATTGTCTCTCTTCTTCAAGAGTCTGAAAAAAACGGACTCAACTTAAACGAGTTCGTAAAGGCAATACCTGCGCCAAGGAAGAGTTCCAAAGCAATTTACTCAGTCATTATTTTGATTGCAGCAATCATGCTTTTTGTAGCTTTGAACTTTCATAAGAATTATCAGGTAAGTCAAATCAAAGTAAAACACTCAAGCCTGACGCCTGAGCAGGAGAAAGAAAAGATAAGGACAGAACGAGACATAATTCCCTTGAAGAAGGACTGTTTGGATCTGTCAAAGCCAGAGGCAAAGCGCAAGAAATGGCTTCTGGCAATGACTCAAGCGTCTGAATATCTGGCAGACCTGCAGGTCAAAAATGGAGAGAGAGATAAAGCAACTGAAACACTCAATGAGGCTCTGAATATTTGTGATAAAGCTAAAAGCTCTATTAAAGATGAGAGCCCAGGGCTTCTCAAAGGGTCGATCTACTCCACCATGGGCGAGCTAAACGCGTCTGATCAAGATTTAGCAGAAGGCTTTTTCAAGAAAGCGCTTCAAGAAGTAAGAGATGCGGCACATGAAACTGAATCGGCACAAGAAATTTTTGTTCAGTCCTCAATATTCAAATTCTACATGTCACATAAAGATTGGGTGAGGGCACGAAAAGAATTTACAACCTGGTGCCGCATTCGCAAGAAA
The DNA here is from genome assembly GCA_044226015.1 of Obscuribacteraceae bacterium (SeqCode). Taxonomy (GTDB): domain Bacteria; phylum Cyanobacteriota; class Vampirovibrionia; order Obscuribacterales; family Obscuribacteraceae; genus JAIEPM01. The sequence goes on from JBGAHS010000006.1 coordinate 484,472, forward strand.
GCAGAGCAATATCTTAAACGCGAACAACTAGAGGATTTACAACATGAAATTCGAAGATACCTTCAGCTCATCTCATCGGAGATAGCACTGAATGGGCAATCTGCAAGCCTCGAGGAAGCCGAATTGTGCGTGGACATGTGCGACTATGAGATAAACACGGCTGGCTCCGACATTGCGGTGCCTGCGTTGGGATCCTGCATGGTTCCTCTAAATAATATTCCTAAAGACAAGCGATACTTCACTTTTGCGCATCATATTTACGAGCTTCTCTCTCTTGGTTTCAAGCACCAAAACGAACCGGCACTGTCTGCAAAATATGAAAAGCTGGCGCAAGAAATGAAAAATAAGATGTAATTTCTTGGAACTGTTAAGAATGCGCAGAAGAATCGGGATGTGATAGGGCTTCCATTTCTTCGAGGTTTTCTAACTTAACCTCCTCACCCTTTATCTCAGGCATTTTTTCCTGCGAACGTAGGATGAAGAAAAGAAACGCGGCACATAGCCAACTTTGAACCGACGGAACCCCAATTTGAAGTTTTTCCAAACCTGGAATGACTCCCGAGCTTCCAATTCCCACAATCATTCCGACTAGGACAGACCAGAATGCGGGCCAGCGCATGGAGGGCAATTGATCAAAATCTGGAATTCTCGTAAAAAACGGAGTCATTTTTAAAACCTTCGACTCGTAATACCACTCGCAAATCATTACCACCGTAGGCAGTGGCAGCATCACAGAGTTTAGCGAGCAAATTCCTTCTAGCGCCTTGCTTGCGCCAGAGCCAGCCAGCCAATAAGCCAGCACGGCTCCAATAGCTGCAAGTACAAAAACGGTTATTCGCTGAGGAAACTTTGCCATGTTCTCAATAGCGTTGATGGCTCCGTATAAGTTTGAATCATTTGCTGCAAAATATGCAGCAGAAATGATCAGTACTGCAAGTGCCGTCATTCCACCCATCGAGTGCTTCGTCAAGTATGCAGTTGCTGCAGCAGATTCCGTTATGCCTGATTGGTTAGCAAACAGCCAACCTGCAATGGGGAAAAGTAAACAGCCAATACCAAGTGATGCTACAAGCGGCCATACAGAGTGCGAGAGCTTTGGCTTTGCATAACGCCAGTAGTCGGGTTCGTTGCCCCATACACTGAAGCCAACCACGAAACTTGAGATTCCACAAAAGGCGTGCCAGTGCGAAACAGTATGCTTGGCAGAGAGAAGCGCCATAGGGTCAGCAGGAGCAGCTTTCACAAGTGAGATTCCAACCCAAATTAATAACAATGGTGCAGCCACAAAGCGAGCAAAATTTGCCACTCCACTAAAGCCAAAGAAGTTATTAAATGCCATCACAAAAGACAAAAGAGCGGCAGAAACAGCAAGCGTCAATTTGATTGGCAGCAAATCAGTCAATTCATCGGCAAGACAGAGAGCCAGAACTGTGTACCATCCAACGAAAATCCAGATCAGATTTGTCGAAATTATGCGCGAGCCCCAACTTCCGAAGACTGTCCTTGATAGAACAGCGTAGGTCTGACCGCTTACGGCTCCCAAGAATGCGGCAGGCACACTGTAAGCCATTAGCAAAGCACAACTGAGAATACAGCCAACGATTATCTGGCTGAAATTAAAGCCTTGTTTGAACCATTCGAAACCAATCAGAACCGACGGAAACTGTGTGACCATCGTCAACCACAGCAAAGCCATAGATACGGGGTCTTTCCTCAGCTCGAGCGGAACCGCAGAAACGCAATACTCTTCATCGATTTTATTTTCAGAAGTATCGGTTGGAATCATTGACTAAAACAGAAGCTCCTGCTGAGAACAGAGGATGCAGCATGCGTTACTGAAGGACACTGAATCAAACAAGTGTATTATCTCTCAATGCGATTAGTCCATCGAAGAAGCCGCATCTAGAAGACTTTTAGGTTAACTTATTTGAGGTCCACGAATGCAGCTGAAATTTGAATCAGATTAGGCGCTTATGAAAGTCTGGATATTTTTGTTATCAGTAACGATGAGCACTCTGTCGCCGGTTTGCAACACTGTGGCTGGCGCCGGGTTCCAATCAACCGAACTTCCCCTCTGATGCATCAAAACCGTCACCTCATAGTCACCTCGAACGCGATCGATTTGCATGTTCTTCAAGGGACTGCTGTCCTCAATATTTAATTGAAAAGCATTGACTACAGTGCCGGCAAACTCGAAGGAAGCAAGCAAGTTAGAGCTCAGAGCCGCCTGAGCAAAAACCGGCGCGGAAAGAGCTGATGCACTAAATGCACCATTTATTCCGAAGGTCTTTTCCACTTTTTGAGCAAGCCGCTGATCGAAGACTCGAATGATAATTCGACTTCCTGGAGCCAGATCTCGCACAGTCAGGGCGGCTTCTATGTTAGCGAGATCATTATCAGTAACGGCGAGGAATGCTTTCGCTTTTTTTATTCCAGCCTTCTCAAGTACATGTGTATTAGTCACATCCCCTATCACAGCGGGCACATCATATCCCTCAAGTTCGGTCAAGAATGACGCATCAGCATCACGCTCAATGCAAACAACATTTTCCCCATATCGCTTAAGGTGCTGCATGACTCGAAAACCGACGTTGCCCATTCCGGCAACAACAATGTGATTTTCAAAGCTGGCTGCAAGCATCTGTTGCCACTCCCTGGAGTTTGTTCTGTGTTGTAAAAGTAAGTGCCCGAGCTGAACTACGCCCTCCGCGATTACAAGCAATCCGAGAATAGGCAAGCAAAAAAATACTGGTATCAAACGCCAATCATCAACGAAAGGAATTGGCATTTGAAAGAAAGTCATCTGAACCACATCATAAGCGATTCCAAGAAAAGACTGGTGATGTGGTGGCAGTTCTTTTCGGGGATAGAAGTTGTAGAGGACCATTACAGATCCCCAAAACGCAACGAAACTGCAAATCAAAAAGAACCTGAATTCATAAAGCAACACTCGACAGAGTCGATAAAGATGTCGAATGCGACCTGACATAGGACGGTTTTCAGAAAATTGGCGTCCGCTACTTTTCATTGGCTAATCATAGTACGAACGTCACTAAAAAGTTTACTGCCCGTTTGCTTTCTCTAGCACAACAGCAGTGCCATAGCAGATTACCTCAGACTCGACATTGTCTCCGTGATTAAATGCGGAACTGTCATAGCGCAATCCAATCAAGGCATTGGCACCAAGAGCCCGGGCTCTTTGCACACACAATTCGAATGCTTGCTGCCGGGTGCGCTCACACATTGTCGTGTAAGCGCTTATTTTTCCGCCTGCAATTCTTTCAAGACCAGCACTGAGCCCCTGACCTATTGTCGGTTGCCTGACAATAACGCCTCGGACCACACCTTTGTATTCCTTGATACGAAAACCATCGACGGTCTGCGTTGTAGTAATGACCATATCATTGGGATTGGCCATGCTAGCAATGTACTGTTTTTCTTCAGCAGCTTCGTCCTCCGACTTAGCAAGCGACGGAGTACTGCAAAGAAAGAGAAGCGCGCAGCAAGTTAATACGAATCTGTGCATTTTCATTCCTCGAAAAAAAATGATGTATGCACAAATTCTAACTGGCTCAGGCGAAAGCCAGAACAAGTCCAAGCTAAGACAAGACTAAAGGTAAGAACTTAAAAGTCCTTACCTATTTGCTTTTCAACCTGGTCTATAGACTAGTTGTGGCGTGAAGGACGTCCACCACCACCGCCGCCTGGGCCTTTTGGCTTTGGTTGGGACACGCTGACTGCGATTTGACGTCCTTCGACATCACGACCGTTCAGTGCTTTGATTGCAGCTTCGGCTTCTGCTTGGCTCGCCATTTCGACGAAAGCAAAACCTCTCTTGCGTCCGGTCTCACGATCTGTGGGAATTGCGCAAGATACTACAGTTCCATATTGTCCAAACAATTGCTCTATTTCTGCCTCAGAGAGCTTAAAAGAGAGGTTACCAACGAAAAGCTTGTTATTCATGTCCAAAAAATTACCGATTAAAAGTGTACCACCGGGCATTATCCCACAGAATCGAATATTATCGACTGATCTTGTCCATCTTGTTGCATTTGTACGAAATCAAACTCAAAAAATGATATAAGGAATTGCTGGAAGCCTTGTTTCCACAATAGAAATCAGAACTATGACATTTCTGAACTTATTTGCAAAAAAGAGAACTGTTAATTCAAAATCCGTCGCAATTGTTGGGGCCGGAGTCGCGGGTTTATCAGCAGCTCGTGAGCTAAAACGTCTTGGCCACACTGTCAAAGTGTTTGAGGCTAGAGACAGGGCTGGCGGCCGGGTCTGGACAGATAACAAACTCGGAACGCCCGTAGACATGGGCGCAGCATGGATTCACGGAAACAGCGGCAACCCAGTCTTCAAACTATGTCGCCAGCACAAAATTCCCACGGCGAAAACAGATTACGCCGAAGCTACATTAATAGATGAATGCGGAAAGGAAGCGTCACCACTTGACAAAGTAGCGTTTGCTGCCCGTGCAAACCGATTACTTCCCCGTCTAAAAAGGCTAGCCAGAACTTTAGAGTCTGACATCACAGTAAAGGAAGCAGTGAGATTATTGGCAGAGAAGCAGTCACTTGGAAAGATGGAGTTGCCTTTTCTCAATCGACAGCTTATTGAACTTGAAGCCTATAATGGGGCAAGCCTTGAAGAACTTTCTCTCCACAACATTTTGATTGCCGCAGAACACAGACATGGTGACGACCTGCTTTTTCCAGGAGGTCAGGCTCAGTGGATCGACGTTCTTGCAAGAGACACTGACATAGTTTTCAACGCACCCGTAAAAGCAATTAAGCAAAACCCAAATGAAGTAGTAATTCAAATGAATGATTCGGAATTTGTTGGAGACGCGGCAGTTGTAACTTTGCCTCTCGGAGTTTTAAAAGCCAAGCGAATTGAGTTTTATCCTGAGTTGAGTCAAGAAAAACAAAATGCAATTGAGCGCATCAAAATGGGCTCGTTCAATAAGATAGCGATGCGATTTGATGAGCCCTATTGGGGAACGACCTCCGATTTTATTGAACTTATTCCAACAAATCATAATCAGACAATTCAACTACTCAGCCTATACCGATATACAAATGAAGCGATTATAGTTGTCTGTGTCGCTGCAAATACTTCCCGACAGTGGGAGAACTTATCAGACAAAGAGATCACCGAAAAGGCTCTCAAGTTTCTCAGGCAACTTTACGGCGAAACGGTAAAAGATCCGCTATTGGTTTCGATATCCCGTTGGGGAAAAGATGAATACAGCCTGGGCGCATATTCAATTCTAAACCCCGAAGCGAAACATACAGACTTCGAATCTCTTTCAAAATCTGAAGGCAGATTTTTCTTTGCTGGCGAAGCGACATGCTTTGAATATCAGGGCACCATACATGGTGCTTATAATTCTGGGATTCGTGCAGCAAAAGAACTGCATCATCATTTCAGCTAGTCGGAAAATCGACTGAGTTTCAAGATGACTCCGGTCTTGGAGCAGACTGAGCAAACTCGGTTCAAACCAGAGAGATTAGCTAGCTAAGCCGTGACAGAGGCGGTAACTCCACGTCAGACGGAGACAAAGAAATCCAAACGAGGTGATGTCAAGAACAAATATTAAGATACAAATTTTGTCTTATCAGGCAAATGGCGGACGATAAAGGACTGAAGAAGGAGACAAGTAAAGGGATTGCCAGCCTTAAATTTTTGATCTTTTTATCTAATTTCGGGAACACAAATAAATGACCAAGGTCATAGGATCAATATGACTTGCAGTCGTGGTAAGGATTCTAGGATACGGGTAGAATATTAAGGTAGGTCTGGTTCGAAATTTTTCCTATTTTTCGAATTTGCTTAGTAAAAACCCTAATGCATAAAGACCAACATCAGGTTATGTTTATATATAGGAAGTTCCGCTGAACCGGAGGACTAAAAGAAATGAAGAAGTTGTTAACCACAGGACTAGTAGCTGGAGCTTTCGCCGCCACTATTACTGGGGCAATCGCAGGACCAATATTTATGGGTCCAATATCTGCACCTATGGTGCCGAAAGTTATGTCGGTGCCAGTAAATGCAGCTCCGATTCAAACAAAGTTGCTGAATACTTATCGTCAAATTCGTTCGTTCTGGGTTTCCAGAGCGATCGTCAGATAGTTTCAGAGTTCAAAAGCTCATTAGAGGTAGACCTTCGGGCCTGCCTCTTTTTGTTGGACATAAGTGTCAAGACTTAGTGTAGTTTTCGTGTGCGGCGGCAAGGCTCAGATTTTCTTGGAACTCAAACGGTACCGGTGCAGTTTTCGCCAAGAGCGTAGATTTTTCCTAGAACTAGACCCAGGGGAAGGCTAGTTACCTGGACTCTGACTCTCAATCTCATGGTCAAAATGGAAGAGTACTGCCACGCTTTCGCCAGACTCAGGCGGCAGATGCTGAAACGGAGCCGCAGCTTTGATGGCAGCAATGCTTGATTGATTTCTAGCATCGGATGCAGATGCTCGCACCAGCGTGATACTGTCTACGGTGCCATCCCTATGTAACTTAAAAGACACCGTGACATGGTCCTCTTGAAGGTCTGAAGGTGGGTGCCAGTTGTGGCGAATCTTCCTGCGCAGTTGCCTCATATAATCAGCCAAATCGACGGAGTTCTCTCTGTCATTAAATGTGTACTCTATTTCCCCAATTCCTGCAGGGCAGTCAGGGAAAGGGGCTACCCGCCGCACCACATTCAGTGCCTGTTCATCAATAGTTGTATCCCCTGACGAAGTCTTGATTCTCAACTCAGAAATGTCGCCATGTTTACTGAGCGTAAAAGCAACAGTCGGAAACTTCGCAATGGCGATATGGCTCAGCTGCCATTCCCTGGCGAGCTGTCTTTTGGCGTTATCGACATAGTCCGCGACATAGAATTCATTCGACTTGGTCCCGAAGCTAGACGCCTCATCTTTGACAGAAGTCTGCTTGCTGTCAGGATTCACCAAATTCAGAGCATGCTGCTCTACCGGAATAGTAGAGTATTGCTGGCTTGGGAATTCACCTTGCGATGCAGTAGGGGATTGTGTTGAAGTGGACGAAGACGACGCAGCAACATTAATATCGCTAGAGCCGGGCAACTCCGATTTTAATTTCCCCAATAATATAGAAATTGATGTGCACGTATCGAGTGGTGCATTTGCATTTCCGTTTTCTATTAGGTCTGCACACTTTTGATACGAGTCGAGCGCTTCAGCTTTGTTACCGATGAGGTAGGCAGAGCTTCCAAGGCTCAAGAGATTATTGAATTTCGGAGTGATTCCAACAAGGTCACGAGAAATGGAATAAATCAACTTTCTATTTGCATCATTTGTTGGATCCAAAAATAGCGCGCGACGAGCTTCGACCCAAGCATTTAATAACCTCTGCATTCCTTTGGTTCCACGCCCACTCTCCTTTGCTTTCATTGCATACTCGTAAAGGATGCTGGCAAGCATCTGGTGGCATTTTGCAGCGTCGGGCTGATCAGACGACCGCCATTTGCTCAATTCCACTGCTATTCGCAGTTCTCTAAAACCCTCTACTACCTGGCGCTGCTCCAGAAATTTTTGCCCAGTAATAGCATGCTCTTGGCTGTAAACTGCCGAGCCCCTAAATTGACTCAAATCAAGATCAGAGAGTCCGGCTACTCCTTCGAGCACCACTGGTACATCGACATCAGAAGGAAAGGGCGGTAAATCGCGAGGAACCGGTACAGGCGAGACAGTAATGGGTCTAATTGTAAGATCACTAGCATCAGGTTCAGTCACTTGCTGGGGCTGACTTAGCGCAAATGATGACATTGAAATAGAACTCGCAATTGCCAAAACAAGGGCAAAGGACCGACGGTTCTTTTTGATTTGCATTATTTTGGACCCGACACGAGACAGAAGTTTTCGTGTTCTCGACCACGTAGCGCGGTCGCACGTGCAATGCGCGAAATAGCCAGCTGAAAAGCTGCAGTCCTCAAATCACAAGCGTTTCCTTTTGCTAAACTCTTGAGTTCCACGTATGCTTGATGCATCATAGTTTCAAGCTCTGAATTCACCCGCGATTCAGTCCATCTAAATTGTTGAATATTCTGCACCCATTCGAAGTAGCTGACTATAACTCCACCAGCATTTGCGAATATGTCGGGAACTACAGTGACTCCTCGCTTGAGCAGCTTCTCATCAGCATCTGGCGTAGTTGGTCCGTTGGCACCTTCCATGACAAACTTCGCCCGAATATCGTTAGCGATATCACCTGTGATGACATTTCCGAGAGCTGCCGGCACAATCACGTCACAGTCGGTCATCAATATCTCTTTGGGATCAGCCTGAGCCGCACCATTGAATCCAACTATACTGCCGTGCATTTGCGCATGAATGCGCAAAGCCTCAATGTCGATGCCATCTTTGTTGTAGAGCGCACCACTCACATCAGAAACAGCAATAATTTTTCCGCCTCGTTCATGAATGAATTTACAGGCCCAGCTGCCTACATTTCCAAATCCCTGAACGGCAAATTTCATTCCGGAAATAGCATGTCCATGGTCCTTCAAAACGGACTCAGTTGCGATGGCTAGACCACGCCCAGTAGCTGCTTCACGCCCAGCGCTACCTCCGAGTTCAAGCGGTTTACCTGTCACCACAGCTGGTGTCCATCCATGATATTTGGAGTATTGGTCAACTATCCATGCCATGGTCTGCGCATTTGTCCCCATATCTGGTGCGGGCACATCCTGCTGTGGACCGATAATGTCGTGTATTTCATCAACGAAAGCTCGGGTAAGCCTCTGCAACTCGGCATGGCTTAACTTCAAGGGATCGCAGGATATGCCACCTTTGGCGCCACCATACGGAAGATTGACCACAGCAGTCTTGTACGTCATAAGAGCCGCAAGAGAATTAACTTCGTCAGGGTCTACTTCAGGGTGATATCTCAAGCCGCCCTTCATCGGACCCCTTGAGTTATCATGCTGCACCCTATAGCCAGTGAACACAGAGCTGGAGCCATCATCCATCTCAACAATCAATTCTACCTTCACTTCTCGGCGCGGTGTGCACAAAACCCTCTCAAGGTAAGTACCTATTCCCAGTTGTCTTGCTGCACGTGAAAAATAGTATTTGGTCGCTTCTGATGGTGAAGTATGCAATTTTCTTATCTCCTACGCCGTTTTCTCCCGCTGTATTTACCGGGTTTGCCTGTTTTCTTCGAAAATCTATTAACGGGTTCACTAGCTAGTGCCAGATTCTTCGTATCTTTTTGGTCGCTTGCTTCCAATTCCCTTTGCTTTTCCTTCTCTTTCATAGCGGTTTCAACCTTTTCAGTTGGTCCAGTTATGAAATTAGCACGAGCTCTAAGCGCACTGGTTTCGCCTCGGCGCCCAAGATAGTAAAGGTCATACGCATACATTTGAAGATAAGGCACCAGACCTAGCGAATAAGGTCCGCTGAATTTCTCAGCAGAACGAAGTGCTCGAGACAAGTAGGGAGCTGCTGCTGCATAGCGTTTTTCTGCTACATACATGCATCCCATCGCAAACATACATCTAGACTCATCTCCACCTTTTGAAGGTTCCTTGGTCCAAAACGACGACATGGCACGATTGTAGAGCCCCTCGGCATCCGAGAATTTCCCTTCTTTGATCAAACATTTTGCAAGTTTGTCCAGTCGTGAATAAACCTCTGGGCTCGAAGTCGGCAAGGTGGTCTCAGTTGTTGCCAGAGCGTCTCGGAAGTACCCCTCCGCTTCCTTGTAGTCCTCTGTTTCCATAGCAAGTGCGCCTAAACTGTCGTAGCTGTTGGCCAGCGACAAATGCCCTTTTCCAAGAACGGTGGACTTAATATCAAGAGCATCTTTATACAGGCGCTCAGCATACTCGTACTTTTTCTGTGACCGATAGAGATTTGCGAGGTTGTCACACACAATTGACCATTCAAGAAGCGGATCTCTCATGGCAGGAGCTGCAGTGCCGGCGTACCCTGAAAGAGGCTGTCCTTCTTGGAGAGTAGCCTTTTTCTCATTCTGAAAATGTGATTCAGTAATTTTGCCCTCAACAAAAGCCAGCAGGTCTTCAGTTAAAGGCTCAGCTTTAGCGGCAGTCCCGCATGTCAGATAAAATCGAATCAGACTGCCCATAGGCTGAATCATCCGCCCATCGTCTTTTCCAAAGGCGATTTCGCGCACCGCAAATTCTCTTTCCAGAAAGGGCTGCGCCAGATCGAATCTGCCACGAACACAGTAGTACCGTCCAAGTTCACTAAGACTCCGCGCCAGCCTGAGGTCATTAAAGCCAAACAGCTCTGCCTCAGCGACCGACTTCTTGAGTGCAGGCTCTGCGATCCAGTACTGATTAGCGTCTAGCGCATTACTCGCGCTGCGCATGAAATTGTTCCACTCAACATCGCTCATAGCTGCGCTAACAGGCAAACAGATTAAACCTGCAAAAACAGCGCCAATAAAGCAAGAAATGGCTTTAGAGCTAATCTTAAGTCGCACAACATAATTCCATCTGGTTTAAGTATTTTACCCAGCTTTAGAATTAAACCCTCCAACTTGAGAACCGTATCAAGTAGGAGTTTTGCGGGAACGAACCAGTGCATCAGCACTATATCCGGTATCACTATTTTCTCGCGCTAGAAAAGTGTACCAATTAACCGCTGTTGATCTCTCAAATGGCTCGATTTCTGTTAGCGAACTCGATTCCTATTGCCAAAATGGAATATCTGGTTCATTCGACGGACCCCGTGACCTCCCCTCAGAAATTCGCGTCTATTGGACAGAATCTAATCGACTGCATGGAAACATTCCTGCGGCATAAATTCTTGTCTTCCACCCTCTTGAAATCAATAAAGCATATAAACAACGCGTAGCCAATGGAAATTCAAGATTGCAGGAATGTCAGAGTTCAAGAAAACAAAGCGAAAAAGGGATCAAATTCTCCGCAATACGGATAAAATACTAGTTTGCGTTTCTTCCACGCGCCACATTCGTCCGAGACATCTCGGTGGACAATCGTGATCAAATTCGTTCATACCGCTGACTGGCAGATTGGCAAACCGTTCGGTAACATCGACGGCGACCAGGCGGCTTTTCTGCGAAAACAGCGAATTGAGACTGTAGGCAAAATTGGTGCAATCGCCGAGCAAGAAAAGGCTGACTTTATTCTCGTTGCTGGAGATGTTTTCGATAGCAATTTGCCTGAATCCAAAAGCGTTCTGCAAACCTTCAAAGTGATGGCTGAGTCATTTGGCGGGAAATGGTTTTTGCTTCCCGGAAACCATGATGCAGCTGAAACACAAAGTGTATGGACACGCATCAAGAAAGATTTTTCCTCAGATAATATTTCTATATTGGACGAACCTAAAGCTAGAAGAATTCCTGAACTCGGAACCGTCATTTTGCCAGCTCCGTTAAAGCGCCGGCATGAATCAAGCGACTTGACCGAATGGTGGGACAGTTATGAATCAAGCCATGATGACATTCGCATAGGACTTGCTCATGGTTCGCTTGACGCACTTTCTCAATATCGGGGCGAAGCACCAAATACGATAGCACTCTCACGAATTCAGTCAGCCAAAATAGATTACCTGGCGCTGGGTGACTGGCACGGCACGATAAGTGCCTCAAAGCGTGCATACTATTCCGGCACTCCCGAGCCAGATAGATTCAAGGCAAATGAATCTGGCAATATAATCATTGCAGAAATAGAAGCTCCAGGAAAAGAGCCTGTTGTTCAGATTAGAAGCACTAAGCACTACCTCTGGCAATTGTTGGACAATTCGATTTTCAGGGCAGCAGATATTCTCTCCATTCGACAGCAACTGCAAGAGCTAAATCATCCGTTGGATAGAATTGCACTCCGCATGAGCCTGAAAGGCTCATTGAGTTTTGAAGAACGAGCCTTGCTAGATAAAGAAATAGAGCAACTGAACTCCGAGCTGTTTTATGTGGAGTCAGATCTGAGCGGATTGCTTGCAGAGCCTAGCAATGAGGATCTTGACGAAATTGAGCAATCGGGATTCGTGCGCACCGCCGTAGACAAACTCATGGCAATGATGCGAGACACAAACAACCCAGACGCAGAAAAAGCTAGACTTGCATTACACATTCTCTACGTTGAGAACAAGGAAATCAGCCAATGTTGATACGTAGAATAGAGATTCGCAATTTCAAAAAGCTCTTAGGACCACTAATTTTTGATGGTCTGAAAGAAGGACTGAACATAATTGCTGGAGACAACGAAGAGGGTAAGTCGACGCTTTTGCAGGCAATTAAAGCCGGCATTTTTCAAAAGCACAACTCCAAAGGTCAGAATATAAATGACTTCAAGCCATTCAGAAGAGCCGTGCGTCCGGAAGTCACTATTGAACTGGAGTACAAGCAAAAACAATATTCCATTCGCAAAGGATTTTGCCTCAAGGCAAACGCAGAATTCAGATCTCCTGAAGGAATTGTCGAAGGATCTGAAGCTGAAGAAAAAATCCGAGAACTGTTTGGACTTCATTTAACAGACAAAGGAAAAAAATCAGAGCAAGACCATGGTATTTGGGGACTTCTCTGGCTTGAGCAGGGACTTGCCGGAACGGGGCTAAACACTACCGATGGTGGCAAAGAAACATTGATGAGAGCACTTGAAAGTGATCTCAGTCATATAACAGGCGGTCAAAAGGGCAGAATTCTTCAAAAACGCATCGAAAAGTTATATCAGAACTTTTACACTCCGAAGAGCAAAACAGAAAAGGGCGAACTCACCAAGGCTGTCGACCACCTTGAACTTAAGCAAGCAGAGCTAGACCAGCACAAAGCTACCTATGCGGAGTACGACAAGAAGCTTTTAAAGTTACAAGATGTTCTTGACCAGCTTCAGCAATTGGAAAAGAATAAGACACTTGAAACGACACAGAAAGAGTATGAGAACTTAGGGCTGCAGCGATCACAAGCTGAAAAATTGAAGCTTGAACTCAATGCAGCGATTGCCGAAAATTCCTCAGCTAGCATGGAGCTTGAGAGGCTGGAAAAGGAAATCGACAATCGAAACAAACTGATTCAACGGCGCTCAGATACTGCAACAAAAATCGCAACTCTCTCCGACGAATTGGCAATTCAGAAAACTCAGGACAAGGAATTATCTGCAAAAACAGATGAGTTAGACATCGCGATAAAAGCTCTGCAAGAAGAAAAACAAAAGTTAGATCTACTCTGCAAAACAGCAGAAAGAGTAAACGAATGCACAAGCCTGGAACAGCAGAAGGAAGAACTTGCGACAAGAATAGCTTACCTGACAGACTTGGCTAAACAATACAATGACGCCAATAAGCTAGGAAAGGAAATTGCCGTTGATGCCACTGCATTGGAAAAGCTAAAGACGCTAAGCAACACGCTTGTGAAGGCAGAAGCACATGCTGCAGCCATTGCTACAAAAGTAAAACTAATGCCCCAAGCCGGTGCCGAAGCCTCAATCGCAGACAAAAAGTTCGGAAAGGAAGATCTGATTCTCACCGAAGAAACAAGCATCAGACTAGAAAACTGGGGCGAAATAACAGTCATTCCTGGTGGCAAAGAAACTGCGGAAATCAATAAATTACTTTTGAATGCCAGACAGTCTTTAGAAGCCGAATTAAAATCCCTCGGTGTCAGCAGTTTTTCTGAAGCTGAACAACAATCGAACAAGAAACGTGAGCTTGAATTGAAGAAGAGCTCAATCATGAGCACACTACAGCAATATGGTGGGCGAAATGCTATTGAACTTCAGAAAGAGAAGTTAAAAGAAATCGAGAACAAGATTGAGACGCTTAAGCAAGAACTTAATAACGCACCTATACTTGAATCAGGAAGTTCATTGCTTGACCTCAAAGTAGAGTTCGATAATGTAAATAAGACTCTCCAGAGTAGCCTCAAGTCCTTCGATAAGCTTAGGGAGGACTGCGTCAATTCAACCAAGTTATGCACAAAGAAGGAAGCCGAACTTAATTCCGCACAAGACATGCTGCGGGAGCTTGAACAAAGGCTCACAGAGTTCAATCAAGAAACTGAAATTATCATGCAGCAGCGACTAAAAGACTCAAAGATGAAGGCACTTGAGCTACACACTAAGGTGCAACAAAAGCGGGACGATTTCAGCAAACTCGACGAAGAAAACCTCAAGGAAAAGGAAGAGCAACTGAAGCGTTCTCTCAAGACGCTTGAGTTAAATATTCAAAATCTAAGAGAGACAAAAATCAAATTATCAGCGGAAATTGACGCGCATGGTCACAGTGGACTTGGCGAACAAGTTCAACGGCTTGAAGGCGAAGTTGAAGTAGCCAATCAGCGATTGAGCCAGCTAAGGTTGCGTGCACAGGCGCTAAAACTGCTACACGAGACTCTTTTGGAAGCGGAGTCAGAAAGCCGATCAAAGATTTTGCAGCCTGTAATAAATATGATGCGTCCGCACATGCAGCAAATCTTCCCTTCAAGTGAATTGAGTCTGGACGAAGGAAACTTCGAGATTGCCCATCTGGTTCGAGATGGAGTGGAGGAAGACTTTCGCTCACTTAGCCTTGGCACAAGAGAGCAGCTGTCCATCTTAACGAGAATAGCCATGGCAAAGCTCATGAAGGAACAGGGACAAGCTGCACTTCTGTTGCTTGACGATGTCCTGGTTTATTCAGATGATAAGCGATTTTCGCTGATGAAGCAGATTATTCAGGAGTCAGCAAAAGACCTTCAGATAATTATCTTGACCTGCAGGCTCCGCGATTACGAAGACATGGTCGAAGCTAACGTCATCCGCTTTCCCAGAGCACAAGTAGCCTCTCTCTAAGCACAGTCCTGGGCTGGCTCTTGCTTTCAAGGCAGCGTAGCCTCACAACAGCACTTGGGACCACGTCACTAACAACGGCGGATTTCAAGTTGCAGCCGTCTGTTTCATGCTTATACACAGTTCAGCCCTGAGCAAAATATTTCGAGTTCCCCTTGTGAGATACTACAAGTTGCCCTGCCCATGGACGAGCAGAGCGCGCCGCTGTCAAGATATAGGTATTTTCCGATGAACAAATGGCTACCTTTCCTTCTAGTTGCAATTCAAGCTAGCACCGCACCATATTCGGTGCTTGCTTCAGATCACAAAAAGGAGCCAAAGAGCGAAAAGAAAAGCAAGGCAGCCAAGGTAAAGAGTTCGAGCGAGAACAAATCAACATCGTCAGCTAGCGATACAGACAAAGCGATGAATGATTACATCGACAAGCTAATGAAAAAGATGACGCTCGAAGAAAAAATTGGTCAAATGAACCTACCTTCAATCGGGTTTGACGTCACAGGTCCAGTAGTGAGCGAGGGCGTTGAAGAGAAGATCGCAAAAGGTTTAGTCGGAGGAGTGTTCAACACCTACACTCCAAAAGCAGTTCGTAAATTACAAGAAATGGCGGTAAATCAATCGCGATTGAAGATTCCTCTGATTTTCGGCTATGACGTTATACACGGACACAGAACAGTATTTCCAATTCCACTCGGTTTGTCTGCATCTTGGAACATGGATCTCGTAAAAAGAACGGCTCAAGCGGCTGCACTTGAAGCAAGCGCAGATGGTTTGAACTGGACATTCTCCCCAATGGTCGATATAGCTAGAGACCCGCGTTGGGGACGTGTAAGCGAAGGCGCTGGAGAAGACCCATATTTGGGCGGACAGGTCGCTAAGGCGATGGTTGACGGGTACCAGGGAAATGGTTACAAGAACGCTGACAGAGTCATGTCCTGTGTCAAACACTTCGCCCTTTATGGAGGTGCAGAAGCGGGACGAGACTATAACACAGTAGACATGAGCCGCATCAAGATGTACAACGAGTACCTGCCACCATATAAGGCTGCAGTTGATGCTGGTGCTGCCTCTGTAATGAGTTCGTTCAATGAAGTTGAAGGAATGCCTTCAAGCGGAAACAAATGGCTCATGACTGACCTTTTGAGGAAAGAATGGGGCTTCAAAGGCTTCATCTGCACCGATTACACCGCCATCAATGAGATGATTGCACACGGCGTTGGCGATGAAGCAAAGGTAGCTGAGCTTGCCTTCAATGCCGGCATAGACATGGACATGGTTGGCGAACTCTTCATTAAGTATGGTACAGAGCTCGTAAAATCTGGTCGAGTAAAGGAATCTCAAATTGATGCAGCTTGTCACAGAGTATTGGAAGCAAAATACAAACTTGGACTTTTCGAAGATCCTTACCGTTACCTGAATGAAACAAGAGCAAAAGAACAACTGCAGAGCGCCGATAAAATCGCCCTGAGTACAGAAGCTGCTGAGAAAAGCATGGTTCTTCTGAAAAACACTAATAATTTGCTTCCGCTATCAACAGACAAGAAGATTGCATTCATAGGTCCTCTAGTCAAAGACCATAGACATTTAATAGGAAGCTGGAGCGGTGCGGGCTCTTGGGATAATACCGTAAGCCTGTGGGATGCCCTCGAAAAGAAATTTGGATCAGACAAATTTGCCTATGCAAAAGGCTGCAACATTATCGACGATGAAGCTTTGATCAAAAGGCTGAATAAAGATGGTGGCATGCTTGAATTAGATAAGAAAAGTCCAACGGAGTTAATTGCTGAAGCTGTCGAGACTGCTAACAAATCAGACGTTGTTGTCGCGGTTTTAGGTGAACCATTTTGTGTAAGCGGTGAGGCATCGAGCCGAAGCACCATCGGATTATTCGATAATCAGGTGGAATTGCTCAAAGCACTGAAGAAGACCGGAAAGCCGATTGTTCTGGTCGTCGAAAACGGTCGTCCATTGACCCTATCATGGGAAGACGAAAACATGGACGCTATTCTCGAGGCGTGGCACGGCGGCACCACTGCTGGTGCAGCGATGGAAAAGGTTCTATTCGGTGAAGTGAACCCATCTGGGCGCCTGAGTATGACGTTTCCCAGAAGCCTGGGACAAGTGCCAATCTACTACAATCACAAAAATACTGGACGTCCTTATGACGCCAACGAGAAGTACAGGTCCAAGTATCTCGATATCTCGAACGATCCACTCTACCCATTCGGTTATGGATTGAGTTACACAAGCTTTGATTACAGTGAACCGAAGCTCAGTAGCAACAAAATAAAAGCCAGCGAAGAATTGTCTGTCAGCAGCACAGTCACCAACAAAGGCAAAGTTGCCGGTGTAGAAACTGTTCAGCTTTATATCAGAGATATGATCGGAAGCAGCACTAGACCCGTCAAAGAGCTGAAGAAGTTTGAGCAAATCGAGTTAAAGCCAGGCGAATCAAAAACCGTGACCTTCAAACTAAGTAAAGATGATTTGAGCTTTTACAATGCTGATCTCAAATTTGTAGTGGAGCCCGGTGAATTCAAAGTTTACGTAGGTCCAAACAGCCGCGATGCGAAAGAAACCAGTTTTGAACTAGTTGATTAATTTGCTCGAACCGATCAAATCAAGCGACTAAATAGTACAGGGACTCTGTACTGGATTAGCCTTGCTGGTCCAGGTATCCGTCTTGTCCTTCTGGAATCCGCTTAATTCTTCCGAGATCCGCCTTGTTCTTTTATGGGATCCACCTTGCATTTCTGGGATTCACCTTGTTCTGATGGGATCCACCTTGTTGTCCTGGATCCGTCTTGCTTGTTCTGGATTCATCTTGCTGCTAATGGTATCCGTTTTGTTCTTCAAGGATCCGCCTTCCATTGGCCGGGTAATATTTTGCGCCTTGAAAGTGCTCCGACATCGAGATAAAATCCTGGCATGCCAAATGCCCTTCTTCCTACTGAGAATGCACCTGCACGCGAGTTCAAATCTCCACTGCGATATCCAGGTGGCAAGCAAAAAGCTATAGATCTCATATCGTCTAAATTTCCGCAGAAAGTGGGCGAATATCGTGAACCGATGGTAGGCGGTGGAAGCGTCTATTTTCGCGCCCGGTCAATGCGGTTAGCACGAACCTATTGGATCAACGACCTGTTTGAAGAGTTGGTCTCTTTTTGGAAAATCTGCCAGAATCCTCAGCTCTGTGATCAGCTCACAAACGAACTGGAAATACTAAGACAATCGTTCGCATCTGCAGATGAAATCAAAGAGTACTTTCTGGCTGCACGCAAAGAGAAATGCGATAACGAATTTAGAATCGCGGAACTCTTCTTCTTCTTCAATCGCGTTACGTTCAGCGGCACGACGAGAGCAGGCGGCTTTTCGAGTGCAGCGAGCATTAAAAGATTTACTGCGTCGTCCATCCAGAGACTTCAATCTCTGCCCTCAGCCCTCGAAGATACGAGAATTAGCCAACTTGATTTTGAAGAGCTGATTTCAGCACCAGGTAAAGACGTATTTTTATTTTTGGACCCGCCTTATTACACAGCAACCCGCTTATATGGAAAAAACGGTAGCTTGCATAACTTTGATCATGAAAGGCTTTCAGCGGCTCTTCGAAAAACGAGACACAGATTTTTGATTACCTACGATGACTGCGCGGAGCTCAGGAAACTTTATTCGTGGGCAAAGATAGAGGAATGGCAACTGCAATACGGAATGAATAATTGCAATTCTGAACGCAGCAGCAAAATAGGCGCCGAATTGTTCATCTCCAATTATAGCTAATCCTAATCAGTTAATCGGTTAGCGAACAGCAGCTGAAAAAATTTCCTATATTGTGACTGTGCATCTCCAATACTCGTCATCGCATAATTCCATGCGCTGTCTCCCAGTCATAAACTCCGACCGCAACTCACACAGAAATTAGATTCGCGAAGTTATCAGCCGCAGAAACGGCAACATTAGCCCCGCTCGGTCGTCAACAGTTCCATATCAGTCATGATTTGCCGTTTGCACACGTCAAAGCGGGTGTTCGAGCGCTCTAGCTTGCGAGGGAATTTCAGAATGAAGAAAGCAGTTCTGATTTGCTTGCTCAGTTCAATTTCGGCGCCTTGCAATTTTACAATGCCAGTCTATGCACAAACTCTGACCAGCGAAGCCATCGCAGAGAATGCATATAAGGTAGCGCAACAAATGAACAGAACAGGAAGGTGCTACGAAGGTGTTTGCCGAGCTATGCGTCCACTGGGGGTAGAACTTTGGGGCGAAGCAGCATTCGAAGCGGACGGGCTTCTCTCAAAAGACAGCCGTTTTGTTCCTTTAATAGTCACAGATACGGCTCAACTAAGACGCGGTGACATAATTGTCTACAGGAAATCGCCCCAGCATCCCTATGGTCACATCTCCGTGTATGAGGGGAATCTTGTCGAGGCGAGCGACCATATTTCGCCAGTGACACATACTAAGAATTATGGTGGAGCTACTGTTTTTCGATTAAATCAAGAATTTCAGAATCAAAATTTGGCGAACAGCGAATACCAGCCCTACGCGCAATCTTCATTGCAAAACGGAGGCTTTCGCCCCCTCGCGAATACGCAGCAAATCCAACAGAACATGTTGCCCCCAGAGGCACCCGATTTCAGAGACAAAAAGGGTTTCACGAGCAAAACCACTTTCCCCTCAAGCAAAGTCATCAAAGGTATGGAGAGACATTTATTTAAAAGGCTCATTAGATACATACTTCAATAACTCTCAAAGTGATACCATATGCCCATATCAGGTTTTCACCTACGAACCAACCTTGCGCACCATATACGATACCGCTTTAATCGCTAGACTTTTTAGAATTCACTTCAATAGCTGCACAACAAGTAACAGACTCACAGCGCAACGAACCGCCAGCAAACCCTGCATCACAAGCAAAGGATTGATGGCTTTAGTCAGCGGATTCTAAATAATTGGTTCCTTGAACAGCATAGTTTCAGGATTGGTAGGACCAAGCGCCGCTTCTGCGACCTCGATTGATTTCTTGCGTGCAGATTCTGCGTCTGCGGTTTTCTTCTGGCGATGGTAGCACAAAGCCAATGCGCGCCAGCAATAAGCGGTGCAGATGTTTTTAGCAAATGAAGTGCCTTGGAGACTTTGAATCATATCTTTCAAGCTACTTTCAGCATCATCAAATTGCTTTCGCTCGATGAGAACTTTTGCCTGGAGACTCTGCAATCGAGCTATGATATTTACTTCTGCGGACAATGATTTTGCCGTCTCATAGAGCAATTGAAGCAGTGAATCTGCGAAGTGAACATCTCCAATCAACAAGGCAGACTCGATTGCCTGAATATGCTTGAACCATGTAATTTTGGAAACGGACACACTAGATGATGCGGGTGCTGATGAAAATGCTGACGATGCTTCTGCCTCTGATTCCTGACTTGTCCCCTTCTTTCCAGGCATAAGATTAGCAAAAAATCCAGCAACGCCTCCTTTGCTCTGTGGCTTCGCAGCAGCAACACTTTCGGATTTCACTGGGGGACTTGCGCTAACTGCTGCAGAGGGAGTCTCACTGGTTGTTAGAGGCGCGGAGAAGCTCATTCCCTGCGGTGCGGACATGCTCATGCCGGCAGCACCTGAAGGTACAGCAGAGCCGATGGACGAATTTGAAGAAACACTAGCCGTAGCACTGCCGGTACCGGATGAAGAATTATTAGAATTCGAGGAAGACACCGTATTTGGTACCGCTCCTTTCGAGCTGGCGGGTGCTGTCGACATCACCACAGGAGCAGATGGCATCGCTGAGCTGTTTGTCGAACTTGAGAACATCGGCTGTGCTGCAGAGGCAGCTGGTTCCACCTTAGGAACAGTTGCTACTTTCTCTTCGGTTTTAGGAGCTTTCTTTGCCGCTTCCGCAGTGACGCAACTCGGACATATTTGCATCACCGGAATAGGGTCTGGCGTGAAAGGCACCGTCTTCGGTGCAGGTTCTGGGGACGCGGACTTCTCTGCAGCGACAGATGAGCCATGTCCACCATGAGCAGACTTGCCATGAGAGCCGGCCGGCGGTGCTTGGATGGTTCCAGGCAAGCTCGCTACACCATTATTGGACAAACTCTGTCCAACGAAAGCAGATAGAGTTTTGCGCCGCTCGACCACAAGAGCGGGGTCATCGGCATCATCCGAGCCTTTTTTAGCGGTGATTGGGTTTTTGCTTAGAAAATCTTTGAGTGCCGCACTTGCAGTTTTGGGATCAACAGTCTGAACAGATTCATCTTTCCTTAGCTTCGTAGTGTCAACACCACTTTCCGCCAAGTTCTTTTTCAGTTGGCCCAGTATGGATTCTAATTGTGACATTCTGCAAGCACACCCCCATGTAACCTGAGCAATATTCCAATTTCCCATCAGCTAATAACATTTTTCAGACACTTGCTAACATTAACTGAGTTTGGCGAAAGTCTCCTTGTGGAAGTTGGAACTATAGCAGCGTTCTTAGATGCCACTTTTCAACAGCCAAACAGGGATTTTTCGATGACGTCCACACTAAACAAAGCTCCGTCCACCAAGAAAATAGATGCATTCTTCCAATACATGTTTGCAAAGAGTGCTTCCGACTTACACCTTTCATCGGGGAAACCACCGATGGTGCGTGTACACGGCGAGCTAGAAAATATCGAACAATTGCCTGCGCTACAACATGCAGATTTGCTTGAATTACTTCAGGAAATCGCCCCATCAGCTAAGTGGGATCAGTTTGCCAGAACAGGAGACGTCGACTTCGGATACGAAATACCTGGTATGGCTCGTTTTCGCTGCAATTATTTCAATCAAAGAAGCGGTTGCGCAGCAGTCTTCAGGCAGATTCCCAGCAAAGTTCTAACAGCAGAAGACCTGGGTTTACCGAAAGTTTTGACTCAGGCTGCAATGCTCAAAAAGGGATTGGTACTTGTTACAGGACCAACTGGAAGCGGCAAGTCCACGACACTTGCAGCGATGATTGACCACGCTAACAAAAATAGAAAAGACCACATTATCACAGTCGAAGACCCGATCGAATTCGTGCATCAGAGTAGTGGTTGTATGGTAAACCACAGAGAAGTGGGTCTACACACCGAATCATTTTCCGCTGCATTGCGCGGTGCTCTTCGCGAAGACCCCGATATCATTCTAGTCGGTGAAATGAGAGACCTGGAGACAATCAGATTAGCTGTAGAAGCAGCTGCCACAGGGCACCTTGTGTTCGGAACTCTTCACACAACGAATGCACCGAAAACCGTTGACCGTGTAATTGAAGTTTTCCCACCAGAAGAGCAGAACCAGATTAGAAACACGCTCTCAACCAGCCTTCGCTGCGTGGTAGCGCAAAATCTTTTCAAGCGCGCTGACATAAAAGGACGCTGTGCGGCTCTGGAAATTTTGGTTTGTAACTCCGGCGTGGGTAACCTGATTCGCGAAGGAAAGACATTCCAAATTCCATCACAAATGCAGTTAGGAAAGAAACAAGGGATGCAAACCCTCGATGATGCAATTCATGACTTACTCCAAAAGAAATGGATCAGTCCAGAAGAAGCCTTCGACAAGGCAATCGACAAAGCAAGATTCCAGCATTTGATCAAGATGTCTCCGGAAGATTCGATGTTCTTCTAACTGCCAACTTGCAATATTGGGATATTTGCTCAAACTTCTAAAAGGCATTCATCCCGGAAGCGCCCTTGCGTAATTTCCCGATAGCGCCGAGCACGCGCGCTTCGTAGAATCTTCTTGTCATTGAGGACAGAAGTAGCTATGGCGTGGGAAAAAGAAGACCTTAAAACAGGAGATAGAGTGGCCCAGGCCGGCGTAGCGCTGGTGGAACAGGCTCTTTTTGCTGACGGGAAGACTTTTCCTGATAAGGTCGAGGGAAACATCAAGCTTCCAGACAAAAACGGAAACGTCCAGCTGAATCTTCCCAACATTGAATTCGTAAACACGATGCGTCAGCACGATAGCGATCCGCCAGCTGTTAACACAAAGGTTTATCAAGAAAACATCGACACAATTTCCGACAAGAATGGCAAGAAGATTCAAACCATTGATGAGCAACGGCAGGGTTTTCTTGCCGATATAAATTCAACTAACCGATTTGAATGGTGCAAAACAATAGTTCGAAACGGCGAGGGCGCCTTACAATACCAGACCCAAGGAACATGCAACGTAACGACAGTAAATGGCGTTTTCAAGGATGCCACCTTCAATGTCTTCGATAGTCAGGGCAAGCAATTACCTGTCCAGATTCACTTAGTCGGACAAGCTACGGGTCCTGACTCATTAAAAGTAAGTGCCACCACTGTTTATGCAGACAAGGATGGCAGGCCAATTACCGATGTCACATCAGGCAAACCAATGGTACTCGGCACTGTTGAAGCAACAATATCGGTGGATCCTGAGAATCCACAACAAGGCGCGAAAGTAAAGCTAAGCAGAGAAGGACGAACACTATCTTCTTTAAAATAGTGTTTCGGCAAGAACACTGCAAGACAAAAGCCCTTAGCCAACGCATTATAGAATCCACTTCCGCGCAAATCAGAGATTTTAGGAAGAACCAAAGGCTAAGTCCTCGGCAACCATTTCTTGAATGTGCGATGACTAAAGTCAAAACAAACTGAAATTTTTCCAAGTTGAAACTTGCGATGACAATTTTCGGAACCCGGGAAATAATCATCCGTCACTCATGTCTCAACCAAGTTGAATGTCATACGAAACATCGAGGTGATGAACATGAAGAGAGCCCTTTTATCTATGATCGTTTTGTTGAGTGCATGCACATTCGTTGCTGACACCACAATTCCAGTGCAAGCACAATCAACAATGGAAATTGCGCGTGGAAACTGCAAAGCAGCTTCTGACAAATGTCAACAAACATTGACCTATGCCACAAACAAGAAGGGAAAACTTGGTGCCGAAAATGTAACCGACGCGTTGAAAGACTGCATTCAAGTTTGCAACGCAGCTGAAAAAATACTGGCACGCAACTCTCAGCTTGGTGGCAAGACTTCAGCACTTACAATTCAAGCTTGCACAGAAGTAGCAAAAGCATGTGACCAATTCCCCGGAGACGCTCAAATGCAAGGTTGCGCAAATGAAGTGCGCAAGTGCATCGGCAATCTGCAAAAATTAGACAAGAAATCTGACGGCTAATAACTTACAGCTATCGAAAGGGGTGCAGAGAATATCTGCATCCCTTCGTTTATTTTGTATACGGATAACTTAGATTGGGGCACATTTAAATACTATTCGGCGAGATAGAACTTCTTCGTTACTGGGTCTTTACCCAAGTTTTCCCACTCATGAGCTGAGTGCAGATGCACCGGAATTGGTGCATTCAAACCAGGTATTTTCGGACCAATGTTCGGAAACAAAATAATCGGCGACATCTCTAATTGTGCATCAAGCTCTAACGTGTAAAGCAAACCAGGGTTAGTCTCGCCAGGCAGCCATGCCGCACTGATTTCAGCAGGCGCACTCGCACTAAACGAGTCCATCTTAGATCCACCCACCCTTCTGATGTTAATTTGCAAATCTAGAGCCCGAATTTTGATGCCTCCCAAGTCTTGTAAGCGTGACTCAAGCGAAGGGTACGAACTCATTTTCTTAATTGCATCGGAAAACGTATCAGCCTGCGACAATCTCCTGTTCGCGTCATTCAAAACATCTTGAGCTAACATCCATCGGACAGGAATCACAACCAGATCTAGCAGAGGAATCAGCACCACCCCGACCAAGATTGCAAGAGCAGGTCCAAATTCTGCGAGTTGGGACCCTCGTTTTGATCGTTTAGCTCGTGGCAGTTGAAACATACGCAGTGATCGAACCAATGACATTTAAGCAACTTTGAATGTCAAGAGTCTATAATTAGCCCTTTACATTTTGTGCAGGCGTTACATTAGCATGAAGAGCCGCCGAAACGCGAGAGGAAACATGCTCTTCCTTGTGGCTATATCCGCAGGGTTGATCTTGGCTGTCGCCATGATGGGCTTCATGTTTAATCGATTTCTATCTCATCGAGCCCGCGCTCAGTCCGACCTCGATGCGCAAGCCGTTATTTGTGCAAGCGCAATCAACAAAGGAAATCGAGTCGGAAATTTGAATGAGATGGAGCAAGCGTCGCGCGAACTAGTCTTTGAGTCTCGAGAACAATGCGACAAATGCCAGGTTTCAGATTCCAGTTTCTTGTCTCCACTCACTTATCAACTTATGTTGGAAGCCAGAGAGGGACACAATCTTCTTGAGAAAGAAAGACAAAGAACCATCGAGACAATTTGCACAGAAATCAACCAATCAGCACAAAGTTTCAACGAAAAAAACCGGAATCGTTCCGCGGCTTTCTGCTGGCCAGAGGCTGCTGGGGCACGCATAGATTCGATTCAAGTGGGAACCATTGCGAACACTGACTCTAACATCAAAGATTTATCCGTCATCAAAGAACTCAGCGAAGCTGATGAAGAGAAGGGCTACATCAATTCCAGAAGCAGGCTGTACAGAGCGAACTTAAACGCAAAGTTACCAAATGAGGGCGACCTCGATTTCTTCATTTCTAGCCTTCCAGCTAACATTGATGGCATCAGTGCGCCTCCTCGAAATGCAAATCCAGAATCGTTTTTGAGAAGCGAAGTAATTTTTTCTGATAATCAGGCAGGCAGCTGCACCCCAAGTCAGATACCAAATGCAGTGCAAATTCAAGGCAGCATTAAAACGAGCGCTTCAAATAAAGTGGCACGACTCGAGTTGCTGTCTACCGGTGTTACAGGTGGAGACAGCAATAAATCTCGATGAGCTCAGTGTCACATCGCAAAAGCAGAGGCAGTTCATTTATCGAACTGTGCACGGGCATTGCAATCATCGTTCCAGTTATACTTGTGCTTTTCGATTGCGCGATATTGATTATGGGAGTGGAAGCAAACGATACAAATTGCCGTATGGCTGCAAGAGCTGCAGCCGCAGGTTCTCCCGACGATGCGAAACTGCGCGCACAAACTATTATCTCAGTTAAAAATTCAGCACTAAGTATGGTGTCAAATTCCCTACTGGTAGAACCGGTAGGAGTCGAAGTGCTGAGTCAGCCAGAAACAGAAAAGGATCTGGCTACGGAAACAGAGATTTGCCTCGGCGGCCCTGTAATTGGCACAACTACTGTGACTACCCAAGTACAGATCAGACCACTTCTCATCCACCGCCTTTATGGTGGACGAAGCCCTCTAACCTTCACAGCCACCCATTCCTTTCCGATCAGTTACATAGTTCCATCTCACTGAATTACGAAAGAAAACGCTGCGTCCAAACAGGGAAGGTGTTAAGTCCTTACCGATGCTCTATAATGAGCTTCCCTCACCTTCAGATGATATGCAGGAAACAGAAAACAAGATATCGAAAGGCTCAACTGCTGACTTTCCGCCAATTTCTGGCTTGGAACCTATCGAGTTGCTAGGTAGTGCAGGAATAGGAAATGTATACAAAGCAAAGCAGTCAAGCGGCGATCGGCATTTTGCAGTTCGTGTAATTTCTGCCGCAAAACTTGGAAATGATGGCGTTGACAGGTTTCTGTCTAATGCAAAAAGTTGTGCTGGACTGAAGCATCCCAACCTTGTCAACATTCACGCAATTAACAAGACTAAGTCGGGAGACGTATTCATCGTTACTGACTATTTGGGCAATCGCACCCTAGCGTCGCTTCTAAGAGACACAAATAGTCAAGCAAAGCAAGACCTTAAAAAGACTCTCTGCGAAATGGTTGAAGGGGTAGATTACCTTCACAGGTGTGGAATTGTTCACCAACGACTGAACCCCAAGAACGTAATGATTGTTCAGTCAGGCAGTGGAGTGCTGGCGAAAATTGTTGATTATGAATTGGCAAAAAATCTTGGACAAGATATCAGCAAACCTGATTTCCTTCCATCCAACGCTGCATACATGAGTCCTGAGCAATGTCTCAATAGAGATGTTGACCAGCGTTCTGACATTTATTCGCTTGCATGCATCATCTACGAAAGTTTTTGTGGACAAGCTCCCTTTATCGGAGCGAACAGACAAGAGCTGATGTATAAGCAAATAAGCTCACCCGTGCCCAGTACGGCACTAATGCAGATGTTCGCAGGAGAGCAGCTTGCTGAACTATTGCATTTGACGCTTTCGAAAAACCCGGAAGACCGAATGAACAGCGCAAGCAGATTTAGAGACAGCCTTGAAAAGGCGCTTGTGGCTGTTCCCGAAAGCTTCGATAGAAAGAAATTTGAAAAGCAACTGAAAGCTGAAACCACATCAGCAAGTGCCAGTGGCGGAATGAAAAACAGCTCTCAAAGTGATAAGCCTGCAGCAAAGCAAGAACATGTGCCTCAGTCAGAAACAGCTACAACAACGGCATCGACTGGTACAGCTGGTCAAGGATCTTCCTCTCAGGAAAAGCCTTCACATAATAAAGCCTCAAGTGCCAGACAGAAGGCTGTTGAAGCAGACTCACATGATTCCGAAAAACGCAGTCCTGTAAAAGCAATTTTCATTGTT
Organism: Obscuribacteraceae bacterium (SeqCode); assembly: GCA_044226015.1. Taxonomy (GTDB): domain Bacteria; phylum Cyanobacteriota; class Vampirovibrionia; order Obscuribacterales; family Obscuribacteraceae; genus JAIEPM01. Next base: position 511,767 of record JBGAHS010000006.1, read on the forward strand.
CTGGCGGTTGCTATTTTCCTTTTGCTTATTCTCAAAGACAGCATTTTGCCTTTCTTGAGCAAGCCAGAGAAGCCGGCTGCCAGCTCAACGGAGGGTAATGCTTCTTCTAGTGGCAGTTCCAGCACGACACAAGAAAACACTCCACCCGCAGGCAGCGCACCAGCTTCGCCTTCTGCCGAGAGCAATCCAGCTACAAGTGCATCCCCCGAGGGGACAGCTGGAACGAACACTTCGCCTGCGCTTGCACCAAGCCAAGCTCCAGCAAACACAAGTCCCACAGAAAGTAGCACCTCGTCGAGCGACTCATCAACGAATTCCTCGTCCGAATCAAGGTGATACCACATCTGGTTCACCGCTAATCACAGGTGGCACACGTGAATACATTGCGCAACGCTAAGTTTGCATGTTCTCTTTTGCTTTTACTCTCAATTCCTGCTGGAGCCAAAACCATGAGCAATGAAAATAGCGAGCAAAAGTCTTATCCTCCGGTAAATCATCAAATACCGCCAGAAATAAAGGAAGAGTTGAAACCATCAGAGGTGAAAGTCTTTGGAACTGCACCTAATCTGGGCTGGAAGATTACAAAGGGATTCAACCCAAGAACAGCAATGCTGGTGCTGGGAAAAAATGACGATTTGATAGCTGGACTTTATCGTTATGCAGAACTAAATCAGATTAAGGGAGCCTCTTTCACCGCACTTGGTGCACTGGGCGCAGCTGCACTTGCGTTTTTTGACAAAGAAAAAAGAGTCTATAAGCTGATTGCGGTTCCCAAACAAACTGAACTGGTCGCTTTCAGCGGCAACATAGGCAAGAAGGAAGGCAAATATGTCGTCCACGCTCATGGAGTGGTATCTCTCGAAGACGGTCAATGCATAGGCGGACATTTTCTCTACGCTTCTGTTTGGCCCACAGTTGAGGTGACCATACATGAAACTGAAGTTGCAGTTGAAAAAGAACTTGATGAAGAAACAGGATTGTCACTTTACTCCACGAAAGTGCTTAGCTGCCCAGGCCCCAGCAACTAATATTGATCATAACTGGAGCCTCCTAAACTGCGTGGAAGATTCCCCTATTTTTTTTCAGGTTCAATATGTGATTTTGGATAATCTGGACTTCGGATCTGCTGGACTTCGAATCTGGCTGCGTCGGCTTCCAGCAGGCTTCGAAGCTCCAAGAGCGCCAGCATAATTCAGTTAATCTGGCGATCATCTAACTGCGATGAGAGTGCCGCTGTAAGAACTCAACAAGTTGCTCTAGCCCTATGCGATTTCTCGGTTCCAACGCCATTTTGTTTGCGTTCAAATATTCTTTGACTTTCCGTTCGAATTCTTCCGCTTTAACAGGGTCGATATCTTCATCCAGTTCGAACTTATCTCGCAAGAAACTGAGTCCAAAGAAAATGTTTCTGGCTCCGAGCATATCACGACGTTTCATTTTTCCAGGAAGTTGAAAGATGCGAGTTATTGGCTCAAAATGCTTCGCAATCCAACTAACCTGTCTTTTCTCATCTTTACCTGGAGTCATTTTGCTTATGATTTGCAATTCGGATGGGGTGAACGCATGCTCTTCGCCAAGCTCTAAATGCGATACCAAATTTGCAGTTGTATCAAATGAATTAGCAGTCTTTTGAAATGGCGTCTCGCCTTTGAACCCCATCGCATTTCCGATCATATCTTCAAAAGCGTTGAATAGACTTTCGAAGTTGTTCAGCCTGAGCCCTTTTAGAATTCTCAAAGAACGAGCGTCAAGAACGCCCTGAAGAGCAAGCATTCGCTTGTCTTTCAAAAGTGACTCAAGAGGGTCGCTAATTGGCTTATCCTGTACTTTTGCATCTTTTCCTTCAAAAGGATCTCGCGGTTTGACATGCTTTTTGACATGGTCAAGTAGATAACTAAGACCAGATGCTTCTTGTTGATTAAGCTGTCCCCTATTCTTATCCAGATAGTCCTTCATCTGCTTCGGATCGAGGTCTCGCAGGTTTTCCAGGGTTGGTTGCTTATTAAATCCGAACTTCTCGTTAGCGACTTTAAGCCCATGAAAAACGTTTCGTCCAGCTTCGATGTCATCCTTCGAAATTTGGTCTTTGAAAAAACAAGATTGCGTGAAGGCATTGAAGTTTTCGATAAGCCAGGCAAGTACCATACGATTTTCTTCAGTGGTTTTCAAAAGAAGATATGCGAATTCTTCACGACTCAGCAAGCTATTTTTATCAGTATCAATCATGCTGAAAAGCCTGGCTGTGAGGTCGAGCGCAGCAGCCGCTCTTCCGAAACTCACATCTCCCTGGAATAGCGGCGCATCCATCATGAATTTCTCAAACGAACTCGACAGATTGTTAAATGATTGAAAATCCATCGCTTCAAGGAAGCGCATTGCTTGCGTGTCCACAAGAGAATCTAATTTCTTAGGACGATCGACTCGCCTGATGTTCGTTTGCTCGATCATCAAATCTTCGGCATCAACTGCGTCTGGTTTCTTCGGGTCTGTCATTGTAAGCCTTGGCTAGAAAACGTTTAAGCTTACTATTTTACTATGTATCAAGAGCCTGAATACACTCAAATTGCTTGAAACAAGGAGTTTGAAGGCTCAATAGTGATTCAAGGTTCCCCTTAGTCTGAATCGAGAATATTGGTTTACCATATAATTAGACTCAGGACTTCTTGGAACAAACTATGCAGATAAAAGTTCTTCAGGCGACAATGTACCTACTAGCAATATCAAGCGTCGTTTTAATCACAGCAATACCAGCGTCAGCAGATAGCAAGGGAAACTTCCCTGGAAAAGGTGATGTTGAAGAATACAACAGAGCTTGTGAATTTAGCGCAAAAGCAGCAAAACTTGCCAGAGAAGGTGATTTAGAAAATGCTGCAAAAACAGAGCGCAAAGCAATTCTAACTTATCCATACGACTCAGCTTCACGACATAACGAAGCTGTGTATTTGAGAAAAGCCGGCAGATTTCTAGATGCACGAAATGCAGAGCAGCGAGCCTTAGATCTTGAACCGAATTTCGTTGCGGCGCTCATCGGCAAAGGTCTTTGCTATGAACGCCTCGGTAAATATACAGATGCTGAAGAGGTATTCAAAAAGGCTGCAGCGCTAGAACCACATAACTTCGAAGCCGTTGGCGACCTGGGCGACGTGCTACGTCAGCAGGAAAAGTTCGACGAAGCAAAAACCTGGTTTAACAAAGCTAAGAAACTGACAAAAAACGAAACGTTTCTAAGCAATATCGATAAGCTCATCGAACTCTGCAATAACAAAGACGCTACATCTGACTAGACGACGTTTCTAGCGAAAGTATTTTGGCACACCAATGAAAAGGCAAGCAGCAAGCTGCTTGCCTTTCATACAAAGCGTGTATCAATTAGCAGACTGGAAATCCGCGATCTCGCATCAGCGCATTAGTATCGACATCACGACCACGGAAATTGCGAAATGCAACATCAGGCGCTACGGAATTTCCAACACTGAATATGGTGTCACGGAATCTGTCGCAGGTCTTCCGATCGTAGAATCCACCAGCCTCAACAAAAGCTTCAGAGGCATCTGCGGACATTGTGTCAGCCCATATGTAAGCATAATAACCAGCTGAGTAACCATCATCTGCAAATATGTGACCAAACGCAGTCGGTCTGTGTCGCATGACGATTTCCTTGGGACATTTGATCTCGGTCATCGTTTCTTTTTCAAACTTATCGGGATCAATCGTCTTATCTTGGGTCGCTGCAAGATGTATTTTCATATCATAAATCGCAGAAGCTAGATATTCTGTGGTTATGAAGCCCTCGTTGAATGTCTTCGCCTTGCGTATTTTTGCAATGAGCTCAGCCGGCATAGGCTTTCCTGTCTTGTAATGCAACGCGAATTTGTTCAGAACTTCATTCGTCATCAACCATCTTTCATTCACCTGACTTGGAAATTCAACGAAATCACGTTTTGTGTTTGTTCCAGCCAGAGTAGGATAGTTAACATTCGAATTAAGCCCGTGCAGCGCATGCCCAAATTCATGGAACATTGTGTTGGCGTCATCCCACGAAATTAAGATGGCTTCGCCTGGTTTGCCCTTAACGAAGTTAGAGTTATTCGAGACAATGGGTGTGACATCACCACGGAATTTTTCCTGTGTGCGATATTCATTCATCCAAGCACCACTGCGCTTACCATCGCGCGCGTAGGGGTCGAAATACCACAAGCCAATCAACTTGCCGTCGCGATGAACTTCGTAGACTTCTACGTCAGGAACTACTACAGGCAGATCGTTTACTTTGACCATGTCTAGCCCATAAACTTGTTTTGCAGCCCAGAACATGCCGTCGCGAATCTTATCCAATTGCAGATATTGCTTCACTTCATTCTGGTCGATATCGTACTTAGCTGCACGAACCTTCTCTGCGTAGAATCTATAATCCCAAGGTTCTATCGTAATTTTTGCGCCTTCTTTATCTGCAATAGCTTGCATATCAGCAACTTCTTCAGCCACTCTTGCAATAGCAGCTTTCCAAACACGCATCATCAGATTCATTGCAGCATCTGGCGTTTTTGCCATGTTATCGTCGAGAATCCAGTGAGCATGTGTTGGGAAGCCCAGAATCTGGGCTCTCTCTGAGCGCAACTTCAGAATTTCACCGATGGTTGCCTTGTTGTCGTTCGCATCACCGTTGTCACCACGGCTTGTCCACATCTTCCATCCCTTCTCACGCAAATCACGCCGTGTTGAGAAAGTCAGGAATGGTTCCATTGATGAACGTGTGTTGGAAACGACCCACTTTGCCTTTGCTTTTTTGCTCTCAGCTTCGCTGGCATAGGACTGTTTCAAGCTGTCAGAAAGACCAGCGAGATCCTCTTCCTTCTCAAGCACCAACATGTACTTCTCTTCATCAGCAAGTTGATGGTGAGTGAAATCTGTGAAAAGAGTTGCCAATTTTTGATTAATTTCGCTGAGCCGCGCTTTTTTCTTTTCGTCTAGACCAGCACCCATGCGGGTGAACATTTTGTAGTAGACATCAGTCAAACGCTGTTGCTCAGGAGTCAAACCAGACTTTTCTCGTGCTTCGTATACAACTTTGATGCGCTGAAATAAGGGATCATTCTGGATGATCTCATCATCAAACTTAGCCATGATTGGACGCATGTCACTCTCAATGGCTTGCATTGGTTTGTCATTCATCGTTGAAGTGTAGATGTCGAAAAAACGTTGCGAGCGACTGTAGGGTCTTCCTGCATCTTCAAACGCAGCGATTGTATTTTCAAAATTCGCTACATCTTTGCGGTCAGTAATTGCCTTAATTTCTGCTCGCTTGAGATCCATTCCTTTGAGCATGGAAGGTTTGAATTCTTCTATTTTCACGAGGTCGAAGCGTGGGTAGCCTCCGTGCTTGCCGACCCAATTCTCAAGCATAGGTCCAGCCTGACTTGTGGGATTTGTAACGGCCAGTGTTCGTCTCGTTGTTAAGATAGAACTGCCACCGAGAGCCGCGATCGCCATAGCACTCTTCAGGAACTTTCTTCGATTCATTAACATTACCTCGTGATGAGAAGCCGGCAGCCTAGCCTGAGCTAGCTTCCCTGAGCTAAACTGTATCTGCTAAGGGAGCATGATACTACGTCAGCGCCGACTCTTGCTTCTTGTGATGCCACATTAAGTCAGAATGCTCTGATTTAATTCAGCGAACCAGACGCATTTGATAGACTGATATAGATTGCCAAGAGCGAATTCGGCACAAAAAGGTCAGCAATGGAAAAACAAATTCTCGAACTAAACGATATCCTCGATTGCATCGAGTTGTGGTTCAAGAATGAGCCAGGCTACAGAGAGACCTTTTGTGGACCGTGCTTAGCTGAAGACATGGACGATCTAGTGGAACTCTCAGAGCGCGAGTTGCCGTCAGAATTCGTTCAACTTTATCAGCGATTTGACGGTGCCGACGTAAAAGATGATGTTGGCGACGACAGCAAAACACTATTTGAGTTCTTCTTTATGAGCCTGGGCGGAATCGACGGTGTCGTCAGAGAATACGAGACCTTCGAAGACGTTGATTACAGCAGCGATTTCCTCGCCTGCGAGGGTCCGATCAAAAGCATGTCTTGCAACCAGCATTGGGTGCCTTTCGAGAAAGATTTTGCTGGTAACTTCATCGGCATTGACCTCGACCCACCAGAAAGCGGTCGCTATGGTCAGGTGATCAAATTTGGAGCCGACGAGGTTCCATCAGTTCTAGCTCCAAGTATTGCGGCTTATTTGATGGAACGTTGCAAAATCGCAGGCATTCCTCTTCCTGACCCTGCAAGCAAACCAAAATATAAGAGACATGAAAAACAATCAGAGCTGAAATCAAACTCTGAAGCAAACACCAAGACCAAAACAAGATCCAAGACAGTGAAGTCAGAGACAAAACTCTCTGAAATACCGATCATTCACGACCCTGCTTCAAATGTATTCAGCATTTTCTCAGCACGTTCTCGCCGCAATGCTCGCAGTACTGCGGAAGAATCAGTGGAAACAGTTACAATCATCGAAAACGACAACGGCGAAGACGACAGCAATAACTAGAGCTTAGAAATTGCAATGGGTCTGCCAGCACTTCCAATTGATGAAATTCTGCCAGACCTTTTAATGTGCTTGGAAGCTAGTTCTTGCCTGGTGCTGCAAGCCGAACCGGGAGCGGGCAAGACAACTCGCGTAGCGCCAGCTATTTTAGAGAGACTGAAAAAAACTGGCTCTAATTTCGGACAGATTGTTCTTTTGCAGCCCCGACGTGTAGCAGCACGTGCTGCCGCCTCTCGCATTTCCGATGAGCGAAACACCGAACTTGGTGGCGAAACAGGCTATCAGGTTCGATTCGAAAACCGCTCATCCAACAAAACCAAAATACTTGTTTGCACCGAAGGAGTCTTCCTGCGTCGCTTACAGGAAGATCCTCTTCTCGAAAATGTTTCAACGGTCATATTCGATGAGTTTCACGAACGAACCATAGATAGTGACCTTGCTCTTGCATTGGTCATGCAAGTTAAGAAAGAACTTCGCGAAGACCTCTCAGTCATAGTAATGTCAGCAACCCTTGATACGAAGGTGATTTCAGATTACCTTGGTGGCTGCCCCGTAATCTCTTGCCCTGGACGAACATTCCCTGTTCAAGTTCAGTATTTGCAATTCCCTGGCAACGAGAGCATTGAAGAATCAGTTGCCAGAGGCATATTATCAATCAGCAGCAAATCTGATGGAGACATACTTGCTTTTCTTCCAGGTGTTGGCGAGATTCGAAAAACAGAGGACATTCTTTTAGCATCACCCATTTCCAGCAACAGCCTAATCATGCCCCTTTATGGTGAGATGACTCTGGAAGAACAACAGAATGTGCTGAGACCCGCAAGCAAAAGAAAAATAGTTTTAGCAACGAATGTCGCCGAGACCTCGCTCACCATAGATGGTGTCACAGCCGTCGTAGATAGCGGTTATGCTAAAACTACCAGACTTAATTCTAGATTGGGCTTAAACAAACTAGAACTGGGTCGAATATCCAAAGCATCGGCGGCACAGCGAGCCGGTAGAGCAGGCAGAACACGTGCCGGCGAATGCCTCAGACTGTGGACAGAGAAAGAGCACCACATGTTGCGCGAATTCGAAGAACCGGAAATTAGCAGAGTTGAATTATCACAGACCATACTTCAATTATATGCGTGGGGTGAACAAAGCCCAGAGACCTTTTCATGGTTCGAACTGCCACCAGCAGCTTCATTCGAGCAAGCAATAGCGCTACTGGAAAAACTAGAGGCTCTAGAAAATAGAAAGATTACGGAAATGGGAAAGAGCATGGCGCAATTACCTGTGCAACCCCGCCTCGCTCGACTCCTAATAGACGCCAGCAGATATGGGCAAACAGATAGGGGAGCGCTCGCCGCAGCGATCTTAGGAGAACGCAGCCCAATGAAGAAGATGGGGCGCGGAAAGATCGCTGAGCATTACTCCGATTCCGATTTATTGGACAAAATTCGTGCACTTGAAGAGTTCAAAGAAACAGGAAATAAATTCAGTAAGTATGGCGAACTATCCGTGCAGTCAAGTAAGCAGTTACTCCGCATTGCTGAGCAGCTAACAAAATCATTCAAACGGATCAAATCAGGCGAGCAGAAAACGAACCCAAGTGTGGACAGCGATGGTGCTTTACTCCGAGCCATCTTGGATGCATTTCCAGACCGTGTCTGCAGACGCCGCGAAAGCAACAGCAAACGTGCGCTTATGGTTGGTGGAAGAGGAGTCAAACTTGCGGATGAGTCTGCAGTGGGAAGCGGTGACTACTTCGTGGCATTAGAGCTTTTGGACTCTGGTCAATCAGAATCACTAGTCGTACAGGCATCCCAAATCGAGAAATCTTGGTTGCCACAGAAATTAGTTATTTCAGCCATTGAAACCGCATATGATGCCACAAGAGAAAAAATAATCGCGATAAAACGCACACGATTTTGCGACCTTGTCATAGACGAACAGATAGTTCCAGTTCCAAGTGAAATAGACGTTTCTGATCTTCTTGCAAATTCAATAAAAGCCAATTTTGATCTTTACAGCCTTGCTGATGATCAATCCATACAGTTTCTTGAGCGCCTCCTTTGCTTGCGCGAATGGAACTCGGATTTAGAACTTCCGGATTTCGGAGATGATCCCCTCGTTTTTTTCCTTCGTGACTGGTGTACATCTTGCTCTAGTGTGCAAGATGTGAGAAACAAACCACTCTGGCAAGTTATCCAGAATTCACTGTCTCACCATCAAGTTCAGGCTCTTGAACTTGATACACCAGAACGAATTTCTGTACCCAGCGGCAGCAAAATAAAACTCCAGTATGAACGGGGAAAGGCGCCAGTGCTGGCAGTTCGCATCCAGGAAGTCTTTGGTTTGAAAGAAACCCCGCGCATAGCCAGAAATAGAATTCCAGTTCTGATGCACTTACTTGCACCAAACCATCAAATTCAACAAATCACACCAGACCTTGCAAGTTTCTGGAAAAACTCTTACGCAGATGTAAAAAAAGACCTGAGACGAAGGTACCCGAAACATTCCTGGCCTGATGATCCACTTACTGCGCAAGCTGAACACCGACCACAAAGGAAAATACAAAAGAGCTGAACCTGAGGTTCAGCTCTTTTTCTACTTTGCTAACAAGTCAGCCTAGTTCTGCTTTCCTTGTCCAACTACTTTTCCATTTTTGTCTTTGCTGACAAAGTTACCATCGGCATCAAACTCGGTAGTACTGCCATCAGCTCTGGTAGCCACTTTCGTCCCATCCTTGTTTTCTACAAGACGGCTACCATCGGGATAGTCAGTTGTCTTAACTCCTTCATGCCAGCCAGTTCTGGTTCCGTCTTCTTCAATAATCTCACGGTCGCCATTGGCACTGTAAGTGATTCTGGGCAATCCATCTTTTCCTTCTAGAACCATAGTGCCATCGGCTCTTTCTGTCTTACAGGCACCACTTGCATAGTTGGTGATTTTATCGCCGTTCGGATAATCATAGATTTCGGTGCCATCTTTCAATGATGTTATAGAGATGCCATTCTTATCTTTGGCAATTGTGCTTCCATCTGTCTTATGTTCGACGGTTGAACCATCGGGCTTGGTTGTGAGACTCGACCCATCAGAATTGGTGTGTACTGTTGTACCATCCTTTTTTACGAGGTCTGAGCTACCATCAGGATTGACGGCAACTACTTCACCAGAAGGCATTTCACCAACGATGGTGCCATCATCTTGTTTAGAAACTTTATTAGTAACGTCAGCGTTCTTACCGGCTGCAGCCGCATCGAAAGTATTCGCTGATTTATGTTCTTTTTCCTTGTCACCATGAAACTCTGGCTTACCGAATAATCCAGATACACCAGATTTTCCGCCATGTTTTAAGGAATCACTATGCTTTCTCTGCTGATCGAGCAAGTCGTGACGACCGTCAACTGTTTGCTTATGGATTGTATCTCCAGGTTTCGATGATTTGTCTGCTACTGCAATGTTATTTTCAAATTTGTCGGACATTTTTCTACCCTAACTTTGTTATCTACTGTTGATTCGCTGTTCCCTGTTCAGCGCTCTCTTCCATGTTGAATTCACAGTATTGTCGAAAAAATTAGGAGAACAAAATAAAAGTCTTAGACCAGGTCGCTGAAGGCTTGCTGATACGCCCTCTTAAGAATGACGATGCTCAAGCGAACCTTCCCTCATGGCATCTCAATCCCGCGTACCAGGCGCCCTTATGGGGATATGGCCAAGCACGGTAATAGACGCCTGTTCACGGGATAATGCGCCGCCAACTGAGACGAGACTCCGTTCTGACTCAGCCAAGCAGGCTTTGCTGTCCCTGTAGAAGTCCGCTCGCCAACTCGTGGTTCGTCGTTAGCTGATGATCTTATGGCTACACTAGTTTTCGGCTTCGACTATCTTAATCCTTGCTATCTCATCGCCGCGTGCTATCGACTCGACTACATTCATTCCAGAAATAACCTTTCCAAAAATGGTATATGAGCCATCAAGATGTGGCTGGGCGGAATGCGTGATGAAGAATTGACTTCCTCCAGTATCTTTGCCAGATAAAGCCATGCCAACAACTCCAGGACCGTCATATTCAGCTCGGTTTATTTCGCAACGAATCTGATAGCCAGGACCTCCATTCATATCATTGCGCGGGTCACCACTCTGGACAACAAAATTTGGGACCACTCGCATAAAAGTAATATTCTTGTTGAAATAGCCATCACTACTGAGAGAAATAAAATTATCGACAGTCATAGGCGCTTGCTGATTTAGCAATTGAATGACTATGTCGCCCTTTACAGTTTGGATTTTGGCCGTGGACTTAGCTGAAGACAGAGCTGCCACCCTTCTATAGTATTCCTTGCCATGTTTTGTATTCACAGGCCCAAGTTTGTAGTTTGGAAAACTCCTCAAGTCAGCCAGTCTGGCGAGCTCAAAAGCCTTCTTCTTCACCAGGTAATCCTGCTCATTTCTATCTTCGAGCACCTCTTTGTTGAAAGGATGCTTCAGCTGATCCGCAGCATCCAAAATGCTTAGCCTGGCATCATTCATTGCATCATTTCGAGAAGCTACAAAAGCGTTGTGCAGAGCAGTGATCACATCGTCTGAAGCAAGACCCGACTCAGCCAGCAAGGAAGCTGCCCCAGCCTTAACTATTACATCTTCATCTAACAAACACTTCAAAACAATTTGCTGTGAATTGGAAATTTTGCAAGCAGCAACGGCATTCAAAAGGTCAGCCTTCGAACGCGGGTCTTTATTTGATTGCCACAGCTGCAATAAGGTTTCCCTGGCTCTTTCAGTTTTCAGCTCGCCTAAGCCCTGTGCAAACGCTGCCTCAGACTGCCAACTGCCTTCCGCGGACTTCCGAGCCGACTCATCAAAAAATGCTTCATCTCCGAATTTGGCTAAAGCAATCTCTATCTCAGGCTGCAATCGGATGGGAAGCATTTCGGCTCGCAGTGACTTCAAAAAGGGAATCGCCGAGGGGTCAGCGATAGAGCCAAGAGTGCTTGCTAAAAGCAAAAGCTCGTTCTGAGTCGAGGGAATTCTCGCTCCACTCTTTTTAGCCATTCTATATTTTGCTAACTCTGCCTCACCATACTTCAATAAATCTGGAACTGCACTTTTATCTCCAATTGAACCCAGTGCTACAACGCAAGAGCGAACGACAAACGAATCATCAGAGACAAGAAGCCTTCGAAGCAGCTCTACTGATTCCTTATCTTTTGCCACCCCAAGTGCACGAATCGCGTATGCAACAGAGTCTCGCCTTGCCTGAGTGTCAAAAACAATGTTCTTTCTGAGCATCACCAGATAAGGCTGAAGCTCTTTCTTAGACCTGGCTAGCACATTCGCTGATTGCCAACGAATAGTCTCGCTAGACGATTGAAGTTGCTTAGCGACCGATTTCAAGCCCTCAGTGTCCGCAGCACGCAATATAGCTATCATGCCTTTTGAAATCAGCTCATGACCTTCACGCGTATCTGGTGCATTGTCGATTGCTCTGCTTATGTTTTTTACTAAATCTGTCTTTCTTCCTTCCAGCTCCTTGGCGGAAATTTTGTTCGCCAGTATTTTGCCTAGCGACTCTGCAGCAAGTGCCTTCGCCACAGTAGAGCCGTTCGCAAGAGTATCCACAAGGAATTCAACGCTCTTGCTGTTCTCCATTTCCCCAGTGCACCACACAATACTATTGAAATTGGAAGATTGCCGCTTTGCCAAATCTAAAAGTAAGGGAATTGTTTTTTCGTCGCCGATTCTCGCAATTGAGAGCAAAATTCTGCCCTTCTCAAGCTTTTCATCCACTAGCATTTCTTGCAACTTATCGCTCACCAAGCGCAGGTCTTCACACTTTATGCACTCAATCAGTTCAGCGGTTTTGAGTTCTCTTTCAGTAGCCTTCCCTTGTGACTCATTAACACCCTTTTCATTCGTTGCAAACGCGGCTTTCATTTCGGCAGCATCAACTAATTCGTCTGTTCTAGTCAACTCTTCAGATGCAGCCTGTATTTCGGCGGCATCAGGTTTCACTTTCGAAAGCTCATTTATGAGATCGCGCGTGTGTTCGCCTTTCTCATACTCATTTTTCTGTGAATATATCAACGTCAAAGTCCCATAAGCAGCTAGCTTCTTGCCTCGCGCATTTTGACACGTGGGATCATTTGCAAGCTTGAGAATTTCAGCGCACATATCCTCAGCCTCTTTGTACTTTCTTTCCCGGCAATACTCATCAGCAAGAGCGCTCATGATTTGATACTTCAGAGTTTCCGGCGCATCACCCTTATTTGCTATTGCCAGGGCTTCCGAGAGAACTGAGTCAAGCGGTACTTCTTTCTGATTCGACTCGCATAGAAATGAGTAGCGCAAGAGACAACGTGCTAAGCCGAGAGGACTTCCAACGCCATCTCGCTTGCGCAACTCAATCGCTCGCTTGTACTTATCAATGGCATTGTCTGCGTCCTTTTCGCTGATTGATTCCGCCAAATGTTCAAGCGCAACGGCAAGAACAGCCGGGTTAGCAGCTTTAGCGGCGCAGTTTTCTACAGCGAGCCACTTTTCATACGTATTTTCCTTATCAGAGAACTCTGCCCTTTGTGCTTCGTTAAGCAACTTTTCAAGCTTTGAAGAACTCTTAGCTGTAGCTTCTGGCGATGCAAGAAGCAGCAAACAGAGGAAACCAGCAAGACCAGGGAAACTAAATGACCTAAACATTATTTCTTTGATGCGATAAATGGAACGATACTTGAGAAGATGGAGCCTGGCGAAAGCTGAGGGACCCATTCAAGCATTGAAATTATAATGCATCGCAAAGGAGCAAAAATGACTGCAGGCAGAACTATCATGGCACTTTGTGTTTTATTAGCTTCATCATCCGCCTCGACGGAAGTACTGGCACAAGACTCTGTGCAAAAAACAAAGAGTGAATCTAGCTCGAAACAAGCCTCATCGGATAATAAAAAACAAAATCAGACTAAGAACTCGATAATAGCTGACGGCTTTTACCATGTCATCAGGTTTTCAAAAAACAAGAGCGAGGTTCTGCCGGTTCACGAAGACGAAAAATTAGTCGAATACGATTATCACCTTTTACAAGAAGACGAGAGAGAGCCCGTAGAATACGAGGTGATTGAATATAAAAGCTTCGTCCCTATTATTTTGGATGGAGATCCTCAAAAGGAAAAGGACAACAAAGGTCGCCCCAATCTATTGATCAAACTTTCCGAAAGCCAGATCAAACCACTTGAGGAATTCACCAGCAAACATTTGGGAAGCCGAGTTGCAATAGTAATTGGCAATCAAATTGTGACTATGCATAAAATCAGAGAAGCTATCACGGGTGGCAAAATTCAAATTTCCAGGTGTAGTGACCACGGCTGTGAGGTAATCTACACACAGCTGCAAAAGGACAAGAAATAAACTGTGTCCTAGACTTGCCGAAGCAACTAATTTTCTCTGGTCAGCTCGACAGGCAATTCAAAAGAGAACGTGCTGCCCATGCCGACGTCGCTATCTATCGTGATTTTGCCACCAAGCAATCCCACATATTCTTGCGCGATGGAAAGCCCAAGTCCTGTTCCACCGTAAAGTCTTGATGTTGATTCATGCGCCTGAGAAAATGGCTTAAACAGTTTGGACTGGTTCTCAGCAGAAATGCCGATGCCCGTGTCCTTTACTGCAAATCGAATTCCATTGTTTGATAGACTGACCAGCAATTCTACTGCACCAGTGGGAGTAAACTTACTTGCGTTGCTTAGCAAATTCAAAACCACCTGACGAAGCTTTGCAGGGTCAGAGGACATTTTGGTTGGAACGTTTTCGTCAATTTTTACGAAAAGCTCCAAGCCTTTCTCTTCGATCGACCTACGAGTTAGTGCCACCACATTCGACATCAACTCATGAGGATTAAACTCAATAATTTCCAACACAACTCGACCAGACTCAAGCCGAGCGAAGTCGAGCATCTCATTAACCATTCCCATCAAAAGCTTTGACGACTCGAATATGGCGTCTACTGATTGCTTCGTATCAGATTCCAGGTTGTTTTCGAGTGCAATCAGTTCACTCAAACCAACAATACTTGCAAGTGGAGTACGAATCTCGTGAGTGATGTTAGCAATGAATTGCGATTTCAATTGATTTGCTTTGATAGCTTCATCTCGCGCTAAACGTATTTCCGACTCATATCTCTTCACGTCGGTGAGGTCACGGGTTACTTTGATGAACCCCGAGACTTCTCCTTCCGAAGTCTTTATACAGGTTATGGTCACGCTAGCCCAGAACGTGCTTCCATCTTTTCGGATTCGCCAACCTTCTTCGGTGTAGCGACCAGCCAGCGCAGCCTGCTCTAGTTCAAACTGAGGATGCTTCCGATTTCGAGACTCTTCTGTATAAAAAATCGAAAAGTGCTGCCCAAGAATTTCACTTGCAGAATAACCATTTATTCTTGCGGCACCCTGATTCCACGAGCTGATATACCCATCTCTATCTAAGAGAAAAATCGCATAGTCAGTGACTTCATTTACCATAGTTTGAAAAGAAGCCTGGCTCTTTTCCAGTGCAGCTTCAGAAATTCGATTAATTGCGAGGAGCGAACGTCTCTCAGTGAGGTCGCGCGTTACCTTTGAGAACCCAATATGTTGATGATTTTCATCAAACATAGCAGTTATTACAACATGAGCCCAGAACTTCTCACCGTTCTTTCGCAGACGAAAGCCATCTTCTTTGTAGGAACCATTCTTTAAAGCCGTTGCCAAAATGGAGTTAGCGTGTTCCCTCTTATTGTCATTTGACTCATGAAAAACTGAGAAATGCTCGCCTAGAATTTCCTTTTCAGAATAGCCCTTGATTCGCTCAGCGCCTTTATTCCAACTCACAACATGTCCGAGTGGATCGAGTGCAAAAATGGCATAGTCGGTGACGTTTTGCACCATATGCCGAAAAAGTCTTTCGTCGGTCTTTGTATCCATGGATCAGACAATAGTCACAATAGATTCTGGTGTTAAGAGTACCATTTTGCTCAAAAGAAATCACTGGAGTAACGCTGAAATTAAAATGTTTAGCGCTGTTTCGCTGATCCACTTTGAACTTCAACTTGGAACCAGAAGCTGAGAATGCCGTCGAGAACGCATACAGCACCCAAGAAGGAAGAGAATATGAATAAGAAGAATTTATTAGCTGCTTTCCTCACCCTGGCGTTCTGCGGCGCATCACAAATTGCTCCAGCAGAAGCTAGAGACGATCAAAAGGAAATGCTCAATCGAATGGCAGTTCAAATGTGGATGAATCAGCAAGCACAGCAACAATCGAATGCGTACAATCAGCAACTCTACAATTTGAATCAACAAGCAGCAGCTGAAGCAGAATGGCAAAGACGTAATGGTTCATATCCTTACAAGGATCAATTTGGCAGAGCCTATGGACCGTACGGATATGCACCTGGCACCAACGTCTATGGTGGAAATTACAACGTGAGACGCCAGAATTACAATCTTCAGCGACGATTGAATCATATCCGCAACAACCAATATAGAAGAGGTTGGTAGTTAGTTAAAGTTCGATCCCACAAAGAGCAGGATAGCACCCTGCTTTTTGTTTTTGCTGACTCAGCCACATTTCTTACCAGTTCGAACCTCTCACGCCAAACCCGCAAAACCGGTACGCTACCGTAGTACCTTCCATACGCCGTTGCCTAGCACTTTCTAGACCTGACAATCATTGCTTGTTAGATTCTGCTGCCGTGGAACCTTGCGATTTCAGCCAATCAAAACCATCACCTTCCAAATAGTTACTTTTGGATTTACTCACAAAAAATAACACCAAGCAAGATTCATTTGAAGAATGTATCGATTGTCCTTAACCAATAACTACAAAAAGTGTTCGCACCGAATCGCGAGCCCTTCAACGGGGGCGCTTGCCTCTCGATTTCCTCCCGGAAACGCGCAAAGAGAATTTCCACAGAATTACAATATCGCAAATTCTATCTCTCGAATGAGGAAAAAGCTGCGAGCAAATTTCAGGCGGCGTGCGGCACTCTTCCAATCTCTTGATCTGCCAGAAATTTGTCCACCATCTCAGAGAGAATAGATGCAGAACTGTACTGGACATTATGCGGCGCACCTTGAACAGGTACGTATTTCACATCAACATTGAAGGCTCTTACAACCTTGTGAGTCCATTCTTCTGGAGCTATCGCATCATTACTACCCCTTACGATGAGGGTTTTACATTGAATTTTTGGAACCTGAAAAAGAGTTCGATAGTTCACCATGATTTGAGACGTTCGAATTGCCCTCATCAAGCCCATCTCCCACAAGTCCTTCAACAAGACGAGAAACATAGTGGGATGTTCGAACAATCCATCGCAGCATAGCCGCAAAAATTGCAAGAACACATGTGGCCAACTTCGGTCACATGTGGGTCCTATGAGAATAAGGCGCTCCACTAATTCAGGATAATTGGCAGTCAAATGGACCGCCACCTCGCATCCGTAAGAATTAGCTAGAACATACGCCCTGTCAATATTGTTCTGACGCAAAAACTCAGCCAGGATGGCAGCTTGCTCTTGCACACCTAAGGTTCGCTTCGGCTTGCAACTACCACCATGACCGACAAGGTCTGGCAGAAGCACACGGTATTTTTGACAGAGAAGCTCAGCTGTCGGAAGCATATAGCGCCTTGATACGAGTGCTCCATGAATCATCAAAATGGGCAAGCCTTGAGGATGAGAAGGCGAGGCAGCAACTGAATAAACGTCGTATCCAAAGCACTCAGTGTGAGCATCTGTGAATCCCTCAGGAATGTCTATACACCGAGGTTTCCCACGCTCGGCAGAGGTTCGAGGAACGTACGCACCTTTAACACAATTCATTTCCATGGCTTTCACCAAAACAATTTTCACTTACGCTGCTGTTGATGAAATGAGTCCATTCTTTGTTCCCGCAAGAAGCCAGAAGTTTCTGAATGCTATAATGTCCATTCAAGGCAAAGCGCAAAAACATGAATCTCACCAATCAAATTTGGATAGCTGGCTTACTTGTATTTTTAGGTGTGCAAGCAATGTCGTTAGCAACGCAGGCTTCTGAGCACTCCAGAGTAGGTGTTTCAAAAACAAGTTCAAGCAGTGCTACACAATCAAGCAGCAAGAAAGAAAAAGCACTCAGATCAAAAGAAACTGATGAGTTGCCTAATCCCAAAGGCTTAGACATGGACGAACTGAGAGTCCACCTTCGAAGCGATGGACTTACGGGTGAGATTCACGCAGCAGACCCAACGAATAGACAATTCGTTTTCACCTACAGAGACCCAGCGGATTTTTTCAACAACGTTCAAATCGGCATGGTGTCGCACAAGATAGAGGTGGTCGAGTTTTTCTCAAGAATGAAACGCCACGACATCGTGAAAATCAAAGGCGATTTTTTTCACGTTGGCGAATTTCTACCTGAGAGTCCTCAACCTCATATTGAAGTGACTGAGATTTCCACGGTTAAGCAATACGAGCCTTCTGTTGTTGCTGAAGAAAAGTTCCACAAACAGACAGTTTTGCCAAATGAATTGAGAGTGAAAAATAGAGCAAATTTTCTTGTACATGCAATTTTGAAAAATGGTTCATTCATGGTGCTGGAATACAAAGATAACTTTGTTTTTGTCTCAGTTCCAGATACGACGTTTACGAAGGATCTCTACAGAAACGACCGAATAGTAATGCGATACAAAATTCAGACATTTCCAGAGAAACCCACTCATCTCGAACTTGACACTGACACTTCCGATAACAAGAAGCCAATCGAGGTTCTTGATTCCGTTCATAACCTGCATGGAAAAATACTAACTCAAGAAGGACATCTGGTCCGATTTCCGAAAAGCCCTCAAATAAATAGAGATATATGGGCTATTGAGCAAAGAGACAACGAGGAGAACAACTCAAGAACCTTTACCCTTGTGAATTTCAGCAAACCAGGCGAGCAAAAACGCATCGATGAGAAGCTGAAAGATTGGTGGGACAGAACTGACAAGAACGCTATTCTGGATGGGCGAAATAAACTCATCAATAGAGAAATCAAAATACGGGCAAAAGGTATTATGAATGTCGTTGCACCGAACCAAGCCAATGCGCAAATGAAACTGAAAGCAAAGGACATTGTTTTGTTGAAGAACTGAGGTCTGACGCAGCTGATGGAATCATCTGGCTTCGAGCTACATAAATTCGAAGAGCTGCTACCGGCAGATTATCAGCTTATTGAATGCCTTGGCGAAGGGGGCTCAGGAACTGTTGTGAAGGCATTCTATTCGCCAATAAGCCAGTTCGTTGCTATAAAATTTTTTCAGAGCGCCTCGGTTGGTGGACAAGATGATGCAGAGCGTTTAAGGCGGGAAGCAAAAGCTATCGCCAAACTTGACCATCAAAATATTGTTCGTGTTCTGCACACGGGCATGGCAAAGAATGAGACCCCCTTCTTGGTCTATGAATTCATAGAGGGCAAAGATTTGCTTTCTTTCTTTCGCTCACAAAGCGAGTTAGACAAAGCAAAATTGGCCAGCGCAGTTCAACAAATTTGCGACGGTTTGGAATACGCCCATACGAAGGGAATTGTTCATCGCGATGTAAAACCAGCAAATATAGTTGTTTCAGACTGCTCAGATGACACCATCTCCGTCAAGATTTTGGATTTTGGTATTGCAAGCGTTGACAGCTCGCATGAAGGAGCAAGCACAAGCAACACAAAAACTGGAACGATAAAAGGAAGCCCCCAATACATGAGCCCCGAACAATGCAAGGGACAAAGAGTCGATAAACGCACAGATGTCTACTCTCTTTCTTGTGTCTTGTTTGAAATTCTTACGGGACAGCCAGCTTATTCTGGTGAAACACCATACGAACTCCTGTACAAACACATCGGGGCACCATTACCGGTGCCTCAAAAGTCATTTTCAGCAAGCTTAAATTCCTTTTTTGAGAGGGGACTTGCTAAGGACAGAGAAGCACGGTACGACAGTATGTCGAGCCTCTGTGCCGCATTTCTACCGTCTCTAAATACTTTGAAGAGTAAACCTAAATTCGCAGTAGATAGCCGGTTAATCCCAATAGTAGCCTTAGTCGTTTGCTCTTCAGCAATCATACTTCTAACACCATTTTTGTCGAAGAAAAAGGTACCAGCTGATGCAATCGTCCACCCTTCAGCTCCGAAGATCAAGAAAAGTCTTTCCAATCAGGTACACGATGAAATCAGACGGGCAGAGTCGCTTACTGTCAGAGCAAATCCCAATGAGAAACGCGATTGCATAAAGAATCTAAATGTAATCATTCAGGCGCTTGATTCCGCCAGTGGAAGCAGAGATTACACTCCTGAGAAATTTATTTGCTATGACGTTATATCAGATCTAAACACGGAGCTTTTAGATAAGAGCGGTACCGAAGCAGCTCTTCAACAGTGCGTAGCTATATCTGACAAATGGGCGCCGGAAGGCAAAGAATGCCTGCAATCTTTCAAGGGTTACACCCTGCTTGCAAAACTCGAATGGGAAAGAGGAGACAAAGCGGCCTTTGCAAAATACGTGCAAAAAGCAGAGCGAATCTACAAAGCTATTAAGGAGCAAAAGTTTACCGGAAAAGAATTACCATTTAATTACCACTGTATGGATATTCCAAATATGGAATGCGGACTTAGCGCGATTCAATGCTACTCGGCGCTGGAAGCGCATGAACTGGACCGTGCCGAGTTTCTAGCTAAACGCTCAATCAAAGATGCACGCACCGTATGGGGAGCAGACATAATTGATAGACCATTCATTCTGCTTACACGCGTTCATCTGGCAAAAGGTGATCGTGATGCAGCCAGAAACGAGATTATTAATACTATGAAAGCGCTTTCGTCGATGAATAGCGCATCTACTAAAGATCTGGTGGCGAAACATCTTTTCGACGCCTACGATTCAGCAAATGCATGTAATCAAGCTGAAACTTTTGTGCGCGAAAAAATAAAAGACTCAAATTTAGAGAAGCTGGTCACAAAAACAAAAGAAGAAATTGTTCAGAACCACCGACGGCTCTTTGAACCAGGTGCGCCTACTAACGAAAACGATTTGGAAGACCTGAACCGCCTACACCGCCTGGGGACAGTGCTTTAACTTTCAACCTACTCCATTGAAAGACAATGGACCCAACAAAAAAGCGACTTTCGAAAAAGTCGCTTCTAAAAAAGATTGGGCGGTAAGAGACTCGAACTCCTAACCCCCTCGGTGTAAACGAGGAGGTATAACGAAGATTGTAGGGTTTTGGGGATTTTCTGTTGTTTTTCCAAAATGCCCATACCTTTCTCGTAAGGCTTGACTTATCTCCATTTACAGACTTTATAGATTCCTCTCGTTTTCTCTTGTTTGATTTCGGGAGTAGCAGGCTAGTAGCATGTAAATTCTGTGTCTGCTTTTCTATAGATGTAGGCCAGCAGGGACTGTATTGATATTAGCAGTCCTTACTTGCCCTGCAATGAGCATCAAAATGAAGCAATAGCTTGCCCTGACAAATGGAGTAAAATTCCTCAAAATGCCTGCAAGATCAGCGAAGTCAATGAATTTCACGAAAACGGAGCTAGCAAAGCTGAAACCGCCAGCTACAGGTTTTTCTGTTTATCACGACACGGCTGTAGAGGGACTTGTCATTCTCGTTTATTCAACTGGGGGAAGTAGATTCTATGTTTACAAGAAGATAGAAGGGAAACCAACTCGCATCAAAATCGGCAAATTTCCGGACATCTCCGTAGAAATTGCACGAAAGAAAGCTCAGGATCTGCTGGGGAGCATTGCCAGGGGTGAGCCGATCAAAAAAGTGGAAAAGGAAACAGCCATTTCCCTTGAAAAATTGCTTGCTCAATATTTAGGCGAGTATGCCACGCACCATTGCAAAACATGGAAAGAAACACGAGCCAACTTCACACGCTACTTTTCTGATTGGCTTGAGCGACCAGTTGATACCATCAGCCATAACGAAGTGCAGCAACGGATCAATGATCTCGGTGGCGAGCGAGGGGCACCACACTTCAAATCGTGCTTTTGATGATTTGCGCGCAGTGCTTTCTTGGGGCAAGAAACATGGATATGTCTTATGCGAAAGCCCCTGCACAAGTGTGACTAAATTCCAGACACAATCTAGAGAGCGCTTTCTTCGTCCAGACGAATTCGAAAAGTTTTTTGCAACACTTAAAATATCGACTTTCGAGACTACGTTTACCTCAGTTTGTTTACTGGCGCAAGACAGGCGAACGTATTGTCAATGCGCTGGGACGAGATCAATTTTGAACTAAGACTTTGGCGAATTCCAATTACAAAGAACAAAGAATCACAGACCCTGCCACTAACGAATCTAGCTTTTCAGGTATTGGAGAATCGCAAACAAAATAATAAATCTGATGAATGGGTATTTCCTAGTGACGGTATCACTGGACATTTAGTCGAACCCAAAAAGGCCTGGCAAAAATTCTTAGTAAGAAGCGGCCTTCAAGACTTGCGTTTGCACGATCTAAGGCGCTCACTTGGTTCTTACATGGCAATGAACAATCAATCTCTGCAAATAATCGGAAAAGTTCTCGGCCACAAATCACACGCCGCTACTCAGATATACTCACGATTGGCATTTGATCCGTTACGACAAGCAATGGAATCAGCCCAAGCAACAATTGTCACTGGGCAGGAAATGCTGCTGCCGGAAAGTTTCGCAAAAACAAAGAAATCAACAAGCAAGACACCTAAAGACAAGAAAACAAAAAGAATGAAGTATGAATATACAATCTAGACAGGATTTTCTCGCGTGGATAACTGAGCGAAATTATTTCGAAGAAATCTTCTTTGCAAATATTCAGCCCATGCCCACACTGCCAAACACTGGACAGGTTCCTGAACGAGTATCCTTTGACATTGGCATCCCCACTACAATTGATTGGACAGCAGGAGAAAAAACACTCTTTATTTTTCAGAGAGTTCTTGCAAGCGGAATTACTGAATGGTCGTCATCTGATATCGACTTCGAGCCAGATCCAATTTACGCTGATCGGCCAATTGAAAAGGACAAAATTCAGAAGAATCGTCATGACGTTGAAATAGTTCTTCATTCTATGTCCACTGGCAAGGAACGAATTATCAGTGCAGACTGGCCTGCGGGAGCAGTTGATGAAATACTCATTCACAAGAAAAAAGCCAAATGAGGGATCGTTGAGAAGAAAGAGAAATCTGGCTCAATCAACGGGCAAATTAAATAAAGGTGGAGTCACGTTACTCCTATTGAATCGTTCGTAGAGTAACAGCACAGATGCATGCATTCATTGATGAATCAGGAACGCTTCAAGATCAGGAGATAATGACTGTGGCGCTTGTCGTGCTTGACGGCGCCAGATCGGCGGAAAAGTTGCATTTGAAGGCATCAAAAGTCATCTTCACTCCGCCAAAAACGAAAGGGTTAAAAGAAAGAGAGAAGTGGTTTGCGTCACGCACACTGCACTTTGCAGAAATGAACGATGATCAAAAACTGGCGCTGGGAAGCGAACTTGGCAGGGCAAACATCGCATCTGTCATTGCAAGTCACTGGCACACAGAGGCGAGCGCTACCCACGAACATAGATTTGCAGTGTATTCAAAACTGGTAGAGATGACAATTCTAAGAGCATTTGAGTTCTACAAACAATTAAACATTGCAATAGCCAAGCAAGGCGGCTGGCAAGTTTACGGTCCACCATTTTTGGAACAATTGCGCAAACTGCCAGGTCAGTACAAATACAACACGGGACAGTACAGAGAGGCTGATATTTACTTAGCTTCTAGCGCCAATCATGGTATTCAATTGGCTGATTTCTTCGCAAGCTCCTGCAGAAATTATTTGCTTTCAAAATCAGCTAACAGACTTGCTGAACCCTATGAGCGAGTGCAGCATTTGGTCGTCCAACTGGATGAATATAAGTAAATGCAAAAAAAGAGGGGCAAGACCGAAATCTTCCCCCTCCCAAGACTTTGTATTTGCTCTGCCTGCTCTTCTCCAGAGGTTTCCCTCCGAGGGGCCTCGCTATTCCGCGACGCGGCAGACCAAGGCTTACAATACTGGTTTTGTATTATTATCATAGCAGGGATTCGGCTACGGTCCAGTGCTGTTAATGAATTGATAAGCCTAATTCGACTGACCTCTTCGAATTTTTGCAGGGACCACTCACCTTCGCACATGAGGGTTTTCATGCTACACATCAGACGCTAACGGAGCTGTTCATGAGGCAACAACCTGCTTCACTTCCCGAATTTTTGAGTGTAAAAGGCGATGCTGAGGTGGGCTCCTACGAGACCGAAGTAAGAGTCCACAGCGAACTCAAATCACCAGGTATTGTGTCCTATGAGTGGAACGATTCGAAAAACCACAAACAGCCAACAAAGGATCTTTGTGCTTTGTACAACGCTCAAGGAAAGGACGGGCTGAGCAAATTCATACTGTTCGATGCACATACCGACATGGATATTAATGGCAAAAAGGAAAGTTCAAATTATCATCGCTACCATGAATCAAGATATGCAGACTACGTAAGCAATCACCCTGCAGCACGTCAAAGTATGGCTGACTGGTTAAAACGCGCTCCTTCAGTTCAGAAAAAAATTGAGCAAGGTAAATACTAGAGCCAACGTAATGAAGCTATTGAATATTCTTCAACTATCCCATTCTTAAACTTAATACGAAGCTCAATGCAAGAGATCTGTCCCGATTTCTTTGCTTTGCCGTTTGTTATCTTGTAGGTCAACTCATCAAGCTTTCTCTCAGCTCCTTTTCCGAATGCAGCACTAACTTGTTTTCTGCTCATTCCAATAAGCCGCGAAACGTTGCTAGACACTAGCCACCACCGAGCCTGATCATCCTTACCAGGAATTAGATCAGGCATGGGTGCACGGCCCTGAATTTCACCCAGATCCAAATCAGTGCCTTTAAGACCCTGTGCACCCACATTAGTCATCGAGCTGGAGGAGAAAGCCAATATAACAATCACATTTAGAAACTTGTTCATTTCTTAAACTCAAAGGGCTTATCTCAACCAGTATGACTGGCAGGGCATGTGAAGGTCAAGCTGGCTATGCTTGCGCAGCAAGGCAACAACTGATCATGATTGTTTTTTGCGACTAATGTGAGTTGGACCTGCGACTCGGTTGTGTGAAACACCACCGGGGGCGGTGCATTTAAAAACTATGGTGTCTAACGCAAGAAGCCGACCGCTTTTGATGCCAAGGCCAATCCAATATAGTCCCATTATTCGAACATCCGACCTGACTGTTCGTAGAAAGCGTTTTACAAGCGAAATACTTATCTAAAGTTTCCGCTCGCTATATATTATTTTCTTTCGGGAGTAGCAGGCTAGTAGCATGTGACTTTAGCCCGATCCCGGAAAAACTTGGGCGGTGAGAGACTCGAACTCCCAACCCCCTCGGTGTAAACGAGGTGCTCCACCATTGAGCTAACCGCCCGGACGAAGAATCAGTTTAGCACGCCCTCTCAGCTCTATGCTCCTTCAGAAAAACAAAAGTAACAAAAGCAAAACGACCGTCTACAAAGGGATTCGCAGGACAGAACCAAATCCCCCTACCCTTTGCAACACCTGTAAAAATAAAATTTCCGATTAATGTCCTCTTTTTTTGACTTTTGCAGGCACTTTTCTGAAAAGGTGCCGTCCCCCCATCAGCTCATTGATCCGGAGGGACCACGATGAATGTTAAACAACAAGCTGCACTTTTGACGGGACTTGTCGCACTGGTAATCATCTGGCTGGTGCCACCATGGCAACATGTTGATTCTGAAGGAGCAGCGAAATCAATGGGTTACAGTCCACTCTGGAGTCCTCCAGTGAAGACGGAGTCTCAAGGCGCCAATATATTAGGGTTCAAACTAGAACTGCAAGAGTCAGAACAAGCAAACGCAATTGACTGGCAAACTCTCATAGGCGAGGGGGGTGTTGTGGTGCTAACCACGGCAGCTGCCATGGCTCTATGTGGAATGAAACGGAAGTCAATTTCTCAACAGAGAGAGCCGAGAGTAACAACACCAATAGCCTGACGGTTCAGGCAAAATGATGGGCGTCAAAATCCTCACCAAACCATTCTTTAATTTCGGCGTGTTCTGGATGAGATGGATTTTTCAGGATAGCTAGCTTTTCTGCATAAGCTCGAACACCACCACTGTCTTCTGGTGGACAAGCATTTTTTCCAGTTACACATTCAAAATAATCGATGGGATTATCTAGCCATTCTTCCATCTCGACTGTATGAATCCAGTTATCTCCAAAGTCATAACAGTACTCGAATTTATCCGACGGTTTCAAACTGAAATCGGAAAGGTTATATCTTGTTGCCTCAGTCTCAGAACTCTCGGAATTCTCGGAGAATGTACGCCCATTTATCTTGAAACAATGAAGATGGCTGTTCTCCCACCCCATGGAGTTTTGAATCGTCTCGTGCAATTCAGGCAGCGAACAATCTCCCGGAACATGGATGCGACGCCACACCAGCGGTCGCGACCCCTTCAACGTCACTTTCAGTTGCAAACCGGGCGGCGATTGTTTCTTTATTTTCGCCTTCTTTGCTTTAACTTTAGTACTAGATTTTGCTTGACTTGAGGCTGGAACAATAGATAAATGTCCCTTTTCCAACGACACCGCATTCAGTGCTGCAATTTTCTTGCCTTTGGAACTGCTAGTCTGCAAAGCCCTAATTACCTCAGAAATTTTCTCTGAAGCTTCAGGAATGATATCGGAAAGGTGGAAATGCATCTTTCGAAGTTTGCTTAGCTGCTTCATTTCCAAGGGTGACAATCTCATTTGAGATAGCTGCGCAAACTCTGCTACATAGAGGTCTAACACATCCTCACCGGATACGAACATGTCATAAAGATCGAGAAGTTCCTGAATCTCCAACTGCTCCATCGGCAACGAACGCATCAAGAAGAACGCTGCATCGGTAACCTCACGCATTGTTGTGAGTTCTTCATCGGCAGCTCTGATTCGGCTTTGAGGAGAATATTTTTCCTTACTCGATTTGCTTATTTCAGTAACATTTATCGAGACTTCCGGTACTGAGACATTCGTTCCACCAATCAAACACAGGTGACCTTTCCTTCTCATGCTTACCTCAAAAACGTCTGGCTCTCTCTCAGGATACCCAGAACCGAACGACAAGACTAGATCAGCCTTTCCGCTTTTATTTCGAGCGCATATGCATGGAACATAGAAAGAGGAATAAATCAAGTTTAAGAAATGAGCTAATACTGAATGTGGTGCAGAGAATGAAGATGCCTTGCTCTATTTCACTCATACGAAATGCGCAGAGTGGATATACAACGCTTAAGCACCGAAAAGCCGAGGAGTATCCATCTGGCAACTCATCGGACAAACCTAGCTACTTGTACGGGGCTGAAAGGTCAAAAATTGGAGGAGCTTCGAAGCTTGAGGGAACGTGCAACAGAAGAAAGGCAACTGTCGAGGCGAGTGCCAACAAGATGAAGGCGTGACAAATGCGCAAGTCTAACCTGTTTAACATTTGAGCTCCGAAACTCCCGTGTATTCTCAACGGCTCCCTTCCAAAAATTAGGAGAGCCGATAGAGAATTGATGAAAGTTCCCATTTCGAGGTCAATTTTGAAACAAATCGGACCTTGTAATTTTTCAGGATATTGCGTTTACTACCGAGAACCTGAAAGGAGTAACAATGACCGTCATCAAAATCGCTGTAGGTATCCTGTTAACATTGAGCACTATCAGCAGTGCTCTGGCAAAAGAATTTAGGGACCTTGCCTTCGAAAAGAAGAGTATGCAATGGATGCTTCAAACAAAACAAGCATCAGATGCAGAGAAAGAAGGAAGGCTCGACGAGGCAGAAAAAATCTACAAAACAATCATCTCTGACCGAATTAATTACCACCTCGACCTTTCCCAAGAACGCGGTTATCTGGCGCAGATTTACTCAAAAGAAGGTAAAACCAAAGACGCAGAGGCGCTGCTCCTAATTAACATCAGCCAGAGAGAATCAGAAGACGGCAAGAAGGGATTTACTCTCGTTTATCCACTAAATGAGTATGCCGATTTTCTGGAAAAGACGGGACGAGTGGAAGAGGCGAAAACTCAACGTCAACGAGCAAACCAAATTGAGAAGGGCTCTTAAAAAGAAAGCTCCCAGAGAAAAGATCGCGCAGAAGCTAGAGGCAAAATAGCAGCAGCATGTTTTCAGGATTAAACAAATAGCTTAAGCTAGGAGAACAAAAGCTCTCAGGTTGCCTATGCCTACATTTATCCTTCCGATTGGTCCATGGCTTTCCTTGTTAGGAAAGTTGATCGAGTCAGGACGAAGAAAACTAACACGAGATTCGCGCCATCCGGATTTAAAATCCGAAGCTCCGTCGATTGGCTTTTCCGAACGAGAAAATTTGCCTTTACCAGAGAACGCGACTGTCTCGGAATTGGAAAAATTGATAGAGACTGGCGAATTTAGACAAGCTAAAGAACTGCTCATAAACGAGTGGACTAACTCCCCCGAATTTGGTGACAAGGAACTGAGGCTTAATCGATTGAAAGAGGGTTTCATCAAGCTGTATATAGCAAAAGGGCAAGCAAAGCGAGCCGAACGGATATCTCAAATGCCCACGCTGATGTTAGATCAAGAGGTGAAGTGGATTGTTACACACCCCGATCTTGAAATCGCTGGAATAATTGAAGAAGCTGATTAAAAGGCTGAAATTGAAGATGAGACTTAGTGCAGAATTCTCGAAACTTTCAGTCAGCTTGATAGAATTACTTAATCACAGTTTCTTGCGGTGCGCGATTTTGAAGTTCCGAACATATTCGATTTGCTGCATGATTACCATCGGCATTTGCGCACTCGTGAGTCCAGTAACGGCTAGCAGCCGAATTAACCTCAAATTCTCTCCGGTAGACAATAGTACCGTTGGTGATACCAATCACCGGACTGCAATAAAGAAAGTACTTTCCTCAGAATTGCCCGATCCATCACAAGCCTCACTGAACGAAGTTTTGGCTAAAACCAATCGCATCAGAGTCTTTGATGGCGGAGCGTCAAAGGGCAAGCTTCTTTCAAAGAAAGTCCTACTGGATAGTACCGACAGTGAAGTCATCGGTGCTCTCTCGAAAGCTCTAGAAATTGACGAAGAGTCACCATGCCAAGAGATGTCTATAGGTGGACCAAGCATCGAGCTGATGCATGACAAGAAGCGACTTGCGCTAATAGTTTACCAGCACGGCGGCAACGCCATTCGCTGGGAAACTAATTGGCACCTTGACGCAACGCTCCATTACAGCAGGCAGTTAGTAGATTGGTTCGCAGACGCCGGCATAGAAGGTCCGAAAGTTGCCGTCGAAAAAGAACTCCAGGAAAAGCGTCGAACAGCTGCCGATCTGCAGAAGTGGCTTATGTCGATGCCCTCTTGCCTTAGACCAAACATTGGAATGATTGTCGTTCCAGGCATGACAGATCTGCTGATTTATTCGCCGCTTCCTGTCAAAAAGCTGCCGAGCACCGTGGTTCCTATCACTGCGAACGAACGCCTCAAACAAATTATGTCTGATTTGGATGGCGAATTCAGTGACCCTCATGTCAAAATACTTGCTTTGCTTCAGTGGTATGCGTCCGGAGTTGGCGTTTGGACAGGCTTCCCCTGCTACGAGGAATTACCCGCAGAGCTTCTGCTCACGCTTCCCACACAGACTATTGTTGAAGCACTTCACATGAAGGCTGTATCTGAGCCGGAAATCGAAGGAGCTGCCCGCTACTTTGCATCGCACTTATTCCGGGTTTCAAAGCCGCAGGATCTGAAGCTTCTCGATCAACAGCTTAGAACCCGATTGCTCGAACACTGCATGAAGTCTGAAGATCAGGACAAAAGATATCGTGCAGAATGTGCGTTCAATTTGGCGAACTAGCGATATGCTAGAATCCCAAATAGTCTAATAAAGGTTCGGCGAGCAATGGCGGCACACTCCCACGATCATAAACACGATCACGAGCGAAACAATAAGTCGCTCAAGCGCTCAGGACTAACAAAAGGCGCAAAGGTCGTGCTCGATGTTCTAGAAGAGTCCCAGGAACTGGCAAGTGCCCAGGATATTTATGGGCAACTTAGATCAGGTGGGGGCGATAAAGCGCCTGGACTGACAACGGTTTACAGAGCACTTGACTCTCTTGTTGAGAAAGGTTATGTCCAGGCGGTCGACCTCGGTGATGGTGAAAAGCGTTATGAGGTGGTAGCCCCTGGCGAACATCACCATCACTTAGTCTGTGAGACTTGTGGACAGAGCAATCATCTAGATCAGTGCGTGGTTGAAGAAATTGAAGATACCATTCGCGCTAAATACGGTTTCAAAATAAAATCGCACGTGCTTGAGATTTTTGGGGTCTGCTCAAACTGCAACAAAGAATAAAGAGAGGCATTTTTGCCCCTCTTTACCTTTCAGGAATGCAGGAGTCTAGCGTCCCGAAAAAACGTTGTAATCAAAGGTGAATTCGATATCCACATTTTCAGGTGCGCCCGGAGGCAGTGCGGCGAAGGGGCTTGCGTTTTGAACAGCGTTTAGCGCAGCCTGATCGGCAACAGCATTGTGAGATGGAGCGCTCAATCGAAGGTTACTCATTTGCCCATCGGAATGAATCTTGAACATTACCTTGATTCTCAAAGACTGAGTGTCTTTGGCGGGAAACCAGCTTCTCTTTATTCGTCGTTGCAAATCACTCATGTACTTAGTGAAATCAACGTTGACCACACAATGCGGTGAATCGAAATCTCCTTTCTTTCCGTCAAGATTAAGATCCTTATTGCTGCTTCCGGAAGTTTCAGAACCAGCACTCGGAATTATCGAGATAGGTCCATAAGATTCACCAGAAACTCCTGGACCGCGGCGTCCAGCTCGGACAGGGGCAGGTCCATCGTCAGCGCCAGAATGGGTTCCATGCTTCCCTCCCGTGTTTCGTCCCATTTCCTGAGGTACAGGCGCTGAGCCAATGCCAGAACCCGGATGACCGGTTGGTATCATCAATGGTGCCGGTGCGCCAATAGATGGACCAGAATTGCTGCCTGATATTCCAGCAGGAGCTTTTAAGGGAGAGAACACAGATTTACTTCCTCCACCCAAAATCGGCATTGTTGCTCCTGGAAGTTGCAGTGCTTGCGCAGCCCGCGCGGGAGCTGAACCAGACGCCGGCATCACAGCAGAATTGCTTGCATGAGGCAGTCCAGTCGGCATCATTGCAGAAGGCAATGCAGCTAGAGCAGTTGAGCTAGCATGCGATTCAATCGGTCTCAACTGCGATATTCCCATAATGGCAGATGCCACCTTAGGCGCAGGCGTCATCGTAACGCTTGCCGAGCTAGTACCAGCGACCGTCGGGTTTATCGGATTTGGCATCACTGCTGCAGCGCTCACATTTCTCGGCATCACTGGAATTAGTCTCGGAGCAGTGCTTGCAGCACTGGACATAGATGCCGCTACCGTTTTTGGAGTTAAAAATGCTGAAGATGATGATTTAGAAGAAGATGCTGAAGTTGATGCTGAAGAAGATGAGGAGGAGGAGGAGGAGGAAGAGGAAGAGGAAGAGGAGGAGGAAGAGGAAGACGCTGATGATGACACGGTTCTCGACTGAGTGGAAGACGGCTTTAGCTCAGCCTTTGGAGGTACCTTATTGATCGGTTTTGTAGGATCAACCTTATGAGTTGTGGTGGCAGTGTGAGACACATTTGAAACAATGTGCTTCTCAGTAGCATGCTCGCTGGGTCTTTTTACCGAAGTAAAAAACTCAATTTCAGTAATCTGCTTCGACAACGGTTTAGGTACAAAAAAGAATATTGCCATCACTGCAAGAGCAACAATAACGGATGCATGAATAATGTAGGAGCCACTTGCTGCCTCATCTAAGGGAATGACGGCATCAGCGTAGAGAGCTCTTCTCTTTTTGCGCATTGCCTGGTCATATGCGTCTCGTACGGCATAGCCAACAAATAATGCCACCATTGCAAGAATAACAAGTGAGATTGGACTTCCAATGTGCATGTTTTGGATAGCAGAAAGAACTCCACTATTTGCTTTCATGCCATACTGCTCACTAAATGTTTTCATTGCTTGAACCATATTTGGTGCGAGCAATGAAACAGATAAAAGGACGTAGTTGATTACAGCCACATCAAGAAATAGAAATCCCTTACGAGATTCACCGTTGTAAAACTGACCTAGCCCAGGAATGACCGACAAAGTAGCAGCCATCAATGGGTCTTTAACTTCACCAGAATGAGCAAAACTGCTGATTGCCATATTGCAAGCCCTGTTAGATAACGACACTTAACAACTCTACAAAAACCTGAGCCACTCTCACAGGACAAGAAAGAGTGCTTGCTATCAGTGAAAATCCTAGATGCCACAAAGGAGATTTGCCGATGTCAGCGTATTGTATTTGTAGAGGATGCATCAGCGAAAATAAGAAAGCGCCTCGCAAATCTGGGGATTTCGCGAGGCGCTTTCAGGATCGGGTTGATTGGGCTGGTGATTTGATACTACATATTGATTGTGCAATTTTGGTACCCTAGCTTCCATTAATCTGAAACGTTCAGCCCAGCGTATGGTCCGGTTCTTGCAGTAGCATCGGCACTAGAAGCCTTTTTAGACAACTCGTTGTCGCAAGTCTTACACTTCTGCAGAACCATACAAACATCAAGGTCTTCAGACGTTCCAGCAGGAGGTTGTGTCCAATTGCTTACGCTTTGCGCAGCATTCAATGCAGCTCTATCCAATTTAGGGTCACCCGATGATTGGACAATATGCTGATTCACTACACGTCCATTGGTGGTGACTTTAAAGCCTATCATCACAGGCTTAACACCTTCCTGCACAGGCGGGCGCCAGGAAGCATACACAGATTTCTTGATTGATTGAAGGTACGCCTGCAAATCAGTTTCATATCTAAAGTCGTTGAGAGACTCTTCAGAAGCCACAGAAGGACGGCTGTTAACTTCAACAGAGACAAATGTCCCGTTGCTCTCATTCGAGACTTTCACTTGCAGATAGGTTTGATTTTCCTTGTTCTTTGGTGGTACCACATGAGGCATTTTCTGGAGAGCATTGGTCAGAGAATTTGCAAGTTCAGTTTGAGGTGCGCTCTGAAGCGAGACTGGTGTTCCGTTTTTATCGAGCATAAAACTTGCTACAGCCATACCCTGACCTTGCAATGGGTTCTCGTTCACATACTTCCTGATATTGCTCGACAAATCAGACCACAGCAGTCTCATACCAGCATCTTCCGAGATAGTCGAATCTATAAATCCCAGCATTTGTGGAGCGTTGGATTGTTTATTGTCAGATGAAGCTGCAGTCTCAACGTTGGGAGGAGAGACCTGTGGATTTAGCACAGGAAGCTGCGCAATAAGCTTTGGCTTGGTGATTGAGTCCGACTCGAATTTAATTTCAGTTGATGGAGAATCAGTAATCTTAGTTGTTTCGGACTTTTCAGGCGTGGTCTCTGCAGTGTCAGGCACAGCGCCGTCACTCTTAACCTCGACAGCACGCTCTGGACTATCGTTTTTGATTTCCTGACTTGCAAGAGCCGCCGACTCTGTTGCAGCAATATTCATGCTCGGCGAATCAGTCTCCGAGGATGCCGTCATTTGAGCACTCTTCAATGATGGTTGAATTTCATTGTTTTTTGGCTTCTCTGGACCATGAGCATCATTGTCCGTATCAGATTCCTTACCGCTCTTCTGATTTTGCAATATTAAAGAATCATCTGGAGTTACAAGCTCAAAATCCAGAGTGATTTGTGGATGGTCTTCTATCGCCAGTTCTGGCTTAACGTTCAAAATAATAGTAAAACCGAGGGCGAAAATCGCCAACATGTGAAGGAAATAGGAGACACAGGTGCTGATTGAAAGTGAAACCAAAACACCACGCAAAACTCGGAATGATATGGATGTCGTGTTGCTCAGCGCGTCCTTGTAGGCATCGTACATAGAGAAGAAGACATATCCGAGCAGCATAGATTGGACAAGGAAAAACGGAAATGTGCCCGGGCGCCAGGTGCTCAAATGACCCATCAATACATCTGTCGCGTAATTGTGAACAGGCAACTGCACGCCCAAAATGCTAGCGAGGAGTGCCAGATTCGCTATGTCTACCAGAAAAAACGCTATAGCCTTGTCCAGTCGCCGATTATAGAGTTGCCCCAAGCCGGGAAGAATCGATAGGGAAGCAGCTCTGAGCGCATGCTGGTTGTATTTTGAAAGGTCGGCAAAAGCAATCATAGTGAAACTCGCAGGTAAAGTAACAGCTATTTCAGCCTGGCGTTGGGGTGAAGGGGGCGATAAGTACAGATTAGTAGAGTTAATCTTCCTGCGCCATAGTGTAATCCCTGTACTCCGTCTACCCTCATTCATGTAGTAGGAATTCGTTCCTTTATATGTCTTCTGCTGCACATGGAAGCATTCGCTCCAGCCTGAACAATTTCACTGAATTAAAACTGCGAGGTGGCCCACTAACATTGCGACACAGAACGCCCCAGTGTCCTCTGTCCTTGGTTATGATGGATTTTAGACAGTAGGTACCAAATGAAGAACAGCTCAAACTTAGTCTTATTGCTGTCGGGTTGCCTAACACTGGCAGCAAGTGCGTCTAGCGCGGAAGATTACATTCAAGGAAAAGCTTCCAAAACAGGAGCGAATGACAAACTCGAGCGTCCAGCCATCCGTTCAACAGCATTAAAGCAAGATTCTCAAAGCGCCGTGAAATCGTCGGGCAAAATCAGTGCGAATGATTGGAATGAGTCTTTCAGAAGCGGGATTGGCTCACTGACACCTGCTAAGCCTGATTCAGCCACGAAGGACAAAGCTCTTCAAACCGACGCTAGTTTCACCTCGAACGCGGCGACGAGCAAACCGGCATCGAGCCGACTCTTCAATACAGAGTTATTTGAATCGGATAAAAAACAGAAAAAGAATGCAAGGCTTTCAATAAATTTGTCTTCTGAAGAAATCAAAATGCTAGAGAACTACGAAATCACGGTTTTGATTGATTGTTCTGGTTCAATGCAAATGGAAGATTGTGAATCTACTGAGTGGACACGCTCAGAGATTTCTCGATGGGATTGGTGCAAGGAAGAGACAGCCGTTCTGTCGCGAACTCTAACAAGCGCTCTTCCAGGTATCAACATCATCACTTTTTCTGACAACACACAATGGTACAGAAATGTACCGACCAAAGAAATAAATCGCATATTCGACTACAACAGACCAACAGGTGCAACTGCTCTACATCTGGCTTTGGATGATGCAATACGAAATTATGAATCGAACGGTTCATTCTTGAGCAAGAAGAAAAAACTACTCATTGCGGTAATTACAGATGGCATGCCAGATGACCCGTGGAGAGTTTCTCATGTAATCGATAACATTTCAAAAGAGAAGAATATGTCATTAGTATTTTTCCTCATTGGCTCAGATTACCCTGGCATTGGCTTTATTGATAGAATGCGAGCCGCCCATCCCGAATCGGTGCAAGTTCATTTTTACGATGAAGTATGCCGATCTGGATTGGCACCAATACTGGTGCAATCGATTCGCTCCGCGAATCTCACTCAAGCCACCACCGCAGAAAAGCCTTCTCCGAAAAAGGAAACCTTGAAACCGGTGGCGAGGCCATTCAGGTAAAGGGCTGCTGTAAAGCGAGCGGCTTAGGAAATTGGGGGACAGGACGGGAATCGAACCCGCATTTTCGGCACCACAAACCAATGTCTTGCCATTAGACCACCTATCCCATGGCGGTGCTGAGGGGAGTTGAACCCCCGATCTTCGCGCTGACAACGCGATGTCCTGAACCACTAGACGACAGCACCATTCAAGTTCGAACAGTGAAATTGTAAATCTGTCCGAAATCAATGAAACTCTCTTGCTTAGCTGCACAAGCAGAGCCAGCAAGAAAACAAAAAACAGGGTTAACGGGATTTGAACCCGTTTTTTCAAGTTGAAAGCCTGATGTCCTAACCGAGTAGACGATAACCCCGCAAAGCCGGAGTTATTAATCAATCCAGCTTTAGCAACAATTCTCGCGTTCTTCCAAATGTTCATGTTCTTCAAGTCCAAAAGATGAGTACGTGACAGCAAGCAGGTTCTCGACCTGCACTCTATCTTGCTCATCATGATGGATTTGGAAAAACACGACTAAAACTCCGAGTTACTTTCTGAACGACGACCGCTCAGACAAAACGTTCCTATCCGAAACTTCTTTTTCGATAATAAACGAGCAAGAATATTTTCGCAAGACATTTGCAAAAAAATATTTCGCCAGCTTATGCAGGTGCACCTCGGTACCTGATACCCAGCCACGGGTCCTTTGTGCCTCCGGGGAAACCGACTGGCTACTCTTGCGCCCAGTCGAGTCTAGATTACCCGCCTTCCCTATTCGCGCCGTATCCGTCATCACGCAAAATCAGTTTGAGACACCCGTGCGCGAAGCGTACCACTTGTACTCGCTTGCGCCTCGTTCCAGCGACTCGCGAAAGTCAGGATGGGCAATTTCAATCAGAGCCTTCACCCTGTCTTTCATGTTTTTACCATGAAGATTGGCAATACCATATTCGGTGACAACGTAATAGACATCAGCTCTCGAAGTGACAACGCCAGCACCTGGTGAAAGCATCGGCACTATTCTTGAAACAGTTCCTTTTGCAGCGGTTGACTCCAGCGCAAGAATTGCCTTTCCTTCAGGCGCATGACTTGAACCACGAAAAAAATCAACCTGTCCACCACAACCACTGTACATCGCAGTACCTAGTGAGTCAGCACAAACCTGTCCTGTCAGATCGACCTGCAATGCTGCGTTTATCGAGGTCATTCGATAATTTTGTGCAATCACAAAGGGATCATTGACCCACTCAGAGTCTCGAAACTCAACATTGGAATTTTCGTGAACAAATCGATAGAGTTTTTCAGATCCCATTACGAAACTAGTCGTAATTTTGCCGGGAGAAACACTTCTTCTAGCATTGGTCAGAGCACCAGACTCCACAAGATTAACCACTGCGTCAGAAAATAATTCTGTGTGAACCCCGAGGTCTTTCTTATCGGTCAGACATTCCAGTACCGCATTCGGTATCGCCCCGATGCCCATCTGCAAAGTTGCCCCATCTTCAACAAGTGATGCAACGTTTTTTGCAATTTGCCGCGCCGTATCAGTTGTTTCCTCAATGTGCAGGTTTGGCAGTGGATAATCAGTTTCCACAAAGCGCTCAATCTCACTAATGTGCACCCTGGTATTGCCATTAGTGCGCGGCATTTGTTTATTAACTTCAGCGATGATGTGCCTGGCATTTTTCATTGCCGGTCTTGTGAAGTCGAGAGATACGCCCAATGTCACGTATCCATCAGCATCTGGTTCAGATACCGACAACAGACAAACATCAACCTTCAATATAGCTTTAGCAAAAAGACGTGAAAGGTCGCTAAAAAATACAGGCGTATAATCAGCTCGTCCTTGATTCACAGCTTTTCTAACATTGGGTCCGATGAACATTGCATGCACATAAAATGACCCTTCACACTCCGGCTCAGCATAAGGCGCTTCACCAAGAGTGATGATTTTGTAGATGCGCACATCTTGAAGCTCTTTTCTGCGATTGGTCATCGAGCGAATCAGATGTTGCGGCGCTGCAGCATTTGAATGAATGTAGACCCCGTCGCCAGAATTGATGCAACGCACCGCATCGTCAGCGCTACAGAGTTTACTCTTATATTCGTTGACCCAGCTCACTTCTACTTGTTCTGCTTGGAAGATACCGCGGCTTCTTCTTTAGGAAGTTCGACACCGGTTTCTTCCATCCACAGCAATACAGCGGGATGATTTAGATAACGAATAACAGTGTCTGGAGTGGTACCAAATGGAGTTCTACGAATACCAGCCATTTCGCTAACCGGCACAACCAGAAGCGTCTCTGAATCTTCTTCCGCGTCTATCTGCCAGTAACTGTTCAAGTTTCCGGTTTTGCGCACATCGACTTTGAGATTTTTGATAGCAGGAATCAATTTGCTCATATCGTCTATGATATGTTTGGCTTCACTGCAGGTTTCCAGGCTAGGTTTTTCGACTTCGCCGTTCTTCTGATTATCATTGATAAGAATCAAGCGAATCTCTGTCTCAATCTGCACTCGTTTTGCAAAGTCGAGGCATGATTGCAATAAGGTTGAGGGAACGCTCAACGACGAAAGAACGATTCTCATTTTAGACCACGCTTCGCAGCGATCTTGAATTACCAGAAGCGGTCGTGGAGAGTAGTATGTGAGACTTTCCGCTATAGAGCGACGTGGCAATCTTCTCTTATCTTCATCGGGAGAGCCCATTCCAGTGCTTCTCTGACCGATTGCTACCAGCATATGATCTTTTGCTCTCCAGCAAATCTCGCGAATGGTAGTTCCTTCATCGAGCATTGTGCTGCCGGTAATTTCATGACCAGCTGCCTGCCCTTCATAAGCCTCAGTGAGTGATTCTCCAATCGAATTCAAACAACTGAGCATCAGCTCATGTGCCTCAAAGAATGGCTCACTGCCGATAAAACCAGCGATATCAAAATTCAGAAAATCCCAGGCGGCGAGCGAGTCTACAACATGTTGCGCATTGACAGTTAGTCCATTTGCTTTCGCAACTGCCCAGCAAACTTCCGCAGCGTACCTGCATTGTGCGGAACCATCAAGTGACAAAAGAATTGACTCGGAAGACATCCTGACCTCTCAAAGCTGGGACCCGAAGGGACTAGATCTTACCACCATCAGAGCCTGCGGGGTTTAGAGCGCCTAAATCTAAGTAAACAAAGAGGGCTAATTTGAAGATTTTGCAACCAATATTGCAAGTCTTCAAATCGCCCTCGTTACGCTTTACTGCCGAATTAAGCTTCAGCTTGTAAATGCGCTTCTAAGAACCACAAGCGCTTGTCAGCAAGTCTTGAGATTTCGGTATAGAGATCAGCGCTGTCTTTGTCGCCCAACTCGTCAGTCTTATCGATGTTTTCTCTTACAGATTGGCAATAGGCAGCGAAACGCTCAGCTAGAGCAGCTATGTGATCTAGCCCTTCGAGAATATCCGATGGATACTCTTCGAGCTTTGTGCTCTCGGCAGCCATACGGACTGTTCCCATCGCAGTTCCACCAAGGGCGGTGATTCTCTCTGCAATTTCATCAACAAACTCCAGCATTTCTCCAGCAATTTCGTCGAAAAGCAAATGGAGCTGATAGAACTGGTGCCCTTTCACATTCCAATGAGCTTGCTTGATTTGCGAGAACAAATCAAATGTGTCAGCAAGACTCTGGTTGAGAATTTCGATGATCTGGGTTCTAGCTTTGCCTGGCAAATCAATTCTAGTGTGGTGGAGAGCGGCTGATTTGGCTGGCTTTTTGGAAAGGGTTTTCGTCATGTTTTTTTTTTGATCCTGCAACGGTTGGATTTCCTATGTATATCGTCACCCCAAAACGACATTCCATGCGATAACTTTCGGAATATTTTGCATTCTCAAACGCAAAATGCGCCAAGCCTGGGCTCAGCGCATAACACTACGAATGAAGAGAACTAAGGATTTTGCTTCTTGACGTCGGTCCAAAGAGACGACTCATCGTATTCATGTGATTCAGGCGCATCTGGCGAAGCGCCCGCAGTCGCCTTGGCAGACTTTAACCCAGGGTCTATTTCATACAGACCGTAAAGTGGGTCAATCGTTGTCTTCATACTCGTCAAAATGGCGCTAACCTCAGTATGAATGAGGTTCATCGCGGTTTTAGCCTGTGGTGTTGAAGCATGCTGGTTGATATCGTCTGCAAGCCTGATCAGGCGCTCTGTCTCAACAACTAACCTGGTAAGCAGTTGCAGAACTGATATATCCCTTGTACGGCCCAGACTGTCAGTGCTCATCAGATCCCTCCGCCTTAGGCTTCTTCTTACCGTTGACTTCTACCTTGTAAAAAGAAATTATGGACTAAATATTCCCATTTTGGCTAGATGTCTATAGTCAAGTCCATATTCCTCGGTACGGCTTGTTACAATCCACTGTAGACAAAGCCGCGCATGCCCGCGCTGCTGTCACCGAGGTGCGTGGAATCGTGAAGTTGCTGGACGTTCAGAATCTCTCCGTTATCTTTGAAACAGAGTCTGGAACAGCGCAAGCAGTTGATGATCTAAGCTTCTCGATCGAACGAGGAAAAGTTCTTGGCATTGTCGGAGAATCAGGCTGCGGCAAATCAGTTACCACAATGTCCGTTCTGCGACTGATTAGCAGCCCAGGAAGAGTCAAGAGCGGAAAAATTATTTTCGACGGACAGGATTTGCTGTCATTAAATGAAAAACAGATGCAGCAAATTCGAGGCAACAAAATCGCCCTTGTGCCGCAAGACCCAATGACATCACTAAATCCGGTTTACACGATTGGGCATCAAATTATGGAAACAATTTCGCTTCACCAGAAGGTGGGAAAACAAGAAGCGAAGAAGCGCGCCATTGAGGTTCTCGAAAAGGTCAGGATTCCTTCTGCTAAAACTCGAGTAGACAACTATCCCCACGAATTTTCTGGAGGAATGAGACAGCGCGTGATGATCGCAATGGCGCTTTCCTGTGAGCCACAGCTTTTAATCGCAGACGAGCCCACCACGGCGCTGGATGTAACTGTTCAAGCTCAAATTCTCGACTTGATGAAAGAAATTCAAAAGGCGCAAGGAATGGCGATCATGATGATTACCCATGACCTGGGTGTTGTCGCAGAAATGTGCCATGACGTAGTTGTTATGTACGCAGGCTCAGCAGTCGAAACTGCAACAGTGCAAGACCTGTTCAGAAGCCCCAAGCACCCTTACACAGTCGGGTTGATGCAATCAATTCCAAAAACAGAATCGACAAGGTTGACCCCCATTGATGGGCAGCCACCAAGTCTGATCAATTTGCCTCAAGCATGTCGATTTGCTCCTCGCTGCCCGCTGCAGCAAGAGCAATGCTTGAACGGTGTACCAAAGCTCGAAGAAAAAGAACCGGGCAGATTTGCCCGTTGTGTATTAGTGGAGGCCAAAGTATGAACACCATGAGGATATTGACGACAGCTCAAGTTCGGGCGCTGGAGGCTGCCTGGATAAAGAACTGTCATGAGAACTGGGGCATGGTACTCATGGAATTAGCTGGACTTGGCGCAAGCAAGATGCTCATTGAACTAATGGAGGGAATGCCAGCTTCCGTTACTGTCATTTGCGGACGAGGAAACAATGGCGGTGATGGGCTTGTTGTAGCGAGACACTTATTAAGAGCAGGACTCGACGTAAGTGTATTTATTATTGGTTCACCATCTTCAGTGGCAACAGCCAGCAGCGAAACACAAACAAACAAATCCATTCTCGAAGGCTTAGGCTTAGAAATCGAATACGTCACAGATAACGATCTTGACCCGTTAAAGAATTCAATTCTTGAAACCAGTGCAATTGTTGATGCACTGCTCGGCACCGGTATTGACCGACCAGTTGAAGGTTTGATGGCAGAAATTATCGACCTCATCAACGAAAGCGGGCGCCCAGTTATGAGTATGGACATACCATCTGGTATCAACTCAGACACAGGTCAAATTATGGGAACTGCAGTTCGCGCTGCTGCAACAGCCACCATTGGCAGTGTCAAGCCTGGCTTGCTCTGTCACCCCGGTGCAGAGAATGCCGGAGAAATTCGAATCATAGACATTGGACTGCCAATGCCTGATTCACTTCCTGAAGAACTCAGTGATGCCCTGCCACAATTAGACATACCAAGATGGTGGCTTGCAACCGTGTTTGACGTTCAAGATAAACTTCCTCCACGTGCTGCTGATTCTCACAAAGGTAGTTTCGGACAGATTTTATTAGTCGCAGGTAGCCTCGGAATGACAGGCGCAGCAATGATGTCCGCTAAGTCGAGCTTGAAGAGCGGTGCGGGACTCGCAATTCTAGCTACATCCAAATCACTTCTTCCAAATCTTCCTGCAGAAGAAATCATCTATAGAGGTTGCGCCGAAACAAGCGACGGCACACTCTCGAAAGAAGCTATGAAAACACTCGAGCATGAAATGGAACGCGCCGAAGTCATGGTCATAGGGCCTGGCTTATCCTCAAATGAGGAGACAATCGAACTTATCCAAGAACTAATCAGAAAGGTGCGTGTACCTTGCGTTATCGACGCCGATGGGCTAAACGCACTCTCGAAAAACCCGAAGGTACTCACGGAAGCTGAAGGTGGTTTTGTCTTTACTCCACACCCTAAGGAGCTTTCGCGCTTGATGGGCAAAACAGTCAAAGAGGTTCAATCTGACAGGATCAGATCAGCTCAAGAGGCGGCAAAACGATTTGGCGCTACCATTGTGTTGAAAGGCGCTCACACAGTCGTTGCAACTCCTGACGATGATGTGTTTATCATCCCAACAGGTAACTCAGGAATGGCCACCGCGGGTAGTGGTGACGTACTTTCAGGAGTGATCGCCGGTCTTCTTGCTCAAGGAATGAATAGAACATGGGCAGCTGTAGCTGGAGCATACATTCACGGTGCAGCCGGCGATATCGCTGCTGCTGAACTTGGCGAAGATGGCATGGTGGCACCAGACATAATGAACTGTGTTCCCATCGTTATGAAAATGCTTCGAGAAGGCATTTATCCAGGAAGCGAACTCGAACAAGTTCTTGCAGGAATCGCTTCGTCTGAAGAGTAGAATCTACTCAGCTGATTGAAATCTACATGGAGCAATAATTCTATGAAAGCGCAGGCTCAAGGTACTTCAATATACCTGCGCCGCAATCTAACTCGGCTTGAATGCCGATGGGCATCACATTATCAGCAGATGCCTGCCCGAATTTGAATCCAAAGCAAGCCGGCGTACCAACACCTTTCAATCTATCTCCGAAAGTGTCCTCGACCGATAGCATGTTATCGGCTCCTCTGCCGCTACAAGCAGGAAAGCCACCAAAGGCGATGCCTGATACATCTGACAGAACACCAGCCAGATACAATGAAGTGAACCAACGATCAAGCAAACTATTTCGCTCAGTAAAATCATCAAGCAAGAGAACTTTGCTCTCGAAATCAGGTTGATACTTTGTTCCAAACAAAGAGCAAAGCGAAGTCAAATTTCCCCCACAGACCTTTCCTTCGACTCGGCGCTCGCTCAACGAATAGGCAACCCCATTGTAGGCTGGCTCGCCCGGCACACGGCAATAAACAAGTTTCTCGGACTCTTCACCCATCAAAGTGTGGCGAATCGAAGTGAACGTATGATTGTCATCAATTTCATCAAGGTTCGAAGCATGAAATACAACGAGCCCTGTCAGTTTATTGACAGCAAGCAAAATAGAGTCGTTATCACCAGAGCCGATGAAGATCTTCGGGTTGTCTCTAACTTGTTTGAAGTCTAACAGTGGAAGCAGGCGCAAGGCGCCATAACCACCAGTAATACAAAACAGTGCTTCTATGGACTCATCTAGCAGAAAGCTCTGGATGTCATCCAGGCGTTCTTCATCTGTGCCTGCGCAGAAGCCGTCGTATTTTAGAACGTGCTTACCAGCGACTGGGGTGAAACCCATTTCCTCGACAATCGCCATGCATTTGTTGAGGTCCGATGGGTACGAAGGTCTGCTGCCTGGAGCGATCAAGCCAACGCGTGAACCTTTTTTCAGTGCTTTCGGTTTCAAAAGCTCTGACGAAATTGCTTCTGTCGAATCGTCATCAGATTCATCAGAGTTCAATTCTAGCTTTTCAATTTCGTTCTGCACGTTTTGCCTTCGCTTCCAAACTAAACCGTAGCCGACTCTTCAATCTTAAACTTCACTTTGCCACGAACCGCTTCAACAGTCGCAGTTACACCTATTGGCAGAGTGCATTGGTCAGACCCGTGTCCCAAACGCAAGCCATAGATAACAGGAATACCTAAATTTCCCAGACGCTCGCGAAGTACTTTCTCAACGCTTTTGTTCAAGGACAGACGAAGCCTTCCGCTTGCGCCAGGCTCGCATTGATAGCACTCGCCAACAACTATTGCTTTAGCCTTCTGTAGAGAGCCAGCCATCAACAACTGTGTTAAATAGCGGTCGATGCTATGAGGCTCTTCATTAACATCTTCAAGGAAGAGAATCTTGCCTTCGGTGTCTATCTCAAATGGGGTTCCCAACAGTTGCTTAATCAGAGTGATGCAGCCACCCACAAGTGGTGCCCTAGCTTTTCCCTCCGCTATCACCAGTCGTGGTGGCGGATATTTTGGCTTCCAGAGTTGCTCAGGAATTGGGTCGACGATCATACCCAATGGTTTATTGGACATGAGCGCTTTCTGAAAGTAGAAGTGGCTATAGCTCGAGCGATAGAAGGAACCACCGAGAGGTCCATGGAAAGTGACAAGCCCACAGCGCTGGTATATAGGATTGACGAGTCCGGTTAAGTCGCTATAACCGATGATGATTTTCGGGTTCTCTTTTATAAGATCAAAATCCAACTTTGGCAGAAACCTGCAGACGCCATTGCCACCACGCACTGGTATCACGGCAGAGACCTCGGGGTCTTCGAAAGCGTTGTGAAGGTCATCCAGCCGCTCGTCATCAGTTCCAGCCAGGTCAGAATAACTATTGAAGGTGTTTGCCCC
The DNA here is from genome assembly GCA_044226015.1 of Obscuribacteraceae bacterium (SeqCode). Lineage (GTDB taxonomy): Bacteria > Cyanobacteriota > Vampirovibrionia > Obscuribacterales > Obscuribacteraceae > JAIEPM01. The sequence goes on from JBGAHS010000006.1 coordinate 555,938, forward strand.
TACCTTGACCTTGAGTCCAAGTTTATTCAGCCATTCGATTGAATATTCAATATCGCCTGGGTTCAGAGGCGGACTTGCCGGCGCTATAAGCGCAACGGTATCCCCTTTTCGCAAATGTTTTGCTTTGATCATGCCCTAATTATCAAATATTGGCTTCGGTTTTTGATCATTTCCAGCGAAATCTGCCCGAGCTTTAGCGAGCAACAAAAGCCTTATAATAATGAATCGATAAGTCGCAACCCGTCGGTTGCTAAGTGAGCGAAGTATAACTATGGTCAGCGCAATTCCAAAAGAAGACGTAAAAGATAGACGTCTGGCATTCCTTTCTGAGTCCCAGAAAATCTGGCTGAAAAAAGCAGAAGAGTTTGCCGACAAAATTTCGCTAGAGGACGCAATCAAATCTGATACTACTAATGTATTCAGACGCGACCTCTTTGAAGCCGCCTGCAAAGAGGGGATGGGCGCACTGCCATTTCCAACTACTTATGGTGGGTCTGGCGGCGACTATTTGAGTTTCGTTGTAGTCAATGAAGAATTCGCTCGACGTTGCGTTCCTATAATGAGTTCACTTGGTGTACATGTGCTCTGCCAGGAACCAGTCAATCGCTTTGGTTCAGATGAGCAAAAGGCTAAGTACTTGCCGCCATCGGCAACTGGAAAATATTTAGCTGCCTTCGGTTTGACCGAGCCAAATGCCGGTTCAGATACCGCAGCACTCGCAGCAACCGCTCGCATTTCAGGTGATGAGTACATTCTTAACGGCAGTAAAGTTTTCATCACCAGTGGTGCATCTTCGGACTATTTCATCGTGATGGCAAGATTGCTAGACTCACCAGAAGGCTTGCAAAATGAGAAATCGATCACAGCGTTCATCGTAGAGAAAGATTTCCCGGGGTTTAAGATTGGACAGAAGTTCGACATGCTGGGAATGCGCGGATATTCAACTTGCGAGTTGGTATTTGATGATTGCCGAGTTCCAAAATGGAATCTTCTCGGCAAGCACGGCGAGGGCAGAAAGGTTGCACTCTCAAGCCTGGCTAAAGGACGAGTAACCATTGCCGCACAATGTACTGGCTGGGCACAAGGTGCTTTGGAAGCAGTAGTTCGCATGGTCAAAGCAGAATCATCAAGCAAGCACCGCGAGAGAATTCTTGGTCAAATTGGTGAGATGGCTGTAATGGTTGAATCAGCAAGAGTGCTCACTTATCAGGCAGCAGCAGCAATAGACCGCGGACAGAATGACATAGTTCTGGCTTCTATGGCGAAGATGCATGCTTCGGACGCTGCAATGAAGATCTCAACTGATGCAATGACATTGATGGGAATGCAATCTTCTGAACCCGATCATTTGCTTGAGCGCATATTTAGAGATGCAAAAGCCGGACAAATATATGAAGGCGCTAATCAAATTCAACGAATGCTGATCGCTCGCGAAATACTCAAGTAGGAATAAGTGGCTGAATTCTTCCATAGTATTTTCTGGATATGCCTGGCGAAGGTAATTCTTGTGCTGTGGATGTTTGCATCTGGCGTTGCTTGCCTCATGGTTTTCAAAAATTCCAAGACATGGGAAAGACAGCTCGCCGTCGTGGAAACTGAATGTGACAGCGCACGCGACAACGCTATGCTGCAAGCTAGAGTAGCTCGGCAACAACTGCAAGACTTTCGCGTCCGCTTGAGTAAGCGCCCAGACAAAGCTGAGATGGAAGTAATCGGAGACCTGGTAAAACAGGCAATGCCAGTAATGACGCTTCTTTTCAAGAAAGAAACGAGCCTCGTCAAATGGGGTTTAGCAGGAGCAAAGCTTGCAAAATCAGCTTTCGAATTCTTTTCGACGAGGCAGAGGAAATAAGTAGGGCTATAATAAACTCTGCTTCAGCGTCCTATTGATGAACCTATGCCTGCCAGTTTGGCTTTCAATTTTGAAACCTATCACAAAGAACGACGTGATCTGATTGAGGAAAAACTCAGTCAGTACCTGTCTGAGACAGAGCCAGCCGAGCTCTGGGACTCAATGCGGTATTCGGTTTTGTCTGGCGGAAAAAGAATTCGCGCAGTGCTCTGCCTGGCAAGTGCAGAAGCTAGCAGCCATTTTTTGAGGGACGCTTCTACAGAAACCGCGGCTGAGCTTGCTCTCCCATGTGCCTGCGCAATAGAAATGATTCATGCTATGAGCCTCATACATGACGATTTGCCTTGTATGGATGATGATGATTTCAGACGCGGTCGACCCAGCAACCATAAAGTTTATGGAGAAGCCATGGCTCTTCTGGCAGGGGATGCGCTTCTTGTATATGCAAGCGAAATACTTCTGCAAAAGAGTTCAGACAGCATCGATAAGAAGCGATTAATTGATGTCAGCTCGCAGCTATTGATTGCAACCGGCGCAAAGGGCATGGTTGGCGGGCAAGTCTGTGATATGGCTGTCACCGGCTTAGGCAAAATAGATGCCAGAAGACCGGAAGAGCTTGAAACGATTTTGAGCAACATTCATAGAAAGAAAACCGGAGCGCTGATTCGTTTTTCAATTTATGCCGGCGCAGCTTTGATGAACGCACCTGAAGCAGTTCTAAACAAGCTTACCGAATTTGGAGAGTTGTTAGGATTTTCATTTCAAATAGCTGATGACTTACTTGATGTCACCGGAGATATAAAAACCCTTGGCAAAACACCAGGCAAGGACGAGAAGGCTGGAAAAATTACCTGGGTAACAGTTTACGGACTTGAAAGAGCTCAGAAAAAACTGAGCGAGTTGGAAGAACGAGGCAAATCTATTCTTGCCGAGTTAGAAATTCCTGCAGAAAAACTGCAAGCACTTGCGGCTCTGCTCGAATATGCGATTCATCGCAGCAATTGATTTGAGAAGGATTTAAATGGAAACCAGTTTTGATATTTCTTGGCTACTTAATTCAGTTGCGTTGCAAGCGCAAATGAATGCGACAAGTTCAACACATTCCGATTCGAGAGGTTGGCAAGTAGTCGCTTGCACCTTCCTGGGCAGCATTCTTGCCCAGTTGGTAAAGGTTATCGGAAAGTTGATTACTCAGCGAAAACTAGACTTTCGTATGCTTGCTCAAACTGGTGGCATGCCGTCGAGCCACAGCTCATGCACCATGGCAATGGCAACGTCGGTAGGTTTGATTGACGGATTCAACTCAACAACCTTTGCAATAGCACTTTGTTTGGCCTCGATAGTTATGTACGATGCCGCGGGTGTCCGCAGGACGGTCGGTTTGCAGGCTAAAGTCATGAACAAAATGATCGAAGAATTGTTTTCTGAACATCCTCACATCTCTTCAAATCGCATTAAAGAATTCCTAGGCCACACTCCTAAAGAGGTCATCGTCGGAGCAGTTTTTGGCATAGTGATCGCGTATACCTTTAACTACTGGGCAACTCCGCGAGTTTAACGCGCTCAAATACTTTGCTACTCTCGCTTGGAAACCTTACTAAATAATACGAATGTAATACATGACTACTGCTAATTTCTCTTGAACTGCTTTATAATCAAGAGCTTGAAAAGGGTTGTCAGAGGCAGCTCCTCATATAAACCACTTTAGTGGGGCAAGTACGGGGAGAGCGATAAAGAAGGTACAGATTCTTGTATCGTCGCCGCGGCGTGGACAAAAAAATCTACACCAGAGCGGGCCCCAACCGGCACATGAAACAACTTCCACTTGGCAGTTGGCATGGAGACAGGGTAATCTGACATACGCAAAAAGGGCAGAGCTCTGTCTCAGCAAAACTAAATATCTGTCACCGTTTAATAAGTTCGTAATTCGTAGGTTCACGGTCTCGGAAGAAAAGGAGGAAAGGCAGTTAAGAGAGCAAATATGCAATCGAAATCCACTGCCGCAAACTAGATGAACACAACGGTCACTACTACTACCGCACAAACAACCACCACAGCAGCGAAGGCAACTTCGCCACGTCGCTCAAGATTCCCTGGAAAAGAATCAGGATCGGTTTCCTTCAACCTAACGGCTCTCGGCCGTCAGCTCTTGAAAGAACAAGCAGCAGCTTCAACCGTATCCAACGGCGACTATGTGGAAATGCTTATCCGCGAACGCGCAGGCCAACCACCTCTGAGACTTCCGTCTACCTCTAAGCAGACAGGTCCTAAGGGCGGAGCTAAATCTTTCTTCTTCGGAAAGAACAGAGGAACAACAACCGCTGTTTGCGTAACCCCACTTGCACACCGCTTGTTGGATGAACAAGTTGCAGCATCCCGCATGAGCCGCGGTGATTATATAGAGTACCTCCTTCGCGAGAAGGCTGGCTTGCTCGATGAATCACTCAAGCTAGCAGCTGCTGGACAAGAACCAGTAATTCAGAACTTCCAACCAGACTCCGAGCCAGTTGTTGCTCAAGTTGAACAAGTAATTGCTCAACCAGCTCCCGCTCCCGCTCCAGTTAGCATCAACACTGACTGGTCATTCAACAGCTAATTTCTGGCTGGTCTGAACCGGAAAAAAGAATTCCTCCTAAGGAAGAAATTCCAAGATGCATCGGATTATCCGGTGCATCTTTTTTTTGGTTTTACTAGGAACCGGTGCGGACAGGATCCGGCATAACCAGATTCGATGCCACAGGGATTCGAGCTAGCAGGATCCGATACCGCCAGGATCCGATACCGCCAGGATCCGGTGTCCACAGGATCGAAGCCGGCAGGATCCGTCGTCACCAGATTCGATGCCGCCAGGATCCGGCGTCAACAGATTCGATGCTACAAAGATTCGATGCCGCCAGGATCCGGTGCGGCAGGATTAGGTACCCTAGATGTTTCGAGAGTTAGAACTCGCAATGCCACCATGACCTTGAGTGGTGGCTTTATGACTTGCATAAGTGAGAATTGATTCAATCTGGCCCAGATAACTAATGATGTACTGAGCACGAAATCCTCTTTGCGCAAAAGCATCAATTCGCAGCCAATCTTTTATAAGAGAATGCAAATGAATGACCTGTTTTTTCACGCCATCTATGTCGGCTGGAGCAGCTTGCGCCGTCAAGCTATGAGCTTGCTTTTGCATGCGATCAATTTCCTGAATCACCTCATTAGTACTGGCAGTGTCAGAAATCACTCGCTTCGTTGGATCTTGCATATAGCGATTGACCGTTGAGACGAAGTCGTCAACCAACAATGTGGTGGCACGAATAGGATCTGCCTGCGGTGTCATCACAGCCTGTCTTCGATATGGTCCTATCTTCAGCAATTCGAGTTTTTTATCATCAAGTTGAGCTGCTGCAAAAAAGGTAGTTCCAAGAGAACCAATTGCGCGCGAACTATCCAGCTGCTCGATAAAACCAGCAGTATCAAGCTGACGAATTGAAATTCCCGGGAATACCAGAGCCTTGTCCTCTGAGTACTCTCTGCAGTTATTAGCTATCGTATAAAACTCTTTATTGTCCTCTTTGTAGGTCATCGGATTCACAGTATCAAGCCAACCACTCGCCACCCAGGTTTCCCAGTCTTGCTGAATGTTTCCGCAGCGAAGTCTTCTCGGATATCCATAAACCGCAGCTGAGATTCGCAAACCGGGGCGCAACTTACGCAACATGTTAGTGGTTTCTTGCACAAAACTATTCACCTGTGCGACTCGCCAGGCTTGCCAAACAGAACGAGTTTCAAGATCAAGACTATCGAGAGAAAGACCGGTCTCACGTTCAAAGCGCAAACGACCAGCCCAATCCCATCCCATTTCATTTGGGTTCATGTTGAAGGGATAGCGAATGTAGTCGTACTGCAATCCATCAACTTCGGGATATTTGGTGCAAATTTCGGCAGCAAGATCTTTTATGAATTGCCTGGTATCACTTTGTGCCGGGTCAAGCCAGTATTCATGCTGATTTTGCCCTAGCAGTGAACCTGTCTTGCCAGCAAGCGCCCAACTGAATTTGTGACTGGAAAGAATAGGACCAGGGTAATCTGTTTCCTTACCTATAATAGGATTGTGGCGCTCGTTTCCTACATTGAACACCCATATCCACGAATGGAATTCCATTCCCAATCGGTGTGCTTCTTTTAAGGCATGAGCAAAAACATCCGCTCCATTCATCAACTGCGGATTTTGCGGGTAGTATTTTGAAGGGAACATGCAGAAGCCAGCATTGTTGGTTTCAAAATAAATTGCATTGATACCAGATGCTTTCATTTTTTCCAGCAGATTGGTCATCGCTTCGGGGCTCTGGTTTGCAATAATGGTGCCTCTGTCTAGCCAGACCGAACGTTGCTCAACAGGTCGTACAGGCATTGATTTAGCGAAAGCTAAGGCGAGCTCATGTCGCGCCTTCTGCACTTCCTGGTCGGCTTCCAGAAATCGTCTTTCTTTGTAAGCCTTTTCGAAATTCACTTCGTGGGCAAGTGCTGAATCGTAATTCTGTTGAATAGCAGAAAAGGGAACAGAGATGTCAGCTTGCTTAGCTGTCTTTATTATCTCGTCGGTTCGTTTTTCGAGATATTGCAGCTCTTGTTTGATAGTCTGGTAATCAGCATAACTAATCTGTACGGCAGCCTCTTGAGTTATTCCTGGAGACGACTCCTCAAGCACGGTAGAGATGATCTGCGCATTTCCTGATAATTCCCCCTGCATTCCAGGCGCCCAACCAATGTAGAAATTACCTGAATTGGCGAGAATGGCGCTGCCATCATCAGCGGTGCTACCTGTCCAATGAGCTATTGAATCCTGACTCGATGTTGCTTGCAAGTCAGCACTGAGAGTTCCAACTGAAAAGTCTTGTTCTAAAGGAAATGGCTGACGTGGCCAGACAAGTTTCGAAGCTACTTGCGATGTTTTGTGACCATTCACGTGCCCGCCGGTGACTTCAATAATTGCTTGCGCATTTTTGGTTGGAGTACCGCAACCATCGGTCATGATGAGTTTGCCACCATTCTGCACGTAATTTTTCAGTACCGACACAGCATCAGCAGAGATGTCTACGAGCAAAGGTAGAACTATTACTTTGTAGCCCTTCAATTTTTGCAAGTTAGAGATACTCAAATCTGCATCATGTAGCAAGTCATATCTGACGTTTGCAGTCTCAAAAGTATGCTGGAAATGTCCCCAGTCTTCATCGAATTCGCCGATATGTTGATCGGAATACGCACTTTGATTGCGCTCACTTCTTAGCACTGCCAGTGGTGAGTCAGCCAGAGCTGCTTGAGCGCAAACTATGAAGAGAAAGGCAAATAAAACAATATAAGTCGAAGAATAGAATTTGGATATATCAATCAAATATCCCAAGGATGTCGTCTGAGAAGCAGAATCCTTCACATCTTTTCCAAGAACCATACACAAGCTCCAACGCAGCAATCGTAGGTTAGCAGACTCTAGACAATATCAACGACTGCGTATTTGCTTCGTTAACCTGTCGAGTTGTCGTTTGCTGTCCCGCTTAACAAGGCTTTCTCGCTTGTCGTAAAGCTGTTTACCTCTTGCGAGAGCAATGTCTACTTTAACCCAATTCCTTTTGAAATACATACGAAGTGGGATTAAAGTAAGCCCTTTTTCTTTAATTCGCTGATTGAGTTTGAAGATTTCTCTTTTGTGTAGCAGCAAGCGTCGCTTGCGTGTTGGCTCGTGATTAAATCGATTACCAAATTCATACTGAGAGATATTGCAGTTATAGAGCCAGATTTCGCCAAATTCAATGCGAGCGAAACTATCTTGCAAACTGCATTTGCCCGCGCGCAACGCTTTGACTTCTGTGCCAGTTAATTCAATTCCGCATTGAACTGATTCAAGAATTTCGAACTCATGTCGTGCTTTCCGATTATCGGAAATCATCTTCGTAGCTGGCTTCTCTTCTTCCTTGCTATTCGACTTATTCTTGGCGTTGGGATCTTTAGTTGTGACTGGCTTGCCTTTTGCCATGCTTTTCCTTCAGCCGCTTACTAAATACGGCACCTTTCTTTGCATCCAATCGTCAGGAGCATCGCCTTCCGACACTGGGGAGAGACGATGTTACAATATTAAAGGAATCTCGACTAGCTAAGATAACAATTCAAATAATGATCAAGATTGGTCCGTTATTAGCAGGAGAATACAAACAAGCATCATTGCTGTTGCAATTGCAGCCTGAGCTTGTACATGATTCCGACAATGAAATCACCGATGGTGATTTATTGCTGCGCAGCTTCACGTTCTGGCAGCATTGGCTTCCTTGCAATCTACATATGGCAGCATCCACATATGTAGCAAGAGAGGACAAGCAATTATTGGGAATCATCTCCCTGGCACATATGAGCAAGTCTCGCTCTTGTTGGCAAGTAAATAAGCTAGTCGTTCATCCTGATCATCGAGGCAGAGGCATTGCCCAAGAGCTTCTCCGTTATGTCTTTGCGCAATTCGGAAGTCAGGGTGTAATGCATTTTCTAGCCGAGGTTCCCGCAACAAACGCCGCAGCCCTGACGCTATTTGCTAATTGCGGTTTCTGTAGATCATCCAGAATTACATACTATAAGTTCAATCCCAGCGCAGAGAAATTGCAGGAGCTCAGAACCCAACATGTCGAGGGCATGCGCGTAGCACTTCCTCACGTGAAACCAGCTCTCTATCAACTGCACTCCGAGGTTTTACCACCAGCCTTGAGACAAGTCTTACTCTTGAATGCCGACGATTTCCAAGTGAAGGATTGGATATCATTTACGTCAGTTGAAAAGTCAAAGCAGAAATTAATGCGAACCCGTGTCTGGTACTGGATTTCAGAAGATACCGAACGAATGGTACTGACCTCGTCAGCGCGTGTCACGGCAGATCCAAATTCTGGCTACAAGCTAGAGTTCGCAATCCATCCGGGTTGGAAACATCTAGAGGAAGAAGTCGTTAACTTCAGCCTGACAAAATTGTTGAATGAAGCACCCAAAGCGCCAATATGGGTGAAGGTTTACGACTTCCAGGGTGATTCCATCCACAGCATTTTGCAAGGATTAGGCTTCGAGAGAAGTGGAGAGGAGTTTGTTTTACTCAGAGAACATTGGCAACGTTCGCGCAAAACAAAACTTGTTGAAATGCCACAACTTGGCAATCCCGTTATAAATTTGCCATTGGCAGCAGATCAAAAACGATTGAGACGCTTGCGCCTGCAAGATCCAGAAGAGATTTAGCGAGAAAAATCCAACCGTATTTGCGTGACAAATCAGTCCTGGATTAAGTCTCCTTTATCGAAAAACTCTAAAGAAAGTTGGAATTTCCCGTTACAAAAGGCAGAAAAGTTGACACAGCGCTTCTTTTGTCGGTACGATATCCTTCCGCTTTGTATTAGTCCCCCTCAGTCAGGAGACTGGTTTTTGTGCCTACGATAAATCAGTTGATTCGCAGTGAACGACGCCTCGCGACAGTGAAAACTAAGTCGCCAGCGCTCAAGGCATGCCCGCAAAGACGCGGCGTTTGCACACAGGTGAAGACAACTACCCCTAAAAAGCCGAATTCGGCATTGAGAAAAATTGCCCGTGTCAGATTGACAAACGGCATTGAAATTACCGCATACATCCCAGGTGTCGGTCATAACTTGCAGGAGCACTCTGTTGTTCTTGTACGTGGTGGACGTGTGAAAGATCTTCCTGGAGTTCGTTACCACATCGTGCGCGGCGCTCTCGACACCGCTGGTGTTAAAGATCGCATGCAGAGCCGTTCCAAATACGGCGCCAAGCGTCCTAAACCCGGTGCTGCCGGTGCTAAAGGCGCTCCTGCTAAGAAGAAATAGTTAGATAGTTAACGTAAACAAGGCAAGTCATGTCAAGAAGAACTGCAGCAGAAAAAAGAGTTCCCCCACCAGATGCGGTGCATAATAGCCAATTGGTTTCGCGCTTCGTCCATAAGATGATGGCGCGTGGAAAGAAGAGCACCGCTCAACGTTCTTTCTACGATGCATTGGCGCTGGTCAAAGAACGCAGCAAGCAAGACCCGCTCGAGTTGTTCAACAAAGCAGTGAAGAATGTCACTCCGCTTGTTGAAGTTAAAGCTCGTCGCGTTGGTGGTTCTACCTACCAGGTTCCAGTTGAAGTAAAACAACAACGCGGTACCGCACTTGCTACCCAGTGGATCATCAATAACAGCCGCAAGCGCGCTGGACGTTCATTTGCAGAAAGACTCTGCGCTGAATTGATTGATGCTTCCAACGGTGCTGGCGCTTCAGTTAAGAAGCGTGATGAAACACACAAAATGGCTGAAGCCAACAAAGCTTTCGCTCATTACAGATACTAATAGAAAGCAATTTCCATTAGTGACTATCGGCGCGCAGTCTTGCGCGCCTTTTTCTTTTGCATTAGATTTGCGTAGAACTTGCAGGAACCGCTGAATCTGCGCCTCAGACAGGAAGCAGGAAGAGAGTCAGAACGTGAATGAAGCCATCCGTGAAGAGAAGAGCTGGTTCGGTCAAACAGCAAGAGCTTCGTAAACGCAAAATCGGTGCGCATCTTCAATTGCTTCAAATGTTATCAAGCAAAATTAAGAGATAGCAAACTTTACAGCTGTGGCGCCAATCAGCCGTTCTAATAGAAAATGACTATGTGTAGTGGCAGCTCTCAAGTCTGCGCTCTGAAATTTGTTTTGCAAATCAGACAACGACCAGCGCCGCGAAGTAATACGGAACAAATACAGATAAGGAACTCGAAACGGTGACTACGAACACACGTCATGCCCTAGGCGACTTAAGAAACATGGGTATCGCAGCACACATCGATGCTGGCAAAACCACTACAACGGAAAGAATTTTGTTCTACTCCGGACTCATCCACCGCATCGGTGAAGTGCATGATGGCACCACCGTTACTGACTGGATGGAGCAAGAGAAAGAGCGCGGTATCACGATTACAGCAGCTGCAATCACCAGCTTCTGGAAAGACAAGCGTATCAATTTGATCGACACCCCTGGACACGTTGACTTCACCGTTGAAGTTGAACGTTCAATGCGCGTTCTCGATGGCGTTATCATCGTTCTTTGCGCAGTGGCTGGTGTTCAACCACAAACCAATACAGTTTGGAAGCAAGCAAACCGCTACGAAGTTCCAAGAATGGTGTTCGTCAACAAGATGGACCGCTCTGGTGCTGACTACTACCGCGTTGTAAACCAAATCAAGAACCAGTTGCCAGGACAGCACAGCACCTGGACCAATGGTCATCCAATTCAGCTGCCAATCGGCGCTGAAGATCGCTTCATCGGTTACGTAGATGTGCTCTCAGGCAAGGCTTATCACTTCGACGATACAGATAAGCTCGGACGCAACTTGATTGAAGTTCCAATTCCGGAAGATGTGCAAGAGTACTATGACAAGTACTCACATGAGCTCACCGAAGCAATCGTTGAGACAGACGACGAGCTTATGAACAAGTACCTCGAAGAAAAGCCGATCACCCACGAAGAGAAGAAAATCGCTTTGAGAAAAGCGGTTTGCGACAACAAGATTGTTCCAATTCTCGTTGGCTCTGCATTCAAGAACAAGGGTGTTCAACCATTGCTCGACGCAATCGTTGATTACTTGCCTTCGCCTCTCGATGTAGTTGCAATCAAGGGCGTTCTTCCAGATGGACAAGAAGCTCAACGCAAGTGCGACGAAAACGAGCCATTTGCAGCTCTGGCATTCAAGGTTATGACTGACCCATTCATCGGTAAGTTGACCTTCTTGCGCGTATACAGCGGAAAGCTAACGGCTGGTTCATACGTCGCCAACAGCACCAAGGGCAAGCGCGAACGTATCAGCCGTCTGATTCAGCTGCAAGCTGACCAGAGAAAAGACATCAGCGAAGCTTGCGCTGGAGACATTTGCGCAGCTGTCGGTTTGAAAGACACCACCACTGGTGACACGCTTTGCGAAGATGGCTCACCAATCATTCTCGAAGCAATGAAGTTTCCAGAGCCTGTTATCTCGGTTGCTATCGAACCGAAAACAAAAGCAGACTCCGACAAACTCGGCGTTTCACTCGGCAGATTGGCAGAAGAAGATCCGACCTTCCGCGTGCATGTTGACCACGAAACAGGTCAAACAATCATCTCCGGTATGGGTGAACTTCACCTCGAAATCATCGTCGACCGCTTGTTGCGTGAATTCAAAGTCGAAGCTAACGTTGGTAAGCCACAGGTTGCTTACCGCGAAACCTTCAAACAGAAAGTCAAGCAAACCGGCAAGTTCATTCGTCAGTCAGGTGGTCGTGGTCAATACGGTCACGTTGAAATCGAACTCGAACCACAAGAAGCTGGTAAGGGCTACGAATTCGTCAACAAGATCGTGGGCGGTGTAATTCCGAAGGAATACATCCCAGCTGTTGACGCTGGTATCAAGGAAGCTGCTGAAGGCGGCGTTCTTGCAGGTTATCCGGTAATCGACTTCAAGGTCACATTGGTCTTCGGTTCGTACCACGATGTAGACTCGTCAGAAATGGCGTTTAAGATCGCTGGTTCGATGGCGTTCAAGGAAGGCTTCATGAAGGCTAAACCAATCCTTCTCGAGCCAGTTATGAAAGTCGAAGTTGAAGTACCAGAAGACTTCATGGGCGACGTAATCGGTGATATCTCCAGCCGTCGTGGACGCGTTGAAGGTATGGATACATTGGACAAACTCTCGAAAGTAAAAGCGCAAGTTCCACTTTCAGAAATGTTCGGATACGCAACCGACATCCGTAACCGTACACGCGGTCAAGGAACATTCGTAATGGAATTCGACCACTACGAAGAAGTTCCATCCAACATCGCTGAAGAAGTAGTTGCTGGACGCAAGAAAGGCTAAGCTCATTAGCTCGATAAACAAGTAAAAAAAGAATCCCGGACTGAAAGGTTCGGGATTCTTTTTTTAGCTTTCTTTGATTTGATTCTGCTTCAGCTCTACTGAGCTTCAACGGCTTCTGGAGCGTCATCTGGCGCATCATCAACAGGCTCTTCATTTCGAGTCATTGCCCAGAGTTGGCGAGTAACTTCCCAGACAGTTTCGTTTTTCCAATTCGAAAGCACACACTTTATCGTGAAGCAGCCTTCGACATAGATAAGAATCTCTGCTGGAAAAATAGCATGTCCCTTTAGTAAGTGGTCAGGGTCATTTGCTGGAAAGTCGTGTTCATAAACGATTCTTCCATTGGGATCTTCAATTTCGATGTGACCGCGATATTGCCGGCGCTCATAGGGTGTTCCAAATCCTATTGCAATGACACAATTCAAAGTTTGTGGGAATGCGTCAACCACAAATAAATCGAACAAACCATGCACATTGATTCGTCCATCTTCTGCATGGTCAGCGCGATCACACAATAGTATGTAACCGCTATGCAGATACTTCATTCAATAACCTCACTTTCCTCTTGCTAATGGGTTCAGGATACTTATTTTTAGTCCCAATAGACTCTCTGACTAAACGCCTTGTGTAGATGGAATTGCTCTTATAATCAAGCTCGGCAGAAACTGAATGCTTGTTTTGACTGCGCTGAAGCGATAACAATTCTCACGGTTTTGATAGTACCGTAAAAGCTAGCCAAAGCCAAAGCAACGTCTGATAGCCTTTAACGGGCTATTTTGTTTGCCACTGATTGCTCAGATTCTAAGCGTGGCGACGTTCCATCATTTGACTAACTTTGAAACGAAATACTTGTTCTTCGGCACTAATAGAATTTGCAAGACTCGGATTTTTCCGAAGTTGCGCTTCTCTAGAGGGATCTGCAGAGTGCAGTGGGAACGTAATGTATTTCTCGTTAACATCTGAATGCAACGGCGGATAAAAGGCGTAGAGGGTTTCTCCCTTCATGTTTCCTTTTGCATCAGGCAAAAATGATTGAACAGGAAACGCAATGCGATGCGACATTTCATTGCTGATTTCACCCATCACATCCTGCAAAACTCCAACTGCTTTTTCGAAGTAGCCACCGGCTGAAGTTCCATTACGCATCTGCTTATCATAGAAATCTCTGATGGATGGTGCCATCTTTCCCCAGAGCTGTACACCTTCGTGAATGCCCTTTCTGACAGCGTCTTGAACATCATTACCAAGGATGGCAAAGTCTTTAGCTACAACAACTGGCTTATCTGGAGACAACGCTTGTAGCTTCGCCTCAAGTCTATTATCACCGGCATTAGCAGGTCGCAACTCGCGCTCTGCATGAAACGGGGTTTCCGCGGGCGCTTCGGAACGCGCAGGTACTTTATCGTTAAACTGATCACTCATGGTTTTAAACCCTAGACAAATGCCGTGCCATAATCTGCATTGACAAGTATACCCGGCAGATAAAGTTATTAATCCCGAGAGCTGTCTTATTCAGGCAGGTTAATCAAGCTTAAGCCTGTCCTGGTGAGTTTTTCGGGCATCAACTAGATTTCGAGGCATCAAGCAGACAAAGTGCTAGACATACAAAAGCTATCAATTAGGCTGACAATAAGCTCTGTTTTATCTTTTATTCTGGGACAAGCAGACTCAGCTGAATTTTGGGACAAGCCGATTCCTTCTAACAGCCCTGAGAAAAGCGCTGCCACCTATCATGAGGTTCCCATAGACTTTAATGATTCAAGGAACAAAGAAGCTCTTCTTCCTCTAAAAAGGTTCGCAGTGGATGGGGAAGCATTTTACTCCGTTAAAGACGGCAGCAACTTTCCATATAACGAATGTATTTGTGCGGGCAAACGCAGTTTATCATCGCGTAAAAGCGTGGCCGAGAAATTGAAAGCAGTGAACAAAGAACTGGCCAGGCAAAATTTAGAGCTGCACGTGTTTGATGCCTATAGATCAGTCGAGTGTCAAACTGCACTCTGGAAGCACTTCATGAAGCAGGCAAAGAAAGCACTCGGTGCAGATGCAAGCAACGATGCGCTGGTCAAGTACGCCAGCAACTATTGCTCAAACCCAACCTTTTTCAAGAAAGATGATTGGCATACATGGCCGACACATTCAACAGGAGGCGCTGTAGACCTCACTCTCAAACGAAAAGGTAGCTCTGAACTGCTTTTTATGGGTGGAGTTTTTGATGATGATTCCATAGTCAGCAAATCGAATTTCTATGAATCAACTGAGAGCACAGACTCAACCGTTCCGCAAGCGAATGCCGCTGTCATCACGGTTCCTCGAAGCAGCATCTCCGCAGAAGAAGCTCAACGTAATAGAAGGATTCTCTACTGGACCATGCTGAAGCACGGCTTTTCAAACTACCACAATGAGTGGTGGCATTTTGATTATGGCAATCAAATGTGGGTGCAATCAAGCCGTGAGAAAACCAAGCCTAAAGCTTTTTACGGAACCATTTAGGCTCGGCGACGCGTTGAAGCTGTCCAACCAAGCTCTTTCAAGGCTTCGTCCATGCTCACGTTATTGCGCTTACATTGATGGAGAGCCATGATGGCATCTTCCTGAATCAGGTATTTTTTCTCGATGAGATAGACAGCACGCAATAGTGCATACAACATAGACTCGCTTACAATGCCCGATAACAACAGTTCTTTCTCAATATCAACTGAGGCACCAGAGCCAGGTCCTAGAATGGTCTCGAGGTCTTTGGGGTCGGCAAGTCCTGACAGAGTCAGAAGTTCTTGCATCAGTGCCCTCTGGTCCTTTTCAATTCGTGGAACACCAACCTGAGCAATCGCTTTAACAGCTGAACATCCTTCCGAGAATATTTGCCTTAGCGCCTGTGAGGCGAGCTGATTAGTCAAAGTGCCATTGTCGACCATTTCTTGAACTCTAATGGCTGCCTTGAGTAGTGAACGAGAGAGGAATTTTTCCTCGATGAAAACTTCACCAATAGGGCGTTCATTTGTAAGTGCGAGTTCCATACAAGTCATCAACTGTGACTGGTCTAGCAAACCAGCTTCAACAAGAATGTAGCCTAAAGGGGTGGTTCTTCTTGCAGGTGGTCTGTAGAATCCACTCTGGGCCAATGATTCTTCAAATCCAATTTGTCTCTGCCTCACAGCCTTGAGACCCTGCACAGCCTGGTCTCGATTGATAACACCCTCACGAATAAGCTTCTGAGCGGTTAAACAAGCAAGCAAAACCTCATTGGCAATGTATTTGCGGAACACCAACACGCGTCCTACCGGAAGTCCGGTTTCAGTGCTTGTCTTAAGCGCTTCATCTAATTGCTCCCAGGTGACAGCCTCTGCTTCAACCAACAATTCGCCAAGCCTGTTTGTAGCTCCGGTCTTTTGCTTTTTCCATCCAAGCTGGCCCAGTGCCTCTGGCAACTTCATTTCGTTCTTCGCCACAAGAGTCAGCGCATTTGCCGCTAATTCAAGGCTCAGCATGCCATCGTTTATGAGTGACTGCGCTTCGACTGCGGCTTTAAGCTCTCGTTGCTTAATATATCCCAGCATCACGAGAACTTTTCCTAACGGCAAAGAGCGCTCTCTGGCTTTCTCCAGCGCGTCATTTAAGGTTTCCAGAGTCAATATGCCCGCTCTCGTGAGTAGCTCCCCGATTGGGATAAGCGCCGCATCTTGAATCATTACTCTTCCGCCTTTCCTGCTTTTTGCCTTGCAGTCGTGTATCTTAGTCTCTCTAGAAATTGTCTTTCCACATATTCAAGCAAATAACTCATCATTCTATGCAAAAAACAATAGTCATTACAGGAGCAGGTAGAGACAGAGTCGGCATCGTCGCTGACCTGACCAATTTTCTTTACAAGCTCGGTTGCAACCTTTTGGACTCCAGCATGACGTTGCTAAGAGGAGAATTCGCTCTGATTTTAATGACGACTCTTCCTGATGGCATGACAGTAGCAGACATTCAGGGAAGACTTTCCGAACTCCAACAGAAACTCTCCTTGAGTTTTTCGGTGCGTGAACTTTCTCCTGAAGAAATCGCCGAGCAAGAGGATGAACATTTTCACTACATCATTTCTGTTTATGGTGCTGACAAGCCTGGTATCGTAGCTGGTATCACAAATGAATTGGCAGAACTTGGACTCAATATTACTGACGTTCAAACAAAATCAGTACGGCAGACGGCTGGAGAAATCTACGTCATGATGCTTGAGTTGAGTTCAAAAACAGAAATAGACTCAGATGAGTTGCAGGAAAAGCTAGGTTCTTTTGCAAAAGCGCTTGGAGTCGATGTAAGCGTGCGAGAAATCGAGATTATGGAGCTGTAAGATGGCGCTCAGGGAGATTCTTACTTATCCAAATCCTATACTCAAACAAGTATCAGAAGCCGTTTCTCAAATCGATGAGAGTCTGGGCAACGATCTAAAAGACCTGGAAGAGACGCTTGATGCCTCGCCTGGCTGCGTCGGTATTGCGGCCCCGCAGATAGGTGTTATGTTTCGTGTCGTGATAATCGACGCATCTAGAAATAGAAAGCCAGTCGCAAACCATGGCAGACTCTGGCTTATCAACCCGAAAATCACAAAAACTGAAGGTGCCGTAACTGGAAGGGAAGGCTGTCTAAGCTTGCCACATCTTACTGCTAATGTAAGCAGAGCCGAAAAAATCACGGTGGAATTTACCAACAAAGAAGGACAAGAGCAAACCATTGAGACAAGTGACTTTGAAGCAAGAGTAATTCAGCACGAGATGGATCATCTCGACGGACTACTTTTTCTCGATCGAGTCAGCTCACTTAAAACAGATGTCTTC
The DNA here is from genome assembly GCA_044226015.1 of Obscuribacteraceae bacterium (SeqCode). Taxonomy (GTDB): domain Bacteria; phylum Cyanobacteriota; class Vampirovibrionia; order Obscuribacterales; family Obscuribacteraceae; genus JAIEPM01. The sequence goes on from JBGAHS010000006.1 coordinate 573,476, forward strand.
AGACGAAAGCGCTACTAACTGATAAAACTCGGAAGGAAACTAAATGAAGAGAAGCAGAATTAACAGGCTGGTTGAAGAAGCCATCGAGTTTTTTGATAAAAGTCAACTCAAACTTCCAGCGTGGGCAACCTGGACCTGCGAACAATGGAATGAACATCTCGGCGCCGACAGCAAAGAAGTTCGAACTCATGGAATGGGCTGGAATGTCACCGATTTCGGTTCTGGCGATTTTGAAAAAAACGGTCTGATTTTGTTCATTTTGAGAAACGGTTTGCTTTTGGACGGCAAAGCACAGGACACGAAAACATACGCTGAGAAGGCAATGATGGTGCGTCCTGGACAAATTACACCCTGGCATTTCCACTGGATGAAAACTGAAGACCTGATCAACCGAGGCGGTGGCAGGCTTGAAGTTGAACTGGGTTGGGCTGCCGAAGACGAAAAGAGTATTTCATCAAGGGAAGTAATCGTTCAGGTTGATGGAATTTCCCGAAAGATTCCGGCTGGCGGAAAAATCATTCTTGAACCCGGGGAGAGCGTCACTCTGCCGCCACTCCTCTGTCACCAGTTCTGTGGCAAAGTCGGTGATTCAAAAATTTGCGTGGGTGAGGTCAGCAGTCTTAATGACGACGGTACCGACAACTGTTTCATTTACGGCATCAAACCTAGCCAGATAGAAGAAGACGAACCGAAGAAATATTGGCTCTGCATGGAGTATCCACAATAAGCTTCTTAACGTTGGCAATACTGCAAAAGAAGTCCTGTAAACAGTCCTGAAATCTTACGTTGATATCTGCTCACTTTCGCAAACAAGTAAAGGAGCAATATAGTAAGATCAGCTCCCGATATAGATTCGATAGTGGAAGCAATGCCACAAGGAGCTTCACGTGATCACAGCCAGTCCGGAAAAAACCAAAACAAGCGTCAATTTGAACAAAGCTCCTGACTGGATTCGTTACTTGTATTGCGATCTCTCCGGCGTCATTCGCGGAAAAGCGGCTTACAAATACGCAAACACCAAGAAGAAACTGATGGATGGTGCAGCCGTCAGCCGCGGCATTCTAGCTCTCAACTTTGCTGACGAAATGCAAAGTCACAACGAATTTGGCGCCGTGGGCGACCTAATGCTGAAGCCAGACAATGACCGTTATATCAATGTTACTTACCCAAGCAACACTGGTGTGCTTCTATGCGACCTCGAAGAGGAAGACGGAGCCGATTACGAATGTTGCCCCCGAACAATTCTCAAACGACAGATTGAAAAAGCCAAAAACCTTGGGCTTTATTTCGAAGCAGCCTTTGAACCAGAATTTTACCTGTACAGACGCGACCAATACGACCACATTGTGCCAATTGACCGCGCACGTGCTTTTTCGTCGCAAAGCATGAACGAAGCGGCACAGTTCATTGATTGTTTCGCCAAAGCTCTTAGCGATGCTGGAATGATTGTCGAGCAATACAATGCCGAACACGGACAGGGACAGCATGAGTTGAGCGTGCGTCACACAGAGGCTCTAAGTTCTGCTGATAATCATTTGCTCTACCGCGAAATTCTGCGCAGTCAGGCTTCAGCCCTGGGCATCATTGCCTCAATGGCACCAAAACCTTCAATGGGTTCTGCTGGAAGCGGCTGCCACGTGCATCTTTCAGCCTGGCACTCAGCCAGTAAGACCAATGCTTTTGTTGAAAAGGGCGAATTGAGCAAGCTGGCAAAGAGTTTCATCGCAGGCGTCTTGAACCATCTCCCCGCAATCGTTGCATTCGGATGCTCCTCTGTTAATTCTTTTGACCGCATTCAACCGCAGAGTGCTTCATCTGCATACACCTGCTGGGGTTTGCGGAACAGGGAAGCCGCCATACGCGTTCCCCCACCCGTGGACAAGGACGCAGGCGCATCCACCAATCTCGAACTCAGGTTCGTGGACAACAGTTGCAACCCCCACCTCATTCTTGCAGCTCTAATAGCTGCTGGGCTTGAGGGAATTCAGGAAAATCATGTTCCGCCAGAGCCGATCGATTGCGACCCATCCCATCTTGACCCTCAGACCATGGAAGAGTTGCAGATATATCCTCTACCGGCTAGCTTGATGGATGCAGCACTAGCTCTTGAGCATGATGGGTTCATGCGGCAGGTTTTTGGAGATAAATTCCTTCAACTTTACTGCACTCTCAAGAAGTCAGAGCACGACCATTTCTCCTCTATGTCCTTTGACGAACGAGTAGAGCACCATCTCACGGCATTCTGATATCTGATGCATATTTGCTGGACTAAATTTTGTCACAGACTTGTGTTGTCAGTATAAATTGCTAATGTCTGCTGGATGCTCCGCGTGTTACATTTCCTCGCTACTTGCCCGGTAATCGACAGCGCAAGTTCGGAAACCTATTGACGGAAAAGCATTCAGATGAGCCTGGAAATCGCAAACTTCGAATTCGAAGGTCCATTGGTCAACCGCAAGGGTGTCAGAAAACAACCAGGACTGTACGCGATTTTGTCTTTTGCTAACCAGCAATATGAACTCGTCGAGATGGGAGAGTCCGCTGACCTCCAGAGTTCATTGGTCGATGAGGAAAAACTTGAATACTGGCAGACCAAATCAATTGGCATGCTGACCTTCTCAGTGCATTACAGCCCTGATGCCACAAAGAAGTCGCGACGCCAGGAAATGGTGATGCAAATTCTCAAGAATTTCGACGGCGACTACCGAGAATTTGAGGAAAAAGATGGTGGCGTAGCTTCAGCTGCATCATAGAACCTATCAGCTCTCTGCTGACAAACTGAAAAAGCTTTAAGAGACTAGTATTCTGGATTTGCGGGTATAAGATCAGCAGACGAATTTCTGCCCGGAAAGAATTATTAGAGCTGTCTCCAATTTTCCTATCTAACGGCTAAAATAGACAATACAGGGAGTCAACGTTAAAGTTCAAACGGAAACATTGCCCGAGAAAATCAGTCGTAAAGATGAGCAAGAACCCCTTGCAAACTCAATATGCCAATCGTATATTCTAGTCGCGGTCCAAGGAGATACACAGGTGGGAGAGCAACAAAATCAACCGAAAAAGGGCTTTCATTTTTCGAAACTCCCTCGTTTGCGCTGGAACATTCTCGACATGATAAATATCGTTGGTGCTGACTCAGTACCAACCTATTTTTTCCTTGATATAGACATGACATGGGTAGAAGAACTGAGAGCCACTCTGGCGAAGAATGGCATCCGAGTTACCGCTACTGCGTTTCTTCTCAAAGCAATAGCCATCGCCCAAAGAGCTCACCCCGACACACGTACCGCCATGTTACCTTTCGGCAGGACTGTGGTATTCAACGATATCGTTGCTGGTTTTACAGTTGAACGTTTTATCGGTTCACAACCGACTCTGTTTTTCGGTGCGATAAAAGAACCAGACACTAAGAGCATTTCGGAAATTTCTGAAGAACTTCGGGTTCACGCTGAGCGAGATGTGCAAGATGTCGCTGGACTTGACCTTCAATACAAATTCACATGGATGCCCTGGTGGATGCGCCGCATCATTCTCTGGGTCGGACTTCAGATTCCAGCCATTAGATTGCAGTGCCTGGGTGCAACATTTGGACTCAGCAGTCTCGGCAAATTCGGCATCCAAGCGATGATTCCTCCTTGCGTTTCGACATCAACCTTTGGAGTCGGTGCAATTGAAAAAAGACCGGTTGTTCTCAACGGTCAAATAGAAATTCGCAAGATGATGACGCTCACTCTTAACTTTGACCATCGCATCATTGACGGAGCCCCAGCCGCACACTTTATGAACGATGTTCGAAAGTTGCTGGAAGGTGGCTTGGAAAAATACCTGCAAGAAGAATTTCATGAGCTTGCAGCAAAGGTAAAAGATGCGGCTAGCCAACCCGAACTTAATTTCGCGGGAGCAACAGAGACACCTTAGTGTTTTTGTGGTCGCTTGATAGCTCTCAATTCATTGTGAACGACTGGGCACCCAGCATACAAGGTGCAAGACCTTGCTCATCCAGTCGAGCTGGAAACCAGGCTGACGATTTGAACAAGGTTGACACCAGACACTGTGTCCCGAAATCAAACTAGCATCAAATTTCCCGCTTTGGCTTCCAGGTCGAATAGCAAACGGAATCAGTGCACACATCCTGATTGCTACTCTTCTCTTTTTCAACAGATTCAAGTACCGCTTGCTGTTGAGCAGCAATGGAAACGAGGTCCTTCAGTTCGGTCAGTGATTTTGCGGCAGCGCGTTCTTCCAACGCTCCGCTATCAGGAGTATTGCACAGCATATAATTTCTCCCGCACAAGCATTAGAAACCCCTGGGAGGTTTCTACTCGCGCCATCTCATGTTTAAAGTTTATACGAATGCTCAGGACTTCGAATCGGTAGAACTGCCGATCACTACATCCTGATTTATACCGTTATCGACGCTTGGTACTCTTGATTGTTCCATTTCAAAGCCCGGCATTCGGCGGATTCTCAAAGCATTTGCAAAACCCTCGGAAACTAAATTGCTTGGCGAAGGCTGCGAAAATCGCACCATATGTAATACCACTCCATAATCAGTCTAGCACTAGCCACTCTATTTCTTTTTTATCAGCAACAGGAGCCAATGCCAAGAGTTTCGACATTCCCTGCATTGAGCTGGCGGCTCGGGTATGATTTCAAATATGTGAACATTTCCAAATTTAAGGCGTTTAGCGCAGATCGCAGCATCATGGTTTTATTTGAACAGGGTATAGATGGCTTAGTCTGCTTCAGGTTTTAGCAAATGGAAAATGAAAAAGTACAGGTTGACGAAAAAACCGCCAAGATGCTCGAGGAGATGGACAAATCTCTCAAAAACATGGAGCAGACTCTGGGGATGGATCATCCCGTAATTGCCAAACTCCTAGATTCTTACGCAAAGCTTCTGCGACAAAACAACATCAGACACCTGGACGCCCTCAATATGGAGGCTCGAGCAAAAGCTATTCGAGCCAAAGAGAATAAAGAGAAGGCTCAAAAGCAATCTGAAGGGCTTGCGGAAACCAAACAAGAAAAGCACATGTCTTCCGATCAGATGCGAATGGTGAGCTTTGGCATTGCAGGGCTGCTGGCCTGCGGTTTTTTATACGGTGGCTACCAGATGTATCAGTGGTTTGAGCACCAAAAGGACAAAAAAGTCAGCCATACATTTAAGGGAATTCAAATAAATCGATCAAAAGACGGCTCAGCGCAAGACCAAGAGCCGCAGCGGACAGTGGAATCTCAAACTCAGCTTGAACAAAGTCAGGAAAGCAACCAGGACCCGAATGTTTCCACCAGCACAGAAGCCGAAACGAATGAACAGGGGACCGTTACATCTACAACGACAACAACCACCACCAGAATGAACATGATGGAGATGGCTGACAAAATGAAGGCGTTGAAAGATTTCGCAAAAACAAAACTAGCAGATGGTCAAACCGCTGAACAGGAGAAAGACTATCCCAAGGCATCCGCTTTGTATTTTGAAGTGATCCAGAATGTACAGAACTCAGCTCAAACGCTTGGACGACCAACTTTCTCAGAGGAAATCGCTCAGTGCTATGAAGGCTACGGTCGCATGGCTGAACTAGACGCACACCCCGAAATTGCTGAGCAGTGCAAGCAAACAGCCGCTGATGTACGAGCACATATCGGAAATTAATTCGCTTTCTTGCTAGCTCCACTCATCATAAGCATGTAAATAGTGGCGGAAACAAGAACGCCAACAAACCAGCCGTATTCAAACAATGGCTTCAGCATGTTATGCAGCGAGCTGCCGACTATCGCCTCAGGAATTGCACCGCTCCAGGCAACAACGCATCCAATCACAGTCGCAACGGCTGCCGCCGGGTTCCAGCCGCTTGTGTAAGTGTACTCGCCCTTCAATAAATATAGATCTAGCAAGTTCAACCTGGTTTTGCGTAAAAGCCAGTAATCGGCAATTAAAACCCCCGCAATAGCGCCTAAACCAGCTGAGTAACCAAGCAACCATTGGAAAATATAACCGTTGGGGTCGGCAATCAATTTCCATGGCTGCATCAATATTCCAGCGATGCCTGTTATGAGTCCGCCCCGCTGAAACGAAATATACTTTGGAAACGCAATTGCAAAATCGTTTGCAGGGGAAACAACGTTGGCTGCAATGTTAACGGACAAAGTTGCAACGGCAACCGTGAACATTGAAACAGCAACCAGAACAGGGTTTTCAAATCTGCTAATCAGTTTGATGGGGTCCCACAGCTCTGCCGCTGGAGCATTTGGATATATCACCAGGGCAGCAGATGTGATTACCACGCCCATAGCTGAAAAAATCAGCATGGCGAGCGGCAAAGCTACAGCCTGTCCGATTGTTTGCTCTTTCTGGCTTCGTCCAAATCGAGTGAAGTCTGGCATATTCAGTGACAGTGTTGCCCAAAATCCGATCATTGCGGTAAGAGATGGAAAGAATATTGGCAAAAACGTTGATATGGTATGGAATTTGCCTTTTGCTGAAATCAAATCGCCGACACCATGGGCTTTATTAACGGCCCAAAGCACCAGCGCGGCGGTCATTATCATAACGAAAGGCGCCGCTATGCCCTGAACTTTTTTCAGGGAATCCATTCCTTTGTATATGATCAGAATATTCAGACCCCAGAAAACGAAAAAGCAAATCCACTCAGTTGGATAATGTTCAAACACTTTGGACCCCAACATGACGTCCATGTGAGGGTAGATTGCCCGGCAGAATTCATAAAGCGCAGAGCCGCCTATCCAGGACTGAATACCAAACCAACCACACGCCACCACGGCGCGCATCAATGCCGGCAAATTTGAGCCAACAGTTCCATAACTTGCCCGGGCAAAGACTGGGAAGGGGATACCGTATTTGGTGCCCGGGTGCGAGTTGAGAAGTATGGGAATCAAGACAATAGTATTGCCCAGGAAAATCGTAAGAAGCGCCTGCCACCAGTTCATTCCTGAGGCAATGAGACCAGAAGAAAGCATATAAGTGGGTATGCAAGCACTCATTGCTGCCCACAAAGCGACAAAATTGTAAGTCGTCCAGCTGCGTCGACTCAGGTCGAGAGGCGCGAGGTCCTCATTGAAGAGAGCGCTTTCCTCAAGCACAGTAAGGTTTCCCTGTAGCTCGACTCTTCCATCGGCGGCTTCGATAGAACAGGGCATATCTTTTGCATCAAAGTTTCCTGCTTCTGCTTCCATCGTCCCTCCGACGGTCGAAATGAGTCAGCCCCATATTGTCTCTCAAATTGTGAGCTCGTCAGTCACCTTAGAGCCAGCTTAACTGTAGCAGCGGATTTAGAATATATAATGAAGTTCTCAAGTATTCTTTTTTACATTGTCTTCCTAAGCCGTAGTTGCTGAATTAAGATATCGGCCGTAGCGGTTGGAGCGACATGAGTTTATGCCAGGTACTGGACTTGGGATCGTATGGGTCGACTTTATGTGCAAACCCTTTTTGAAAGGTTTGATGAAGCAGCCAGAAATCTTCGTTCTGCTCATTTGTTTGATTTACGGATATATCGCTTATAAGCTCGTCAAATCAGCTTATTTGTCAGAACATCGCTAAACGTCATCCTTAGTTTCGGGATAAGCTTTCTCGCGCCAGAGGCGCATGCCGCCTGCCATAGAAAGCACGTTTGTGTATCCCATTTTTTGAATATTGTCAGCGGCAAGAGCTGAGCGAAAGCCGCCACCACAGTAAAGAACAACAAGTGAATCCTTATTCGGGATTTCCTTTTCGATGTCTCTTTCCATCACCCCACGCCCGATGTGTGAGGCACCTACGGCGTGCCCTTCATTCCACTCTCTGTCTTCTCGAACATCGACAAAATAAAATGAGTCTTTGCGCTTCAACATTTCAAGAACATCTTCTGGGCTGACTTCTTTCACTCTGGTCTTTGCTTCATCGACCAGTTTGACAAACGCCTCGGAGTGTTTCATTTCTCTTCCTTCCTTGTTCTAGATGATGCTGAAGACCAGAGTGCACAGCACGGAGAGCTTATTATCCGCGAATTCAGTCAAATCTTGCTTAATCCTTCAAGAAATAAGTCTTGCATCAGCGATCGGATAAGATGGCATTCGCGTGAATAATTAGGAGCGAGCCAATGCTGTTAAATCGTGAGACCAGAATGGTTGATTTTCTCGGAAGCAAGATACCAGAACCTCGTGTTCTCTGGGACTTTCTCGGTTTTGAGAAGCACGTAGTGCAAATCAGAGACAAACGTGGCGCCCAAATCTGGCCAGCCTGGTATGACCATGCGGCATATTACATTTGCGACCTCGCCCCTGAAAAAGTTTTTGCTCATGGCGAAGAAGTTTTGATTCCAGAATGCGTCAAAGCACCTGACTACGAATTTGAACTTGGCTGTTTCGTCACAAAAACAGCATTACTGAAAGACGAAAAAGAAGCACTTCAGTTTTTCAAAGACCACTGCTATATCACTATTTTGAACGACTGGTCAGCTCGCGATATTCAGAAGAAAGATATCGAAGGACTGGGACCATGCAACAGTAAGTCCATAGTAGGCAAGACATTCGGACCTAAGCTCGTGAAAGCTGGCGACTTACCGATGGACGAAAATGGTGTTTTGAGCCTGGAGATGATTCTCACGATTAACGGAGAAGAGAGAAACAGAACTAATTACAACACTCTCTACCACACCCACCCGACGACTGGTAAGAAACAAGCCTGGTCATTTCCACGCATCATGAGCTGGCTTGGATCTCAAAATATCACGCTGCACGAAGGATATGTGATCGGCTCTGGCACCGTAGGTAGTGGCTGCATCGCAGAATTCAGTGCGAAGCTTGACCCCAAGAATGGTGACACTATCGACCCGGCTAAATACGGTTGGCTGCAAGATGGCGATCTCGTTCGCATGGAAGTCGAAAAAATCGGCGTCATTGAAAACAAAGTCAGAGTGCCACATCTGGTAAAAAGCAGATAAGCAAGCCTGACATTCCAATAAGGCTCTAAAGCTGAGAAAAAAGGCTCTCAACCCTGAGAGCCTTTTTCTTTGCTTTTAGATATTCAAGAGATTGCCCTCGGAGGGATTCGAACCCTCAATCCCATACGGGCACCGCATTTTAAGTGCGGTTCGTATACCAGTTCCGACACAAGGGCAGGTTGAAATATTCTAGCAGGCAATTATTCAAAGATTACGCTGGCTAACTATATGTATATGGACAGGCACGCTTGGCAAGCACTTCGCCTCAGCTTACCTATTGCCAAGCTCGCTAAGAAATTCCTTCATGGCGCCGACGAAACGCTCCTGAGCAATAATCGGAATATCACTGTGTTCAGCTTCTGGAAAGTCAACAAAGCGCTTCTTTCCCGCAGCTGCAGAGTAGAGATCTTTTCCGTGCGAAAATGGCACCACTGAATCTTTATGTCCATGAACTATAAGTAGCGGTGGATGCAAACCCTGACGTAAAACTCCAACATTGTCTAAAAGTGGCTGGGGATAAAGCGCCGCAGGATAGACATGCATCAGCGGAATATGGTGCTTACTGATTTTGGTTATCGAAGCAAAGCCTGATTGCAAAATAAGACCACTGGTTTCTCGACGAAGAGTTAGCTGACAACTTATTGCAGCACCAAGCGATTCCCCATAGAGCACAATAGTTTCGGGCTTGCATGCCCTCTCTTTTTGCAAGAAATCATATGCGCTGCAGGCATCACTAATGACACCATCGACAGATGGACTGCCCTTGCTTCTGCCAAAACCACGATAGTCGTACACAAATAAAGAACAACCAGTTTTGAGAATTGACTCAAGCAGAGCCGGTCGCCCAGCGATGTTGCCTGTGTTTCCGTGGCTCATCAAAATGGTGTAGGGTGCGTTTTCTTGCTTGAAATACCATCCATGCAGCTGGGTTCCATCTGCTGCTTCGAAGAATATATCTTCGTAAGTGATGTTCGATATGTGCCCACTCTCGTAATCACCTTCAGGATATCTGTAAGGATGAAAGAGCATGCTCGTGTAAATAGGCTTTGCAACCCTGGGCGAAAGCCCAAAATAAAGGGCAGCTAGAAGAGAAGCTGGTCCCAGAGACTTCGGCAGTACTCGCAAAAAATCGGTTTTCATAATACCTTTTGCAGAATTATCAGATCTAACCAGCGATCGAACTTGAATGCAAGTTCCTTGAGTAAACCACACTGATTGAACCCACAGCTTTTAGCCAGAGCAATGCTAGCATCGTTTTCAGAGCACACTAAAGCAACAATAGCATGATATCCCCGTTCTTGAGCAGCTGTCATGAGACTCTTCATCAACTGTTTCCCAAGACCCCTGCCAGAATAGCCTTCGCGCAGGTAAATTGTAGGCTCTACAGTCTGCCTAAACGAACAGCCACCCTGAAAAAAGCTCAATGCTGCATAGCCAAGTACAAGCCCATCTGACGCCTGAAGAATGAGCACTGGCAAGTCACTGTCGAAATGCTTTTGCAGCCACGCGCTTTTGTCTGCAACTGTGTGGCAGAGCAAATCAAAACTTGCAGTTGATTGTTGAATGTAGTGATTATGAATCACACTGATGCTCTCAGCATCCGCCAGAAAAGCCTTTCGCACACTGAATTCTGTCAATGACTTGAACCGAGTAGGGAATCGATCTGTTAGACTAGCAAAGTTTTTGAGAGTCTAAACATGGAAAGTATTGCTCAAGCCTCACTGATTGTTTATGCCGTGCTGATGTCAGCAGGTGGTCTGGCGGGGTTCATCAAAGGCAAAAGCAAGGCGTCGTTAATTGCAGGCGTTGCAAGCTCGATAATGCTTCTTGCCGCATACTTCTTGACCACTACCGATGTTAAGACCGGTCTACTAAGTGGAGTAGGCGTAACGACACTTCTAACCTTTGTTTTTGCAATGAGACTGGTCAAAACTAAGAAATTTATGCCCTCAGGTATGCTTCTGATTTTGAATTCTATCGAAGAGATAATCTTGCTGCTTGGAGCCTTCCTCAAGCCCTGAATCTTTTGAACAGAAGCGGATTGTAAAAATCGACTTGAAAACAAGAAGCATCCTGCGGACCTATAAATGCCGTAAGGAAAGCAATAGCTAATTCTATCTTCGCTATAATTATGCTGGCCATGAAATGGTCGGCCAGTGCCGATCTTGACGTATAAAGTGTCAAATCATTCAAGTTAAATGGAATTCAAATAATGACCGAAGTAAAAACGGGTCCAGCTTCAAAAAAACCTCTGTTTTCAACCGAGAGAACAGATGATTGGAAAAAGGCTCCATTGGCGATTGGAATAGGCTTCGCCCTGTTCATACTCTACGCAAATCTCCGCATTTTCGCTCCAGGAGAGAAAAACCTTGCAGAAATTGGCAATCTCCTGTCACCTTTCTACTCACCAAAACTGGGTTGGCCCTGGTTTCTAAATTGGGTGCCAGACTTCATCAAGTCACCAGCAGTTCTAATCTTATGGATACCAGCTGGATTCAGAGCGACATGTTATTACTACCGAAAAGCTTACTATCGTTCGTACTTTACGACACCTCCAGCATGTGCGGTGTCAGGATATAAGGGTTTCAAGTACATGGGTGAAACAGCATTCCCCTTTGTGCTTCAAAACCTGCACAGGTATATGTTCTACTTCGCGACTATAGTACTGGGAGTCTTGTGGTGGGACGCTTTGCAGACATTGTTTGCAGCTGATCACTTCTTCAATTTCAATCACGCACAAGTCTCAGTCGGCACAATCATCTTCTTCATTAACGTCGTTTTCCTCTCTAACTACTCATTCGGCTGTCACGCATTCAGACATTTGATTGGTGGCAGGCTTGATTGTTTCAGCTGTGGAGAACAAGAGAAGACTTGTTTGAGCTTCTGGTCTCGCGTGACGCATCTCAATGAACACCATCAGTTCTGGGCGTGGATGAGCCTTTTCTCCGTTGCAGCGACAGACTTTTATGTGCGCTGTGTATGCGATGGATGGTTCGCAGATCCCATTCTCTTTTCAGTAGCTAAATAGGAAACAGGACAGAAACAATGTCGAATTATGAAACAAGAGAACACGATGTGCTCGTGATCGGAGCCGGAGGCGCAGGTCTTCGAGCAGCTATCGAAGCTGCAAGCAAAGGTTTGAAAGTAGGTCTTGTTTGCAAATCACTGCTAGGGAAAGCTCACACCGTTATGGCGGAAGGTGGGGTCGCAGCAGCGATGGGAACAGTCGACTCACGTGACGGCTGGCAAACCCACTTCAGAGACACCATGATTGGTGGCAAGTATTTGAACAACTTCCGCATGGCGCAAATTCATGCTATGGAAGCCCCTGAATGCGTTAATGAGTTAGAACGCTGGGGTGCAGTCTTCGACCGCACTCACGATGGAAAAATCTTGCAACGTGCGTTCGGCGGTCACACTTACAAGAGACTCTGCCACGTTGGAGACAGAACTGGACTGGAAATGATCAGAACACTTCAGGACAAGGGTGTCCACTCTGGCATTGATGTCTACATGGAGTGCACCATTTCCAGACTCTTCAAAGATGGCGACAAAATATCCGGAGCGTTCGGTTATTTCAGAGAAGACGGTCGCTACATTCTTTTCAAAGCCAAAGCGATTGTTCTTGCAACTGGTGGCATCGGAAAATCCTTCAAAGTTACTTCCAATTCCTGGGAGTACACTGCAGATGGAACCGCGCTGGCTTATGATGCAGGCGCAGACCTCATCGACATGGAGTTCGTCCAGTTCCACCCAACCGGCATGGTATGGCCACTGGGCGTCGCTGGAATTCTCGTGACCGAGGCTGTGCGTGGTGAAGGCGGACGACTGACCAACAAAGACGGCGAACGTTTCATGTGGAAATATCTGCCAGATGCGCTCAGAGGCGATTATGCAGGAGACATCAAAGAAGCAGATGCATGGGTTCAAGACACACTGAACGGCAAGCTGAAAACAGACTTCCGCCGTCCACCAGAACTGAGCACACGCGACAACGTAGCTCGCGCCATCTACACTGAAGTGAAAGAAGGAAGGGGCTCTGAGCACGGTGGAGTCTACCTGGATATCAGCTATCAACCAGCAGACCGTGTCAAGAAAAAACTCCCCAGCATGTATCACCAATTCAAAGACCTTGCTGACGTCGATATCACTAAAGGACCAATGGAAGTTGGACCAACCATGCACTACACCATGGGTGGTATCAGAGTCGATGCCGACACTGCCGAAAGCCGTGTTCCAGGGCTCTTTGCTGCAGGAGAATGCAGCGGAGGTATGCACGGAGCAAACAGACTCGGCGGCAACTCCTTATCTGACCTTATTGTCTTCGGCAGAAGAGCCGGAAGAGGTGCTGCAAACTACGCATCGAATATGGGCGAGTTTCCCAAGATTTCCGATGCTGCAATTCAAGACGCCATCAACGAGATGGAAGAGCCACTGAAGCGCGGAAGCAGCGGCAAAAATCCTTATCACTTGCAAGTTAAGATGCATGAGATTACTGGCAGCTGTTTCGGAATCTTCCGCACCGAGTCAGACCTCAAACGCGGGCTAGATTTGATGGCAGAACTAAATGAAGAAATCAAATCAGTAGGCTGCGGTGGCGGTAAAGTCTACAACCCAGGCTGGCACCTTTGCAGAGACATCAGAAATCTGGCTGTAGCTGCTGAAGCTGTTGGTCGTAGCGCTCTATCAAGAAAAGAAAGCCGCGGTGCGCATAGCCGACTCGACTTCCCTGATACTGATGAAGATCAGGGACATGAGAACACAGCTGTGTGGAGCGATAACGGCAAGATGCAACTGGCTAAGACTCCGTTACCGGAAATGCCACCAGAGCTAAAAGATCTTTTGAAGCGAAAGGAGGCTAAAGCCAATGCCTAAAGAATACACTGCAAAAATGAAGGTATTTCGTGGCGACCAGAACGGTGGCAGCTACAAGGATTACACCGTTCCAGTTGGCGAGGGAATGGTCGTTCTTGACGCTATTCACTACATTCAGAGAGAAGTAGACCCTGATCTGGCTGTCAGATGGAACTGCAAAGCCGCTAAGTGTGGCTCTTGCAGCGCAGAAGTCAACGGGCGCCCATCGCTTCTCTGTAAAACCAGAATGGAAGGGTTCAGCCCCGACCAGGAAATAGTGGTGCAACCTGTTCAATCATTCCCAATCATCAAAGACCTCGTCACCGATGTTTCCTGGAACTATGAACAGAACAAGCGCATCAAGCCCTTCACACCACGTGAAGATGCTGATTGGATCATGTACCAGGAAGACATCGAGCGTGTCCAGGAATTCCGCAAATGTATCGAGTGCTTCCTCTGCCAGAACGTGTGTCACGTCATCAGAGACCATAATCGAAAAGATGCGTTTTCAGGTCCGCGCTTTATGATTCGTGTGGCGAGCTTGGAAATGCACCCATTAGATGGTGAAGATCGCCTGAAATGGCTGCATGACGACGGCGGCATCGGATATTGCAACATCACAAAATGCTGCACCGAAGTTTGCCCTGAAGACATTCACATCACGGACAACGGCATTATTCCAATGAAGGAACGAGTTGTAGATGAATACTACGACCCAGTAGCTAAATTCTTGAAACGCGTATTTACGCCTGGCAAGAAGAAATAGTCCGGGAAATTTCCTTCATATATAGAATTCACAATATAGTGGCCGTGATTTACGGCTACTATATTTGTTTTGTCGACGCCAGGTAAAATCATGCCGCTAAAAAGACTTGCAGCTATTTTGTTTGCAGCGATTGCATTAATGCTTGGAGCTGATTTACTGGCTCTGGCGCAAGAAGCACAGACTCCCCCAACCGCTACACAACCTAATGGTGCGGCTCTGGTCATTAAGGGCAAACGCCTCATTACATTTTATGCATCTCTTGATGGATTGTCTCCAGAAGAACGCGTAGAAAGAGCTGCTATTGTCCTGCGAGACCTGTCCCAGAGGTCTGATTTCAACCTTGATGAGCTGAAAGCCACAGATGGCACAATGGGCACCGATATCGTTGGTGGTGGCGAGCGTATAGCTACCGTGACAGACGATGATGCCAAATATGCAAACTCAAATCCCAAAATAATAGCTAATGATTTCATCCTGAAACTAAGGTATGCGTTCATTCAGAAAGCTGCCCAGACATCAGCATCAGCAGTAGCTTTCGGAATAGCTTGCTGCGTCGCAGGTTTCTTAGGACTGGTATTGCTCATTGCTTTAATTTGCAAGCTTGCAATCAATGTCTGCGAGCTTACAGAACGCTTAATTGGTAAACGCGAAAGCGGCATTAAGATTCAAGATGCAGAACTCATCAGCGCCAGAGCACTGGTCGATATGGTACAGGCTGTAATTAAACTGCTGCAATTTGCCATGATTTGCGTTTTGTTTTCGATTTACGCAGTCGTGTCACTGAGGCTGTTTCCAGGAACCAGACCGCTTGCTGACGCCCTGATTGAAAACGCCAAGGTGCCGCTCGTTTCCCTGGGCGATTCAGTTCTAGTCTATTTGCCAAACCTGTTCACGTTGATAATGATTGCACTAACCACTTATGGTGTCATATTCATTTGCAAATTTATCTCAAACGCGCTTAGAGATGGCTCAATCAGATTCGCTGACTTTGACCCTGAATGGGCTGAGCCGACTTACAAATTAGCCAGATTTACCGTCATCTTCTTTGCCCTGGTATGCGCATTTCCTTACCTTCCTGGCTGGGATACACCTGCATTTAAACAGCTTGGACTCGTAGTTGGAATTTTGATCTCTTTTGGCTCTTCCTCTGCCATTAGCAACATCATGGCGGGAGTTGTGCTCACCTACACCAATGCATTTCGTGTGGGTCACCGGGTAAAAGTTGCAGAACAAGTAGGAGACGTCTTAGAAAAGACCCTGGTTGTAACCCGCATGCGGACGCCAAAGGGAGAAATAATCTCCATTCCGAATGCACAGATATTATCGGGAACCATTACGAATTACAGCGCTGAAGCCTTGATGGGTCGATTGATTTTGCACAGCACTATAACGATAGGATACGATGTGCCCTGGCGCAAGGTGCACGCAATGCTGCTTGCAGCGGGCAAGAAGACAGAAGGAGTGCTGCCTGACCCTGAACCTTTTGTTTTGCAAACATCACTAGATGATTTCTATGTTTCATATGAAATCAATGTTTTCACTGACCAGGCGCACAACATTCCTGCTGTTTACTCGTCTCTGCATCAAAACATTCAAGATGCCTTTTTCGAGAATGGTGTGGAGATCATGTCACCGCACTACACAAGCCTTCGAGACGGCAATACACCTGCTGTTCCAGCACATAATTTGCCAACAGATTTTGTAGCGCCGACGTTCAAAGTCGAGTCAATCAGCAAGAGTTAGCAGGATTATTTATTCAGCTCGCTCTTTTTGACGTAGCTAAAGATTGATAATGTGTTGCCATCGTAGTCGTTAAAACCAGCAGAGAAGCCAACCTTATCTCCATCTTCACAGACCTGATGAGGTTCATTGTTGAACTTCACTCCAGCCTTCTTGAGCTCTTCAACTGCCTGGAAAACATCCTCAACTTCGAATACGAGATCTGGCATGCCTTCTTTTGGCTTAGCAGGCGGGTTTTCGATTCCGTGAAGAGCCAGAGTAGTGCTTCCTGTATCGAGTTCAACCCAACCTGGAGCATCGACTTTCACCTTCATTCCGAGAAGGTCACGATAGAAATGGGTTGCCTTTTCTGCGTCCTTAACGTACACGATCACATACGATAGTGTGGACAGTTTAGCCTTGGTACTGGTAGCCATTGTCTGCTCCTCGATAGTTTCAGCCAGACTGCTTTGAAGTTCAATGCAGCAGCTTGATATCCTATCTCAAATTGCCCCTCTATTCATTAATTGTATGAATAGTTTCCAGCTTGTTAAGTTTGGCTATTCATCCTGGCTAGGCGGAGCCATAGCCGGAGTCATGTTGTAAGTCCAGTGAGCATGCGTGGTCGAATCATTCATTGTGATGCTCGGTATCTTGCCCTTTTCCATGTAATCTTTGATTTTTTCGATTATTGGCTTGCGTGCGTTAGGGTCGGGAAGAGTTGTGTCTACAGTCAAATTCAGCGGTTTGTCCACCGCCTTGTCTCCGGGCGCGCTATCAGATGGGTCAGCCCAGGTGAGCTTCGTGTTTGTTGCGCCGGCCGCCGACAGTCCGTTGGTAAGTTCTGATTCGATGAAATTGCGCGCGTCGGTATAGGTTAGCTTCTCCATAGGATCTTCAGGCGGCTTGCCCTCACGCATAACCCTTCCTATCCACGAGCCAGAAGCTGCCCATACACCAAGTCCAATTACAACAATGAAGACGATAACGAAAGGCGCCCAATTTATACCTGGCTGTTCCGCCTTGAACGATGAGAACTGCTTGCTGCCTCCGGGACCGCGCCTGACGGCTTGCCTCGTTCCGCAAGATGGGCAAACTTCCTCATAACCATGAAGTGGTACTCTACAGCTTGGACAATCGTGCATGCTAAGCTTCCTTCCCTTGATTCACTAACTTGTCTGTACCCAGTTTTTGCATTGGTATCAACCAACCAAGTATAAACCCACTAAGCATTCCACCGAAGTGGGCTGCAGCGGCAATTCGGATTGCCTCGCTGCCAGCTTTGGCAGGGAAAAGATGATTGGCAAACTGATCAAAAAACAGCTGTGTAACTGCAAGACCTATCATCCAGGTCAATTCGTGCTTTCTCACCGATGGTGGCAGAACATCCTTCAGCTTCATTGTCGCAGCTAAGCCTGCGCCGAACACTCCCAGCACTGCGCCAGAGGCACCTACGGCTGGTTCGTTCAACGAAACCAACATTTCCATCAAACCTGAAAGAACGCCTGAGCCAAGAAATATGAACAGAAAGCGTAGGGGTCCGTACAGGTTTTCGACATAGCGTCCAAACCAGACCAGTCCAA
Organism: Obscuribacteraceae bacterium (SeqCode); assembly: GCA_044226015.1. Classification (GTDB taxonomy): domain Bacteria; phylum Cyanobacteriota; class Vampirovibrionia; order Obscuribacterales; family Obscuribacteraceae; genus JAIEPM01. The sequence continues at coordinate 591,346 of JBGAHS010000006.1, forward strand.
ACAAATTCATCATCAAGTGAGGAATTCCACCGTGCAAAAACTGATAAGTAAACAGGCGCCACCACTGCCCCTCAAGAACCAGAGGACCCTGCAAAACTCCTGCAAGAAAGAACTGATGCGACATTCGATTGAACGAATCTCCCATTTGCATCAGCCTGACCATTGAGGAGTCCGTCAGGATAAAAATAATGGAAATCAACCCAGATAGAATATGTACGGTTCGGGGTTGCTTCTTACTGTTTAGAACCTCGGAGACTTGCATGCAACGATGCCTGATGTTTCTTGCGGTCGCGGCAGCTATTGCTCTTGCGTTCGTCTGACCTGGAGTCTCTTGCGACGTTTCTTCAAGGGACGGCTCTTGCTCGATGGATGGCTCTTCAGGAGCTGCAAGCTTACTCTTAGCAAACTCTATTTGTGACTCAGTGCGCTCTCTCCATGCATGATCTTGCTTCGGAGTCTTTTCGAGTGAATCTGCAAAAATTTCCAGGGCACCAGCATAATTCCCCTTTACTGATCGGCAACGTGCATGCCAGTAAAGACGGGCATATTCGGGAAGTGCACTTTTGTTTTTTCGCATTGCGCTGAGCACATCAAGAAGATCATCTTCATCTCCAATCATTGCAAAGAATGAGAGGAATACAGTCTCTAGCGAATCTCGTCCATAATTAGAGGCAGGCAGATCGGCGAGTTCAAGCGCAGCAGCAGCCTCTTCGAAGCGCTCGAGTTCATTGAAGGCTCGCGCTGCAGGGACAGCTACCATGTGCGGAAAGCGATTTTTCTTGTTCTTTTCTCCTGCAGCTTCAAAGCGTTGCTTTGCCTCGTAGTATTTTTCGATGACTGATTCCCAATCTCGAATAACTAGAAGACCTATCATGGCGTAAGCGGTGAGATTATCAGCTATGGGCTTCGGAAGACCAAATGCATTCCATTTTTCGTAGATTGAGGAAGCAGATTTGCTGTCTCCCTTTAAGTAGAATTGAATCATCGTACACAGATCAATCCAGTACTGCCCGGGTGGTCCCCAGAATGAGAATCGGAGAACTCGCGCGATAGAAATAGCTTGCTCTGTCCTCAGTAAACCAAGTGCCTGAGTCATCTTGATGGACAAGATACGAGCCATAACTGTGAAAGAGAGCAGAAAAATCCAGCCCATCCAGGCAAAGATCCAATCGCTTTTAGGAAATACAAATAACCCCAACACCGAAATAATCAGCACAATGACGTGCTGAATCATCATTCCCCATGACCACTTAATATTCGCCCGAAGAGAATTGGCGATACCAAATATGGAACCAACCAATAAAGGCAAAAGCCAGAGCGTAATTTGAGTCATTAAATTCGGGCTTCTCTAAACCTGCGAAGATGCTGGAATCGACTTTACGAATCTCTTGGTAATAAGTTGGGGTCTGGTAATTGCGCTTCCTACAACCACAGCGAAAGCTCCCAACTTAAAAGCTCTAGTAACCTCTTCAGGATGCCAGACTCTGCCTTCGAGTACAACATGTTTTTTCAGATTTTTGCAGAGCTGCTCTAGAAATTCAAAACTTGGTGGCGCTTCGCTTTCCAACTGAGTTTCTTTTGTATAGCCATACAAGGTTGTCGAAACAACGTCAGCCCCATATTCGGCAGCTGCAGTTCCTTCATCGAAGCGAGCAACGTCTGCCCAAACCGGCTTGTCAAGCTCATTATGGATTCTTGATATAGTTTCTTTCAGAGTCAAACCATCAGGTCGACTTCTGGGTGTAGCATCAAGTGCAATTATGTCTGCACCTGCATCGGAAATCTGCTTTGCTTCAGCAAATGTCGAAGTGATGTACACGCTAGAAAGTCTTTCTGACTCAGGAATTGCATCATTTTTCAAAAGACCGACAATTGGCAGCTCTGTATGCTGTCGGATCAATTTGATGTTTTCGATGCCTTCCAGACGCAAGCCTTTTGCACCACCATTGATACCGGACAAAGCCAGAGCAAGTAAATGCTCTGGCTTATTCAGTGGTTCATCATCAGCTGCTTGAGTCGAAACAATAACAGCATTTTTTAAAGACTCAAGTCTCTGAAAGTACTTATTCATTGTTTAAAGTGCCGGCAAATTCAAGCAGATGAATTTAGGCTGTGTCATTTCTGCAATAGCATATTTGACGCCTTCAAGACCGACTCCAGATTCCTTACGTCCGCCATAAGGCATGTGATCAGCTCGGAAGGTCGGGGCGTCGTTCACCATGACACCGCCAGCGTCGATTTGTCTGGCAGCCTTGAAAGCAATTTCAAGGTTTTGCGTGAAGACACCAGCTTGCAATCCATAACGAGAGTCATTCATCATTGCAATAGCTTCGTCGATATTTTTGTATTTCATGACAGAGACGACTGGTCCAAAAACTTCCTGACAGACAACCGAAAGGTCCTTTTTGGTATCAGACAATACTGTCGGAAGAAGGACATTGTTGCCTTGCTTTGTGCCACCACAATGCAACTTAGCGCCCCCCTTAACAGCTTCATCTATCCACTCGATTGTTTTGTCTACCGAACCGGTGTCAATCATCGGTCCAACATCCACAGCTTCATCGAGCGGGTCGCCGCACTTCAAATTTTTGACAATATCCACGAATGAGTTCATGAATTTGTCATAGGCATTTTCTTGAACATACACTCTTTGAACAGAGATGCAGGTTTGTCCGGCATTGACGTATCCGCCTCTGGCTGCGGCTTTAGCAGCCAGGGTAAGGTCGGCATCGTCGTGCACAACTAAACCAGCATTTCCGCCGAGTTCCAAAATTATTCTGGTGCCAGGAGCAATCTGGTGGCGAAGTCTCCAACCAACTTCCTGCGAACCAGTGAAGGTTAATAGAGCAATTCGGGGGTCGCTAACAAGAGCGATGCCCTTAGAACCACGACATGGTGCTAGAACTAGCGCACCTTCCGGCAAACCTGCGGCAGCAAGCACTTCAGCCAACTTCAAGCTGCTGACTGGTGTCTGACTCGCGGGTTTCAATACCACAGTGCAACCAGATGCTATCGCCGGTGCAAGCTTGTGTACAACCAGATTCAGTGGGAAATTGAATGGTGTAATAGCGCCAATAACGCCGATAGGTTCTCTCATAATTAAGCCGATGCGCCCTTCGTTTCCAGGCTGACGATCCATCGAAACATGTTCGCCATCAAGTCTCAGGGTTTCTTCTGCTGCAATTGTGAAAGTTCCGATAGCTCGTGTCACTTCAATGCGGGCATCTTTAATTGGCTTACCGCCTTCAAGTGCAATTGTTTTTGCAAATTCTTCGTGACGCTCTTGTAGAAGCTCTGCTGCTTTGTTCAATATCGCAGCCCGCTTATGGGCAGGCATCTTCTTCATCACATTTTCAAATGTGTCTTTTGCCTGAGCAATTGCTTGTTTGATTGCGTTTTCGTCTGCCTGCGCAACGGCTGCAATCACTTCGCCATTGAATGGACTTTTTACTTCATTTAGCTCACCTTCCGAGCTGCCTTTTATTTTCAAAGGATATTTGGCAATTTCTCTAAGCATTTTTAGCATTCCTTGGTATCAGATAAGACAATTCACATCTGAGGCGTCGACACACGAATAACACAATTTAAAGCAAGAAGAGTAAATTCTGGGATATGAGCAATATCACTACAGCACGGCGCTTGACTTCCCGCTTTTCCAAGCGCAATGACATTAAAGTATGCCTCATTCTATTCGCTAGCTGTCCAGAATTAAGACCTTCATTAGACTTCTCTCGTGACGGCAAAGTGAATTCAGTGGATAATTCGATGAGTTCCCAAGTGCTCTGTATGATAGTAGGCATAGGAAATATACAGAGTTGTAGTTAGCAGCCTTCTGCGCTATCTAGTCAAAAAAACGGATGGTGCTAAACTCAAGTGAAGTATGCAAGACAAGCAAAACACAAATTCTTCCGATAAATACATTCGAGCCACCGCGATTCTACTTCTAACAGTGGTCCTCGGAAATATCTCTACTTCTCTGGCCTATGGTTATGCCAGAAATGGCCGACATCGCCACAGGGAACGTAGTAACTCACGAAGTCACTCGCAAGAGAAAGTTCATGTCGACGTGCGAAGCGTCAACGTTCACTCTCCTCAGGAAGCGAAAGATCGTCTCAAGGAAATTAAGCGCGAAAAAGAGATAGCGCAAGAGAAAGTACGATTGGCACGCGAACAAGAAAAGAAGGCTTTCCAAAAGCTTCGAAACATTCAATCAAATTTGAATGAGACAACAAAAGAGCTGAGCACAAACAAGCATCAGCTAGCGAAAACAGAATCGCACCTGGTACACGTTGAGACCACTATAAAGAAAACAGTGACTCAAGAACACAGCATGGAAGACCAGGCTGCCATCCGCCTGAGAGAGATGTATGAAGGCCAACGTCTGGGACTGTTAGATATGCTCTTCCAGGTTGGTTCACTCCAACAACTGATGGATTTGCTCTACTATCAAGAACGTGTCGCTGACCTCGACCGAAAATTATTGGAACAACTTCGCGCCAGAGCTCAAGCACTCTCCGTTCAGAAGTCCAAGCTTGGGCAGCAAAAAATGCAGCTCGGAGACATAGTTTCTGAGTTCGCCAAGAAAGCTCTTATGTTGAACAAAGAGAAGAGCGAACAAGAGGTTGTGGCGGAGAAGTTACGCTCTACTCGCGCATTCTATGAGGCTGCTGAACAGCAGTTGTCTAGAGAATCTGGGCAGTTAGAGCAACAGATTTTGCAGATGGTTCGTGCTACAAACAAGCCGAACTCGGACAAGGTTGTCACACACGGAAGCGGCACAATGTCACTTCCAATACACGCACCAGTGACATCACCTTTTGGATGGAGAAGACATCCTATATTTGGTATGCGTAAGTTTCACACGGGAGTCGACCTGGCTGGACCCAATCACACTCCGATAAAAGCTGCTGACAGCGGCAATGTTTTATACTCGGGTTGGTATGGTGGCTACGGAAAAGTAGTAATTGTCAGCCACGGAAACGGTCTGGCTACTCTGTATGCACACATGAGCAAAACAGTTGCTAATCCCGGTGACAATGTCAGCAAGGGTCAGGTTGTCGGCTACGAAGGAACCACCGGATTCTCAACAGGTCCCCACCTGCATTTCGAAGTCAGAGTCGACGGCAAGCCAAACAATCCGCTCAACTTCGCACGCTAGAATCTGCTATCAAAATTGCCTCCCTGCCTCAGTCCAAGACCGCCTGCGGATTCGCTTGCCGCACGCAATTTGTAGACCCAAGACAGAAATTTTACCGCACCAGATTTGGTGTCTTTAAAACCGAAGAGAGCAGCTCTCGGAGCCTGCTCTCTTAACCCAGCCTATCAATGATTTCGCGTTATGCGATTTTTGCAGCTTTCTTCTTCATTTCAGCGACGAGATCTTCTTGCCCGAGGAGGTAGCCTCTGCGAGCCTGATCGTCAGCGTAATTGATCACTGCTTCAGTGAGATTGTTGAGCATAGACAGCGGAACAAATTCACTGATCTGATTGATCATTTGTTCCACCGAAACCCACTCAGGAGTGTTTAGAGGAATCGCGTCATCAAGCCGTGCAATGATTGTATAGTTGCGGAGCTTGTCGGTCTTTGTTTGCTGAGCCATGAGAACAAACCTCGTTGCGTGTGACCGGCGATATATCTCTTTTATCGATCCGGATTCCCTGCTGGGATTTTCATCCCCTACGGAGTCTTTATTCCACAAAATTTATTGCTCTAACCTAATTTAGTTGCCAAGCGATCAGCCGTTATTGCAATACTTTTCTCGATACAATTTCTTAGCTAGCGAACCAGCATCCTCAGGGCTTTTCACCTCTCCCAGAGCTTGTGCCTCCAGAAGGTCTTCCAAAATATCTCCGATGATTGGACCAGGTGAAATTCCAAGTAGATTCATCAAATCTGTACCGTTGAGAAAACGAGACTCCTTTACCTTACCTACTTGAATGACGCTGAAATTACGCAAAAGTTCGAACAAATTTTCCTCCGCTTCCCTCCTGCCAACTTGAAGCCCGGGTCCACAAGTAGAGCGAAAGTCAGCCAGTGCAAGCACTATGAGCTCAGGAAGTTCATCACCAATTGTTCTGTAAAATCTGTATTTTGCTTTGTCAGTAGGCGTACCTTGCTGGAACAAATGACCTGGACGCAAATGCCAGCGCACTAACTTTTCAATAAATCTTTCAACGGGCTTAGACCATTTGAGGCGCTTTGCAAGCGGCTCGCACATCTCGGCACCAAGTTTGTCGTGAGCTATAAATGTATGCTTTCCTTCATCGGTAATAACCCACGTGTCCGGCTTACCAATATCATGAATTAGAGCTGCCAGCTTGGTCGCAGCAAGACGAGACACACCCGCACTGAGCGGCTCTAACATGCGTTCCTTGACCCAGTCGGGCATTTGTGGATATGCAGCTTCTGCCTGCACTAACGATTCAACTGAATGCTCAAAAAGCGGCAAATGATGGAAAGCATTTGAAGTTACTCTACGTGTATCTTTCAACTCTAGAAAAATCGCTTCGAGCAATCCGTTATCGCCCATCAGACGTATGAACTTGCCAGCTGATGGTGAATCTAGCAGAACAAACAACTCTGCACAGATTCTCTCTGCAGCCACATCAGATATGAGCTGTGCATGCTTGTTGATATATGCGTCGCATTCTGAATCTATTTCAAAATCCAGGCGAGCGGCAAAACGATAGGCTCTCAAAAGCCGTAATGGATCATCTAAAAATGATTGCTCACTGATTGCACGAATCTTCTTTTTTTCCAGATCAGATATGCCACCAACAAAATCGATCACTTCATCGGGTCGAGAAGCATCCCAACAAAGCGCATTGACAGTGAAATCACGTCGGCGCATGTCAGTCTCTACACTGCCACCAACACAGCCAGCAAAGTCAAAAGTACTTCCATCATCTGATACCACTCGCGCGGTATCTTGTGATTCATCAAGCATGACAAAGTGCCCCGGCAATTTGTCCGCAAGATCCCGAGCCAAGCCCAGAGCATCAGCGCCAAGAACCATGAAGTCGTAGTCTTTGTGTGAAACCTTCATGTCGTCGCTGCTGAGCAATGCGTCTCTGACGTATCCCCCAACCAGATATATACTGCAATTTCGCTGACTTGCAATTGCATAGATTTTTTTGACCGCTTCATTCACAAGCGGATTTGTTTTCAAGTCTTTAGACATAATAGCTCGCAGACTGCCTGGCGGAAAAGCACCAGCAGAAATCAATTATACTGCGAACAACTAACTGCTAACCTGCTTGTTCGCTGCCCATGGCGGAAGGCTCTTCAATCTCACTGGGTGGCGGCTTCATATGCGATGCCATATAGACGATTCCACCAATTAGGCTCTGCATGGTGGTCAAAATTAACCACATCAGGGCATAGGTGACTGCATGGCCTTTGTCTATGCCAATCATCATCAAGAAGTAGGTATAAGCCCATTCTCTGATACCAATTCCGTTAAAGCTTGGGGTTACAAATCCGAGAACAGCAACCGATGGATAGAACACAAAGCAGTACCAGAGCGGAATGTCGAGACCGAGTGCGAGACCCACAGTGTAATGGCAAACCACTAACATGGCTTGCGAGAAGAATGACCAGAGAAGTGAAACTGGAATTAGTTTTTTTTCTTCCCAAAATAGTTTCGCGGAAGATTCAGTGAACTGACGGGTTATCCAATTTCTCTCACCGAGAACAAGCTTACAGAGCTGCGGTGCAAATGGTAGGACGCAGAAGATTCCGAAGGTGCCGAGATAAATTGGCCATTTAAGTTGCCAGGGGAGATTGGATGCTCCTGGACTCAAAGTGATACCAAGAGAGGCACATAAGAAAAGTACACTCACTCCAGTTGCGCGATCAGCTAGCACAGAGTAGAAGCCCTCTTTGTACAGCTTGGTGCCTTTTGTCAAGTAATAACAACGACTGACATCACCGCCAACGGTTGAAGGCAAGAAAAGATTGAAAAAGAAACCAACGAAGTAGTAGCGAATCAGCTCGCCAAGTGGACGGTACATGCCGAGAGCACCGGCCAGAATCTGCCATCTGCGAGCCATCGGCAGCACAGAAGCGAGGATGAGTGCCAGCGTGCCGCCCAGCATCCACGGGTTCGAATGGAGAATAGTGTCAACAGATTTTTTTACATCAACTTTCCCAAATACAAAAAGGCTTGCGAACATGATGATGCTTGCAAGAACTTTCAGTTTGAATTTGGTGGACTTAGACATTTTCTGCCTGATTTCTGATGCCTTTTCGAGAGCACGCCAACTGGTCGCGCTCTGACCTTGAAGCATCGTAGCATCTGAATTGCCGGAATCGCTCGCTTTATCCCGACTTAACTCGCTTGTCACCATGGCAGCTCTGCCGTCCCCTTTTCGCACAAAACCTTGTGCCAGTTAATTAGGAAGTTAATCTACGACAAGCATGTTAAGGGACTGAGGGGCATGTTGAAAACCCAATAAATTTAATCCTGTTTCTTTTGCGGGCTAATGACAACAAAATCAGAGCCCGACCTTGCAACAGTAACTTTGCCAAGGATTTTCGTAGACAGGGCTGTCAATATTTTTCGATATTTCTGCGAAACAATAGTGTTCAAGCACTCGTCGAATAGGCAGTTCAGAGGTAGAATTAATTATCCTGAAGCTAGCTCGTAACTTCACAGTTTTGCTGAGTTAGCCCTTTGTGGAATAGGATTAGAATAGGAATTCGTTCTATTGCTGAGCTTGTTCTCAAGTATCAGACTCGAGGAAAGAAATGGCGCAACAAAGTACCCGTAGTAAATGGCTCCTCAGAATAAGTACTCTTGCGATTTGTGGTATCGCAGGTTTTGGCTACCTGAACTGGAAGGGACAGAGTTCCATTCCGACAATTGAGCCAGCTATCGCCCAAGAACGATCTAGAAAAGAAATTGCTCCAGTAGACCTCTATCACAGAGCGTGGCAGATAATTAAGGACACGTATTACGACCAGAAATTTGCCGGACAAAACTGGCAAAGATGGGAACACAAATACGATACGAAGATCAAAACTTCCGAAGACTCCCATAAGGCAATCGAGACCATGCTTGCCAGCTTGGGTGACCCTTACACCAGATTTTTGAACGAAGAAAACTTCACGGACGAAAAGCAGCAAATTCAAGCTCGTCTTTCAGGTGTGGGCATGCAGCTTGGAATGAACAAAGAACACAAAGTAGTTGTCATTGCTCCTATAACTGATACTCCTGCATATCGAGCAGGCTTACTGGCTGGTGACGAAATCATAGAAGTTGATGCAAAGCCGGTCAAAGGACAATCTCTCGACCAGGTTGTTAAACAAATCAGGGGCGAAAAAGGCACCAAGGTATCCATCACATATCTGCGCAAGAAAAAAGAAGACGTGAAACGTGAAATCGTTTCGCTGGTGCGCGATGACATTCCAATCAAATCAGTTGAAACCTCAGAGATGTTACCAAGCGACCTCGGCTACATCAGATTGAGCAGCTTCATTTCTCAGAAAGCTAATGATGAAATGAAAGATGCGATTAGAAAGTTGCATGGTGCCAAAGGTTTGATTATTGACTTGCGCAATAATCCCGGTGGACTACTTGCAAATGCAATCGACATAGCAAATATGTTCTTAGAGCGTGGTGTCATAGTTAGTACCATTGATGCTGATGGGTACAAAACATCGCAACTTGCTACGCGTTCATCTTTTAAGACTGATTTGCCTGTGGTGCTTCTTATTAACAAAGGAAGCGCAAGCGCTAGCGAAATTCTCAGTGGAGCATTGCGCGATAATCAAAGAGCTAAGTTGATCGGACAAACATCATTCGGAAAAGGTCTGGTTCAGGCAATCAACAATCTTGGAAATGGCACTGGTGTAAACGTCACAATCGCCAGGTATCTGACACCTAACGACACCGACATTCATAAAACAGGCATCGTTCCTGACTATGAAGTCAAAGTTTCTGATGATGACTTTAACGCAGGCAAGGGTCCGTGGTGGTATGACCCAAGCATGACCAGCTTCCATCGTTCTCCTACTGATGGAAAAGACATGCAGCTTTCAAAAGCTATTGATGTGCTGAAGCAGCAAATCGCAAATGGTCCCACAGTGACCGCTAACGAAACATCGAAAAACTAGAAGCTAGAGAATCGTCTTAATATTGAAGTAAGAGGAAGTATGAAAGTGCTTCCTCTTATTTCTTCTTCAAGTAATTGCGCAAGCATCCACTCATTGCAAAAGCGCTCAGAATCAACTTCCGCAGTGAAAAATAAATTTGTTAGCGGCGACTAGCAGTCAATGCCTTCTAATGCTCGTCCATGATGCTTAAGCTGAATGGTACTGCTAATGGTGGTAGCTTGCTCCATCAACCAATCTGGTGCTTTGCGCCCAGTAAGAAGCAAAAGGGTCGGGTCACACCGTTTTGAAAGCGCTTCACGCACTTCATCCCAACTGACCAGATTTACACGCGCGACATCTAACAACTCATCGGCAATAACCAGCTCGTCTTTTCGTGCAAAAGCTTCGGAAATCAAGGAAAGACCACGCCTTGCCTCTTCTTTGTCTTCTTCGAGAATACCATTTGGAGAACTGTAAAAGCGAAAGCTGCCACCAGGGCCGGAGCCAATTCTATTCACTCCCGTGTAGTGAACACTTAATTTTCCGAAGCCAGCCTCCGACATCGAAGAGAGAAGATGAAGCGCTTTTCCCTCACTACTGTTGGCTTCGAGCTTATCGAAAAAAACAATACTCACATTCATACCCTTGGATAGTGCTCTGATAGCAACTCCAAAAGTGGCGGTTGTCTTCCCGCATCCTGTGCCAAGATAAAGCCTGATTCTCTCTTGCTCCGTTGTCTCAAGACTTGTCATGCGTATCTCCTGCCTGCTGGCACAATTTTAGTTGGGAAAAGGTCTTCCAACCAAGTTACTTATTTTCAGTTTCGGGCTTTAACGGTTTTGGATGTCCGTCACTACCTACGGCAACAAAAGTGAGTTCAGCTTCTGTAACTCTGACCTCCTCGCCTTGCCGATTTACATCAACATCTACGGAAACGGTCACTGAGGTTCTTCCAATTTTTACGGTCGAAGTGTAGAAACTGACAACCTCTCCTACCAGAACAGGTTGTTTAAAAACAACTTCTTTCATAGCTACAGTGACAATCCGTTCCTTTGTATGTTTCTTAGCTTCCACCGCACCGGCAAGGTCGATGTGGCTGAGAATAATGCCACCAAATATCGTGCCATTGGCATTGGTATCTTTTGGCAGTAATACGATTCTGATTGCTGGATCTTTTCTGGATGACTCTGAACTCATTTTTCATTCTCGTTGACTAGCCTGGATCTTAGCCATTCACTCAGTCTGAATTTGGGTCATCAAAATGAACTCGAACAAATTTTTACTTGTTGAAAACCATCATCTCTTGATATCAAATTTTATGCTGTCAGCATTGTCATGAAAACTTTGCGTTATTCCAAGACTACGCTATAATCGCAGACGGGTTACGATCCACTTACTATAGGTCTGACGTGCTAAAAACGAAGTCTGATAAGTATTCCAAATACTGTTTGCTTGGTGCGCTCGCATTGCTGCCACTGGCATATAGCTTCGGGGTAACTCCTGCTGCAGCTGCAGAAATAGCGCAGGCGATACCATCGGTGACACCAGCCGGAATTTATAATCAAAATTCAGCATCGGGTCAATTAGGCGAAGCAATCGACAAAGCCTCTCAGGACTCTACAGCAGTAGTTTCTGAGACAGCTCCAATCAACTTGCCACGAGTTGATGCAATAAGTGCGACTGGAAGCGTCACTGACAACGAGTCGCGCATGATTGCTGAAGCATCAGGTGCGACCAGTCCTGATTCCAATACAGTAGACCTCGCACCCGTAAAATTGCCAGAACGAACAACGGCAGTTTTCCAGTCGAATCAATTTCAAACTGGTCTTTTATATAAGCTTCCAGCACGAATGTTTTTATTGTCTACAACAGAAAATAGTTTGAGACTTGAAACAAACGTTTTTCAAACACTTCATCGTAATCGCGCGGACATGGTTTACCGTGTGCTGCCAAACGTCACAATAGGTTATGCACTTACGAAGCGCACACGCGTCTCAGCTAACTACTTCTATCTAAAAGACCAATACACCAGAAACTCACACATCTTGAGTCGTAATATTCACTCAATCGGTGTGCAACTTCAACACGATATTCCACTGACAGAAAGAACAAATTTGACTGCTGGAATCATGGGCAGACAACTATTGCTTAGCCGCAGTCAACCTTTATCTGATATTTTGCCATCACTTCAGTTGACTCATAGAGTTGGAAACAACGGTGTCATATACGGTGGCGTTCTGGGACAAATTCGTTTCAGAAACACTCTGGGCAAATTCCAGGAAGGCGACCAGTTCTATAACTTCGGTGGAGTTTACAGAACACCTCGCTGGCAATTCCTCTTTGACAATACTTTCATCACTAACTTTGGAAATCGCAGATTGCGTTTTGGTCCAAACAACCAGAACTGGATCATGACACTACAAGCTGATTACAAAGTCAGCCCGAAACTGCCGTTGATCGCTTTCGTCAGAGCAGAACCAATCTTCAATATTGGTGCTAATCAGGCGATAGGTTTTGCCGGATTCAACTTCAGAATCATGGGCGGTCTGCGTATAGACCTGGCTAAAGCTCCAGTTTTCCCAATCAAAACTGCTAAGTAAAAGTCCAGCAAACCATCTAAACCTGAGACGACTAAACGAGTACTTCGACTAGCTTTCGCCTATGAGTTGGAAGGCAGACCAATATCTTGGATTGGCCCGCACGCGTTCGGCTGCTGGCTTATTCGCATCAGCAGCAGTTCCGACACCATAATCTGAGCCTTCCATGAATTTGATGGTTTCAATCTGAGCTTGCCGAAGAGCTTTTGACTTACCTAGCGAGTTCAGGTAGCCCTTGTAGAATGCCTTCATTTGGAATTCTGTGATGATGTCGTCGACGTTCCATTGGCTGACGAGAACACTGGGAGTGCCTGCAATAATGAATGCTCTTGAAAGACCTACGACACCATCACCGGTGATTTTTCCTCGACCAGTTTGACAGGCTGAAAGCACAACAAGTTTTGCTTTCAGTTCCTTCATAGCTAGAATGTCTTTCACAGAAAGTAGTCCATCATCACCCCTGGTCGGAGCAAGCACCAGTGAAGATTGCATGGGGTGTTCTTCATCGACAAGACCGTGAGTAGCAAGGTGCACATCGGTAAACTTCGGAGCCAACTCTTCAAAGGTTTTCTTGTTTGCGTCTTGGCCGATTTTCACAACGGCATTGCCCTCACCAAACAGAGTGGCAATGTTCTGAACTTCTTTTTCAGAATAAGGAAGCGTTCCAAGAAACTCAATTGCCTTGGTTATCGGATTACCAAAAGCCAACAATTTATTGGGTTGCGAAGCCATGGTCTCTTCAATTTTTTGCGTGGCGCGCATCACACCAATAGCAGGCATATAGCTGATTGTGTGTTTCTCAACAAAATACTTTTTGTCTTCCGATTGCAATGCAGCAAAGGGAATCATAAACATCGGTCCGTGGGGAACTATCGTCACGAGACTGTTTTCATCCTTAGGCAAAAGTGGCTCGACAGGCTTGAGAAAGATCTCGTACATTTCCCGTAGATTTTGTTGCCTTCGCTTTCCAACGGTCGCTACTTCTTCGGCAGACTTCGGCTGGTGAATTATCGACTCATAAGCCAAAGATACCCTTTCAGATAACTGCTGCTGATTGAGTGGAATCGGCGGAAGCATATGGATGGTCGTGTCAGGATCAATCACCCAGACAACGATTTTGTCTTGAAGCATGTAATACTCAACCAGAGTAGATTTGCTGTTCTTAACTAAAGCCTTGATTTCATCAATGTCGGGTGCCTTTGCATTTACTGGTGAAACCGCCGAAGAATTATAAATTTCGCTAGCTCGAGGAATTACACTGACGCCACGTGTGCCCGCTTCTGGTTTAGCCATCGCCATTAGAGTGCTGGCAGATGAGGACGGAGCTCCGGTGCTACGACTCGAAAGAGGACCCGCGAAAGATTCAACTTTTCGCCCTTGTTTCTTACTGCTGAGCATATCTAAGAAAGCTCTAGCTCGACCCTTCTCAGCTACAGCAAGGGCATCGTAAGGTCGTTTCAGCCTGATATAAAGATCAACCAATTCAAGAAAACAATCATTTCTCAAATCGAGATTGTGAGTTTTGAAACTGTCTCTGGTGAGTCGTCCACGCTCTTGCTCAACCAGATCTACGGCTTTTGTCAGGTGAATCAAGGCCATATCATTGAGTCCAAGGCGTTTCGACGCTTTTCCCAAACCGAGGTGCGAGTCCCACTGAGCTTCAACTTCTCGGCTATTATCGGCAAGTTGCAGGGCTCTTTCGTAATAGGGCATCGCTTGTTGCGGGTGATTCGATAAGAGCCCCTCAAGTCCCAGCCCTCTGAGAATCTTTCCCTCAGAGCCCACATCGCCCGTTCCCTGAATATTCGCGAGTGCTGCCGAATAATGTTTGTTTGCTTCTTCGAACTTACCTTCAGTAATCATGTACTGCGCATAGTTGTAGTCAAGAATGGCCAGGTCTCGCTTATCATCAAGATCGGCATAAATGGTTTTTGCTTGTGAATAATAGCGATTAAATTCAGATGTGTTTTTATTGTCTAGCGCAAGCACCGCCAGAGAGTTCAAAGCAAGCGCTTGGCTCTGGTTATCGCCCATGTCTTGGAAAAGTTTGAATGCCTCAGTATAGTATTTTTCTGCTGATTCTACTTGTCCCAAAGCTTTATAACAGCGCCCGATTGCCATCAAATAAGTACCCTTATTCGCAGCGCCCAGGCTACCACCTTCCAATAATTTCTCCCCATCAAGAAGGCGGTACAAACCTGCCTCAGGATAGCCGCTCAAGAGCAAATCGTTACCAAGTTGCAGGACAGACTCAAGTTCTCTCGATTTGTTTTTCAAAGTAGCCGAAAGATCGTGCGCTTTGTTGTGAATCTTCTGCGCCTCGTCGAAATGCCCAAGGTCAGCTTCCGAGCTGCCCAAACCGATCAAAACAGACAACTTCATATCAGTATCTGGTTCATCTTTTAGAGCGTCGTATCCTTGTTGATAAGAATCTCTAGCCTCCTGGATCTTATGCATTTCAAAAAATGTTTCACCAAGACCCCAGCAAGCATTGGCTTCTGATTCAGGATCTAAATCTTGTTTGAAAACTTCAATGGCTTTTTTGTAAGCAAGCACTGCTTCCTGCAGGTTGCCCAGGTCATGTTGCACTCTAGCCAGATTGAGTAAAGCCAAACCTAATGAACGATCTTGCTCTCCTTGTTCTGACAATTCAAGCGCTTTCTTCAAGAGTTCGAGACTTGATTTATTGTCTTTTTTGATACGAAAAACATTTGCCTGGTTGACGAGGCTGCCCATCTGAGCAGGAATATTCTTGTCTTTCGCGCCAAGTTCATAAGCCTGCTTGTAAAATGCATCAGCCTCGGCATACTTGCCTGCCTTGAACGCTAGAGTTCCGAGGCTATCGATAATAGTGGTGACGAAATCTTTCAAGTTAGCTTTGCTGGCTATTTGCAGTGCATTTTTGTATTCATCGATTGCTAACTGCTGCCGACCCTGAACCGCATAAAGTATGGCTAATGCTAGATGTGTCTTACAAGCCGATTCTGCACGACTGAGATGTGCCTCAAATTCCAGTGACCGTTTCAAATATCTCTCAGCTCTGTCGTAGTCTTTGCAGTCGAAACATAATTTAGCTAGATCGTAAAGAGAGTCTGCGTGCTCGTCGTCTTTTCCCTTTTTCAACTTATCAAGAACCTCAGCCTCCATTTTCTGAATCTGTGGGTTCGACGAGGAAGGCAAATCGCTATCAGCAGCAATGGCAATATTGCCGCAAGCTAGAACGGCTGCAATTGCACAAAGGATGATTCTTTTACTTGTTTTGCTAATCACTTGGGAGATTCCAAAATTTGGCGCTAATTTCGAATCATAGCAAATAGTCGTCCTGCCTAAATGTCTAGAAAACGCAGTAGTCGGAATATGAAGTCAAGCGAGTCTGAATCATCAAATCTCTTGGACAAGATCTATTTCATGCGAAATTAGCCACAATTGAAGAAATTTTGACTCGAAAGCCTTACTATTATCTGGTCTTGTAGCGGCAGAAGGTATATCTGATCGATGCGGTCTATTAACGGACGAATTATTTCCCAAGTAGTAATGGGTGTCTTAGCCTGCCTTTTCGTGGGTCTGGGGCTGTTCTATCCACAGCTCAATGCGTTAGGTGGCTACTTTAATAGCCCACCGCCGCCGCCTCCTCCTCCGCCACCTCCACCTCCGCCGCCTCCTCCTCCGCCGCCTCCGACGGTACACATTCCGCCGCCGCCGTTCACGCCGCCAATTGTTGTCCCAACTGACGTTACGAGTAACATTCCGAATCCACAGGTGCTGTTCAATCCAAATGGACCGGGTTCTATTGATGGACTTTTCCTATTGGCTGATCGTCTCTTCCCTGAAGTCAAAGACCTGAAGGGTTCAAATGATTTCATTCTAGTAATTCCTAAAGACACAAGCACAGCTTGGGCTTGGATTTCTAAATACGCTGCTTCGTTGAAAGATGGTCAAATACTGGTTGGAGTTCGCAAACCATCAGAAACCGGCATGATCGTCGCAGAAAACGTAAACATTGCGATTTACTCCAATGGTCACGGAGCTGACGTTCTTGTAACCCAAAGCAATGGACTCATCCGCATCGCCAACCTGGATGGACTGGGTCAAAACGTGCGCGTCAAACTTACTGGAGCTCCGTTTGCGAGCTTTCACACAAAGGTGTTTGCTCTGAAACCCGGTATGGAATTGATAGCTTCGGGTAGTCCTCTTACAAGAAAGGACATCAGACCATCAGACGGGTTTGGTCGTAGACAAACTCAATTGATCGAAAACAAGCATCTTGCGATAAGTCAGTTCTCGGTTGAAAGCGTCCTGAAGAATAGCGATTTGATTGCTAATTTGCAGCAGAAATCAACAGGAACAAAAGAAAAGCGAATTCTCGCTGACATGTCCAAGATGGCAGCTGTGCTCAATCAGGTTGGTGGAACCTGGGGGTACGACGGCAAGTAAGCCTAGTTAAAAGCACTTCGAACTAAGGGTTCAGCTAAGGCTGAGCCCTTGTTCTTGTTGATGGGGATCAGCCGTTGCTGGTGCTGAAGAATCAAGGAAGGTATCGAAGATCAATGCAGACAGTATCAGAGTAAGACCCTGTGTACTCACCGTTTTCGCCCGTGGCACACAATCGAAAGGCATAACGATAACCTCGCTTAAAGTCTGATTTCTTTGCGTCAAATTTCGCCTTTGTACCGTTCAAGTGAATAGTCTTTGATAGGAATTTGTATGTTCTTGGGCTGCGCAAAGAGTCCTTACCCATGTCGAAAAGGTAGTCAGGCTCAGCAATTTCGAGAACCATATTCTTTGCGCCTGGAACTTTGCTTACATCAAGGTCGAGAGAAAAACCGTCCGCTAGAATTTCATAATTGCCTCGCGGCATTTCTTTTACAGTTGAAAGATCAGGAAAAAGTTCTGCGCAATATCGAGCTGGCACAAGATTCGCAGAGGTAAGCTGAGCGCCCTCCGGTAGTTGCACATACAACTCGTTCACTGTCTTGCTTCCCACCATTCTGCGCAAATCAATTGTAAAAAAACGATGTTGGCTGAGCCCCTTTCTTGGCCAGGCAGACACATGCAAATATCGCTCAGCTGGACGTTTACCGGTATCACTCAAACAAAAGCAAGATCTTCTAATAGCCTTTTCCTGGCGCCAATCAACATTAAGCTCTACTTGCTCGCCATCATCAACAGTAGATGGTTCGGGCAGTTCGACCCAAACAGCAGAATCTCCTTGAGTTGGCGGAGCCTCAGCTGGACGAATGCGAGCCGGAGTAATCGTTTGAAGACGCTGGCTCCAATCGGTTAAGCTCAGAGACACCAGTTTTCTCGAGTCCAATTCGAACATGCGCACATCGTACTTTTCTGGGTGCTCAAGACAGAAATGCAAACGACCAGTACTTGGTTGGAAAAACTCAGGAAACTCATCTAGAGCTAATAACTTCGGTGATTGATCGTCAGGAAAGAATGCTTTGCTTTCAATCGTTTCAAGGTCAGAAGAAGCATACATGACGTGAGCCCCATCAAGGTTGGAGGTCAAAGTCAAAACAACTAATCGCTTATCATCCGGAACCTTTAGAAGAGCATCGTGAACCTGATCCTTCATTGTTACCAGGAGATCAGATGCCTCCACCCATGGTGCATAATTCTTGAGACTTATAAAAGCAAAAACAACTGCTAGCGAACCTATCGACAGTCCAGTTATCCACCTGAGCGACAAGAGAAGACGCTCTGAAACGTCATTCTGCGCAGCAGGAAGGAACATCAATACAAGGAACGGAGAAAAGAACACACTGGGAAGAAAGAATATTCTTGAATTAGAAAGAACTCCATTCACATTGATTACTTGCAGCGCTGGAATATAAGTTAGAAAGCCGGCAACAGCGAAGAAAATTAGTAGCCGAAACACTGGAGCCTGCCACGGCAATCTGAATACCCGTAGAGCCATTAGACTTCCTAAAGCGAGATAGACAGTGTGGAGAGCCCTAACTTCCCATTGATTTGGGTCAAACAAAAGCAGGTTAAAACCAAGAGCAAGAATAGACAGTGAGTTCCATTCAAAAGTGTTTTGCCAGAGTCGCCCCTTTATTGCCTCTCCAAAAGACGCTGAGTAGCCACCGAATATAGTGCCCAGTACAAGAAAGCGGAGCAGCAAGTATGCAGCAGTCAAAAGAAGGTGAGGCATCAGAGACTTAACTATTTCCCTGATTGACGGACGATTCTCCTCAAGACAAATACGATACACAAATAAGAGTGCCGGTAAGCAAGCGATGGACTCCTTAGAAAGAAGCGCAATCGCATAGAGCAGGAGTGCGGGAATGCTGGCAAGCTGTTTTTTTGACGCAATCGAGTTTATAGACAAAATCATCGACCAGAGCATAAAGCTTGCTGCGATGAGATCTGCCCTTCCAACTGGCCACACTACAGGTTCAACGTGCAGCGGATACGTCGCAAACACCGCTGTTGAAAGGAATGCAAGCAAGAGAGCTAATCCAGCGCCTAATCGTTCTAACGCAAGCCGTTCAATAAATTTGAAGGTGAATAGACAAGTGACAATGTACGCCAACAAGTTGAATATGTGGTAGCCGAGAGGGTTGCTTCCCCATACGGCATAGTCCAGGAAAAAAGTGAGGTCACAAACAGGTCGGTAAAACAGTGCTGTCGAGCGAGGCATCCAGGATGAAACCAGGCGCTCCCAGAGAATCTCAGGATGTCCATGAAAGCCCTTGAACAGGTAATCTATACAATAGAAATCATCAGAAAAGAAAAAGCACTGAAGACATTTGTAGTTAGCAAATATAGCCAGCAAAATGACGATCGCGATACAGAGCCAACGAAGTCGATGTTGCTTCGTTGTCAGAGCAGAGGAGTTCATTCTTTCGGCTTGCTTTCGTATTCCGCCAAGGCTTTCTGCAACTCCATCTTCATTTCGTTTACAGACTGGAATCGGTCAGCAGGCTCCTTTTGCAAAGCCTTCTCAGCGACTTGATCGAACAAACTTCCCGCACCAAGGTCTGGTCTGAAATGAGATAGTGGCATCGGTGTTCCCCAAAGGTGCTTGGCCATTACAGCTTCTGCTGTCTCAGCAAGAAATGGGCAGCGACCTGCGATAACTTCATAGAGAATAACGCCGAGAGCGTAAATATCAGAGCGATGATCAATCGGCTTATCACTCAAATATTCTGGTGACATGTAATCCACAGTACCAATGGCAATACCAGTTCTTGTTAGTCGCTGTCCGCCTTGCTTCAAGTGTGCAATACCGAAGTCTACGATTTTGACCCAGTCTGGTCGATCTGGTCGTTCGCGAAGCATAATATTTTCTGGCTTGAGGTCTCGGTGAATGATGCCTTGACCATGGGCCTCAGCCAGACCTGAACAGACCTGCATCAATGCATTACAGGCATCTTTTACACTCATGGATGATTCACGATCGAGGTAATCTCTCATAGACTCACCTTGAATGAACTCCATAACCAAATAAGGACGGCGTCCTTCAAGTGTCCCTACGTCAAATACTGAAACAACATTCGGGTGGTCCAATTTGGCAGTAACCTTACATTCCTGCTCAAATCGTTTCATCGCAGTGTCCATAGAAGGCAAGCTACTATGCATTAATTTGATAACGACAGGACGATCCAAACCGAGGTGGGTCGCACGGAAAACCTGAGCCATACCACCTTCGCCAAGCAGACCTTCTACCTTGTACTTTCCGGCGATCGTCTTGCCTATAACGTTTTCCATTAAGAAACTATCGGAAGAGCTGAATTCTGGATCTGCCGAATCTGGAATAGAATTACGATCTACATTCTTTGTTCTATCAGTCGGTTCTTTTGGCCCAACAATCGCATCGATATCAGCGAGGGCTTTATCGGACTTAGCTTGATTTGGTATTCCAGCGATCAACTTTGTGGCATCATTTGGACAAAATTGAGCGTAACCCGGATAAACAATTTTACAAGTGGGGCAGTGGCGTGGTCCCTCAGCCTGTGCCAATGCCATCTGCGTTCCAGTCATCCCGATTTCGCTCAGAATGGTTCCATCCTGACCACAGAATTTTGTAGAAATCGGATACCGAAGACCGCAAGTCGGACATACGACAGTGCGCGCATCAGTGTAACCAAAGGAACTCATCTACTTAATTTCGAGCCTCGAAGGATATCCTAAAACGTTGGCGCTACCCTGGCTTGAACTGAATTCCGAACTGACTTCCTTATCATTTTCGTCAGAAATCGTGAGTTTGTAGTCGCCTGGGGTGATTGTGGGCAATTGCAATGTTCCCTTGGATGACAATCGTCCAAACACAAAAGATTTGCTGTTTTTATCAGCAACACTCAGCTTCGCATCAGGTGCGTTACTAAAAATCAGAAGTCCTTCACTGGGCCAGAGTGATTTCAAAGCAGTTTTTTCTACCTCACTTTTGGCAAAATAGACACCAGCAGCGCCAGCACCTGCTCCGAGAATAATCGCCAGAAGCACTGCCGCAATAACTGGAAAGCCAGTAGACCTTGCTTGTGGGCTCGCATTTCTTACGTATTCTTCACTATGTCGAATATCGGGAGGTGGAGCCGCCGACTGCTGACTCGTTGGACCAAAATTCTGACTGGCACCGAAATTCTGGCTACTTGGCCCGAAAGCTTGACTGCTGGTTCCAAAGTTCTGGCTGCTCGGTCCGAAGGCCTGGCTGCTTGCACCAAATGCTTGATTACCGCTTACGGCAGCAAAATTCTGCCCGCTGCTGCCCTGATACGGTAGCGGGGCTGCAATTGTACGCCCACCACAGTACACACAGAACTGACCATTGAGCGGGTCAGATTTGCTACACAAAGTACAGACCAGAACCATCATCTGGTTGCTCGTAGCTCTCATCTCATCAACAGGTGGAACCACAGGCATAGGAGCTGGAGGTGGAGGCGCTGCTATTTGAACCGGCGCGGGAGCAGGCGCCAGGGACTGCCCACAAAAAATGCAAAACTGCATTCCACCTTCGTTTGTCTCCGAACATGCCGGACATTTCATTTAAAACGACTCCCCCGTTCTTCTAGCAGTTTAACCTATGAACCCCCCAAGCTGAATACTTGGATTGCAGATGCTAAGATAGCTCAGACTAAAATCAAAGAAACTCTATTGCTGCGCACGCTTTCGGGAGCCAAACATTGCGATTTTTAAGTTCTGATTTAAGAGGTTTTTGCAGGAAATCCCTGGCAATCGCTGGAATATTTACCCTGAGCAGCTCAAGCAGCGTTTTTGCCCAGGTAAACAAGAAAACAGCGCCAGCGGCAAATCTCAAGACCTCTGCTGCAGTAACGGTCGAAAGTGGAAAGGTGAACGACCTTATCAAGCAGAGTTGGCAGCAAAACCTGTCGGGAGACTCAAACCGCGCAATACAGACTGCTCAAAATGCTTTAAGCCTCGCCGATAAGTCAACTAACCTGCAGGAGCAGATCGACAGCCTTGATTCGCTTGCGGATATTTTTGACTGGAACCAGAAAGTTGTGGAGCAAGAGGCTTTAAGAAAGAGGGCATTGGATCTTGCCCTGAAAAAATATGGCAAAACCTCATCGATTTACGCAAAACAGCTGGCAAAGTCAGCAAATTATTACGTCCGCAAAGGTGAACAAGGGCAAGCCCGCAGCTACCTTGACGAAGCATCGAATATTTTGACAAACAATGAGAGCAAGTTTCCTCTCGAGTGCGCCACTTACTACATGGTGCTAGCGCGCAGACAAAACTCCGAAGGTTCTTTTGGATTGGCTGATGACAGTTATCAAAAAGCTTTGAATCTTTTTGATGGTTCAAAGCAAAAGGACCCGAACGGAATGTTACAGGTAGCCAAGGAATATGCTGCATTGCTGGATACTCTCGGCAAGAAATCCGAAGCTGAGAAACTCAGAGATAGAATAAATTTGGCACGAGCAGGAGCATCCAGCGGCGATACATCGGCCAGTACGACTGCTACTACAGGCAACACCAATCCTTCAGCATTTCTCAAACTTGTTGCAGATGCAAAACAGGCGGCAGCGGCTGGCGACCACGGCAAAAGTAAGGCTCTATGGAGGCTAGCTCTAGATGATGCGCAAAAAGCTGGGAATGATCGAAAGACTGCTTTTGTTCTCGTACATCTAGGTGATGAAGCTCGATTCGAAAAGAAGGAAGAAGAAGCGATTAGCCTTTACAGACAGGCGTTGAGCTTACGTGAAAAAAGTGGCTCAGTCGACAATCTCGGAATGGCTCGAAACCTCAGTAGACTAGCCCAATGCTATATCATGGCTAAGAAAACGAGCGAAGCAGAGTCGCTTCTTCGAAAAGCAATTGAGATAGAAGATAAGAAAGATGCTTCATTATCTATGCGTGCAATGACACTGCAAAATTTGCTCTCAGCAGCAATGATGAACAAGAATAATCAGCAGACGGAAGATGCTGCGAAGCGACTTCTGGCGGTCTCGGAAAGGCAAGATGGGGCGTTGGCGGCTTCCAACAAACGCATGGCCCAGAGTATGCTTGGCGCGGTGTACATGCAAACGGGTCGAATGAATGAAGGCATCAGTATTATGAAGGCCGCCTCCGCCGACATGAGTAAGGCAAACAATGAACTCAGCACTAAAGCAATTATGGATGAATATAATGATGCGGATAAGTGCGCAGACGATGCCGAACTAAAAGAGGCTGTTTGAACCAATTTGAATCACTGCCACTCATGCTTAGCTGAAGTCGGCGGATAACAGCAAAGCAGAGTAGGCAGCACTACCCATGGTGAGCACTCTTCAACAGTCTTCCAGTTTGAGAGCTCTGGATAGCTTAAGCGCCAGGCTTTCGTAAGACGGATCCTTGTGTATCTGGCAATAACGAATCCAAAGCAAGGACTGCTCATCCTCACTAAGTGAGGGATCCCCGGCCATGCGCTCTACATTCTTATCGAGTAAGGATGTGAAATCAGGAACCCTTCCATCAACATCTGTAAATCCGTACTCTCTAGCAAGGTCTGAAGCAAAAAGCGATAGACCAGCCTTTTTGCGCACTAACTTGTCAGCTGCAAGAGCAGCTACTGCACGCCCTACCAGCCATGGCGTTTCAGACTCAGCGAAATAAGGGTCTTTCTCGATTGCATCGTGCCAGTTATCTTCACGAACGCCAAAGTGATCCAAAACTGCCTCAGAGCGCAGAAAGCCAGGTGCTAAAGACAAGGCTGTCACTCCTGTGCGAAGAAGCTCTAGAGACATACCGTACGCAAAGCGAGACAAAGCAGCTTTGCTCATGTCATAAAGTATGTGACCGCGATAACCGCTGAAATGTCCGTCAATTACTTCAACGATCAACCCACTATTAGCTTGCACCATCAGCGGTGCTAAGTAGCGGCATGTTATTAAATGCGTTGTAATTGTCTGCTCAATATATTTTGAAATCTGCGAAACATCAACTTCCCAGAAGCGCTTGCCCCAGTCAATCATGGGGTCGGCGCCCCATATACTGTTTACCAGGACATCAAGGCGACCCGACTCCGATTTTATTCGACTGGCCAGTTCCTCTAGCTCAGATTGCTCAGTATGATCAACACGCAGTGCCTTGGCATGACCGCCTGACGCTTCGATGAGTGCAAGAGTTTCTTCTATTGTCTCGGGACGCTCCATGCCACGAGCACCGGATGAACTCGTTCGTCCAGTGCAGTATACGAAGGCTCCAGCCTCAGCCAGAGCCCTGGCGATTCCACGCCCGCCTCCGCGTGTCGCTCCAGCGACGAGCGCAATTTGCCCTTCCAGAGGCATCAAGTCAGACATGCCAATCTCCTAGAATCGTCTGAAGACCCGGCTGAGAGCTGTCAAACATCGAGCCCAGGCGCGCAATCATCCTGGGCGCATCGAAACCTGCCGGCATGAATTTAAGAAAACCGCTTGCTATTTTGTGCTGCTAGCAGCACTGCTTTCTTGTGCCTTGCTGTACATTGATTTGCCCAGCCTGTTGAAAGCTTCTTGCGTTACTACAAGCGAAACAAAGCTCACGCGTGTTGGCTCATGCGGGTTTATCGAAACTTTGATATCGACAGACTCCATCCAATCTGGCAAAGAGGGGTATGGACGGGCTTGTTGAACCTTGATATTGTCGCCTGAAGCGGCACCATTGCGACTGATTCGCACTACTTCCTCATGACTGACATCGGGACGCTGAGCGTCGACTTTCAATCCGACTTCTTTCATAAAGCTTGTCAGCCAGTTGGTGAGATCTGGATGCGGCATTAATTGCCACCATGGGTCGAGAGTAACGTTGCCCTTTACTCCGCCGTATTCCATTGTAAATTTGGTGTCATCAATTGAGACCAGCCTTGCGCCTTCGAGACTAGACCCTGTTGGAACTGCTGCTGCGAGTCGATCTGGCATAACTAGCAAGGCGCTATCTCCAACCCAACCCCCAATGTGAATCCGTGAGATATAGTCTTTGGCACTTTTGTCATTTGACGAAGGTGCTGCCTGCGCAGCCAGAAAAGAACCAAGAGCCAGGACTGACAAGCTTGACGCCAGAAGCTTCACTAATCTCATTAAAATCACCCTTAAATCCCAACAGGCAAACAATATCATAGTCTGCTAATTGGCAGTAGCAGACCGATTTAAGGATTTACACCGAGCAGTTGTAAGGAGCTGTCACAAAGTCCTCACAAAAGTGTTTTATAATGCAGACAGGGTTGGAAAACTTGGCGACTTGGCAATTGGACAGCAGCAATTATTGCTGCTCCAGACCGCACCCTTTCTACCGCTTCAAAAAGAGCGTGCGGCACTAATGGGCTCTAACTTACTCCGGGGGGGTCGCCGCGTGTTTCCGAGGGTCAAATTAAAGAAATCCAGCCAGAGTCTATTAGTCATAGCAAGCACAAGCTTCAGCATCGGTCAGGTTCAGGCTCAGGAAATCACAGGTCAGCAGGTTCTGCCGCCAATCGTCACTGGTACAGAGGCAGTCGCCGACAGTCCTGGCATGACGAGAGGCTTGCCTAATGTGGTCACGGAACCCGATCCAGCAAAACCAGGTTCCAGCACTAGCGAAATTGAAATCGCAAACCTAGAACAACGCTTTTTTGACCATGATTTTCACTCAGACTCGCTGACAGAGCGCCTCAGTCGGCTAGAGCAATTAATTTTCGGCTCAGAAACCGCTGGTAACATAGACCAGAGACTTGCAGGACTTAGAGCGGCAGCCGACAAGAAAGAGGTTGAAGACAAGTCAGCTGCTGCTGCGATACCCAAGAAAGTCGCGCCAGAAAAAGAAACATTCAACTCAGTTATGAGCAACGGAATTGCCGAATACAACTTGATGCGTTATCACCATGCACAAGAAGAATTCGAAAAAGCAATCAAGTTAAATCCACTTTCTCCAGAAGCCTATGCCAACCTGGGAGGAGTGTTTCTCATGCTGAGAGATAAAGACAACGCAAAGGAAGCGTTCAAGGCTTGCTTCAGTTTGCATCCATTCGGAAAGATAGGCGAATATGCAAAGCAGAAGATTCTCAAAATAGCAGAGGAAGAAGCTTACGCGAAGACCAATCCACAAGATTCACAAAAGACGGTTAATCGTACAATAGCGCTTATCGATCGGCAAAGCGGAGATCGGGCAAGAACTTATCAAAATGATGCCACACGAGTAGCTCAATACAGGATCGACCTCGCCAATCGCCAAATACAAAAGCTGACGAATGACCCATTTTACGGCATTGCGCGCAACCATCACTATAACAATGGCTATTTTGGAGATGTAAGCGATTGGAACTACATCAAAACTAACTATCTTCGAACAGACGGAATGGTCCAAGCCAACATGGCTGTGATAGACGGAAACAATAAAGCAAGTTCGGTCATAAACTCCGGTGCGAACCTGAAAGATCAACTGCTTCAGCCAAAAACGTCTACAGATGGTGTTAGACTGCGCGCACTTGGAACTAGCCTATATGCCAGATATTATGGAGATGGACTACCAAGCACAGTTGACCCACCAGCTATCGACCCATCGCTTCCGGCTCTGCAAGCCACCGCAATTGGTATCAACAAGAAATAGGAGTGTGCCATGAGTTTTACTCAAACAGGCAGAGCCTGCTTGCCCCTTTTGCTGGTTTTTCTGTCTTGCCCAAGTGCTTCAGCTAGTGACTATGATGATTACATTGAGAAAGTGCAGCCAGGGAGAATTGACTCTGCCCAACGTATCATTGCCCAAGCAAAACAATTCAAACTCAATGCCAAGCAATACCATTTGGATGCAAAAAAATCGATTGAAGAAGCAAAAAAATTGAAAGGCAAGGCTGACGCCTTAAACGGCGCTCTTGACGCGAACGCACCAAAAGAATATTCCGCATCGCTGAAAGCATTTCAAGATCACGCAAAACTATACCGCAGTCACCTTGAACAAGTAGAGAAAAATTATGGTTATTGCAAAGACACCGCAGCCCAATACGAAGCTTCATTAAAAGAGCTGAGCTTGCACACTGAACGTTTTCACATACCAAGCATCAGACCTCCACATATTTGCGGCATGATGGACCTATCTGCAGCAGAGTCTAATCACGTCGCCAACGCCATGAGAGCAGACGAGATCCGAGTAGCGCAATCTGAAGCCGCCCTGGCGAGTTCTGAAGCCAAGCTTCAAAATGCAATCAATAACAGCAGGCACTCAAGTCAGGCTGCAGGCAATAGAAACAGGTTGCAAGAGGAAGAGCGCAACCTTGCTGGCGAGTTTGCAAAATTGAAAACGGAATATGAGCTGCTCGACTTGCAGCACTCAGCTTTATTAGGCGCCAGAGGAAAGTTGAGTGGCAGCACGAGCAACGTGAAAGGTGAAATCAAACACTAATGCTTCGAGCGCAAGAAATCAACAAATAACTGTTTGTAATTCTGCCCATCAGAGTTATCAATCGGTTTAAAAGCTCCAACTCTTTTGTAAATAGCGTGCCCATTTTGTAAGTCACGTGGCAAGCCGTGGGAGTCAAAACTCTTCGACGTGTAGTTTACTTTTATCTGCCCTTCAGCAATGGGTTCGTATGTTTTGATATCCTCGCGTCGAAAAGAATCAACGATTACCCCAGTCCGTTTATCCACAATAAGAGAAGTGGCTAAAATCCTCATTACGACTCTGTCTTTTTCAACGACTTCTGGTCCGTACCAGTCTATTTGATTGAACGTAAACTGTTTAGCCTGTTCAGCTTTGCTAGACCCAGACTCGACATAGTAATGCCAGATATTTCCTTTCGCGTCCTGCTGATAGCCATGAGATTCCTGCCCGAGAGAACTGAGCGTATGGTTAGGATGCGCAGTTTCACCGCTCACATAGTCTTTTTGATAATCGATGGTCGTGGAGTTGCTTTGAAATAGTCCCGCGAACCAGGCTGGAATTTGAAACCAATTGCTTGCATATTTTGCGTGCTGTGAAATTGCCTGGGAATCAAAGTTAGCACCAGTCTGCATCGACTCGTCCAAGGGAGCCAGTTTTTCTGAATGATCTACCTGCCCCTTCAAGAAAAATTTTCGAGAAGGTCCATCTTGAGAAAGAGTACTCGAAGCTGGCTTTTTTACAGCATCTTCGTCCCAATCGGATGCCAATGCCATGGGAATAAAGCAAAAGACAAAACAAACTGTCAAAAATGTACGCATGCAATACTATTGTGTGATCTTTTTTGTGCTAAGCTCAGCGCGCTGCAACCAATATTCTATCTGGTTTTTATCAAACTTATGACTAAACAGAAAGCTGATACAAAAAAAATCACCTCAACTGCTAAAGCTAAAAGCAATGAGAAGTCACAGCGGTCTGGGCAAACGAAATCAAAAACGCCCAGCAAAAGTAGTGTTGCTGTAAAAGCGACAAAAGCTTTGAAGTCTGCGCCAAGAAAGAAGACGGACGACGCGGCCGATATGCCTAAAATCGTCAGTGATGATTTAATGCCAGAGGAGAAAAAAGCCCAAGAGAAATTGAAGTTGCCATTCGATGCCAAAGCAGCATGCAAGCATGTTTCAGCAGTGGACAAAAAGCTGGCGGAGATCATCGAAATCGTTGGTCCGTGCAGACTTGAACTGATGGTGATGCACGACTGCTTCGAAACATTGCTTGAATCTATCGTTTATCAACAGCTCACGGGCAAAGCTGCTGCAACAATTCTTGGTCGCGTAAAAGGACTTTATAAGAATAAGTTTCCGACACCTGCGCAGGTCCTAAAAACAACAGATGAGCAACTCAGGGCAGTTGGTCTATCAGGCGCCAAAACCGCAGCTATTAAAGACCTGGCAGAGAAAACAAAAGATGGAAAAATTCCGAGTATTGATGCACTCAAAAAGATGAGCGATGAAGAAATCGTTCGCACACTCAGCGCGGTCAGAGGCATCGGTGAGTGGACAGTACAAATGCTGCTTATTTTCAGACTGGGGCGACCCGATGTTATGCCAAGCAATGATTACGGCGTTCGCAAAGGCTATGCAAAAATCTATAAGAAGAAAGATCTCCCTACACCAAAAGAATTGCTGCAAGC
This sequence comes from Obscuribacteraceae bacterium (SeqCode), assembly GCA_044226015.1. Classification (GTDB taxonomy): domain Bacteria; phylum Cyanobacteriota; class Vampirovibrionia; order Obscuribacterales; family Obscuribacteraceae; genus JAIEPM01. The sequence goes on from JBGAHS010000006.1 coordinate 620,504, forward strand.
TTCCGAGAAATGGAAGCCTTACAGAACGATAGCTTCCTGGTACTTCTGGCGTTCATTAGAACTAAAATGAAGGGTTGCGCCAATGTTTCAGCGCAACCCTTCAATAAGGATGTCTCTCTGCTCAGATTAGACTGTGCTATCTGCTCCAGTGATTGCTTTGCGAGCATTCGCAAAACGTTTTCCGCAAACATCCCAATCTATTGTTTTGACAAACGCATCGAGATAGTTTGCTCTGTTGATACCGTAATCGATCATATAAGCATGCTCGTAAACATCAAGAGCAACGATTGGAATCACCCCTACAGGCGACCACATATTGTGCATGTCTAGCCCGTACAAATGCATTGCAGCATCGCGCGTGTTCCAGCCGAGAATAACCCAGCCTCTCATGCACTTTCCTGCTGCTTTGAGGGTGTCAATAAACTTGCCGTTATTACCCCATTTTGCTTCGATAGCAGCCTTCAAATCACCTGTTGCTTCGCCGCCGGAACCACCAAGATTGCCGAAATACAATTCATGGTAAATGACTCCGTTGAGAGCAAAACTCTGTTCCATAAGCAATTCACGCAAAGGAGAATAAGTAGCGTTAGGCGCAGGATTTTGTGTTAGTAGATCGGGAGCGTTCAATAGAGCATTGATTTCTTTGGTCTTTGTGACATAGCCCTTGTACAACTTCAAGTGTTGTTCAATTTGATTTGAGCTAAGCCCCTCAATTTTCTTGCTTAGCAAGGAAGAAAAATCTTTCTCCTGAATTTCTCCAGCAACAGCAGCAGCTTTTGGGGCTTCGGTTGCAGCTGAAACCGCTGCGCTACCAAGAACTGAGCCAGCAGCAAGAGCGCCCATCAGCAGTACTTCTCGTCTGGTGGTCAGTTTGCCTTCAGAAATCTCATAGTTTCCAATTACTTCGTTATTCTTGGTTGTCATGTAATCATCCTATACACTGTTCCCTCTTGAAATCGTTGCACGCAGTAAAAACCTGTGTACAAATTCAGAGTAAAGCATATCTGTGTCTATTAACGCCACAGTAGAAGATGGAAACAACGGGTGAATTTAATCCCTTAAAGAATGTAAGCGGATAAATAAAGAAGTAAAATTTGCAGCGAAAATGATGCAGATGACCGGATTTAGAACTGGTCACAAACAATAGTTCTAGGGTGCCATAAATGACCACAACACAAGCCAAAGCAGAGACTACGGAAAAGAATCAAGTGAAACCAAGTGCAAGTTATAGCCTGACACTGAGACTCAAAATTCAGAATAGACCAGGCATGCTGGGCAAAGTGACCTCAAAAATTGGAGAAATTGGCGGCGATATCGGAGCAATCGACATTGCTGGCTTTGAAGATGAGTGCATTATTCGTGACCTGACGGTTGCAGTACGTGACGAAGCTCACGGCGAAAAACTAGTTGCAGACTTGAAGGCAGTGGATGGAATCGAAGTCGTTCACGTTTCAGACAGAACATTCCTGATGCATCTAGGCGGCAAAATTCGAGTCACAAATAAAGTTCCATTGACTACAAGAGATGACCTCTCTATGGCTTACACGCCGGGCGTCGCCCGCGTTTGCATGGCAATTCACAAAGAACCCGAAAATGTGTACAAATTGACTATCAAACGCAACAGTGTTGCTGTGGTCACCGATGGAACAGCTGTTCTCGGGCTGGGCGACATCGGACCAGAAGCATCGCTTCCAGTCATGGAAGGCAAGGCAATGCTGTTCAAAGAATTCGGCAAGATTGACGCTTTTCCTATTGCATTGAACACGAAAGACACAGAAGAGATTATTCAAGCAGTCAAAGCTATTGCCCCCGTATTTGGTGGCATTAACTTAGAGGACATTTCTGCTCCACGTTGCTTTGAAATTGAAAAACGGCTGAAAGAAGAACTCGACATTCCAGTGTTCCACGATGACCAGCATGGCACCGCTGTTGTTGTTCTTGCGGCTCTCCTCAATGCTTTAAAGATAGTCAAAAAAGACATCAATGACTTGAAGATTGTTGTCACCGGAGTTGGTGCAGCTGGAGTTGCATGCTCAAAAATAATTATGTCGGCTGGCGCAAAAAACATAATTGGATTCGACAGAAAAGGAGCCATCTACAAGGGTCGCACCGACCATATGAACTTCATGAAGGACTGGTTTGCTGAACACACCAATCCGACAGGATTTCAAGGCAGCGTGCACGAAGCTCTTGAGGGCGCTGATCTCTTCCTGGGACTTTCCGGTCCCGGAACTATCGAAGCCGTAGATCTTAAGAAGATGGCGCGCGATCCCATTGTTTTTGCAATGGCGAACCCAACCCCTGAAGTGATGCCGGAAGATGCCGCCCCTTATGTGAGAATTATGGCAACAGGGCGTTCGGATTATCCAAACCAGATTAATAACGTCCTTTGCTTCCCTGGAATCTTCCGTGGAGCATTAGATTGCCACGCTAAAGACATCAACGAGGAAATGAAACTGGCAGCGGCAGAAGCCATTGCATCAGTCGTCTCAGCAAAAGAACTCTGCGAAGACTACATCATTCCAGGCTGCTTTAACCCGAAGGTTGCCGAACTCGTAGCCCAGGCTGTCGTGAAAGCTGCAATCAAAACCGGGGTTGCCCGAAAAGAGCCGAAATCTCTGTCAGAGGAAGGCTATTAATTAAATCGCCTTTTCAACTTGACTCGTAGAGACAACTCAGGCTAAGCTCAAGGAAGATAGCCTGAGTTTCTTTTTTGTTGAACGGAGAATGAGATGAGTAAGTGGCTGGAAAAACGCCAGAAAAAGCGTGAAGATGATCAAAGACGTACTCGAGAGATAGAGCGGCAAGAAAAACGCGTCATTGAAGATCAAGAACGCAGGCGCAGACAGCTAGAAATCGAGCGGCGCGCCTACGAAGAGCGCATAGCCAAGCAACTAGAGGAAAAGAAAAGGCAACGTGAACTCGAGGAAGATCGATATCGAGAGCTAAGTATGAAAGAACTCGAGGAGCGCCAGAAGCAGCAAAAAGCTCAGGAAGACGACTGGAGCTTTTAAACATTAAGCGTTATCCGCAGACATCCAGAGAGGGGCGATTTTCAGTCGCCTCTCTAATTGTTTGCGGGTTCAGATTCACTGGGTTGAGCAAATGCTTCATCGGGATCATCCGGCGACGCATTAGGTCTTTTGTTTACTCTGCGGTGCCGATTCAAAACTTCAGCGAAGAAGAGCGAAAGCACCAGAACAGAGCCGCAGACACCTAGATAGTAAACCTGTTGACCCACAAACCAGGTGGCAGCCAATCCCAGCAAACCGCAAAAGAGGTAAATAAGGTATGCAACTTTTTTCTGGGACAGACCGGTGTTTAGAAGCCTGTGATGAATGTGTTCAGCATCCGGAGAGAACACTGACTTTCCGCGAGCGAGTCGGCGTATGATTGCCCAGCTTGTGTCTAACAATGGGAAGAACAGAATTAACAGAGGCAGCAAAACGGTCACTGCCGTGGTTGTTTTCATGACCCCGGTTATAGACACCGAGCCTAATATAAATCCGGCAAGATAGGCCCCAGAATCTCCCAAAAATATTCGCGCGGGGTTAAAATTCCAACGCAAGAAGCCCAGTAATGCACCAGCAAGCACCGCAGCAATCCACGCAGCATAAGGCTGATTCAGATGTGGCGCCATCGCCACAGACCAGATGGTGATCGCCGAAATCAGCGAAACACCGGCAGCTAAGCCATCCATTCCATCGATGAGATTTACGGCGTTAGCTATGCCAACAAGCCAGAGTAGAGTAAGCGGCATTGTCCATTGATGAATGTGCAAGATACCTTTTACAGTATCAAAATCGATGCCTATCACTTGCAGCGAGTTCAGGAAATTCCAATCAATTATTGGAGGAAGCGGAATAAACTCATTCATTCTCACACCGAGAGAATAAGCAGAGCAAGCAGCCAGCACCTGAATGCCGAGCTTCACTTTTGCTGGAATTGATTCGAGGTCATCTAGCAATCCCATGACAAAGATTAGCGTGCCACCAGCAGCGATACCAAGCAATCCACCCTGTCGAGGAAACCTACCGCAAATAGACATCAGCAGCACGTATGCCACCATGATGCTTATGTATATTGCGACTCCTCCCAAACGAGGAACCGCAACCTTGTGAATGCGCCGGGCTTCACCAGGTTTGTCCACCAAACCAATCGCCATCGCTCTTGACCTGATTTCAGGAGTCAACCACCAACTCACCGCAAGAGCTATGAGAAATCCGGGTACCTGGGTTTGGTCAAGATGTGCTTGAGAAACAGTAAAAGCGAGCAGAATACCTGAGGCGAGCAACAACATCTGGCAAATTCTTATCGCCAGAGTTGAAGTTCTCAAACGTGGCTTCATCGGAGCCTCGTTCACTTGCTCGTTACCAGCCTCTCTTTGTACAGTGGGTATTTCTCGCATAGTCTCCCTACAGTGGACAATACTTCCTGATGTACATCAGCATCTTCCGGCGATTTCAATTTATCCGAAATAGCTTTTCCGACCAGCTTCATGTCTTCCACGCCAAGCCCGCGACTTGTCACAGCTGGAGTGCCGATTCTTATACCACTGGTTATATGAGGTTTTTGTGGGTCATTTGGAATCGTATTCTTGTTTGTAGTGATATGAACGGCTTCAAGATATTCGCAAGCTTTCTTACCGGTCATAGATACAGGACGCAAATCCACTGTCATCAAATGATTATCAGTGCCACCAGATACGATAGCAAGACCCTCTAGTATAAGAGTTTCAGCTAACTGCCTGGCGTTTTCAACGATGCGTTTCTGATAGTCCTTGAACGATGGCTGAAGAGCTTCGTGAAAAGCCACAGCTTTAGCGGCGATGACGTGCATCAAAGGTCCGCCCTGTAGCCCAGGGAAAACAGCCTTATCAACGGCTGAAGCGTATTCCTCATGACACATAACAACACCACCGCGTGGTCCACGCAGCGTCTTGTGAGTTGTGCTGGTCACAAAATGAGCATGTGGGAACGGACTTGGATGCAAGCCAGTTGCCACCAGACCAGCGATGTGCGCAATATCTGCCATCAGCAGAGCGCCGACTTCATCTGCAACTTCTCGGAGTTTCTGGAAGTCAATAATTCTTGGATAATTGCTGGCACCGCAGACAATCATTTTAGGTTTGTGTTCTTTGGCGACTTTGAGAACCTGGTCATAATCAATTCGCCCTGTTTCAGAATTGATGCCATATGAAACAGCATTGAACCACTTGCCAGACATGGCAACAGGAGATCCATGGGTCAGGTGACCACCCTGGTCTAAAGCCATGCCCATGAGAGTGTCTCCAGGCTTGAGCATAGCGAAGTACACAGCCATGTTAGCTTGAGCACCACTGTGAGGCTGGACATTAGCGTGTGGAGCATTGAAAAGCTGCTTCAGCCTGTCAATTGCCAAGCGCTCGACTACATCGACGTACTCGCAACCACCATAATATCTTTTGCCGGGTAGCCCTTCTGCATATTTGTTTGTGAGAACCGACCCCTGAGCTTCGAGAACTGCCTCGCTGACGAAGTTTTCGCTAGCTATCAGTTCCAGACCATCTTGCTGTCTCTTCAGCTCAAGCTGAATAGCCTGGTATATATCCGCATCTACATCCTTCAGACCTGGCACGTCTCTTCTCCTCTGGCTCTGATTCTGCTAATTCTATCGGTACAAGCGCCTGCCTCGCCATGATTTTTGCAAGAGCAATAGCTCAGTTAGGAGAAACCTAGTTAATGAACTGACTAAAGTCTGTCTTAGTGGGCGTCTTGACTTTCGAACTGCTTGAGTATGTCCAGTGATTTGAAGTGCTTGTTGGCGCGCTGTTCGATATACGATTGCAATATTCTTTGTGCCGCTTGCAAAACAGAGACAGGAAGGTTCGATTTTGTTTTGTTCGGACTGCCACTGCTTTCCTGTCGGTTCGCACGCAAAATCAGAGTTTTCCAGACCAGCGGAGTAATGTGAACTGATCGATAAAACTCATCAGCTTGCTGAATCTGCGACGAAGACTCCCTTACAACAGGTCGAGAGCCCTTTTCAAAACAGCTTGAACAAACTACTCCGCCTGCCTCAAAGACAAACCGCGACAGAATGTAATCATCGAGGGGCTCACGGCATGACACACAGAAAGTCAGCTCTGGCGTGTAGCCCAGGAAATCAAGCAGACCAAATTCAAATTCCATACAGAGCTTTAGAGGGTCAAGCTCAGTTCTTCCAAGCAGCTTCAGTGATTCAATCAAGTAATCAAAGTAGCTTTCACGGTCCTCGTTCAGAGCTTCTCCAAAAGCCGCTGTGATCTCGGCATAATAAAGCCCATAACTCAGGCGGAACAAATCAGCTCGCAAGAAGGAAAAACTCTCGATGGATTGCGCTTGCGTGATAATGGCAAAGGTCTTGCCGGAAGCCAGATGAAGGTCATTCACGCATAGAACATCCGAACGCCCCGCCATTTTAGTACCGGGGCGGCGAGACCCTTTTGCGACAGCCTTCTGAACGCCACGCTGAGGCGAGAATATCGTCAAAACGCGGTCAGCCTCACCTAAATTGAAGCTACTCACATTTATTGCTGTAACGTTATAGCTCGGCACTGCAAATCAGAGATCAACACTAGCAATGATACCAAGCAAGCTACAGCGCTGCCTTGAAGTCAGGAGCATTGCTGAGATTTTAACCAGTCGGGCATGCGTATCAGAAGTTCACCTGGCTGGACTTAAATTACTTTTCGAACACTTCCTTGCCCGAAGATGCAACCGTACAACCTTTCTTGTTGCCGAAACGAGTCTGAATTTCAAAGGAAAGGTTGCCGCCAGCACGAGGCTGAAGACTGATTGCAGTCACTGGAATATCGCCAAGGATAGTGTCAGCATTTACACCTTTTGCTTTTAGCTCTAGCTTCCCATCTTTGGAAACAGGAGTGAGTGAAAATTCGAAGCGAGATGCAGGCGCTGAAGAATTCTTCTCACCAAAGATTATCGAGTTGCCTGAACCATCACCTTTTGTGATTGGCTTGGCCAGAGAGAAAACAGTAGCATCGCCCTCATGCCTGACTTTATCAATACCGTTTTTTTTGAGAAGACGAGCAGCTTCAGCGTCAAATGCGGAATCGAATTGATCCTTCTTAACCTCAGTTCCGTCCGCCTTCTCTGCCATTGTACTTGCCAAATCAAAAAGGTTATGCAGCTCGGATTTTCCCTCCTTCATCGCCGTTTTTGATTCATTGCCATCTTCAATCTCTTTTGGCTGCTCGCAGGCAGCAATACTATCTGGCTCTGGCGGCGTGCTTACTTCATCTAGAGCTTTCCTGGAAGCATCCTGATTTGCTTTGCTGGCATGGTCGAGCTCAACGGCTAATTCACCAAGAGCGTAAAGAATCTCATCAGATCCCACGGTCTTCACCTCGAAAGGTTAACAGTTGATAGTAAACGTATCCTCAAGGAAACTACATTTCACGTGAAAAGAGCGTGAACCGAGCTGATTTAAGTAATCATCTGGCGCTAATTTAAGTCCAAAACGGGGCTTTCATTACGCGAACCACACTGCCTGCGGTACTACAGCAAACAGCATGGTGATCAAAGCGAGAATTCGCGTGAATCAGTTTAGTAATGAGCCTATGCTGTAGGTATCTTGTCGTCGAATTGGGCGTTCACGATTGGGATTCCCCGACCAGAAAGGAAATCCATAACATCTTGCGATTGACTTCCCAGCTGCCATAGTGGAATTTCCATCACCGTATATGGTGCGTGAAGAATTACTGTGCTGCTATCAGTATAGGGATAGTACTCAGCATATTTCACATCATCGAGTAAAACCATTTGCGTTGACTTTTTGTGGTGCAGCTTATCGAGAACTGTCAAAACAGCCTCAGAATGGTTCACTTCCAGAATGTAGAGTCGTTGACTGTCCTCAACAATTCGGTAGACCATGTATCCCATGTATGCACAGTACGCAAGCGTGCACAATGCAGTCATCACGCCCCACATTATTGCGGATAAGGTGCCCTGGAAAATCAGCATGACTGATACTGTTAACCAGGCAATAGAGAAGCCAAAGCCAATTGCCAGAGCGACTATCATAGGATACAAACCGGGACGCGACTTAAATGGTCCGGAGACCATCTTCAATCCACTTCCATCTATAATCTGAACCATGGCGAGCACCAAATATTATTTAAGTGGTTATGCCCGGATTACGACGCTTTCAAAACGCCTTCGTTTCAATTACGCAGAACTTCTAAGAATGCTCAGTTGAAATACGTCGCAAGAGCAAATGCAAATGAGCCACCGTTCCACAGACCATGCGCAATCATTGATGGCACTAAACTTCTAGTTCTCTCCAGAGCGAGAGCCAGCACTGGTCCCAACCCCAAAAGCATAAGCATGCCTCCGAGGTCGCAGTGAATTCCCGCGAAGATGAACGCGCTGATGAGTACCGCAGGTAACACTCCAATTTTGTATCGCAAGGCTGAATACAAAAATCCTCGAAAAATTATCTCTTCACAGATAGGAGCAAGAACAGCCACAGTACTCAAAAGTATGGTGATAGCAAGAACATCTCTTGAACCGGCGATAGCAGCTATCTGAGCTAAGACAGGATTATCGGAACCTTGCGAACCAATTGTCGTACTTGCTATCGCCATAACCAATACACAAGGAATAATCGCGCTCCACGAGAGGTAACCGTAAAGCATCAACTTGAAAGGACCGGCGGTTGAAGTTTCAAACCTTACGCGCATCGCTTGCCAGAAGCTAACTCCCGCAGGTTTGACAGCAAGCAGATAGATCAGAATAAGAGCCGGAAGCATTGTGATCGTGTACGACACAAAAGAGAATAAGCATATTCCAACTGGATTTGAACCAAGAGAAAAGAGATTTTTTGGCATTGCCTTCATAAGCTCAGCAATGCCCAACTGGCTGCACATCCAGCCAACAAAAACTGCATAGATAGTTCGATAAGACACATTCAAATGGAAGTTTTTTTCGTCTGGAACCGGTGGTGCTTCCTTTCGGGCCAAGGTACCCAAATGAATAATGATCACGACCAAACCTACAAAAGCAGACATGCCACCAATCGTGAAAAGACAAATACCAAGACAAAAACCAGCCATGCATTTGTCTTCAATTTCTCTGGCGAATTTAAGGAAAGTTTGCCTGTCTGCAGTAGCCTTGTAGAGTGCTAGAAAGGCTTGATCGCGGTACCAGCCCTTCATAAGCTTGGACTCGATTATTTTCTTGCTCGGCTCAATTGCGGGCTTTTCTGCGGATTTCTTTTCCACGCAAGTCAGCCAGAGAATTCTGCCGAGTTCGTGGTCTGGTTCCTCTTTGGAAGAACGAAGTTGCTCGCAAGTAGACTTCATTAAGTCGGCATGCTTTCCCCATGCATTGAGTAGGAGCACAAGTTTTGCTTTAGCAGCATTGTCTTCTGGACGATCGGCAATTACTTCTTTAAGTGCGCTTTCTGTTTTCTTGAAGTACTCATTGAGACCAGAGCTACTAACCTCTATAGCGCTGTGCTCTTGCCCCTTACTGTCTTTCAGACTTCCAAACAACTCATAGAATTTCGATATACCTATATTCACGTTAGTCATGAGCTTCAGGGTTGACTCAGCGTGTTCAGCTGTAGCAAGCGCCTGAGATCTTGCCAACCTGGATTCACCACCAATCAGTTGCTGAAAAAACAACAAGGTGCCTATAGTGCAAGCAAGCAGAGTAATGTTTCCGATTAAGTGCCTGACCCTGTCTCTCGTGAAAAACAGCGAAGCCGTCAAAGCCAGTACGACAAGTACTACAAAACCACTAATATGAGGCACAAGTATTTCCGATGAACTAGTAACGCTAACTCGTTACCAATTCTAACTTAGTCGCCGCCAAATTCACCCATGGCTCCAAACCCGGAGAATTCTCCGTAGTCCCCAAAGCCTTCCATGCCTCCGAAGCCTGTGCCTACGTCATACAGGAAGTTTTCGTTGTCTTCGGCATAGAAGCCCGGGTCGGACTTCGGAACGGAATCAGGATAGTAGCCCCAGGGGAAGCCTTTACGTAGCTTCCTGTGGGTCAAAAATCGGGGCAGCTTGGCCAAGCCCAGCCCGAAAATCAAAGCTGTCACAATAATGAACTCTGTGATCAGTATATTGTTCCATTGCAACATAGTGGCATCCTAACTAATATGGCTCAAACAGGCATGCTAAGAGTTTGCAACGGCAAAGTCAATGGGAATGCTACGACTTAAGCTGGATGGCAAACAGAACCCTGATGCCACCTATATTTCAAATCGATATAAAACGTAGGAATACTAACTACTCAGAATCACTAAGTATAGCTATCTTTTGATTGCCAACCTGATTGACTGACATACGAGTGGTCTGAGTTCTCTTGAACTGCTCGATGTAGCGGCGCAACGCTTCTCTTATCAAATCTGAACGATTTCTGTGCTCCACTTGAGCCACGAAATCAATTTGTTCGAGCAAACCGGGAGGAAGAGCCACAAGCACTTTCTTTGGCATTCGGACGACCTTACAAAATAATCGATGGGTAACTATTACGAAAAATGAACTTAAATGTTCGCTCGGAGCCGACCCTGACGAACAAGCAAATTACTCAGTACAATCTACACTCATCACACATCTTTTTGAAGAGGCGAAACGCCCATAAATCGCTGAAAGGTCGAAACTAATATAAAAGGTTTTTTGGAAAACCGGAAACGGCTACGTAGCAAGATCATCGTCGCAAGCGGGTTTTCATATAGAGTGACACAACTCTACAAGGTTGATTTAATTAGTCTTCTTGGATATATCCAAAATAGATCCGCATAAATAGCGGCTTTTCATCACAAAAAAACTGAAAGAGCAGAATCAACAATGTCTTCAGCATCTGGAAAACTCACAGCAAACATTAAAGCACAGGGTTGTGCGGCTAAATTAAGCCCTCTCGAGCTTTCGCAAATTCTGCGCTCAATGCCTAGCTTTGATTCACCGAATCTACTCTGCGGAAACAAGAACTTTGAAGACGCCGCTGTCTATAAAATAGATGATGATTTAGCAATTGTTTCGACGATTGATTTCTTTCCTCCAGTTATCGACGATCCCTATTTATATGGAAGGATTGCCGCTGTAAATGCCCTATCAGATATTTACGCAATGGGTGGCAAACCTTTATTTGCTCTCAACGTTTTTTGTTTTCCAACTTGTGACTACCCTCTTTCGATAGCAGAAGCAATCATCGCTGGAGGCGCATCAGCGGTAAAAGATGCCGACTGCTTGCTAGTCGGTGGACATAGTATTCAGGCAAGCGAACCTATATATGGACTAGCCGTCACTGGCGCAATCTCGCCGAAGAAGATATTGAGCAACGATGCAGCAAAATCGGGCGACGCGCTGATTCTCTGTAAGGCACTTGGAAGCGGGGTGGCTTTGTTGTCTTACAAAGGTGAGCAACTCAGTGAGACTGCCTTCCAGGAGCTGACGGCAAGCTTGACGCGCCTGAATAAGGAATGCCTGGAGATTGCCTTGAAATTCAATCTGCATGCGGCAACAGATATAACCGGCTTTGGACTGATCGGACACGTACATGAGATGGCAAAAGCAAGCGCACTGAAAGCAGTTATAGAAAGTAGTAAATTGCCACTCTTACCCGAGGTTCTCGTATGTGCAGAAATGGGCTTGGTTCCTGCAGCAGCATATGCAAACCGCAAATCGTATTCATCTATATGCTCTTTCGATAACAATGTTTCACTTGCAGTGAGTGACATAATGTTTGATCCCCAAACTTCAGGCGGACTATTACTAGCTGTGAATGCGGCCGAAGCAAGGTCACTTTGTGATTCCTTGAGAGCAGCTGATTGGCCAGCAGAAATCATTGGGAATTTTAGGGATGGCGAAGCAGGAACGGTGGAGATTCAATAAATGACTGAGCAATTAGACCTCAGAGGGCAAGCTTGTCCTCAACCAGTGTTAGCTACCAAACGTTTCCTGGACAAAAAAGAAAACGACAGCGTAGAAGCTCTGGTTGATGATGAGGTTTGCGTAAGCAATCTTGAGCGCCTGGCACGTACTTTGAATGCAAGTTGTTCAGTTCAAAACCATGGCAATCATTTCGCTGTTCAAATTAGCAAAAACGGCGAGACATTGACCGAGCACTCAAACTCAGCAGAAAAAGGCGTGCAACAAAAGCAGAAATCAGGCACAGTTATCTTTATTAGTAAGGATCAACTTGGTCAAGGTGACATTGAATTCAGTCAAACACTACTGGACGTTTTCTTGCAATCATATCTGGAAGGTGGACACTGCCCGCAGGCTATTCTGCTGGCAAACAGCGGAGTGAAACTACTCGCCCAAAATGCACGCAGCAAAAAGGTGCTGGAAGACTTCCGTGAACGAGGCAGCGAAGTTCTAGCATGTGGACTTTGCGTCGAGTACTACGGCTTAAAAGCTGAGATAGACGCAAAACAAATCACCAACATGTTTGCGATTTGCGAGTATTTGAATGCTGCAGAAAAATTGATTCAGTTCTGACGAACTCAGTCCATGCCGAAGTCGCCCTTAAAGACTTTGAGGAACAGCACAATTGAGCCTACTGCCAGCAAAATCAACAGAATGACTGCAAAATCACAAGAGCCCATGATTATGTTTCTCAAGTTTACTAACTGTCCCATAACTCGGCTCCCTGCAATCACCCTCAAGACAGAATAGTAATAGCAAAGTTTAGAAGTATTATGTTTGTAGTGAGGTTTTTCCCACGGCTAAATTTAGTTCATCCTTTGTGGGGAAACGCTCGGTAGCACTGTGAGCACGGGTAACCATAGCCCCAGCACAAGAACCATAGCGGCATAGCGCGGTCCATTCACTAATAGACAACGAGTACAATGTCTCGCGTTGCTGTCCAGAACTTCCCAACGTAGTCAATCCGTAAATCAGTCCCGCTGAGAAAGCATCGCCTGGACCTACGTCTCCGACCGAGTCGACTACAAATGGTGGACAGAATGCTGACTCCTTTTCTGTGAAGAGCCAGGCTCCACGCTCTGCAAGTGTGATGATAATTACGGCAGCACGCAAATCTTCTCGAAGCTTCCTTGCACAAATTGCAGGTTCAGTACCGAAAGGCAAATTTGACCAGTAAGCAGCTTCAGCCAGGTTGAAGCGCACAATGTCGGCTAGCTGCATTGCTTTCCATGCAGCTTTGCGCCCAGAATCAGATTCGACAAGTGGAAAGCAAGCATCATAGGAAACTATTTTCCTGTTTCGATGAGCCCCCTCTACCGCTGCCATCATCGCATACCGTCTCGGTGTAGCAAGAAATGACACAGCCGCAAGATGCCAGAGCCAGGAGTCTGCGAAAAACTCTTCCTTCACATCGTCAGCAGACAAAGTCTTAGATGCATTTGGACTGGGCCAGGCGTAATAGTCAGGACTTCCATCTGGCTGCCGCACCATGTAGCACTGCGCAGTTGGTTGTACAGGGTCTCTGCCCACCCAGCTTGAGTCTACGTTTTCCATTGCCAGACGAGACAGCAGATAATCGGCATGAACGTCGACCCCGACTTTACTTAGTATGGCCGACTTCAGTCCTAAACGAGAAAGACCTACAGCTACATTGGAAGCGTTGCCTCCAAGATAGCGATAAAACTTGGTGGCAGTCATCATGCTTTCGCCGCATTCGAGCGAAAGCCAGTCGACCGCTAATTCACCAATGGATACCGCTTTCAACCTGCTAGCTGTGTGCTTTTGCCTCTAATCTCGAGGACTTTGGGATATAACGTATAAGCCGGTTTGATGACCGGTAGCAGTGCCAGAGCCTTAGGTGTAGGTCCTTTCGATACGATTTTACCCATCATCAAAGCCATCGGTACGTTGACTTTGCCCAGCCAAAAGTCGTGGGCGATATCGGCTTTCATGGACATCTCAATCAATGGCTTGAGTTCTGTCTTGCCGACGAATATTTTCATTTCCTGTCCATCTGAACAATCGATTGTAATCAACCCTTCCGGCTCGCGATAACGGAATTGCACAATCAAACGAGATTCGACAAGCTTCTCAGCCATCTCGGGAGTACTCTTGATTTCTCTCCAGAGATCTTCCATTACTTGTTGAAGCTCGTCTGTTGAAGTGAATACGGACATCAGTAGGCCCCCTTTATGATGCTGATCAAATCCTCGGCACTTGCCTCTCTAGGATTGAACATAATAGCCGGATCTGTCATTGCTGTGTCTGCAAGTTCTTGCAAATCATCCTGGTTCAGTTCAGGAACCCCAACATCTCTGAGTTTTGTTGGAAGAGAGCATCGCTCGAGGAGATCTCGAACGGCTTTCACAAGATAGTAAGCGGACTCGCGTTCATCAGCACCAAGAACAAATTTATCAGATAGTTGTGGATCAGCGCTAGGGCTCTTGGAGAAAGCAGTACATAGATAAGCCCAGGCATCTGCATATCGTTGGGATGAGGCTTCGATATTAAACTCCATTCCAAAAGGTAGAAAAATGGCATTTACAATGCCGTGATGAACAGAATATTTAGCTCCCACAGTGTGAGCTAATGCATGCACAACGCCAACGCCTGAATTGGTAAAAGCCATTCCAGCCATAGTGCTAGCCAACAAGGTGCATGACCTCGCTTCCATGTCATCACCAGATTTGGTGGCTTGAGCGAGATTTGCCATAAGCAAGTAGAGGGCATGCATAGCAAGCGAATCAGAAAGTGGATTAGAGCAATTTGCCACGATCGCTTCGAGTGCATGAGTGACTGCATCTAAGCCAGTAGCAGCAGTCAATCTTGCTGGCAGGCTGGTCAGCAGCGCAGGGTCGAGAATTGCTGAATTTGCAAATAGAAACCTGCTACCAAACAAAAGTTTCTTGCTGGTTGTATGGTCTTTTATCATCGCAACGGCAGATACTTCCGACCCAGTTCCAGCAGTGGTTGGAACTGCCACCATCGGGTTCAGCGCTGCACTGAGGCTGTTTATGCCTTCAAAGTTCATGAAATCTTCGCCAGTAGAGAGTCCAATATTAACCACTTTGGCAGTGTCGATTACCGAGCCACCACCTACGGCGACCACAGAATCACAAGACGAATTTCGTCCCAACTCGATTGCTCTTCTCACACAATCGACATCGCTGTCCGACGGCACGTCCTGAAAAATAGGAATTTCACCAAATGATTCGAGGGCATCCATAACAGGCTTCAGGACGCCCTTTTGCACAAGTACGCTATCGGTCACGAGTAGCGGCTTGCTCGCGCCCAGCTCACTCAGCATGTCACCAACTGCAGTGGCAGTCCCTTCGCCAAAAATAATTCGCGTCGGACTAATAAAGGTAAATGGGTTTAGTAGATGATTCCAAGTGGACAAGATTAGTATTTTCTTTGACACAGGAACAATTGCTTTCTTACGAACATCAGCATAACAGAGAAAGCAGGAACGCGATGTCAAGAAGAGCCCCCCTCATCCAATCTCCCAAGCGTTTCTGCTTTCTCATTTCGTTTTTGCAAAATTTTTTAAATCAACCTAATGCAAAACTAATTCGCAATGTTGTCTACGTAAAACATCTCTAGAAGGCGGTTTTTTGAGTAATTGACAGCCTCTCCAAGGTCAAATTGACTATGTTTCAGGTTTTAAGGAGGTAGAAGGTTGTACGATAGGCTGAGAGAAATCGGCAAAGTTTCAGGTTGCCCTGAAAACAGGTCGAATTGGAAATGCGAGGCATCACTTTTGTTGGAAGCAAAGAAAAGCAAAATGAGGCGGATATCAAGGGTTAGTCTTTCCGGCTACATCAGTATTCTTTCATTCAGCCTCGCGTGGGCGCCGATGGCGAGCTTGCCAGCTCAGGCTCAGTCGAACAAAACAGCCCCATCAGGGACATTGTTATTGCCATTGACCCCCAAATTGGATGCGGATACACCGAGCGCTATAGCCCCGCTTCCGAAGAGACCTGCTCGAAAAGTAGCTGTTAGTTCATCAAGTGATGCAGCGAAGGCGATTCTCGGACCCATCACAGACACTGCTCCTGTGGAAGCTCAGCGTGCGAAAAGTCCTGCAGTTCCACCCGTTGAGCCCACGTATTCAGCAGAAGTCAGCGCTCAGTCAAAGAAGATGGAAACCGGCGCGAGTGCCAGTGCCAAAACCGATAAGGCTGACCCTGAAGAGCCAGATATCGAAAAGATTGAAGAAGCGAACGACGACATACTTCTTAAAGGAACCGTCCAAATTGTCGCTGACGACACTGAATATGACCAACAAAAGAACACCTTCCTCGGTACAGGTAACGCAGTCGCCACAATAGCCGGACAAGACGCGCGCCTTGAAGCTGACATGATTCTCTACGATCAGAGCACCGAGATGCTCGACGCTAGAGGCAATGTGAAGATCGTCCGTCAGGGACAGGTTTCAACCGGTAGTTCCTTCAAGTTCAAGGTCAGCAAAGACGAATATCTGATCACAAATCCTGATACCGAAGTTCAAGGTACACAGGTTATTGCACGTACTGGCTACGGCAATAATAGTGGTTTGCGCTTCCGAGAAGGAACAATGGACCTTCCCGAGCCAATTCACATGCACCGAAATTCCTACTATGGAACTATCAGTTCGGCGCAAGAGACTTTCATGAAGGATATGCACCCAGATGCATACATGCCAGACAAACCTAGCTTTGTTTTCAAAGCCAGAAAGATGGTCTATGAAAAATACAAAGAGAGTGGCAATCTCACCGTATTCGGTGGCAAGCTCATGTTCGGAAAATTTGGAGTTCCCGTCGGAAAACTTACCGCGACAGTGGGTTCCGAATCAAACGTCACCTTCCCGGTCACACCATTTATCAGCAACAACATCATGGTTGGTGGTATCAACGTCGGACCAATGTTTAACACAGCTTTGCCGGGCAACAGAGTTTTCTCATGGGCTCCACTCATTCAATCTGGTGGAAGAACTACAGCAGCAACAGATAACAACGAAAAAGGAAGTCTCGGACTTGGCTTCAGAATGGCATTCAGAGGAAAGAAACTATCTGCCAACCTGGCGTACGGTAGCGTTTCAAACATTCTGGTCGGCGACGTCAAGTACAACATAAATCAGAATCAGATCTTCCAGGGTGGTATCAACCGCTTCATCCAAAACGGACTTTTCGGTTCACAAAGAGCTCGCGCAATTGCTGAATTCGTTGATACTCGCGGTATCGGTGGAGTTCCATTTTTGCAGGGTATCTCGTTTCGATCATCAGCCGGATGGGCTTCAGACCAGCCATCGCTGTTAAATACAACTCCAGAGTACAAACAGCTCTTCACTATCCAGCATGGAAACATAACCAACGGATACAGATTACAAGAACAAATCATGACTTCATCTCATCCTCTTTTCAATATAGGAAATCAAAAGAAGGGAGCGTCAATGAATTTGTTTGGTGGAGTTGCAGGCAGAGGCTACTCCACTGGGGACACCATGTTGATGGGTCAGTTGGGACCAATTTTGAATCTCAATCTCGACAGACTTCGCTTACAAGGTTCTGTTATGAAGTCAGGGGTGCAGGGACAATCACCTTTCGTGTTTGACCAATACATTCAAGGTAGTAAATCAAGTCAGTTCTCAGGCGACTTCAAGATTTGTAAGTGGCTTGCTATCGGCGGAAACCTTGGTTACAACCTCGATAATAAGATGTACTACCAGAAAGGTATTTCAGCAGCAATCGGCCCGGATGACTTCAAGTTACTCGTCACCCATGATACGATTCGAGGCATAAATAGGTTCGGCTTCGATTTTATGTATGGGTCTCCGGTCCCATTCAACAAACTCATCATGAAGACCAGTCCTGACCGCGGTCAACTCAGCTCCAACTAGCTAACTCGGTCACTGGAACTCAGGGTAATCGCCGACCGTCACGAACACCGTGAAGGCATTACTTAATGCCGATTGGAGCAGCAAAGATGACTGAAGGCTCGATGCAAAACGCAAAACTTCCAGCGATTGGCATTGATTTGGGCGGAACCAAAATTCTTGCGGGGCTGGTCAGTGGTTGTAGACTGCAAGGGGAACCAATCAAGGTTCCTACTCCAAAAGGGGCGGACAAAATAGTCGACGCTCTGCTTGAGCTTATTGAAGATATTCAGAAAAAACAGATAGTGTTGGGCGTGGGCATTTCGACCGCCGGCATTGTAAACCCTAATACTGGCGAGGTGGTAGGCTCAACTGGCAACTTGCCGGGTTGGGAAGGCACGCCGCTCAAGACACTTATTCAAAACAAAACGGCTCTTCGAACTATTGTCGAGAATGACGCTAACTCAGCGGCTTATGGTGAGTGTCATGCTGCCGGTCTGGGTTACAAAACTTGCGTAATTATGGTTACCCTCGGCACTGGTATCGGTGGCGGTATCATATTGCACGGTCGCCTTTATAGAGGTGCCCATTATGCTGGTGGCGAAATTGGCCACATCAAAATTTCTATGGATAATCGCCGACGTTGCACGTGCGGGCTCTGGGATTGCTGGGAAACTTATGGTTCAGGGCGTGGTCTCTTAGCTACGGGATGGGAATTGCTGAACGGAGTGAAAGAAGATCAGTCTCCGCTCGTCGAATTCAAGAATAATCTGACCACCCAACACATCATCGATGCTGCTAAAAAGGGCGACATCATAGGAAAGAAAGCCCTTGAACTCTACCATCAACATGTGGCAATGGGTATGGTGGCACTATGTCACAGTTTTGACCCAGATTGTTTCGTCATATCTGGTGGCATGAGCAAATTTGTCGACCTTAAACTTTTGAAAGACATAGTTGCCGACAATACGCTGCCTCGCGTTTCAGAGAAACTCGAGATTTACCCGTCGTGTCTTGGTGAAGCCGCTGGGCTTGTCGGCGCAGGACAATTGGTACTAGATGCGGTATCAGAAGTCGAGCAAGTTGGAGTCGCTGGTTAAAAACTAGCAGGCAGCAGCAGCCTTTTCACCAATCAGCGAACCATTGAATATCACTTGCTTAACTTGCATCGACTTTCTATCCCAAAGCACCACGTCGGCGAAAGCACCTGCCTTAAGCTGTCCAAGTTCATTCTCAAGGTTAAGCAGGCGGGCCGGGTTGTAGCTCGCCATGCGAATTGCACTTGCAAAATCACAAATGCCCCAGTTAACCATGTTTCTGATTCCCTCGGAGAGAATCAGAGACGAACCGACCAGAGTGCCCTGGCTAGTTCCAACCGCTGCAATGTCACTAACTAAAACTGTCTTCTCTAGCCCCTTCATTCGGTACACAAGATCAATCATTGCTGGAAGTACATGCAAGCCGTCAGGAATGATGCAACAATCGATGTTCTTGTTTAACAAGGCGGCTCCGACTGCCCCTGGCTCACGATGATGCAAAGGCGGCAAAGCATTAAACGTATGAGTCATCAGAGTGACACCATGCGAAAACGCCTCATTCGCTTCGTCGAAATTAGCGTTTGAATGCCCTAGAGAACAAACCACACCAGCTTCACGCAAAAACTTGATGCAGGCACCACTCTTATCAAGCTCTGGAGCGATGGTCATCAACTTACAAGATTTATCAACGAGTGTTTTCAAAATCGATAATTCAAGAGGTTGCAAATGCTCGGGCGGATGAACCCCAGGCTTTGCAGGCGACAAACAAGGTCCTTCAAAATGCAGGCCGGGCATTCGAATAAACTGTTCATCTTTCTTCAGCGCAGATGAGGTTGAAAAGCCAAACTCTGTTTGCAAATAATCTCGGTTCTTACAAAGTTGTTTCAAATCACCGGTTATTAGCGTCGGCAAAATGCTCGTGACACCTTCACGTAAGAAGGTGCGGCTCAGTGCACTTAGCTTATCGACATTGAGGTCGCTCCAGAAATCGCATTCCGGACTGCCGTTCACTTGCAAATCAAATAGCCCTGGGGTGACGTAAGACCCCTCGGCATCTATGACTTTGCACCCCTCGGCTATACTGCATGTTCCAACTTGAGCTATCTTGTTACCTTCTATGAGTATGTCGGTAAACCACTCTTCTGTAGGGGTAACAACGAGACCATTTCTAACTAGCAACTTAGTCATGAAGCTTAAATCCAAGTGGGATCAACGAAGAATCCAATTTTCGCACATTCGGATAATCCCAATGACGGGATGGGAATATTAATTCAGAACAAAGGCAAGCAATCCAATAATGGACCTGAATAGAACTACGAATCCTCTAACTGGACGTCAATGGGACCTCAACTCATTGATAGAAAAGCTATTGGAAATTCAAGATGCTCTATTGCAGGCGCAGGAAGTTAACATCACTCTGAGCTTGCAGATTCGTGAACTGGAAAAACAGACCCACGATTTAGAGGATTTGAAGGTCGAAAATGACAATCAAGCGCAGATTCTTGCTGATAAAAACAGGGAGAATCGGCACCTCCATCAGGAATTGTCACGATTGAGCGCGTTGCTAGGTGCCAGAGTTCAGGAAATTGATGGGCTGAAAGCGACCATTGCGGAACTTCAGCATCAGGTCAAGACTTCGCAAGCAGACCGCGACTTGTTAGCCGTAATGCTCACGGAAGCCGAACAAGCGGCAAAGCAGCCTGGAACTAGACCCGAAGCTGGCTCGAAAAAAGACACATCAAACTGGACAAAGTATCTCAAAGGCAAATGAGGCTTTCTTGCTGGCTCGACGGTCACAGTGAGCTAGTAGCTTTGCGGTAGAGTTTCATCCTGCCTTGGAGAAAGACTTTCATTCATCGAAGGCAATGGATTAGCTTGAATTTGCGGCACCGGACGCTGTCCAATAAAGTTGCGTAAAACTGCGCTTGTTCCACTCAAATCAACTTGAGTCTTTCTGCGCCCCAAGCCAAACCAGCCTTTCTTGGACACGACTCGATCACCGAAAATAGTGCTTCCACCTATTTCGCTTGAGCCTAACAATCCCTTCTTCTTCTCGAACGAGTTTCCGAGAACACTTACTTGCGTTGATTTATTTCCCAATAGACCTTGTTCTGATACATAGGAATTGCCAAAGCGTGTTTTCACAGCTTTGACCTTTTTTCCAATACGGGGATTTCGATATTGAATTTCTTCACCCATGCCATCGGTTAGCGCAAAATCGGCTCGGGCAGCGGGAATCGATGCGCTCAACAGAGCCACAACAATAGCCACAAGAGGAACAGAGAACTTTGACTCGAGCATGAAAGCGCAACCTCAAACAAGCAATACAATCAAATTGACTTTTGGCGCTATCGAATGTTCCCGTTCGATATAATAGGCACCGTTCGAACCGGAGGTCGATGTGAGCGCAGGTACCTTGAAATACAGCCTTGAGAATATCGCAGAACTCATAGTCAAGGGTGACAAAAGGGCTCTAGCAAGGGCTATAAGCGTAGTCGAAGATGGAGGCGCAGACGCCATCAAGCTTGTGCGCAGCCTATTCGTGCACTCAGGACGCGCCCACCTCATTGGAATCACAGGGTCGCCAGGCGTCGGCAAGAGCACGCTTGTAGACGCTCTAATCAGCGAAATTCGAGGGGCGGGGCTAAAGGTTGGAGTCCTGGCTATCGACCCATCGAGCCCATTCACTGGTGGTGCAATTCTTGGCGATAGAATTCGAATGCAAGGACATACGCTTGATAAAAATGTTTTCATTCGCTCGATGGCTAATCGTGGACATGCAGGAGGCACCGCACTAGCAACCTATGATGCAGCGCGCATGCTCGATGCTGCAGGGTTCGATGTAATCATCATTGAAACCGTTGGTGTAGGTCAGTCCGAATTAGCCATCGCACAAACAGCCGACACCACGGTGCTGGTGCTGATGCCAGGTTCAGGTGACGATATCCAGGCAATCAAATCTGGCATCATGGAAATTGGCGATGTTTTTGTAGTGAACAAGGGTGATTTGCCAGGCGCAAACAAAACGGCGTCTGAAATCATCTCCAGCCTTGAACTGAGCACCAAAGGACAAAGCTGGAAGCCACCAGTGCATGTTACTAACGCAGAAGTGAATGAAGGCGTTAATGCAGTGTGGAAGTCGATTGCTGCACATAAAGAAGAGCTTGAGAAATCAGGCATGCTTAAACAAAGACGCAAGCTGAAATTAGAGTCAGAACTTAGCGAACTCGTAGCGGAAATCGCAAGGAACAATCTGAAGCAATCTCTTGAACATTCTCCAGAGGTTCAGCGCTTGCTCGACGAAATTATCGATCACAAACTTGACCCGCATAGTGCGGCAGTCGCAGTTGTAGAAGACATTTTTTCAGAGAAGAAAAAATAAGTATGTTGAACTGGAGAAAGAGATTTATTGCTCCCCTTTTTTGTATAGCGGCTTTGCCACTAGTAGCTGCTGCAGCAAAGGCAAGCGACCCCGTCGAACCATTTCTAACGCAATGTGAGCAAAAAATCGCACAGCAGTGGCGAACCGAAAGCCTGAAAGATTTCCAGATTCCACCGCATTTTTGCAATCACGCCAAAGGTGTTGTCAGTTTCGTAATTGATGCTGATGGCACACCGTCGCGAATTAAGATAAAGCACTCCGCTCGCGAGTCCCTTATCGTTGCCGCGCGAGTGCATTATGGAGAGCGCGCAGAGGGGCTCATGAATGCGCTGGATGCATCGATGATAGATTCCATCAAAAAAAGCGCACCACTTCCTCAACTTCCATGGCAACTAGATTCGCATCGAAAGTACGCGGTCGTTTTCGACATGCAACGCTATAAGCCTTTAAAGGTATTCATCGACGACAGCATTCCCGTAGCGAAGCGCATGCGCTCTTACTAAACAGAAAACCCGGGCAAGCCGGGCATTCTGTCATCGAGCGGAGGAAAAATTGCTGCCGGAATTTACGCCGGTCTTCCCATAATTTTCGGAGCTGTAAACATCTCCTTTTCTGTTCGAAGTACATCTGAGCTTTCGGATGGATCACTTAGCGCAGACCAGTTGCCATCTATGTTTTTCAAAACTGTAATTCCTTGTTTGTCGCGCATCACTCTGTAAATATCGAAGTCTGATTTAAATGTTGCTACCGAAGAACCATCAGCCTGATCTGTCTTTTTTCCTTCAACACGCCCGCTGATGTCGAAAGAAGTTCTCGTTCTCACGCCATTATTGTTGTTGTCGGAGAAGACTTTTCTGCCATCGAGTAGGTAGTCTTTGTGAACTACGCCATGCTGATCTCGGCTAGTTCTGACCTCTTCAGCGACCCCGACCTTTGCTATTTGATTATCGGTAAGTTGAAAGTCAGGTAGACCTGTACGAATCAATTCGACAGTGCTTTTTGATTCGAAGCGGTTTGTCATACTG
>JBGAHS010000007.1:0-577089 GCA_044226015.1 Obscuribacteraceae bacterium (SeqCode)
GACACTGGCGGTTTATACGTAGTTGACTGCTCAATACCACAGGTTGGGTATGTGAAATTTCGAGGTTATTTTGCTTTTAGGGAGCTGTATAGTTGCCCAAGTATATTGATGGATGCCGGTTTCCGGACGCTGGTGCTTGGATTGTCTTTAGGAAGGATGAGTTTGAATTTTTTTTTTGATTTGATGATGTTTTTGTTTTTCCTACGCGCTTTGAAACCGTTGTGGTGACTTTTGTCGAAAGTCTCTTCAATCTCGAGCGATACCGATTGGATTTATTGAATCTGGATCGATACCGGTTGGAGTTTTGTGGAAAATCTACGCGGAGCACTTGGCGAGCAGAAAAACCAAAGAACTGAATCGATACCGGTTGGATATCGGCTTGAAGAGGGTGGGGGATCCCAGGCTTGGCGGGGTGGTGGCTGGGTAAGCGCGGCGGTGGGACCGCGGTTTATCTAGCTGCAGAATCGTGTGGAATCTCGGTTTATCTATGGCTGCAGAATCGTGTGGAATCGCGGTTTTTCTGTGGACTTGAGATGGGCGCCATGAATTTCTGGTAAAGGCTGCGCGAATCTCGAGCGATATCGGTTGGATAATCGAATCGGGATCGATACCGGTTGGATTATTGAATCTAGATCGATACCGGTTGGAGTTTTGTGGAAAATCTACGCTAGCACTTGGCGAGCAGAAAAACCAAAGAACTGAATCGATACCGGTTGGAAATCGGCTTGAAGAGGGTGGAGGGATCCCAGGCTTGGCGGGGTTGTGGCTGGGTAAGCGCGGCGGTGGGACCGCGGTTTATCTATGGCTGCAGAATCAAAGTTTTTCTCTATACATTGAAACTGCTATTCTAGGATTATCTTCAGGATGTGCCTATAAGATATGGATTTCAAGCCGGACACAGAAGAGAAAACACACGTGAATCTGAGGACTCCCGGACTCAGTGAAGAGTCTATAGAACCTGCATGGCTTCCCGTGAAAGAGGTACTGTCGAATTCTGAAGCACCAAATACGGTATCGGTTAATTCTGCCGTCGACTCTGATACTACGGAATCATCATCTACACAGCCAAAATCTATCAGCTCTAGCTCAGGAGAAGAATCAAGCTCCATAGTGAAGTCCTATATTCAAGAACCGAGCAAAGGGCCAATTGCCATTCTTGCCACGATGCTGTCTTTCTCGATACTAACGGTGGGGCAAATCTACATGATAGTTGCTATTGCCGTCGGATCCGCTGAGTTGGCGTCGTCTTTGTGGAAAGTACCTTTGCAGGAAGTAATGTTTAATTGCGGTCCGCAAGATTCATTTATGGGTGTCTTTGTGCTTGCGGCCACCCCTATTTTCTGGTGGGCGTGGTACCTGCGCCGTCGCAGGCTCTTAAAGTACCTCTGCTACGCAGTTTTGGGTGGAACTTTGGCGTATCTTCTTAGTGCCAGTCTTGCTTCAATTTCGGTGTTTGCACAATTCACCTTGGCTTTGGTGACCTTTGTGTTGTTGAGTATTTACCATTTATCGGGTTCCTTTCTTTCCAGATTTCAGCAATACTGGCCGCGGTCCTTTTCAGTCAGCAAGTGGCTTCTAATCTCATACATTCCAGCGATGATTTTATTCAGTCTCGAATTTCAAGGGCTGGATTTCTCAGCTGATTCGGTTGGAACTAAGGTCAGTCTGTGGGGTATGTTCGAAACCTTAGGTCTGTTAATTGCGTTTTGCTGGCTGCCAGCATTTTTAACAGGACTAAATTCCAGAACAAAACGAATTGCATCTGCGTTAGGGTTATCTGTAATAGGGCAATTGCCTGTTCTTCTAAGTAGTTTTATTTATTGTGCTAGTTCTGTGGCAATGCTTTTGGCGCTTGCCACCATAGGTGGTGAAAGGCTGTCGCAGTTCTTTTCCCAGATAGCCCCGCCCGGAATGGAACCTGACTTTATCTTTACTGCAAATAGTATGTACCTGCTCATAGTAAAGCTGATCTCAAGTTTTTCGCTATTTGTTGCAGCGTTCTCTGGTATAAGCGCTGGAAGTTGTCTGGCTGTATATTTCAATCGTCGCCGGAGTCCATCCAATGAGGTGTGATTGTTCTGCTGTTGCGCTGCAGCAGTCGTAGCCGTAGCAACAGCCGTAGTTGTGCCTCAGCAGACTTAGTCGTACCACAGCAGACGTAGTCGTACCACAGCCCAGGCAGGTAAAACACGTTAGAGGAAGCGGGTAGACTCCTGCCACGCAGAACGAGCCATGCAGAACTCGCCACGCGGAACGAGCCATGCAGAACGAGCCACGCGGAACGAGCCATGCAGAACGAGCCACGCAGAACGAGCCACGCAGAACGAGCCACGCAGAATGAGCCACGCAGAACGAGCCACGCGGAACACGCCACGCAGAACGAGCTACGCAGAACGAGCCACGCGGAACGAGCCTCACAGAACCCGCCTCGCGGAACCGCAAAAATAATACTAATGTGCATTAGTGAAGCCTGTGAAACTCAAAAGAAAACGCCAGCCCTGCGGCTGGCGTTTCTTGTACAACTTGAGCCTCGCTTCCGTTATTAGATCTTTTCGCTAACAACTTTTCCTTGGCTGAACAACTGTAAGTAGTCTGGACCGCCAGCTTTGCTGTCGGTTCCGCTCATGTTGAATCCACCAAATGGATGTACTCCAACTAGAGCTCCAGTGCATTTTCGGTTCAGGTAGAGGTTACCGACGTGGAAATCTTCTGCTGCCTGGTCGAGCTTTTCTCTGCAAGCAGTGTAAGCTGCGCCTGTCAGTCCGAATTCTGTGTTGTTTGCGATTTCGAGCGCGTGCTCCCAACTGTCAGCCTTGATGAATGCAAGAACTGGTCCGAAGATTTCTTCTTGTGAGATTCTTGCATCTGGTTTGATGTCAGCGATGATTGTTGGTTCAATGAAGAATCCATTGTCAGCATTCTCGTGTGGCTTTCCGCCAGTCATCAGGCGTCCTTCCTTCTTACCGATTTCGATGTATTCGAGAATCGATTCGTAAGCTGATTTGGAGGCGACTGGACCCATGAAGGTGGTCTTCTCTTCTGGTTTTCCAACGCTGAGTTTCTTTGTGCGCTCAACAACTTTCTCCAGCACAGTGTCATAAACATCTTTGTGAATGATGGCTCTTGAGCAAGCTGAGCACTTTTGACCGCCGAATCCGAATGCTGCTTGAACGATTCCATCAGCAGCCGCGTCGAGGTTTGCATCATTGTTTACGATGATGCTGTCCTTTCCGCCCATTTCGGCTACGACGCGCTTGATCCAGATTTGACCCTTTTGTGTTTTTGCTGCTATTTCGTTGATGCGCAGACCGACTTCTTTCGAGCCAGTGAATGCGATGAAACGAACCTTTGGATGCGCAACGAGGTAATCACCAACTGATGCTCCAGGACCTGGAACGAAGTTGACCACGCCCTTCGGCAAGCCAACTTCTTCAAGAATTTGGATGAACTGGTATGCGATTGCCGGAGTATCGCTCGATGGCTTCAGTACAACTGTGTTGCCTGTAACGATTGCTGCTGTGGTCATACCAACGAGAATCGCAAGAGGGAAATTCCAAGGCGGAATCACAAGACCTACGCCCAATGGGATGTAACTGAGCTTGTTGCGCTCTCCAGCCACAGGAACCAACGGAGCTGGATTCGCGAGGCGGAGCATTTCGTGTGCATAGTAGTCACAAAAATCGATTGCTTCAGCAACATCACCATCGGCTTCAACCCAGCTCTTGCCGATTTCGAGAACCAACCATGCTGAGAGTTCATGTCTCTTCGCTCGCATGATATTTGCTGCTTTGAAGAGGTACTCAGCTCTATCTTCTGGTTTGACACGTTTCCAGCTTTCGAATGCTGTGAGAGCCGCCTGCATGGCTTTTTCTGCATGCTCAGTGGTCGCTTTCGAGAACTTACCGATCACTTGTGCCGGGCTGCTTGGGTTCGTTGAAACCAAGAAATCGCTGGTTTCAATGCGTTCGCCATTGATAATCAATGGATATTGGCGACCAAGCTGCGAACGAACAGTCTTAAGGGCTTCCTTCATTGCCTTTTCGTTCTCAGGCAATGAGAAATCGGTGAAAGGTTCTGTTTTGAACTCGGCGTGTTTCCCTTTAGCTGCTGTCTCTTTGGGCAAAGTGGTCGGCATAAAAATTTCTCCCAATAATATTTGGACTGAGTCCTTATTATCCGCAGCATTTTGAGGATCCGGCTTATCATTCATACTTTTTCAATGAGTCTCCTGACATTCCGAAAGATTCGATATCGCGAACGATCACGGTTAATTTCTGAGGATGAAATTATGCTTCTTGAACGCACTTGTTTCGACTTTGGAGTCCAACTTTGGTTTCAACTCATCGGGGATTCATAACTGTGTGGGAATACTCTGGCGCCCGAGGCTGAGTAATTTTGAATTTGGATCGGTACCGATTGGAAAATCGAACGGCGAGGGCGTCGTTGAAAAGAGGTGCGCTGCCCGAGGCTGAGTAATTTTGAATTTGGATCGGTACCGATTGGAAAATCGAACGGCGAGGGCGTCGTTGAAAAGAGGTGTGCTGCCCGAGGCTGAGTAATTTTGAATTTGGATCGGTACCGATTGGAAAATCGAACGGCGAGGGCGTCGTTGAAAAGAGGTGCGCTGCCCGAGGCTGAGTAATCTTGAAATGCAGAACGAGCCACGCAGAACGAGCCACGCAGAACGAGCCACGCAGAATGAGCCACGCAGAACGAGCCACGCGGAACACGCCACGCAGAACGAGCTACGCAGAACGAGCCACGCGGAACGAGCCTCACAGAACTCGCCTCGCGGAACCGCAAAAATAATACTAATGTGCATTAGTGAAGCCTGTGAAACTCAAAAGAAAACGCCAGCCCTGCGGCTGGCGTTTCTTGTACAACTTGAGCCTCGCTTCCGTTATTAGATCTTTTCGCTAACAACTTTTCCTTGGCTGAACAACTGTAAGTAGTCTGACCGCCAGCTTTGCTGTCGGTTCCGCTCATGTTGAATCCACCAAATGGATGTACCCAACCAGAGCTCCAGTGCATTTTCGGTTCAGGTAGAGGTTACCGACGTGGAAATCTTCTGCTGCCTGGTCGAGCTTTTCTCTGCAAGCAGTGTAAGCTGCGCCTGTCAGTCCGAAATTCTGTGTTGTTTGCGATTTCGAGCGCGTGCTCCCAACTGTCAGCCTTGATGAATGCAAGAACTGGTCCGAAGATTTCTTCTTGTGAGATTCTTGCATCTGGTTTGATGTCAGCGATGATTGTTGGTTCAATGAAGAATCCATTGTCAGCATTCTCGTGTGGCTTTCCGCCAGTCATCAGGCGTCCTTCCTTCTTACCGATTTCGATGTATTCGAGAATCGATTCGTAAGCTGATTTGGAGGCGACTGGACCCATGAAGGTGGTCTTCTCTTCTGGTTTTCCAACGCTGAGTTTCTTTGTGCGCTCAACAACTTTCTCCAGCACAGTGTCATAAACATCTTTGTGAATGATGGCTCTTGAGCAAGCTGAGCACTTTTTGACCGCCGAATCCGAATGCTGCTTGAACGATTCCATCAGCAGCCGCGTCGAGGTTTGCATCATTGTTTACGATGATGCTGTCCTTTCCGCCCATTTCGGCTACGACGCGCTTGATCCAGATTTGACCCTTTGTGTTTTTGCTGCTATTTCGTTGATGCGCAGACCGACTTCTTTCGAGCCAGTGAATGCGATGAAACGAACCTTTGATGCGCAACGAGGTAATCACCAACTGATGCTCCAGGACCTGGAACGAAGTTGACCACGCCCTTCGGCAAGCCAACTTCTTCAAGAATTTGGATGAACTGGTATGCGATTGCCGGAGTATCGCTCGATGGCTTCAGTACAACTGTGTTGCCTGTAACGATTGCTGCTGTGGTCATACCAACGAGAATCGCAAGAGGGAAATTCCAAGGCGGAATCACAAGACCTACGCCCAATGGGATGTAACTGAGCTTGTTGCGCTCTCCAGCCACAGGAACCAACGGAGCTGGATTCGCGAGGCGGAGCATTTCGTGTGCATAGTAGTCACAAAAATCGATTGCTTCAGCAACATCACCATCGGCTTCAACCCAGCTCTTGCCGATTTCGAGAACCAACCATGCTGAGAGTTCATGTCTCTTCGCTCGCATGATATTTGCTGCTTTGAAGAGGTACTCAGCTCTATCTTCTGGTTTGACACGTTTCCAGCTTTCGAATGCTGTGAGAGCCGCCTGCATGGCTTTTTCTGCATGCTCAGTGGTCGCTTTCGAGAACTTACCGATCACTTGTGCCGGGCTGCTTGGGTTCGTTGAAACCAAGAAATCGCTGGTTTCAATGCGTTCGCCATTGATAATCAATGGATATTGGCGACCAAGCTGCGAACGAACAGTCTTAAGGGCTTCCTTCATTGCCTTTTCGTTCTCAGGCAATGAGAAATCGGTGAAAGGTTCTGTTTTGAACTCGGCGTGTTTCCCTTTAGCTGCTGTCTCTTTGGGCAAAGTGGTCGGCATAAAAATTTCTCCCAATAATATTTGGACTGAGTCCTTATTATCCGCAGCATTTTGAGGATCCGGCTTATCATTCATACTTTTTCAATGAGTCTCCTGACATTCCGAAAGATTCGATATCGCGAACGATCACGGTTAATTTCTGAGGATGAAATTATGCTTCTTGAACGCACTTGTTTCGACTTTGGAGTCCAACTTTGGTTTCAACTCATCGGGGATTCATAACTGTGTGGGAATACTCTCTGGCGCCCGAGGCTGAGTAATTTTGAATTTGGATCGGTACCGATTGGAAAATCGAACGGCGAGGGCGTCGTTGAAAAGAGGTGCGCTGCCCGAGGCTGAGTAATTTTGAATTTGGATCGGTACCGATTGGAAAATCGAACGGCGAGGGCGTCGTTGAAAAGAGGTGTGCTGCCCGAGGCTGAGTAATTTTGAATTTGGATCGGTACCGATTGGAAAATCGAACGGCGAGGGCGTCGTTGAAAAGAGGTGCGCTGCCCGAGGCTGAGTAATCTTGAATTTGGATCGGTACCGATTGGAAAATCGAACGGCGAGGGCGTCGTTGAAAAGAGGTGCGCTGCCCGAGGCTGAGTAATTTTGAATTTGGATCGGTACCGAGTGGAAAATCGAACGGCGAGGGATCCTCAACTTCTTATGGAAGGTTAATCCTCCATGGTAACCGATCAGAGGGTAAGTAGTTTTGAAGTAAAGAGCAAGGCATTTCTTATGTCGCTGCTTCCGCCTGTGTTTTTGCCACTCTTCGACCAACACTTAAAACCGACCAAACTAAAAAAGACCGAACACCTCTAATGGGCGTCCAATGGATATGCAACACTCCTAGAAATAGACCCCATCAGATCACTTGTTCGCCGGCTTAGGAAGGGCTATTTTAAAGACGAGACAATACATATCAAGACGAGGTGGAAGGCTAATGCAGCAGTACCACAATCTTATCGAGCAAATTTTAGATCACGGTGAAAGTCGCGAAGACCGCACTGGGACTGGGACTATCTCGTTGTTCGGTATGCAAGCAAAATACGATTTGCGAGAAGGATTTCCACTTTTAACTACAAAAAAGGTTTTGTTCGGAGCTGTAGTTCGGGAATTGCTCTGGTTCTTACGGGGCTCGACAAACATCAACGACAATCTGACTCAGCACACTCCCATATGGGACGCATGGGCTGACGAGCATGGAGAGCTGGGGCCGATTTACGGCTATCAATGGAGAAAGTGGCCGAAATATATCCAAGTCGAAGGCACGGAGCTCTTTCGCAGAGAGCACGTCGATCAAATTCAAAATCTGCTTGATGAAATCAAAAACAATCCCAACAGCAGAAGGCTAATTGTTAATGCCTGGAATGTTTCAGATGTAGATAGAATGGCACTTCCGCCCTGTCATTTGCTCTTTCAGTTCTATGTAATTAACGGAAGGCTCGACTGTCAGTTGTATCAACGATCCGCTGATATGGCACTTGGAGTGCCGTTTAACATCGCTAGTTATGCGCTTCTGATGTTGATGATAGCTAACGAGTGTAACCTGACTGCAGGAATTTTCACGCACACCATCGGTGATGCGCATATTTATTCGAACCACGTGGAAGGGCTTCGCAAGCAGCTTCAACGAGAATCGAGACCGCTGCCGCAAGTGAAAATCGCAAAGAAACCTATTTTCGAATTGAACTTTGAGGACTTTGAATTGGTCAACTACGATCCGCACCCGTTCATCAAATTCCCCGTCTCCGTCTAGTTTTGGAGCTTCATCGCCGTGAAATTCAGTATCGTCGTAGCCGTAGATGAAAAACTAGGTATAGGCAAAGATAACACGCTTCCCTGGCGGATCCCAGCCGATTTAAAAATGTTCAAGACAATCACAACGCGCTCCAGAAATGGAAAGCCAAATGCTGTGATCATGGGACGAAAAACGTGGGATTCACTTCCGCCCAAAGTAAAGCCCCTGCCTGATCGCATCAATATCGTGGTAAGCCGACAACGCGACCTCGCTCTTCCTGACGGTGTATTACTATCGCCTTCTCTTGATGAAGCTTTGCGGAAATGTGATTCACTGGAAGTTTCGGAGGCTTTTGTACTCGGTGGTTCACAGCTTTTTGACCTTGCCTTGGGACACTCCGATCTCGAATTTGTCTATCTGACGGAGATTTACGCCGATTTCGCCTGCGATGTGTTCTTTCCTGAATACAGGGGCAAGTTCACAACTCAATCGAGTTCAGACATGCAAGTTGAAAATGGGGTAGAGTACAAGTTTAAGGTACTTGAGCCGAGCTCTATGGCAATCAAAAGCTGACCGTATTTGGAGTTTAAATGAGCATTTCCTGCAAAAGAATAGTATTTAGCCTTATTTCGTTGTTGTCTGTTGCCTCGTTGATTTGCCCAGTTGGCGCTGCTGGACTCAAGGGCGACGTAAAGCGTGGGAAGAAAGTTTTTCAAGACATGCAATGTGCCATTTGTCATGCCAATGGTGGAAACAATTTGAACCCGGAGAGACCGCTAATTGGGGATGGCTTCCTGAAGAGGTATCCACCGACCAACAATGCTGCTATCGAGAAAGTTATCAGAGAGGGCATAAAGAGCAAGGGAATGCCCGATTTTGGAAAAGACAAAATGAGCGACCAGGACCTGGCTGATGTTATCGCTTACATCCGTAGTCTCACTCCTTCAAAAGGCGCTCCAGCAGCTGCTGCGAAGAAGAAGTAAATATAAGGGTCAGTTTTTGAACGAACGATTGACGCCTGAATTGCTGATCAGAGCCTATTCCATGGGTATTTTTCCTATGGGGGACAGCAATGATCCAACAGCGGCAGTTAAATGGTACGCTCCGGACCCCCGTTGCATTTTCGATCTCGAGAATTTTCACATACCCAAGAGACTTGCCCGAACTTATCGCAAGGGAAAGTTCGAGTACAAAATAGATAACTCATGGAATGAGGTCTTGGCTTATTGTGCGGCGCGTTCTGACACCTGGATAACCGATGAGATTTTTGACGCTTACTCCGACCTTCAAAAGATGGGAATGGCGCACAGTGTCGAGGCTTATTACGAGGGAGAACTTGCTGGAGGCTTATATGGCGTCAGCATTGGTGGCGCATTTATGGGTGAGTCCATGTTTCACCTGGTGACTGATGCTTCAAAGTGCGCACTGGTTTTTCTTGTGGAACGAATGATAGAACGCGGTTTCACGTTGCTAGACTGCCAGTTCATAACGAAACATCTTGGTACTTTTGGGGCTGTCGAAATTTCGCACGAAGAGTATGTGCAGCGCTTGCAAAAGGCATTGGCGCAGGACTGCAAGCTTAATTGATGCGGTAACATAACAGGACGAACACTCAATTGGTGATCCCTGAACGAACGCAATCGTTATAGATCCCCGGACAGAACACAATCTGATCGAATCTGGATCGATACCGGTTGGGGGATCGAATTTGGATCGATACCGGTTGGGTGATCGAAACTGGATCGATACCGGTTGGGTGATCGAAACTGGATCGATACCGGTTGGGGGATCGAATCTGGATCGATACCGGTTGGGGGATCGAATCTGGATCGATACCGGTTGGGTGATCGAAACTGGATCGATACCGGTTGGGTGATCGAATCTGGAGCGATACCGGTTGGGTGATCGAAACTGGATCGATACCGATACAGCTTCCCTAAAGCAAAAAGCGCGACAACCACTATCGCGCTTTATTCATTTGCTCATGCTCAAAAGTCTATGCGCTCTTTGTCATGTAACGCATAGCAGTCCCAAAGGAATTTTGGAACTTTTGAGCCTCTTTCATCAGATCCTTGTCTGGACCACCAAGTAGTCTTGTTTCCGGGAACTTGCTCAGGTCTTCCAGTTTAGAAAGACTCCCAATCTGGCTATCACTTTGCGGCGTCATTTCCGACAACAAACGCGTAGCGTCCAAATCTGGCGAACGCGTAGCCGGAGCATCAGGGACGCTGTCTCTTACTGGAGTCGAGTCTTTACCCGTTTCATCAACCATAACGAAACCTTGCCTTTGGGATACCGAGGTCTGCTTCCTATTTATACCCGTTCCAACTGGGTGCAAAACAAAACTTAGCACAAGAGTTAATCTGCTAATTTGTTTTTTGAACCTCGGTCGCCGAATAACGGATGTCCGAAAGATATCTGCTCAGACCCTGGAATTGCTCAAACGATACCGGTTGGGTGATCCAAACGGGACTAAGCCGAACGATACCGGTTGGGTGATCCAAACGGGACTAACCTGACCCCAAATAATCACCGTAAGAACGAGATTCGCCCCTACATCCCCGGCGCTGAATTCAATTCTTCAATCGATTTTGTCAGCGAGTCACGCAGATGCTTTTGCCGAATGGGTCGTGACTCGGTTAATAAAGGCTTGATTCCCGGTGCAAAAGCAGCAGAAGCCGCCCCAAAACCCAGGTATTCACAAGCTTTTATCGATACTTCGCTGCACAATGCATCGAGGCTTGTGCAGTCTGAATGAAGGTCCATCACACTCATCGCGTCCGGCGCACCAATCAAGTAGTCGCTAGCATACAGCGCTAATTTCAGATAGTTCATGAGCCAAGCTGGCATCAGGTCGCCGCCCTGGTCCGCCGCATCCAGATGTATCCAGATGCAAAGTAGCTCCTTCACCGCAGGAAGAAACTCTTCTTCCGAAAAGTTTTTCGAGGCAAGCGCTGCCAGATCCGCGTCTTTTATCTTGGTTGCCAATCCACGAACAGCAATGAGGCGCTCTTTCAGTCGAGCGGAAACTGATATCCCCATTTGAGATACGTAGAAATGAACGCGTTTATAGCGCTCGCTGCGAGTTTTTGGATTTAGCGCGGGTGAAACGTAAAACCGCGTATCCCCGCCGTCAGCTGCTTCCATCGATGTGGATCGGGTCCCCGAAGAACTGATCAGCTATTTGGCAGGCTTTGCAGCAGGCTTAGGTGCTTCTTTAGAACTCTTACTGCTTCCGCCCTCGACTTGATTATACGCTGTAGCTGAAACTGTGACGATTACTGTATCAGCTAGCTTCTGAAAAACAATTTCCGGTCGTTTGATGTCGTGGTCTTTGAATGCTATTGGAAAGCTTGCCTTGATCTGAATCAAGTCGCAACCCTCGCGCTTTTGTTCGGTCGCCGGGCATTTGCTGAAGTAAATGACATCAATCGGAACCTGTTTGCTTACCGTTTTTCCGTGCAGAGAAAAGGTGCCATCGGCTTTTAGCGTTACTTTTTTGCCCGGTTCTAGCTTCTTTGGCGGATTGATAAGCTTGTTTAGTTGGAAAGTGGCTTTGGGAAATTTTTTTGTTTCCAGGAAATTGTCTCTCATGTGCTCATTGCGCAGAGGAATTCCTGTGTCGATTGAAGCTAAATCTACATCGAACTTTGCTGCGACCGGTTTTGTCAAATCCGTGCTGTCATCGATTGTTAGCGACCCTGTAATTTTGCTGGTCTTCCCTTCGATGAGTTCTAACGGTGCATCCGAATTAAAACTCGCAAAATCACGATTTTTTTCGTCTGCAATTTTGAATTCTCTAGGGGCAGCGCTTGCTGCAACTGCACTCAATGCTAGAACTGTGAGAAGGGATGCCGCTGTTAGATTTGCTCGCATTTCAATTTCCTTTTTTGATCGATCCGACAAAAATGTTGTCTTTCTGCAATTCTTCAATCAGACCTAAGAATTCTACAGTAATACTTGCTGGATCCGACTCTGCCGTTAAGCTCAATGTGAGCTTGAGCAAGTCAAGGTAAGATTGGCTCGTGTGTGCGTTTTCCACAATTGCAGCGCTTGCTTCGCCCAGTTCGATGAATCTTGCCTGATCTGTTTCTGGATCTCTGTAAATCACCATGTTGCAGTCTGACTTCGCGAATTTCCTTCGAACACTCTTGCATTCGTCTATATAACTTGCGATTTCACCAATAGGATATGCAAACCGGCAAAGCGTCAGCGTTTGATTGACCAGAGGCGCAAATGCGCTCATTGATTCCAGACTGTCGATGCTCACTTTCTCTCCGCGGTTTATATCGCGGGGATCTTCCAGTTTCTCTAATTCCAACCATTCGTATTCAGCTAGTTCAGCCAACCATGGGAACTTCTTCAAGAAATCCAGGCGCTCTTCTTTCAAATACTTCGGAAAATTAGCGCAAATTTTGTTGAAATCAAAGTGTTTCGAAGGATATGCCCTGTAATAATCAGCGACCAGTTCTTCCCAGTCTTTGTTCACAGCTTTTGCGCAAAATGGAAAAATCCTATTAGCCATTCCCTGGTGTTCATAACCTATTGACCTACCATAGACACTCGCGCCTTTGCGGTCGAGTTGTGCAATGATTTTTGGGTCGAATTTTCGCACCATATCTGGTGCCTCTTCGATTGGCTCATCAGAAAGTAGCCATTCCCGTGATTCCTGATCCAACCAGAGAACAGACATTGCTTTCTCGATATCCTGGAATGTCGGCACTAGCGTTTTCCTTTCTTTGTGGACACTAGTTCAAGACTCGATGCCATTCTTGCTTCCGTGCTCTTTGCTCCAGCACTAGTCGCACTCTTTAGATAGTGATTGTTCTTATTCGCTATCTTCCTGAGCTGTTCTAGCTCGGCGATTATCTCGGAAAATTCGGGGAAGTTTTGATCACGCTCTAACATGATGCCTTTAACATCTGCATCTTTATGCTGCAAAACGAAATCGAGCAACTCATAGACAGGGTCAATAATCGGCGCACCGTGCGTGTCAATAATGTAATCGCCAATCTTCTTGTGACCAGCCACGTGAATCTGCACAACCCTATCCATCGGGATTTTGCTCACAAAATCCCGAGCATCAAACTTCAAATTTATAGAATTGACGATGACGTTATTTACGTCCAGAAGCAGCCCACAATCAGCTTTTTCAAGTATTTCACTGATGAATTCGGTCTCGGGCATCTCACAGCCAGGCATATACATGTAAAACGAAATGTTCTCTAGCAAAAACGGTCTGCCAATGAAGTCCTGAACTCGTTTGATTCGTTCAACGATGTGATTGCTTATCTGCTTGTTGAACGGCACTGGAAGCAAATCTTGAATGTAAACGCTGTCGATGCTTGTGAAACACAGGTGGTCGCTCCACCAGGGCGCATCAATTTCGTCGAGCAAATTTTTTAGTAAACGCAAATAATCGAAATTCAGATCATCGCCGCTGCCGATGGATAAATTGAGTCCATGGGTGATGATTGGAAATGCGCCTTCAGCGGCACGAATGCGCCGTCTAGCCTCACCGCCGATTTCGATGTAATTTTCTGGAGCAATCTCCACGAAGTCTATTAAATGGGAATGGGCGAAGGTCTCCTTCGACATTTCCCTTCGCAACCCCAAGCCGATTCCCAAAGGATTCAGTTGAGATTTTTGTTGCTGAAAGAATGTTGCCATTTAGACCTTCGCCCCCAGATCTTTCGATCAAAGAAGATGAAATAGAATCGAGCTTATTTCTTTTCTTCAGCTGCTTTGCAGGACTTTTCGCCAGCTTTACAGCTCTTTTCGCCAGCTTTACAGCTCTTTTCGCTCTTCTTGCAGGACTTTTCGCCCTTCTTGCAGGACTTTTCGCCTGCTTTGCAAGATTTTTCTTCTTTCTTCTCTTCTGTTTTCTTCTCTTTCTTTTCTTTCTTAGCTAGCTTCTTTTCGGTCTTTTCAGCTGCTGGTTTGTCGCCTGCTGCTGGAGCATCATCTGCAAAAGCTGGAGCGCTGATGCCGAGTGCTGCGATTAGAGCTGCTGCGAGTTGAACTTTAGAGAAATTTTCCATGTACGTAGTCTCCTACCTTTAATTTTAGTTGACTGTATAAACCACTCAAACCGTCTCTTATAAAGTTGTCATAATGACAACCCGTATATATAAGAGAAACTGTGTGCCATGGTAGTCGTTTCAGATTAAGAAGACCGCAGAACAAGGTTATGGGAATGTAAAATCATGGATTCGCTGCTCTAGCCTAATGTCCTAGTCTCAACAATTGGTAATTTCTTCAGATTTTGAGCTGAAAAAAGAGAAGTAAGTAGCTCTTAATTGTCAAAGTCAAGAGCAAATAAAATTTTGGCAATCGCATTCCTTATATATGCAGTTTGTGTTCACTCAAAAATTTCTCAAAGAAAGTAAAAGACAGAATTTGCTTCTCGTCTAATCGTGATATCGCAATCAAATGTATGCATAAATTGACTCTCTTCGCTTGGATCCACATTTGAATGTTCTATCAGAATTTTGGGATGAGCACTTGTTGCTATGAAATTTCCAAAATTGATTCAATGAACCTGGTGAACCAAAAGCGATGCGATGTATCGAATGCAATGAGACGCTGCGCCCGGCACATGAACGGACGTTATCGAATGCGATGCGACAAAAAATTTTTAGGCAAAGGATGAATTGCAAGACACCAAATAGAAGCGCTGCGAAACCAGTTGGACCAGAAACAAGAAGGCAAAGTGCCACAGTGCATAACACGAAATTGAATTCATTCAATTCATCTGAGCCACAGGTTGAAAGAAGTACAGTCATTCATCTGGGTAACGTGAATCCATTCGAACTGGATATCGAGAAAGAACTGCAGAAAAGAGAAATGCTGCGTCAAACTTTCCGAGCAATCCTTGCTCCGGTGTGAAATTCTACGTGACACTCGTGTGGAGGCTTAGAGTGAAAAGTCCAAGAGATCGACTTGATGAAGGCCGAAACTCGAATGTGTAGCGACTGGTCGAAATTTTGATTGAGTGATATTAGCGAGAATTCAAATTCCTGATGTGACACCGACAGATCCTCAAGATGTGACACCAATGGATCATCAGAATACTGAACAACCGATCGGGATAACCGGCTCAAGTCAAATTGCGCTGACACCTTGCACCCAAATGGGCAACACGATCAGACGGATACATAAAAAGGCTTAGTGACGATGAGTCGCATTTCGAATCTCGATAGCTTGACTGGCCCACAGACCTCAAGAAATTGAATAGTGCTTAGCGAGAATGTCGAGTTGGAGAAAGCGAATGACGAAAGTCAAAACGGAGATACGCAAAGCATAATCAGCAGAAGTCGAATCGGTGATCGCAAAGCAGAACTCAAAGGAGATACGCAAAGCATAATCAGCAGAGACGTCGAATCGGTCGCCGCCCATTCAAGCTAAAAGCCGATTGCATGAACCGCGCAATCGGCCTGAATCAACCTTAGAAGAGCGAATTTAGTTAGCTTGTGGAGCTTCTTCCTTTTTCTCCACTTTCTTCTCTTCCTTCTTCTCTTCCTTCTTTACTTTCTTCTCGGCGTGTTTCTTTTTAGCAGCACTTGCTCCTTTCTCATCTTTTCCGCAAGAACCTTTACCGCATTTCGATTCATCAGCTAAGTATCTTGGACCACTGTGCTCAACCTTTCCTAGCGAGCTATTTTGGTTGACATCTGGCGTACTGGCAATCGCGAGTGTACTGCTGCTAACACCTGTCGCAGCAAGGATCGCCAACAGCTCGGTCTTCGAAATCTTCTTCATGAACATCTCCTTATTGGATATAAGCAATGTATATACACGCTATTCACATAGGCTTGCTTCTATGTACCCGAATTTTGAAATAGAAACGTGAACATTTCAGTTCGCTAGCAAGAAAAATCGTGTTGCAATTCGAAATTTTGAGATGCACTTAATCGCTTGAATCAAAATGTCATCGATTGCTTCGAATCCTACATGATATTGGGAGACGATTTTTCTAAGAGAAGGCGCAAAATTATTTTAGCGTCAATAAGAATTCAAGGTCTAGAAAAGCCTATGCTTAGACCTTTTGCGTTCTCGCAGAGCTCACTGACTCAGCAAACATTTGAGTAAGCACTTCTTTTCAGTCCTAAGCATGATTGACGACACCGATCCATTAAAGCAAAGCAAAAAAGAAGGACTCACTTTCGTGAGTCCTTCCAATGATCTTAAAGACGATGTCTTTAGCCTTCAGAAGATCCGCCGTTATCACCTGCCATCGGCGCAGAAGCTGCTGCCTTAGGCTTACGTGATGTTGTGCGCTTCTTTGCTGGCTTCTTAGCTGCTGCCTTCTTTGGAGCCGCTTTCTTAGCTGCTGGCTTTTTAGCTGCTGCTTTTTTAGCTGCTGGCTTTTTGGCTGCTGCTTTCTTAGTGGTCTTCTTAGCTGCTGCTTTCTTAGGAGCTGCCTTTTTAGCAGTAGTCTTTTTAGCTGCTGCTTTCTTAGGAGCTGCTTTCTTTGTGGTCTTTTTAGCTGCTGCTTTCTTAGGAGCTGCTTTCTTAGCTGCTGCCTTCTTTGGAGCTGCTTTCTTAGCTGCTGCTTTCTTAGGAGCTGCTTTCTTTGTGGTCTTTTTAGCTGCTGCTTTCTTAGGAGCTGCTTTTTTAGCAGTTGCTTTCTTAGCAGTTGCTTTCTTAGCTGTAGCTTTCTTTGCTCCTGCTTTTTTAGCCGGCGCTTTCTTAGCTGCTGCTTTCTTTGTTGTTCTCTTCTTGCGGGTAGCCTTCTTAGGAGCCGCATCTCCACCTTCAGCTTCGTCTGCTACAGCTGCTGCTGGGGAAACTCCTTTTCGAGCTTTTCTTTTCTTTGGCTTAGTTGCTGCCATTAACGTTCCTCCTACTTATATATAGTATGGCTTGGCAAAATTCTTGGATGAGCTATCAAATTTACGACACTAATCGAGCCGACTATGTTTGGAACCCTCTCAGAACAATTTTGCTTGTGCCACCACTCTTAGTGAGAGCATTCACTCTCGTTGATCACACCACACATAAAATAGGTTACTTTCAATCTGAAGAAATTGCAAGACCACCCACCTCTGAAAATGATCCATTCCCAGTTTCGTAATTCTTCAATCGAGCAAAACAGTACTCTGTGAAGAATGGCTTTATATGCGCTTCTTCGAGTGATACCTTATCTGGTGAATGCTCTAAATTTGAGCTGAAAATCCCAAAAAAAAAATTTTTGAGATTTTTGCACTTTCATTTCCATCGAGTTACAGCTTGTCCTCAAGCAAGTCGAAAAAATGCTTGAAATTTTTTGCGTAAATGTTGATCAAGAGCCAGAGTTCGCAAAAAAATACGCAATCATTTCCAAACTCTGCTTCAAAATTTTGATCTACATTGATGACCTTCAACTCATTCACGAAATGTTTACATCTAATAATCCCAGAGACCAAATTTCTGAGGCTTTTTTGTCGTGATACTGTTGGTGATACCACTTCGTGTTTGGTCGAAATCCCAGACCGCTTACTGTGCAAGCCTTATATGTGTGTGCCGCCGGCGTAACCAAACGCAGATCTGAAACCTTCAGTTTGAACAGATTTCAAATCCGCAAAGTCAATGACGTCATGGTCGATTAACCTTTCGTATTCGCCCGGTAGAGTACAAGGTGCTGGATTGCGGCCTGGGTTGTCTGTGCAAATAGCGATGGCGACCCCAGCTTTGCGACACCTATCGAAGACTGTTTTGAGTTTGTGAAAGTCCTTGAGAACACCAGTTTGTCTGTAGCTGGTTGGACAAACTTCCAAAGTGATTTGCTTTTTCGCCAATTCTTTTAGCATTTCTGGTTTGTCCATAGCGATGTGTATGCCATGTCCAATTCTGTCGAGGACCGTGAAATATTGGCTGTGTACGTTATCTATGCTTGTCTCTCCAAGATGCGCAGTCGTTTTGAGTCCTGCGGCTCTTGCTTTAGCGAGAAGCTTGACCCAGACCTCCCACTTCTCAGGTTCAATTTCTGGACCGGCAAGATCTATTCCAACAACTGGCCCGAGATTGTCCTTTGCTACTTTTAGAATTGCTTCGTTCAAATTCTGTGGCAACCTGCGATCGAGGCAGAGTATTTGCTTAACGGTGATCGGGTATTCTGCTGGACGAAGATTTGCTGTAATGACTTCGACTATGTCGGTCATCTGACTAATACGTTTTGCAGGTGGCAAATTTTTGTCTGTGCGGAAATATGGGTTGTACCTAATCTCCATGTATTGCAAATTTTCAAAGGTGTAGGCCCCGCGGCAGAGCCGTAAACAGAAGTAGGGCAGGTGTTCTAGGCTTTGAAGTTCTTCGACGAGGCTGTGGATTTTGACAAACTCTTCCAGCGAGTTGCATGGTCGAGTGAACCAATTTAGGAAACCATCATAGTCTGGAAAAAAGTTCAGAATGGCATGATCATTCTTCTGGAGAAATTTGTAAATGATTCTAGGGTGTAAAGCGCCTCCGAGATGGCGATGCAAATCTGCATAAAGCATTTGTGGTTTGCTCCAATCTGAACTGTTGTCTTTTTATATACCTCTGACCGAGGTTAACCTAAACCGTTAGCCCTTTGACTGAAAATGCAGCGAAGTATCAGGCTTGAGCTCATTAGCGCCAAAAGTGACTGCTACAGCTGTTTTTGGGAGTATGCTTCCTTATTCGGAGGGGAAAGAAAAGAATTCGCTCAAAGCCAATTAATCGCGTTTTTGCAGCGGATGATTCCTTCTTCATCATTGCAGCGCTCATACATTGATTTCGCTTCTGACCAATTTTGAACCGACTCAAAACACTTGCCGGCTCTCTTCCAATTCTTGCTCTGCTTAAAACAGTCTGCAGCTTTGCTCATCTCTCCGTTCTGCTCATAAATCTCAGCAGCCTCGGAAAATAGTTTGCATTTTTCAAGACTGTCTGCTTGTTTGAGAAACATCATGCATTCTTTGTAGTATCCGGCAGCAGCTTTGAAGTCCTTCTTCAATTCCAGTAACTGAGCGGCTGCAGAGACTTTTTTGTTCTCAAAACACCATGAGAGAAGTTGCCTGAAGTTGGCTTCATCTTTTGAGCGTATTTTGGAATTGCTCGAAATAAGTTCAAACGCTTGCGTGACTTGCCCTGATACCACATACAGTTTGGCTGCTTCAAACGATTTGTCGATTTTGGCCAGGCAGTTTGCCGCCTGTAAATTGTTATCGGCTTGAACGTACAGTTTTGATGCCTGAAGATAATCACCTTTTTTCTCGGCAGCCAGCGCAGCCTCCGTTATTGCTCCTGATTCCAGATAGTTGAGTATCGCATTCTCAAAATCAGAAAGCTTGTCATAGCATCGTGCCGCAATCAGCTTGTTATCACAGGCTTTTGCGAGTTCGAGTGCTTTCTTGTAATCAGTCGCCTGCTCTGATGCCAGAGCCGCGTCATTTAATCGTTTGGCTTTCTCGAATTGATCTGCTGCTTCACCGTAACTTTTGATTTTGATAAACAGCTCGGCAGATTTGAGATGTTCTCCAGCCTCAGCATATGCAATCGCCGCATCTTCAATTTTGTTTGATCTCAAGAAATAGTCCGCAGCTTTTATGTTAAGTTCAGCATCCTTTGCTACGCATGCAGCATCATCCCATCTGTTAAGCTTTTCGTAAATCACGATTGCTTTTTCAAATTCAGCTCCCCGATGGAAACAATGAGCAGCACTCTCTTCATCTTTGCATCGAAGGAAATTGTTGCCAGCTTCTGTGAAGAGTCCTGCTGATTGTTGAAGGACCGCTGCCTTCTTGAAATTGTTTGCTTGCTCATACAAGTTTGCTGCGACAGTTGTAAGTCCTGCTTCTTCGCTTGCGTTCGCCGCGTCCTCTAAGTTTCCACACTTATGAAAACACTGGGCTGCCGTTTCCCAGTCTTCACTCCTGGCGTGCAGAATTCCAGCGCGCTGAAACTCCCCTTGCTTCTCACAGCAACGTGCTGCCTCTGACCACATTTCCAATTTTTCAAACTCTGCAGCCGCTGAAGCTAGTTGATCGCTTTTCTCATATGCTTGCGCCAGCTCATAATCTAAACCTGCTCTCTTGAGATACGAGATAGCCTGCTCAAATCTATTGAGCCTGACCAGCGCTTTGCCTTGAGCTGCATAATCGAAACAACGATTCCACAAGAGAAGAGCCTTATCCCTGCATTCGGCTCCAAATGGAGATAGAGCCGCTTCATTATCGGACTTTGAAAGTTCAACGAGTACTCTTTCAAAAAGCTCATCTGCTATCTTTCTTTCTAGAAAGATTACATTGTAGTTGGGCATTTCCAGCTCTCGACGAGTCCAAAAATTTTCCAGACCATCTTTCTGTTCCCTTAGATCTACCAA
The DNA here is from genome assembly GCA_044226015.1 of Obscuribacteraceae bacterium (SeqCode). GTDB lineage: Bacteria > Cyanobacteriota > Vampirovibrionia > Obscuribacterales > Obscuribacteraceae > JAIEPM01. Next base: position 20,546 of record JBGAHS010000007.1, read on the forward strand.
ACCGAAGAAATCAGCGCTGGCAATTTGTTTTGCACTCAAATAAGACAGAAAGTTCTCATAGTCTTCGTTTGATACCACTAGCAGCAAATTCTTGCGTGCTCTGCTCATTCCCATGTACCAGAGATCACCAATTCGAGCAGAATTGCGCAAAACATTCTCAGCCGAGGAAAATGCTCGATATATGATGACATCTTCGAACTCTAATCCCTTACTCTTGCTCAGCGGCAAAATAAAGATCGAACGACTCTTGCTCAAACGACGTTGCAAGAAGTCCAGCGACTCAGCATTTTCGACCAGAACTACTAGTGGGTTGTCGCTTTGACTGCTCTCATCTTTCTCCAACAGAAATTGCAAAAACTCATCATCATTTGACTTGACCAACACTGGCTTTTCGCCAGTTGTCTCAGGAGCCAGTCCCAGGTCTTGCGTTTCAGCTCCAAGCTTACGCAAGAATGTTGCCAACTTATGTATTTCTTGCGTATTACGATAATTTTTATGCAGTTGAACCTTTTTCAACGCATTTGGTCTGCGTATCTTTTTCAGGATTGTTTGCAGATAGGACTCCAGTTCTTGCCAGCGAAACCCTGACCTGCTGATGTTCTGGTTCGTGTCACCGCAAAATAGAGGAAAGCTCGAAAGCTCGGCGCTTTGTGTGCAATGGTTTTCCCAGAAAAGAAGAATCGACTTCCATTCGAGTTCTGTAAAGTCTTGAATCTCATCGATGACTATCCATAACTTTTTTTGCGCATCAGCAAGCAGTGCGCTGCTCTTTAACGTCTCATAACTAAGCCGAATCAAATCTGCTTCATCAAGGAAATTCCGTTGCTCGAGTTTCGCTTGATAAAACGAAAAGATTTCGAGCGTGTCCTCTAAGCTATCAGGCATTCGTCCATAGTCTCGAAAGATTCTTTCGTAGTCCTCTCGAGAAGACGGAAGTCGCTCACTATCAGGCATAAACCGACCTTTCAAAATGGAATAAAAAGTTCCATAAAGATCAGCTGCATCAAAGTTTCTGAGCCAGCGAGATTTTTGATTTAGAATCTGTCGAATGATTGAAAGCGATTCATCTTTATCAATCCAATTTTGTTTGTTTTCTTTGCGTACCTGTTTTTTGAGATAGCGTCGGCAGAAATCCAGATAAGAAAACACTTTGATGCCAGAATTGGCAGAACTTTCTTCATCAGTGCCAAGCAGGTTCACTTTGTAAGAGCGACAAACACATGCTAACTCTTCATGATATGTGAATAGGTAAATGAGATCGTCGGGTTGCTCTTCATATGTTTGCAGCGCGAAAAACAGTGCCAGTGTGGTTTTTCCTGTTCCCGCAGGACCTTGAATCAGGAAGCACCTTTCCTTTTCCGCAAGCAGATCTTCTTGTTCTTCACTCAGTCTAAGATATCGGTCGAGACTCTTTTCAAATTGAAGGTGTCTGGATGGATCCAACAAAAGATATTGAGGCACCCGAAACAACTGCATTTCAGTAGGTGAGGAATCTTTCAAAACTTCAATCGCGATGGCATTAGCCCTGGCGTTGGCTTGCGATTCACTTTCTTGAAGATTTTCCTCATTCAAAACTTCAAGCCTGTTGGATTTTAAAGTGCTGCGATCTGCCCGCTCATAAGCTTTGTCATGATGATTGATTTCATGAATAATCAGAGCAATCGTATTGCTCTCTTTAATCATCGAGAATATCAAACGAAAATCGCGACTCATTCTCGCTGAATACAGTCTTTCGCTTTTTCCCTGCAATTTTTCGACGTTCAGCCCGGGAATCTCAAAACGCCCGTCCCTTAGTTTTGATACAAGCTCCCAGAATTTACGATGCAACTGCGCTTGCACAACCTTGTTCAGAGAAGAGCGCACATGAGGGCTTATATAGACAGTGGCAAAACTAACCATAAGAACTATATATTCTACTTCGCGCTCGTCACCTGATACCGAATTTTGCGGTCATTTGTAAGCTATTAGGGTAAACTAGAGAGAAGGTTTACTACGCGTCCGAGCTTGAGTCTAAGGAGTATGGAAATGAGAAAAGCGTTTATCTTGTCCCTCATGGGAATGTTCTTGCTGTCAATCAGCAGCCCAGCAATGGCTGATGACAACAAAATGGTTGCTGGCGCTAAGACGCTCGGCAAGGGAATTATGTGGGGACCGAAGAAGCTCTGGGAAGGAACCAAGAAGGGTTTTGGAGCAATGGGCAACGGTGCCAAGAAGCTTATGGGTAAATAATCTACAATGATTCCTATCGGAGTCGAGTAGTTACCTGATATTCATTAAAAAAGGATTGCCTCTTACGGGCAATCCTTTTTATTTGCTAATTAGTTTGGCTGAACCAACTAGCTAATTGTCTTGTCAGCATCTTCAGCAGGAACTGTTTTCGAAATAAATTGAGCTTTGTGGCGTGGTATCACATACGGTGGCTTGATGATCGTGTTGGAATGCGCTCCCTAAAGCTTTGAAGCCTCTTCAACTGTGCTACACAGCAGGTCTTCACTCAAGGAATTCTCGAAGAAATTTAAATGCAATAGAAACTCTATGTTGCCCTGTGGTCCTTTAATAGGTGAAAAGGTTACGGCTCGTGCATAAATTCCGCAACTTGCTAGATCGCTAATCGTTGTTTTCAAAACCTGCAAATGCACATCCTTCGAACGCACGACTCCACCCTTGCCTACGTTTTCAGGGCCCGCCTCAAACTGAGGCTTTACCAACGCAACAATTTCTCCGCTAGCTTCTTTCAAACACACTTTGACTGCGGGCAGTACCTTGCTCAGTGAAATGAAGGAGACATCGATAACTGCCAGGTCTGCATAATCGCTTTGATCCACTTCTGCATACAGCTGCGCAGTACTTATTTTTCGAGCATTTGTCCTTTCGATGACTTTTACTCTTTCATCAGTTCGCAACGACCATGCAATTTGCCCATACCCGACATCAATTGAGTAAACGAATTTGGCACCGGACTGCAGCAAACAATCTGTGAACCCACCAGTCGATGCTCCAATGTCAAGACAAATGCGATCCTTTGCATCGATCTTGAACTCCTGCAGAGCCTTCTCTAGCTTAAAACCACCTCTGCTGACATATTTCTGGACCTTCCAAGCACTGGTAAATTCAATTTTTGCCCCTTCTTTTATAAGGGTTCCTGATTTTGTAACTTTCTGACCATTTACTAAAACAACGCCACTCATAATGGCTGCCTGCGCTATTTGCCTTGAAGCGCAGTAACCCAGCTCTTCAAGGAGGAGGTCAAGACGTTTTCCTTTTGGTGTCATTGCTTTACCCAATAATTTACGATCTTTGATCAGCATATATATTCTGGAGCAAAAGTCGTAAAATGATGGAAACTGAATAAGTGTTGTCTTTACCTTGGCCTGGAGCAGACCTGGCTGGATGAAGAAACCGCCTTGAAAGCGGCTGCCCTGTAATGGGGTTGGGGGTTCGAGTCCCTCCTGCTCCGAGGATTAGAAAAAGCGCTTCGCATTTGCGAGGCGCTTTTTCATTTAGTATTCCGTAAATGTGAATTCGTTTGCTTCTTCGTTTACCTGCACCAACACTTTGTTTTCCTTGGTGCGGGGTGGCATCGGGAACGGAGCTTTGCTGGTTATGGCCTTCAAAACTGCTTTATCAACCTCATCCATTCCAGAGGCATACTTCTTCTCAAGATGCGCAACAGATCCGTCTGCTTCGATTTCAAAGTTGTACTGGCAACGATTTGCTCTTTCAGCATCGAGCGGTGCCTTGTATGCCGCTTTTATCAGGTTTCCGACGTTCTGTCGGTACGCATCTATTTCTTCGGGAGTGGCTTCATCACTAGCACCATTGGCTGATTGCTGTGCGCCTTCCACCTTTTCTACAAACATTCGTTCAATTGTATTGACGGTGTTTTTGTAGTCTAGATCGCCAGAATCTTTGAATGGAGTTGCAACCACCAAAATAGATTTTTCCGGGTCTGCTGAAGTGAAAGCACCTACCAGGGCTACTGTCTCTTTATCGTCTTTGCTCAAATAACGAATAGCTTTCCAGTAGAAATTGTGCACTTCTGATTGACCACTCTGAATGACTTTTCCTTGAAGTGGTTTCAGCTCGACAAAGGGGGGCTGTTTTGCATTGGACTCAACTGCGCTGCCTACATCTGCATTAGGCCAGGCGACCAGGATGATTTTTTGATTGTGTTGTTCTGATTCCATTCCAAAGGAAAGTTTGGGCGCAGTTCGCTCGGAGGTATCTGTAAATTCAAACGGAGGAATTGTTTCACTTCGGAAAGAAGCAAGCTTGAGTCCCTGTTTGAGTGCTTCACCTCCAGTCGGAACTTTTGGCTGATTTGATGCAATTGCTGGTTTCTTTACTGGAATTGGCTGCACAACTGCAGTCGGTCTTGGCGCCATCATGGCTATAAAAGACATCGCCAATCCAATGACAAACATTCCGCCGCCAGCACCCAAAATTTGCAATTTGCTGAACTTTTGCAGAAATTCTGGTTCGTTGCTAGTTGTTTGTGGCATCTGTTGACTGGGATATTCTCCAGTATCTTTAGATCCAGCAGATTCCAACACAGCAGCCTGAACTGCCCTGGTTTTCATTCCAGTTATTGTGCCTCTGCCCGACACCATAGTTGGTAATTCTTCTGCTTCGACCTCAATGTTTTCCTCAGCGCTGGCATGAGCACGCATTCTTTTCGCGCTCATGTCTGACAGCGATCCGATCCAGTTCATCTGGCTCAGTGGAAACGGCGGTGGAGAAGGCAGGTTTGCGGTGAATTTTCCATTGTGCAGACCAATTAGCCTTCCATCTCTTAAAACGATCGCCCCGTACTTCGCATTCGGCAACGGCATCGTATGCAAAAGCTTTGTCAGCTGAAGTAGCTGGTTTGAGCCAAAGTAATTCCCCTGGGCAAGCACAGGACTTGTCGAAACTTCGTCCAGATAGAAGCCTTGCAGGTTATCCCAGAACTTCAAATCGACATCATGACCTGGGGTTAGCGGTGCGCCCAGTTGGCCCGAGCGGTGGTAGAAGTCTCCTTCTGCAATTCCAACCAGCCCGAGGTGTTTCATTTCCCAAAGGGCTTGAATCGCTGTATAAGTATCGACAGAGAGTTTCTCCGCTAAATTGGAAATCGAAAGGGCTCCATCAAGATTGTTCCATATGCGCTCCACGACCCAGCGAATCTGATTGTTTATCTGGTTCGGATCAATGTTTGGCTTGGTACGCACATAGCGTGCATTCGGACCACCAAGCGCATCAATCATACGAGGAATATCTTGTGTTCGCCGGCTGGCTTCACTGGCAAGCTGGTCGGTTGGCATTTGTATCTCTGGAATACCAGACCAATTTAAGTTGCTAGTGCTCTGCAAAACAAAATTGCCGCCCGGCTTTCGCCACATCAACTCGCAAACGGCGAATTCATTTTGTAAATTGAGAAACGAAGCTTTTAGAATCTTGTTGCTCTTGATCAGAATTCGGCAGAACGGTACTTTACGCTCATCGTAGAAACTGAGCACTCCGTTGCGACCACTCATGATCGCTTTCTGCAATATGTTGCCAGTTTCGCCCTCTCTCATTCCCCCCGATAAGTCTTGCGCTGAAATGGTCAGAGGTAGAGACAGTGCTCTGTTCAATTCCTGCATCTTTTCAGGAGATAGGTCCGGAATTTCAGCATCGATAGTTATAGTTGCTATGTCATTTTCGAAATTCGGAGATTGTGGAGTTATCTCCGTCGTTTGAGAAAGATAAAAATCTCTGGCCGCACGTTTGTTGAATTCTGGATGCAGCGAAATAGCTTTGACTGAAAAAGTCAAATCTGGATATGGAAACTTTACAAGTAGTGCCCAAGGAGCATCAGCATAGTTTGCGACAGAACTTGCCAGAATGACCATTCGACTTTTTGAGATGATCCAAGCTTGTCCGATAACCTTTTCGGGGATAACAGTTCTGTCAACAACAAATCCCGTAACGTCCGAAAGTGCTTGTACTGTCTTATCCAAAACCGTTGACATTAAATAACCCAGATACGACTTCCAAAATGTTATACCACAATAATGGCAAAGCTTACGTTGTACCTAAAAACTACCCTCTTACGCCATCTTCTTAGCAGCTGCGGGAAATTCATAGCTTGGGAGAAATAGTCCGGAAACCTTGTCAGCAGAGACATTAATCTGCTGAGCCCGCTTCCTGATTCGCAACCGTATATGGTGGCAGATTCTGCGCCCTGCTTGATTGCTTGTCGCTACTGATTGCTGCTGCCCCGCTCGCTTTCAGGGGTGTTATGAGCTTGCCCGCAACAGCCTTGCTCCAGGACGGGAAACACCAGTTACAGGGTGTCATTCCAGCTTGTCTGGCCTTTTCTTTCTGCTCAAAACATATTTGTCTGTGCTTGGCCATTGCCCTGGCAAATTCACATTCAGGTCTGTGGAACTTCATGGACTCAATATTGCCAATAAAATTGCTCAGAGCCCCACGGAAATAGTACTCATTTGCTTTCTCTTCAGAAAGTGTTGCATTCTGGCAAATGTTCTCATTTGAAAAACCTGCTTCCGGCAAATTCCAATCAGATTTCGCTTTCTTCTTTATTGAGCAAGATCCAGCATTTTTTTCCTCAGCATCGCAAACCAATATGCAAGCCAGGTTGATTGCGATTGCCGCAATCAAAGGAGAGGATCTTCGTTTATTTGAATACGTCATACTCTTTAGACGGAAATTTTCCGTCAAGAGTTCAATGCCTGTTTGTCAAAATGTTCTCGTGAAATCGCGGTTTTTCTGAGGGCTTGAGGTGAAATTTGCTGAAGCGCAGCATGAGCAATCTATCAGAATTAACGCAGGCTCAAAACCGACTCACCGGCACACATTTTTCGCTCGATTCCCTTGACCCAGACTTTGAGTAATTCAAAATGCTCGTTCTGGCGAGCACTCAATTCTCGTGAGTCTTTCAGTTCGTTGTAGTATTTGAGCAGATTACTGAATAAACGCATCAGTGCTTCAGATTGAGACTTACCATAACAACAAATATCCAACTCGGGAACGGAAACCATCACCGATTTTCCTTTTTGACAGAGTCTGGCTGACAAACTGCCCTCGCTCCAGGGAACAGGCAGTGTCCAGAAACTATCGATTTTTTTGCTTGCCATATTTTTTTTCCATGATCGAAAAAAGAAACGATTTCGGAGAATTACGTTCTTTTTTCTTGAGGCGCTTAAGCTGCGGTCCTCGGGGTAATCAAGAAGTCTTAGACTAGTATATCCCCAAATTGGAAAATTGGTATCAATTTTTCGCGCGAATAGATTTTTTTTCTACCATCTATCCGCCCGTATATGCAAAATGGCTATTTCTGGCTCTCAGACAGCGAGGAATGCTTGGCACTTTTGCAAAACTTCTTGCTCTATTTTTTCCATATCTTCTTCGTCAACATAAAACCAATTGATCTTTTCATTCATCTTGAACCACATCAGCTGACGCCTTGCGAGCTGGTAGTTATGTCGATCTGCTTGCTCTACAGCTTGCTCGAGTGTGTACTCACCCTGGAAATATTTCACTAGGTCTCTGTAGTTAACGGTATTCATGACTTTTTGAGTAGGTCCAAATCTTTTGAGAAGGTCCTCAACTTCAGCAAGTAAGCCTGCCTCAAACTGTGCCTTGAGGCGCTTCTTCAACAAAACCTTCAGTTTCTCTCTGTCTTTAATTGTTAGCCCTATCCATAAAACATCAAAAGGTTCTTCTGCTGAATCTGCCAATTTTGAAAATGCTTCGCCACTCAAAAGGCAGACCTCAAGCGCCCTTATAACTCTGAATAAGTCTCGCGGATTAAGTTTCTCCGCCGCCACAGGGTCCAGTTCCTTCAATCTCTCATGTAATGATCCTGGAGTTTTATCTTCTTGCTCTTTCAGTTGCGCTCTCAATGCGTCATTTGGTGGAACCTTAGGCATCTTCAGTCCTTCCAGAAGCGCTCGTGCATAAAAGCCTGTGCCGCCGCAAATAATTGGAAGCTTTCCCCGTTCGCTGATTTCTTTTATTGCGCTTGTGGCGCATTCTGCAAACTGAGCAGCTGTGAAATTTTCATCTGGCTCAACCACATCTATTAAATGATGAGGAACCGCAGCTTGTTCTGCTTTGCTTGGCTTGGCTGAACCAATGTCAAAATAGCGGTAAACATTTCTGCTATCGCAACAGATGATTTCACAGGGAATATGTCTGGCAAGAAACAAGCTAAGAGCCGTTTTGCCAGTGCAGGTAGGACCTACGATTGCAACAACTTTTTCTTTGCTCTGTACTGGACTGTTCATTTCCTAAAATAATGAACCCAATACTGCGGACAGTCCCTGGATAAATTGCAAAAGCTGAAACCAGGACAACATGGGAGGTACAAGAAAGACGAGCACCAGGGCTTGCCACGCTTTCATATCGTAGCTGCACTTTATCGCTATGATTTGCAGAAGCAAAACCCAACAAAATGGAATCACCATAAACAGCACATGCGCCTTGCCCAAAGCTGCAGAGAGGCAAGAGATAGGCCCCATGAAAATCCAGGGTAGGAAGCTCCACGCCATAGTTACAAATGCAGTTCTAGACTTTGCGGCACTTGCGCCAAAGCAGAGTCCAGTCAGGCTAACAATGCCCGCTGCCAGCAACCAAATAATTATTCCGGCTGTGACTTCGGTTGGAATGTTGACTAATGCCCAACTCATCTCTTTTTCTGAGCTCAGACGTAGAGCATCAAGCGCAAACACCAATGCAACCACTCCTACTGCGGCAGGTAAATGGCTCGCTACATGCTCGCAATCATCTCTCAAATGATTGAATGTTTGAACAGGTGCAAGCAATGTGCCAATAAACGTTTCAATGAAAGTCAGCTTTTGTGCCGAAACTCTTGGAACGTTTTGCGGACCTTCAGCGATTAGTTCTTGAGTCATTTTTCGTACCTCATTCCATCAGCCAGAGGGGCTGTTTAGCAAACTTAGATTGCATGGAAACTGGTACGACGTTTTCGAGCAAGTTGATTTTTGGTGTATCTAATTTGCTCTCGAGAATTTTCGCAATCGCGCTCATGCCGCGCGTCTCTTCCACATCATAATCTTTGTTGTATTGTGCTTTGCAGATTTTTTTGATTTCGACAACTGCGTCATCATATCCACCAAGAGCATCAATCAGTTTTACCTGGAGTGCTTGCCTTCCAGTGTATACGCGTCCGTCAGCGAGCTTTTTCACTGTCTCTTTGTCTAGCTTTCGTCCATCAGAAACTGCAGTCACAAACTGATCATATGAATCCATAATCAAGTTTTGCAATAGCTCATGTTCTTCTTTAGTTGGCGCTCGGTCTGAACTACCTATGTCCTTGAACTGTCCAGATTTGATTGTAATTGGATTGACACCTATCTTGTTTTCGATTTCAGATAGATTCATCAGGTGCATGATAACGCCGATTGAACCAGTCAGCGTTCCTGGTGAAGCGTAGATCTTGTCAGCTGCACAAGCTATGTAATAACCACCGCTTGCAGCGACGTCGCCCATAGAAACAATAATCGGTTTTCCAGCTTCATGCACGGCTTTGACAGCAGCGTTTATTTCCTGGCTCATCGCTACTGTTCCGCCTGGCGAATTAATTCGTAGAAGAACAGCTTTGATATGCTTATCTTTTGCCGCTTTGCGCAGCTGCTTTCGCACTGAAGTTGAGGAACTTGATGAGTCAAACAGCGAAGACTCACCCTCATCGTTCATGATTGCTCCACCAAGCTTAATGACCTGAATTCGATCTTTTCTGCTGTTGAAAAGACTGAAAGACTTGTCGCCGTCATCACTAGCTTCTTTGTTTTGTTTGTCTTGCGACGAATTTGATTTACTCAGCAGCGCTATCGGAGCCGCCAACAAGCAAATAACAAGTAATGACCAGCCCAATGCCATTTGAGCTTTGTTTAAAGTCATGACCACTTCCTCTCGATAATTGGACAGGAAGCATTATATCAATGTAAGACTAAGCAGATCTTTAGTAGGTGTGATTCTGAGATCTTTCGTTTTCTGCAGTCGACGTTGTGGCTGGACTACCTAATGGGTTTTTGAAAGGTCCAGCGGTTTTCGTCGGAGTCTCTTGCGGGCTGCCATTACCACCGACCAGACTGTCAACCGCAGAACGCTCTGCAATTAGCTCTTTGTCGAGTTTGTCAATCGCTTCTGAACCAGCCAGGTCGCTGAGTTGTTGGTGGTAGAGTTTTGATTGTTCCAGCTTTTCGTCTATATCGCGCTTTGCCTTGCGTAGAGTGTACTCAAGTCCGACAGCTTCTGTCGGGCTTTTCGCTACAGCCTCTGCTGCCATTGCCTGTAAATCAGCCAGGTCAGCCGTGGCTCTAGAAACTGCTGATTGTTCTTTCTTGTATTCGCGATAGCTTGAGACCAACTTGTCTGCCGTGTCTCGCACAATTTTGTAGAGAATAGTCGCTTGCTCTTGTGAGATCGCATGCTTCTTTTGACTCTTTTCGTTGCGATCTTGGAACAGACCTTGAAGCATTCCAGCTCCGCTGCTCATACCCATCAATGCTGCCGGGTTAGCATTCGCCATGCCTCCAGGCATCATCATTGGTGCCATATTCATGGCGCTGAATAGTGTCGCACTGAGAATCTTCATCGTTGATGCCATCGCGTGATTTGCATCAGTTGTTGGTTGAAGCTTTTGAATAACAAATTGAATGTCTGGGTTGCGCTCGATAGTGCATTGCCAGAGATCACTCAACTGGCGCTTCTCTGCATCCATGATGGTGTCGGCAACTGCATTGGCTTCTTCATCAGTTTGTTGGATAGGCAAGGGCGCCAGGTTTGGTGCCAGAGATTTTTTGTCTTTAGAAATTTTGTCGCCGAGACTTTTTCCAACTATCGTTTCGGTTTTTCCGGCAACTGCGTTTTTGTCACCTGTGCCAGCTTTACTCTTTGCGCTGAAGTCAGTTTGTGTAACAGTCGACTTCAGAAGCCCATTCTCGTCTTCCTCACCGACCACATTTTCATCGCTATTGATACCAATGGGTGCAAGTTTGACAGTTTCCTTTTTCTCGTCGCCAGGAGCGGCAGGGCTGTCGCCTTCAGACATTTTGTCTGAAACCGGTAACTGGTACAAAAGCTTTTTTGCATCGGCCGGGGCGTTCAGTCCAATAAAGCAAATGCTCAACGCAACGCAGACAGCCTGCTTGCTTATTGGACCCGCTTTGAAAAATCGCATTATTTGTGCTCCATTCTCTCAGGCAAATTCAGCCCTAAATCAAAGGCATGAAATTTTCGACGACTGACACCACTGATGGTTCCGAGTTATTCTCGTTTCGTTTATGAAATAACCTTCAGCAAAATGCCCACTTTGACCAAGCTGAATATAGCACAACGCTGTTGTACTACGGAATCCCGAAACCCCTTGTCTAGTCTGTCTAAGCTCTGAAATCTATTGCTTGATAACTATTTGATCATCAATTAGTTTCTTGACATAATCGCCGCAAGACCCAGTGCTATCAAGGCTACGGTTGTTGCCAACAGGTCAACGGCAGTCCAAGTATATTGTGGATTGCTTATTGCTGGAAGATATGTCATCAACATCGGAAGTTTCAAAAGCGCCATAAACACTGCAACACCGCCCATCACCTTTGGAATAGGAGAGGCTGGGGCACTGGGCGAAGCGTAAGAATTTTGGTTTCTGTTTGGTAGGGAAGAGCCCTTCGACGGAAACGGAGAGTCAAAATCGTCATCGGCCGCATCATCAGCTAGAAGTTTTGAATGAAGCTTGGGTTTCGACGCTGGTTTTGAAGTCGATTTTATTGCTTCTTTTGCAGCTGGTTCTGGCGCCGGTGCTTCTGCAAAAGGCGCTGGCGGAGGTGCTGATACAGCTTGCTTGGGAACGAAGGATGCAGCCGCTGGTGTTTGCGCCTGTTTTTCCTCTGGTGGCACAAATGAAGCAGGGTCTGGAATTCCTGCTGCAAGAGGCATTGACACAGGCAAAACTGGACTCTGGCTCTGGCTGCTGCTCGAATCAGCTGCGTCGCCGCGCCTGTATCTGGTCATGTCTGGGAAGTCTTCATCAGGAGTCTGATTTTGTACTACATTGAACTGCGATGGGGGCGATGCCGGGGGCATTGCTGGTTTTGCCGGAGGCATAGACGGTGCGGCAGGTGCTGGAGAACCTTGCATCGGCTGTTGCGGCGCTTGCGGCTGCATCTGCTGTTGATGCATTTGCTGCGGATTCATTGGTGCTTGACCAGGCATCCCTTGCGGGTGCCCGCCCATGGCTTGACCAGGATGTGGCATTCCCTGTTGCTGTGGCATCATCGGCTGCTGCTGCATGGAGCCTTGCGGTTGTTGCGGCATTTGTGGGTGCTGAGCTCCCATTCCTGGCATAGGAGGCGCGCCCCCAGCTGGACCTTGAGGAACTTGCATCTGATTTCCAGGCGGCAAGGTTGCCAGATTTGCATCTGGTTGAAACGCTGCACCTGCTTGCTGAGCTGGGTGTGCCGTCGCCATAGCCTGATGGGACGGCGGCTGATGTTGCGGATAATTAGCGGGCTGGTTAGCTGGAGCATGCATTGCTGGCTGCCCATGCATTCCTTGCTGTCCTTGCGCCATGCCTGGCGGTTGTTGCGGTTTCGGCTTTGGCGCCCTGCCCGCTCCCGGAGCTTCATTCATCTTTGAACTCAATAGTGGCGAACGCAAAATATTTGGGTTGTCCTCATCTGCATAAGGATCTTCTTCATACTCATCATAATAATCTTGCCCGCCGCCACCACCTGCAGCTGCGAACATGGGAGAGCGAAGTCCGCTTCGTCCACCGGTCTGAGCACCGCCACCGCCTCCTCCCAAAATAGGTGAATGCAAACCACCTTTCCTCGGGGCTGGTTCATCGTAGTAGTCGCCATCGTCATCACCGCCACCCAGAAGTGGCGAATGCAGATGATGCTTACCACTTCCTGCTTGAGGTGGAGGTGTGTCTCCATGAGCCCCCGCGTCGCCCAGAAGAGGGGAATTCAAATGCTTCCCGCTTGGTGAGTTGCTGTCATGATGCACTCCATGAGAACCGGCATCTCCCAGAAGTGGCGAATGAAGGGGTCCACCACGACCACCGGTATGTTGCGGAGTTACAAAATCGTCTTCTCCTCCATCACCAAGCAATGGAGAATGCAAATGCTGCCTGCTCTGACCTTGTGCCCCGCGTCCGCGCTGCGGAGCCGGTGGCTCATCGAAATCATCTTCATCGCTGGCTAAGAGCGGTGAACGTAGTTTCTTTGCGGGTTTTTCTGGTGGACGAGACTGATTTTGATCTTGATTGGACATTTTTCTTAATCTATCTACTTCTATATTCTCTTGCCCTGACCCCAGCATCGGTGAAGAAAGTTTTGCTCCGGGAGGTCCTGGTGGTGCCTGTGCTGGTGGACCTCCTGGCGCCGGACCCAGTCGTGCCCCACACTCTGCGCAAAAGCGTGTTTGATCATCATTGATCATTTGACATAGCGGGCACTGAATCACAAATGTTCTCCTTGGATGTCCAATCGGCGCTGTCAAGAGCGTCTGCGTTCATTAGAGCAATTTACATGCTGGTAATAACTTCAAAATTTGTTATCGGGCCAGCAAGTGGTTCTCTTCAGGCAGTTAGCAACCACCCATAGCCATTATGCCTTAATTTCATATGTATCGATGGGCAAATCTCAAAATCTCGTAATTTGTTTGACAAGGGGGTCATGCTAGACTGGCACACACTTCACCTTGACTAGGAGAAGTTTGGGAGAACTTTGAGGCGAAAGTCCCCAATTGAATTGAGCTAGAGAGCAGGAGACTATTTATGTCACGACGTGTGGGTCACGTACTTGCAGCATTCCTTTTATTGAGTCAAACCGTGTCTCCAATTTGGGCCGCTGATTCATCGCAAGTAAATTTCAAGATTTTTTCGCCTCCGGGTGCACAAGCTCCAGCAGCAGAAGAGACCAAACCAGCTGCTTCTGGAAGCGACTCGATGTGGACAGAAGGAGATGCCAGCACTCAGGCTCCTCCAGGTTCAACCCCAGAAACCCCAGCAGCTGAACCAGCTGCGGCTCCAGTAAGCTCTGAACCAGCAAGCTCAAGCACACCTACTACCGAAGTTGCTACGCCTAGCAGCACCGAAACCACCAGCACTGACTCAAGTACGAGTACTTCGACTTCAACTGATAGCACAAGCAGCAGTACAGAAGAAGGTAAGGACAAAGTTCTCCAGGGCTATATTCGCGTAGTTCCATCAGGCACTAAAGTGCCAATTATCATGGACTCGGCTGTTGACAGTGACACATCGCAGGAAGGCGATGAATTCGCAGCAAGAACCGCAGAAGATCTCACAATCGACGGCAATACTTGTGTTCCGGCAGGCTCTGTTATTAAGGGCAGAATTGCTCGTTTGAACGCACCTAAGCACCTCAACCGGTCAGGGTCCGTCGGCTTAAAGTTTGACACGATAACAACTCCAGACAATCGCCAGATTCCTCTTTCCGCAACCCTCGTAGCACGAGGCGGAGTTGTTCATGCTCGTCGCGGTTTGAAAGATGTGGCAATCGACACAGGTACTGTAGTTGCACCAGCCCTGGTTGGCACCTTGATTGGCGCCGTGGCCGGAGCTTCAAACAGCAGCTCAAGTATTGGCGCCGGTGGCGGAATTCTGATCGGCGCTGCTGCAGGTATCGCAATTGGAACAATCATTCTTTGCGCAAAGAAAGGGAAGCGCGTTGATGTGCGACCCGGCGATGAGTTGAAAATTGAATTGGCTGAAGATTTGCGAATGCCTATGTAATCGGCAACAGCAAGTTTCTAAAACAAAGGTTCTAAAGCGAGGGCGGCATGCATTGCCGCCCTCAGCGTTTGTGTAAATGAACATTTCGCTTCGATAGCAAGAAATTGGGCTATCTTTTGCCTATCTGTTTGATATGGAGAATGCAGGTTTTGCCAGCTCTGACGATGAATGGAACAATTTGATTCCACCCTCCACTAGGGGAAACCCTGAGAATTTGCCAGGGGCATTACTATCGGTATTTCGGCTCTACGAGTGTGGTAACTGTCGCCAGAATTTTTCAAAATAGAAACATCAAGTGACACGCAAACTAGTGCGGATTCTAGTGTAGTTCGATAATATTCAAATGTAGAGTTCTGAAAGGCTGCAAAGTGGGGTTTACTGTCCAAACCATTTAAGTTAAGATTAATCGTCTTTGCTTTTTTATTAGTACAGTATCCGGGACTCCCCCTTTTTACCAGCTCTTTCAATCTCCGGCTCTAAGAGCCAGGACTGTTGTATCCCAGGATAAAACCGAGAGCATATTTCTTTGATGACAAGCGCATCCATAAACCAGTCGAAAGACCCGAATACAGCAGCGATGATGTCCATCATTCCTGGGTTGGGGCAAATGTATAACGGCGAAAGCAGGAAAGGCATGCTCTTTCTGTTAGTCGCCGCACTTAACGTGGTTCTCTTCATTGGAATGGCCTTCAACATTCCAATATTGGAAGCGCTTCTCTCGTTCGGCGCAAATTTCCACATGAAGCCGAACAAAATGCTCTTGATTGTGCTCAGAGAAGCCTATCTTGGCAGCCCGGTCTCTCTCATTTTATTGCTCTTCTTCGTCAGTTTTGTTATTTACGCTGTTCGAGATGCTTACGACCACGCTGCGATGAAGCGTCGTCGCATTTATCCAGATTTCGTTATCGAGCTTCCTGAGGCTACAAGTGGTTCGTATATCTTCCACTTCTCGATAATGGTTGCGCTTTTCATCGTTGCGTTTTTCTTTGTCATTCCGCCAATGCCGAAGAGCCAGCTTACTGAAATTGAGTTCGTTGATAATCAACCCAAGCAGAAGCAGCTTCAAAAGGTCCAAAGAAAATCACGTCATGACTCAGTAAACTCCGGCAAACATGAGCCGAAGAAGCCAGTACAAGCTCCTCAGAATGCCGGTCAGAAAGCTCAGCAGCCGCAACAACATAAGGCACAAGAAAAGCAAGCTCCAGCAGCTTCTGCGCCCAAGGCTCCGGCACCATCGCCGCAACCACATGCAGCGCCTCCGACACCTCATCAGGCTCCAACTCCTCCGGCTCCACACCCTTCGCCGTCACCGAGTCCAGCGCCTCCAACTCCTCGGGCTCCATCGCCTATGCCTGTGATGCCCAGAATGAGTACTCCCTCACCTGCAGCACCTTCGCCGTCGCCGATGAGAGCGCCTTCGCCAAGTCCGACTGCAATGCCAAGAATGGCTCCATCCCCAATGGCGATGCCTTCAGCGACTCCAATGCCAATGGCGGCTGCACCTAAGTCTTTCTCTCCTTCAGCCGTACCAGCAATTGCTCCATCAGCATTGCCCAGAGCCGGAACTGGCGCTGCAATGCCGATGCCGACAGCTCGTCCAAGTGGTGGTGGCGCAACTGGACTACCAACTTTGGCACCTACTCCTATTGCAATGGGTTCAGGTGGCGCGGGCGGTGGAATGTCGAACTTTGCTCCCCTGGCTCGATCTGGCGGAAGTCAGGGCGGTGGCAGCTGGAGCGGTCCTACAGCACCAGGACCAGTAGCAGCTAGCTCTGGTGGCGGTGGTGGTGGCAAATCTGGTGGTGGTGGCGGTGGACCTGTGCCCGTAGCCATGAGCAGCGGCGGCGGTGGTGGTGGACACGGCTCTAGCGGTGGCTCCTCAGGTCCGGCACCAGTTCGCGCTGGTCGCGGTGGTGGCGGCAACGGCGGCAATGGATGGTCCTCTGGTCCTATCAGCATTTCGCCTTCTGTTCCTCGTGGTGGTTCCGGTGGTGATGGAGCATCTGGAAACCCAGATGCGAACAACAACCCTGGTGGCAAGCCATCGGTCGCAGCTAACGCAGATGTTGACTTCGGACCTTACATGGCGGACTTGCAAAGAAGAATCAAGCGTGCGTGGTTCCCACCACGTGGTCAAGAATCTCGCCGAGTTGTAGTTATTTTCAAAGTACATAGTGGAGGCGAACTCTCTGATTTGAGAATTGACAAATCTTCAGGTGTTGCAACTGCCGACCAGGCTGCCCTTGAAGCTGTCAGAAATGCTGCACCGTTCAGACCCCTTCCAAATGGAGCCCCTTCGGTTGTAGATATTCAGTTCACCTTCGATTACAACGTATTTTCAGGAGGCAGAGGCTTCTAATAAGTTTTAGTGGCGCGACGAGAGTCACCCAATTGCGGTAAAATGCGCCTGGTTGAGAGTGTGTAGTTGTAGTAGTGGTTCAGTTTAGTGGCCGTTCTCAGGAGAAACAATGGACAGTAAGTTTTTTACCTACTTTATGGAGTTCATGATTAAGGACTGGTTCGCATCCATTCCGATTACCATCTGCTCCATTCTCACGGTAGCCGTCGTTATTGAACGGTACCTCTATTACCAGAAAAATCGCAGAGACGTATCAGCGTTCATCCACGCGCTTCAGCGCAATCTCGAACGCAACCAACTCCAAGCTGCACAGGCTGATTGCTCCAGACTTGGTGGAGTTGTCGGGGAAGTCGCAGAAGAAGGCGTACGTCTGATGGCTGAACAGAAAGAAGACTTCTCGAAAGCATTCGACATCACAGTTGGTCTTGTAACCAGAAAGCTTGAGAAAAACCTGGCGATTCTGGGTACGATCGGTGCAACTTCTCCATTTATTGGACTGTTCGGAACTGTGGTTGGGGTTGTATTCACACTAGACCAACTGGGTGTGGGCGGCGGCGGTACACCGGTTGTAGTAACCGGGGTTGCTAAAGCGCTCATCGCTACAGGATACGGTCTGATTGTGGCGATTATGGCGGTAATCTTCAATAATACATATACGAATACCGTTAAGCGCTTCAACGATGACTTCCTGCTTTTGAAGCTTCTATTCTTGAGCTTCGTTAGCGCTGAGTCCCACGAACGCTAAGATCAATCAGTACGGGGTGATACGCGATGTCAATTTCCGCTTCGGGTGGATCAAACTTTGAAGAAATCAACGTCACTCCTCTGACTGACGTGTTCCTGGTGCTTCTTGTAATCATGATCTTGATTGCTCCGATCATCGATAAATCAGAGTTGAAGATCAAGCCTCCAGATACTCGTAATGCAAAGAAAGACGAGGAAAGTAAAGGCATCACTATCGACGTGGACAAAGAAGGCAAAATTGCAGTCAATGGTCGTGAGGTTCCTAAGGACTCTCGACCTGAAGTCTTGCAAGAACTGATGAAAGAGTTTCAGAAAAAGACTGGAAAAGAGGACGTACCAGTCACCGTCAACGCGGATGCTGAAGCTCGCCAAAGAGATGTAGTAGCAATAATGTCCGCCGCTGCGGCGGTTGGCATTAAGAGAATGCGTGTTGCCACCATGCAATCTAGCAGCTACTAAATGTCTTTGAGACTCGGTCTCATTGGTCACCCGGTTAGTCATTCATTATCGCCGCCTATGCATAAGGCGGCGTTATCTTTTTTTGGACTGGCTGGCTCTTACGAGTTGCTTGACCTGGACTGTTCCGGCGCTGAGCTCAAAGCCGCGATTCTCGCTTTGCCAGAGCAGGGCTTCTCTGGTTTCAACATCACCATTCCGCATAAGCAGGTAGCCTTCGAGATAATTGAGTCTAGCCCCGAAGCTGCAATGCTCGAGGCTGCTAATACTGTTCGCATCGACTCATCTGGCGAAATGTTTGCTCATAATACAGATTTTCCCGGGGTCAGGCTCGCGCTAGAAGCTGTTTTGAAAGAGCAAAATGTGATCAGCTCGGGTTTATCCAGCGGAAAACTCAAACCCATCGTATTAGGCTTTGGAGGCGCTGCTAGAGCATGCATTGCCGCTCTGCTTGATCTTGGCGCGCAAAGTGTTTTGATTGGCGTTAGGGATCCAGCAAAAGTTGAAGCAAGTAGTAAGGCGCTTGAGTCTCGCATCTCATCCTATCTACAACGCAGTTGCCAAATTGAATTGTCTACTTTTGAAGAGCTTCGAACCCGCGATTTGTCTTTGTTGATGAATTGCACTCCAATTGGTCTGAGCGCTGAAGAACCCCTTCCTTCTTGGATTTCTCAGGTTTTTTGCCGAGAGAATGCTGAGCAAATCTTCTTCTTCGACACCGTCTACAAGCGTGATAGGTCTGCGACCTTGCTGATGCAATACGCTCAAAAGCAAGGCATAGCCTGCTGCGACGGTTTGATGATGCTGGTTGAGCAGGCTGCTCTGGCATTTGAATTTTGGACTCAGCGTCAGATACATTCAAAGCATATGCTGCAAGCGCTGGAATATTAGGGCTCGTCAGCGCAAGTACGCACGGCTATAATAGTAGTGGACTCTGGCGATTTTACTAAGGGTACGGGCACGTCAATGATTTGGGATGGATTCCTCTCGCTGGTCTTGGTTTCGTTGTGCTTAGCAGGTTGGAACGTTGGATTGATCAACTCGTGGCGTGGACCCATTGCAATGTTGATAGCCACAATAGCTACACAACAGTTCTACATTGATTTCGGAACCTGGATAGCGCAGCAGACTCTCTGCCAGCCGCAACTTGCAGGTTTCTTTGGCTACACGATGATGTGGTTGGTAGTCGAGATTGTTACCGAGATTATTCTAGGTCTTGTCCTTACCTGGAATCGCAAAGAACGCCCGATTCTTTTTGACAGAATCGGTGGCGTCATTTTGGCAGGGGTTAGATGGGCTGTAATCTGCACACTGCCTATGATGGTCATGAATCAGACACCAAACAGAATTCCCGAGCCCCCGAAAAAGGAAGACGGGCTCATCAATGAAATGAAGCTGGGCGTCAGCGACTCGGGGCTTTTGAAATTTTTCGCAGAAATTGGTGATGGAATGAGACCATCATTAGGTTCCTTAGTGCTTTCGACTAAGTCACCGAGTTTCAAACCTAATTGGGATAAACCCAAGGTCGAACTCAAGTAAGGTACAGAGATCTTGCGCCCGATGGGATCCGATTAGAGGTGAGTTAGGATCTCCGCAGCTTCCAGCCTGCATCTAAAACAGGTTCGAAGGGATCCGATTAGAAGTGAGTTGGGATCTCATTTGGGAGCACAGTCCTGCAACCTGCATCTAAAACAGGTTCGGCGGGATCCATTTAGAGGTGAGTTGGGATCTCTTTTGGGAGCGCAGCTTCCAGCCCTGCATCTAGCACAACAGGGAACCTAGAATACGTTATAGCTCTGTCCCTGAAAGAATATTGGAACGAGTTGCATTGCCAGTCCGAGCTCTCCATCAATGGCGAGCATTCCAGACATTGCTGCTGTCATTGCAGATAACTTACCTTCCATAATCATTTGCAGGTCTTCAGCTGAAATCGAAATTGTGCAATCGGGCGAAGGAGAGCTGCCATGCTCATATTGTGAGATGTCCAGCGTTCCATTATCTATTTTTGTCAACCAAGGACCATCTTCAATCCCTGTAATCTGAAGAAGGTATGTTGCTGAAACATTTTGAGCCGCGTTGCTGTTGAAACGCTTTTTCAATTCTTCCATTGGTTGAGCGCTAATCACAATTTCTCCTTGCGCAGTGCCTGCGCTTCATTTGAAGATAGGGTCATTGACAGAGTATTAAAGACGCTGATTATAACTCAGTCTTAGCGAGCCAAGGCATTATGAGGAAATTTTTGTTGATTTCTAGTAATGACTTACGTAAACTCGCCCTCTAAAGATGTTCAGCTAAAGGTGCGCTAATGGTTGATAGCAACGAGCAATCTGAAAAGAAGCCAAATCAATCAAATTGGCAGAAAAATAGACCAAAGCGTCCTCGCGCGTCGATGCAGCTTGTCGACAAGATTTTGCCTTCAGTTATGACTGGTCTTGGGCTAGACCGACGTATGAAAGAGCATGCATTGATGCAGGTCTGGCCGAGCTTCTTGCCTGTTGCCTTGTCTGAAAAGAGTCGTCCCTTGTTTATGGACAATCAGCAAAATCTTGTCATTTCAGCGAGTAACGCTGCCGTGGCACAAGAAATTAGCTTGATGAAAAATAAGCTTTTGCAGAGTTTGAAGATGACGGCTCGCTCGTTAGGTGTTGAATTGAATGGGCTGCGTGTCGAAATGAAGAACTATCATCAGCCGCTTGAGCCAGAGCTTGCGGAAGCTGCACCGCTTCCGCAAGCTTCTGAAGAAGACCTGGATCTGGTTGAACTGAACGCAAATGATAAGCAACTCATAGTAGATCTTTCTAAGCAGCTCGCTGAAAATTCAGAATTTGAATCTGGATTGAAGATGAAAGCTCTCAAAGCTTACGAGCGGCAGCTTCGTCTTGCCCAATGGCGGCGCGTTATGGGATTTCCGGTTTGCCCACTCTGCTCAAACCCTGTGCCCAGATTATATGAGCTGGATATGCATAAACTTTGCTTTAGCTGCTGGGCGGCAGCGAAGATTTGAATGCTCTCAAGGTACCTCGTGACTTCTGTGTTATTATTCAGTCCAAATCTGGAAATGCTGTCCTCTAAAAGTTTTTGCGGACAGGTATTGCGGACACTGTTTGGAGAGCTGAGGTAACCCTGTGATTCGACTGCAAAACGTCTACAAGGAGTACAACGGCAAGCCAGCCTTGATGGATGTGAATCTGCACATTGGGTTGGGTGAGTTTGCTTTTCTGTGCGGTCCATCAGGCGCGGGCAAATCGACTCTGATGCGACTGCTCTACAGAGAAGAATTGCCGACGCGCGGTACTGTCACCATAGGTGGTGTCAATATTACAAAGCTGTCTCGCGGGCAAGTTCCACTTTTGAGACGCCGTTTGGGAATTGTGTTCCAAGACTTTAAGCTGCTGCCCAGGCAGACTGTTTTCGATAACGTTGCATATGTTCTTCGTGCGCTGGGCGTGGATGAGACGGATGTCCGTCGCCGGGTTAACAGCGCTCTGGCGATAGTCAGTCTCGAAGAAAAGGACAATGAATTTCCTGAAAACCTTTCTGGTGGCGAACAGCAGCGTGTTGGTATTGCTAGAGCCGTAGTGAATGGTCCACCCGTGCTGCTTGCAGACGAGCCTACAGGAAACCTTGACCCTCAGACTTCGCTGGAAATTGTGCAGCTTCTTGAGCGCATCAGCCAACGAGGCACAACAGTTTTGATTTCAAGTCACGATTTGCCAATCATTAATGCGATGCGCAAGCGCGTGATTACGCTCAACAAAGGTCAACTGATTTCAGATGTTGACAGTGGTGTTTACGAACTGGAGGCCCTAAGGTAAGCCATGCGCACCCTCAGAATCTTTTTTCGTGTGTTGCGAGAAACCACTATAGGACTTCGACGAAGTGGCTGGTCTAACTGGCTCGTGATAAGCATTCTTGCTGTGGCACTCACCATATTTGGTGGCGTTCTGCAAACGACTATGGCTATTAAAGACCTGGTCTCTTCCTGGGGCTCTCAGCTTGAGATTTCTGCTTACCTGAAGGAAGGCTTCGAGCCCCAGAAGGTCGCAAAGGTTGTAAGCCAGATGCCCGATGTGCAGCTGGTCGAAATAGTTCCAAAAGAAGTTGCCTGGGCTGAAATGCAAAGCAACTACAAAGTGGCGGCCCTCAGTAACCCTCTGCCAAACACACTTCACGTGAAACTATCTAACGTAGCTGCTGTTGAGAAAATCGCGGACAAACTTAAGCTTCTGAGTTCTATCGAACACATTCGTTTTCCGCTAAAGGTTGCTAGAAACCTCAACAAGGTAAGGCAATTCCTGGAAATCGCAGGTTTCGTGATTACAGGCGCACTTTCTGCTGCCACGCTTATCGTAATTGGTAATACGATTCACCTGGTTATTCAATCAAGACAACGCGAAATTGAGATTCTCAGCCTCACAGGTGTGAGCCCCTGGTATATCAAGGGACCCCTGATTCTTCAAGGTGCGAGTTATGGTTGTGCCGCAGCAATTATTGCCGGTTCCTTGCTCTTCGGACTGCACAGTTATATGGATCCCTACCTGCACGAACAGCTCGTAAGCTTCTTGCCAATGAATGGGGTAGCTACTGATGTTAACTTGCTTCCTACATTTATCGTAGTGCTTACACTCGGTGTGGCGGTAGGTGCTGGCGGTTCCGCCTGGACCTCGGGCAAGTACATCAAAATCTAGCAGTTGCATTAGCACAGGCTGACCATCCGTCGTCAATCATAAGATTGCCACGAGCCTGCTGATGACTTCTATGTGGAAGCTTTATCATTCCGCGGGCTTTGAGTCTGAGAGCTAACAGGCAAGAAAGAATCAGGACTTTCGCTTTATGCTGGAAGCCATTTCAGTTCTTGCGATTGCGTGTTTGGTTCTACTTTGCGCCTGGCTCTTGAACTGTCATTTTTACGATTTTGTCGCCATCGCGCAATGCATTGAGTGTTGGCATTCCGTCGATGACTGTTCCAAATACAGGGTCTTGATAGTCTAGCTTTGGCTGAGCACTCAGGCAAATATAGAACTGGCAACTCGCGGAGTTTGGATCAGACGTTCTTGCCATAGAGACAGAGCCAAGGTTGTGCGTTAAGCTCGACTTCATTTCCAGTGGAATCTTTCTTTCTTGATGCGTAGATGGATCCACATAAACACCAGTACCAGTGCCCTGAGGGTCTCCACCCTGAATTAAGAATCCAGGAACATAGCGATGAAATTTGATGCCGTTATAAAAGCCTTTCTGCACCAGGTCAATAAAGTTTGCCACCGTAATTGGTGTCTCTTTTCGGTTGAGTGAAAACTTTATAGGTCCCTTGCTTGTCTCCATCGTAACAACGGGCTCATTTGTCGGACCCGGCTTCTTCGGAGTCAAAGCATTTGCTCCAGAACTATTTGCTAATGCCAGCAAGAGTCCCAAAGCAGCGACTTTTCGCAGATTGAAATTGAATGCTCTATTTCTGGACACGTTCATTCCTCGCTACTCACCTTTTATTTGAATGCGTCGTTCTTTTTCTTGAGAGTTGATCATATCTTTGATCGAGTTATCACTTGGGTCGCCATGTCCGTAAGTGCGAGCCTGCTTTTTATCTGCTTCAGCACTCGCTTTCTTGCTTTCAGACTGATTCACCATTGGTTTCTGGAACGTACCTTTGCCAGCCGGTGCAACGATGTCTATTGTTCCTACCGGAACTCCCTGAGGATAGGTCTGAATTGGAATGGAAATCTTATCGAAGCTGAATTCGTCGCCAGGAAAAAATAGAATTCCGTCGGTGTCTTCGCCCGGCAATATTATTCGTTTTCCGAGCCTTCTGTCCTCAAGCCTTCTGCGCGTTTCGTTTACACCATACGAAACTGGAAAATCCTTTTTCGAAGTGGAAAAATGATCTTGCAGAATTGGCTCAGCAAGCCCTAATGTTCCAAGTGCTGCGGCTCCGAGCGCAAGCTTCTGATTCTTCGTATACATGCCACCAGACACCGCCATAGCGCGGTCTTCCGACATGACTCCCAATGCTTTTCCATCTTTCAATGAAGCGGCTTTTTCAGCATCGACTATTATCGCTGCTGAACTATCATTCTTGATGCGAACCTGCACACCAGTGCAATCGAGGCACGGTTTGTTGTAGGTCAATTCGTCCACGAATTGCAAAAACTCTCCTGACGGTCCTTTCAAATTCACATTGGTTTGAGGTGGTGCCGCAAACTGATCAACCCCTAAAGGCAAAGTATCTGGTGGCAACAGCTTTTGCGACGGACCAGAGGGTGTGCCAGCTCCAGGAACGCGCTGGTCAGGTGGCGAATTTTGCGGTATAGAAAGGTCTGGACTTAAGGGCGGTGCATTCAACTCGGCAGGCGCCGTCTGAAATGGTGTTGATACACCTGGCGTGTAAGGTGCTGGCGGTAGCCTCAACGAAGGCTCACTCTCTGCACTGTTTGCGTTGTTGTTGACTGCAGAAGTTCCCGGGTTCGGATTTTGCGACTGGGGTGCCGCTGGGTTTCCGGTCGTCGGGTTGGCATTGATTGCCGGGTCTATGACGCCGCCGGTATTTTGGGCCAGTGACTGCGCACTAGCCGATGCCGAATATAGAAGGACAATGCCCACGAGCACTGAACAGAAAAAATTGGCTCCGACAGGATTCGAACCTGTAACCAGGCGATTATGAGTCGCTCGCTCCACCCTTGAGCTACGGAGCCATCTGTGCTCTGGATTTTTCATTCTATACCAAACGAGCTTTGCCATGTTTACCTGTTGCGTTATTTGACTTGAGCAACCGGCTGCATGTACCTCTCTATGAAGTCTGTGGATATGTCACCTTTTTGAAACATTGGATGTGAAAGGACTTTTTGATGGAATGGAATCGTTGTGTGAATTCCACCGATCGCATACTCGTCAAGTGCGCGCTGCATTCTTTGTATAGCTTCCTGACGTGTTGCTCCCCAGCAAATGAGCTTGCTCAGCAATGAATCGTAGTTCGGAGGAATACTGTAGCCCGGGTAACAATGGCTGTCTACACGCACTCCGGGTCCGCCTGGCGCCATATAAGCATCTATGCGACCAGGGCTTGGCAAAAAGTTACGTTCAGGATCTTCTGCGTTGATTCTGCATTCGATCGCGTGACCACGGAAAGTTACTTCTTCTTGAGTCAGAGAAAGTTTGTGCCCTGCAGCAACTCTGATTTGTTCTTTTATCAGGTCAAATCCTGAAATCATTTCGGTTACAGGGTGCTCTACTTGAATTCGGGTGTTCATTTCCATGAAGTAGAACTTGTTTTCTGCGAATATGAATTCGACAGTTCCAGCTCCCTCATAACCAATATTGTGAGCTGCTTGAACAGCTGCCTCCCCCATTTTTGCACGTATTTCTGGAGTCAGGGCTGGGCTCGGTGCCTCTTCAATGAGCTTCTGGTGTCTTCTCTGAATTGAACAATCTCTCTCCCCAAAATGGATGACATTGCCGTGAGAGTCTGCCATAACCTGAATTTCAATATGGCGAATAGGCTTAAGGTATTTCTCGATGTAGACTCCAGCGTTTCCGAAAGCTGCAGCTGCTTCTGACCCAGCTGCTGTTAGCGCCCGGGAAAGCTCTGCCGCATCACGAGCTACGCGCATTCCTTTTCCGCCACCACCGGCAGTGGCTTTGATAATTACTGGGAAACCGATTTCTTCAGCGATTATGAACGCTTCTCGTTCGTCTTCTACAAGCCCCTCTGTGCCTGGAACAATTGGCACATTGGCTCGGCGCATGATGTCTCGGGCTGTCGATTTATCGCCCATGCTGTTCAATGCATACACAGATGGTCCGATGAATTTGACTCTATGGTCTGCACAAATCTGAGCAAAATTGGCGTTTTCTGCAAGGAAACCATAACCCGGGTGAATCGCATCTGCGCCAGTGACAACAGCGGTACTGATGAGCGCTGGTATGTGCAGGTAGCTGCGATTTGCTGGTGCCGGTCCGATGCAAAATGCTTCATCAGCAAGCTTTACGTGAAGCGACTCTGAGTCAGCTTGCGAATAAACAGCAACGGTTCGAATACCCATTTCGCGGCAAGCTCTGATGACTCGAAGGGCGATTTCACCGCGGTTTGCAATAAGTACTTTCTCAAACACTTTTTTACTCCCTGTGCGTTAAATCGCACTGGCAACGACCGAGACTAGACCTTGGGATTCACCATGAACAGTGTCTGTCCATACTCAACAGTGGTGCCGTTTTCAACACAAACTTTAACTACGCGTCCAGAAATTTCAGCTGGCAGGTCATTCATCAATTTCATTGCTTCGATGATGCACACTGTCTGTCCTGGTGATACCACATCACCAACTGAGACAAAAGGCGGCGCTGTCGGTGAAGAAGCGCGGTAGAAGGTTCCAACCATTGGAGATGTGATTGGAAGAAGTCCTTTTCCATTGCTTTCATCTTCTGTGGACTTTGCCGCAGCTGTCGACTGAGACGCTGGCTCATGTGCTGGTGCCTGTGGCGCTACAATTCTGCTCGTTGTCATCGGAATTTCGACAGTAGAAGCAACTAATGTCTTTTCCTTTTTGATCGTGATCTTTTCTTCGCCTGATTCGATTGAAAGCTCTGTAATGTCCTTCTCTCCAACCATTTCGAGAAGATGCTTGATTTTATCGAGATCGATATCCACCGACTTGCCTCACCTTGATTGTAATTACTGCAGACTTAGTTAACTCTCGCTAGATACTTGCGGCTGCGAGTATCAACTCTGATTTTTTCTCCAACTTTGATGTGGAAAGGAACGGTGATGATCGCGCCAGTTTCGAGCGTGGCTGGTTTGCCGCCACCAGAGCTGGTATCACCTCTTTCATCAGGTGCTGTTTCGGAAATGTCTAGTTCAACGGTGTTTGGCAAATCGATACCGATAACATTGCCGTCAAACTTCATAACCGTGATGCCTTCGAGTCCTTCTTTCATGAACTCTCTTACGCTTCCGATCTGATCGCCTCTGACTTCGATTTGCTCGTATGACTGTTTGTCCATCAATGTGTAGGTGTCATCACCTGTCTTGAAAAGATATTGCATTTCGGTCTTTTCAATGTTTGCTGTAGGAACTTTTTCTGCCGCGCGGAAAGTTTGTTCAAGAACGTTGCCAGTTTCTACATTCTTCATCTTGGTACGAACGAATGCTGCGCCCTTACCAGGTTTAACGTGCATCGCCTCAACAATTTGCCAAATGCCATTGTTGTACAGAATAGTCACACCTGGGCGAAAGTCGTTACTCGAAATCATATCTGCTTAATCCTCTCAAATTTCCGTCCGAGTCGTTCTTTTAAATCGGACGCCAAGAAGCTGGCTATATTGCCGGCCAGCAGTGATTCTAGCATTCTGCTTCTGCCAGCACTGGAAGAGCAGCGATTCTAATCTAAAAAATTAACGCTGCAAATCGGGTGATTCACTTGCTGACAGCTCTTTAACGGTTTGAACGGCTGGGGGCGAGAGATTCGCAGCGACGCCGAAGAGCGTGTATGTAAAAGCAATAATGAATTTGTAAAGTACTTCGCTGGGCAGGGAAATCTGGCAGATTTGCATGAGAGCACTAATGATCAGAATGTTGCCGAGAGCCAGCGATGCAATTCTTACAATCCCATCATATTTTATGGACACCGAGAGAGTCCGCGCCAAGATTAATCCGGGCACACTAAAGCCAAGGACAACTAGAATCGCAAGCAGCCAATTTGTAGGAACCAGTAGTACATAAAAGAAAAGAGGTAGTAGATAGGCTCCAACGGTTAGGCGTCGCTTGAAATCTTTGCTCTCAAGTTTGAAATTATCTATGCCTTCAAAAGAGCGTGAGATTCCACGAACGTAAATTGTGTTTTCAGTCAAAATGCAATTGAATTGATTTTGCTGCTTTGCCAATTGACCCGTCATGTCGAAAGCCAGAAGGAAAAGTCCAGCAGGCTTAGTATTCTTTGTTGACTTTTTCGTAGTCGCCTTTGAGCCAGCTATAGCCGGGGTTTACGTTGGTGCCAGCGATGTATTCAGCTTCAAAGCTAACCTGCTGCCTTTCGGATTTTGAAGGAAAAGTCAGCCCCGGGTTGCCGTTTATGTCGTCGAAAACTGTGGTGATAGAACGGCGGAAAGCCGAGTCGCCAGTGCAGTTCATGAATTCTGCTCTGATTTCGCGATTTCTCCAAACTGTAATTTTCATGACCGCACGACCTGGAGAGTTAGCTCTCTGGTTCCAAACATTGTAGATGGCCGCAGCCAGCTGTTTATGCCATTTTTCCCAGGCAAGCACTAGTTCGCGAGAGCCTTTGTCTGCTCCGATGTCGAAACCTTTGGGTAGCCTTGCAAAATCGTCTGATTGAACAGCGCTGCTTTTTAATTGACCGTCATCAACTTTTCCTGCAAGCGGCGCGCTGGCAAATGCATTGCCATCCACTACTGGAGCGCGGTCGAGCGAAGGTTGCATGGTCTGTTCTGGGGCGCGTCCTATTCTGTTCTGCTGTTTGTGAATGCGGAAATCTTCTGTTTCAATTCTTCCTTCAAGCGTCTGCGCCACTACCTTTGGTGGCACAGCTGCGCTGGCTAGTGAAATCAGCATTGCGACAGCCCAGAACAGTCGAGGCAAATTTTGTTTCTTTATGCTTCCAGACATTCTAATATCCGCCCATCATCAAACCATAAAGTCCGCCGTACATAGCGCCGCGCATTGCACCTTTGCTCATTCCACCAGGCATACTTCTGTTAGACATAGCACCCATCGCTGCACCAGCCAGGCTGGAGGTCACTGCACGTTTTAGACGCGTAGAGCCTGGTGCTGTTCCCAAAAACATCGGAACTCCTCCGTTCAGCCCAGGATAGCCCGTTCCTCCAAAGGAAAATCCCCTTGGTAATCCGTATCCAGATGACACAGATCCAATCATCACACTTCCGGCGTTACGGCGCAAGTAGTCCTCCACTGCCCCAATGTCTGATGCGCTGGCCGTCTTGCTAGAGCCATCTGCAGGTAATCCTACAAATGGTGTGACATCGTTACTGCCACCACCGGCGCCGCCAGCTCCAGGAGCTGATGCTGTTTGTTTCTCGTCCATTTGAGATTGCAGGTCGCTCATCGATTTGACGTAGAGGTCGTTTTTGGGGTCAAGGCTTGCTGCTGCTCTGAGGTGTTTAATAGCTTCAGCTTCTTTGCCTTTTCCTCTAAATGCCTGTCCCAGAGCGAATTGTGTATTTGCATCATAAGGGTTCTTCTTGGACAGGTACGACAGCTTTTCTATAGCGTCGTCAAAATTTCCTTTTTTATACGCAGCAGCTGCTTCTGCTGCTATTGTTCTGTCTGCCGCAGTAATAGGCGCTCCGGCTGGCGGAGCTGATGGGGGCATCGAGCTGGCACTTGAATCGTGTGCCGCGGGCGCCTTAGCTGTTTGTTGTGACTTCAATTTAGATTGAACCGCCGAAAGCGCATCGCGAAGCTCTAAATCGCTTGGGTCGCCTTTCAGAGCAGCCGAGTAATAGCGCTGCGCTGCATTCAGATCGCCCTTGCTTTCTGCTATGGCACCCAAATTGTAGTTTGCATCAACGTTGCGAAAATCGATTGCTAGAACTTTCAAAAAGGCTTTTTCGGCGTCGGCTGTTTTGCCTGCGGAATAATCTGACATCGCCTGTCTGAGAATTCCCTTGATTCTATCCTCATTGCCAGCCGGCAGTGGAGCATCAATATCTCGGCTGACCGCCCTGCTTGCAACATCTGCGCTGTCAGGAGCCTGTTTCGGTTCTGGTGCGAATTCTGAGCGGTCTAAGGTCGGTGCTTCAGGTGGGAAGTATTTTGATGCGGTTTTGCCGCTCATAACTCCATCAATCTCCGCAACTCTCTGTGCAGTACTTGTGTTTTTTCCAGCCACTTTGCCAAAGAGCTGCTTTTCGACTTTTTGTAGCCGTTTGTCAATGGATGAACCAGTATCGGCTTTTCCGAAAAGGGTTTCTTCGTACTCAGTGAGTTTCTGATAGACGCTGGTTCCGCTTTGAGCGAATGCCGGTGTCAGCAAAGAGGAAAGCGCTATCGTGATGGCCAGGCAGGCGCTCAATCTAGAATCTTTTTTGTACGTGGCCATGCTGCTGACTCCATGTTCGCGGAAACTGCGGGAACTGTGCCGGGACTCAACTCTCAACTCTTTTGATCGACGATTGACGGTCGACACTGTTCCTCGATATCGCAGAGCTGAGTGTAATTAATATATGCCCGGAAAGGTCCTCTAAAATGTATTCTAATTCCACTTGATAAAATCGCGAAATCTTTGAAGCAACCGTTTCCTAACACTTAACGAAACAGCCTTGAGGCTAAGAATTTGTCCCCGAATGTCGCCATTTTTCGACTTTATAATCAAAAATCAGGCAGCTGGCTGTGGGACTATTGACGGACCTCTATGCGAAGACGGCAAGTGGATCCATAAAAATTTTCAGAACGTAGCATTTTCGAATTGACCACATCCGGCTCCGTACACAAGTGACTGAAACCTGTCGGCGTGATTTAGTCCGGCATGCGTGCAGGGGTCTGGTGCATCAGTTGGCGAGACCGGGCAGACCAAGTCTGGCATGCCTGGATGGATCCGGCGTACCAGTCCAAGAGTTCGTTAAATCTTTCAGGCGTGAGCAAGTCCGGATAGCTCGATTCGGAAAATCTAAAGTGAGACAGGAACACTCTTGGCTCAAATGTGGAGCGAGAGTTCTCACGCTGGCTATTAAATTGGAAATCGGCGAAGATGATTTTGTAGCCGTTTGTGGAGGGTGGTCGATGTTTGGACGTGGACCTGGACGAGGAAAGGGGCGGTTTATGGGTGGTGGACCTGGAAGGCACTGGCTTGAGGATACTTCAATGCTTCTTCAGGGCATAGAGCTCAGCGATGAGCAGCTCGAGAAAATGGCGGACTTGAGGCATCGTGGTTTCTCAAAAATGGGGCATGCTCGTGTTGATATGATGGAGCTGCGTCAGCAGCTGTTGCGAGAGTTAGGAAAGGAAACGCTCGACAAATCGCAGATAAATGCTCTGAAAGCAAAAATAAAAGAGCACAAATCTCAAATAACAGACTTGATGATTGATCAGATGACTGAATTTGCTGAGATTTTGACGCCAGAGCAGCGAAAGAAGATTCGCTTACGCAAGATAAGACATTTCATGGGTGCAGGTGAGGAACACGAGCACAGTCACTGGGCGGCTCACGAGGGTCCGCCGCCGCCTCCGCCGCAGCACGAACATCGCCCGCGATTCTAAAAGACAAAGAAGGGATGGCGAGCCATCCCTTCTTTGCTGTGGTTGGGTTGTGCAGGTAAAACTACCACTTGCTGAGTGCGTATGGAGCTTCTTCGTCAATTAGCTCTCCGAATACGTCGTTCAAGCAAGAAAAATCTTTGTTGGGCTCTGTTTGGGACTGACTGCTTACATCACTACCCTGTGGACGTTTAACAACTGGCATCGGGGGTGGTGGCGCTACGTTCTCCTTTGAACTCTGCGCAAAAGAAAATCTCTGAAGTAAGCTGAACATCGTTTGGTCCTCATTTCCTCGGTTGCTTTCGATGTGAACAGAATAAGTTTTGATGTGGTCTGATTCGGGACGTATTTGGGTCTTTTTTGGGGCGAACAATTAAATCGAAAATGTTGAAAGTGCCCGGTGATTTCACCGAGCACTTCGCTGCACTATATATGGTGGCAATGTACATCTCTGACGCGATAACGCCCGAGCCAAGTCATTCTTAGCTCATGAGGCGCTATTTAGCGTGAGCTAAGAGACTTCTGGAAAAGCCCTTTTGCGACAGTGTTTGCAATCCTTATGGCTGCATCAATGTCTGACGATTCAATACCGTAATGTGTGACAAGCCTTATGCCCACATCATCAGAAAATGCCAGTAATCCTGCGGCGCACAACTCTGCGCAAAGTTGCCTTGTTGAAACTGTCGGATTTGCAGAGCCAATGAAAACCATATTTGTCTCGCAGTGGAGTATTTTGATGCCTTCGATTTTGCTGAGTCCGTCTGCAAGAAGTCTGGCGTTTTCATGGTCTTCTTTCAATCGGTCTACCATCGATTTGAGCGCTACAATTCCTGCTGCTGCGACAATGCCAATTTGCCGCATTCCTCCGCCAAGCATCTTTCTGGCACGGCGTGCTTTGAGAATGAATTCTCTTGTTCCACAAACCATCGAGCCGGCTGGTGCGGCCAGTCCTTTGCTCAAGCAGAATTGAACGCTGTCTACATGTTGAGTAATCGAACTGGCAGGTACGTCGAGAGCGACTGCTGCGTTAAATAAGCGTGCGCCATCAAGATGCACGAGCATGTTGTGCTGCTCAGCTAGCTCTTTGACTTCTTGCATGTATTGAAGCGGTAAAACACGACCATACCAGGTATTTTCAATTCCTATGAGCTTTGAGTGAGCGCAATGAATATCGTCTTCATTTATCAGGTCTTCGATTTCTTGAATGTCCATGCTTCCATCATCTTTTGTTGGAACTATTCGTGAATGAATGCCACCCACTTGTGCGATGCCACCCTGCTCATGAATATGAATGTGACTTAAGCTGCCTAAAATCGCTTCGTCGCCGCGGTTGCAGTGCGCTAGAAGAGAAACAAGGTTTCCCATTGTTCCGCTCGCCACAAAGAGAGCCGCTTCTTTCCCTGTCATATTGGCTGCTAACTCTTCCAGTCTATTTACTGTCGGGTCTTCGCCGAAAACATCATCGCCAACTTCGGCTCTCATCATCGCTTCGCGCATTTGTGGAGATGGATGGGTGACTGTGTCACTTCGCAAATCTATTTTGTTCATTTCTTTGACCTTAACTCGCTTTAAACCTAACTGTGAACTGCTTCCTTCTTATGTGTTTCTTGTTCGTTCAAAATTGATTTTCGTCCGGCTCTGACATAACGCTTTAGGAGTGGAGCTGGTCGGAATCTTTCGCCGTATGCATTGAATAATGTCGTCAATTCTTCCAGGCATCTATCAAGCCCAATATCTTCAGCCAGGGCAAGCGGTCCCTTTCTCATCCCAAGCCCAGCGACAAGTGCTGGGTCGAGGTCTTCAACTGCGCAAACGTGCTCTTGCAGCGCAATGAATGCTTCGTTGATCATTGGAAGAAACAATCTTTCAGCCTGGAATTTGGCTCCGAAACTATTCGTTTTCTTCTTGATCATTTCGACCAATTCTTCATTTACCCCTGCGCGTTTTCTTGTTTCGGCATCATACATATAGAAGCCTTTGCCCGTTTTTTGACCCAGCCAATTTTTGTGCACCATTTCTTCAAGAATGGGGGCGGGCTTAAATCTTGAGCCGTATTCTTGGAAATTGAATTGGGCGACTGCAAGTCCGATGTCGGCTCCATTCATGTCGCGGAGTGCTAATGGACCTACAGGCATTACGTATTCAACTGCTGCTTTGTCGATTTCTTCAATACCCGCTACTGCTTCTTCAAGGCACCAGAGAGCTTCCGTCATGTATCTGCCGAGCAATCTGTTTACAAGGAATGAAGGGCATTCATCTACGCGCA
The DNA here is from genome assembly GCA_044226015.1 of Obscuribacteraceae bacterium (SeqCode). Classification (GTDB taxonomy): domain Bacteria; phylum Cyanobacteriota; class Vampirovibrionia; order Obscuribacterales; family Obscuribacteraceae; genus JAIEPM01. The sequence continues at coordinate 54,354 of JBGAHS010000007.1, forward strand.
CTGCCAGTTTGTCGAGAGACTGTCCGAATTGAATCGCTCGATTTACAGTGACATCTGAAGTTTCTAAACCTGGAATTACTTCCACCAGCTTCATGATATTTGCCGGGTTGAAAAAATGAAGCCCCACCACTCTGTCTCTGTGTTCAATTGCTGAGGCAATTTCTGAGATGGATAGGCTTGAGGTATTGCTGGCAAGTATTGTGTCTTTGCGGCAATGAAGTTCGAGGTTTTTGAATACGTCTATCTTTACTTCAATCTTTTCCAGAACTGCTTCGACTACCAAATCAACATTTGAAAGAGCCGAAAACTCCGTTGCCGTTGTAATGAGTTTTCTTCGCTGGTCTGCTTCGGTCATCGGTAAGCCCTTCTTGACAAGCGATTGCAATATCTTGTCAATTCGCGAAAGCCCGTTTGTGAGCGCCTTCTCATCAATATCTTTCAAAATAACGCAGTAACCGTAGTTGGCAAGTGCCACCGCGATTGATGCTCCCATTGTGCCGGCACCGATGACCGCAACTCTGGAAATGTCCATCCTACAACTCCTTCGGGCTTTTATATCCGTCTCTTTACAATTCAATTGTTACTTTACATTTGTAATTTAATTGCTCTTAGAAACCAGTGTGCTGGATCTCGTCAGAACAAAAGTCACTAACATACGATAGCCTTGAATACCCATGAATAGGGGTTTTACGCCGAATAGATTTAATCACTTGATAACTATGTTTTTTTGAAAAAGGGGATAGCTTTTTTGTAGTGATTCGTTACAATGTAAATGTTGAATATTTGATTAATCGGTTTGGTTGTTTTGGCTAATTAGCTTGCTGATGCAGGGAGGCGGGCTATGTTCGTTTACTTATTGATCGCGTCTGAATTGGCGATTTTATACACCGTGTTCTGGTACCTCTACTTAAGAGAACCAAGACAAAGTCACAAAATCGCAGGAAATACTTGGGGAGCCTATAACGGAGCCCAAAGCACCACCAATGGTGGCGACGCTATGTTCGGTTACGAGATGAGTGCTGCACCATGCTATATGGAACGCGGCCAACAAATGCAAGCTAGCGGTGTGAAGCCATTCATGCTGCCAGTGCAAGACGAAATGGTTCTTGACTTGAAGACGAACCACTATGTTCCAGTGAATCGCCCACACAGAACCGTGCTAGGCGCACTGATACATCAACTCGACTCTTGTCTTAGCGAGATGAATGTAAGACCTTAGTTTTTCTTCTCATTGCTCCATGACTCGATGACTCCAAATACGGTGGCCCGCAGCCTCCGTATTTTTTTTTGAGCTGCTCGCGAATTTCTGCTGAGCGGTAGCTGCTCGCGAATTTCTGCGAACTGATTCCAGGTCATTTGAACTGCAAGCACCTTCTCCGCTTTAGTGCCCGCCTGCCTGCATATTCTTCATCATCGCACTCATGTCGGTTGTCTTGTAACCCGCTGGAAGCTGGAACAATGCCGAGTTTACCGGACCACCTTTGTAACTAATCAATTTCGAAACAGGCTTGCCATTGCTTATAACCAGCACCGAGCATCCGGTGTCAGTACCCGTCCAGACTTCAGTAGTTATGCCGTTATTGACGCCTCGTTTTCCAGTGCACGGATGCCCATCGATCACTTTGTTTCCAATCGATTGCCATTTGGCTGTGGTGTCGTCTTCTGGACGCCCGCTGAAAGGCATTTTCATGATCGTTTTGTTTTGATCATCGATTGAGTACATAACTTTGTTTTGGAAATCTAGAATGCTGGCTCTCTTCACACCCGCAACTGTAGTTTCCGAGCGCATGTGTCCTTTTCCATCGTTGTATGTGTGTGAACTTGTATTAGTTCCGACATTGTCCACAGTTGCTTCGTAAGGCTTGTCCGGATAGGAAGGCGCTGCCATGACTGGAGCCGCGACAAAACAAAGCGCTGTAAAGGAAAGAACAAAATTCTTGCTTCTCATTTTTTTCTCCGATTTTTCTTTTGCGATTTTTTAGTTGTTCTGTTTTCGTAGATTTATCTCATTTTTCTGCAGGTTCAGGAGCTGGCTCTGTTTTTGCTGCTGAGTTTTCTTCGACGGATTTGCAGGTGTCGACTACAATTTCAACTCGTCTGTTTTTTGCACGACCCTCTGGAAAGTCGCTGCCATCTGGGTTTTGATTTCTAGCTACGGGATGTTTTTCGCCTAAGCCTTCACATGTTATTGCCGCTTGGGTGCAAATATGATTTTCAAGCAGCCAGTTTTTCACTTGCTCTGCACGGCGTTCGGACAACTTCTGGTTGTAGTCATCGCTACCTTTCGAATCTGTATGTCCTTCTACTTTAATCGGATGGACTCCAAGCTTCATAATCATTGGTTTCAGCACGCTTAGCGTTTCGAGCGCATATTTGTTAAGCGTGGATTTATCAAAATCAAAAAGCGTGTCTGCGCCAACGGTAAATCGCTGCGAGCAGTCCTCTTTCTTTGTGGAGATGGCTTTGATGCCTCTTGGAACTTGTATTTCACCGGCTTTCTGGATTTCGCCGGGTTTCTGAATCTCGCCTGGAGTTTGCCACTTATTGTGAAGGTACTTCTTGTCTATGTTTTCCCAGTTCTTGTTTATTCTGTCCACATCATTGCCTTGTGCAAACGCACCCTGGCAGTGGCTCGCGAGCAATAAGAGCAGTGCAAGGTTTAATCCTTGCTTCAAGCGACATTGCATTTAACGTTCCCCCAAGCAAATCAGAATTAGTCTGAATGTACCCCGCTATGACATAGACTAGCCGCTGCAAAAAAATTAGGGTTGCAATGAAGGACAATGGATTAAATTGACGATATCCTTTTTTGAGGACGAAGGGCAAACGGTTTGAATTCAGAAAGAAAGATTCTCGTTTCCATTAAGGGTGTGAAAAAACACTTTCCCATCCGAAAGGGACTTTTCAACAAGCAAGTGGGTGCTGTTCGCGCGCTCGATGGCGTCGATTTGACCGTTTATGCTGGTGAAACCATCGGCTTGGTCGGCGAGTCAGGCTGCGGCAAGAGCACACTGGGTCGTGTGATTTTGCGCTTGCAGGAAGCGACGGAAGGCACCGTGAATGTTGATGGTGTCGATGTTCACACAGCAAGTTCGAAAGCGCTAAAAGAACTGCGACGACACATGCAAATCGTCTTTCAAAATCCTTACGCTAGCCTCGACCCGCGTATGACCATTGCCGAGAGCATCGCAGAGCCCCTTGAAGTTCACGGTGTTGCAAAAGGCCCTGAATTGCAAAAGCAAATCAAAGAGCTGATGAACCTGGTCGGCTTGTCTGAGGCGATGTACGATCGCTATCCGCACGAATTTTCGGGAGGACAGCGTCAGCGTGTTGGCATCGCGCGAGCGCTAGCCTTAAAACCACGTCTAGTCATTCTTGATGAACCTGTTTCTGCTCTCGATGTTAGCGTGCAGGCTCAGATATTGAATCTTTTGATTGATTTGCGTAAAGAGTTCAATCTCACCTACATTTTCATTGCGCATAATCTCGATGTAGTGCGATACATAAGTGACAGAATCGCAGTTATGTATCTTGGCAAAATTGTTGAACTAGGAGCGTGCGATGAGGTTTATCGTAAGCCTCTTCATCCGTATAGCAAGGCATTGATAAGCGCGGCGCCGATTCCCGACCCTGATGCCGACTTGAGTTCGCGAATAATATTGCAAGGCGATCTGCCGAGCCCGGCGTCTCCACCGGCAGGGTGCAGATTCAATACTCGTTGTCCTCTGGCAGAAGAGAAGTGTCGCCAGGACGAACCAGCTTTTAGAGAAATTGAGCCAGGTCACTTTTCTGCCTGCCATTTCGCTGAAAAATTGCTCTAGCATGAAATTGCTAAAGGCAGACTTGCAAATTAATATTCCGATGATCTTCAATAGGGAATAACTTCGATAGCTCGTTTTGTATCCGGGTGCGGTAGATGTCCTCTTTTTCACGTCAACTTGCTCTATTGTCTTTAACCGCAGGTTTCTTCTTCTCTTCTGCGTCAACGTATGCCGCAGATGTGCGCGGCTGGGTCTTGCTACAAGAACAACCACATACTGGACTTTGGAATATTTATCTATCTGCGGCAGGAATGGCTGCAGTCAATAAGAAGATGGGCTGCACTCTTGTAACCAAAGCGCCCCAATGGAACGTCGTTATGTACAACGACAAGACGAAAGTCTACTTTCTTTCACCCTTGTCAGAATGGAAAGGTGCTTCGTTGAAGGCCGCTTCGTCTGGTAAATCGGCGGCTAAGCAGTCTGCCTACAAGCAGATGCTAGTGGAAAAGAAACCAAAGAAATTGCAGGATGGCAAAATTCTCGGACACAAGGCTTCTCAATATTTGACCGACAACCTCGCTTCAACTGGATTGAAAAAGGTTGAGTTTTGGGTCACACCAGATGTGCAAGCGCCGCCTGAATTGAAGACAGTCTTTTCGAAAATATATGGTGTAGGACTTTCAAGCATGGCTGGACTGCCGCTAAAGGTTTCCTATATCGATGAAAACGGCAAGCGAACTCCTGTATTTAATACACTTGAAATAGCGGACAAACAAATTCCGCTTTCAAACTTTACCTATCCATCAAGCTACAAACGAGTTGATAGCGAAATCGCTGTTCTCATGGACGAGAAGGGGCGTGAAGCTATGTCTAGCATCATGGACGATATTGGCGAAGGGCAAGAAGGCGAAGATGTTAATGACCTCCTTGATGCGCCAAAAAAGAAGAAATACAAGAGTCCTTACCCAAATTCTGGTTCTGCTGATGCCACTCCAGATGGTGGCGAAGACAAAGAGCCAAAGGAAAAAGAAGCTTCGGCTAATAATGGCGATTGGTTTAAGCAGATATTGGATGGTATTTGCTCATTTCTGCGATCACTCGGTCTGCCTGTGGGCAAGGATGAAAACGCAGAGACTGAGTCTGGCGACGTGCCGTAACCCTGATTTCGCCCAAGCGTCTCTATTGATACTCTGGCAGAGTATTAGATTGCGGATTCTCTTTCGCTTTCTGTGCGGCTTCTGCTTCTAGTTTAATGCACTCAGCAAGAGAAGTTTTGATACCAGGAAGCTTTGGACAGTTGCCACCAATCAGTTCCTGGTACACCTTCATTGCTGTCTCGTAGCTTTCTTTTGCTTCAGCAAAGGTACGCTGTGCATCATCGTAAGCTTTCTTTGAAGAAACATCTTTTCCCCATTCCATATAGAGATTGGCGAGGTCGACTCTCGCGTCAGCTACTCCGAGTGAATCTTGCCCCTGCGAGTCTTCTCTGATAGAAACTAGTTTTATTCTTGCATCTTCCGCTTCTGCAAAGTGCCTTTGCTTTTCATAGGTTTCTGCAAGCGCCTGGTACAAAATAATTAGCCCTGGGTCTGTTGGTCCAATGTATTTTTCCAACTCTTTGATGCCCGCTTTGAGTGCGGTTTCTGGACCCTTCAATACATTTTGTTGTTCAAGATTTCTCAGCTGCGATACTGGAGTGTAAGCGAGAATTTGCGCTGCTTTGAAGCGCATCACATCTTCAGGCGTGAGTCCTTTCACCTTCTGAAAAAGTTTGCGGGCCGGCGCGTAGCGCTCTTGCTCTTCGTATATCCATGCTAGCTTTTCCAGAGTGTCTAGATATTTAGGGTCTTCATCGCCATAAAGATCTTTTGCAATTTTTCCAGCTTCAAAGAAGCGCTTTTCTGCTTTTTTGAGATCGGCTCTACGATAGGCTTCCTGCGCTTCCTTACGCAAATTGACCCACTGTGTGTCTTTATCGCCCATCATTATGACGTTCACAACAAGGGCAATTCCAAGAATTCCTGCAGCGCAGAAACCAGCTATTCGTCCCCGTCTGATCCACTTCTCGTTTTTCTTGCGCGCACGTTTTAACTGCGATTGTATACTCTGAAGTCGTGCACCAAGTGTTCGTGTGTCCTTCGCACCTTCTATCGTCATCAAAATAGCATCGCGAAGTTCTGCCATTGATTGGAAACGTGCATCAGGCTCTTTTTCCAGCGCTCGCATTACAATTGCTTCGAGCTTCGATGGAATCTTCAGGTCTGGTCTGGCAACGCTGAATTTTGCTGGCGGCTCATTTATATGCTTGTGCATCGTCTCAAGCACATGCTCGCCTGAGAATGGTGGTCTGCCGATCAACGACTCATACATTACGCAGCCCATTGCGTAAATATCCGTGCGCTCATCCAGGGCTTTTCCGAGGAACTGCTCTGGGCTCATGTAGAGCGGGCTTCCAAACAGTTCACCAGTTTGCGTTAAGTTCTGAGATTGCTTTCCAGAGTGTGGAAGTAATTTTGCAATACCGAAGTCAACGATCTTGACGAAGTCGGGGTCTTCTCTGTTTTGCACTACCATGATGTTACTTGGTTTCAAGTCACGGTGAATAACACCCTTGGTGTGGGCGACATGAAGCGCATCGCAGGTTTGAGCGAAGATGTGAATTGCTCGAGAGTATTCCAGTCCGTTGGAATCATCGATGGTGGCAGAAAGGCTCTTCCCTGAAAGGAAGTCCATGATTAAAAAGGGCTGCCCAGCCTCGGAAATACCAAAGTCGTAAGCCGTAATTACGTTTGGATGGTTAATCGCGCTTGCCGCACGAGCTTCTTGTTGAAATCGTTGGATGCTTGCCTGGTCTTGAATTAAGTGCGCATGTAACATTTTGATGGCGACAGTTCTTTCCATCAAAACGTCGCGGGCTTTGTACACGCAGCCCATACCGCCTTTTCCGACAACTTCTTGAATCTGGTAAGTGTTATTGAGAAGTTCGCCTATGTACGGGTCTTTGGCCGGAGCCTGAGCTCTGAGTCGCGACGGCAGTGAATTGTCGCAGGCGCAAACAGCGTTTTCACCAACAAGCTCTAACCCACATTCGGCACAAGTTCTAATACTTTGCCCAAGGTTGGTATCGATTTTCTGTTCGCTCTGGGTTTGATCTAACATCTGCACGGCCTGAAACCAGACGTTAACAATATTCCCATTAATCTGGCAAAGTCACCTGATCTCTCAAACCTTTACCAATCGGGTAATTGCCAGTATCTGACGCTTTTGTCATCAGTGCCGGTGACCATGAAATGCCCATCGGGCGAAAATGAAACCGCCCAGACACCACTATTTATTGATTTGAATTCGCCTGAAGCATCGCCCGTTGCAAGGTTCCAGGCTCTGCAGGTTTTGTCGAGGCTGCCACTTATAGCTTTCGAGCCATCCGCTGAGAATGAAGCCTTAAGGACCCAATCGGTATGCCCCGTCATTCTTTTACTTAAGGATTTTGAGTCGATGTCCCAGACAATTATGTTTGTATCTTTGCCAGATGTGATGGCTCTTTTGCCATCGGGAGAAAAAGCTGCTGTCAGAACAGCGTCACTGTGACCTGTCATATTCGCTATCTCTTTGCCCGCATCGAGATCCCAAACTCTGACAGTTTTGTCGTCTCCTGCTGAGATTGCCTTTTTGCCATCAGGAGAAATTGCAATAGCTCTAACTGCTTCTTTGTGACCGTTAAGCTCGAAAACTAAAGTGCCCTGGTCGAGGTCCCAATACCTGATGGCACCATCAAAGCACCCTGAAATGCCTCGCTTTGCATCAGAAGAAATGGCAACACAATTCACCATATTGGTGTGTCCGACCAGTTTCTTTATCTCTTTTCCGTCAGCCAATGACCATACACGCACAGTTTTGTCGTCACCACCGGTAATGGCAGTCTTTCCTGAGACTGCGCAGGCTGTCACTACCCCATCGTGTCCCACCAATTCTTGCAATTGTTGCCCCGATGAGAGATCCCAATATCTTGCGGTCTTGTCTTCGCTTGCTGAGAGTGCATGCGTGTTATCATCGCCAAATGCTAGCGATTTCAGCCAACCGATGTGCCCATTGATACGACGAATTTCAGTCAGATCTTTCACGCTAGTTGTACTTGCTGCTGGTGTCACAGACGGTATCATTGCCGTTTGATCGCTGCCTGCTGTTTTGACCTCAGGAACGGGACTACTGCTTGAAGTTGTTCCAGTGCTTGTGCTGCTGTCTGTAGCAGGAGTAAGGGAGCCACTTCCTGTCGCCGACGCAGCTGAGCTGCCAGTTGCCGCTGAAGAATCAGTGGCGGAGGTTGCACCGGCAGTAGTACCCCTCGGATTGTCAAAGTCGTCGCCGTTTTTGGCTTCAGTTTTCTCGCCTGCTGAACCTGCAGCACTCGGAGTGCTACTTGCGGGAGTGGCTGGGGGAGCGGCTACAGCTGCTGTCTCTCCTGTGGCTGGCGGCGGGGATGCTGGAGCTGTGGTGCCGGTTGCCGTGGCAGGTGTGGTGCTGGTTGCAGCAGCAGTTGAGCTTGAACTCGCACTCGGCAACTGATTAATGCGCTGTACAATCTTATCCGCTTCGTCATTCTTATTTTGCTTTCTATAAACTTTTTCGAGCAATGAGAGGCTTTGCTTCAGCATAGATTGTCCACTTGCAAGCTTCTCTGCTTCCGAGATTGCTTCTAAGAGATTCTTCTCTGCCCCGACATAATCGGCGTCGTTGAACATCGAGTTGCCCATGTCCTGGTAAGTTTTCCAAATAGCATTTTGTGCTTGGGCCGGAATGCTAAATGCCAGCGGCAAAAGTGATAAGGTCATTGCTAATACACAAAGTGGCTTATTCACTCGCTTTGCAAAAAGTTTGATTGACATACATTTTTCCAATCGTGCTGAGATTTCAATTCAGTGTTTAGGGCTGCTCGTAAGAAAAGCTGATTTCTGAGCCTTCTGTGTTATACCAGGGTGTTTTGAAAATGCCGTTTTTCATTATTTCTCCGTACACGGCAAAGATGCATTGTTCCGGACCGACATTCGCTTCTTCAAGTAAGGGCGCCGTCCACTTTCGCAGTGTCAGAATGCGTGGTGCCGCCCCTGTTATAACCCAAATAGGATGACCCAATTTGAGGAAACTCCTTATCTTGGGCTCCCAATGTCGGTGTTGGCGAAAATTGCCGGTGTCCATTTCCAGAAGTACTCGACTGGGAAGATTGCCCCCAAGAGAAAATTGAATGGTTGCATCTGACTGCTCTTCCATAGTTTCTGGCGTGTTTGACAGCTCGCGCCAAAACTCGCGTCCCGAAGACCATTTGAGCGCATTTATCGAACCCGTCTTTTCTGCCTCTTCCAGCTTAAGTCTTATGTCCACCAGTCGCAGAAAGTGCTCTTTATGGTAAAGATGGGGCGGTCCTGTTGGAACTGATTCCCAGGAGATGCCTTTGCTTTGTTCTAAAACTTTTGCGCCAGCTGTGCTCAAAAAATAAATCAGCTCGGGTCTTCCGCGCCCTTCCATTCTGCCTGAAGTGGCAGCGCCCATATAGCCATATTGTTGAAGTCGGCGCAGCCTCTTGCGTGCTGTCTCATAACTGATGTCTGGAAAGCATAAGCTAGCAAGTTGGCTACTACTTATAGTGCGATGGTGAAAGAGTTCTTCCAGAGCAGCCAGGTCGCGCTGCATCAAGACGAGATTCTTCTTTTTGGGCTTCGGTCGAACCGAATTTTTTAGGAGCCCCTTTGGGTCGATGCTTAGCGCCGTTTCGTCCATCGCAAGTGTCCTGCAGGTACTCCGTTAATGTACCCCGAAATTCACCCTTTCACGTTCGTTTTTTCGAACGCTTTATATTTCAGCTAAGCTTTGAAAAAGAAACGAGACAGCTTTTCGGCTGCCTCGCTTGCATAGTCTTTGCTTCCTTATTGCTCTACGCCAGCCTTGGGCTTCTTGTTTGGAACACCAAACTGAGAGAGGTCGGCATGCAGGCTTGTAACTGGTTTTCTGGCAGCAGCAGCCTGGTTGGGCATTTGAGGTGCCTGAGGCATTTGCGGCATCTGTGGCATTTGAGGCGCCTGCGGCATCTGCGGAGCCTGTGGCATCTGAGGAGCCTGCGGCATACGCGGACCATGCTCTACCTGGGGCATGAGCATTTCTTCTTGTGCCATCTGAGGTGATGGAGGCATTTGAGGTGCGTGTGGCATCTGAGGAGCCTGCGGCATCTGTGGTGCCTGTGCGAAAGGTACGGCTTGAGGCATTGGGATGGCTGGAGCTACTGCGCCAGTTGGAAATGGTTGTGCTTTGGCATCAGCTGCTGGTGCTGCTGCTTCTGCGCCCACAAACTTTCCGCATTCTTTGCAGAAGCGACCCTTACCAGATTGTTTGCCACAATGTGGGCAAGCTCGTTGTGTCGTAGTAGGACCCTGTGCTGGCATCGAAGCTGCAGCTGCAGCTGGAGCTGGAGCCGGAATCTGAGCCGGAGCAGCCGGAATCTGAGCGGGCGCAGGTCCTGCCATCGCTGCTGGTGCGGTGCCTGCTATGCCCATCGCGGGTATCGGCACCGGCGCTGGTGCTGGAGTCAATGGTATTGACACCGGTGCAGCTGAACCAGGAAATGCTGGTTTGCTGCTCGCTTGTGGCTCTGGACTTCCTGTGTTGAGTATTACGGCACTGGTAGATAGTGTTGCCTGATCTGGCGCCTGTGCATTTGCAGCGGCAGCGTTTGATGCTGCTGCCATAGCTGCATCGAGAGCGGCATTGGCGGCGGCTTTTGCAACTGGTGCTGCGACCCCTGGTATGACGGCTCCTGGAACTGCCGATGGTACAGCGCCACCCGGAACTCCTGGTACAGGTGCCGCTGCCGATGGGTCTTGCCCGCCGCGGTTCGACACATTGTGCAGCAAATGCAGTCGTGCGATTTCTTCGATACCACGCAAGTCAACCATGAATGGCTTGGTTTCGCCAAATTCTGGGTCACCTGCTGGTGATAGATATACCAGAGCGTGGTGCTTCTCCATACGCTTGATGGTGTCTGCGTCTACTCGGGCTACAACTTGTTGCGAGTGAATTCTGTTCCAACTTGTTGGGAAGATGCCGAATCCATTCGATTCATATCTATCTGAAATACCTGGAACGATAACGGCGTGTTTACCGATTTCATCCGAGAAGAACTTAGATGTCGATTCGTCAGCATTGTGCAAGCAAACACGAATTGCGCAGTTTGAGAACAATGTCTTCAATTCTGAAGCGCCGCCCGATGTCGGGTCTGCGCTCATCTTGCCAGCAATCTGGCTGATGTTCTGAAGAATTACTGCCAGACCGCCGTTGGCGCCGCGTACAATCGCTGACAATCTGCCTGCCAGGTCGATATTCAAGGTTTGATACTCATCGAAAAACGCGAACAATGGCAGAACCGAGGCGGTACCATATCTGGTGTGCAATGCTTGTTGTAATTGATAAACGAAACATGCTGCAAGTGACTCAGCATCAGGTCCCAAGCTTGCCGGCGCACCGAAAATCAGCACGGAAGGACGGTGCATGGTTGCTTTGATGTCTACGTTCGATTGCTCGGTAACGCGCAGAACCTGTTCGTTTCTGAACATTCTCAAGCGACCACGTACACCTTGAATGTTCTTGTCCCAATCTGTATCTGTTCGAATGATTGAGGACAGAGTCATGGTTTGTTCATTGAGTTCTGTTGGGTCGACATCTGGGTTTGTCTTCAGTCGGCGTAGTGACTCAACGATGTTTCTGCGGTTGTTTACAAGTTTCATTAGACCGCGCGGATTGCAAGGCAACGGCGCAACTTCTGCAGTCTGTCCATTTTCATCATCACGAACTACTTGCACTGCGCCCCATTTCAGAAGCTTCACCAGTCCAGAGATGTATCCGTGATCACGTTCTGCCCAGTGTTGTTCTTCTGGAGGCAGCGAGTTTACGTCTTGTACGATAGATGAAGCGAAGCTAGTTGGGTCCAAATCAAGCGGGTTCCAGCAAATAGATTCAGCGTCCAGAGGGTTGAAGTACAAAGCTTCAAATCCTGCTGCTTTGGCTTCTGGCAATACTGTGTGCTTGAAGCTTTCTTTCTTTTCGTCGAGGTTCGGGTCGTTCGCTTTAGCTTCCAGTGCGATCATGACGCAAGGCTTTGCAAGCAGTGCTTTCATTACCGCACGCATCAAGGTCGTTTTACCTGAACCTGACGGAGCTACGATGAACATGTTTTTGTTTGGAAGGTGACCAAGTGGAATGGTCACTGGCAAGTGCGTTCTAGCCAGGAATCCGAATGGAATTACAATGCCATCGGCATCTGTCCACGTCGCCTGCGGGTTGCGCTTACCCATTCTTCCATGTCTCCGCAAATTAGGCGGACACACAAATGAACGCTCGTAATCTCGCGGTGTCATCAAGCCCGATGGCGGGTTGAAGGTTCTGATTGTTTGCCATGGGAAGAGGCGTTTCTTGTGTGCTGCTGCGACGATTAGGGCTAGCAGAACTAGAGTCGGCAATAAGATTGCAATAGAAGTTGCATCCAGAAATCCGTGAGTGCGGTAATTCTTTCCGCCAGCCAAATGAGGAGTTTGCTTTTCGACGCCTTCCAACCTATGGCTTGGGGGTGTTCCCGCCGTCTGCTCTGCTGAACCTGGTCCGAGCGTTTGCGCGCCTGGTTGAACGAGCGGGCTGCTTCCGTCTGGAGCGGGTGCTGCTGCTGGCGCTGGAGCTTGCTGCATTGGCATCTGTTGGCTCGCCATCGGCATGGGGGCTGCTTGTCCCTGCTGAGCTGGCTGCTGTCCAGGAGTGAGAACTGGGGCGAAACCTTGTTGCTGCGAACCGAGCTGTTGCTGGTTGTACTGAAATATTGGAGCTACGCCGTTGCCGCCGTATTGACCTTGTTGAGCTGGCGGCACTGCATACATCTGCGGTGCTTGCGGTGCCGGAGTCATGACATAGCCACCACTTTGTTGCATGAAGCGGCGTTCGAATTCTTTTGCACTGATGACTTCACCAGTTTCAGAATCCTTATATTTAGTGATGACGCCACGATCATCGATTTGTGCTCTGTAAGGCATTTAAGCTAGTCTCCGTTGCAGCCTATTGTGTATTATTTCCGGCTTCGCTGATGGCCGCAATACGTAATCCCTCAGGAAGTTGTTTAACTAAGTAGATAACTTTTACATTTCTGGTTTTGCTTCCCTTGCCGGGAACGGTCAATACCTGTTCTCCTTCTACAGTGACCTCGACAGAACCATCAGCTCGAATTGGGCTCTGGTCAATTTTTTTCGTACTGAAAGTGCTTTGAACTCCTGATTGTTCAATCTGTTGAGCAATCTGTGGCGTCCAGATATTCTGAGTGTAAGCCTGTCTGCACTCTTCGGTCATAACCATCAGAGCGCGATCCTGGTTAGCGCGAGCTGAGTAGGCGCTGAGGTCCCAGGCCAGAGGCAAGAAATTTTCAACAAGCGTGCGAGCTTGCATTGGGTCGGCTGCCATCGCTTGAGCTCCCGCCCCACCCTGTCCGCCATCTGCTGGTGGACCACCCTGATAATCTTCCGGCATTCTGGCTTGACCCGTTGCATCTGGGTTGTTAGCCCAAGCTGGCGGCTGGCGGCGCTTTTGCGGACCTGAAGCTTCAGGAGTTGGCATCAACAAGACAGTAAAAAATACACCGGCCATAACGCCGGCAATTGCCACCATTATGAGCGTTAGCTTGTATTTTTCACCTGCTTGATAGTCAAACATTTTTCTATTGCATCCTCAGCATTTCATCTTTGAAGGTTTCTGGCGTAACGCCGTTGGCGAGCAGATGGCAGGCCCATCTGTTATCGTTGTTGCAAAGTTCAATCATACGCGAACGCAGGGGTTGGTCATTGTTTGGTTCGGTCGTTGCGACCCAGTACATGAAGCGCGGAACGATGAGTTTCACAACACCGCGCGACATCTTGTGGTAGACCAGAAACGCATCTGAATACTCTCGGTTTTTTCTGGTCAAATGCCCGATGGAGGACATTTCGGCAGCGGTTAATCCGCATGAGTCGCGAATCAAATCAAAGTTACTCGGGTCGTTACCCAAAATAATTTTGATGGAACTGTTGCTTGCCAGGTTGCGTGCGCGGTCGTCTCTAAGCAAGTCTCCCAATTCCTGGGAGATGCCTATAAAGAGCAAGCCTAAGTGGCGGCTGGTACGTGAAGCGTCTTCAACGAGTGTTTTTCCGCCTTCGTAGCGAAGCAGTCTCCACAACTCGTCTATACAGAACACAAATCGCGAAGGCTTACCTTTGCCGATTTGTTCTTTCTTGTGTTTTGCTGCTCTGCGCAGAACGAAGTCCGATACGAAAAGTGTGACAACAGCCTCGAGTGTTTTGTCGTGAGACAGGTCAGCGGTGTCGAACACGAGAAGTTGCGCATCGGTTGGAATGGATGTTTCGCCGTCGAACAATTTGCCGAAGATTGCGCCCTTGCAGTAGAGACTCAATCGGTTAGCCAGGTCTTCGCAGACCTCACCGCGGCGAGCGCCCTTATTATTTGCGGCTTCATTAAAGAGCCAGGCAACAAGGTCTGACTCGATTGGCAGTCGTTGCTCAGCAGCGGTCATTTTATAAACAGCCTGGATGCCTTGCATCAAGATTGGCTTTTCTTCTTTGCTCATCGATTGCTCGCCACGTTCGCCCAGCATTACTGAGTGGAAATTGAGCAATTTAATGATGTGCGATTCTGGTGGATTTGCCGGGTCAATCGGTTTGCCGTCAGGACCTTCCGGAGGCAAGTCGTAGAGGTTGATACAAACTGAACCGTCAGGACCCAATTTGATGTAAGCCGAATTGTCGTAGACCTCGGTGAGCAGCCTATAGCTTCCCGAACGGTCGATGATTACGCATTTCGCGCCAGCCAGCAGTTTCAACTGAATGATTTGCTGGGCAACCATGGATTTACCTTCCCCAGGTTGACCGAATACAACACAAAGCGCGTTCGGTAATTTTTCGTCGTAGGGGTTCAGGAAGACGGGCTCAAGAGTTTCTTTCGAGAAGCCTATCCAATCGCCATCGTCAGACCCTAGTTTGGCATGAACGAAGGGGAATGAGTTGCGGACCGTGGGCGTTCTTACAGCTTTGCCGCGACGAGTGAAGTCCACTCCGAGAGCTGGCAGGCTGGTGAGAAACAATTGTTTTTGCTCGTGCTGTCCAACAACGAAACGAGCCCCACGGCACTGTGGAGCTGCAGAGCGCATCATTTCTGTGTTGCGGTTCAAATCTTCGATTGAGTCAGCAACCATCGTAAAATAAATCGAGTAGTTGAACATTTCAAGGTTCGATGTGTACAACTCTGAGCCGATTCTGGCGGCTTCTTGTGCTTTCTCAGCTTCTTCCTGGTTCGGTGCAGAGCGCGGACCCATCACCCCCTGGTAGGTGTTCGCTGTTGCCTGTGCTTGCTTGCGTTGCAAGTTTTTTCTAAACAGGTCTTTGTCCAACTTGTGGCAGTAAATGTTCATTCTCCACTGGCAATTGAGGCGCAGCAGTGGCATCAACCATAGTGGAGCCGTTCGTTCCGGCAAGCGGCTCATGTATAGCGTTCTAACGAATTTCGCCTTCTCTCCACCACCCTCAGCATCGGTTTCTGTGAGGTCGGAAATTTTTGCAAAATCAGGCTTACTGAAATCGTAAAGCGACTCTGCCAGCTGCTGTCTGATTGTGGCAGGCTCCATGTCCGGGAAAACTCTTCTCAGTCCCGGAGGCATCGGCGCGGTGTTCGGACGAATTGGTTCTGGCAAATTCTGCATTCCATAACTCTCTGCAAGAGTCGGATTGAAATTCTTGTATAGAAATTGGAAATACTCTTTTGCCGAAATTGGACGAGCGCTCATTCCGCATGCTCCTAACTGAGCAACGTGACCTTGAGCTCGTTGAATCAAGGTCTGAACATTTTTGCCATGCGCTGCTACGGTCTGCCGAGCGGCCTGATTTTGGAAGCTATCGATGACATGGTTGACAGTGTTTTCAATCCATCCTTGCTTTGCTGGCTTTTCTCTTGGGGGGCGGTAGCAAAAGGTGACAAAGAACTTAAGCTCAGGGATGAAGTTTTTCGAGAGGAGGAAGGACTCGTCGTTTTCAACACTTTTGGCAACATACTTGAGGAATTCATCATCTTCTTTGACCTCTACAGGGTGACGCAGGAAGTAATCTTTTTTGCTCACGTTATGGCAGGCAATCGTGAGCTGAACTGAAGTATCAATGCTATTAACGAAGCCGGTGAAATGGTTCATTAAAGAGACCAATCTGACTTCGTCAAAACCGCTTACGTGGACTCCATCCACTTCGAAGCAACAGCGATAGCTGCCGTCTTTCAAAACTACAACGCCCAAACCCGAAGCATCATCATGGAACAAATCCCACAGTGGCGCTAACCCAGCAGCTGAATTGTGCGGACGGGGCACTTCGTTTGCGGGCAACTTAGACATACCTGGTGCTGGCATTTGCGCCCCAGCACTGGTTTTGTTTCCGAGCAATCCGATCAGATTAGAGAGAGGATTAGTCTTCTCCTGATAGTTGCGTAAAGAGCTAGCCATTTCGTTGTTGTTACTCATTGAATTCAAGAAGCGACTCGTCAATTAGGAATCGAGTTGGGTTAGGGTCAGGACCAGGAATTAGGACTGAAGAGGTGACATAGAAGTTGATGAATGTTTCCCATGAAACGCCGCCGCCACTGCGGGCAGTGACGAGGCAGTAAATCGGACCCACCATAAAAATGAGAATAGAAATGTCGAGGCGAAGGTCGTGCCCTCCCATGATGGGCAGTGGGTTCATCCAGGAATATAGCTGCGTTGATGCAATTAGCGAACCGAGCACAGTGATCAACTGGTCGTAGCGTAAGCCAAAAAGCTTCGGTTGGTCTTCTAGATTGAGGGGTGTTATGTCTTCCATCTTACTCTGTCCTAAGCTGCATTGAAGGCTTTTACTGGGGCGAACATGTTTTCCACCAGATAAGGTGGCAGAAGGGTAGTTGATGGGTCAGCTGAGCGAGTCTGAACCTTTTGTCTCGTTATGAGACACTCGGGAAGTCTCTGTCCTGCCACTGCGAGGTCGAGGTGTTTGAGTGCTGCTTTGAAGTCAGACTCCTGTCGGCAAAGTTCTCCGAGAAGATATTGGTAAAAGCCGCGATCTTTCCTTGTGCTTGGGTGTCTGAGCGCCTTCTCCAGTTCTTCTCTGGCAATTCTCGACCAGTTAGAATGAGCCGTTTTGCCATCTCGCGCACACCAGCTGGCATTGAGTGCAACCAGTCCGAGTTCGAGATGGTTCAGTTTGTGTTGTTTGCCGCAAATGTATGCTCGGGCGAACTTTCGCAAATGCTCGTCTCTGGAACGATAGTCTGCTTCTGCTGACTCATCCAGCGAGAGCAGACGAAAAGTTTTGAGCCACCAGGCATAGCCGCAGTGTGAGCACATGCTGATCGCCGCGCCTCTGAATGCAGATGTCGCATAAACACGATGAAGGTCGGTTTCGAATTTAGTTTCTGCTGTGATGCAATCGACTGTGTTTGGTACAGCCGTGCTGAATGAGAAGCTGCATGCTGGACATTCAACTCTTGCAACACTGAGGGTGAAATCAGCCACGATTTGCATTTAGTACCTCAAAAGAAACTTGGGTCTTTGACCCTGAAAACAGTCCCCGCCACGCCAATCGGACCACTTTCGTAGGTAGATTATGCAATATTCACAATGCCGGTAAATCGGGGAAATCACCATATAAGTGGGAATATTCCCATGCTACACGTTTTTAGTGGGGAAATTACGTATTCTGTAATACGAATTGCAGAATATTTTTGCCCCGACAGAGACGAGCATCAGGCGAGATTTAAGCTTAATTCTCACATCCGCAGAGCTTCACGAGCCCTGCCTTCTTGATTTTGCGAAAAGGTGGCAGCACCAGCAAAGCCTCTGGGCGCACACTTACTTCCATGCCACCCAGATAGAGATCGGGTTCAGCATGGTATTGGCCGCTGATACCAATTCTGGTGCTGAGTTTTCGTCAGACGTGGTAAAAGTCGAATCTGTAGTATGCTCCGCAAAGGGCTCTCCGGCTTTAAGAGTGATTTTTTCAGCCTCGCTGCAAACGACCCCGGGATCGATCCGGGGCGATTGCTTACGCGTTTCATCTTCAAATGGAGTCATCTAAACCGTTCGCTCCAACGCTCGCGCCAGTCTTTCCTCGCCATCGCCAAGCTCGGAGCATACTCAACTGTACCAACTACCGTAACCTGTTTAACATCATAGAGCGGTAAATGAGCAGGACAACCTCACACATTCTTTCTGAGCTTCTCAAACTCCTGCGACCAAGATTCTACCAAGTGTTTCCCCACACGTTGGTGCTCGGAACCTGTCCAGGCCAGCAGCAATAGCTGATACCACCCATCAAGAATACTCCGCAGGGTTTCGTCATTCCACCGAAAGTCGCCTGCAACCTTGGAAAAGAACTGTTGCGAAGTATTTGCTATCGCGCACCATACAGTTCGCTCTAAATCTTGAGGTGCTTCTGGTCCGAGAACTTTCTGAGCTTGCCACACTAATCGAGGTCGAAAGAGGCTTAATTGGGCTGGTTCTTTCGCCACAGCATCGATGTACTGGCGAAACAGTTCCTTGAACTCGTTATCATTTGTAATTCGTGCTCCGCTCTCGCAAGTAACACAAGTTGCAGATCTTGGATGCAGTCCGCACTGAGTTGTGCAGGGGAATTGGTCACGCATAAGTCCTACTCCTAAGCCAGTCAGTAAGTTCAACATTACTATACTCAGAAGCAGAGGCCTGCAAACGCAACGATTAACTCCAAAGACTATGCCCGGTCGTCGTCTGAAACGACCAGCTTTTTTCTAAGCTCGATAAGCATTCCTTGATCTGAGCCGTAGCGTGGCTGAGGTGCAATTTAATGCCCCAATTTCTCTGTCTAGAACTACCCTTGTGCGATCTGTGGATCTTGTTCATAAATGGAAAGTCACATATTTGGCACTTCAGACCAAGACGATATTCGAAAGTACCTGCCAGGAGCCTATTTAATAAAACTTAGTTAATTTTGCATTATTGTTTGGCAGCAATTTGAGGACCTTTGCGCTGCGCCGGCTTTCCGCCTGTGCTCCCGGACCTAGCCGATTCGGATGATGCACAGGAATGCACCGCGATGCAGTAAGTTGCAGGGAAACATGGCACAAATTTGTCACATCATTATTGACATAGGCATAGAGATTCGTATCTCCAGCTCGAAATCCAATTGGATCCGGCTGCAAAAACCTCCCTATCGAAGGGGAGTAAGTTCTTGCTTTGTAATTGTACAAATCTACTTCCGAATCGTATCGCTGCCCGGTGTAACCAAAAGGAATATCAAATTCTCCAACAGACTCTCCAAATGGACCGTATGTGTATCTGTTCAAGATGGCGCCAGATTCGTCTGTCTGTGTAATCACAGATCCCAAACGGTCATGATGAAGATAAGTCTTAATAGAATCGGCAATGTTGACGTATATTTCGTCCGCCCGGTCACTCCTTATACAGCGGGTCACTATTTCGTCGGCATCGTTGTATTCGCAGTAGAACTATCACAACGCAGACACAGCTGAGTGTTGCAACAACGTGCAGGCAATTTGTAGCTGCACAGTAATTACCAGGAGTGATCACCAAGCGCGAAGATAAGCATCTACAGCGCGGCGCGCGTGAAGAATAGTTGTAGTTGCGTAGACAATTTGTATGCAGTGTATTCTAGATTGATATTCGCGTGCTGATTTGCACAATCACCTACGGAAAAGATTTTCACCGCGTAGTCACTAAATTGGTGCCTACAGAATGACTACAGATACGCGCACCTTCCTCGCGCATTCACTTTATCCTGCTCGTTTTTCGGAATTCGAAAAAGGGAAGAACTACCGCGCCTCCTACAAGTTCGTCTACCGGGGACGGTTGCTGTTCGTCATGCAAGAATTGTGATAATTCCAGTACGAATTTGAGCTTTTGAACACTACGCCTTCCTTCAGACGGATACGTTCGGCTGCCGACTGACAGATGGTCGAGTTGTAAGGCAAATTGGCATTCATGCCATCTCTCAGATCTCATTCAACCTTCATCATTAATTTAATCGTTATACCCAGCTCATTAGAAAGGAGGAGGCGGTACAGGCTTGCCAGTTAATTCAAAAACCGCCGGAACCACGCAGTTCTGAAATATATTATCCCGTAGGTTGTGCAATGGACCAGACTTGATCCAGCAGGTCTTGTCCGGATGCTCCTTGCTACAGCGAGCCATTAACTTTCTATCCCCGACTTCCTCACATATGTAGGCGATGATCACCGTAGAAGCTAGTAATCCGAGAGTAAGAAGGATTGTTTTCATGAAACACCTTTAGAGTCTCTATGAAAGTCATATTCGACAAATCTTAAGTTGTCAATCCTAACTGCTATGGACAAGGCACTTTACCGGCCGGATAGATGCCGTAGACTGTGCCTCGATCTGAGCAAGAGTGCCAATCAGCACTCATTTGGTACATATGGCCATCTCCAGCTAGAACATGTCTGTAGTTTTAATCATTAAAACTGATTTGCGGCTTGGAAGAAGTCTTGCATTGCTTCGCGATGAAGTTGGCGGGAAGTGGACCGGTATAACTGCATGACCTGCAAGTCACCGTTTTGTCATCGGTTATCCAATCGCAGTCAGAGACACAAGTTTTTGATGAACGAGGCTTCTTAGTTTTGTCGCTACCAACATTCATCGCGGTAAAAAGCTGCTCGCAAAATGAGCAGCGCATGATGATAGTTTTGCCCTCAACATGCACTACCGGACCAAAATGTTTTTGATCGCAAAGATAGTAGTCGTAATCGTCCACGGATTAGCCCCTAGCCTCCGGGAGAATTGTAAGACATTTTTGGCGATCTTCTATTGTAATTTTCCACAAGATGCGCATTTTTCCAGCGACAATGCTTGCTGGAAGCAACAATAATTCTTTGAATCTAGCGCTCCTTTGCAAGGCTGTATATCCCTTCTGGATATCTCAGATAGCCATTAAAAGATGATGGTCCGTTGTGTGCTGCTGCCTGGCAGTATCTTACGAGGCACCGCTGGTGGTGCATTAGTTACTCGGAAAATTCAAGCTCGCTTCTTGCCTAACAGTCTGGCGCAAAAATCTCAAGCCAGAGCAGGCTGCTATTCTCATCCATGGCGTTGCAGCAAGCGCGCATGCCCGGGCGTTCGAAAAATGCGCCTTCGTTTCTACTCACTCCGATGGCAACGAACTTTCCAAAAGCCGCGGTTAGTTCGCATATATTTGCTGGCACAAGAAATAGTTGTGACGCTCGTGCATCAATCCAGATTCGCGCGATTTTGTCATTTCCGTTGCGCACAGTCACGCGGACCTTTCCTTCTTTGAAGTCGTAAGTGATACCATTTGCTAATTCACTTTCTCCGCACACTTCACCGAGAATCTTTATTGCATCGTCTATGGAACTTACAGATGGGATAAGTCCCTGCCAGCCATCATTGAATTTCCACCCTGCGTTTTCAACGGACTCATCGCCTATAGAAACCGTTGGAAGGTCTTTTGAGTTGCTTTTTCCATTCGCATACATCTGGAGGTTCCTTGTAGTCCGCTGTGCTGATCATATCATTGCTCTAAAAACCGCCAGGGTGGTCTCAGGAGCGGAGCAGGATGGCGACGCTCTCAGGATCCGAGCTGGTGGTGACGCTTTCAGGATCCGAGCAGGATGGTGGCGCTCTCAGGATCCGAGCTGGTGGTGGCGCTCTCAGGATCCGAGCAGGATGGTGGCGCTCTCGGGATCGGAGCAGGATGGTGGCACTTCCAGGTCCGAGCAGGGTGTCCGAGGATCGGAATCCGTCGGAATCGAAGCGGTTCCAGGATCCTCCACAGTAAGGCGAATTTCTCGATTCTGGCAAAGCACCTGGGAGCGCCGTCTTCGAAGATCTAAGAGTTCAATGAGCGGAGAATTATTACGCCAAGAGCTGCGCTAGTCCGATGTTCCAAACCTGGTTGTTCTCTCGGTGCCAGGGAATCATAGACATCAAATTCTCGGGACTCTTCGCTTTGCCATTGTCCTTTCCTGGCTCCTTTTGCTTGGACTGTTCTTTTTGCTTCTCAGTCTGCTCTTTTGCTTCGGTCAAAATTTTCTCTTCGAATTCTTTCACCAATTTACGTTCGGCCTCTGTATTTTCTTTCAGCATACCGTCTGCGTTTCGGATATATCGAGCTGCGCCTCCAGAGTCAGATCCATAGCGTGCATCAATTTCGACCTGGTCACCTTTCTTAGCAGCTTCGTGGAGAGCAGGGCTCTCTTTCAGCAGCTGCTCACGGTCCTTGCCACCAAGCCTATACATCATCAAGCCCTCAGCATACATCTCAAGCGGGCTAGGGAAATAATAGGTCAGTGGCTTCACAAGCGCATTTTCTGAGACATCGGTTCGCTTTAACTGTTTTGCTGCTTTGAACGAACCTGCTTTCCCACCCTTATCATCGAGCGGGTTGCCATCGCTGTCGCATTTCACCCAAACCTTGCTGTCTTTGCAATGGTCTTTTCCGTAGCGGAAAAATTCACCGCTTTTCCCTTTCATTATGTAATCGGTGGCGCCATTCTTGTCAATAATTGGAACCCAACCAATAGACTTTGCGAGCTTCTCTTTCTCCGCAGGAGTGTACCAGCCAGTTTTCGCCTGATGATTGTGTGACAGCTCATGAGTAGTCAGCGCTTCAACGCTCATCAAATGGTTTCGCTTAAATCGTGCAGAGTCTCTTTCTGTTGCAGGTTTGCTCTTGTTCGCTCCTGGTTCGAAGAACACTGATGGATTGCCATCTTTGTCCGCTGAAGTGAAGTAAGCGAGCACCGGCTGCTCTTTGTAATAGTTGGTTTCCAGAAAGTGGAACTTAACCCCTGTTTTATTCACTGTTATGTCACTGGGTTGGCAGCGATACAGGGCTGCCTGTATTCCATGAATCTCAATCATGTTTGGGTTGCGAGCTTTGATCATCTCGCCGCGTTCCCAGCTGCAATCAGCTTTCTCTATCCATTGTTTGACCACATCATCGCCTGCTTTGCTGAAGGTCACGCTGAAGGTCTTCTCGAGTTCTTTCATTTTCTCAAGAACTTGTTCAGTCAATTTTTTGTCGGCTTCTTCGAGACCCTTCGTGGTAGCGTCTGTGGTGGCTAGGATTTTATCTTTTCCATCATAACTAATTGAATACTCGAACTTCTCACCCTTGCGTGTGACGGTTACCGCAGTCTTTGTTTCAAAATCACTAATTTCTTTTGCTAGCGGTTCTTCGTTTCCAGCTTTGCTGCTGTCGGATAGCCTGAGTTCAGCAGCATCTCTTGAGTCTTTATTCTCGCGGGCATCATCGACGCTTCGTTGACAGCGCTCGCAGCCGCAAGTAGATTTGCGCATTTCGTCTGCGCGAACAGTTGAATCCATCGCAAGGACCTCGCTACATACGTAGTCGCCAGTCCTTACCAACCCACTCGAATACTATTGGTGTTGCACTTTCATAACAATCGTAGAAGCCCCACTAATAGGTGCTGCGCGTATGAACTTACTCTCATCGCTGAATGGACGGGCTCCATGATTTGCTCAGAGATAGGCTCTGACGTAGGCAGATGGCTTACAGACATGGAGGAATCGCTGCGCTATCAAGTGTTTTCTTCTCGCCGAAACCTTCTATAATTGCCTATTCATTCTCTTTGCACAGTGAACAGTAAATCGGGCAAGCTTTTGCGAGGAGTGCGAGTCATATGCTTTCGTGTGCTAATTACATTTGAAAAGCTGCGGTTGAGTTGAGCAACAGGAAATCGGCATGTACGTTCGAAAAGACATCTCTTTTAAGATCATCTGGTTCTTCTCAAAGACTCCGCTGATTCTGTTCTCTGCGCTTGCCGTTTCTGCCTATTGCAGCTATGTTTATTTGCACTGGAAATTTGTTGCCATACCATTTTTGCCTGTTGCGACAATTGGTACGGCAGTGGCTTTCTACGTGGGCTTTAAGAACAACGCTTCTTATGAGCGCCTCTGGGAGGCAAGAAAAATATGGGCGGAGATTGCGCATCTCTGCCGTTTCTGGGCAATGATGCTGACGCAAACCTATGTCCTCGATGCCGACGGCAACGAGCAAAATCTTCTTGTCGCACGTCGACTTGTCTACAGGCAAATCGCATGGGCTTACTGTCTCAGCGTTGAGCTGCGATCAGAATATGCGTTTGAAAAATTGTGCAGCGAACGAATCTCACAGGTACAGGTGGTGGCTCACCATAAAGCCAATCAAGGTGCTGGCTTGCAAGAGATTCTCGAGACTTTTACTTGTCCGCACGAGGCAATAGAGATTCTTGAATCAAACAATATGAGCGCTATGTTGCTGGCGAAGCAAATTAACGACTTAAATCATTTGCGCAGGGCGGGCATTTCGAGTGATGAATACTCGAAACTCTGCGATGTTATTCAAGCTTGCAGTCAACAGCAATCTGCCGCTGAACGCATAAATCGATTTCCATTTCCTCGACAATACGCTTATTTTAGCTCGCTTTTCGTCAATATCTTTATTCTGCTTCTCCCCTTTTCTTTGTTAAACGAGCTTGCCAAAAATGACTCTATGCTGCTCTGGACTGTCGTGCCAATGAGCATTTTGACTTCATGGGTCTTTTATACAATGGAAAAAGTTGGTGACACCAGCGAAAATCCGTTCGAAAACGGACTCAACGATGTTCCTATGACGAGCATCTGCAGAGATATAGAAATAGACCTCAAAGCAATGCTCAGCGAGACTTCCTTGCCTGATCGCCTTGGTGCGAAGGAAGGAATTTTGATGTAGCGCTTAGAGGTTCGAGAAGTTTCTCGAAGAATAAACGCGACGTGAGAACGATAGATAGCTTTCTACTCTGTTAATTGCGTCTGTGTAGTCCTTTCCTTTTACCGGATCATCGATTGCTAATCCTGGTAGTGGTGCGCCCGCTTCCGGTTCGCCTTGTGCTTGTTGTTGTCTGGGTTGTTGATTATCTGATTTAGCTGCTGTTTGAACTCGCTGCTCAGCGCCAGCACTTTGCTTAGTCTCGACTTTCTCTTCGACTACGCTAGTGCTCTTGCTTGCTGCGGTCTGTGGAATTTCTTGTGCTGGTGCCGGTGCCGCTGGAGCTGCAGCTACAGCTGTCTGAGCGTTGCCCGTGCTTGTGTTACCAGTGTACTTTTGAACCAGGTCCTTGATTTCGACACTGTTGCCGTAGTCATTGACCCAACCGTAGTGGTTTGGAGTTTGATTCAATGCTACTGGACGCCTGGAGAAATAATGGTCATCTCTTGAAGGCTTTTGCTTTCTTGAACGCTTTCTTGAAACAGCTGGTGGCTTTGGCTTCTCTTCGCGAACTTCAGCTGCTTCTTCTGCCATTGGCTTTGGAATTGCTACCTCAGTTTCTGGCATAGCGACACCGGTTTCGTCAGAGCGCTTGATTTGCACAGGAGCTTCAACGTGTGATGGAGAGTGCGCTGCATTAGACGCTGTCGAGATGCTCATGCTGATGGAAACACTGCTGTGCGCATCAGCTGTTGAAACGTTGGAGACCGGTTTGACGATTTCAGCTTTCTCTGGTTCTGCGCCTGGAATGTAGGGCGCGAATTCTTCTTCGGTTTCAGTTGGAACGACCATTGGCGCCGGAGCAGCTGCTACCGCCTGAATCTGCATCGGAGCAGAGGTTCCGTTCATGTAAGGCGCGGAATATGCTGCCGGACGAAGTACTGGGTTCGAGTTAAAGCCGCCTGGGCGAACGATTGGCAAAGGCAGTGTTGCTGGTCTGATCGTCGGCGCAATTGAAGGGATCGGGGCTGGCGCAACAGGTTGTGCTGCGCGAGCTCTTTCCGTAGCTCTCTGTTCAGCGTCCTGGTCTGCCACTGCCAGTGGTGGAATGACTTCAGCTGTAGGATGAAGCTTCTTGCCTTTCTTTTGTTCGCTGCTATCGCTTTCTTCTGCGATGGCTTTCACTGATGACTCTGTCGCAGTGCTTGCTGCTTCAGCTGCAATCTGGGCGTTCTCTTGAACTGTTGGCGCCACTGGCGCCTGTGTAACAGGTGATGCCGCGCGTGTCAGTTCTTCTGAAAGTGAACTGAGAGTTTCAGCGTCAACACTTGAATCATTGCTAGCTACCACGCTTTCGTCTGCGTGCTCGACTACAGGCACTTCCTCGTCTGACTCAGCATCTATGTTCGCATAAGCATCGAGGAATGATGATTTTGAATCGGAAGAGAACAGGGTATTGATAGCCGCCAGAATAGGAGCAGATGTCGGCTCGGTCGACGTAGCTTCTTCTGTTGAAAAACTTGTCGGCTTTGGTTCAGCTAGAGCTTCACTAGAGTCAAAGTTCAAATCAACTTTGATCTTAGGCTCATTCGCTGTCAGATCGCTAGGCAATTCCGGCTGTGCTTCTGCCTGTACTGGAAGTTCGCTTGCTGCTGCAACATTCTGTCTGCTTGAAGCCTCTGTCTTAGCTTCTTCTGACTGTTGCTGCGGCGCAAAATTCATCGGCTCGGCAACTTCTTCTATTTCAAAATAAAGGCGAGCAAGGCGCAATGGTAGTGCAATAGCATCAGAGAATCCACGATTTGCCATCATGTTCAGATGCGACAAAATCTCTCTGGAAACAGTTCTGTCTTCGGATGCGAGTTGATATTCGCTGACAGCTTTTTCGAAGTTTCTTGATTGACGGTAGAGCTCACCCATAATGAGGTGAGTCATTCCATCGTCACAGAGTCTCTGTGGCGAACTCGATACACCCTTTTCGTGTTCATAGATTGCCAGCTCGAGCCAGAGCGAATCAGCTTCGCCTGCTTCTCTTGCGCACCATAAACCGTTCAGCGCTATGAATGCAATGTCGAGTGAGTGAACTTTGTTTTGACGAGCCCACTTAACCGCCAGAGCGTATTTCTTGCTTGGTTCGATTTTTGCTTCGCGACGAAGCAACTCTGGCTTGAGGCGGAAAGGTTTGAATGCGGATGTCCATGCACTGTATTTGCAAACTGGGCAGCATGAGAGGAGTGCCGAGCGAAGTTCGGCGTCCTTAAATACGCGATGCAGGTCGGCTTCTATGGTGTCAGTGGTGTTTACCTTGCGCGACTCGACCACAATCTCCGTGGTGAACGGCTGTTGACACTCGGGGCAGCCGACAACTGCCTCCTCTAATATGAATCCATCTATTTTGCGTTGTGCCATTTAAGAAGCGTAAATTACTTTAATCCCAGACCATGTAAAGCTTAAGGTTTACACGCGCTCGGGTAAATTGGGAGAATTCCCATACCTATGTGGATTATCCCCCAGAGCTTTCGCCCCGCGACTGCTAAGGCAGATGTCCAGGCAGTTCCAGTATGATTCAGGTAGTTGAAAGATTTTTGGAAGTTTTATGCCAGTTTTATGCCAGTAGTCGATGTTGAGGTCACAAAATTGGTTGGTGCTGATCCCGAGAAGGTTTTCAAAATTCTCGTGGAGCCTGAACATCACCGCCGCATCTTGCCTGACGAGTTTTCGAGCTTCACTGTTGATTCCGAGGGCATTTTTCACGTGGAGATTAAGAGTGGCATGATCAAAAAGAAGCTCAGCCTGCTTCCGGAAGTAGTTACACCAAATGTGCTCTTTCGCGAAACAGATTTGGAGACATCTGTTGTCACTGAGTTCAAGGTGAAATCGCATCCTGATGGTTCTCTTGTTTCGATTCACACCAGATATTCAAAACAGGGATTGGCTGGATTTATAGAGTCCTTTTTTGCACCAGACTTTCTCAAACAGCTATACGAGGCTGAGCTGACGAAGCTCTGCCGCTACGCACTTTTGGATATTGCCTGAGGACCCTGAACGCGGAAGCGCTGTCTGGGGAGCGCTGTCTGGGAGCGCTGGCTTCCAGCTTCTGATGCTGCTGTCTGGGAGCGCTGAGCTAAACGCTAGCGTTGGGCTGCCGCTTAGGCGTCATCGCCGCCGCCACCTGGAGCAAATCGTTTTGCAGACTTCACGATTCGGTCAATCAAATCTGCGGAGAAGTTGTTTGGATTTTTCGCACTGTAGCTAGGATCGCGCTGAACCATCTTGATGATAGCCGGGCTAATCTTCACGTGACCCCAATCTGGGTCTGATGCATGCGACGAACGCAGCTGGTCGATTGCGGAAGCAACTTCAAGATTTCCGAGATTGATGTCTTTAGAACGTCCATCGTTGTCCAGGTATTCCTCAACGACACGAATATGTTGCGGTGTGGTTCCGCCACCACCCATGATGCGGGTAACGACGTTGATTGCTTGAGGACTGTATGGGTGCGAGCCGCCATCTCTGACCAACATTTCGACAGCTTTGGAATCTGTCCATTGCGTGTCTGAGAAGTTGCCACCCTGACGAGACAGCGCGATGGCTTTCTGTACCACGGTGCCAGACGATGAGCCTCTGCTTTCGAGTGCGTCGACCACTTCAACCACTGTCATTGAGCTTGTATCGATGCCATGTGATGAGGCTTCTGCCCGAGCGATATTATCGAATACAACTGCAGCAGAATTCGGGTTCTTAACGACTTGCTGAACCTGAATGGTTCCTTTGGCGATTTTTTCGATGTCGCCCCATGGAACGGTGTCATTGATAGCATAGCCTTGCTGTGCTGCAACTTCGATAACTTGCGGAGCGACAGAGCCTGAACCACCATGAGAGTAGGCTTTCTCTGCCAGAATAATGCGTGCCTGGTCCATGCTTCCAACCGAGCCGCCATTGCGCTCGTAGCTGACCAATGCT
The DNA here is from genome assembly GCA_044226015.1 of Obscuribacteraceae bacterium (SeqCode). Classification (GTDB taxonomy): domain Bacteria; phylum Cyanobacteriota; class Vampirovibrionia; order Obscuribacterales; family Obscuribacteraceae; genus JAIEPM01. The sequence goes on from JBGAHS010000007.1 coordinate 82,879, forward strand.
TCCAATGTGCTTGCGCTTCTGTCGACGCCGACCGTGTTGCAGGTCTTCGCGACGATGTTGAGTGCTCTCTGACCAGCCACCGAGCTGAGTCCAGCAGCGCCGTAATTCGCGAGGAATCCGTACACATCTGCCATCGCTGGTGTGGAGAGTTGAGCCATCGGAACTCTGGCTGTCTGTGCTTGAGACAGAACCCCGCCAGTTTCTTCCATGATGACTTGCATCGCTTGAGCGTGGCTCTGACCAGCCGCCGGAACGATGACTGCTGCAAGGTCTGAGTAGGTGGAGATGCCGCTGATGTTTGCATTTGAAGGAATGAAATTCATTCTGCGAGCTGTCTCTGGCATTCTTGCGATCAGTGAGCTGTATGCCGTGCCGTAGTCGACTTGAGCGGCGCTCGCAACTGCTGCAGTGCCAGCCATGAGTTGTGGAGCCATTGTAGAGTTGAGGTCGGCCTGACCGGTGGTTTGGTACATGACGAGTGATTGTTCAACTTCAGCAGCTGACAAAGATCGTGCCATTTCGCCATGACCGAGTGCAAATACTGATGGATGCTCGTTTCCGTACATCTCTTTGGCACGCTGATAGGTGTAGGACAATGCCGCGAATACGGCTTGCTTTCTGCGTGCTGGGTGCATGCCCTGAATAGACATGTTCTGCATCGCGCCTCTTGTGTCGGCGCCGATTGGAATACCGCTTGATACCAGAGCATCCGTAGCTGGTCCAATGTTTCTGTTCCATGGAGATTCGCTGGAGTCTGGGTTGGTGATGAGGTGAACAGCCATAGCGTCTTGCTCGTCGCCCCACTCTCCATATCTGCCGCGCAGGTAGTCGGTGTATGCGTTGCCTTTCTGCTTGGACACATAAGCTTGTGAGCCCTTCACAGCTTGCTCGAACATCGCCTGTTGGAATCTTTGCTTGGAGATAGCTGTCCTGTTCCAGCTGCTGCCGGTGTTGCTCAACCAGTTGGCTGCCATGTTTTCCAGTGCGCCCTTAGGCTGATGAGCGCCAGCATCCATCGCGGATTTTCTTGCTGCGTCTCTTGCAGGGTCGTCAGTTGATACGTTGTTGGCGAAACCTGCAGAGTAGATTGCGTGAGCCATTTCAGAATCGCTAGCGCCTTCAGCGATGTTGACGCGCTGAATACCATTGGCGGTGCTACCGAGAGCAGATGTTCTCTTCTGTCCTACGCGCAAACCGACACCATCAACCGACGTCAATTTACCGAGCAATTTTCTTGTGTCAACGTGAATTAAGTTCGACTCGTTCCAACCTTCAGCAGTTGATTTGCCCCACTCGAATTTATCGCCTGGTGGCTTGAGTCCGCCTTCGCCATCAGGCGGAGGTCCCTTCGGCGCTTCGGGTGGTCCGGATGCTGTTGGTTTGCCTTCTGCGCCAGCTGCCAGTGCGCCAGCCAGAGCGCCGAGACCTGCCGCAGCCACTACGCCGCCAGTCTTCACGTCTTTCTTTGGCGGAACTGGAACTGTGGTCGAGAGTGATTTTTCTCCGATTCCTTTGTCGCCTGGCTTGCCTTCTGCCGTCTTGAGTTTGGGGTCGGTCTTGTCGATAGGTGGAACTGCGCCACTCTTGCCCAGTCCATCGCCTGTGCCTGTACCGAGCGGTTTCATCGCTGGAGCTGGTCCACTTGCAGCCAGTTTGCTTGGGTCAGCGGCGCCATCTTTCTGAGTTACTTTGTTCAAGCTGTTCAGCAATTCAGGATTTGAGCTCTTGCCAGGTAAGCCGTTCATAGCGGCATCTTTTGTGACATTGAGACCTTTGTCGGCAAATCTGTCGTTGGTGAACCAGTTGATACCTTTATCTGTCAATGCTGTGCTCATGTCCTTCAGTCCACCCAGTGCTTTACTGAATGTTCCGAAGACCAGACCTGCCGTGACGAAGTCTGATACTGGGCTGATTTGTGCGCGACCGAGGAAGCTTGGCACTTGAATCATCAGCTGCAGTACGCCGATAGAAATGAGAATTTTGCCCCAGGGGTTGAAGTTAGAGAAAAGGATGATGGTCATCACTTTTAGCAAGCCGACCCATACGAATGTCCACAAGCTGGTTTCAACGAAGGCGCGCACATAGCCGGTTGCATAACTTTCTGTGTCAGGTGTTGCAAAAAACACAAGGAAGATAGGAGCGAACATGTATTGTGCAGTCAGGAGAGCTGTCTGAACGGCTTTGAGAATAAGAATGTAGACCAACTCGGCAATTAAGATGCCACCGAGAATGGTGAAAATCATTGTTGAGGCGAAGTAAAAGAGTGAGCCGACAAATTGTCCAGCCACTGGAATCGCCAGGTTAGCCAGGAGAGGAGCAAACACGCTTGTAGCTCCGGCACCTGCTGCGATAACACCGCCTTTGACTGCTTGAGCCAGAGCATAGTCGAGCATCAGCACCTGGTCTGCACTGTTGAAATAAATTGCCTTGATCATTTCGTTTGAAATCTGAATCTCAAACGCATATATGGTCGGCCAGGCAAGTAGTAAGCCTGCTGTGAAAATCAAACGACCGACTGGTCCCATCAGGTTGCCTGCGCCACCCCAGGAAGCATCTGCCCAGAATTTCCAGATACAGAGAATGAATAGAAGAAGTAGAAGGTCGACGGCAATTCCGTACATCACATCAGCGCCCTGACGAATGTATGGCGAGATGCCATCATTTTGCTGTCCGTTCAAGCCGTTGACGGCTATGTTCGGGTTGAGCACGAATACACGGAGGAACTTCGCGAGGAACTGCGCGGTGTCCGCGATCCATCCATCAATTAGTTCAGACAACCACTTACCGAACAACTGACCGATGTTCTGGAAGAGGTTGCCTACGATGTCATCTTTGAAGAACTGGTGCATGCCTCGATAGGTGTCATTAACTGACCCGAGGCTAGCATTCAATATATTATTTGCTGCTTTCTGAACGTCGCCGCCCTGACCCTGTTCGGCAGCCTGGAACACGACTGGTGCATAATTTCCTGTAAGGATTTTTGCGACACCATCATCGATGTTTCTCTGGTTTGTTGGAATCGCCTGGTCGACACGGTACATGTTGCCAACCGCATCTTCATACGGGTTCGGAACTGTATTTTCAGTTTTCTTACCGGCTTGAGATGGGTCCTGACTGCCCTGCCCTTGTCCCTGCAGAGTTTCAGCAGGCTTGGTTTGAGCGAAAGTCGGTGCCATTGCACAAAGGTGCATAGCCAGTATAAGCATTAAACCGATGAACGCGTTGCGTTTGCGATTCAGCACCGCGCTTGGTGCTCGCAATGACTTGACGAGCTTGTTTAAAACGTCTGATAGCTGGCCAGGCGTCTTGCCTTCCAGCTTTGTTGTTTCGCTAAAACCCTTACTGTGAGTCACGTTTGCTGAACCTGAGAGAGAAACGCTTCATGGATTTATATTCCCGACTTCAGTGGGAAAATCCGTAAAATAACGGGTCGGTACATGAATAAACATATACCGACCCGACTTGAGAGCTTTGGATTAGAGACCGCCGCCCAGACCGCCGAAGTTGTTGATTGCGAATGTACCGATGAGGTGAACAGCGGTTGGTCCGCCGAATCCTACACCGAGACCCTTAGCAACGTTCATTGCGGATTCACCACCGTCTCTCTGACCGAATGCAATCTTCATGCCAGCGAGTGATGAGGGGACTGTCGAAAGTGCAGTTACTACACGGGAAATATCTCTTGCGGTGTCATAACCGTAGTCAGCCAATTGACCGACTTCGTTTGATTGTCCGTAACGTGGGTCTACTGGCGCACCCACGAGACCTTGGGCATGCGCAACTTGATCGTATACGCCGAAAGCCATGAGGACTAGTTGAGGAGCCAGGAGAATACCTACGCGCGAAGCAACCCGGAATGCTCTGGAAGAGACGACTTTCTTCGAAAGAGTGCTGAGTTGTGACATTGTTGAACCTCCTGAAAGGATTGATCTTGTTGTGTGGAAACGAGTAAGGATTTAATGTTTGAGGATGCGACCGTTAACAGCGGTTCTAACACTGTTTCCGGAACTGCTTGAAGGCAAGGAGCCTCCGGGCATATAGCCTGTGCTGTACGAAGCAACTGCTGGACTTGCAGATTGGCCAACGTGCTTGTGGGGTGTAAGCAGCTTGCCGCTAACATGAGCATTATGTGAGCGAGCAACTGGTCTGTGCGCCGGTGCAGCTTGTCTTACTGCCGGAGCGGTCGAAGTTCCTGGTCCAACTGCTGGTGGAAGCTGTGCCATTTGAATTGGCGCTCCTGCACTCATTGGTTGTACCGGTTGTCCGAACGACGGGTTGAAGGCCGTTGTCGGAACGAAAGCTCTACCTGTGACCTGAGGCATTGCTGGTCTAGCAGCAACCTGAGGAACTGGGGCTGGTGGGCGATTAAGCATGCCTGGTTCCAACCCGAGGAAACTTGAACTGCGGGGCATTGAACCTTGCTGCACTGATGGTGCGCCATAGCCCTGTGGAAGTCTTGGTTGTTCAACTCTATAAACGTTTGGAGCGAATGACCAGCGCGCGCCGCGCTCTTTAGCCTGGGCATTTGCTTGCTGCGCATCTACTGTGACCAGCGCTGCAACTGAGAGAAGTGACATAAGGAAGAATCTGCTTTTCATTAGCTTAAAACCTTGAGTTATTGCGGACACCAAATCCGGTCATTGTGGTTGCGAACATGCCGGCACCCATCCAGGGGTTGTTAGACCAAAAACCTGATGTCATTGCACCTGCACCGAACGCTCCTGCGTAATTCAGAATGTTGGAAATTCCGCCCCTGCGAGTATTAACTTGTTTAGGTTGATTGTTTGAGCCACCAGTCAGCGTTTGAGTTTGTGCGATATAGCCTTGTTGCATTTGCTGATTGTTAGCCATTTGGAAATTTGGACCGCCCAGGCTGTTTTGTGCCATCGATGACGAGGACATCATGTCCATTCCTGGAGCTTGTGGAGCCATTCCTGGCGCCGTTGTTTGTTGTTGAGCTAGTGAGGGTTGAAGACCCGCTCTCCAGACTTTGTTCATAGCATCTGGAGGAAGCACTGTTTGATCGCCCATCAATTGACCGAGAGCTTGTCTGCGGAGGTCCATCGGGTTTCCAGAGTCTGTAAGACCAGGAACTGAAGAACCGGCTGACATAGCAGCTTGTCTTGATTGAGCCTGGCTGGCACTAAGAGCACTTGCCGAACCCGGGTCGAGTGGCACCACTTCTGGTGGCAGCAACGCGTCCTGGTCAGGACCGATGCTTGCAGATGGATTAATGGATTGCATAGTTCCAGCTTCCATGCCTTGAGCCATCGCCGGCGCTGTCGCCAACATTAGACTTAGAATCAGGAGTGTGAGCTTGCCAACCATTTCTATCTACTCTTTCCGGTGTCGGGTGAAATTTGTTTCAACCAGTGCGTGAATAATACGATCTTCATACTTAGACTAGAAGACGGGTAATTCCCATCGGCATGGGAAGATTCCCACTGAGCACTTCCAAATCAATTAGAAGTTTGTCACGACTGCCTTCGGAAGCAGCATCTGATTGCGCTTCTGGTTCGGAACGTTGGAAGGCGAGAACTGTGTATAAGGGAATCCGAAGTCGGTCGTCTTATTGCTGTAAACGGGGACGCGTCGCATACCCTGACCGAATTCAGTAGCCTGGTTGGCGTGAAGTGCTGAAATGCCGTTATAACGCATAGCACTGTTACCATAATCCTGAATTGACTGAGCCGTAGAGATGGTTTGACCGCCCACAGAGAAGCGTTGTCCACCGCCAAGGTCGATAGAGCTGTTACGCATGCCATTTCCAGTCGACACACCGAACGGTACGCCGTAACCTGCCATAGGTCCGAGCAATTGCACCTGGTCCTGGCTGCAGTCGCCGCCCAGTCCACCGAGGGCTGAATTGCGTCCACGAAGTTCATACTGGCGAGTTTCCTGACCACCTCTTCTCACGGTAGGAATGGTGGTGCAATAGCCGCCTGCTCCAGGAATGCCGCCGTCTGGATTAATTGGCAATTGAGCCGCTGGGTTCATCGAGCCCATTGGGGCGGTCAACATTCCAGGGTCAGCGCCGGGAGTAGATGGTGGCGTTGGAACGAAAGGTGTCAGCAATGGTCCGAGTACGCCAGGTGGCGACTGAATTGCTGGTGAAAATGGAATTGGAATACCAGAGCTTCCACCACGAATATCATTAGAAGGAACGGATGGAACCCATGGCAAAAGTGTAGGAGCGCCGGTATGACCAGGCACTACTGGTGCTGCCGTCGGTCCGTCACCGGTTGCTGGCGGTGCACCTTCTTGAGCTGGCACGAAGGGGAGTCCTGTCTGGCTTCCAGCGACGATTGGACTTCTCAGTCCGAACGCTGGAGCGCCCACGAGGTTGCAACCATTGCTGGTACTGCTAGGTGCGCCCTGCGCTAGTGCAGCTGTAGGAGCAGCAATCGCGACAGTGAGTGAAATTCCAAGAATGTTTCGAAGCAGCATTGGTACGGCCTCCTGAGCCAGTAAGTTAGTAAGGAGCGATAGTCATAGTGGTGCAACCACTACGCGTGTAACCACGTTGTCCATAAAGGTCTTGTGTAGCCATTGCACCAGGCAATGATTGGTACGGTCCATCTGTAGACAGCTGCCCATAGGAGGCTTGTTGTCCCCAGTCATAAGAACGCGTTCCTCTATATTTGTAGCGACCCCAATCGGTCGTTGTTTGTCCGCCCCATTTCTGGGTCGGTGCGCTGGCGCTGATGCCACCACCTGGGTTGATGTTGGTGAGCGTTACAGGCGGAGTGTAAGTGCGAGTGTTGTAACAGCCACCGCCCATCGGTCCACTAATCATGCCCGGGTCGCAACCTGGTGTTGATGGAGGAGGCGGAACTGAATAACTCGGACCAAGCTGACCTGGCATAGATTGATTTGCTGGGTCGTGGTTTAGTGTGAATGTTGGTGTGCCGAGGTGATCGGTAGGATAGTCAGGATTTTGCGGCAGCAAGGTCGGTGCACCGGTGTGCCCCGCGACCACTGGTGCCGGGCATGCGCCGTCGCCGATTGCTGGAGGACGACCAGCAGGTGCCTGAACGAATGGTGCACCGTATGATGCTCCGTTGACTAATGGCGTTCTCAGTCCGAAAGCTGGTGCTCCCGCGAGGTTGCAACCGCCGCCTGAAGAAGCCTGTTGAGCATTCGCTGGCAACGCAAGCGCCAGCGCTAGTAAGAGAATTGAACTTGTGCTCAGCTGATTTAGTCTCATCTTTGCTCCTGTTTCGTTCTCAGGTCGCTCTCGCACACCTGGACTCCTCACAAAAGTAGGACTTCTAATAATGAATGTCGTTGGGGCGATTACGCACCCTATTACGGTTTCTCCCACTGAGACCCGAAGAGCCAGGAGGGTTCAGTGAAGGCAGGCTCGTTTAATTTTTGTCATGGCTGCCAATCTATTAATAGCTGGTCAAAGTCTGACAAATTTTTTCCGTCGCACATCCGAGCTTCAATCTGTCGCATTCGCTAAGCAAACGGTCAAAAATTTTTCACGATGTTCGCTACCACTCAGATCCTTTCGTTCGTGCAATTGTTTCGGCAGCTCCGCAGCTGGAGTATGAGAGCCGCCCCTGTCAGTTGTTGGACTAGATTTCCCTACCTTCTTATTCAAAATATTGCAATTAATTTAGGTAATCGCCGAAACGCCAGCAGCGTCCTCTTTGCATGGTGTCACTGATGCATGATTCCATATATAGTGTCAGTGTGATCCCGATAAGGATCTTCACCACTAGTGGTGCTTTTGATTTATCAGAATCTTTCTACAAGAGAGCAATTTATAGAATGTAGATCTAAAGCCAGTCTCCCGAAACATCTTGGCAGCGACAAATCTCCGGATTGATCTCCAGGCAAGCAATTCCAGATCTTGAGCACTATCTGTGGTGTCAGTCTCGAAAAATTTGTTTGTCATATTTGCATGTTGCCGGTATCATAACGGCAGGAAAGGAAGGCGCCTGTGGAAAGTCAGAAAGCAGAATTTTATTTCAGTCCGGTCGACGCTCACAACGATGCTGTGAACGTTCAAGGCATGGAAGATCTTTTTCAGTGGGCATCAGAGACGGTGGCAGATGGTCTAGATGGTCGTCAACGCCGCGCTCGTGAGCAGCAAATCAAGAGGCAAGTGCTCAGTATCATTCACCGAAGCGCTGATAGCCAGGCGCAAGCAAAATACGTGAATGAACTTGCCTATATGCAACGCAGAGTTATTGCATTGCAAGGCGCATTGATTGATACCAATCAAGAAGTTCTGAATCTGAAGCAAGTGGTAGTTGCTCAGTACGTAAGTCTTCAAAGAGTTCCCGAGCTTGAGGAAAAAGTCATCAAGCTTGAAACCGAAATCATGCTGCGCGACAAAAAAGCAGCTGAACAGAAGAGTATTGACGAGCAGCGTAAACAGGCTGATGAAGAGCAAAAGCGTTCTGAAGAAGGACGTAAGCTCGTTCTTGAAATAGAGCGCAAATCGGTAGAGGAAGAGCGCAATCACATGATGAACGCTCTTGCTAAACTCAAGAAAGAGCGCGATATTCTCGACGAATTGCTCACTGCTAACGAGACGGAAAATTCACGACTGGTAAATCTTTTGAATGAAGCACGCAAAGAAATTGAAGTGTTGAAGTCCAGAAGATGGTGGCATATGTTCATGCCATGCAAGAAATAGTTCGCACTTACTAAGTTCACTAATTTTACATCGATGCGTTGATTGCCTCATCTAAGCCCCCGCTGGATGAGGCATGTCCTTTGGAGGACTTCAAGTTTATGCATCGAAGTAAAGACAAGTTCTCTATTCTTCGGCTGAATTCGAGTTCTTTGCTTTTTTCAATTTTCCTTCGAAGCCTCGGTTGCTTGGTTCGAAATAAACAGTGCCCTGCAATTCTTCTGGAAGGCACTTCATGTCTGTGTTTGCATTCTCGTAATCGTGCGCATACTTATACCCTTTGCCATAACCAATGTCTTTCATCAGCTTGGTTGGCGCGTTTCTCAAATGGAATGGAACCGGGTGCTGCAGAGAATTGTGCGCATCATTTGCGGCTGCACCGTAGGCGCGATAAACGGCATTTGACTTTGGGCAATAGGAAAGCAGCACTACGAGCTGGGCAAGTGCTAATTTGCCTTCTGGCATTCCAATTAGATTGACAGCCTGCATAGCTGCAACTGCTTGTTCAAGCGCTTGTGGATGCGCAAGCCCAATGTCTTCTGATGCGAATCTCACCAGGCGTCGGGCAACATACATTGGGTCTTCACCAGCTTCTAGCATTCGTGCAAGCCAGTAGAGAGAAGCGTCTGCATCTGAATTGCGAATTGATTTGTGCAACGCTGAAATGAGGTTGAAGTGATTTTCGCCCGTCTTGTCGTATTTCAGAATGGCTTGTTGAACAGCGTCTTTTACTTGCCCGTCGGTTGCGTCTTGGTTGCCGCGTCGTTTCATCACCGACGAGAGCAATTCAAGGCTGTTTAGCGCTGTTCTGGCGTCGCCGGACGAGTAAGTCGCGATAATGCTTAGCTGATCTTTGCTGATTTTGAGCCCCATTTTTCCCAGTCCGCGTTCTTCATCAGTGAGTGCGCGAAACAAAATTTCAGTGAGAGCTTCGACAGTAAGTTCGTCTAGAACGAAAACTTTCAAACGAGAGAGCAGTGCAGAGTTTAGTTCGAATGAAGGGTTCTCTGTTGTAGCACCGATTAAAACTATGGTTCCAGCCTCAACATAAGGCAAAAATGCATCCTGCTGCGCTCGATTAAATCGATGAATCTCATCGACAAACAAAATTGTTCTTTTGCCAGCAAAGTTGAAGTTTGCGGTAGCTTCAGCCATGACACCTTTGATTTCCTTGATGCCAGAGGTGACAGCTGAAAAAGAGATCCAGCTTGTATTTGTAATTTTGCTGATGAGCCTTGCCAGGGTCGTCTTTCCTACCCCAGGAGGACCCCAGAGTATAAACGAGCTTACCTCGTCGGCTTCGATCATCTCTCGCAAAAGCCCGCCCGGTGCTAGAAGACGCTCTTGTCCGAAAAACTCGTCTAAAGAGTTCGGACGCATTCTTTCTGCAAGAGGAATTGGCGCTTGTCTGGAGGAAGACATTTGTTACCCGAATTTAGTAACCTGAATAATTAGAGCATAAGTGGAAAATCAGCCCCACCGGAGACAGTTAATCTTAGCTTTAGTGCTTTCAGGGCTTTTACTGGTTTCTCAACTATCTCGATATGCGTAAATACTAAGGCATGCATCTGGCCTCTATCATTGGGAATAAAGCCTTTATGCAGTTGGCGACTAATCCAAAAATCATACTTCGTTACAAGGCGCGAGTTTCGCAGGAAGCCTTGCGCGATTTGCTAGCATTGTCGCCTGTATGGGGCGTGTGGTCGCTAGCCATGATTTATTTCGCTTTTGCTACTGCTGGCGAGCTAGATTTGCAAAGTTTGATTCAGGGAATTCTATTGCTTCTGACACCACTTTTTGCAATTTCTGTTTGTCTAAAAAATGAATTTGCTCTAGATGAAAATGGTATTGAGTTTCCGCTGTGGACATTGCTTCAGTTGAAGGGCAAGAGAAGGTTGGCTTGGAACCAAATAACTGCAGTCGAATTTCTTAGAGTCTCTGGTTCTACAATCGTTGTTTCTGAACAACCTGACCATGTACGTTTGATTTTTGCTGATTCTAGCAGTCTGATGTTATCATTGCATTCCTTTACCAGCACTGACTTTCAGAACTTCATTATGGCGCTGCAGCTCTATTTGCCAGCACATAAATTCAGTCCTGAATTGGGCTCACTAAAAGCCGATATTGCAGGGGGCAGCCTATCTCATCAAGCTCTTTCTTTCACCCAAATTTGGGAGGAAGACATGAGTGCGCGATTTGCGTCTACAGCTTTTGTTCCACTTGAAGCCGGATGCAAATTGAATGGTGGCAGATTCGAGATTGTCGGGCAGATTGCATTCGGCGGGTTGTCAGCTATTTATTTGGCAAAAACAGCGGAGGGCATCTGTGTTTTGAAAGAAGCTGTCATTCCTGCTAACGCCGATGAAGAGACAAGCAAGAAATCTATCGAGTTATTCGCGCGCGAAGCGAAGTTATTGATGGGCTTGAGTCATCCAAAAATTGCTGCTGTGAAAGATCATTTCGTGGAGAACAATCACCACTATCTTGCTCTGGAATATATCGACGGTATTGATTTACGCCGCTTCGTGCGTGAACGGGGACCACAATCCGAAGATGTTGTATTAAAATGGGCGATTGAAATTGCTGAAATACTATCGTATCTGCACGGAAGAGAGCCGGCTGTCGTTCATCGTGACTTGAGCCCTGACAATCTCATGCTAGATGAACTCGGAAATATTGTGTTGATTGATTTCGGCGCAGCAAATGAGTTAGTCGGCACTGCAACTGGAACCTTGATTGGAAAACAATCGTACATATCTCCTGAGCAGTTTAGAGGCAAGGCGTGCACCTCAAGTGATTTGTATTCTTTGGGTGCTTGCATGTTTTATCTTTTGACCGGAGAAGACCCTGAGGCTCTGGCTGAAAGCCACCCTCGAGAGCACAACAATCAAATCTCTGAAGAGATGGATAGTTTGATTTCTAAGCTGACATCTCTTGATGTGAACAACAGATTTGCATCAGCAAATGACTTGATTGATGCTTGCAAGAGTTTGCTCAAAGAGAAGAAAACAATTCGTTTAGTGGAGGCAGAGAATGTCCACTAAAGAGTTTGGAAAGCAAGCGGAACCTTCAAAAACGCAGGCACTGGATCGCTTCTTGATTCTCTGTCTGGTTCTTTTTTCTGCTTTCAACATTTTTTTGATGGTGCCGTCCGAGTTTCTAAACCAGGCTTTTCTTCCAGCGTACACATATGAATTTATTCAGCACTCTCTAAGTTCAATAGAGATGCCTTTTTTCTTTAATAGCATGATGCATTGGAGTTCGTCTGCGCTCTTGCTATTTGGTTTTTGCTCATTGTTTAGCGTGCTATTTTTGTTCAGGGCCGGCGCGGTTGTAAAACACTTGAGCGACTGTAGAGAAAGAGTCAAGGCACTAAATCTGGTGGCGGCTCTTGGTTTTCTGCCGATTAGTGTGCTTACCTTCGCTGCTTCTTTCATACTCTGGCATCGCTGGCAGGGTTATGCTGATTGGCTACATCGGTTCTATCTCAATGGCAACCTTTCTTTTTCGGGTTTGGTGGAGTCAGGTGGGGCGAGTTGGGCTTTCGATTTAGTAATTTTGATTTTTGTCTTTATGTACCTGTACAGATTCTTGTGTCCTGAATTTGATTTTCAGGTTACTGACCAGGGCTTGTTAATAAGCGCCCAGAACAGATTCCTGGCACCTATTTTTGGAAACCGCTTGGTAATTTGGAGTGAAATCAAATCAGCTCGCATCAATACTAGAGCTGGAAAATCAGAGACCGTTGGTGTTGAATTGAATGATGGAGCTAAATACAGTTTCTCTGTTGATTCCATAAGAAAATTTCGACCTGTGGCTGAATTCATGCTGCTCTTAAAGAATAGATCTGGAGTTGAGTTTGATTATGCAACTGAGGAGAAGAACAGCGCTACAGCTGGTGATTATACTGAACTCTGGCTGCGGTATTTTTCGAGTCCTGAGAAACGTACAAGAAAGTCCAGTCTGTGCAAAGGTGATGAGGTTGGCGGAAGATTTAGCATAATCTCTACTCTGGGCCAGGGAGGGCAGGGCACCGCTTACCTTGCCCAAAGTATGTCGGCTGAGCAAAGCTCAGGGAGTGCCTGCGAAGCGCTTGTGCTAAAAGAGTACATTCTCCCGTTCCATCGAGGCGAGTCTGTATTTCGCGATAGCTTGAATAAACTACAGAAAGAAGCTGCGATTTTGTCGAGAATAAGGCACCCTAACATCGTGCAGTGCCGTGAATGTTTTGTGGATGATCACCGCGGCTACCTCGTACTGGAGTATCTTGAGGGTGAGGGGCTTAACGACTATGTTGCTCGCAATGGTGCGCTTTCTGAGCCTCAGGTTATCGAAATCATATTGCAAATTTGCAACGCTGTTGAGTACATGCACACACTAGACCAGCGCATCATTCATCGTGACCTTACTCCAGACAACTGTATATTGCAAGAAACTGGTTGCGTCAAAATTGTTGATTTCAATGTAGCCCATCAACTTGAAAGTTCAGCAACCAATACTGTAGTCGGGAAACACGCCTATATTCCGCCTGAACAATTCAGAGGCAAAGCAACTGAACAAAGTGATATCTATGCTATCGGAGGAACAATGCATTTCCTTTTGACAGGTGCAAATCCTGAACCTATGTCTGTCTCCTCACCGCACAGTATAAAAAGTTCTGTTAGCGAAGAGTTGGATGCAATTGTAAGAAAGGCTACAGCCCTTGAGGCGAAAGACCGTTATTCAACTGCATTCGAATTACGCGCTGCCTTGTTTGATCTTGCTCGAAAAAATGCTTACTACCTTTCTGAGCATGTTGAACCGGCTAAGTTTGCTACTGACGCGCCGGCTCAATTAATTGACGTCTCGTTCGATAGTCAGACTATTCAGCTTGAAACAAGCAGCGAAGAGCTTATTGAAATTGGGTCGAAGCAGAACCCCGGTGCCGTAGAGTCAATCGCTGTCAGAGAGCCGCTCGAAGAGAAGTGAAGTATCCGCTTCTAAGAAAGATTCTTTTCAATAAAGTATCCACTCCAATAAAGTATCCACTTCAATAAAGTATCCACTCCAATAAAGTATCCACTCCAATAAAGTATCCACTTCAATAGGGATCCGATTGAATAGGGATCCGATTGAATAGCGATCCACTTCAATGATGGCAGAGCACACTTAGAGGTTGCTGACTGACTTATTCAATTTAACGACCCTCAGGCAGTTTTCCGCAGAGTGCGAAGAAGTCTGAAGTTTAGTCAGCTTGGATAGAGCGAGGCTAGTCTTGCTTCGCGCTCCTGACTGCTCTTCCACAAACTTCAGGTCTTTGCCTGGGACGTTCGAATAGGACATACTGCACATCAGGTCTACTGGAATCTTATGCCCTATCACTCCACTATCTAAGTTGGTGAAATCGATAGTTTGCATGCGCTTCTTAAGAGTGCTAAAAAGCTCTGGCTGCGCGTTATCCGTCTTTTCAGCAAGCGGAGTTTGTTTTTCGCTTCCCTGCAAAGCTGTTTTTGCAACATTTGCCAGATTGTCAGCGCATTCACCAAATCTGGCGTAGCCTCCATGCACCATCTGCGACAGCGCCAGCGCTTTGTCACGCTGCGACATGTACAATCGCACGGTTGTGGTGCCTTCCGCAGCGAGGTATCGGCGGGCATAATGCTTAACCAATCCTCCATCCACATCAGGACATATCAGCGCAACTTCCTTGATGAACGACTTTCCACACAACACAGCCATGCCACGAACAATCAGTCGCGTGCCCATAGAATGGGCGAACAGTCGGAGTTTCAACTGTGGGTCGGCCTCGCAGATTTCTTGCATCTTCATCCCTACGTCGTTGAAGTGTTCCTGGCTCCACTCATTGTTGTTTTCATCAGAGTTGTAGGAACGCAGCTTTGCTACCGAAGGCCACGAGTAGAGAACCACGGGACTTTCGTACGCGTAGGAGAACCTGCCGGCAGTACGAAATGCGGCATCGAATGTGTTTTTGTATCCGTGTGCGAAGAGCACAATTTCTTTACGAGAGGTCTTAAGCGCTGTTTCTCGTAGTTTTGAGTAAAATGTTGATTGAACTGTAGCAAAGTCTTTGGCATCAATTGTTCGAACTACTGTTTCGCCTTCCTTGTCGGTAGGAGAAGCCGGTGCCCAGCCTTGTTCGGTGAGTTCTGAGCTGAGCGATTTTCCGGTGGCATTCTTTATGACGCAATATCCCACGCCCATAAAGGGGTCATGCAAGCAGTCACCGATATGTTTTCGATGAGGACCAAAAACTGCTCCTTTGTCCTTCGAATCGGTTTCGAGGTTTCGATCTGTCACAAAATAGACAGGTACGCGAACCATGTCGGGAACAACGGGTTCTGCTATTGCATTACAGAAAACAAAACTCAAGGCAACGAAGGCGAGTAGCGCGACAAAGTGCAAGTAGATATGCCTATTTTTCATTTCCATTAAGACCCACGATTTCAAGAAGCTTTGGGATCTTAGCTGATTCAGGAGGTTGTCACGTTATGCCGAAATAATCCAGAAATGGGCACAATGCAAACCTGAAGGACAGTTTTGGCTTGCAGTAAGGAGTCTGGCGGATATCTAAAATGTATAGAGGCGATATGATAGGAATCGGAATGTCCGTTAAGCACGAGTCTGCGAATCGCCAGTGTCTATTCAGTACAATACGCAACCCATCATCACTGGAAATCTCGAGTTGGAATGTTTTGAACGAGCTATTGGGGCTGCCAATTTTGGTTCGTCAGCGAGGTCATTACGTGGTCTTGCCATTTGCCTGCAAGATACAAATATTCGCGAGCAAACCCTTCCTCGACAAATCCGAGGCGCTGTAAGACCTTTGCGCTGCGGTCATTGCCAGGAATGTAATTCGCCATCAGTCTGTGCAAGTTCATGTCATTGAACGCAAAATTTATGGTTTCGACAAGAACTTCATGCATGTATCCGTGCCCTTCTTTTGCTTTTGCAAGACCATAACCGAGATAGCAAAACTGCGCAGCACCGCGCAGAATTCCGCTCAAGCTGACGTTTCCGATGGGCACCGGGTTGTCTCTTTCAAACACAAACATTCGCGCTGAAATATCTCGTTCGAACTCCAAACGATTTTTTTGAATCTGCGCGGTCCAAAATTCGCCTGTCAAAAAATTGTCTGGCCACACCGGACCCCAGGGTCCAAAGTGCTCTTTGTTGCTTCCATAAAAATCTATTGCTGCACTTTCTTCGCCATTCTCTAGTAACCTGACAATGCAGCGTTCACTCTGTATAAACGGAAAGGCGCGCAGCATCAGCGAAGGAATAGTGCTGGAAGCAAGGATGCAAGAAAGCTAAGTATCATGATCCAAATCACGACTTTATAGTTTTTCTTGAAAAACTCTATCATGGCTGCCTCGGGAAACAAGAATAAGCTCATTCTATAACAATTTGTGCTAACCATGGTTGCCATGAGGGCGCTTGGGTAATACATCTGCCTAAATAATGGCTAGCACTTGCCTAAATTTTATTTTGTTCAAGTTACCTTTGAAGTTAGAGGGAGAGAATATGAAAACTTTGAAGTCTTGTTTGTTGCTTATGCTTGCCGTCGGCTTGACGTTTGTGCCTCTGGCAAATGCAGACGAGCTTGGACCAAAAGAAACCTATCAAAAGTACAAAGTAGCCTTAGATGCAGCTAGCAAGATTGAAGACCTCAGCCAGTTTCTTGCAAAGCATGTAAATGATGAGATTGCAAAAACTCCAGCTGATATGAAACCTATGATGTTTGGTTTTATGAAAGAGACTGCACCGCATGCGGTGCAAATTCTAAAAGAAACTGTAAACGGAAACGAAGCTGTTTTGACTCTGAGCGCCAAAACCGAGCCCGACAAAATCAATGGTGAAAAAGTAAAAGAACAAACCACTGGAACTTGCAAATTATTGAAGGAATCTGGTTCCTGGAAAATAGATAAAGAGTCTTGGAACAGCAAGGTTGAAATTGGTGGAACGCACTGATTGATTGTGTTATCGCCGTGGCACTAAAACTATGTGCACTAATTCGGCGGAGTTGCGCTAAGAATGGCGGCAAAATTCAAGGGTAGCAAGAACTGCAAAGTATTGCTTGCCGCGGGTTTATCCCTTCTGATGGGTCTTAACTTGTCCTCGACAGTCTGCGCTGCCGTTCAGGAAACCGATGACGAGAGGGCAATTGTAGAGAAAATTCTCGGAACCAAGAAAATTCCCAAAGAGGAAATGCTTCTTTGGCTGGTGTTTTTGAATGAGATTGAAGGGAATTACTCAACATTTCTGCGCTTGGAAGAGCTTCAGAAATACTACGAGGAGCACAAGTCCAACAAGACCCCCTATCGTAAGGGGTGGTGTGCTGCAAAACTGGCTCACTTCTATTTCTTGAAGGGTTACAAGCAGAAAGCCGCAGCTCAATGCACTGTTGCTCTTAGCCTGCTGAAAAAAATGCCTGACCCTGCGCGACCTGATGCCACGTTTTTCTACAGAAAGGGGTTAGAGTCGCTTTATCCGGTACTGTACAAGTTGCGCAGATTTAAGGAGGGCATCGACGCTAAAGTGGCTTATGACGATGCGATTAAATACCTCGGCAAACCTGAAGCTCGCATTTATGGCTGGTTTGGTATTGAAGCTTATTTGAGAGGCGATAACAAGGAAGCGCTTGGCTATTGTGATGAGTCGCAAAAGGCAGACCCCAAATATTGCTATCCGCATTTTCTCCGTGCCATGGTTCATTTAGAAGAAGACCGTAGCGAGCGGGCAAGAACTGAGCTATACAGAGCATTGCAAAAGTCGCCATTCTTTCCCAGTGCTTACGTCTTTCTTGCTTTCGTCGAGCTGCGGCAAGAACACAGAGATGCTGCAAAGAAATGGTTGGAGCGGAGCCTGTCTCAAGAACCGAATGAGCTGGCCTATTTTATTTCGGGCATACTCAAAGCGCAAGAGAAAGACTATGTAGGGGCTGCTGATTATCTAGAGAAATCCGAAGCAGAAATACAATATTGGTTTGTTAATGCTGCGCGAGGTGAATGTCTTCTTGAGCTGAGGCGCTACGATGAAGCTATCAAAGAATTTACTTTAGCGATCAGCAGAGCCGAAAAGAAAGATAGCAAAACGCGCGCGATACTTCATTTTGAAAGAGCTGTTGCCACCGAAAATGGTGGCGATAAGGAAAAAGCGCTGCCCGATCTCGACAAGGCTATTGAACTTGACCCTTCGAATAAAGAGCTTTTCAAACAACGTGGTGTCTTGCGTTTGGCACTCGGCGATCAAAAGGGCACTTCGGATTACGACGAATACTCTCGGCTCGTTTTGGCTGATGAAAACTCTAGCATCTCATCAAAGGAGGGACGACAGAATGTCGTAACTGGCCAAATCATAAAAGGTAAACAAAGAAAGGGAACGGCAACTGTAGCTGCTAAACCGAGCTGGATAAGTGGCGAGGCAAGTCCGTCAAAGGACGCTGCAGCAGAGGGTTCTTCCACAGCAAATGAGAAGGACAAGCGAACTGATTTTGAGAAAAAATTGACTGAGGCGGTTGCTGCCAGCACAAAGGGCAAGTCGGCAGCAGAAAAACCTGCTGCCTTGCGTGATCCATATCTGATTTATTTCGAGAATAAGTTATTGCAGGTTGGGCTGCGCAAACCAGGCTTGGAAGCTGTAAAAGGCACCGTCAAAATTGAGTCAGATGGGGTTCCCATCGTAGACTCGCAACCTTTGCTTAGAGACCTCGTCAATCGAGCTGCTCCATTTAAGCCTCTTCCAGAAGGTCATTCAGAGCTGCTTGTAGAGTTTTCTCCTTCCGACGGCACCGTAAAAGTTGAATTTCCTGCGCCTTAGTTTCGTGCATGGTTGCTATCTTCTGCTGGTAGAAGGATTACAGAAGCAAATCCGGTTCAAGAAATCACCTACAATACTGACGGAAGCAAGCATCTTAAGAAATTTGAAAACGGTATTCCATCTGGGAAGTTAACTGCTTTTGGTGACTTGGTGCCGCGTTCTCTCCTACAGCGCATACTATGAAAAGGGAAATGAGCTTTCGGTGCTCAGCCCCAGAAGACTAAGCGGTACAGCGCACTACCAAATGCGCAAATTAGCATGGGGAGCGACGCAGAAAATAAACATTGCTCAGTTAAAATTCGAGAGGTGGATACGACAGCGCAATTTTTGAAACTACCAGTACCGCCAATGACTGGCGCTTCAATCCAATTTGGTTTAGGTCACACTACTTCTTTCGATCAAATTCCTCGTACGCAGGCCTATCGTTGCGATTTCCAACAACAGTTATGTACAAAGTTTCGTTGTCAAATTTGTAAATTACCCTGAACTCGCCGACATCTTTCCTATAATGAGAACCGTTTCCAATCGAAATTGAATCGACAGGTCGCGGCTCGTCACACAGGCTAGTTATTGCTTGCAGTATTTGCAAGAATTGCTTGCTATCGCGCTTTTTCCAAAAGCGCAGTGCATCATTAGTCAGATTTGGTTTCAGCATTACCCTTTAGCATCTCTTTGAAGAAGGCTGTTGTAGCCTCAGTTCCGATGTAACCACTGTTTTCGGCCGCTTCCACCCGAGCCAACCAATAGTCGTTCTCAAGCTTAGTCAACCGCTCGTAATCGGCATGCGGGATGATGACAGCAACAGCACGACCATTTTTCTCGATGGTGACGGGCTCTTTTTGAGCCGCATCAAGCGTTTCACCGGCTTTGGTTCTCAACTCAGTTGCAGTAATAGTTTTCATAGCGCAATGCCTCAATTTCAACAAATTCATTAGTTAAGTTAATTAGATTCAGTCGATTCAATGGTTTCAGTTAATTCAATTCAAATTCAGTCGATTCAATGGTTCTATAAATTCAATAAAGTTCAAGATTTCAATTAATTCAATGTAGATTCAGTCAATTCAACGGTTTCATATGGTTTTTAGATAAAAACGCAATTTATACAAATTGCTCACTATGTATATTCTACACATTTTGTACAAAGTAGTCAATGTGGACGAATTGTTGACCTGAAGCTTAATGACCGAAGCAGCACATTGTGTCTTTAGCATTTCGTTCCAAACTCTTGGTTCTGACACTCTCAAAAGCTTTGAGAGTGTCTTGCACTTTTCTAGAAGGGTAACAAATGAGAAGTCTCTCTTCGAGGCGTCGATGCTCATGTTGACTTGATTGCGGAATGCAACGTCCGCAACTAATCCTGATTCTCCGCGATTGAGTCGATGTCTTCAATTTCTGCTACTGCTTCTGCATCTTCTATTTGTTCGGATGGTTCAGCTGGGTGCAAGTGGTAATAGATTTTTTCTGCAACGGCTTCTGGAATGCCAGAAATTGATTTTAAGTCGTCGATGCTCGCTTTTTTTAGTCGGTCGAAACTGTTGAAATTGAGCATCAGAATTTTTCGGCGAGCTGCGCCTACGTTCGGTAAATCGTCAAAGCCAGATGCAAGTGTGCGCTTTGCTCGCAACTTTCGGTGGAAGGTAACTGCAAATCTGTGGGCTTCGTCGCGCACCCGTTGCAAAAGAAAAAGTCCCTCGCTTCGTCGCGGCAGCAGAAATGGCATTGAGCGACCAGGCTTATAAACTTCTTCTTGTTTCTTTGCAAGTCCGACTATGTCTTGTCCTGCTATCTCTAGCTCTGCAAGCGCCTCGCAGGCTGCATTGAGCTGCCCCTTTCCACCGTCTATTATTATTAGTTCTGGAAATGCTTTTGACTCATCCTTCAATCTTTTGTAGCGGCGCCCGACCACTTCTTTCATCGAAGCAAAGTCATTCGGTTCACCTTCTACACTCTTTATTTTGAAAGTTCTGTAGTCTGATTTCTTTGCGACGCCGTTTTCGAAAACAACCATGCTCGCTACGTTATCGGTTCCCTGGATATTAGAGATGTCGAAGCACTCTATGCGAGCAGGAGGTTTAGATAGCTGAAGATCCTCCTGCAATTTGACCAGCAATTCCATAACTTTCGCATTTGCACCATGCGTTTCTTTGAGGTAATTTTCCAAAGTCATGCTCGCATTCTTTTGCGCCATCTCGACTAACTTAAGTTTGTCGCCGCGCTCGGGCACGAGAATTTTTACAGAACGTTTGGCTTTCTGTGGCAAGATTTCTTCAAGCAAACTTTTATCTTCAACATCATGTTGCAGAAGAACCTCTCTCGGAATTGAGATGTCTTCACACTCGTTGTAATACTGTTCTATGAATGATTGATATGCTTCTTCGTGAGGTGTTTTTTCTACAAGTTGCATCTCGAATGTTTCTGAGCCAGTCAGCTTTCCTTCTCGCACCTTCATCAAGCAAATGATGATAGACCGCTCGGTGTGCGCCTCAGAGATAATGTCCATGCTTACACTCTGGTCTTTGAAAAAGACTTGCTGCTTTTCCAAAATCGAACGTAAAGCCAGAAGTCTGTCTCTAATTTTTGCGGCTTCTTCGAACTTCAGCGCCTCAGCCGCAAGCTCCATTTCTTTTTCCATCTTATCGACAGCTTGCTTTTGCGAGCCAGAGAGAAAGAGTTCGACCTGCTGCACCATCTTGTTGTAGAAGTCTTCTTCAACAAGATTTTGACACGGTCCGAGGCAGAGCCCTATGTGATAGTTCATGCATGGACGGTCTTTGAAAAATGGTGTACGTCGCTGGCGCATTGGAAAAACTTTGCGCAGCACTTTCACCGTTTCCCACATCAAGCCTGTCTCGACATAAGGTCCAAAAAGTTTTGCCTTAGGATGCGATTTCTTATGTCTTACGGGGTCTCGAACCATCGTGAGTCGTGGGAATTTTTCCGCATAGTCGATGCAAAGCCAGGGGTATTTTTTGTCGTCTTTCAGGTGAACGTTGTACCGCGGCATGTGCTTGCGTACTAGCGTTGCCTCCAGCAGTAGCGCCTCTTTTTCCGAATTAGTGATAATCGTTTCTATATCTTCAATTTTCGGAACGAGCACTGCGAGCTTTGGCCGGTCAAGCCAGGAGGTTGAGTTCCAATATGAACGCACTCGCGATTTTAATGACAATGCCTTGCCAATATAAATGATGGATTGGGTCTTGTCCTTGAATATGTAAACACCCGGCTGGTCGGGCAAAGCCGCCAGCTGCTCGTATATTCTGGAGGTGGAGTCTGAAGTCTTCATGTCATGATTCAGGCGGGCGTAAATGAGGCGCCCTCATCAATATCATATCCAAAACGGCAAATCAAATGATGAAATCAGGCTTTAGCGGCTGCCTTCAGAAGGTCTGGCATTGCTTTCTCCAGCGCTTCTGTAAGATAGTCGGCTTCTATGACTTCCATGTCTTTGAATTTTGTTTTGCTAGATTTTGCGTTGCGCGGAATGATGGCTCGTCTGAAGCCCAAGCTTGAAGCTTCTTTCAATCGTCTTTCTAGATTGGCTACTGAGCGAATTTCGCCTGACAAACCAATCTCACCGATGCAAGCTAGAAGAGGATCTACCGAGCGGTCCATGCACGAAGTCGCCACAGCCAGGGCTACTCCAAGGTCGCCTCCGGGGTCATTACATTCCAGTCCACCCACAATGTTCACATATACATCTTGTTTGCCGATGGGCAGTCCGACTCGCTTTTCGAGAACTGCAAGAATTTGCGCCAGGCGACCTGAGTCAAAACCGTTGGAAACTCGTCTTGGTGCTGCCAGGCTGCTTGCGCTCACCAGAGCCTGAACTTCCAGCAGCAGCGAACGATGTCCCTGGCACGAAGCGATGACCGCAGTGCCCGAAGGCGAACGCTCACCCGGTTTCTTCTCCAGTCTGGGTCCCAAAAAAATTACGCTGGGGTTGGTGACTTCCTCCAGTCCATCTTCCGACATTGTGAATATCGCAAGTTCTTGCGTTGAACCAAAACGATTTTTCACAGCACGCACGGTGCGGAGCTGCCGAGTGCAATCGCCCTCGAATTGCAGCACAACATCAACCATATGTTCCAAAACTCGCGGACCGGCAATTGAACCATCTTTGGTGACATGCCCGACGATGACAGTTGCGATACTGGCAGATTTCGCCAGGTTTACGATGGCGCCAGCGCTCTCTCTGACCTGGCTTACAGAGCCCGGTGCGCTTTCGATTTCTGGATGATATACAGCTTGTACGCTGTCTATTACTGCAAACTGTGCTTTGTTTGCCACGATTTGTTTTTGTATTTGCGACACATTTTGCTCGCTGTCGATGAGCATATTGCTGCTGCCCAAGCCCAGGCGTCGTGCGCGCAACAAGACCTGCTTGCTCGACTCTTCCGCTGATACATACAAGGTTCGCAATTCTTGTGAGAGCCGCCCCGCTAGTTCTAACAAGAGTGTCGATTTGCCGATGCCAGGGTCGCCAGCCAGCAATATAACTGCGCCTGGGACGATGCCACCGCCCAGCACTTCATCAAGCGATGAGAATCCAGTCGAGTAGCGCAAATCATCGTTCAATTCCACCGAGGTCAACAGTGTGGGTCCGTCCGACTGGGTTTCTGGAAAGGCGCCGCGGGCTCTCAACGGCATCGACTCTTGCTGCTTTGCAGTGTCCAGTTCCTCAACAAAAGAATTCCAGGAAGAACATTCAGTACATCGACCAAGCGGTTTTGAAGTCGAAAAACCACATTCCTGACAGACCCATTTCGTTTTTGTTTTCATCGGTGCTCGCGCTGTGAAGAAGAAAGTCTTCGCCATTCTAACGAATTTTCCCGTACTGGGCGTTATTTTCAGCAAAGGCAAAAGTGGCTAATTTGCAACTGACAACGCCTGTTTTTGCGTGTTATCCCCAATGATATATGGAAACTAATTTGACCTTCTTGCGCACTGGATATATGGTCTGGAAAGGAAGATTTGAAGGCAGATGATATTCTGCTCAATGGGGGTATCGATATGTTGACCACTGTTATTTTGCCGTTATTGGTAACCTATAACATCCAGGCGCCCTCTGTCGCAGAGGTTCAGTGTGCGAAACCTGTGACTAACATCTTCAAGCTTGCTGCTGAGAAACGCACAGAGTTTCTCGCTGGTGGCAAGCGCAAGGCGCCGGGCCCAGACCACGGTGATGACCCGAACGATGAGCAACATGATGGCGGCTTGCCAGCTAACAAAGAAGCCGGAAATGGTTTCCCTTCGAGCGATCCATACAATGACACCTTGCCAAACGGAAGAAAGCCGTACTAAAAGTTCGTGCCAACAATAATTCTTCAGTCGCCCGGTGCGCTAATCTGTAAAATCGGAAGCCTGAGCATACGCTGGTACAGCATAACGTATGCGGTGGGTTTTCTTTCGGCGAGTTATTTTGCGGGCAAGCTGGCGCAAAGATATAAAATAGAAAGCGAGAAGCTCACAAACCTGATGCTTCTCGCTTTTATTGCGGGCATCCTCGGCGGGCGCCTGTACTATGTTGCTTTGAAATGGGACGAATTTGCAATCAATCCGCAAGACATACTTGCCACATGGAAGGGCGGTATGTCCATTCACGGTGGTATCATCGGCGGTTTCATTGCTGGTGTATTGTATGCGCACTATGCTCGTCTGCCGAAAAGGCAAGTTGCCGACATAGTGGCATCAGTGCTGCCGCTCGGGCAGGCAATTGGGCGTTGGGGGAACTTTTTCAATTCTGAAGCGTTCGGTGGACCTGTTCCAGAAGGCTTTCCTCTGGCGGTGTTCATTCCGGCTGAAGCTCGCCCACCTGTTTATGCCAGCAATGAATTATTCCATGCAACTTTCTTGTATGAGTCAGTTTGGGATTTTGGTATCTTTGCGCTTCTATATTTTTACTTGAGCAAACGTTTGCAACGGGTGCCAGGTGTTTGCTTCCTTGTGTATCTCGCCCTGTATAACATCGGCAGGTTGATGATTGAACCTCTCCGCTCTGACAGTATTATGGCGGGGCAAATTCCCGTGCCGATTATAGCGAGTGCGGTGCAGTTGCTTCTTGCGGTGGTTCTGGTGCCGGTTCTTGTGCATTATGCAAAGACGCATCCGCAGGTTGAGAATGCGGCTAATATAGAGTCAGAGACGGCTGAGCAGGTAAAGTAGCTGCAGTGACTTGTTCTGCTGGATTTTGTGCACTATGCAAACACGCATCTGTTTGCTGAGAACACTGCTAATGCAGAGAGAGAAGTTGCGGAGTTGGTAGGTAGTCGCCTGCTTTTCTGAGGTTTTTGTGTTGCGAGTCAGCACGCTTATACCCTTTCGAAGCAACCAAATAGATAAGTGTGGCGGCAACGCTCCAGTACAAGAGGTGAATCGCCTGCTTTTCTGAGGAGTGCGTGTTGCGAGTCAGCATGCTTATCTGCCCTTTCGAAGCAAACCAAAATAGATAAGGATGGCGGCAACGCTCCAATACAAGAATGTAAGTTGCGCGTATATCATGAGCGCCAGTGGTTGTACGTAGAAAAAGAGCCAGGACAGCGGTACAAAATTCACGAACATTGCGCGAATCCTTCGCCCGGCTGCGTCTTTTGAGTCAATATTTCCAAGAATCAAGACCGCTGGAAGAGCAAGCAGAACATAGTCTTGAACATGAGTGTGAGGACTTGCTATTAGTGCAATGATTAAAGCTAGAGCAATTGCGTAATCGATTCTCCTTTGGGAGTCGTCCGGATTTGGGCTCACTCTTGAACTGTGGTTTGCATCTGAGTTCGCGTCAGATTCAGCGTGGGAGTGCACGGCGCTTGTGTCGGCGCTGGCGGTCTGTTCTTTAGCAGCGGTGAAGAGCTGCCAGGCTGAGAAAACTGAGGCTATGCCAAAAAGTCCCACAACAATTTTCTTTAGAGTTCCACTATCCTCTCTAAAGAAAAGGACCATTTCGCCACGAATGTTCTGCATCATGAATGCAGAAACGCCACTAACAGCGGTGCCGGTTTCTCCTGAAATTAGGGAGTGTGGATAGTTCACGATTGTGTTCCATCCCAGAACAAACGCACTAAGCCCGATGAGAATTGCAAGTGCAAGACCCAGCGTTAATGCAAATTTTAGCCTGCCAAAAATTACACCAATGAGGAAAAACATCGGTGCGTATTGCAGTTTAACCATCAGAATTGATGCGCTCAATCCTGCAGCAATGAAGCGATGCTCTTTTAGAAAACTAATGAAGAAAGTTGCTGCGGCGAGAAGGAAAAAGGATGTTTGCCCCAATTCAACGGTCAACCATGCAGGGTAAGAACTCATGAAGAATGCAAGTAGCTTCTTGCGTTCGAGTGCTTCCATTCCCAATTGTTTTGCCAGGCGATTGAGCCCAAGTAAACTCAGCCCAGCACCTAGTAGGTTCCATACTATCCACGCCAGATTCATTGGCACCAGTGACAGTGGCATCGTAAGTAAGAAAAAATAAGGAGGATATTGCAAGTAAAAGGGTTGTTCTGGAACGATCGGCGCGATTAGTTTATTGAAGTGCTCGCTCTGTACCTTTATGTCGTAGATGTCGAGCTTCTCTCCGGTCAGGCATTCTTTCGCCAGGACGCCAGCGTTGTATACGTTCGTGAAGTCGCTTACATAAGGTCTTCCATCAATCAATCTGGCAAATAGGGTTCCCTTGTACATAAACTCGCCGAGTTTTGCGTAGCACAAAACTCCCCAGGAAAACAGCGCGCAGAGAAGGGCAAACTGCACCAGCGCTTTTTGCTTTTGTTTATCCTGC
This sequence comes from Obscuribacteraceae bacterium (SeqCode), assembly GCA_044226015.1. Taxonomy (GTDB): domain Bacteria; phylum Cyanobacteriota; class Vampirovibrionia; order Obscuribacterales; family Obscuribacteraceae; genus JAIEPM01. The sequence goes on from JBGAHS010000007.1 coordinate 109,107, forward strand.
ACTGATCTTCCTTTCACGGTCTGTTGTATCTGTGAATCACCAAGTAACTTTCGGCAGAATAATTCACGAGTTCAATTTTGACAAGAATGAATTCCAAGATTCAGGATTCACCAAATTGCTCGGCATTCTCTTGTGAAATGAATTGTTGACTGCATCTACTGCTAGCTGACCCATCGCAGTGCGGGTTTCAATTGTTGCGCTGCCGATATGCGGAAGAAGCGTCACGTTGTCTAGTTCAAGCAAGCCCGGGTGAATCGCTGGCTCGTTTTCATATACGTCTAGCCCTGCACCGTATATGGTTCCATCCTTTAATGCTTGGACCAACGCCGCTTCATCTACAACAGGGCCGCGTGAAGTGTTGATGAGAATGGCGGAAGGCTTCATAGCCTTAAATTCTTGATGCGAAATCAGATGCCTTGTTTCAGGCATAAGCGGGCAATTTATAGATATGAAGTCTGCTGAATTGAATAGTTCGTCCTTGCTAACATATTTCGCTTTAAGTTCGGACTCTAACGCTTCATTTACTCGATTTCTCTGAGTGTATAGCACCTTCATGGAAAAGCCGAGCGCCCTTCTTGCAACAGCCTGACCGATTCTTCCGAAGCCGATGATGCCGAGCGTTTTATGATGAACGTCAGTACCCAGCAAAAGGTCAAGTGCAAATCGCTGCCAGCGCCCCTGTCGCAAAAAACTCTCAGCATTCGTGCTTCGTCGCGCTGCAGACAAAATCAAAGTAAATGCCAGGTCAGCTGTGGTTTCCGTCAATACACCCGGTGTGTTGCTGACGATGATTCCGCGCGTGATGGCTTCATTGAGGTCAATGTTGTCGTAACCCACAGCGACGTTTGCTACAAGTTTTACTGAGGGGCACGCGTTGAAGAATTTCGCATCGATTTTGTTTGTAAGAACTGAAATTACTGCGTCCTTGCCATGGGCCCGCTTCAGCAGCTCTTCTTGGGAGTATGGATCTCCTCTGTTTATTTCCATTTCAAATCCCTCAGTCAGGCAGTTTTCTGTATTGCCTGGCAGCGAACTGCAAATTAGTACTTTGGGTTTATTCATGAGTTTGCGAGTTTTGCCTCTTGTGGATGCGCTGCGATTTGTTCTTCAAGTACCTGAACTTCAACTTGTGTCCTGTATGTATCCCACCCCAGAAGTGATGCCATCGCTTCTGCAACTCTCGGCGCAGCTTCCATGGACAATTTCTTGCTCAGCATTGCGAGCCTTGTCCGGCGTAGTAAAACGTCTTGCAGCGAGACTGCCATCTCTGAAATAACTGCATACGGAAGCTCTGCCATTATTGGCGGGAAGTCAGGAATTATGCGAGCCTTCAAGCTTTCTTTTCGCTCAACGAGATCGACAATGTCGATTGCGCTTGCTCCATAGCTGGAAAGCAAGTGGCGAATACATGCTGGTTCTATTCCGACGCGCCTTGCCTTTGCTTCAATGTGCGAGCTGCTTGCGAGGAAGTCGTCTTTCGATGTCCAGCCGCCAATCATCTCGGTTTGGTTGACTTTGATTGTTTCTAGATTGAGACTCGCTTTCTTGCTTACTTTTCGCAGAAGCTCATTGCTAAATTTGGCAAAGCAATCGAGTCTTCCCATGAATGCTGTGAAAACGCCTTCATCTGATTCGAAAATGGCGCAGTTTTGCAGTCCTGACAAATTCTGCGGGCAAGACGATTTTATTCGGGATGAAACGCAGGTGATGGTTGAACGAACGTCGGATTGGCTCAATTTGTCAGTCTTTGTGAATTCGTTAACAGAGTTGAGTAATTGGTTTACAGTTGCGGTTTCGCAATTGCTGTCTTCCGCTGTGCCGCTAAACTCTGTTTCTGCTGATCCTATAAGTAATGCATGATGCCATGGCATAACATAAACGTGCCCACCAAGTTTAGTGGGAAGAAGAAGCCCCGAGTTCGTTTCAAATGATGATGCAGGAACCACAACTTGCGTGATCTTCACTTTTGAGAAGTAATCGATGTATTCAGCAGCTGCGCTGGGAAGAAGTTTACTGGTTTCCGGGGCCCATGCTCCGGTGGCGTTCACAACAGCTCTGGCACTCACTCTTAAATCAGCACCGAGGTATCGATCGCGTACTGCTGCGGCGAATGTCTGGTCAGCTTCTCTGCTTAGTGCGCAGACCTCTGCATAATTGATTACAGTTGCACCAAGGTTCTGGGCGTCATTTATGAGCCCTAAAACGAAGCGGCTGTCGTCTGTAATTAGTTCTGAAAACTGGATGCCACCACTGGTGAGGTCTACATTCAGAGCAGGTACCAGGTTACTTAGTTTCTGCTTATTTAGAAGCGTGTTGGATTGGGCTTGTCCGCTTGAGACCGAAAATACCTCATTGAGAGTAATTCCAGCGCTTGCTTTCAAATTGAAGAACGTATTGTTTTGTAGCAGTGGCAGAGCTAATGATATTTCCCGAACTAAATGTGGTGCCAATTTCTTGAGGCTCTCTGCATCGCTCAAGTATTGCTTATTTGGTTTCAGGTGCGCCTGGGGCTCTGGTGCTTTACCGTGGATAAGCTGATTGCTGCGGCTTGATGCTCCAGAGGCAAAGTCTGACTTGTCGATGAGCAACGGTTTGAGACCTCTAGCAGCAGCTTCTCTAGCAAGTGCGGCACCTGTGAGACCCGCTCCGATGATAAGCAAGTCAAAAATGGTTTCTTTTACGCGAGCAATGTTCTCGTTTCTGTCCTTCATTTTTCTGCGACCAATGAGAGGTGGCTGCCGTTCGACTCCGGCATTGTTAGTGCTATTAGCCAACATTATAGGCTAAGCACAGTTAACGAGATCGCGCTGGAAAGATTTGTTCTAACGAGTTTTACAGCAGTGCCAATTGGAACAGAAGCATTTCGATCTGCATCTTGACATGTAGGTCTATAATTCCACTTCTAAGGCGAAATTAGCTATTTTTGAGAAAGTGTTTTTGCATTCGGCTTAATACGATTAGACGCCGCTCAGAATCGCTTTGAGAAAGTCATTATTATAAATTTCTGGCTTTTGCGATCATGATGGACAAAAAGTCAGGTGGTTTGTTTCTTGAAGACCATGGTGAAGTTATCTGACATTGATTTCTGGGTGCTTAGCAACCTTAAGATTTGGCCATCTAGGTTGAACTATCGAATAACAACTAGGAAAATTGGTCATTGTCGGTTTTCAGGCCGACTTCGATTGTGATGGCTGAAGATTCGCATTTGTATTTTGCATATCAACAGAGCACAACGAAAAACGTCAATCGGAACCCTGGTGTACAGAAACAGATGAGCAACAAACATCTTCTCAGAATTCGTCAGTCAGCAGTGCCAACACTGGTTTCTCTACTGGCATTCTCGATTGGTATCACGAGCAGTGCGGCTTTCGGTGAGGCAGAAGTCACTGAAGTTCAGACTGATGCGCCTGACCATCCGTTGCCAGTACCGACAGGCAGTAAGGTTCAGACGCGTATCTACCAGAACAAGTCTAACTTTGTTCCCAAAGGTCAGGGCATTCCGCTCGAAAAATATGGCATTAAGGTTGGTGCCACACCTGAAGGTGAAAAGGTAATTGATGCACTGTCAGAAGTTTTTGCAATAAACCGTCGCCCGAAAGAAGACAGCATGGGGCAGATATTCACTCTAGAAAAAGATGGTGAAGCCGCAGTAAAGAAGCAGGACAACTCCAAAGCTCTTACGAAGTTCCAGGAAATGTACGGTCTTTGTAAGGAAGTGAATTACGGAGATGGTGAGGGTCGTGCGCTTGAGCGCATGGCACATATCTACCTCAACAAGGGTGAAAAAACTCGCGCTAAAGCTCTAGTAGAGAATGCGTTAGAAGTTATGTCTTTTACCCAAGACAAGAAGTCGCTCGGTAAAACAAGAGTAACCGCTGCCGAAATCTACCTCGCTCTGGACAATCCGGAAACTGCTCTAAAACAGCTTTCCGAAGCCATGAAAGACTTCCAGTCGAGTTCAGTAACAGATAGCGAAGAAGCTGCAAAAGGTATGCTTCTGGCTGCTGAGTTGGCTGTTCGTGTAGACCAGACGAAAGATGCTATCAAGTTCTACAAAGCTGCAGCTGTTTATTTTGGACAGTGCGGCAATGGTTCCATGGAAGTCAATCTGCACAATACGGCTGCAGGCATGTTGTTGGAACTAGGCTTCAACACTGCCGCTAAAGAAGAAGCCGAGAAGGCTTGTGCTGTTGCTCGGCAGCTGAAGCGCGATGATCTTGTCGCAGCCTCACTCACACAGTTGGCTTCATGCCAATACAATCTATGCGAATACACAGCTTCAAGAAGAAGCTGTGAAGCCATTCTCAATCTTAAGCTTGAGAAACAGCCACCGCTCGCTCTTGCGGTGATGACAGAGGCTTACGCTTATTCTCTCGGAGCAACTGGCAGTTTCGACCATTCACAGGCTTGCCTTGAGCGCGCTTGGACAATCATCAAGAATGGTGCACCGGCATTGCACAAAGCACAGGTGCTCAACGGACTCGGTGTTCTGAATACGCACAGAGGACGCTACGCAGTTGCAATTGAGCAACTTCGTCAGGCCGCTGACTCTGAGTCAGTCGTCGGAAAAGGTCGTGAAAAATTCGGCTTATATATTTCGCAGAACCTTGCCTCGGCACTGTCTCGCTCTGGCGAGAACCGTCAAGCCAAACAAGAGCTTGATGGCGTTCTTCGCACCATGGGCAAAATGAAGGTTCCAGACCCGCTGATTCTTGGGCAGGTTTATGGAGCTCTCGGCGAAATTTGCTTCAATCTAAAAGAACTTGGACAATCAGATGCTTACTTGCGTAAGAGCATTGAAGTTGCAAGCAAGATAAATGATGACGGCACACTCTGGCGCTCATACACCAATCTAGCAAAATTGCAGATGTCTCTGCAGCAAGCACCTAATGATACGCTTGCAAAAGCTGCTTCTTGTTTCAGATCGCCTCAAGCTGGCGTGTTCACAACCATCGAGAACAACCCGTTCTCTTCAACCAGAGATGAATTGTCTGCCGAGTTGATCAGCATGTTGCTCTCCAACAGTATGGTTGAACAAGCCTTCATCACTGCTGAGCAAGTGAAAGAAGAAGGGTTCATCAACGAGTGGCAAAAGAATGGTGGCGAAGTTAAACCATCTGACCGCGAACTTTATAATGACCTCGTCAGCCAGCGAGCCCACTTGCATGCTGCAGAGCAAACTAGCTCGCCCGATAAGCTTCTGAAGCAATGGCAGGACTGGTTGCGTCGTCATCAAATTCTTGCCGCCGATAACCATGAGCTGGCAAGACTTGTTTCGCCAGTTCCAATTCAATTGCCTGAACTGGTCAAGAAGGCTCAAGAAAATCAAGCTACTTTGCTCGATTATCTTGTCGGACCGCGTCAGAGTTTTGTATTCATCATCGACCGCGCTGGAAGACTCGGCGCCGCTAAGCTCGCTGTAGGTAGAGACCAGCTACGCGCTCAGGTCAATTCGATGCTGAGTCTGTCTAGCAAGTCAGGTCCAGAAAATCGTGCAGCAGAAAAGAGAGTTCTACAAAATCTATTTACTGAGCTGGTCCCTGAGCATGTTGCGAAATTCTTGCCTGCTAACCCAGAGCAATTGCTGATTTTTGTTCCTGACTCAGTATTGTTCAACCTGCCGATGGCAGCACTCGTTGACACAAAGGGTAAATACCTGGTTGAGTCGCACACAATCACAACGCTGCCCGCAGTGTTGAGCTTTATGGGCAATGGTGTCGCATATGGTGCGGACCAGTCGTTAGTCTTCAGCGCTTCAAGCCCGCAAAACTCGAGAGAGTCGCTTGAAGCGAACGAACTTACTTCAATCTTCAATGACCAGGTTGTAAAACTCGGAAATGAAGATGTATCTCAATTACAAGAGCAAGCCAAAGGCGCTGTATTGCACTTCAGCGCACCATTGTTGTTGCAGGACAGCAATTTACTGAAGGCCGCTCTACCGATGACCACACAAGGCGCTGCAGATAAGAAAGCAACTGCTGATGCTTTGTTCAAGATGAATCTTCCAAGTGACCTGGCAGTCTGGAGTGGTACTTCAGTCAACACTAAAGATTCACAAGGTGGTGGCATCAAAGTATTTAGCCGTGGGCTGGCTTATGCCGGAGTGCGCAATGTCCTGTTCAGTCTATGGGTTGAACAAAACCCACAGAGAACAGAAGAACTGCTGGAATTCTATAAAGGAAGGCAGCAGGGCTTAAGTCAGGCGCAGTCATTGCGAAAGGCGCAACTACTTGCTTTGTCGAAAGACCCTTCGCCAAGGGCATGGGCTGCGTTCCAATTGATGGGGATAGGCCGCTAAGCATTAATTTCTATGGTGCGGAAATTAATTAACGAAGTCAAGAAGGAGTTGCGGTTGTATAAAAGACATATTCAATGTGCAGTAGGTTTATTTCCAACTGCTTTGAATCTGCTAAACAGAGGCAGGCTTCTTGGAAATTCTGACAAGAAACAAATTCGAGAAAGGTTCGGACGAGTATGAAGGGCAAGATCTTGAAAAACGAAACGAAACAGAAAGCGAGAGGAACGATGAGCATTGTGCTCGCACTCTCACTGAGCCCCCTGGCTGCGCTGGCGCAGTCGTCCGACACGCTCACCAACAACACATTGCCGATGGCGCAACCTGCACCATCGCAGTTTGTACAGAAGATTTGGGGGTCACTCGATATTCGCAAAGCCGCTAAAAAGGCTCGCGGTGCTGTGAAGACCGATACTAAGGCTGATGCCTCTGCCGAGAAGAAAGTACAGGTAGCTGATGCCTCCGCCGAAAAGAAGATACAGGTAGCTGATGCTTCTGTTGAGACCAGCACCGCTGCTGGTGTCACAGCAAGTGGGCAGACAATGAAGGCTGCTCCAGCAGAGAGTCTTGATTCCGATTTGCCAGTTGACTTGAATTCGCTAAAGAATTCCGGGTCGCCAGCTGAAGCTGCTGGGAAGACAGTAAAGACTGAAGCAAACCCTGAAGTTAAGACCGAAGCAAAGGACGAAGCAAAGACCGCTGTCTCTGATGCTGCTAGCAGCATTGTCAAAGATACAGATCCAGCAGAAGTAAAATCGGGTGACACTACAAAGACTGCTGAACTTGAAACTAAGCCTGCCTCACCGGCAGTGAAGGAAGAAGTTCCAGCTGTCAAAACCGATGCTGTCAGCTCAGTTTCAGAAAACAAAGAAACTGCGCCAGTTGCTAGCGAAACAGAAAAGACTGAAAAGCCAATAGCAATTGCAAATGCTGTTATCTCCTTGCCACCAGGTTCGGTGCTTGGCAGAATGCAGTCTGCTCATGCTAGCGAAGCTGTTGTTGTCGATAACGATGAAGTCCAAGAAGTCGAAGAAACTCTCAAGCAAGAAGAAATCGAAACTGATGAGGGCAAAACTCGAGCCAAGGCTGGTGCGAGATTCCCGGTTGTGATTTCCTCACAAATCACCAGTAAGACAGCGAAGAAGGGCGACCCGATTCAAGCTCGTCTGAAATACGATCTGAAAATCGGTGACAGAGTTATCGCTAAAAAAGGCGCGATGGTCAACGGTCACGTTAACTACAGCTTGAAGGCAAGAACGATTATGCACTCCCTTGTGAGCAAAGAGCGCTGGTATCGTAACTCGGGCTGCGTAGGCATTGCGTTCGACGAAATTATCAATGAGAAGGGAGAGCACCTTCCTTTAGCTGCTGTTCCTTCCCGCCAAGCTCGCATTGTCAAAAACAAAGCTGAGGGAAGAGAATTGGGCGTCAACCACTACGGTCAGGTTACTGGTCCGTGGGCTCAGCAACTGCGCTACAAAGCATTGCGTATCGGTTTGAACGCGGCACTTGCACCGGCTGGCGTATTCACTTTCGGAGCGATGCCGGTCGCGCTAGGTGTACTTGGTGCGGCTAACCCATCATTCGCGTTCTCAAAGCCAGTTGGTCTGAACGTCAGACACAGAAGACTGAAGGGCTTTGCCTGGGGCTTCCTCAGTGGAGTTCCTGGTAGCTGGATAATTGAAGACACAACCGTTAAAGGACAGGAAGCAATCATCAAGCCTGGTGACGAATTCTATGCAGAGTTCACACAAGAATTCACCGGTGAGCCTGGCGGCGATGCATCCTTGATGCCTGGTGCAAGCACCAAGCTGCGTGGTGAAGTTCTAACCGATCCGAAGAAAGCTAAGAAGTCCAAGAAATAATGGTTAGAAAGTCTGATGAGCCCACTCCGCTAGTACCGGAGAGCTTGTCTCACGTAATCGGATTTCTTTTGAATCAAAACGGAAGAATAATCCGTGAGCGACTTGAAGCTGCCTTGAAGCCCTTGGACTTGAGTTTGCGAGAACTTGGTGTTCTTCGAATTCTTGATGGTGAAGGTCCTTTGACCCAGCATGTTTTGGGGCGGCGCCACAACATTGATAGAAGCACTACTGTTCAAATTATCGATCAGTTGGAAGCGCGTGAATTAGTCATACGCAGCGCCAATGTGGAAGACAGGCGCAGCAACCTATTATTTCTCACGCCGCGCGGACGCAAGACTTTTCAGCGGGCTCGAAAGTTGGTCGATAAAGAACAAGAGCAGTTTCTTGCTGGGCTTGATGAAAATGAGAGAGAGCAATTGCGAAATCTGCTCTTGAAGCTTCTGACTTATCACTTGAGTTTGAGTTCGAGCACCGACGAGAACGTTGCAAGCAAATGAGATTGCTCGCTGCCGATTGAGTATTGAGGGTTTTTCTTACGCAAAATCAAGAACTGAAACGGTACCGTTTGAGTTCTGGGAAAATCTAGAGCGGCAGCAGAATTTTTCCGTCTCTTGGGTAGACCGAAACTGCTGAGCCCTGCGCAAAAATAACAGAATAGGGCTTAGCGCCATTCAAGCTTGCGAAGTCATTTCCATAAATCTGAGAAAAATCCCAGTCGAGCTCGAATGATTTCACCGGGTAACATTGCCAGAATGGATGCTCCACTTCGTAGCGGAGTAGCTTCTTGCTATGGCTGGTGCCGAAGCCCCACTTGTGTTCTTTGAAATAGTGCTCTGTGCTTGTTTCTTCAGGCAGAAACGGACTCTCCTCAGCCACAAGACTTATCTTGTATAGCTTGTCATAGTATTGCATTTGGTGCGCAATCTTTATTGCGTTTTGCTCTCGCTTAATTGAGCTTTTCATGGGAAATGCACTGTAAGGCTCGTTATAAGTGAGCTTTGCCATCAGTGCAACAAACCTTTGTGGAACAAGTTCTTTGATGAAAACAACTCCGCGATCGTTTCCGTGCCGCACGTAAAAACGCAGATTGATTTCAGGAAAATTGACAAACCCTGGCCAACGCAAGCCCAGAACGCGAGTGTCAAGAAAATCGAAAGCAACAAGGCTTACAAATGCCTGACCATCAATTGTGTCTGGCTCTAAACCCGGTGGCATGTACTTTGAAAGAGTCGCTGGTGGCACTGCATAAGTAAAAAGAGCAAGATTCTCCCAGCGAGCCTGAAGGAATTTTGCTCTCGATTTTGTACTATTCATTCCAGGGTCGGAATGTGTCATAGATGCCTGTGCGCGAGACTCTTGCGAGTTTAGAATGCGCCTGTGTAGGGGCTAGCACCGCCAACAGAGATAGAAACAGGTGCATCAAGTTGAATGGAGACATTCTGTCCGGATGGAATCACAACATCCTTACCCTTACGCAGAACAAGGCTGTCTAGAACTCCGACACCGGCTCCGATTGCGGTACCAGACCAGGCACCGCGACCCGCGCCTCTGCCACCACCTGCAATGGCGCCTACTGCTGTACCGAGTGCTGCACCAGCGCCGGCTCCGATACCACCTCTGATGGCTCCCTGTCCAACTTTGGTTTTCCAGGTTTCACCAGCAAATGTGTCGTTGCCATTTTTGTCGTTGTACTTACCAATGCCGCCTTCGATGTGTGCAGTAATTGGTGTTTCTACTCCATCTGGAGTTCTCAATCTGTTGAACTTGACGCCCAGCGTGCCAGCTCTTCCGAGAAATCCGCCGTGCTTCGCTTCAGTTACTGTACCAATCAATACTGCGCCGGGTGGAATTTGCGCATTGCCTAATGGAATAGCCTGGCTTATTGTGGCTTGAATCAAATCACCAGCCTGTGCAGCTTGCGTTGCGATTGATGTATTCAAAGTCGCTTGCAGCACCATTCCAGCTGGTGCATAGGCAACCTGCCCTCTCATCGGTCCACCGGGATAGCCACCACCTTGAGGTGGGTATCCGCCCTGTTGTGGGTAGCCCTGCTGATATCCACCGCCTTGAGGTGGGTATCCACCCTGAGCTGGCGGATAGCCGCCTGCGCTGCGGTTGAACTGGTCGCCGCCATAAGGTTGCTGCGGTGGTGGTGAATAAGTTTGTGTTTGCGGAGGCGGATTATATTGGACATTCGTTGCCGATGCGGCACCAGGGTCGTAAGTTGGTGCTGGTGCCGGCGATGAACCTGCGCCAGTCAACTGCGCTACATAATGGCTAACGCTAGCTGTGTCTTGGAGTGATTTCTTTAGAGCATCTGCCCAGCGTTGCGCGAGGACTGCTGGCGTCACTCCTGCTAACCTTGCGTTGTCAGCGTCGACTGTGCACACTTGATAGCCGCCCAATGTGATTACCGGAACGCCCTTCACATAAACAATGTTTACTGCTGACGGATTGCGATCTTTCGATGCGACAAGTGCATTGTCAAGATTCTTCTGGATTGCCTCTGCCTTTTGTTCAACTGACATGCCTCCACTTGCAACCTTGTTTTCGAACACCGTGGAGCCAGCAAGACGGACCGAACCATCAGCGGCAAAAACAGATAATGGAGCAATAGCAATGGTTTGCGCGACTGATAACGCTAGAACCAAAAGTGTGCGCTTTGAAAAGGAAGCTCTGGAAGCCATACGACATCTCCGTGAGACGAAACTAGTTCATCAGAATAGACATTTCACAGTCTATCAATGTTCCCAGCATGGTTTCTGAGAGTACATAAATCCTTCACTTTGATTGCACATGATGAGAGCGCAAAAGGCTGGACAAGAAGCGTTTTGCTCGTTTAGATTAGGCGAATGCAGAATTCATTCCATCGATTAAAAGATTTCAAAACAGAGTTCGCTGGCAAAGTGGTTCTCGTCACGGGCGCAAGTCGAGGCATCGGCCGTGCGATTGCTCTGGCTTTTGCAAGCTGCGGAGCGCGGGTTGCCGTCTGCTCTAGTAATTCTGTGCATCTGGCTAAGTTAGAAAGTGAATTGAAAGATTTGGGCGCAAGTTACTTTGCACGAGTTGTTGACGTCAAAGACGAAAGCGCGGTCTGCCATTATTTGACTGAACTCAAGCAGCAGTTTGGAGCTGTGCAAATCCTGGTGAACAACGCGGGCATCTTCAAAACAGCTTCAGTCGCGGGGCATTCCAGTGAAGATTGGAAGGAGATTTTGCAAACGAATCTTGACTCTGCATTCTACTTCTGTCGTGAGCTCATCCCAGATTTTGAGCAAGCCGGCTGGGGGCGCATCGTGAATATTTCCTCTATATCTGGTCGAAGAGGAGAGGCTCATGGTGCAGCGTACTCTGCGTCCAAATTTGGGCTCATCGGACTTACAGAATCGCTCGCTCTTGAACTAGCTCATACGGGTGTGACTGTGAATGCGGTATGTCCGGGATGGGTAAGGACAGATATGTCTGTCGCACAGTTACACGACCCCGCCTATCGAGCAAACGTGGAAGTTCTTGAAAGCGCCGAACAGACGAGCCGAATTCCCAGTGAGGACGAGTCAGTTGAGATCGCGCGCATGTCAGTTCCGCAGCAAAGATTTATAGAACCAGAAGAGGTTGCAGAACTTGTTCTCTATCTTTCGAGCCAGGCTGCGCAAGGAATTACAGGACAGTCGATAAACATTTGCGGTGGTATGAGCATCTAATTCGCAAACGTGCTTTTATATAATGAAGGTGCAGATGTGTTTCTAGAGGATGAGAGATGGCAGATAAGCGGCAACTTGCGCTCGAAAAGAATGAATGGCCACTGGAAGAAATAAACGGAATTACTCTCTGTCCGTCACCGCTTTTGAAAAGTTTGAAATCAATCGTCCATACTTTCACCACACGCAAAGGTGGTGGAACTCCTGCGCCGCTTGATTCCTTTAATTTGGGGCGGCACTGGAACACTGATGAAAGCAAAGTTGATGCGATGGAAAACCGGAGGGTGCTCTGCGATCTGTTTGGCATTGAATCGCAAAAGTTGGCAGTACCTGGGCAGCAGCATACAAACAATGTGCATATTTTGAAAGCAGAAGAAACGCAAAGTCCAGGACCCTATCAGTTTGCTGCGATTGACGCTGTAGCTACCGACTTGCAAAGGCAGCCAGTCTTGCTGCATTTTGCTGATTGCGTTCCCGTTATGCTGGTTGACGAAAAGAAAAAGAAAATTTGTGTGATTCATGCCGGATGGCGTGGCACCGCCAGTAGTATCGTGAAAAAGAGTGTTGAACTCATGGTCAATGAAATGGACTCTAAGCCTGGCGATATTTATGCCGCAGTAGGTCCTGCCATTGGATCTTGCTGTTATCAAACCGGCGAGGAGGTCGTTTTGCAGTTGAATGAAACTGTGGAGAATGGCGATGAATTGATATTGCGAAAAGATGGAAACCCCTTCCCTGATCTCAAGGCATTTAATGCAAGGCAACTTCTAGAGTCGGGTGTTCGCAACATTGATGTTAGTGGCTGGTGCACTGCCTGTCATCCAGAGACCTTCTATTCCCACCGACAGTCGGGTGGAGTAACGGGGCGACAGGGCGCAATGGCTTGCCTGATATAGGTTTCCGCTGGAGAGACAATTTGAGGGTCAAATGTGTTCGGCGCGTGATGGAATGACCGCTTGTAGTTCGGTTTACAAAGTAAAGGCAGGCAATTCCGGCATATGCGACAATAAGCTAGTGATCTGGCTAATCTGGGCTTAATCTTTCTACTTGTTACACAAATAATCCAGGTTTCGAGACACAATAGATATGGAAGTCTTAGCGAGATAAGTCTTTGCGTAATTCCAAAAAGGTTGTGCCGCTAATATCGTCTCTGCTGCTTTGCGCACAGGCGCCTATTGTTCTGGCGGAGAATTCAGCTGATTTGAGTGCTTCTGCGGTATCGACCAAGACCGGACCATCCTCGACAGAGAAGAGCGCGGAGAAGAGCGCCTCAGGGAAGATCGCCACAGAGAAGGGCGCTGCTGGAAAAACTGCTTCGGCAAAAAGTTCTACGGAGAAGGGCGCCTCAGAAAAGAAGGGTGAGAGCACAAAGCACAATTCAAATTACAAAATGGCAGAGCCCATTGCTGACCCAGCTGGTTCGCCGACAAGAGTGCATAGACCCGGCACAGATTCTGCTATGCCACCAACTGCACCATCAGCGGCAGCCAGTCAAAGTCCGATGCCTCTCTACACGGCACCAGCGAATCCTCCGGCGCGAGAACGTTTTCCCAGTGTGGGACAACTAGAGCAGCTAATGTTCGGGCACGCATCACCGCAAATAGTTGTGGACAATCGCCTTGATAAATTGGAATCTGCGATTTTTCAAAAGACTTATCCTGACCTCGACATTGAACAACGAATTAAGCGACTCAAAGATGTGGTCATCGGCGAGGAAAACAATCACAGCGCACCTCCAACAGGCACGCCATCTGGTATGCCTTCCGGCTCTGATTACTATTCGAGTGCCACACAGCGCCCTCCTGCGGCTGCCGAAACAGAGGCTCCCGACTCTCAACCTAAGCCTCCTTTCTTTCCTAATTATGGACATTACGATTTAAATCAGGAACTCAGCGTTGCTGAGGCTGAAAAATTTGCAGTTGATGTTCTCAATGAAGTGCGTGCACAGCAGGGGTTGAGCGAAGTTCAGTGGGACGACATGGGCTTTAAAGTTGCAACTGAACAAGTGCAAGATTTGATCAAGCGAGAAGCTGTTTCACATCAAAATGCTGCGGGGCAAAACCCTGATGTTCGCTATTCAGGCGCTGGTGGAGCTGATTCACTAGTAGAAAGCACAATAATGTTTCCTCGTGCGGAAAATCTGAAGGTAACGCGCGACCTTGTGGTGAAGATGCTTGAGACTTTGTTCACACGGCAAGATGATCGTGAATGCTTGTTATTTCCGCATGCAAGCGGCTTCGCAATGTCATTCAGATGGACTCCATCAAAGCAAAAGTTGTTTTGCTGCACTGAGGTGGTGACCAAGCATGGGCAGATGGATCCCATCCCGCTTGAAGCCGTTGTTGGCGACAAGGTGGAGATAAAAGGAAATATCGAGGCGCCGTACAAGTTCCACAAAATAACTCTTGCTTGGGAGAGTTTGCCGCCACCACCTGCGGATGACGGTACAGAGGCGACTGAAGCCCTGCCTTATTTCCCTCCGTTGGATTATGAGGCTCACGCAATTAAATCAAATAGAGACTTCGATAAAGGTATTCGCATTCTTCAAATCGCAGGCATTACCGCTGCCATCGCGGGTGGTATCTTCATTCCTCCAGTTGCGCTGGCGGCTCCGTTAATCGCCGCATCTGTAGGAACCAGCACTCCAAAGCCGGTCTCGGAAATTCCGGTAAAGGGTGGTGTCAAGACTGACGGAAATAGCTTCACTCATAGAGTTACACTAAACAATCAGGGAAAAGAAGGCATTTATTACCTTACGGTTTGGGCCCAGTCTTCCACTAATCCGAATGAGATTCTTCCAGTTTCACGAAGAGCCATCGTTGCGAAAAAGAGCGTGCTAAGCGAAGAGAAGGACGATAAGAAGTCAGACTCGGGCGTCAATTCTGATAACTCCTCGAAAGACACTAGTTCGGTGCAGAAAGCTGAAACAGATTCGCAATCTGACAAAGAATTTGATAAAAAAGAAAAGAAAGCCCGAAAGAAGGCGGCGAAGGAAGCTTCTAAACATAAAGAAGATAGCAAAGATATAGCTACCCCACGAAGTGAACTCAAAAGTGAAGACCCAGCAAATGGCGAGGCTAAAAAAGATCAGGCAAGTGCACCTTAATTTATTTGAGAAGGGCAGAGTGAAGTCATTGTTTCTCCAGGCTGTCCTTCTGGCTGCGGGGACTTCTGTGTTATTGCCGCAACTGGTGCAGGCTGACCCCTGTCCAACTTGCCCGAAACGTGGGCCAGGGCTCGACCCTTATTCGACAGGAAATTCCTACAATCCGCTGGCGGCGCCATCTTTGCAGGGTGGTACCAACACGACAACTCTTCAAGCAGGTACTGGCTCTACCACCCTTCAGGTCGGAACTGAGCAGACCTTGCTGCAGACCGGTACAACGGGCACTCTGCTGCAAGCAAATGTTCAACGTGATTCAAACCCCGTGAGCATTCTGTTTTTGATTGACTCATCTAACAGTATGCGCGAAAAAATTCCAGGCACAGCTGGCGATAAAGACCCGAAAATGGAAGCCGCTAAGAAGGTTTTGCAAGAAGCGATTTCTCGAATTCCAAATGATGTCAGCCTTGGCTTGCGAGTATTTGGAAATAGCTTTAGAGGCGATTTCAGTGATTGTCAACAGTCAACACTTCTTGTGCCGATTCAGAAGAACAATCGGCGAGCCATAATTGAAGCAGCAAGAGGCATGATGCCTTACGGGTTAACGCCTTTGACTTATGCTTTGATGCAGGCTGAGCAAGACTTGCGCTATATTCAGGGGCAGAAGACTGTGATTCTGATATCTGACGGTGCTGAAACTTGCGGTGGAGACCCTTGTGCTTATATCGATCGGCTTTCTCGAATCGGCGTGAAAATGAAGATCGATATAGTTGGGCTCGGGCTGCGTAAGGACAAGGGCGCACAAGAGCAATTGAATTGCATAGCGCAAAAATCTGGTGGCAAATATTATGATGCAAATTCTTCTGGTGAGTTAATCGATAGTATCACCAATAGTGTCAAGCAAGCTATTAGTGGTAAGGTGATTATTCGACTTGATTCACCAAAAATTCTGGATGGTGTGCCGGCAGACTTCGCCTTGCCCGGCGACAAGCCAGCTTCGGTGAAACCCGTCAGCCCCATTAAGCCAGAGACGGAAGAAACGAAGACGCAATTGAAGATGGATAAAAAGCCTGACGAAAAGCTTCCAGGCAAGCGCATTCCACTTGATGAGAATCCCTAGTCCGCTTACGCTGCATATTGATGCTGTTGCATACTGCTGGGTTTCGCAAGCTGGCACAACGCAAATTTCACGCTAAAGCGGGTAAGATTTGCTTGTGGCATATATTTTCCTGGAGGTCTCATGAAAAGACAGGTTCTAGCTGTTGCTATTGGTCTCTGTTCGGTTTTTAGTGTTGGCGCGAGTTACGCCGCACATGACGCAAAGACGTGCTCTACGACGTGTAAAGACTGCGCTGATGTCTGTCAAAAAGCTCTCGATTACTGCACAAAAAAAGGTGGCGCTCACGCAAAGGCTGCTCACGTCAACCTATTAAAGGATTGCATCACTATGTGCAAGACCAATTCTGAATTGCGCGGACGTGGGTCGAAAGTAGCTGATGAAACCTCCAAAATTTGCGCTCAGCTCTGCACCGATTGCGCCAAGTCTTGTGAGGACTTGAAAGATTCCAAGCTGAAAGATTGTGTTGCCAGCTGCAAGTCCTGCGCTGATTGTTGTAGCAACTAATCTTCACGCTTATTCAAATTAACAAGCAGTTCAAACATTAAACGGAAACTTCCTGTAAAGTCATCGCGTTCCTGTTTCACGCGTCGATGACGGAAGGACCTTTTCCATGTCTGCAAAGTTGATTAATCGAGCCGCGCTGAGCAAGTCGCTCAGTTCGGCTCTTATCTTGTCAATACTCTTGCCTCTGGCTGCAAGGGCAGATGAGGGTATGTGGCTTTTCAACAATCCGCCGCTGAAAATTCTACAAAGCAAATACAAATTCGAGCCCAACGCTGGTTGGATGGAGCATTTGCAAAAGTCATCTGTGCGTTTCAATAGTGGTGGCTCTGGAAGTTTTGTTTCATCGAATGGTCTGGTGATGACTAACCACCACGTTGGTGCAGATTCCCTGCAGAAGCTCAGCCCGCCCGGGAAAGATTATTTGAACACTGGCTACTATGCCAAAACTAATTCCGACGAATTGAAATGTCCCGACCTCGAATTGAATGTTCTAATGGAAATAGAAGATGTCACCGCGAAGGTAAATGCAGCGGTGACAGAAGGCATGGCGGCTGCAGATGCGCAGAAAGCTCGTCGTGCCGCGATGAACACCATCGAAAAAGAATCGTTGGACAAAACAGGCTTGCGAAGCGACGTTGTGACTCTTTATCAGGGAGGACAATATCAGCTCTACAAGTTCAAAAAATATACTGATGTGCGTCTTGTTTTCGCTCCTGAAAAAGATATCGCATCATTCGGTGGTGACCCAGACAACTTCGAATACCCTCGATATGACCTGGACATTTGCTTCTTCCGTGTCTATGAAAATGGCAAGCCGGCAAAGATTCAACATTATTTGAATTGGAGCAAAGATGGTGCCGCCGATGGTGAATTGGTTTTTGTGTCGGGGCATCCTGGAAGTACAAATCGTTTGAACACAGTCAATCATCTCGTTTTCATTCGCGATGTTCTAATGCCATATAGATTGAATGACCTCGCTCGTCTTGAAGTTTTGCTGAAGACATATAGTGATCGCAAAAGTGAAAACGCACGACAGGCACAAGAAGATTTGCTTGGTGTACAAAATAGCAGAAAGGCGCGCCTGGGCGGTTTAGCTGGCTTGCAAGACCCCGCGTTAATTGCACAGAAAGCAAAGTCCGAACAAGAGCTTCGTGCTGCAGTAGCGAAGGATGATAAATTGGTTCGTGAGTGTGGAACCGCATGGGATGAGGTTGACTCTGCCTTAAAAGTGTGGAAAGACATCTTCATCGACCATCGCTTGTATGAAGCGCACACAGCGTTCAACTCAAGATTATTTGATATCGCGCGCACCCTGGTGAGACTCTCGGAAGAATCTCAGAAACCCAATGCCGACAGGCTGCGTGAGTACAGAGAGTCAAATCTTGACTCTCTCAAGCTTGAGTTGCTTTCTGATGCGCCCATCTACCCTGAATTGGAAGTGACAACGCTCGCCAACTCACTCAGTATGCTCATGCAGGTCAAAGGCGGCGACAATGAGTTAGTGAAGAAAATATTGGATGGAAAGTCGCCGCAAGAGCGCGCAAGTGAATTGATTCGCCAGAGCAAATTGATTGAGGTCAGCGAAAGAAAGCGTCTTTCTGGAGAAAAAGATGCCGTTGCAAATTCCAAGGACCCTCTTATTGAATTCGCGAAGATGATTGACCCCACGGCAAGAGACTTGCGAAAAATGTACGAGCAAAAAGTGGAAGAAGGGCTTCGGCAGGCTTACGCCAAAATAGCAAAGGCGAAGTTCTCTATTCAGGGAACTAGCCAATACCCTGACGCTACATTCACCTTACGTTTAGCCTTTGGTGAAGTTAAGGGCTACAAGGAGTCCGGCACTGATGTGCCGCCATTCACAACTCTGGCAGGAACCTACGAACACGCTGCTGAGCACGGTAATCAGAAACCGTTCGAGTTGCCACCATTGTGGATCAAGAAGAAGGACAAAATCGCTGGCAAGACTCCATTTAATTTCGTTTCCACTGCTGACATTATCGGAGGTAATTCGGGAAGTCCTGTAGTAAACACGAATGGCGAACTTGTTGGCATCATATTTGATGGCAACATTCAATCGTTGGTTTTGGACTTTGCTTACACTGATGTTCAGGCACGTGCTGTGTCTGTACATTCCAGCGCCATAAGGGAATCGCTTCAAAACGTCTATGAGGCAAAGGAACTAGTTGACGAATTAGGCCATTAGATTTTACCTTCTCCTTACAGCATTCACAACCTTCTAACAATTTGCTTCGCTATCATCTCTCTCGTTAGATGAAAGTTGAATATGTATTAGCGTATTAGCAACCAGAAGGAGGATGTATGCTTTCTAGGTCAACGATCAAAGCGTTCGTATTCAATAAAGTATTTGCAGCAGGTGCATGTTCGATTGCTTTGCTCAGCATTGGACAAAATGCAGTTGCTGCGGGCTCTGCACCGGACGACTTTTTCAAGAAAGACTTCATTGCAGGAAAACTAAAGGGCTATGACCATGCTTGTTTTGAAATGCTTGATTGCAAGTCAGGAAAAGTTTTTCGCTACAACGATGAGCAATGCAAGAAAAGAGTTGCTCCCATGTCAACATTCAAAATCTTCAATTCCCTGGCGGGTCTTGAATCAGGAGTCTTGAAAGACGAAAACCATTTCATGAAGTGGGATGGTCAGAAGCGTTGGATTAATTCATGGAATCAAGACCAGACGCTACAATCAGCCGTGACAAATTCTTGTGTCTGGTATTTTCAGAAAGTAGCTTCTGGTGTAGGTGAAGAGCGGATGCAAAAATATATCAATGCCGTTCACTATGGAAATGAAGACATCAGCGGTGGTATCACTGAATTTTGGCTGAACAAGTCATTGAAGATATCTGCCGATGAGCAGGTTAGCTTTATCAAACGACTCTACTTCGATGAACTGCCGTTTTCAAAGCGATCGATGAAGATTGTTAGGAAGCTAATTGAGGTGAAGAAAACTGAGAAAGGAGAGCTTCATGGAAAAACTGGCACTGATATGGAAAACGATAAGGAAACACTTGGATGGTTTGTTGGATACGTGGTTCATGAGGGCAGACCTTACGTCTTCGCGACTAATTTGCAAGCCAGTGATGGTGCGTTCGGAAAGAAGGCGCGTGAAATAACAGAATCCATTCTGGAAGACGCAGGCTTGTTGTAAGTTCGATCACCCAGCAACTCTGCGAATGGAAGAGGCCTTTCGCATTGTGGTTGAGTGCGCATAACAGACGGAGATTCACAAGCGTGAATCTCCGTTTTCTTAGCTTGCATCCTGCACCGGATCCCGACTGAGTTTGCAACCCGCTGGTATCGGATCCTGCGAGAGCCAACATCCTGCTGTATCGGATCCTTCATGAGCTAACATCCTATATCGGATCCTGCAAGCGCTAACATCCTATATCGGATCCTGCAAGCGCTAACATCCTACCGGTATCGGATCCTGCGAGAGCCGACAACCTGCTGATACCGGATCATGCGAGCGCTAACATCCGTCTGGCATTGTACTTATCCGGCATTACTAGCAGGCTTACAGGTCTTTTGCACTCCAAGCACTTTGTTTGCAGTCACATCAGTAGTGAGAAGTTCCTGGAAAATTGTCTTGCCTTCTTTTGTTCGAATGTTCACGCCTTCAAAAGCAAATTCGTGTTTTGATTTCGGGTCGGTGCCTTTCTCATTTACATGCTCGAAGCTCAGGCGATTGTTCTCGCGAGATTTCGCTTCTTGCTCGATTTTATCGATGATGCTCATTTGCCCTTTGAAGTCTTTGTTTAAGAGCTGAAATGCTTCGTCAAAAAGCAATCTGCATCCATCGTCGCTTTTCTCCATTTTGTCGACTACTGCTTTTACGTCTACTTCTTTGTGTTCCATAATGCGCGTCCCCCTGACATTCGCTGAAGGAACTATAAGTGCGTGTGATTGCAGGTGTCAAAGACTTACGTCAACTCTATTGGCGTATCCACGAAGAAATTGAGAATTGTTGGGCCGTAATTTGTCGGAGAACTTATAAACGAGCGTGAGTTGTTTCTTGTGATTAGAGGGATCTTGCTTGCGCAAAATCCCTCTATCGCGAGTCTATTTTTGCTACCGATGCGTTCCCAGATGGAACTACTGAATGGTCACCTGGTTGCTCTTCATCGTGTCTTGAATTGACTTGCACATCTGGTCGGCGTAAGGCTCATATGCCTTGGTTACGACACGTGGGCAAACCCCAAGAAGAACGATGAAAACACTCAGTGACAATGCAACAACTCTTTCGGTCATATTCATGTCGCTGAGATGACCCATCCACTTCTGTTGTTCTGGTCCGTAGAATAGTCTCTTCACAAGCCAGAGCATATAACCAGCTGAGAGAATAACTCCCGACGCTGCAAACCAGCATGCGAAGCGAACCATGTTCGGGTCTGCTGCGATGCCTGGCGTAGCCATTGGCGAGGTGTAGGTTCCGTAGAAAATAACGACTTCTGCCACAAACCCTGCAAGTCCAGGCAAGCCTAAATTCGCCATTGCAGCAAGCAGCCAGAAGTAGAAGATGAATGGCATTTGTTTCGCCAGACCGCCGCCGATTTCACGCAAGTCTCTTGTGTGGCAACGCTCGTATACGCAGCCAACTAGGAAGAACAGTGCGGCTGAAATTACGCCGTGGCTGATCATCTGGAATATTGCACCATTGAGTGCGGCTGCCGACATAGCGCCGACTCCTATCAGTACGAAGCCCATGTGGCTCACCGATGAGAATGCGATGATTCTCTTCATGTCGGTTTGCACCAGACATGCGACGGCTCCCCAAACTACGTTGAACGCGCCCAGCAGAATTACGTAAGGACCCCAGCTGGTCATGACTTCAGGGAAGAAGCCAAGGCAGATGCGAACCAAACCGTAGCAACCCATCTTCAACAACAAACCGGCAAGAATCATTGACACCGGAGTTGGTGCTTCAACGTGAGCGTCGGGCAACCATGTATGGAATGGGAATGATGGCAACTTGATAATGAAAGCGAGGAAGAAGCCGAGGCAGGCGAGCGCTTGCGCTGGTCGCATCAGTGAGCTTCCTTGCTTAGCAAGCTCGATCATGTCGAATGTCGGAGTTATGCCGTTTACATGCATTTGGAAGTAAAGGTAGAGAAGTCCGCCGAGCATTAACACACCGCCAAAGAATGTGTACAGCAAGAACTTCATCGCGGCGTAGTCCCTGTTTGGACCACCCCAGATTGCAATCAAGAAATACATTGGTACGAGTTCCAATTCATACATAATGAAGAATTGGAGCAGGTCTAGTGAAACGAACACGCCCATTATGGAGAGCGTCAGTAGCATAAGCATGCTGTAGTAAAGTCGCGGTCGTTTTTGACCTATGTTTTGGCTGGCTAATACCGCCATAAACATGATGAACGCTGTGAGCACCACAAGGCAAAGACTCATTCCGTCTAACCCGACGTGATAGTTCACAGGGAAGGGTGAGCTTATCCAGTTCACTTTGTGCACAAACTGCATTTCAGGATTGTGCGGGTTGTAGGAAGCTGCGAGCTTGAGTGAAATCAAGCACATCAAGCCTGTGATGTATCCTGCCGCGCCCCGTGATGCTGTCGAAGGCATCAATCCGATCAGCAATGTGCCGATGAATGGCAGGAATAAAAGGAATGTCAGAAGTAAATTGTCCGGCACCTTAGTAAAGACCTCTTGTGTTCACTTGACCACCGCAAAATTGCGCGGTTTCAAAGTGGTTTGAGTTCGTTTCAGAGCAAAAATAACCGAAACAGTATAGCGATTTCAGTAAATATTTCAGGACTCTTCCAGTCCCAGGCACTCAATTTTGGCGCCTTCATCGGCGGTGCCCTTATCAGCACTGCATTGAACTGCCTGAAGGTCGTGCGTATAAATGTTTTTCAGATTTAAGAAGGTATTCTCTTGCTAACTGAAAGATATAGAAACAGGACTTTTTCTCTTGTCATTTGCTTGAGATTGAAGAATTGTTGAAACCCAGAATAATTTCAACTAAACCTTTCTGAGCGAAAAAGTCCTGGCAAAAAACTCTCTTTAGCTCACCAGCGCAAGCAAAGTCAGGTCTTGGCAAATCTCCCGGAAGTGGCTTTTCAAGCTGATTGCAACTGATCATGCATGCAGCACTTAAAGCCGCTGAAATTGTATATTGTTGGGTTTTAGTAGTTCGCGAAATCTATTCGCCGATCGATATTTGTCAGTACCCATTGCGGAGATACTCCCTTGTCAGACGTTCCTGCATGCATTGAAAGCGCCAAATGGATTGTGCTTGCGCCATTCATCTCGGGCTTGTTCATAATCACAGGCAGTGCCATATTCAAGGACAGAATGCCGAAGACGCTATGTATGATGGCGTCAATCGCAGCAGTCATATATGGATTCTACAACTCGCTGCTCATTTTTCAGGAGCTAAGAGTCGAGCCGATAGTCTTTTTGAAAGACTACACATGGTTTTCGTCGGAGAGTTTCAAACTGACAATTGGTGTCCTTGTCGACAACCTGACCTCGTCGATGTTGCTGGTAGTAACTGCGGTGAGCCTGTTGGTTCAGGTCTACACCCACGGGTACATGCGTGAAGACCCCGGCTACAGAAGATTCTATTCATACCTTTCCTTATTTACAGGCTCAATGCTTGGTCTCGTGGTTGCTACCAATCTCTTCCAGATGTTCTTCTTCTGGGAATTGGTAGGCGTTTGCAGTTACTTACTAATCGGCTTCTGGTGGTACAAAGACAGCGCAGCTGCGGCTTGCGTC
Organism: Obscuribacteraceae bacterium (SeqCode); assembly: GCA_044226015.1. Taxonomy (GTDB): domain Bacteria; phylum Cyanobacteriota; class Vampirovibrionia; order Obscuribacterales; family Obscuribacteraceae; genus JAIEPM01. The sequence goes on from JBGAHS010000007.1 coordinate 132,447, forward strand.
AAAGCTTTCGTGGTCAACAGAATCGGCGACTTTGGTTTCATTCTTGGCTTGCTAGTATTCCTCGGTGCGACCTATGGCTTCTGGCACACGCACATCGATCATGCGATGCTCGCTTTCTATGACCCTGCTGTGCAGTCCGCAATGGATGGCGTGACCCTCGCTGGGGCTATCAAATGGGCTATGGCACCTGGTCAAGGGCTGCTTACTCAGGGGCTGCTCACGACAGCTTGCATACTTCTGTTTATGGGACCAATGGCAAAGTCTGCTCAATTCCCTCTGCACGTCTGGTTGCCAGATGCGATGGAAGGTCCTACACCAATTTCGGCGCTCATCCATGCTGCGACCATGGTTGCAGCTGGTGTTTACATGGTCGCCAGAGCTTACCCGATGTGGCTCGACTGGACTCCAGTTGCTCAGGGTGTCGCAACTGACCCCTCACTTGCTAGCACCGGTTTGGCAGTCGTTGCTTGGATCGGTGGATTCACCGCGTTCATGGCTGCGACAATCGCACTTACTCAGAATGACATCAAGCGCGCTCTTGCTTGGTCAACTGTATCTCAGCTGGGTTACATGTTCGTCGGATTGGGTGTTGGCGCATATTCATCAGGTATGTTCCATCTCACAACACACGCATTCTTTAAAGCAATGCTCTTCCTTTGCAGTGGTGCTGTAATTCACGCATTGCATGGTGAGCAAGACATGCGCAACATGGGCGGGTTGATGAAGAAGATTCCGATCACAGGCGCTTGCTTTGTGATTGGTACGCTCGCAATTTCCGGTTGCCCTGGACTGGCAGGTTTCTTCTCTAAAGACGAAATCATCGGCTCCGCATTCCACTGGCAGGGTCCTGCTCATGACATTCTTGCATGGCTGACCGTCCTCACAGCCGGCATGACAGCGTTCTACATGTTCCGCATGGTGTTCCTCACATTCTTTGGTGAGTACCGTGGTCATGCTCATGTGCATGAAGAGAAGAAGCCAGACCCAATGACCTGGCCTTTGATTGTGCTTGCACTTCCATCAATCGCTGCAGGCTGGGTGATGGGCGATGGTATGGCGATGATCAATCACCTCAGTGGTGGCGAGTATACAACTCCGTTCGCTCAGTTCTTGCACTTCCTCCATCCGCATGCTGAGGAAATCAACATGGTTGCAATGGGTTCTGGAACTGCGCTAGCAGTTGTCGGTGTCATCCTCGCTTACATGCTGTACGGTGGCAACAAAGGCTACGAAGCAGATAAGGCTTTCGAAAAAGCATTGCCAGGAGTTTATAACTTCTCACTGAACCGCTGGTATATGGACAATGTCTACCTCGGCGGTATGAGCATGTTCTTGAACGCGTTCAAGTTCATCTGGGAAATCATCGACAAATTCCTTGTCGATGGCATCGTAAACAGCTTCCGTTGGATAGTTTATGGATTGGGCAGCTTTATTCGTCTCTCCGAAAATGGCAGAGGTCAATCATATGCATTGCTCATATTCGCTAGTGTTGCAGTCCTCGGTTTGCTCGCTTATTTCGTTTTCTCTTAAGTAGGAGTTGCAAAAATGTCTGGTGATGATCATGGACATGGGCATGGGCACGATTCTCATGATGGACCAAGCGACATAATTCCAGTTGATAGCTGGCAAGACAAAATGCTTGCTCTCGTCGCTATATTTGCGCTTTGCGGATTTATCTGGTGGGGAACTGGCATCGCTGGTGGTATCACGGTAGCTCATTCTGAGCATCATGGCAGCGCTGGAGCAGAGCATGGCGCAAGTGCTGAACACGGTGCTAGCGGCGAACATGCTGCCACTTCTGAGCATGCTGGAACTGAAGCAGCTGCAGGGGAACATGCTGCTACTGAAACAGCGGCTCCGGTCTCTACCGAAACTAACACAGCGGCTTCCACTGATGAACATGCTGGCGCTACAGAAACCGGTACATCTGCGACTACGACAGAACATTCCGCAGCTGAAGATTCAAGCTCAACCGCTACAGAAACAAAGACCGAGTCAGAGTCTCACTAGGTTGTTATTCTCGCTAGGTATACGTTACCAATCTCCTAGTTTGAATTCTTTGGAGAGCGCTTCGGCTTCTTCTTTTCTGCCCAGGCGCTTGTAACAGGACATTGCTTTTTGCGCAATTTTCTGTGCCTTGAAATCGTCTTCTAGTTTGCGGGCTGATTCAAGTCCTTCTTTGTAGTAGCTGAGAGCTTGCTCTGGTCGTTTAACACCATCCATCATTTCGCCTGCACCCTCAAGCATGTTTGAGCGCCAGTCATTTTTTTTCTCGTCAGGACGGGGGTCGGCGGCAATCATTCCTTTGATGTCTTTGACCCAATCTTCGACCAGTGGTGCAAGCTTGTCTGCGTTCTTTTCTTCACTGTAGTGATACTTCAGTGCATTCAATAAATCGCTTCTAGTGCTCTTTAAACCAACCGGAGCGCCTTTCGCCTTTAGTTCGTTGTAGGTATTTTCTAAATCGCTGTACAGTGATTTGCTCAGGTCTGTTTTTCCAAAGTCTTTGCTGATTTGAGCCATTGCAATCTTTGCTTTAGCCGCAACGCTAGTGTCTCCGTGCGACAATGCTTCTGCTTCTTTGATCGCTGAAAGTGTTTTATCAATTAGTGCTTCTGCTGCTTGTTCATTGCCAGATTTGTGTAGTGTCTCTGCCACATCTCTAGTAATATCAATGGACTTTTGATCAGAAACGCCGCTCTCCTTTTGTTTTGCAACAGCAGTAGCAGCTAGTAAGTTGACTGTGCGCTCAAGTGCTTTGCTGTCACCGGCTTCTTTGAAGGCTTTAAGAACATTGTCAGCTGAGACCATTGCCTCTCGCTGCTTCTGAAAATCAGAACTCTTGCTTCCTAGTTCTTTCAATGCCGTGCCTAGCTTCTGCTCAAGCATCATATTTGCCTCACTGATTCTGTTTTCCATGCCAGCAGCCTTGAAGTCTTTGGCAAGTGTCGAGTACAAAGCAGTAGAGTCCTTCAAATTCATGCCGGGAAGAGACTTAGAGAGTTGCGCTCCAATCTTTTCCAATAGCTCTTTCGACTCGTTGTTTCTGTCCCATGTTTTGAAGTATTCATTCAACTTCATCTGCTGTTGTAGGACTTTCGCCGGGTTGGCATCGGTATCGGCTTCTAGCTCATTGACGAATTTCTTGTATGAATCGATATATTCTTTGGCGTTCTTTTCGCGATCAATTTTCTCAGTGTTTGCTGCTTGATCATTTGCCTTTTTAGTTGATTCATCTTCGCCTTTGACAGCCTTGAAGATGTCCTTCAGATCAACTGCTGGCTTGCTTCCCTTTTCTCCCGTGTGGTCGACATTATTTCCCCACTGGTTTTCTAAAACTGTTTTATTGGATTTTGAATCAAAGTCGAAAACTGCGACTGCGTGGTGCCCATGAATATCTTCTGGTTCGCGCCCACCGTTTTCTGATTTTTTCTTGGTATAGAATGCATCTTTGAGGTCGGTCTTGAAGGGCTCTACGTTTGTGTGCACACCCAACACTATAGCCGGCAAGACACCATTATTGTCTTTGCGAGCCTTCTCGATGAAGTCTTTCAATTCCTCTTCAGATTTTGGCTTGAAAACAGGGTCGCTGCCACCAGCACTGATGACTTTTAGATTGCCTTTGTTTCCTTGCAATTGGTTATACATATCATTGATGTTAGCCATATCCAAGATTCGAGGACCTGAAACCGGACGGCTTTCAGACGAACCCGCATATACGTTCGGGTCTACTTTTAAGCCAGGATCATTCGTTGCTACCTGCTCAGTTATTGGCTGCGGGTGCTCCTGGGAATAGTCCATCAAGCGTGTGCGATCATCCGAGAGGTTATCGCGCACGTGTCCCTCTTCGTATTTGATTTTTCCAACAAGTTTATTGTTGTCGCCATCGAGTCCGGCCTGGCGCTGCCAGAAAACATTTAGCAAACCAATTTGCGCTAGTTGATCGACGGAGTTGCGCGAGTAAAGAGACTCTTCAGTGTGGTATTTGTCTGGCTTGAGATTCTTCTCGTTAGGCTTGATCAGCGTTCCATCAACTGTTTTGTATTCACCCGTCAGAGCAAGGTCTCTAACAAGACCACCAACTGTTGCCGGTTCAGCCTTAAACAAAGCCGACTGCAATGCCGCCGCGGTGCAAGTACCATACGAACCCTGGTTGACACTGCCCGGCTTTGCCGCTTCCTTCATCATGTCTGAGGCAATTGTCTGTAGGTACGCGCTGTCGAAATTTTTGTTGCCGCTTTTGCTCGCGTCAAGAACATCACGAACCTGTCCATAGAATTTTTCTTTCTGATCTTGTGGCAGCTTATCCTTCTCGGCTCTGGATTCGAATGCTTCTACATGTTTGAGAAACTCTGTGCGTTGTGCGTCATCCTTCAGGTGCATTGCTGCACTCTCTGCCAAGCCCTCGCGACTTATTCGACCGGCTTGACCCGCGTCATGTGCGACATCGTTTCTACCATCTTTTGTATCAGCTTTGCTTTCCGGTCCGCTGGCATCTGACTTTGAACCTTCTTTGACGTTGCCGCTTGCTTCGCTTTTTGCTGTATCGGTTTTTGCATCCTTCTTAGCGCCTTCTCCGGTTTTGCCACTCTTTTCTTCACTGGTTGGAGAAAAGTCTATTACTCCAGCTGCGAGATCCACCGCAGCCTTTGAAAATGACTTTCCGAGATCTGTGTTACTCAGGTTCTGAGCTATTTGACTGAAAATTTTACTGTCAAACTTCAATAGGTCTTCGGCGGAAAAGCCTTTAGCCGCATCGTTGGGCTCGTTGTCCACATCAGCGTCGACCGGCTTTTTCTTCTCTTCTGCTTGTTCCACAGCCGCAAACCTCCCGCGTCTACTGAATCAGGCATATTGAAGAACGCCCGATTGTCTGCTTATGATATTGGGGCGGTTTGACATTTTAGTGACTTTCGCCCCCACCCCATTAATAATGAAGGCTTCTCGCTGAGCGAAGTGACATCGACGCAAGAACCGAGAAGCCTTGCGGTCTCTCGGTTGCGGGGTGTCCTTTTTCTAAATGTCCGCAGTTTTGGTGTTGCACCAATGAGCTCGATCCCTCAAGCCCCCCACTGGGGTTGCTGCGTTATTCATTTGTACTTACATAACTCTAGACTTCTAGAAATTAGGCAAGTTCCCAATGAAAGATAAAATCGCTGGCACGCTTACTCCGTCACGCTGGCTTTGCTGAAATTCTGCTTTGTCACAATCGGACCCAACACGCTGTCTACGACTTCCCTGTCGATTTCGGTGTCGCTCACAATCGTGATAAGGTTCTCTGGCTTAACCTTTGCGGACATTTTGCCGTAGAACTCAACAATGTCTTGCCATACCGGAAGTGTTATCTTCTGGCGAGAATGAAACTCGACAATGCGCTTGCCGTCCATGTAATGTTCGTTGCAATTGCCAATGTTCAGGTCGGCTATGAGCCATGCAATATAAGGGTCGTTATAGTGCTCTTCTGCCAGGCTTACCAGCGTCTCTCCGGGCGAGATCAGCCAGCTTGGGCGCAACAGAACTTGCGCTTTATTCTCTTCGTCCTGCGCTTCATCTCGGTAACGACGCTCACCAGATCCCTGCTTCTTCGCTGCCAGTGCATCTCTAAACGACTGGAATGGGTCATCCATAACGATGAAATCTTGCGAACCGAGAAGTGGACGCAAAGCCTCACCCATCGCATGCTTTTGTGTTTGGAACAGTCTGTCCAGCTTGCTTTCTGTGGGCATGGCGAAATTGCCGGCGCTCATTGCCTCTGCAGCAAGTGGCATCAATCGCGGTTGCGGCAACCCAAAGCTAACCTGTATGGGCTGTGAAACCTGACGTGTCTGCTCTTGCTTCGTTTCTTTGACCGGTCGTTGCTGTAGATCTGTTTTGGTTTCTCTGAATGCCTTCAAGATTTCCAAACGTCCGGAGCTGCTAAGCTGAACTTTTCGACCATCTCTTAGAGTTTCCAGTTGCAACTTGTTTTTCAGGTCAGTCAAATTCATTTGCTTATCGCTAAGCTTGAAGTTCGTTGCCGAGAATTTCAAACCGCCAGATGCGACTGGGTCTTTCAGCCTGTTCAGCTCTCGTTCGATTAGCTTTCTTGTTTCGTTATTGGCACCAGAATTGCCACCACTTGACGATTTGTCGGTTGGAAGCACGCGTCGAATTCCACCAGCAGCGAGCACCACTGCTAGTGTCACTTCGGCGATCATGTAACGACCTTCCGGAGTATGTCGCGTCTGCGAGGCGAGCGCTATGGCAGTCGCTTCATTGGATGCTGTGCGAGTTCCGATGTCCACCAGGCGTACCGTTCGACCGGTGATTGGGTCTACTCTCAGCCCGTCTGACGAGCTGCTGCTCGTTCTGTTATCTATAGGTCTGACAGCGGGCTCGAAGTTCCCCTTCGTGCCATTTTGAGCGACCACATTCTCATTTCTTCCGCCCTGAGACAGCGTGCCAGCCTGGTTGATCTGAGAGCGAGCAGATTCGTTCTGCCGACCGCTCGACGATTGGTTCAACGCGCCGGCTAAAATCGCAGCAGTGTTTACTTTCGCTACTTCTGTTAGAACGCTGCTCTTGCCGTTATCTTGTGCGGTTCTCGACTCCGTAGTCTTCGCTGTAGCCGTTGGGTCAAGCTTCGCTGTTGTTATTTCCGAGCGGAATATCTGTCCGTCGATTTTTGAAACGGTCATGGATACTGACGATAATTCTTTTGCATTCAATGGCTGCGGAATCATCTTGCTGACTGCTTCTGCAGGCACTTTGCTGCTCGCTTCTATTAGTGATTTCGCCATAGGTGTATTGGCATCTAGCGTCTTCAGTGCAGAAATCGCATTGCGTTCAAGGTTCACGATGAGCGAATTTTGCCCTGCTTTTGTTTGTACTTCGGCAAGCTTTGTTTCATTAGCCTTCGTCGCGCTATTTAGTGAGGACGCCGCTTCAGAGTACCGTCTTCCTTCAGCGTCTTTGCGTTCTCTCTCTATTCGGGCTTGTTCAGGGCTGTCGGTGCTTCTTTGCTCTTTAGGGGCTGTCTGCGCTTGCGAGTTTTCACGTTCAGTGGAAACTTGTGCCACTTTTGAATTCATCTTAAGTTCTTGTGAGCTGTCAGCTCCAGTACGGTCGGCAGCGTGAGTTACAGCTCCAGCACTTGCATTGAGAGTATTGTCTCTGGCGTTTGACCCATTCTGTTCTGTCACCATATGTGGTGCAGGACTCGTCTCGTTCGCTTGTACGATGCTTGGAGTTTCCGTGTAGGAAACGCGAGACACTTCAGTCATGCTTGGACTCAAAGCTTGTTTCTGGTCTGTAGTAGCTTTTTCGCCTGCTACGAAAGCTTTATCCAAGAGAGTTTCCGTGCGCGGCGCCGCCGTCACGCCGTCCATTAACTTGGAAGCCAGTGTGTTATCGACACGGTTTGGCTCGCTGATCGCCAACTTGTTTTCGCCTGCTGGCGTTGCAGGGGGCAATTCAGTTTTTGCTATGAGGTCGCTCTTCTGCTCAAGTGCTGAAGGTGCTTTGGTTGCTTCTTGTTTCGTGGACTCGCTTGCTTGAAGGGCTCTGATGTCGGCAATGGTTTTGTTGCCATTTTCCAACTTGATGTCGGCTAGTTTGGGTGACTCAGCTGCGCCTGCTCCCTTAGCCTCAGCTCGAGCTGCATCCGTGCTGGGGGATGGTTTCGTTTCTGCCTTCACGCCCTCTTGCGGCGCCGGCTTCGCCTCTGATGCTTGTTCGGGCGATTTTGCTGGCTTCGACTCAGCCACAAGCTCTGCTGATTTTGCTGGCTTCGGTTCCGCCAGAGACTTGCCTGCGTCAGAGTACCACTGCTTGATTTTCGATGGATCTTTAAGCGCTGCATCAACCGAGTCCGCGATGTAACTGCCTGCGATTGCTCTCGTGGTTTCAACTGTCAGTTTTCTGGTTTGCTCGTAATCAGCGACTTTTGCTGCAGATTCAGAGTGGTACACCTCACTCACGCCTCTGTCGGCGTCTGCGACGGTGACTCTGCCCTCTCTGACGGAGACGGTGCCGTTCAGTACCCGGCCTTCCTGGTCATTCGGCGTGGTCACGAGATATTGGTCTTTGCCGTCAGAAGAGCCGATGTAGCGATAGCTGCGACCTTCTGACTCCAAGTGGTCTACTTTGCCGTCTTCGGTAAGCTTCAAATTAGAGTACTTCGTCGCTGACGCTTCAAACTCATGCGTTTTGCCAGTCGCGAAGTCTTGAACGACAACTTTGCCGTCCTTGACTGCTACGTGCCCATCAAAGTTTTCGGTGGATTCTTCGGAGTCACCTTTGACTCTAACGAACTTGTCGGTGCCGTTCTCGCCGGTGCCATCTTTCCTGAATTTGCCTAACGGGGTGCTGACTTCCTCAATAGACCCATCTTTGACTTCCAGGTTTTTGAAGCCGCCTTTATCGACTTTAGAGACTGCGTTTGAGACTGTGGCGATCGGGTTGCTGGCGAAGGTCGCTACTGAGACCAGTGCGTCGCCGAGCATCGACAGAGATTTTGCTGTCGCTGCCCCAGCCTGCTTGTCTGAAGAAGATTTGTAATCGTCGACGATGCCCGCGAGAAAGTTTTCGACACCGCTTGGAGTGTCGGATTTCTTGGAGTCTGAAGGAGAGTCCTTCTTGCCTGTTTTCTCTCCAAGCGAGTCTTCCCAGGCGCTGGTTTGAGCCTCTAAGTCGAAATCGAACTCTTCGAAAGAGTTCGTCTCTTTGCTGTCGCTGTTTTTCTCTACCATCGGTCTCGACCGTCCCAGTTGCCTGAACGCCCTATGTCAAGACCAGCCCGAATTGATAATACACCTGCCCGCGGGGTTTTGGACAGCAATTTAATCTAGCCAGCGATTTGTTGCCGATCTTGTTACTAAATTATTCCCAATATCAACGTCCATCAAGCGGTTTACGGAATTTTCTCTGTACGGCAACCCGGTGTGTTTGGAAGCTTAAATCACAAAATTAATGTGGATTCGGCACCGAGATTTCTGTAGTCCATTTTACTTTTCTTCGAAGTGGTGAGAAACCGTATATCTCTAATTGCAATTCAGCGGTTATAGTTGAAGAATGCTTCCTCGAAACCGTGGAGTTGTAGGCTTCATGCCACAATTTTCGTTCTCAAAAAATGCGAATACTGTTCGCTCGCATATTCTGCCAGTTGCCAGCTTAAGCCTGGCACTCTCATTTTCTTTGTACTCATCAGCACAAGCTGAGACCAGGCCTGGAAGTGAAGCCACCACTGGTAGTGTTCCTCTGATTATCAATTCTGCGTTGACTTCGGGCTTAGATGTGCCAGCGGACACAACAGTTCTTGTCGATTTTGGAACCTTAGGAAACAACAAGGGTTCAAGTGGCATTCTCAATATCACCGGTGGTGCTCTGGTAAATCATGGAAACATGTATTTGTATTCCAGCAACCCTCAAATCACCAAGGGGGTCATGAATCTAGGCGGCGGCGATTTTACCAATAATTCGCTCATAACTTCAAAAAACATCCCAACTGATGTTTTGCTAAACAATAACTTGAGCAATCTAGTTTCCAATTTCAATCTCAGTTTTATTAACGTTAACCATTTCACGAACGCTGCAAATGCGGTAATTTCGTCAGCAGGAAGCATGTGTATTAATGCAGCCGACATTACTAATAATGGAACGCTTTCAGCAAACTCGATGAACTTGACGGCGCTGAACTTCATTAACAATACTGGTACTGCACAAGCTAATCTCGCCATGGCGCTCAGTGCTCCGCAGGTGTCAAATTCTGGAAGTCTACTCGCCAATTCTCTTACCATTACTACTGCAAATATTATAAACAGTGGTTTGTTGGAAGCTTCAGAGCTACGCATCTTGAGTGGTGTTACGGATGCCATTCAATTGAATAACAACAATGGTCATATAGATATCTCTGGTGCAGTTCAAATCATTGCAGGTTCAGGTTCTCCTCCGAGTTCTCTTATTGGATCTGTGTTGAACATAAGCGGTGGCATAATAGACTCGAACTCCATTTCCATAATTGCTGCTGGTGGAACAGCCAAAATTGCTGTCGATTCTCTTGCAGGAAAGGTATCTCTTATTGCCCAGACCATCAACTTAACTGCTAATTCTGGCAATATAACGATTCAGAGTATCAACAACATATCGAGTGAAAGCAAAGCACCTAGCACGAGCCCCTCAGTAAATGTTGTAGTCAACGATGGCGACTTGAATCTTGGAACAATCTTCTTTAGCGGTAGTAATTACAGTCCTGATTACATTACGAACGGCAGCATAAGTGCTGTCGCCTCGGGCAGCATTTACTCAACTGCGAGCACCCAGAAAGCTGGCTCCTCCATTTCGACCAATGGAGGAGTTGTCACGCTTAAAGCTGGCTGGGACTCGAAAGCCGGCGCTGCGTCCAAGAGTGGTGGTGATATCAATCTTGGGCACTTAAGTTTTGCCACTAATGGTGGTGATTTTAAAGCACTGGCATATTCCGGAGATACAAATAAGGGAGCGCTCTCTCTTGGAGCTGTGAATTCTTCGAAAACTGCTATGTCTTCCTCGACGCAGAGCTCTTCCGGTGGAAATGTCGAAATATCGGCTAGCTCTGATATATCGACGGGGGCAATTTTTGCAAATGCTACTGCAAATAATATCTCTGGGCTCACCAACACCGGTAATGGTGGCAATATTCTGCTTAGCAGTCTTAATGGTTCGATTGCAGTTGGCGACATTGCAAGTACTGGTGCCAACTCAGGTTCTGTGATGAAGGCTCAGAATGGTGGCACCACCAATACAGGCGGAGGAATTGTCTCTTCTGGGGGTGGCATCGTCCTTGGTGCGGGAGGTTCTGCTAGTGGAGGTACTGTTACCATCACTTCAGGAGTCAGCCTCAATTCTAGTGGCTCTAGCATTAACCTTTCGGGAACTGTTATATCGATTCCCACTCCTGGGGTTAGCGGTGGTGTGTCTGCGCCAGGCAATGGTGGCAATATCACCGTGAATGCGCCTTCTGGGACAGTGACAGCGGGCAATGTTGCCAGCACCGGAGGCTCGGGTAATACTTCAACGACTTACTTTGCTGGAGCTGACGGGGGCCGAATAACTATTCTTGGCAGGGAAAGCAAGGTTAGTTCGGTATCTTCTATCGGAGGCACTGCAGGCAATTCCGGCTCAAACCCCATTAACTCCACTTCTAAGGGGCTGCCCGGAGGAAGCGCAGGCGATATAGTTGTTAGTGGTGCCAGGGCGCTTCAAATAGGAAAAGTAGATTCTATTGGTGGAAATGGTGGCAGCTGTGTTAATTGCGCTAGCATAATTCTATCCACCGGCAATATTGGATTAACCATTCCTGGAAGAAACAGTTCGGCGTCGACCTGGCGAGGTGTAGGTGGAAGTGGCGGAAATGGTGGCGACATCACGCTGTCTTCGTCTTTGGGAGAGCTCTCTCTCGGCGGCACTGTCCGGTCTGCCGGTGGACAGGGAGGTGCAGGTGGTGCTAGTGGTGGCGCTGGTGGTGATGGTGGAGCTATCACCATATCAAGCCGAGGCAATATAAGCAGTTCCAAGGCTATTTCTATAGCTTCGACTGCTGGAATTTCAGGAGAGTCAAAATCAGGCGCCGTAGTCGCTGGAAGCGATGGTGGAAATGTCTCCATCTATAGTGTTTCCAATATTTTGCTTGGGTCTGGCTCTGCAATAAGCTCAAATGGATATGGAAAGGGTGCACACTCTGGAAATATCTCATTAACCGCACGTGGTGGCATCAGGTATTACTTTCCAGAATTGAGAGGTGCCAAAACCATATATGGTGCCGCCGCGACGGATGACAATGCAGCACTTGTTTTGACGCCAATTTATATGGATCCTCCCATTGGACGGCCTAATCCGTATCCGCCGTTTTTTGCTGGTGGTCAGATTACAGTTGGTAAGCTCGACTCATCTGGTCACGCAGGTGCAAATGGCGGCAACATATCAGTGCTGAGTTCGACTGCTCTAATAGGTGATGCCTCGAACAACGTATCAATTGATAGCTCTAGCTATTCGTCCGTCAACAGCTCCACCTATGGTGGCGGATCTGCAGGGAATGTGCATATTACAACCAGTTCGATGGCTCCCTTCGTGATTGGCAGTCCTACAGGCAACGGTAGCTTTGGTTCAATTCTTGCAAACGGGCGAACTGGCGGACGTGTCGAGCTGGAGAACATCGGCGGTCAGGAATTACAAGCTGGTTCTGGCATTTATGCTAACGGCACATTTGGCGCGGGCGGAAACGTTCTATTTGAATCGGGACTCAGGACATACATCTATTACCCAACAGCGACATCAGCAATTAGTAGAATATTGCCGCCGTTTCCTGTGGTCATCACTGGTATGACTCTCAGCAGCAAGATAGATGGCGTCGTACAGGCTACTAACGTCAATGGCAATTCCGGACGCATAGGGTTCAATGCTGGTCCAAAGGGAATTCTGAATATTAGCGGAAAGGGCAAACTGAATGCAGGCGAATTTGTCAGTGTTGGTAATTTGAACAGCAATTTGACGCTAGCATCTTCTAAGTCCGGCAAGTTGAACCCGGTGCCTTTCGCTCTCAGTATTTTACATGGTTCGTTCAAATGCAATGCTTCAAATTGCGGAGCTACATCTAAACCCGCTACTCCGCCAAGTTCCTCTAGTTTGTTTGTGAATTTGAGCAACTTGAATGTGCCGACAATTCAATTGCCGACTTTAAATTCGGGACTGCCTTCGACAGATTCCTTGAACAAAACGGTGAACCTGATTAGCTACCCGACAAACACTACACAAGTTGGTACGAGTCTTTATCTCGGTGCTGCCGAGGATGAAGAGAAGCGCTCAATTTGTGTTGATGTAGATAATGAATTCAAGCCGGTAAGCAAATCTGAAATCTACGTTATTGCACCACCTTCCATGCAACGCGTTGAATCTGTTACCTGCAATACGAGGTATTTTAAAGGCAGTGCTGAAAGTCAAAATGGAAAGCTTTCGCTTGCAAATGGCGAATATGTTCTGAGCGCCAATAATGGCGATCTGCATGTTGTGGCAGGAGCTTATCAGATTGATATGAAACAAGATTCTGTTTTGTTTGTGCATTTTGAAAACGATTTGATTAAGGTTCTCAATCTTCACGAAACCAGTTTGGGATCCGTCTCCATACAGTTTGGTGGACGCCTGTCAAAGATTGCAGCCGGACAAGAACTCATCGTTAGCAAGAATGCCAGCGACTCAAGGCTAAGCATGCGACGCGATGGTATCGGTCGGCGCGGAACAGTCCATACCGTATTGAACAACGAAGGGCTGCACGTCACTAACTCTGAGTTTTCAATTGCATCGCTGATACAGGCCAATGATTTGATGCATCACGTCTATCAAAGTAAGGAAAAGAAAGACAGACGAGATATTGCAAGAATTTTGAAGATGCATGCATGCTTGCATCAACTTACATTGTCTCGCGGCGTCTACAAGCTTGCTCAGCCTTAGCTCATTGAATTGATGAAGTACCTATGTACGAAGTCCGGGGTGACGCCGGCATCCTGCCGGCATTGAAGCGAGTCTGGGAGCACCGGTATCCTGCCGGCTACTTAAGCCTTACTTGAATCGAATTAGTGGCACTTCGGGAATTACTGGCGCTGAACTACCTTCTTCGCCTTCTTCAGTACTGGTATCAGATGCGGTATCGCTGGGCGGATGACTTTCATTGAATATCTCTGCAGCCGGGCGTGGCATCGACCAGCGATCTGGATTTCCAGCTTCTTTCAGTTTGCGGCGAATTCCCTCGCCTGCAAGCATTCCAGAACTGGCAGCTTGTCCAACTCCACGAGTCCAACTGCTCGAGTCTCCAACAATGTAGAGATTGGAAATGTTAGTTTCCATGTTTTTGCTAACAACAATGGAGTCAGGATAGCTCTTCACCTCTGGTGCGTAAAGCAAGGTTGATTCACCTGCTACGCCTGGGCAAATTTTATCGAGGGCATCAAGATATTCCACGATGCTTTCAAGAATTCTATGTGGGTATGCCAGCGAGATGTCTCCAGGTTCTGCCTCCAGAGTAGGTCTGATGAGGTTATTCACCATGGTTTTGCTGCGTCGACCGTTCCGCAAATCACCCAGTCTTTGAATCAGCGGACCGCCGCCAGCCAGCATATTTGTGACTTTGGCAATGTGCTGTGAATACTGCTGAGGATTTTTGAAGGGACGCGTGAAGGTTTTCGAAACCAGAACCGCAAAGTTGTTATTCTCTGATTTTTCAAACATCTTGCTGTGACCATTTACCAGAACATATTCTCTGTGATTTTCTGGCGTCACAAATCCCTTTGGATTCGAACAGAAGTTCCGCACAACATCATTCGATCTCTTGCTTAAGTAATAAAGCTTAGGCTCGTAAAATCGTTTATCAACTTCTTCAGTAAAATAGCAACTGGTTTCGACTCTAACACCGATATCAACCTGTCCGGGTGTGGTCTCAAGGTCTTTATAGAATTCTTGCTGTGTTAGCCAGTTTGCGCCGCCTCTGCCAACAGAGAGTATGCACATGTCGAAGACAAGTTCTTCTTCTTTTTCGGCTCGACGGTAGCGATCATGCACCACTACAAATTTGTCTTCTCGTCTCGTGACTGAGGCTACTTTTCTGTCCCAATGGAAGACTATGTTCTGTCCACGACTCATGATGTCGTTGAGAATACTTGTGTTAATTGCTGGCGCATTATCAGAGCCGCAATGCAAAAGTTCTTGGAAGTGATAAGTCATACCGGCAAGTGTGGCGCGTTTCTTGATCCAATCAAGATCTTCCTGGTTTGGTCGCACCACTGGAATTTCAACTGGCGCATGTTCAAGAATCAAGCGACGAAGTTTGTCCAGGCGTGATTGCAGTTCTTTCTCGCCAACGAGGTCGTAGAGTCTGCCACCAATTACCGGTGAAGCTGAGAGAATAACTTTGAAGTCGTTCCAGCTTCCAGCTGATTGTCCGGGGGCGCAATAGCTGCACGCTTTTGGAGGGCACACAGTCAACTTGCCCTGGTCGATTGGGCAGGCATAACGTTTGTCGTAGGTCGGACCCACATCGAAAACATGAACCTCAATATCGGCTCCGGCAAGCTCTTCAAGACAGAAAAGCCCGGAAGCACCGAGTCCAACAAGCGCAAGCTTGAGCATAGCAATCCCCTATTCGGGCGGATCTTGAGTCTGGTATGAATCCTGAAACTTCCCGCCGCACTAGATGATAGCATTTTTGCTGCAGTTGCTAAGAGAATTTCCGCTTATGTAAAGGCTGGGAATTGCCGACTAATCGACGAATACAGAGCTTCGTTGCTTATCAGCTTCTTTCAGCATCGTGAAAAGTTGTTCACTCATTTCAGAGCGTAGCTTCTCAATGACGGCTTTCTTGCTCTTCTTATATTCTGCGTAATGATCAAGCAAATTGATTGGCTTGCCGATTGTCACCAGAACTTTTCGTGGTCCCTTGATTTTCGCTTCACCGAAAACTTCTGTTTCGATTAGTTCCAGAACATTCACCAAACGTTCTTGCGTTATTGGTGGGCTCAAATAACCGTCATAAATGGCGACGAAACGCACCACTCTGTCTAAATCAGCGTAAAAGGATTTGATCTTCCCAGCTTTCTCATCATGAATTTTCTTTTGATATGCCGACAATTCGTTTTCATCATCATAAATATAATCATCAAGAGTGTTTCTCAAAACGCGCACCCAATCAAGGTTTGATCCACTTTCAGGAAGTTTCACATGCAAGACTTCTGCCATCGTTTTGAGAATGTGTGACTTCAGCGTTGTGATTCTTGTATTGAGCTCAGCGTCTGTTGCTGGCTTCAGGTCATACTCTTCTTCGAGTGTTGCAAGCACTACTTCGGACGCCTTCCGCACTCGCTTGTAGAGCGATTTCTCTGTGTTCTTGATGCCGAGTTTTTCTTCAATTCTCGTCATCAGCTCACTCAAAACAGGGGTCAAATCTATTTTGTAGGTGTACTTCAAAGCAACTGGAAGAATGTATAGTGGCTCTTCAGAGTTTTTCTTGTGCATCTCATCCATCGCCATAAATGAGAGCTGCGCCGCACCACTTTCCAGCGGAAGCAAGACGTCATTTTGTCGTGATATTTCCCCTTCCGGAAAAAGCACCAGCTTCTTTTTGCCTTCGACAAGAAGCTGTTTCGTCATCTTGAATGACTCACGATCAACCGCACCGCGCACCACAGAGTAGACGCCCATGTGCTGCAAGAACCATCCATTAATACCGTGGTTCCAATCGAAAACTTCGCGAGCTGCAATGAAATTGAATTCCTCACCAGAAAGACAAGAAAGCAAAAACATAACTTCCGGGTCATGCCGATGCGAGTGATTTGGGCAAATCATGCAGTGTTTGCCTTTTAGCTGTTTCAAGCGCTCAATTCCATCACCGATTACTTCAATCTCTGCGTCTTGCATACGAATTGATTGAATTAATGGTTTGAAAATTCTCGCTAGTCCAATGACGAGTCCGCTGTCTTTTGGTGGGCGAAAGTCAAGCACTTAGTAATACCTTCTCTAATTGGAGGTCTGCCGATTTGCATCTATATATTATTTCCTTGGCAGCCACCAATGTTTGAGATTTTAGTGATTCTCCCTCATGAAGTACGATTAGACTTCCCGGATTCAGCCCCATCATTATTCTGCGAACGACTCTATGAGCGCCAGGAATCGCCCAATCTTCCGGCGCTTGCGACCAATAGACTGGATGCATTTCCCTCTCATTTAAGAGCGATGCAGTGCGCTTGCACATGATGCCGAAGGGAGGGCGAAAAAATGCAGGCGCTTCGCCGGTAATTTCTTTGATGATATCGTTGGTCTTTTGAATCTCATGCTCTAGCTGCTTGCCAGCCAGAATGGGCATGAATTGGTGCTTGTACGAGTGATTGCCAATGCTGTGTCCGCCCTTGTGAATCTGCTCTACTAGCTCTGGGTAACGCTCAGCCTCAGTTCCAATCAGAAAGAAGCTCGCTTTTACGCCGTTTGCTTCAAGCAACTCGAGCAAATATGGCGTCGTGTCTGGCGATGGACCATCATCGAAAGTGAGGTAAACCCTTGAGTCTGAGCTTTCAGGGTGCTGTGCGCTGTTTTTGCTGTGCCCATCACCCCAGAAACCGCGCGGCAATATGTGTCGCGAAAGCACCGTCACCAGGTTCATTCGGTTGACGCTGAACCAATCTACCAACGCGTCAGCCTTTTGAAGGATATTCACTGTATTTTTTTCTGAGTGATTCATAGCCGGCTCAAGACACACAGTATAAGCATAACCGAGGTCGACAGCGGTCTTGCCCCGGCAACACACTTAATGAAGTCGTGAATTATTGCTGGGTGGGCGCTTGAGGATTTCAGGATGTCAAAAAAATCTTAGGCTATCTGGAACGCAAGGCTAATGCAAACCAATATGAAAGGAATGATGACATTCAGTGGTTCATTCAATTTCGTGGTTGATTGAATTAAGCGGTAAATGATGCGGCGGGCTTCATCTCCAACTTCTGAACCGCGTCTGTAAGCGATTGATTCCACTGCGCTGGCGAAGGCGTAGAACCGCTCAAGAGGCATGTGAGTGGCTCGCGGATGAGGCAGCAAGCTTCTCATGTATCCACGCAGATTTTCGGCTTCTTTTTCTTCAAGAGGCTGGACGATTTCAAGCAATGGACGGAACGATTTAAGCGCTACTAGCGGGTTCTTGTAAGTAACTACGTTTCTCTGGAGTGCTCGGTGCAACAGCTCGCAATGAGGCAATGGAGCCTCTCTGTCACCTTCAGCGGGTTTGACTTTTTCGAGGAAATCTTTGTGCTTCTCGAACTCATGGAAAACTTGCAGAAGGCTGGCTTGCTGCCCTTGTTCTGGGAAGCTAACTTCCAGTAAGCCGAAGATATATGGTCGAGCACCACATTGATCTACGTCTTTGGATGAGTTCAACATGGCTCCAGATAGGCTGGGCGTTTTGATAATCGTATCTTCTTTGTAGTTTGCTTCTCTTCCAGGCTGGAAGTTGATTTCTTTTACGGCATACTCTTGACATAGGAGCAGGTCAAATACTTGCTCAGCTTTGACATCGCCAAACTCGGTTGCTGCAGCCTTACCACCGGCGAAGAAAACTAGCGCGTCAGGGATGTGACGACCAAACGAAACTGACAGAGTCCCTGTGACCTTCTCCAGGCTCAGGAACTGCATCACATTGAAAATTGTCCCCTCTCGTACAGAAGTTACGTGGAAGCTAATTCCCACCTTGTTTCCTCATCCGCAGATTCTGTTGACAGGACCCGCCGCCCTATTAAATTATACCCACTCAAAGGATTCAAAGCTAATCTGTCCTAATTTTTTCGCCGTTTTTTTTCTCAAGCAAGTTCTATTTTTTGTATTTATAAGTCGTTGTGAATATTCAGAACATTTTCGGCGATGAAAAGATGTCTCTAAAGAGAGAAAACCATGCATGGCTTAGAGTACAGACATTTGAAAGTCGAGAGCCGAAAAGTGTGTGTGTACATAGTTCTTCGGCTGCTGCTTCCTGGAATTGATTTGCTTGAGAATTAGAACTGCCGAAATCTGGCGACAGCTTGTCAGTTGATTTCAAATTGCGAATCAGCGAGAAATTTAGAACCCTTGATCTGAGTAAAAAAAATACTTCCTGCTTGCAACTTCAAGCAGCAAAATTATTTGTGTTTCGCCAGTTTTGGAGCAACGTTCTCATGACTGAACCTTCTCAAGCCTTGCCTCAAGAGCCTTTCGAACTTCAACTTTGTCGTCGAACGAGAGGACCTTGTCCATCACGAGCTGATAATTCTCATGACCCTTCCCGGCGACAAGGATTATGTCGTCGGCTTTTGCTTGACTTACAGCGAGCTTAATCGCGATTGCTCTGTCAGGTTCTACCTGAATGTTTTTCATGCGCTTAATTCCGCTGAGTATGTGAGCAATAATCTCCTGAGGGTCTTCTGTTCGTGGATTATCGGACGTGACAACCACACTGTCAGCAAGCATTTCGGCGATTTCACCCATCTGGGGTCTTTTTGATGGATCTCTGTCTCCGCCACAGCCGAAAACGCAAATCAATTTTCCGCTGGACTTCTTCAGCGCTGCTGCCGTTTTCAAAACGTTGACGAGTCCATCAGGTGTATGCGCATAATCAACGATGCAGAGTGGCTCAGAATCAGCGCCAGTGGATACTGACTCAAATCTTCCTGGCACGCCATCAAACTCGCGCAGAGCTGACTGAATCGTGCTTGCGGGCACACCTTCTTCCAAGCAAATTGTTACTGCTGCCATTGCATTGTAAACGTTGAACTGTCCTACAAGCCGCATGGAAAGCTCGATTACACCATGCGGGGTTATTAGTTTGATCTGACTTCTGCCTTGAGAATACGAGCATTCGAGTGGGTGAACATCAGCCTTCTGACCGAATCCATAGGTCAGCACTTTTACTGATGGTGCACATGCTTTTATAAATTCGTTGCTTAGTGCGTCATCTAAGTTGATGACCGCAAGTTTTTTCGTTTGCGAACTTTCGTTCAATGACTCGAACAATATTCGCTTTGCCTTCCAATAATTTTCCATAGTTTTGTGGAAATCGAGATGGTCTTGGGTGATGTTCGTAAGGCAGGCAACTGCAAAATCACAACCAGCAACTCTTTTCAGTGCCAAGGAGTGGCTCGAAATTTCCATCGTGACGTGTGAGCAATTATGGTCGACCAGATTGCGAAGCATAGCTTGTAATTCGGGAGCCTGGGGCGTGGTGTGTTTCGCATCACCATATGCGGTGTCTCCAGGTCCACGAGAGCCAAGTGTGCCAATCAGCCCAACTCGATTTCCGTGTGCTTTGAGAATATGTTCTATTAGATGTGTAGTGGTAGTTTTTCCATTGGTGCCAGTGATACCAATCATGCGAATCATTTTGCAAGGCGTTTCGAAAAAGGCGCTTGAGAAGTCAGCCAGAGCCTGTCGAACATCTGGCACCAAAATCAGGGGAACTGAAACCTCTCCGTGTTTTTGTTCCGTCACGATGCAGCTGGCACCAGATTTGATGGCATCGACTATGTATTGATTGCCGTCAGTCTTCTCACCTGGTATGCAAAAAAACGCAGCACCGGGCTCTACTTTTCGCGAGTCATAAATCAGCTTTGTAATTTTGAAGTCTTCCTTCAACTCACCAAGAATTTTGCCAGCAAGTTTCTCAACGAGTCTTTTCGTTTCCTGTGAACTCAGCATATTCATGTCGCTTTTCCTGCTCTGATTTATTGGTTTTGCTTGAGACATGTCGACCCGCAAGCCGCTTTGAACGATATCAGCACGCCAGAATGGGACTGGATATACGCGTTAATCCAGTCCCATCAAAATGGTGTCTTGTTTTGTTTGGAAATACCAAACGAGTTATTTAGTTGGAGCTGGAAGCACGTTTACAAGCTTCAAGCCGCGTGACGCTGTGAAAGTCACAACACCTTCAGCTACTGCGTACAAGGTGTCATCTCTTCCGATGCGCACGTTTTCACCAGGATGGAATTTGCTTCCACGCTGTCTGATGATGATATTTCCGGGGATGACATACTCACCACCGTAGGCTTTTACTCCAAGACGCTTAGCGTTGCTATCGCGTCCGTTTCTTGTTGAGCCGCCGCCCTTTTTATGTGCCATGACTGAGTTCTCTCCGCTTAATTCCAATTGCTGAGCATTGCTGCTCTAAACTGGGACTATTACTGTCTATTTGTTTTTAGCTTTTTCGTCTGTAGCTTCTGCAAGAACTTTGCCCTTGAGTTCGATCTTGCTGATGAACACACGAGTATGGTGCTGTCTGTGTCCAGTGCGCTTTCTCGTACCTTTCTTAGGGCGGTACTTGTATACAACTAGCTTTTTGTCTCTGGTGTGGTTGATTACACGACCAGTGATTTTGGCATCTGCCACGAATGGCGTGCCGAGCACTGAATTTGCTCCATCAACAATCATCAGAACTTTGTCAAACACGAACTCTTGGTCAGACTCAGCTGCGACCATGTCGATTTCTACAAATCGTCCGGTTCTCAACTCTACTTGTCTGCCACCTGCTTCTACAACCGCGTACATTTTTCTTCTCCGGCTTTGAAACCAAAATTGCCTCTGTTTCCCGACTCTACTTAGTGGAGAGCCAAATATGGACGACAAGACTCGCCCGTACTGAGGCAAAATGAAATAGTATCAAAAACCGGGCAAGCTGGTCAAACTAGCAGCGCATAAATGGCGAATATACGATAAGCTGATTTACAAATCTCCGCGAAAGAGAGATTTGTGTTTTCTCATTTGAGGCGTAGCTGCCTCTTAATCAGGAGCTCTTGAAATGGCAGAACCCACTAATGAAGGGGAACTTGGAAGAAGTAAGAATTCCACGACGCCAAAAGATCATCTTTACCATCTGCTCAATATAGGATGGAAACCTAATAGTCCTCTTATTCAAAAGTTCGTAATTGAACACAATCTGCAGAGAGATTTGGAAAGCTGGACTAAAGAGCAAAAACTCTATCAATAGTAGATGCTTCAATTGCGTTGCTAAATCTGATCGTTCCATTAACAAAAGAAAGAATCTTTCTGAAACCCGGCTAAGATAACCGAGTTCAAGTTTGTTTCTCATCACTTGGAGTGTACGTATAAAATGTTGCAAGTTGGAAAAAAAGCTCCTGATTTTGATATGCCTTCAACGAAGGACATGAAGGGATTGAAAGAAAATGTTCGCCTTTCAGATTACAAAGGTAAGTTCCTGGTTCTTTTCTTCTATCCACTCGACTTCACCTTCGTTTGCCCAACAGAAATCAAGGCATTCAATGATAAGGTCGAAGAATTCAAGAAAGCCGGTGCTGAAGTTCTCGCCGTGTCTACAGACAGCGTTTACAGCCACCGCGCATGGATCAACGCCAGCGAAGATAAGGGTGGACTTGGTTCACTCAACTTCCCATTGGCTTCCGACATCACCAAAGATGTCAGCCGCGACTACGGCGTTCTCATCGAAGACAAGGGTATCGCTCTCCGCGGTCTCTTCATAATCGACCAAGAAGGCATCCTGCAATACCAGGTTGTCCACGCTCTCAACATCGGACGCAGCGTTGAAGAAACCATCCGCGTTCTCGAAGCATTGAAGCAAGGTGGACTTTGCCAGGCAAACTGGAAGCCAGGCCAAAAGCCACTTCAAGTTTAATTGCTTGATTCTATAAGTCTTAAGGCGAGCGGCTTAGCAGTCGCTCGCCTACTTATTTATGGGACTTTTCGCGTCGCACTTTCGGTTATTTGCAGCTCGAGCTAAGCATGATTTCGACGCAGGTGAACTAAGTTCAGCACTTGCTAGTAGTTCCCATTTTGTGACTACCCTGCTGCATTCGTTTCTTGATGCGCGAAGAAAAGAGAATAAAAAGCAATCAGAAGCCATCGCGGGCTTTATTTTTAGTAGAATTTCAATTTAGTGAATGAACGGACTCACGCAGAGTTGAAACGCAAGGAGGTTTCATGCCACTTCGAATGGATACGGACATGCCTTCGCTGGAAGGTGGGACAGATTGGTTCAATTCCGAGCCGATTACAAGAGAGTCTCTAATGGGAAGCCCTGTTCTCATCCACTTTTGGTCTGTCAGTTGTGGAACGTGCAAAGAGTCCTTGCCAGACATTGAAAGATGGATCCAGACCTATGGACCTAAGGGACTGAAGGTTGTTGCAGTTCATATGCCACGTCAGGAAAGCGACACTGATGTGAAACTGGTCAAGGAAAACATCGATGAGTATGAAATCAAACAACCGTGTGTAGTCGATAACTGGCACACGATTACCGATGCTTTCGAAAACAAGTTCGTACCTGCGTATTACGTGTTTGATTCAGCGCTCAAGATGCGCCATTTTTCAGCTGGTGAAAAGGCTGTGAAGATGGTCGAACCCGCGCTCGAAAGACTATTGAATCAGCAAGAAGCAACTCCCACAGCCTAAATTCAGGTAACTATGAGCACATCAACTTTGTCGGAATCTAATACAACATCTGAACAGACAAAATCTGAAAGACTCTTTGAGAGAGCAAAGCGAGTCATTCCTGGTGGAGTCAATTCACCTGCGCGCTCTTGCAAGTCTGTAAATTCGAACCCACTCTTCATTGAGAAAGGCGATGGCGCCTACATCTATGATGTAGATGGAAAAGATTACATCGACTATGTTGGCTCATGGGGGGCGATGATTCTCGGGCATAAGCACCCGCGAGTGATGGAAGCGCTTGAAGAAGCCATTCAGAACAGCAGTAGCTTCGGTGCTCCGACAGCTTATGAAGTAGAGTTCGCGGAACTCGTCACTAAGCTGATGCCAAATGTGGAAATGGTGCGCATGGTCAATTCAGGCACTGAAGCCTGTATGAGTGTTGCACGACTTGCTCGTGCTTTCACTGGCAGATCTTTGATCGTGAAGTTTGATGGTTGCTACCACGGACATGCAGATTCATTTCTGATCAAAGCAGGTTCGGGAGTTGCGACCCTTGGAATTTCTGGTTCTCCAGGTGTGCCAGATGAGTTTGCAAAGCTAACCCTGTCACTGCCTTACAATGACCTGGCTGTTGTTGAAAAAGCATTTAAAGAACACAAAGACCAGATTGCGGCTGTGTTCATTGAGCCAGTTGTTGGCAATGCTGGTTTGATAGTTCCGACAGAAGGTTATCTCGCTGGTCTACGCGAACTATGCACCACCCATGGTGTATTGCTCGTTTTTGATGAAGTTATGACAGGCTTCAGAGTGGCTCTCGGTGGCGCTCAGCAACGCTTTAATATCAAGCCCGATTTGACCTGCCTTGGTAAAGTCATAGGTGGCGGACTTCCCGTCGGAGCTTATGGCGGACGCAAGGACATCATGGAGAGAGTTGCTCCGTCTGGTGATGTTTATCAGGCCGGAACACTCTCAGGAAATCCTCTTGCAGTTAGAGCTGGTATGGCTCAGCTCAAAGTATTGAAAGCTCCTGGTGCATACTCGCTATTGGAAGAACGCACGAAGCGTCTTGCTGATGGCATTGAGCAAAGTGCTAAGGACGCGAAGGTAGCCGTGCAGGTGGCTCATGTGCCAGGCATGTTGACTGTATTTTTTACCGACAAACCGGTAACTGATTTTGAGTCTGCGAAGAAGTCGGACACTGAGAAATTTGCGCGATTCTGGCAAGAATTGGTCAAGCGTGGTGTCTATTGGCCGCCAAGCCAATTCGAGGCTGCTTTTGTCTCCTTTGAGCATAGAACAGCCGAAATCGATAAGACTGTGGCAGCTGTCAAAGAAGTTTTTGAATTGCTCTAAGAGCTTCTAAGGCTCGAGTCCAATCTCTTCCATAGCGATCTTGGTTGCGCCGCCATCCTGGCGGCTTCGGATCTGGGAGCGCGTCATCCTGGCGGCTTCGGAGCTTTCTCAAAAGCGGGATCCGTTTTCTGCTTTGAACTTTGTTCCTTGACTGCCACTATATGCGGTATCTGCGTCAGGTCCGCGTTGGGCTGCTATGTTGATGCAAAAGTGCTCTAGCAACTGTTATAGCTATTATCCGTTTTGCCCCAGCTCGATAGAGTGTAGAAGCCGCTTCTGCTAGCGTGGCTCCGCTTGTGTGAATATCATCAACCAGAATAATATCGCTTCCTTCTGGCAGTTTTGCTTTGAAGGCGCCCTCTAGATTGAGTCGGCGTTCTTCTCTGGAAAGATCATGTTGGGCATGGGTTTGCTTCACACGGCTCAAATACTCTGTCTTGATGCTGAGTCTGTTGAGTCGAGCGAGATTTCGTGCCAACAATTCCGCCTGGTTAAATCCGCGCTTGAAATTGCGCCAAAATGAAAGGGGGATGGGCACCATATGCAGTGTCGGTTTGCCCTGCGCATTTGCGGGTTCTAATTGAAGTGAGAGATACGCCTTATTCAGCAGTAATGCCAGATCTTCAGCAATCAATCTGTCCTTGTCATATTTCAGGCGGTAGACTAATTTTTTTACCGACTCCTCATACCTGACTCCGTGAGCGACAATAATTTCGCCAAAGCCATCGGTGATACATAGATCAGATTGAACCTCTTGCGCAAACAATGGTTCCCAGCACTCGTGGCAGAGGCTGACAGCATCGCATTGTCTCTGCTCTATGGGAATCTGGCAGAGTCTGCAGGTTTCAATGCTCAAATAGTCCAGAAGTCTCACTCTTCACCATCGTGCAGAAGCATACTTCTAAGACGTAATTTTGATGTCAAAGGTTCAATGCAGAATGCTTGTCAATCATCGATTTAATTTCAAACTTATCATAGACTTTATGCATGAAAAATATTGACCCTTCCAAACTGGTAGCCGCAGCAGAGGCTGATCTCAGCTCGTGTTTCAAGGACATCGATGAGATAGCTTTGATGAACCAAAAAAAGGTGCTGGACTCATTCCGGCGCCACAAAATCAGTCCGGAATTTTTTGCCGAACGCACTGGTTACGGAATGGATGACTATTCCCGTGACGTTCTTGATGAAGCATTCGCTGATATCTACGGCGCAGAAACTGCGGCTGTTCGAATGCAAATGGTTTCAGGTACACATGCTCTAGCCTGCCTGCTCTTCGGAAATCTCAAATCTGGAGACCGCCTCACTATTCTGACAGGGCATCCATATGACACTATGGAGAAAGTGATTGGAATTGCCGGCAACGAGAGTGGCTCGCTTAAAGACCTGGGTGTGAGTTACACCGAAGCTGATTTGATTCCATTCCTTAATGACGATAACGACGATAACGACGAAAACAAACTCGTCAGCGAGCTTAAAACTCTGCTCAGCGCTGACACCAAAATCGCTTACATACAAAAGTCTCGCGGTTATTCGATTTCTCGACCGACCTTGCTAAACAGCGAAATTGCGAAGCTTTGCAAAGCCATAAAGCAGGTAAAGCGTGATGCCATCATCATGGTCGATAACTGCTACGGTGAATTGGTCGAGTCTGAAGAGCCGCTTTCTGTTGGTGCAGATATGATAGCGGGTTCATTTATAAAGAACCCTGGGGGCGGGCTCGCTATATGCGGCGGATATTTTGCCGGCAAAAAATCTTGCGTTGATGCCGCACTAAATAGGCTGACTGCGCCTGGCATCGGTGGTCATCTGGGATTAAGTTACAACCAAAATCGCCTTCTATTTCAGGGTATTTTTCTCGCGCCACAGGCAGTGGCTAATGCATTGAAAGGCGCTAATCTGTTCGCTCATGTGTTTTCTTCGCTGGGATTTGAAGTGAATCCTGAGCCTGGTCTGAAAAGAGGTGACATCATTCAGGCTATTAAGTTTAGTAACCGAGATAAATTGCTAAATTTCATGAACTCACTTCAGAGCTTCTCTCCTGTTGATGCCCATGTAAAACCAGAGCCAGCGGACATGCCGGGATATGAAGATCAGGTCATCATGGCTGGCGGCACATTCATAGAGGGATCTACCATCGAGCTTTCTGGTGACGGCCCGTTACGCCCGCCATTCGTGGCTTACGTGCAGGGTGGCTTAACGTATATGCACGTAAAAATTGCACTTTTAGGTCTTCTAGAACAGG
This sequence comes from Obscuribacteraceae bacterium (SeqCode), assembly GCA_044226015.1. Taxonomy (GTDB): domain Bacteria; phylum Cyanobacteriota; class Vampirovibrionia; order Obscuribacterales; family Obscuribacteraceae; genus JAIEPM01. The sequence goes on from JBGAHS010000007.1 coordinate 158,953, forward strand.
CTTCTAGTGGTGAAAACACGTTCTTTTAGGCTAAAGAATTGCTTATCGATAGTAGAATGCGCGATCTTTTCTCTAGAATTAGATCGCGAATATCAGCGGGCGTGCCGAAGTGTCGAAGCGGGGGCAGCTGTAGCGGCTTAAAGGCCATCAACAGTTAGCAAGCTGCAGGGGCGGATATTACCGCTCAATTCACGCAAGTGGGTGGACAAGGCTCCGGATGAGCTTTCAAAATCTATGAGGTAACTGAAATTGGTAGCGCAAATGCCCCTGAAGCAAAGAATATCGACCGGCGGAAGAACTCCACTGCTCAAAGTGTTCTCCGGAACGGCAAACCCTGAGTTAGCGAAAGAAGTCGCTGATTATCTTGGAACAGACATTGGTCAGCTAAAAATCACTCCGTTCTCTGATGGAGAAATTTACGTACAGATTCAAGAGAGCGTTCGTGGTGTTGATTGTTTCCTCATACAATCTACTTGCGCTCCAGTAAACGAAAATTTGATGGAACTTCTGATTCTCCTCGATGCTTTCAAGAGAGCGTCAGCTGGAAGAATCACTGTCGTAATGCCGTACTTCGGATACGCCAGGCAAGACCGTAAGGCAGCTGGACGTGAAGCTATCACAGCAAAACTGGTGGCAGACTTGCTCACCACCGCTGGTGCCAATAGAATCGTCGCTATCGATTTACATGCTCCGCAAATCATGGGCTTCTTCAACATTTTGGTTGATCACTTGTACGCAAGCCCCGTTCTTCTGGAGTACGTGCGCAGCTTGCCACATAAAGATGTAGTTTTCGTCAGCCCCGACGTTGGTGGTGTGGCTAGAGCGCGTGCTTTCGCTAAGAAGTTCAATGATGCGCCGATTGCAATCATCGACAAACGCCGCAGCCAACATAATGTCGCTGAAGTTATGTCAGTAGTAGGTGACGTAAAAGGCAAAGTCGCGATCATGGTTGACGACCTCGTCGACACTGCTGGCACTCTAGTGAAGGGTGCAGAGTTGCTCAAGAAGGAAGGCGCCAAAGCTATTTATGCTTGTGCTTCACACGCTGTTCTTTCTGGACCTGCGTTTGAGCGAATTGAAGCTTCGCCAATTGAACAACTCATCGTAACCAATTCTATTCCAGCTGATGGAACAAGATCCTGCGACAAGATTGTGCAATTGAGCGTAGCCAGATTGCTTGGTGAAGCGATTGCACGTATTCATGAAGACTGCTCTGTCAGTGAGTTGTTTGAGTAATGCATGTTGCGACATTTCCTGTCGGACCATTGCAATGCAATTGCTCAATAATTGCATGCCCTGAAACCAAAGAGTGTGCCATCATCGATCCGGGTGGTGATGCCGACCGCATCATCGCAATGTGTGAAAAAGAAGGCTATACCATAAAGTATTTGCTGCACACCCATGCGCACTTCGATCACATCGTTGGTGCTCGTGCCGTCAAAGAAAAAACGGGCGCAAAGATTTGCCTGCACAAGGAAGATCAATGGCTTTACGATAACCTCGACAAACAAGGTCGAATGTTTGGCTTTAGCTTCGATACGCCGCTTCCAATCGATCATTACCTCAACGATGAGGAAGAGCTTGAGATTGGCAAAATCAAGACCAAAGTCATTTACACACCTGGTCACACTCCGGGAAGTACTTGCTTCTCGCTTGCTGAGAAAGAGAGTGTCGTTTTTGCCGGAGACACATTATTTCAAGGTTCTATCGGGCGAACTGACCTCTGGGGCGGCTCGCATGACAAGATCATAAAGTCGATAAAGACGCGGCTCTTTCAGCTAGATGACTCGACAGAAGTCATTACTGGGCATGGGCCGTCAACAACAATTTGGTCGGAACGGCGTGAAAATCCTTTCGTTGGCGATTATTGATTCATTGCACCGCATCAACAAGTTCATTCAAGCTTCTGGATCCTGGGGAAAATGAGGTGGTAATGAAGCGTCTGCTTGTGTAATATGTAGTCGCCAATTCGGAAGTTGTGTACATGAACAAGCTAAGAACTACGAGTTTCATTCTTTTGATGAGCGCTTTGCTGGCGGCTTGCAGCTCGCCACAGACAAAAGAAACCGCAAGCAAGACTGATTCGGCAGAAACCAAAACAGCGGCAAAAGAGCAGTCTACCGCTGAGCTAATGGCTGAGTTCGCTCATGCCGAAACAATGCATGTAGTCAACGGCGACATTCTTGTGAAAGTGAATAGACTGGCGCTGGCGTATGGTGCCCAAGGTCGCTTTAATGAGGCAGAGTCTTTGTTGAGTCGGGTTGTTAGCCTCTGTCAGCAGCCCGGCGTCAATGAAAAAATGCAGCTTGCCGTTTCACTGAATAATCTTGGTTTGCTCTACATGCGACAAAAGAAGTATGGAAAGGCTGAGCCCATACTACAGAGTTCTTTGATGATGGAACAAGATCTTTTCGGTCGAACGAATCCGCGATTTGCAATTAGTGTTGATAACATTGCCACTCTGTACTATGAGCAAGCTCGGTACAAAGATGCTTTACCCTTGTACACTCATGCGATGAATATTTATAAAATGCACCCTGAGCAAAACCAGGCTGCAATCGCGAAAAGCGTCAATAATATCGCCAGTTGCTACAGTAATTTGAAAGAGATCAAGCTTGCCGCTAAATATTTGCAAGAGGCGCTCGATATTGAGGAAAAAATGCCGGTCGTAAACCCGGCGAGTTTGGCTACAGCCTTGAATAATCTTGGGTATATTTATGAGATTCAAGGTGATTTCAAAAAAGCTGAACCGTTATTGGCTCGCGGGCTGGAAATGGCAGAGAAGGCTTACGGTGGCGATTCGATCGAGCTAGTTTCTTTTTTGGATAACAACGCCTACCTCATGCGCAGGACTAAACGCGCGAGCGACGCTGATAAGCTCAAGAAACGCGCAACTCAAATTCTACTTGCAAATAATCGCTAATCGAACTTGCAATCAAACAATCGCTACTTTTGCTTTTTCTCCAGTGATGGAAAAGTATAATCAGCTGCGCTGCTAACTAAAATTGATTGGTCTTTCCGGTACTCTTCGAGAATCTCCTGGCGTCTTTCAGTCCAGCCGCCAGCGCCGAGTGCAGCCCCTGTTAGTGCTGCAAGTCCTATTCTGCGAATATTCTCGTTTGCGCTGGTTCTGAGAGCTAATTCCAATTGCTCAATATCTGTCGATGCGCGAGACCTGCATGATTCCAGTGTATCGATGGCTGCTTTCATGCAGCCATAGTGAAGCAGTCTTGCTTCCTCAAGATTGCTTATGAGCTGTACTGTTTCTTCAGGAGGGAGAATTGTTATGCTCAGCTTCAAACGGAATTGGCTCAGTTTCGGGTTTTGCGCCAGCACGTTTGAAATATTGCGCACATCTTCCATTCGCGAATCTCTCATCCAGGAAAATGAGAGCAGAACTTTGTCTGTGAAAATGCGCAGGTTTCGCGGCTTGTCCAGAATGGCTGATGTGCTTTGAGCCAGGACCTCAGGTTGCTTGCCCGCATAAACGCAAAATAGCGCCCAGCTAGCTTGGTCAACTTCGGCTTCAGTTTCCGACGACAGGCATTTTGTCAGAGCATCTTTTAAGAGTTGTTCTTTATCAGAGCTTAGATTGGCTGTCACCATCTGTAGTGCTTTGATTCTGGTGCTTGCAGAATCGTTTTTTAATGCTTGATTGTAAATCTTCATCAGCTCTCGCTTTTCCGGTTTGCTCAGCTCAAGCATAGGAAATCGCAGCGCAATTTCCGCGAAAGCGGAATTGCCACTCTCCAGTGATTTGCGCAGCACTTGCCAGGTTTGCGGTTTTGAGGGGTAATTCCAGAGTGCTCTTAAAATTGCTGCTCTAACGTCTTTATGCAACTCTCCTTGCTCTAATGTCATCAACCACTCAAAGGCATCGTCAGCTTTTGTGTCTGCGGCAAGTCTTACAATTTCTTTGAATACTGTGACCTTGCCCTGTGGCACGGATTTTAGAATTTCCAACGCCCTGGCAGAGTCCATCTTCAGTAATGCGTCGCGCATTGCATATATTGCATAACGTGCACGCTCATCGTTAAGCATTGAGACAAGAAGCGGCAATGAGTCTGCTGTGTCAGCCTTAGCAAGCCATAAAATCGTTGTGCTTCTAAGTGCTTCATCCTTGTTTTCTAACGAACAGACTTTGCTAAAAAACTGAAAGTTCGGGTCTGGCATTTTTGTAAGGCGCAGCACAGCGGTTGTTCTTTCCACATGTGATGAGGTTTCCGCTTCTGCGAGCCCAACAAGTTGCTCTGAATAAATTGCTAGCTGTTTTCTCGTCCAGCGGTAGAATCCAGAATCGAAGTAAGGGATGTAGCGAGTTTTGCCTGTTCCAAACCTGCCCTTAAACGCATTCTGTCCAAGATACGGAGTCAACAGACTCTGTTTCTTTCGATTTAAGAAATTTGACACCTCGAAGTTATGAGACCAGGACTGGTCACTGCTAAGCAGTTCTGGAACCAGCGCGGCGAAACGCCTTCTATCAAGCCGGCGAAGAATACTTAAAGCTGTACTAGAATTTTCTGCGTACCTGGCATTTCTTGCAAGTTTGCAAAGCCCTTCAGAAACAACTGTACCTTTTAGTCTTTTCTCAAGCCATGATGCAAAAGTGTTGATGTATGCCTCGCTTTCTTTCGCTTGCCAATGTTGCATTAGTGCTGAAATGTCTGCGGAGAAAGTTTGAAGGTCCTCCTCTTGCAGGAAAAGTGCATTGTCGGTAATAAGCCGTGGGTGCCTATCTTTGAGCAGCTTGCAAATGTGAGCAAAAGCCCATTTCTTATGGAAGGGAAAAATTCTTGAAAGTAATTTGCCCAAGTAGAACAAGCTGCTGTTTGATAAATCTGGAGCCGCCAGGGCATCGCTGATTATTGCGTCGACCAAACTGAGTGTTGGCTCGACAAACATTGATGGTGGTAGGGAGGAAAGTGCTGCAGTAAAAGCCAGCCTTACGGGATCTGCCTCGTTTTTCTTTTGGTGTAATCGTTCGAGTGTATCGCTCAAATATTCTCTGTTATATCTCAGCGAAGACACCATGGCTGTGTATGCCAGGGCTCTGCTCTCTGGTTCAGGACTATTGATTAATTGCTTGGTCTCTTCGAGAACTGATTCCCAGTCGAGAAAACGCACGTAATTCATTTTTTGAGGCAGTTTGCTTTGAAGATTGGGAAGAGCCAAAATCTCTTTAGCAGCTTTCATGCGATGTGCCTGAGGTAGGAATTCTATTACGCTTGCATTTATACAACCATCTGCATCACGCCAACCGTCAGCACACTTCTCAAATAACTTGACTCGTAATTCAGGAGATAATTTCTTGAATTTATTTGTGGCTTCGCTCTCAAATCTCTTTATTTTGACGCATTCCAAAACCTGTTCGTCACTCAATTTTGCAAAGGCTGAACTGATATTGCAGTTGCCATAATCTTGCTGCATGGCGAGCAATTTTACCATCTGTCTCGGGAACTGTTTGAGCAAATGTGAGTAGGGTAACTTCGTGGCGATGTAGAGCCGAAGCAGTGATTCGAACAAGTTCAGCACTTTGGCTTTTTCAAACTCGACAAGGTTTTTTAATGCACCTCGGACCAGCGCCAGTAAGTCTAAATCATCTGCTTCTGCCTTTGATGCGAGTTCAGTCAAGACGCTCAGGCAAAGCCGTGGATGTTGGTATGAAAAGCGACTTGCATCTTGCTCAGTCATGCGTTCGACCAGAGATTGCATTCTTGCACTCACAAAAGACTCGCTACCAAAGTAGGCAAGCCTTGCTAAGTCTCTGGAATTCTCTTCCTCCAACTTGAGTAAAAACGAATCAATCAATTCTATTCTTTTACTTTTGTTCAAACGTTTTAGCAGTTTTCTCCGCTCTCTAAGTTTGAGGTTCATTAGAATCGTAAGAAGGTGTTCGTCGTTGCAATTTTTTGCAGCGAATATCATTGCCATGTTGCGCAATAATGCAGACTCATCCTGCGTCATGCGGAAAATCAGCTCATTGTTTTTGCAAGCGTCTGCCGCGAATATAGCGAGGTGTCTTTCGTAGAAGCTTGCTTTGGAAAGTTCTTCCAAAATAGCATTTGCATGCTCTTTTCCTTCTGCGCATTCTCGTCCGAGTTTCTGTGCCTGCTTAATTCTCTCGGGGTAGTCTAGGTGCTCTAAAGTTTCGAGATAGCTTCGTGTCTTGTCAGAGCTTTCCTTTTGCTGAGCTTTGTCAGGCTTACCGAAAATGTTCTTGAACATTTTGAGGGGATCAAATTCTTCTGGCACCGTTTCTCCTTTCGCCCTTTTAATTTTGTCGCTGACAAGTGTGAAGACCTGAGAGCAGATATACTATACATACCAACGGAGGGGGCAACCATAATTAGAACTTTTGCCAGGCTTGTTTTATTTTTGCTTCCTCTCTTGTTTTTGAATGCTTGCGGGCAGGACACAGAGTCGCAGAGTAAGGCGACTATGCGCAACGTAATAACTGTGGAGGACTGGGTTAATTCTTTTCAGATGAAACGGAAAGCCGAAACTGAAGGGGAAGAACTGAATGGGCAACCCGAGAAGCATTTTTTTCCAAGACTTATTGATTTGCAGAAAATGCTGGTAGAAGGAAAGACCGGTCCAGATGCGCAGGTGTCACCGCTTATCAATGCGGTCTCTGGAAGGGCTGAATGGCCAGTGGAAGAGGCTCGCCCGCTTAATAATTATGGAACTTTGATGACCGATAGAGTCTCTGTCATCGGTAAAGGCAAAGTGCAATTCATTCCTTTCGTGGACGGCTACGATGTGGTCTCTGGCTACATTATTCGGGCTGGTGACCCTGCCACAGGCAAGGTGCTGTGTTCTCCTGATGGAACGCCATTCATTCGTTCAAGCCCATAATTGACAGCACAGGTCATTCAGGCTTACGAGGATCCTTTAAGCTCAAGGGGATCCTTCAAGCTCATGGGGATGATTCAAGCTCAAGGGGATCCTTCAAGCTCATGGGGATGATTCAAGCTCAAGGGGATCCTTCAAGCTCATGGGGATGATTCAAGCTCAAGGGGATCATTCAAGCTCATAGGGATCATTCAAGCTCATAGGGATCATTCAAGCTCATGGGGAGCATTCAAGCTCATGGGGATCATTCAAGCTCATGGGGAGCATTCAAGCTCATGAGGATCCTTCGAGTCCACACGGATCCTTCGAGTCCACACGGATCCTTCGAGTCCATGAGGATCCTTCCAGATGCTTCGAGTCCACGAGGGTAGTTTGAGCCCATGAGGATCCTTCGAGCCCCGCGCTATTGAGTTTTTGCTGGTGCTTTGCCGCCATTAGCTAGCGAGAGGAACTTAGGCGTGAACTCAACTTTGACAGCTTTCTTCTGGTCTTCGATCCACTTCAGAAGAAGCTGCTGACCACTGGCTGATTTGCCGAGTTCAGCTAGTTTTCCCTTCACGTCATTGTATTTGTATGTTCCTGCGGCATCTTTGCCGGTAACTTTGTAGATGTTATAACCAAGTTCTGATTTGACGGCTTGCTGAAGAACCTGCCCTGGTTTCAGTTTCCAGACAACGTCAGCAAGCTGAGGAATGATGTCTTTCTTCTCGACGAAGCCCATGTCGCCGCCATTTTTCTTCTGTTTTGTCAGAGGGTCATCTGAATTTTCGTTTGCAAGTTTTGCAAAATCAGAGCCGCCTTTAGCCTGTCCGAGAACCAGCATAACCTTTTGTTTGGCTTGCTCGATAAAGTTATTTGCTGCAGTTTCAGCTTCCTTGTCTGTTAGTTTAGGATTCGCTTTTGCAATCTGAGTCTTGACGCTTTGAATTGGTCCGATATCTTTTTCCGGACACATGATCAAAATGGTGCTTAGCCTTATTCTCTCGCCATGCTTCAGCTGTTCTTTGTTTGCTTCATAGAGCTTTTTCGTTTCGGCATCGCTTATTTTTGCTTTGGCAGCAATCTTTGCAATCTGCTCTTTTGCAAGTTCTGCGGTGACCATTTCCTTCTTCAAAGATTCATCGTCGAGATTTGTTTGCTTCTTTAACTCGTCCCACATTTTTGAGTGTTTCATTGCCAGAAACTTATTCATGGCTTCTTTCTCGCCGCCATCTTTCTTGGCTGCCATAGCCAGAAGTTGTCTGTTTACCAGTTCTGGTAATAATGTGGATTCGATTACAGCATTTGATGTTTTGAAGGCTAAGCCTGTCAGGATTATTTCTTCGTTGAATTGCTGCTCTGTGGAATGAGATTGCTTCAAGAAGTCCTGGAAAGCCTTTTCATCCATTCCGCGCTGTGTCTTTGCCGTCTCAAGCAGTTTCTTCTTCTCTTCATCGGTTAGGCTAATGCTTCTGACCATCGCTTCTTTCAGAAGTCGAGCTTTGGCTCCTGGGTCTGCAACAATTGCTTGATTTGCCTGAAGCTGCTGAATTCGCAGCATACGCTTATAATCGCCGATGGTGATTTGTTCACCGCCCACGGTGCAAATTGCGACATTGTCTGGTAGATCATTCAGATTGATGTTTATCTTGCTGCCATCTGCTGGGCTCGCTGGCTTCGCTGCAAGAGCCTTGCTGTCTGTGCTGCTGCTGGAACTGTCTGTGCTTGTTGTCGTGCTTGGCGCCGAGGTATCAGTTGAAGTCGCGGTGCTTGTTGAAGTGCTTGTTTCGGTGGCAGTAGCTGAACTGGTGGATGTACTTGTTTCAGTGCTTGTGCTGGTGCTGGTCTCAGTCTTCTTTGTCTCGCTTGAGCTATTCTCTGATTTTTGCCCACATGCTGATATGAACATAATTGTGGAAATCAAAACGCATGCCTGGGCCGAGCTGATGAATTTCAAGACCATTCTCCTGTTATGTCGTCCTTTGTGCTGTCTGCTGCGGTATCATCGCTGTTAGAAGCTCTTCAAGCAGATTCAATTGCTCAATTGGTTCAAGTCCTTCTGATTTGACCAGAATGTATGGGGTTGGTCCCAACGCACCCGGCGAACCAGGCTTGTATGTTGTTCTTTGTGCCAGATGTTTTGGTAGTTTGTTTTGAATAGGAAGCCATTGATTCAATCTGTAAGCCACCATCATGCGCAGTCCGACCATGTCTGGTTTGATAGATTGAACGCTCGCCTTGCTTGCTATCAATCGAAGTTTTACTATCTGAGCGAGGCTCTTCACTTCAGATGGAATTGGTCCAAATCTATCTCTCCACTCATCAGTTAGTACGATAAGCTCTCGTTCAGAACGAACATCGGCCAGGCGCTTGTACTCAATGATGCGATGTTCAGCATCTGGAATATAATCTTCCGGAATGAACGCTGTGACGTTGATATCTATTTGGGTATCAGCGTCTGCGGAAACCTGTTTTCCTTGCAATTCAGCGACAGATTCGCCGAGCAATTTACAGTAGAGATCAAAACCGACGGCGATCATGTGTCCGTGTTGCTCGGGTCCGAGTATGTTTCCTACACCTCTGATTTCCATGTCTCGAAGTGCAATCTGATAACCAGAACCGAGAGTGGTGAACTCTCTGATCGCTTTTAATCGATTTTGTGCCTGCTCTGTGAGCACTCGTTCGGGGCGATAGAGGCAATAACAGTATGCCTGAACGTCAGAGCGTCCAACGCGTCCTCTAATCTGGTAAAGCTGTGCAAGACCGAGTCTATCAGCCTGGTCTATGATAATCGTGTTTGCATTTGGAATGTCCAAACCCGACTCAATAATCGTTGTGCAAACAAGAATGTCATATTCGTGATTTGCAAACTCGAGCATGACATTTTCTAGCTCGCGTTCTTGCATTTGCCCGTGCCCGATGGTGATGCGAGCCTCCGGAACCAGTTCTTTGAGTTCAAGAGCAACTTTCTCAATTGTCTCCACGCGATTGTGGAGGAAGAAAACCTGACCTCCGCGTTCGAGTTCGTGCAGCAATGCAGTGCGAACTATCTGCGGTCTGTATTCGCCCACGTAGGTCTTAACCGGTGAACGGTTTACCGGAGGAGTGTTGATGATAGACATGTCACGCACGCCTGTCAGAGCCATGTTCAGCGTTCTGGGAATTGGTGTTGCAGACATTGTGAGAATGTCTACCATCACTCGAAGAGCTTTTAGCTTTTCTTTGTGAGCGACACCAAATCTATGTTCCTCGTCTATCACTACCAGCCCGAGGTCCTTAAATACTATGTCTTTTTGCAAGAGGCGATGAGTGCCCACGACCACATCACAGGCTCCTGTTCCCAAACGCGCAATTACTTCCTTCTGTTCTTTTGCTGTTCTGAAGCGAGAAAGTAGTCCCACTTTTATAGGATAAGCTGCGAATCGTTCACACAAATTGTTGAAGTGCTGCTGCGCCAGTACGGTGGTCGGAACGAGTATTACAGCTTGTCTTCCCGACATCACTGTTTTGAATATTCCGCGAATGGCTACTTCTGTTTTTCCAAAACCCACGTCACCACATATGAGGCGATCCATCGGTTTCGCGGACTCCATGTCTTTCTTCATCTCGACGATAGCTTGCCACTGGTCTGGCGTTTCTTCGTATGGGAAGGCTTCTTCCATTTCGTATTGCCAGGGAGTATCTGGTACAGCCTGAAATCCTTCCTGCTGTGCTCTGACTGCGTAAAGGCGAACCAACTCTTCAGCAATTAGCTGGACTGATTTCTTGACTCTGCGTTTTGTAGACTCCCAATCTGCGCCACCCAGTCGCGATAATTTGGGTACAGAATCACCGTGACCACGATAACGAGAGAGCAGATTAATCTGGTCTACCGGAACATATAACCGGTCTTCACCTGAGTATTGAACAGCTAGATATTCTCTGGTCTGATTATCGTAAGCAATTCTCTGCACTCCAATAAACTGGCCGATACCATGCTTAATGTGTACAACGTAATCGTCGACTTTGAGATCGGCGACGCTGGTAAAGCGCTCGTAGTTTTTCTCAGCTACAGGTCTGCGGTATGTAGTAGGTCTGCGCTTTTGACCGAACATTTCGGCATCAGTGATTGAAACCAAATTGACGTCGTCAAGTCGGAACCCGCCCACAAAACCATTACGTGTTATCCAAACTCCCGGAGCTGTCGATTGCAACCATTCTGCATTTATGTCGCCCGGTGCAGGGTGCAGGTTTGGGTTGTTTATCGACGCATCTGCTGCCGACTCAGCTTTTGCTCCGGTGTGACCTGTGCTGTTTGCACCGTCTCTGGTGGCGGTTAAGTATACAGCGGGGCAATCCCATTCATGTAAAAGACCAAGAACGCGTTGCGGCTGCTCGGTAGAAATAATAATTCTATATTTCTCTTTGAGCCAACCTCGAATCTTCTCAACCATTTGATTGAGCTGCGCATTAAAGCGTTCGACATTGTGAGAGTCAAATTGAACAACGTTGCTTTTATCTCCGCCACCATTAGCTTCGTCATAGACGCCAGTTTCCAAACCGGGCATCGAAACCAGAAACACTCGCTGGTGGCTTGGCGCTAATTGTCCGAACTCATCCAGCGTCAGATGCAGTGGGCGTGGTAGCGGCAGCAATCTTCCTGACTGCACGCCTTCTTGATATGTTTCGTCAAGGCGCTGCTCTAGAGAACGCAAGCTCATAGAGATGCCATCCCATTCGTCGAATAACAAAAGCGCGTTATCTGGAATGTAGTGCAACAATGTGCAAAATTCATCATGCAGGAACGAGCTGTAGTACTCCAGCGACTCTGGGTATGTTCCAGCTTCGAGCGCCTGTAGATCTGATTCCAGCACCGTATTTAGTGTTTCGGAAGCCGACTCGCTAAGATTCATCAGAGCTGCTTCGCCTGCTTCTTTGAGCTTGGCTAATACTTTGTCAGCGTCTTCCATGACTGTCCACCAGCGCGGCATGATCTTGATTTCGCTGAGTTCTTCGATAGAGCGCTGTGTGTCGATGCTGAAGTGTCTTATCGATTCAATTTCATCGCCAAACAACTCAATGCGAACTGCGGGGCCGGAAGATGGATAAATATCTATGATATCGCCCCTGGTGCTAAATTCCCCACGCAAGGTAACGATGCTTTCTTTTGAATAGCCGAGTCTCACCAACTCAAGTCTTATTTGGGCAATGTCCATACTTTGACCTTTGCTGATGGTCAAAGTATTGTTTTGCAGTGTCGTCTTATCCAGAACTCTCTGCATCAGTGCTCTTGCGGGCAATATAACGAAGTATGGCTCTGATTTATCCTGCATAATTTGCTGCAAGACTTCCATCTGTTGCGCGATGGTATCAGGGCTATGCAAGACCTGCTCGTATGGAGAAACTTCGCTGGCAGGATAGAGCAGAACTTTGAAACGGCTCAGATTCGAGATTTCTTGTTGATATCGTGCAGCGTGATTGTGATCTGCTGCTACCAGAAAGAAAGGTCTGCGAACTTCATGATGAAGAAGCGCGAGAATCAGCGATTTTGCCGAATCCGAAAGACCCGTAATGTGTAGTTCTTGTTTGGACTGCTTTGCTGTCCGAGCCAAAATTTTGGCGTATTGTGGACAGTCCAGAAAGTGCTGGTGAAGGGCTTGCGCCAATACGTTGTCACGCATAGATTCTTGTTTTTACGACTTGCCAATAGGCTTTCAGGGCCAAAGACTTATCCTAGCACGTGCAGAGGATTGGCGCCTGTGTAACCTTATTAGCTACTTAATATTCGGTGAGAGAAATTGCTCCCACAACTGTGATGTCAATTGTTCTTTTGCTTCTGTCTTGAAAAGACAGCGCACCCTGCAAAAGCCTTATAATGAGTTATATTAGATCTCGCTAGTCTCGGGGCTCATATCGAAGTGAAACTTACTCGACGTTTCCATTTCTACAAACTCATTGAATGCAAAGGTATTGTCCTCGCGCTTTTATCCTTGCTATCAATGCAGCCTGTGTTTTCATGGGACTATGCGCCAGCTGTGAATTCGTTGCTCGACGAAGCCGGAGCCGCGTATGACAAAGGTCAGTATGCATCGGCGAAACAGGCATATCGTCGCGCTCTTGAGTCAGAACCAAACTGTCCAGATGCTTATAACGGGCTTGGTTTATGTGCCTTCAAAGAGGGTGACATTTCGCTTTCGTCCAATTTTTATTCGGAAGCCCTGAGTAAAAAGTGGGACCATTACAACGCTCTCTACAATCTAGCAAACAATTGCTACATTCAGGAAAAGTATGATGACGCCATCAAATACTACACACAAGTTTTGAAGGTGAGTGAGAAAGGTGGAAAGGGCGCAGATGCAGACCTTTATGCCAGTCTTGCAAATGTTTTTCGCGATCGCGCTGAGACTCGAACCGGAGAGTTGAAGCGACGAGATGAATCTGCAGCGCTTGAATTTTACAATCGTGCCTTGCAAAAGAACCCCAATCATTTCAAAGCGCACGCAAATCTTGGACGATTTTATCTTGACGAAAGGCAGTTCGGAGCCGCTGAAAAAGAACTTCGAGCTGCAATTGCGCTGCAACCAAATTACTCATTTGCTTATTACGAGTTGGGTCGCCTCTACTCAATGAGAAATGAAAAGCCAGCGGCTCTGGTTGCTTATTACAACTCGATTAAGAATGAAACCGTCAAATCGCAGCAGGCTGATACTGTAGGCAAAATTGTAAACCTGGGCATGGACCCTGCTCTGTATAAATCTTTTGCGCAAGGGTTTGAAGACTTGAGTCTGGGTAATTGGGACGCTGCTGCTGCGGAATTTGAAAGCGCTGCATCGAGCGTTAGCGACCCAGGACATTTTGCTAAGAAAGCTGTTGCATTAAACAATGCAGGCTACGCGCATTCTCGCGCAGGTGATATCACTGTCGCGATGGATTCTTTCGTCAAAGCTTTGAAATTGTGTCCCCACGGACAACCTCAGTTTCACTACAATTTGGGGCAATGCTTTTTGCAAACCAAGCGATATGATGATGCTGAAAAAGCTTTTCGAGACGCTATTGCTGAGGCAAAAGGAAATCACTTTCTTGCGCATAACTCTTTGGGCATAGTTTTGCGAATTAAAGCTGCTGCCGATAAGAAGAACTCGGAAAAGCTATTGAACGAAGCGCTCAATGAGTACAACGTAGCGTTGATGCAATCTTCAGATGCGTTGAGTGTTGCATCCTACAATCGCGGCATTGTGTTGGAGAAACTCGGGCAGATTCCAGAAGCAAAAAAGAGCTTCAACCACTATTTGATGACTTCTCCTACCGGGTTGAATGCCGCGGCTGCACGAGAAAAACTAGAAAAGCTAAAGTAGTCAGAAGCGGAGCTGAAATAGCTCTAATTCAACACTGTGTGTTTCGTTTGAAACGTTGCTCTTTGTGCCGATTTGTATTGCGGGTAATGACAACTGCTTGCATCTATAGTAAATTGTGCTTAGGGCTGCACACAGCCGCTTATCGTTTTGCCAGGATTGTGATTATGTCGGCAACTAAAGATGCACCAAACAGACAAGAAGAATTCGAGCAAGTGCTCGAATGTTCTCTCGCTACTGCTAAAAACGCACCACTAGCGCCAAAAACCAAACAGCGCGTTGCCGTATGCATGAGTGGTGGCGTCGACAGCAGTGCCACTGCTCTTTTATTGCAACAACAAGGATATGACATTGTTGGTATCACCGGCTGGTTGATCAAATCAGGCAGTCGCTGCTGTGACACCGGTATGGTCGATGCAGCACGCGTTTGTGAACAGCTCGGCATCGAGCACCATGCTGTTGATTTGCGGGCTCTGTTCAAAACACAAGTAATCGATACCTTTCATGAGTCTTACGCTAAAGCTAGAACGCCTCTTCCGTGCAGTGTTTGCAATACTGTGATCAAATGGGGCGCGCTGCTCAATTACAGTTTCAAGCACTTAGATGCTGACTATATCGCCACTGGGCATTATGCGCGGGTGGTGCGAGATGAGTCTGGTGCAAGACTCGCTCGCTCGGTTGATCGCAAGAAAGATCAATCATACGTTTTGTGGGAGCTAAACAACGAGCAGCTTCAGAAGACTCTTCTGCCTCTTGGTGATTACACTAAAGACCAAATTCGCGAAATCGCTGCTGCCGGAAACCTGGTTACGGCAAAACGCAAAGACAGTCAGGACCTGTGTTTCATTCCTGAAGACAGTACAACGCAGGAATATTTAGCTCTCTATTTAGAGCTCAGACCTGGTCCAATTATGCACATTGGCACTGGTGAAACTTTGGGTACTCATCAAGGCACACACAATTACACAATCGGGCAAAGAAAAGGTCTGGGTGTTGCTTACTCCGAGCCGTTGTACGTTTGCGGCTTAGACCCTGACATGAATGTAGTTTATGTCGGCGATAAGAATCACTTGCTGCGCAACGAACTTACAGCTTCTGATGTTAACTGGATTATGGCGGAAGCGCCTGCAGAACCTTTTTCAGCATTAGCAAAAATTCGATATAACAGTCCGGTTGAAAAGGCAATGATTTATCCATTGCCTGACAAGCGCGTACGAGTTGTCTTTGAGCAAGCGCAACCAGCAATTACAGCCGGGCAGGTCCTCGGAATTTACGACGAGACTGACACTTATGTACTCGGCGGCGGCTGGATCGACTAAGTCTCTTTGAAGAATTAGAACTTTAATCATCGGCTTGTCAGTATCCGATGCGTCCTTAAGTGATGCGGGTTATGAGCAAACAAAGCTTCCTTTGTATATCCATCTGGTAGATTTGCTTCCTCTAATATGGAGTTATATAATTCACTTGGATGTGCCAGCGTTGTCGTGCCATGTACGAACCGCCCGGGCATTTGCATCTTCGAACCGGAAGAGCAGAGATGAAAAAAGGTCAGATAATAGTCTCATCTGTGTTAGCTTCGAGCCTGTCTGTTTTGACGGCGTTCGCTAACTACGTCAATGATTCGTTCTCTGCCGCTTCTGCTGAGGCAAGGGCTCATCGTCGCAGCTCGCATGCGGCAGCAAGCTCTGGCAGAAAAAGTTCAGCGCGTCATTCTACTCACCATGCAGCGGCTTCCAGTGCTGGCAAGCGCCACGGTCATGTTTCTGCAAGCAAGAAGTCCAGGGCTCCAGTTGCCGCTGCCAAGCCTAAGTACGCATATCCTCTAGATTTTTTCATGATGCACGCTCCTGACTATGACCGCTCTCCTCTAGATGATGCACTATCCTCGAAGATAAATGATGCGTTTGCTCGTGGTATCGCTGATGATATCAATCCTCAAATGATGGTTCGTGCTGGTGTATTTAAGCACTATCCATTATCTGGTGGCATCTTCAATCGCCGCGAAGACGTGAAGTACATCGTTTTGCACTCAACCGAAACCGGCATACCGGTTCCCGGCAAGAATGTCATCAATGGCTGGAACTCAATGGGACGAAGACACCCTGGGGCTCAGTACGTAGTAGATCGCGATGGAGTCATTTATCAGGCCCTTGACCCTGCGCTGGCTTCGGTACACGTCAACATTTTCAAGACACTTCCTGGCATAAACAATGACAATACAATCGGCATTGAGATGAATCATACAGGTCGGCAAGATTATCCTGCTGCCCAAAGGCAAGCCGTAATGCGCCTGGTCGTATATTTGCAAAACAGGTTTAGAGTAAGCAACGAAAACATTATTACTCACCGATATGCTCAGCAAGGCGACCATACAGATCCAGTAAATTTTGATACTGAGAGTTTCCTTTCAGTGAAAGACGATTTCAGAAACCGCACATTAGCTTTGAAGCGTCCGGCTGTGACTGCTGCTCAGAAGGAGGAAGAGGCTGAGGAAGCAGAATTTCCGCTCGCATCTGTTTATGTACAAATACATGGACCTATCGATGAAAGCAAGTATAAGTCAGCGCTTCCTTCTGGCTCTTCGCTAAGCTCTAATTCTGCGGCTCTTCACTAGAGGTTTTTTCAGAATTTTCCGTTTCTTCATTGTCATGGGATAGATTTCGGTATGGATCTGATCCGCCTGGCACTGCTGGTGCGTCGTTACTAAAATAGGATGGTATCTCCTTCTCGCCTTCGGCTCGGGCGTCAGTAAATAAGAGGCAGGCTGCAAGTTCCATTCTAGATTGTCTGGCTTCGTCATCCTTTGCCTTAAAGTGATAGTTGCAGAGCGTCTTTGCGATTCCTCTGCCTCTGCTGACTCTCCGGAATTCGCACTCATTCCATGCGGCGTTAAGTGTGTTTCTAAAGATGTATTGAGAGCGCTTAATCTCATCTTTTTCATCGATGACGAGTTTAGTTGCCCGTGAAACAATGCTATTGGCTATGGATTCATTGTGAAATTCACGTGCCACCAAGAGTAGTGCATTAAGGTCTTCCTGCGAATTGTACTTTTGAACTACACGCTCAGCATCTGCTTCCATGCCCAGAAATAGGTAGTACCTTAATAGAGTTGAAGTGCAAAAGTCCTTGAAGATTGGATCCGCTGCCAGGTGTCTTGCCTCATCGAATTTTAGTTCTCTGATTTTGATTTCAATCAGGTTGAGAATCATGTCTGAGTATAAGAGCCTGTTGAAGAATCCTCTGGGAGGCATTTTTTCGCTCTTCTTAGCGGCTTCTTCGAGCAAGTCTCTGGCTCTGCTGGGCATGCCGTAGGCAAGCAGTACTTTTCCGTAGGTACTGAGTAATGTTATTTCCAGTGTGTTGTCTATCTTTTCGTCGTTCTCTTTATAAATTTCATAGGCAGTTTTGAGGTTTCTCAAATGGCTCTTGCTCTGCCTGCTGGCTAAGAGCATGTTTAAGCCGATGCGATAATTCTTCGAAAGGTTCTTTTGCTGTAGCGTTTTCTGTATCAGTTTGCAGCTGCTTTCATCCAGAGGCAATCGGCTATCTCGCATTAGCAGATCACATTTTGCTAAAGCCGCTTGCACTTCTTTTGATGACATTTGCGCATTCGCTACCTCGCGCTCGCTTTCTGGCGACTTTTCGCCGATTGCCTGCCAGATTGCTTCCATATCCAAACCGCTAAAATACATAATCGCCGGAAGGTAATTTAACTCCACTTCTCTTTCATCGCGTTTGCAAAGTTTCACTAGTTCAATCACATTAGTCGAAAGCAATTTTCGCGCTTTCAGTTCCTGGTTCGTATCCAGCAAGTATTTGGCTTCTACAATGAGTTTATCGAGTTCTCTTGCTGGTCTATGTGAATCAGCCCTGATCGGTACAGCCTTTGCCTTTTCGATTGCTTCTAGCGCAAGCTGCGGATGCATGTATTCAAGGCAGATGAGAGCTATTGATGCTTGAGAGTTAGATTCTTTTGCTGAGTTAATCAACTTTTTTACTATATCAAGCCGCCTTGCTTTGAATGCTTCACGTGCAACCACAGCTAGATTTTCAGTCTCATCTGCAAACTCTAGAAGGGGTTCTAGCTGAGAGAAGTATTTATCGAAAGAGGGGTTAAATGGCTTAAGATCGTCTTGCTTCATCATGGTGCAGAGCGCAGCTTTTCGGTCGCTCATTTTAAATGAATAAAGGTCTCGATCATGATGTGGCAGTGGCGAGGTCTTCAAATTGTTTTCTAGCTTTCGGAAGTAAAATCTTGCAAGATGAGGCAGTCGTCTATTGCTATATGCTTGAATCAAGCTTTCGTAGCAATGTAACTTTTCCGCTCTGTACTTGTGAAGTACGCGTGCGCCCTCTGTATAAGCCACAATTGGTTCAAAGTCTCGGGTGAGTTGGGCGAGCTCTATCAAAACACGCCCTCTTTGTAGTGCGGGAATATTCGGAAATCCTAGTGTTGATTCGCACATCCCTCTTGCTTTCTCTCTGTTGCCGCGAAGCATCTCAGACTCAATGACGCTTTCGGTATAGCGTTGAAGTCTGCGAGTTGGGGCGTTCGTCGGCGCTGCCTCCTGTGGCGCTCGACGAAGGAAAAAGAACCCTGCGGGTATCAAAGCCAGCAGCAGCACCCAAGCAAGCCAGCACCTATTATTGTTCTTAACACTGCCATTCTCTCCAGCCACTGGATCATCAATTGTGTCAAGCGCAGCTGCGAGTTCGGCCATGCTCTGAAAGCGTTTGTCGGGATCTTTCGCTAGTCCTTTTTGCAAAACGTTGTTGATTGCTGGAGAAAAGTCTTTGATGCTGCCTGTCTTTATTTCGGGCACAACAGAGTTTAGATGCTTGTACATGACTGCTACTGGTGTATCAGCGTTAAAGGGTGAATCACCAGTTAGCATTTCAAATAAACATAGAGTAAGAGCGTATATGTCAGAACGTTTGTCGGCGCGTTTTCCTGCGCACTGTTCGGGGCTCATATACTGAGCTGTGCCGATGAGATCACCTGTGCCTGTAAGCTTCTGTTTGTGTTCGTCGGTGAAACGAGCCAATCCGAAGTCGATGATTTTTACAGTGTCGGGCTCTGGCATTTGAACCAGAATTATGTTGTCGGGTTTTATATCACGATGTACTATTTCTTGCTTGTGCACGAAGTCCAGCGCCAATGCTGCGTCTTTAATTATCTTCAACGCTCTCGTAACTGCTATTTTTTCTTGCTCCAGTATTTCAGCTCGAAGCGATTTCCCTTGAATGTACTCCATGGCGATGTAGGGCTCATCGTTATTAGAGACTCCAAGGTGGTAAATGGTAACTATGTTTGGATGTGCTAGATGATGCAGCGCTTGCGCTTCGCGCTGCATTCGCAGTTTGAATTCCTCATCAATCATTACGTTGGGATGCAGAACTTTCAGAGCAATGGTGCGCTGAAAATCGAGTTGCTTTGCCAAGTAGACTACGCCCAGTCCACCCACGCCTAGCACCTTCAGGATCTGGTATCTAGCGTCGAAAACTTCTCCTGCTGAAATTTCAGGCATGAGAAGAGTCCGATTTAGAGCAAGGCATATTCGGAAATGATATTGTAGTCGACTCCATCGTTACCCGTGTGGCTCTCTATGAGGCTCAACTTCTCGATTTTCTGATGGAGCGGAACGTACTTTGAAATATCTAGCCCGTCCTCAATGCGATAATCTTTCTTAGTATCACGCGGAAATCGAAAAAGTGTCAAATGCGGATTGAACTTGTGCTCGTCCTCTTTCTCTCTATATTTATCAAGGCTATCGCGAAGGCGCTTACCCAATTCTAGAACAGCAGAATCTAACTGTTTGGGCAGAAGTACAACTGCATTAGGTCTGCCCTTAGACCCAAACATGGTGAAATCTTCGTACGTGATTTGCAATTTTGACTGCTGATCGAGCAATTTCGGAAGCTCTTCTTTTATTTTTTTTTCGCTAGCTTCGTCGCAGTTGCCCAGGAACAACCATGTGATATGTAATTTGTCGGGGCGAACCCAGCGCAGTTCACAGTCCCACCATTGCAGCAGTTTCGGCTCGATAGACTGGCGCATTTCAGCGATTTTTTCCGCGTCTTCTACGGGCAACATCGTGCCAATGAAAAGTCTTTTTTGCATGCCCTATTCTTCTTTATTGCCGGCCAGAGAGTAAAATCCGCGCCCTTCGGTGGCATAGCGTTTTAGTAGTGGACAAACTGTGCGCTCAGCCGCCGAATTTGCGGCGAATGACGCTGCATAGAATGACTCGAGCTTTTGCACTACCTGAGCCAGTCCAAGCTGGTCGGCGTATTTCAGAAGACCGCCTCTGAAAGCGGGAAATCCTACACCGAGAATGAGGGCAAAGTCAATGTCACGTGGTCTTGCCACTACTCGTTCTTCAAGGCATCGCGCTGCTTCATCTAGCATGGCGAATACCATTCTGTTTATGATGCGTTCCTTTTCTGTCTGAGTGTATTTTTCCTCGGAAACAACTGCCCCCGTTTTTTCAAGCATGTCGGGGTTGATACCAAGTTTCTTTTCGCTGTTTTCCCAGAGGAAAAAGCCGAAGTTGCCACGCCTTCCAGACATGCCGATAGCGCAAACACGTTTGAAAATTTCCGGAGATTGCATGCGGTGCCCAAGCCCCTCTTCAAGATTTTTGGCTACAGTGAATGCGACGTCAATGCCAATTTCATCCATTAGCTGCATTGGTCCCATTGGCATACCAAACTCTAGTAGTGCGTCCTCAGCCCAGTTTACTGGTGTACCCTCTTCAGCCAGTCTGGCAAACTCAAAGAGGTAAACAGTAAGCAGTCTGTTGATTAGAAAACCGGGCTTATCTTTGACTGTGAGCGATGTCTTGTCCAATTTCAAAATAAAGTTCGTTGCTTTTGCAAGCGCTGATTTGCTGGTCGATGTATGGGCAATCAGTTCTACCAGAGGCATACGATCCACAGGGTGGAAGAAATGTACGCCCAGGAAATTCTCGGGCTTAGTCACCGATTGGCTTAGCTCAGTGACGGAGAGAGCTGAGGTGTTCGTAGCTATGATGCATTTTTCATTGGCAGCTGTAGAAAGCTCTTTCAGTTTTTCGGCTTTTATCTCGTATTGCTCTGCCACGCATTCAATTATCAGCTCAGCCTTTGAAAGCTCTTGCACGTCGCTGACAATTTCTATTTTGGAGAGAATCTGGTCGAGAGCTTCTTGTTTCGACTCTGCATCATGTTTTACAGCCTTGCGCAGGGCGCCACGTTGTGCAAGCTCGCTTATCTTCTCTTTTACATTGCCGATTTTGCTTAGGTCAGTTTTTACTATTGCTTTGATACCGCTGGCGGCGGCAAGCTCTGCCAGGCTGCAGCCCATGTTGCCAGCACCGATGATGCCAATTGTGTTTACCTCTGATTCTGGAAACTTCCTAATTAGTGACTGAGCCGACGCCTTCGCAAGGTCTGAATTAAATACAAGCGAAATCAGGTTTGCCGAAACTTCACCAGCAGCAAGTTCTGCAAATGACTGAGATTCGACTTTTAACCCTTCAACGAGTCCCTTTTGCAAGCCAACGCGAATTGCTTTTATGGCCTCTGGTTGCGCTGGGTAGTGTCCTTTGCTGCGCAGTTTCACTGCTCTCTCTGAGACTGCAAGCATCTTTTCGGCCTTCTCAGGACTTAAATCAGTCAAGCAGTATGGTGTAGCTTTTACATCAGCGCTTGGAGTTTGCAGCTCTTCCTTGTTCTTTTTGACGAGCGCCTTCCATTCCGGCGAATCTATAAGCGCAAGTGCCTTCTCCTCTGCTTTCTCAATGAGCTGGTCGCTATTTACGAGGTCTTCTATCATTCCCATTTCTTTGGCTTGTTGGGAACTAACAGTGTTTGCACTTAGTATCATATCTAGTGCCGCTTTTAGTCCTACCATGCGCGGCAGGCGCTGAGTGCCACCGAGTCCAGGAATGAGTCCGAGTCTTGTTTCTGGTAATCCGAGAATTGTTTTTTCGTCAGTAGTCGCGACTCGCCAGTGGCAAGAAAGCGCAATTTCGAGTCCGCCCCCAAGGCACGCACCGTTAATGGCAATTACGAAGGGTTTGCTGAATGTGGAAATTCGATTTAGCAGTGTTTGACCAGTTCTCGATAGTTTCAGCAAATCTTCTACGGACTCAGTTTTGCGAATCTCATACAGGTCTGCACCGATAATGAAACTGTCGTGTTTACCGGAAATACCAATTACCGCTTTGATGGAGTCGTCTCTTTCGATTACGTCGAGAATTGAATTTAGTTCTTGAATCGTGGAGGTGCCCAGAGAATTAAACTTGCTGGCAGAGTCGAACATTATGAGCGCTACGCCCGAACTCCTTTTCACTGTTGTGAGTTCACGCTTAGTCTCTAGAGATTGTGTTGTCATGTGCTTCCTGCCTGCTGACGCCATCCGTGGTGCGACCACTTCTTTTACCATATATGTCCGATATGTGCCTGTCCTCTGCATGCTAATGCAAAGGCATGTGTCATCGTGTTGCCAACCGT
Source organism: Obscuribacteraceae bacterium (SeqCode) (assembly GCA_044226015.1). GTDB lineage: Bacteria > Cyanobacteriota > Vampirovibrionia > Obscuribacterales > Obscuribacteraceae > JAIEPM01. The sequence continues at coordinate 181,611 of JBGAHS010000007.1, forward strand.
CGGACAGAAAGCTCGTCCTGATAAATGCGCTTCTGAGATTTGCGCCTGGCATAGCTTCGGCTGGTTTAGCCTGGCATCGAATTTAAAGGCTTGAGTCTTCTTCGATTTGCTTGTGTCGTTTCATGCCTTTGGCTATCAGCCCACCGCCGATTGCAAGCGGTAAGACGATGAGGAGTAAGCTGAAGAAGCTCATAGAATTGAGGTAGATGTGCAAATTTACTATGACTGTGAAAACTATTCCGCATAGACCCCCAGCCATCAAGCCCCATCCAAGCTTATTCTTGAAGTCGTAAAAGAGAAAACCAAAGCCTATCAAAAAGAGCAAGAGAAACAAGCCCTGCCCCGAGCCAGCGCCAATGAATCCCCAGCCGAACCATCCACTGCTAACTCTCAAATTGCTAAAGAGAATCAAAATTCCAAGAAGGACAGCACCGAAACCCTTCAGAACTGTCATATCAGCTTTGCTGGCTTCTGATTCTTGCATCGGACTGAGTGGTTTTTTGTAGCCAGGGCTGAGGCTCTTCCCCTTCTGGCCGGAAGCCGGAAGATTGCTCGAGCTTTCCTCTTTCATTGAAAGTTCCAGCTGACGCAGCTTTTCTTCTATCTTGTCTTCTGGTGATTTGCTCATTGTTTTGTTGCCTTGTATCCGTTGGATATCTTATCTGACTCGGAATGTATTGTCTTAGCATGGTCGTCAAGCAGAGGCGCTCTCCAGAACTATTATGGCTGAAGATGAAAATTTCTCCACAAATCAAATTTTTCTTCTAGAATGAAACATATTCTTCCCCGGCAAGGTCGAAGGTCTTAGCGTAATTTTTGCATTTTGTGCAAAAACTGTTGCTGATACGGGATAAAACGTTATCAAGGGGTATAACTAACTTACAGGTTTTTGCCCCACTAGGAAGGAAACTTGCGCATGTTCAAAGCAGTTCGGAAGAACTTTCTGCTTTTGTCCGCTTGTATTGCTCTGCTTTCTCAGAATGCAGGGCACGCTGCCTCGTACAAAGACGACGCCGCTCCTGGCTTGGGAGAAGGTGCTGGCGTGTGGGTGAACCTGTGGAATTACCCAGAGGGCGATCTCGATGCCTACTGCCGTGACTTAACCGAACACGGCATCAAAAATATTTTCCTGCAAACTTCCAGAAGCAATACTCCATCTATTGTCAATCAAGCCAAGCTTGGTCAGGTGCTCGACGCTGCTCATAGACACGGCATCCGAGTCATGGCGTGGTCTTTTGCGGAACTGACTAACCCTGAGTCTGATGCAATCAAAATGGTAGAGGCTTGCGAATACACAAGCCCAACCGGCCAGCATGTCGATGGTGCTGCGCCTAACATGGAGAAGAACCTCGAGCCCTGGCGCATAGAGAAATACGCGCAGACGATTCGCGCAAAGCTAGGACCGAACTACCCTATGATCGCGGTAGTGTATAGCCCGCTCAATAAGTGCTTCGAAGTGAAGCGCATTTCCTGGTCATTGCTGGCAAAATACTTCGATGTTATTGCTCCAATGATTTACTGGAACAGCAAGTACGAGAAGATTGAACCATACAGCTATACCGTTCGAACGGTGCAGAAAATTCGCGAATTGTCTGGCAAGGCAGATATTGAAATTAGCGCTATTGGTGATGGCATGGGTAGTGGCAGTGCTGCAATACATGATTTCATGCGCGCCTGTCGTGATTCTGAAGTAACTGGAATCAGCCTCTATCCGAACCAGCGAATAACGCAAGAGCAGAAGGAATCAGTCGCTCACCATGGCGATTACCTGAAGCCGAATGCTCGCTTCCGCCTGGCTGCGTTCCGTGAATACGTCAAGCAGGGGCACCTCAGCGCTCCAGAGGGAAATGACCCTGCCCGACCAGTAAATAGACGAGAGTTCTACAAGCTTATTGTGCGTCAGCTCTATCCAGCCTTTACTCCTTCCAAGAATGACAGGCACAATCACAGTGCCCTTCCTTCTGTGGCTGAGTGCAGAGATGCCAGTGGAGAACAGGCTCTCCAAATTCTTGTGAGTCTTGGGCTGGTTGCAGACATGTCGGAAATCAGTTCAATTCAGGGAATTCTCGATTCACCAATTTATCCAGAAGAAGCAATGTCGCTAGTTGCCACCATTCTTGAACTCGATAAGCAAAAGGTTCTGGGGCACAAGCACAACGTAGCGCACCGGGCTGACCGATGGTTAGTACCTAGCGCCAACGCTGAATCAGCTGCTAGTGCTGGTTCTGCCGCTAACAGGCGCGCACTGGACTACATTGATGCTTCGCACATGATTCTCCATGCAGCTTCTTCGCTGAAATAAACTATCCGTGCGAAATTCATTGCTTACTTGCTTTTGATATTCGGCATGAAGTATTTTTGCGCAGAGGCAGCTGTTTTTGGTCTGCCGTGGTAATTGTGATCGATATACTCCAAATCTACCAGGCTGCCGCTTGGAATTGCTGTGTACTTGAGTTTAAGCTCGTAGTCACAACCACCTGTGGGTCCGATGCGGATGATCATTCGACCATCTCTGGTTTGGGTCGGAGGTGGCTGAAGTACTAGACAGCCGTGTGATGCTGGGGTGTCGCGCCAGACATCTGTTCCCCAGGAGTTTTCTTGCAAGAAATGTTCGTAGAAAGTTTTGAGTTGCATCGGAGTCAGCGCTGTCGTGAACTGTACTGTCCTTGAATGGTAAACGTCATCCTTCCCCGTTTTCATTATTTGGGCCGGATAAGGGAACTCTGGAACATAGTCGAAATGTGGCAAATAGCCGCCCGTATGTTTAGGTGGCTCAGCCTTGGGCAGATTTGCAAGTGATCGAGTTTTGCTAGACCAGGAAAATTTCGAAGTTGCTGCAGCAGATTCATTCTTATCTAAATTGAACGAGTTTATGAATTCTAGCACTGCCGGCGACACCATCTTTCCTCGCTGTCCAGAAACGGCAATCAAGTAAGCTTTGCTTTCTGACTTAAAAATTAGTGCCTTTGTTTCAACAGCTTCGTCCCCATTTGCTTTGCTGACAAACTCAAACTGTCTTGCCGGCAGGCTCTTAAATGTGACGTCGGCCTCTTTGTATTCTCTTGCCTCTAAGCCTCCAGCCGCCAAGCTGGCGAAGTCCGCTTGTAATTTACTCAGGTCTAGTTTCTGGTCTACTGCCACAAACGCAATTGTCGACTTGAACCCGCTTTGCTCGGCAAAGAGCACAACAGCCATTTTTCCGAGCTGGGAAAGCTGTGCACGTTCTCTCTTTGGTGCTTTCCGGAAATCAACAGCGAAGAGTCCTTCGCCGCATTTGTACTTACCGTTTTGCGCTGCGTCAGCCGCCGTGATTTGCTTGCTCGATGCCGGCTCAGCATTGTTTTCGGAGTCCGTCTTAGGGCTGCTTTCTGAGTGTGTTTCAGGTTTGGATTCGGGCTTAGAGTCAGATTTTTCTTGCTCGCTGAATTCGGAATTCTTTGTTTCCTTGTCTTCGCTATTGCCGCGTAAAACGCGAGCCCAATCGATATCATGCGCTGGCTTCGAGTCCTTGCTTGATTCATCAGCTGAAGCTGTCGGTAGGTTGAGCGCGTTCAAAACCAGAAAAGTTTGCCAAACAGCAAGAACTGTAGTTCTGGAGAAAGCCGATAACAATTTCACGAGAATTAGAAAGCCTTTCGTTAGTATATGAGGCAACCCGATACCACAGTCAAATATTGGGGCTGTGAATCTCCCTAAATTTGGGGTAATTAGTCTATCAGATCAAACCTTCCACCTTTGGGTGAAGGTTTATCAGAAGATAATATGGGTACACTCAGGTTATGGAAACAATCATTTTAGTGGAAAGGATCATCGCGGCTCCATGAAAGAGGACCCAGATGAAATGTTGGCTCTATAGTTTATGATTCCGGAGTTCAGTTGGCACCCGGTGCTGGCTCAAGCTTAGATGAAATTGTTTCCGATGAAGGCAGATGACTAGAAATAAAAATCCAAAATTGAATTTCTATTCTTCCAACAGCGAACTCTTGCATGGGGAGGTATGTTCATGCATGTCACCGTAACCGGCCGAAATATTGATTTGACCCCGGCATTGAAGGATTACTTAATTGAGAAATTAAAACGAGCACAAAAGCATTTTGACCAGCCGCTGGACGCCACTGCGCTATTGAGTGTGGCGAAGAACCCCTCTATTGCAAATAACCAGACTGCTGAAGTGACCTTAAAAGTGAATGGAACAGTCATTCGCGGTGAGGAATCGACCGAAAACATGTACGCCTCAATCGACCTTGTTGCCGACAAGATTGAGCGTCAACTCCGAAAATACAAGACTCGCTATTGGCAGCGCAGTTCGAAGACAGTTCGTGATTCCTCTCCAGTTGTTCTTGATGAAATGGGTGAAGAGGAAGAAGATTACGAAATGGCTGTCGAAACAAAGACGCCGGGGTTTGAGCCTTCTAAACCAAAAATTGTTCGCTCGAAGCGCTTCCCCTTGAAACCGATGAAGCCAGAGGAAGCGGCAAGTCATATGGATTTGCTGGGGCATGACTTCTTCATGTTCATCAACTCCGAGTCTGGAATGGTCAACACTGTTTACCATCGCAGAGATGGAAACTATGGCTTGATTGAGCCAGAGTCTTAGGCTCGACTTTTTCGAATCTATCGACGCACGGCATTCTTGCCGTGCGTTTTTGTTAGCTGTTCCAGATGACGACGCTTCCAGGCTGAAAATTTGAACGCTGCTTTGTTCTACATTGGCAACTGCCAGGAACTTGCGCTTACCATTACTACAAAAAATATCGATCAGGTGCACAAGAAGTGCCGGTATGACAACTCTCCTTTAATAGTTGTTTGATCTAGGGTAGTTTCTGTATCTATGACAACTCGCTCTCGTATAAAATCGAGCGGGGCATTTGCCCTCGATGGAACAAAAATGACCTTGCCAAGGTCACCTGATTTCAGGTTTTACCAAACTGGATTGCTACGATGCAGAGAAAGGACGTTTTGGAATTGGCTATGAGTACCGCCCGCAACTTTGGAGCGTTCTGGTTCAACAACAACAGAAAGCGCGTGAGTTTATTGCTAGCAGCGACTATAACTTTAGGGCTGGCATTGCCGCCTCTGAGCTTTGCTGCAAGTGAAAGAGTAGTTTCGCTGAACAACGATGGGGTCAACGCTCTGAAGAGCAGCAATTACCCACTTGCCGTGCAGAAATTTCAGGAGTGCTTGAAGGTTGACCCGAGCTACAAACTTGCAAAGGAAAACCTGGCGATCTGTTTCAACAACTGGGGCATCTCGCTTCAAGGCAGTCCTGCTCAGGCAATCGACAAATTTCACAAGTCGCTCTTTTACAGTCCAGACAACGCCACGGCTGTTCAGAACCTTGAAGTGACGATTCAAAACATGGGGAAAAATCCCCGCTCATTTGCTGATCGTGTTGAACTTGGTAAAGCTGCAAGACGTTCGGGCGACCTTGAGGGCGGCATTGTCGAGTTTGCTGAAGCACTGAAGCTGAAGGAAGATCCAGCTTTGCGTGTTGAGTTGGGAAATTTGTATTACGTGCGTGAGCGTGTTGATGATGCAATTGCGCAGTACAACATTGCTGCCAAAAATCCAAATCTTGACCCTGATATCAAAGCCAAAGTGTATAGAAGTTTGGGACAGGCATACCAGGCAAAGCAAGATTATCCTCACGCAGTCGAAGCTTACAATACTGCTATAACGTTGAACCGCACAGACAAAGAAACGCTTGAAGCAAACAAAGCGGTTTGGATGGATGCAGTTAAGAAAGACCCGACGAATCCATCGAACCACGTTGGTCTCGGTCAGGCTTACATGTACATAGGCGACTTTGGTCAGGGCGAAGCAGAGCTTAGAACTGCACTTATGTTCGACAAGAGCAATGCGGCAGCAAATCAATTGCTTGCCAGAATTCCGCTGGCAAAACGCATGTTCGACCGCGACAAGCACATGGACAATGGTGTTGATTTACAACAACGTAAGCTTTATGACGCTGCGATTCAAGAATACAATGCAGCACTGGCGGCTGACACGTCACTTTCGAATCCCGCAGATAGAATCAGTGTAGAAATTTTCTTGAACCTGGGTTCTGCTTATCAGGCTAAAGAAGATTATCAATCTGCGATTAGTTTCTATCAAAAGGCTCTTCAACTCAAGCCTGACTACCAGGCGGCACAAGAGGGCTTGAAGGTTTCGCAGGAAAGATTGAAAGGCAAACAGCTTGACGAAGCCGCTGCAGATGGTGCCAACCAATTTAAGGCAGGCAACTTCGCTGAAGCTTTGAAGCGCTACCAAATGATTCTCGCTAACAATCCTAAAGATCCTGCAGCACACTTTAACGTTGCTGCGACCTTGCAAGCGTTGAAGCAAATTGACCAGGCAATTGCTGAGTTCAAGACTGCTGTGCAGTTGGCTCCAGATAATAAGCAATATAAGGATTACTTGACCAAGGCAATTCAAGACAAGGCCGACCCAATCATCGATGCTGCTGTCAAAAAACACGCAGACAAAGATTACGCTTCTGCTATTCCTTTGTATATGCAAGCGCTGGCTATCGTGCCAGACAACACCAAAGTTCTCTTCAATCTTGCCGCTTGCTATTACGCAAGGCAGCAATTCCCAGAAGCACAAAAGCTTTATGAGCAGCTCTATCAGAAAGACCCCAAAGGTTATGTTGATGACCTGTGGTTGATAGGCACAATTCTGGAAAACAGCAAACGCGGAACAGATGCTCTTTCAACCTATACGAAGTACATCACTGAAGCACCGCGCGGAACCTATGTCACGCAAGCGAAGGATCGTATTGACGCTTTGCGCAAGGATCCTAACGACACAATGAAGATCAAGAGCGAGTCTGAAATCGCTCAAGACAAGCAAGCCGATGATGAATACAAAGCTGGTGTTGCGGCTCAGCAAAGTAAGAACTTCGACGAGGCATACCAACACTACATGAAGGCTTTCACCGTTAAGCCGAAAGACCCAACCATTGCGTTTGCAATTGGTACGATGTTCCAGCAAAAGGGTGACATCGATTCTGCAACGAAGTGGTTCCAGAATGCTATTGATCTTGCGGCTGCTGATTCTAAATTCGACAAGAAGACTGCTGATGAATTCAAGCAAGCGCTCAAGCAAGCGAAAATTGACTCTGCCAAGCCTATCGTTGACGAAGCGGTGAAAAGGCAGGCTTCTGGTGACCAGACTGGTGCTATTGAGTTGTATCAAAAAGCACTCGTGTCTGTTCCAGACAATGCGCGCATTTGGACTAATCTCGGTCAGGCTTATCAGCTTACTGACGATTTCGCTAAAGCAAGAGATTGCTACGTGAAAGCCGTCACGCTTGATCCTAAGAATGAAAGCGCTGACTGGTACCTGATCGCGAAAATCGATGAAAACTACGGGCAAGGACCTGATGCTATTAAGCACTACAGGCAGTATCTGCTTGGTTCGCCATCAGGGCAATATGTCGCTGATACAAACTCACGACTGGCTGAACTGAGCAAAGATGTGACCAAGACTCAGAAGCTTCCAACTCAGTCTGAAATCAAGTCGACCAAGCTTGCCGACGATGAGTACAACGCTGGTCTGGCTGCACAGAAAGGCGGCAACCCGCAGGAAGCTCTCGGTCACTATCAGAAAGCTGTTGCAGCTAAACCTGATGAGTCGGCCTACGTAGAAGCTATCGCAACTTGCTATCAACAGTTGAAGGATTACGACAATGCGTTGAGATCTTACGATCAAGCAATTGCACTCGCGACTAAGAACAATCGTCAAAAAGACATCGAAATCTACAAGCAACAACGTCAGTCTTGCGCTGAGGAAAAAGCTGGTCCTGTGGTTGATCAGGCTCTGGAGGCTTTCAATGCGAAGAACTATGCTAAGGCTGCTGATCTCTATGGTCAGGCAATTCAAAGCGTGCCGAACCTTGCCTCCTTGCATATAAGCAGAGCTGCTGCTTTGCAGTACTCTGACAATTTCGCTGGCGCTCTTGATGAGTATCAGAAAGGCTATGACCTCGATCAAAAAGGTCAGAAGGAAAGTCTCTACTTTATAGCTGCATTGCAGGAAAACTTCGGTAAGGGACCTCAGGCGCTCGCGACTTATCGCGACTACCTGACGAAGAATCCTAGTGGACAGTATGTGAATCTCGCTAAGCAGAGGGTCGATGTTCTATCGAAGGATGTGACGAAGACGACCAAGATTCCGACATCTTCTCAGCGCGAAAATCAGGCACAGGTTGAAGGTTTGTATAACGATGCCGTTGCTGCATACAACAAAGCTGACTACCAGACCTGCGTTGCGAAGATGCAAGCGTTACTTGGTGTTCCAGGAACGGAAAACGAGGCTGATTACCAGTATCAGCTGGGTCTAGGTTACACAGGTTTGAAAGACTTCGACGGAGCTGTCACAGCGCTGAACAAAGCGGTACAACTGCAGCCAGGCAACAAGTCCTTTAAGGATGCGTTGAACAGCGTTAAGCAATTGAGAATTGCTCCGATTGTTGACCAGGCCGTTCAGAAACAAACTGCGGGCGATTTGCCTGGAGCCATTGAGCTCTACAAGCAAGCACTCGCGATGGACCCGAACAATGCCAGCATTCATACGAACTATGCAACAGCATTGCAAGGCACTGAAGACTTCGCTGGCGCCAGAACCGAGTTCGAGAAGGGCTTAAATCTGGATAGAAAAGCAAACTTGCAGAACCTCTACTTCATGGCTGTTATCGATGAGCACTTTGGCAAAGGACAGATTGCTCTAAATGAATACAGGCAATACGCTCAAGAAGCAGGACCAAGTGGTACTTACACATCTGCTGCTAATCTTCGAGTCAAGGCGTTGATGGCAAACGTCAATGCAACGCAGAAGATAGTTACCCAGGCCGAAGCCAGCAAGGCTGCAGGAGTTCAACAAGCCTACCAGGACGGTTATGCTGCTCAACAGGCTGGCAAGTTTGATGAAGCTATCGCTAAGTACACCGAAGCAATGAACGGTAGCCCGTCAGAGCCCGCTTATCCATTCGCTCTTGCTACGGCTTACGACAATAAGAACGACCTGGATAACGCCATCAAGTACTACGAAAAAGCAATCTCTATGAACAACAAGGAAAAATCATGGAAGGATGCTTTGAAGGGCGTCAAGCAACGTAAGGCTGCTCCATTTATTGAAGAAGCTTACAAGAAACAGACGACCCCAGATGCTGCCGGCAAGATGGATTTGTTGGGCGCCATCATCGCTTACGAAAATGCGCTTAAGATAGACGACGATGCCACCACGAGATTGAACCTCGGTACCGCATATCAAGGCAGCAATAACAATCCGAAGGCGATTGAAAATTACAAGAAAGCTCTGCAGATGGATCCAAATCAAGTCGATGCCTACTACTACTTAGGAACGGTTTACGACGGAATGAACCAGCAGCCTCTTGCAATTCCGCAATACAAGCTCTTCTTGCAGAAGGCGCCGGCCAATAACCCGAACGTACAAGCTTGTAAGGATCGCTTGAAGCAGTTGAACGTGAAATAGCGTTAGGGCTGCATGTCTGCCATTCAGATACACGAGCTAGTGCCGCTCACTTATGTGAATGGTCCCGGTCCTCGTGCTTGCATCTGGGTGCAGGGATGCTCTCTAGCCTGTGCGGGCTGCTTTAATCCTCAGACACACGAATTCGATCAGGGCAAGACTGTTGAGGTCAGCGAGCTTGTTGACTCCATACTTGGGCTCGAGCAGATCCAGGGTGTCACCATAAGTGGTGGCGAGCCGCTGCAGCAGTTTGACTCTGTTCTCGAACTCATTAACCTAATTCGTAAATTGAGCAGTCTTTCCATAGTCATTTTTTCTGGCTTTTGCCGTGAGGAGATTGAGCAAATGCCCAGAGCCAGTCTTCTAATGAAAAATGTCGATGTAATCGTTGCTGGACGCTACGAGCAAAACAAACATCTAGCTCGAGGTCTCTTGGGCTCTTCGAATCAAGAACTGATATTTTGCTCTGATAGGTATTCAAACCTGGACTTTCAATCTTTAGGCGACCTTGAGTTTGTGATAAATAAAGATGGAAGTATTACAATCACAGGAGTCGACATCCCCGGTTTCCCAAAGGGCTGAAGATGATGAGCAAGAAGGTCGAAGAGCAAATTTCAGCTGATAGCTGGCGACAGCTATTTGATTGTTCGGCTGCAGATCTTGGCGCTCTTGTTTCTCTTGCTGAGGAGAGTGGACGATTTGCAGACAGGTGCAGAATTGTTCTTTCTGGTCTAAAGCAGGAGGAGGCTCGAATAGCATTATGTTCTCTCGCCATGCAAAAGGAGCGTCCCTGGCTTAATACTATTCTGGCTACAAGCAGTTATTTGCCATCTGAGAAAAAACAGCATTCTGCTTTCTTTGTTATCACCCAACAATGGAATAAATATCTCCATCAGTACAACAAGTCTGGCCATGCTGAGTTGTTTGAGCATATTAGCAGTGCCTCGGACTTTTCTCTTCGAATACTTGAGCAAATTGAGAAGACCGACGATGTTTCGTGCGTGAGGTTTATTCTGGACTTGTTGCTGGATAATTCTGTTTCCAGCATTTCTTTTACGACCAGGGCTGGAAAAAGCAGTTCGCTGGAAAATCGATTGCTGGTTGTCCTGGCTAATTTGGACGATGCCAATTGCCAGAAACTAGTTTTCCAAAAGTGGTTTGATACCCGAGATGACCGGCTGGCAAATCTAATACCGAAGTATCCTGCGCTCATCTGCCAGACGCTTGAGCATAATCTTTTGCGTCAATTGAAGTTTGGTGGCGTTGATGAGAGCAGTCTGGCTCATGCAAGCAAGATTGGGAGAGGACGTCTGGAAACTTTGACTGCGGAAGCTGTTCCTATTTTGCTTCGAGCCTGTCTGGATTTTGATGTTTCTGTCTCGCGAGCGGCAAGAAATCTTGTTACTCGTCTGGAGGATGCTGACGCGCAAAAAGAGATCCTCTCGATTTATCTTGGACAAGTGGAAGTTGAACCTGCACATTTGCGCGTGATTGAGCGATTAGCAGCGCGGCTTAAGTACTCACCTGAGCAGAGAGATGATCAGGTATTGTTCAGGTTATTGCTTAGAGATTGGGATGCCTTCGTTGAATTAGATCCACAAAGTAAAATTACACAACGCATCTACCAGTGGGCAAGTCAAAGCTTGCGTCAAAGAATTGCGCTGGCGCTAAAGGAAAGCTCAAGGTTCGAGTGGATCGTCAATGTTTGCGGTCCCGAAGGGAAAATAAAGCTCTCCGAAATGAGCAACGATGATTGGCAGTTGCTTCAAAAGAGCCTCTCTTCGACTTCGTCGTGGGATGAGATTTGGAAGCTCATTCCTTTAATGCCGGCAGCAAACGCCAAAAAGTTTCTGCAACGCTTGCAGCAAGTTTCATGGAAACCCGCAGAATCTTCCGACAAAGAGCGTTTTGGTAGATTGGTGAATTATGCCAATCGTCTCAGCACAGACCACCCTCCGATATGGAGTAACCTTGTGCTCTGGAAAACAATCGACCTTGGTGGACCTTTGCTCAATCAAATTCGCGGCGGACTCGAAATGTGGGAGTCGCGTTTTGCATTTGCTTTTGATGCCAGCGAGTTTTTCATGCTCGATAAAAACAGCGAAGTACTCACATGGGCGTTGCCGTCTTGCTTGCCCGGAAGGTTTCATATCGATACGGATAATGCACTCACTGCTATTGCAGCAAGCCCCATTTCGCCATTACTTGCTCTGGGCACTCCTGGTGCTAATGTTCAGTTATGCGATCTGAATTCACGCCGTTCTGGCAAGAAATTGTTGCACGATTGCAAATCAGAAGAAGCTGGCAAAAGCCGAATAAAGAGCCTGAGTTTTAGTGCAAGCGGGGACTATTTGATGGCGATTCTGCGATCGACCGGACCCTCCCTCTGCTGCAATACCATCAGCTATCAGACAGATTCGTGGAAGAAAACTCTTCCTCCGCTGCCACCATACTCAAACATTTCTGTCGATAATCAATGGCTTCTTTATTCCGAATTCAATCAAGTTCATCTTGAGAGAATGGATGGCAAACGTAGTCGCGTCGCCAGTATCCCGACATCTTTCCGTAGTGGTACGCTTCATTTCTTACCTGATGGCAGTGGTATCATTCGCGATGATGGTCGTCTCAGTTTGTACACTCTTCCAGGTTTGATTCGACTGCAAAAGGTTCATGCACCAGGTAGCATTTCGCGTTCCTTCATTGTTTCTGAGCAAAATCGTTATCGTGTAATCGGGCTGGTCGAGCCCGACTACAAATGGGTTCTCCTTGATTGTCCAAATAAAGAGCAGATTCACCCAAGCGAAGAACGATTGGTAGATCTTCGTTATCCTCCATGGCAGAGATCCGAAACTATCTCGTATCGCCAGGCATTGCTTGATGCCGGAGTGGACATAGAATCCGTGGGAGACTTGAGCGATACCGATAGCCCTCAAAATGTCTGCCTCATCTTGAAAGACCCCAACTCGCAGTACCTTGCCGTTGTTCACACGAGTGGTAAGGTGAGTTTCTGGGTATCGGACCTCTTTCGTTTCGCCCAAACATCCGCAGCTTTGATGAGTGAATCTGAGCGCGCAACACTGCAGATGCGGCTGCACTCCTCTGAGACTAGCGAGACTGAGCTCAACTGGCTGAAATTTATATTTGAACTCAGTGGAACTTATGAGCACTGTGCCATTTCTATTGCTGAAACTGGAAATGATTATGTCGAGCTTTCGGACTTTGACATTGAGATAGTTTGATTAACTCTGTTACAAGCTCTCCAATTATGGGTATGTAGTCCTTGGCGATACCTAACTAGTCACCTTCTCGTGGGCGCGTGTCCGAGTATTACTCTGACATTAGGGGGTTACGCGTGATCAAGGTTCGCAACTATTTGCACACAATGCTATCGCTTCAGCTGCTGGTCACGTCCGGCATGTTGGCTCATAGTTTGATGGGCACCATAGCGAAAGCTGAAAACTCCGGTGGCGGCAGACCCGGGTCTTCGGGCACAAGTGGTGTGCAGCTCGACTTGAGTTCCACCGCGGCATCGATATCTGGGTCAACCCTTGGCAAAAACGATGTTCCTATAGTAACTGGCGGCAAGACTGTCCTGGTCGGAGCCAACTCTGCGCTTACTCCCGCGCAATATCTCGCGGCTATGTCTGTCATTAATGGCGGGCTGCAGACACTTACAATCAACAGTGCTGGTCAGGCTACTGGTGGATTGTTCCAGGTTCCAACCAGCACCAATTTGACCAGCATTAATGTTCCGAAGGGTGTCATCGGCGTGTACGATGTGGCTGGCAATCACGCGTTGAACCTCAGTGGTAACTTCACAAACTATGGCAACTTCTATTTGTTGTCCACCAACCATTCTGTGAATTCCGGCAGCCTCACTGCCCAAAACATAGTCAACAATCAGGGTGCTCTCATCAGCTCAGTATTGCCCAGTCTCATCACATCGATTTTCGGGCTGGTAAATAATCTGAGTTTCTCACTGAATGCAGTTCAAAATTTGCATAATTTTGGTTCCATTACCAGCGCAGGGTCGCTCAACCTCACTGCTGGAAATCAGATTGTTAACGGACTTGCCAGTGTTACTTCAAGTGCTGCTCTTGCTAGCGTCACTGCGACAAACAACATTTCGCTAATTGCACCGAATATAACGAACATCGGCCAGATTACCAGCGCTTTGAACAACATTAATATACAGACCACAAACATGCAAAATGCTGGTCTCTTGCAATCAATCAAGGGTGACATCAACATAAGCAATTTGATTGATCGCACTATGAATATCAACAATGTTGGTGGCATGATCTCAGCCCACAGTAGTTTGAACTTCAGTTCTGATACATCGAGAGCTGTTCTGTCTGTCGTTGGTGGCAATCTCCAGGCAAATGCAATCAATTTTGATAATCCACAAGGAACCGTGTCTGTTTCAGTAGATGACATTTCTCGCAACCTTAATTTCGATGCAAGAAGGGTCACACTCTCTGTTTCCAAAGGCAGCTCGGGGCTAGACCTCAGAGGACTGGACAACTCTCGCTCTGTGGCATTGACCTATACAGGCAGTGGTGACATTTTCACAAGTGGCTTCACTACCCGCGGCAAGGACGTCAGCATCGACACCACAGGTTCCATATCAATAGATGGACAGATTCTCACAAGCAGAAAAAATAAGGGAGATGGCGGCAACGTCTTCTTGAGTGCTGGGCAAGACCTTCTTGTTGGTGACATAAGCACAGCCGGAAAACAAGGCGGCGATGGCGGCAATATCACACTTATAGCTGGTGGAACTGTTGGCGCCAGTCAACTTGTTGCATCCGGTGGCGCCAGTGGCAACCCCGGTGTTATAACTATTGAATCTGGAAAGTCGGGTTCTGGCGACACTACTGTTAGTGGAATTCTCGACAATGGAGTCGCTGGCGGTGGGGTTGTAAGCATCACTAGCCCTGGCGGCATCACTGCTGGAACCATTTCCGCAATCAACGGTACCGTCACCATCAATAGCCAAACCACGAAGATAGACAAAATTGATGTTGGAAATGATGGTCAATTGAGTTTGAATCCATCTAAAGACAGCACTGGACCATACATTGTTGATCTCGGCGATCTCTCTCATTTCGGAACAGGAAACATCAGCATCGGTGGCGGTGCAGGTGGACCGCTTAGTACAGACATTGTCGTGACTGGAAACTGCGACCATTGCCTCGGTAATGTCACAAGCATATCCTTAAATACGCAAGGTAGTTACAAGGCAACAGGCACTTCCCTGGTATTAGACGAGGGGCAATCTTATTCAGTCTCTGCTGATCTCGGTGTGTTCACTGGCTCTGTGAGCGGTGGCAGTAGCATTTCGTTTACATCTAAGGGTGTAGTAACAGTAGATGGAACCATTAGCAACCCACACGTTGAATTGTCTGGAAGTGGTTTTGATATCAGCTCACCTATTCATGCAGAAGGTGGAACTGTCTCGTTGCTTCCAACTTCGTCGTCCACGGTGATAAATGGCTCGCAATTATCAAACGTAAATACATCGACATTGAACATAGGCAATGGCAGCAGCGGTAGTGTTCAAATTACAGGTACTGCAGATTTGACCCATGTCACTGACCATGTTGGCGTTAATCTAAGTGGCGACTTCAATGCAGCCAATGCAACGATGAATCTTGCTAACAATGCCTCGATGGTTATTAATGCTAACAATGTAAACACAGGGGCAGTCAATGGTGGCGTTGCCTACGTTGTAAACGCCAGAGGCTCACTTGATGTTAGCGGCAACTTGAATATTCCTAATGGACCAGTAGTACTGAATGGCGATTTAAATGCAAGTGGTGCATCTATTAATTTGCACTCCGGCACTTCAATTACTGCTGCGGCTGTTTCAGTCATGAGCCCGATGGGAGCAATTTCCAGTGGCAGTCAGATTAAGTCTTTGAATGCTGAAATTGCTTTTGACGCGGGGTCTTCCCTGACCTTCCTTGATGCTGCGTCAATCAAGGCGGCAACAAATGTTAATCTTAGTTCTGGAGCCAATATGACCTTCGGCAGTCAATCGGGCTCTGGCGTCTTGGTGAGTGCTGGTTATTTGTCGTCTTCTGTTGATCCATTCCATCAAACCGGTACTGTTTCTGATTCCATGCTTGGAACTGGTGGCAACATCAACATCAATACTTTCAAGAATGGCTCTGCCAGTGGTGACGTAAGCCTGGGCAATCAGGTAAGTCTTGTGGCAGCTGGTAGCGGAAACACCGGCAATGTTGCTGTGTTGAGTGGTGGCAATATCAATGTCGGAGCCGCCAAGTTGGCTTCCGTTGGCGGAAACCTCTGGCTCAGTTCGAAGACAAATGTGAATATCAGCGGAGCTAACATCGTTTCTATTGCTTCAAGCTCAAGCAAAGCCGGTACTGCCTATACTGGCGGACAAATTGCTATTCTGGCAGGGGCTCCGGAAACTGACATGGGAGTTATGCTCGCTGGGCTGGCTGCTAATCGCAATTCGAGCAAGCAATACCATTCTGACACCAGCTTGAGTGGAAATACCATTTCGCTGCAAAATGGTTCATCCTTCTCAGTGGTGCAGCCAGCTGATCACCTTGTGACGCTGACAAATAACAACATCACATTGAACGGCGGCGTGGTATTCATCGACCCACCACCTAGCTCGACAGTCAATGTCACTGGCTCGACGATCAATGCTGTTGGACCTGGCATTAGCTCCCCGACTGTGCTTCTTGGCGGTACAACAGTCGTTAACACCGGCGGCAATTCTGGAGGCACTCCGGTCGTCGTTCCTCCGACCAGCACCGGTGGTGATACCACTGGCATTGGCTCGGGGACGGGCACAGGCACCGGCGGGTTGGGAACCGGTCTTGGTGGAACCGGTACCATTCTCAACACATTTAGTGCTAGCTTCGTTCAGGGACCAGGAAGCAGCACCGTAAACTCGAATGATATTTCGTCAAAATCAACGAGCAATCAAATTCAGTTCTTCGGCGGTAATTTCAATACTAATGGTACTTCTACAGCTCTAGGAGTGGATACTTTAGAGGAAGGTCCCATCAAACCTACCATGCGCTCTGGCGTATTTTGTTCGAAGCCTCAGCTGCTAAAGACCTCGGACATTCTGGATGAGGACAGCTGGATTATTGCTTCTAGCAGCTGCCAGCCGTTCACTTTTGAAGAGCATGATGGCTCACTCATTGTAGGAACCGGTCCTGCGAAGTTCGCTCCCGCGCAAGATCGAACACTGCTGCTTCGAGAAGGAAAGATACTCGTAATCACTGTTGATAAGATTCACGTCGTAAGAACACCGTTTTGCAATATCACCATTCCAGTAAACACCGCTTCCATTGTGGAAGTAGACACTCAAGGCATGGTGAGAATCGCTCAATTGGCAGGTGGCAAAACATCCGTGACCATTTGTAGAAATGACGAAACACTGATTCTTTCAGCTTCACCGGGCGAGCAGCTCGTGCTTGGAGAATCTGCCGTTTCTGAAGAGCAGTTTGGCAATTTTAGTTTTCCTGAAGTGGCTCACACCAAAGTGTCTGCCTGGAACTTGGAGATTTCTGGACTGCGCGGGCAAAAAATGCGCTTTGACAGACACGAAATGGCGCAACGCGAGCCTCTTCTTCATTGCAGCATGGGGTGCGTAAATCAAACTCAATTGCGCAGAATTGAGCAGCTCATGCAGAGTATGTCGAGTGAGCAAGCTGTGCTCAAATCAATGGTCAAACAAGGCAAGGGCGCTCGCCTTATCGAAGGCTCATTGCCAGCTTCGCCCAATCAAATGCGACCAATATCGTTCACTGACAACACACTTCATGGTGCCTTGAATTTCAATACTCTGAACGCAGGCAGTGCACTGGTTAAGTATTCTGGAAAGTGTAAAGTCTCCTTGAGCAGTCCCGGACTTATAGTTCTGGAAGAAGGCGAGGCGCTTGTTGCAGCAGATAAACGAACTATAGTGAAATCGGGTGTTTCACATATTGAACTTAAGCCTGGCACGGTAGCAACGTTTCATGCGCACGATGGTCTGCTAACTGTCCGCAATGTATTTGAGAAGAACTCCACTTCTGTTGTCGCAACTGTTGCCGCAAAGAAGGTTGTAGGGCTGCAGGTGGGTCACGAAATTATCATTGGACCTAAGGGGCTGTCTATTGGACATACCCTTAGTGATGAACCGATTGGACGCCGTCGCATCAAGAACGAGGACCTTTCCTCAGGGCACACCTACATCTCTTCGGAAATTTCACTCAATTCACTTATGTTGAATTCGAACATTTTGGCTCAATTGATTCGCAGCGATGATGATGCTGATAAAGAGCTGGCTAGGAAGATAATGAAGATGGCAGTATGCCTATCGCTAGTGACTTCAGGTCACGGCAATTTTTCAATGGGTCATTAGTCCGGCAGCCTTGCTTCCAACCAGAAAAGAGTTCTGAAAGGATCTCCCAAATAGAGTTTTGTGCCTGGTGTGTGCATCTTCTCCAGTGTCTTTTGATAATTGAGTTGAACTGCCAGCTCTTGTTCGATCAACTGACGTAAATCTGCACTGAATTCCGGGTTAGCTTGCTCATGCTTCAAGAGTGTGATAAAGCTCTTGTTTAACGCTCTTCGTTTCTCGATTTTGTTTCCCATAACGATATTAAAGTCATTAACCATCTTCTGGATTTTCTTTAGCCTGTCGGCAAACTTTTGTTCAGAGCTTCCTGCTGAGTTGTCTATCAAAAATATGAGCGCATCTGGATAAGAGTCAAGCATAGGTAGCGGAGCCTTATGAAAGTATTCATCCATAAGCCTCTCTAACTTATTCAGTTGCTTATTTTCGCCCTTCTTGTTCGTCGTCGGCTCGAACTTAAAATCATTTCTCAACTTCAAAAATGCGTGCAAAAATGCCAGTCCATGCGGGGTGTCCTCCAGATGTGGTGAGCTAAACATCTTGTTCAGGCGCTCTTCGATTTGTTGGTCGTCACGACCTTGAGCACGTTGAGCTTCCAGATATAGCTGCAAGGAAAGTGCCTTAATGTAATTGGACCTGATTGAATTACTTTCTTCTGTATCTGCCACCGCAATCTTAAAAAATCTCTCTGCGGCGGGATATTGTTTGCGCAAAAACGCGAACTTTCCTAGTGCGAGACGAAGCTCTGCACACGACAATTTTATTTCTGTATTTCCAATGTCTTCTAGATGCGTTGTTTGTTTTTCGTCAAGGGCGGCTAGCTCTACCGGGTCAATCCCCTCAGCGAGCAACTCCGTCCAGATAGCAGGTGCTGCCGCAATTGCTCGTCGATTGTCAGGCTGAACTCTATTGGCGATTGCACTTACGTTTCCATAATCAAGCAGCTTCGCTATGTAATTTCGGGCTAAGTCGGTATTGCCTCCCATCCCCGACTGATGGCGTGCTCTAAGAAAAAGCGCCATTCCCTCATCACAGACTACGTCAGTAAAAGTTTCTGAATTGAGGCACCTGTTCAAAATCTTTTTGGATAGGTCTATGGCGTTACTATAGTGTTGAAGATCAATTTCAGCTCTACATTCTTGTATCTGCATTCTTGCTTTGTCCAGATAGTGATTGGCCGAATTAAACTGTACCGTTGTTACTGAATCTGGAAGTGATTCGTATTCTTGCATGAACGCCAGTATTTCCTTTTGCATTCCGCATTCGCAAAATAGTGCCACCCAGTCTCCGTACTGAGGCAGTTTTTTGTTGGCTTTTATCAGGGTTCGTGCAGACTTTAGAGACTTCCTCAGCTCATCTTCAAAAGGGATTCCAGCGTAGAATTTGCTGCGAGCCACGGACAACTCCAAATCAAACTGGGCGTGTCCTAACTCCGCCATTGAGCACGCTGGAAAACCGGGCTCGATAATTTCTTTTGCTTTGGCAAAATCACCATTACATGATTGATAGTAGGCTGCCAGCGCCAGTACCTGAGCGTATTTTTCCACAGTCGGAGAACCCGTGCCTGTTTTCAATATCTCTTTCGACCAGATTTTGTAAGAAGCCAGGTCGTCTTGTAAAATCCTCGTTAGTGCAACTGCCCTTTCAAAGTCTTGTAAGCTTCCGACATCGTAATTTGGCTGAAGTTTTGTTGACCTTACTTGTTCCAGTGCCTCCCGGTCGCTGATGGCATTCGTAACTTTAGGCCAATATCCTGTTTTTACTCGCGCGAGACCTTCCATCCACTGAACACTCATTCGACTCTTAAGGTCACTCGATTGTGATTGCGCGAGCCAATCTTCACACTGTTGAATCGTCTGGAGATTGTCAGCTCCAGCAGATGGCATTTTTGATTTGCCAAAAAGCGTTTTTATCCTGGGACGGTCCTTTATCATCAACTGTTTTTTGTATTCGATGAGAAAGAAGAATCCGACTCCAATAAGCACAATGGCAGCTGCATAAGGCAACATACGCAGCAGTCCATGGACGGATGCTGTCTTTGATTTTGAAGTATCCTTTGCTCTGGAAATTGCATTGGACAGCTCATCGACACTCTGAAATCGGTTGGATGGATCTTTTTGCAGGCATTTGATAATTACGTTTTCAAAATCTCTGGAGATGCCTTTGTTGGCTGGCACTGACTTGATTATCTTGTTGGCATGATTGTTCAAAATGGCGAAATCATTTTGATCATCCATTGGCGGACTGCCCGCTAGCGCCTCATACATCAGGCAGCCCAGCGAGTATATGTCTGAGCGCGCATCTAGTGGCTTCATTTTGCATTGCTCTGGGCTCATATAGTTGAATGAACCTAGAATCAATCCTGTCTTAGTGAGTTTTTGATTGCTGTCTGCAATGTTTTTGAATATGCCGAAATCGAGCAAGCGAGCGACAGAGTAGCTTGAATCTAAAATGACGTTGGACGGTTTTATATCACGGTGTACGATGCCTCTCTCATGTGCATATTTGAGAGCAGACGAAATGTCTGTCACAATTGCTTTAAGTTCGTCTTCTGTCAGGGGAGAACTCTTGAGTCGCTCAGCAAGCGTTTCTCCTTCAATGAACTCAATTGCAATGAATGGCTGTCCTTCATCAGTTTCACCAAATGAGAGAAACTTTGGAATATTCGGATGCGAAAACGAACTCAGGAGTGACGCTTCCTTTTTGAATCGTTCCAACGCTTTGTTATCTTCTCCGAAGTCTTTTGCAAAAATTTTGACGGCGACGTCCTGATCAAGCAAAGTATGCCGGGCTTTATAAACTATGCTTGAAGCACCTTTTCCAAGAATCGCTTTCAATTCAAACTTGTTAGCGATTATTTTATCGAAATCTTGATTGCTGCCATCATTGTTCATTGGTGCCACTCAAACGCTAAGTCAGCTCGTCTTCATCTTCTGACGCAGGTTCTTCACTATCAAGTTCTTCGCTATCAAGTTCTTTGGAGTCTAGCTTTCGGAAATCGTTGAGCGTTTGCTTCTGTTTCTTGCGCGAGTCTGCTCTGAATCTCTCATTCAGTCGAGGAAGTACGCGCGAACCAACAGTTTTTTTTGTACCTGCATCTACCTTAGAAGAGGTTTCTTTCCGAATTCTCTCAGCGTTCTGGGCATCTGCCAGAATCGTGCAATAGCTCTGGTAGCGAGACTCGGCAATCTCTTCCATATGAGCTTCTACATTGCACCCGGCTTCACCTGTATGCAAACAGTTGGAGAATTTGCATTCCGATGCAAGCTCGATTATCTCAGGAAATTGCCATGCTACATCTGCTGCTTGCGGGTAATCGAGTTCTCCCATGCTGTAACCTGGTGTGTCTGCAATCCACCCCGGCAGCTTGGTTCGGGAGGTTTCAGGCAAGCTGTAAATTTCACTGTATGTAGTTGTATGACGCCCCACAAGTAATTCTTCGTTTATGTCTACTTTGAGGTTTATGTCTGGTATCAGCTGGTTTATTATGCTGGACTTACCTACCCCCGATGGACCAATGAGCACGGAGGTTTTGCCCTGCATTGTGTGTTTCAGTTCATCTATGCCAATTCCTGTTTTTGCTGAGACAAAGAAAATTTTGTATCCCAGCGGCTCATAAATGTTTCGTAAGGCGTCGAGCTCTTCTTTCTCGGCCAGATCGCATTTGTTCAGAAGAATGAAACATTTGAAGTGCTCTATTTCCAAGTGAAGTGTAACAATGTAGCGATCGCATAACAGCGAGTTCCACTCAGGCTGGTGCATCGACTGTACAATGAACACCTGATCCAGATTGGCGATATATGGTCTGGTGAGCAAATTCTTTCGTTCGCAACGGGCCGAAATGACCGCGGTGCCTCGATCTGAAGGATCTAGAGCAGGCTCTACTTCATCTAGCTCAACTCTATCGCCAGTGAAAATTTGAACCCCTTCTTTTTTCAATCGGGATCTTAAAGGACACTGGAGTATCGCATTTAGTTCATCTGAATGAACCAGATAACCACCAGCATGCCTTCTGAGGACTCTTCCTGTGTTCAAATGAGCCTGCCTTCACCGACGACCTTAACAGCATACAATACTAGCGAACGGTTAATCGCTACTTCTGCGAGAATATAGAGAACTCAATATGGCGACCTTAATTATGGAACCTAATCTGGAAACACTGGAATCTAAAGACACTGACTCGTCTGCAAAGCATATTAGAAATATCGCAATCATTGCTCACGTTGACCACGGCAAAACAACACTGGTTGACGGATTTTTGCACCAGACTGGTGTCTTTCGTGAAAACCAGGAGGTCGAGACCTGCGTCATGGACTCTAATGATTTAGAGCGTGAGCGCGGTATCACAATTCTCGCAAAGAACACAGCCATCGAGTACGCCGATTGTTTGCTCAACATTGTTGACACACCTGGGCACGCCGATTTTGGTGGCGAAGTAGAACGAATATTAGGAATGGTCGATAGCGCGTTGCTAATTGTTGACGCTGGTGAAGGACCGATGCCTCAAACTCGCTTTGTATTGAGAAAGGCGCTTGAGCGTGGGTTGCGTCCGATTGTTGTAATCAACAAAATCGACAGACCAAATATTGACCCTCACGTTGCGGTAGATAAAGTATTTGATCTTTTCGTCGAGCTTGGCGCAAATAACGAACAGTTGGACTTCCCAGTGGTGTTTGCTTCTGGTGTCAAAGGCTTTGCAAAACACAGAGTAGAAGATGAAGATGTTGATCTTCGTCCGCTGCTCGACCTGATAGTCAGTCATTGTCCTCATCCTTCCGGTGATGAAACAGGCACCTTGCAGATGCAGACAACGATATTAGATTACAGCGACTACCTCGGACGCATCGCGATCGGAAGAATATACAACGGTACGATTTCCGAAGGGCAGAATGTCGTCCTTATGAAAGAAGATGGCTCAACGGTTAAGGGACGCATCAGCAAGTTGCTGAAGTTCCACGGACTCAAGAGAATCGAGGCGAAGACCGCCTCGGCAGGAGAGATTGTTGCAATTGCAGGTTTCGCTAACGCAAACGTAGGCGACACAATCACTCTAGTTGATAATCCAGTTGCTCTTCCAAGAATTCTTGTTGATGAGCCGACTATGAAAATGTCATTCCTGGTTAACGATAGCCCATTTGCTGGGCAGGAAGGCAAATTTGTCACCTCCAGGCATTTGCGCGATCGTCTCTATCGTGAATTGGAGACCAATGTCAGCTTGCGAGTGAATGAAACCGATAGCACCGACACATTCCTTGTAAGTGGAAGAGGCGAGTTGCATCTAGGCATTCTTATCGAAACCATGCGCAGAGAAGGATACGAGTTTCAGGTGTCCAGACCTGAAGTTATCGTCAAGCAAGTCGACGAAAGAGTTCTTGAGCCTTATGAAAAGCTGTTCATCGATGTGCCAGAAGAGTACATGGGTGCGGTTATTCAAGAACTTGGACCACGCCGTGCAGAACTTCAAAATATGCATGTGGATAGAGGGCAGGGCTTGCTTGAGTTCATCGTACCTACACGCGGATTGCTAGGTTTCCGCAGCGAATTTTTGCGTCTGACTAAAGGCACCGGTGTAATGAATCATGGCTTCCATGAATTCAAAGATTGGTGTGGTGATATTACTCAGCAAAGAAATGGCGCATTAGTTGCGTGGGAAGAAGGCACTGCTACTGGCTATGCGCTGCAAGCTGCAGAGGACCGCGGTGTATTCTTTATCTCGCCGAGCGTTCGTGTCTACACCGGCATGATTGTCGGTGAAAATTCCCGCAGCCAAGATCTCGACATCAATGTCTGCAAAACCAAAAAACTCACCAACATCAGAAGCTCGACTTCTGAGGCTCTGGTTACACTGCAAGCCCCCCGCGAAATGTCGCTGGAAAAATGCCTGGAGTGGATTCAGGACGATGAGCTCGTTGAAGTAACACCCCAGACAATTCGCATGAGAAAGAGACAGCTTTCCCGCAGATGAGGTCTTGTGCAAGAGTTCGTCAAAGTCGCAAAGCTCAGTGATTTCTCTGGCAGCAAATGTAAGGCTGTCGAGGTCTCTGGGCAGCGAATTCTTCTGGTGAATACACCTGCTGGTGTATGTGCCGTGGAGGATGCCTGTTCTCACCTCGGCGCTCCTCTGTCACAGGGGTTTGCTACCAAAGACAGTATCACTTGCGAGTGGCACGGAGCCAGCTTCGACTTGCGCACTGGTGAAGCCCTCTGTGCGCCAGCAAAAGACCCAATTGCTGTCTACGAAGTGCGTGTCACAGGCGACGACATCGAAGTACTCATCTAATCAACCGGTACGCTTGCAGAGCATTTTTCGCATTTGTGCACCAGGCGCGCAAAGCTCATGCGCAGCCCCCGGGCGATACTAGCGACAATACCAAAACTGGGTTGCCTTTTGCCGCCCTCTATCTTACTTATGAAAGCTCTATCTATGTGCGCTTCTGCTGCAAGTTCCTCTTGAGACATGTGAAGGCGTTTTCGACGCTCTTGCACAATTTTTCCAAGACAATCATATAGATGCTGATGAAAAGCTCGATTGTTACTCATGTCATCATCTCCTTTGTGAACGCAGAGGGCGAGAACAAATCTGTCTGGTTCCGAAAAATTACCAGCATAGTCGACGCTGAATTTTTCGACTTCAGAGAACCCAATACTGCTGTGGCTTTCGGGACGGATGAATTTTAGGGTTTTCTTTTAAAAAAAATCAAAAAGCAGGGAACCAAACTGATTGATTGCAGTCTGATTTGTTGTGAATTTATGGTTTGCATCCTGCGATGACTAATGAGCACAAAAAAACAGAACCCATTCGTGAACTTGAGCAATTAGCCCAGTTCTTTATAGAACATGGACGAGAAGACCTGGCTCGGGAAATTACCGACCAGGTTTCAAGGCTGCAGAGAAAAGGTCCACACTATATTGAATCGAGATCGGTCAGAGAAGTAGATAGCTTGAGCCAGTTAGGTTCAGATCAAATAAAACTCGACCCCTGATTCGTTGAAAATGTATTCATCCTTCTACTTCTTCTGCTTAATTGCAGTTTAGGTGCCGCATTTGGTTCCAGAGCAAGGAAAAGGTCGTTCTGTCTGAAAAATGAGCTTGATAACCATTAGCTCATATTAAGTCCTCATCAGGTCATTCTGAGCCTAGCTCGTTATCCTGTTGAGAACCTCAGATAGATAGGTACGAAATCTATTTCGTCTTGTGGAACTGGACTTTGTGGAACTTGGGAATGCAAGCAAGCAAACTGTCTAAAAAAACCCCGGTGCCTGCGGTACTAGAGTATTGGCCAGAAATTCTGGACGAAAGTCCTATGAAGAAGGACGTGCCAATTCTTCTGATGGTGCTGCTCGCTCATGCCTTTTGCTTCCTCCCGATTTGTTTTCAGGTCGGCTTCTATTTAGATGATTGGCTTACGTTTTGGAACCTTCATTTCGCACCACATAATTTCATCGATTTGCTGAAGGCATCATTCTCAGATCCTCGAATGATTACGCGTCCGGTGCAGTGTTTTTATTACGCAACAACTTATTTGTTCTTTGGTGATAGACCGCTGCCTTATCATCTTGTGCGCTTTGGTCTCGAGTATTTTGGCGCAGTTTGCTTGTATTTCGGCATCAAGCGTTTGAGCCTGTCTCACTTTGTTGGCGCCGTAAGCGCTCTGGTTTTCTTGCTTTATCCGAGCCACGATGCAAGCCATTATTGGATCGGCGGAGGTCTCGGACCCGGTTTCGGATTGACGCTTTTCCTGGCGAGTTTCTGTTGCTCAATGCGAGCGTTCACTACAAAGAACAGAGCGCTATATCTGGCTGCCATTGGCTTTTATGGATTGAGTGCATTTTGTTACGAAGCATTCTTACCGATGATTGTGTTCAGCTTCTGTGGTGTCTTGCTTTTGTCCGCGGAAAAACGTGTGGATAGCCGCCTGGTCACAATGGGTTCAGTGGTGGCATGGATTCTTCCTTTCTTAGTTGTTGGTTCGCTGGAACCAATTTATCAGCGCCTTCTGCTGCCGAAAGTCGCACATGTATTTCTTTCACCATCAGCATTTGATCTGAGTTATTTCTGCAACGTGTTCGTTCAGGGCTTGAATGTCTCCCTCTTTGCTGGGCTCTGGTCATTCCTTGCTGAACGGGTTAGAGAAGCCTGTATTTCATTCACACCGCTTCATGGCGTACAAATTGTTGGTTCTGTAGGCGCATCGCTGGCTGTTCTTGCGTTCTCGTATTCAAATGAGCAGATCAGATATCGCAGGCTATTCACCGCCGCCGCGTTCACTTTCTTTGCTTCTTATCTCACCTTCGCAGTGGCTCAGGGTTACACTCCTGTCTTAGGCACCATGATAAATCGTGTGAACGCTGGTGCCTCTGTAGCTGTTTCAGTTCTAATTGCTTTGAGCTTCAAGTGGTTGTTAGACCATATGCTCATTTCATCACGACGTGCCAAAGCCTACAGTGCACTCTTGGGCTTGCCATTGATTGTAGTGATGGTGCTTTCCAATCTCGCGCTTTCTTCATTTTGGATCAGCTCATGGAACGTACAAAAGAATGTACGCTTCCTGATAAGCAAGAATCGAGACCAGATTAAAGCTGGCGATTGCATCATTCTTGCTGACACACACCGTTATCTGAATTGGGCTCCTGTTTTCGATGGAACCTGGGACTTCCAGAGCATGTTGCGAATGACATTGAACACAAACGCCGTCTCTGGAGGTGTGGTTTGCGACAGGCTGGTAGTGGAAGGTGAAAAGGTTCACGACGTATCAGCAGCCTATGTGTGCGCAAGCTATCCCGCAAACCGTATCACGCTCTTCTTCCCGTGCGAGTCTGCCTGGGTTTCGGTGAAGTCCAGTGCTGATTTTATTGATCAGGTAAAGACAAGGTCTAAGAATATTCCAGTCAGCGCAGAAACACTGCACACCTGGACTGTGGGTGCAGCTCAAAAGTAGCCTGGAGCAGTGCCCCAAGCGAAATTGCATTGTGAACGCTGGATACGCCCAGGAGCGATCCAGCCGGCATGGAAGTCGACAAGTTGCTCAAGCTTGCCTTGGACTTTTGGCTGTCAAATGCATTGGCGATACCTTTGACTGACCTTGGGCGCTTTCGGACCCGTCCTCCTTCGAACGGAACTTTCTACTTGGGAACTGTCAGAATTAGGAGCAAACGACTGTCCCTGAGAAAAGTTTAATTCCCGCTTTTCCAACAAGTGAATTGGAAAACGCATTTCTCTTACAGAAATCTTGCAGTAAGAAGACTAACTGCGACCTCTTGCCAGCTGTTCGTGTCACCGTTATTCTGCAGCTTCGTACTTCACTACAACTACAGTTACGTTGTCAGGTGCGCCGCCCTCAAGCGTCAGATCCACTAGTTTCTGGCAGGCTGCTTCTGGGTCCGCCGAATTACTCAAAACCTCTGCAATTTCAGCATCTTCCAGTACCGCAGTTAGCCCGTCGGTGCAAAGCAAAATCCAGTCTCCAGCCTCCAGCTTCTTGGGGCTGTGTTCGAGTTCGACTCGATCTTTATGACCTACGCAGCGGGTAATGTAGTGCTTGAAAGGTGACTCTCTCATTTGCTCTTCGGTGATGTGTCCACCGCGAAAGAGCTCCATTACTAATGAGTGATCTTGTGTGAGTACCTCGAAGTCTTTTCCACGAATGAAATAGGCTCTGGAGTCGCCCAGGTGGCCGATATGAATGCACCCTTTGGTGTCTTGCACTCCGACAACAACAGTCGTTCCCATGCCTTTGACAGAGGGATTTTCTTCAGAGAAACCAAAAACAGTTTCGTTAGCTCTGTTCACAGCTGCTGATAACCATTGAATGATTGACTCTTCGTCATCAAGATCAGCTGGCGCTTCTTTCCAGAAGGCCTCTATGGCATTGACCGTGAGTCTGGAGGCGATTGATCCGCCAAGGGCGCCGCCCATTCCGTCTGCCACGACAAAAACCCGTTTGTCATCACTGACAAAATAGTTATCCTGGTTGTCTGCTCTTTTTACCCCTTGATCGCTCAAAGAGGCGGAAGTCCATTTCAACATTTTCTATTGGAAAGACCTGTATGTTTTGTTCGTTGATACCCAGGGATTATATAAGGTTTGAAGCCATATGTTAGTGGCTGGCAACATACTTCATCAAAGTCATTAATCAGATTATTTGTCAGTAGCGAAAGCAGTATTTTTCGATGGACGATAACGCCAAATCTAAGATACGCGAATTGCAGAAACAGATTGCTTCTCTGCAAGAACAACTCGCTTCTGAGAAACATGAGGCAGAGGAACGAAGCCTTGCTCATGAATCAACTCTTGAAGAAATGAAAACTTTGACTGGCAAATTGTCACAGGCAAGAGACCAGGCCCTGGAAGCTTCGCGCTTGAAGTCTGAATTCCTTGCCAATATGAGTCATGAAATTCGGACCCCACTTAATGGCGTCATTGGCATGAGCGACTTGCTGTTGAGAACCAAGCTTGATCCTGAGCAACGAGAACACGTCAACATCATTCATGAATCTGCCAAAGTACTTCTTGACATAATCAACGATATTCTAGATTTCTCTAAGATTGAAGCTGGCAAGGTCGAGCTTGAAATTCTTGATTTCGAACTCATAGCAATTGTTGAAGCAACAGCAGAGCTTCTTGCTGAAAGAGCGCGCAAAAAGAAACTAACTTTAATGACGCACGTCGACCCAAAGATACCGAAGTTATTGCGGGGAGACCCGGGACATATTCGACAGGTCTTGCTCAATCTGGCCAGTAATGCGATTAAATTCACGGCTTCTGGCGAGGTCATTCTTGATGTCAGTGCCGAAGAGAGTTCAGACGAAGCCACAGGCGAAAACATAATGTTGCGCTTCTCTGTTCGAGACACCGGCATTGGTATCAACAAGAGTACTTTGAAAAAACTTTTTTCCCCCTTTACTCAAGCAGATGGATCTATCACCAGAAAATATGGTGGCACAGGTTTGGGGCTTTCGATT
Organism: Obscuribacteraceae bacterium (SeqCode); assembly: GCA_044226015.1. Classification (GTDB taxonomy): domain Bacteria; phylum Cyanobacteriota; class Vampirovibrionia; order Obscuribacterales; family Obscuribacteraceae; genus JAIEPM01. Next base: position 210,453 of record JBGAHS010000007.1, read on the forward strand.
TGCAAGGGACTTGTTGAGTTGATGGGGGGCGAAATAGGCGCCGATAGCCAGCCCAAGGAAGGTTCGGATTTCTGGTTCAAAATTCCATGCGAACGCTCTAACTTGAGCACAGAAAACATGGCTTCAAGTGATGATCATAACTTCAGTGGAAAACGTTTTCTGATTATTAGTTCAATCGAGTCGGTTACTCGAATTGTTTATTCATACGCCAGCTCGCTTGGGCTGCGTTGTGATGTTGTGCGCAACGTAAGTGATGCGCTTACTTTAATCAGGCAAGAAGCCGTCGCAAATGATCCCTTCGACTGCGCATTGATTGATGCCTCTGGATCTGAATCGGAAGCAGTCCCATTTGCTGAAATGCTAGCCAGTGACCCAGTTGCGTCTCCCACCAAAGTGCTCATTTTGACCCTGACTTCAGTTAAACCGTCTGCTGAATCTTCTGAATCTAAGTTTGCTGCTTATCTCACTAAGCCGCTCAAGTTTTCACAGTTCGTAGATTGCATTTCCAGCGTACTCTCCAACACTGGCGCCAAAGCACTAGACCTTACAGTCACGCAGCAGATTCCACAAATACCGCGTCCTGAAAGCAGTTTGATTCTCATAGCCGAAGACAATCCTGTCAACCAGAAGGTTGCCATTTTGCAATTGAAAAATCTAGGCTTTAATGGTCATACTGTTTCCAACGGACAGGAGGCTATTGATGCCGTACTGAGCGGAAAATATGCTCTTGTTTTGATGGACTGCCAGATGCCTGAAATGGACGGGTTTCAAGCAACAAAAGAGATTCGCAAACTAGAGATGCAACATGGAAGACATGTGCCAGTGATTGCTATGACCGCACATGCCCTCGATGGAGACAGAGAGCGATGTATCTCTGCCGGAATGGATGACTACATAAGCAAGCCAGTTGATGCAAAAAAACTTCAGGCTGTTTTGACAAAATGGTTGAACCCCATCGAGCGCCCAGAGCCAATTTTGGGTGCAATAGAGGAAGATTCGACAGAGCGAAGAGAGGAAGACATTCCTCTTCACACTATCTCGGAAGACCCTCTGAATATCGCCAGGTTGCAGAGAACTTGCGGAGATGAGGTCGCCCGAGAAATTTTGGAAGTCTACCTGTCGGCAGCAGAAACCTTGCTTGAAGCGATTGAAACAGAGAGAGCTAAACGTGACGCAAGGGCTGTGGAGTCTCTTGCGCATCAATTACAGGGATCATCCAATGCTATTGGTGCTTCGGAGATGGTAAGGCTAAGTAAACGATTAGAAGATATGGCTGCTTCTAACAACTGGCCGCAAGTGAAAATACTCTGTGAAGGGCTTAAGTGGTCATTCAGAAGATTGAGTCGTTATGTGCAGTTTGCTCTGGAGCATGACTTCACTAGAAAGAGTGTGTGAGCTCAGTTCGTAAGTCCGATTCAATAAGTCCAATTCAATTGTTGGAAAGCCTCAATGCAAAATACTCTTAACGAGTGAAATTGAGGTTTTCATCATGTTTCTGACGAATGAACATGAGATTGGTGGAGAAAAAACTCCCGACGATCTCTCCTACATCGTCAAGTTTTGCTGGCGAACCCCGCAGCACATGAAAGAAGCAATAAGAATATTGCTATCAGCTCGTCTTGATGGAGGCAAAAAGAAATTGCGCACACGATTTGATTCAGAGAGTTCAGAAGTTATCGAAGAAGTTCATTTTCATTTGGCTGGAAATCCACATACCAGCGAAGAGGTTTTGAATTATCTTAGTAAAGTCGGCAACCCACGTATCTGTGAGCGCATAGCGCTAAACCCTCGAACGCCGGAAGAAGCCCTATGGGAACTGGCTGACCATAATGATCCCGAGGTTCGAGCTTCTGTAGGCGAGAATCCATATTGCCCGATTACGATTCTCTATCGTTTAGCAAAGGACGAACATCCTGACGTTCGTTTCCGTCTGGCAGAAAATCCTAATCTGCCGAATTCTATCCTTGAAGAGCTTGGTGCTGACAGCAACCCCTTCATATCTTCCAGAGCCAATGCGACTTTGAGAAGACTTGCTGGTGGCGCTGTTGTTGAAGCAAAGTTTCGCTTCAACAATCAATCAAGTCAAACGCTGGCAAATTGATTGACGAATTTTTGACAAAGTGAGAGGCGCTACAGCGCCTCTCTTTTCTTTTTGGCGCAATATGCTTTTTGTATATACGTATGGGCTTTGTTGGCAGTTTCTAATGGCAAGAACTTAAATAGCTTGCTATTGTTGCTTCTTTAGCACTTAACCTGACGCTTACAATCGAAACGGAACATGAGAAGGTTACTGTCGTCTCCTAAAACATCCAGACTGGAATGGCTTCCCGGACAACAACTTTTGAGGATCAATAAAATGGTGGATTTGAAATTTGGTATCAGCGCTATCGCATTATCAGCTATTCTATTTGGATATGGTGTGCAAAATTCTGAAGCTAAGAACAAATATGACTGGCTAAATTCGGTGCAAATGCAAACCATCAATAATTTAGATGGGCAGCGTTCTCGCATAAACAGCAAGTTGGATACTGCAATTAATAGCAATCAATTGAATCGAAATGGAGCAAACTCCATTAAGAGACAGCTTGCAGACAATATGGATATGCAAACACGATTCCTCAACGATCGCCTGCTTGACCCAACAGAAACAACACAGCTAGTTAATAATCTCACTGCAATAGAAAATAACTTGCAGGCTCAAATTCAGTCATTCTCAGCTACACCAAGCAATATTTTGAATAACTCTAACTTCGGTGGTTCCTGGAATAACAATCCTTTTGGAATTTCCCTCGGTAACCTGAATCCTAACAGCGATTATGCAAAAATGCACATTTCCGTTATTAACCATGTGCAAAAGATGCAACAGCAGATCGATAAGGGCAGAGGCAATGGCAACCTAACACGCAGCGAAGCAAGCAAACTTCAAAACCAACTCAATGATATTGTTCGCCGAGACAAAGATCTGGTGCGTCAGCCAGGCAATACAAATGACATTGTTCAGACCCGCTATCTGCTTCAAAGCTGCCTGGATCTTGGTAATAGGATCAATTACAACCTGAGCGATAACGAAACCCGCAGAAATTCCGATTGGCGTAGTGGCACCGGTAATGGTGGCAAACCAAATTGGAATAACGGCAACAACAATGGCAACCCAAATTGGAATAACGGCAACAACAACGGCAATCCAAATTGGAATAACAATAGTAATGGACATGATGGAGATGGTCATCATCACCACCACCATGATTAATTGACACTGTTCAACAGAGCACACAGAAAGGGAGTTGGTTTACCAACTCCCTCTTATTTTTGTCATCATTTCCTTAGAAATTTTATTGGTGTTCTTGCTTTACAGTGCTCGATCTAGCTCAGCCGAAGTGAATTTTGAGCAATTTGTGAGTATTGCCACTGCGGAACTCGACAATTAATCTCGCGTCCACCCACGAACAAGCATTGGTTGTAAAACAAATAGAGGAAGTGTCATGGAAAAAAAAATCAAGCTTGGAGGCATCGCACTACTGACATTAGTGCTCGGTCTGTCCTCCTACGTTAAGGTTAGTGCTAGCGATTACATCGAGGTGCCAGCTGACTCTCAGCTCTTTACAAAAGCAGAACTGGATGAGCAAAGAACCAGCATCGATGCAACGCTAACAACCGCACTGAACAATGGTCAACTCACAGATGTACAGGCTGACTCTATCAGAGCAAAGATCAGTCAAAACTGCAAACTACAGGAATCGTACATGTCCGACGGTGCTATTGATTTAGCAGAAGGTCAAGAAGTAAATCGAAGTCTGCTCGGAATTGCAGAAATGATGCAAGACGATATGCGCGCCACAGTAGCAGCTAACGCTGCTATAAGCGAAGGTGCCGTAATGGCAAACGTGCCACTGAATACCACGATCTCGACCGCTCGATTCTACAAGTACGGCTTTGGTGCTGACTTTGTAGATGGTGGTCCAGATATTGCAGCTAATGTGGCAAACTTCAACAACAAAGAGCTTTGCCTTTCAGCTCAACTTGAGGAAGGGCGCTCTGATGGTCGCCTCTCTGGTACCGAATACTTTTTCTTAAAAGGGAAGTTGAACGATCTTGCTGCTCGCACACAGCAAATAGCTGACTTGCGCAGACATTTCACCTGGACTGAGCAAGAAAAAATGGTGGGCAAGCTAAATGACTTGCAAGCGCATGTGAATGACCATCTGAGCGATAACGAAATCGCTTCAGTTAGCAAAGTAACAATGTAGAAAAGCTTGGAACTCATCAGGGTTCCTTGAAAATGGAGAGAGCAGAAGCCGTGAATTCTGTTCTCTCCTCTAAAAATGAGGAATCTTGGCGCCTGAAGAAAAAAGCGGAATCTTTCGACTCCGCTTTTTCATATAGTTATCTACTCGAATTTAGTAGATGTAGAGCATCTCGCGGAACTTAGGTAGTGGCCACAGCGAGTCATCCACCATACTTTCCAGATCGTCGGCAGCTGCTCTCACAGCATTCATTGATGGAATTACTTTCTCTTGATAGAAGCGAGCGTGATCGAGAACATCATTTTCGCCTTCGTGATCTACTTCACGAGTGATTGCATCGAGGTGCTCAAGCATCAATTTCAACTTGTTGATTTTTTCGCATACATCTCTGAGCAGTTTCTCTTGAGGTTGCAATTCAAGTCCAGCTATTGCTGCCTTGGTTTGTGCAATGCTGGTAGCCAGTTTTAACTGGTAATCGATTGCGGCAGGGAGAATCATTGTGTTGCCCATATTAATGGTCAACTGGGCTTCGATATTTATGGTTTTGCAATAGCTTTCAAGCAATATGATGTAACGGCTTTGCATTTCATCTCTGCTCAGAACACCAAAGCGCTCGAATAAATGGAGGCTTTCTTCTTCCAAATAGACCGGCAACGCTTCAACTGTGTTCTTAAAGTTTGGCAAGCCGCGTTTTGCTGCTTCTTCGTGCCATTCTTTCGAGTAGTTATCGCCATTGAATATGATTCTCTGGTTTTCGGTGAGAACATTCTTTACGACTTTCAACGCAGCATCAGGCAAATTCTCTGTAGTCTTCAACTCGGCTTCAAGCATGTTTGAGATGTAATCGAGAGAATCAGCTACCATGGTGTTCAGCACCGTATTTGGTGTTCCGATAGATTGGCTAGAGCCAACTGCGCGGAATTCAAATTTGTTGCCGGTGAACGCGAATGGAGAGGTTCTGTTTCTATCAGAATCATCGCGCGGCAATTCTGGAAGTGTTGAAATTCCGATTTGTAGCGCTTTTGATTTGGCACCTGCAGCGTCTTTGCCTTCAACGATAGCTTCAACCAGGGCTCTCAGTGCATCACCAAGGTAAATGCTCATGATTGCTGGTGGAGCTTCGTTCGCGCCTAGACGATGGTCATTGCCAGCGGAAGCAATACTTGCTCTGAGCATTCCGCCGTACTTATTCACGGCTCTGATTACTGCGCTGAGAACCACGAGGAACTGTAAGTTGTCGTGTGGTGTTTTACCAGGATCAAGAAGGTTGTTGCCTTTGTCATCAGCCATCGACCAGTTGTTGTGCTTACCACTTCCATTTACACCTGAGAATGGCTTTTCGTGGAACAGGCAGCGGAATCCATGTTTTTGTGCGGTCTTTTTGAAGACTTCCATCAATAACATGTTGTGGTCGGTAGCGACGTTGCTGAATTCGAAGACCGGTGCGACTTCAAACTGAGCTGGTGCTACTTCATTGTGGCGGGTCTTTACTGGAACTCCGAGCTTGTAGAGTTCCAATTCAGAGTCCATCATGAACGAGAGAACGCGCTCTCTGATCGAGCCCCAGTAGTGGTCTTCCATTTCCTGACCTTTAGGAGGACGAGCTCCGAAAAGAGCCCGTCCGCAATTGATAAGGTCTGGACGCATCAGGAAAAATGATTCGTCAATCAGGAAGTACTCTTGTTCAGGACCAACTGTGCAATTGATTCTTTCTGAACTTGTATTTCCCAGCAAACGCAGAAGGCGCATGCCTGTCTTGTTGATTGCATCTAATGAGCGAAGAAGTGGTGTCTTCTTGTCGAGAGCATGTCCACCATAAGAACAGAATACTGTTGGGATACAGAGAGTCTTTCCGTTGGTGCTTTCCATGATGAATGCTGGACTTGTAGCATCCCAACCAGTGTATCCTCTAGCTTCGAAAGTTGAGCGAATTCCGCCTGAAGGGAAACTTGAAGCATCTGGTTCACCCTGAATAAGCACTTTCCCAGAGAATTCTAGAATTGCGCCTTCATCACCTGTTGATACCAGAAACGCGTCATGCTTTTCTGCAGTGAGACCCGTGAGGGGCATGAACCAGTGCGTGAAGTGTGTTGCTCCACGTGAAATAGCCCAATCTTTCATTGCGTTAGCCACTACATCTGCCAGAGATGGATCAAGGCTCTCACCATGATCTAGGCAGCGCACAACGGCTTTATAAACAGCTTTCGGCAAGAGCTGTCGCATTGTTGCGCGATTAAAAACGTTGCTGCCGAAAAGTTCTGGCAGCGCTGTGCGTGAGTCCATACTTGACTTAACTGGCTGTCGATTCTGAACCGTGTTGATAGCTTTGTGTCTGGGATTTCCGTTTCCGTGTGCTGTGCTGTGCATCGTAGTTGCTGCCTTATCTGCGACTGAGTGTGTCATCTTGTTCTGTTCCTCCTAGGCGCCCATTGCCTTTAGAATTACGCGCTTCTTACGCTTCCCATCAAACTCTGCATAAAAAATCTGTTCCCACGGTCCCAAGTCCAGCTTGCCTTCAGTGATAGGCACAGTGACCTGATGGTTAATGAGAATGCGCTTCAGATGCGCATCTCCGTTGTCTTCGCCCGTGTTGTGGTGCTTGTAGTCCAGACCGGAAGGTGCCAGTTTCTCAAGCCATTGATCAATGTCTTGAATCAAGCCGCCTTCCCAATCGTTTATGTAAACGCCTGCTGTGATGTGCATCGCGGAAACCAGCACAAAGCCCTCTTTGATGCCGCTTTCCTTGACCATATTCTCGACTTCGTCGGTTATGCGTATATACTCCCTGGTCTTTTTCGTGTCGAACCAGAGGTATTTTGTATATGTCTTCAAGCCGTCACTTACCTTCATCCGGGAACCCCATGATTAAGCTGATTGCCGTATTCTCTTGAAAAGAAAGCGGCTCTTTGGACTGCTTCGACAGTTTAGCGCTTTAATCTACAAACTACATTTATTTGTTAAGAAGTCGATCTAATACAGAGCGCGCGAAAGCTGATTGTAACGCGCTGTTAGCCCATAATTCTCTGTGCCGGTTCTAAATGGAGCCGCTAATTCTTCTAATTAAATCAGTCATTCCGGGCTTCAAGAGCGCTTCGGAAGCAGCCGGTAAAGCATCAATGTTAAGCTCGCCCTTCCATTTTGATAGTTTCTTTACGGATTCGGCGTAATCCAATGGTTTGATGCTGACTGGCATCATGCCGTTTTGCTGCGAATTCCAGCGCAAGTCGACCCGCACAGAAAGCTGTTTTTGAGGGTCAAATACAACAGATTTAAAGGTTTGCTGTTCGAGTGCTTCAGCAGCTTGAGAGAATTCTGCAAGCTTTCCACTCTTTTGAAGTTTCAAGATTGCTTCGGCTTGTCTGCCTGTTCCTTCATAGAAGGTTATTATGCCTTCTTTCGGAACGCCGATGACGCCAGTTTTATAGACAGTATTGAAGTCTCCACTGGTTGGTAGCAAATGATTTTCATGTGTATGAAACAGCTGTTCTGCTCTCTTTCCCATGTAGACTTCGCTTTCATTACCGGGCAATCTTGCGCTCAGTTTTATTTCAGGAGTTGCAGACTTGAGCTTGAAAAAACGACCTTCTTCTAGCCCTCTCCAGGGAGTTTTGCTCACCATTTCCTGGGCTGCTTGAAACAGATTCGCTCCTTCTCCTGTGCTGCCAATTTTCAACGTCTGTGCATCAGTGCTCAAGTAATGAAGCCCCTCTGGCGCGAGCCTGCGTGCAGGAAGCTCTGCCACATTCTTCACTGATTCCGAAATTGAAGATAGCGAAGAAAATTTGTTGGTCAAACGCAGCCCGCCATAAGCCCCCGCAAGAAGCGCTGGTGATGTTTCTAGAAGGTCAGCACTTAGCTTGCCCAGGGTCTTGCTTCCTGTCTGCACTAACGCGCTTTGCTCGCTGGCATTGTTTGCATAGTAAGCTTTTGCCGAAAAGTTCAAAGAGCTTCCAAGGGCGGCTGTTCCAGCACCTAAACCGCCCAGTGTCAGCAATGACTTTGCAAAAACCGGTGACTTTGCCAGAAGCACAGCTGTGCCGAAGCCAATTGCTGTTGATTCAAGCACTTTCAGTGCTGTTTCGGGCTTCTTAAAATCTGAGCTTAGTGAGTTTGCAAACTCTCCCGGAGCAGCGGCAAAAGTTTGCATGTATACCGAGGCAATATTTGAAAGCCCCGCCTTTATGCCGCTGGGTTCAGTGTGCATAACTGCAGCTAGCGACTCAGCGCTGCTGAGCCGCGTGTTCTCGACAAGAGCTAAGAGCGAGATTTCGCTCTGGTCCTTTACGCCGGTTTTTGTGCCGTTGGAAAGTTCCGAAAGCTCTCCCATAAGCCACTAGTTTCTCCGTTTCTGCTTAGATGCTAAGCTTTCCGGAGCCTTCAGTCAGTGGGGAAATTACGATTGGGTCTCAAGCACTTTGTTGAGGTATTTTGGTGGGCAAAAGGTGCCAAACTCGCCAGCCTTAAGCTTCGCTGACTTGTTTTTCAGCGCTTCTACAAAAATCGTGGATACTGTACTGAGCTCGCCTCCCTCAGATTTGAGTTCGCTCAATTGTTTGGTGGCCAGTCTTTTGTCTCCACTAACTAGCTCGAAGGCAATCAGGTCTGTTGCATAGTCTTGATAGGCCAGGCGTGCCATAACTTGCTTCCGGTCTTGCTTGAACAGTTTCTTTTGCGCTTCTACTTGCTCATTTAAGTACTTCCGGCACGCATCTGTTTCATTGGCTAACGCGAGAAGCTGAGCGTAATCTCTCTTGTGGGGAATCGAACGATAGTGTTTATCATTGCCGTGGGTGCTTTTGCGCTCATCGAAAGCTATGGCGGCTAAAACTATTTGTTTTGCTGCATCGAAGTTGTTTGCAAGAATGAAGTTTTTACTGTAGTCGATTTGATCAGAGCCGTAATCAAGCTCGGAATTGAAGTTTGCAACCTGGCTTAAATACGAACTCAAATGAGAATTGTATTCGGGCTTCATTCCTTTCTTGTAATATGCATAGGCGAGCGCATAGCTATCAAAGACCAGAGATGGTTGGTAGACAAGTTCTTTCGTGCCGCGCATCTGCAACGCTTCTTTGGCATGAGCTATGATTTTGTCAAACTCTCTCAACTCAATTTCGTTTGCAGTGAGTCTTTCCAGAGCGTAGACCTTCCAGTCAGAGCGCTCTTTCGAAATGTCGTGCAAGTTTTGAAAGGCAATTTCTGCCTCTGCGTTTTTTCCACTGTTGAAGTAAACAGAGCCTAGTTTTGAGTAACAATCTCTTTGCCATGGAACTGACTTCTGATCGCTTGCGATTTGAAGTCCTCGTTTCAAAATGCTCTCTGCCTGTTCGGGCTGATTGTTTTTGGACAGATACTCACCCAACTGATTTAGCGTTTCAATCAAAGCAAAATTGTCTTTGCCGAGAGCCCTTTCTTGAAGGGCAAGTGATTCCCTCAGCACCGATATTGCACCAGGCAAATCGTAGTTTCTCTCTTTTGCCTGCGCCAACTCTATTCGAGCCATGCTCGCATATCGATTAACGGGTTGTTTCTTGCAAATTTCAACTATGCGTTGATTGTATTTCTCGGCAGCTTCGTAGTTATGATCTTTAGTCTCCAGCTCAGCAGCCAGGCTTAAAGCGGTGCAAACCATTATGTTGTCTGCTCCCAGCTCGTCTTCATAAATTGCTCGCGCGACTTCAATCTCAGAACGTGCTGCCTGGTTTTTTCCTTCAGCCAGGTTCTTTTGTGCGCTAGAAATAGCAAAATGGGCTTTGAGCAGCCGTTTATTGTGTTCCTGACTGAATGCTCTTGATACTAGCCTACCCCAGTTAACATCAGGTGTTTGTTCGTAAGAGGAATTCGAACTTGTCTTTATTTCCTTGATTTGCATAAACATAAAAGCGCAGATTGCGACGGGCAGGACGAGGAAAAATCCAACTCCTGCCGCTATCAGGACAATCTGTTTTTTTGTAAGTTTAGGCAAGCGCGAACCTGTTAGATCGGTGCTGTTTTCGGGCTAGGGGAAGAGGTTGCCTTGATTGAACTGTGAGCATTTGAGCTGGCTTGCAGTCTGGCTAGACTTGCTTTAGCGCTCAGCATGTCAGGGTTGAGTGAAACCGCATGAAGATATGCGTTTATGGCGTCGGAGTTATTTCCCTTTTGCTCCAACAATTTACCCAAATGTGACCAGAGATCTGCATTCGATGGGGAAAGTGTTACAGCTGTTTCAAGTTCACGTTTGGCAGTTTCGAGATCGCCGTGGCTTTCGGCCATGTAAGCGAGATCCACATGGTAGGCTGCAGCGTTTGGTTGACTTTTTACAGCTTCTTCCAATTCCTTTTGCGCTTCTTGCACTTTGCCATTCTGCGCGAGCATATAAGCAAGATCTGCTCGGGATGAGCCATCATGCGGAGCCAGTTCGAACGTTCGTTGATAATGTTCTTCCGCCTTTGCGAAATTTCCTAAGTTGGCGTATCCATAAGCAAGTGATCGTTGAACTGCAAAATCATCTGGCACAAGGTCGCTGGCAAGCTCCAGCTCTGTTACGGCTTTTATCCAATCCTGGTTGCGAGCCCATTGCATGCCCTTCTTATAATGTTTGACCATACTGTCAGTTTTGAGAACGTGAGCTTCTTCCGGAGTCATGGGAACCGCTTCGCAGAGCCCAACTGTCATCATGAATTCGGCCACACTGCGCCAGAAATTGAATTTCAGCAGTGAAACTACACAAAGGTCTCTGTGTGCTATTTTGAGATCTGGATAATCCATGATTGCAAGATCTAGCTCTGTTTGAGCTAAATCAAGTTCCCAATCTTTCATATATCGTTTGGACTCTGCCCAATGTCTGACTCCACGGTCATGAGCGGCATCAGGCAAAGCAGCTGCAAGTCCTTCAGCGCTTTGTTCGGTTGTAGATGTCGATGCGCTGGTATCGTCATTGGTGTCATCTTTGGCGTTTGCATCGCTGGCAGTTTCGGGTTTATTTTCTTCAGATGCCGTAGCACTGTCTTCGGTGCTGGCAGCAGATTGTTCTGATTTTACCCCGGCGACGGCTGTGTTTTGCGCAGCTTGGCTGGCTTTCTCAGAAATCTTGGTATCCGATTTAGGGGAAGATTTGCTGTCTTCCGGACTTGCTGTAACAAGTTGCCCACTCAAAAAAGTAATTGACAAAGCAAGCATCAATGCTCTTTTGGGCTGAAAAAACAAATTACTCACGAGCATGCAAATCCCTCATTGGGTCAGTACAAGATTCATTATGCCATTAGTTTTAATTGAGATCTAAAGCATTTTGCATCGAAGTTGATCAGGATTTTTCCTAGTTGATCTGCAAAAGCATTGTCTTTATTGCCTTTGCGACTAGATGGCGACCATCGACATCTCATGCTCTTTGCAGAATGCCAACATCTCTTCCTTTTCAACAATCATTGTCTCGTGGGCGCCTACAGCCAGTACCCCTCCGGGCTTGGGGGACAGCATCGATTTTAATGTATTCATTCCTACTGCTGGAATATCGAAGCGTTCGTCGTGTCCCCTTTTCGCCACTTTTACGACGACAACGGGACCCTTTGCCAGTTGAACAGCTCTCTGAATCGCGCGGTCCGTTCCCTCAATTGCCTCAATCGCCATGATCATCTGGTTTCGCACAATAACAGTCTGACCAATATCTAGACGGGCGATTTCCTTAGCGATCCTCTTGCCGAACTCAATGTCTGCATACTCGCCTGTGCTTGGTTTTCGTTCTGTTAGCACTCCGAAATCGGGAAAAAGCTCGGTAAGGAACTCTGATTGAGTGCGAACTTTGATGCCATTGCGCTCAACAAAGTCGCCCATGGCTCGCTGAATTGTGTCGTCGTTGAAATCTGACAGCTTGCTCAGCTCTCTAACTGCCGTCCAATCAAACTTGGTCAGGTTCTTAAATATCTCGAGTTTTGGCACTTTACCGATGAACACAAGGTAGGGAATGCCCTCTGCTTTCATTAAATTGGCGTTTCTGCCTAATTGGCCGGGCGCTATCTGAAAAGTCTTGAGGCAATGTGACTGCACTCTATTCTCGGCTTCCGGGCTCAGGCAGAAGGCAACTACCTTGTATCCCTTAGCTGCAGCGCAACGGGCTAATATTGCGGGTAACTTTCCCTCGCCGGCTACCAGCCCAAGGAGGCAGCCATTCCCCGGACTTGCGGGTGTTTTTGGTACTTTAAGCTCTTCTGTGTTTTCCAAGTTAGTTAGCAAGATTCCGTTGTGCTCCATTAAAGGATGCCAAGTTTATCATTGGAACCCGCTGTTTGCCTGTTTTGCATCTAATTGTTGTTCTTGCTAAGCTTTGTTAATGTGTGTTAATGTGTTCCAAGAGCCAACGGGGATTTTATTCTTGCCGCTTCCGGTTAGAATCGGATAGAGTAAGATTATATCTATCCAAATTGCTGTAAAGGCTTGCGATTCGAAGAACAGGGGAATTTGTTATGAAAAGGCTCTTGCTGGCTTCTCTCCTTGTGAGCATGGTTTCGACACCGGCACAGGCGCAGTTCGGTCGAAATGACAATCCAAACATGCGCAACTTCTACATGGCTCGTCAGCAAGTCCAAATATATGATGAAACTCCGCAAGTAAATGATATGAGAACAAATCCGGCTGCAGCTGCGCAAGCACCTGCGCCGGCAGTCGCTGGTCCACAGGCTTTGCCCCGAGCAGGCTTCAGCACCTACATGTCGGGGTATTCTGGTCCTAGTGCAAGGCAGGCGCTGCCTCCTGCAAGCAACGGCGTTCAAAAACTACCCCCGGCCGGACCCAACTTGACTGGGCAACGAGCACCAAGCGGTGGCACAATTAAGCCGAAAGTTGCCAAAGCTCCGGCAGTGAAGGCACCAGTGGTGGCCAAAAGCTATAAACCATATGCTAAGGCCCCTGTAAATACAGGTAACTCTGGCGGTCTTCTTAATTCTTCGACCTCCGTCTCTGGAAGTGTTTTGCACTGGAACCGCAGGAAAGCCGGTTACTAAAAGCGTCGCTCGATGCGCTGTTTTTTGCGAAGCGGTTTCTCAATTGCTTCGGGCAAATCTTTTTCTGCAGGCTTATTTTTTTCCGCAGTGGTTGTTGCAGTTCCACGTAACAAAGAAATCTGAATATCCAGTGTGCCAAGCTCGTTTCCTGCAGGATGCGAAAATACTGGCACTTTCATTACGCCGTTTTTCTGGATCGCCTTGCTCAGATACATGGTTCCGGTGCTTGTTTCACCCGGGAAAAGTAGTCTCTTCCCAAAACGAGATTCATCTATGTCTCGGCGTTCTTCATCCTTGCCATAAAATGCCGGACCAGGATTTTGCGCCTTGTTATATTCATCTACAAGTACGGAACCAACTCCACCTGTGCTAATTGATAGTCCTGCTTCCATAGCATCTTCAGGAAATGTTTGTCGTGAGGGTTTCTTTATCACCTCATTTCTGGAAAGAGATTGTTCCCCCTCTCCGTCTGGAAACTTGACGCTATCAGCATCGAGAAGCAGCGCGCGTTTGCCGTTGTTGCTTACGCTTAGTTTCAATATATGCGTTCCTTCAACAATACTGGCTGTTGCTGCCAGTTCCTCCATTTTTAGCGTTGCCGTCATTTGCGGGTTTGTCTGGTTTGAAGTCTCTTTTAGCGGATCGCCAAGCTGAGCGTGTGCACAGTAAGCTGAACTCGTGAGGGTAATCAAAGTGAGAGATACAACGATGTTTGTCCTGAGCATTCTAGCGACCTCCATTCGTGGACCCGATTAGATGGTCACCGAGAATTTTTCCATCTCTTACTTTGATGACCCGCTGTGCATGACCGGCCGTTTCGGGGTCATGTGTCACCAGAATTACTGTAATTCCTGCCTCGACGAGACGGTTAAAAACGCCCATGATTTCCTGCGCGGTGTTGCTATCGAGTGCCCCTGTTGGCTCGTCTGCCAGTATTATTTGTGGATGATTTACAATTGCTCGGGCAATTGCAACACGTTGTTGCTGCCCACCAGATAGCTGATTTGGACGGTGATCCATTCTGTCTGCCAGTCCTAGTTCCGTCAGTGCTTTCTGCGCTAGTTCATTTCGTTGTTGTTTTGGCACTCCAGCGTAAACCAGCGGTAGCATGACGTTTTCCAGTGCGCTCATGCGAGGAAGAAGATTGAATTGTTGAAACACGAAGCCAATGGTCTTGTTTCTCAACTCTGCTAATTCGTCGTCTGATCTGTTTGAAATGTCTTCGCCGTGAAGAATGTATTGTCCAGATGTAGGTTTGTCGAGGCAGCCCACGATGTTCATCAAAGTGGATTTGCCTGAACCCGATGTGCCCATGATTGCAACATATTCGCCCTTCCCTATGGTCAAATCCAACCCTTGAAGAGCATGCACTGGCTCAGACCCAAGTTCATAAGTGCGCCATAAATTTTTCAGCTCTATGATGTTCTCCATCAGTCTGACCTCAATGCCATAATTGGGTCGAGTTTTGCTGCTTTCCTTGCCGGATAGATTCCAAAGAACAATCCGATGGCTAGTGAAACGCAAAACGATAGTACTACAGACAGTGGCGTCACTACGGTTGTCCATTTTGCAAAACTGCTTATAGCATATGAGCCACCAATTCCGAGTAGAATTCCGAGTAAGCCACCCGTTAGTGACATAAGCAGTGCTTCAAGGACAAATTGTGAGAGTATATCGCCGTACTTTGCACCTATGGCTTTCCGGATGCCAATTTCGCGAGTTCTTTCCGTAACGGAAACTAGCATGATATTCATAATTCCGATGCCACCAACCAGGAGTGAGATGCCTGCGGTTGCACCCAGAAGAAGGGAGAAGACACCCGTAATTGATTGCGCTGTTTGCATGATGTCCAGCTGTGTGCGCAGCGTGAAGTCGTCATCCTCAGTTTTTAACTCGTGTCGAAGTCTGAGCAGGTTTGTGATCTGAAAGTTCGCTTGCAAATCTTGATCTTTATGTGCCTGTACGAGAATGGCTCTTACTGAGCGTCCTGTCACCTGGCTTAAACCAAAAAGCGTTGCATAACCTGTCGTAAGAGGAATGAAGACCTGGTCATCCATATCCATTCCCTGGGCAACACCTTTGTGTTCCATTTCGCCGATGACAGTGAAAATTTCTCCCCTGATCAAGATGCGTTTGCCCATCGGGTTGTCGCCCGCGAAAAGACTGTCAGTTATGGCGTCGCCGATAACCGCTACTCTTGCGCCATCGTTCATCTCAGTGTCGTTAAAAAATCTTCCCCGTTTGGTGTAGAAGTTGCGAATACCTGGATAGGAAGGCTCTGTTGCTACTACCGACGTTAGAGTGTTATTCTCTCCGAACTGAACCTGAAAGTTGGATGTGTACTGTGCCGCCACTGCTTCCACGGCGGGGCAGTTGTCTTTTATTGCCAGAGCATCATCGTATGTCAGAGTTGGTGCGGTTCCTTGCCCTTGAGAAATGTGTGAACTACTGATTGAGCCCGGTCGAATGTAAATAAGATTGACACCAAGAGCGGTGACTTGTTTTTCTGCTTCAGCTTTGGCACCCTCTCCGATGCCCAGTAGCGTAATTACTGATGCAATGCCAATTATGATTCCTAAAACAGTAAGCCCGCTGCGAAGCTTATTGCTGAACAGCCCCTGCCAGGCTATCGAAAGTAATTGAAAAATGTTCACGTCGACTTGAAATGCCTACCTGATGCCACCACCGCCGCCGCCGCGTCCTCTACCTCCTCTTCCGCCGCCGCCGCTCATGAATGGTAATGGTCCATTGCCAGGTCCGCCAGGTCCCATGCCTCCGCCATAACCCTGCTTTGTTAGCTCTTCGCGCGAGAGCCCAAGGAAAATCTTATCCCCTTCTTTCAAGCCGCGCTCGACAACAATTCTGCGGCCAACCGTAGCGCCAGTTTGAATTTCTTTGAATTCAGGCTTTCCTTCCTTTCCAGGTACAAAGACACCAGTTTGGCCTTTTTTGGAGACTACTGCAACCGTGGGAATCAGCAACGCGTCGTTGATCTTTCCGACCAGGAATTTTGCACCCACATTCATGCCAGAAAGCAGTTCTTTTGAAGCATCACCGATGAGATCTGCGTGAACTTCAAATGTAGTGACGTTTTGTGTGACTATTGCTGCGGGTGCAATTTGAGTGACTTTGCCTTGAAATGTTCTGTTTTGATATGAGGTCGCAGTAATATCGACTGCTTGTCCCACTTTTATTTTGGTGATACTCGATTCTGATACTTGTGCCACCATTTCGAGTTCACCTGCCAGGGCTACAATCGAACTCGACGTTGCGGAAGTTGTAGCCGCTGAGGTTGTTGGTGTGACGAAGGCACCTTCATCTGCATATTTTTGAGTTATCACACCATCAAATGGAGCTTTTACTCGCATGTCCGCAAGCAAACTCTCCATCTTGTGCAGATTTCCATGTGCCTGCTCGGAAGCGTGTTTTGCTGCTTCGATTTCTTCTTGTCTAAAACCAGCATTCATCAGCTTCTGTTGTTCGAGAACTGTATTCAATTCTTCCTGGCTTTGCGCCATTGCGATTTCAGCTTGTGCTCGTTCTTTTACCGCAGCATTTAGCTGTGAACTAACAACCTCTTGTTGGGTTGCCGCATCAATTTGTGCTTGATCAGAGACTGCGCCAGCCTTGGCTAACATGGCTTGTCTTGCCGCAAACGTCTCTTCTCGCTTCAACTGTGCACGGGTTGCTTCCAATTGAGAGTCCAATCTCATGATGTTTTGCTTTGCTTGCAAGACTGCCTTTTGAGCACGCATCGCCTGATATTTTGAGGCCGCGATTTCTTGTGGACGATTTCCATGCTGCAATTTCTCGTAATTGGAAAGCGCGGTCAAATAAGCTCCGCGTGCCGATTCGATATCGCCCAGCAAATTGCTGTCGTCCATAATCGCTAAGATATCGCCTTCGTGAACATAGTCTCCTTGTTTTACTATCAATTGCTTCAGCAAGCCAGACTGTTTGGGGCTGATCTTTACTTCTTTTTTGGGACGAATTGTGCCAGTCGCGAGAATGGCAATCTCGGCCGGACCCCTTTTAACTTGCGTAGTATTGGAAGCATCCGCCTCCGTAGTTTTATTCTGTTGCGACCACCAGTAATATCCCCCGGCTCCCGCCAGCGTAAGCAGAACGAGAGCAACAGCAGACCATTTCAGCAGTCGTGATTTCTGCTGTCTTGTTTTGTTTGATCGAACAATCTGTTGGGTCATAGGAAGATACCGCCGCAGCTCAGCAGTTTTAGTGCGCTGAAATCAACGCATTTGCTAGCAATATTAAATCTGGACGCTGCGCATTCCTCCATGTTCCCCTGGTATTCTAATCGATATACATGCTTAACGCACATTTTGCAAGTCTTTCACTCCAATTGGGCGAGCATATTCACGAGTCAAGCTGGCTATGGAAATCAAGCCAGTATCGCGCAATAACTGTGCCTGCGAGACGTTAAATGCAATGATGGCTTGCACATGATTTGTCAGAGCTGTTACATAGTCTCTTTGAGCTTGTATCAGCTCGAGGTTAATGCCCTGTCCATAGGTGACCCGGAGGTTAGCGAGCCTGAGCTGCTCTGCTGCTGAAACCAGGGCTTCAGCGGCAACGTCGACCTGCTCTTTTGCTGTGAGCATATTTAGATATGAACTGCGAACTTCGAACTCCACATTCAACAGGGTCTGATTTGATTGCAAAAGTGCCTGGCGAGCAAGAGCCTGCGCCGAAAGTGTATTTGCTACGTCTGGAATTCCCATCGATGAGAGATTCCAGCTCAGGTCGAAGCCAGCGCTGACAGATCTGCCCCCGCTTCCACTGACCCCTATGCCACCACTACCGGTGCCTGTGGGGATAATTACGGTTGACCCCGCAAGAGAATTCGCATTGTTATTACTGTTGTTATTGCTGTTGGCACTCGAAGATGAAGACCCGTTTTGAGCCTTCACCGTGCTTAAGACGTTGTTTTGAAAGGTCTGAGTAAAATTACTCTTGAATGACTCTGTGTTTGTTGTCGATGCAAAAAATTGAAATGTCGGATAGAGGTTCGCTTGTTGAACTTGAACATTTCTGCGAGCCGCTAAGCGAAGAGCCTCGTATTGTTTTAGCTCAGGGCGTAATTTCATGGTCGTGCTCATTAGATCTTTAATGTCGACCGTTTGCGGAATGAGCCTGACCTCCCTGACTTTTGATTCTCTGGGAATGAGGTTAATCGCCATACTTGTATTAAGAATGCGCGCAAGCTGCAATGATGCCTGGCGAACCAGAACTTGCTGTTGCAACAATGCTTGCTTATCGAGAGCTAACTGCGTGCGTGATTGATAAACAGCAAAAGTTGTTCCTACTCCGGCATCTTTTAATTGTTGGTTGAGAGATAGCTGCGTGCGAGACAATTCAACCGATTTTACGCGAATCTGCAAAAGAGACTGCTGCAGCAAGAGGTCAAAATAACGGCGGTATGAATCTAACAAAACATCATTTATTGATGCGTGATAACTGTTTTTTGCTGCCTTCGCTCTGAAGTAATTCACCGCGGCACCATATACGATGCGCCCACCTTGAAAAACGGGGAATCTCACAGTTGTTGAATCCGTGAATATTTGCGAAGGAAAGCTACCGAGACTTTGTAAGCGTTGCCCTCTATAGCCTATGGTGAAATCGGGTAAAAATCTGCCTAAAGACCCCCAGAACAAGTATTTTTGAGAGTCATAAGAGGCTTGAGAAATTCGAATCGCTAGATTGTTGTTCAAAGCGACGCGCAGTACATCTTCCAATCCCACAGGCTCATTGAAGCTAGCTTCCAATTTAATTGGAGGGAGCTTTCCTCCGCCGATTGGTAACAACTCGGCAGCCGGAATTGGAGTGAGCTCAACTGTTCCAGCCTCCTCCTTTTGTTGGGCTGTCAGACCGGGATCTTTCTTTTCTTCTGTAAATGGAACTGCAGGATTGTTCGGAAGCGGGTAGAGCTGCTCCAGGCTGGAATCAGCCGCAGGGTGAGGTACTGTGCCATTCTGTTTATTTGAAATTTTGCTTGACGGAATTGTTTGTTGAAGCTGCGCTTCCGCAGGCATTTGCGCCAGAAGAATCAGGGCCAGAAGGGAAATATGTTTATGACGCAAGAAGCTACTCACTCTGGTTGACAATAATAAGGATCTGATGCATCTCCATTGTCTCCTGAGCTGCGAACCGGCACATTAGTGGACTCCAAGCCTTTGTATTATATAAGCGCAGTTATTAATTGAGAGCTGCAAACTATGTTTATTGGCTATGAACTGGTGTTAGCAATGGACATTTTTCGAGAAAATCAGCTTCGCGAGTGATGGCTGAATCTTCCGTATGACAGAAGGGGGTTCTCTTTAGCCGTCCTGTAAAAAGGTCATCTAAGCCATATGGAGCATATATTTCAATGCTCTCGTCTTTACTTAATCTGACACCGATAGCAGTGGCTGTATGCAAGAAGTGCTTGATGCCATCTTTACTGTTGCTGAATGAAAAATGCCAGTCCCTCCAGTGTCCGAAGCTCGACTGGTTTTTTACGTCGAAGACCCATTGGCCATGGAGGCTCTCCAGGAAGGCTTTCTTGCTGCGCTCAAAGGGTCTTTCCGTGTCAAGGTCGAAAAAAAGAACATCGAGATCTTTGATTTTCAATTTGCAATCGTTTCCGTAGATATTTTGCCAGACGGTGTTGCGAATTGCGCCCCCAGCTAACCAGCAATCAGGCAAATCTAAATCACGAATGGAGTAAAGTGTTTCGAACCATTCACAGTCGCGAATTATTTGCCGTAGTCGTTCTTCCGGTTCGAGCCTAGCCGCGCATCCATTTCTCTTGGACTCATCACCAGGGTGCGCCATCAATTTGATTCTCCGCTCTGCTCAGGCTTTTTAGACGCTTAATTATAGTTGAATCGACTAAAAAGTTTATGACGGGGAATTATGTTAATGCTAGAGAGGGTGAATTTTAATGCTATTAGCAGACACAATGGCGATCTTTTTTGTGATCATAGGGTTGCTCATAACCTTCCCCAGTCTGTGGTTGTTTTGTGAGGCGCTCTTTCCTGCGTGGGTTGACGAGAGCAGCAGCGCCGTGAAACATGGATTTATTAAATCGCTACTTTGCGGTATACCGGTAGTTCTGGCTGCGGTCTTCATTGTTGCCATACTGGGAAAGCTACCAGGCTCAGTAGGGCAAATCGCCGGAATTCTTAGTTTTTGCTTGCTCATGCTTTTTGCACAACTAGGAGTAGCAGGCTTCGCTCGCGTTTTGGGTATGCGTCTGAAAAATTCAGAAAAAGACACAACAATCAGAGTTACTCTTCGTGGTGGCGCAGTTCTTGTGCTAACGTTTTTGTTGCCTATTCTCGGTTGGTTCTTAATTCTGCCCGGCTCTATTGTAATAGGCGCTGGCTCTTCTATCAGGGTCTTCTGTTCAAGAATCAGAGCAACGATGAGAAGTTCAAAAAAGGCGAAGGCGCCAGCTGTTGTATTGTCCGGCTCTGAGGCAGGCTTGCAAGAGCCATGAAGCTAAGTCGGAGAAAAGCACTGGAGGCTGCAGCTGCCATAGCCGCATGTTCATCGCTAAGTTCTTGCGAGTCAATTTACAGCGAAGTAAGCAAAAATCTCGGAACTCGAATCCCGGAAAAAGTTGCAGTGCCTGCTGGAGAGGCAATAGACCCCTTCTTTCATTTTCTTTCCCGAGCTTCCTACGGTCCCTGGGTCGGCGATGTACAAAAGTTGCGTGAAAAAGGAATAGAGAAGTGGTTAGAAGAGCAGTTAGAGCCAGAGAAAATAAATGATATCGCCTGCGAAGTTCGAGCCAGAAGATTTGAAACCATACACTTGAATGAAGGCGCTTGTTTCGATTTTAAGCGTGAATCTTTGCGTCAGGATATATTGCGCCACACACTTTTGCGTGCTATTTACAGCCAACGGCAATTACTAGAAGTGATGAGCGGTTTTTGGACCGACCATTTGAACATCAGTCTGGATAAGGGCGATTGCATCTATTACAAAGCTTCAGATGATCGGCGCGTCGTTCGGCAGAATGCTTTGCGGCATTTTAAGCCAATGATACTGTCTTCTGCCAAATCACCTGCGATGCTTGAATATCTTGATGGCAAAGAAAATAAGATCAAACCATCGGGTGTACCAAATGAAAACTATGCACGTGAATTGCTCGAGTTGCATACGCTCGGTGTTCACGGTGGCTATTGCCAGAAAGATGTTTACGAGCTGGCTCGCTGTCTCACCGGCTGGACTTTGCCTGGTGAATCTGAGCGGGGTAAGGTACAGTTTGTTGCAGACTTACATGACAATGGGGAAAAGCACTTGCTGGGCAAGACCGTTCCGGCTGGCGGCGGTGAAAAGGATCTTGCCACTGCTGTTGATATCATTTTTTCTCATCCAAACTGCGCTCGTTATGTCGCAGGAAAAATTACCAATCATTTTGTCAGTCAACCAAGTGATAATCTATTGAAAGCCGCAGTCTCTTCGTTCGAAAAACATCCTGACGGCGACATTCAGGCAACTCTGAAAACTGTTTTGCTATCACCTGAGTTTATGGCAGATCGAGGCACGAAAATAAAGCGTCCGTTCAACTTTATTGTTTCGCTTCTACGCTCATTAGGGGCTGATACTCACGCTCATAATGATTTGCTTGAATATCTTCAGCGCATGGGGCAGATGCCCTTCCAATACCCGACTCCCGATGGTTACCCTGAAGATCCTGATTTCTGGATGGGCACTCTTTTGTGGCGCTGGAAGTTTGCACTTGCCTGTTGTTCGGCTGAGATTGAATCAGTAAGCCTGGACTTTGAGTCCTTTTTCTCATCATTGGGATTCAGCGAAAATGACAAGGCAATTGCCTCTAAGGCTTTTGCTCATTTTATTGGTCGAGACCCTGATGCTACGGAGTTGTCTGCTCTGAATTCATACAGTGCTGATAGACGGGTTCAAAGAAAAGATCTCATAAGCCTCGTGCTTTGTTCGCCTGCTTTTCAGAGGTACTAGAAGATGGGAGAGTCCAGGCGATCATTTTTGAAGAAACTGTTCTTGGCTGATAACAGTGCCGGCAATGAAGCTAAAGATACGCTGGTTTGCATCTTTTTGCGCGGTGGTGCTGACACTCTGAATATGTTTTATCCCTTTGCTGATGATGATTATTATAAGGTTCGCCCGACCTTAGCCATTTCAAAACCTGGAAGCAATAAGGCAAATTGTGGTACACGGTTGAACGACATGCTAGCTCTTCATCCCAAGTTAAGCCCAATATA
Source organism: Obscuribacteraceae bacterium (SeqCode) (assembly GCA_044226015.1). Taxonomy (GTDB): domain Bacteria; phylum Cyanobacteriota; class Vampirovibrionia; order Obscuribacterales; family Obscuribacteraceae; genus JAIEPM01. The sequence continues at coordinate 232,920 of JBGAHS010000007.1, forward strand.
TCCCATGTTTGCTGAAGGTGAATTGGCTCTGATTCAAGCTGTGGGAACTGATAACCCATCAGGTTCTCATTTCGAAGTGCAGGATCAAATGGAACATGGTGAAGCCTACGGTCACACCATTGGTGGTGGCTGGCTTGGACGTTATCTTCGCTCAAGAGCCACGGAACAGTTGACGCCGTTGTCCGCAGTAGCGATAGGTGTAGCCGTTCCGGAGTCCTTTCGAGGTGCGCCGGTTCTCAGCGTGATAAGAAAGGTAGAGGAAATTAGCATTAATAGTCCGTCTGCTTGTACAGACGAACTCTGCAAGGCTTTATCATCGATGTATGGGCATTCAGATCTTCGTGTTTTGAGCTCTGCGGGCGTTACCAATTTAGATTTGCTGAAGCGCGTTGATAAGATTCGCAAGCAGCAGTATAAGCCCTCGTCTGGTGCTGATTATGCAGATGATGAATTTTCAGACGGGCTAAAAGAGTTGGCTCGCTTGATTAAAGCAGATGTCGGGTTGGAGGTCGCATGTATTGACCTGAACGGCTGGGATACGCATTTCGTACAAGGAGCTATTGAAGGATTGCAACCATCTCTGATTGAATCACTGGGAAAAGGTCTCGCCGCTTTTCATAGTGATTTACGTAAGTGCAAGCGCAAAGTCAACACAATCGTGATGACAGAATTTGGACGCAGAACCTACGAGAATGGCTCTTTAGGAACTGACCACGGACGTGGTTTTACTCTAATGGTCTTTGGCAGTTCGATAAATGGTGGCAAAATCTACGGACATTATCCCGGGCTTGAAGATGATCAGTACGCGCTCGGTCCTGGTGGACTGCGAATAACTACGGACTATCGAGCTATTTTGGCAGAGCTTCTCTCAGCCCATAAAGTTTCAACTGATCTCGTCTTTCCGGGCTTTAAGTACTCAAAAATGGGCTTCATAAAAGAGCCTGAACAAAAACGAGAGGCGGTTTAGCCTCTCGTTTCTGCAGCAATTTTTCGGTCGTCCTATCTGGCTCGATCGAGAATTTTGTCTGCTGCTTCAACAAGCGGATTCAACTTGTCGTGGCGCAGTACATAACCATGGTTTCCAATGGCTCTGGAAAATGCATCGTTCATTCTTTCCTGGAAGCACATCATTGAGTTGAAGCTCTGCAAAACCTGGTCATGTGAAAGTGAGTACGGAATGTGATCTTTTCTTCCAACGTACACCACAAAGAACGGGCGGTTTGCTTTCTGTTGTGTAGTTCCGTGCACTATGATTTCTGCCCATGCTTTGTAAGCGTCAAAATCGTTTGCATAGTTAAACATGTCTAGAGTGAATCCGCCTGGAGGACGCATGTTTACTTCCAGTGGAATAACCTTTCCGTCATCTTTCATGAAGTATTCGAAATGGAAGAAACGCTCTCGCACATCGAACGCGCGAAGAGTGGCTTTCCCTGCGTCTTCTAGAGACTTCTCTATGTCGCGCACTCCATAATAATAGATATCGGAGTCTTCGTTTACCGCATCCATTACGCCTTTGCTGTACCTGTGCGATGCCGAGAACACCAGGTTTCCGCCGCTGTCAGTCAAGCCATCATAAGTTACGATGGTGCCGGAAACGAACTCCTCGACGATATAGTCCATATCTGGTTTCTCTTCCAGATAGCGTTTTACATCCTCTTCATTCTTGATTTTATAGGTTGCACCAGCGCCAACTCCAATGTCTGGTTTAGCTACAACTGGATAACCAACTTCCTTAATGAAGTTGACCAGTTCTTTTTCGGTATTGCAAACCTTACCGCGAGCAGGTGTAAGACCAGCCTGTTCGAATACCCGCTTCATTTCAGATTTGCGTTTGATCTTGTAAATGCTATCGAGTTTGATACCAGGAATATTGAAATCGGTTCTTAGCCTTGCTTCGGTTTCCAGCCAATACTCATTTTGAGAATCTATGCGATCCATCTTTCCATGTCGGTAAGTGAAATAACCGATCGCGCGAATCAGTTCATCATAGTTGTGCATGTCAGAGACGCGATAATACTCGGTCAGAGCGTGACGTAAATCATGACGAAGCAAATCAAATGGATGGTCGCCAATTCCAAAAACATTGGCACCTTGCTCTCTTAGTCTGACGCAGAAGTTGTAAAAGTTCGGTGGAAAATGAGGTGACAGAAAGACGATATTCATGAAGCGCAAGCCCTATTTGAACTGAATATTCGCCCGCCTCTCTATGAGGGGGCTCCCGGATATGCCAGAGTATCACAGGTTTGCGGATTCTGTTGCAAATCTGCATCTTGGATCTAAAATAATCGCAAACTTTTACAGGCTAAGGCTTTGCAAGAGATCACTCAGCAAAATTATAGACGCTTAAAGTTCGACGAAAATAGGTTCGGGAAACTCTGCTATGACGCAATCATCAGCTCCGTCGTCTTCAAAGACTAAACAGGAAAAGTCTATCTGTTCATAAAGTGCTGTCATGGGATAGTGCCAGACCCCTGGGTAATAACTGACTCCCTGAGAACCTTCAACGAGGAAAGCTCTCAGTGTGGACAAATCTGGCTTGTCTTTTCCCAGGCAAACAATTGCAAGATAGGTAGATTTGTCTGCCATCGGCATGAAAACCTGGGTTGAATACTCGTGTTTCTCGAGCAGCCTCAGCTCAAGCGGAAGCGCCTTCAGCGGACTGCATCGAAAAACGCAAAGGTTAAGCTTTGCTTTATCGGAACGCAAGTTTTCCAGCTGGCAGAGTTTGTTGAAACGCTTTGCCGTCCCCATGTTTGCGAACTTGAATGGAAGGCTCTCGTCAGCTGCAATCACTGTGCCATATTTCTCGTAAGCCTCGCGGCTCAGTCGAATTGCCTTGATGCTCTGTTGCTTCTCTGGGCTCATGAATTTTGGGCTCTTACATACTACAATGGCGAATTCGTTAGTCTAGCACGGCTGCGCACACTTGCTTCTGAGGAATGATTATGGCTACAACTTTAGACCGCGTGAAAATTGTTGGTGATGTCAGTAAAGAGTTCGCCGAAATCTTAACTGATGATGCTCTCAATTTCTTGCTTGATCTGCATCAGCAATTCAATTCGCTAAGGTTGTCTTTGCTTGAGAAAAGAAAAGAACGTCAAAAAAGAATCGATGCCGGTGAGAAACCGTCATTCTTGAAAGAGACAGAGTCCGTTAGAACTGCTGAGTGGTCCGTGGCTGCGTGTCCGAAGGATTTGGAGGATCGCCGGGTAGAAATTACTGGACCGGTCGATGCGAAGATGATCATCAACGCGCTTAACTGCGGTGCCAATGTGTTCATGGCTGATTTCGAGGATGCTAATTCACCAACATGGACAAACTGCATTGAAGGGCAGATTAACTTGAAAAATGCTGTTCGGCGCACCCTGTCGTTTCAGAGTGCAGAAGGCAAATCATACTCATTGAAAGACAAGCTTGCGACTCTGGTTGTTCGTCCCAGGGGCTGGCATTTGGAAGAGAAACACGTCACCATTGATGGTGTCTGTATTTCTGCCAGCCTTTTTGATTTTGGACTCTATTTCTTTCACAACGCTGCAGAGTTGCTTCGACGCGAGAGTGGACCGTATTTCTATCTGCCCAAAATGGAGAATCATCTAGAAGCTCGTCTCTGGTCTGATGTGTTTAAGTTTGCTGAGAGTAAGTTGCAGATAGCCTCAGGTAGCATCAAATGCACGGTTTTGATCGAGACAATTCTTGCGTCTATGGAAATGGATGAAATACTTTATGAGCTGAAGGATTTTATCGTGGCATTGAACGCTGGTCGTTGGGACTACATGTTCAGTATGATCAAGAAGTTAAATCGCCATTCTGATTTCATGCTGCCTGATCGAGCACAGGTTACGATGAATGTGCCGTTCATGAAGTCGTATTGCGACCTTCTGGTCAAAACATGCCATAAGAGAAAAGCACATGCGATGGGCGGTATGGCTGCATTCATTCCGAGTCGCCGTGACAAGGAATTGAATGAGAAGGCTATGGCTAAGGTGCACGAAGACAAACAAAGAGAGGCTTCACAAGGTTTTGACGGAACATGGGTGGCGCACCCTGACCTCGTTGCGATCGCAAAAGAAGAATTTGATAAGGTCTTGGGCACTAAGCCAAATCAGAAAGAAAAAATGCGTAGTGAAGTCTGCGTAACAGCTGAGCAATTGCTCAACGCGTCCGTCGACGGCGGCAAGATCACCGAAGCCGGGCTGATCAACAATATCTCAGTTGCGATTCAATACATGGATAACTGGCTGAGAGGAATTGGCGCTGCGGCAATTTACAATTTGATGGAAGATGCTGCCACCGCGGAGATTTCGCGAGCTCAAATCTGGTTGTGGATTCAAAGGCAGAGCAAGCTTGAGGATGGTCGGGTTGTCAGCGCTGAACTCTACAAAACTCTGAAAGAGAAAGAACTACAGCGCTTAAAAGAAAGTGGAAACCCTGGTCGGCTAGACGATGCTGCAACTTTGCTCGATCAGCTGGTTTTGAGCCAGGAATTCATCGAGTTCCTAACTTTGCCTGCATATTCTTGCTTGCCATAGTTGCGATTTACATCTTCTCGGCGCCTGCACCACCGCGATGGGGTTCACCAAATAGCAATGGAAAAGGAGAGCGCAAGCTCTCCTTTGTCTCTTATACGTTGTTGTAGAGTTACTATTGGTGGTGCCATCCGTGGTGACGGTTCCAGTTGCGGTTCCAGTTATTGTTGTTATAACGTCCACCGCGATTGCTGAACCGTGTATCAGCATCGTTCAGTTGTCGGGTGATGTCGCGATTCAATTCAGTTAATTCGTAGCTCAATTTGTTTCGTTCACTCATTGAGAAGCGAAATCCAGAACTACGCATTCGACTCTCGATGGAGTTGATTCTGTTGAGTTTGTTTTGCAGTGATGTGAATTCAGATCGTGTTAACCTTCCAGAGTTAAATCCTACGTTGATGCGTTGTTGAAGCTGCGCTTGGGTTGCATCAATGTTCATATTCATGCCGTATTGAGCATTTGCAGCTGGAGCTACTGATAAAGCAATTAGACCTACTGCGATGAAAGAAAGAAGACGGTTCATGGTATCACTCCTATTCGTATTCTGTGGGATCAAGATCATTTCAGCCGAGCTCAGGCATTTCTTATGAATAACTAGACGCAGGATCGTTCATAAAGATTCCAGTCTGGCGAAAAAAAAACTGGATATAAGCAGGACTGTCTTAGCACTTTGATTGGCGGCTACTTTGGACTTTTGTTCCCGACTAATTCTTGTGTCTGTTTTAGCGTGCGATGGAAAATTGTTCCTATAAATATAGATGGCAAATAGTTTTTATCGAGAAGAACTCTGGCTGGAGACTGCCTGCTGATAATACCTGCTGCCGCTGGAAAGAAAGAAGCCCTTAGTATGCAGGTTGAAGGACATGAAGCTGTTCGAAGTGTTGAAAGGCTCGGACGTTTGTATTCAGGATATGTGGCTTATCTAAGGCGCAAGAGCCGGAACCAAAATCGAAAGTCTGAGTCAACCAGCGAGAGTCCTTTTGAGGTTTAGCGATGAGAATCTTTGCTTGGTTCCTCGGAATCGCAGTCATTGCTGCTACTTCTTCAGCCTCCGTTTATGCTGATGAGACTGAGCCTGTCAATGCGAAGTTGCAGGCTGATTTTCCTGCACCTACGTCCGAGCTAAATAGCCGGGTCTCACAAGAGCTTGTACGACGTCCAAAAGTCGGTTTGGCTCTGGGTGGAGGCGGTACGCGAGGTGCCGCCCATATAGGTGTTCTCAAAGTACTTGAGGAAAACCACATTCCGATTGATTACATTTGCGGTACATCGATAGGCTCAGTAGTAGGTGGTTTTTATGCCTCTGGTGTGCCCGTTTCGCGGATGCAGCAGATTATTCGAGATCAGTCGCTGGTGCATGCGTACATGCGCACTCCTATCGCTTTGCAGATCGCCACTATGCCACTGGACCTCTTGCCCAGGGGGTTTGGCAAGCACTCTTTGATCGGAATTGCGTCGGGGAAAAGCTTTCAACGTTTCATCGAAAAACAACTTCCGGAAAATCGAAAACGAATAGAAGACACGCAAATTCCATTTGCTGCAGTTGCTACCGATTTGCAAACTGGAAATCCTTTTGTGTTAAAAAGTGGCTCGTTGTCAAAAGCGCTTGAGGCATCATCTGCGGTGCCATTTCTCAAGCGACCTGTAAAGTTAGATGGAAGAATTTTGAATGATGGCTTTGTGTGCGGAAGCAATTTGCCTGCGAAGGAATGCCGCGAAATGGGAGCCGATGTGGTCATCTGTGTCAACATTGATGGTCCACTCCAAGAGATTTCAGAACAACGCTTGCATCACTATCGTACATACAGGCATCGAATTGCGACAATCATTCTTTCGCGTCTTGATGCGGAAAATGCAAAAGATGCCGATGTGATGATAAGCCCAGATGTAACAGATGTTGGATTATTGAGTAAGCGTTGCTCCGAAATGGATGCTGCTATTCAGGCAGGTATCAAAGCCGCGCAAGACGCGATGCCGTCAATTCAAGCATTGTTAAAGAATGAGCGTTCGTTGAGAGCCAATATCCAATCTCAAGATTAGGAAACTGGGCAACTGTGTAGCGCTGCTGCTTCGCAGCTTATTCGCAGGACGCACCATGTTTTATGAAGTAGTCTTGATGATATTCCTCTGCATCAAAGAATGGAGTCGCATCTTGAATCACAGTAACAATTGGAGATTTGAATTTATGATCTTTCGTCAATTGTTCTTTGTAGGCAAGCGCTTCTTTCTTTTGTTGAGCATTTGTGCAGAATATAACTGAACGGTATTGCGTTCCGTGATCAGGACCTTGTCGATTAAGTGTTGTAGGGTCGTGATTGGCAAAAAATACTGTAAGCAGTTTTTGATAGCTGACTTTAGCAGGGTCGTATTCTACCTGAACGGTTTCAGCGTGACCCGTGGAGTTGCTGCAAACTTCCTTATAGGTAGGGTTATCGGTTGAGCCACCGGTGTATCCTACTCGTGTTTTGATTACGCCAGGTACTTTGCTGAAGACGTATTGAACCTTCCAGAAGCAACCTGCTCCAAAATAAGCTTTTTCCATTTTAGTCTTCCCATCTGACTTGCGTTCGGCTCCACTTGCTGATGTCATTGCAAATATCAGAGCGGAGACGCTGAGCAAAAATGATCTTCTTGTGTTCATGGTATTTCCAATTCACGCCACAATTAGATTCTAGCAGTCAAAGCAGACTCAATTTATTTTGTAACCGTGTGATTAACCTGACCAGCATCCGGTGCGAAAAAACTTTATGGAACCGTCTGCGTAGTAGGCGATAATAGTTCCGTTTGGTCGAATTTCTGATCTCGAACCGTCTTCATTGAAGGTGATAACTGTTCCATTTGGTCGAATCTGTACAGCTGAGTTTTCCTTCTGAACAATTGAATTTCCATCCGGCTTTACGATGCTGAGTGTATTTTTCTTGTCATTGTAGATGCGAGTGCCATCCGCCTTGCGGACATGTACCGAACCGTCCGGGTTGTGAATTGTGACATCGCGTCCTTCAGCTTTTGATTCCTCTACATTCTTCTGCAAATCCAGAGGGTGCACCATCTTCATTAATCTGGCGCGTTTTGGAAAATTATGCTCTGCAGTGTTCATTTAACTAACCCCTAGCTCGCCCGTTGTATGTTGACAGCCAGTGCCGAAAAATTAGGGAGGGTTAATTTTTGTATTCATATCTAAGGAGAAAATGCCGTAGAATATTGTTTGAACTTGTTTTAGAGGGTTTTGTGTCAGGCAGGTATAAGTCTGCGGAAAGCAGGCGCAAGTTTAATTTTGCAGCGCCTGTCGCTTATGGTCGACGCTCCTTTCTGCTCGGCTGCGTATTGCTTCTTTGCTTGTCTGCAGTGTGCGGGCTGGCTTCGCTAGCTTCAGATTCATCGTCGGGCGGCAGCTCCCAAGACGTTAAAGTTGCCAGCAAAGAAGGCGACGAACCTGATGATGACGATAAAGAGTCAGAGAATTTCAGTGTCCCGAAAGAACGGAAGTACGTACGCATACCGATTCTTTATATGACAGATCGCTCCTTGAATGAGGATGAGTCTCATAGCTTTGGTAATCAGCGCAATCCAGAGACAGATTCACTTTATGAGGTTTTTTGCGGCAACGCCAGCGTTAGTTTGGAGAACCATCGGGATAAGAGCCCAAACGAAGTTCGTGATGCATTGGGTTGGACCTTTCAGGAAAAGGACGAAGAGCCAAGTCATACATTTCTTGATGGAAAAATAAGCGCCTGGAGCAACCTTGATCGATTTGCTGACGAAATTAAGAAGGTCTGCCAGCAAACTGGAAAAAATGAAATCTGCATTTTTGTCCATGGCTTTAAGAATACTTTCGACGGTGCTGCCACGAAGGCCGCTCGCCTATCGTATGCCATGGAAATGCCCGTGCTTTTGTACAGCTGGCCTTCCAGGGCAAAACTTTTTCAATATATTGTTGACACTGGCAATAATGAATGGAGCCAGGAACATTTCAATCGCTTGGAAGAGAAATTATATGAGTTAAAAACCAATCATGGATTGAAGGTCATTCTGGTTGCTCATAGTATGGGCAACAGGCTCGTGATGAGATCTGCTCCAATACTTGAAGACAAGCAACTATTCGACCAGGTGTTTCTGGTTGATCCCGATCTCGATTCCCAGACTTTTTTGCATTACGTAGCTCGCTATGTGCATAAAAAAGTTCTTGTGAGCCATGGCAAAATGAGAATACTCTACTCCACTAAGGACAATGCTTTGCCTTTTGCGCAGAAGTTGTTTGGTGGTTATACAAGGCTTGGTCAGGGCGCTGATACGATCCTCGAGTCGTTTTTCAATCCTAAGAATATGTTGCCCGCTCTCATCGACTGTGGAAAGAGTGTTCTTGATACCGATAACTTAAACTTTCGTTGGTTGCTGGGTGCTGATAACAAGGATGGCACAGCGGCAAATCTTTTCTTGAAGGATATTGACTGGATCGATTTTTCTATATTGGATCACGGAATAATCGGACATAGTGTGCCATTTCGTCTAATCGCCAATCTTGCAAAGACCTCAAAACCTGGAGAAGGATTAGAGCTGGTTGATGAAGAAGTTGCCGTCGCAAACTTCAAAAGCAAAATGTTCAAAAAGATGTTTGGCAAAGATGCTTTTACAAACAAAAATCCATGGAATCTCGGCATTTGCAAGAAGGTTCAATTCATTGACGATTCTCTAAAATCAGCCAAAGATGGGGGGATTATTATGGACAAGCAAGCCCATGAGCAGTTGAAAAAGAAAGAGTCACAAAATAACTAATCGCCAATGTCTCGAACGGAATTGTTGATGTTCTGCGCAGACCCAGCTCGTTTGTAAAGAGAGCCTCCTCTGGTGCCAGCTATTGCCGCACTGTTATCGACTCCGGCAGCATTGCCGCCTTGTGCTGAACCTGATGAGCTTGCGTTGAGTTTTGATTTGATATCGTCCACTCTTCCTTCTTCGGCGATTGCTTCGGTTTTTCTGTTTAGCTTTCTCAAAATTTCAGCATGTGAATTTAAGGCATCTGCATACTGCCTACTGACAGTTCCATACTTGCTTTTGTTCATTTCGGCGCAGCGTTTAGCCACAGCTTCGGCCTGGGCCGTTTTGTTTTCTGCATCATAGACAAGTGTTAGCAGTTTTAAGGCTGGTATCGTATACGATGCTTCGCCTGCTTCTTCTGCCAGTTTAAGTGCTTTCTGCCCGCTTTGCTCAGCTAAAGTAAGTTGCTTGCCGTTCAATTCACGATTTCCGTCGGCGAGATTTTGTTGTGCCTCCTGCAGCATCTTCGTTCGTTTTTCCTGTGCCTCTTTTTTTGCAGCGGCTGCCAGCTCTTCCTGGCTTGGTTCTTTAGCTTTACTAGCTGCGTCATTTGCTAGTGTATAGTCGTTTTCAAGCTTGCTGGCGTCGTCTGTTCGTTTGAGCTGGCGCAGCAGGGTGGCATAGTCTTTCAGCACTGCTCTCAAATCTTCGGTGCTTGACTCTGGCTTTGAACTTTCAAGAACCGCTTTGTATAGGGTTTCCGCCTCGGCGGTTTTGCCCTGTTCAGTGAGTGACTTAGCTAGCCCTCCCATGCTCTGAATATAGCGCGGACCGCTCTTGTCCTGGCATGAGTCCATCGCTTTTTGCCAGAACCGATCTGCCTCGTCATATCTTTTGGCAGATTGAGCCTCCATTGCAGCACTCTTTAATTGTCCAAATGATTGAGCTGACGCCTGTGCTTGTAATAGCAAAACAGAAGAGCAAGTGAGAATGATAGCTCTCATTGTTGTTTTCATGCCTGAACTGGCCTCCACTTCTAATTGTTGCTTTTATGCTTGAGCACAAAATGATTTTTCTGGTCCTCTATAAACTCATAGCCCTGATTTTTCACATCTATACCATTGCTGAGGTCAGAAACAACCCAAAATGCAATTTCGTGCCCCATCGCCGCAGCTGTTATGTCTATCATACTCTGATTGTTAGTCTTGCAAAGCATATTGAGCAATGGTCCGGGTCTTCCTAATCGAGGATAGCCACCATGAGCAGTGGCTGATGCTTCCAAGCGTCCATCCATCGCGTTATAGAATATCTCTGTCTTTTCTGATTGGCTTGCAATGTCATCATTGTGATTGATGAAATAGCGTGCATCGGAATCTGGCTGACAGAAAATAGTCTCTGAGAACTTCTCGTATGGCAGATTTAATCGGGCTCGTTCAGCTCTTCGCAGCAGCCCTTCTTCCATAATTCTCGTGCCCATGCTGTGACCCAGCAGAATGATTTCGTGAGGTTTAATCTTCTTTTCTACAGCGTTCATGAAATTGTAAAAACGATCATAGTTTTGCTCAGCTAGAGTTTCATTCTGCAGATATTTTGTGAATCCTTTTGGGGACGCCCAGTCGAATACAACAAGTGGTCGTTGCATGTGCGACTCTAGCTTTGCTGCTCGCTCTAGCGAAGTTGGAAAAGTAGCGCAACATCCGTGCACGAAAATGACAATTTTCTCTATTCCGCTTTCATCCTGATATTTGTCGAAAAACTCAGCTAGCTCTTCCTTGGAGAAATCCCGATCTGCAATTTTGCAATCTGTCGGAACGTCTGGCTTTTGCCCGTTTTCCAGGGGCTTGTCCAGATGAATTAATCGCCAGCCGAGTTTGTCTATGTTCTCTTTGCGCAGGCTGATTTTGGTGGGCGCTGGAACAACGACGTTTCTCACGCCAAAACGAAACATGTCATAGGACGGTTCTTCGCCAAACTGAAGCTTTGCGTCGGGTTTTCTTGTTGTAGCAAAGAACACCGGGCAGACAATCCAGTCTCTGACTTTGGAAGTATCTTCATGTACAGGCGCAAGGTCTGTCATAAGTTTGCAAGCGCAGATCAGGCTACAAAAAACAATGATTACGACTAAGCCAAAAGCAGCTTTAATGAACTTTTCCATCTAGATGAGTCTCTTCCAGATTAATGCAGGTCTTTTACAGGGAATAAGTATATCGCGCTGCGGGAATCATTTTGGAGAATCGGTGGAGGAAACAGCCAATGATCATTGACAGGAAGCTGCGGGAATCTGTTGCTAGCATCATGTTACAGGAAATGTTGAGCCTGAATGGTGAAAGAGGCATTCCAAACCCTACAGCGGAAAACACGAGAGTCTCCGGCATGGATAGTCAACTTCTGGCTAAGCTTATTGAATCAAATTTTGCCCGGCTGGATGAAAATGGCGACGGACTTACAAAGAAGGAATTGGCTGCTGCCATGAGCACGCCACACAAGTTCAATGCAGATGAGTGGACAATGCTGCGGTTGATCACGAAGTATTTTGATAGCATCGCAGCTATTTGTGACGATCAGATGGAAGGTGAAAAGGTTCGCATAACACACATGGACAAAGAGGTTCTCATCCAGTTTCTGAAGTATTCAAACATGTCACTTCAAGATATTCATGATTGGCTGAGCCGTAACGAGAGATCCGTCGCTCCGCCACCGAAATCGTAAGGTCATTTTGTAATCAAGTCGCCAAGTCCATGCTCTTCCAAATATTGGTTCAGCGAATCTTTTAAATCGATGCCATTGAGTGACGCTACAGCTTGAAAGGGACCCACCCTGTTGTACTGACTTCTGAGCTGACCATCTCGAACTGGCTGTCCTTCGTAGGTGAAGACTCGATTCGTACTTATGTTCGTGAAAGTTTCTGGCGTTTCACTTAGCACATAGTGGTTCAAAGACTCCTGTTGAAACATTTCAATGGGTGGTCCATTCCAAAAATTTGATTCGCTCACAACGTATTGCGTCCGAGTTACTAACGACGATGGAGATGTTTTTTCGCACCTCTGTTGAACTGTCAAAAAGCGAACTGCCTTGCCATCTGAGTTTCCATCCCTTTCTGAAGGAAGGAAGTTGACGTGCCAGTAGTTTCCTGCAGCATCCATTTGATGACCCCAGGTTGCGTCCATTTTGTTATCGACCCAATGATTCTGATTTATTTGCTGACCAGTATTTAGATCGGTGACGCTTACGGTAAGGTCACCTTGTTTGAACCACTTTCCCGCTAACCATTTGGGAATCATGAACCACTCAGCTGATGCTTTGTGAACTTCCGCGCTAAGATTCTTGCTCGTAGTGTCATTGTGCGGTTGCCCTACACCCACGAGGGGGAGATATGCTTGTTTTTTTGAATTGTCTTCAGCTTCTGCTTGGAGTGTTGGAGCGGTACTGCTTGTATTACTTGTGATGTTGGTATCAAGGGTGGCAGTCGAAGAACTCAACTTCACTTTATGACGGTGCTTGTCTATGACATCGCTGACGTGCGGGAGTTGGTCGCTGTGGCTCACACCGCCATGAAGTGTGAAGCCCGGCGCTGCGCTATTCGAATCTTGGGGCGATGCAGCTGATGCATTCGTGGATTGTATCGTCGACGCATCCTGTCTGCCAGTTTCTGCCCCCGCACGGCAGAAGCTCCAACTGATTGCTATTCCGATGCTGACACAAAAAGCTGATCTAACGTGACGCATTGCCTGCCCAACCTGCCAATTTCACTATTGTACCCGAGAGTCTGCGTTAGTAAAGAGGTCAGAGCAAACTCGCGAAATCTAGCTCTGGGTTTGATGAGCGCTGTTGCTTTGATTCTCTGGCTATTTATCGATTTTTGACAGCTGTTACGCAAGTCTTCCAAAAATGGTATCAAATGTAGTGTCATACCAGTTGTGGAATTCTTCCTCTCGACTGATTTTGCGCAGGGTTTTAATCTTGTTTGCCAAATGGCATCTGAAAGACTAATGAAAGGTTATGCGGCTATCATTTGCTCAAAGGGTTCTGCATTACTTGAGTCTCTCTGGACAAGACGACCCCTCGGCGTGCAAACCCTTTCCATTTTGAAAAGCACAACAAGTCACACAGCCATACCTTTTGAATTGTTCACCCTAGACAGTTACAGGTTAATTACTGATGTACAATTTAAGCTGCAGCATAGAACAATTGCCATGCTGCACTCAGAGAAAGCGAGGCGAAAGATATGAGAATCCTTCTAGCCGAAGATGACAATTACCTTTCCGATGCCATTTCACTGGCTTTGCGCGATGGCGGCTATTCTGTCGACAGAGTTGCTGCAGGTGACGAAGCCGACCATGCAACTAAGACATGTACTTATGACCTGGTTATTCTCGATTTAGGACTGCCTGGACTTGACGGACTTGAAGTGCTGAAGCGGATTCGAAGTCGCGGGCAGTCTTTGCCCATTCTTATTCTTACAGCAAGAGATTCACTCCAAGACCGCGTGCGCGGGTTAGATTTCGGCGCAAATGACTATTTAACCAAACCGTTTGATTTGCCAGAACTTGAGGCTAGAATTCGCGCACTTTTGCGCAAAGACTTGTGGAATAACCGAACAATCGTCAAGCATGGCTCTCTGGAGTTTGACACCGTTGATCGTCATTTAACTATCAATGGTGAACTAGTTGAACTGTCAGCCAGAGAGCTAGCAACTCTGGAAATATTGCTTCAGCGTGTTGGTATGATAGTTACCAAACCTCAATTGGCAGAACACCTGTCTAACTGGGAGATGGAAATAACGCACAATGCTATAGAGATTATTATTCACCGCTTACGCAAGAAATTGGAAAACACCGACCTCACTTTGCGCACAATAAGAGGACTGGGATACCTAGTTGAAAAAGCAAAATAACAGGTCTGTTAGAAAGCAGCTGCTGCTCTGGCTTTTGATTCCACTGAGCTGTCTATGGGTCCTTAGCGCGGTGATAACTTATCTTCTTGCTGAGTCATATGCAGAAGAACTTTACGATAATCAACTTCTAAATTCGGCTGACTCTGTTATTGGTCGTCTTCGCTTGCACGAAAACGGGGTGGATGTTGACTTGCCACCAGCAGCAGTGGCGATTTTGCGCAATAACTTTAAAGATCGAGTTTACTTTCAAGTCTTATCTTCAACCGGAAAGTTGATTGATGGAGACAAAGACTTGCCGATGCCGAAAGATCTCTCGCCAGACATCTATGAACGCCTTCCGATGTTTAATTACAGCAAGGCAAATGGTGCCGTAGTTCGGACAGTTCTTTTGGAAGCCTTCATTGCTGAAGCTCCACAAAATAGAGCCTTTGTTCAGCTGGCTGAGACATTGGGCACACGAAAAGCGCTTGCTACTCACATATTTTTCAATACCGCAATTTCGGGGCTGACTGTAATTCTTTTTGGTGCAGTTATAATTTGGCTAGGCGTAAGTCGAGGACTTTTGCAACTTGATGAATTGATTCGAGCACTTTCAAGTCGTTCTCAGTTCGACCTGCGCCCAATTGATGAGAGCACGGCACCACAGGAGGTGCGGTCCTTAGTTCATTCATTAAACAATTTGCTCGCCCAGCTACGAGAAGATATCGAGTCAAAGCAGAGGTTTGTTGCTAACGCCGCTCATCAATTGCGAACTCCGCTCGCCGGGCTGAAAACATACATTGGAATCTTGCAGAAAATAGTATCAGAGCCGTCTGCAAAAGAAGTTCTCCAACAGCTCGATACTGGTGCAGATCGAACTACCCATCTTGTGAATCGCTTGCTCGCGCTCTCAAAATTTGAGCCCAGCGCTGAAGGTCAGGCGAAACACTCGGTTGTCGACCTCAATGCTGTAGCAGCGGCTGCCGCTTCGAATCTTGTCGTTGAAGCCGTGTCCAAAAATATTGAACTCTCGTTTGAGTCCTCTGCTTCACAAGCCTGGGTTCTGGGTGATGAACCAAGCCTTCTGGAGATGATTACGAATCTGGTGGAGAATGCGGTTCGTTACACACCAGCTAACGGCAATGTTTCGGTCTCGATAAGCAATGAAGAGATGGTCAAATTGCAAGTCGATGATACAGGTCCAGGCATTCCAGTGCACGAAAGAGAGCGCGTGTTTGAGCGCTTTTACCGAATACTCGGTAGTGACGTTAATGGCAGCGGTATTGGTCTTGCAATTGTCCATGAGGTTGCCCGTTCGCATAATGCGCGAGTTTTGATAGATGATGTGCCAGGGCAGCTCACTGGCACTAGAATTACAGTAGAGTTCTTGAAAGCTGAAAAACCAGGAATTATCGAGACAAAAAGTCCGCTTTTGCGGGTAGAACCACAACATGACAGAAAAAATAGCTGAAGTTCCATTGAAAATCCTCTTGATAGCTCAAGAGGAAGCTCGTCGACTTGGAGATACTACGGCCGGAACTGAGCATGTGCTTCTAGCTTTATCGAGTCTTGAAAATCCGGCAGCCAGTGCGTTGAACGGATTTGGTATCACTTATGCCGATGTAAAAACTGAATTGGAAGGGCTTCGTTCGCAACAAAACGCTCTGGGGGTTGAAGTCGAGATTGAACTGAGCGAGAGAAGTAAGCAATGCCTCGAGCTGTCATATCTTGAAGCCAGTACCCTCAAACACCAGGTAGTAGGCGCCGAGCACATGCTGCTTGCAATCATTCGCCTGGGCGAGGGCGTCGCAATTGGTATTCTGTCTAAGTTTGGCATAAGCGTTGCAGACCTCGAAATTGCTTTGCTTTACCAATGTTCGAGCGCACTTGCAGCCCCCTTGAGTGATGTTGGAAAAGAACTCGAAACTCAAATCGAAGTTTGGAACAGGTTGTCAGTTATAGCTCGCGAACAAGACTATCAAGATCTTGTGCAGGAGGCCGCCAGGCATACCAAGATGTACAAAGACGCGCTTCACGAGCTGAAGAATGCGTCAGACGCTGACGTGAGAGTCACCTTTTGATTGCCAATCCCGAAATTGGTGCTTGAAGCCAGAGATCTCTTAATTTAAGATTCTAATGCTGAATGGCCGGAGTTTCCATGGCAGACGACATCACTCGCCCACCAAATGTGATTTGCTTGACCACCAAAGTGCGAGTGGCTGGCAACGTTGATATTGCTCCGGTAACGGAGTCGCTCACGCACATTATGATGGCAGGCGCGAAATTCCCGGGCTTTTACAGTGCAGAAATCATTCCACCTTCGATTGCAAGGGCTGAATGGACGCTTGTCGAGCGGTTTTCGCAGTACGAACAGGCAAATGGCTGGATGCATTCCAGCACAAGAAATGAACTGATCGAATCGATGCGAAACGTGGTGCCAGGGCGTATCCTTTCTTCTGAAGAAATGCTGGATGACAAGGGTGTCTCAGGTATGGCGGCGACCGCCATTGTCACCTATGTTAAGCCAGGTATGGAGGCTGATTATTGGGGCTGGGAGTCCCGCATACAGGCGGCTCAAGCGCGATCTCCCGGGTACCGAGGCACCTATATTCAACCGCCACCTGCTGATAGCCCCGGAAAATGGACGACGATGCTGCGCTTTGATGAGCCCGAGTCTCTTGAGTTGTGGTTGGCTTCCGGCGAGCGTAAAGAGCTGCTAATTGAAGCGGAACGTCTTGTGAATGCAACCCTGTATCAGGACATGAGTTCATCTTTTCCAGGATGGTTTCAGGCGGACAAGAGGGGGCAGAGCCCAGATACATGGAAGACCGCTTGTCTGGTGCTTGTGGCGCTGTTTCCATTCATGCACCTTTTTCGACTTGTCTTGGGTCCCTATCTGGTAGAGCTGCCCGATGGTGTTTCAAGCTTGCTCATACTCACATTTAGCGTTGGAATGTTGAGCTGGGGCTGCATGCCGTTGCTTGTAAAGTCAATGCGCTGGTGGCTTTTGCCAGATCATCCCAATCCATCAGAGCTAAATTTGAAAGGCGCCGCAGTCGTAACTGTGGCACTACTGGTGGAGCTATTTCTTTTCTGGAATTTGAAGTAATCAGAGATTTGCTTTGATTCTTTCAATTGCTTTCTGGCAGTTCGTGACGCCCTTTGAATGCGCCTGCTCATAGTGAATTAGAGCTTGATTTATATCACGAGCTACCCCGATACCATTTTCATGACAGATACCCATCCAGAAAAATGCGTGTCTGTTGCCCAGCTGCATGAGAGATTTGAACGCAGCGATGGCTTCTTCAAACTTCAAGCCAGCCGGTTTCCACAATTCATCAAAGCCCTGCGGAAAACCTGCATCAGCAGCTTTTTGGAACCAGGATTCGGCGCCACGAGTATCTTTCATTACTCCAATGCCGTTTCTACAACAAAGTGCTAGTTTCCATTTTGCATATCCATCGTCGGACTCTGCTACTGATTTAAGCAAAGCAATACCACGTGGAATATTGCGTCCGATGCCGTCACCCAATAGAAGTGCGCAGGCAAGCATCGCCTGGGCAAGTGGATATTTTCTAGCTTCTGATGCCAGATCTTCAAGCATCTGCTGAGAGCGTTTGCTGTCTTGTTTGACACCAATACCGTTTCTCAAGCAAGCTGCATATATCAATGTAGCTTTTTCATCATTGGTAGAAATTGCCTTTTCTAGCCAGATAATTGCTTCATCAATTGCATCAGCATGGCAATCAGAAGTGAGGCACAAGCTGATGAAAGCTAGCTGTGCGGAGTCATGACCAAATAAAGCTGCGCGCTTGAATAAAGTCATAGCTTTGACGATTTCCTCTGGCTTTCTCGAATCTCTTGCCTTGCATCCGAGTGAGAAAAGCACCTCAGGGTCATTGCTTTCTACTTCTATTTTTTGTATCACTGGAACCAGCGATGTAGCTGCTTCAGCTTCGATTATTTTTCCGAGTTGGTCGGCGCAAATCTTCAGGCGCTCGCTTGCTTGCTCGTTGCCCTGCTTCGATGCTTTTCCATACCAGAGCGCAGCTTTGTTGAAGTCTTGTGTAATGCCCAGTCCGAATTCATAGCACCATCCCAGGCTGAACTGTGCCAGGTCATACCCCTGTTCCGCTGACCTGCTCAGCCACATCGCTGCCTCGGCTGGGTTTGCTTCAAATCCGGCTTCTCCGCGTAAATAGTGGTCGCCGATGCGCCACTGCGCTTCTTTCATTCCCTTCTGTGCTGCGTAAAGAAGCCATCTTCGCGCCTCTTCGGGGTTCGGTTTGCAGCCCTGACCATACTCAAGACGCAAAACCAATTCATACTGTGCGATAACATCGCCACCCACAGCTCTTTCGCGCAGCCCATCCAGATTCGTTGAGAAGATTTTTCGCTCCAACGTGGACTCTGGATTGTCCTGAGCTGCAGTAGCCTTTTCCTGACCTGCCAGAGCTTGTGTTGCAACTCTTGCAAAAGCCTCATTCAGCTCGGCTCGAAATTCGGCCATACTGGCTTGCCTTTCGTCGGGATCTTTTGAAAGCCCTTTGAAAATGACTCTCTGAATTTCTTTTGGCACCATGATGTGTTTGCAAGCTTTTTCAAACGGCAACGGTACCTGGTGAATCTGGTTGTTCATAATCTCACCGATGCTGTTGCCCAAAATCGGATTGGAGCCGGTGATCATTCTGTAAAGTACACTACAAAGAGAGTAGACGTCGGTGCGTGCATCGACTTTCTTTCCGAGGCATTGCTCTGGGCTCATGTATTGAGGTGTTCCCACCACATATCCTTCAAGTGTCAATCCCTCGGAAACAGCTTCATTCGTTCCATCTTTGGCAATTCCGAAGTCAACCAGTTTGACGAAGTCTGTGATGTCCTCTTCGTTAATGACCATCACGTTTCTTGGTTTTAAGTCTCTATGGATGACACCGCGCTTGTGGGCGTGATGTAGTGCCGAGCAAACCTGAGTAATAATGCGTAAGCAACGTGTAACTGGCAGCCGTCCCTCTTCGCCCATTAAATCTTGAAGGTCCATACCTTCGATGTAGTCCATTACGAGGAATGGTCGTTCGTTTCGCCAGTTGCCGACGTCGAACACTGTTACTATGTTTGGATGGTTGAGACGCCCGATTGAGCGGGCTTCTCGTTCAAAACGCATGAAAGCAGTTTTGTCCGACATGTTTTCAGGCGTCAACAATTTGACCGCCACGAATCGTTCGAGCTGACGGTGTCTTGCTTTGAACACCATACCGCCTTGACCCTGTCCTAAGACAGAGGTCAGCTCGTACCTGTCAGCAAGGACTATTCCAATGAATGCTTCAGCCGGTTCGGCCATTTGCTGCTACCGTATAAATACAAGGTCTAATATTCCACACATGAAGGCAATTGTCTCTACCTTTTGTTGAACTTGTGTAACCGCGAGGAATTTGATGCCAGCACCTTTTTACAACTCCAGGTCAGGCTGCGCTGCCAGTATCTACCATGTTCTTGCGGGGAGAGGAGCGAAGCAAAACGCGCTTGTCAAGTGCGTGCGGTGTTCAAGGTTTCGCATAAAATTTCTGACTTTCTTCCTGGTGACGATTCTGAGCCTGTGCGTTTCAGGCATAGTTCTGGCTGAAGATGCGAATTCGGTTAACAAGCAGAGTGAAGCAATTTACAAAGCCGCCGCCTCCTGCCAGGGCAAAAGAATGTGGACGGGGTTTGGCTTGACAGAAGGTACCTTAGGATGTGCCGCAGCCATGTCTAACGTGTTGAATATTGCTGGAATCAGAGATGCTCACTCGGCAGCGGTTGTTCCGCTCAGAAAGCAAATACTCAAAGGCTCGCACGAAGTGGTGGAGATTAAGATCAAAAATGGCGAAACCGCCTGTATCGAGAACGAGCTAGTCCTCAATTCCGCTCGACCTGGCGATCTTCTGTTTGCATTTTCAGAGCCGCCCAGTAAGCCGAATCTTGGTGGACATGCGCACTGCGGAATAATGTCATTTGGTATGTTTGTGTTCACAAATGACTGGAACGATGGAATCTGGAAGAGAGTCGATATTCATTCTATGTTTGACGGTTACCGCTATGTCAGGCTAGTTCGAGTCATGCCAGCAAAGCGCAAAACTAAATGAATTCATTTATGAGCACGCTCTTCGACAATCGGGCAGGCAGATGCTTGCCACTGAATATAGTGTCATTCTTTAGCTTGTCTGCAAACAGCATATTATTTGCTCTTGCCTTAAACTGTGATTAAGTCTTAAACATACGCTTAAAGCTTGCTGAACATCAATCGTTTTTTGCAAACAATGCTCTAGCATTGACATCGCGTGCTTTAGCGCGTACTAAATCGCCTCAACGGAGAAGAAAAATGTCGCAGAGTCCAAGCAGTGTTTTTCAATTAGGGAAGGATGAGACAAAATATCGTCTCCTTGGCAAGGAAGGCGTAAGCGTTGAGACTTTCAACGGCAAGAAGATTTTGCGTGTAGAAGCGAAAGCCCTGAGTCAGTTGGCAAAGGCTGCGTTCACTGACGTGTCACATTTGCTCAGAACCAGTCATTTGGAAATGTTGGCAAGCATTCTCAAAGATAACGAGGCTTCTGCCAACGACAAATTTGTCGCCCTTGAACTTTTGAAAAATGCTGCCATCGCTGCTGGTGGCACCTTGCCCATGTGTCAAGACACCGGAACAGCTATAGTGATGGGTCATAAAGGTCAACAAGTGTGGACCGATTGTGATGATGCCAGCGCCATTTCTGAAGGAGTGAAAAAGACTTACAACGAATGTAATCTCCGCTACAGTCAGATGGCTCCTCTCGATATGTACAAGGAAGCAAATACGGGAAGTAACTTGCCTGCTCAGATTGAAATTTACGCCGACCCTGGTGATGTTTACGAGTTTCTTTTCATAGCCAAGGGGGGCGGCTCGGCAAATAAGACCTTCCTTCTGCAGGAGACAAAATCTGTTCTCAATCCTGATGGCTTGACTAAGTTGCTGACTGAGAAAATAGCCAGCCTTGGAACATCTGCTTGTCCTCCATACCATCTAGCTGTGGTTATCGGTGGACTGTCCGCAGAGATGACTTTGAAAACAGTAAAGCTAGCTAGCTGCCATTATCTCGATACACTGCCCACAGAGGGCGATAAGACTGGTCGCGCTTTCCGCGATGTAGAGTTCGAGAAAAAGGTCCTTGAGATAACACGCAATCTCGGAATAGGTGCTCAGTTTGGTGGTAAGTATTTCTGCCACGATGTGAGAGTTGTCAGACTTCCACGCCATGGTGCCAGTCTGCCAGTCGGTATAGGTGTATCGTGCAGCGCGGACAGGCAAATTCTTGGAAGAATAGATGAAAACGGAATTTGGCTTGAACAGCTTGAAACTGACCCGGCGCGTTTTCTACCTGAAGTTGAATCGAAGGATCTGACTTCCGAAACTATTCTAGTTGACTTAAATAGACCCATGGAAGAAATAAGAGCTTCGCTCAGTGGGAAGCCCCCAGGCACAAGATTGATGCTTACTGGCACTATGCTTGTCGCAAGAGATATTGCTCATGCAAGATGGAAAGAAATGATCGAAGAAGGAAAGGAACTTCCTGAATATATACGCAAGCACCCGATCTATTACGCGGGTCCAGCTAAGACACCTAGCGGTTATGCATCTGGTTCTTTTGGACCAACAACAGCTGGAAGAATGGACTCTTATGCCGATCTTCTCATGTCTCGCGGCGCCAGCCTGATCACTCTTGCTAAGGGCAATCGCGGCAAGAATGTAAGAGAAGCCTGCCAGAAATGGAAAGGCTTTTACCTTGGCACCATAGGCGGTGCGGCTGCTCGATTGG
This sequence comes from Obscuribacteraceae bacterium (SeqCode), assembly GCA_044226015.1. Lineage (GTDB taxonomy): Bacteria > Cyanobacteriota > Vampirovibrionia > Obscuribacterales > Obscuribacteraceae > JAIEPM01. The sequence goes on from JBGAHS010000007.1 coordinate 254,897, forward strand.
CTCAGGACTCCATCAAAAAGGTCGAGACAATAGACTTTGCCGAACTAGGCATGGAAGCGGTGTTCAGGATTGAAATCGAGAACTTCCCCGCATTCATTGTAGTCAATGATAGTGGTGAGGACTTCTTTGCTCAGGTTCTTGAGCAGAGATTACAGCTGAGCAAATAGAAAAAAATCGCGAATCAAAAAATAGAGGGAACTCGTTTTGCGGGTTCCCTCTATTTTTATGCAGCTGAAGTGGTTTTTACACTATGACTTACGTTGCCAGACCATTGCCTGGGAAACTATATACTGGAATTTACGCCTGTGCTCTCTAATTATCAATGGCATATCTTCTACATGAAGGAGCTCGAAGTGGTCGCCCAGCATCTTGCGCAATCCATCTTCTGAATAGCACTCTTTCCCGCTGTCATCCTTATAGCCACCCAGCCAGACATCAGATGGGGTGAACTTATCCATCCATGTATACGGCGACACTGTAACTAAAATTCCACCGACTCTCACTATACCTCTGGCTCCCCACATACGTGATAGGCATGCTGACGGGCTGGGCAAGCGACAGAGTAAGTTAGCCATCAAAACTGCGTCGAAATCCAGATATTCCGCGGGTAAAGCACATGCATCGGCCTGTCTGAAATTAGCGCGAGCAGCAACATCTTCATTGATTTTGGCCGTAGCTTTTCCGTAGATGTTTGCTTCAATTTTGTAGTTATAATCTAGCGCCTTTTTGAGTTTCAGCTCCTTTGCAGCATCGATGAAACGCTCTGAAAGGTCGACGCCTGTAACTTCATCAAATCTCTCAGCTAGTTTGAACGAAGCTCCACCAACTGCGCAGCCGATGTCGAGCGCTTTGCCCGTCTTAATCTGCAACTTATTGCACCAGCTTGTCACCATTTCAGCGCAACGCTGAGGGAATGAGCTGGCTGCTTTTGGACCAAACTGATATGGCATCTGAATGTCTGGCTCTGCAAAATGCAGTGTCATGTACTCGTTAAAGATGTCTTGAGTTTCATAAGGATTGGTAGTGTCTGTGGTGTCACCAATTCTACCTACGCAACCATTGCTGCCATCTGGACTGTGCACCATTCTAAAACCTGCATGTTGAAAAAAGTGAGGACGGAAATGGAATCTAGCCCACGGTGTTGCTTCGTCTCCAGTGCTTACGAAAGACCCACCGAGAATCATCTGGTGTTGTCCGTCATAGCACGGAGTGCTGAAATCATCATAGTAACGATGCACGCGCGAACCGTTTAGTGGGTTGAAATGGTCTTCACACCATTGCCACACATTGCCAAAGAGGTCGCTGATTTCTTCTTCATTTGTGTGTAATTCTACCGAAGACTCGGACCCATAGGAAAGATTATTGTTGAACTTTCCAGTTGCGATAAGTTGCGTTTGGCTTGTATTGTCGAATTTGTTTGCGTGACGCAAAGCTTGATGCTCGGCTTCTGTCATCAGTCGATAGTCCAGATTATCTTGTGTCGATTTCCATTTGCAATAAGCCTGAGCCTCATGGAAATTTACCACTGCGGGCCAATCCCACTGCATGGAAATAATCTCAAAGCAAGTTCGTAATTTGAACTGATTGCTTCCGGCAGGACCATCTGGATACCAGAACGATGGCGCTTTTACATTTCGGAATGAGCGCCATTTCCAGCCATCTTCAGACCAGAATTGCTTATCGAGATAGCCGCCCTCTGCGACAAAATTCCAGAATTCTCCATTACTAATGAGTAGTTGTGTTGCTTGAAAACGGCTCAGGCGAGAACTTCTGCTGCCGTATTCGTTGTCCCAACCGTAACAAGGCCAGTCAGCATCTTTGCCGAAATAGACGGTGCTTGCCTGAATCTCTATAAGTTTGTTGCTTGGGTAGTCGCGCTTCAACTGCGGTGCTTGTGCTACATCTTCTTTGTGAGGTGCTAACGCAGGCCACTCAGCAGGAGGTTTCAGCAATTGAATTGGAAGCTCTCTCATCAAAACGGAGGAAGTTTCGAGGTGTATTCTTTCGTGTTCGAAACCCATAAAAAGCGCCCATAGTTTGTTGTCTTGCAAAATGGGAGCGTGGCCATCATTCAAGAGTTCTGAACCTTCGATTAGATGCTTGATGATTCCATAAACTTTCGAGCGATAATTCAAACACAAATCAATGCTCGGCCATTCCAGCTCATTTTTGGCCATATCATCCCAGCTCATTTCATCAACGCCAGTTTCGAAAAGGCTTTCAAAATGTGGATCGACAGGGCTATCTAGAAGTCCTGCCAGACGCAGTTTATTGACGTAAAGAACAGCAGGATGAACATAGTAAAAAATCAGGGGATGTCGTAATGAATGATAAGGCGGACGATAGAACGGTTCATCGCCTTGAAGGGCGGAGAACAGTAGCTCTGTTAGCGTCCAGCTGTTATTGAAATAGTTCAAGACATCTTGTCTGCTACAGCTTGCTAAATTAGGAATTGGCAGAGAATGCAGCTTTCGGCTTTCCCCGCAAAAGCCGGGGCAATTCTCGGGTGACAGCCCTGTCCACCAACTGTCATGGCGAGGAGTGCCAAGATACAGAGTCGATTGACCAAGGTTAAGCTGCCAGCGTTCGCCGAGAGATTCTTTCGGTGGTGCCAGGGTTATGCCGAGGTTGGGATTTCTGGAGCTGGTCATTTTTGTTCCTCTGTGACAACCTGAATCATATATGATGACTACTTTCTTTGCATAAATGCATACATTTTCCGAATAATTAAGCTATCTCTGCTGCCCTGTTGGCGCTCTGCTTTTGGGCAGGAATGGCTAGTCATGCGGTTTTAACAAATCACCACGCGCTTGATGTTGCCAAGGTAGCATTGCAGGTTGGAACTATGCGTGAACGATATTGAAGGATACTGGGTATCTCTGATGGCACTATCGCCGACGCTCATCCTTTATCTCTCGAATGATTCTCTCAACTGTCTCAGTGTCTGAGTACGGAACTCTAATATTGCCGATGGTTCTGAATTTTTCATGACCCAGACCTGCGATGAGGACTGTGTCGCCTTTAACCGTCTCTCGAATTGCAACATCAATTGCGCTTTCTCGATTTGCAATATTGTATGCTCTGGGTGCTCCCTCGATTATTTGTGCGCGAATGTTATCTGGGTCTTCGCTGCGTGGGTGTGCATCTGTCACTATCACCTGGTCTGCGAGTTTGGAAGCTATTATTCCCATGTCGAGTCGTTTCCCAGAATCTCTTTCTCCGTTGCAACCGAAAACAACTAATAGTTTTCCTGCGGTAAAGCTTCGACAAGCTTCCAGTGCGGCTCTTATGCCATCAGGGGAATGCGCATAGTCGACCACGATTTTGCCTCCGCTGGGGCTTTCAGCCACCACATTCAATCTTCCTTCAACGGGAGTTAGTTTCTCCAGAAGCGCTACAGCTTTGTCAGGGGCGACTCCAGTAGCGATCACTATGCCCAGGGCGCAGATGGCATTGGAAGCTTGAAAGTAGCCGTGTAAGCCAATCTGAACCTCATAATCTTTTCCAAGAACGTTTAAGTGCAGCTTCTGTCCATCTCTGTTTCTTTCTATTGAAAGCAGTTTTATTGCCCCACCATTTTGTCCGTATGTAATCAAATGGTGCTTTCGTTGCTTGCATATCTCGATTGCTTTTTCGGACCATGCGCCATCTGCATTTATCACCGCAAAACTGCCCTGAGCAAGAACCTCTGTGAAAAGCAACATCTTCACACGGAAGTACTCTTCCATTGTGCCATGGAAATCTAGGTGGTCTCTCGTTAGATTTGAGAATGCGCCCACCGTGGCCGGTAATCCGTGCAGGCGGAAATCGAACAATGCGTGGCTTGTTGCTTCCATTGCAATGTGATTAATTCCACGTCGTTTTAGCGTGCGCAGCATCTCGTGCATAAATACTGTTTCCGGCACAGAAAGAGTTGGGTCTCGCGGCCAAACAATTGATCCATCACTGCACACTCCGCCCAGATTGCCTACAGAACAGCTTTTCCAGTTAACTGCTGCCCACATCATGCGAGCGAAATTTACCGTGGAGGTCTTTCCGTTTGTCCCAGTTACAAGCGCAATTTGATCGGGTCGTTCACAATAAAAATTGGAGCATATTTTACCAAGTATTGATAAAGGTTCTTGATGCCGAAGAAGTAGAATTCGTTTCTTCGTTCCCCGGGGAATTACTGCACCGCTGTTTGTAATTACTGTGCTTGCACCGTTCTCTGCTGCATTAGCTATGTACTTTCGCCCATCAAGCCTGACTCCATATCTAGTGCTATCGACAGTCTCAGATTCTGCGGCAAGATAAAGAAAGCCCGGTCGGCACAAATTGGGGTCTGTGCTGATGCCTGTAATTACATTTGCTGACTCAGCCTCTGAAAGAGGGGGGAGTCCTTCAATGTCTTTTAGTAAGTAGTCTAATCGCATGTAATTTTTGTGGTCGATTAGTGAATATCGACCGGTTGAGGGCAAGACAGTTCGCCTTTACTAATTGTACGTTATTTCGCTGAAATCAAACTCACGCCGGAAATTTTCTCTTTCAGAAGCGGGCTATCTTTGCCTTTCAGGTATTTGTTTAGGAACGCTACGCTGTACTTTTCAATAGGCTCGTCGAGACTATTGTTTCGCTTGAAATTTGTCCAGGAAAAATGACTACCGTTTTGAAACTCGACAAAATAAGCGGGCGAATTGGCTTGTTCAAATGCTCCGCCTTTTCGTTTTATGCTGGGCGTGATGCCCAGGTCTTTGGTTCCTCCCTGAAACATAACTGGCACGCTGACTTTATTCATTGTTTTATGCACCAAGTAGGGAGCACAATATGGCGATAATGCCAGCACGGCTTTTACTCCAGGCATCTTCCACTCTGGCCACGCCCCGGCGAGTCCAAGCACTGTGTAACCACCAAGTGAATGTCCAGCCAGAGCGAACTTCGACCAGTCAATTTTTCCATTCCATTCGGCGCTTGTATGAAGGGCTTTTACTAAGCGTTCGATATCGGTTTTTCTGTCAGCGTAGGTTGTCGAAGACCATTCGTTCGTTTTTGCAAAACTAGCTTGAGCATCTGCGTAACCTTTGTTGAGAGCATCGCGATGCGAGGGGGCGACGACCAGGTACCCAGCGGCAGCCAGAGCCTTCATCAAAAAGATACTCTGATTGTCGCTGCCGTGAAAGCCGTGAGAGAAGATGACCAGAGGGTAGGGCGCGCTAGTTTTCGGAAACCAGATTGCTGCCGTTATGCCCCCTAATTCTGTTCTTTCAAAACTCTTGTCTTTTGCTCCTTGCCCACCCAATTTGTCTTGAGCTGGAGTCTGAGCTCGCTCCTGGACCCGCTCCTGAATGCGTTCTTTTATTCTCTCTCTGATATTGCCTGGCGGTTCTGCCAGGGCGATGTTTGGAACAACTGCGTTAATGCTTGCAATCGATAGGCATAGTATTAAGCGTAGGTCTTTCATTTACGCACCCTGTTGGCATTGTTTCCGGAACCAGAGAGAGTTGCTCTCAATGAGGAACTATTTTTTGAGCAATACTTTTACGTTTTCTGTTGGGCGGCCGAGAACAGCTTTGTCACCTTTTTCTACTATAGGACGTTGCATTAGTTCTGGATGCTTGACCATCAAATCGACTAATTCATCATCATTGTGTTTTGAATTTGCCAGACCAAGTTCTTTGTATGTAGCTTCCGATGAGCGCAATAGTTCTCTAGCAGTTATTCCCATTTTTGAGAGCAATTGTTTGATCTTTGTCTTAGACAGAGCTTGTACATAGTAATTTATCTTTTCGTAGTCAACTCCGCTTTCTCTCAAAAGCTTGTCCATTTCTCTGCATTTTGAGCAGGTCGGTTTTTCATACACAGTAATCTTCTCAGACATTTCGAACCTCCGGGAAAGCGCTTATTTTAACACTCCAGTTCTTCATGACAGTGGAAAATTGTTTGAGGCTTATGTATCGTTATCACAACTTGATGAGGACACCTTGGCATGAATAGAACACAGATGCTAGAACGCTTGCAATCTCGGCAAACGCCCTGGGATATGTTGATTATCGGTGGGGGTGCTACTGGTGTTGGCGTAGCTCTGGATGCAGCTTCTCGAGGCTATGAGGTATTGCTGCTAGAGGAAAATGATTTTGGTAAAGGAACATCGAGCCGCAGTACAAAGCTGGTGCATGGTGGCGTGCGTTATCTTGAGCAGGGCAATATTCCGCTTGTGATGGAAGCCCTCAAAGAGCGTGGGCTGTTGAGGCAAAATGCACCGCACCTTGTGCATGACCTTCCATTTGTTGTTCCGAATTATGATTGGTGGGAAGCACCATTCTACGGCATGGGGCTGAAGGTCTACGATTTGCTTGCTGGCAAATTTGGTTTTGGCAAATCTAGATTATTGTCTAAAGCAGAAATTCTCGAAGAGATACCCACCATTAAGCAGGAAGGTCTGCGTGGTGGTGTGCTTTATTACGATGGACAGTTTGATGATTCGCGTTTACTGATAAATCTTGTCAGTACAGCTGCCGAGCAAGGGGCGACGGTTTTGAACTATGCTCCCGTGATAGGCATCTTAAAAGATGGCGATGGTTTTGTTTCCGGAGTGCTTGCAAAAGATCTTGAATCAGACACAGAGTTTAAAATCGAAGCTAAGGTAGTAATCAACGCGACTGGTGCTTTTACAGATCGTGTTCGCAGGCTGGCGGATCCTTCTGTACAGAATATGATTTCTCCAAGCCAGGGTATCCACCTTGTTTTTGAGAGATCTGTTCTGCCCGGAAAATCGGCGATTATGGTTCCTCATACCAGTGATGGAAGAGTCATGTTTGCGATTCCATGGCATGATCATGTAGTGGTTGGCACCACTGATACCGCCATTGAAGAGGCTAGCTTTGAGCCAATTCCTTTTGAGCATGAAATCGAATTCGTATTGGAAACAGCAGGGAAATATCTCAGTCGACCACCAGCACGCTCCGACGTCTTAAGTGTGTTTGTGGGAATTCGTCCTCTGGTGAAGGCTGGCGGAGGAAGTACTGCAGCGCTATCCCGAGACCACACGATTCATATCGATAATAGTGGCTTGCTCACCATATGCGGTGGCAAGTGGACTACTTACAGGCATATGTCTGAAGAGGCAGTTGATCATGCTATTACCTTAGCAAAGCTTGATGAGCGTGACTGTGTTACGAAAAACTTGCGGATACATGGGTTCCAAGAGTTCTCGCCTCAGTTGGGTCATATGTATGTCTATGGCTCCGATTGCTCCAAAATCGAGGAGCTAAAAGCAAAAGAGAAGTTAGAAGCCGTTTTGCATGAGCGTCTTCCGTTCACAAAAGCGGAGCTTATCTGGTCGGTAAGGTTCGAGATGTGCCGAACAGTGGAGGACTTTCTCGCACGCCGGACAAGGGCTTTGTTTCTCGATGCCGCAGCGGCGTCTGATATGGCAAAGACAGTTGCAGAGCTTATGGCGAAAGAACTCAAAAAAGACAATTCGTGGATCGATATGCAGGTCAAGACCTTCCAAACCATGGCCAATCAGTACTTAGTCAGTTCGTAAGCCGAAGAAGTTCAGGTCAGTGATAGATTTTTCCATCGGGCGTTGCGCAGATTTTGGTTTGCGTGAAACCTGCCGAGACCTGTCCCGTGAGATAGCCGTGTTCTCTTGGTTGAAGATCGACCTTGCTTACCGAGAGCGTAAAGAACCCTGAACTGACTGTGACACCAGATACATTGTCCAATTTCACCGCGCCCCCTTGGGGAAGCGATGAAAACGACACTTTCTTTTGAATGTCGATTGTGCCGGAGTCGTCTCCAAAATGCAGAGGGTTTGCTAGCGAAATTGAAATCGCCGAGCCCATGCGCGTGATGTCTGTTATTCCTAGCTCTGCCATTTTAGTTGCGACAGCATCGCCATAGACTTTCTCAAACTGGTTCGCTTTGGTCGTTCCTTTCGGAGTCAGAACTGCCATTTCGTACATTCGATTTAGAATTGAGTCGCCTTCTTTTGTTGCCGCAAGCGAGTCCTTCTGATTTGTGGTAACACGATTTGTGTCACACGCGCCAACTGATGATTCATCAAGTTGGAACAGTTTCGAGTTTAGAGAACCTGCTAATTGCGCGTCGAAGACTGGGTCGCCAAACAATTCCGCGAAGGACAGTTTTTGCTTGCCTTCCGGATGTGGGTAAGCCTCCGCTGCCCAATCTGGGCTCTTTGCTGAGTCTGTTTGCGGGCCAGACTCCATCTCAAATCTCATATACCAACCTCCGATCTTGCCTCAAATTTATGAGAGCGAGGCGAATTTGTCACTGTGGAAAACCGCAAGAACGTCCGACAGAGCTAGCTGTTTGGACTTTTGTCTAATAAAGTATTCGTTCGGCAAAGTTTCGAAAGGCCGGGATTCGCGTATTGGGATCCGCGTATTGGGATTCGCCTATTGGGATTGGGATTCGCGTATTGGGATCCGCGTATTGGGATCCGCGTATTGGGATCCGCGTATGGGATTCGCGTATTGGGATCCGCGTATTGGGATCCGCGTATTGGGATCCGCGTATTTGGATTCTGGTATTGAGATTCGGGTATTGGGATCCGCGTATTTGGATTCTGGTATTGAGTTTCTCGTATTGGGATTCTCGTATTGGGATCCGCGTATTGGTTTGTGGCTGCTCGTCTTAAGGATTGTTGGAGTTCCTGTAAACATGCCTAAATAAGTGATTCTGGATCACTTATTTAGGGAGCGCTGGGGGAGCCGCCATCCTGGTGGCATCAGCGTTTCAGGACGAGACACCGGTATCCGCCTGCGCGTAACTCATACATTGCTGCTGCGTTGCTCTCCTCACGCTGGCTGCCAGGCGGTTTGATTCCACAGTCCAAAGGGCATATCGTCGGGGAGATTATGTATTAACGGGGTGTCTAGTGAACCAATCTGCTACTGCCAGGCCGTCCAGCAATTTGAACCTGAGTGCCAAAGCTCAGGCTCTTCTGAAAAACATGAACAGCGTCCTTGTAGGACAAGATCGCGCTGCCAGGCTCGTCGCAATCTCGCTTCTAGCTGGCGGGCATCTGATTATTGAAGACGTTCCTGGTGTGGGAAAAACGCTCCTGGCAAAAAGTCTTGCAATGTCTATTCATGCAACTTTCAAGCGTTTGCAATGTACGCCTGATTTGCTCCCCGCTGACGTTTCCGGTGTTAACATCTACGACCAGAAAGAGGGAGTTTTCCGTTTTGTACCGGGTCCGGTGTTCAGCCACATATTTCTTGCGGATGAAATCAATAGAGCAAGTCCACGAACTCAGTCTAGCTTGCTGGAGTCCATGGAGGAAAGGCAGGTCACCACAGACGGTGTCACTCGTGCGCTTCCTGATTTGTTTTTCGTAATTGCAACAGCCAATCCTATTGAACAACTCGGGACATTCCCATTGCCAGAAGCTCAGCTAGATCGCTTCATGGTTGCACTCAGTTTGGGCTATCCAAATGCTAAAGAAGAAGCCCATATCTTGATGAAAACAATGGAAGCTGATTCTTTCGTATGCCAACCTGTCTTGAGTGTCGAGGATGTTCTTGAAGCAAGACAGGCTGTCAAAGCTGTGCGCGTACACGAGGCGATCGTCAAATATATTATCGATATTTCCACTGCAACGAGAGCTCATCATTCCGTGATTCTCGGCGTCAGCCCACGGGGCAGCCAACAACTTCTGAGGGCGGCGCAAGCTCTGGCATTCCTTGAGGGCAGGGACTATGTTACTCCAGACGATGTGAAACGCTTAGCCCCGCCAGTATTTGGTCATCGCATTATTCCTAAAGTCAAATCGCAGAGAATCAGTTATGCCGACATCATTGAACGAGTCCTGGAGACAGTTCCCGTCCCGAAATGATCGAGGCGGCTTCCGCCAAGAACCAGCCTCAATTTCGAACGAAATTATCGATTCTCGCACTGCAAAACCGGGAGGATTGCGCGTTGATTTGCCACCCTTCGGGTTGACATTGCTCATTGAAATGCGTTCATTTGTGCTCTTCCTCCTTGCTGTACCACTCTATGCTGTTGCCGCATTTGTTGGAAACGACTGGGGGTACATGCTTCCGTCGGCAATGATCGCCACTTTGATTATTGGGTTTACTTTGCCGTTGATAGAAGTATTGAGTCTCTCTGCGAGCTGTCACGTTTCTTCGCGCGGAGCAAATAACGAACAGGAAATTGTTGTGAGAGCAAAGCGGCTTCCTTTCTTTGGGCTACTTTCTCGTTGGATTCCGAGTGGATACATGAGTGCGAACCTGCAATTAAAACGAATTGGGTGGTCTAGCTCTCGTAAAGAAACTGCCGTGTTGCCACTACCCATAGTGCTCGAAGCGTTGATGCAGGGAGTCGAGGTTCGCTTGAAAGCCCCAGCTCTTGGGCGTGGTTGTTATGAAGTCGAGAGTCTGGAAGTTGCTACATGTTTTCCTTTCTCTATGGCTTGGTGGGTTCGAGATATTAAGTTTGCCGAAAACGTAGAGAATGCAAGAATAATTGTGCATCCATCCGTAAAACAGTTGTCGGGAAACTTTCATTCGCGTTTGACCCTCAAACCAAATTCAACTGGAAGGGCTGCAAGTAATCTGTTGATGCAAAAATCTGTCAACCTGAAAGGGCTGCGGGAATTCACAGAAAGAGACAGCCTCAACCAGATTCACTGGGCTTCCAGTGCTCGTTCGGGAAAATTTCTGGTAAGAGAATATGAACCCGAATCATTAGCAGATTACGACATATTGTTTGACCTCACTCAAGTTTGGTCTAAAGAACAATTCGAGTTAGCTTGCACAACAGCAAATGCCATGGCGCGATATGGATATCGAATGGGGTTCACTCCGCGTCTGGTTTTGAACCCATCTGTAGATTGGGAGCCGATGGCAATGCTGCTGGAAGACCTGCCTACGGGAATGATTGGTGAAGAGCTGATAAGCGAACTGCTGGCGCGAATTTCTCCGATGCCTAATGAACTTAGAAATGAGTTCAAGAGTTTCGAAAAGAACCATCAAAGAGATGCTGTAAAAGCACTCAGTAGCGACGCAATGAGCAGTCAGCGCGTGCTCGTGTCGCTTCGTCCGGGGGCTCGCAGTGGCATAGATGTTTCTGAACTGCAATCTGCTGAGACAAAAGCTACTGGCTCAATATCTCACATAGAAAGCGATGTGGAGCTGGGAAGGCTATGAATCTTGATTGGTTGAACAATTTGGATTTGATAAAGCGTATTAAAGAACGCGCTCCAGCAGAGAATTCTCAATTTCTACGTTTTCTCTGGATTGCGCAGACGTTTACTTGTTTCTTCCTTATTGCTCTGGTTGATCCGAATGTTGCAAGTGTCGATTTTGTCGGTTTGAAAATACCGCTCTTGTTCATTTATTTTTGGACTGCCGTAATCGGGTCGTATTTGAGTTATCACTTCCGTCACGAAACTGTGAAGTGGCTTGAGTATGTGGGACTCATCACAATAGCCATAACTTGCATGTGGTTTATTGATGTAATGCGTGCCCAATTGATTGGTTACACCGGCGAGATAGACTTGCTACTTCCAACACTGCATCTTTTTGCAGGACTTTATGTCAGCCACAGTTTTGAGCTGCGCTCTCGCTTTGATTTCAATTTTTCGCAAGGCGTTAGTCTTCTTATCGTCTGTTTCGCAGGAGCCCTGGGCAAGGGGGGCTTATTTGGTGTTGGACTTTTGCTCTATCTGGTTCTTGCTGCAATCATGCTTTTACTTGATTGTGAGTCGCGTACTTTTGGTCAAGTTCAAGCCCGACGAATAGACGGAAGCGGTGCTTATGGTGCCAAATCTGGTGCCCGCGTTTCCGAAAAAACAGCTAACTTGATTTTTCCAACATCGGTATTGGTATTACTCAGTATTGGACTCTTCCTTGTAATTCCCCGGGCCGAGTCATTCGTTGATGTTATCACGGCACAGTTCTATTCACTGCTCAAGCACGACGGTATGAATATGCCTAATGAAAAGAACATGAATATGCCAAAGCGAACTCGCAGTCCATTCCATGTCAAAAAGCCTGGAGAAGCGCCCAAGAAACATCGTGACCTGACTGCAGATCAAAAAAAGGATGATAACACTGCTTCTGGCAAAGACAAGAACGACAAGAACGATGACGCTCAAACTTCGAACTCGGGCAAGGGCACCGGGCGCGGTGCAGGGAAAGCTGTAAAAGCAGGGCAGGGTGCTCCTGAACGTGGTGTTAACTTCTCTCGTACCAATGAGAAGAAGAAGCAAGAAAAGCAGCGAAAGAGACTAGAGGAAATAAATCGCTTTCTTGACTCAAACCGATCGCATAATCAAGATTCTCAGTCAGGTAAGGGTGAAGAAGAGCAATCATCTGATGCCTCGCAGAGCAAGTCGCAAAGTCCTGATAAAACAAAAACAGGAAAGAAGATCCCAAAAGACAAATCGCTTCCGGACAATAATCAAAAGAATAAAACAGGAGATGAGCAAGGGCAGGGTCAATCTCAACCTGATCTAAATCAGCCTGCTTCAGACCAGACTAATGGTGAAAAGGGCGTGAGCAAGAATGGTTCTGCCTCTGGATCAGCTGCTGATAAGGATAAGAAGGGTGAAGGTAAAACGGGAGAATCAGGAGATCCGAAATCTGGAGACCCCGCGGAATCCTCCCGAAAAGGATCTAAAGGAAAGGGCGGTTTGGAATCTGAAAAAGACGCATCGCAAAAGGAGGCGTCCAGCGACCCCTCCGAAAAAGATGCATCAGGTGAACCTACCGGAAAAAATGGCGCTGGTGAACCGTCTGGAAAGAATGCAAAAAAATCCAATGCAAAGAAAGGAAAAAAACAGGGCAGAGATCCTTCACGTCCACCAGTGTTTTATATGCCTGATACCATGGACTCATCTATGGCTGCTGATCAAGATGACATCGTATTATTCAGAGTCTCTTGTAACCGCACCATGTTTTTTCGACAGGGTGCTTTTGATCACTTCGACGGGCTTAACTGGTCTATCTCGGATGAGATAAGTAAAGCCAAACTGCAGAGATCGTCTTCAGGAACTTACTACTTAAATGAAGTCAATCCGCTTTCACTATCTGCAGAAGTTCCCGCTATCAAAGTTACTCAGAAATTCCATATGATGAAAAATATGGGTTCAAAGCTAATATTTGCCGGTTATCCCACTGTTATCAATTACCCATGCACCGGGTTGACCCTAGACTCTTGTGGAAATCTAAGAGGAAGCGGCAATCTGATTGAAAATTTGGATTATAGCGTTATCTCTGATGATCCACTTTTCGATATCAAGAAAATGATTGCTGAACCCGTTCCGTCAGATGAGCAGGAGAAAAATATTCGCACCAATCTGTCTCTATTTCTCCAAATGCCGGATAACCTGTCCGACGAGTTCTTTGAACTCTCCAAGTCAATCGCCGGTCTTGACGACAATTGGTTCTTACAGGCACATAGAATCACTAACTATGTCAAAACTAATTACAAATACAGCACAGATCCCAAATATAAGACCAAGAGCAAGAATACGGTTGAGCGATTTTTGTTTGATACCCAAAGTGGTGACTGCAAAGACTTCGCGTCAGCTGTAGTTATGTTGTGCCGCGGCAGCGGCATTCCCGCGCGGCTCGTTGTAGGGTTTACACCAGGAGACTTCGACTCACTAACAGGCACGCGCCAGGTCAAGTTGAAAAATGCACATGCCTGGGCTGAAGTATATTGCCCCGGAGTGGGATGGGTTCCCTTCGATGCGACACCTGTTAGTGAGATGCCAGCTCGAGCTGGCGAGGGAGAGCGAATCTTTTCTTCGCTTACCCAACAGATGACCGCTTCTACCGAATCGGCTGCAGTTCAAGGTCATGAACCCAACTCTGTGACCATCGAGCTGCCTGTTCCTATCGGAAACACAAAGACGATCACTTTGACATGGTTTGACCTGATCAAGCTTATTCCGGTGCTCCTGTTCTTGATCATTATTCCAGGACCTCTTGCTTTGATGACAAAATCATTCTTCTCCAAGAAGTTTGATTTCCTTGTGACAATGCACCCCGCGAGTAAGGTCTATTGCGGTTTGCAGAGAGACTTGAAAAAGCTTGGAATTAGTCAAAGCGAAAGCCAAACGCCAGGTGAGTTTTTGCAAAAGCTTGAAGACACTGTGTCTGCCTGGGACGACCAGGCAAAATCTCAAGCACTTGTTGATGCAGTCGAAGACTTCGTCGTCAGTTACAATGAAACTTTCTTTGGTGGCATGGGCAGCGCCAAAGATTTGCAGATAAAAAGACAGCAAATCAAGAATATGCTCAAAAAGAGCTAAGCAACTTCTAAATGCTACAGCAAAGAGTTAGTGCGCTGACAAAGAACACGAGAGAGAACTTTCGTTCTCTCTTGCTCTGCTAGTGACTTTGATGGACTATTTTGAGGGCACCAGTTCTTTTTCAAGCGGCCGCAAAATGGGACCGTTTCGGTCATCCTGATCTTGTAGTGTGGACGTATCAGCCGGTTTTTTCGGAGTGAGGAAGTCTAGAGCACCTGCTTTCGGCTTAACGCCGACTGCAGCCCAGGCTTCTTCTAGTTTCTGCACATCCTTGGCGTAACCCAGCCTGCGTGCCGCCTCCACCGTTTGGTGAGCAAATGATGCGAAGCTAGGGAATCTTCCTATGTTCTGCGTTGCTTCATACCAGATTTTTCCTGGTTCTTCCCATGCGTTTCCGCCTACTGCTTTTGCAAATAGCGCAAAGGCTCGATTGGGAATGCCCGAGTTGTAATGCACGCCTCCCATATCTTTCCAGGTTGAAACGTAATCTTTCATATGCCCCGGTTGTGGGTCTTTTCCGATTTTGGGATCGTCAAACGCTGTGCCTGGATTCAACATATCGCGAATACCACGCCCGTTAATGCCGTCTTTCCAGATACCGTCTCCAATCACCCAGTCAGCTTTGTCTGCAGTAATTCCTTGCTGTTTCTGTTGAATCAGCTCGCCAAAAACGTCGGAGATGTGCTCATTGAGCGCTCCTGACTGTCCCCAGTAAAAGACACCACCAGTGTTTTGCGTGATACCATGCGTGATTTCGTGCCCGGTAACATCTAAAAGCACAAATGTCTTGAACGGACTTTTCTCACTGGGATGACCATAAGTCATTTGTTTTCCGTTCCAAAAAGCATTTTGATAGTTGTCACCGTAGTTAACGGTTGATAGCATCTTCATGCCTTTTCCATCGATTGAATCTTTGTTGAAAACCTGTTTGTAGAAGTCTCTGACAGTGCCGGTGTAGTCGTATACTTTATCGACTTCATCGTTATTGGTTGGCTTTTCTCCCTCGAATCTTGCTCTGTCTCCTGGATGAACTTCTTTGCCTTTTGCGTCGTAGACTTCTCTAGCCCCATTAGCGTTTGAACTTACGCGAGGCTGAAATTTACCCTGTTGCTCGAGGTCTTTGTTGGTCTCAAGCGTGTCCAAATACATTTTGTCATTGCTGCGTTTTGCAAGTTCTTCCAGAATGTATGGTGGAAGTGCAGAACGCCCTATTTCTGAACCCTGTTGAGCAACCCTGGGTTGGAACGCTCCCTGCCCCGCTGCTTGAGCCTCTTCGGAGAGCTTGTTGCTTGCGTCCTGTTTAGTTTCTTGCGCCTTGTCTTTCTCGACCTTGTCCATGCGTTAATCCTGCTCGGTGAATTTGCCTCGTCCAATCCCAATCTAATTTTTGTGATCTGCACCGACAATCGTATTTATCCCAATCAGCACGTTGGTTCTTGCGATGAGCAGGGCTTTTGCCGCTTGCATCATGCTTTTGCGACTGATTAATTGCGCTAAATACAAAGCCTGAAATGGCTCTTTATTAGAGGATTTTGAGGCTGACCCAATATCGCAGTTAATGGAAAAATCGCATCAATTTCTTTTTCTCGTCCACCGTGAAACGCCAGCCCTGGAGAAAATCTTGACCAACGCAGCTTCCGGCGTGACCGCCTACATAGACTTGAAATTCTCTGTAAACAATTGGTCCCATGCGTAAGTCGACAGTTACTGCTCGATAAGGCGAAGTGCCACCAACTCCTCCCATCATTGCTACTGGTGCATCTGATGGAATCTCAATATTCGCTGCAGCGGCAGTTTCTGCGTTGATGATAGTGTTGGATGCACCGGTGTCGATGAAGACTGGAATTTTCCTTCCTCCAATCTCAAGTGGGACGATTGGCTTGGTGCCTATGATGTTGCATGGAAGGTCATAGAGATTGTTCACAGCTTGCTGCGATTCGTGTGGCTTTTTCAAGGTCAGGCACTTCGCTTTCTGGTCAACTTCGTACTGAAATCCTTTTACGAAGGCATAGCCAATTAGTGGTGGCATATCGAATTCTTCTTGTATCGTCGCATTCAAGGTGCGCTCGACGTTGCCTAATTTAACCGTCAATGGCATGTTCCACGCAGGCAGGCGCACTCCGGCCCAGCCTGAAACTGATGTGGTAGCGGCGCCGCGAGGTGCTGCGATTCCTAACTGTTGTAAGTGATTTTTTCCGAACAATAAGCCGGGGGCACCAGTGTCAAACATGCATTTGCAAGGACGTCCGTTTATAATCGCATCGACAAGCATGTGTCCGTTAGAGCCTGGCGTGAAATATATTCTTGCCATATCAGGTAACTTATCTATTTCGCTGGTCTCTGAATCTTCCTCAACGGGCGGTGTGGCCAGTCGCGAACTGCTCACTCTAGATGAGCTAGGCTGGACAGCAGCTGGACTCGTCGAAGCAGGAGTACCCATTGTTGGGCTCAATGCAGCCGAGCTGGTCCACGCAGGGTCAAGACGCTTCAAAAAATCAGTGGCTAATTTAGCTTCTGATGACCGGGGGAAATTCTCGGCTACGTAGGCAAAAAGTTTCTTGGCGTCGGCTTCCCGTTTTAGCTGGTAGTAGCAGTAAGCCTGATAGTAAAAATTGCTGGCATTTTGAGGACAACTGCGAAGTATCTGAACTGCTTCCTGGTACTTTCCCTGCCGTGCCAGTTGTATGCCTTTTTCTAGAGAATCTGCGGCTGAAGCAGTGAGAAGCGAGCAAAGAAGCAAAAGAACCGTCGAGGCAATGATTTTTTTCATTCCGGTAGCCAGCCTCTCGCCTGAGCTCAAAAAATAGATTCCCGAACTGATCATACCTCATTAGAAATCAGCAAAAACTTCTTTTGTTGATTTCAATCAGCTCACAAAGTCTTCCCAAATTTTGAAGTACAAATTTCTGCTAGCTTGCTTACATCGGTGACAGCTGTGGCATCTCAGAAGCTATGAAATTGCATTATATTTGCCAAAGGTCTTAATTCCCTGAACCGATGTCTCCATGTCGTTGGCATGTTTTCTGCCTTTCTCATTTGCGATGCGGAAATCTAGAAAAACTCTAAATTGAAAGGGACGTTCAGGCACTGGAAGTGGCTCGAGCTTTATCAAATCACATCCGTCGCCGAGAAATTGCGAAAACTCTGTAATTTTGTTCAAATTCTCCTGTCCTTCGAACGCGACAGTAAATTTGAAAGGCGCTGCTACTGTGTCTGATGAAAGCTTCAAATTCTTCTTTCCCAGTAAGGCAAAACGGGTCTGATTGTGCGCGTAATCTTCAATGTCCGGAGCGATTATTTCCAGTCCATATTCTTCAGCGGCTTGCTTTGCTGCAATGGCGGCTGCATTTCTCTTCTTCTCGTCCTTGATCATTTTTGCAGATGCACCAGTGTCAAAGTAAATGTGTGGATGCATCCAGCCATGCTCTTTAAAGATTTTCTTGCATTGATCAAGAGCGACAGGGTGCGAATAAACTTCGATAACGTCCTCCATTCTTGTGCCTGGAAGAGCCATTAACTGATGGTGAATCTGCAATGTGTATTCAGAGTAGGTATGTAAATTGGTAGCCCAGAGCAATTGATAATTCTGTATTATCGAACCTACAGTTGAATTCTCGAAGGGAATGCAGGACAGAGCATTCTCCTCATGCTCTGCAAACTCGAAGGCTTCTTCAAAGCTGCTTTTAGGAACGAACTCTAGCTTGGCTGAGTTCAGAAATGAACTAGCAAATTTCTGAGCAGCTAGATGGCTAAATGCCCCTGCTGCTCCTTGAAACGCAATTCTGTATGGAGATGATTCAACCATTTTTTCTAATGAATTCCGCAAGTTCATCTACTGCAAGTTCTTGATCTATCGAGACCTGGCCAGCCTCTTTTTCGGGCAGCACGTATTTGATGTTTTTGCCCGCGCGTTTCTTATCATAGGCGACGGCTTCGGCTATTTTGTTTAGATCAAGCTCTGCTGGCACTTTGTAAGGAAGCCCGAGTTTACTGAGCGTTTGTTCAACTTCCAGGAAAATCGAATTATCTATCAGTCCTCGTGCTGCAGCTAGCTTAAATGCAAAAGCTGTTCCTATGGCAACTGCTTCTCCGTGGCTAACCTGATATTGGCTTACTTTCTCAACGCCGTGTCCCAGTGTATGTCCCAGGTTGAGGCTTCGTCTCAGTCTGGCTTCGAAAGGGTCTTTCAAAACCACCGCGAGTTTCATTCTGATGCAGAGTGCTATAGCTTGCGGTAGAAAAGGATTGTCTGCACTGATACCGTTTGCAAAATTCTCGGGTATTGTTTTTCTTAGCGGGCGAGGACCTGCCTTGTATTCTGCATTTGCTGCAACTGTATCTTCGATGTAGGCATATTTTATGATTTCACCCATGCCGGACTTGAGTTCACGCTCGGGAAGACTTTGCAAAAATTCGGGGTCGACAATTACAGAGCTTGGAAAATAGAAACTACCAGCAAGATTTTTACCTGATGAGAGGTTTATTGCGGTCTTTCCACCAATGCTGGCGTCAACCTGTGCCAGAAGTGTCGTCGGCAGCAATACCAACCTTACGCCGCGCAAATAGGTCGATGCACAAAAGCCTGCCAGGTCAGTAAGCGCACCGCCACCTATAGCTAAGATTGTGTCATTTCGAGTGAATGATGCCTTCTGCATCGATTCCCAGCAAGACTCAAGTTGGGAGAGTGTCTTTGCGGACTCTCCGTCAGGCAGGCTCATCGCTGTTACTGTGAAACCATCCTTCTCGAGTGCTTGCTTTTGCTCCTCTGCGTAATCTGGCGGAAGTGATGCTTGACTGAGCAGCAGCACATTCGTTCCGCACCCTAGCTGCTTGAGAATCTGAGCACTGCGTTTGCGAAATCCTACTCCAAAATCAACACGTGATGAAATCGGTATCTCCGAGTTGAGCATGATCGTATAAGCTTCGCCTTTGCGACCAACACGAGATGAATTCATCATTCCATCTCCATCTCAGGGCTTTCACTCGAATTAGCACTGTGCTTGCTGGCTTTGCTTCCCTGTGCTTTGCACCAGATGCGATGCCTGCTAAGTGCTGCTTCTATATCTTCGAAATTGTCTGAACCAAATTTTTCAAGAACAGCTCTAGCCAGAACAAAAGCAGTCATAGCTTTTGCAACAATAGATGCGGCTGGAACGGCGCAAACATCAGAACGCTCGTAGTGCGCTGTTTCTGCTTCATATTCAGGAAATGAAAGAGAAGGAAGTCCCTTGCGTAGTGTGGGAATTGGTTTCATATATGCTCTTATACGAAGGCGAGAACCGTTCGTCATGCCCCCTTCGATGCCGCCAGCATGATTTGTTTTGCGCGTGAATGGCAGCGCTGCATCAGGCTCAGCTTCGAAAAGAGCATCATGAACTTGTGAGCCCGGACGTGAGGCGCTTTCAAAACCGTCTCCGATTTCGACTGCTTTTATGGCTTGAATGCTCACTAAAGCTTGCGCCAGTTGCGCATCAATTTTTGCATCCCACTGAGTGTAACTGCCCAATCCGACTGGAAGCCCTTCGGCAATTACTTCTACTACACCGCCGACACTGTCGCCGTCTTGCCAGGCTTGTTTAATATAGTCCTTCATTTTTTCTGCAGCATCTTTATCTGCGCAGAACATTTCCGAATTCTGAATCTGGGCTTCCAATTCTGTAAGCGACTGCGTTTCAGTGTCTAATTGACTTCTGACTGGTCCTACTGAAATTACGTGGCATAACAATCTGACGCCGAGATGTTCAAGCAATTGCAAGCAGACCGCACCGGCTGCCACTCGCGAAGCCGTTTCTCTCGCGCTTGCTCGCTCAAGAACATCGCGAATGTCCTTTTGCTTGAATTTTACTGAACCCGCCAAATCTGCGTGTCCTGGGCGAAAACGCCCAATCTTCTTTTTGCCTTCTTGTTCGAGAACTTCTGCTGAGCTTTCATCAACTGCATGGCTAGACATAACGTGTTGCCAGTTGTCGAAATCGCGATTCTTGATCAGTAAACTTATTGGGGCACCAGTGGTGATACCATGACGGACGCCACCGATAGGCTCGGCCTTGTCAGTTTCAATTTTTTGACGGTTGCCCCTACCATAGCCCTGTTGCCTGAGCTGCAACTCTTTGTTAAGTAGCTCAATATCTAACTTCATTCCTGAGGGGAAACCATCAAGCACAGCCACAAGAGCCTGTCCGTGTGATTCCCCAGTGCTTAGAAAGCGCAG
Source organism: Obscuribacteraceae bacterium (SeqCode) (assembly GCA_044226015.1). Classification (GTDB taxonomy): domain Bacteria; phylum Cyanobacteriota; class Vampirovibrionia; order Obscuribacterales; family Obscuribacteraceae; genus JAIEPM01. The sequence continues at coordinate 275,374 of JBGAHS010000007.1, forward strand.
CATTTGTATTATCCAACTACCCTAATGTGGGGATTAATCTTACAATAAGTCCGCGGTTTGCTTGCGATTTGGGATGCCAAGATTGCGAGCCTGTAATTGTGAGTGAAGAATGAGTGTATTGAAGGGCGCTTTACAAGTGCCGGGTGACAAGTCCATTTCGCACCGAGCGCTGATTTTTGCGGCGTTGTCAAAGGGGACTAGCAAGGTCTATGGACTTTCACCAGCTTACGACTGCCTGAGCAGCGCCGATTGTCTCAAGCAGCTTGGTTTAAAGTTCGAACGACAGACTGCCTCTGGGAACGGCCGGAGGGAAGCCGCGCTGTTGGTTCACAGCCCTGGAATTGAATCACTTTCGGCTCCAGAAGCGGCTCTGTTTGCTGGAAACTCTGGTACAACAATTCGTCTGATGTCGGGGCTCGTTGCAGGAAAGAGTTTCAAGACCGAATTCGATGGCGATGAATCGCTCAGAAAGAGACCAATGGCACGTGTGCTTAAACAACTTCAGCTCATGGGGGCTTCGGTAGAGTACTTAGATCGCGAAAACTATCCACCCTTTATAGTCCAAGGTGGAGAACTGAAAGGGCGCGAGTTCAAGCTGCAAGAAGCATCGGCTCAGGTTCAAACAGCACTTCTTTTGGCCGGATTGCAAGCTGATGGTCGCACTCTTGTTGAATTGCCAAAAGCAGTCAGAGACCACACTGCTCGCATGTTCAAATATATTGGCGTGCCATTCGAACAGATTGGCGACACGGTAACTGCAGTGAGCCGCCTGCAAGAATCTGTTTCTCCGTACACAATCGATGTGCCTGCCGATATCTCTTCTGCTGCCTTTTTTATGGTAGCTGCAGCATGTTTGCCTGGCTCAGAACTGCTTCTCACCAATGTTTCTTTGAATCCAGGAAGAGATCTCGTGTACAAAGTTTTGAAAGAGCTTGGTGCAGATATTTCGATTGAAGATGAGCGTGAACTTTGTGGAGAGCCGATTGCAAATATTCTTGTAAAAGGGAAGAAACTAACTGGCAGCTCAAGAATTGACGCGGAAACCCTTGCCGCCGGCATTGATGAGATACCAATTCTGGCACTGGCTGCCGCGATGAGCGAAGCGAGTTTGGAAGTCAGCGATGCCAGTGAATTAAGAGTCAAGGAATCAGATAGGCTTGCAGCAATCGTCACAAATATGAAAGCCGCTGGAGCTGACATAAAAGAATATGATGATGGTTTTGCTATTACAGGACGTGGTTTGATCAAAGGCGGGTGCACCTGGCATTCCTATGATGATCACCGAATGGCAATGACAGGACTCATCGCTGGATTGGTCGCGGAACAGGCTCTGGAAGTTGATAACGAGTCCTGTGTAGCGATTTCGTATCCAGATTTCTTGCAGGATCTTAAACGTCTAACTAAATGAGATAACCATGAAGTCAGGACGAAAATACTGGCTCAGCATACTGTTAGGCATTGTGCTTGCCTCGGCTGGTTTGTATCTTTTCCTGCCCGCACTGATCTCAAACAATACGATGGATTTGTCTCGCGCTGATGAAATGCCGGACTTTAAACAGACGAATAATGCCTTTGCATTTCCAGGTAAAGGTCTCAAGTACTGCGCACCAGTAGTGGTGCTCGATGCCTTTGTCTATTTGCAAAGGCATGGATATGCGGCACTCATTGCGTCCCAAGGAAAAGAGTCGCTCGCCGCTCAGTCTGTCACGCGAATTGCAGAATGCATGGGCACAAGTGACTCCACGGGAACCAGCACCGAACAGTTCCTGGAAGGCGTGCAGACTTACATAAAGAAGTTTACTCCCTATCGTATTGCTTCTTTGAGATACGCGGGCTGGAACCGACATCAGAAGGAGTTTGACGCAAAAAAGCAAGTTCCTGATTTGCAATGGCTCAAGGATGGCATTAAGGGTGATAGAGCTGAGTGGCTGAATATTGGCTGGTATAAGTTCGACCCAAAGAATAAAGACTATATTCGAGAAGACGGACATTGGGTCGTGCTTGCCGGATATGGAATGAATTTCAGTGGCGCTGCCGACGAACAAACTCTAATAGTCAAAGATCCGAATCCTGTAGCGGGTAATGTTTCAAGAAAAATCTTTATTGAATTGCAAGCACTGCAGGAAGGCAGTCTGAAAGGTCCTCATGAAGGTTTACCTCGCGATGCAAGTGGATACCTTTTCATAAAATCACAGAGTGATCCAATGGACACTCAGAAGAGAATCGGCATCATTGATGGTGCGGTCGTATTGGAGCTGATGCCAGCTTTTGTTAAGCGCTGAATCAGTGCTAACGCTTCTTCGTTCGACTGGAACTCGGTTTTGATTTACTCTGTGTGCTGCTTGGTTTCTTTGTGCTGGTCTTTGCCGCCGCGGCTTTAGTTGTTTTTTTCTTGCCATTGCGTTCGCCACTTGTATGAACTATCACTCCGTGTGCGCCTTTTCTCAAGGGAACTGTTTTGACAAGTTCGCCATGATCTTTATACTTTGTTGTGCGCCCGAAGTCACTGGCTTTTACTTCGATGATATCGAGCGGTTCGCGGCAGTAAATACAAAAATGGCAGGCAGCTTCAAGAGAGAGTCTTACTAATTCTCCCGCATCGTCAACAGTGTCGTAAAGCGCATATAAGCAGCCAAGCGAGTAATCTGACCCTGCACCTTTGGCTACGTATTGTGGGTATTCAGTGACTGTCATGTTGTTGGAAATGCCATAAATGGCTTTATCCGTCACTACAAGAAAGACGTTGTAGATGCCAGCGTAGGTGTCTTTTCCAGTATCCGTTAAAGTGTATTGTTTTTTCAGCTCTGTATACAGCTCAAGAAAAAATTGGAATACGTCAGAGCGGCTTGCAAATTTATTGTCCATAACCTTGTGATTATTTGCATGCATATGTTCCAAGACATTGTCCAGCAGCGTGTATCCGCTGGTTGCTAGATAGGCATGCTTCAATTTGATGATCTTGCCGCCATTGACCAGGTTAGTGAAATACTCCTGCCCAAACGTGGTGATTCTGTCAGCTCCCAGAAACACCCGTCCATTTTTTTTGACGGCTACGAGAATGGTCATGAAAAAATTGCCTCCGCTGGCGTCTCTCCAAAGTAAATTTTGCCTCGCCATCGCGGGCTGTTAACACCGTTTCTTCCCTATATTAAAGTAGTAATGCTGTCCTGCATGCATTAATGGGCTAGTCAAAGTAGAATAATAGGTGACTGGAGACTTCAAAATGCAAATGCTTGCGAAATTATCGACCCACCTGATTCTGTTGTTGATCTGCTCTCAAGCGGCGCTGGCACAGCAGCCTCAGTCTAATTTCTCGCAACCCGGCAACCCACCGGGCAATGAGTCGCCGTTTCCGCCAGTAGAGGTCGAGGGAAATTATGGTGGTGGTCAGCCCATGATGCCAGTTCAGGGAGCAAATCCGCAGTCTTACGGCTATGCGCCCCAGCCTTCGATGGCAGCCAAACCTAATCCGCAAGCAGCGGCTAAAGTTTTTCAGTGGTTTCTCAAATATGACGAAATAAGACGACGGTCACAGATGAACCCAATAGAGAAACAGCAGGCAGATGCCTTGTTGGCTCGGGGATTTGGACTATTTATGCCAGCTCAGGATAAGGCAGCCGCTCGTCAACTTTTAGGTGATCTCATAAATCGTTATAACCTTGCGACCCAATCATTGCGAGCGTTGCCGGCTCTCCCAGAGACTAAGGTTCTGAAAGATGAATACCTGGGATATTTTGAAAACGCAAAGCAGCTATTCATTGACTATTTGAAAGTGCAAGACAATTTGTTTGCTGTTGATAACAACGGTCAGTCAATTGCAAAGCAGCTTATTCAAAGAAAAATGTTGCTGGAAAACATTGAACGCAGTAGCAAGGACATTGATTATCAGATGCGACAGGCTTATGGTATAGCGCCTTATCAGTATTAGCCCTCATCAGTATTAGCCTCTTACCGGTATTAACCTCTATTGCCAATCGTATATACGATGCGCCTGTGATGAGCTCGGGCGTAATCGAACTGGCAAATTTTTTCAAGATAATTTCAGATCTTATCTGTCATTATGAAAGAGTACTGATTGATTTCCAAATAGTTCTTGCTTCCCAGCACGCAGCGCAACTTAATACATAACGAGAGAAACAGTTCGTTTTCAGATTTGAAAACGCTGTGTCTATGTATTGCACAAACAGGAGAACACGAGATGGCTGAGAATTTTTCTGCCGACATTTTCACGCTGAGTAAGCGCGAACTCGAGGTTATAAGACTTCTGGTGAAGGGATACGGCAACAAAGAGATTGCCATGGAACTTGGACTTAGCATTGATACAATCAAGACTCACCTTAAAAGTATTTTTCTCAAGTTGCAGGTAAAAGGTCGAACACAGGCCGCAGTCAAGGTCGTTGAATCGGGGTTCTTGCTCGGTTAAGAATAATCTCGTTGGAAGCGGTCGCGCTTTTACGCACTTTTACTGCGCGCCTTCATGATCGCGCTTCCAAATTTGCTCTGAGATTGTGCCCTGCTTTGCCTCATCTTCCATAAAATGAAACAACATTCGCTGCTCTTCATCGTGAGCAATCGTCAGACCTGAGTCCGCTGGTAAAGTTTGCAGGTTGCCCGCAGCTCGCCACCACAGCTCGTTTGCATCTTGAACTGACTCGTGCGCCCAGAGCACTTTGTATTTGCCTTCTTGCTTGCTAAATTCCGCCGAGTTTTCTTTCCACCAACTAAAAGCGAAATCTACTCTTTTTGAGTATGGAACATATGATTTGAAGTTGGATACCAGATCTTCATTGAACTGAACCATCCAATTGTGATACGCGATTGCGAAATCAGCCTTTTGAGAGGGGCTTATTTTGCGGTAGAACGACTTTAGAATTCTCGGTTCTTGCCCAAAATACCAGCCATCCTCGACGGTGTTGTCGGCAGCCGCAGCCAGCTTAGCAATTTGCTCGTGATACTTTTCGCTTTCTGCGCCTACCAGTTTGCTGCCGTGTTCAGTAGCAGACGCTTGTTTTGATTCCGTCTTTGTCTGCGTCTGCGATTTTGTCTGCTCATCAGCCGCTTTCTCGCTGCAAGCAGAGAGGACAAGCGCGCTGACTACAAATATGGAAAGGATGCGAAAGGTCATGCAATAAGTCTCAATCTTCCTCTAAGTTTAGCAGGACTGCATTTAATCTTTTTGACCGAAACTTAATTCTTTTGTCTGTGTAATGGATATCGTGGACGGAATATTGCCGCTTCACCCAAACAACAACTAATGCAGAAAAGGAGCTTTTGAAATGACATTTACAAAGAAAAAGAAGTGGCTGTTGGCTGTTTCAATGATTGTATCCGTACCCCTACTGGTGGGATTCGCAGCGCCGACCCTTGCTGGAAATGCCACAGCGGCGCCGCTAATCGATAAAGACTTTGAAACTGCTTTGCGGAAATTTGTTAGCAAGAGATTTTTCAGCAGAATAAATGCAAGCGATGAACAGCGCGACAAATTATCGAAGATCATGACAGAAACAGCGGATGAAACACGACCTGCTAGAGAAGAGTTGCGCCAGGGACTTTTGTCTCTGAATAACATGATGTCAGACGAAAAGAGCTCTGACGAAATGATTAAAGCAAAGGTTCAGGAATTAAGAGCTCTTCGAGAAAAAGTGCAAGACAAGAGAATGTCAGCCCTTTTGGAGGCCAGAAAAATACTCAGCTCTGAACAAAAACAGCAAATACATTCTCGCATCAACGATTTGCTCACAGGCAATATCAAAGCTCGGAGACTAGGACTTCTCATGCAAGGCGGAGATATGGTTGCTCTCGATCAATAATTTTTGAGTACGACTTCTGCTTGGAATTTCACTCTTTGTGGGAAATTATTTATGCACGGGCCCGCTAGCATAACAACTTTGCTTAATGGAGAAAAAGGCTTGGCCGCCGCTGATATCGACAAGCTAACTGATAATGATTTGATTGCTCGAACTCTGTCCGGGCAGAAGAAAGCTTTTGAAGTTATTGTTCGCCGTTATCAGAAACTGGTTTACAACGTAATTTATCAAATGGTTCAGTCTCATGAAAGTACTGCCGACCTGACGCAAGATACCTTCTACAAGGCTTACAAGAATCTAGGCGGCTTTCGAAACAATGCAAACCTGAAGCCATGGTTGCTGAAAATTGCATCCAACACGACTTTAAACTTTATTCGAGATAGCAAAAGCAGATATTTTGATTCGCTCGAAGAACTACTGGAGGAAAGTCCACAGGCAGAGCCCTCTAGTAAAGAATCTCTTGAGGAAGAAGTCGAGCAGCGCTTTTCACAGCTCATGCTCACCGAGGCTCTGAACCATCTATCACCTCGACATCGGCAGATTTTTGTTCTGCGATATCAACATGACCTTTCCTATCAGGATATAGCGTCTGTGGTGGATGAGAGCGAGAGTGCCATAAAATCAATTCTGTTTCGAATCAGAGAAAAGTTGCGGAAGATTTTGGTTGATACACAAAAAGTACAGAGTTAGAATTCGGTGAGGGTGGAACTAATGGAAGCCAATGACAAATTTGATTGCTCTTGTTTTTTAGAGCTATTTGAAAAGCAAGAAATCGGACTGACTCTTAACAGTAGCCAGAAAGCAATGTTCGACCAACACAGTCAGGAATGTAAGTCTTGCCTGGCTATTTTGACTCAGCACTCGAATATTATAGAAATGGCTTCCTCCCTGCCTCAGTTCGATGTGTCGGAAGGGCTAACCCAGAAGATTTTGGAAAAGGTTGAGAAACAATCAACTCCTGGAATTGAAACGTCACTATTGCCAATTGGAGTCTTCGCAGCGTTTCTCTATTTTATTCTTCTTCCTTTTGATTCTTTGCAAAGCGTATTGGGATGGGGCGCCAGTCTGGTTGGTCTTTTCGGTCTACAAATGCTGATGCAGTCGGCTAATTCACAGGAAACGATCAGCTTAAAATGAGGAAAGACTTGCATCAACTAAGGTTTTTTTTCGTGGCATTTGCACTTCTTAGCTGCCAGTTTTTCTTGACACCTGATATGGTGCATGCGCAAGGAGCCCCAAGCGAGTTGACGCCAAATACCTCTTCTTCCGATCAGGCTGCTGGGTCAGATCAACAGGGATTATTTTTCGCATTTTTGAGTGAGGATAAGCAGGTCCTTGATGGACCACTTGTTCAAATCCTGAAAGACAAGCCTGTAATCAGAGACATGATATCTCCACGTGATAAGGTCGCAAGAAAGTACAGACCCATGCTTCAGTGGAAACGCTGGGCTGATAAAACGCAAAGGCTAATACCATCCTTATTCTTAATTGGTATAGTGAGCTTTTTTTGCTGGTCTCTTTTCCCCGTCAAGTTTCTGTCAGCTGTGAGTGAGTCAAAAACTAGTTATTGGCGATGTTTTGGAACTGGCGTACTGATTCTTGCATTCTCTTCTATGTTTGCTCGCGCTGTATTCATTACTGAGATTGGATGGCCGTTGGGTATTCTAATTACTGGTCTAACTCAGGGGATTTTACTTGCTGGATTGTCGGTTGTTGTGTACAACCTTGGGCATTCAACCTTGCTTTTAACTCGACTATCGAAGCTGAGTTTGTTTTCAGAAAATCCCTCCAGAGCAAGGGTTTGTGAGCTTTTACTAGGTACCCTGCTGGCAGCCTTGATTCTTAAAATACCTGAACTAGGTCCGCTGCCTCAGTTGGGAACCAGACTGATCTCTTTCTTTGCCCTGCTTGGGGCAGGGGCTCTTTTTAGAATTTGGAAGAAAGAAACGAGTAAGTCCTGAGCAAAATTATTCTTCTCCTGTTGTACGATAGGAGGGTAGACAGATTTCGTTGCCAAGATTTTGGTTGGGGGCTTTTCGAAAATGAATCAGAAGAAGTTTTCTGGTCTAAGCAGAATTCTTGCGTCTATTTCCATCAGCGGATTACTTTCTGCTTGTGGGGGGTCTTCGGAATCGGGAAACAACCTTCTGGATATAGGTTTTAACAGTAAGGCTCCAGAAAAAGTAAGTATTACTGTTAATGGTTTGATGAGCTACAACGGCAGAACTGTGGATGATTTGAGTTCTCACAGAGTGAAGTTTGTATCTGAGCACCCTGAATTGTTGAAGTCGCCGTACAAGCAGACTGCGGAGGTTTTTTCCTTTGATGGAAAGAGCCCCTGGTGGGGAATTAAGGGACACATGTTTCAGGGCGCAGGTATAGACAAAACAGAGGGACCATCAAGAGAATCTGTGTATTACGGCAATCCACTTCTATTGGTTAGTCCAGAATGGTATGGAAGCAACATGCACTGGTCGGGCAACCGTTTTCCAAATCAGAAAGCATTTGCGGATGTCTTTCCTACTTATTTGCCACCAGTAAGTGCAACTTTCTATCCGAAGGAAAAGAGAGAAGAAATAGTTTACGACTGTATGAAATACTACAACGATGTCAAAGCCTTACTAAACGGAAACTGGCCAATGTCAGAAATCACTTTCGATGTTCGCGCCTACAATGCCCGAGACTTTGGTTACAACTACATTTATGTTGATGCAAATAAATGCACAAACCTCGCTAAGCTTCCACCAAACATCATTACTATAAATCAGCAAATCACAACAAAGACAAGAAATACTTGTGGTCCATCCTGCAACGACATGGATACGCCGGACGAATTGACAGGATTTAAGCTGAAGGCATTACCTGCAAAATGCAGCTTTGCATTGTGGAAAAAGAAGCCTGATACTTACCTGCAATCACCAGATCTCAGAGTTGATTTCATCTGTAATTGATTATCATATCGAAACTTAGCGACTCTAAGCTCAGCACATCGGGCTTAGCGACTCGGGCTTAGCGACAGTTTCCTATTCCAGGTCGGGCTTCTTAAGAATCTCTCCGGTTCGCTTTTCGCCGGAAGCGATACGCACCGTGTATTCGATGTCTTGCACAAAAATAAGCCCATCACCAGGTTTTCCTGTTGAAACGGTTTTTTGAACCAGGCGCACAATTTCGTCGCATTTGTCATCAGTGGAGACAATTTCTACGCGAGTTTTCTCACTGAGTTCACCGCTGAGGTCCCAGTCTGATTCAGCTGTCTCTGTGCCAAAACCTCTGGCGGCGCATGCTGTTAGACCAGATATTCCTGCACGTCTTATGGCACTGGCTAAATAGTCCAATTTTCTCGGTTGGATAATGGCAACGATTAATTTCATCTCTGCAACGCGGATTAAGTAATACTCGTCCGATTATCTCACAAAAAAACAAGATTATCGTTTTTGCACCTTGCAGCTCTCGCTGAGTATAGCCGAATATAGCGCTAAAACGTTTTCTAGCAAGGCTGAGTTCGGCAGTTCTCTTCTTATTCCTTCAAGAACACGCTTTTCCCTCTCCTCGTCTTTAATTGGAATTCCCATCTCGTGTTTCCAATTACCCAGTGTTTGAGCTAGCTCTAACCTTCTCTCCAGGAGGAAGCTCAGTTCTCGATCAATCAAATCTATTTCTTTTCTGATGTGTTCGATGCGCTTGAGTGGAAGTGAGGCTGGAACCTGATTTAGCGCTGTCTTGTTCTGCTCGTTTTTCGGTTTTGGCAGCATTGTTTTATCCTCTCGAAACGCAAGAACGTTGAATTCTGTTTGGGTGAATTGAGATTATTTGGGAGTTGTTCATAGCACTGTATTTTTCGTGCATTGAACGACCCAATGCGGCTGCCAACGGTTTTAGTGATCTGACAAGGGCTTCCATTTCATCCAGCGATAACGCTTGTCTTGCGTCAGAAACTGACTTGGAAGGTTCTGGATGGCATTCGATTATGAGTCCATCGGCACCGCTGGCGATGGCAGCTTTGGATAAGCCTGCAACCAATTCGCTTTTGCCGCATGCATGGCTGGGGTCTACAATAACTGGAAGGTGAGTGATTTGTTTGAGTGCGACGACAGCGCCTAAATCGAGAACATTTCTTGTGTAATTATCGAAGCTTCTTATACCGCGTTCGCACAAGATTACATCCGGATTGCCGTGGCTTACGATGTATTCTGCCGCGAGAACGAACTCTTCGATGCTGGCACAAAGTCCGCGTTTCAATAGAACCGGTTTTCCTGCTTGTCCTAAAGCTTTTAGCAAATCGAAGTTTTGCATGTTTCTACTTCCAATTTGCAATATGTCAGCTGTTTTTACAAGGCTGCTGATTTGATCTTGAGACATGACTTCCGTAATGACAGGAATTCCATAGTCATCTTTGATTTTCTGCAGAATGCTGATGCCTTCTTCTCCGAGTCCCTGAAAGCTGTAAGGCGAAGTGCGAGGCTTGTACACACCACCACGAATCATCTGCACGGTTTGATGGAGGCGATTTGCCACTGCATCCATTTGCTCTTGATTTTCGACGGCACACGGACCCCCGATGATTAGTAATTTATTGGAACCTACGGAAACTTTCTCGGAAATTTTTATTACTGTTGTTTGCTGCTCTGCAGACTGTTTTCTGACCAATTTTGCATCTAACATGACGACTCCTTAGAACAATGTGAATCTTGCGAGGTCCCTGATACTCATGACCCCGCGTTGCCGATTTGTGCCTGAAATCAACTAAGCTAGGGGAACCTGGCTAAAGAAAAATTCGAAGCTAAAAAACTGTTTTTGCATAACATCCCTATTAAACGAAAAGACCGCAGCTAACGACTGCGGTCCACCTGGTGCCTTGAGTTGCTAACTCAGTCCAAGTGAACCTCAATAAAGAAAAAGAAAAAAGGAATTGGGCGTTTCATTCGTTTTACTGGTGTAGTGATGCAACCATGCTAATTCTAGAATGCCTTATGGTCAAGCAATTGTTAAGGAAAGGTGAACGGGTGCCCGAATGTATTGCAGGAGAGGCGATATGGGGATCGCTGTCTGGGTGACCAGCCTCTCTGTTCACGCATATAATTGATGAACTCAAATCGCAAATCAATCTTTGCTTACTGAAGGCTCACTGTTAGTCAATCTTGTCCAAACCAAATCTTGCTACTTCACCTAAGCTGTAGCCTATCTTAAGAGCAAGTTGAATTTTAGGACTTATAATTTGTACAGATACTGAAGAAGAGGAAGTTCGATGAAAGTAATGCTTGCCGTCGATGATTCTGACCACTCGGAATATGCGCTTGAATCAGTGTTGAAACGCCCCTGGAGTCCAGGCACGCAGTTCCTGGTTTTTATGGTCTGCGAACCCTATCATCCCGATTTTGCTGGATGGGACGAGCATGCTGTTGAACAAGCAAAACAATATGCTAAGCGTTTAGAATCCACAGCAACGTCTTACGTGACAAAGTGCGCCGACCGCATCAAGCAAACGATCACTGATTGCTCGGTTGAGTCAGAGGTGGTTGAAAGTGGGCGAATCAAAGAGACGATCATTCAAACAGCGAGCAATTGGTCGGCAGATTTGATAGTAATGGGTTCTCACGGACGAACAGGGCTTGAGCGCTTCCTTTTAGGCAGCGTGTCTCAGGCAGTGGTGTCACATGCACCATGCTCGGTCGAAATAGTTAAGCGGTCTGGCGGGTCTGTCTGAACCTACTCTTCAAATTGACTTTGTTGTTCAGCATCAAAGAAAATTGCTTTTGCTCCAAGACCGAGCGAAGCTACAACCCAAATACCCATTACAAATACTAGCCAGTATGGGCTACCAATCGTTGTTGCGGTTTCGTGCATTTCCTGAGCTCCAAAAAAGACTGCCACCAGGGTTATTCCCTTTATCGACTTCAATTTATCCTGTATCAGGTTAGCTAACAGCCATTTGTGAAGTAACGATACGCGGATTCACTACTTTCCAGCTATGGAAAGTTCATGAAATCGCTGTTTGAACTCAGCTACTGTCATTGTAAATCTGCTGTCATTGACGCCGTCTTTTGGGCGACCGTTTGCTAGTGCTGGCTCAGTTGGGAAGGATTTAGTGATAATGGCATCTCCAACGGGTTTGATTGGGTTCTCTAAGGGTACTTTGCCAGACTTTTCGTCATAACTTACTGCATATGCATGTTTGTTAACCAGACCATTTTGGGTCGCACCGTAGTACCCAGCTGCCATCGGAGTGTTCTCTCTGGCGGCGGTTTCCAGCGCTGATTGCAAATCGGAGTCTTTTACTATTGGACCAATGTTTTTGTCTTTGAAGTAGAAAGTTTTGTTTTCTTTACCTGTCAGCAGATGCATCGCAGATTTGATGAGTCCACCGTCTATTTGGCCCACCTCCAATGATGTGTTTGCGTTTTTGTCTATTTCCATGCCCGTTAGTTCTGACTTGCGTAGAGCCTTTTCTAGTGTCGCTGCTGTCTCGTTGCCACCAAACATAGCCTTTTCTGATTCAGTTGGTTTGTCCACTTCAATTTTTCCATTGCCACCAGGGAAGGTGACTGTGCTGGTGCCATTCTCATTCTGGTTGATCATGTTCTTGACCGCATCAGGCTTTGTCTTTTGCAAGCTAATGAGAGGTGCAAGGAAAAAACAGTCACCGGCATGACCTTGTGATACTTTATTCGATTCCTTGCCTGATTCGTCGAGCTTGTTTTTAGCATGTTCTCTCCTGGCACCAAGTGCATTCATTGCACCTAGTTCTGGTGAAACCTTGCCTTGAATTTCGCTCAATTTGAGTGAAGCCGCGCATATAGGTTTGCGGCTGCAGTTTTGTCAGTTGCAGTTTCCTTATCGAGCATTTTACTTTCAATTTCATTTTGAGAAATTTTGCCATCGCCATTGGTATCAATGCTGGAAAAATTCTTTAGTGTCTAGTTTGCCAATTCCTTTACACCTTGTTGGCGATTAGCGAAACCTCTCTCCATAGTTGTAGTAGACGGAGAAGATTTATAAGGGTCAGTGAATTCAAGCTCTTTGGGTTCGGGTTCTTTTGACTTCAAAGAAGATTTACTCTGGCTTTCCCCAGTCGAGTGAAATTCGTCCTGGAATTTCTCGCTGGTTTCGCTTGGGGTGTCGGACTCCCGAGCCTTGTCGTCCCTAGTTTCTGCATTGTCTGCCATCATCTAAATCCCTCACCTTAGACAATGCTAATAATTCACGCTGGCATTTTCGTAGTTTCTCTCTGTGCTGGGTAAATCAATAAAAGATCCGCATTCGATAGGGTGGAAAAATGAGAAGCGACAGTGAAGTGAAAGCCAAGATTGTTGAGTTGCTTGAACTAAAGGGTGATGAGCGTTCCGAGTTAATTCAGGCTCTCGATTCTCTTGATTTGAAAGCTCTTCGGAGGGTGAAATCTGATGCTCACTCCGTGAGAGGAATGCTGTCAGCCCTTTTGTGGGCTGTAGGATATTCTTTTGCCGATATCAGAACCCACGTTGTTGAGCCTTCCCTGACTCGGGAGCTGGCGGCTGTCGAAGAGACTAAGACTGTGGAAGAATCCACCGAGTCCTGACTATAGTGAGTTTCGGACAGATCCGGGATTGGTGTCAAACTTTGCCCGGGGATTTTCTGAGGGATCCGGGTTGGTGTCAAACTTTGCCCGGGGATTTTCTGACGGTCCGTGGGCGTGTCAAACTTTGCCCGGGGATTTTCGGACGGATCCGGGTTTGTAGTCAAACTTTGCCCGGGGATTTTCGGACGGATCCGGGTTTGTAGTCAAACTTTGCCCGGGGATTTTCTGACGGATCCGGGTTTGTTGTCAAACTTTGCCCGGAGAATTTCTGGCACCCTGCGCTTGACTTCGTGCGCTGATATCCAAAATGACTACAAAGTGAGTCTCTATTTGTATTTCTCGAAGGTTGTCAGTTGCTTATAAAGATTTGAAGGTCGCAGTCAAGAACTTCTCGAAGTCCGTCTCCCAACGGTCTTGCCAGGACCTAAAGTGCTGTTCAGACCTGCAAAATGGGGGGATGCATTGTGCTATAAAGGACATGCTTGATTTCTCTAAAGGGAGTATAAGGATGAAAGTTCTGAACGTCACTCTGCTCGCTGCATCGCTGGTTCTATCCGCGAACAGTGTTGCTCTGGCACAGTCGATGCTAGATCCTTACGCATACGTCAAAGCTCCGAGCAGCCAGGAGAAAATGCAGCAAGTCGTCAAAAAGCAGAAGAAGATAAAAGAGCGCAAAGTCGCACGGAATACTGAAAGTGAGCTAGACACTCAGATTCCTAGCGCTAAACCTGCTAAGCCAACTGTGATTATCAGCGAAAATTCGCCCAAGTTGGAAGAAGATAAGAAAGAAAAGGAGGCTCCGAAAACCGCTAAGAATGACTCTGATGATGGTGGTTTCCTCGGTGGTCTGAAGGAGAGCACTGGTGGCATAGCGAAAAGCACCAAGGCTGTCGGAAATAGTGTCATAAGCGGTACCAAATCTGTCGGTTCGAAGATCGCTTCAGGTTTCAAGGTCGCAGGCGAAAAAGTCAAAGACGGCACCGTTGCAGCTGGTGAGAAAATCGGTGAAGGCGCTGGCAAAGTGAAAGATGGTGGCGCAGGTGTCGGCGGGAAGGTTGCGGGCGGCTTCAAGTCTGCGGGTGGCGCGATCGCCGGTCTACCCAAGGCCGTTGGTGGCAAGCTAGGTGGTAGCGGAGATGGTGCCAAGAAAATCGCTGCTGCACCAGTTGCTGGAATTGCAGCAATTGGTCACGGCATCGGTAAGATGAATCCGTTCCATAAAGATGAAGCTGGCAAAGCTTCTCCGGAACTAGCCAAAAAGCCTGAGCCGCAGAAGGAACAAGCAGTTGCTGCTAAGCCTACACAATCATTAGTTCCTGAAACTCAAACCGAAGATCAGGATTTGAAAAATATTGAGCACGAATTGGCAAAAACCCAAGCTGAAGAGGCTAGCAAGAAAACAGCTGCAGCTCCGAAGAAGGATGAAGCAAAGTCACTAGCTCAAAATGATGCGGTAAAGTCAGCACCAAATGCAGTGGCGCCAAAAGATGGAAGAAACTTGAGGCAGAAAATTGCTGGAGCGCCTATGGCTGGGTTGGGTAAGACTAAGCAATTGTTGGGTCATGGCATGGGAATTGGCAAGCTAAACCCTTTCCATCATGGTAAAGATGATGGAGTGCAGACTGCAGCCAAGCCGAGCATGCAAACTGAAGTAAATAAAGACGAAACTGCTCCCGCTTCGCAAACCGCAGCAACTCCAGTGCAGGATGAGACGCCAGTTGCGGATCGTGTTACACCTCCCGATGCGGTTCCTGTAGACCCGCAAGAAGGTATGGACGGAAAAGACAGAATTGCTGCTCCACCAGAAGCGAATCCTCTCTAAATATCCGCTACTCAATCGTGAAGCAAAGAGCCGATGCATTAACAGCATCGGCTTTTTGAATTCTTGGCTGCCTTTCGACACTGAGATTTTAGCGGACGCCAGCTTCGAATTCCTTCGCTCTACGTGCCCTGTCGAGTCGGTTTGAAAATCGGTGTCAAGTTACAGAAAAAATTCGGCTGAGGGCAAGCACAGGCGTCTGTGGGAAGAAAAAGAAAGGGTGGCATTGCTGCCACCCTGTATTCTTTGCGTTGCTATTGCTTAAACAGCAGCTACGCGCAAGCGTTCTTGTTCAACAATTTCAGCTGCACGTGGTGCGCTGCGTGGGAATTCACGACCGCGCATGATGAGTTGTTGTTCAACTCTTTCTGGCTTGAAGTGTTCGCTGAAGTATGCGATCGCAGCATCTACGTCGAAATCTCTGCAAGAGAAGATATCGAGTGTCACAAATCCCTTTTCAGGGAAGGTGTGAATTGAGATGTGTGATTCGGCAATCAGAACTACACCGCTAACGCCCCAATCATCTGGGACAGCTCCTGAGTACCTGAAAACGTACGGAGGCATAATCTTGGTCATATCGAGTTGAGTTGGATAAGCGTCAAGAACTTCTGCCATTCTTGTCAAATCTCCGAGCAACTCTTTTGGGCAACCGTAAGCTTCTAGAATTAGATGTGGTCCAAACATGTTCCTTTCCCCCTTGCTTTGCCTGCACCTGCAGGCTGAGTGAGTCCGATGAAAGAAGTAGGGGTACACGAAACGCCTTATCTTTAAACCCAGTCTTGGACTGTCTGCCGTTCTCTGGAAGGGGGCGTTGTTGTGTCTCCTGATTTACCTCCTGTTGTTGTAATTTTCCGAAGGACGATTATTCTACAAAAAAATCTCCGCCTGTGTTCATTTTGACTTTCTCTGATCACATTTGTTTCCAAAGCGAAAAAAGTCGCGCTTAGCTGTTAAGAGTGGCTTCTGAAGCTGTTCTTTGGCTGGTGGCATCGCAAAAAAATCCTTGGATGAAATGTTAAGATTTACCGAAATCTTATCGCTGACTTTTGGCTCGGGCCAAAAACTGCTAGAGGTATTGCTACTGTATGTGCTATTGCACGTGGTGGCATATGTGTGAGGGGCTTTTCTTGCAACTAGCCGCCCGGACAGTGATTCCGCTTGTCGGTAGGAGAAGCATGGAATACTGGCAAAAATCTTTCTCTAGTTAGCTGAAACTGGCGTATAGAGCCGCGATAGTTTTTGAAACAGCAAATCATCAAAGATGCCTCTCTCGTGCAAGCCGCATGGAAAGCCACTTCTGTAGTGAAGTCAACAGTATGCCGAATCGGGCAAACAGGTTTTTGCTTGAAATGAGATACAGCTTTTGGACAGATGCTTGCAATGTCTAACGCTCTTCTATCAGCTGATTGGAATTAGGCTGCAAGAGAGTGACATGAGCTTCGTTTGTGCGGAGATGAGTGCAGAGTCTTTGAGGAAACCTGGAACTTCCAGGAAAGAAACTCACTGCTTCTTCGATTCTGCTTCGAGTTCTTTTCGTGTTTTTGCGGCTTCCTCGCGAATCTCCCGAGCATACTCTGCTTCTCCCTGAGTCGGTGGATTAGCTTTTTCAAGTTCTGCTTTTGTTCTAGCTGACTCTTCACGTATTTCTCTTGCATAGTCTAGTTCCCCTTTTGAAGGCGGATAAGCTCGCTGAAGTTCCTCCTTCACTTTAGTGGGATCTTCTTCACTGGCGGTTTTGTTCACTTCAGGCTCAATTGAGGCTTTTGTATCTCGTTGTTCAGCAGCTTGCTTTGCATAGTTTGGATAGATCTGGTATCCAATTGTTTTACTTCCGTTCCTCTGTAACTCAATTGAGTTGCCGTTTTGCAATTTCGCGGCTTCTTTCACAAAAGCAAAAAGCGCCGTTTCCTTTTCGGATTTTGCCAGCTTGGGAGTCTCGTATATTTTAGTTGTGCACTCAGCAAGCTGCTTACTCCAGTTTGTGTTGGCTGAGTCAATCAGCGAGGCAAAGGATGCCGCATCGCAGGGTTTTTCGAAGTTGACACCTTTGAGTTCTGAGAGCACACCGAGTAAGTTCAGCTGTGAATGTGCAGCATCTGACCGAGGCTCAACTACATTTTGGGATTTTTCCAAAGACGTCATTCTTCTGCTCCTATTTCTTTCGGGTTTGATCATCGATGAAGAGACGTGAAATCAACCCGAGTGCGTCCCTGTTGATTTGTGCAGGGAATTGGACAGATCTTGGCATTGAGTGCAGGAAATCGATATCAACAAGACAGCTCTGGAAATCGTATATAAATGAATTCAATTCGTGAAGTTTCGGTTAAAGGATGCTCATTATTGCATTTAAATCATGAGAGTTGTTCCATAATGACTTTCAAGTGCAATTGATTGCCGAAGCCAGGTCCCCCCAACTGGACATGGTACGGAGGTAATATGAATCAGGGCTCAAAAACTGCTGCCAATCCAGAAGTGTCGATTCTGGATGAGAGCGATCTTGACACCGAGTTGAAGGAAGCTGTAAAGCAACATCCTCAACTACATTCTCTGGCGGCGCAAAAAGGGGAGTCCCTCGTCATAAAGCGCTCAAAGTTAGACGTTCTCAAAGTTTTACTTGGCGTTGCTGTTGTTGCAAGCGCAGGTTTTCTCGCCTACAGTGGCTTTCATAACATTCCCTCGGCATCCTCATCATCCTCCAAAAAGAGTTCTGTGGCACCGCCTGTAGTGACTGTCTCGTTGGTTGAAGCCAGGCGCATGCCGGTTAATGAAACTATCGGCGTAACTGGAACAATCAGCTCCTGGGACGAATTGAAGGTTGGATGCGAAGTCGGCGGATTGCATGTGAGTGACATTTTCGTGGAAGAGGGCGAGCGTGTCAAGAAAGGACAAGTGCTTGCTACCTTGCATTCAGAGTTACTGGAAGCTCAATTAGAGCAGGCGGAAGCTCGCTTGAAGTCAGCTCAAGCAACAATGGTTAAATCAGTTCAGCCAAATCGTCCTGAAGATATTGCAGCGCTAAAAGCTGCTGTGGATCAGGCTGAAAGTAATATTCTCCAGGAGAAAGCTCATCTTGGACAGGCAAAAGTTAATTTCGACAGCGCAGAATTAAACGTTCCGCGCTATGAGAATTTAGCGAAACTGGGCGCTGTGAGTGTGGTTGAAGCCGAAACCAAGCGCTTTGCAAGAGACACTGCTAAGCTCGAAATGGAAAGTGCGACTGAAAAAGTTACTGCAGCTCAGCACGCTGCTGCTCAAGCCAAACATCGTTATGCGCTTGCTGCTAAAGGTGGACGCAATGAAGATGTCCAAATCACAAAAGCCTCCATTGACGAAATCAAAGCCCAAATCAGGCATCTAAAAGAACAGCTCAAGCAAACTAAAATTCTTGCGGAAGATGATGGTCTCATTTTGCAGCGCAATGTGCACATCGGAGATACGAGTGAAATCTCTAAACCATTTTTCGTGATGAGTCGTCTAAACAGGCTTGAGTTGAAGGCTCAAGTGAATGACACAGATTTGAAGAAATTCAAGCCGGGTCAGGAAGTAGTAATTTCTTCCACTGAGAAAGATCAGAGCAAAGTTGTTGGCCATGTTCGTCTTGAAAGTCCAATTGTTGACCCGACTTCTCGCATGGGAACTGTTCGCATAGAGCTGCCTTCCAACACTGATTTTAAGCCAGGTATGTTTGTTCGTGGAGAGATATGCGTTTCGAAACACGACGGACTGGTGTTGCCTATTTCCTGCCTGGTGACAAGAGGTGGCGAGTCAGTAGTGTTTACTCTGGACGGCAAGTTAGCTCAAAGCACCACTGTCAGCACAGGTATGGAAACAAAAGACACAGTTGAAATAACGAGCGGGTTGAAAGAAGGGCAGCTTGTGATTGACAAAGGTGCTCGCTTCATTTCCGACCGTGACCTCGTAGAAGTGGCAAAATAGGCTCATCTGCGATGAACTGGAATATTTCAGCCTGGTGCATTCGGAATCCAATTCCTCCAATAGTGCTGTTCTTGCTGCTAACCGTAGCAGGCATCTCGGCGCTCATGAGTTTGGGAATAGAAAGCAATCCGAACGTGGACATGCCGTCTGTTTCCGTGAATGTTGGACAGAATGGTGCCGCTCCGCTTGAAATAGAAACTCAGATCACCAGAAAGATCGAAGATGCGGTTGCAGGTATAGCAAATGTCAAACATGTAAATTCGACTATCAATACTGGAATCTCAAGTACTGACATAACCTTCGAATTAGGAACAAACAGTGACCGTGCTGTCAGCGATGTACGAGAAGCCGTGACGCGCATTCGCGGGCAACTCCCTCGTGGTGTGGATGAGCCTTCCGTAACTCGGCAAGAGTTCGTGAATGATGGCGGTTTGACTTACACAATTTCTTCTAGCAAGCGAACCGCCATGGAGCTGTGTTCGCTCATTGAAACAACTATAACAAGGTCTATGTTAGCAAAGCCGAGCATCGGTCAGGCAAGCCGCTTCGGTGGTGTGTACAGGCAGGTTAATGTAGACCTCGACCCGGTTCGGCTGGAAGCCTTCGGAATTACAGCAGATACCGTGAATACGCAGTTAAAAGCTCTGAATGTCAATCTGCCAGGTGGACGCGGTGATGTAGGTGCAGCAGAAGAATCAATAAGAACACTAGGTAGCGTGTCAACTGTTGAAGAGTTGAAGAAAACACGAATCATCATTCCTGGCAAAAGATGGGTTGAGTTAGGCAGCCTTGGTACCATCACTGATGGAACATCTGAAACACGTGCTTTGTTTCTTGTAAATGGAAAACCTCAGATTGGGCTCGATGTTCAGCGTCGCAGGGGCAAAAATGTTGTAGACACCGACAACGATGCTGAGACTGTCGTCAAAGACCTGGAAAAGAAATTTCCGGACTTAACCTTTACGAAATTGTGGGGCTCGGCTAAGTACGTCAAAGAGTCATGCTCTGCGACTTTTGAAGCAATGATTTTGGGAGCCGTACTTGCAGTAATAGTCATTTTTCTGTTTTTGCGAGACTGGCGGGCTGCACTCATTTCGGCATTCGCGATGCCATTATCAGTGATACCAACATTCGCCTTTATGCAGGCGATGAATTTTACTTTGAATGATATGTCGCTTCTCGGGCTAGCCCTGGTGATAGGTATTCTTGTTGATGACGCGATTGTTGAAATCGAGAATATCGTCAGGCACATGAATCTTGGCAAAAAGCCATATGATGCATCCATTGATGCCGCTGACGAGATAGGTCTTGCGGTCATCGCTACTACTATGGCTGCTGTGGTTGTGTTCTTACCAGTGGCATTCATGGGAGGCATTTCCGGACTGTTCTTCAGGCAGTTTGGATGGACTGTTTCAGTGGCGGTTTTTTGCTCATTGCTAGTTGCTCGTCTAATCACCCCACTCATGGCGGCTTACATGCTGAAACCGCACAAAGAGCACGACGGTACAGGTTGGTTTGCTTCTTTCTATGATCGAATTTTGACAATCGCCCTGCGCCATCGATTTGCGACTGTTGTGCTTGGTTCAATCTGCTTTGGTGCCAGTGTCGCTTTATTTCAAGCCCTACCAACTTCACTTGTTGCAAGAATTGATAACAGTCACTCTTCCGTCAGAGTTGAGCTACCTCCAGGTAGCCAATTGAAGGACACCGCCAGGGTGATTGAGCACATTTCAGACCTCGCAAGTAAGCGTCCAGAGGTTGAACGTGTCTTCGCCCTTGCTGGGCAGGGAGACACGAGTAAGGGTTTTGTCAGCATTACGCTTAAGCCAAAGGATAAACGCAAATTGAGCCAGGACGAATTCGAAGATTCGTTTCGTCCTGAAATTGTAAACACGCCCGGAGCCAAAGTGCTTTTCGGAGGCGGCTGGGGCTCAGGTCGTGTTGAAGTAATGCTGACGAGTTTTGATAGCGGTGCCTTACAGAAAACTGCGCAAGATCTTGAAAATGAAATGCGCACATTGCCGCAGCTGACCGATGTAAAATCTAGCGCTCAAACAGCCAAGCCTGAAATCGTAATAGTTCCAGATACCGCAAGAGCCGCAGAGCAGGGCGTTTCTGTTGAATCAATCGCGCGTACGGCGATTATTGCTACTCTTGGAGATAATGACGCAAACTTACCAAAATTCGATTTGAGCGACCGTCAGATCCCAATTGTTGTGCGGTTGGCTCCTGAGTTTCGTGAAAAAATGTCGGTGATCAAAGGCTTGAAAGTCGCTGGAAATGACGGAAAGCTGGTGCCCCTAAGCAGTGTCGCTGAAGTAAAGCTCGATACTGGAATTTCCTCAATTGAGCGCTATGACAGGGCCCGTCAAATTCACATTAGCGCTAAGTTTGGTGCCAAGACTAGTTTGAGTGAAGCATTGAACCTCATTCATAACTTGCCTGCTTATAAATTCATGCCTCCTTCCATTTCTGACCATCCAACTGGCGATGTGGAGGAGCAGCAAGATATGTTTGGTGGATTTGGCTATGCCATATTTACAGGCGTTTGCCTGATTTATGGTGTCCTGGTTCTTCTATTTCGTGGCTTTCTGCAGCCTTTCACTATCATGATGTCTCTGCCTCTTTCTCTGGGTGGTGCTCTTCTGGGTCTCTGGCTCCTTTCCAAGCCTATTGATATGTATGCCCTCATCGGAATTGTGATGCTTATGGGTCTTGTCACCAAAAACGCAATTCTGCTCGTTGAATATTGCCTTGTGCAGATGAATGAAGGACTGAGTAGAAAGGAAGCCATCTACCTGGCCGGACGGACTAGAATGCGCCCGATTATTATGACCACAACAGCAATGATTGCAGGTATGATGCCCATCGCTGTTGGCTTTGGTGCTGGAGCTGAAGCACGTGCGCCCATGGCGATAGCGGTGGTAGGTGGATTATTTATGTCAACCATTTTGACACTACTTGTAGTGCCAGTTGTTTTCACGTACATGGATGATTTCCAAAATTGGCTGAAGTCCTGTGTCAAATCAGGAGAGTCGCAATCTGAAGTCGAAACTCCTGAGAAAGAGCCATCGCTTAAATAGAATGCTGATGTATGCGGAAATCCAATTGTAATGTTGGATTTTTTTGAGGCAGTATGGTTCTATCGTCTGCCTTTGACTTCGGTGCGTTATGCCAATTTCCCTCGCGCAGAAAAAAGTCGTAGCCTTTTCGGTTGCCGGAGCTAGCTCGGCGCTGGGACTGTCTGCGTTGATTTGGTTTGTTGACCCTATGAATTTGTCACCAATAAAAGTGGCTGCGCTTCTACTTGTCGTAGTGTCTAGCTGGCTTTGTTTCGACAATGGACGAGATACAGGTTTAAGCGATCGAAGCATAAGTGATGACCGCGGGTTCTTGCTTCTCTTGCCCTTTGTATTGGCATTCACTGCAAGCGTACTTATCTTCGCCTATATGTTCTGCCTTGCAAAACTTATTTTGCTCTGGATTTCAACGATGGGGCTATTCCTCTACGGCTATTATCTTGGTCGCTCAGGTTTTGATTTTTGGACGTTCAAAATCACTCGTAAAATCTAAGCTGTCTCGTTTGCACGCCTAGACAGCTACCGGATTTACCAGAACCTTGGCCGAGTTAACGAAGTTTTTCTGGATGTCGATGCTCAAAGCTTCGCTTGCATTTACCCAGAACTGGCACCCTACGAGAATGGCCTGGCTTCTCTTTCCTTGAGGGAAATGCAGAAGTACCGGGTCGTCCCCTTTGTGCAAAGTAAGAATATGCTTGAGTTTATGCAGATCAGTAAAGGACTGATCTTGATTGAAGAAGATGTTCACCAGGTTTGCGTCCGCTATTCGTCGCACGGAAGTTACTGAGACAGAGGTTGATTCATCGCCCTTGCGAATCTTACCTTTAATAAGCAAAAGAGATTGTGGCACCAAAATACTGGTGTCGATTTTCTCAAGAATGTCACCGAATGCCACTGCCTCGCAGCGTCCGGTCAAGTCTTCCAGATGGATGATAGCAAGCAGCTTGTTGGTCTTTGTGAGTTTGCGTTCGATGCCACCCGCCAAACCACCAATAATTACTGAAGAACCGTCAGATGCCTCTCCGATGTCTCGGCAGGTATGCGTGGTGAGCCAGCGCAATCGGTTTGCCACGCGTTTTAATGGGTGGCTGGTTACGTAGAATCCCAGCAATTCATGTTCGAGATGCTGTAGTTCGTGCTCAGAAAATTCCCCGGGGTCTCCTTTGAGAGCAGTAGCTGTTTCAGCCAATGCTTCTGCACCAGCCATACTGAACAGGCTTATTTGGCCGCTTGCCTGCTGACTTTGTCTGCGGCTGGCTCCTTCAACCATGGAGTCAAGATTGGCAAGTGCCTGCTTTCTCGATACGCCAAGACTTACGCAGGCACCGCACTTAATTAGTGCTTCAAGCGCCTTCTTACCAACAACGCGCAAGTCGATTTGTGCAAGCAAATCGGGGAAGGATGCGAACTTACCTTTCAATTCGCGCTTTGCCACAATTTCTTCAACTGCGGCTTCCCCGCAGTTTCTTACCGCGCCCATTCCGAACCTTATCGAGTTGCCGTCAGCCGTGAAGTCTCTACCAGAAACGTTAACGTCAGGGGGCAAAATGTCGATGCCCATTTGTTGGCATTCTGCGATATATCCCTGCACCTTATCTTTTTCGCTGGCCACACTTGTAAGCAGTGCAGTCATGTATTCGACTGGATAGTGTGTTTTTAAGTATGCCGTTTGATAAGTCAGAAAGGCATATGCCTGACTGTGCGACTTGTTGAAGCAGTATTCCGCAAACTGTACCATCATGTCAAAGAGTTGGTTTGCAACCTGTTCTTTGATGTTGTTTTTGACGCAGCCTCCCACGAAAATTTCGCGCTGTTTCTCCATTTCGTCGGGTTTTTTCTTACCCATCGCGCGGCGCAGCAAGTCTGCTTGTCCGAGGCTATACCCTCCGAGGTACTGCGCAATCTGCATAACCTGCTCTTGATACACGATTTGACCGTAGGTATCTTTGAGAATCGGAGCGAGCTCAGGAGTCATGTAAGTAATCGGAGTTTTCCCGTTCTTACAGTCGATGAATTTTTCGATCATTCCTGAATCAAGCGGACCCGGTCTATAGAGCGCGATTAGGGCTGAAAGGTCTTCAATTCCAGTTGGCTTCATGTCTCGAGCCACCTGTTTCATACCTGCGGAAGTTTCTAACTGGAATATCCCTGCAAGGTCTCCGTTACTGATGGTTCGAAAAGTCGCTTCATCGTCAATTGGTATTTTGAGGGGGTCTATCTCAATGCCGTGAATATGCTTGATGATTTGAATTGCTCTGTCGATCATCGTCAAGTTACGAAGACCGAGGAAGTCCATTTTCACGAGTCCGACGTATGCGCAATCTTCCATGTAGAACTGCGCAATGATTGTGCCGTCGTTATTCCTTTGAAGCGGCACTAGTTCTTGCATCGGTACGTCTGAAATGACTACACCAGCTGCGTGCATGCCGAAGGTTCTGTTGACACCTTCCAGCTTAAGCGCCAGGTCGATTACTTGTCGGGTTTCCTCGTCCGAGTTGTAAGCCTTCTTGAAGTCGGGATGGTCTGTGACCATTTCCTCAAGTGGCGTTGGTTTGCCACGAACTACAGGCACCATTTTTGCAAGTTTTGTTGACTCTGAAAGCGGATATTGCAGTACTCTGGCAACGTCTTTGATAACTGCTTTACTGGTCATACGGTTGAATGTCACAATTTGTGCCACGTGGTCTTCACCGTATTTTTCAGACACGTACTTAATGACGCGGTCGCGCCGTTCGATACAGAAGTCGGTATCAATATCTGGCATCGACTTTCTTTCGGGATTCAGGAATCTCTCAAAAAGTAGATTGTATTTAATTGGGTCGATATCGGTAATTCCCAGCGCATATGCAACCAGGCTTCCCGCTGCTGAACCGCGTCCTGGTCCTACTGGAATGCCGTTCTTTCTTGCATAGTTGATGAAATCTTGAACGATTAAGAAGTAAGAGCTGAAGTTCAAGTCGATAATAACTTTAAGTTCGATTCGTGCACGCTCTTCAATTTCGGGTGTAAGAACTCCATAACGTTCTTTAATTCCCTCGAAGACCAGAAGGTCGAGAAAAGAGTGGTCTGTATGGCCTGCCGGAACTTCGAAAACAGGAAGTCGAGGATCTCCCCCGAGCTTTATGGCTTCTATTTTATCGGCAATCTCTAATGTGCTTGTGATTGATTCTTCAATGAATTCATCATCAAGGTGGTCTCGGAAAAGCCACCACATTTCATCGCCGTTCTTGATGTATTCCCAACCGGTGAATTTCATACGGTTGGTATCCATGACCTGCTTGCCCATCGAGATGCAGAGCATCGCATCGTGCGCCATGGCATCGTCTTTGCAGGTGAAATGGCTATCGTTGGTGCATGCGAGTTTAATTCCAAGTTCGCGTGCAATTTTGACGAGCGGAATGTTTACTTTGCGATCTTCCCATTGTCCATGGTCCTGAATTTCTATGTAGTAGTGTTCGCCAAAGGTCTCTTTGTACCAGCTTGCAATTTTCTTGGCGCCCTCATAATCATCTGCGAGCAAATGTTGGCAAAGTTCAGCGCCAAGGCAACCAGAGAGAACAATCAAGCCCTCTTTGTGCTCTTCCAGAAGGGCGTGGTTCATTCGTGGCTTATAGTAATAGCCATCAAGATGGGCTTGCGAACATAGTTTGATCAGGTTCTTGTAGCCTGCCGGATTCCGGGCAATAAGAGTGATGTGATAGATTGGAACTTTTGTCTTCTTATCTCGGATATCGCCATGGATCATGTATCCTTCCATGCCGAGAATAGGTTTTATGCCACCGATTTCTTTGCAAACCTTGGTCAATTCTATGGCACCATACATGACACCATGGTCAGTCATGGCCACGGCAGGCATATTTTCTGCCTTCGCCTTTTTGACCAGGGCTTTCATGGTGGTGGCACCATCTAAAAGGCTGTATTCAGTGTGAAGATGCAAAGGAACGTATGGACGCGGACTCATCTCGTACTCCGAATTGCTGCTGACGCTGTCTCGCGCAGGGCGAGATAGCGAGTGTATATATCAGTATGACGCTATAGCTATTTTATCGCTCACTAATCTCTATAACGTAAATCGGCAGCAGGAAGTTCAAAATATGCGCATTAATTCTAAATCGATCAGTTTCTAAGTGGCCGATTTGTCAGATTTCAGCGTCATAAAACGGGTTGTTAAATCTGCTCTGGGGTACCGCAATGGGATGTCAGTTTTTGTGTGGCTGTAAAGGGGCCGAGTAGTGGTTATCGAACATGACGTGTCGAATGGCACAAAATTTGTATTGATGCTCATGAGGAAAATGAATTCATTGGCATCGTATTTGGTGCCGGCGAGTTTATTTGACAGAATTGAGGCGATGACCATCACTTCGTGTGAAGTGCGGTATGGACGCCGCGCGTCGTGCCGGCGCTGGCTGTAGACCCTGCCTGCTGGCGGTCTCCGGAAGCCTCCTGCGATATTGGGCGAGGTTTTACTCTTGCGGAATTATGCAGTTCTAATACGTAATTACCACATCTGAGGACACAAGAATTTCACGAATCGCGCTTAACTTGAACTCATTCAAGAAAACGAAACAGTTTTTTTTGAATTACAGAACTGTTCAAAACACAGTTTCTTCAGAGGATTCGCCCGTTTCAAAGTTGACCGTTTCTGCTCCCTCCTAAACAGTCAACTTTAAAACAGACGAAAAAAGGAAACGAGACAATTGCGACCATTTGACAGGTCGTCATTGTAAATCAGCTAATCATGCTGGTTTTGCTCGTGCATGTACGAAGTAAAAACTGCTTCTGCCAGTGCTTCGTGATTAAGATGATTGAGTAGGTCACCATTTGTGATACCAGGGGTCTATTCAATTTCATTAGGTCTCAAATTACTCAAAATTTGCCTCCTCTCAGCTTCATCAATAGCTCGTTCACCTCACTCATCGAACCAAAAAAGAGTCCGTCCACCCCAATTCTGTATCTTTCAAGCGTTCGATGTCGGTTTTTCGATCCACCTGAATAGTCCGTCCACCCCCATGTTCGAACCATTCTAATAGTCCGTCCACCCCACAACGGTCCACCCATTAGTTCGTCCACCCCCATGTTCGAACTGTCCGTTCACCCTAATGTTCGTTCTTCCACCTAAGACTTCATGTTGGATTCGCAGCACCCCCCAAGGTGAATCCATTCCGCCCAATGGCTCATGTACAGCGATAAGGTTCGCGTGTGCAAGGCAGGAACTGGAGAATACAAAATGACTCACGAATTTGAAGAAAGCAAAAACGATAACACGCGCCACGCACTGGTCGATTTCCTAGATCAGAAGCCCGACTACTCGCGCTCTTTTGACCCCTATGATATGTACAGAGGTATCCAGGCAGTTTCCCAGATAGTGGGACGCTCGGACTCTGGTCGCTCACCATCAGACCCTGCACGCATTCCCGATAATGTTGAATGCGTGGGTGGACAATGCGTAGCTCTCTCTTTGGATGATGCGGCTAAGGAGATGGCTAAGATTTCTGAATCTGCCAACAGAGTGAGTGTTACAGATCACTCGAATCTTCCAGACAATGTTGAGTGTGTCGGTAATGAATGCCGCGTTCTCAGCCCAGAAGAATTGGCGCAGGAGAAAGCGAAGCTGGCGGGATATCCAGCCGTTGAGATAACGCAGAATCCCACGCTTCCAGACAATGTCAAATGTGTAGGCAATGAGTGCCGAGAAATGTCACCGACGGAAGCTGCAGCCGAGCGAGCCAAGATGCATGCTGCGGGAAACAACTTCGAAGTTTATATGCCTAAGGGACAGATTCCAGACAATGTTGTTTGTATTGGAGGCGAATGCCGAATTCTCACTCCAGAGGAAATCGCAGACGAGAGAGCCAGGTACGAAAGTGCATCTCATGCAGCTTGCTCTTGTGTCAACTGTCACATCCCTGAAAACGTTAAGTGTATTGGAAACGAATGTGTTCAGCTCACTCCTGAACAAGTCGCAGCCGAAAAAGCCGGTCTTCTTTCAAATGGCGATGGCAACGTACATATCTCAAGCTGTTGCAAGATACCTGATAATGTTGTTTGTATTGGCGGCGAGTGCAGAGTCCTAACTCCTGAGGAATTGTCGCAAGAACGTGCAAAAATGAAAGGCGCAAGTGAACATGTTTGCTCTTGCTGTCGAGTGCCAGACAATGTTGAATGCATTGGCGACCAATGCCGAGTTCTATCGCCAGAAGAAATGCAAGCAGAGAAAGAAAGGCTTCGTGCTGCTGGCGGTTCCGTCAGTATCAGTTCTTGCAAAATTCCAGATAATGTTGAGTGTGTTGGAAACGAATGTCGAGTTCTTAGCCCAGAAGAAGTTGCTGCAGAGCGCGCCAAGATTGCTGCTTCTGAAAACAAGTACAACAAAGATGCCTGTGAGACACAAACCCCATCCAACGTGGAGTGTGTCGGAGATGAGTGCCGACCACTTTCTCCAAAAGAGGCAGTTTCCGAGCGCTTACGCTTGCGTTCCCTTGGTGGCAAAAAGGTTCAAGTAAATCATGAAGCCATTCCAGAAAATGTTGAGTGTGTAGGCAATGAGTGCTATGAGCTGACCCCTCCACAGATGGCTGCAGAGCGGGCACGAGTCCATGCTGCTAAAGAAGTCTCCTGGTGGCTGAAACTATAGATTCTATGCAAATCCGGAAAGCAGGCTGGCTGCCAGTCAAAACATATCCGGAACGCATTGAAATAAGCGGAGGCAGTTGCTCCCCAGTTCTGCCTCCGCTTTTTGTTTTCGCAGCTTTGCGTGGCATGTATGTCTATGCACTGCAAACTAAACAATTACGCAGTTTAACCCCACATATTTAAGTGAAACGAGTACGTAATTCCCCCATACGTGTCACAAGAATTCCACAAATAGAACTTAACTTTAACTCATCGAAGGTTGATCGGTGTTCTGGGACTGTCGCTGTTGTTGAGTTGAGCTGCTTTAAGGGCTCGATTCCCGCTCTCATGCCGGCCTGGAGAAACCTAATAAATGCCACCTGAAGTAGAAGAATCTCGTGCTAAGCCAACGACTCAGAGCGATGCTCCGCCGAGTTTTGATTTTTTCGGCTTTCACCAGCAAGGAAAAACAATGAGCGACAATAACGCTCTGTCTCAAAAAGATAAGCCTCAGAGTTCTATCGAAATTACTAATCCATTTTCTTTCAATCAAGGTTTAAGCAAGCAAGAGTCCGGAAGCAAGCAGAACGTTGGACGTGCTAGCGACAACGACAAAGGAGTTTCGTCCAAGCCGGCAGGAAAAGATGATGTTGGTGCATCGAAAAAGCCAGACAACATGATTTGTGTTGACGGAATTTGTCGCCCGATGACTCCGGCAGAGATGGAGAGAGAGGCGGCTAAAAGAGCAGGAAAGCATGACGCTACCTTTCCAATTCCACCGTTTGATTTTTCCAAGTATGGCACCGTTGACGGTGGCGTTAAACAAGCTGGGTATGATGCGCCAGCTGATAAGACAAGCAAACCATCTGACAGTTTAAAAGAACTGCCTAATCTCACACCACCAGGTTCTTCAACAGGCAGAAGTTCAATTATTGATGCCTATGAGCGTCGGCAAGGAGCACGCCAGGCTGGCGGAGGTGCACTTCCTTCAATAGATGCAATACCAAATAATCCTAACCAGAACCCAGGCTCTGACCTGAAACCCTGGACACCTCCTCAAGACAGAAACAATAACAACAATGACAGCATTGACCCATCTGCGAGGGAAGTCCTTCATCTCTCCAGTAAGGAACAGCTAGATAATGAAATAAAGAACTCAAAAGTACCTGTCATTGTTGATTTTTATGCCACCTGGTGCGGTCCTTGCCAGAGGCTTGGTCCAAAGCTTGAGTCCTTAGCAAGAGACCAGGGCGGCGCCGTTAAAGTCATTAAGGTTGATGGAGATCAGTTCCCTGAGCTTGTTTCGCAGTACGGGGTTAGTGGGTACCCAACACTAGTTTCCTTCAAGAATGGTTCTGAGTCCGAAAGAACCAGTGGCGATCAGGCAACCAGCACATTGCAATCGCTTGCTAAAAGGCTTCGTAATCGTTAGTTCTTAGCTAATAGATCCTCATCAACGGCAGATTTATTGATCTTCCGGAATTGCGGATCTCGACTAAAGCAAAAGAGGCAAGCTTAACACTTGCCTCTCACGTCTTTTTTTGACTGTTGAAACTATACTGTTTCAAGCTGTCCTTGTATGATTTCGGCCAGACGACTGCGGCGCGGGCGACGGGCTGCGAACTTTTGATGCGAGCCTGTTTTGTTATTCAGAGCCTGCTCTGCAAGCATTGCACGAGTGGCTTCCTGCACTTCGACTTGAGCTATGGCTTGTCTCATCCACATCTTGAGACAGTCCATCTCTTCGTTAGTCAAATTCAATTCGTCCATGTGAACCTCCATTAGTTCATTGACCCCGCGCATTCTTGGGGAGTCCTCGGAGAAGTAGGATTGGAAGTCCTCTCCCCGCCCTGCCAGACTTACCAGGCTTATGTGTCAGCCTCTGACATTTGTGACATGAGAGCGTGACGCATCTGTCGCGTATCCGAGCTGTTCATTCACTTCTCTAGTATTTGCCGGACTAGCCAAGATGTAAATGACTTGACAACTAATAGTTAAATTAGGAAACGCTTATGGGCAGCGCTTTACAGCGTTTAATCTTTTTCTCGATATAAGCAGAATAGGCTTGAACGTCAGGTTTGAACAATGCAACTTAGATCTAATTTAGAGTTCTAGGCTTCAAAGAGGGCAGAAGAAGCCCCTTGCGAAAGGCTTTTCACATTTCAAATCTGTTTAAAGATAGTGTCATCGCTGCTGGGGAATTGGTGTTCACAATGAGTTCTGGATGAGACACCACTTATAGTGCCAGCCACAAACTAAAAGCGCGCCTTCAATAAAGCCCGCATTCAATATACATATGGAATAAGGAGCCAAGAGCGTTGTTGGTATTCAATGTAAGCTTGGGACAAAGCCTTAATTCGTTGCGTTTCTATTTCTGTAAGTTCCCATTTAAACAGAATAAGCAGTCCAGGAATTGTAAGCAGAGGCATCCAGGCTGATAGAGCTATTGAAATGCCTATTAGCTCAACTAGAATGGCAAAACGTTCTGGATAGCGCAGCGAGTCCCAAATTCCTGAAGTTTTGATTGAGGAGCATATCGTATTCTTGTCACGTTCTGTTGAGATTGTGCTGCCACCAGATATGGTGCCTTCCATTTCCGGTTTCTCTGACTCAGCATCTGGAACGTTTTTGCCAGATGAAGGTTCTAATTCCGTTGGACTCTCCAGGCTGTGCTCTTGCTCAATGTTCTCGCCTACTGATTGTGAATCAGAATTTGCCGTTTCCTGTTTGCTCTTATTTTTTTCACTCGTATTATCTTCTTGCGCAGAGCTTGCAGCCATCAAAGCGTCCAGAAGTTCTCTGGGTTTTGTCTTTTGTGCAGACCACGAAAGGTAAATGCCGGCTGCGAGAACTAGAAGACCAGCATCTCGCCACAATTCCGACCTGATGCAAGCTGTGTTCAATTTGTCGCAGAGGGAAGAACAAGCTACAAAAAGGAAAAATACAAACGGCAAAAAGAACTTCATGAATCGCGTTCGACGCTTATCAGCAAGTTCGTGCACGAATGGATAAGTGTGTGCTCCTCGAATTAGTCCGTCTGCAAAAAGCAATATCAACATGGCGTATTCTTGCCAGTGCAAGAGCATTTCCTGGAACTGACCAGAAAGATAAACTTGCCTTCTAACGAACACCAATCCTATTATTGCAATTGTGAGTTCGACAATTCCAAATCTCAAGGCTGCAGCAGTCGAACTCTTTGTCTTTTCCACTTCAGTGATCGCCTGCGCCACCAAGCATTTTTAAGCTCTGTCGAATCAATTGCTCAACATCATCTTTCGGTACGTCGTCGCCCATTCTCTTAAATGCTTGATTGATTTCTGTAAGTGTATAGCCGAGCCCTTCAAGAATCTGTCTAGCTTCATCAAGAGCCATCGATTTACTAACCGGCGCGCTTGCTGTTCCACGTCGCAATTGCCAGTCTTCTGTTTTTGATTTTAATTCAAGTATGATTCGCTGCGCAACTTTTGGGCCAACGCCTGGTGCCTGGCTGAGTGTTTTCTGATCGTCGCTTGCAATTGCATCGGCGATTCGATCTGGACCCAGCGTACCCACTAATGAAAGCGCCATCTTCGGTCCCACGCCGCTCACTGTTTGAAGTATATTGAATATTTCCTTTTCCTCAGAGCTTGCAAATCCAAAAATCTGCCACTCATTTTCGCGAATGGAAAGAGATGTGTATATGCTGACCTCTTCGCCTGGCTGACCTACTTGCGTGCTTGTTACTTTAGATACAAGCGCTTCAAAACCTACTCCACCAACGTCAATAATAAGCTTGTCGGCTGGTCCGCCGGAAATTTCGCGTGAATGCAGTGTCCCTCGGAGAAAAGCAATTACCATAGCAATGTTCCTAAAAAGGAAATGACAGGTTGTGGCTAGTCTTGCACAACCTATTGATACCATTAGGTGCTGAAATGGAAATCGGGGCGAGAGGATTTGAACCTCCGGCCTTCCGCACCCGAAACGGACACGCTACCAAGCTGCGCTACGCCCCGACAGCTTTATGTTAGCATGCTCATCCCCTTGAAAATTGCCAAATTTTCAAGGATTTTATATTCCGTTATTCAGCCATGAATGTCTGGTTTCCGCCCGCATCCTTGGCTTGAGCAAGGGCGGCTCTGGCATATGAAAGAAGCATGGTTCCTTCAGTGTCCATATCAGAGCGATACTGGCAAACACCAATACTTACCGTAGCTTGACCGGTTTTGTCGCCAAAAGTGAAGGTGCTAGATGCCACGTTACTTCGGATTCTTTCTGCTACTTCGACGGCTCCATCTGCATTAGTGAACGGAAGCGCCAGCACGAATTCATAGGGGGCCGTCCGTGCCAGCAAATCAGCCTTTCTCAGTCCTCTTGCCAGAACCACTGCTAGTTGGGAAAGAAGGGAGTCAACGCCCTTGGCCCCGAACTGTTTGACCAGATCCTTCGGATTGTCAACTTCAATGCTCAAAGTAGATAACTTGTTTTGATAGCGTGAGCATTGGCTCAGCTCAGTATGGAGAAATTCAAAGAGGTAGCGAGCGTTTCTCAGAGAGGTAAGCGTATCGGTCAATGAAAGCTCCCTTACCTGAGAGTCTTTCTTTCTGAGTTCGTCCTTAAGCGCTTTTTCGCGTAGCGCAGTTTTCACCGTCGACAAAACATCTTGCGGCTCAAGGGGTTTCACGAGAATGGGGCTGTCTTCGGCATCATTTAAGGCGGGAAGAGGCTGTTCTTGTGAGCGCAAGAAAATAATTGGTATAAATTTGGTCTTCTCGTCTGAAGCCAAGCGGTTGAATACATCGATACCGCTCATTAGTGGCATATGGAGGTCTAGCAAAATCACGTCTGGTGAGCGGACTTTGCAGGCTGCCAGAGCTTTGAATCCGTCAGTAGCAGTCGTCACAGTAAAACCTGAATTCTTCAAGAATTCAGAGACGAGTGTTAGCTCTGCCTGTTGGTCATCAACTATGAGCACGCACTGGCTTTCTTTCACTTGGCCACCGCTTTCAAATTTGGATAGTAAGAAGGCTGGAATTCCTATTCTATCTCATTTTGCCCAGATGGCGGGTTCGCGCTAACTCAAGAAATTGATCAGTAAACTAAATTATTACCTTGCTAACTATTCTTGGTTTTTGCCTTCTCTTCTTTCTTGATTATCTTGTATGCGTTGCGACGCAATTTATCGAGAGTGAACGCGTCCTGCTGAATGTTTTTGCAAACTCCGGCAATGGCTACGTTGTCATAGCTAGGACCTTTTGTTAGCGGTTCGAGCTTGGCGAGGTTTCCGGCAATGTTGTCGGCAGATTCGACCCACGATTTGACTATGGGACGCAACTTTTCTCTAGAGTCATCAGAGACGTCTAAAACCTTGTGCTGTGCAACGAAGTCATCGGCATTTTGCTTTAAGGTCGTAATGATTGGGCGCATGATATTCATCGCCTGTTCAACTCGGCGTGGGTTGGGCGGTGCCGGCGGACCGGCAGGTGAAGTACTTACCGGAATGTAAATGATGGTTCCGCGTCCTACAACTTCCGGCATTGTGTTTAACGAAACTGGCTGAATACTGACCTCATCGAATAAATGTCTGGCTGAGGTCGAGACTTGCTTGAGGTCGAGCCCCAGATCGCGCAGCTTCTCCAGAGAAAGGTCAACCTTTTCTACTCCAGCTTGAAGTGCTGTTCCGCTTGATGCTGGCGTAGATGGCGCCGGCGTGCTGACTTTTGAATCTGTGTCTGCTGCAGATACAGAACTTATGAATTTGTTTGCCGATTTAGAACTGAAGAGCTCGTCAATTGAATAGATACCACCTGTGATGGCACCAGCGCATAGGAGCGCAATCATTTTATTGTTCTTCATTTGGCAAATTCCTTTCTGGTATTCGGTGACTTATTATCCTACTGATTAATACTTGACTTTCTCTTTGCTGGGACTGTTTGAGAATAATTCACTCCCCTATAGAAGGTTTATCGGTCCTTAGTCCCAGGATTAAGTTCTGCAAAGCATTACAGCCAATGGAAAGAGCACGTCTTTATCGGAAGGGCCATTATTGGCGCCTTGCTTGGTCGACTGGTTCCCGCATATTTTGAGCTCGACTTGCAGTTTTAATGTCTTTTTTCAAAAAAGATCTGACATTTTGTGTATATGGTCGACGTGTTTGGGCATCCTCCATTTGTGGGGGCGCGGATTTAATCCTTGGTCGGAAAAGAAGAACAACCCAGTAAATTCAGGTGGGTGAGCGGTAAGTTTTTAGAAACCGCTTTCTATGTTTTGTTGCTTTTCTCTTCCCTGGCCTTTTTTGGTCAGACAATTGCAGATAACGATTTATGGGGTCACATCAAGTTTGGATCTGATTTCATCAAAGCGGGCGCCATCCTTAAGGAAGATCCCTATTCGTATCTGACCATTGGCACCCCGTGGATTGATCATGAATGGCTCAGTGAAATTATTTTTGCCTACGCCTACCAGTTTGGTGGTGTTCAAGGTATCTCGCTGTTACGGGTTTGCATTGTTTCACTAATACTTCTGATAATTATTTTGGCGTTTAAGCGAAATAAGCTTCCTATCGTGTTGCAAGGTTCGTTTCTTGCTGTGGTTCTTTTGCAGCTTTCAGCCGGGCTAGGAACTTTGCGTCCCCAGCTCTTCACCTATCTGATCTTCGCAATTGAACTTGTATTGCTTCAAGCTGCCACACTAAATGAAAAACGAGCCCTACTTTGGTTTTTGCCCCTCTTGTTTATGCTTTGGATAAACCTTCATGGTGGCATTCTGGCTGGGTTGATTATTTTGCTCTTCTGGGCGGGGCTGCAAATTCTCAACAAAACGGAATTTAAGGACGGGCGCCTTCTATTTGACTATAAGAAGTATTGGATATGGCTGCTAGTCCCTATTTTATGCTTACTTGCCACTTGTGTAACTCCCTATGGAGCCTCAATGTTGCCCTTTCTGTTAATGACGGCAACCGTACCGCGACCAGAAATAATGGAATGGCATTCCATTGCTGGTCAGCTAACAAATGTTGATGGCATTTGTTATGTAGCCAGTGCATTATTCGCTGGTTTTATATCCTGGCGAATGATGTGGAAACGAGAACCTGTGCCCATGCTGGTAATGCTTGTTTGTACAACTCTGCCATTACTGGCCACAAGGCATTTGCCACTATGCGTGATGGCTATATCAATTTTGTCGTTGCCATCACTTTCGGCTCTGGTGACACCAAAGTGGAGCGAGTGGAGACAGTTCTGGGTTAATCACGAACTCGCTATTTTGCGCATAGCCCTGGCTTCTCTCATCTTTTTCGGCACCGCTTCTATGATTGCA
This sequence comes from Obscuribacteraceae bacterium (SeqCode), assembly GCA_044226015.1. Classification (GTDB taxonomy): domain Bacteria; phylum Cyanobacteriota; class Vampirovibrionia; order Obscuribacterales; family Obscuribacteraceae; genus JAIEPM01. Next base: position 311,476 of record JBGAHS010000007.1, read on the forward strand.
GCCTCAGCCCCCAAGCAAAGTCGTATACCAGCCGGTGAGTTTATGCCCGTTCGAGCTGTAACTTTGCTGAAACTCAGCGGAGTGAAGGCGAATCTTGCTTGCTTTTTTGACTGGGGTGAATACTGTATTTGGCACCTGGATCCCGATATTAAAGTGTCAATCGACGGACGCAGAGAAACCGTCTATAACGAGAGTGCCTATCGGAAAAATGTCGAATTCACAAATGGGCATCCTCAGAACTGGCATAAATTGGTTTCGACTGAACGCACCGACCTGGTTCTTGCTCATAAGCAAACTAACTGCTACCAAATTTTAAAGAATGATCCACATGTTGAGTTGATATTTGAGGACGACGGCTCTGCTCTGTTTGCGCCATGCGGTTCACCTTACAGCGCAAAAATAATAGAAGCCGCAAAACAGATGCCACCACCGGTGAAGGAGCAAATCTTTCCCTAGCCCTGATCGAGTAGTTCATTTTGCTCATCTAGAGGGCGAGCATTTTATAACCATCTACTGGTGGCAGGGGCGGTCTCTCGGGAATCAGCTCGTCCATTTTATTTTGCTTCAGGTATTTATCAAATGATGCTCTGAGATCAATCAATGTAGGTTGAGAGCCAGGCACCGGCAGATATGGAGTCTCTCTGTATCCACCTTTCCGCTTAGTTTGGCTGAGAACATTGCTTTCATACCGAGCATAGCCGTTATCATCGTAAAACTTCATTGATGCTTGAACTAGAACCTTGCCTCGGTCTATGGGGCGGTAGGTTTGAAGCGATTCTCTCTGTGTTACACTGCGAATTTTGTTCGTATTGCTGTCAACCATCAGAGTGGTTGCAAGAAATCTGATTAGCACTTCGTTTTCACTTACTATCTCAGCTTTCACATTGTGAATTATGCTTAGATTTACGAAGTTTGACTGCAAGGTTCTACCAACGTAGGGGACTGGAACGCAGGTCCAGACTGACTCAGCGCGATCCTTTTGGTAACCGATGATTTCAAGATCTGGATAATTGATGTCTACAGCACCAAAGCCTTGTTGTACAGAACCTTCTGCATCTTTAAGGCTTAGTCTCTTCACTTTGCCTTCTGTGCGCCAGGTTCCAACCAACCATTCGGGGACTTTCCACCAGGTTAAATAGCCTGTACCAGTAGCGGGCAGCAAGCGAGGGTCAAATATTGTTCCAGGTTTCCACTGCGGTGCCACTGGCGGCAGTGAGCCCGAATGTTCTATTTTTCCTTCCAAAATGAAAGGCTCACTAGCATTCGCTGGTATCGAATATAGTGCAAGGGTCGAGAACACTATGCTCAATCCAAAGCGAACAAATTTCATGCCGTCTCGCTTACAGTCTTGATGCGGAACCAGAAGCAACTACCAGCGCTCTTATTGTTTTTCACGCCTATAGTTCCACCGTGACCCTCAATGATGGCTTTGCAGATGGCCAGACCTAAACCTGTACCTTCCTTTGCTTTTTCGCTCGTTGAAGGTGCCTGGTGAAACCTTTCGAATACAAGATTCTGGTGGTCTTCGGGAATTCCAGGACCCTGGTCCATAACTTTTACCATCAAGAATCCACTTTCCGTTTGATCGAGCCCAATATTAACCTCACTGGAAGGCGGCGCAAACTTTATAGCATTTCCTAGCAGATTGATAAGAACCTGTGTCAACCTAAATTCATCCGCTTCTATCGCCACATCCTCTTCTTCAATTACAAATACATCAATCGATTTCTTTTCGGCGAGCTGAAAAATAGCATCAATAGCGCGTTGAAGGAGTTTCTGTATATGGGTATTTTGCAACTCTAAAACCAGTGTACCTGACTCCATCTTTTCCAGGTCGAGTAAATTGTTGATGAGTTGCATCGAATGTCGCAAGCTTGTTTCCGCCATTCTAACCTTGGCTTGCCCGGTGTCGTTCAGCTGTCCCCAGGCATTAACTCCTAGAAGTTCCAGGGTGGATGTCACTGAGCTGATGGGGGTTCTCAAATCGTGGCTGATCATCGCTACGAATTGCTTTTTGATTTTCTCAAGTTCGGCTCTCTTCAGGGCTGCTTGTTCCAACGCATCTGCAGCGTCGTGGAATGTTCTGTCGATTCTTGCAATTTCATCCTGCCCTTCAAGAAGTGGCTTTAGCTCTCGCCCCTGCCCCAGTCGAACACTGTTTGCCATAAGTGCTTGCAGGCGCTTTGTTGTGCTCTGGTGAAACACAATCACCAGTAGCAGAGCAATCCCGATGCTCATAGGTATTCCCGAGATGAGTACTAATTTCAATACATTTTTCAAGTTTTCAGCGGCTTGTGGATTTTTCCGCTGTTCACGTTTCTCGTCTTTGATAATTACGCCTAGTTCGTCAACAATATTGTCTAATCGGCGCCGCATAGTAAAAGCTTCGGTGATATTCAGTTTTTCCCCGGCTTTAGATTTTTCAGCCGCCTGTCTGATCCACACAAAAGCACTTTGTGTGTCTATAGATACGCGCCTGACTATCTCTAAGTGTTTTGGATCGTCTTTGACCATCTCTTTCAGCTTTTCCATGTTTGCTGGAGTTTTGTCGAGTAGCTCATCCAGTCGTTTCTCGAAAAATCCCAAGTTTTTTGCATCAAAAGCCAAAAAGGTAAAACTCACATCAAAAAGCAGTTGAATAGTGGAGGTAGTTCCAGCGATGATGTTTTTTGCCCGCTCTTCAGCTTTTGTCTGCACTTCTGATTCATAAAGCAACCATGCGAGAGTTCCAAGCAATGCGAGTTCAAAAGCAAGAGGAACAGCGATCAATACCAGAGCCTTTTGCATCAAAGAGAGGTGAATTCGTTTTTTCGCGCTAATGAGCTATACCTCTGTAAGGTGGGACAGATTTCCGTGATTGCTGGTAAACTACAACTCGGCTTATTGTAAGCGCTTTAAATCCCCAATACTTTATATCCCATAAAACTTATGGCAAAGATTCTAGTCGTCGACGACAACATCGACCTCGCTGACAACGTTAAGACATGGCTTCAGATGGAGCAACATACTGTCGATGTATGCAACGACGGGCTGGCTGGTCTCGAGTATCTTCGCACCTATCAATATGATGTGATCATTTTAGACTGGGCGATGCCGAAAATGACTGGTATTGAGGTGCTTAAGCAGTATCGCTCGTTGAAAGGTGTTACTCCCGTTTTGATGCTGACCGGTAGGCGTAGCATCGACGACAAAGAGGAAGGACTCGATGCCGGAGCCGATGACTACCTGACAAAACCATTTGAAATGCGCGAAGTGTCTGCACGTGTCAGAGCATTGCTCCGTCGTCCGCAAGCTCAGCCTAGCAATACTTTGACAGTCGCCAACGTCACTCTGGACAAAGAGATTCGTAAAGTCAGCAAAAATGGCAGCGAATTGAGGCTAATGCCCAAAGATTTTGCAATTCTTGAACTCTTAATGACCTATCCGAACAAGGTGTTTTCGGCGGAGAGCTTGATAGAGCGAATCTGGTCCAGCGATACTGATGCGTCCCCCGAGGTAGTGCGCAAGCACATTAATAGAATTCGGACTCAAATCGACACAGAAGGCAAGCCCTCGCTGATACGCACAGTTCATGGCGTTGGCTATGCTCTTGAACCTCCCCAATCCTAGCTCTAGAGACATCCAGACCTGCGATCGCATGATTCTGCGCTTAACTTGATAGAAAAGCCTTCCTAACTTTTCTGTCATTTCAGTGCTTTCTATGGAGACAATTCGGGGACAAATTCAGGACAGAACTGAGACGCTTTCAAAATATCATGATTGCATGGTTGATGAACAAGAGAGCGATTGAGGTCGAGAGTAATGAACAAGTCAGGCAAGAAGTGTTCGGAAATGAAGAGAGTTTTCAGCAAAAGAGAAGCCAGTTCTATATTAATCGCGCTTATGATGATGCCAGCAGCGATGGCGCAGTCTGAAGTGAATACAGACAGTCAGCGCATAACTGCAGCTACTGTTATGGGTCAAGAAATAAGAATAATCGCTTCAAGCATCATTAGCTGCATGGCTGAAAATCCTCGCAAACTAAATGCTCCAGTCCCTACAGTGAAAGTTCCTTCGAAATCATATGTACTTGTTCTGCAGGAAATGCAAAATCAGCATGCTCGCTTCTTGCTTCCTGGCAGTCCCATTCCGCTTAACGCCAGAGTTGTGTTTCAACTTGAATCTGAAGATGGCTTGAGCCAAACTGTTTACTTCATTTAGTTGCTGAGCCAGTTTTCATAGCTCCCGCTTTCATTGAACCACCAGTTTTATGGCTCCAGCTTATCTCCAGCGTTAGTAGCTCCAGCTTTTATAGATCCTGCTTTCATAGCTCCGCCTTTTTTATCTCCAGCTTTCATCGCTCCGGCTGAGGCAGCTATTCGAACTAGTTGCAAATTTTCTTGAGCGCAGTATACGCCTCTACCGTCAGATGTTCCGGTACATCATTATGTCCGCAATCATCAAGTAACGCTAGCGTTTTATTGTTTCCACTCGCCGCTTCGAAGAGGTCTTTGGCATTGTGCGGAGGAATGAGGGCGTCATTTTTGCCATGGAGAATAAGTAGTTTTGGATGTTCTCCCTTCACGTAGCTGAGAGTGTCGAGATTGTTGAATGGATAGAACGAGTTGGGATATACGGAAAAGAGCGGAAATTTTTCTTTTGCAAATAGCGGTATGGAAAGGAATGCTGACTGCAAGATAACGCCGGCACATTTGCGCTTGCTCGATATCTGCCCACTGATTCCAGTTCCAAGTGATTCGCCATACAGGACGATCGAACTTGCCGGAATTCTCAACTCTTTAACCAGGTAATCAAAAGCAGCTATTCCATCTTCGCAACTGCCGTTAACATCGACAGCCCCGCGGCTTAAGCCAAAGCCTCTATAGTCATAAATAAATACCGATGCACCTGTAGCCAGTAGCATTTTGATGACGCCCTTTCTCTGGGTCAGGTTTCCTGCATTTCCGTGGCTGAGCAGAACTGTTTTTTTTGAGTTCGCTTGTGGAAAATACCAGCCATGTAACCTCGTGCCATCAGCACTTTTGAAGAAAGTATTTTTTCCAATAATGCCATCAACATCGGTGTCATTAAAGCTGCCCAGGACACAAGGGTGAAAAATGGCAGTGTTGTAGAATGGCATCGAGACTAGTGGACAGAAAAAAATATAGTACAGCGCCAATTTCGACAAAATCTGAAGCGAAATTTGCTTCTTGCTCTGTTTGACCTTTGGCTCTGCTACCTTCCAGCTGGAAGGGAGAAAAGTTGAAGTGAGGAAGTGCATGAATCCTGCTTTTTGATTCGTTGCTATTGCAGCTTGTGTGCTCATGCTTGTATCTCCGCTTTCTAGAGGTGTTTTTCGATTCTATTGGTCTGCCATATGTTCCAGCATTTTTCAAAACAGTTCAGAAACTGATCGCTTGTTTTTTTAGAGCTTAAAGTGACCGTAAACAGTTGGAACCAGAACATAATGGGATTAATAGATGACTCCATTAAAGCTCGGGATGATTGTCTGAGCTATGCCGTTTAATCTCGCGCGTATGAGGACGAACCCTGAATGCAATTAGGTATTCACCTATTTCAGGAAATCAAAAGATGCGATAGCGGATTGTTGTTCTGTTAGACTTATGAGCATGAATAGGATCAAGAAATTAGAGCATTTGAGCAAATTCCTTTCTTTTGTTCTGAGGCATGACCCCGCTTCAATAGACCTTTCTTTAGATGAGGCAGGCTGGGCTAACATAGAACAACTTCTTAAATCTGCTGGAGCTCACGGCACGGAAATCTCAAGGGAAGACTTGTTTGAGATCGTGGAGACGAGCGATAAGCAGCGATTCTCTTTAAGCGCAGACAACTGTTCAATTCGTGCCAATCAAGGACATAGCATAAAAGTCTCGTTGGGTTATGAAGCTTGTTTGCCTCCACAATTCTTGTTGCATGGAACAGCGAAGAGATTTTGCGCCGCAATAATGAATGAGGGACTCAAAAAGATGGACCGCCATCATGTCCATTTGACTGAGTCGGTTCAAACTGCAAAAGCTGTTGGAACGAGATATGGTGAATTGCGGTTATTGAGAGTGCGAAGCCGCGACATGTATGATCGAGGGTACAAGTTTTTCCTCAGCGATAACAATGTCTGGCTTACTGACCATGTGCCTGCGGAATTTCTAGAGTATTTTGAGGGCGATTGAGCCGATTTATTGCTTGCTGCAATACCTTGTGAGTGCTAGAGTAAGAATATGAGATTAAGAGAATTCCTTAATAAGAAAGTTCGCATACGCAACTGGTACCTTTCGCTTCTGAAGTGGTCCTGCTTCTTGTTTGGGATTATTTTTGGTTCTTTGTTTGGATGGCTACTGGCTCCTTTTATGCTGCACATCTTAGTGGCGGCAATTGTTCTAAGCCTGGCTTTCATGTATGTATGGATTAGAGCACTCAAAAGAGCATGTGCAGAAGACAAAGTCGCTGAGATGAATGACTCCGACTTCTTTTAATTGACCTTGCCACCACCCATAGTGTCTTGGCATGTCACAGGATTGTTGCTGTTACCGTCTGTATTTTGGAACAAATTTGCGGGGATCAGGCGCTTCCGCTGGAGTGTTTCTGACCAGCCTCATCAGCTTTGTGACCTCTTGTGGATCCATCCAGCTTTCAGTCGTCATCAAGCTGTTCTTGATGTTTTCTTTTGAAAGGCGCAAGCTGTGTTCGTTTTCGGCGTGACTGAGTGCCGCCTCGATGAGAAGATTGAATTTTGCATCAAGCTGCTGTAACTGTTCTGGGCTTGCTGCTTCCATGTCCAGGAGTAAATTGCGATTATCGCTAACTACTCTGATGAAGGTGGCTTTTTTCTCTTCTAATCCGAGAACACTTTGTTTGGTTTGAATAGTGAAAAACTTTGAGTCGAGATATTTGTTTTGATCGAACTTCCCAGATTTGAGAACCACATCACTACCGTTCCAAAGGTAGCTAGCAGGTTTTCGGATGCTTCCAAGCACCCGATTCAATCCGCTGAAGCCTGGTGGACGTACCGAGAAGTCGGACATAAGCCAATCCTCAAAATTGCCAACTATCCGTTACTAACTATATATTGATGTACAACTAAGCACAAGCAAGCTCAAAACTTGCTAATGCTTGTGCATCAGGGAGTTTCAATTGGTCTCTTAGCTTTAGCTGCTTGTCCGTCAAAGAGTTTCGAGATTGTGCCGCTGCAGTCTCGACTCTGCTTTACAACAAATTTATGGACCTACTTCTTCTCTTCGTCGGCCGACTTAACTTCCTCGACGTCGACGATCATAGGGAGGTTCGCATCAACCTGGGTTTTTGCCGGTGCTTCGCTTGCGGCGATTAGCCGAGGACCAGAGCTACCTGCCACATTAGCCTTCAATTTCAATAACTCGTCTTCTAGACCTGCTTGCTTATCCCATTCTTTGAAGTCTGTTTCTGTTTTAGACATTCCTGACATTTCTCTGACAGCCTGGCTCATGGCTTCTTTCTCGGCAATCTTCTGTTCAAGCTTGTCCATGCTGGACATACCTGCGCTACCGCCAGTTCCAAGCAACTTGTTTGCTTCGGTGATGGTGTCACTGGCCTTCGCTCTTGCCAGTATCTCGCTCTTCTTTGACCTGAATTCTTGCAGCTTCTTTTGAATCTCAGCGAAGCGCTCTTTGGTCATTGCAATGGTGTTTCTTTGTTCAGTTAGCTGCGCTTCAAGCGAACTCAGCGTCTGGGCTAATTCCTGTTTCTTGCTCAGGCATTGGCGTGCAATCTCATCATTGTTTTGTTGAACTGCTTGCATTGCACGCTTTTCCCAGAGAGCAAGTTCTTCCTGGGCCTTTTGTACTTTCTTATCCAGCATTTTTTCATTAGCCATGCTGGTTGTTAGCGATTCGCTGATTTTTTTGAAATTCGATTCCAACTCCATTTCCGCTTGCTCTGCAAGAACTTCTGGCGTCTCCATCTTAGCCATGCCTTTGTTAAACATGGACTTGAAAATACTCATTAGGCGCTCGAACATCTGCAATCTCCTGGCAAGGGAATCGGTCGACAACTGTCTCTATAATAATAGCAATTTCACACAGAAACAAATAGGAGCAGGGCGCTTGGCCTACTGCTCCTAGAAAATAGCTGTGACCGGAATCAACTATGCTGCCGGCTTTTTCGGTTTTACCTCTTGTTTATCGGTTTCAGTTTGGGGCACTGGATGTGTTGTTCTTGGCTTGAACGGTGTTGAGCTATCAGTTCCGTTTAGAGCTGGTTTTACTCCAACTGTATCCCAGGCTTTTTCTAGCTTCGCGACTACATCTGCTCCATAGCCCAGTTTCTTTGCCTGGTCAATGGTGTGGTAGGCAAAAGAGGCAAAGCTTGGCTCATTGCCACAAACCTTTCTAGCCGCATACCAGATTTTTGCTGGTGTTTCCCAAGCGTTGCCTTCAACATCAATTGCAAATGTTGCGAACGCTCTGTTCGGAATTCCAGAGTTATAGTGCACACCACCATTGTCACCGCTCATGACCTTGTAGCTATTCATGTGGTCAGGTTGTGGATCCTTTCCAACTTTAGGGTCATCATATGCGGTGCCTGGATGCAACATGTCGCGCAACCCCCTTCCTTTGACGGTGTCTTTCCAGATGCCATCACCAACGACCCAGTCCGCGTCTTTGGCTGCGGTCTTGTTTGCTCGCTGCTGAATCAATTCTCCGAAAATGTCTGAAAAGCTTTCATTTAGTGCGCCCGATTGTCCGTAGTATCTCAACCCGGCTTCTTTTTCAGTGACACCATGGGTGATTTCATGACCACATATATCCAAGAGGACAAAAGTCTTGAAGGGGCTGTCTGGGCCCGGCTTACCATAAGTCATTTGTTTGCCATTCCAAAAGGCATTCTCATAGTTTGAACCATAGTTCACTGTGGAGATAAATTTCATGCCTTTATCGTCGATCGAATTGCGATTAAACACGTCTTTGTAAAAGCTGCGGACTTGTCCCGTGAAATCGTAAGCTTCATCTACTTCAACATTTCCAGTTGCCTTGTCTCCTTCAAACCTGGCTTTTGTTCCTGGGCTAGAAGTTTTGCCTTTAGCGTCATAAACTTCACGTTCGCCGTTCGTTGGTTTGGGTGAGGGGAACGGCCACCACCAGACTTGATTGTCGATGTGTCGCAGTGTACTGATGTGATCATTGACTCCGGGGTTGCGCTTGGCTAACTCTTGAAGCATGTACGGAGGAACGACTCCCTTGGCGGTCTCATCATCGTCAACTTTTATGGAGGCAGCAACATTCTGTTGGCGTTTTGAAATCAGTTCATCCAACAATCTGTTAGTAGCTTGTGGTTCTTGTCCAGCTGCTTCGTTTCCCTTTTGGCTATTCTTTAAGTCGTCCATGGATGTTCTCACCTCTTTCCAAACAGTTATCCCCAGCTTTGAGCCCCGTCTGAAATTTAAGTCGGCGTACTTTTATCTACAATCGTAAGTTCCCCCCTAATGAGGTTCTTCGAGCTAAGCTCTATGTAATGTGTCCACAATTTCTACGCGTCAAAAACTCTTCAAAGCCATTATTCGTAAGCTTTATGCTCTACTGGATTTTCCTAAAACTGCAAGATAATATGAGACTTAACTTGTGCCAATATCAATGATGCTGAGACTCTTCGACTTTGTTTGCCTCTCGAGTCGCATTGAGTACTGGCCGGACCATATCTTTCCATTTCTCTTTCTTCAATCTTTCGTCCATCGCTTTGAGCATAAGTTCATTCATTTCGGTAGTGGTAATACCCAATGAATTACGTGTCGCCAATCCAGAAAATGTACCGGGTGAATCTATTGGCTGCTCTAGAAGTTTGAGTATTTGGCGGATGCTTTCGTTCATCTCTTTGTCGTCGTATAGAATCTCTGATTGCTCAATCATCTCAACAAGAAAATTGACTCTGTCTCTCTCATCGCTAATGTTTGACATTGCGAATTTCTGCGCGGCTCTCAATTGAGATCTGGCTTCATCAGTATCTCCCTCGGACATTGAAAAGACCATGCTAATTTGCTGAATTCGTAGTTTGGAGTTAGGGGTTAGGTCGCTTTGAGGATATTTGTTGATCTCTGTCATTACCTCTAAGAGGAGTTTCTTATCGTGAAGTTGCCTTGCATTACTCGCAACTGAAAACATCAAGCTATTGGCTGGATAGTTGTAATCACCGTATGCCGCCGATATTTTCGCGGTGTTAAGTTCAATAGGTAGGAAGTTCTTATCGCTGCTTTGCAGATGTGAAAGGTTTCGGTCTAGAGACGGAACTATCGAAATCTTTTTTGGATTTTGCAAAGCAATAGCAATTGGTGTCAGCACCTCTAGTATTCTTCTATATTTGGTACTTTCTTCTAAACTGAATATGCTCTTTTGGCGTGAACCAGCCGTTTCAAGGGACAGACGCAAGTATTTATCCGCAGCAATGGCTTCGTTCTCATTCAAGGCTTTTTGTGCTAAGTACGCGATTTGCAATGCCTTGTCCAATTTGTTTTCAATGATGATTGCTGACGCTCTGCGCTCCTTTCGTTTAGCTGATTCATTGGCGAAAAGAAAAACAAATGCTAGCAGCGCAGCCATCACACTAGCGATTGCAACAACATTTCTTTTTTGCGTGTCCTTTTTGCGTTTGCTTGGAATTTTATCGAGAGTAATTTCGTCGAGTACAGCCGCCAGCTTTGTTGCAAACTCTCGAGCTGATATCGGGCGAGCCTCAGGATCAATATCGAGAGCCATCAGAATGCTGGCTGCTAGGCGCTTTGGAATGTGGTGCTCCTTACTCAATTCGTCGGCTTTTGGTCGAGCCGCCGTACAATGTTTGTTGATGGTTTCGAAAGCGCTGTCTCCCTCAAAAGGAATGCGACCGCAGAGACTTTCGAACATGATGCAGGCGATAGAGTAGATGTCTGATCTCGGGTCAATCTCTTTATGCATGCCCTGCTCAGGGCTCATGTAATTGGGAGTTCCAATGATTACTCCTGTTTGAGTGAGCTTGGTATTTTCAGCTTGTTCAGACTCAAGATATTTTGCAAGTCCAAAGTCTGATAGTTTTGCAAGAGCCAAACTGTCAGCTTCTTTAGGCAATAAGATATTGCTTGGCTTGATATCTCGATGTACCACTCCCATTTCGTGTGCATATTGAAGCGCATCGAGCAAAGGAAGAAACAAATCTCTAAACTCTTTGAACTGGAGTATCTGTTTTTTCTTAAGAAGGCTGCTCAGGTTTTCGCCTTCGACATATTCCATCACTATGAACGGCACGCCTTCGCTATTTGTGTTGGATGAGTAGGTCTCTACAATGTTCGTGTGTTTCAATTGAAGCGATATTCTTGCTTCTTGATTGAATCTTTCAATCTTCTGTGGAGTTGAGACATTTGTTTTCAGGCACTTTACTGCTACCGTGCGGTCTAGTTGCAGCTGTCTTGCCCTGTATACGGTTGACACTCCGCCTTCGCCAATGAGTTCCATAACTTCGATGTTCTCAAGCCGAGGGGCTCGTTTAAGTTCTTTACTCTCATTCGAACCGTGCATTGAAAGACTCTTCTTGGAATGTCTTGTCTATTATTCCCCGCTTGCACGAACTTACGTGCCCTTAACAAATCGAATGGGAACAGTCTCGGACCCCTGTCGTCAAAATTTTCTGTGAGCCTGCAAATTGAATAAAGCATCTTCCTGGCAGCAAGCGGTGCTACTGCTGTCGTCTCTTTCGTTATTGAGGTTGAACCATGATTTCTTTCAAGCATATTCCGGGCATCAAGAAGTCCCTAACGTATTTACTCGCCGCAAGTCAGCTCTCATTGCTTGCCCTGGCACCCGTGAGTGCTTCTGATAATCTGGTTCGCATCGCCGGAAACGGCATTTTTTCGGTCAAGGGTGAAAATGCATCTGATAGAGCTTCAAAAATTCAACGAAATATCGACAATTCTCTGGTGGCGTCATCAAACCACGGGCCAGCAGCTGTGAAAATCACATACGTGAAAGGGCAACCCGTTATTACCCTGGGAGGTTACTATGTTGCTACTGTGGACAATGCAGCAGCTAAGTCTGCTGCTACCACCCCTGCTATTCTTGCTCAAAAATGGGCTTCGTCGATGAAGTCTGCTTTAGCCAATAAAAATAGTGTTGATGCCTACATCTCTCAGTTAACTGGTCATTCGGGAGGTCCATCTTCTGCTTCGATCGCTAGTTCCAGTTCCAACAGTTCTTCAAAACCGAAGTCATCGTCCTCATCCTCATCCTCTTCCTCTTCCTCTTACGGCACTATATCTGATACCGCAATGGATTCAACTAGTGGTGCTGGAACCGGCTGGCAGTCCATGCCAATTGTCGGAAAAGGAAATCCCGTTTCGAAGCCGCCAGCGTATAGTGTGCAAGCTCCTATTTCAGGTCATCTTACATACATTCCTGCTGGAATGATGATTCCTGTAAAGCTTCAAACTTCAATAAGCAGCTCTGTAGCAAAGGCTGGCGATGTGGTTTTGGCGAAGACGACCGAGGACATGAATCTTGGCGACAGCATAGTTCCTGCCAACACAACTCTAATTGGTCACATAACAGATGCGGCTGATGGGGCGTGGATGGGTAAATCGGGAAGCATCACGATCAAATTCACAAGTATTCGAGCAGCTAATGGGGTTGAAACCCCGATCATGGCGCACATTAGTGGAAGTGTTGGAAAATATGAAGATAGAGGAAATAGCACTTTTAGAGGTGAGAACAGCAGTTCAAAAATCAAAAAGGCTGCAATTGCCACCGGTGTTGGTGCGGGGCTGGGAACTGTAACTGGTATCGCCATTGGTGCAATTGCCGGAGGAGGTCACGGTGTTGGTCGTGGTGCCCTCACCGGTGCGGCCATCGGCAGTGGCCTTGGTCTTGCGCAAGCTTTGCTCTTGCGCAAAGGTAGTGAGGTTAATCTGACACAGGGGCAGACTTTCAACCTGCAACTCGACGCTCCTGTCACAGTCGCAATGAACTGATACCGCTATACAGTTATTTTGTGCACTGCGCTGCGCTCATGGTCAGACTTCGCCATGAGCGCAGGTTTTTTCTCGAAAAATGTTGCCAAGTTCGTAATAACCGCAAGAATTGCAGCCTAATTACCACTTTCGCCCATTGACTCTGGCTGCTTCAATCCATACGATCGTGCTGGAGAGTGTCAGTAGGCGTAGAGAGAGTTGAATTTGCGATTAGGACCTTTTATCTTGTTTGTCGGGCTGTCTTTATTCGTTCAGCCAGTCAGCGTTTTTGCTCAAGAATATTCCTCGGATGATTCGGAGCCGCGCTACACCGCAGAAGATCCAGATAATTCTTCTCAGATCGATATAACCCACGGTATGGCTGAACAAAATGGGCTTTACGCTATCAGGCAGGGGCGACCGTTACAGGGTCAAGCTCAAGTTCAAAATCAACAGAGCTTTATGCAAAACAATTCTGGCATGTATGGAGAGCCGCAGATTGGCATGCAGTCAAACAACATGGGTTGCAACGGGTTCAATCAGATGAATCAGATTGACCCGAACAATCAAATGAATCAAAACCATAATTGCATGAACTCTGGAATGGGTAATCCACCTGCAAACCAAGGATTATCTGGACTTTTAGGAGGCGCTATAACACCTGGCTTGACCAAGCAGGTTGCTGGCGCTGTTGGTGCAGCCTTGATGTTCAATTACATGACGCAGGGGGGCGCTCAATCGCTTGTTAATTCTATGTCTGCAAAAGGATGGAGAGGCGGTCGCCGTACTCTGGGTTCAGGTGGTGTCGTCTACACACATTAAGTGCTGCGAACTATTGAAGTGCAGTCATCCAAACTGAGTACTCTTCATCTGTGACGATTTTGTGTTTCGGAGCCTGAGTTTTGGCTCCGTCACTTTTGTCTTTTGAGTTTTTCATTTACCCTTATTCAGCGCTCTGCCTTAGTCCAGATTACCATGTCTGGAAATTAGGATTAAGGCATTTAATGCGCTACTGGTTTGAAAGGTTCGTGGTGCTCCTTATTTGTACCGTGCTGGATAGGGGATGCTGTAGAAGTTCTGTTGTGGAGCATTCTTTCTCCACAACTCTTCCCAGCTTGAGCTGTTCTTTTGATCTCTTTGCTTTTCTCTAGCCAACTGTGCGTTGGTGCGAGGATGCAGGTAGCGTTCCATGCCTACTAGCAAACCAAGCTGAACCTTACCGACCTCATAAGGGTCTAAGGCTTTCTGCTGGTCACCAGCTTTTGTGGTTAGAAGTTCGTTTAGAATCATATTTCCTTGACGTACAACATTTTGTACACCGCTTCCTTGCTCGCGAAGTGGTTTGGCATGTATTCCGGCCACTTCTCCCTTGCCAGAGTTAACCAGTGCCCCTAATTTGTGGCTCTGTGAACTTACTAGCGTCAGTGTGCCGGTCGACATCGGACCATTGTAATCATCCATGTGGTTTGAAATGATTACATCTGCCTTTGTATCTTTCAATGCGTGAGCCAGTCCGACCATGCCCTGTGCTGAGGGGTTGGTTCGGTAGAGTTCATCTTGATTTACGTGTATTGGAACGCCTCCAGCGTACTCCACCATCGACGCCAGAATTGCACTACTTTGTTTGTTGAAGTCGTACTCTCGCATACCATTTTTGTTTTGCTCAGTCTTAGACCAGTCTGGTGCGGAGAAACCAGGAGTTCTTGAGCCATGGAATGGGTCATGCCCTCCGTTTATTGCAATTCGCTTGCCTTCCAGTGCACCACGTCCGGTGCCTCCACTAGCCAAGTCAGGGTTTGCTGCCATCACGGCTGCTGCCGCTGCTTTTGAAGCAAATCTATGTTGCAAAAGCTGTTGCGCCATAGGGTGGCTTGCATCATCGATGATTCTCTGTTGTAGATTTGCTTTTTCATCGGACAGTCGAGTATGCAATTGGGCGCGCTCTAGGGCTCTAGCCTCTTGCATCTTGTAATAACGTTCGGCTGTTTTCACATTCTCCGTGAGCTTTTCTGTTTGTGTGCCAAATGGATTGTAGGAGAAATCATTTATTGCATCTGAGTTCAGTTTATAGGCATTGCGATTATATCTAGCAAGATTTAAGTCTCGTGAAATGTCTGCAGGAAGTCCTTTCAATAGTCTCTCCGGAATATCTGTTGCTGGGGTGCCTTTGCGAAGTAGGGATTCAATGCGTTGCAATTGCTGCTTCTCTTGCTCGATACTCTTCTTTTCAGCTGTGGCGTCCTTCAGTGTTTTATCAATTATTGCCTGCGCATCTGATGAACGAGTTCCATCAGCTGAAGGCTTTACGCGTTGAGCGAGATCGAAGTACTTAGCTGCATCCTGAGTCAGATTCTGTTTGATTTTTCCAAGTTCAGCTTCGCTTCGCTCGGTTCTTCGATAACCGAAGTTGTCGTCAGGTTTAGGTATGTATGCTTTGTCTTTGATCTCTCGACCTTCACGAACTTCATTTGCTCTCTCAAGAACATCTTTTTGTGAGGCGATTGACTTTATTTTGTCCTCTACCTCTTGTTTGAACGAGGGCAAATCTTTTGATTTCGTTTTGTCATTGAGTGCAATTGCGTCGAGCCTAAAGTTGCCTTTGTTTGGCTCTATTCCAAGTGCAGCAGCTGCTGCTGGGTTAAGACCAATGTCCTCTTTTGTGATCTTACCGTTTGGTAGTTGACCTGCAACAAATGGAACGCCTTTTATGTTTCCGTCGTTGTCTCGTCCTACCAGAACGCCCATTGTACCCGGTGTCATACCTGGCACTACTGCGACTGGCGTGTCTTTTGCAAGACCTGCAGGTGCTTTCACTTCAGTGTTATTTAGAACTCTGGCGCCGTTGATATAACGAGCACCATATTTTTTTGCATCTTCTGCTAAGCGAATGATGTTTACGTTCTGGTCTAGTGAACCTGGTTGAAGCTTAGGCATCTCCTGGTCTTCATCCGGGTTCGATTGTGGCTCGGGTAGCTCTTTCTTCTGCTCCTGGTTTGGAGCTTCGGGAGTTGGATCTTTCTTCTGCTCCTGGTTTGGGGCTTCTGGAGTTGGGTCTTTCTTCTGCTCCTGGTTTGGAGCTTCGGGCGTTGGATCTTTCTTCTGCTCCTGGTTTGGGGCTTCGGGAGTTGGGTCTTTCTTCTGCTCCTGGTTTGGAGCTTCGGGAGTTGGGTCTTTCTTCTGCTCCTGGTTTGGAGCTTCTGGAGTTGGGTCTTTCTTCTGCTCCTGGTTTGGAGCTTCGGGAGCTGGGTCTTTCTTCTGCTCCTGGTTTGGAGCTTCTGGAGCTGGGTCTTTCTTCTGCTCCTGGTTTTGGGCTTCGCCTTTTGGAGGCACTTTTTCTCCGGTGAATGCGTACGGATCATCTCCGGGCTTGAATCCGTCAACCGGTGCCGGTTTTACATCTGGACTTGCTTCTCTAGGCGCATCTTTAGGTCTATTGTTTTGAGAGTTATCGATAGGTTTAGTGTCAACTTTCGGTTCGGGCTGGCGGGGTTCTGGTGTTATTGCGGCTTTGAATTTAGTGTTAAATTCCTCTTTGAGCTTCTCAGTCTGAGCTTTGCTTAAATGGCTTCCAAACCGGCGATTGCCAATATTATCAACGAATGTTTTTAGCTCCTTCTCGTTTCTTGGAGCCAAAATATCGTCTTTGCTAAGCGTATTTATTGGGCGACCTTGTTCCTTGCGTAGAGCGCGGGCTCCAGCTACTAGCCCTCTTATCTCATTATGATTGAGCTCTCTTCCCATAAGTTCTGAACTCATATTTGACAGAGTTTGGTAGTACCCATCTCCTTTTTCGGGGCGAGAATTCTCCAATAGTTTCTCTGACATTTTGAAAGTTCCGTCAGATGGTTTTTCAGGTTGAACAGGCTGAGCAGGTTGTTCCTTCTGCTCAGGTTGAGCTGGCTGATCTTTCTTCTCAGGCTGAGCAGGTTGTTCCTTCTGCTCAGGTTGAGCAGGCTGATCTTTCTTCTCAGGCTGAGCAGGTTGTTCCTTCTTCTCAGGCTGAGCAGGCTGATCTTTCTTCTCAGGCTGAGCAGGCTGATCTTTCTTCTCGGGTTCGATGGCGTCGTCTTTTTTCGGCTTGTTATCTGCGGACTTAGCCCGTTCATCCTTTGTTTCTTCATCCCATTTTCGAACTCTGTCAGCTACATTTTGAATGTAGCGAGATTCTTTGTTTGCGCCGTCACCGTTCGGTGCGTAGTAACAAATTTCCTGATTTAAGCTTTTGACACCGAGTCCGCCATTCTCTCTATCTTTCCCGTATACATCACGCATGTGGTAGGACCATGCAAGAATGCCATCTTTCCAGTTGTCGAACTTTCTGAAAATGTTCTTTTGTTGACCTGAATTTGCCTTTTCGTTTGCCATCGCATCATGGTCTTTCATGTTTCCGATGCTATGGTTTTGTGGACCGTGTCCTGCTTTTCCGAGACTAGACTCTTCATAAAAATGAGCCAGCGCGTATGCAGCATTCACCCCAGTTTCTTTTGCGGCATCCATGAAATCTTTTGCCATGCTGACTGGTAGCTGTCTGTTTGCAGGTCTATCGCCTTGCGAATTTGCCCAGTTGATGAGCTTCTCTATTCTTGCCTGAGTGATGGTAGATTCTCCGAACATATGTGGCACGTTTTTGCCAAAAACATATCCGCTGTCTTTCTGTGCATCACATTTTGGTCGAGCATAATCCGCACCGCGGATAGTGGCAAGGAGGTCTGGGCGTGAATCATTCTTCCCTCCCCGACCAGAATTATCTTCCAGAGTGAGCTTGCCCACTTTATTGTCAGTTGCTAGTTGTGAACTTTCTCGCGCACTGTTGTCTGCACGGTTTCTTCCCAGGTCTGCTCCTGTCTGCGACTTTGTGTCGTCAAGCAGCCGCCGAGAGGAGTTTTCAACGTTTCCAGGCTCTGATGCTTCGTGTTTCTTTTCTGTGCGCTCAGCTTTGTTCGTGCTAGGTGTATCACCTGACATAAATTAGGTCCCTCCGGAAATGCAGAGGAATACTTCAGATCGTGGTCGCGCTGAAATGCAGAGAGCTTTTGAGCTCTCACATTTGTCTGGACGGCTCTAAAAAATCGTCTAGACAGCTGACTGCTCAAAAGAGTGCATAAGGGGGGCTCACTCTGCAAAGCAATCGCTTTTCATGTAGTAATTTCTTTCGCGTGTTGCTGAGGATTCGGTGTCTCCTCAGATCCAATTACGCGACAAATAAAGTTTTCAGCTGACTGAAATCTGGCAGTCTCCTCTTGTTCGTTTTATTAATCAGAAAGGACCTCTGCCTATAGATCAATTCTGAATCCCGATCCATCACACAAACAATCCCAAGATATGACGGTAGGAGGACGATACATTTAATTTGTGAAACTTATGTGGAAAATACGATGTGCAAATTACTTGTCCATTCTGCGCAATTTGATGCTCGCATTATCGTGACATTCGTTGGAGGAATACTTTCCTATTAATTGCATACCGTCTTGCATCAAACTCAGCTCGTAGTCTTCGATTTTGCAAAATCTCCAATCGGAGTTTGGATGGTATGAAATGATATCTACATCCTTTAAGTGGCAGATTTTTGTCTGGGGATCGTAAGTCCCTTCAAGAACACGTTTGCAATTTCCACTGGAATCCGAAATCCAGACAAATGTGCCCTTAACTTTTGTGCCGCTCTGTTTGAGTTCGAAAATCGCTCCAACATGCGGATCGTTGCCTGCTACGTTTCCTACCCATTTGCCAGTAAGTCCGTTTTGGGCCGCTATTGTTGACGTTGCTATCATCGAAAGAGCCAAAGCAAGCGGTAAGCTGAGCTTATGCATAATGCGCTACTCCAAGGATTTCAAGCTGATCTTATCTCATTCGCTCAGACAGTGCAAATTTTGATTGAGTCGGTATGCTCAGTATCAATTCGGGTGTTATAGTTTCTCTCTGACGAAAAGAGAGCTATTCATGAAAACCGCCATTATTGTTCACGGAGCGCCCAGCAGAGAAGAATATTATGATGCGAATGTACCTTCGGCTAGCAACCACCACTGGCTTCCGTGGCTACAGCGTCATTTGCAGGTAAATGGATACGCTGCACACACACCGGAAATTCCAGATTGTTGGGATCCTCAATACAATGTATGGCGAAGAGAATTTGAACGTTTCGACATCAATAATCAAACACTTCTTGTAGGACATAGCTGTGGCGGAGGATTTTTAGTTCGCTGGCTAAGCGAGAACCCCGGCACGATAGTGAATAAAGTTGTTCTTGTCGCTCCATGGCTGGACCCCTGGCGTGTACGCACCAGTGATTTTTTCAACTTTGAGATTGCAACTGATCTGGTTACTCGAACTCGCCATGGCATTGTTATTTTTAATTCTGATACTGATATTCCAGACGTCAAAGAGAGTGCGTACAAACTTCGCGACACGATAACAAATTGTGAGTTCAGAGAGTTCCACAATTATGGACATTTTTGTTTGGAAGATCTGCATGGACAGGCATTTCCTGAACTGCTGCATACACTATTGAATTAGCTATTCCTTTTGTCAGGTTCTTCTATTGGTTCGTTAGTCGCGGTATAGATTTCTTTCGCGTCTCGCTAATATCAGAGCTGCTCGATCTTTGTGTAGTGCTCTCTGTCAAACCGAAACTCAAGGGATGGAGCCAGAAAGCAGAGGGCTTCTGCATCACCAACAATGCTTTCTATTGTGCTGGAACTCACTTCTCCATCCAGTAATTTGCATTTATCTAGTGGTATGTCTAACCGAATTTCCTGAAAGCAAATGCGGTTAAGGAAAGGTTGGCTTGAGATAGCTCTTTCTTGAGGTACGCAGTAAGAAAGAACGTCGGCGAAGTCGTTGAAGCATTCAGTCCATGGTGCTGCTAACTTAAGGTTTTGATTGTCGGCAACTTTCAAGCGAGCTGAAAGTTGTGGTGCTGTTCCGCCATCGGGTCCAAACGAAATGTCGAGCTCATCTCCGCTTAAAGTTCTGGTTTTCACTGAAGCAACTTGCATCGGCATTCCTTCACTAAAGGTACGGGCACACAAGGACATGATGAGGTTGTCGGTCGCATTGCTGAGAAAGTAAATTCCTTTGAGTCCTGAGCTGCGGTCTACGACATGAATTCGCCAATTAGAAACCAGCCCGCTTAGTTTGAGTTGCTTTCTCAGAAATGGAGGATTCTGTGGTCCAAAGTTCGAGTGAATAAAAGTAAGCACGCTGAAAACACCATACTCTTTTGAGCCTCTTCCAAGCTTCTGCAGTTCTAATCCCTCTGGAACTAAAGGCAGTAGCCGTTCAGCGGGAACAAGGTAATTTATGTAGACCACCTCACTTATATCACTTGCTAGTGGCACAGGTGGTATCAATTCGAAGATTCGTCGTGCAATAAGATTGTCACCGACTATTTGCAGAAGACCTTTCAATTGTGTTGAATTTGGCAACGACCAAGCCGCGTATCGCCCCCATGAGCTTCTTGTTCGTTGAGCTTTGATTAGATAATCAACTACCCAGCCAAACCACAGTATCAATAATGGAAAGAATATTGCGTTTGCTGTTGCAAGAACTAAGAATGGTATGACGATTTTAGATGATGCAACAAACAAAACTGAGCACAGGAAGGACAAAATCCAGATGGACCAGGAAAAAGAGAAGAATGCTCTGCTTACTTTCACGACATACTTGAGAGAAATTGTCCAAAAAATGGCAAGCACCGAATATAGCATTGCAGCCCAGCCGCAAATGTCCATGTAAATTGGAGCCTCGAATTGCAAATACTTATTCAGGTCGCCGCTTTCTAGCGACGATTTTGCAATTGCTGAACCATCACGAACCCAGCGGAACTGCCCCGTCTGATCTGGAATTATTGAAATAACTGTGATTGCTAGAACTAAAATTCTGAGGTAAAGAGGGATTTTTTTTGCAGATAGAAATGCCATCGCGATAAAGAAATCAGACAGTGCGGATAACTGCCAGGGTAACCAACCTGCTTGCCATAAAGCAGAATTCTCTGCGATGTATTTTATTCTTGTAGGGTCGGGAATTAGTCCACCAGGCATGCCTGGCATCAATAGTAGTGCCATGGAAAACAAGCCGACAGCATGTGTAATGAGGGCAAACCAAAACGTGAGTTCGAGTAATTTTATTGAATCACGGGGTATCTTCATTTTGTTCGCTGCTGGTTAAAGGATTGCTCCTCTTAATTCTGCCATCAACTTTAGGAGCTATTACACCCTGGCTCAATGCTTCAAGCAAAATCACGGATTCCGATCTTCCTTCTTCTGGTTTTGTTAGGTACTTGTGCCCTTTTAGCATGAGGTAGCCGTCACCACCTGAGGTCACGTAATCATTACCAGCTAATGTATAAGTCTTCTCCATTTCAATCGGTGAACCATTGATCATAATCGACCCTACTCTTGAGCCCGGCGCTTTTGTAGTATCATAAGCAAACGTTATTCCAGAAACCTGTGGAAACCTGCCATCTGCTTCGGCTGCGCGACTTACTCCATGTTCCAGCGCTGCTTTAATTGTGGAACCTTTCACCTCAATTTTTACGATTGGATTTTCGAATGGAAGAATTGCCAGAGCATCACGGCGTCTAATCTCGCCTACGGGATAAACTTGATTTGAACGCACGCTTCCACCGTTTACAATAGCTACGTCTGCGCCGGTCGCTTTTCTAAATGCATCCGCTATGAAATCGCCTAGATTAGTCTCGCGGCGCTCATTGTTCGCCTGAACAGCGTCCAAATCTACACTAGTTTCTCCTGCATGCTTGTCCAATTCTTGGGCAAGTTTATCATCATAGGAGTGTATTGCTTTTATCATTTCGGCATCATCTCTGAGTTCTGACGTTACAGGCATGATTTCCCATGTAATATCATCAATCTTCTTGTTCTTACTGGAATAATCAATTTCTATTTTTCCTAGAAAACGTGCGTCGGAACCCATTTTCAGAATTGGTGCATGCCCTGCGTATGCGTTGATCAGATAATGTTCGTGTCCACCTAGAATCAAATCGATAGGTACAGCTTTTGCTAGTTCTTTATCTTGCGAAATGGTCAAGTGTGTTACAGCAACTATGACTTCAGCTCCATCTGCTTTCATTTTAGGAATGATCTTTTTTGCTGTTTCAATCGGGTCGAGAATTTGAACTCGGGGTCCTGGCCTTGATTGTTTTTCCGTGTCTGGCGTCAGGAAACCGACAATTCCTACTTTGACTCCATCGATGTCGCGAATTGCATAAGGCTTTGCGTTTCCAAAATACTCACCGGTGTCTTTGTCTTTTACGTTTGCGCAGATCCAGCTGAATTTTGAATCTTTCATTCGTTCAAGAAATTCAAACGGGCCAAAATCAAATTCGTGATTTCCAAAAGTCGCGTAGTCGAGATTAAGAGCGTTCCAGGCAGCAATCATTTGTTGCCCTTTAAAGAGTTGTGACGCTACCGATGGTGACAGCGTATCTCCCGCAAGTACGAAAATGGCATCGGGAACGGCTGCCATAATATGTTTTTTTAGTGTTGCTACACGCGCTAAACCACCGTGTGCGTTGCGGTCGACTGGCGAGGTCTGGTAGACATCATTTAATTGCAGGAAGGTGATTTTGACCTTGTCTGCCCCCTCTTTCATTGCCGAAACCGGAGTCACTGGGAAAGACAGAAAAAGGCTTATTGCTGAACATGACAATAGCGCCTTTAGTATTCGATAGTTTCGCATCATTGAGTCACCAGGTAATTACGCGCCTTAGCATAGGATCAAGTCACGTTAAGTTCAAGAATGATTCTTCAGAACATTCGCACTTGAAATCGAATTGGCATGTTCAGGCACGAACGACGCCTTTTTGTTTCATGCTATTCAAGACTTCACAAGGTTTGATTTGGGCCATGCAATTGTCACTTGTTGGAAGGGGGCATTCTTTGCGGTCGTATTTTATCTCAACGCTCAGTTTGGAAGCCGCCATAAAGCCCGGTTTCAATGTTGCATCACGATTGCAGCTCGAGGGACAATCAATGGCTTCGAAATTGACACAATGAGAAGCTGATCTGTGGTGGAAGTTTGAAGGATGAACTAGCGCGAACGTTTTAACACCTTGTTGTACAGCCAGGTGCATAAGTCCCGTGTCTACCGACACTACAGCCTTGCAAGCTGAGATTGCATCAACAGCTTCAGCAACGTTGTTGGTCTCATGCCAGTGCATATTTTCGTCAATCAGTCGTGCCACCGCGGGCGATTCTGAAGGCTTACCTAAAAGAAAACAATCTTGACCGGCATTCTCGAGTGTTTTCCACAGCCAGAGCCAGTATTCGTGCGGCCAGTGTTTGTAAAAACCGTCAGAACCAGGTACAAACGCGATTCTGTTTTGTAAACTTGCAACAGGCTTGTTCATGAGCGGTTTCAATGATTGATAATCTGCTATTGCATCAAAGTCCTTTGCAATTTTTGTTATTATTGACTCAATTCTGGTTTTACCGAAGAGTGCTTCGAACTCAGGTGAGCCCCAGCAGTAGTCGGTTTGAAGTGGATGATCGCGTAGGTTGATGTATCTATATTTCGCCTTTTTTTCTTTGGCGTTGAAATCTTGCTCGGAGATTTCCCCTGCAAGTTCTTCGATACGTTCTGCAAAGCCGTTTTGACGATGCGAACGAGTAACCAGGTAAACTTCTTGTCCCTGGTCTAGAAAAAACTGGACAACTGGCAAGGATATCAACACGTCGCCGAAGCCGGTGCCTATTGGGGCCACAAAGACTTGCATTAATTGTCTTTTTACAGAAGTGTAAGTAGATCGTCGTCTCTTACAACCGTTTCTGGCCCGACTGGTTTGTCGACTTCACCTGTTATCAACATTTGGAAATACCAGCTTGGTAGGTACATTTTGCTTGTCGCTAGAGAGATGAAGAGCGGTGCTATTTCTAGTTTTGGGAAAAGTCGGCGTAGGCGGAAAAACTCATTTTTCAATGAATCGATTTCATCGGTAATTGCATATCTAGACGCATTCACCGTCACGTAATCTTCGGCCCGATCTTTGTACCATCCCTGTTCAACAAGTGCGTTAATCATTGCTTGTTTGTTTTCAGCAACCTTCGTCATTCCGCAATCATTATGTCCTACTAGCGCAAGGTGCTTCACTCCCTTGGACATTGTGTAAGCCAGGCTAAACTCAGATCCATTCAATCTTCCGCTTGCCCGTCGCATAATGTACGCAAATTCAGAAGGGACTCTGGGTTGATATCGAAACTCGATACAAGTGGCAATTACCAATTCGGGAAATCCAGATGGCGTAATCTCAGCACCAAAGTTCTGCGAGAGAATTAGCGTTTCGACAGGTGTTCCCTGCCATCGCTCTGGGATGTCGGATGGTGCTTCGATTGGGGACAATCGACCTGCTAAACGTGGGTCGCGTGTAACTCTAAGATTTTCTTTGCTCATTTTTCGCAGTCTTGAATTGGGAGTAAACGTGAAATTGGATGTTCATATATTCTATTGGGTGCAGCGCCATTTGATGGGGTTGATTCAGTGTGTTAAGTGATTATGTGTGATTTCTCAGGCTATCGGCAATGGTGACCATTCGACTCTGTTCGACGTGTCAAGTTTGAGCTAATCTTGCAAGCGGTATCGCAGGCGGTGGCGTTTCTCTGGGTCCCAGATTTCCCTGGTTTAATGCTTACCTGTGGGGAATTTTTGCCTATTAGTGCTGAAAACTGCCGAAAGAATTGATTTCTGTTATCTGGGTATAATCAATGAGGCGCAGAGAATCTGCTAGTTCAGAGTAGCTCAGTGGGTACCCCGAAAATCTTGGAGGGAGATCCTGAAAAGCCTTTAGTACCATGTTAAAGCCAGATGAATAAAGCTCAGCCATCAGAAATTAGTGCTCAGGAACGGTTTATAATCGCGATTCGCGATTGCGCCTGTCGTCTTGCCGCAAGGCAGGAAAGAGAGAAGATTCTGAATGAAACCGCCTCTTGTTTCGCGGAGTTTAGTTCTGCCAGTGATGCTTTGATTATCGACATTTCTAGAGACAGTTTAGAGCTCTACCGCAGTTCGGAGAACGGTGAAGAGCCCGAGACAACCGTTGTTTTAGAAGAGTCAGTGGCGCCATTGCTTGATCTTCTGCGCGACCGATACCTTACCGAGCTCGGAATCAGGGTCTTTAATCTTCGCATTGTCGACCCACCTGACGGAATTCCCGACGATTTTATCGCCGAGGCGCTTGAGGAACTCGGTGTCAACCAGGGGTTCATTCTTCCGTTAACCGTTGCCAGGCACTATTTTGCGGAAAATGTTCAGGGCTTCCTCCTGCTCAAGAATGTGCCAAGTCACAAATTTGCTGACCCTGGGCACCTCGCGCTGCTGCGAATGGCTACGGATCTTTTGTCACTTACTGGTGATAACACTGAGCTAGGATATGCTCTGGCACGGCTGCGACCCACCGATCAGACTACAGGACTGGCAAGCAATCACAAACTGATGTCACAGTTGCTGGAAGAAGTCGAACGCGCCAAATATCTCAACAGGAGTTTCGCACTTGTTCTTGCGGACATAGACAATTTCAAGTCTTTCAACCTTCGACAGGGTTATCGATTTGGAGATCTTGTTGTAAAAACTGTCGCTGATGACCTTTTGCTAGAGTCTCGCCCGATCGACATGGTGTCTCGTTGGGGATCAGAAGAATATCTAGTCTTGCTGCCTGAAGTGGGTCCCGCCGAAGCGATGGATTTCGCCGAACGCTGTCGTAAAAGAGTGGCTGAACATCCCATTACTCCCAATGATTATTTAGAAGAGATATTCGTCTCGTTGAGCTTCGGGATTTCTTTGTTTCCTGAGCACGGAAACAGCGCTGAGCATCTACTGCGAAACGTTGAATTGGCTTTGCTCCAATCGAAACTGAGCGGACGAAATCGAAGCACAGTTTGGTCTGAAGAATTCCTGTTGGCGGACGTTTAACGGCAGAGTTGTTGTTGCTTTTTTTTGTGTGGACCGTTAATCTCCTGTTTTGTCTTCTCTTCTTTATCCTCTCGTTTTGTCCTCGCGTTTTATCCTCTCGTTTCATTTTTCATTTTTTGTTTGGGATTGCTTCCGCGTTGGTAGGTCCTGTCTTCCTCTTCGCTGATTCTGGAATTCCACCTGGCTTCTGGAAAGCTACACTTTGCGGCCGATAAGACGCTCTGCTCATGATCTCTTGTGGTCATGGCTGGGGATTCTCTTTGTGTCGTATGCTTTACGATATAGTTGCACTTGAATTTAGGGGTGCTTGACAGTGCTTTGTTGATAGGTTTATGATAGTAAACGTAAAAACTACGATAAAGACGGGGGCGGATATGCGTAAATTAGATGGACTCTCCGCAGATAAGATTCTTGCTGTCGAAGAACCTGAATTGCTTTTCTCGAGGTTTTCAGATGAAGCCAAGCAAGAATACAGGGCGCTAGCTTTAATTTGGCATCCAGATAACTATCGAGAGCCCATAGGCGCTTCTGTTTTTTCTCACATCAACTCACTGTACCGAAGCGGGCTTGCAAAAATGCAGGACGGCACATGGACAGAGCCTGCTGAAAAAATCGAAGAGCAAGTAGATGGTCGCAAGAAGTTCGTTCTGGAAAACAATCTGGTCAAATACTTTGACTACATCAAAGCTCGAAAATTTGAACTAGGAAAAATGTATGTAGGCGAGCACTCAGTTGCGTTCGAGCTGAAACTTGAATATACAGATCTTTTTCACAATGCTCGAAGAATAATCGGAAAATTAGGCTACAAGGACGAAGTGATGGCGGTTGAGATGGCTAAATATCTCCCTCAAGTTGTGGATGCCTTTCGGTGCAAGAATTCGAATGTTCTGGTTTTTCGAAAAACCCCCGACCAGGTTTTGCTTTCAGATGTATTGGAGACTTTTGAAAAAGGTGTAGAGCCAATCGAGCACGTGGGATGGATTTTGAATGTTCTGTATAACATTGCTTGCTATCTTGATTGGAGCAAGGTCTCGCACAACTCGATTTCTGCAGAAACGTTTTTCATTTCTCCTTTGCGGCACAGCGGAATGCTGCTAGGAGGCTGGTGGTACTCAACAGAGCGAGATGCCGCACTAATCGCCTTGCCTGCCAGCACTATAAATGCACTTTCGCCAGATGTAGTAGATCAAAAATCTGCGTTAGCTGAAATAGATCTTGAATGTGTAAAAGCTGTGGGACGAGAGGTGTTGGGTGACGGCGCTGGTGCTAGTTTGAGATTTGACAAACGAATACCACAACGTCTGGCAGATGCGCTGCTTATGCCGACTCGAGGAAACGCACTGCAGGACTATCGTGAGTGGAAGCATGAAGTTTTAGAAGATTGTTTTGGGCGACCTAAGTTCATTCCTATGAACATTAGTAGCAAAAAATTGTATAAGGAGATATAACCATGGGTGGTGCTAGATGGAATCCCGATGATTGGGATAGTTACGTATCGAAAACAGCATCTGTATCGACCGCAAGCTTGTTTGGGCGGTCCATGCATAAGGACCTCGATCCTCGGAAAATAAAACTGAGAGAGTCGTGCGACTCTGATGAAAATCCTAATTCAACTCCGATTATCATTGCAGTTGATGACACAGGCTCAATGGGTTTTCTTGCAGAGACTCTAATTCGAAAGGGTTTAGGTGTTCTGATAGAAGAAATCTACCTGCGCAAACCAGTAAGCGATCCTCACATCATGTGTATGGCTGTGGGTGATGCATACTGTGATCAGGCGCCATTGCAAGTGACTCAGTTTGAAGTAGATATGCGCCTGGTAGAGCAACTCTCTAATTTCTTCATTGAAGGAGGGGGTGGTGGCAATAGCTTTGAGAGCTATAACTTGCCCTGGTACTTTGCAGCTACGCGAACCAAATGTGATGCAATGTTGAAGCGTAATAGGAAGGGGTATTTGTTTACCGTTGGGGACGAACCACCGCCGCCTAAGTTGCTGGCTGCGCATGTCGAAAAGTTCTTGGGCACGAAGTTAGAGCGTGATATGGACTCGGCTGAATTATTTAGAATGGCTTCCCGTCACTGGGAGATATTTCACATAATTATTGAAGAAGGCGATTTCTATCGCAGTAATCCTAGAAAGGTTCTTGCCGATTGGCGGAAGCTCGTAGGTCAAAGAGCTATCTGTCTTGCAGATCACAAAGAGCTTGCTGAGCTGATTGTCTCGACAATACAGGTAAATGAAGGAAGTTCAATTGAGGAGGTTGCTGCATCGTGGTCGGGAAGTACCGCCCTGGCTGTATGCGATTCCTTGAAAAGCTTGCAACCGGTGGGTGCAAACAGCAAGTCAAAAGGTGTGACCAGGTTTTAGGCGCGGGAAGAAGCTGGGCTCATCATTGAGCCCAGCTTTCGACTTTCACTCTGAGGAGAAAATCATGAATACTGCAAAAGTCGTGATTGGGGCGAATTTTGGTGATGAAGGGAAAGGACTGATGACCGACTACTTCGCAAGTAAAAATGCGAAGAATTCTATTGTGGTGCGCTTTAACGGAGGCTGCCAGGCTGGGCACACCGTTCAAACACCAGAGGGCAAACGTCATGTCTTTAGCCACTTTTCCTCTGCTACATTGGTGAATTGTCCAACATTCTTGTCTCGTTTCTTCATTGTCAACCCGATGTTCTTTGTCAAAGAGCTCGCATCTCTCAGGCTGCTGGGAGTTGACCCTACTGTGTTTGTTGACCCGCGTGCTATCGTGAGCACACCTTTCGACGTTTTTTTGAATCAGTTGCTTGAGACTAAGAGAGGCACTAAGCGGCATGGAAGTTGTGGACTAGGCATAAACGAAACTGTCAGTCGCTGCTACCGTGAAATTTCTTTCAAGACGACTGTAGCTGAGCTCTTTGATCTTGAAAGCTTTAAGCGTAAGCTTCGACACATTCAAGCAAACTGGCTTCCCTTGCGGTTAAAAGAACTTGGTATCGCCGAGCAAGATAGTATGGTGCTTTCGTTTTTGAGCATGAGCGAACAAATTATTGATCGCTTTTTGTCGGATGTATCTGAATTTCTGCTTGAAACTGTTTGTTCGGAAAAGATTCCAGGGAAAAGAGAGATCATCTTTGAGGGTGCTCAGGGGTTGCTTCTTGATGAATTCAGAATTGATAACTTTCCGCATTTAACAAGGTCACGGACAGGGCTAAGCAATGTAATTGTGCTTGCCCGGGAAATGCAAGTTGAGCATCTCGAAGTGACTTATGTAAGCCGTACTTATTTGACTCGGCACGGAGCCGGACCATTAAAGAACGAGGCACAATGGTCTTTGCGGGATGACACCAATGTTCCAAATCAGTTTCAGGGCAGTCTGCGATTTGCAGATCTTGATCTTGATCAACTTCGGTATGCCGTCAGTCTCGACTTGAATGCAGCACGCTATCAATTTCCGAATATAACAGCGCATATGGCATTGACTTGTGCCGATCAGCTTGCATTGCCCGAGTCGACAAGCCTCCCGTTGCCTTTGAAGTATGTGGCTTTCGGACCAACACGTGTCGACGTAAGAATGATAGAAAAAGAATTTGACAGTCCCCGCGAAAGAGCTTTAGCATCAACTGCTGTCGTTTGAGATATTTGGGGGCATGCTTGAAAACTCGTTTGTTGGTCGCAGCATCAGCTGCACTCACGTTGATGACCAGTCTGTCTCCGAGTTCTTTTTCATCTGAGCGCATCAAACTTTTAGGCACGAGCGGTCATAGCGAGTATGCTCTTTCCAACCTCAAGAATTCCGCATCTAATTCTAAAGGTGAACTATCGCCGCTTGGTCTACAGTTCGCGACTAAGTTGGGACTACTTCCAAAGATTCAACGTCTGCAAGCCTTGCGTTCTCAACCTAACCTGGATGCATCAGGAAACGTCGAAATGCTTATGGTCAAGCAAGATTTGCTCGAATCAATTGTCATAGCAGCGGAAGAATTACGTACTGTTGTTGCTCGAGTAAGTAGTGAGATTGCTGATACGTCTGAAGTTCATGCGCACTTATCTGAGAGAAGAGACAGAGCCGTCCGAATCAATACTTATGCTAACCTTGTCAGCGGTGGCATTACTGGTATGGTCGGAGGTGGGCTCAAGTTGGGTGATGTTAATCACATAAGTCCTGATTTGATTGATACCACCGAAGGTGTCATCCAGACAGCCTTAGCTACGTGGGCGCTTGCTCAGCAAAGAGGAGAAGAGCGCTACATGCGCAAAACCCCTAGCTTATTAGCTCATTTGATGAACAGTAGCTCCGAGTTGTCGTCTGACTTTCCCACTAGTGTCTGGGCGTACCTCAATCTTCCTGCAAGAAATAACAATGACACCATCGTCAAAAGTTTAGTTGATCGATGGTTTACATTGAATCTCTGTCTGAAACACTCAGGTCATCGTGAATCAAGAGCTTCCAGGCAGTTGCGCATTTCCAATGATGAGAAGAAGAATTCTAAGGTGACGATAGACGTGCTTGAAGACAGAATGGCAATGCTTTCCGACCTTCGAGCCTGCATTGAGCAGATGGACTTTCTCATTTTAGAATTGATGCAATCTGTTAGAGGCAATCGCACCGTGCCGACTAACTAGTTGAAGTGTTTCGTGCTTTTCGTTTAAATAGTTTTCTCATTCTCACCACTGCGCGAGCGCCGCGTTTTGAATTAGTTGTGCGCAGTTCTTTCGCCCGTTCTCTGTTCGCTGCTGCAAGCCGCTGAACCGGTTTTACAAGGCGCAAGAGCGGACTTTCACAGAAGTGTTCTCCATGAACATTTACGGTTCCGCTGAATTCTGCCTTGATCAACTTCTGAACTATTTCCATAGCGGCATTTGGATGACCCATAGCAAGCGAATTCTCCTGCATCTGGAGAAACTTTTCCTTGTCATCGAGAAGTCGGTCAATTTTGAAAGCTAGCGCAGGCAAATTATTGCAGCGAATAGCCACGCCTTCCTCCAGTAAATGATCTGAATTGCGTTCCTCTTGTCCGGGAATCGGATTTACTATTGTAAAAACAAGACCTTTTGCTAGAGCTTCAGAACTGGTTAAGCCGCCTGGTTTGCCGAGCAGGATATCTGATGCAGACATTAACTCGTCCATTTTGTCTGTGTAGCCAACTGGCTTGATAATAACATTGCTGTCTGCGAAATCTCGCTGTGATACATAGTCAAGCTTCTCCTTCAGCTCAGGATTACGTCCGCATAGAGCTAGAACCTGACATTTATTGTGCATGTCTTTGAGCGAATAAAGTATGTCTTGGACAGGTCCGACCCCAAAGCCACCTGCAGAAAGGAGGATGGTCGGCAGCTCTTGCTTCAGTCCGTATTTCGCTCGCATTTCTGCTTTGCCTTTTCGTTCGGCAAAAACAGGGTCGATTGGAATACCTGAAACTGTCACTCTTTCGGGAGCCACACCTAGCTTGCGTAAATGTTCTCTTGTTTCATCGAGAGCTACAAAATACTCATCAAAGTGCCTGCACAACCACATTGCATGCATATCAAAATCTGTCACAACGACAGCCTGTCGGGAGTCGATTTTCTTTTTGCAGAGAAGCCATGAAATAATTTCTGCTGGTAAAAAATGCGTGCACACGACCAGGTCTGCATCATAATCGCGAAGGAGTTTTGCTAAAGGCATAGTATTCAATCTGTCGAAGGCTAATCTTTGTCCTTCATCTTTCCATGGAACATCTGCCGTGTCATACAAAATTCCAAGAACAGTGGGTGCTTTGTTCACCATGTCTATGTAGCCACGTGAGTAAATATTTCTCAGAACTGGATTTGTGTATTCCAGTGCATCCACGTGCTGAACTTCTTTTGCGGTGCCGCTAAGCTTGAACGCTTTTTCCATTGCTTGACCAGCTCGTACGTGCCCTGCTCCGGCAGAAGCGGAGAGTATTAGTACGCGATTGAGCAATGGTTGTGAAGTTTCCATAGGTTTCCTTTGATATTCGAGACTCACATACGACTGTCTCAGATTTCCTAAATGAACTGTTCCCCACCCTCACAGTTCATTTAATGTTCTTTCGTCTTCACTTATGATTCCCTTTATTCATTATAACGAACTGCTCAGGGTGAAATCATTTTTTCTGCACGAACAAAACGGTCAAAGTCCTCAGCAGAGAGGAATCCCAGCTTTGTACATGCTTCCCTGAGGCTGCTGTTGTCTACATAGGCTTGATGCGCGACTTGCGCGGATTTGTCATAGCCGATGTGTGGCGTCAACGCTGTTACGAGCATGAGTGAGCTATCGACATAAGTTTTGATTTTGGCTTCATTCGCCTCTATTCCCGTCACAAGATATTTTACGAAAAGAGGCATGGCATCTGATAAAAGTCGAATCGAATGAAGAAAATTGTGGATGATTACAGGCTTGAATACGTTTAGCTCAAAGTTGCCCTGGCTGCCGGCAATGCCAATTGCTGCGTCGTTTCCCATTACCTGCACCGCAATCATTGTCATAGCTTCGCACTGAGTAGGATTTACTTTGCCTGGCATAATCGATGAGCCGGGCTCATTTTCAGGCAATTGAAGCTCTGCCAGTCCGCATCTAGGACCCGAACCCAGCCATCTTAAATCGTTTGAGATTTTCATTAGACTGCACGCCAGCGTCTTCAGTGCTCCACTTGCGAAAACAAGTGCATCATGTGCCGCGAGTGCTGCAAACTTGTTTTGCGCTGAAGTGAAGGGCTGCCCTGTTTCTTTTGCAATCTGCCGCGCTGCCATTTCAGCAAACAGAGGGTGGGTGTTGAGTCCCGTGCCTACTGCTGTTCCACCAATCGCCAGCTCACATAGCCCCGGTACAGCAAGTTCAATCCTCTTCACATTGTCATCCAATTGGCAGATATAGCCGGAGAATTCCTGTTCCAACGTCATCGGTACCGCATCCATGAGATGTGTTCTTCCAATTTTCACGATCTCTTTAAATCGTGATGCTTTATCTTTCAACGCAGCACTAAGTGCCTTCAGTGCCGGGAGTAGGCGCTTGTTTATTTGTTCGACTGCTGCAATGTGCATTGCTGTTGGAAAAGTATCGTTTGATGATTGCGACCTGTTGACGTGATCGTTTGGGTGCACAGGGGTTTTGCTGCCCATGATACCGCCGCTGATTTCTATAGCTCGATTTGAAATTACTTCATTGGCATTCATATTGCTCTGCGTTCCGCTGCCGGTTTGCCATATGCGCAGAGGAAACTCCTCATCGAGTTTTCCTTCAATAACTTCATCGGCTGCTTCTGTGATCAATTTGGCAATATCTTTGGAGAGAAGCCCTAGCTCTGCATTCACAAGTGCTGCACTTTTTTTGAGAATTCCAATTGCGCGAATCATTTCTCTCGGCAAAACATCGTTTCCAATCGCAAAGTGAATCAGCGAGCGCTGCGTCTGAGCTCCCCAGTATCTGTCAGCTGGTACTTCGATTTTTCCCATGCTATCTGATTCAGTTCTCATAAGACTTTCGTTTGCATCAGACATGGCAGCTCTCCTGTTGTTTTGAGCGAGTATAGCCGAAGACCATGCTTGCGGGTGCTTGACATAACTGCATCCAATCACGGAGAGATCTTGTATACTGTGAGCCGAGCAAGGTAGAACGTATCGGCAAAGGAGTTTCCAGTGCGTATTGTAGTTTTTGGCGGCGGGATGCAAGGATGTGTAATCGCGAAGAATCTCGCAGATCGCCCTGAGAAGCCTGAGGTTATCGTCGCTGACCTGGTCAAGCCCGTTGCCCTTCCGTCCGGTGTTAGTTCTGTCATAGCTGATGTTACTGACCCGGCACAGGCTAAGAAAATTGCAGATGGCGCTGACGTTGCGGTATTGGCTGTGCCGAGTAGAATTGCGCATCAAGCTTTGCTGAATCTCATTCAAGCTGGCGTTGCTGTTGCAGATGTTTGCTTCACCCCTGACCCTCCGCTTGATCTGGCAGACTTAGCAAAGAAAAATGGTTCTTGTTGCGTTATTGACTGCGGAGTTGCCCCAGGACTCAGTCACCTTCTTGTTGGTAGCGCTTATCATAAGCTTGGTGGATTAGATAGTGTGAAGATTTACGTTGGCGGTGTGCCCCAAAATCCTCCAGCAGCGTTCAGGCATGCGGTTTATTTCAATCCGCACGATTTGATGTCGGAATACATCAGACCAGCTCGCGCTCGGCATGAAGGGCAAAATATTGAACCGCATCCGATGGCTGCACCTTTTGAAAAATTCATGGACAGTGAACTCGGCGAAATGCAGTCTTTCTTGAGTGATGGTTTAAGAACTTTGCTAACAAGCTATCCCGAAATTCCATTTATGGAAGAACGCACTTTGCGCTGGCCTGGACACCTCGACACAATGAAGACACTCCATACAATGGGCTTCCTTGACGATCCAGTTGCGTGTCCTGCGATTACCAACACGCTCGGGGCAAATTATCCTGCTGAGAGATTTCAGGACGTTTTGCTAATGAAAGTTGAAGCGCATAAAGGTAAGGACAAGCTAGAGTGGCGATTAATTGATCGCTTCCATGACGGAATGACTGCCATGAGCAGAACTACGGCATTCACTACTGCCGCCACAGCGATGGTTCTGGCAAGAAAGCAATTTACTGAGCCGGGTATTCATCCTCCCGAGCACCTTGGACACAAGGACGATGTCACTCAAGCGATGTTGAAAGACTTGCATGAGCATGGTGTTATCGTGAAGGATTTGACCCCCAGTAAGGCTTAAAGTTTGCTCGGGTCTTTCAGTTTGACCAGTTGTTCGCCTCTTAGGATGCGTTCAGCGAATTCTTTTACTGAAGATTGCTCACGAGAACAGCCTTGAGAGCGAACTACCTGAGCGTCGTCGTTTAAGAGCGATTGCAGTTTTGCTTTGCTGGCGTCTGGGTCCATCTGTTTCAGCAAAATTGCCCCATAGAGACGAGCCGCAGCTGACTGCGATTTGAACAAAGCTTGAGCTTCAGAATTAGCAGCCTTGCCCTCGCTCAAAAGAGTTTGAAATGCCTGCCAGATTGGTGATGGTTTGTTCGTGTCACCTTGCTGAAAATCAACCAGCACGCTTGCATTTTGAAGCACTTGAAACGCTTTCTCTTTGTCTATAATGGGAGTTTTATACTTGCAAAATTGTGAGTACGCGAAGTTCAGATATTTGCCTGTGTCATTCAGGCTTCTTGCGATTTCGCCTACGGTGCTGCTAGTGCCCTTGCATCCACTGTGATACTCAACTTTTGCATTGTCGTTTAGTAGTTTTTCAAAGGTCAGATTCTTTCCTACTCTGCCTTGTTCTGTGAGCAGGACTGCTGCATACAATCGCCCAGCGGGGCTGCCCTGGCTCATCACTATGTTGAGGTCGTCTATCGTTAGTTCGTTCAACATGGCGCTAGCTTGTTGATAAGCTACATAGTTTTCGCTTGGATGAGGGCTTTCGCCTCGCATACCGTCATCAAAAGAACTCGCTTTCATAAGCGTTTTCAAACAGTTGGGCCTAGAATTACTCATTTTCGTTTTCTCAATTGCCTTTGCTGCAGGCATATCGGTACTGAATGTCTGAGCCAATGGAATTGTTGTCAGAAGCAGAATTAGAATCAATCTTCGTTTATTGTGCATTTTGGGAACCACAGGCTGTTAAACTCGTTGCATGTCTTATTCCCCAATGTGCGTTTCTAGAAAGGTCTCTGAGTTCAAACAAAAAAATCTTATGTTGCGTCTCAATTGTTTACCCAGGCGCTAAGTAAGCTCATAATTAGAGCGGAGGAATGCAGGGTCATGAATGATCTACCCGGTCTAGTAATCGTTGTCGCTGGAGTTGCGATTGCCGCCATAGCATTTTTTGTGGTTCAGCGTCTAGCTAAGCCGATTGATATGGAACAGCATCAGAGTTTTCTTGATGCAATGTTGAATATCGTAGGGACTCTCGTTTCTATTTTGCTTGGGCTGCTAGTGGCAGCAGCATTAGATCACTATCAAACTTTGGAGCAGAACATTGATGCAGAGGCAGCCAATGTTTTTCATCTCTGTCGATTGTCTCTAGGATTGCCTCCTGAAAGAGCAACGAAGATACGGCAGTTGGCAGCTCAGTATTGCGACGAAGTCGTGAATGACGAATGGCCAGCAATGGCAGATGGTAAGGGTAGCGAAAAGGTATCGCTGACGCTTGTGAAAATCGTCGGAGAAGTTGTTCAGTTTCATCCAATCAATGATGGTCAGTCGAATTTACACAATGCCATGCTCGCTTCTATGCAACAGATTAGTGATTCTCGTCGGCAGCGCTTACTTGTCTTGCATAGCAGTTGGTCGCGTCATTTGCTACCTATCTTGTTGATGTGCGCTCTCATAGTTTTGGTATTTGCATTCCTGTATATGAGACGAGGAGCACGGCTTCATGGTGTCTTGATTTGTTTTGTCGCCCTTGCTCTCGGTGGAAATATCGGATTAGTTTATGTGCTAAGCAATCCATTTAATGGGGATTGGAAAATTGAACCGAAAGGGTTTGAGATGAATCAGGAAATAATCCGAGAGATAAAAGCGAACCCGGCACTCTTCAAGATTCTGTCTCCAACCGTGCCTGTTGGAACCAGTGTTGAGCCTAAGTAGGAGCTTTAGCTGGATTTCTTTTTTTCCTTTTTCTGTTTGCTTTTCGTCTTCGTCATTCTTGTGACACCAAATATAGTGGCGATTATTGTGAGGAGCAGAAAGAGATAACTTGCCGTGTCCTTCCTGAGCAGTAGGTCGAGAACTTGCCCTGTAAGCGGAATCGGTTCCTCGTAAACTTTGAGAAGTGTGTTCCTGTCTCTAGTCGTTATCGTTTTTATTGGGTCAGAAATTGGTGTGGAAAAGTACATCAGATCCTTTGGCTCAACGCTGTGTCCGGCAAGCCCCAGTGCGTGACCAACCTCATGTCTGCATGTTGTCGTTACCGTATTGCTGGTTAGAGGAAAGCTGCCTTGGGATTCTCTACAGCGCAGAGCGATTTTGGCGTGCGTTAAAGCACCCTGCCTTATTAGGGTTTGCGTATTCCCGTTTTCAGTGCCGTTGCCCAGTTCGGAGGGGTCATTAGTCCACCGGCAATCGATGTCAGAATCTTGAAGTGAGTCAACGAATCGAAAAGTAATTCGTTTGTTTGAGGACTTTTCCCAATCAATGAAAGCTTGCCTTAAGAACGTATCGTAGTCGGACTTGTAACCTTCTACGTCGCTGTCTGGAATCGCGATAAAGACTTTCAGCGGCATGTGCCAATCTGACCAGCGCGCTCGATGTTCTCCAATTACGTCTCTAAAGTAATCTGCTTCTGCAACCTTAGAGCCAGCTTTGCTACGCCTCTTTTGCTCTTTTTCAAGTAACTCCAATGTCGAGTTGCTTATTGAGGATCCTTCGTCATTACGTGCTATATAAAGCTTCATCGTTTTTATAGCGTTATTCAGATCGCCTGTTGTTTGATAAAACGAGGCAAGATTCAGTAAAGCAGTGGGCGGGCAATCGTCTGCCTCTGCGCTGGCCTTCAGATGAACCAGTGCTTCCTTGTCATTGCCTATGCGAGCAAGAACAATTCCCAGATTTGCATGAGCCAGCGAATAGTGTGGATCATAAGTCAACGCTCTCTTAAGCCGAGAAATCGCCAGCTCCAGGTTGTTTTCTTTTATTAGTGAGCAAGCTTCACGAACCTGAAGAGCTGCGTTGTAAACATTTCTTGGTACGTTTTTTCCATTGACCCTATATAGTTCATCGGAAAAACAACTGCAGCTAAAAAGCAAATTGGTCAGAACCAAAAACGCAGTACCAGCAAAATATTTCGATAAGTTCTTGAGCATAATTTGAATGCAATCAGTTACGGAGATGATATACCCAAAGTTATAGAGGAAAGCTAGCTGGCCAGTGCTCCTGTTCGAATTGGTCAGTTTCAGATTTTCAAATTCTCCACAATTCTGCTAATTAGGTTAGCGTGCTGGGTTTCAGCAACAGTCTGAAAGCTTGGTTTCATCTAATCTGTTCCCATTTAGTTTTTGCAACATTGCTTTGCAAAGTGGAATTCTCTTTATTCTGGTCAGAATCTCTAAAAGCCTCGGCCGCAAGTCTTTGTGTGGTTGTCATCCGGTTCTTCCAAAAGGATTAATACCTGCCAGGCACCATCAGGGACGCTCAAGGTGTAGGATTCATCAAGGTTCTATCTTAGGAGTTGTAGGCATGACCGCGACAATGGAGAAAACTCAGCCTCCAGTAGAGGCTAGTTACGAAGTTAAACACCGCAGATTGCTCGACCTGGTGAACGAAGCCGCCAAGTTGTGCAATCCAGATCGCATTTATTGGTGCGATGGATCAGAAGAAGAATACAACAAGCTGTGTGAGCAGATGGTTGAGAGCGGAACATTTATCCGCCTGAATCAAAAACTGCGTCCAGGCAGCTTCCTGGCTCGTTCAGCCCCCTCCGATGTTGCAAGAGTCGAAGATAGAACTTTTGTATGCACCACTAAGAAAGACGACAGTGGCCCGAACAATAACTGGATGGAGCCTGAGACTGCCAAAATAATTCTCAAAGACTTTTTCAAGAATTGTATGCGTGGCAGAACCATGTATGTTGTTCCATTCAGCATGGGACCTCTGGGTTCACCACTTTCCTACATCGGAGTTGAAATCACCGACTCACCGTATGTAGTTGTGAACATGAAGCATATGACCCGTATGGGCAAGCCGGTTATTGATGTTCTGGGTGATGATGGAAGATTCGTTCCTTGCTATCATTCAGTCGGACATCCGCTATCAGCAGGCGAACAAGATGTGCCATGGCCTTGTGATGCTGAACATAAATACATTTGCCATTTCCCCGAAACCAAAGAGATCTGGTCCTATGGTTCAGGTTATGGTGGCAACGCGCTTCTAGGTAAGAAATGTTTGGCTCTCAGAATTGCGTCCACAATCGGTCGTGAAGAAGGTTGGCTGGCAGAGCACATGTTGATTCTCGGTGTTGAATCACCGAAGGGTGAAAAGTCTTACGTAGCAGCTGCTTTCCCGAGCGCTTGCGGGAAGACTAATTTCGCAATGTTAATTCCCCCGAAAGGATTTGATGGCTGGAAAGTCACCACTGTTGGTGACGACATCGCCTGGATTCGTCCGGGTAAAGATGGAAAATTACATGCTATCAACCCTGAAGCGGGTTATTTCGGTGTAGCACCCGGAACGTCAGCTAAGACAAATCCAAATGCATTGGCGACATTGAGCAAGAATTGCATATTCACCAACGTTGCCTTGACACCAGATGGTGATGTCTGGTGGGAAGGTCTTACAGACCAAGCTCCTGCTGAGTTAACAGATTGGCAAGGACGCAAGTGGACACCAGATTGCGGACGTAAGGCTGCGCATCCGAATAGCCGATTCACCGTATCCTCGACTCAGTGCCCATCAATTGACCCAGAATGGAACAATCCAGAAGGTGTTCCAATCGATGCATTTGTATTCGGTGGACGTCGCGCTACAGCGATCCCGCTGGTTGTAGAAGCATTCAACTGGAATTTCGGTGTGTATTTTGCTGCCATGTTAGGTTCTGAAACCACCGCAGCTGCTGAAGGCAAAGTCGGTCAGGTAAGACGCGATCCAATGGCTATGTTGCCTTTCTGTGGATATCACATGGGTGATTACTTCAACCACTGGTTGAAAGTTGGTCATATGGTCAAGAATCCACCGCCGATTTTCTGTGTCAACTGGTTCCGCACAGATAAAGATGGCAACATCATGTGGCCTGGTTTCGGTGAAAACATGCGTGTTCTGAAGTGGTTCTCTGACCGTATTCATGGACGTGCAGGCGCCGTGCAAACCAACCTCGGTTGGATGCCGCGCTACGAAGACATCGATTGGCGTGGTCTTGAGCAATTCACTCGTGATCAATTCGCTGAGTTGATGGAAATTGACACCAAGGTCTGGCAAAGTGAACTCGACTCTCATGAAGAGCTAGTCGACAAGTTGAAAGAGCGCATGCCAGAAGAACTTCTTCTAGCAAGACAGATGCTTCAACTCGCTTTCGGTCGTTCACGACTGGTCAAGAAAGGCTAGTTCGTAATACTCGAAGTGATATTAAGGGCGGTGCAGGTCACCGCCCTTTTGCTTACGAAAAAAGGGACCTCAGGGTCCCTTTCTATAACCGTGTTGTCGCAAGCGATGCAGGTCGTTCTTACTTCAGCTGATTATTTTTTACTGCAGCCTTCTCTATACCTTCGGTCAAGATGCTTGGAGAGTATTTGCTTTGACTGTCCATCCCCTTTCTCTTTTCAGACTCGATTCCACCCGTCTTCGGTAGCAATTTGTTGACCAGTGACAGTATCTCGCGAGTTGGACCTGGAAAAACCGTGTTTATAACAGAGGCAACAGCCGCCGGGAATGAAATAATCAATTCAGCTTCGCCTGTTCTGCATGCTTCGATGATTTGTTTAGCTGCATCTTCTGCTGCTGTCGATATTATTGGCAGCGCATTCAGATTGCTAAATAGCGCATATTCTAGCTCGTTTTGTCCTTTAAATTCTGCGTGAAGATGGCTGCCCGTGCGCATCAAACCGGGACACACTGAAGTCACGTAGATTCCGTCTTTCCAGAGCTCAACACGCAAGCCTTCTGAAAAACCGGCTAGAGCAAACTTGCTTGTGCAATAAGGAAGAAGGTGTGGAACACTGATCTTTCCGCCAATTGACGAGATGTTGACAATGCGTCCGAACTTCTTTTCTTTCATAGTCGGAAGAACCGCAAAGATGGTATAGAGGGAAGCGAAAAAATGATTGTCCATTGAATTGCGAAAGTCTGAAATTGACATTGTGTCAAATGGTCCGACTTCTATCACGCCTGCATTGTTTATCAAAACATCTATGGTTCCAAATCGTTCAAGAACCTTTGCGATTGCGTCGTTGACTTGTTCTTCCGAACGCACATCGCAGACAAAATAATCTATTTCAGTTTTCTTGCCTAACTCTTCTGCGGCGGTTTTCATTTCTTCTCGATCTCGAGCCAACAATGCAAGTTTTGCGCCTCTTGATGCGAGTTGTCGAGCCATCACCAGCCCCAGCCCTCGGGAACCTCCGGTTATTACCACGACCTTGTCCTTAAAGCTCATGGTGCGTGCGAATTTCAGTACCGACGAAAGTGCTGTTGAACCGCTCAGTAGTAGCCCCGACACATTAAAGAGGTTGCGGACAATTTTCATAAGCTCTCCTTGCCATTTAATTCTTCATTTGCTGTCATGATCCTAATGCGACGCTGATTCCTGTTCTACACTGCATAGTCTCGCTGTGACAAACCTTTATTCTTATCACTTGATGGGCAGCAACAGTATCTTCTTATAACGTAATGAAACATGGTTCTACAAACGAAGACTCAGCAGAGTTTTCATTTAGTGTTATTATTAGATTGTTCGGGACGACCCGAACCTGGGAAACTTATCGGGACGACCCGACTGGATGGGTCAAATGTCCTGGTTAATGCTTTTATTTGCTGGCGTGTTCGAAGTCGCCTGGGCAGTGGGATTGAAACAGTTACAATCCTCTAACAGTTTGCTGATTTTTTTCTTCACGGCGGTTTCGTTTATTGCCAGTTTCATATTGTTGTCTTTTGCGCTGAAATCTCTTCCACTAGGTACAGCTTATGCGATTTGGACAGGAATTGGTGCGTTGGGCACATTCATTCTAGGCATCGTGCTGTTCCAAGAATCGATCAGCCCAATCAGGCTGGCGTGCGCTGGAATGCTGATTATTGGACTGTTGGGTCTGAAGTTCTTTTCGAGCTAGTTTCGAGCTAATTTTCAGCTAACTTACTTTGTCCAGAACTCATGATGGATTTTCAACAGAGTATTTTTCAGTGACGGTACTGGTCCGATCACAGAAATCGCCTTTTGCCCGCTACTGAACACTGTTCTGCAATCGAGGTTTAGGGTCGGATTCTCTGTATGATTTCCAGTGATCGAAAGCAATTCAGTTTCGCTTATTCCGAAAATAACTGAGCCTATGTTTGCCCAATAAATTGCTCCAGCGCACATGCAACATGGTTCGACTGTGGTGTAAAGTTTGCAGGTCCAGAGATAATCAGGGCTGAACTTCGCAAATGCCCTTTGCGCTAGAGTAGATTCAGCATGTTCTAGCACGCTTATGTTTCCTTGTTCGAGCAGTATAGTTGTATCGTCTGGTGCTACAAGAATTGCACCAAAAGGATGCTTCCCGAGGCTTTGCGATTTTAATGCTGTTTCGTGAGCCCGAAGAAGGTTGTGTTCTAGTGTTGAGTGGGTGCTCATTCTTTCGGACCAGCGTCAAAGTAAGATATAGTGCCCTCTTCATCCGTTTCATAGCTTATCTGAATCGGTCGACAGCAGACTTCACAGTCCTCGACATAAGTCTGTCCACCAGCACTCAAATCAAGAAGCATTGAGATTTCCTCCCAGCAATAAGGGCAAGTGAAACTGTGTTCTTCAAGCATTGAGTCAAATTGCCTTTAAGAAATCGAGTATATTATAAAGCTTTCGTGTGGTTTGCTGGCATGCATTCACAGTGATGAGCACTTAATTTGCTAAAATCATTTCTCCCGATGAAAGTGCGAGATTATGACAAGCAAAGAAAAAAATGCGGCGGGTTACTGGCTCTTAAAATCTGAGCCGGAATCATTTTCGATTCAAGATTTAGAGAAAGCTCCCAAGAAAACTACTTGTTGGGATGGGGTTCGCAACTACCAGGCGCGGAACACGCTTCGTGACAGCATGAAGAAAGGTGATCTTGCTTTTTATTATCATAGCAATTCCGATCCTTCAGCTATTGTGGGCGTTGTTGAAATTGTTAAAGAAGGCTATCCAGATCACACAGCGTTCGATCCAGATGATCATCATTATGATCCTAAGAGTGATAAAAAAAATCCGACATGGTATATGGTTGATGTTAAACACGTGGAGACGTTCAAGAAACCTTTAGGACTGGACTTCTTGAAAGGTCTACCAGCTCTAAAAAACATGGTGCTCTTGCAAAAAGGTAGTCGGCTCTCAGTTCAACCTGTTGCAAAATCTGAGTGGGATGCGATTATTAAACTTGCGGCTAAGTCCTAATGTTGTGGTGCCGCATATGGTGGCGCTTCTGAATACAAATTGCAAGCCAAAATTGTGAATCTAAGAATTGACCAGTGTTTGTGAAATCGAAGGGAAATTTTGACATGCCCGGACGTGAAGTCAGAAAATGCCAGGGGAAAGTTTGACATGCGCTGGCGCTGAAGTCAGAAAATGCCCGGGGAAAGTTTGACATGCCCAGGCGTGAAGTCAGAAAATGCCCGGGGAAAGTTTGACGCACTCGGGAGTGAAGTCAGAAAATGTCCGGGGAAAGTTTGACATGCCGGCAGTGAAGTCAGAAAATGCCCGGGGAAAGTTTGACATGCGCTGGTGTTGAAGTCAGAAAATGCCCGGGGAAAGTTTGACATGCCCGGGAGTGAAGTCAGAAAATGCCCGGGGAAAGTTTGACGCACCCGGGAGTG
The DNA here is from genome assembly GCA_044226015.1 of Obscuribacteraceae bacterium (SeqCode). GTDB lineage: Bacteria > Cyanobacteriota > Vampirovibrionia > Obscuribacterales > Obscuribacteraceae > JAIEPM01. The sequence goes on from JBGAHS010000007.1 coordinate 354,788, forward strand.
AAGTCAGAAAATGCCCGGGGAAAGTTTGACATGCTCGGCAGTGAAGTCAGAAAATGCCCGGGGAAAGTTTGACATGCCCGGCAGTGAAGTCAGAAAATGCCCGGGGAAAGTTTGACATGCCCGGCAGTGAAGTCAGAAAATGCCCGGGGGAAGTTTGACATGCTCGGCAGTGAATTCAGAAAATGTCCGGGGAAAGTTTGACACGCCCGGGCGCTGAAGTCAGAAAATGCCCGGGGAAAGTTTGACACACTCGGCAGTGAAGTAAGAAAAAACTTGCGAAAAACTTCGCGAAGATAAACCACAGAAATATCTGATACTGAATGCAGTGTCATTAAATCTGGTTTTTTTTTGTAATAACTTCCACTGAGTTCACAAATCTGTGCATAATAGACTCAGTAACTTTCAGTCTTTGTGGGTGTGCAAGATGCAATCCGTTGCAGAGAGTTTGAGAGCGTATTTTAGCGGTCTTCCAGAAGGCAGCTTGGTTTGTGCTTACCATTTGAGAGAAAAGGGTTCTCATCAAGCCGTATACAAATTCCTTTCACGCGAAGTAAAGGCGCATAGAATCATTCGTGTGTCATACGGCGTGTATCAGGTCAATATAGCTTCCGCGCAACCCGCCGTAAGTATTTCTGATGTGATGGAATCAAAGTCCAAAGCTTTTGGTAAAGAGGTCACATATGCAGCAACAAATTCGACACGATTTCAAACTACTGGTTGTAAGAGCCAACTCCGAATCTTTGATCGACTTGTGAAATGGGTTCCTGTTTCTCTAAAACGATTCACCAGGCTGAATACTCAAAGAAAAGTAAAATCCGCAGATGAAACCATTGATGATTCCAGTTTTTCTTCACTAACGATTAGCATTTTTCCAACAGTCAATGACATGGAATGCCGTACAAATGAACCTCCGAGAGTTGAGTTTGATTATGGTGCTGTATATGGTGGCTCATCTCGCGCAGAAGATCTCCTGAAAGCTCTTTTAGTATTCGCCAAGACATTTCTCTCTGGATACCCTGTGAAACCCCACCGGTTTCACGCAAGTAATGTGTTTTCCAGTGCCTAAAAAGCTCGGAGATGTCTCGCATGCTGCTAGCTGCTCTGCTTGCGGATCTTGAGCATTGAGTCCGCAGGATTGCAGGATTTGCGGCGTCGGTTAGTGATGGAATTTTGTGCCGAAGGGGCAGGTGCACTGGGTGCTACGATGTGGACTTGGGTGCTGCGGTGTGGGGCTGGGTGCTGCGGTGTGGCGCTGGGTGTTGCGGTGTGGCGTTGGGTGCTGCGGTGTGGGGCTGGGGGTTGCGGTGTGGCGCTGGGTGCTACGTTGTGGCGCCGGGTGCTGCTGTGCGGGTGGCAGTGGGTCATGCAGCTTGCCCATAGTGCCGGGACGTTGGTCGTATAGTCTTTGCTCCGTAGTCCTTTCCTTGCAAGAGGTACGGGGATGCCCAGGGGCTAGTGGTGATACCATATGCGGTGGAAAAATATTTCGTAAAAAATGACTTTTTGCACTTGACCAATTCGTAGTTAATGAGTTAGTTTGTAAAAAGCAGAGTTGTGTAGTGGACAACACATCGCGCTCATAACGCGAAGATTTGGGTTCGATTCCCTTCTCTGCCACCAAGATGCGGATTTGGCACATTGGCTGTGCTCCAGTTTTCCAAGCTGGCAAAAAGAGTTCGATTCTCTTATTCCGCTCCATTGTTCAGACTATTTTTCAGGAATGACGACCGTGTTTTTCACATCACAGAGCCAAATCTCAGCTCCATGCCCCACAAATAGAGGGCAGCTGAGTTTTAACGCGCCGACGCGCCAGTCTGTAATGCGACACACAGAGGATCACGGTTATGTCATTAGATTTAAGAGACACAAAAAAGACAATAAAGGCGGCATCCGAGCGTAACTTTTCCGCCTTTTCTAAGGGGATGAATGTTACCAAGGTCGGCGACGAAGTTTTGCAAACTTCGTGGGGTGAGTTCGATTCTCACCGTCTCCAAACTATTGCCTTCGTGCCTCAATTGGTACAGGAAGAACCTTGTAAGTTCTCAGTTGTCAGTTCGACTCTGACCGAAGGCTGTGACTCCATAACTCAGTCGGTAGAGTACGCGCCTTTTAAGCGTCGATGCGTTGGTTCGAGTCCAACTGGGGTCATTGAACGGCTTATAGTTCAGTGGATAGAGCATCTCGCTTCTACCGAGAAAGTCCTTGGTTCGAATCCAAGTAAGCCGGCCAACCCCTCATTAGCTCAGGGGACAGAGCACGGTTCTACGAAAGCCGGTTGTCGCAGGTTCGATTCCTGCATGAGGGTCCATCTTCCGTTGGCGCAATCGGTAGCGCAAGTTCCTTACAAGAACGAGGTTGAACGTTCAAGTCGTTCACGGAAGATTGATTGCATCGTAGCTCAACAGGTGGAGCTGTCCGCTGTTACCGGAAAGGTTATAGGTTCAAATCCTATCGATGCAGCCACGGACGTTAGGCGAATTGGAAAGCGGTCTGTCTTGAAAACAGATGCCCGAAAGGGTTGCGGGTTCGAGTCCTTGCAACGTCCGCCAATTAAAAAATCCGAAATCAAACAAAGACAAAACAAAACGCACTAGTTTTTGAATGTTTGAAGCAATTCTGAATTCACTGCTCGGATTCAATCTGAATTGCGGGAAGGCAATGTGCTACTTGCCTCTAAAAATCGTAGCGCAGTTGAAGGAGCGATGCCATGCGTCGCTCTTCTGAGAAAAATGAAGCACCAGATGAGGTATCACCATGAAGTACTTTGATTCATTCAATTTGAATACACCGGGAGGCTTTAAGTCCTTTTATACCGACGTTGTTCTCGTTGGACACTTGCAGCGAATTTAGAGGAAAATAGAATGATTTATCGCATTCAGCAAACAAAATATCGCACGAATAGCACAACGGTTGTGCAGGCGCTCGATAAGCGCTTGGCTCCAGGTTCGAATCCTGGTTCGTGCATGTTGGCCAGTCGTCTAAACGGTAGGACAACAGACTTTGAATCTGTGAATCTTGGTTCGAACCCAAGCAGGCCAGTAACGTGTATGTCGTCTAGTGGATAGGATTTTCGGTTGTGACTCGAATGAACGGGTTCGAATCCCGTCATACACTCCAAGCAAAGAGCAAGTGAGAGCAGAATGATTTTTCTCGGTGTAGTTCAACAGCAGAATGCCCGTTTTGGAAACGGGAGGTACCAGGGGCAGCACCTGGCGCTGAGATTGTTTCTCGGAGTAGTTCACCAGCAGAACGCCCGCCTTGGGAGCGGGAGGCACCAGGGGCAGCACCTGGCTCTGAGATATGCGCGATTAGCAAAGATAGCAATGCAGTGGACTGCAAATCCAAAACGCGACAGTGCAAGTCTGTCATCGCGCTTAATTCATGTGATATTTGGTCAATCATGCTGAAGTAATTTGCTCGTGTAGCCCAACTGGCAGAGGCGGCTGATTCAAAATCAGTTTGATGTGAGTTCAAATCTCACCACGAGTATGCCTGGTTAGGAGAATTGGTATATCCGACCGCCTTAGAAGCGGTAGTTTCTCGGTTCGAGTCCGAGACTAGGCACCATGCGCAAGTCGGTTAATGGCAAACCATTCGCCTCCAAAGCGATGACTCCAGGTTCAAGTCCTGGTTTGCGCGCCAATTTACTTAAGTCGTCTAATGGCTCAGGATTTCCCGTTCAGAGAAAGACACAGGGCGCTACTGTTTGAAGTATGGAAATGAGGCGAGTGGAAGCAAGCTCGTTGCTAACGAGTCATCCAATTGGATAGCAGGTTCGAATCCTGTCATTTCCGCCAAGATCGTCTGGCAGTGAAAGTTCATGCGCTGGTCTGAAGAACCAGATATCTCGGGGCAGTACCGAGGGCGATCACCAATTTATTTCGGATAAAGGCGACGCAAGTTTTGCAAATCGTGAGAGCTTGGTTCGCAATTAGCCGCAAGAGTGCAAAACATTACGTCATCTGGCGATGCGCTGTGTTTCATTAACCCAAGGGCGTGTCCGATTTCGTGCAAACACAAAGCTCTAACATCTCTATTTGTCAGGCTGTTCCCTTGTCTTTTCGTGAGTAGTTTTATCTGAGCATGCGTTACACTGCCGTGACTTTTGTTGACTACCGTTTCTCCGCCTTCGCTTGTTGAGGCTAAAGTCTTTGCATTGTCTATCCACATGCATTCTATATCGGCTGATTTGCGGTTTGATACGAATTCGAAGCTGATTACGCCAGCTTGACTCCATGTAAAAAATGCATTTTGTAAAATTACGTTGAATTCGGGTCTGAATCCCTCAATTTGATTTGCTGACTGAACAAACACTCTGACTCGCCGCTTATTCCAATTGAAATCGCTTGTAGTTCCGACTGCGCTCAAAGCAGATTCTGCTTTCAAATGAGCGATGATGTCGCTGATGAATGAGCGATCGGTGGCGTTTGGAAATTCACTGAGGTACTCGCTGTAAAGTTCAATGGCGGTCTTGAAGTCGCCCCTGAGTTGATAGGCAGCGGCGAGTGATTGCAGTATTGCCGGTTCGTTTGGAGCCAATTTGAATGCTAGCTGCAAGTGAGGAAGCGCTTCAGCTGCCCGTCCTGTGCGATTTAGTACGAAACCTAAATTGCAGTGCGCGCATGCGAATTCTGGTTCAAACAAAATAGCTTGCCTGAGTCTTCCCTCGGCTTCTGTGAAATTGCCGGCGGTGATTAGCTCGTACGCAAGCTCATTGAGTTCGACTGCATAGGTGTCGTTCTCTTTCTGGTTCGAACGAAATCCTAAAGAAGAGATAGGGCTGCCGACAAATAGAGGATTCGATTCGCCGTATGGTGCTGGTAGCACGGCCGGTGGCATCATTAATAAAACCTGGCAAGCCAAAGCTATCGCCGCACGTGCTGTAAATGCCCGCAAATCTGATTACCAATTAACCCAAGCTTCATTACTATACACTCATACACTTTAGTATGACAAGTTCAGGTTTTTGTACATTCTACATCTTCTGTATTTTCATTCCGTCTTTGTTTTGGGTGCTTGAAAACGTTTTCTACACCCGCTTTCAAAGATTAGATTTGATGACGCGGGATTAATTTTGCGATATTGGAAATGCGCTGTTGCTGACAACCGTAGTGGTATCAGATAAGGTGTCAGGGAAAATTCCTTTCTAAATCATGCTTTGAACATTTTTCTTAGCCAGTTATGCATGGGATTGCTTTGATTTCGAACGTGCCAATAAAGATAAATCGGAAAGCTGGGTGCTTTGAAGGGTAGTTCTCTTGCTGTAAATTGTGCTTGAGTGGCGAGTTGCATACCAAGTTTGCGAGGCAGGGTTGCAATAAGATCTGATTCTGCCACCACGAACGATGCCGCGAGAAAATGCGGCACCTTTACTATCACATTCCGCTGCTTGCCCATCTCCGCCAATGTCGCATCAATGCGCCCAGTCTTTGAGTCAGCAAAGGAGACTGCGCAATGCTTCAGTTCAAGATAGCGCTCTAAGCTCAGCTCTTCCTCTGCCGCGGGATGCGTTGATGCCAGCACTGCAATGAAGTTATCTTTCAGAACTGTTGCTCGATGTAGAATCGCAGATTGCTTTTCCGTTCCAGACAGAACGAAATCGACTTCATGTTGTTCCAGCGGAGATAGGTCATCGCCTTCAAGAGGAACTACTCGGAGTGTTAGTTTGGGCGCTTCAACCGTAATTTTTTTTATTATGTCTGGCAAAATGGCAACCATTTCGTAGTCGCGAGTCGCAATCAAAACCTCTCCTTGCATCTGCGCCGGTTCGACAGTCGGGTCGGTTATTAGATGACTGATTTCATTCAATATAGATTGCAGGGGTTGATGCAAGCCGCTAGCCCTGGCTGTTAGTGTCATTCCTCTGGAACCCTTGACCAAAAGCGGGTCTTTGAACATCACTCTTAAACGACTCAAAGCCCTGCTCATTGCAGGCTGGCTCAGTCCGATTTTGTCAGCCGCTCGGCTCACATGTTGCTCGTCTAACAGAGCTTTCAGGGCGATAAGCAGGTTGAGGTCTAGAGACTCGATATTCACTTCGCGCATAGACAGAATATAAATTATGCATTGGACGAATGCAAGGGTTTCTTTTACCTTAATCCAAGTAAGCAACCAAATACCTGGCGACTTGCTCAATAAGCTTGATTGCATCCGATGGAGGACACCAATGAAAACACTTAGAAAACCATCACTGGTATCAAGCAAGACAAATGGTTGCATCCTCAAAGTCGAATTGAACAGAACTGAGAGTGTTAACGCCTTAAATCCCGAGTTGATAGCTGAGCTCATCGATGTATTTTGCGTGCAAGCTAAAAGACCGGGATTGCGTTTGATTTATCTTTCTGGGGCTGGAACATCCTTCTGCTCTGGCTTAGATCTAGCCTGGATGAAGGCAAGCAAAGAACTGAGCGACCAGGAGAATTTTTTTGATACTGATCGTTTGTATCAGTTGTTTTTAGCTATGCAAAGTTGTCCTATACCTATTTTTACCCACGTTCGTGGTGTCGTATTTGGTGCCGGCGTTGGCTTAGCTGCTAGTTCAGATGTAGTTGTAGCAGAACCGAACTCCAGATTCGCTTTGACTGAAACACGATATGGTCTTGTACCTGCCATTATGCTTCCAGTCGTCATTGAGAAATTGGGAAAAAGTCGAACCAGAGAACTTTTGACTACAGGGCGCGAATTCGATGTAAATGAAGCCGAAAAGTTCGGTTTGGTTCATTTCATAATTGAAGCTAATGAGGGCGAAGAAAAGATTTGCGAACTGATTGATAAGATTCTTTCTTGTGCACCAGAAGCAGTTGTAGAAAGCCGTCAGCTGATTCAGGAAATTCGAGACTTGCCTTTCGAAGCCGCGCGTCATGAACTGGTAAGCTCATTATCTCGTAAGCGAACAAGCCCAGAAGCGCAGGAGGGACTTCTCGCTGTCTTCGAGAATCGCGAGGCTTCTTGGGTTTTGGCGGAATGGTCTTTGTGACAATCGTACGCTAAGAATGACAGCTTGGAATCTCAAAGGGTTCTTATGTGATTTCTGCGATAATATCGGTCAGCTTTGCGCTGATCTGGTCACCATCCGCTGAGATTCAAAATGAGTGAGCGAACTAAAAAGTCCAAGGAAGCAATTTCGGAACCCTCTGGCAAAAAATCTGCTGAAAAGCAAATTACTTCTCTGGACAAGGAGATTCATCAGCAACGTGAAACAGAGAGTCAGTTCATTTCTGTTAGAGGTGCGCAGCAGCATAACCTGCGGAATATAGACGTTCTGATACCTCGAAATTCTTTTGTTGTTTTTACTGGAGTTTCTGGTTCTGGAAAGTCGTCACTTGCCTTTGGCACAATTTACGCTGAAGCTCAAAGACGCTATTTTGAGTCGATTGCTCCGTATGCTCGCCGCCTGTTGGAGCAGCTGCCAGCTCCGCGTGTTACTGAAATTTCTGGCTTGCCACCAGCAGTAGCGCTGCAGCAGAGGCGTGGAGAACCAACAGTTCGCTCTACTGTAGGAACTCTTACAACCCTGTCTAACTCATTGCGTATGCTGTTCTCGCGTGCTGGCACTTATCCTTCCCATATTACTGAAAAGGTTGATTCGGATATATTCTCTGCTAACACGCCAGCAGGAGCCTGCCCTGCCTGCCACGGTGTCGGTCTTGTGCATGATGTAACAGAGCAATCTTTAGTACCCGACCCGAATTTAAGTATAAGGCAGCAAGCTGTTGCCGCATGGCCCGGCGCCTGGCAGGGCAAGAATTATCGCGATATTCTTGCAGTGCTCGGATACGACATCGATAAGCCCTGGAAAGACCTTGCGCAAAAAGATCGCGACTGGATTTTGTTTACTGAAGAAAAACCAGTTGTGACGGTTTATGCTGAAAGGGAAGCTCACCGTATTCAACGCCCTTATCAGGGCACTTATATGAGTGCCGCGTCTTACGTCCGCCACACATTTACCACTACAGGTAGTGCTACGTTAAGGAAGCGCGTCACTCAGTTTATGGAGTCGCGAGCCTGTCCTGAATGCAAGGGGAAGAGGCTGAAAAAAGATGCTCTTTCTATAAAATTTGCTGGTTACGACATTGCAGATTTGCAGGAGATGCCTCTGGCGAGTCTTGCTCAGGTACTGCGAAGTGCAACTGAATTGAGTAGCGGCTCAACGCCATGGTCGAGTGACACGCACGAAATAGCAGAAATGATCGTTAATGACTTGCTGGAAAGAATACAGCTGCTTACAGATCTCGGTTTAGATTATCTGGCGATGAACCGCACGACTCCCACCTTATCTGCAGGAGAGCTGCAACGTCTTCGCTTAACAACGCAACTTCGTTCAGGGTTATTCGGTGTTGTGTACGTGCTAGACGAGCCGTCGGCCGGACTTCATCCGGCTGACAGTTTGGCGCTTATGAAGATGTTGCAAAATCTAAAAGAAGGTGGCAATTCACTCATTCTTGTTGAGCATGAGATGGAATTGGTGCGCAAGGCAGATTGGATAATTGATATTGGTCCAGGAGCCGGCGAACAGGGAGGGAAACTTTTGTATTCGGGCTTGCCTGATGGTCTGCGAGCAGTTGCAGATTCCAAAACAAGAGAGTATCTATTTCCTGAGAAAGGAAAACGAAAATACAGGACACGCTCTCCAAAGGCATTTCTGAAATTGCATGGTGTGAAACGGCACAATCTCAATGAGCTTGATGTTGAATTTCCTTTAGGAGTGTTCACTGCTGTGACTGGGGTTTCTGGTGCAGGAAAGTCATCTCTTGTTAGCCATGTCTTGTATGACAGTGTTGCTTCACAGCTTGGAGTTGTTGAAGAAGATGATGAAACTAGTGCTCATGCAAATGAGGGTTTTCAACCCGATGATACCGCATCTAGTACTGTAAGAAAAATAGATGGAATGGATACGATCAAGAGATTAGTTCGCGTGGACCAGAGACCGATAGGACGAACACCTCGATCAAATCTGGCGACTTATACTGGTTTCTTTGATAACATTCGCCAGAAATTTGCCTCAACAGATGAGGCTAAAAAGCGTTCTTATAATGCAGGACGATTTTCCTTCAACGTTGCCGGGGGCAGGTGTGCAACATGTGAAGGCGAAGGTTTTGTTGCTGTTGAACTTTTATTTCTGCCGAGTGTTTATACGCGATGTTCAAGCTGTCATGGCACAAGATATAACGAGCAAACTCTGGAAATCAAATATCGAGGAGTTACTATCGCTGAAGTTCTTGAAATGACGGTGGACAAAGCTGCTGAGTTTTTTGTTGAAATAGCAGCAGTTGCGAGGGCTCTAAAGACTTTGCAAGATGTAGGTTTGGGATACCTACGTCTTGGTCAGCCAGCAACCGAATTGTCGGGTGGCGAAGCTCAGAGAATAAAACTAGCCACAGAACTTCAGCGTGTGCAAAAAGGGAACACTCTTTATATTCTGGATGAGCCCACGACTGGGCTTCATCCAGCAGATGTCGAGCTGTTGTTATCACAGCTACACGAATTGGTTGAAGCAGGCAATACGGTAATTGTTGTTGAGCATGACATGGATGTGATTAGCAACGCTGACTGGATTCTTGATATGGGTCCCGGTCCAGGTGCTGATGGTGGAAGAATTGTCGCCTGCGGACCGCCAGCAACTATTATCAAGTCCAGAGACAGCAGAACCGCTCCATTTCTAAAGGACAAGTTTGTATTTAATTAAGTGTCAATTCGGTTTGAAATAGTCCGATTGGTTGATCGCCAACCATTCTTTCGGGTGGAGAATTCAATTCCTTGCTGGTGCTACATTGGGCTTCATTAGCATCGGAGGATCTTTATGAGTATGTTTTGTTACCAGTGCGAGCAAACCTCGCAGTGTACGGGCTGCACAACCATGGGTATTTGTGGAAAAACTCCGGAAACTGCTGTTTTGCAAGACGTAATGGTTTATCTCGCAAAGGGTATTTCTCAATATGCTGACCGCTGCAGAGGATTTGGTGTCGTTGATAAAGAGATCAACGAACTAACTCTGGAGTCATTGTTTATGACTTTGACCAACGTCAATTTTGATGAAACGGAGCATGTGTCGTATATCAACGAAAAAATGATTCCCGCTCTGGAGAAAGCTCGCAACCTATATTTGAGCACTTGCAAAGAAAAAGGTGTAAGTCCTGAGCAAGTGCTCGGACCTGGTGAGTGGTCGGGCAAGAAGACAGCAAAAGAGCTGGGTGAATTTGGGGCAGCGATTGGTATTTTGCAGAGAGCCAGAAGTTCTTCTGAAGATATCATTTCTTTGCAAGAACTCCTTACCTACGGCGTAAAAGGATTGGCTGCATATGCGCATCACGCACAGCTTCTCGGTTTTGTGGATGAGCAAATTTACGCTTTCGTACACAAGTCATTTAATTACCTGACTAAGTCCGAACAAACAATTGATGGATTATTGCAACTCTGCTTAGAAGCAGGCAAAGTAAACTTTGTAGTCATGGAGCTTCTGGATAAGGCTCATACAGAGTCTTTCGGAAACCCTGAACCAGGATCGGTGCGCACGACACCAGTAAAAGGAAAGTGCATTTTGGTTTCTGGTCACGATTTGAAATCACTATATGAATTACTGAAGCAGACCGAAGGTAAGGGCGTAAACGTTTATACCCACGGTGAATTGCTGCCAGCTCATGGCTATCCTGGTCTCAAGAAATTCAAACATCTTGTGGGTAATTATGGTACTGCATGGCAAAATCAAGTCAAGGAATTTGAACAATTCCCAGGCTCGATCGTGATGACAACTAACTGTTTGAAGCCGCCAGCAGAATCCTACATTGGACGATTGTTCACAATGGATGTTGTCGGTTGGTTGGATGTGCCAAAAGTTCAAAACTATGATTTCACTTCTGTGATCGAATCGGCCCTGGCTCAGCCAGGATTCACTGCTGATGAAGCTGCTCATGAGATTACAGTTGGCTTTGGACATAATGCAGTTTTGGGCGTCGCTGCTAAGGTAATTGAACTTGTGAAGGCCGGCAAAATAAGCCATTTCTACCTCATTGGTGGCTGTGACGGTGCTGAATTCACGCGCAATTACTTCACCGAATTTGCAGAAGAAGTACCAGCCGATGGTGTCATTCTGACACTGGGCTGCGGCAAGTATCGATTCAATACTCATGATTTTGGAGCAATTGATGGCATTCCGCGCTTGCTTGATATTGGCCAGTGTAATGACACCTATTCTGCTATCAAAATTGCATCGGCTCTAGCTGACGCGTTTGGATGTGGCATAAACGAATTGCCACTTTCATTGATCATTTCTTGGTTTGAACAAAAGGCAGTCGCAGTGCTGCTTACGCTACTCTATCTCGGGGTGAAAAATATCAGGCTAGGTCCAAATCTTCCTGCCTTTGTAAGTCCAAACGTATTGAAAGTACTGGTAGATACTTATGGACTCAAGCCGACAGGAAGCCCCAAAGCCGATCACGAGGCTATCTTGCAGAAGGCATAAGCAAGAAAATATTTTGCTGAAATCCTGTTAATGGATGCCAGAATTAGCTTCCCTGAGTTCAAATTTCCGAAAAATGAGAATTCTTGAATGGACTGCCAGCCCGCAAGGGCTGGCAGTTCTACGTTTTGGGTCTCGCTTGGGTGGTGACATTCCCATTGACCCCTTCGCCCCCCGCGACTGTAATGGTGTGGGAGCCCGAGCCATAAAGGACAAGCCATGGTTGATGACAGATTCGGAGAAGTCTCCAAACGATTACTCAGTCCAGACCCTGCGCCTGATAGCCTGGTGGCCCGTGCTGGTCTTCTGACCGTAAAGGGCTTGCAGGAAGTTCCTCGAGGTATGTTGCACGCTGTCCAAGCTGACCTGGAACATCCTGTCCAGACTGCTGGAATGGTGCTTGGAGCCGCAGCCATTGGCGCTGCTGTTAAAACCTTTCTGCCCAAAATGGGAAACTATGGCAAGTTCGCTGGACTGGCTGTTGGCACTCTCCTTACATATCGCGCTGCAGAGCCTGTTTTTGACTCATACAAAATTGCATTAAATGCAAAATCTATGAATGATATAGATGCAGGGGCGAAAGTCTTCGGCGACTTCACTGGCTCATTTCTCGTTAACAACGCAATCTCGTATGGCGCGTACAGACTCGGTGGCTATGGGGCTCAGCGCATGTGGGGAGCCGGCTCACCTGGTTTGAGACCACTTGAAGTAGCTGATCCGAATGTTCCCCCCATTAAACCGAGATGGCAAACAGTTGTGGCTGGTAGCCTACCAACTGCATTTAGCATAAGCTCAGCCAGCTCAACATCTATGAGCTTTGAACAGCGCCTTGCTGGTGTTGAGAAATTTGTGCCATCGGAAAGAAATCGTCCTGATGCAGATCTTGCTGGTCCTATTGATGGAAACAGCATTATGGACATTACTGTGCAGCTGAAATCGAAAGCAAGCGACGAGGAAATGGAAAGAGTTCTCCGAGACATTTCTCTTGGAAAACGTCCGAACATGACTGACAAAGAGTTCGCTGAAAAGTTCGGTGCGTCACAAGAATCGCTCGATCAGGTGCGCCGATTTGCGGAAGCTTATCATTTGAAAGTTACTGAGTCTGATCTTCGTTCCGGAAAAGTTGTTTTGTCGGGGAAAGCGTCGGATGTAGCTGATGCGTTCAAGACGGACATAAATGACTACAAGGGTGATGATGGCTCTCGTTTTCATGACAGAGCGGGTGCACTTTTTGTACCCAAGACTGTAAGCAAGAATATAGAAGGAGTTTTTGGAATCGACCAGCGCCCTCAGGCACGTCCATTAGGGGGGGACTCCGACCCAAAAGCACCAGGTGAAAGTGCCGTAAGTGACGACCAAAAGTCGTTCAGACCTGATGAGATTGCAAACTTCTACAACTTTCCGAAAGGTCTAACAGGGAAGGGTCAAGGTATTGCGATCATCCAGCTGGGTGGCGGCGTTCGCATGGAAAATGAGGAAGCTTATTACAAGGAAAATGGACTCAAAGTACCCGACATAACTGTCCTTGAGTTGAACGGAGCCAAGAATAAGCCTGGTGCAGATCAGCGCGCAGACAAAGAAGTCTCACTTGATTCACAGGTCGTGGGTAGTGTCGCCCCAGATGCCAAACAGACTCTCATTTTCACAAAAAACAGCGAGCAAGGTTTCATTGACGCAATCGCTCGTGCATCTTTTCCAATTGATAAGGACAATATCAATCAGGTCGTTAGCATTAGCTGGGGCCAGCCTATTGACGATTGGTCAGCTCAAGGCAAGCGTGGTATGAATCTTGCGCTCAAAAAGGCAGCTCTCCGTGGTGTATCAGTCTTTGCTGCCTCCGGTGATGATGGAGCTGTAGATAGACCGGGAAAAGGTCCTCTGACTGTAGATTATCCAGCAGCGGATCCTTTCGTTACGGGGGTTGGTGGCACACGTCTGACAATTAAAGATGGAAAGGTTGAATCAGAAGTTGTTTGGAACGACAAGAATGGTGCAGGTGGTGGTGGAATCAGCACTGATGATGTTCCTGAGTATCAGAAGAATCTAAAATTCCCTACACTAGCGCCTGACGCTAAGCCCGGTCGTGGTGTGCCTGATATTTCTGCTAACTCTAGTGCGTCGGTTGGCTACAAAATCAGAGTTAGAGGTCAGAATGACATCGCAGGTGGTACCAGTGCCGCAGCACCTCTTTATGCAGCTCTTGTGGCTCGAATAAACGAAGGGCTTGCTCCTTCTGAGAGAACCGTAGGGTTTATGAATCCCTTTCTTTACGAACAAGGGCTTTCTGGCAAAGCTTTATTTTTCAGAGATATCACGACAGGTCACAACAACGGTTATCAAGCTACTGTGGGCTGGGATGCAGCTTCTGGCTGGGGCTCTGTGGACGGTGAAAAATTGCTGCAAGCATATAAGGACAGAAACAAGAGCTAGTCTCGCTTGAGCTCGTTGATTTACGGCTGCCAATTGATCTGTTAGTATTGGTCCGTTTATCGTCTACTCACGACATAAGTAGATTGTTTTTTACCAGGCGGCACTACTTATCATTATTGCTAGCACTTCTTTTCACAGAAGCGGCTGCTTTTTGCGCTGATGAGACGAATTCATCCTGCATACAAGCTCAAATACCGCCAAGTCTTGGACAAGAAGCTAAGAGGCTGGCAGAGGCTATTTCTGTCAAGAAAAATAGCAGCAGTGAATTTTCTCATGCTGAAATTCCAAAAGAATCTTCGATTTCTGAAATTCTAGCCTCGGTCCAATCGGAACCTCCGACGGAATCTGATCGGTCAAAAGCGAGCACTGGTTCGCGAGATGTTATTTCTGATATGGAAGATGGACAGTCCGTTATCAATGTAGATAAAGAAATAGAAAAAGAGCTTCTGGAGTTCGCTCGATTCAACATAGCTTACTTCAAAACAACTTCCGGAGTATTGAGCAAGCGTGTCTATGGTTATGCCTTTGCAAGAGAGGCGGGAACTGCTGTTGCCTTTGCTGGCACACTGACAGAATTGTCGGAGCGAGCACGCGTTTTAAATGACGTTGGGAAGTTTTCTAAGTCTGCTCGCAGGCATGCTCTTATATGCTCATCGATTGGAAATGCTATAAGTGCGGAATCATCAACTCTTGAGTTGGGCCAGAATCTCTGGGCTGTATTTTACGCACGTCGTAAGAACTGTTCCTCTACTCAGGCTGTGTCAAATGTGGCTCAGAGAGTGGAAAGAATTGATAAGCTCTTAGATAAGAGAGAACAAATTCTAGCCAGGCAAACCGATCCCTCGGTCAGAGAATTGGGCGTGATAGAGGGAAAATTGCTGCAGAGGGTCAAGCAGCAGCTGCTGTATGAGTTCAGGAAGTGGAACGTTTCCTCTCGCGAGCAGGCTGCGAAGGAGAACTTCTTTTACACTCTTGATGCAATGCAGAATTACTTAGGTATGGGATCTAATCTGCTTTCTTTGCGTTCATTCCATTCACCAGGTAAGTCTGCTGCAGCTGCGATAACACTCTTGATTGCGAACTCTGCTGCGACTCTGAATCCGCTTTTGAGTAATCTGACTGCATATATGGTCCGAGTTCATGAGCGCCATTTGTTGTTCAAGAAATTCAATGTAGAACGACCACTTGCTGAGCGGACCTTGAGCGTTGCGGAGCTGGAGAAGGTGGAGAAGAATGAGCACAATTCTAAAATGTTGGAAGAGGCTCTGTTCATTTGCAAGAGTTCTGAGAAAATGGATCAGAACATTGATTTTGAAGTGTCTGAAATTGCTCGGCTGCGACAAATTGCTCAGCAGCAGGCGATAGCCGGACCCCTCATCGGTTTGACTTCCGTTGCACGCGCGATTCTAACGACTGTTTCCTATTATGGATATGGACGCGATCGAGTCACATCAAACAAGCTACTCTTTGCAGGTAGAATCTCTCAAGCTACTGGTCAAGCGTATGCCTTGTGGGATACTCCTTACACTCTTTATAAAGGGTATAGAAGAAGGAAAATTCTTGCTGCCGAGGGTAGGTTGCCTTCTCAGGTGCTTGAGCGTCGCCTCAAGCGCTTGGACGATATAGAAGAACGATTGAAGACGCCAAGTCAATGATTGCTTGAGCGTAAGCTCCTTCATGTTGGTTGACACTGAATGATAAGGCTGAGTTATTTGATTTCGTAAACCTCAAGTAAATTGATTTTATAGGTACCAGATACGGTACCAGGGTCGAATCTGAGTTGTCCGCAAGCTTGAGGTGGTAGCTCTAAAAACAGAATATTGTGTCCCTTTCGCCCTTTCTTTCGGGCGCTGTGTCGTCTTTCGAAATTGGCATTATAAGCTGTTTGATAAAACACCTCGATGTCATCAATTGCGGGGCTCTCCATATCTAGCACTAAGACCTTTGCTTTTGTCGAGTCTGTTCTTATTGGAGGCAAGATGAGTTGTGGGTCATTGGTATCCACCTCGATCTTTCCGTTTTGCGGATTGATAGTACACCCGGCTAATTTAGAAAATTTGGAGGCAGAAATTGGCTGACTCAGCTGAAGAAGCGTTTTGCCTCGCTCGGACTCATTTAAGCAGGTCCATGCTGCTGGGGGTATTCGGGATAATGAAACAGCCAGGGTTTCGTCGATTACGATATCTGGATGTAATTTTTCAAGATTTTGTTCGAGCAATTCTCTGTCGTAACTGAAAAAGACCTCGGAACATTTCGTTGACAGAAATGGAAGCATTGCGCGCGCAAAAGAGTCACCAATCACCAATACTCGCAATCCTGAGTCGTTGTTTCGAGACTTAAAATGGAAGATCGTTTTGCGATTTTCGCTTGCTTCAAAGTCCTCGATCGTATAACTCTTATCTTTGGGAAGCATCAGAGGCAATGGCTCTTTCAATAAATTATCAGTTCCAATGATTTTGCACAAATCCGCTATTTGTGACTCATTCTTCGACCAGGTGAGGCTAAAGTCCTCAAATTTCAAATCGGTCAGTTGCGTTGTCTTTTTCCTCAAGCAACTAATTGCTTCGCGTGTTCCAATAAATGCTCCGAGCAAGTTCCAGTGAGTATCAAACTTTTGAAATAAATTTCCTATCGATTTGTTTTTCTCCAAAACATCTCTCAGATAAAGCACATCTGCGGGATCCTTCTGCGCAATCATATTTGAAATTAAGTCCGAGCGAAGGAGGTGCGTATCGCGTTGTAGCCACTTTGGTAGATGTTCTTTGTAAACAATGGACTTATCTGGCACTATGACAAAAAGATATTTCGCGCCATGAGATTCAACTTTTATTCTTCGAGACCTGATGCAGTGACGCCAGTCATTCACATCCTCTGCGGAAATTGTCTGGTTCTGTAATTCAAGATAGTCGGAGTAGAAAAGCCATTTGTTGAGCCCCGTGATTACAGATGGAACAGGTGACACTCCAAAAAGAGAAAGTTTGAGAAAACTTCTGATCTTTGTCAGATCTTGGCGGAATGCCAATCTATCGTTAATGAATGACTGTAACGCCAGTGGAAATTCCCCTGGACTCTTCATGATATCTGGAAATTCCGCTGCGACCCGGTTTTCTAGAACCAGTGTTTTTTGAGACAGATTCAAGAGAGTCAAAATACCAAACGAGAATATGCACGTCAGAAACACGCCTATCAGTATTTTTTGCTCTAGTTTTGTTTTCATTAAAACCTGAAATAAATGAAAGCGTTGTATGTACCTGATGCAAGTTCACCGATGCTGAGAATGAGTAGTGCAGATAGCGCCGAGACTCTAGAAAGGGAGATGATGACACCATCTCTTGCTGGAATCTGAAACCCTGCTCTATGCATTAAAGATTCTATCGAGTTCCAAATCACCTCGGGTGGAACACATGCCAGCACCGCGACTAGCGAAACCAGTGCAATTTCTGGGTTTAGAATAGGAGCCAATGGCGAAAAATCGCTGGGGGTGTGAAGTCCCAGCATAGTGAGAATATACTGTCCGGCGCTGTTCAAATCCTGCGAACGAAATATCGGAGCAGCGAATGCTGCAGTAGACAGTGCGTATATGTGTTTTAAAGGACGTGGTAAGTTTTTAAGCCAACGTCCGTGGCGTCTGCGTTCCAATTGCATAAATGTTGCAAGATAAAACGCCCAGAATAGAAAAGTCCAATTTGCGCCATGCCAGAGCCCACAAAGCAAAATTACCAGGTACATAATGTGTACTGGGCGAAAACTCTTAGCAGTTAATTGACAGAGTGGGTTGTAGAGGTAATCTCTAAACCATGCGGTTAGCGACATGTGCCATCGACGCCATCGTTCAGAAACAGATTGGGCGTAATATGGGTAGTCGAAATTCTCAGGAAATTTGAAGCCAAACATTCGCGCTAATCCAATCGCCATATCAGAGTATGCGCTCAAGTCGTAATAAATCTGGAGACAGAAAGCGAGGGCGCCAAACCACGCCAAGCCTATGTTCAGTTGTTCGTTCGGAAGCGCATATATCGCATCTACAGGTCTGGCGATAATGTCTGCAATTAATACCTTCTTTGCTAAACCAACGATGAATCGCCGGACGCCGATGGCAAAGGATTCCAGATCTGTGCTTCTCTCTGTCAATTGAGCCGCGATTTCGTGATATCGCACGATAGGACCAGCAATAAGTTGCGGAAAAAATCCAATGTACAATGCCGTATTGAGGAAGTCCTTTTGTGCCTTGACCGTTCCGCGATAAACATCAATGCAATAAGACATTAGGTGAAATGAGATGAAGGAGATTCCCAGCGGCAAGCCAACCCGAAGAAGGTCAAGTTGATTTTGACCAATTGCAGCACGAATTACATTTAAGTTGCTAATGAGAAAATCAAAGTACTTAAAATAAATCAGCGAGCCCAGGCAAGTCGTAATCGAGATTGCTAGCCAACAGAGAGCGACGCGTTTTGATTTCTCTTTGCTGTTTTCAATCAAGCGTGCAAAGAAATAATTGGCGCAAATCAGCGCCAAAATCAACCAGCCAAAGCGCGTTTCTCCCCAGACATAAAATACTGCGCTAGCCAGTACTAGTAAATAGTTTTTGAGCCGAATATTTGGCAAAGCAAAATAAGCCACAAGAATTGTTGGCAAGAAAAAGAAAAGAAAAATGCTTGATGTGAAAAGCACGGTTTGTCTGGTCTCTATTTTCTTTTGAACTGAACTCTATGAGTGACCGACATCGGACCATCGACGGCACATGTCAGGAAGAGAATTGTAGCTGAATAGCAATTGCTTCGCTTTAGTGGCGCTTTAGATCACTAAGATGCGGAATTCGGGAAATATTTAATAGTCTTGGAATCCTTGTTAGTCGAGGTTTTTGGTAGGAATATGGTTGTGGAGTTCTTAAACTAGTAAAGGAGAAGCGCGTGTTTTTGAGGTGTTGACAACCCCCCCCCCCGTTTCAGCAGAAAAAAATCTGGGATGAAGACTTTATTGTTCGTGATTGTTTTTGCTTTTCTGCTGCTGTTGGTTCTGCCACTATCCAACTTCTTCATTCAACGTGAATATGTGGCTCCCCGTGATGATGCCGAGTTCAAACTGGTATCAGATACGATGGTAAAAAAATGCGCTGATTGTCATTCCTCAGACATGGCACCGCGGCCTGTCTATTTCAATTTTCCTATTGCTCATCCCATCATTGAGTCTGATTTGAAGAAGGCGAAATCGAATTTTGTATTAAGCAGAGAAAAGCTCTCGGGGGCTACCAAGTTTACGTCGAATGAACTCTTTGCCTTGAGTCAGGCGATGGCGAAAAACAATATGCCACCTGCGCGTTATATTGCTCTTTATTGGGATGCTGCGCTAAGTGAAAATGAGCAGCGCGCTTTCGTAAGTTATATCAAAAAGCAGTCGGCTAATTTTGATTTGCGGCCAATTCCGCAAGAAAATTTTTTTCAACCAGACAAGGCTAAAGCGGCTCTGGGCGAGCGATTGTTCTCTGATAAGAGGCTTTCCGGCAGCGGCAAAATGTCTTGTGCGAGTTGTCATTCTCTTGAAACTGCTGGTTGTGATCAGAGGGCGCTGAGTGTTTCTGATTCTCTGCAGGCAACAAGCAGCAATACTCCCACTGTGGTTAATGCTGCGTATAATTTTGCACAGAATTGGAACGCTGGCGCCAAGAATTTGAGAGAGCACGTTCAGGAGCACGTCGAGAATGAGCGAATTTTGAATGCTCGTTGGGCAACTGTTTTGACTCGATTGAGTCAAGATGGACAGTTCTTGAAAAACTTCAGTGGCGTCTATGATGATGGCTTGACTGTGTCAAATCTTGCAGACGCCATCGCTGCTTTTGAGCAAAGCTTGCTGAGTCCAGGCAGTAAATTCGATCTTTATTTGAAGGGCGATGTTTCCGCTTTAACCGCTGATGAAAAGTTGGGGTTAGAACTTTTCAAAAAACACAACTGTGTTAGCTGTCATCTTGGACCATCGCTGGGTGGGCAGTCTGTAGAGCGCTTGGGAATTGAAAATGACTACTTCACTGGACACGCTGTTGATGATCCTGCTAATTGGGGGCGATTTAGTATTAGTAAGAATGCAAAAGACAAGTTCAAGTTCAAGGTTCCGAATTTGAGAAACGTTGAACTCACTGGTCCTTATTTCCATGATGGGTCAGTCAAGACTCTAAAAGATGCTGTGCATCTGATGTCAGAGTTTCAAATTGACAAAAAACTGACGAACAGAGAAGAAGAGCTTGTCTGCAAATTTTTGAGAACATTGACGGGGGAATTTCGTGGCAAACGGTTTGAGAATTCGCATCAATCAAACTGATGCAGTATGATTGAAACACAGGTGTGTTTCTTGGATGAACGAGTCCCATTCGTACAAAAAGACTATATTCTGGCGAGGACTGGTAATCGTTCTTGTTCCGCTTATTTTGGGCACTGTTATCACCTTGAAATTGAATCAGCTCTGGCAAGAAGCTGAGAAGATAGCTAAGGAAGAAAATTGGCAGAACTCCTATTTGCAACAATTCAATCATATGATGGGGCTCTTCGAATGGGGGCTTGGCGGAGCAGTTGCGGGCGCGATGGTCAAGGAACGGAATGTCGAAAATGCTAAGGCGAGTTTACAGCCAGTGATGCGCACGGAGTTTGCCAAGCTTAAATACGAAGCACGCTTGCATCCCTCTAAGTTTCGCTCAATCACTCAGTTTGAAGCTGTTGCTCTCAAAGAAGCTGATTTGCTGACACACGTTCCAGACCTTGGAGCAGGGTGGGGAAATATAAAAGTCGAAGTATTAACTCAGTTGCCTAAATTTGCTGTGAAAATGACGCAGTACAACACAGAGATGAGGCGAATTCTTCAGTCAGAGTATGAAGATTTGAAGCGTCTACGTCGAAAACAAGATTTGCTCGCCAGAGATTTTGCCATTTCAATTGCGGTAATGACTCTTGCAGAGCTATTGGTGGCAGGTGTGTTGGTCTTATCGTTTTCCAAGTCGTTTTCACAGCGCTTAGAAAAGCTGGCTCGCAAGGCGAGCGAATTGTCTGACAGCAAGCGAATCGAAACTAGTCTTCGTGGCAATGATGAACTTGCCTACCTCGACCACGTTTTGAGTAGCACTTCCGATATGTTAGAGCAGGCGGCCGAGCATCGAAAGTCAATACTGTCTATGGTGGCGCATGATATGCGTTCTCCGCTGATGGCCTCGCAAGCTACAATCGAATTGATAGAGCAGAGTACGCCAGGATTAAGCGAGTCTGCCAAAGCCGTTCTGCAAGAAACGAGGACAGAGCTAGGTAGCATTCTTCAGTACGTAAACTCGCTTCTTGAAGTGCAAAGAGGCCGTGAGGGGCATCAACTTGAGAAGGTCTCGGAAAAATCATCATTTTATGAAGTGATAGATGGAAGCGCTCGAAAGAAGAATTTCTTGATCGAGATGAGAAATTTCGTTACTCAGCCGCGAATTTTTCAAAAGAGTTTGCTTTTGGTTATGCTTCCGTTGCTAATGCAGTCTGTGTTGATGGTTTATATCTGTTCTCAGGTAACGGGAATTCAGCAGGTCATCAAACAAGAGCGCCTCTATAGTGATTTGAATATACTGAATAATTTCCAGCGGATAGATATGGTTCGCTTCACCGGATTAGTTCTTTTGTATCTATTCACTAATTCCGAAAAAGCTGATGACAAAGCAAATCATGTTCTTGGTGAACTGAGTAAATCTGCAGATCTAGCGATGCGCTTAGCGGCAAAGGATCCGGATTGGAGTTCTATTGTCATAGCTACTCGAAATTATAGAGAGCGACAGATTAAAGACTTCCGCGAGCTTCGTCCCTCTGATTCGCCAGAGAAGGTTCAGCAAGTGATGTTCACATCTGGTGAACTGCGTGAAGGCTTGCCAGAATCGATGAAGGCTCGACGAGACGCGAACAAGCTTGGAGCGAGGTTCACTATTGAGATTAAAGAAGCAGAAGAGAGATTTGTGCAGTCCCGCCTTGAGCTAGAGCGTGTGTTCATCTATAGCTTGTTGGGCAATTTCGCATTGGCTGTGTTCCTGCTTCTGGTCTTCAATAGAAACATCTCTGGTCGTCTGGGTTTACTCATTGAGAATGCTTCCTGTTTAGGTCGAAGAAAGGCAATGAGCAACCGAATTCTTGGGTATGACGAACTTGCCTACCTTGGACTCATACTTTTCAAATCGCAGCAGCAGTTGGACAAAGCCTCAGACCAGCGCTCGGAGATGATGGGTTCTCTTGCAAGTGAAATGAGAGAGCCGTTGCTGGTATCGCGCGAATTGATCAACAAATTCGAAGCTGAAGCAGGCTCACTAGCTGCGAGCACGCAAAAGCAATTGGATCGGGCCGCGAAAAACGTAGAAAGAGTAATAGGATTAATCGATGACCTTCTTAGCATGGAAACGCTTGAGACAGGTAAAGTAAGTATCGTCAAAGCCAAAACTAATTTGCGAAATTTGGCAGAGACGGCGCTTGCTGCAGTTAGTAGTTTGTCCAGGAAAAAAAATATCGAGTTGCTAAACCTGTGTGATTCTGAATTCATGATAAACGTCGATTCTGACCGCATTGTGCAAGTTCTAGTAAACCTACTTGGAAATGCGCTGAAATTTTCGCCGGACAATACTCGAATAAGAATTAGTAGTGAAGTTGATCGTGAGTACGTCAAAATCCTCGTAAGTGATGAGGGACCTGGAATGAATCCCGAGACTAGAGCGCAGGTTTTCGAAAAATATTTTCAAGCGCAAACGCCCGAGAAAAAGCAGGGCTTTGGTCTCGGGCTTGCTATTTGTCAGCTAATTATTCAATCTCACTCAGGGCAGCTAGGTGTTGAAAGCGAGGAAGGCAAAGGAAGTACATTCTGGTTTTCTCTGCCCATTTACTCTGAGTGATGCAATCGCTGCTTATTGTTTGAGAGATGCCATATCAATCACAAAACGATATTTTACGTCCTGCTTTAGCAATCTCTCGTAGGCTTCGTTGATCTGTTGGATCTTTATAATTTCAATGTCACTCACTATTTTGTGTTTGGCGCAAAAATCCAACATCTCCTGGGTCTCTTTTATGCCACCTATTCCAGAGCCAGCCAGTTGCTTTCTTGGGAGAAGCAAGCTGAATGCGCTAATAGGAAGCGGATTCTCTGGGGCACCAACAAGGCATAAGGTTGCATCGAGTTTTAAGAGGCGAAGAAGTGCATTCATGTCGTGATCAGCTGAAACGGTGTCCAGGATGAAGTCAAAGCTACCGATGTGTTTTTGCATTTCTTCCGCATTTGTGGAAACTATGACTTCCTTTGCTCCAAGTCGTTTGGCGTCGTCAATTTTCTTCGGCGATGTCGTAAAGACAACGACATGTGCACCCATTGCGTTTGCTATTTTGACCCCCATGTGTCCGAGTCCACCCAGTCCCACGATGCCAACTTTATCGCCTGCTTTGACTTTCCAATGGTGAAGAGGAGAATACGTTGTGATGCCTGCGCAGAGGAGAGGGGCTGTGGCAGCTAGATCCATGCCATCTGGAATTCTAAGAACATAGTTTTGGTCTACAACAATGCTATCCGAATAGCCACCGTATGTGACACCGCCAAGATGCTTATCTTCACCATTGTAAGTGAGTGTCATAAACTGGTGGCAATATTGTTCGACACCGTCTGTGCAGGCAGGGCACTTGCGGCAGCTGTCAACCATGCATCCAACAGCCACTGTGTCACCCACTTTAAAGTTGTGAACGTTGCTACCTATCTCGGTAACCCTTCCCACTATTTCATGACCGGGTACTACTGGATATATTGTGTTGTGCCATTCGTTTCTTGCCTGATGCAGGTCGGAGTGGCAAACGCCGCAATAGAGAATTTCGATTGCGACATCTTCGGCTGTGGGTTTGCGTCTTTTGATGTTGAGTTGCGAAAGTGGGGCGTCTGCGGCTTGCGCTGCAAATGATTTTGCTTCGAATGTCGAGTGATTTGTCGATTT
Organism: Obscuribacteraceae bacterium (SeqCode); assembly: GCA_044226015.1. GTDB lineage: Bacteria > Cyanobacteriota > Vampirovibrionia > Obscuribacterales > Obscuribacteraceae > JAIEPM01. The sequence continues at coordinate 378,640 of JBGAHS010000007.1, forward strand.
GTTTGTAGCTGTTTCGGTCGTCATGATTTGCTCCGTTGTTTTTTTTCTTGTTGCAATCGCTGGTTTGCGGGGTTGAATTCTTACTTCGCTTTTGCGAGTCAATTCATCAATTGTTTTGCGTTTAAGAAAAGCTCGTTTCTTCTAATCTAAGTCAAGATAGCTTGTGTAATTTAAACTCTGAATTTGCTTCTTGTCTCAAACGTCAAACAGCCAAGCGAGTTTTTCGGGTCGCTCAGTTTGCGCTCGTCCTTATACATAAAACTCCATTTCAGAGGCTTCATCAATGCCAAATCCTCCAATTCTTTTGCCTAATTCTGCAAAATGCCGTACTTTTAGGCTGGGCTTGTGTTTTACTGTTATTGAGCTGTAATTGGTAGGAGCCGGGCATGGGTGAGTTGAAATGCAATCAGAGTCGCATAGTCGAACTGCTGGAAAAACTAACGACGGGACAGGGGATGCGGCAATCCATCATCGACAGTGTTAAGTTGATGCGCCTTGATGGCAGCACTCCCAGAATGCCAGTTTTGTACGACCCAAGTATCGTTGTCATTGGTCGGGGGCGAAAGCGGGGTTATATTGGTGCGAATTGTTACACCTACGACCCGCACAACTACCTGGTTTTGTCAGTGCCTATGCCATTTGAATGTGAGACAGAAGTCGGCGAGGATGGTCCAATGTTGGGAGTTTCTATTGGTGTAGATGTGACCACTATTGGCGAGCTGCTTCTAAAAATGAAACGTCGTCCCGCTCCTGCCGCAGATGGACCACTTGGTATATGTGCTACCCCGCTCGACGAGCGGATGACAAATGCAGTCGTGCGCTTGCTTGAATGCATGCAAAATCCTGAGGAGGCGCAAATTTTTGGACCAAGTATCGTTAGAGAAATTACTTATCATGTACTATGCGGGAAGCATGCCGGAGCGCTGCAAGCCCTGATGACTTTGAACAGTAATTTGGGGCAGATACAGCGGGCTTTGCACAAGATGCAAACTGATCTTGATTCACCAATTGATATCGCGTCGCTTGCTGAGGAAGCTGGAATGAGTCCTTCTTCCTTTCATCACATCTTCAAGTCGGTAACAGCCACTTCGCCATTGCAATATTTGAAAACTCTGCGCTTGCATAAAGCCCGACTACTGATGGTTCATGAGGGATTGAATGCTGGTGAAGCCGCAGAAAGGGTGGGGTATGAAAGTGCATCGCAATTTAGCCGAGAATTCAAGAGATTTTTTGGTGCCTCTCCGGTTGTTGCTGTGGCTGAAATGCGGGCGAGATTTGGACTGAATGAATCGAGTCCTGCGCTCATGTCGCAGTGATATCAAGGTTCTTTGGGCTTTGCTCCTTGGAAAATGTTATTTGTACAACAGTCTAGTTTTAGAGTAGTTTCTGTAGAGCGTGTTTCGTTGGTCATGATGCACTCTTGATGTTAAAACGGGCTTGGTCTGCTGATTCTGATGCTGTCGTGTACATCGTATGTGGTGGCGGAATCGACGCCTGCGCTGCTTAAGTCATGAGTTTGTTCAGGCAGTCCGGAGCATCCAGGCTGCAGCAATTGAACGGAGGCTCGGTGGACGTTTCGGCGGAGATAAAATCTTTTGGCATCCGTTAGCTGAAGGATTGAGAAGCTGATCTTTGTTCTTTTCGAACTGCTTCTCTAGCAATACTTTCCAGATGCCCTGAATTCCTGTGTAGCTGATGGCGTGCGGGAAATACGAAGAATTTATACACTTTCGGGTTATTGACGGAGTGTAATTTGTATGAAACACCGCTATAGTAATTGCATAAATAAGATGAGGGTAGCTGCTTAGCCCTCACAAAATAAAAGGGGAACCAATGAAGTCGCATCTCTCTGGATGGGGCGGCGCTTGCGCTGCGTCTTTTGCCTGTACGATGTTCGTATGGCAGCTTCTCTACCCGTTATGCTCCGCCGCACAGGGAAGACCAGGTAGCACGGCGCCTGCTCCGGCTGCATCTGTGGGCATGGGAGGCGCTGTCGATTTAGGTTCTTCGCAAGTTAACCACGCTGCTCCGAACACTGCGCCTGTCACGATTCGGGTGGGCGGTTCTGTCCACAATGGCATCGTAAATGGTGGCACTTCACTCACTATTCTGCCTGGCCAGGCTATAACAGCAGCAGCGCTGGCCGCAGTTCAGAGTGTTTTGAGCACGGGGCATCAGAGCCTGCTCTTATCAACGCAAGGAACCGCATATGGCGGATACCTTGGTGTGACTAACAGTCTGATAAGTGGTGCGAACGGGCTTACTATCCCATCCGGGGTGACGGCATATTCTATCGGTGCGACCTCGCTAAGTCCTTTGACGATTGATGGTGCGTCAGTTTTGAATGGCGCTTTTTATGCTTTGCAAAATCAGCCGAACATAACAAGTGTGTTGCAATTCGGTAACCTGACAATTGGGTCGACGGGTACTCTTTCGGGGCATCTTCCCTCCAGCCTTGGATTCCTCTCTGGGGTGTACTCTTCTGGGGGGTTGAATCTTAATGTCACCAACAACTTCTTAAACCAGGGGACTGTTTCTACTCCAGGCAACCTATCTATCAATGCTGGCGGAAGCATCATCAACCAGAGTCTATCGGGTGTTCTTGCTAGCATCACTGCTTCCTCGGCCAACTTGTTTTCGAATATTGGTCAGGTTGTGAACAGTGGTGCAATTACTGCTACGGCTGGAAATCTCAACATAGCTTCTGCTGCTACATCTAACTTGATAGTAAACAATCTTGGTGGTGTTTTGCGAGCAAGCGAAGCCATCAATATTCGAGATCTGCTTTATAGCTCCAGCTCGAATACTTCCATTATAGGTGGTGATGTTCTCAGCAAAGAGTTGAACATTTTTGGTGGGCAAGGAGCTGTCTTGGCGCAAGTCGAGAATCTGACGGGTGTGGTCAATTCGTCTGCGTGCACAATTTCAGTTAGTGCTGCTACACCTAACCTTGTTTTTGGCAATATCAACGCTACTGGTGACCCATTACTCCAGAATACGGCTGGCGATGTCACCATTAGTGGTTCATTTGGTGCAGGCGGCAATACATCTGTTATTGCATCCGGTGATGTTCTGGCCGCGGCTGGCTCCAGTCTAACTTTGACCGGTGCTGGTGATGATTTGTTCGTCGTAGCTGGAGCCAACATTCAGGGGTCTGGTCCATATATCATTACTGGACCGAAGTCACCGACAGGTGGAAAAATCGACCTCACTGGGATGACTTCTATATCCACTGTTGGTGGCGATATCGTTATGGCTGCTTACGATGGAGGAAATGTTGATTCTGGAAGAATTATTATTCCGAGTGCGCCCATAACAACTAAAGGTGGAGATGTCACTTTAATTGGTGCCGACCGAAACGCGGTGGCTACCAATGCGGTGGACATCAAATCTGTTGACACCAGTGGCGGTGGCGCACATTTAGGAAACATTACTATTCGTGCTGCTGACTTACCTTCAAACATAAACATAGTTGTTGATGCCAGCGGAAATGCGACTGGCGTGAGCCAGATTAGCAGTTTTGCTGGTGCTCCTCTACCGAGAAATATCAATATCACTGGTGATTTGATTGCTGATGGCGCTGCTATCAATCTGGTCGCAGGTGATGGAGTAGCCTTTGGTAATATCTTGATCGGTGGGCAGGTAAAAAACAACGCGTCAGCTGGGCAAGCTGGTTCTTTCACTGTCTTCCAGAATTCTGCTAATCCATTTGTAGTTGGCAATGCTACCGTCAACGGAATTGTGGGTGCTCCGGCGAATTCAAATTCGATTCTTTTGCTTCCAGGAGCTGCTGGTGCTGGTGGCACTCTGAGTATCACGAACCAGGGCACTGGTGGGATTACCGTCAACAACATGAATTCCAACATCCAGGCCAAAGCGAGCTCTGGCAATGGTGCCAACTATGTCTTCAGTGCTCTTTCCACTCCTACATCGGGTGGACCCATCACCTTTAATGGTGGTGGCACGATGGACGCAAGTGCTGTCGGCACAGGCAAGGGTGGAAACATCACCATCAACTCAGGTACATTCACCAATGCTGGTGGTCTATCTACGTTTAAAGCAGATGGAGCCGGTACAGGTGCTGGCGGAATCATTCAAATCACTAGTCTTGCATCAACAAATGACATTGTGGTTGGAACAGTCTCTCCGGCGATTTCCTTGTCTGCGCAAGGGGGAGGCACTGGTGGCAATGGCGGAACTATTCAAGTTCAGGCTGGCCGCAATCTTACTGTTGATGTCAACGCTGCCAAAGCAGGTCCTCTAGCGGGTAACAGTGCGGGAGGCAACTACAGTTTCGAAGCTGGTGCTGGCGGTGCTGGCAATCTCGTGATCACGGGTAATCTGAATGCCAACGGTATTGGAAGCGGAGCTGGTGGGCAGATATCACTGACTTCAAACAGCAGCACAACTTTCTCTGTCACAGGAGCGACCAACGGTACGACAGGCACGCTCTCCGCTCGCGGCGGAGCTAGTGGTGGCGATGGAGGAGGTATTTCCATCGTCAACAAGGGAACTGGTGGTATCACTATCACTAATGCTAGCTCAGTGAATGTTTCACCTCAGGCGGCAGGCAACGGCGGCAATCTGACTGTCAAATCCACTACCGGTGCTATCACGCTTGCTGCTGGCAATTACAGTGCAACTGCAGGTGGTGGCAATTCAAAGGGTGGCACCTTAGATATAGAAGGTACGGATGTCGCAATATCTTCGAATGCTCCTGTTGTTCTTTTTGCTGATGCAACCGGTACTGGCGCTGGCGGTTCGGTGACCTTGAAGGCGACCGGTGTTGGTAAGAACATTCTTATTGACAGCTCTACTACCACAAAGAATTTCCAGGTATCGGCTCGTGGTGGTTCAACGGGCTCAGCATCCGGCGATGGCGGGTCAATAACTGTAACTGCGGGGGGCAATCTCACTGTCACCGCGAGCTCTAAGTTCGATGCATCACCTGCTGGCAACAACGGTAATGGTGCTAAGTATGATCTTGAAGCTGGCACAAATGGCTCAGGCACGCTGCTGATTGGCAAGAGCATCGATGCAAATGCTAAAGGTGTAGGTAACGGTGGCAACGTCACATTGATTACTAACACCAGTGGTGCTACTCCTTTTGAAATTGGCACTTCAGCCACTTCTGCAGGTGTTATTGGTACGATAGCAGCAAAGGGCGGCAGCACTGGAAATGCTGGCAGCATTGTTGTGCGAAATCTTGGTGATAGTGGTATCAAGCTTGATTTGACTACAAACGTTGACGTACATGCCACTAATGGCAGTGCTGGCTCCATAGTTCTTGATGCTGCGGCGACGAAGGGTAAAGAAGGAAACATCACGATTCCTAGCGGCACCTTAGATGTGTCGGCTACTGCTGGTGCAGCTTCATCCGGTGGCTCTGTCTTGCTGCAGGGTAAGGACTGGATCACTTCTGGTAGCGGTGTCCTGAATATCGTTGCTGATGGTTTCGGAAGTGGAAGTGGTGGCTCTGTCGCTTTCGCAACTACATCATCAGGAAGCAATGTCACTGTCGGGTCCCTGGGTGGCACTGTCACCCCCTCTCTAGATATAAGTGCTCACAGTGGAGCATCGGGCGGAAACGGAGGCTCGATCTCTGTCAAAGCTGGTGGCAATTTGACTGTGAACAATGACCCTGCGCATTTTGATGCAAATCCGAAGGGAACAGATGGAGCTGGGCAGTCTCTGACTTTCATAGCAGGAAACAATGGAAATAGTGGTGACCTGTTTGTTAACACATCGCTTTCGGCAAAGGGTGTTGGAAATGGAAATGGTGGAACCATTCATTTAGAGACAAGCAGCGCTGGGCAGTTCAATATAGGTACAGGTTCCGTATCTCCGGGTGTTAATGGCACCTTGGATGCTAGTGCGGGTCCGACCTCTGGCAATGGTGGCACAGTCTATGTACAAAATCATGGGGCTGGTGGTCTCAATTTAGGAGCTACAACAAATGTAAATGTGGCAGCTTCCAGTGGACCTGCGGGCGGCAGTGGCGGAAACATAACTCTAGATGCTGGCTCTGGTGCTTTAACGATTCCTCTGAGCGCCGCACCAGGTGGTGCCACTCTTAACGCTGGCGCAACAGGTGGTGGCACCAAGGACGGTGGCAGCATCACTCTGAATGCAAATACAATTACTATGCCTAACACCGGGCAGACTTTGACGCTTGACGTTCATGGTATTGGTGGTGGTAACGCCGGCAAGGTGACCACCACGCAGGGGTCTGGTCCAATCAATTTTGACGGTACGGCGGGCAATTTTAAAATAGATGGTCGCAGCGGCGATGGTGCTGTGATCACAATTACGACTCCAGGAAAGCTTACATATGACCCGTCTGTAAATCCTTATCTTCCACTAGATCCTAATGGTGATGGGGCTCGACTGACTCTAACTTCAACAAGTGGAGACTTGTATGTAAATGGATCACTTGATGCTAGCGGTGTAGGCACCGGGTCCGGTGGCTTGATTTCATTGAGTAGTAATTCTGCCGGCAACACGCCATTCACCATAGCGCCTGGTGCCGTGACGAATGGTGTGAATGGAACATTGAAAGCTAATGGGGGAACGCTTGGTGGCAATGCTGGAACTATCCAGGTATTCGACCATGCAGCTAATGGCGGTTCTGCCGCCAGCAAGGGTATTATTGTTGGTGATACATCTAACATAAGTGCTGTAGGTTTTCAGGGCAATGGTGGCAACATTGTTCTCAAATCGGATAATCGCACTGTTGAGTTTCAATCTACAAAAGGTGGAACTTCTCTAGATGCAAGTGCAACCGGGGGCAACTTCAGTGGTGGAAGCATTGACGTTACCGGTACTCGAATTGATTCCAACACTATTAAAGGATTGACTTTTAACGCGAACGGCAGTGGCACGGGCGCAGGTGGTGCCATTCACCTGACGGCAACTGATTCCACTATCGGAAGCATCACACTTGGAACGGGCAGCGGTGAGGTTCAGCTGAATGCGAAAAGTGGCACTGGTGCAACCGCTGATGGTGGCTCTATCACAGTCGACGCTGCTGTCGACATAACAGGATCGAGCGCTTCACTCAATGTAGATTCACTCGCCACTGCCGATGGAAATGGTGGCGCGATAAGGCTTCACGCAGGGCTGTCCGGTAACGGGCACATACGCATCGCAGGCGATGTATCTGCAGATGGAAAAGGTAAAGGCAACGGTGGATTGGTTGAAATCAGTTCGCCTTTCAATAACAATTTCACGCTCGGTTCTGCGACTGGTCTCGATTACATTACCGGTAAGATCAGTGCCAAAGCTCCTGTGACTGGTACTGGTGGCACAGTAAACATAATAAACACCAGAGCCGGAGCTCCTCTGAACATTGACTTCACTTTGACAGGGCTTATCGATGCCGGCAGTGCCCAGGGACTCTTCGGAAATGTAGATTTGCTGGTAAACGGCGCTCGCGGCTCTACACCGAACCCAGCTGCTGGCGAGAGCGTCACTGTGACAAGTGTGGCTGGCGGCGGACAGATTAATGGTTTCATCACCACCTATGGTACCGATGTTGCAATAAAGACAGATGCTCCTAATGCGCGTGTAGACATCGGAGAAATCAGAACTAACTTCGCTGCAGCTACTGTTGGAACCATCAATATTGATTCATCTAACGGGCAAGGCATCGTTTCAATTGGTGAAGGTCATAAGCTAATAGCCAAGGACAACGTCAATATAACGACTGAGATATTCATAGATAACACCACGATTTTTCAGTCTCAAAAGAATAATGGGCAAATAGTAGTTCAGAGTCCGGCTGGAAGCGACTTGTTTGTCAGGGGCGAAGGATATCTCACCTTGACTGGCACTGGTTCTGGCAACCTCATTAAGTTTGCCGTGCCTGCAAACAAGACTTTGCACGTTGAAAACAACTTGACTTTGCAGCCAAACGACGATCTGTCGAAGATTCAGTACCTGGCTGGAGCCAATGGTACCGTGGTTATTCAAGCAGGACGCACGCAGCTTATTAATGACGGTGCTGAAGTTGTCGTCTCTACTACGACCTTTGAACTTGGGTCCGGAAGCTCAATAAAAGCAAACCCGCCTGGTGGAAGAACTACTAGCATCATTGTAGATACTGGTGCTTCCAACACCGATTTGACCGTCAAGCTTGATGGCAGTGCTAGTCTTGTTGCAGGTGGTTCTGGAACCCCGACGATTAACATCGGACCCACCGCGACTACAGCCGATGGGCGCAATCTCACCTTCCAGAACAACAGTGGTGGCAGTGCTACGTTGAGCTTGCTCGGTGGTGATGTGACGACCCATATCACCAGTACAACAGCTAAGGCTGTTGAAACAATAGACAATAAGCTGACCATCACGGCAGATCACAACATATTGATGACTGCTAACCAGGCTGTTGGTGCTACTCAGATTTCGGAAATTCAAAATAACGGCACCATCAACACTTCACTTGCAGGTGGAAACATCACAGCGCAGAGCAACGGTGATCTTGCAGTAGATGGCACCAATGGCACCTGGTCTGTCTCCGGTGGCGCTGGAGCGATAAATCTCAAAGCCTCTGTGGGCTCGTTGACCGGGCACCAACTAAATATTGGTGGTACGCAAACGTATGATCCTGGTGCTGGCGGAACAGTACTTTACGACTCGCCTATTTGCAGTGTGCCGATTGGCTCTGTGAATATTTCTGGTACTCAGCTTGTAACTAACACGCCTCAGAATGCTACGCTGACTATCAACACAGCGCTGTTGACCTTTGCCTCCGCTACGGCCCTGACAGTGCAAAATCCAAGCACTGCTGTTGTGGGTTTGAACGTAACTTGTCCTTCGGGCTGTGACCTTACGGTCCAATCGCCGTCTGGTGGAACAGCAACTCTTACAACAACAGGTTCTAAGTTTCAAATTGGTCCATCAACGGCAGGCAAGAACCTCAGCTTCACAGATTCAGGAGCTAGTACTGCGAACCTACTTTTCCGTGGGGGTACTGTCACAACTAACACCAGTGCTGGTGGCACTCAAACAGTCGCAGCAAACGTCAATATCAACGCGAACAATCTCATAACCATGAATGTTGATAATGGCACTTTGAGCAACTTCGGCATAATCGGTGCCACAACTGCGGCAAATGCTCCTGGTGCAATAACGGTTCAATCGAGCGTGGGCAATCTCACCATAAGCAATCTCGGAACGATAACGGTTAATCCTGCAGGTGTTGGTGCCGGCGCCGGCGGAACTATTCAGATTCTTGATACCCCAGGAACACTTTCTATCGCATCGGGTTCACTTGATGCGAGTGCTGTAGGACCCGGGAATTTCGCTGGTGGAACTATCACTGTCACTGCTCAGAACATCGGCATCACTGGTGGCAATTTGAACCTCAGTGCTGATGGAAATGGAACCGGCAAGGGCGGCACTGTGAATGTCACTGCTACATCAAACACTGGTGACATCAGTGTTGGCGGAGCAAGTGCAAACTTCAACATCGCTGCTCGTGGTGGCGGCGGTGGTGGAAACGGTGGGACCATCAACCTCTCTGCTGGTAGAACCGTCAGTATAAGTAGTACTGGAGGAAGCAACTTCAATGTTAGCCCTACCGCTGCTAACGGCAGTGGCGGTGATATCAACATTACTGCAAGTACAGCAACCAGCACGGGCGATCTCACGATAGCTGTTGACCTTTCCTCAAATGGACTTGGCACTGGAAATGGTGGCAACATTAAGCTGACCAACAACAGTACTGGCTCCATAAACGTTCAGGGCAAGTTACAGGCTGATTCTGGTGCTGCTGGTGGACGCGGTGGAACTATCACAGTGCGTAATACTGGAGGAGGTAGCGCGACGAGTGCAATCACTCTCAGCAATACAGTCAGCGCGACATCTGTAACCAACAACGGAACTTTCGGAACTATAACTATTGATTCTGCTGGGGCATCTGGCAATGGCATCATTGATATTCAGAGTCCTACGATCACCGCAGACAATGTGGGAACTGGTGGTGGAAGTGCAAGAGGCGGTGCTGTAAGCATTACAGGGCGAAATATTACCCTATCTGCTGGAAGCGCACACTCGATTACAGCAGATGGACCTACAAGTGGTAGTGGAAGTGGTGGTCAGGTTACTCTGAACACTTCTTCTAACCCAGCCTCTGATATCACTTTGACTTCTGGACTAGGCGGACTGACCATGTCGGCCCACAGTGGTAGCACTGGCGGCAACGGTGGCACTGTCACGGTGACAGCTGGTCGAAATGTCAGCCTCGCGTCAACAGGAGTTGTCGATGCTGGCGTAGTCAGTGGTACTGGAAATGGTGGCAGTATTCTCATTACCGGTAGTGCGGGCGCTGGTTCCAATGGTGTCGTCACAATTCAACCTACGCTCACTGTGAATGGCAGTGGTGGAGGTTCGGGTGGAACTATCAAGGTCATCAACAATAGCAATGCTCCTGGTGCAATTGTCATCAACGGTGGCACAGATTCTCTACTTGCAAATGGTGGAACTGGAGGAACTATCCTCGTTCAGAACAATGGACAAGGGGGAACCAATGGTGGCATTTCCATACAAGGTAATGTAAGCGCTACGAGTTCTGTCAGTGGCAACCCGGCGTCAAATACCATCACGATAGATGCAAGTGGAAATGGCGGCGGACCGGTGTCCTTTAGCACTGGCTCAGTGAAAGCTGACGTGCTTGCTGGCGGAAATGGAACTGGTGGAACCATTCTGATACAAGGTTCTGCTTTCACGCTGGGTGGAACTGCCGGAGCAATAAGCTCAAATGGTGCAGGAATCGGTGATGGTGGCAAAATCACGATCAAAGCCTCTGGAGCAATTGCTGATGTGAACATAGGTGCTGGAGGTGGGGCGTTCGCCGTAACAGCCAATGCTACAGGTACTGGTTCTGGAGGCAGTATTAGTGTAACTGCGGGCAATGATATTAATATTTCTCCTACAGCGATTTTGCAGGCCAACGCCAAAACGACTGGTAAAGGCGGTAGCATCTCCTTAACTGCTTCAAGTAGTTCTACAAACGGAGTCATAAACGATCTCGCCCCAATATCAGCAAATGGTGCTGGAGTTGGAAACGGTGGCTCTGTGACAATGGTTAATAACAGCAGTGCTGCCGACGCCATCTATATAGACCAAGCGATCAGTGTAGATGCTGGTGTGACAGGTAGTGGTGGCACCATTTCGCTCACTAACGCTGGTGTGGCTGGTGGCAATGGTGGAATCCATTTGGCTACGAAAGCTAATCTATCTGCCAAGAGCAGCAATGCAAATGCTTCAGTTGCAACTAGTATCACAATTGATGGTAAAGGTAGCGGGTTAAATCCAAATGGTGTGATTAGTCTGGACAACGACAGCATCTCTGTTGCTGGTACTGGAGCCAGTGGTAGTGGGGGCAATGTGCTTGTGCGCGGTGAGGGCATCAGCCTGACTGGAGTCGTCGTTAAACAAATAGATGCTAGTGCTGCCCCCGGAAGTGCCGGTGGAACGATCACCTTTACGAGCTTGGGAGCGTCCAATGATGTCAGTCTAAGTGCCGGACCTGGCCTGGTACTACGCGCTCAGGGTGGTTCTGGGTCTGGTGGCAATGGCGGTAGTGTCATCGTTGACTCAGGCAAGTCTATTTCCTTACCCAGCCCCGCAACGCAAATACTAGTGAATCCTCAAGGTACAAACGGTAATGGCGGAAACATTACTCTCCGCGCTGGAAACGCTGCTGCGGGTGACCTTATTGTCGGGGGAACAGTGAATGCTGATGGCGCTGGTTCCGGAAAAGGTGGCAATATAGTTGCTTCCCTCGGAACTGCTGGAAGCGGACTTTTCCAAATTAATGGAAATGTCAGTGCAAACGGTGGTTCTACCGGAAATGGTGGAACTATTTCACTAACATACAATGATCCGACCAATCCTCTGCATACAGGTAGTTCTCCAGCAACTGAGAGTTTCGTAAGCGGAACAATCTCTGCTAATGGTGGAGCATCAGCTGCAACTACAGGTGGTGACATCACTGTCGCAACCAACGCCAATGCGACCCTCAACGTTGATCTCGGCAATGTCATACAAGCTGCAAAAGGTCCGGGCGGCACTCTCGGAACGCTAACTTTCGACAAGGCGGGACAGGCAGTAAATGTGGTAGGAAGCTCACAACTTATTGGCCAGGTTCTGTCCCACGGTAAGTCCATCAATATAGATACAGGAGCTGCAAACTGTGTAATAACTGTTCGCGACATCGTGTCGACCTCTGGGGATGTTTCGCTCAAGGTGCCATGTCCTACTGGTACTATCGAAATCGGGCCAAATACAACTTCTGCAACCCCACTTGTTCAAGCCCAGGGTGGTGTTGTTAACACATTTGGTGAATTCTTGACCATGTCTGGGGCAGGTAAAATAACGGCTAATCTAGCTGGTGGTACTTCGAACATTCGTGCCAACACCATTTCAATGGCTGGCAGCAGTGTAATCGAATCTACCGGTGCTAATTCAACCTTGAATGTGCAGGCTTGCTGTACTTCTAATCTAACTGTTAATTTTGCTACTGGTTCTCCAACCATTAGAAATACAGGCACCGGCAATAGCGATGTCAATTTTAACTCGCTGGTTAATGGACCTGTGACAATCAATAGCCCCGGCGTGGGCACAATTTCCGCGACTCGAAATGTTTCATTCAATGGTGGAAATGGTTCGGGTGATGTTCTGGTAAGCATAGCGCAGGTGAGTGGTACCATAACTGGTACTGGACACGCGTTCTCTGTGACGACCACTACCGGCAACCTCACAGCAAATGGCATCACCACCAGTACTGGTGGCTCCAACATTTTATTGAACGCTAGTGGCGGTGCCGTAAGCGCTAGCAATGTTGCTGGGGAAGGCGATATAACTCTTACGGGCGGAAACGGTGGCGTTACAGCTAATACCATTTCTACTAATAACGGTAAATTCACCGCTACGGCCAACAAGACTGGCAATATCGTTGCAACCGACGTAAGTTCTTCCAACACATTGACACTTCAAAATAATGTTACGAACGGAACGATTACAAGCAACGGTAAGGTTCAATCATCCGGTGCCGCGGTCGTAATCAACACAACGGGAAATACTGGTTCTTATCAGAACAATGGTTCTGTCAGCGGTACCAGTGTCACAGTCACATCACCACAGTCGACACTTGCTGCATCTGCTTCAATTACCGGAACTACCGGGTCGGTGAACTTCGACAGCAATTCATCTACGCTGGGTCTGACAGTGAATCTCGGAATCAATTCTTCCGCTACTGCCTTCTCTGGCAGCTCTGTTAACTTCAACAAGAACACCACTGGTGGACCGATAACGGTAAGCGGTCAAGGTGATCTGAGTGCTGGAGCCAAGGGCTCGGTCGGGGTGAATGGCGGCGCAGGAGCCGTTAGTATCGATGTGCGATCGATCGACTGTTGCGTCATAGGTCTGGGCGTCGCGACTGGTCCTGTCGGGGCTCAAGCTCCACTCGGTGGAGCCAGTGTAGCGGTCAAAGTAAGTTCTGGTAATGTACAGGTCGGGCCGATTGCAGCCTCTACCGGAGCGCTTTCGGCGGTGACCACAGATGCCAATGGAAATGCCGTTGCTTGTGACAATCTGTTTGCCGGTGGAGCTGTGACGCTCACCTCAGGAAATAACGGATTCACGAGTGTGCCATCAGGCAAAACTGTGACTGGTGGTTCCGTACAAATCAACACGCCTGACCTGAAAGTTGATGGCAACATAAATTCAACAACGGGCAATGTTGCAGTTGATAGCAACAAAGCTGGCGGTGCCTTAATCGTTGAAATGGGCAAGGGATCCAAGATAAGCGCGGCTAACAACCAGGGCATCAATTTCAATGGTGGCGTCGCCGGTGGAGGATCCATCTCTGTGACGGGTGCTGGTGACCTGAGTGCACCTGGTGCCAATGGACATGTAGGCGTAAATGGTGGCGCTAATGATGTCACCATCAATGTCAACTCAGTCGACTGCTGCGTGATTGGTTTAGGGGCTTCAACAGGACCTATCGGTCAGCAAGCTCCTCTCGGCGGTGCTAACGTGTCCCTGACGGTAGCTACCGGTGATGCGAAGATCGGTGCTCTTGCAGCTAGTGGTAACGTAGATGTACTGACAAACTCGACCACAGGCAAAGCTGTAATCTGCGATAACGTTGTTGCTACCGGTAAGCTGACAATGACTTCAGGTAATGCTGGCTCTACTGACATTACGGCTAACAAGTTCGTGAACGCTGGTTCTGTCCAAATCAATACACCAACTTTGAATGTGAATGGAACAGCTCAAATCAACTCAACTGTTGGAACCATCAATATAGATAGTAATGCTCCGGGAGCAAATCCCGCGGCACTGACAGTTAACCTTGGAAGTGGTTCTTCGATTAATGCGAAAACAGGACAGAGCGTCAACTTCAATGGTGGTGTCTCCGGTGGTGGTCAGATAACAGTCACTGGTCAAGGCAGCATCACTGCCGGAGCTACTGGCCATGTTGGCGTAAATGGTGGTGACGATGCTGTCAGCATCAACGTCAAAGCTATTGACTGCTGCGTAATCGGTCTTGGTGCAACTTTGATCGGTCCGGTTGGTCAACAAGGTCCACTCGGCGGTAATTCAGTCGACATCACGGTGTCTAGTGGTAATGTTCAGGTAGGACCACTAGCCTCCAACACTACATTGAATGCGACTACTACCGACGCAAACGGCAAAGCTGTTGTTTGCGACAATATAGCTGCGAATGGCAAGATTACATTAACTTCGGGATCCAATAGCTCAACGGATATTACTGCCAATAAGTTCGTCAACGGTTCCACCGTTCAGATCAATACACCGACATTGAATGTGAATGGAACTGCACAGATCAATGGCACCAGCGGTGGCGTAAATGTTGATAGCAATGCGGCTAGTAAGGCGTTGACCGTCAACATGGGTACTGACTCGCAGATTAAAGGTGCAAGCGGAACCTTTGTTGAATTCAATAAGAATGTTGCTGGTGGCGGAGCCATCACAGTGTCTGGACAAGGGAATCTATTGGCTGGTTCGAGCGGACACATCGGTGTTAACGGCGGCACTGGTGCTGTGAGCATCAATGTCAAATCGATTGATTGCTGTGTGATTGGTCTCGGTGCTGCGACAGGTCCAGTGGGAGCCCAAGCTCCTCTTGGTGGAGCAAGCGTCGCTGTGCAGGTAAGCAGCGGCAATGTTCAAGTCGGACCAATCGCTGCTGCAACTGGTGCTTTGTCTGCAGTAACAACCGATGCCAATGCGAATGCAATTGTTTGCGACAACTTATTTGCTGGTGGAGCGGTCACGCTGACATCAGGAAACAACGGATTCACAAGCGTGCCGTCGGGCAAGACAGTTACCGGTGGTTCTGTCCAAATCAACACGCCTGACCTGAAAGTTGATGGCAACATAAATTCAACAACGGGCAATGTTGCAGTTGATAGCAACAAAGCTGGCGGTGTCTTAATCGTTGAAATGGGCAAGGGATCCAAGATAAGCGCGGCTAACAACCAGGGCATCAATTTCAATGGTGGCGTTGCTGGTGGAGGATCCATCTCTGTGACGGGTGCTGGTGACCTGAGTGCACCTGGTGCCAATGGACATGTAGGCGTAAATGGTGGCGCTAATGATGTCACCATCAATGTCAACTCAGTCGACTGCTGCGTGATTGGTTTAGGGGCTTCAACAGGACCTATCGGTCAGCAAGCTCCTCTCGGCGGTGCTAACGTGTCCCTGACGGTAGCTACCGGTGATGCGAAGATCGGTGCTCTTGCAGCTAGTGGTAACGTAGATGTACTGACAAACTCGACCACAGGCAAAGCTGTAATCTGCGATAACGTTGTTGCTACCGGTAAGCTGACAATGACTTCAGGTAATGCTGGCTCTACTGACATTACGGCTAACAAGTTCGTGAACGCTGGTTCTGTCCAAATCAATACACCAACTTTGAATGTGAATGGAACAGCTCAAATCAACTCAAGTGTTGGAACGATCAATATAGATAGTAATGCTCCGGGAGCCAATCCCGCTGCCTTAACAGTGAACCTTGGAACTGGCTCATCGATTAACGCCAAAGCCGGTCAGAGCGTTAACTTTAATGGTGGCGTTTCTGGCGGCGGGCAGATCACCGTCTCTGGTCAGGGCAGCATCACTGCTGGCGCTGGCGGACTTGTCGGTGTCAACGGTGGTGACGATGCCGTAAGCATCAATGTGAGAGCAATTGATTGTTGCGTAGTTGGTCTGGGTGCAACATTGCTTGGACCGGTAGGTCAGCAAGCACCACTCGGCGGAAGTTCTGTCGACATAAGCGTATCGAATGGAAATGTTCAGGTAGGACCACTGGCATCTAGTACTACGCTAAATGCGACCACAACCGAAGCAAACGGCAAAGCGGTAGTTTGTGACAACATAGCTGCAACTGGCAAGATTACTTTGACTTCAGGCTCCAGTGGATCCTCAGATATAACTGCCAACAAGTTCGTCAATGGATCCACCGTTCAAATCAATACACCAACATTGAATTTGAACGGAACTGCGCAAATCAATGGCACCACTGGTGGTGTGAATGTTGACAGTAATGCCGCTAGTAAGGCTCTAAGCATCAACATGGGCACCGACTCACAGATAAAGGGTGCAAGTGGCACCTTCGTTGAATTCAACAAGAATGTTGCCGGTGGCGGAGCCATCACAGTAACTGGACAAGGACATCTCTTGGCTGGTTCAGGCGGACATATTGGCGTCAATGGTGGCACTGGTGCCGTCAGCATCAATGTGAAATCAATTGACTGCTGTGTGATCGGTCTCGGCGCTGCGACGGGTCCCGTGGGTGCTCAAGCGCCTCTCGGTGGAGCTAGTGTCGCTGTCCAGGTGAGCAGCGGTAATGTTCAAGTCGGACCAATCGCTGCTGCAACTGGTGCTTTGTCTGCAGTAACAACCGATGCCAATGCGAATGCAATTGTTTGCGATAACCTGGTTGCTGGTGGAGCGGTCACGCTGACATCAGGAAACAACGGATTCACAAGCGTGCCGTCGGGCAAGACAGTTACCGGTGGTTCTGTCCAAATCAACACGCCTGACCTGAAAGTGGATGGCAATATCAACTCGACGACCGGAAATATTGCAGTTGATAGTAATAAAGCTGGTGGTGCATTAGTCGTAGAGATGGGCAAGGGATCCAAGATAACCGCGGCTAACAACCAGGGCATCAATTTCAATGGTGGTGTAGCTGGTGGCGGATCCATCTCTGTGACGGGTGCTGGTGACCTGAGTGCACCTGGTGCCAATGGACATGTAGGCGTAAATGGTGGCGCTAATGATGTCACCATCAATGTCAACTCAGTTGACTGCTGCGTGATTGGTCTGGGAGCGGCGACAGGACCTGTCGGTCAGCAAGCTCCACTGGGCGGAAAGAATGTTTCTTTGACGGTCGCAACGGGCGATGCGAAGCTTGGTGCGCTTGCAGCAAGTGGCAACATTGATATATTGACCAACTCGACTACAGGTAAAGCTGTGGTCTGCGACAACGTTGTTGCAAGCGGCAAGTTGACAATGACCTCGGGGAACGCTGGTTCGACTGACATCACAGCGAATAAATTCGTTAATGCTGGTTCCGTTCAAATCAATACACCAACATTGAATGTTAACGGAACCGCGCAAATCAACTCAACTGTTGGAACCATCAATATAGATAGCAATGCTCCGGGAGCAAATCCTGCAGCATTGACAGTTAACCTTGGAACTGGCTCATCCATCAATGCAAACCCCGGTCAGAGCGTTAACCTTAATGGTGGTGTTTCTGGCGGTGGGCAGATCACTGTCACTGGTCAGGGCAGCATCACTGCTGGCGCTGGCGGACATGTCGGTGTTAATGGCGGTGACGATGCCGTAAGCATTAACGTGAGAGCAATTGATTGTTGTGTAATTGGTCTGGGTGCAACATTGCTTGGACCGGTTGGTCAGCAAGCTCCACTCGGCGGAAGTTCTGTCGACATAACCGTATCGAATGGAAATGTTCAGGTAGGACCACTGGCATCTAGTACTACGCTAAATGCGACCACCACCGATGCTAATGGCAAGGCAGTTGTTTGCGACAACATAGCTGCAACTGGCAAGATTACTTTGACTTCCGGCTCCAATGGAGCAACAGACATTACTGCCAACAAGTTCGTCAATGGATCCACCGTTCAAATCAATACACCAACATTGAATTTGAACGGAACTGCGCAAATCAATGGCACCACCGGTGGTGTGAATGTTGACAGTAATTCCGCTAGCAAGGCTCTAAGCGTCAACATGGGCACAGACTCACAGATCAAGGGTGCTAGCGGAACCTTTGTTGAATTCAACAAGAACGTGGCTGGTGGCGGAGCAATCACAGTAACTGGTCAAGGCAATTTGAGTGCCGGTAGCAGCGGGCACATTGGCGTCAATGGTGGCGCTGGTGCTGTCAGCATCGATGTGAAGTCGATTGATTGCTGTGTGATCGGTCTGGGCGCCGCTACGGGACCAGTCGGAGCTCAAGCTCCTCTCGGCGGAGCCAGTGTCGCAGTCCAAGTAAGCAGTGGCAATGTCCAAGTTGGACCGATTGCTGCGACAGGCGCACTTACTGCTACAACGACTGATGCAAACGGCAACGCGGTCGCATGCGACAACCTGGTCGCTGGAGGCACATTGACCATGACCTCCGGCAACAACGGCTCTCTGAGCGTACCTCTAGGCAAGACTTTGACCGGTGGCTCCATACAACTGACCACTCCGAACCTCAAGGTTGATGGAAGCATAATTTCCACTGTTGGTAACGTAAATGTTGACAGTAATAAGGCTGGTGGAACACTCATCGTAAACATGGGCACTGGCTCCAAGATAACCGCAGCTAACAATCAAGGCATTAACTTCAATGGCAATGTCCCTGGCGGTGGTGCGATCAGCGTGACGGGCGGAGGTGACCTCAGCGCACCTGGTCCGAATGGTCACGTCGGGGTCAATGGTGGCGCTAATGATGTCACTATCAACGTCAATTCAGTTGACTGCTGTGTGATCGGTCTGGGAGCAGCAACAGGACCTGTCGGTCAGCAAGCTCCATTGGGCGGAAAAAATGTATCACTTACGGTCGCAGCCGGTGACGCAAAAATTGGTGCGCTTGCGGCAAGCGGAAATATTGATGTCTTAACCAATTCAAGCACTGGCAAAGCCGTCGTGTGTGACAATGTTGTTGCTGCTGGCAATCTCACGATGACATCCGGTAACGCTGGTTCTACTGATATCACTGCTAACAAGTTTGTGAATGCTGCTTCTGTTCAGATCAACACTCCAACATTGAATGTGAACGGAACCGCCCAGATCAACTCCACCGTCGGTGCCATCAACATAGATAGCAATGCCCCGGGTGCGAATCCGTCTGCACTCACAGTCAATCTCGGCACTGGTTCATCCATTAATGCTAATCCTGGACAGAGCGTCAACTTCAATGGAGGCGTTAAGGGCGGTGGTCAGATCACTGTCACTGGTCAAGGCAGCATAACTGCTGGAGCTGGTGGACACGTCGGAGTGAACGGTGGCGACGATGCTGTGAGCATAAACGTAAGAGCCATTGATTGTTGCGTGATCGGCTTAGGTACCACGATGCTTGGACCTGTCGGTCAGCAGGCTCCGCTCGGAGGAAGTTCGGTAGACGTAACTGTATCCAGTGGTAATGTTCAGGTCGGACCACTAGCATCAAGTGGCGTTTTGAATGCCACCACTACAGATACAAATGGTAAAGCAGTTGTTTGCGATAACATCGCCGCAAATGGCAGCATTACGTTGACCTCTGGTTCGAACGGCTCTACAGACATTAGCGCCGACAAGTTTGTTAACGGTTCCACTATTCAAATCAATACTCCGACCCTGAATGTCAACGGTAAGGCGCAAATCAATGCAAGCTCTGGTGGAGTGAATGTTGACAGCAACTCTGTTGGAGGCGCTCTAACTGTCAACCTTGGCACTGACTCTCAGATCAAGGGTGCTAGCGGAACCTTTGTTGAATTCAATAAGAACGTCCCAGCAGGTGGTGCAATCACTATAGCTGGTCAGGGCAATCTGAGTGCTGGTTCGACCGGGCACATAGGCGTCAATGGTGGCGCTGGTGCTGTGAGCATCAATGTCAAATCGATTGATTGCTGTGTGATCGGTCTCGGCGCTGCGACAGGTCCAGTGGGAGCACAAGCTCCTCTCGGTGGAGCAAGCGTCGCTGTCCAGGTAAGCAGCGGCAATGTTCAAATCGGATCAATCGCAGCTGCGACAGGTGCACTATCCGCAGTCACAACTGATGCAAATGCGAATGCAATTGTATGCGACAACTTATTCGCTGGTGGAGCTGTGACGCTCACATCAGGAAACAATGGATTCACAAGCGTGCCATCGGGCAAAACTGTTACCGGTGGTTCCGTACAAATCAACACGCCAGATCTGAAAGTTGATGGCAACATAAATTCAACAACGGGCAATATTGCAGTTGATAGCAATAAAGCTGGCGGTGCTTTAATCGTTGAAATGGGCAAGGGATCCAAGATAACCGCAGCTAACAATCAAGGCATTAACTTCAATGGCAATGTCCCTGGCGGTGGTGCGATCAGCGTCACGGGCGGAGGTGACCTCAGCGCACCTGGTCCGAATGGTCACGTCGGGGTCAATGGTGGCGCTAATGATGTCACTATCAACGTCAATTCAGTTGACTGCTGTGTTATCGGTCTGGGTGCAGCAACAGGACCTGTCGGTCAGCAAGCTCCGTTTGGTGGCGCTAATGTATCACTGACAGTAGCGACTGGTGATGCGAAGCTTGGTGCACTGGCTGCAAGCGGTAACATCGATATATTGACCAACTCGACCACAGGCAAAGCCGTGGTCTGCGACAACGTTGTTGCCAGTGGCAAGTTGACAATGACCTCGGGCAACGCAGGTTCGACAGACATTACTGCTAACAAGTTTGTGAATGCTGGTTCTGTCCAAATCAATACACCAACGTTGAATGTGAATGGAACAGCGCAAATCAACTCAACTGTTGGGACCATCAATATAGATAGTAATGCTCCGGGAGCAAATCCGGCTGCACTCACAGTCAATCTCGGCACTGGTTCATCCATTAATGCGAACCCTGGGCAGAGCGTCAACTTCAATGGTGGCGTAACTGGTGGTGGTCAGATTACAGTGACCGGTCAGGGTAGCATAACTGCTGGAGCTGGCGGACATGTCGGTGTCAACGGTGGTGACGATGCCGTAAGTATCAACGTGAGAGCAATTGATTGTTGTGTGATTGGTCTGGGTGCTACGTTGATTGGTCCTGTTGGTCAACAAGCTCCACTCGGCGGTAATTCAGTCGACATCACGGTGTCTAGTGGTAATGTTCAGGTAGGACCACTAGCATCCAACACCACATTGAATGCCACCACCACCGATGCTAATGGTAAGGCAGTTGTATGCGATAACATCGCAGCAATTGGCAATATTACATTGACTTCTGGTTCTAATGGCTCGACTGATATCACTGCAGACAAGTTCGTAAATGGCGCTGCGATTCAAATCAATACTCCTTCGCTGAACGTCAATGGCAAAGCACAAATCAATGCCAGTACTGGTGGTGTGAATGTTGACAGCAACGCCACCGGCGGTGCCTTGAGCGTCAACATCGGTACTGACTCGCAGATCAAGGGTGCTAGCGGAACCTTTGTTGAATTCAATAAGAACGTCCCGGCAGGTGGTGCAATCACTGTATCTGGTCAGGGCAATCTGAGTGCTGGTTCGACCGGACACATTGGTGTCAATGGAGGAGCCGGTGCGGTGAGCATTGATGTTAAGTCCATCGATTGCTGCGTCATCGGACTGGGTGCCGCTTCTGGTCCTGTAGGGCAGCAAGCTCCACTTGGTGGTTCATCCGTCGGGGTAAAAGTGTCTAGCGGAAATGTTCAACTTGGACCTATATCATCGACTGGTAATATCAATGCGAGTACAACAGACAACAACGGTAATGCAGTCGCTTGTGGCAATATCGCCGCTGGTGGTGATGCCACGCTTACCTCTGGAAACAATGGCTTCACTACAATTCCAACTAATACATTTATCAATGGAACAAATGTACAGATAACAACACCAGATTTGAAGCTGAACGGAACTGCGACCGTTAATTCAAATGGCGGCAACATAGCGATTGACAGCAATAAAGCTGGCGGCGCTTTGATTGTTGAAATGGGCAAGGGCTCATCCTTGAATGCTTCAACTGATAAGGCAGTCAATTTCAATGGTGGCGTAACTGGTGGCGGTCAGATTACTGTTACTGGACCTGGCAGCATAACCGCAGCTGGACCGAATGGTTCTGTCGGAGTCAACGGTGGCACAAGTCCTGTCTTGATTGATGTCACCACAGTAAACTGCTGCGTAAACGGTCTTGGTGCTGTTGACCCAGCTTCCGGTGCTCGGCTTGGTGGTTCGAAGATTGATTTGAAGGTCACTAGTGGGTCTACCGGAATAGGTGATCTTTATAGCCCTGGCGCTATTTCGGTAACTGACACTGACACCTCTGCAACCGTAAATGTTTGCAAGAACGTCTCTGGTTCACAGGTGACTGTCACTTCTCCAAACGTGAATTTCCAACCTAACGCTACCTTATATACAACCGCTGGGGATGTTGTTTTACAAAGTAATGACCCCGTTGGTCATGTTCTCACACTTACTTTCGGCGATAAATCGGGCATCAATGCTGGCACAAACAATGTCAACTTGAACCCGACAAATCCTGGCAAAATCAGCACGGGAAGCACTGGAAAAGGTGACATCGTTGCAAAATCAGTGGGCGTGAATGGTGGTACGGACAGTGTCACTCTGGACGTTCATAGTGCAGAATGCTGTATTGTCGGTCTGGGCGCTGTTGGCGGTCCGGCATCACTTCCACTTGGTGGTTCATCAGTCAGCATAACAGTCGCAACCGGTAACACAGGGGTCGGACCTCTGTATTCTCCAGGCTCAGTTGCTGTTACAAACAACGACACAAGCTCAGGCAAGGGTAACGTCAATGTTTGTGGCAACGTAAATGCCTCTGACATTTCCCTTACCGGCAAAGGTGTTGTGTTCACAGGACCGAACACCATATCTTCAACTACTGGTGGTGTCACACTTCAAGGAAATTCTAGCGCCGGTCTCGACATTACATTTGTTGCTGGCTCTGGCATTTCTGCACCGGGTCAGGCTGTTAACTTCAATCCGACACTGGCTGGTCCCATCACAACTCTCAGCAGTGGCGTCGGTGATATCAATGCTGGAAGCGTGGGCGTCAATGGTGGCAGCACCGGAGATGTGCTGCTCAACGTGAACACGATAAGCTGTTGTGTCTCGGGGCTCGGCGCGATGACTGGTGGTGCGCATCAAGCTTCACTTGGAGGTCAATCTGTCACAGTTCAGGTGAGCACGGGCAACGTCGGGTTGGGTGCTATCGCTAGTTCTACTGGCGGACTCAGTGCTTCGACCCTCGATTCCAAAGGAAATGCGAACGTTTGTGGAAATGTAATCGCTGGTGACAAGGTCAGCTTGACCTCAGGTGATAAGGGTTCTGTAAATGTTCCAACCGGAACCTTTGTAGATGGCAATTCGATTGCAGTAACCACTCCAACATTGAATTTGAATGGCAATGCTTCAATGAACTCTACGGGCGGCATCATCAATGTTGATACCGTGAAGGGTGGAACACTCACCGTCAACATGGGTAGTGGCTCTTCGATTAATGGTGCGCAAAATCAGCCTGTTAATTTCAATCAGAACATTCCTGGTGGTGCCAAAATAACAATAGTTGGACCGGGTTCTATCTCGGGTGGTTCTGTTGGAGTAAATGGTGGCAATGAAGCGGTCAACATAAACGTCACCAGCGTAAGCTGTTGCGTTAACGGATTAGGTCCAGCAGGACCTGGTGGAGCGCCGCTTGGTGGCAGTTCCATCACTCTGAATGTGAGTTCAGGAAGCACTGGTATCGGGGCATTGTACAGCCCCGGCGCCATCTCTGTTACTGACACAGATGTCCAAGCTGGTAACGTGAATATCTGCGGTAATGTAACTGGCAGCAAGGTCACACTAACAACTCCGACGGTGACCTTCACTGGTCCAAATACTATCGCTACTACGGGCGGTGACATAGTCATTCAAAGCAACGCAGCTAAGCAAAACCTGACGTTGAATTTTGCTCCAGGAAGTGGCTTATCCGCTCCAGATCACAAAGTCAACTTCAATCCACAGAAAGCTGGTCCAATAACCGCTGTCGGCGGAAATGGTGATATCAACGCCAAGAACGTTGGTGTCAACGGTGGACTCAGTGGAAATGTTGTGCTCGACATGAATTCAATCAACTGTTGTGTTCGTGGATTGGGTCCGAGCAGACCGTCCGACGGTGGACCGCCTCTCGGTGGTCTCAACGTAACCATATCAGTACAAGTTGGCAACGTGTCTGTCGGTCCGATGTCTGCCGTTGGCGCTATCAAAGCCACCACTGCAGACCCGAATGGCAAAGTAATACAGTGCGGGAATGTAGTGCCATTCGCACCGGAATCGCTGCCTCCTGTTGTGGGCAGCTCGAAAGTCACTAGCACAACTCAGCCTCAATTCAGCGTAGCGCTTGATACCAACTTCCCGTGGCTGGTTAATGGATTGACCCAAAACGATTTGAGTAATAACCAGATTTACGAAGAAATGGTTTACCCTCTGGCTGACATTTATGTATGCGCTCCGAGAAAACTCTCAGTTAAGAAGAACTCTCAAACGCCAAATCTGGATGAATGGATCCTGGTTGTTAATGATAAACAGCCATTCAGTTTAACTACCGACGATGCTTTCGTGCTTGCAGAAGTTGGTGCTGAATTCAATTATTCCAGCCCTGGAGTGTTAGTGCAGAGAAGCGGTGCTCTTGCTCTCTTCAGTGGTAAGAGTGCTGTTTCAATCAAAGTTGGTGATGGTACCTTCACTCTTGCACCAAACTCCGTTGTTCTTGTTAAAACTGACGGTAACAAGTTCAATGGAATTTGTGCCAAGGGAACAGCGACATTCTTCGCTCCTCAGCAAAAGCCAATTGCTATGACTGAGCTTGATCAGATAAGCGCTGCGCCTTCCAATGAGAATGGTCAAAATACACTATCTGTGGTGCCTGGAAAGGTTTCTGCTGCTGTGTTGGCAGGCAGTTCGTTGATGAAGAAAGAGACTTGTTGCGATCCAATACAAAAGAAAATGATTCGTGATGTGCGCAATGCCGTCGGTGGCGCAGGAGCAAGCAAGCCACAGCCAGGAAATATTTCGTATTTCCCATTGTTGTTGCCCACAACAGAAGCAAACACAGAGTCACCATTCAATAGCATTGGATTTGAACAAAACCTCCAAGCCGCTTCAGTTGCAGGGTTGAGTTCTGTTCAAACCGTACTGGATAAGGACTTTGATATGTTTGCAGTTTCTTCTGCGAAATACTCCGTTCCAAATAAACAGCATGTTGATTTGCAAGAAGGTGAAATTGTTGTCGATTCTAAGAGCAGCACCACTGTCTCTGCTGGTGACTTGACTTTCACTTTGCAAAAAGGCACCACAGCGTCCTTCATCAAGAAGCAGAATGTGGTGGCCGTTAAGAACCTGTCAGACAACTGGACACTCAAGCCTTCTATCCAGGTGAAAGTGAACGGAAGACCGGCTGGAAGCGTGCTTATCGGTAACGAGGTAATCGTCAGTGCTAATAACGAATCGGTCAACAGATTCATCAGCTCAGACCTGGTCGGTCGCAGAAGAAGCAATGTTCAAGACCTTGCTCAGCACAAGGTTGCTTTGACAAACAGTGAATTTTCTCTTGTGTCTTACTGTATTGAAAGCCCAGTATTGCGCCATCTCTTCCGCACTGAAGGTCAGGCACGATTGCTGTTCAACCGCATCATGAAAGCTGCTGTCAGTATTAATATGGCTACCACAAGCCATGGAAACTACAGTTCTGGTTTCAGAATCGGAACCAACAAGGGGTTCGATCCGAATAACTAGAGCTTCACAATAACTCCAAGAGAAGGGAGCCCTCGGGCTCCCTTTTTGATTTTTGAATTCATTCTAATGCACTTACCTAATCGTAATTCTCCCCTGTACCGGTGATTCTGATTTATATATCCTTACATTCGTGGCAGAGCGCAAGCTCATAAGTCTTTCAGGGCATGGTTTTTGATATTTGCAGCTCCTGGTCTTTGACCAGGTGTTTTTGGTTTTCGGATGGTTGACGACAAACTCGACGTAAATGAACAGGCAAAAAATCTGGGACTTCGAAGTGCCAGTGAACTGCTTAGCCATGAAGCAGAAGTGCTGCGCATGGACGGTTATCTGGGAAAAGGTCAGAGAATAGCCGTTACCACATATGAGGGTGTGTTGAACACGCCTCAGGGAGTTCTGAACTCGGTCAATCATTTCGTTCAGAATCCGATGGACATCGCCAAAACTGTAGGCGGCTCAGCTCTAGTCGCTGCTACCTTGAAGACAGTTCTACCTGAAGCCGGACCCGTAGGAAAAGTTGCAGCTGGTGTGATGGGAGCCTGGTTCATTGCAGAGACAGCGCCGGCTTTTATCAACAGCTACAAAATCGGACTAAATGCTAACAATTGGAAAGAACTCCATGCTTCCGGTAAACAATGGGGTGATGCAGCCGGACACCTTGCCGTCAGTTCCGGTTTGGGTGTGGTAGGTTTCAAGATTGGTTCTGGTATTTCGGGGCGAGTACTTTCTAGTGCTCGGATGGATGGATTTGCAGATCTAAAGCAAAATTTTTGGGACGCAGCTACCGACAAGAGCAAAATGCTCCTCGGCTTAAAGACTGAGATACCGACTGCCTCTGAAGTCGGATTGAGAGCTAACTATGTAGCAGAAGGTGAAACTGCAAAGCTGGTTGATAGTATTGCGCCAACTCCGGCGGGCGAAAAAATTGGACCTACGAACCCGCAAGTTGATATGACCGCTACTGTGTTGCTCAAGAGTAAAGCTTCTGTTTTGCGGATGGATCGCTATATTCAACGAATGTCCGAAGGCAGAGAAGTGGCTCTGACAGATGTCGGAAACGCTTTCGAAAATAGGTTTGGAGCCAAAGCTGAATCACTTGAAGCCGTTAAGAGCTTCGCCGAAAAAAACAATCTAGCTGTTATGGAGTCCGACTTGCGCTCTGGTCGGGTTTTGCTTTCGGGAAAATCCGGAGACTTTCAAAAAGCTTTTGATGTCGAGCTTCATGATTATGCGACCAGCAACGGCGTTGTAAGCTCACACGCTGGAGCTATCGGATTGCCTAAAGATATCGCACCACATGTACGTGCTGTCTTTGGTGTAGATCAACGCATCGCAGCAAGTTCCAACTACAAGGTTCAGGTGCTAGCCGAAGAGGCCGCAGCTGCCGAGGCCAATCAAGCTATTGCGCCGGTGAGCCATGATGAATTCATGAAACTGGGGGGCTATCGAGCCACTGATATAGCGCATGCTCAGAACATTCCTCTTCGTACGGGTGGCGAAGGTCAACACGGTGCCTTTATAAGTGTCGGTGGCGGAATCGACTTGCACGACTATAACCTCTTTTTTGCCAAGCATGGGCTTGAACAGCCGAAGCCTCTTCGCATCATCGAGGTCGATGGTGCCAAGAACTCACCGGGAAACCCTCACATCGGCGATACCGAGAATGCACTGGACGGATTGCAGCTTCAGTCGATAGCGCCCAAAGCTGAGATAAGCATGATACTCGGTCCTAACAATAATAAGGGACTGCTTGATGTATTTGAACGGTCTATTTTTCCTCGAAATGGTGAGCCACAAATTACTGTAGTAAGCGCTAGCTGGGGGCTAGCCGAACACATTCAAACTACCCAGGCTGTTAATGCTCTTTCCATTACTTTTCGCCAGGCTGCAATTCGCGGAGTGCAGGTATTTGCTGGTGCTGGAGATAACGGTGCCAGGGCGCTTGCACCGACCTATCAACCTGAATATCCAGCGTCCGACCCCAATGTGGTTGGAGTTGGTGGCATGAAAACAGTGCTTAATAACGAAGGCAAATTCGCTAGTATTAGCGCATGGAATGAAGGTGAAAATAGCTCCACGGGTGGTGGCGTCAGCAAGATCTTCCGCTTGCCGAGATGGCAGAAAGATGTGGGAGTTCCACCAAATATTGATACCGGACGGGTTGGACGTGGCGTTCCAGACATTTCAACGAATGCTGCCAAAGCAACAGGATATCCGGTCAGAGTTGGTGGACAGGACATAGTAATCGGTGGTACCAGTGCTGGTGCACCTCTTTATGCTGGAATGATGTTAAACCTTAACGCAGAACTGGCTATGGTTAATATAAAACCTATCACTCCGCTGAATCCCTGGATGTACGCCCGTGCAAAATCGGGAATCTTCAACGATGTCACAGTTGGTTCTAACAACGGTTATTTCTCTAAGGAAGGTTGGGACCCAGTTACTGGCTTGGGCTGGGTAGATGGCGTCAAAATGCTAGAAGCCATGAAAGCTGACCAGACAGCAAACTTTGGCAAAGTGATTCCTTTTCTGCCAGTATCCAATATACAACCATTCGAAAATAAAGCTGCCGTTGCTCAGTAGTTTGCGCATTTAGTATCCACATTCCGGCACTTTCGTGGAGCCACAGTCCGGCATTTTCGGGGCGCCACATTCCGACACCTCGGGGATCCACAAACCGCACTAACTGGTACAGAAATAAAGAAAAGTTGATCACTTTTTGTCTACAAGGCTCAATTATGTTGCTCCCTAGTGCCGCTGAAAGTCATTGCTGATACCTGATTTGGTATCAAGGCATTGCATGCCTGACAGATTATGCGACTTCGTATACTCGAATTAGTAGAAGATTAGCCGAGAAAGCAAGGAGGCAAAAATGCTCACACTGAGAGCTTCAGCAGAGCGCGGTAGCACGAAACTTGACTGGCTGGATAGCCGACATACGTTTTCTTTCGATCAGTACCGTGATCCCAAGCACATGCAATTTGGTGCTCTGCGCGTCATTAATGAAGACTGGATAGAACCTGGCGGTGGCTTTGGTACTCATCCGCACCGAGATATGGAAATTATAACTTATGTCATACAGGGAAAACTCAGACACCAAGACAGCCTTGGAAATGGTTCTGTGATTTCTCCCGGTGAGATTCAAAAGATGTCTGCTGGCACGGGGATTCTGCATAGTGAATTCAATGCTTCAGATTCAGAACCTGTGCATCTGTTGCAAATCTGGATAGTTCCAGAAAAACGCGGACTATCTCCATCCTATGAACAAGAGTCATTCCACCTCGTGGAAAACGAGTGGAAGCTACTGGGTGCCGCTGATGGCACGGGACTGGTCAGTATTCGGCAGAACGTCAAACTGTTCGGACTCTCAACAAGTGTTAGCTCTAGTGTAGAGTTCACTCCAGATAAACACTCACAGCAGTGGATTCAAATAATCAAAGGCGAGTGTGTAATTAACGGTACTAGAGTGCAGAGTGGAGATGGACTTGCTGTCCGCAGCGACGCTCCGTTGCGAATAGATTCGTTTTCTCAAACGGAACTTCTTCTGTTCGAACAAACAATCTAGCTGACCTAGCGAAGAAAGCCAGTCATCCAGAGCAAAAGAATTACGCCTGATGGTACGCCGAATAACCACAGTAGAAATGCTTTTCCCATGATTTGAACTCCTCTAATTGATGTGACATGCTCGGGACGCGAGAAGGAGTTTGAAAGTTCCATTGGTGAAATTAGTCGTAGGTGCAGTCGGGCTCACACCGGCTTTTTGCAGTAGTTGCTCATTTCAAATCATCGAGCTAGCGTTTGCACAAAGCGAAAATCGCTATCTCTAGAGTGAAGAGTAAAATCAGCACAACAGAGCCTCTGTAGGTGGCTAACTTGTCGTTCTTGTCAGGATAAAGCCATCTTCTGAACCAACCTACAAAAGCGGGCATAGTAATAAACGAAGTACACGCTACGCTTCCGACAAGATTCACAAACGTTCTCAGAGTTGATTCCATTCCTTGCATAAGTGGCGCAACAAACATAATTTGAAGCATGACGACGGGAAACAATCCAAGCAAAACAAGCAAAGCCGTTTTCCAATTTGGCGGTGAATTTCCCTCCGCATCAGTAGGAATCCAACCAGGGAATGCACCGAAAACTCGATGAATTCTCTGTTTCTCAATTAGCTCCGCTGACTCAGATACAAGTTCCTTCCTCACTTCCGAATCA
This sequence comes from Obscuribacteraceae bacterium (SeqCode), assembly GCA_044226015.1. GTDB lineage: Bacteria > Cyanobacteriota > Vampirovibrionia > Obscuribacterales > Obscuribacteraceae > JAIEPM01. The sequence continues at coordinate 408,868 of JBGAHS010000007.1, forward strand.
AACCAGCTATCCATACTCGCCGGTGAATCAAAGCGCAAGAGCGTCGACCACTGATTGACTCTTCCGGGCACCGGCGGCTGAAGGTAAATTGATCTATAACCTGGGTGCCGTACTTGGGCCGCCTGAATCCGTGTAACCCAATTGAAATACTCTTCCTGCATTTCAGGGCGTACTTCTGTAATAATGGCTGTGGAAACATCAGAGTCGACGGCTTGAGTCACCACATCTTCAATATCGACATCATGATCTTGAACACTCTGTTTTAGAACATCCAGTAGTTCTATTCGTTCTATTGAATTTTGCCAATTTCTCGTTTCAGGTTCTGTACTGAACCTCTGTACGAGGCGCCATCTTCCTAATTTGTCGTCCTTTGGGGAGATAAGTTCTGCGCTCCAGAAGCCCGGAAACTTTGCTCCTTTCATCATTAGCTCGACCAGTTTGGTTGTGAAACTCTCCGATTCAATGCCATGAGGCGAAACAATTATCGTCTCAAGTGCGCAAACATCCGAAGCCTTTGGGGTGAAAGTCATGATTTCCGTGTCCAGTTAGACCATCGAATTATAGCCAGGATAAGACCTATTATTGAAGTCTCAAAAAATGAAGTTCTTGAAAACGAGAGCAGTGCTGAAGAAAGTAGTTGTTCCATTAAATTGGTTTATAAGCAGTTGTAATTAGCGGTAAAATTAGACCTCCCCACGGAGAGCGAGCATGGAATTCAGGCAACTTGGCAGCAGTAAGGTCAAGGTATCCAAAATCATTTTTGGTGCATGGGCTATTGGCGGTTGGATGTGGGGCGGCACCGAAGAGAAAGATGCGATTGAAGCTATTCACACTGCTATAGACGGCGGTTGCACCTCAATAGATACTGCGGCCGTTTATGGTTACGGTTACAGCGAGGAACTTGTCGCAAAAGCGATTAAGGGGAAGCGTGACAAGGTTCAACTTTTGACGAAATTTGGTTTGCGTTGGGATTCGAAAGAAGGCGAACATTTTTTTGATTGGGAAGATGACGAAGGCAAAAAAAATATCTATCGAAATGCTCGCAAAAAGAGCATCATCAAAGAATGCGATGATAGCTTACGCCGATTACAGACTGACCACATCGACCTTTATCAATGTCACTGGCGTGATCCATCCACCCCGCTAGATGAAACAATGGATGCTCTCAATACTTTAATCAAGCAGGGGAAGATTCTTGCTGCTGGCGTTAGCAATTTCAGCCGAGACGAGATCGAAGTTTCAAGCAAGCTTTGTTCAATCGCCTCTAATCAACCGCCTTACAGTATGGTTCTGCGCGATATCGAAAACGATATTCTTCCTTATTGCAGATATCAAAACATTGGCATTATTGTCTATAGCCCGTTGCAGAGAGGGCTTTTGACCGGCAAGTTCAAGCCAGATGTTCAGTTCAAGCCGGGAGATCATCGGGCAAATCAATCTTTCTTCAAGCCAGAGAATATCAAAAGAACAAACGAGTTTCTAAGTAAGATTCGTCCGATTGCTGATGACTACAAAGCTACACTCGCACAGCTAGTTATTGCATGGACCGTTGCCCAACCTGGTGTGACAGCCGCTATTGTTGGAGCCCGCGATGCGGCACAGATGCTAGAGAATCTTGGTGCACAACATGTGAATTTGAGTGCTGTGGAAATTGCTGAAATTGATAAGCACCTGCAGTCACTACAGCTGGTGGCAAGTAAGTAGTTTATTTTTGGAACTCAATTTGTTTAGCTATTTATCGTAATTCCATTTTATGAGCAGCGATAAAGTCATTAATATGGAACCAATGTGGCCTTCGCTGGTGAGTTTAGCCGCTGCTGCGAGCTTATATGTTGCAATGCCAGATAGACTCACCTTGTTTGGACCGCCCTGGACGCTTCTGGCGGTAATTGTGAGCCTATTTATTCCAGCTGAAGTCGCGCATAAATTAGGCAAACATGCCGTTTGTCGCGTTGTTAGCTACATCTCGCTGTCTTTGATAACTTTCTCGATGATCTCATCTGTTTGCTTACATGTGCTTGCTATTGTGCATAAGACATTGCCGCCTGATAGATTGTTGCACTCAGCCATAATTCTATGGGCAACCAACATTCTTGTTTTTGCCGGTTGGTATTGGCGCCTCGATGCAGGTGGACCCCACCAACGAAGTCAGCGTTCGGGTCATACATATGGTGCGTTCTACTTTCCGCAAATGAGTTTCTCGTCTGAAGACAAGGAATTAGTTTCTGCTTATGCAAACTGGTCTCCACAGTTTATTGATTACGTCTTTCTTTCCTTCAATACGAGCACCGCTTTATCACCTACGGATGTTCCAGTTCTCTCGAGATGGGCGAAAGTACTGATGATGATACAGTCTAGCCTTTCACTCACCATCGTGGTGCTTCTGGCGGCTCGAGCCGTGAATATACTCTGAGACTAGCGAATTTAAGAGTGGCGAAACTGGGACTAGCGGGCGAGTTTTCCTTCGAACTGTCCGCTCATGGTTTTCTCTTTACCATTGGCGTCTTGTCCTGAATAGCGCCATATGCCCGACATTAACATTGCCGGTCCCGCACCTGGTTCGTTGTAGATCGAGAGCTTGCCCGAGTATACGATGCGTTTACTAATTGCAACTCCATTTCGCACATAGAGTTTGTCAAAGGTTATGATATCGCCCTGTCGAACGCCTTTGATTTGGAATGCACCACTGCTATCTGTGCCAGAGCCCCGCAGGTTTACACCATCCTGCTTAATTTGTATGGCACCATATCCGGTGCTTCCCGTGGGGTTCTGATATCCATAGTCCCATTTGCCTGTCATGCTAGTAGTTTCAACTTTCATAAGCGCTTGCGGGCGCGGATTAGGCTTTTGCATGGGTTGTGCTGGTGTCGACTGTGCTTGCTGCATGGGCTGTGCCGGCATCTGCTGCATGGGCTGTGCCGGCATCTGCTGCATGGGTTGCGCCGGCATTTGTTGCATGGGCTGTGCCGGCATCTGCTGCATGGGTTGCGCCGGCATCTGTTGCATGGGCGGTGCTGGCATTTGTTGCATTGGCTGTGTCGGCATCTGCTGCATTGGCATCTGCTGCATTGGCAGTGTCGGCATTTGCTGCATGGGTTGCGCCGTATGGCTGTTTTGCACCATATTCAAGCCAGCGCCTGCCTGAGGAGTTCCATTCGCTACGTCGAGCAAGTTTGGTGTCTCTCCCGTCGAATTTGATCCAATCGGGGCTACTTCAGCGGGACCCGTGGTGCCATTGTTCGCTGTCTGAGTTCCTTCGCGAACAGTTGCTTGTGTAGACGCCTGTTCTGATGGTGTTACGTCCGAGGGTGATGGTGCTCCTTTACCAGCTACAGCTGGTTTATCCTTAACAGACGTAAGTCCAGTTGGTACTCGAAGAAGCATTATGCCGGCTAGAAATGCAAACGCACCAGTCGCGATGACCAGCGGCAGCACCACTTTTTTGAATGCGTTAGCTGGCGGTTTATTTTGTTTTTCAGGTTGTTTGCTCAAAAGAGGTGACCTTAAACCCTCTGAACCTGAGGCGCCTTCATTCGGTGTCTTGTCTGGAGCGCTGTCGTAAGGGAAAATTCTAGAGTTGGATGCGCGAGGGCTAAGTTGGTTAGCCGATGATTGCTGATTGGGCTCAGTGAGCCTTCCATCATGGGCTGCATCATTCATAGCCGAAGCACCATCTGGAGAGGAATTAAGATGCCCTGAGCTAACCTCAACATCCATGTTGAATATACCGCCAGTTGTTTTCCTCATCTCGCTGTTATTTGGTGGTGAAAATGATTGGTTTCTTCCACTGCTAATCTGATTTTCAAACTTACCCGACGTTGTTTGAGAGCTTTCCGCAGTAAAGTCACGATTGCCTGAGGAGCTCTGCATGTCTCTTCGCAACTTTTGTTGCTCACTGGTTTGATATAAATCATCTTGTTGATCATCAACAGCTTCCTTTGATGTTGGATCATTGGATGTGGTCGCCCTATAGGAGCCTGAGCCTGTTTGAGGGTCGGCTTGCGAATTGAAGGTTCCCGTTCCGAATTTTTCAATGTCTGGTGAACTATAGTAGTTGTCTCCAGCCTTAATCAAACTATCTTGTTTTGCTCCAAATAGAGTATCTGTAGAATTGGATTTCGAGGCAACTTTGTCGATGGATGAGTTTGTATCTCGTGGTGTTGCCTGTGGTGCTGGCTGCTCGAAACTCTGAACATGCTGATTTGCCATGCTTGATTCGAAATTAGTGTCTTTTACAGACTCCATCGTCACCGCACCAAAAGCTGCCTGCCTATCAGAATTTTGCATTCTGAAGCTACCAGAAGCCGTTTGTTCGATCTGCTCTGTGCTGGTGCTTGCATTGCTTATCTGTTCAGCAAGCATACCTTGCGAACCAGAGCTGTGTAGGTTTGCGTGCATTTGCTCAAGAGAGTTAGCAGATGCTGGGTCAAATTCGACCGAATATTCAGGACCGCTTTCCATATTGGACGAGTCGAAGAGCTGGTCCATAAATTTGGATATCAACGCTTCTCCGGTTACTTCTGGTGCAGCTGATGCTTGCTCTACTTGTGTTGTTTCAGGCTCCTCGTGCTGCTGTTCAGGCTCCTCGTGTTGTTGTTCAGGCTCCTCGTGTTGTTGTTCAGGCTCCTCGTGTTGTTGTTCAGGCTCCTCGTACTGCTGTTCAGGATGCTCTTTTAGTTCGGGATTCATGCCTGTTGCAGTAGCAAATTCGCCGTGCTCGCCCTCAACTTCCATTTTGATTTGTTCGTACTCAGCTCTCTGAAGCTCAAATTCCCTCAGTTGCGCCAGGTACTCCGCACGCTCCTCTTCGCTGAGATTCTGCAACTCAGGGTCATTCTCGTCGATTGCATGTGTAATGGTTTCGGCCTGGTGGCTCTCCAATTCAGCTTGCTGACGCTCAAATTCAACGCGTGCAGCTTGCTGGCGCTCAAATTCAAGGCGCTCAGCTTGTTGACGCTCTAACTCCGCTCGCTCAGCTTGTTGGCGCTCATCCTCAGCTCTTTCAGTTTGCTGGCGCTCATATTCCGCTTGCTGCTTCTCATACTCTGCCTGCTGTTTTTCATACTCTGCTTGTTGTTTTTGGTATTCTGCCAACTTGCGTTCGTATTCTCTTTGCTGGCGCTCATATTCCGCTCGTTCTAATTCCTCACGTTGAATCTCAGCGGGACTCAAACCTGCTTCGTTTGTGGAGTTGCGAGGCTGATCGTTGTGATTCTGATAATGTTGCTGCCGAGCCAGTTCAGCACGCTCGCGTCTGCGCCGTTCGTATTCTTGCTGTTGTTCTTCAAACTCGGCTTGCTCTCGTTGCTGACGCTCAAGTTCCTGTTGCCGCTTTTCCTTTTCTCTGACTGCTCTTGCTGCTTGTTCATCATCATTTTGTTTTGGCGGCTGAGGGGGTGCTGGAGCTGCCTTTCCATTTTTTACACCAGTCAACAAGCCCGTAAACCCGGCAGATTGAGTTTGGTCACCAACCGTTGACCAAATTCCTGTACGGAATTGTGAAACTGCGGGAGAGTTGTTGTAACTTACTTCTTCATTTGCAGGCATTTCCCGTTCGAAAATAACCTTCATCGTCTTAACGGCTAGCTGCGGGTCACCAGAAAAGCTTCTGTTCATTTTGTCGGCGGCGCCAGCGTCCATCGAGATGACATTGCCGTCCGAAGGCACGCCACAAGACTCGCAAACGGAAGTCCGTCTGTGAACCAAATGTCCGCATGTCTGGCAGATGTGAATCTCCATCTCGCAATCCGCTGTATTAATAGTGATGGTAGCCTTCTCTGCGGAAAAGAGCAACAGAAAGATTAAATGAGGGCAAAGTCACAAGCCCATCAGGATGAGCAATTTCCTTGTCAGTGTGGCGGAGATATGCGGAGGCCATGTCTTGCATAGTCGGAGGGGCGGTATGTCAGGGCTGTCGGGTGATCGCGGTTTTGACACGAAAATAAGAAGAGGGGCGCTGCTTGGGCGCTCCTCTTTCATCAGGTGATGGTCTACTCTGCAAGGTCTTCGGACTAAATGACTAGGCTATTTGCAAGACTTAGAGGTCCTTTCGTGGCGAGAATGCTGCTTGACACCTCCTTCCAACTGTCAGTTCGCATAACTTTCCTTAGGTGCTGCGAGAACTTAGCTACTTCTTTGTCATCGGCATTGAACAAAAACAAATGCTCCACTTTTCCCAGATAGGAAAGAACTTCCAGCCGGTCATCGATGAAGTAACTTGCACCTATGTTTTCGCATATGCCTGCTTTCTCTTTCCTTGTTTTGCAAAATTTCGCGTTCGCTGGAGCAATTCCGGTTATCTCAAAAAAGCGTTTGTGTTTCAGCCAGTGCATTGATTTTTTCTGAACAGCTGACCCGCATTTTGAAACCAGGTATATTTCAAATCCTGATTTCTGCAGAAGTGCTATTTGCTCGAACGCACCTTCAATGGCTGGAGTAGATAGGTAGTCATTGCCGAAAAATGAGGTATCAGTTTTGTCATTTATTCTTCCTATTATCACTCCACCAATATCCACGCCGATAATATTCTTGTTCATTTCGTTTTCCTCTTTGTTTTGTCAAATATGAATCTAACTTGAGGAGAAATAAATAGGAACTATAATATTGCTATAAACTATAGGTATAAGTTATGACTGTAAAATTACCAAGTCTTGATGCTCTGCAGGCATTTCTTGTATTCAGTGAGACTCTGAATTTTACGCACGCGGCTGAGCAGCTTCACATATCGCAGCCGGCGCTGCACGTGAAAATTCAAGAACTATCGAATTCTCTAGAGATGCCACTTTACACGAAAGTTGGCAGGCGTCTTGAACTCACAGAACAAGGTCGGATGCTTGCAAGATTCTCACGCAAAACCATTGAGCAAACCAAAGATTTTGTCAGCGAAATTTCAACAGGGGCCAAACGACAATCTCTTGTATTTGCAGCAGGTGAGGGTGCCTATCTGTACTTGTTGGGTGAGCCAATTAAGCAGTTTTTGCAGGGTTCAAAAGCAAATCTTAAGCTGCTTACCTTAAATCGGGATGGCATTATTGACGCTATTTCTACAGGAAAGGCGCAGCTTGGAGTAGCCTCTTGCGAATCTATTCCAGATGGATTTCAATCACATTTGCTATGCAAAGTCGAGCAGGTTTTAGTGCTTCCGAAAAAACACCCTTTGCTCGAAAAAAGAAAATTACGTCTGCGTGATCTATCACGCCAGCGACTCATTGTACCGCCAGCAGATCGACCTCATCGGCAGGTCATCGCAGCCGCTCTTCAGTCAGAGGGAATTGAGTGGGAAGTATCTGTAGAAGCTTCAGGTTGGGAGGTCATGATCAATTTTGTGAAGATGGGCATGGGGTTGGCTATAGTGAATTCCTGTTGTGAGATTCCGTCTGGCTTAGTTATGCGGTCGCTAAAGGAGCTGCCTCAAATTCATTATCATTTGCTGCATTTGAAGAATGAAGCAAAAGTTGGTCCAGCAGCCGAACTAAAACAGCTCTTGCTTTCGCACAATTACGCTACGCAAGAAAAATGACAATCTCAGAGCCACATCAAGCTTCGCGCTTGAGCTTTGTAGGTTGCAAGTCGGGGTCGAGTGCGTACCGATCATCAAATACGAAGCACTCTCCCGTCCAGTGCTTACCACCGCATTCTGCAAAGTAATTCAGAATGCCGCCTTGTAACTGATAAACGCGGGCTAAGTCTAGTTCGTTCATGAATAATGCGGCTTTCTCGCAACGAATTCCACCGGTGCAATACGTCACGATAGTTTTTTCTTTAAGCGTTGGATCCTCATCCAACGCACTACGCACCGCTTCAGGAAAAGAGCTGAATTGTTCAATATCGTAATCGATGGCATCGACGAATCTGCCCATTTCTACTTCGTAATCATTTCGGGTATCGATGATGATTATTTCTCTGCCTTCGTCATCATGACCCTGCTCAAGCCACCTGTCTAGCACTTTTGGCTCAACTGATGCTGCACGTTCCATCTCAGGTTTTATCATCGGATGCTTCATTGTGATGATTTCTTTGGGCATACGCACAACCATTTTTCTGAATGGTTGACTCTCTGAGTAGCTGACTTTCACTTCCAGGTCGCTGAACCGATTATTGCAGAGTGCATCGCTTTTTAGAAAATTCAAAAACTCATCAGTGGCAGCTTTGCTTCCGGCAACATTGAAGTTGATGCCTTCATCAGCTAGCAGAACTGTGCCCTTCAATCGCCATTCCGTGCAGCGATCGAGAAGCACAGAGCGTAAATTCTCTCTGTCCGGAATGCCGACGAATTTGTAAGCAGCAATATTGACAATTTCCATTAAACCGCACCGACTGGGACGTACTGGAATTGGATCTTATCATTTGCCGCCGCTGAGACAGCAGTTTTGAAGGGCAGCAAGCTTAAAATTTACCGAACTTGCTCGGTTTTCAGGCTTGGCGGCAATTCTTACTGGTGGCTAGATGATGCCAATTTCGTCACGCGGCGTAATAAATCATCTGCTTTCAGTCTTTTGCAAACATCTTCGAACCCGGGTTTAGGACCCGTCCATTTCATTTCTTGTAGTGATTCTGGAACAGGAGTGTCTTCGCGCAATGTTGCTAGTTTTCTGTAGAGAAGCGCTTCTTCCCATGAGTCAAACAAAACTGAAGCAAGCTTTGCTGCGCCTCTAATAGCTGTGTCCCATTGTTTAGGGTCCTTTGGAATCTGTTCGTAGTGTTCATAGCGAGATAAAACTCCGGCCGCTGCTTTTGCGCCCCATCCTTTCAATCCCGGATAGCCGTCAGCTGCATCTCCCACTGCGCCCAGATAATCTGGAATGGAAGTCGGTTTGACGCCAAACTTTTCTATCACTCCAGCTTCATCCCGGAGTATGTTACGGCGCCTGTCCAGTTGCACAATCCTGCTGCCGCTTACGCATTGGCTGAGGTCTTTGTCTGGTGTGCAAATCAATACTCTTTCAACTTCACCGTTTGCTGCAAACTTGATTGCGGCCGCAGCCAGAGCGTCATCTGCCTCAAATTCAACCATCGGCCAAACTACTACACCCATTGAAGTTAGAGCTTCTTCCAAAATGGGAAACTGGCAGAATAATGCCGGCTCGATTCCATCACCTGTTTTGTAGCCATCATAAAGGTCATTTCTGAAAGACTCAATTACATGATCTGTTGCTACACCGATATGAGTGGCTCCTTGTTCGAGCATCGATACGACTGAGCCTAAGACGCCGCGTGTAGCACCTATCTCTAAGCCATCTGAGGAACTTGCTTCAGGGACGGCAAAATAGTGGCGAAATAATTCATAAGTACCATCAACAAGGTGTACTTCCATTTCATTTCCTTCGCGTTTTCGTAGTGCTGTGTCCGTAGGCTCGGATTCCTTCGTAGCCAAACCCGACGTGGACGGATCCAGCTGAAGACCTGTTTCGGATAACGTGCTAGTTATTTTTACACAAAAATCAAGTTCTCGCGATGATCAAACTCAAGGTCTTTGCATTTGTTGTCTCTCAACATCACCGAACTGGAAATTCTGAAATTGATTGTCCATCGAGGTGCGAATGCTTGCCTGTTGATTTACTATTTCTCTCTTCGAACCCTTTGGATAGCGAAGGATCTTGTTTCCCTGCAATTGCATCATTGCTTGCATAACTGCTTGATCGTAAGCGGGATAGCCCGATGAAAGAGTCACTCTCGCGTTGATTATTTGTTGATTAGGAAGGACGTCACAGGAGTATTGTGCATAGATTCCGACGGGGTAGCGACTCACCATCATTTGCCTACGTGGATCAAAAACGAAATTGACATCGTTGTGAATGTTGATCAAGCTAATGAGGTTGGACTGAATTGTCTGTGTTAGTCTATTTCGCCATCTGTCCCAATCAATCTGCAATTCCTGATTTCCGCCGTCAGGGTCATTTGCGGCTGCTAGGTTGAAAGGTTGCTGAGCATCTGCCGAACCTTGTAGAGGTGGTGCTGAGTTGTCTTGCACGCCTGATCGCAAGCCAGTCATGTTAGCGTTGCCGAATTGTTTCTCTACCTGGTCTAATTTATTCTCAAGCTCATCGTCTGTCGCACTGCCATTCAGCTTGCCAGCTTGCCCTTGCGGCTGTGTGTCTTCAATTCTTCCCTGCAACGGGTCGGCGTTTGCAGATTCTGCAAACAGCAAGAACATTAAAGCGAGTAGAGCCGATTTTGCTTTCATGGAACTGATAAGGAAGTGCTCCCCAGTGATATACCCGTTTTGAGACATACCTATCTTGGTCCGGAAATGCTTCATCAGGGCAGGTATTCAGGTTCGTGCTTTAAGCAAATGTGCCATTGAGAATGCAAGTAGTAGATGTGTGCAGCTTTGCAGCAAATTCGGGCAGCTTGTGGCAGATTCGGAAAGCATGAGCCGATGATTCTCGCGTGGTAAAATCGCTGCCGAGCGGTTTGGGGATCTATTGGCATGCGACTATCAGTCATCGGACTTTTGCTTCTACCCATGTTGTTGATTTTTGGAGATGCCTTTGCAAAGGAAAACGATGCTGCTAATGGAGATAAAGTGGCGACACAGTTTGCATACGTAGGAACATATACTGAGCAGGGACATAAGGGCAAAGGTATTTATTGCTTTGATTTCAATCCCGAAAGTACAGAACGCATAAAGTTGAAACTTCGGGGGACCACAACGGGAATAAAGAATCCATCTTATTTGACGATACATCCAAACGGGAAATTTCTTTATGCTGTAAGTGAGTTAGCATCCGATGATGGGATGAATGGAGGTTTAGTTTGGGCTTATAAGATTGATACCAAATCTGGTGAGCTTAAATCTCTCAATAGTCAGCCATCGGAGGGTGGTGGACCTTGCTATGCCGCAGTAGATCGGACTGGCTCTTGTTTGCTGGTTGCCAACTACACTAGCGGAAGTATTGCAGCTTTGCCGATTCTAGAAGATGGAAGCTTAGGAACTGCTAAGAGCAAGATTCAGCATGAGGGCTCAAGTGTTGATCCTGAACGGCAGAAGGGTCCCCACGCTCATTCAGTGAATATTTCACCGGACAACAACTATGCCATCGCCGCTGACCTCGGACTAGACAAATTGCTCATTTACAAGTTGGACCCGAAAACTGCTTCATTAGTTAAAAACGAACCTGCCTTCAGTGAAACTCCCCCCGGTGGAGGTCCTCGGCATCTTTCATTTTCTCGAGATGGCAAGTTTGCTTACATTTCAAATGAAATGAAGTCTTCAGTTAGTGTGTGCGCATTTGATGCTTCGAAAGGCACATTGACTGTCATTCAGACGCTCAGCACCTTGAACGAAAAGATCGAGGGTAATTCCACTGCAGAAATCTTGATGCACCCGGATGGCAAATTCCTGTATTGCTCTAATCGAGGTCATGATAGCCTTGCCATATTCAAGGTTGATCAAGATACAGGCAAACTAAGTTTGCTTGGACATGCGCCAACCTTGGGTCATACGCCTCGCAATTTTGGTATTGATAGCAGTGGCAATTACATCATTGTGTGCAATCAGAGTAGTTCAAACCTTGTTGTTTTCAAAATTGATAGAGAATCGGGAATGCTGAAGGTCTTGGGTGACCCGCTCTCCCTTCCATCTCCAGTTTGCATAAAATTCTTGTCCGTCAAAGACAATCGTTGAATTGAGATTTCTAAAATTCCAACCCATCATCAGCGTCTACAATGAGTTCGTCATCTGAATTCTGTGTATCAACATATTCGGGATATGAAATTGGTCGATATGAGAATGATTTGAGTGTGGCGGATGGGATGCTGACGGTCTTGCCTTTAGCGGTTACTGTTATTGCCCCTCCTTGAAGAGTCAAAATGCTGTTTAATGTGATGATACCGGTTGTGGTGACATTGTATTGAACTGCGCCTGACCCTGAGATGCTTGCACCGAAGGTATCTAATGGGCGTGTGCCGGGTGGCAGCAAAATGCTTGCTGCGGCTGTCGATACTGTACTTCCAGCTGAAAGCTCTATGACACCGCCGGTTATGTTTGTTGCTGCAGAGCCGTAAGCGTGTGCCTCAATCTTGTTATTGATTCCGCTGCTGATATTCCCTGAGCCCAGAATTGAGACGTTGCCACCATATGCCATGATGGTGGTAAAGCTTCCAAGGTCAATGTTAGCTGCTTTAACAGTTATATCATTAGTGGTGTCCCAGAAGGATGGTGCAACCACAGATAAGCGAAGGTCCTTAGCGGAGTTCACTGTAATTGCACTCCTCGTCTGTATGGTCCATGGGGCGAAAACGGGGCCGTTGAAGTTAGCCAGCTGCCCGCCTTCTATAAAGTTTGACAGATTGGTTGATCCTTTTGAATCAACCAAAATATTTCCAGCCGTTGTGAAAATTGAGAACGCAGTTACCGTGAGATTTCCAGCTCCGTTGGTCATCAAAACTGTGACTCCATTCGTGCCATGTAAGCTCGAATCTCCATCAATCAGAAGACTGCTGCTCGCTGTTTGGTTTTTTACAAGGACCGTTCCGTAGCCAGCCAAAGACGTCGCAATATCTCCGTCTAGAGTTAGATGCTGGCTTTCTGCTGTGCAATAAGTGCAGAAGAAGGAACTTGTGCCGATTCTTATAGTCGGGCCTACTATTCGTGCGGTATCGGTCCAGCCCGTCAATGTTAATTGCGAATTGCTGCCAATTACGAGATTACTACCAGCAACCTGGTTATCCATGTAGGATGCGTTTTGAACATTGAAAGCATTTTTCGTGAGGCTAAACGTTGCTCCGAATTCGCCCCCTAAGACATTCATGTTCTTGGCCGTTATAGTTCCATTCTTTTGTAGTATTTGATTAGAACCCACCACCTTCAAGTTGAATGTGTCTGCTTGAATGGCGCCTCCTGTTTGGAAAAATCCAGCGGTTGTGCTGACGTCTAGATTCGCCAGTCCCGTTGTGGACACGCTAGTCAATTTGCCGTTCAGGCTTATAGCACCGCTAAGAGTTCCTGGAGTGGCCGCGTTAGTTTTGAAATTGTTGCCTGCGCTTGCAATAAAGCTGAGATGCGCAGGAGCGCTCATCGAACCTGCTATCGATGCGTCGCCTCCTGAGAATACGGTCAGATTAGCATCACTTGTTATAGAGCCAGTACTAGCTAAGCTAAATGTAGCGCCAGGAATGGTTGATAGCACTGCGATCTGTGGAGATGATGGGACTGTGCTGGTGAATTTTGAATTGGATTGTTCAAAGATCAATTTACCGGCGATGCTGATGTTCTTAGGTGTTACAAACGGGTTACCATCATTCTCTCGTCGAATTCCGATTGGCGAGTTTTGATCAAATCCTGTGAAGTGAACTGTCACTTTAGCTGGAATGTTCAATGCCGCTAACATTGTCAGATCCACGGAGCTGTCTATATAAATGTCACCGCTGCTGATGGCACCAGTGGCAGGACTCAAGTTTGCTACTTTGATGCCGGAATTAGGCTGAGTAGCAAAAAAACGTATTCCGTCGGAAGCTACCTTATCGGTAAAATCAAGACTGGTTAAGCCTGTTCTCGGCGCTCTTGCAGTGAAACTCGCACCCTCGTCAATTGTGAGTTTGCCTGGCGTGCTGAATTGTCCTGTTGTTCCAGTGTAAAAGAGAATATCTGCCCCTGTAGCGAAGGCCGCATCTTTTGTTGGACCATTTGCAACTACGGTTCCGTCACCAGCCAGGTAAATATTGTTAGAACCGCTCGTGTAAATATTGAAATTGCTATTTGTAAAAACTGATCCCTTGCTTCCCGGGTTGAAATTGAAGGTCAGGTTCATCTGCCCGTTAGAAATTAGTTGGGCACCATTTCCAATTTGTATTTCACTATTTTTGCTAGCGTTGTCTAATGTGAGGGCTGAGCTTCTGCCACCTGCTCCACCAGCAAAGATGGTTACATTATCGTCAACTTTCAGCAGTCCTGTGGTTGTTAGATTATTGATGCTAATATCCACAAACCCGTATTTAGCGGTAATGTCACCCGAGATTGTTAGCTGACCACCTGCGTCAAACTGAAATGCGCCACCTGATTGACTTGATTTCAAAGTCACTCCTGTGCTAAGGAAGTCAGATACATAGACCATTCCAGCTCCACCTGTGCTCAAGGTGACTGTAGGCGCCTGCAGCTGATAGGGCGCGAATGAGGAGCCTATATTCCCCACGCCGCTCTTCAGTGTTGCGGAATTGCTCAGATCAATTTGAAGAATGCTCACTGTTTCGATCAGGTTGCCGAATCCGTCGGCATCCAGATTCAGGTCAGCAGCTTTCAGTGGAGTGCTGATGATTATGCTTCCGTTGCTGCCGGGGTTCGTTTTTAATGTCAACTTGCCGCTTACTTGCGAGAGTGATGTCGCATCCTCTCTCACCAGTGCAATCGAGCCATTTGCACTCACTGTCACGTTGTTGAACTGTGTGTTCTTTGCGATTATTAGATTGCTTATGGTCCCGAGGTTGTTTAAGCTGATATTTGCGCCATTTCCTATCAGTTTAATTGTAGAAGCATTCGTGCTAACCAGGTTGATATCACCCGCGCCAGCACTGATGAGCAACGAAGCATTCTTCTCACCGACGTAGCTGCCCTGCGGTTGCGTTATGGTGCCAGCCGCTTTGATATTGATTTGCGGCGCCGTGATGAATGATTTGAAAAACAGATTACCGAACATCGCGATGTTTCCATCTGAGGACAGGTCGATTCGGGTATTTCCTCTACCGATTAGATTACTTAGCCCTATATCTTTGTTTGAACTCAAAGTCATGAATTGAGCCTTGCCGTTGCTGAACTGTTTGAAGTCCACAAAAGCCAGGTTGTTGTCTCTGTTTTGAATATAGATGTTTCCACCTTTTGAATCCACCCAGAAATTTCCAGATACAGCAGTCTGCAGGTTGTTCGCGCCGATGGTGCTAAATGGAACCGTTGCGTTAGCTGGGGTTGACTGTGTTGCTCCGATGTCTCCCAACCCTGTGTTCAGTCTTAGATCTTGTGATGTGATCACCGAGCCATTCAGCGTTTTGATTGTGCCTGTTCCGGTTGGATTCGTTTGCAATACAATGGACGCGTTAACGTCACCAAAGTTGCTTGCTACATCTATATTGTTTGCAGAAGTGAAGGTTGCAATCATGGGAGGTATGAAGGAGTGATGGCTCACGCTCACGTTGATCTGACCAGCTTGTGACCCGAGGACAAGCGGAGTAGTAGGATTAAGTTGGGTGACTAATATCTGCCCTGCTCTCTGGTTGCCATCGCTGTCAGCGCTCAAAAGTAGGTTTATTCCATTTACTAGAAGTTTCTGTGCGCTGATTATTATGCCACCACCGCGTTTGTTAGAGCCTGTTTTAGCTGACGCATCAAGTGTGCCTGAAGTGACAAATGCGATGGAGCCAGTCGGTGCCTCAAGCGCTACGCTGCCTCCTTGCGCGGAATTTGCGGTAACAGTCAGCTTACCTACATTGACCTGCATACCACCCGTGCCAGTGTTTTTGACGCCGATGTTACCTCCGGCGCCTCCAGTGGCTGAGATAGAGCCTGTTATTCCATTGGTGATTCCCGTGCTTCCGTCGAGGAAAAACGGAAGGGTACCATTAGAAAGTAGCGAAATCATGCCACCATTGCCAGTGCCCTGTCCGTTGGCTGACAAACTACCTGTGATTTGCAGGTTTCCTGGACCCGCTGTGCCGGCAAAGAGTGAGATATTGGCGCCGTTTCCATTGCCACTAGCTGCAGTGCTGAGTCCCGAAACGTCTACCGTGAGATCTCCCCCGGAACTTATTGCAACGATGCCGCCGGCACCATTGCTTCCTGTTGCGGATATGTTGAAGGCGTTGGTCCCCGCTCCGATAGCGATGTTCTGTTTTGTAAGAGCACTGTAAATTGATACTGAACCACCTGTGGTGCCACTGCTTGATACTGCTACTGGGCTGTTGTTCGCATTAAAGGAGTACGAGCTTGCATTTAATCTGATCGTGCCACCAGTTCCGCTGCTTGAAGTCGCGCTGAGAGAAATGGCTGCCACTGGTGAGACGAAAGCGATTTTTCCCTTGCTGCTTGCATCGATGATTATGCTGCCTGCGGCTCCTGAGGTGCCGCTAGCTGATATTGCTTCGCTGAGTCCTATCCCACCAGTGCCTAGATTTTGCACAAGTACTTTTCCTCCAGTGGCGCCGTCCGCGGAGACTGCGCCTACACTGTTCGGATTGGTGGGCAATGTGTTGCTTGGCGAACCAATGAAGAAAGTCTTCGTGCTATTACTGACCAGGGTTATTGAGCCCCCTAGCCCGGTGTTTGAAAGGTTGAGGTTGCCGTTTACGAAAAGGTCTCCCTTACTCGCGTTGAGATTCAGGTTTCCAGCATTGCCAAGCGCAGCACTCATGCTCAGAGCGCTTGCAGGCACGGTGACGCCGCCGCCAATGTTCATGATGCTTATGCTGCCACCATTTCCGCCACTTGCGTTCAAGCTTCCTTTTAATCCATTTACTGGAGTTACAGTTGCTAGAGGATCAATCACAAATGGCTTAGAGGAATTGCTAGTGAGTTGAACTGCACCACCATTCTTTGTTGCCCCACCCGAAACATTTATGTTGAAGGCGCTAACATTGCCTTTGAGTGCGCTGAGAATAACAGCACCACCATTTCCACTGGAACTACTCAAGTCAAGGTCAGCTGACACAGTGACATTGCCACCGCCCCGAGCATTCAAGGTAAGTTGTCCCGCATCGCCCGTGCTCTGAAAAGTGGCGGCTGCTGGAACGAATGATATTCCTCCAGCCCCTGTATTTGTAACAGTAATATTGCCGGCTGCGCTGCCTGAGACAGTCAATTTACTGGCATCCACAGCTATTACTTTCGCATTGAATGATTGCATTGTGATGCTGCCACCTGCTCCGCTGACGCTACCGTTAGCGCTCAATTTCGTGTAGGTGATCTTTCCGGCTGCAGCGGTGAGTGCGATTGAACCAGCTGCTCCAGATTGAGAGGAGACATCCAGCCCAGCAGCGTTTGTGAGACTGATATCTCCTTTTGTGGCGTTTATGGTTACAGTGGCACCACTGCCAGTGGTGCTAGGCGTTACTAAGTTGCCCAGAACCGATACGCCGGCAGCTGCATTGCTTAGTGTTATAGAACCAGCCCCGCTTCCAGAAATATCGATCGCGCCATTTACGCCGTTGACTGGTATTTTGCTGCCATCGGAAATTGTCAGAATTTGAGTGCTGTTAGTATTGATGCTCAGATGTCCGCCGCTCAATGGAGCTGATGCTGAGGCTTTTAAGTTGATCGGTCCATCGACAAAAACTGTTCCTGTTTGTTTTGTTCCCAGACCAGCTTTTAGTATGAGTGTACCGCCGGAGGCATTGGACGCGCCAGCTGTTACTTGCAACCCCGCCGTGGCAATGCTGATATTGGAGGCAGCCGTAATGGAAACTGTTCCTGCATTTCCTGAAGATGAGTCGCCATTTGCGGACAGGGCAAAGTCGTTTATTCCATTACCTATGGTGACCTTACCTCCACGATTTGCTGTGGCGCCAAATCCGGTGGAAGTGATGTCGATCGTCCCGGCATTAAGTGCTGTAGAGCTGCCATCAACATTTAGTTGAAGATTTTTAGAGAGGACGAAGGAGTTGGCCTTAAGCGTTATTGTCCCTGCCGGAGCTTTAAGTGACGTTCCCGAGTTGGTCGCTGAGACGCTTATATTGGAACTCGCTGTGAGAGCGATACTTCCGCCATCACCTACTTGCAGTGAGGAGGAGTTGCTGATTAGCAAGCCACCAGTTCCAGTGTTGTTAATTGATATGCTTCCCGAACTCTTTCCACTTGCGTCAACGCCAGTAATTCCATTGACTCCGCTGGCATCACCAATATTGATTGCACTAGTCGATTTTGTGCTAATCGAAATTGTGCCACCGTTACCACCTGTGGTGGCATCGGAGCTTGCTGAAAGTGTCCCTACAATTTTTACGTTACCTTGGCCGGAAGTTCCAGCGGCAATGCTGATCGTTCCTCCAGGGGTAGGACTACCTGCGGCTCCCGAAGCTTGGAGAGCGTTTCCAGAATTTATAGTGAGGTCTTTTCCAGCATTTATAGTTATTGCGCCGGCGCCTTTGCCACCCAATGTATCTACAGGACGAACATCTGCTCGTAATTCGCCTGCAGAAGAACCGAATGTGAGGCTTCCCGCAGCTGCTGTGATGCTAATTATGCCACCGTTATTCTGTCCTCTTGAGCTGATTCCCGAGTTAGATATAGCATTAACTGAGTTTGCCGTCAGCAAAACAGTGGGTACCGATGTCGTACTTGTTGTGGTGTTAGTTACGTTTCCATTTAGCGTAATGGTTCCGCTGGCGGTGACAACTATTGAGCTTGACTTATTCAATGCGTTGGAAAGACTCGTAGCGGCTAGCTGTATGTTGCCGCCCGAAAGGACTGTAATGTTGTCTCCGTTAGAAACGAGAGGACCTGCAACTGAAATCGAGCCTTGTGAAATGCCGCTGCCTTTGGCTGGTGTAGCGAGTCCTGTAGCGTCATAGCTTATGTCTGTAGTAGCTAGCTGCGAAG
The DNA here is from genome assembly GCA_044226015.1 of Obscuribacteraceae bacterium (SeqCode). Lineage (GTDB taxonomy): Bacteria > Cyanobacteriota > Vampirovibrionia > Obscuribacterales > Obscuribacteraceae > JAIEPM01. The sequence continues at coordinate 427,385 of JBGAHS010000007.1, forward strand.
TATTGATCGCGATCGAGCCAGTGCCATCAGAACTTGGTCCGCCTGCTGAATTTATAGAGCCAGCGCTTACGGTGTTGCTTGCGTTAGCGCCAGCCAGCAATAAGATTGAACCGTTAAGTGTATCGCCACCAGAGCCAGATGATATGTTAGAACCGGAAGGAGTTTCGATTCGCCCCGAACCATTCGTATTGCCTAATGTAGCGACAAGGCTAATATCACCGGCTTTGAAGGATGAGGATGCCGTGCTGATAGAAGATACTGCTGCACCACTTTGATTAAGTAGTATGCTACCGCCAGTGAAAGAAGGACCTTTAATCAAAATGGAATCATTCTTGCTTCCGTTTACTTCGGTATCGACACCCGCGAACATGGCAATTCTGCCTGAATCCTTGATGCTGGATGTTGTGCTGATGACCGCGCCACTGAACACGGACGTAATGTTTCCACCTGCAAAGATCCCAATATTTCCGCCTTGAGTGCTCACTGAACCTACAGCGAGATCTTGTCCTGCCACCATCAGAATGTTGGCTCCATCCGTTTGTACAGAGCTACTTGCAGAAGAGCCTACGACCATGGAAGCTCTTTGTGTTGCGCCTGCTGTAATGGTTCCAGTCATCGTGCCATCAAGAATCTGAACAGAACTCATCGTCACTGAGGAAGTTTGCATTATGACGCCACCTGTACCGGTAGCAGTCAGGTCACCAACGGTGTTGATAGTTCCTACGGTCATGCCAGTGCCGTTTACTGCACCGGAAATAAGAGTAACGTCTCCGTTTGTGTTGATTCCGCCGGTCAATATTGAACTAGAGTTTCCGAGGTTTACTTGACCTGAGCCAGCATCTGCACCAGCCATGCCTATAACTGTTACTTTTCCACCGTCGGCAGTCTTGCTTGTGGCATCGATCGTTACTGGTGCTGCGCTGAAATTGATACTGCCTCCAGTGGCTGAAGGACCTACAACTGTCAGCGCAGTGCTGCTGTCGTTGGAATTGCCAGTATCGGTAGCGTCCGGTATGGGAACTGCCAGCAGTTTGGCTCCTGCAATGATCGTGATAGCTCCTGCCTGTGATGCGGCTGAGCTTGTATCAATCTTGAATGTTGAGGTTGACGTGACGTCACCTCGAGCCACAATTGCTACATCTGCTCCCGGAGAAAGTACATCTCCCGACAGAGTAATATTTCCATTTGTGTTGAAGTATGTTGGGTCGCCTGATATGTCCAGTGTTCCCAATTGCAAATTTGGAGTTGCTGCTGTGACATGAGCCTCGCCAGCCGAAATGTTCACGACGCCAGTTACATTCCGGGCATCGATATCTACGGAGCCGCAAGCACCAAATACATTCAAGTTCTTGGACAGAAGATCTCCGCCCAATAACTGAAAGTTGGTCTTTCCTACATTTGAAATATCTCTGACGTTGATATCGCCAAGCAACGCTTGCAAGCTTCCACTTGTGTTGTTAACGAGTATGTTAGAAAGCATAGCGGCAGTGATATTGATGTTCCCACTGGTACTACTAATGATACCGCTATTTACAATGTTGCTTGCATTCAGAGTGAGGTTTTGCAGCGCAGTAAGAGATGCAATTGCGTTGCTAGCAGAATTTACCAGGCTATCGGAGGCATTAAGAATTAAGGAACCTGAGCTGCTTATTGAGCCAGCATTGTTTATGTTGGCTGCCGTCAAGGTCATATTTAGATTGTGAACAGCTCCAGTAATACCGAGTAATGAATTGGGAATTACTGTGGAGATCAAGCCTCCCGGTAAATTGAATATGTTAGAGGCATTGATGTTTGCGGTCGATATTGCAGGGTTATTGCTATATGAATAGAACTTGCCTGCGTTACTCAAATCGCCACTGAAATTCAGAGTGCTCAACGAACTAAAATTCGCTAACGCTGTGACGCCATTCGGTACGTTAAGAGCACCGAGAGAATGACCGATGTCTGATGTGACACTGAACCTTCCGCCAACAGCGCTGCCTTGCTGATTGATTAGGATTGTTTGTTTGCCACCATGCAAAACTTGAGATAGAGCTACGGCTTCCGCTGGCGTCAGCATTTGCCCTGGGCTAATTAATTGTCTGTGATCTCCAACCCTGATAGCGACCGGGTCCTGATTGCTGGCTGGAATCGTTGCGCTGTTTGAGCCGAGATTGTAGGACTGTCCAAGCGCTGGTACAAACTGACCCAGCATAACCGTGCTGCTCAAGACGCTGAGGAGTTTGAATTGCAAGTTTCGGTGCGGCCGTTTGAATTTGACTGGCGTAAACCGGAATGGTTTGATCAGGTTTTTCAGCCAGCGGTGACGAATTTGCATTGCAATACCTCATTTTTCAAGTGAAGCGATGAAGCTTTCTTAGAGCTCACAGAGATCTGGATTTTACATTCAATATATGAAAATTGTCTGAATCTGAATTAACCACTTCTTGGCAAGCGCGGCGCGTTCGTCCGTAAACGCTTGGGAGGCGAGGGCGCTGGGCCGCTTGGGTTGCAGTCCTTGCAAATGGCAAATGCCGCGTTTGTGTTAGTTTTTTGCGAATGTCGGCCAAAATTGTAAGGTAAGCAACATTTTGCCTTGCCAGTTGCTCTTCCGGTTGGCGGTTTTCCTGCATCAACCATTGGGATGATTTTAAACTACAAATGCTTACTCACCTTGACCGATGAATAAATCAGTTGAATTGGTAATAATTGGAAATGGATTTTAGGAGCATCGAAATGATAAAGCGGTTTTTTGAAATTCTGAGTATTCCTCTGGTAATCATTTTACTTACTGCTCCCGCGATCTCGAAAGGCTCTAACAAGCCTGATGGCGCAAAATTATTTGCACAATATTGTTCAAAGTGTCACGCTGGTGGTGGCAATTCTGTGAAACCGAAACATCCAATAGCTGGTTCAAAACAGCTCAATAACATGCTTGTGTTCAAAGCTTATTTGAATGAGCCACCAGGTCACATGCCCTACTATCAGAATCTTGTGAAAGACAAAGAACAGGTTCAAGCTCTATACGATTTTTGTAAGTCTCGCTATGGAGAATCGACCCAAAAACAGTCAAGCATTTTTCGAGATCAATTGTTAGCGCAGGAATAGACAACGCACTATATTTGGTGCGTGGAGGACTGACAAATGAGCTTAGGAAACGTTATGAATTCTGAATCAGAGATTCATTTGTGGCAGGCAAAAATTGGTGCCGGTCGAATGGCATATCAGAGTGGGCTTTATCCTCAGGCAGCACGGCATTTTAGGGCTGCGATGGAAATGGTAAAGGAAAAGGATTTGCCTGCCGACCTGCTAAGTATTTCTATGTTGAATCTCGCAAAAACGCTTGGGTCCATCGGTGAGTTTGCCGAGGCAGAAGAGTTGCTTAAGAAGACTCTGTCTTTTGACGAATCTGAATTCGCTGTTGATTCGACCATGGCGGTTGAGTTGATAGAAGACTTTCATCAGCTAAGTTTGCTTTACTGGCGAGCTTCGCGGGTAGAAAATGCTCGGCAAGCCTTGCAGCGTGCACTTGAGTTGCTGTCAAAATCCAAGGACATTCCAGATGAATTGATAGCTAAATTGCTTAAGCATCAAGCAGTTCTAGCTGAGTTGAGCGGTGATTTGCAGCAATGTGAAAAGATGGTGAATAAAGCAATCGCTTTTATAGCTGAAAGTAAAGTCCTTGGAAAATATTCCACCATATATGGTGACTGCCTGTTTGTTAAGGTTGTCTTGCTCACCGAACAAAACCGATTTGATGAGGCTCTGGAAAACTATCGAGAAGGCATGCATGTTATGGAGCTGACTCATGGAGAAATGCATCCAAAAATTGTTGAACATTTGGAGGTTCTAGGAAAGCTTGCTGCGAAAAAGGGGTTCGCAGACACCGCAGATCATCTGCTGAAGAAAGCTGAACACATGCGCCTCCAATTGAGAAAGAAAGACGCGTTTTAGAAGTAAATATGAGGAGATTTAGATGAGCAAATCAATCTATGGACTGCTGGTATGCTTGATACTTTGCCAGGCTGTTTTGGTATGCTCGTCGACCGCTCAAGCTAATGAGAAGGCGCAAAAGAAAGGCACTGCCAAGAAAGCTAGTGTTAAGTCAAAGCCTAAGATGACTTCGGCTGAAGAAGTAAAGGAAGGCAAAGTCCTATTCAAAGCCTACGATTGTGCTGCCTGTCACACCATTGAAGGAAAAGGCTGCACGGACGGCATTGCGTTGGATCACGAAGGAGCCAAGAGAAGTGAACAGTTCATTTTTGATCAGTTGAAAGATCCTGAAGCTCATGTGAGCAAAAATCCGAAAGCGTTTGGTGGCGATCCTGTCAACCTCATGCCCAAAACAGACTTTGAACCTAACGAGCTCCGACTCATATGCAAATATCTGCACAGCCTTAAATAGCTTTTGATGAAGGTATTTTTCAGGAGCCTTTGGTCTTCTCTGACAGATCTAAGCGCAATACTTCAACTTTGCAGGATGTTTTGCTTTCGATTTCGCGGGCTATATCTTCGATCTTTTGCCGTTCGCCAGGGTCAACATTGTGAGCGGGCATCATGATTACGGATGGTCCCCAATCTGTGGCGGTGCTCATTATCTCAGCTTTGAAGTCTCCTTCTCTGAGTTCGAAATGAGTCCTTCCTTGTGGAACCTGTTCAAGTAGTTTCCTGCGGGCATTGCTAACAAGGTTATCTGCGAACGACCGCCTCTTCTTGCTCAACTCAAGCTGCATTCCTGCCCACTTTTCGCCCGCCCAATTAGCGTCTCCTAGTGAGTGGGATATGTAGACGAGCTTAAACTCAGTGTTTTCAGCCCAGGGTCTATGACAGATTATGTCCAAGGCGTGCTCGGAAAAGGGTGAATCGTCTAGTGCGACCAGGACTTTCATACGTGCTCCAAAAGGATCAACTTAAATACTGACATATTTGCAAGTGTTTCAACATCAACCGAGTTGCTGAATTGCAGCCCCCATAAGGCGGAGAAACCAATCGTCTATGTCGTAATCATCCAGCAGGTTTCGGACGTTTATGAAGTGCAGGTGCTCTTGTCCGACCTCATTGAAAACGCAACTATTGTGGGCAAAAACGCTGAGCTTCTACACGTCAACCTGCTACCAGGTTGTCCGGACGTGTCACTGGAACTAATGTCACCAATGATGGTGGCTATTGTCGTCTCCTCCTGCTTCGTTGAGAATACACTCTTTTGCTGGCTGCTCCAACTGCTAGCCAAAAAAGACTCGATAAAGTCCTCGTAGAAAGAGAATCTAGCCGTCGCAATTGCGTAGGATGGTTTAACTCCTCCTCTGAAGAGTGAACCCTTTGTTCGACTTAGCTCTTCTGTCGCTCTTCAGGTAGGATGGGGCTTGTAGATAAGAGCGGCATTTTAGAAACCGCCTCCATTGAGAATTCGCTTCCATTGAGAATTTAGCTCCACTTAGAATTCACACCAGCAAGCTCAGTCCTAACGAGGTTAATGTTGACTCGGGGTGCAGAAGGAGTTAACTCCAAATTGTGCGTCGGTTCGGGAGCCGCTGACTCAATTCACTGGAGGTTCAAAACTAAGCCGTTAGTTTTAATTGGTTCTTTAGCCGTGACCCCACTAATGCTGTAGCGCCGTTGAAAGCTAAGCCAGCAAATGTTTCCAGCTTACAGTTACCTGTCTTGAAGCTGAAAAGTATCTTTAAATTAGACCTTAGAATGAACCAAAAGAGTAGAATTAGACTCTTGTAGGCGATCCGATGCAGCTAACTTGCTTGGCGACTTTGCTTCGGGTCTTTCGTGAGGGCTGAAGATGACAACTCGTGGAAAGAAACTGGCAGCGAAAAAGGCAAGCAGAGCATTTGAAAAACCTGTGCTTCTAGCTATGTCAGGCGGATTGGTTCTAAGTGGATTCATGCAAGCCGCATTCGCAGAGACCTCTTACAATCTCAACTCCACGAGTACTACAGTGAACTCAAGCAACCAGAACCCTGTTGTAATCAACATCGGTGGGGTGCGTCATAACATTTCTCCTGGATCGATGGTTACACCAGCTGAGATGGTGGCAATAAATCAGGTACTTGGCACTGGCAAACAAACAATTGTTTTAGGTGCTCAAGGCAATGCCGTTGGTGGACGCATGAATGTTGGCGTGGACATTGGTGCCTCACTGGGGAATCTAGCCGTTCCCCACAATGTCACTGCATTGGCAAACTTCAGCACCCAGAGCAACTTCAATTTAACTGGCGATTTATCCAATGCAGGTCGCTTCTATGCTTACTCGAATAATTCGGCAGTCAATGCGGCCGTTATTAACGCAGCAAACATCTTCAACTTGCCTGGTGGAATCATAAGTTCAGTTGTACCAGGTTCGCTGCTGGGAATTACTGGTGCGGTTCATCCTCTGTCGCTGGTCATGAATACCAGCGGCGTAATCAATAATGCCGGACTCATCAGCAGCTCTGCTGGATTGACCATGAATGCAGCTGGCGGTATCGTTAATGCTCTTCCATCTGGAGTTACCGGCATTGCACCATCTATGGTGGCGGCAACAAATCTGACCATGCTTGCTTCAAACATAGTAAACAGCGGAATTATCAATGCCGTAGCCGGCAATATAAATGTTGCCACAGTCGTACCTGCTAACATTCAATTCAACAACGCTAGGGGAATTCTTAGTGCGCTTAACGGGGCTATAAATATTCGGGACAATTCATTTGCAGGAAAAGAGAATTTCTCGCTTTTGGGCGGCGACGTTCTGTCGAATAGTCTGAATGTCTTCGAAGGCTGCGGTTCTGCCAATATTAATGTCAATAACCTGACAGGAATCGTCAATGTAGATGCCGGCGAGGCTCATGTCACCGCTTCCACGAGTAATCTTCAATTGGGCACCATGCGCATAACGGGTGACCCAACTTTCTTTAATCTGGCAGGCGATGTTCAACTCAACGGAGACATTTCGACTTCAGGAAATGCTCTGGCCATAGTTGCAAGCGGCGATATAACGAGTTCGAAGGCGAGTCTCACAATCGATACTTCGAGCGGTACTGCAGATTCTGGCGCTCTTATAATGGTGGCTGGAGCCAATGCGACTTTAGACCCTGTAGCAAACGCTGGACAAATTGACAATGACTCGACTTCGACTTTAACAATTCAGGGTCCATCCGCTAGCGGTGGAAGCATCGATTTAGGATCAACTGCAGTGACTGTATACACACTCGCGTCATCTTCATTTCAGCCCGGATCTGTGAAGTTGATCGCTTTCGCCGGTGCTAATCGCCTCACCGGGCGAGTCGATATGCCGAATTCTACTATTGATTCAAGTGGTGGACCAGTCTCAACATCAACGGGATCCGTCACTGTACTGGCAGCTGCAAATAGCGGTACCGGGGTGAGTTTGAATTCAGTCAAAGCTAGTGGCGCCATCACGATTATGACGCAGGCTCCGAGTATCGCCGCAGACATAATTGATGGCGTTGTAACTGGAACAATTGAGAGCGGGAAATTCTCGAATTCTTCTGTGAGTGTAGGTAATCTAGAAACCGCTAACGGCGCTAATTCCATTCTGATTTATGCTGGGCAAGATGTGACATTTAACTCAACTGATGTCAAAACTGATCAGGGCTCAGTTGGCGTCTTCGCAGGAAGGAACATTGGCTCGTCCACTCTCATTAATGTTACAAGCGTCGGCGTATCCGCTGGCTTGCCTGGGACAATAACTATGGCTGCGGGAGTCAAGGCAGGAGAGCCGCAGAGTTCTCCTGCCTTCGATGAGCTATATATTGATGGACCTTCTCTTTCCGGTGGTTCGATAAACCTGACTGCTCTCAAGTCGATGAATGCTTCTGGGGGAGGTTCGTCACCTATATTGCTTTTGGCGAATCAAGGACTGTCCTCAGGTTCGGGTCGAGTTCTTATGCCTCTGGCAACTGTATCTAGTGCTGATGTAAGCGGCGGTAACCAAATTGCAATTATTGCGGGCTCTAAAACAGCAGGTTCTGACGCAATAACAATAGGCTCTTTGAACGCAAATGGTTCGACTGCGGCTAACTCAATGACCACATACATCTTAACTGGGCAACAGAGTTCTCCAATTGATTACCTGACTTATCAGGACACAGCGCTTCCTGACGTTAACAGAAACGGTAAGGGCGACGTAAGTTTAGGTAATGTGACCGCTGGCAACGTGGATATTTTTTCAGGCGGGAAGGTGAATGCTGGAAAAATTACTGCATTTGAGGGCAAAGTTATGCTCACCGCCGGTGGTGTAGCAACGATTTCAGATATCGACGTTAGTTCTAGCAGTGTGGCAGCAGGCGAAATTGATATTTCTGTAGCTTCACTGAGCAACTCAGTTAATTCAACCTTTAATGCCTCCGGATTTGGTGGCGGTATCATTAACATTGAAACCACGGACCAAACGCAACCTCTCGTATTTGGAACTGGTAGCAATCAGTTCAAGCTAGATGTGACTAACAATGATGTTGTTGGTGCTAGTCAGGTCACAATTAAAGCGGCAGGAAATCTAGTTATCGATGCTAATACTTTTGTGGCCACCTCAAAAGGTGATGGTGCAACGCTAGACCTGAGTGCTGGAAATCGTGGGCAGGGCTTACTCTTAATCACAAATCCCCTCTCAGCCACTGGCGGAAATCCGGGTGGCACAGGAGGAACTGTCAAACTTTCTAGCAACAGTCCGACGCCTTTCAGCATAGGTGGATTCGTTTTCACCAACGGTGTTGCTGCTGTTAATACTAGGGGGGGGGCATTCGCCGGTCAGATCATTATCGATGCAAATGGTGCTGGCGGTATAAAGCTCGATAAGGGGTCTGTATTGTCAATTTCTGATGGTACCGTAGGTGGTGGTTCTATTATCGTTACAACGCCAAGCACATTTGAAACCTCTTCATCATCACAAATCGTCGATGCCACTGGCAATCAGAATATGATTAAGTTCACTGCTGGCAACTTCAAGTCTGGGGGCAGCTCTGTACTTCTCGATACTGCTTCGGACGCAGTGGGCGCATCTGGAGGCAACATATTCCTTGAGACCACTTCTACTAAAGCCGGTGAAGGGTCTATAACAATTGGCTCTTTTGATTTCATTTTGAATAGTACAGCGGCAGCAAATTTCAATGGTGGTGATGGTGGAAATGTGACTATCACTGCTACTGGCAACATAACTGTTGATGGGACTTTCGCGTCCTTGAAAGGTGGCGCTATTAGCGGTAGTACCGGCACCCTGACCTTGAAGGCTGGAATGAATCCGACTGGTCTTGCTAATGTTCTTGTCACCGGTACTCTCGATTTGAGTTCGATAAATGGTAAAGGTGGCTCTGTTTTCATTGAAAGTGGAACTAAGACACCTTTTCTTTTATCTTCAAACCCGACGGCAAGCGGATTCCAGGGAAGCACTGTAACCGTGTCTGGTAAGTCCGCAGCGGGCACTATTTCCATTCTCAATCGCAATGGCGCAATCACAGTGGAAAAAGGCTTTGTGCTAGATTTCGGAACATCAGGTGACGGTGGACATCTTGCCCTGGAGGCAAAGCTTGGCGATATTAAGGTAACTGATACCATTAATGTCGAGGGGTCTGCTGGCACAGGTGGCAGTGCCTCTCTAATCGCGCGAGCAGGTAATGTCATTGTTCCAGGAAATATTTTTGCTTCTGGGTTCGCAGGTAACGGTGGCTCTGTAACTCTGATATCTAACAGCGCTTTGCCGTTTAACTTCACAAATGTCGCGCCGAAAAACGGTGTGCAATTTCCGATTGAAGTAAGCGGAGATTCTGCTGGCTCAATTTATGTAGAGAATCTCGGTAAGGGCGGTGTGTTTGTTAATGGTGGGGCATTCGTATTTGCAGCAAGTAAGGGAGACGGCGCCAAAATAGCCGTTAAGGCTACTGGAGGTGGCAACGCAACGGTACAGGCAGGTCTTGATGTAAGCTCAAGCAATACTGTTGGCACGAATGGTGGCAGTGTCGATTTAGCTGCTCCGTTTGGAACCGTTTTTGCGGCTGCCGGAATAGACGCTTCTAGCAAGAGTGGAGGTAATGGCGGTTCAATTTCCATTCTATCTAATAGCAGCAAAGCTCTGGTAATTGACTCCAGCAATCCGTCCAATGGAGTTAATGGCGCTCTCAATGTAAATGGTGTCAATGCCGGAAGCATTAGTCTCAGCAACAAAGGCGTTGGTGGTATCACTATGACCAACGCTTCCAATTTACAATTTGCTGCTTCCAATGGAGATGGTGCTCGTCTCTCGTTTGACGCCGGCACGGGTAACCTTTACCTCAATTTCAATCTCTTCGCTGATGCTTCTAGCAGCAGTAAGAATGCCGGGAAAATAAGCATTATCACGAACAGCGCCAAGCCGTTTATAATTGGTAATTCAACTCTAACTCAGGCGCAAGCACCAAATTCAGTCAATGACCTGAGTGCAAATGGAAAATCAGGACAGATTCAAATCACCAATCTTGGAAAAGGTGGTATCACGGTTTCGCCAGGGGCACTAATTCAATCAAACGATGCCATTGGTGGGGTTGGTGATGGAGGCGCAATCGCGCTAAACGCGCCTGCTGGTGTGATGAATTTGGCGAACAACGCAACTATCCAGGCGAAGGGGGAAACTAAGGGTGGAATCATTAGGTTCAACGCTCAATCCTATATCTTCCAAGGAACACTAGTTGGACTCAAGCTCGATGCAAGCGGGCTGGATTATGGCGGTGTGGTTTCTGTTTACAGCACTGCCGCAAATAAGGCTCTGTCTCTTGGTCCAAATATTGGCCAATTTGATATCGATGTTAGCAGTGCAAATGCGCCCTTTGGAGGTCCGGGTTCCATTACGGCCAGTTCTGGCGGAAATCTGACTGTTGAGGGCTTCTCTAACAATTCGCTAGCTACAAAGCACGATGGTGCTTACTTAAGTTTCACAGCTGGTGCCGCTGGACTTGGTAATTTACTTGTGCTATCTAAATTAGATGCATCTGGCGTAGGCGGTGGTTCCGGTGGCAATGTTACTTTGATTTCCAACAGCGCCACACCATTCGTAGTTGACAATGCCGCCACCGTAAATGGTATTGTTGGAATAATCGATATTAGCGGCGTTAATGGTGGCTCTCTAGGTATTAAGAATAGTGGTGATCTAACTATTAAAGATGGCTCGAGAATTAGTGCTAATGCTTCCGGGTTAGCGCTTCCTGTTACACCTGGCACTGGTGCTGCGCTCGATTTCGAATCAACGAAAGGTAATTTCAACCTCCTCTCCAGCGTTCAATCTCAGGGACCTGCTTCAACTGGCATCGGTGGTACCATCATTGTCAACGCCGTAAAGTATACGTCGGCTCCTGGCGCGATTCTTTCTATCGACGCTGGTTCGGGCGGCACACTGCGAATCAATCAAAGTGATTCCAAAACTCCTTTGACGGTGGGAGCGTCCGTAATCGTTGCAAATCAGGTTGATTTTAAGGCAAGCTCGACATCAAATGTGGTGCTATCTGCAGTCAAGGGGATTGTGTTCAACAACAGTACAAGTAGCACACCCGGAACTCTAACTCTCAATATTCTCGGTACCGCGGGTGGCAGTATCACAACGGTGGCTACCGGAGCTGTAGCTGCTGGCAAACTGATCATGAATGTAGGAACTGGAAACATTGGCTCTCTTACTGTCTCAAAGCCCATAGTGCCTGTACCGCTTTTGACTAGTGTTTCTGAATTGACCATAAAGACTTCAGGAAATGTGTACCTACAAAATAGCAATCTCTCTATGGCTGTTCATGATATTAATCAGAATGCAGTCGGTAAAAATGTTGAGTTGTCTTCAAATGCCGATATAGACATTCAGGGAACAATATTGTCGAAGGGCAGTGTTGCTGTCACTCATACATCAACAGGTGCAATTTTCATAAATGGGTCTATTTTTGCTCCAAGTACCAGTCTGAAAGCAAATAATGGCTTCATTGCTGGTAGTGGCGAAATTGGACAGGCTAACTCCACCGTAACCCTTGAAGCCAATCAGATCGGTGCCGTTTTCACACCGATTGTTACCTTAACTCCATCGTTAACACTGAATGGCAACACTAATACTGATGCTTATGTGACTAACATTGGAACCATAAAATCATTGAATGTGAGCGGACTTTCCTCTCTTCATTTGAATGTCGATGGCTCGATCAACACCAGTAGTGTTATAAGCGCAAATGGTGATGTGAGCCTCAGTACATTCGGCTCTGGTGGTGGTGGCATAATTGTTAACAACAATATTACTGGGGGTGATGTTAGCCTATCCACCCAGTTCAGCGGCAGCATTTACGTTCTTCCTTCCGCCTCGATAACCGGCGTGAAATCTGTATCTCTTTCGAGCATCTACGGAAATATTGGAACCGTAAGCACTCCTGTGAAAGTTGTTTGCAATACCGGCGCTGTTGCGTTTAACACGGGGGGAGCAGGCACAGTAAATGTGGCGCTGACAAACACGAATGTGGTTAACGTCAATAAGAGTACATCTGGTGGTGATTTCAAGCTGACCTCCTCCAGCGCGCTAAACATTGCGGGTGATCTCACAGCTAGAAGCGGCAGCATCACAATCATTTCTCAAGACGAAACCGATATTGCAAGTAATGTGCATTTGTTTGCTGGTGCTGGTGACATGTCACTTCAAGTAAATAATCCGGCTGGAGCAATAATTGTTGGCTCAAGTGCTTCGATCGTAGCTAACGGGAATGTGACATTACTGGTTGGAAAATTATCCACTCCTGGCATCGGTTCAACACAGGGCAACATCGTTGTGACAGCAAACAGCCCATACAACGTGTTCTTCAACAATACCGATATAACAGCCAATATGCCTTCCAATAACCTTTCCGCCCTCGGAAATAATGTTATTCTCCAAGCCAACGGCGTCCCGAACATTACTTTGGATGGTGGCGTAGCTATTACTGCGAACGGCTCAGTAGCCAAATTAGACAGCCTGGACCTCTCTAGTAAATCGGTTTCTGCTGTAATCAGCAAAGCCATCACTAATCCAAACTCTGGCATTAGTTCTCCAAATCTTGTGCTGTCTAATGGCGTTATCGTCAGTGGAGACCTTTTCATCACTAACTCAGTTAACTTGACTGGCTTAACTGGTCTAAATATTCCGGCCAAGGTAAAAGTGCATTTCGTTGATTTCGACAACACAAATCCCATCGGAGTTCAAATCGCTCCTGGGAAGAATCCAAATCCTATAGTAAATGGAAGTATCTCGTTCGAAAAAGGAGCTCAGCAAATTTCAGGAGATGCCCTGCTCTTTGTTAATTCTGAGGTGCCAGGAACGGTGTTCACCGCTGCCAAGACTTCTACGATCAGCAGTGACCAGAGTCTTTCGATGTTTGTTGGTGGTGACTCCAGTTTTGCGGGCGCAATCAATGCACCAGCGCTGGTGTCAGTGACTGGAACTGCTGGTAACAACTACAAGACCTCTGCCACCACTGGAACCTTAAGCGGCTCGATAAACTGGGCTGCTGCCGTTAACAACGGACCTACAGATGGGTTTGGGGCTACATTCTTATCTACCACCGCTGGCTTATACCTCACTGGCGGTTCGCTGCTGACTCATACATTGAGTTTGACTGCTAGCGGAACAAACAACATAACTCAAAAGAGTGGCACAATTAACGTGGGTAATCTACTGCTTGAGTCCGGTGAACTGGGCGCTAGTTTCAGTACTGCAAAAAATGCAGTTATTGCAAAGAACGCCGTTCTGAGTTCTGGTGACTCAGCTCTTGCAAATGTCTCTATCAATTTCTCCTCGCCAATAACTCTGGTTGGTGCTGATGTTGGTGGAACACTTCGTGTATTTGATGATGCAAAAGTTGCTGCCGGAGCTTCGATCATTCGTACAGCTGGTAGCGACGTTAATTGCGGAAGCTGTACATTCCTCACCAGTCATTTAACCGCCAACTCGAATATAAATGCGACTGGTCTGAATGGAACAATAAGCATCAGTCCAGCCAATGCTGCTGACGCTTTGACAGTGGATGGTGATAAGGCGATTCATGCAGTGGCTGGGCTGACAGTTACTCAGACATCAAGCAAGGCTCCGATGACAATTATGGGTACGAATGACCCCGGGACCATCATCATTTTCATCGCTCTACCGAGTGGGCTTTCGCTGCTAACTGATAGCGGCACTTTGAACATCAATTCAAAAGGAGATGCGAATCTCACCGCGTTTTTCGGTGCTGGCATTCAGAATGGCTATTTTTCCGGCACAGTAAATCCTGACCAGATAGTTTCCTCTGGCAATGTAAAAATCGATGTCTCAGGGAAGTTGACATTTGGCACTCTGAACCCTATAGCTGCTGTTAATGGCACAAATATAGTGAGCGCTGGTGGCAGCACTGTGGTGACAGGTTCCACCATTAATTTCACCGGTGGAAACAGTACCTTCACAGCGCTTGGAGCGAACCTTCAAATTCTGAGCAAAGGCAATATCGGTTCTGATACAATCGTGCCTAACGGATTTTTCGTTGCTGCTCAGGGAACCAATGCAACAAACAGCGTTGGTGGCGGATTGCAGATCAGCGCAGGAACGCCAGCTAGCAGTTTAAATGCTGCGATGGCCTTGCCACCACAGACAAGACCACTCACGCCTCTGGGACCTTTCGTTAGTGACCAGAGCATCAATGGTGTGCTTAAAGTGAATAGGTTGGGAACCGGAATTGTTGATTTAGGCGCTGGTCCAATCAATTTGATTACAAATGGTGGCGCTATATTGTTCGATGCCTCATCTAAGCAATTGAGGTTGAATGGTGGCACATTCCGAACTGATGCATTCGCTCCAATAGGGTTCCAGTCATTGATTAAGAGTCAGTCGGCAGAAGTGGAAGAAGAAGTTGTAGTCAATTCTGACGATGGACTCGAAGACGATTTGCAGTCGCTCTAAGCTCAAGGCGCCAAGCAAACCTAACCAGGTACCATGGGGAAAACTTCATGGTACCATTCATTAGCTTGTGGCTAATTCTCTGGTATCAGCATGCTCAAGTTGTGAGCATTCAGGAATTTTACAAAGCTCTCCTTGAGATTCTTCCCTCTGAATGTGTTGACCACGCTAAATGGTTGGACCATTTCCTCTTCTACCGAGCACTTTTCTAACTCGGTGTTTACTCTCCCGTGTTGACTAAAACCTTGAATAATGCAGTCACCACGTGCGATACCGTCTCCTACAGGAAAGTATCGGTCAAATTCTTCTTGTCTTGCCGTTCGAATTATCTTCCCCGTTTTGTCGTCAACATCAACATTGGTTGAACATATTTTGACGCAGTACTCTTTCTCATTCATGGTCACAGGCTCGTATCTGTTTATCATCTTGTATTGACTATAGCCGTCCAACGAAATCTTCGTAATCTTAGGCCAGCTGACATGGTGCCAGATATTTCCATGCTTATCCTTCTGCATTCCATAGACGTGGTCAGCCTTACTGATGGATTCGACATCACCATTTTGGGTGTGATTAATCTGTTTCTCCCGGTGAAAGTGTCCGGCTCGCCATGATGGAATTTTGTACCAGGTGTCTTCGTTATCCTCGACGGGAAGCGTAACAGAGCTGAACAATTTGTGCGGCTTGAGTTCGGGTCCTACCGGGCTCACTGTTTCATCGAATTTTAGTCCGGCTGGAATTTTTGAATTCCCTTCTTCGTCCAGCATGGCATCACCAGCTAAGGGCGGTCTAGTATCGTGTTGAACAGTGCCCTTCAAAGGCTCTGCGCCGAGCGCAAAGTGCGCCTGCGAAAGTACTAATATCGCAACATAAGTCGGTGTAGAAAGGTGTTTTGTCATGTCTTTTGCTGGCAGGTGGTTTCTAAGTAGCTTGAACTAGTGAATAATTTTATCACCTCGTTTATTATGGAGCTGTGACCGTACCTACGCCGGAAAATCGGTTTCGGAGGGGGAGATTTGTACACACCCAAGATCGGTCAGGTCTTCCAAGATAAATATCGAATACTCTCGCAGCTAGGTGCCGGCGGCATGGGGCTCGTCATGCGTGCCGAACAACTTGGTGTTGGTCGAATTGTAGCCTTGAAGTTTCTAAAAGAGTCTCGCCTCGAAGACCCTGAAAACGTCGAACGTTTTTACCGTGAATGCAAGTTGCTATCGACTCTTTCTCACCCGGGCTTGATGATGGTGTATGGAATGGCGCTTGCCGATGAATCCACTCCGTACGCCGTTTGTGAATATATTGATGGAAAAAGTCTTTCCGCTGTATTGTCAGAAGAGGGCTCGTTGCACTGGGAAAGAGCTGTCAAAATCGCTATTCAGATTGCGGAAGCCATGGGCTATGCACACGATTGTGGTGTGATACACCGAGATCTAAAGCCTGACAATATTCTTCTCTTATCCACTCCAGAGCCTGATTTTGTGAAGTTAATCGATTTTGGTTTGGCGAAAGCTATGATTGAATCGCAAAGCCTAATGAAGCTGACACAAACAGGACAGCTTGTTGGCACTGCGAACTATATGAGTCCAGAAATTGTGAGTTCTCATGCCGATCAACGATCGGACATTTATTCTCTGGGCTGCGTAATGTTTGAAATGATCTCCGGTGAACCCTTGTTCACTGCTGATTCTGCAATGGGTGTGATATTTAAGCACTGCAATGAAAATGAAAACACGCGTGTGTCTCAGGGTCTAGCGGGCAAGGCACCAGCAGGGTTTCATAAAATCATTAGCCGAATGCTCAAGAAAGATCCGAAGCTGCGATATAAGAACATGCGTGAGCTACTTTCCGATCTTAAAGCGCTGCCACACAATTCTCAACAGCTTTCCGGACATCACCTTTTTCCCTGGAAGGTGATAGCTAGTCTTGCCATATTATTGCTTGTTGCATATGCTGTTTTTTCTCAATTCATCAGCAGCAAAACCCGACCAGTAGCCAATAAATACTACAACAACTATAAAAAATCGACCTTGCCTAAGAATGGTGATTCGATGGCTGAGTTGCTCAATAGTCAAAAGAGCAATCAAGCGGCCCTTGAGTTGTCACAACAATGGCTGGACAACAATTTTGATCGAGCAACTGTCCGAGATATAGACAAGCTTAGAGTATTGTATTTACATACTGATCTTGAGTTCAGGTCTGCAAAAGTCGACCCTGTTTCTACTTTGAAAGAACTTCGTGAGATGGAACGCCTGCTTGATTTGCCGAGCATTGTTGCTAATAAAGACAGCAAAGAACTGATCGCAATTGAGCACAATTTTGTGGTGCAAAGATTGCTGTTCTTTTTCCAGACAAAGGAGTCCATTCAAAGAGCGAAGACTTTTTTGAGTCGTATCTCTAACGTTGAGGACTTGATTGATTCCGGTGGGGCTGTGCAGCAGACCGTCAAGCAACTTATCGCTCTTGGAGAATTCGAAGAAGCCAGCGCATTTGATTCAAAATGGCTTCGATATTATTTGAAGAACCCTAATGTCCGTCCAAGCCAGTGGTACTTCACAAACATGGGTGACATAGCACTTTGTCAAAAAGATTATGCAGCTGCTAAATCGTTTTACATGACTGCTTATCGCAATTCTCTTGTACGAATTGAAGGAATCAATACCAACGCTGTCACGGAAGCTTACATGGCATCTGAATTAGGTGTTGAAGCAAGATCGAGGGTACGTGTTTTTGAGGACGAAATACTACAAGGGCTGCCTGAACTCGCCTACAGAGTTTACTTCTTTGACAAAAGTAAGGGACGCCAACTATTCAAACATGGTTTTCAGCTGATGCAGATTGCAGATGAATCTAACAGCGATGTGTTTACTTACATGGATAGTGACAGTTTGTCTCGTCTTGCCAGCTTTATGGGGCTAAGCGATGTAGCTGCAAAAATTTTAGAGCGGAGCGTTGATATTCCATTTCTTTCCGGGCACGGTGCAGCGGAACCACAGACCGTATTCGAAAGGCAGGTTGCACTAGTCGAAGCCTTGGTTGATCTGGGCAAGCTTGATCTTGCTAAAAGTGATTTTGAAAAATACAAGAATGGACTGATGACGGCGTTTCCTTCTCCGGAAGTGCGTCCTGCGCTTGTGTCTAGTTTTGCAGCCAGAGTAGCGAGTAAACTCTGCGAACGGGGCAGGAAAAAGGAAGCGGAGTATTATTATACTGTGGCGAAGGAATTCTTTGCTCTGAGTGAATTAAAAACAGTCGGATGCCTAGCTGATATGGCAGCTGTTCAGTTTGCAATGGGCAATCAGCAAGACGCAGGGAAGAGTTTGAATCTTGCTATCGCTGCTATTCCTGATTATTCTTTGAGAATTTGTACAACTCCTGGTGTAGATAACGTTATAGATATTAGTAGGCTTGCAGCGGCTGCGATCAGATGCGACAGGGCAAATCTTTTAGACGAGATGCTCAACTTAAAACAAGTAAAAAATGACTGCAGAGGCATTTCCGAGCCAGTTCTGCTATTTGCAGGTGGTAAGGAATTTTATAAATTTGGAAATTCATACAAGGCTGCGTCTTGTATGGGCAAAGCGAGCGAACTTCTTTTAGGACGCGATTCGATGATAATCGGACTTGTCCATTGCCTCGGACTTCAGGTTCAGGCTCGACTTTTCCTCCAGCTTTTCGAAAGCTCGAAGCAAAATCTGAAAGTTAAGGGGTCTTAGTTTTAGAACCCGATTTAGGTTTAGCAGAAGGCGCCTTGACAGAGAGCTTTTTATATTCCTGTCGGAAAATAATTGCAGCTTTATAGCGCACTCGCTCTAGCTCTTCCGCAGTGTTATAAATTGCAATTGCATCATTTGCTATCGCAACACTGGCCCCGTTGTCTGAACCAATATGTTCCTGTATCTGATCAATGCGCTTGTTGATTTTCTCGATGTCTTTTCGCCACGTTTTCCAAAGTGGTTTTATTTTTTCGGCAATTTCTTTGGAGCATTTTGAGTTATTGCTATCTATATCGCTTATGTCTTCACATAGAAGGTGAATGGTTGGTTCTAATGTGTTAACGTAGAAAACAAGCCATTCTTTGCGTGGTGGTAAATATGGTGCGTTGGGTTTTAACATGCTAGCTGTGATAGCAGTTGGGGTTGTTTCTTGTGGCATATCATTGATATGCAGTGTCACTCGCGTTGCTTCCTGGAAAATATTAACTGCTTGCTGTTTTAGCTGTGCGAGGCAAAGTCTGACATCACGAAGGTCTGTCAACATTTCATCTGCGCTCAACGGTGTGTCTTCGTTGTTTGCGTGCATCAAGTGCATGTCGCTGCTAGCACCTTCTGCAGCCAAAACCGCTAGCTGACCTGAGCTAAGAGAGAGAAGAACCGTGCTAGAAATCGCAAATTTTTTGAAACTGTTCATTTCATCCTTCTTTCTTAGAGTTTGAAGAGCTCGTCTGATAGTCCTTTGTTTACATCTGGTGGGTCAAAAAACACATAAGCATGCGAGTGTCCATCGGTGTAGGTGTTCCAAGCCAGGGGAAGCTTCGTGTGCGGGTCAAAGTAAATGATATGGGTTAGTCCGTTGTCTTTTCCTCGCATTGCCAAAATCTGAACCTGGTCTTTGAATGCGGGAATGCTGGTTGGCGCTGAAATATTTGCTGACGCGCCATTTGCTACTTGCTTCTTTATGGAAGAGTAAAGTGAAACAAAATCACTCTCTGCAAGGCTGAAACCAGTAGGTAGTTTTATAGAGCGAGAGTCGGGTTGAATTGTCATCTTCAGAAGGCTAAGTCCACCGCCGCCTTTTCCTCTGATTTTTCCATCACTTTGTTTCACCACTACTGAGCCGTTTCGGTAGTCCGATGAAACAATTTCCGCTCTCAATCTTTCCCTTTGTTTGTAGAACAGTATGGCTCCGCCAAAGTCTTTCCACTGATCATCCTTAAAAGAGATTAAACGGCAAAAACATTTGTAGTCTTGCAGGTCAGATGCAGCGTTTTGAAGAGCATCTATAAAGTTGGGACTGACTGCATTCTTCGTTAGCTTTTCCACTGTGCTTGTGTCTGGCAGTTTGTCCTTTATTTCGTGCGGAGATGCCGCATTGGCGGGGCTTAGCTGGCTCAAAAGAATGGTTGAACCTAACACTACGCTTAAACAAAGCTTCGATAGCATCGCAAGAACTCCAGTACAGCGAAACGTCATTTTACACGCATTCTTGCTGACACCGCTCCAAGATGTTTGCTTTGTTTAGCAACTTAAGTTCTCTTTTAATTCAAAACCCCCATAACTTTGAGCAGTTGTGAGATGCAAATCATTAGTGGCAGAAATCCCAAAATGATGAAGAGTGCCGAAAGAAGAGCCATCTGGTCGCTTTTCTGTGCTTGATTATGCAGTGAGATTGAATCAACCTTTTCAAAGTCAATTTCGTGGGACGAACAGCCGGACTGCAAGACAGCCCTGGCTCTTCTCTCTTGTGCTAAATTCAATTCTCGACGTGATCTTACGGCTTCCTTCCACAGAAGAGCACCGATAAAGTAAGAAAGTAAGGAAAGTATGATAGGAACCAGGCTCTGGCTCATAATGCTGCCTCAATTTATAGACGTTAACGGGTGTACCTGAATAATTAGGAAGTCCCTGGGCCATTTGCACGACAATTGCACCCCTGGGCATTATTCTTGAGGTGTGTTGGTGAGGGTTGTTTGAGTGGAAAGCTGTCGATTCGAGTTGCCGCAAGCTGAGAGCCAAGTCAAAAACACCTGCGGGCTAAATCTCGTTGATTTAACAAAATCTGTCGCTGATTCTGTGGTCAAAACTGTTTCTCCAGAGGGCGGTCTTGGAAGCGGATTTATGGTTTCAAACGGTAGAGAAAATTTGATTGTGACTGACGAACACAATCTGGACGAAAACAGCGCTTCCCTGACCATTCTTCACCGTGGAGATACCTACGAGGGCACAGTTATCGCGCGCGATACTAATAGCGATCTTGCCATTCTCAAGACTGACAGGACTTTGTCGAACCCTCCAGCGCGTGCGCTCGATCCGTACTTGGATATTCCAAAAGCGGGCGACGGAGTTGTTGCTTTTGGTTTTCCTGAGGGTGTTGATGAGATTCAGGTATCTGCTGGGAAAATGAGAGGACGTGATTCCTTCTATAACGACCAGATAGTATTGAACGCAACGCAGGCTTGCACTTTTGGAAGTTCCGGCAGCATTCAGGTTACTGGTGATGGTCGTTGGTGGGGAATACAACAGTCTATTGGTCCGCATTATGAATGCACATCGTTATCTGCAATCAATGTTGTTGAGCTGATCCATAAAATACCCGGATGGGAGAACTATGCGGTGAAACACTGAGCTGTTTCCTTGCAATTTTGCGAAGGCTGCCCTAGTTTTGAGGATTTTTTGGACAATATTTTGTACGGTCCGTAGTTCCAGGCGAGAATTTCTTGCTCACACATTTCGTTGTTCACTCTGTTCTTCCGTCTCTAGATTCTCAAGAATTTGCTTATTCGAGTTGAGCATACTGTAAAGCACTGGTAGTACGATCAATGTCAGCACTGTGGAGGTGATGAGACCGCCGATCACTACGGTTGCTAATGGCTTTTGTACTTCTGCGCCTGCTCCATGAGAGAGAGCCATCGGCAAAAATCCGAGCGTTGCCACCATCGCTGTCATCAAGACGGGTCTAAGACGCGTGATAGCTGCGGTTTCTACAGCAGACTTTGTAGCCATTGTTTTGGCATATTCTTGAATAGAGGAGATCAACACAATACCATTCAAAACTGCAACGCCAAACAGTGCGATGAAGCCGATTGTTGCTGGCACGCTTAAATACATGCCGCGTAACCACAAAGCCATCAAGCCGCCAATTAGTGCGAATGGAACATTTAGTAGAACTAGCAAAGCAAGTTGAGCAGAGCTGAAGGTCGCGGTGAGCAAGATGAATATTGCCAGCACAGAGGCTGGCACCACGAAGGCAAATCTTTGCATCGCTCTTTGTTGATTTTCGAACTGTCCGCCCCATTTTATGTAGTAACCTGTGGGCAGTTTTACCTGTTCTTCAATCAATTTTTGGGAAGCCTGGACGAAGCTGCCGATATCCCTATCTCGAACATTACACTGTACGACTATTTTTCTTTGTCCTGATTCTCGACTCAAGACCTCCATTCCGGGTTCTACTTCTATCTGGGCGAGTTGTGACAACGGAATGTTTCTTCCATCAGCAGTTTTTAGCAGAATCTTCCCCAAGCTTGCTGTGTCGTATTCAGGTTCTGCTGGAAGGCGCAATCTGATTGTAAACCTGCGACGTCCCTCGACTACTTCGGATACTGGGGTTCCAATTACGGCTGATTGCAACACTGTTCTTATCTGCTCGATTTCCACCCCGTAGCGAGCCAGCTTGAGTCTGTCTGGTTTGATAACCATTTGTCCTGACCCAAAAATGTGCTCCATTTGAAGGTCAGCGACGCCAGGTACTTTCTTTAGAAGTGCCGTAACCTCTGCTGCTTTTTGCTGAAGTATAGTTACATCATCGCCGAATATTTTTACGGCGACCTGTGCTTTCACCCCTGAGACAAGTTCGTCAACTCTCATCGCAATAGGCTGTGTGAAGTTAAAGCTAGAACCAGGAATGGTGTCATTCAGATGTGCTCTGAGTTCATCAGAAAGCGCATTCTTGTTAAGTCCCTGTCTCCATTCTTGTCTCGGTTTCAAGATGACAAAAACATCAGCCTGGTAAACACCCATTGGGTCGGTAGCCAGGTCTGGACGTCCAATTCTCGACTCGACTTCAGCCACCTCGGGGGATTTCTTTATCGTCTTTTCTATTAGACCTGAAAGCCGAATGGACTCTTTCAAGCTAATGGTGGTGGGCATGCGAGCTTGAATTACAAGATCGCCTTCGTCTAACTGAGGAACGAATTCGGTACCGATGAAAGCAAGACTTGCCGCTGAAGCTAAAAACATTATTGTGCTGCTTCCAACTACAAGGACTGGATGGCGCAGGCACCACTGCAAAATTGGACGATAAGTCCGTTTTGCTAGATTGATGATGATGTTTTCTCTTTCTCTAACCTTTCCTCTGAAAACAAAAGATGCCATTGCCGGAATCAATAGTAGTGCTGTTGCAAGCGAACCTAAGAGGGCGAAGCATACCGCGAAAACCATCGGAGAAAACATCTTGTACTCCATGCCCTGTAAGCTTAAGATAGGCAGGTACACAATTGTGATGATCAAAATGCCAAAGAGAATAGGGCGAGCCATTTGTCCGGTGGATTCTTGTATTATCTCGAAGTTTGATAATGCGCCATCTCGTTCGTGAGATAGTCGTCTCACTATGTTCTCCATCATGACTATAGATCCGTCTACAATCATGCCAAAATCGATGGCTCCAAGGCTCATTATGTTCACAGAAATTCCTAGCCATTTCATGCCAATGAACGAGAACATCAGCGAAATTGGTATTACAAGTGCCACCATCAGCGCAGCACGAATGTTTCCCAACATTAGTAGAAGAATTAGAACTACTAGACTTCCGCCTTCGGCTAGATTCGTTTTGACTGTATTGATGGTTTGCTCTACCAGAGCGGTTTGATCATAAAAGGGTTCAATTTCAATGCCTTTTGGCAAGCCACTCTGAATATGTGAAATTTCCTTTTTGACTCTGCTGATGACTTCCCGACTGTTCTCACCCTTCAGCATCATCACAATACCAGTAACTACTTCTCCCTCTCCGTCCTTCGTTACCGCACCTTGTCTGAGCGAACTGTTTATACTCACATCTGCAACGTTCTTGATAGTGATAGGTACACCATTATCGATTTTGATAACCGTGTTTTGCAAGTCGGCGATCTTTTGAATGCGTCCGACACCGCGCACCAAAAACTGTTCCGAGTTATGGTCCACAATGCCTGCTCCGAAGTTGGCATTGTTGTGCTCGATGCAGCTACTCAAATCATCGAGTGTAAGGTTGTATTGTAAAAGCTTGTCAGGAAAAGCAGTTACCGTAAATTCTAGCGAGTGCCCACCCCATGCGTTCACATCAGCTACTCCGGGCACTGAGCGTAACATGTATTTGATCTCCCAATCATTGAGAGTCTTCAAGTCCATGCTGCTCTGCCCAGCTCCGTGTAGCACGTATTGATAGATTTCTCCCATTGCTGTAGATACTGGTCCAAGCTCGGGATTGATGTCTTTGGGAAGCCTTGAACGAGCCGCTTGCAGGCGCTCTGAAACAAGTTGGCGAGCAAAATAGGTATTCGTTTCGTCGCCAAAAACCACTGTTATAACAGATAGTCCATATTTTGAAATCGAGCGAACTTGCTCTACGTTTGGCAATCCATTAAGTGTTGATTCCAGAGGAATAGTTATAAGTTGCTCTGTCTCTTCGGGACCCATTCCTGGGGCTTCCGAAAAGATTTGGACTTGATTGTTTACCAGATCAGGGAAGGCGTCTATAGGAATATGCAAGAACGCCATAACTCCTGAAAATATAACCACAGCAAAAATGATGAAGGTCACCACTCGAAACTTTAAACTGCCCGAGAAGAATCTTTCCATCAGAATTGAACCCCTTCTGTAGGATCATTCGTAAGATGTTCTTTTAAATAGTAGCTACCTTTTGCTGCGATGGTATCACCCGGTACAAGTCCAGAACTCACAAAATACCCTGATGTTGTTTGATTGGAAACCTGAATTTGTGTTTTCTTGTAAGTGCCCTTAGCTTGTTTGACAAAGACTACTTTCTTTCCATCGATTTCTTGCACCGCTTCTGTAGGAATGAATGGGAATTGAGAACTTCCATTTTGCTCGATTTCGACATGTCCGAACATTCCTGGTTTCAGCGAAAGTTTGTCATTGGGAAGAATTGCTCGAGCAACAAAGGTTCTGCTGTCTTGTGCAAGTGGCTTGATGTAGTCTATGTGTCCTTTGAACTGTCTGTTAGGTAAGCTGTCTGTGGTGAAAGAAATTACCGCACCTTCTTTAATGCTGCCAAGGTCGCGGTCAAAAATCGTTATGTCTAGCCAGACTTTAGACAGGTCAGAAACAATGTAAAGTTGATCGCTGGGATTTATGACATCGCCCACGGTGATATTTTTCTTGACTATAAATCCACTTCTAGGACATAGAATTGGCGAATGGCGAATAGGCTGATCGCCCTTAATATCATCTATATTGGCACCATAAGCGGAGAGCATGGCTTTTGCCTCTTCTTTCTGATGACCCAGTTCCTTTTGGGCGGTATCCAAATTCGCTTCTTCAAGTGCTAACTGTGTCTGTGCTTGAAGATAATCTTTCTCAGCCGCTATTCGTAAATTGAATAGCTTCTCCAGTCGAGCCTTGTTGGCAGTAGCCAATTTCAGACGAGTCTGACTCTGCTTTATTTCCAACTCTTTGACATGACTTTCGTGAATGTAATTCGCCGAAATCTTCATGACCTCCAGATTCTCAACGAGGGCAAGTCTCTGGTGTGTTTTGACATAATCACCCAGGCTGACATAGTCTGCAATTAACTGTCCGCCTACCAGGGAACTTACGTGAAAAACATTGTTTTCATCAGACTTGATTTCTCCGGTCGTTTCTACACGCTGATTGGCAGCTTTGATAGCAACTGGAAGATCTTCTAGCTGCGCAGAACTCAGCATGGAGTCGGACAAGTGAACTGTGCTGCCGTCCGAGCTTATCTTGTTTTCTACTTTTGCTTCAGGAGGTGATGGGTTGGAACTTGCTGAACTTTTAAGTTCAGGTTGGCTGCAGGAACTCAGCGAGAACATCAGTGCCAGGCTTATTGAAATGTAGCATGCTATTTTCATCAACTTTTCCATGCAAAAGAGCCAGAACTTCATACAACGAGACCCCAAATGGAACTCGAAATACGAAGGTCTGGCTCTCAGAATAATATTCATTCTGCTCACGGACCGGACGCATTAGAGCATCAGTATGTCGATTTCCGCGAGACCGCTGATGCGGCTGGGCTACTCCCCTTAGTACATTGGATCATAACAGGTGGCGCGGAATTTGAGATCTTTCTTGAGTCAATATTTAGGATCTGACACAAGTTGAAATCGTTGCAAGTAGACGATTCAGCGTCTTATAGATTCCCATTGGAAAGTAATGTTGACGCGTCGGCACTTAGGTGGATATCAGTGCTCTTGTCATTAACGTAGGGCTGGCTTCTAGTTACTCTTCATGCTCTGTGGTATCGTCTCTGGTGACGGAGGACTCATATGCCACTCAAACCTTATCGCTTTGCCATTATTTCTGACATTCATTACGGAACGGACAAACCAGTCGATGGGTACTGCAAGAAGCTGCCATCCCGGGCCATTTCGCTAGTGCGTTATTTCGTCAATCAGATGGCAAAACTAAAGCCTGAATTTATTGTTCAACTGGGAAATGCGATTGAAGACGATGATGCGGATGAAGATTTCGATAATTTGGAAAAAGTCGTTGAGGTCTTGAAAGAAACCACGCTTCCTGTTTATCACGTGGTAGGGTCTCACGAGCAAGTAAATCTAAGTGTTGAGCAAATTAAGTCGGTTTTGAAGAAGGAGTGTCTGTATTACTCGTGGGAGGGAGGCAACTTCAAGTTCATCGCACTTTTTGCTCAAGATAAAGGCGCTGAGCTCAGTCTTGATCCAGCGCAGATGAGCTGGTTTGAATTGCAGCTTTCTGAATCGAAATTTCCCATCATCGTCTTTTTGCATTGTCCGGTTGATGAACAAGACCTTTATGAAAACTACTATTTTGATAACAAGCCCGAACGTTGCTTTCTCAGCGGTAGTGCTGAGTTTCGAAATCTGCTTAGTCGTTCAGGAAAAGTAAAACTTGTTGTTAGTGGACATATTCATCAGAACAATATAAACGAGTTCGACGGCGTTCATTATGTGACTTTGCAGTCGCTCGTCGAAAACATGACAAAAACTGGCAAGACGCCCAGCGAATCTTACTCAGTGGTTACGATAACCGAAAAGGAAATCAGAATTGAGGTGCTCGGGCTGGCTCAGGCGGAGTTCCGAATATCAATAAAGTGAACTCAGTTTATCGCCGAAGGGCGCAGAGCGGTGTTCGGTCTTCGAGCGAGCACTGCCTCAAACATGGTCTCGGCGCTCTCTTCATAAAAGCAAAGTTTTGATTCAAATGTGCTGACTTAGTCCAAATTTTCTTGCTATTGTTGCTGAGTCTCCGCCCCAAACTTCTGTGGGAGGAGGTCCGAAATACTTCTCGTATTCAACTAGCGTTTCTAAGTACAGCTCACGAAACTGCTTATTCTCTGCATCATCTCCTCTGCCTGGCTCATGATGAAGAAAGTCGATTTCCAATTCATTTCTGCAAAAGCTCTGGTATGATCGCGTGTAAAGTAAGTGCATGTGCCAGACTGTGTCAATCACTATGGATGGTACCACTCGTCCAGGCTGTCGGCTGGCTAAAAATGCGAATTTGAGGTATTCAGATATTGCTAGCCTCGTGAACTCGTCTGACCAATCCATTTCTGCTGCAAGAGATTTTGATAAAGGTAGAACTGCTGACGGATCATCGATTGAAAAATCCAGAACTTTCTTCAGTCGTTTGAGTTCTGGCTCAATTAAGTGTTCTGGCTTTGACTTGTCCGGCAGGCAATCTCCCACATTTCTTTTATTTACAGGATCCGCTGCAACTGCCACTGCATTTTCCCTCAATTGCATTGTCTTTCTTGCCGCCTTTTCTCTGCCCGCCAAAGAATTTTCCCCTGCCCGGCCCTGCGACCAGTGTTTCAAGTTCGCTTTCTTCCGTGCTGGAGGACTTTTCGGTTTTAACTTCTGCGCTCATGGCTACCCTCTTCAGAAAGTGACCTAAAGTCTAGCGCATCGTTTCGCTCGAAATTGCACTCTAGCATTAAATCTTGGGCTCATCCCCTGGGGGAGGTAGGCATGTTTAGAAGTCACTTTTGCGCTTTGCCATGTTTAGTAATGTTCAGGTAACCCAGCGCGACTATCTTGTATTTACCGAGCTATTCGTAGTTCAGAGGGTATTGGCTGGGGGAAAGACTATGGTTTCCACATTTTCTAGGGCTGTTTCGGGACGTAATACTGTCGGTGAAACATCTTTGTTGCTTGGTTCTGCTGTCAAGTCCGCGTCGCCGAATATTCAATCTGATAATTCACAAAACGCCGAACAGAAGCATCACCCCCTGCTTGTTCAAGCAAAAGCACTTCAAGAGAAGATGAGCATCATAAGGCGAAAAATCCATGCTCATCCCGAGTTAGCGTTCGAAGAGCAAAGAACTTCTTCTTTGATGAAAGATTGTTTGCGGAGCGCAGGTTTTACCGTTCAGTCGAGTACTGAGAGTACAGGAATAATTGCTGACTTGAACAGGGGTGCAAAAAGAACCATTGCGATCAAAACCGAGATGGACGCATTGCCGATTACTGAATTGAATCAGGTGATGTATAGATCGCAAATTGCCAATGCCATGCATGCCTGCGGCCACGATGCTCATATGGCTGCTGTCTGTGGAGCGGCTGAGATTTTGTCAGCGGGGTCTAATTTCGGGGTGCGCCTGATTGTTCAACCTGGAGAGCACGCAAGTGATGAATGCGATCATAAAGGGGCTTCGCAAATGATCGCTGACGGAGCCTTGAATGACATTGATGCCATCCTAGGGTTTCACATTGATGCCACCATGCCTCTTGGGCAGGTCGGTGTCATGGAGAGCGTCTTTTTCAATTTACGTTCTGAATTCAAAATTCAGTTTGGGCTTGGCTCAGACTCGATGGAATCTGTAACTACAGTGCTTTCTGGTATTCAGGATCTGAACAAGAAAGGCAAAGGTAATTTTCGGATTCAAAATATCAATGCGCGAAACCAGGAAGCGTCGATTGAAGGTTTTTTCAATTGCGATGATTTACAAATGCGTGACCAGCAGCTGCGAATGATTCAAGAATTATGTGCTAGCACACATACAAAGTATCAGCTGTCCGTGTCTTCAAATGACAGCGATCTTGATTTGCATAAGAGTACAATTGCGTGTGCCTATGAAAGCTCTTCCGAAATTTTAGGAGCAGCCAGTACGTATACTATTAAGCGAAGAACATGGACTCGTGAGTTTGCTGAATATGCTGCTATTCGCCCCGCTGCCTTTCTTTTATTTGGAACACATGTTCAGGGGCAAAGAAGCATTCAGCATACTGCAAGCTTCGATTTTGACGAAAGTGTGATGGCTTCGATAGCCGCGGTTATTTCGGGCACGGTGTTAAAACTGCAAAAAGCGCTCTAATTTCAGCGCTACTTTCCGCTTGAATGCCCAAGCAAGATTAATTGCAGTTGCCATTCAATTGGATGGTCTTCTTCGTCGGAGGCGGAAGCGCTTCTAGCTTTGCCTCAAGCTCTTGAGTGAATGGCTTAGGTGAAACGAACCATCCGAAATGCATTAATTGATCACGCTCAGGCACCAGGAACAAGAACTGTTTCTGTGGTGGGTGCACAGTGCTTATTGTGAAAGGCTGATTGTTCGTGTTTCCCAAGTAAGATACAACAAGTTCTTTTCCTTTCTTCTTCACTGATACGTCATAAACTAGGCAACTGTTAGACTTTGCATTTATCTGGACATCTTGATTGAGAGCCAGTTTTGTTGATGATGTGTTTCTATAGATCTTCAAGATTTTGAAGTGCTGTTTGCGGCATTCCAGCGCCATTGTGTCTGTTTTTACAGTTTGGCCTTCCTTCAAATCGTCATACTCTTGCTTGCCTGATTCGGCAAGCAGAATGATTGGAGCCGTTGACATGGCGTCTTCCATGCTTGTTCGCATAACGGATTCAGCTTTTGCTCCTATCGTAGAAAAAGCGCAAATGAGTATGCTCGCTAACGTGCACTTTTTGATTTGCATACTACCTCATTTGCTACTTGCTACAGTCGGGAAGCAATTGGATAACCGACTTGACTGGTTTGTGTGCCACAGAACACTCTCTTTCGATTGATTCCTTCCACGGTTGTGGCGAAACGAACCACCCGTAGTGTTCAAGCTGACCTGGCATATATTGCGAGGGAGATAGAAACAGGATTTCTTTTTCGTGCTGGTTGTATACGTCGACCGTTGTGGGTGCATCCATGTCAGTGCGTGAAATTACAAGTTTGTTGCCTCGTTTGCTTACGATGATGCTGTTTACGATGCAAGAGTTTGATTTGTGGTTAACCTCGACGCAAGCGTTAGGATTCAATTTGACTTTGCTGTTGTTTCGCAAGACTTTGAGAATCTTGTATTTTTGTTTGCGGCATTCAAACTCATTGCTCTCCATCTTTCGCTTCTCGCCTTCCTTCATATCATCAAATTGCATTGCCCCTGTTTCTACCACAAGGACAATTTGGGCGTTGGAAATAGCTTCATTGAGCGAAGTTGTTGCGACGGGTTTTGAAATTGCAGGAGCTTGCAATAGGATTGCAGCGCATAGAACAAATTTTGTAAGTTTCATTGGCGAATTGTGGAACTTTTAGATTTCCCGAACATCTTACCAGAACATGGAAGTGTGGCGCTTTAGATTGTTGGAGTAAAACTTTCATTAAACCGCCCCAAAAACATTGCCAGGGTAGCAGCTACAGCCTATACTGAAAAGGTACGGCTTTTTTGGAGAAGCTATATGTTCATTGTCGAAAAAATCGATGGATATTTGCTGGCAAAGCTTCTCGCTCAGCCGTTAAGTAGTTCGAGCGTTCGGTCTGCGGCAAATTAATCCCAATCGACGCTCTTAAAATCAGGTTCAACTCAGCATAGCGTGCGGTTCTTGCTCGCATGCTGAAAACGTTATAGGTCTGTTTTATATTAACAGGAGGGTCGAGCCATGACGACTGCTACTGCTATTCACACTGATTTGCACAAACTCTGGGCGAATGATTCACTCAATGAAAAGATTGAACTCTTCAAAGGTTTGCCTCTGGCAGATGCCCAAGAATTCTTCCGAGAGCTAAGCACCAGAAACCAATTTGAAATCATCGAAAACTTGCCTGAACGTGAACAGACGGTCTGGCTGCGTTTGCTTGATCCCGATGATGCTGCAGACCTACTTCAAGAGGCGGAGCCTGCCGACATCGAGCACTACCTTCACTTGCTTGATTCAAACACGCGAGATGATGTGCAGGCTCTACTGATGTATAGAGAAGATGTGGCTGGCGGGCTCATGAGTCCGCGCTTCGTGCGCGTGCGCCCCGAGATGACAGTGTCTGAGGCCCTGACATACGTGCGTAAACAAGCTCGCGATGCTACCGAAACCATCTATACAATTTATGTCTTAGACGCCCAGCAAATCCTGCTTGGGGTGACTTCGTTGCGCAGTCTTATAACTGCTGATGCTCTTAAGAA
The DNA here is from genome assembly GCA_044226015.1 of Obscuribacteraceae bacterium (SeqCode). GTDB lineage: Bacteria > Cyanobacteriota > Vampirovibrionia > Obscuribacterales > Obscuribacteraceae > JAIEPM01. Next base: position 458,578 of record JBGAHS010000007.1, read on the forward strand.
AATCAAAGACGTGATGCGCTCCAGCGTAATCTCAGCTTCCGATCAAGCAGATCAGGAGGAATTGAGCCGCCTTTTCGCAGAGCATGACTTGATGGCTATTCCAATCGTCGATTCCCAAAACAGAATGAAAGGAATTGTCACCATCGATGACATAGTTGATGTTGTTGAAGAGGAGGCAACAGAGGATATTCAAAAGATTGGTGGCTCTGAAGTCTTAGGTGCCCCTTACCTTGATATATCTCTAGCCGAGATGATCAAGAAGCGAGGTGGTTGGCTCGTCATACTGTTCCTCAGTGAAATGCTGACAGCTAACGCCATGGGGCACTTTCAAGATCAAATTTCCAAAGCGGTCATCTTGGCTGTTTTCATTCCGCTCGTGATCAGTAGCGGTGGCAACTCTGGCTCTCAGGCTTCAACGTTGATCATTCGTGCGATGGCACTTGGCGAAGTGACTTTGCGCGATTGGTTTAAGGTTATGAAGAAAGAGCTAGTGACCGGATTCGCCCTTGGATTACTTTTGGGCGCGATTGGTTTTGCTCGCGTTATCGTATGGCAGCAGTTTTTTCCTGTTTACGGACCACACTATTTCTTGCTTGCAGCTACCATTGGACTTAGCTTGTTGGGCATAGTTATGTGGGGCACCCTGTCGGGTTCTCTCTTGCCTCTGATTCTGCGACGAGTTGGATTTGACCCGGCGACCGCATCCACTCCGTTCGTTGCGACACTCGTTGACGTAACAGGGCTGGTAATCTACTTCACCGTAGCTAGTGCCATTCTTCACGGAACCTTGCTTTAAGGCAGCGTGATATGCGTTGTTATCAATCTGACTTTGTGAGGGATCCATCCGCTTGATGGATCCCTCAGCTTGCTTATCTTGTTCTTTCTGGAGGATCCAGTCTGCTACTGGGGATCCTGATTGCTACTGGGGATTCTGAATTGCTACTGAAGGAGCCTGATTGCTACTGCGAATTCTGAATTGCTACTGAAGGATCCTGATTGCTACTGAAAGATCCCGAATGCGCCAGAAGGATTCTGAGCTGTTCCTTCCTGACGTTCTTCGTGCTAATCTTAGGTTCGGTTAGGTTAGGCTTTTCCATCAAGGCGAGTCATGCGTTCAGTTATTGTCTACCTGAAATCGGCAAGTGATGATGAAGTGCTAGATTTCTTGCAAAGTCATTTTGATTCTTCTGAAGCCCCGCCCTGGTATCTGAAGAGTGGAGACAACATCATTTTGACGATCACCGCCTATAGTGACTTCAACGCAGAAAGTTCTGTACAAAATGAACTGGGTTATTCGCCTTCAATCGCCGTGCTTGCTGAGGTTTCTAAACGCCATCCTGGTGATGCCGAGATTCACTTTTTTGTATCCTCCCTACTCAATCGGTTTGAGGGTCACGCCGGTGATGAGTATTCCAATCACATTTGGACAATAGAAGAGATCGAATCAGGAACGGAGTTTGACGGTCATAAGTTTTTCGATTATGAGTAGCTTTGATTACGAGTATTGATCGGCTTTAAGAGCGGTATGGCGTCCGGCAGGGTATGGCGAAAAAATGGTTGAATTGAATTTATGCGGACTCAAAATTGATTCTATCGTTTTAGCTGAACTAATCGGACAGGGAAGTTTTGGTCAGGTTTATAGAGGAGTCGATGCTCTGGGTAACTCCTGCGCTGTGAAAGTAGCTCTCAAAAATGAGAGCTTGCAATTGACAGAGGCTCTGGCTATTTATTCGGGTAGTTACGGTAAAGTGCATCCATTGCCTGAGAAGCTACTCGAAGTCCAGTACAAAAGAGTGTCAGCGGCTCCGGGCTTGTTTCCCCTTACAGAATCTACTCAGTATGCTGGAAACTACTCGTATCTGAAAATGAATCTTGTAAATGGAATGACCCTGAGAGCTTTTCTAGCAAAGGGCTTAGAAATCACTGGGAAGTTGCAACTTGCTATCAGGCTATACGAGTGCTTTGATCAACTCGTGAAATCAAAGCTAAAGTACCATGGCGACCTCAAGCCAGAGAATATCATGGTAACGGAAAAGGAAATAATTCTGCTCGACCCTGGCTACTTTGGCTCAATGTCATGTACTGAAGGACTGATACCAAACGTGGTGATAAGCTCTCCACTCTATTATCCACGCCTTGAGCCGGACGATACGTTTGCTGCCGGTTCTATTCTGTGGGAAATGTTTGCTGCTAAACCAGTTTTAAGCGTCAGTGAGTCTACTGAGGACGACCGTGTATTAGTAGCCGCAGAGTCATTGCAATCTGAAATCGCATACCAGGAAATGTTGGGACGCTACTTCCTCTCGCCTTTGAGAAGTCTCGCCATTCCTGCGGAAGTTTCACAGTTGCCTATCGAGCTGCAGGACATATTGCTCGCTTCCTTAGGTTTGATACTGAAAGACGAGACCTTGTCGTTAGATAAAGAACAAGCTTCCATTGCGTCGATTTTGTCACGCTTGCAAGCTTGCCAGCTGTCCTCATTGATTTGAAAGGCTAGCTTTACTTAATCAAGATTCAAGCTAATTCAAAAATTGACCCGCTTGAACGCAATTGAGATAGGATCATTAACTGGCGTGCTAGTCGAATGGAGCCAATCTTGACAAGAATCTCATTGAGAACAAAAAAACTTTGCTGTACTTGGCTTTGCGGGACGCTTGCATTCGTTGCACCATATGCCTCTCTGGCGAGTGACAATGCTCCAGTGGGAAAACCTGCCAGGTTGGAAAGTATCGAAGCATTCGCCAGCAAATTTCGGGACAGCAACTCCGATCTGGTAACAATGTTTCGTTCTGGGTTGACTAATGCAGAGCAGAAGCAGTCGTTTGAAGAATTGGACGGAAGTATTTATGTTCAGACCGGCGATATTCCGGCAGAATGGCTGCGAGACAGTAGTGCCCAGGTTCGTCCTTATCTTTATTTTGTGAACAAAGACGAAAAGGTTCGTGATTATTTGCGCAAAGTAATTGCGCGGCAAGCTGAGTATTTGACCATAGATCCCTATGCTAATGCTTTTCGTGAGGATAAGTCAGTTTGGGAACAAAAGTATGAGTTGGACTCGTTGTGTTATCCCATAATTCTCGCGTGGACATACTGGAAGCTCAGTGGTGATGCCACTATCTTTACCGACACCTTTCAAAAGGCAATGCACCGTGTGATTGAAACGATGCGGACCGAGCAAGATCACGCGAAAAGCTCTCAATATACTCACAAAGAGTTGCTAAATGGCAAAGGACGTGAAGTTGGAAAATGTGGCATGGTATGGATGGGCTTCAGACCATCAGACGACGCATGCTATTACAATTATTTGATTCCGTCAGAGATGATGGCTGTTGTTGCTTTGCGTGCCTTAATCGAGATTGAAACAAGTGTATTCAAGGACAGAAAATTCCTCGCTGATATCAAAGCACTAAGGAATGAGATTGATGCGGGTATCAAGAAATTTGCTATCGTCAACGACAAGAAGTTTGGAAAAGTCTATGCTTTCGAGGTAGATGGGTTAGGCAATTACACCCTGGAGGATGACGCGAACATCCCGAGTCTTCTGTCTTTGCCTTATCTCGGTTATGTTTCCAATGATGATCGAGTCTATCTAAACACCAGAAAGATGATTCTCAGCAAGGCCAACAAGAATTTTGCGGAAGGGAAAGTTGCTTCGGGAATTGGTAGCGAGCACACGCCTAAGACATACATCTGGCCACTGGCAATGATAATGGATGCGCTTACTGAAAACGATAAGCAGCGCTACTCGCTTGTTTTGAAACAAATACTCGCAAGCGACCCTGGTGATCATTTGTTGCATGAATCGTTCGATCCTGATGACCAGAAGAAATTTACAAGACCAGACTTCGGTTGGCCGAACGCCTTGTTTGCAGAACTGATTTTGCTAAAAAAGGAAAAAATGATGGAATTACCAGTTCCACGAAAATAACGATTGAAACAATGAAGGCATGAATATGAGAAAGTTGATTTTTGCAGTTGAAGACACACAGGTGGTTCGAAGAGCCACAGAATGGCTTGCCTCAAGCGGAATTTTCAGTGGCAGTGACATAGCAGTTGTTAACGCGTGTCCTCGAGCTAGCGAAGATGCCCCTATAACCATTGAGTGTAAGAATCGGTTCGAGGAAGTTTACTCTGACGCTAGATTTCAAGCTATCACTCTGAATGGTGGCACGAACAATTTGCTCGACTTTGCTTCCAATAACAACTGTGAGCTATTGGTCGTTGCAAAAACTGAGCGTTCCAGTCTGGATAAATTACTCCATGGCAGCGTGAGCCAGCAATTACTTGAGCATTCCAACTGTCCAGTGCTTCTTGCCAAGGACTGTATTCCGGAAGCCGCAGGCAACGTGATTATTGCTGTTGATGATTCGTCAAACTCTGCAGCGGCTTTAGAATGGGCATCGAGGCAGCTATGGCTAAAACAAAAAAGAGTACTTTTGCTTTCGGTAATTAGACCTGCTTCTGCGGGTATCAACTCGTTTACGAGTACAGCTCAAGCCGCTGAGACCTTGCTTAAGAGGCAGGTTGAAGAATCGGTTTTGAGTTTGCTTCTCGAAGCGTGGGGAGACTTGCTAGCGCAGCGCCTCGATAGAGCAAGCGTGCCATTCATGATTCCTGAAGGTGAAGCGAAGGATGCAATTCTTGAGACTGCAAGAATGTGGCCAGCCGAACTAATCGTCATGGGAACACACGGGCGTTCCGGACTAAACAAGCTCATGCTAGGAAGTGTTTCACAATCTGTTTCGGTGTCGGCCCCATGTTCTTGCCTGGTCATCCGCACTGACGAATCGCTGGATGGTGACTTCAATAAAGTGAGAACTGAAATAGAGAACTCAAGTGAATTATTCCGTGCCAGAAAAGAAAAGCCGCACCCAGCAAGGGTGTCGTCTTCGTGTGTGGGGACAGACTTGAATGGTTTCTTTATTAATTTCTAAAAATTGAGTTTAGTCTACGTTTCTTTCTGTTTACTCATCAACCAATAGATTGATGGGTAGAGAATTTGAACTTGATAAAATCTGCAAGCTCATCAATGTGAGGTATACCTTGGAACTTTTTATCCTTTCTTTTATAGTCTTCTACTTTTACCATACACAGGGTATCACTCTCGGCTATCACCGCTTGCTTTCGCACAAGTCGTACAAAGTTCCGAAGTGGTTAGAGTACTTCATTGTTTCAGGGGCCTACCTCGCTGTTGAGGGGGCACCAATCTTTTGGGTGACCACTCACAGGCTGCATCATCGCTTCTCTGACCATAAGGGCGATCCGCATTCACCACTTGATGGGCTCTGGCATGCATTCATTGAATGGATGTGGAAGCCGAATGTAGCCATCTCCGAAAAAGACAGCAAGGAGATTGCACCTGATTTATATCGCGACCCTGTTTACAGATTCTTGCATTGCAATCACTCAAATAAAGATGGGTATCTCTGCTTAGCAATCGCTATTGCATTTCGTGTTGCTATTTATTTCTTGTTTGGACCAGTGGTTCTAGCAGCTAATATTCTGGCTACAGTTATGGGTTTCCTTGGTCCTTTGCTCGTTAATTCGATCTGTCATTTGCGCCAATATGGCTATGAGACCTACCCTTGTGGTGATAACAGTCGCAATGTCTGGTTTGTTGCCGCTTTGAGTATGGGTGAAGGTTGGCACAACAACCATCATGCGTTTCCTCAATCTGCGCGTCACGGTCTTAAGCCATCAGAAATTGATCCTACATGGATCACTATTTCGATTCTCAAGGCATTGGGCCTGGCGACGGATATTCGCTATGCCAAGAATGTTTCAGTGATGACACACTTGATGGATGAGGAATCGGAGGAGACTCCAACACCTGAGCCCGAAAAGGTACTCAAATAAATTTTCAGGACTGCTCAACAGTCATCCAAACTTGCAACGCACGATAAGGCTCGCTTCCCCTACCTGATGCGAGCCTCGTGCTTTTGATGCATTTTCTCGATGGGGGTGATTCGGATTCTTGAGTTTGTATAATTGTGCAAATAGAGTTTTCATTTTCGAGCCGATCAAATAAAAGTGATTCATTAAGTGTGGTGGTGGTAGTTATTGTTGCTGATCGATCGTGTACATTTCGAACTAAATGTAGGTGATGATCAGGTGACAAATTGTAGAATCTGCGACCATGTGGCAAGTAGCGGTGTAATAAAAACGTCCCATCCGCGTTCGGAAGGGACGTTTGAAGGAGAACGGGCGTCAGTAAAAGTTTTGAACGAACTTGGCATTCGGAGCTGATTTACGCTGAATTCTCGAGTAAATTTCGAGTAGGGAGCGCGTTGGAACTGCACTCTTTGTTCAGATTCTTCCACCAGGAATCTAGCGAACAGCTGCGCAAGATGCGCTTGGAGTGTCTCAAGTTTGTACTATGTTGGTCGTTGGATGTTGCAACTAGGACAGAAAGTGCCTTTGCAATATGCTCCGACTGATGCCCGTCAATCGTGAGTACATGCTCTTTCAGTTCGTGCCAGGCCCCAGTTCCTTTCGATAAAACGAGCGCTGCGTGGGGGTTGACAGTCGATGCAATAAATTCCTTTGCTGTCAGGTTCAAACCGTCAACCCGAGCATTGATCAACATTGCCTTGGCATGGGCGTACCATGATGCCAACTCTTCCATTTCGAGAGGGTCTTCTATCCATCTTATCGGTTCCCAATCAGCAAACGCCAAGTTGCGAGTAATCGATTCATACAGCTCTCTGCATTCTTGCCAGTATTGGTCGAAAGCTGAAAGACCTGTGCGAGTTTTTTGGCAAAGGAATACAAATTGTATTTTTCCTAACTGCTCTGGATTTTGTGCATAGAATAATTGAATGGCATGAAGACGCTCCAAAATACCTTTTGAATAGTCTGCTCGATCAACAGAAAGAATGTAAGGAACATCATGTCCGGGCGCGACAGACCGCCTGCCGAGCCTGTTCCAGCGATGATAATCAATTTGTGCTGGGTTGCTTATCAGCTCAGTAAACTGGGTTGCACTTTGAACGATGACTGCACCCTCTACATAGTGAACTTTGGCTTCAGGAATAAACTCCTCTACGAAGTTACAGAAGTTTTGCACGTATTGTTGGGTGTGGAAGCCAACTCTATCATTGTGCAAGATTCCCTGGGCAATTTGTATCAAAGGCTCTGCCATTGATTGCAAGCATGTTGTTGGCCAGGGAATATGCCAGAAATGGGTCAGTTTGGCTGGACGGTTTTTCAGGAACGCTGGCAGTATTGCAAATTGATAGTCGTTTGTGAAAACATGTTCGCTATCACTCATTTCAGCCTTCAAATTGACTGCTAGAGCCAGGTTCATTGAGACATAAGCGTCGTGTGCCCTTTTGTCATATTGAACAAGATCAAATCGCTCGTGCATCAACGGCCACAAAAATTCATTTGCATATTTGTAATGACCATCCACGACTTCAGCTGAAATACTTGCACTAGTCTTAGCTTGCTTATTCTCACGAACTTGAAGCAGATTCCGATTGATGTGCCACCACTTTGTTTTGCTTTCACCTTTAAGACCGTGCTGAATCAGCTTCGATACGCCTCCAGCCTGTGATGGTCCTCTGTAGGAAACAATATGCATAATCTCTCCTCAGCATTTCTTGACTCGATGATTTGAGATTAGCTGTTCGATTCTTTCGGATCTCTTTCAGCGAAATGAATCGCTGGAGTGCTAAATTGAATATATGAAGTTACTTTTGATTGAAGACGACAATCAAGTCGCGGATGCCTTATTGCTGGCTCTCAGAGCCAGCGATTACCTTGTAGACCGGGTTGCCGATGGATCCAGCGCAGAGATATTTGCGTCGACCAATCCCTACGACGCTTTTATTTTAGACCTTGGTCTACCTGATATGAATGGCCTCGATTTCTTAAAACGTATCAGGCGAAAGAATATATCGACTCCAGTCCTCATTCTCACAGCAAAAGACAGTTACGAAGAGCGCATTGAAGGACTAAACTCTGGCGCAAATGATTATGTCGTTAAGCCGTTCCATTTTGGTGAGCTCGAAGCCAGAATACGTGCTATTTTGCGCACGACATGCAACAACGCGACTCACATAAATGTCGGTGAACTTGTGTTTGATACCGTAGGTAGAGTGCTACGCCGAGGAGAGCACTTAATTGATTTGTCTCCTCGTGAGCTCTCTGTCCTGGAAATATTGCTTTTGAATTTGGGAAATCTGGTGACGAAACAGCGCTTGTCGTCGCAATTGAGCGATTGGGATGAGCCTGTCACCTACAACGCTATAGATATTATTGTGTATCGCCTGCGCAAGAAATTAGAACCGTATGGACTCAGACTTCAGACAATTCGGGGGTTGGGTTTTCTTGCAGAGCAATGATAATAAAAACAAACACGGCGTTGAGTCGCCAATTCTCCGGGGAATTGCGATACGCCATCAGTTACTGCTCTGGGTGCTTACGCCACTGATCAGTTTATGCTCTCTTTCAACCTTTTTTGCATACAACCTGGCTTCCAAGTATGCGACAGAGTGGCATGATTCTTACCTGTTAAATTCAGCTGACTCGATAGCCGCAAGGTTGTATAGAAACAATGAGGGAATTGCGTTGGCGGACATTCCGTCAGCTGCTAAAGCAGTTTTGAAGCATAACGGACAAGACACGTTCTATTTTCAGATTGTCGATAGCAGCGGTCACAGGCTGATGGGTGACGCAATTTTGCCGTTGCCACAAAATCTAAATGCACAGGGGGCTAGCTTTAGGTATTTCAAAATGGAGGGGCAGACACTTCGCATGTGTCGTGTTCCTGTGAATCTCGGACCAACGCCAAACGGTATCTGGGTGCAGGTTGCTGAGACCACTAATAGTAAACGGCGCTTACTGAATCAAATTCTGTTTAGCATAATGGCTCCGCAAATTGCGCTGGTTGCTCTTGCCAGTTTTTCCGTATGGCTTGGTATCAAATATGGTTTGCGGCCTTTAACACAGTTAGGTGTTCGAATCAAATCGAAAAAGCCCTTCGATTTGACGCCAGTTGACATAGGTGCACCGCCGGCAGAATTGCAACCTGTCGTAGAGGAGCTAAATTCCCTGCTAGTTGCTACAGGAAAATTTGTGACTGCTCAGAGGCAATTCACCGGCAACGCTGCCCATCAGTTACGCACGCCGATTACTGCGCTAATAACCTACGTTGAATGCGCTGAAAAGCTCAATAAAGACCCAGAGGTCGCAGCTGTTCTTGCGCACATTGCTTCTGTCGCAGATAGAACAAGCCACATTGTAGGGCGGCTCTTGGCGCTGGCTCGGTCCGAGGGGAAAATGCTAAACATTGAACCTGTAGATCTGGTCGAATTGGTAACAGATGTTGCTCAAATCCTGGTTCCTCAGGGAATCAAGAAGAATCTGGAAATATCCTTTGAGATGCCGAATGATGGTGTGTCGGTTATGGCAAATCGCGGCGATCTGGAGGAACTGCTCTTTAATCTACTGGAGAACGCCATCACGTATACGCCCTCAGGCGGTGCTGTGTGTCTGGAAATTCGGCAGGAGAAAGGAGAAGTTGTTTTGAGCATAGAAGACTCTGGTCCTGGCATTCCTAATTCGGAAAAAGAGAAGATTTTTGAGCGCTTCTACCGTATGCCTGGTGTGTCTTCTACCGGATGTGGGCTTGGCTTGTCCATAGTTTACGAGGTCGCCAAAACTCTTAACACAGAAGTCAGAGTATCTGATAGCTCCAAGGGTGGTGCGTGTTTTACCGTGAGTTTTCCATCTGTAGAAATGAAAATTGATCCAAAGCCTGAGGTCGTTGCCAGTCCTCTTTCTGTATAGTGAATAAAGACAAAGCCCATGTCTTCAATGTATTGAAGTGGTGGCGCGATTGCTAGTATTTTTCTCAACTTGTCTCAGGCAAGTCGTCCTGTGTTTTCTTATCATAAATGCAGCAGTGCCTTCGCAGTTTATTGCAGCGACCTGGAAACTAAGAGTTTCTCCAAAAGAAAAACGGTCTGACTTTGTTAGTGTGTGTCTAACTCAATCGAGACCATTTTTTAGATCAATTTTGTTTAGGAGATTTAGTATGTGATTACTTCTGTCCAATCGTTCGTGTTACGTTAGCGAAAGTTTTCAGTTCGGTTAGCTTGGTGTTTGTTGTACCAAATGCACCTGTGGTGCCATCGAACTTATGTTTCATGTTGTAGAGTTCATCTCTGATTTCGCCCTGTGTTTGGTTTAAGAGCCATGAGCCCCAGGACACTTCATTCACTGTTGCGCCCTCAGCAATCAGCTTAAATGCTCTTGCTGGGTTGCGGTTCCATCTGTATCCGGCTCTTGCAACCATAGTTCCCCATGCAATCTGAGGACCGCCTTCGATGGCATAAGCAACGAAATCTTCGATTGCCTGGCTCTTATTGCGTTTTTTCTCTTGAGCCAAATAGTCCTGTCTTTCGGCTAGAAGATCACTTAATTGACGGTAGGAAGAAACTCTAGCTGCAGTCGTGGTTGAAGCTGCATCAATTCTTACTGTAGCTAGCTTGTCGACGTCTTCTTTCAGTTGAGATGCCATCTTACATTCGAGGGCACCTAGTGTTTTCGAAAGATTTTTTTGCGTCCAGGCTCCGCCCAATTGAGCACCGCCATGTATTAGTAAAGGAGCACCAGCTAAGGTGGCGCCTGATACAAGGAAGCCTATGCCACCACCACCAATCATTTTGAGGTTAACTTCCTGAATTCCTCTGATTACTCCGAGAGCGCCAGGAAATGCACCGGTAGCGCAAACAGCTATGGTTCCCAATGTTGTAACGTCACGCTTGATGCGCTTCTTTCTTGCGTCCACGTAGAGCTTGCTGAACTCCAGCAAGACCAGGTCTCTGCAGTCTTGCAGAACTTTGTTCTCTTGTGCCAGCAATGTGCGTTCTGAATCGTTCAGGCTGCTGTCGCTGGAAAGGGCAGCTTTTCTGGCTGACAGAGCCTGGTCGATTTCAGCTTTTAGATCTTCCGCTCTCTTCAACACATTCTTTGAGTCGAAGCCTTTGCGTTTGGCAAGGTAATCGTTGAAAAGGTCATGAGCACCTTCTGCTGCGTACAAGCCACCCAAAGTAAGATATGCCACCATAACGGTGATAACGCCAGACTCAAGGCTGCCTTTATGTTTGAGTCCGCCACCGACGTTGCGATAGTAATTCCAGAAATGGCTCATGATAGTAATGTCGCCAGCATTAGCGATTCCGCCAGCGGCCATCTGGTAAAATTTGACCCTTCTATTACGCCACTTGTTGGGCTGCATGTAATGTGTTCTGAAGTCAGAGTTCAATGCAGCCAGCTCAATCTCTTTTTGAACTGTCTTCATTGCCAGTTCATCCATTGAAACGTTGCCGCGTAGTACCGGTGTCTCCTCACTCAAAGCTGGAGTGATTGATACTGCATTTAACAAGGACATACTAAGTAATAACGAAAGTGCCGCTTTCTGCTTTATTTTCCAAATAGATCTCATTTACCGGTTCCCTTTTTTCGCAGACAAAACGGATTATCGACGGATGGCAGGTTGAGAGTCTTCGGTCATTTGATTGATAACGCTTAAGTAAGCATTGCTGCGGTTGTCGAGCGGTGGGGCTCTTCTGGACAAAAATGTAGTGATATCATATGTGGTGTCACTAAAGATCACGAGATCACAACTGATGCCTATTTCAAGATCTGGGTGCAATCACTTCTAAAATAGGAAAATTAGACCTGTTTATCCCATTTTCGATGCTAGCAACGATCTTCGAACTCTCGCCTGCGATCTCTAAGCGAACCATTTCGCGCGCGAATAACTGGCCAATTGGTTTGTAATTGAGTTAAAACGTAGTTAAAATCATCCTTTCGGATGAGTGGAAAGACTCAGAGTACCAATAAGGATTGATCAAACATTTCTGGACATCTGGGATTATTAATGAACGACCCTTATTGGATATCCAAGAATGAAGACATACGAGAACACCGACAGTTTGCCTGCTGAATATCGCGCTGCGTTGATCGATTTGCTTAGCTTTCAAGCTGACTCTGAGTTTGCTGGAGGTCAGCGTGTTTCAGAAAACCTTCGCTTTGCTACCCGACCTGAGGAAGCATATCGCTTGACCAAAAAGTTTATGGAGGAGTGCGGTCATGGTTGGTATTGTTGGCAAGTTCTTGAAGAACTAGGGGTAGACGTGAATGTGCGCGTACAGCATCTCGTGCAAAACCCAGACAATCCATCTCCGAAGGTTGTTCGAATCATCAATGGATTTCGTAAGGAAAACTGGAGCAAGTTCTTCGATGAGTGGGCTGATGTAGCGATGTTCTCAACTGTTGTTACACCAGCTGCGGTGGCATTCTTAGGACAATATCGTGAGTCATCTTATCTCCCGTGGAGAAGAATAAGCGAGAGAATTTGGCAAGAAGAAAAGGGACATCTAGCTTTTGGTGTGTGGGCAGCAAAGCGTGTTATCGAATTCGATGGCGACGCTGGTCGGGCTCGCTTGCAAGCTGCGGTGCCTAAATTCATGCAGATGGGTCTCGGCTTTTCCGGAAGACCAGATGATGAAAGCAAGCACTTCGCAAAATATTTTGAGATGGGACTCAAGCTGAAAGACTCTCGTCAATTGCAAGCTGAATATCTCGAAATCGTATCCAAGCGTCTTGCTGAGCTTGGTTTGGAAATGCCCAAGGATATTCAACCTGATTACGATATGCGAGTCGGTTATCAGCTAGAAGAAGCTGCTGCAATCTAGAGAGGAAGTAATGGGAACTGTTGATGTCCTGTCGGAGTCTGACCGCGCATTGCTTGCAACAATAGTTGAAGGTAAGTCGGTTACAAATTTGCAGAACAGCTCAAGCAAATATCGGGAGCTAGTTATCGGCATACTCTTGCAGTATGCCGACTCTGAAATGGCCGGCGGAGTTGGCTTCGCTGGTGCGCTTTCGCTGGCTCCGAGTCTTGCTGAGAAAACAGCACTTGCTAAGATTGCATACGAGAAGCTTGCTTTGGCTGACAAGACTTATCAGCTAGCAGCACAAACTGGAATTAACATGGACAAGTACATTGCGTCTCATTGCTGGGACGCAAGGCTTGCCCGAAGCGCATCTCTGGGCTACAAACGTATATCGGCGGACAAGCGTCTTAACGCGCTTCATTTCCCAATTCAAAGCTGGTCAGATTTAGCGGTATTCACTTATATGATGGCCAGTGTTGCTTGCCTGCAACTAGAAGATTTCTGTTCATCAAGTTTTGAGCCATGGGCAGAGCTAGCTAGTGCACATTTGCCCGTCGAAAAATCACACAAGGATTTTGGACTAAACGCTTTGAAGAAGGCATCTCACAGCGACTCTGAGCTAGCTGCAATTAAATTGTCACTTGCATATTGGTATGATAAAGTTCTGGCTTGTTGTGGTCCACCAGCGTCTGATCGCAACGCGTTGTTTCAAGAGTTCAAACTCAAAGCAAGCAAGAATGAAGATATCGCAAAACGATGGCAAGCTGAGGTCTCTGCGAGCTTTGCAGAAATGAATGTGACTCTGGGATAAGTGCAATGCAGCAGCACGTAGTTGATCCTGAAATGTGCATTCAGTGCTCTGCCTGTGAAATGGCTTGCCCGCTAAAAGCAATTGCTTGTATTGCGGGGCGGTTTTGCGTGGATTTCGATAAATGCAAGGACTGTGCCAAGTGCATCGAAGATTGCCCCACTGGAGCCTGCGATTGTTTCATCGAAGTTGCTAAGCCTCATACCCAAATGGAACAGGCTGAGTGGACCGCTTTGCCGAGTTCACCTGTGATCAGTTCCGACTAAGTCTGATTGATGATTTGCAATGGGAATGTGACGACGCTTGTGAGCTTCGCCCCCTAACCTGACCTCAGCTTCATCGAAAATTAATTGCAAAATTGCTCTGCGGTGTGCGCAAATGTTCGCTGCTTTATTTGCGGAAGGTTTCCCTTGTATGCTTCGCCGTCTTTTAAGACCTCTATCAGCGAACCTTCTCCGAGTAGTTCAGGTTTGTTGATAACGTCACCCTTGCAGATAAGGAGATCTGCTCGTTTGCCCGCAACCAACGTTCCTGTGTCGTCCTGTCCTATCTCATCTGCTGCAAGTCCAGTAGATCCATACCAAGCTTTTAATGGCGAAAGACCATCTAAGATGAGGTTTGTAATTTCCAAATAGTTTTTTCCATGCATTCCTGGAAGAACCGCGTCGGTTCCAGCTAGTATTTTAAGACCACCCTTGGCTGCGTATTGAACTGCTTTGGTGTGCACTTCAGCAACTTTTTTCACTTTCTCTCTGACAAATGCTGAAAGGTCGTTGGATTTTTGCAATGCATTGATTACCCATGACGTGGGAGTAACAGTACATTTTCTTGCGAAGGCTTCTTCGACTAATCGTTCGTCCATAAACGAAATATGCTGTATGTCGTGAACGCCATTGTTGATAGCAAGCGCAATACCGCTTTGGCTATGAGCATGCGCTGCCACTTTCAGCCCTCTTGCTGCGGCTTCGTCGCAAATGGCTTTTATTTCTTCTGCGGTGAAATCTTGGTGTTCTAATTTATCTGATGGAGATGCGACACCAGGGCTGGTGCACAACTTGATGAAATCAGCCCCGCATGCTGCAATCTCTCGCACTCGCTTGCGGCATTCCCAGGGCCCATCCACTATGCTAGATGGTCGGCCAGGTCCTTCGATTAGCAATTTTGATAATTGCGCATGGCAGCGATCTGGACCGCGGAAATCAGCATGTCCGCCAGTTGTCGAAAGAATGCAGATCGCGATCTTCAATCTCGGTCCAATCATCAATCCTTGATCAACTAATCTCTTCATTGCTAGAGTGGCGCCGCCTATGTCTCTAAGTGTTGTGACGCCTCCATTAACCAATGTCGTGTAGAGAATTTTCTCCACGTAGATGAACGAAGCTGGCGCGTTCATCCGGTCTATTTCTGCTTCGCTGAAACCTAAGATTGTGATATGACCGTGGCAATCAATTAGACCTGGCGTCACTGTGTATTCTGAACAATCTACAATCGTGTGGGCATCTCCGATTGATTGCTCTTTCTGGTGCGGAACCATCTTTTCAATCTTGCCGTTTTCAATCCAGAGGTCGACGTTCTTGTGCATGCTCGTCGAAGACTCGGACGTGCCATCGTATAGGCTAGAAATGTTGGACAAGATAAGCATAGCTAACTCCGTGCAGAAGATTGATTCGGTCGGAACATTATATCAACCGTGCAATATTAAAGCGCCGTCTATCCCCATGAGCTGACTGTGGAAAAGCCTGTTGACATCCTTGGGCAGAGAAGTATACTCTTTGTTTGGTTTATTTCCCCCAACGTTTTTACTAACTAGCTTCCCAAATATGTTAAATCAACAGAAACGAAGTGCCCGCAAGGGGCTTAGCTTCGGCTCGCTCGAGCATGCGAATCTCAAAAGATATATAGAATCAGTTGAATTAAAAGTAGCGTCCGACAATCAAGTTGAGGAGCCGCTGTCGGCTCCGTTGCCAGCACAGTCGTCAGCTCCGTCGTCGGCTCCGTTGCCAGCTCCGTCGTCGGCTCCGTTGCCAGCTCCGTCGTCGGCTCCGTTGCCAGCACAGTCGTCAGCTCTGTCGCCAGGGCAGTCGCCAGGAGCGCAGTCCGTACCAATTTCGGCACCACAAGCCGCACCCGAGAACTGTCACGTCTTTGCGCCTGTTGCGCCCCTGGAGAGGGCCGGGAGGCATTCGCAAGCCGATGATTCTGACGCTTCCTCAAGAACTCGTCAGTCCATCGGACCTAAACCGACTGGCAGAACCGAGTTTGGGAATTACAAATTGATTTGGGAGCACTCTCGGGATGCGTTGAGCACCTCCTATGTTGCTCAACGAGACGGCATAGACGGAACATTCTTGATTCGTATTTATAACGCTCGTTCGGTAAATGCTATTCAACTGAGGATGATTCAGCAAGCTGCAAAGCAATCATCGAGTCTGACCCACCCTAACCATATTACAGTTTACGAGAATGGTGTATCGGAAGACGGTGAACCATACGTGGTGACAGATTACGTTGAAGGCGAGAGTCTTGCACAACTGTTTCCTGTTGTTAAACGCTTGAATATCGCACGGTTTCTCCATATCTTTAATCAAGTCTGCGATGTTTTGCAAGAGGCGCATTCACATCAATTGATCCACGCAAATTTATGCCCATCGAAAATTCTTCTTGCCAGTGAACAGCTTGACGAAGACATTGTGAAGGTCGTGGATTTTGGCTTGCCACCAGACCCAGTGCAAAACGCGTTTTACTTGAGCCCTGAGCAAGCACTAGATCGTGCCAAAATTGACGCGCGAACTGATATTTATTCTTTGGGCTGCATCATGTATGAGGCGCTCTGCGGTAGCCCTCCCTTCGTGGGTAGTAAGGTGAGCAGCGCATCCTTGAATTATTTACATGAGCTTGCGAATCAATATAGCCCTGATGCACCTGAGCATAATGCACTTAAGTTGCTCGATTGTATTATCGTTAAATGCTTGCAGAAGAAGCCTTCAAAGCGGTTTCGAAACATTCACGAACTGACAGATGCACTGCGTTTCGTCAACGATTGCATTTGCGGTGATAGTCGCAAAAAGCTTCCCCGTAAGGCCGAGAAACTGTTGCTGTTTCGCTTCCTTGATTACTTTGATCGGAAGATCTTTGTTTGTTTATTTGCCTATCTTTTACTTGGGCTTTGTTCTGTAAAATTCATCAGTGAATTGCAGCTGCAGAAAGAAATTGATTTAGCTCAGCTAGCCTCAATTAATGGTGATGCAGAGAGCGCGTGCGATCATTGGAACAAAGCGATATGGCAAGCTACAGTTTCTAGCAAGCCAGCTGGACTTCTGGCTGATATGCAGTGGGAGCTTGCTAATTCCAAGCAACGCCTTTGTTGGAAATGGAAGCTTGATGCAAAACAGAGGAATAGTGCAAGCCAGAATGCCCTTGCAAAAGAAGCTATCGGCAATTATGAACAGGCGCTGCGGTATTTTCGACATGGTGATAATTCGCGTTCGAGTGCCATACTTTTGCTGAACAATATTGCCGGTCTTTGGAATTTCATTTCTGTCAATGATCACGACGAAACACCTGCACAAAGGCGTGATGCCGCTAAGGTTGCTCTGGAAAGAGTGCGGACGCTCTATAACAAGAAGCAATACAAAGAGTGTACTGATGCTGTAAGGCAATACATGCTTGAGCACAAGCTCTACGGCAGTTTTCGTTATGATAATTTTTCGGATTTAGCTGATAACAAACGCATCGCATATTATGCGGCATGCGCATTCAATGAGCTGGGACGCTTTCAAGATCCCGCCCAGGGAATTAGAGAATTCGAAAAGGCGTATTTATACTTTAGGTTATCTGGGCATGAAGACCGCGGGCTTATCAATCTAAAGACATGTTATTCGAAGCTCGGCGCTGACATGGGAGAAGCGTACAGTAATCTCTATGCGCATCGTGCAATTCAGCATGGCGACTGGGAGGCAGCTTTAGGCGAAGTCGCTCGATTACCTTTCCGCCAGTTTAACTTCGACGAGAATATCAAACTGGCATTCGAAGAACTCGATGCTGCTCGCCAGGAAGTGTTGGTAGCCTCGCCAAAGGAAATAACTCCGCTCCTGGAAGCTTTGAGCATCGAGGAAAAGGCGTATGGGTCGCATTCAGAGCACTTATGTTCAACACTTTCACAACTCGCTCGCTGCTTTAATCACGCCGGTGATACAGTCACTGCGAAGCGTTACTACGAACGCCTATTCGAGAATGTACCGAACCTCGCGAGCTATTCTAGTGCAGGTATTGGCGTACACCCTGGAGAATCTAATAACCAATTCTCCTCCGATTTATTGGAGTACGTCCGCCTCCTGAGCAACGACGGCGAGAAGAAAAAGGCACTAGCCTTACTTGAAAAGTTCCATTTAGATCAATTTGATATCCAGCAGAACCGTGCATACTGCCAGGGAAACAATGCAACCTTTCTTACGCTAATCAAACTCTATCAAGACTTGCACATGACTGAACAAGTAAAAAAGAGCACTGAATTATTCGTGGGTGAAGAGCCGACAATCGCGACTGGCGAGGGGAATGAGTCTGCTGATGAGAATGTCTCATCTGCTGGCAATTTGTATTATCCTCGTGGAAATGACGAGTTTGAGAGTAACTGATCTTATTTTCCTTGAGGGTATTTTCCCAAGAGTTTTTGTACTTGCGTTGCATCAAGCTCCGGGTTTGCCTTGAGCATTTGCCCAATAGCGTGTGTTATTTCTGGCGTCCTGAATGACACGGGGCCATTTCCCGGTAGGAGGACGTCTGGCTTTGCTCCCAGAGTGGTTTGTGAGGGCGAGTAGCTCATATCTTTGATGCCGACAGAAACAACGTGCGGGAAAACGGCTGGTTCAGAAATCAGCTCAGGGTTGATGTGATTCTTGAAGGTCGCGTTTCCTTCCTGCACGAAAAAATCAAAACTAAGTGGTCTCGGGTCGGCGCCCGTGCGCTGCAACACGAAGCGTGTGTCTGGGTTGTCTATCCAGCTTCGGAATGTTACCTGTTGCCGGTTATTCCAGAAATTTGGCTCAAGCTGCTTGCCATCGACTGCGTGAATAAGCCTTCGTCCTTCATACACACTAAGGCTCCAGTCCCTGGGCGCATTCTTACCCATCCAAAGATTGAATGCTGCTTCACCATTTTGACTTATGCTTACTTCCCCACTCTTTCCTGCTTCAACTACTCCTGATGCATGGCGGGCTACTCCTGTGCCAGGACCTGTAGCTGCAACAAGAACATGACCTTGTTTGCCGGCTCCAACTGCATGGCTGAGTTGAAAACTCTCCCATCCTGTTCCATCCATGGCGTGCGTAAATTCACCGAAACTGCAGTTCCCGACTGAAGGAAGCTTGTGTTGTTTTGCCAGGGCAACAGCTTCAAGGTAAGCTTCAGTCCAACCTGGCTTTGCGATTTGTCCATTCTCAAAGCGTGTTTGAGCAAGATTATTAGCACCATCGTAGGCCTTGATCAGCATGAACTTCGCTTGCGGGTCTGCTTCTCTTAGTTTGGAGAGAACAATGCTTCCGTGGTTTAGCGGATCATTGAATACGCCCTCTCCGGTCGGATCCCACGTACCTAAAATGTTGTGTTTTGCAGGTAAAGACTCGGGAGAAAAGCCGCTGTCCACAACGATGTATACTACATCTCCCTTGCGATCCGCTGGCTCTGCTACATTCGCTTTCGCTGTAGGATTGTCGGCTCTGACTAAATTCACCGGGGCACTGCGCTGGGCCAGTAGCCCTTTTGTTGGAATGTCTGGATTTACTGCATCTGCTGCTTCTGCTTCTGCTCTGCGAACTTCCATTGAAGTGATTGGTTCTGGATGTGCTGTTCTTGCAGGAGTGCCGGTATCGCGTGCGGTGGCACCCATGTCCTGTTTGGGTTCAGTCTGTGTGGTAGCAGTATTATTCTGCTTTTGCTCGAGCCGCGCGGGAATTTTCTCTGCTGAGTTGCCTGCGGTCGTATTTTTTACTTCCTGCTGCGGATTACGCGCTTCTGCGTTCTTTGTTTGAGAAGCCGAGGGTAGGCGATCTTGAACCAACCCCATGCTGAAGTTAAGTGATGCGCCGGAAATTCCGCTTTGCATAAGCATGTCCGTTCGGGCGTGCTTATGTTGCGAGATGAGGCTTGCAAGTTCAACTTGTGTGACACCACCTGCAAAACCAGTACCAAGCCTCAATACTGATCGTGTAGCAAAAGATTGTTTGAACTGTGGAAGCTTAGCCAGGCTATTTCCACTTTCGAAAACGGCAAAAGCCGCTACTGTTCCGACGGCATTGCCCAGCCTTGTCTCGCCCTCATTTGGACGTTTCAGAGCTGCGTAGGCGCCAGCCCCGCTCAGCATGGCTGTTTTCTCGCTATTTAGAATGGCTGCGCTTGTTCCTCTCAGTTCAAAGCGACTTGCAGTACCCTTGAGAGCACACCCTGCCAACTTCCCACTTATAAGGAAGGGCAGCATGCTTCCTGCGCCACTGGCGGCTGATTCAACAAACCAGTCTGTTGTATAGGGTTGAGCCTTCTTTGTTGCAAGGGCTTTGATTTCGCAGCGGTTGCTACGCCCAGAAGCATCAGATATCGCATTGCTGACCGTGTTGCAGGGCTCTATCAGCGCTGCATTCAATAGCGGGTGAATGACAGTGTCTTTGACCCAGTCATAGGCTGCAGGTGCAGCATTCTTGTTTGTTTCAATTAATTCAGAGCGTGAAAGTTCAGGCAAGGCGACCCAGAGCCTCTAATCAACAAATCCCTTTTTCAGAATACGAAGGGTGTCGAACTTGCAAAAGGGTGAAAGCACGCCTGCACAAGGTTTGCGAAGCTAGCGATCACTTTTAAGCATGTTAAATTGTGGATGAACACATTGTATCGAAAATGCTTGTACCGCCAAGGTTCCTAGGCTTTTTTGCATTTTGGACTGTCTGCATGGGGAATTACACCATGGACCGAAGGACAGCTTACATCTATTTTATTTAAGCAGGGTTGGATTATTGCTTCTTTTATTTGTCCGAGGTTGTTTGCTGGTGAATCATCATGAAATTTTCTCTCCGCTACCGGCGGAGCATGCTCCTGCTGCGTCCGACGCGTTGCGTTCCGATTTTTTTCAGTCGGTAATTGACAGAACACTCAAGTCTGGCGCTTCCGCTGCTCCGAGTGATGCAGCACCTATGGATGCACCATCTGCTCCAGGAGCTGTAGCCGCTCCGGTGGAGATGCCGGCTCCGGTACAAGCCGCTATCGAAAATGGCACACCAATTACATTCAGCAGCTCTGGGGAGAACCAGGCTGCAAACCGTCAACCTGATTATTTTATGACTCCTCAAGGGCAGCTTGTGAAAAATGAGCTGGCAACGCCGAGCCCCGATGGCAGCATCAATATTGAAATTCAAAGTCCGAAGCAAGACGACAATAAGAGCCTTCGAGATGCGATTACGCACCAAACTGATATGCAAAAGCAGGCGGCGAAGGAAATGATTCGCCTCTGGCAGAAGAACCATCCTGGGCAGGCGGTGCCGGGCTGGATGAACGACCTCGCGAATGCTAAACCCAATTTGCCAGATTTTGTTCCGACATCGACACAGAGTGCAAACCCGGCGCCAGCCCCAGAGAATGGTTTTGTAAATCGTGGTGTCTCAAATGGCATCGGTGGTTTTGCAAATAATGGTGGATTTGATGGAAATGGTATGTTCCGCGGCAACGGCAGCAACGGTGATGGTTCGCTGAACACTGGAGGAACTGACAGCCATGGCAAGCCGCTAGGTCCTGGTGAAACAGTTCAAGCAAAACAGATTTATGATTACATGACTCAGCAGCATGGTCTATCGCCTGCGGTTGCTTCGGGAATTTTGGGCAACATGATGACCGAGTCTAGTTTTAAGACAAACGCTTACAACGCTGGTGAAGGTGCTATCGGACTCTGCCAATGGGAAGGCGGGCGCCGCACTCAGCTAGAGCGCTTCGCAGCATCGGAAGGTAAGCCAGTAACCGACTGGCATGTACAGGTTGACTTCATGATGAAGGAATTGAAGGGCAGCGAATCTGGTGCGTTTGCTAAATTGCAATCAGCTCAAACGCCGAGAGAGGCAGCGGCTATTTTCGACAAATACTATGAGCGCAGTTCAGGAGCCGCTCGTGGAGAACGTATGGCCAATGCTGATAACATTTATCAAAAGGTTGCTCAAGCTTAGTAGCTGATTGGCAAGAGTGTTGTGCGGATTCGCCCGTGTGCTGAAGCGGAGCGAGATCACTGCGCAGATCAGTGAATTGCGTTTGTGCGCTGAAGTAGTGCAAGATTATAGTGCGGATCCGTAATGTGTATGTGCGCTGAAGCATGCAAGACTGTAGTGCGGATCCGTAATGTGCATGTGCGCTGAAGATGTGCAAGATTGTTGTGCGGATCCGTAATGTGCATGAGCGCTTAAGATGAGCGAGATTGTTGTGCGAATCCCTAATTTGCTGTAATTTGCATGTGAGCTATTCAGTAACCACGCTGAAGGTCGACCAATCCCCGTAGTGCTTGCCCGTTTTTATATCGGCTGAGATTTTCCATGAAACATGCAGTAATCTCTTCTGGAATGCTTGGACCTCCAATGTGAGGTGTCACAATACAGTTCTCCAGAGACCAGAAGGGATGCTCTGGCGGAAGGGGCTCGACTGCAAAAACGTCAAGTATTGCGCCTGCTATTTTTTTTGATTTCAGGCAATTTACCAGAGACTCGTCGTCAATGAGAGCGCCTCTTCCAACATTTATTATCCAGGAATCTGGTCTTAGCTTTTGCAGGACCCGTTCATTGAACATTCCTCTAGTTTCACTCGTTAGCGGAAGTGTCAGCACCAAGACGTCGGTTCCCGACACGAATTCGTCCAGTTGTTTTGTCGAAAAGGTTTGGTCTGCGGTTGCATTTGGCGTACCGCTTCGATTCAGTCCCCAGACTTGCATATCGAATGCTCTTGCTACTCGTGCTAGTTCGCTTCCGATGTCCCCGATGCCAGCAATGCCTATCGTTTTTTTCGATATTTTTTCTATCTGATAAGGTTTCCAATGCTTCTGCTGTTGCTGTTCTTTGCCGGTAAATGCTTTTATTTTGTGCGCTAGAAGATTGCCGAAAACGTAGTGCGACAGAAACGAGCCAAACACTCCCCAGGGCTTAGTAATTTTTGGAGTCTGCAAAAATTCAGCGTTCACCAAACCTTCTACACCTGCCCACATAGATTGAATCCATTTGAGTTTGCGCGCATTTTTGTATGCGCCAGGTGGTAGATGAACACCGAATATGATGTCAGCTTCCGCAATGCTATTCTCGACTTCTTCGGTTGTTTGGCAGACGATGAGATGCTCGTCTAGTCCAGATTTTTCCAGAGCCATCGCGTAGGCTTCCGCCTCTGAAGTCCGGTTTGAGTAAAGCAATATTGTTTGTTTCGACATCTGCATAGTCCGACTCTGAAGAGCAGATTTTACAAAATCAGGAGAGCCGATTCAATCTTGAAATGCCAGGCATTTCAGTGGATGATGTGGAAGTAAGTCAGGGGAGGAGAAATGACGGAACCTAAATCATGGCGTAGTTGTCCATTTGTGAAAGGTCGTTTATATCGTGTTGTCAATTCCTTCTCGGCGTTGCGCAGTGAGTTTGCTGAAGGGCAACTGCTCACTTTTGAACGCGAGACGTACAGCATTTATGACAGCTGTACGGGGTATTTTTTCATTTGCAAAGCGAGTGGAGAATTGTGTTCCCTCGACATTTATGATGATGACGAGACAGGGAAGGCTTTTGGAAATTTTGAGCCGATAGCAGAGTAAGGAATTCGTCTCGTGAGCCCTGATTTAAATGAAGATGCTAACTCGCCATCGGTAGATTCTACTTTAGTAGGAAAACAAAATGGAGCACCATCTTTGGTGTCATTGATTCCCCTTTTCCTTACTCTGGGGTGTACGGCTTTTGGCGGACCAGCTGCGCACATTACAATGATGCGTAAAGAATTCGTCGAGAGAAGAAAGGTACTTGGTGAGGATGAGTTCTTAGACCTTATCAGCGCTTGCAATCTGATTCCCGGACCAAATTCGACTGAGCTTGCCATCCATCTCGGATATAGATTCGGTGGATACAGGGGGCTCTTTATTTCAGGCTTATGTTTCATTTTACCAGCTTTTTTCATGGTACTCCTGCTTGCATACATGTATGTCGGGGCTGCATTTCTTCCTGAAGTGAAAGTGATTTTTGACGGTGTCAAACCGGTTGTTGTTGCTCTTGTGCTAGATGCTCTGCTGGGTTTATCCAGGACGGTCATGAAGACAAAATTGCAGATTTTTTGTGTTGCTTTGGCAATTTTGCTTTGCTATTTTGTACGGAACGAACTCTTTGTGCTTTTACTTGCTGGCGCCGTGTCTTTGCTATATGCCTGGAGTGATAAGCATAATTTGCTACGCCAACAAACGAAATTGACATGCATAACGATATTCGTTTTGAGCTTACTGATGCTGGTTAGCTTTATAAATCCGTTGACGGGAAGTGCCAGCAGTATGAATGTTGCACCTTCTTCCATCTTCTTCTATTTTCTGAAATTGGGATCTGTTCTTTATGGTAGTGGCTATGTGTTGTTGGCTTTTCTGCAAGCCGATCTTGTCCAGAATCTGCATTGGATAAGCTCGCAACAACTTTTTGATGCAATCAGCATAGGGCAGATAACACCTGGTCCGGTGTTTACCACTGCAACATTTATCGGCTTTCTATTGGGCGGTGTTTCGGGCGCTGTTCTTGCAACCGTGGGGATTTTTGCACCAGCCTTTATTTTCGTGGCAATCACTGCACCTATCTTTCGGCAGTTGAGAGAAAACGAAGTGTTCGCGACTCTATTGAAAGGCGTTAACCTGGCTTCTTTAGCGCTTATGTTTTTTGTTTTGATTCAATTGTTTTTGGTGGCTGCTAGCACTGCATATGGTGTAGTAGTGTTTGCCGCTTCTTTTATTCTTTTGCGCTGGGCTAAGGTAAATGTGACCATTTTGATGCTGGCTTCTGCTATCTTAAGTGTCATATTAAAGCAGTTCTTTTATTCAATATGATTCTCGCGTTCTTTATTCTTTAATTGTAGGAGTGCCCCCAGTGCGAGCTTTATCTCCTCATCCAGCGGGAATAATTGTGACACAAGCGCCATTTCTACTATTGCTTCATCGAGGCGCTGTGTTTTGGCAAGTTGTAGTGCCAGGGCTCGTTGAATTCTGATGTTTTTTGGTCGAAGCATCCTTGAGATTTTGTATTCATTGGCGGCTCTGTCATGGTCTCCAATTTTTATATATAGAACTGCCAGCGCGTTGTGTACATCGACATCGTTAGGTGCAAGCAACGCTGCCCTCTGGCAAAATCGAATTGCTTCATCAGTTTTGTCCTGATTAGAAAGCACCCATGCCATTACCATGGTGGCATCAGAATAGTTGGGATCTAACTCCAGTGCTCTGGCGATTTCTGCTTTTGCTTCGGTCCACCTTTTTAGAGTGCCGAGAGATTGTCCATATCTAAAATGGACGTAAGGGTCATCAGGCGCCGCAGCCACTGCGGCTTCGTATTCTTGAACGGCTAACTCAGCTTTTTCTTGCTGCAAATATGTGTTGGCCAGAACTGTGTGTGCTAGAGGATATGTCGGGTGCGCCTTTAGAATTTCGCTGCATTCAGCACTTGCTCTCCAGAGATTTCCCTGCATTCTGTAGCATTCCGCAGTGAAGACTTGGGCTGCAGTAGAATCTGGGCTCAATTTGAAACAGGTCTGATATTGGTTGATGGCATCCTCATAATGTCCGCTCAGCCGATATGCTTGCCCAAGCATGAAATGTGCTTCTGAGAAATTAGGGTCCACATTAATGGCTTCATTTAGCTGTGTTATGGCTGAATTGAAGTCAGATAGTGCCACCATTGCTGCGCCCAGTAGATAGTAGGAACTCGCGACTTTCGGCTCTTCCTTGCGGCACTCAGATGCTTCCAGGTAAGCGTTGGTAAAATCTCTGTTTTGCAAGTAAATAAAGTAATTCTCTATTCGCCGAGCCAGTTCGCTTTTTGCGTCAATGCTTTGGGATATTGGTTTTGGTATGAGCGCAACAAGAGTGTAAGAGCTGCTTGGTTTTGATTTGCGCATCGGCGTTAGTACATGAGCTCTAACAGTGTATGAGCTGTACTGGCAAGTTGCACATACTACCTGGAGAGACAAGCAAAGAATGACCGCGAAGATTAGATTAGTTGATTGAGGCATGCCAGGCGCTTTGTGAATTCAAGACTGATTATACAACGATTTAAACTTGCCACAGCTTTACTGTATAATCGTGATGGCTAGGCTTTCGGGTTATTCGCAAAGTGAGATTTACTCCCAGCGCTCTGCTTTTTCGGGCTTATCTAATGCTTTGCGTTCTCAATTTTGTGTTTTCCTGGCTATACGGATTGTTTTCTCTGTGCTCGCCTGACATTAAGTACTTTCAGAAGGATGTGGCGGCGCAACTAAGCTCTATTGAGCGCCGGCTGGCAGAGGGCGGAGCCAACTGGCAAGGACAATTTCAGCCAGAAGGTAAAATTTTTTCCTATGGCTTTTACGGTTTGAGCTTGATTAATATTGCTGTTGAGAGGAGGGCTGACTCTCAAGCTATTGCCACTACCCTGGCAAAGTTGGAGCTGCTGATTCCTCAACTTGAGACATGTGAAAGCGAATATCCTTTCACTTCTTGTTCCAAGCTGAGCCCTAAGGGTGGTGTCATAGCTGCTGGAATTACTAATTTGGTACGAGCCGGTTATGTTTTTCTTGGCGGGAAAAATCAAAGGGTCATTGAGTCGTTTCACGGACGCTCAGCCGCTCTGGCGGCTGCGTTCTCGGAATCGAAATTACCATTCCTTGAGAGCTTTCCCGGGCTGCGCTGGCCGGTGGACAACTGCTGTGCCATCGAATCGCTTCGGTATCATGATAATCTGTTTTCCTCTGACTATGCCAGGTTGCCTTCGCAACGTTGGGAACAATGGCTAAGAGCAAATGCCGACACTAGCACCGGAATGATGATTGCTCAAGTCAGTGCAGATGGGCATACCATTGATGTTCCCAGAGGTTGTGCGCTTTCGTGGACGCTTTCGTTTAGTCCTGGATTTGCTCCTGAGTATGATAAAGAGCAGTACTCTCGATTTCAAAAATATTGGTTTTTGCCCGTGATGGGTACCCTCGGCATAAGAGAGTGGTCAGAGGGGCAAGAGAAATTTTCGAAAATACAGGAGGGGCCAGTCTTGTTCGGAGTTGGCGCTGCAGCAAGCGGACTCGGCATAGCTGCGACCCATGCGCATTCTGATGGACAAGCATTTGTCTGTCTCTTGCGTGGATTAGAATCGATTGGCTTTCCCAGCATAAATTTGCAAGGAGAGAAATCCTATTTTGGTCAGCTCTTCTTGCTCGGTGACATTCTTGCATTGTGGGGAAAGACCTGTATTGTTTGGGACCGTGCTCAAGATAGTGCTTCCTTCTGGCATGATGCGTCGAGCCTGCCAGATTTTTCAAAGCCTCTCATTCTCGCTGTATTAATAAGTGTTGTTCTGACTATGTCATGTTTTGCCTATTTCTTTGGGGGCATTCGTCTGTTTCGTTCGAGATTTCAGAGTTTAGAAAGGCGCGATTGGAAGCTTGCATCAGTTGCATTGCTCGCCATTCTTTCAAACCTTTGCTTTCCTGGCTTCCTTTGGATATGGACTGTCCTGGTCTTGGTGTGCATTCTGTGGGTGGAAAAGTGGAACGCCACCATCAGGAAATTCTCTTCTTCAAGTTCAGCAGAGCGCACATGAGCTACTCTGTTTTTGCAATCGCGTCTTTTGTTGCTATTTCAGGACCATTTGGTTTTACTCTGCAAACAACGTGAGCTAGCCCCGTTATACCCAACCTTTTAGCTGCTGCTTTCGAAAGGTCGATTATGCGTTTTCCATGAAAGGGTCCTCTGTCCGTTACTCGCACATTGACGGTGGCTCCTGTATCAGGATTTGTGACTAACAGATGGGTGCCGAA
This sequence comes from Obscuribacteraceae bacterium (SeqCode), assembly GCA_044226015.1. Taxonomy (GTDB): domain Bacteria; phylum Cyanobacteriota; class Vampirovibrionia; order Obscuribacterales; family Obscuribacteraceae; genus JAIEPM01. Next base: position 486,094 of record JBGAHS010000007.1, read on the forward strand.
AGGTAGTGTTCTATGAGCACAGGTGTACTGGTTCGGATCATAAAGGCTTCCCGAAGCAGTGCGGCGTCCTTTGAATCGATCCGCATAAAATGAGGCGATTCCTTTAATTGGTGCTCTAAGGGTCTTTGTCAACGTATGTTTGACTTTGTTGGGCATTGATTCTTCGTTTGCAAGGGCATCGCCTGTGGTGCAACATATCAATGCCAATGAAAATAATAAGGGGATTGCTTTTTTCATTGTTACTGTGCCCATGTAAGATTCCATCTGAGAGGACGGGCTGAGTCGATGTCAGTTCCCACATATAGCGCAGCTGAAATCCCCGATATTGCAGACCAAAGCAAGCCTCTCTCAGAAGCGAAAATGCGCCATTACCGTGCCGGGTCGAGGCTAATCGCTGAGTTGAGTCTGCGATATCGCAGCTCAATAACATTCGCGAGGCGTATTTCTAGATGGTCTAGACCTCTTCGGAAATCATTGAAGAGAGTTCGTTGTAGCGCGATTGAAGAACCTTCAAGTTCATACTGAAGACAGGGTCCACGAGCTCCTCATTGCGTAACTGGTCAAGCAGCTTTATTGAGTGCTTGATGGAAATGCGCAAACCTTCATTTATTTCTGAACTACCAACCTCTGCAACTTCATATAACGGAATGCTTGCATCAAGAAGTGAGGCAAGGGTCTCGGCTGCTACGACTTCCGCATCGCTCCATCGTTTTGATTGTCCGGCAACTTGCTCTTTCCATGCCTCGAATGATTTCCGCGGGTGCAATTTGTTGGGTGAACTTACTGAAACTGCTTTTTCCGGATTTCCGCCCCATGTCAGAGTCTGTTTGTATTCTGGGCGGAAAATCAGCAAATAGCCATGCAGCATTTTTATTGCAATTAGACCTGAGGCTTTCTCTTCGTTGCCCTTGAAGATCTCAAAGGTGGCTGGCAAACGATTGGTAAAAAATATACTCGACCGCTTCTCTTCTCGGAGACTTTGCACCAGGCTCTGGATTGTTGCTGTAGCAATTATTTCGCCGCACTGTCCCTCAGTATTTCCATCTTCGGAAGCGTAAATCACAGCGCTTGCATCGAATAAACGAAGGGACTTCTCGCCAATCGAATCAAAGAGAGAGAGCCTGTTTTTTGACTCTAGAATCTTTTGACCTATGCTGGAAAATTGCGACACCAGTTGTAGTGCATCCTTCTTTATAATGCTGGCAAGATGCTCTGAGGCAAATTTGCCTATGAACTCACATACAGAACGAATCCAGTAGTTCGTGTATTTTGCAGTGCTGTGATGACCGGCAATTAGCCCCCATAGACGACCATTAACAATAAGCGAAATTGTCAGGCTCGCGCCGACATTCATGTTCTTCAGGTACTCAATGTGAATCGGCGACGCTTGTCTCAAAGCACTAAGAGTCATATTGATTGGGCGTCCCCTTCCAGCCGAATGTGAGGGAACCAGCGGAATCGATGGACTGTTTACATCAGCAATCAGGCGGGTCCAATTTGCCGTAAAGAGCTTTCTTGCAGGCTCTGGAATATCGCTGGCCGGGAAATGATTTCCCATGTAACTGTCCATGCCAGGTCTGAGGTCCTCACCGACGACCTCACCATGCCAATCTTCATGAAATTTATACAGCATGACCCGTTCTAACCCAGTGACCTTTCTGACACAGCGAACAAGTTCTTCCGCAAATTCCTTGACCGTATTTGTTTTAGATAAAGTTACGATGCATTCCTGAAGTCCAGAAGCAGCGTTGTCTGCATCATGCATGTCTGTTGACTCATCTCTAGGCTCGAGTTCAATAATCATGCAGCCGTCGCTAATGTGGGCAATTGCGTTTGCTTTGATTTTGCTTCCAACAACTCCAACAGGCACCAGTGCCCTGTCCTTGTTACTCGCAAACGAATTTAGTGTTTCAAGTTGTCTTTCCGAAAAAAAGGCGGAACAATGTTCGCCAATAATGCTCTCGGTACTCTCTTCCAGCCAATCAGAAATGTTTGCAGAAGTTTGCACTACGTACATTGAACCATCAAGTACCAACAAAGCACCGTAACTCTGAATTTCATTTATGTATGCCACCGGCTCTCTGTCACAATTCGACTCGTCTACTTGCACGCTTTACACCTGTTCTTTCTTAATGGGGATTCTGAGTATGAAAGTTGAGCCTTTCCCGTACTCACTTTGGCAAGTCAGTGAACCATTAAGGGCTTTTGCGAGTTGGCTGCAAATTGATAAACCTAGTCCTGTGCCACCAGGTTGTCTGCCCGTGGCTTTTCCTCCTTGTACGAATGGTTGAAATATAAGGTTCAATTCGCTCTCTTCAATTCCGATTCCTGAATCGCTAATCGAGAACTGTAAGAACATATCATCGTATGGAACGGCTTTGATGGTGACATTGCCTTTCTCTGTGAATTTCAGAGCATTGTGTATCAGGTTCGTGAGTATTTGTCGCACTTTAACCTGGTCACCGGTGTACAAGGGCTCTAGTGCTGGGGAAAGCTCCAAATCAAGTTGAAGATTCTTTTGCTCAGCCAGAGGTGCCATCTGTGTCTTCACATCATTGAGCATTTCTGAAACAGAGAATTTGTTGTCAGAAATGGTGAACTCACCTCGTTCAATCTTTGCAAAATCGAGAATTTCATTGACCAGTGCCAGCAAATTTTTTGCAGACTTGAAAATCATCGGTGCTAGTTCTTCGGTCGTTTGAGTATCTGGAGCCTGACAAAGAAGCTCAGCACCCGATACAATGCCCGAGAGAGGTGTTCGAATTTCATGGCTGACATTTGCAATGAATTGGGAACGCATTTGTACCGCTTGCTCCGAAACACGGTACATTTTCAACAGCTGCGTAGTAACGGCTTCAAGTGCTGAAGTTCTTTCTTCAACCTTGCGTTCTAGCATTTCTTCATTAAGCTTTCGTTCGGTCACGTCTCGCAGAATAGCAAGGCAAGCAGGCTTACCGCTCCATTGAATTTCTGTTACCCGCATTTCTGCAATCGAGCGATCTCCCTTAAGGTTAAGAAGATCAATTTCAGTTATGTCCCCACTCACAGCCGGGTAGCCAAAGTCTTCATTCAATTCGAGTTTATTTTGAAAGAATGCGGTAGCGGCTGGGTTCATATACAAAAGTTTGCCGTCTTCGTCTATCACGAGTATGCAGTCAGTGCATTTCTCGATAATGTTACGAACCTCTCCATCGCGCTGTCTAAGTGCTTTGCTGAGATTCTGCCGTTCAGCCAAATCACTTACTCTGGTTTCCAAAGTCTCAATTATGTTCAAAACCGACTCTTTGCTTTCTGTCGATTCCGTGATTTTTAGAACAGGAATGTTCTTTCCACCAGTTAGAAGGTCTTTTCTGAGTTCCCATTGCTCACCAATAGCGGTGCTTAGAATGACTGCGTTGTAAGAATTGCTATCGAGATTTAAGGAGCCGTTGTGAAGCTGCTCTTCCGTGATGACATCGGCCAAAATATTCGCCGTTGCTGATAGCCGATCTCGAATCAGCCGCGCGTTACGCGCGTCAGCAGTCACTACAATCACTTTGTATGGTGAATTCATAGTGAGACCCTTACTCATCAAACATGTGGTCAAGTCGCGTGAGTTCATTTTGTGAGTGTTGAACCGGATTACCCGCCAGGATTCCCGTAACATTGAGGAATGGATCGCCGATGTGCATTCCATCATGATCAATGCTGAATTTTCTGATTTGTTTGTCGTGCATTGAACCTCGCATCTTCAGAACTGTGATGCCTCTCTGCATTTCTCCATTCAACTCAACGTAACGCAATAGAATGATGCTATCCGTGATTGTGGAAATGTGTGATTCCGTTATCGATGGTCCACCTAACAATGACGGAGTCGTCGAAGTGAGCAAACCTGCAATTTCTTTTTCTTTTAAGAATGAACTCAAACTCAACACGAATTCTCTAAATGCCTTCGGCAGTGAGATTCGCTCGAGAGCTGAGAGGCTGTCTACAGCTACGCGGCTGGGCTTGAATTCTTTGATTGATTTTTGCATGTTATACAGATGTTCTTCGAGACTCGATGTTTCTGGATATTGGCATCGGACGGACAAAAGATTTTTCTGTTCCAATTCTTCAAAGTGCATTCCCCATCCGGTCGCGTTTCGGAAAAATTGGTCTTTACTTTCTTCAAAAGCGAAGACCATTGCTCTTTCACCTTTTACTGCAGCGCCATTAGCGAAGTGATTTACCGTAAGCGATTTGCCTGTTCCGGTAGCTCCTGAAACTAATATGATGGAGTCTCGGAAGAAGCCGCCACCACACATAGAATCGAGCTCATCTACCCCACTGTGAATTCTCGTTGTGGAAGACCTCTGTGTAAGAGACATTGAAGAGAGTGGGCTAAATGTTAATCCTATGTCCTCGAGAATAGTGAAAGGGCATTCTCCCTTTTCGTGGTTAGAACCGCGAAACTTCAATATTTCGATTGTGCGCCTTCTTTTCTCCAAATCCAGCGGGTTGCGCAAGAGCACCACGTTGTCTGCGACAAACTCCTCCACCCCAAACTGCGAAATGGCTCCGTAATCACTATTGCGTTCTGCTGTGACTATGGAAGTGACCCCGAGCTTTTTCAGCGCTGACACAATAGAGAAGAGCTCGCGTCTGACGAGCTGATTATTGTCCAGCTGTGAAAACAAAGCTCCCAGGGAATCAAAAGATAGTCTGGTGGCGTTAACTTCTTGTACCGCGTATTTTATTCGCGCGATAATTGCGGAGAGTTCAAAGTCACCGCTGATGTGGGTTTCCTCATCTAAGATTGGCGATATATCCACAAACGCCCACCTCTTTTCCTCTTCCCACTTCTTAATATCCCATCCGAAGGCGGCGAGATTATCGCGAATATCTTCAGGCGTCTCTTCAAATGTGACGAAAACACCATTCTCGTTAAATCGTTCAATTCCCATAGCTAGAAACTGCGCAGCAAAAAGTGTCTTGGCACTGCCCGCAGTGCCTGCAACAAGAGTGGCTCTGTTGCGCGGCAAACCGCCATGCGAAATATGATCAAAGCCCTCAATACCAGTCTTGAGTTTATTCGTCATTCAGCACCCTATGAATTTCCTGTACCATCATTTTCAGAGCAAAGGTCTAGCCTCTGTCTGATGAAATCCGTATCTCTGAGGTCACCAACTATTCGCCGCTTCGGTAGAGGTAGTGTTCTAACCAGCATTGGAGTAGCAAAAACCTTTTCCTTTTCGGCAATGTCCGGATTTTGAATTATGTCTACGATTTCGAACTCTATTGAGTCGCCATCGCAAATTGTTTTTAGATGATCAATAGCCCGGGCCGTCCGACTGGACGTCCCCGCGACATAAAGAATTAAGCGCTTTTTGCCTACCATAATCATCAGGACACTTTTCCAAATATCCGCTAAATAGTACTCCATCGTTGATGCAATTTTTTTGAATCGGTTCCGACTCTTTTATGCGTTTTTCATAAAACTTCGGCTAAGTTACTACAATCTATTAATAGGTAATTCTGATTGCTAAAATTGAATAGTCTGAGCCCAAGCCATTGATGTTTAAAGAAAACGATTCCTACCAACTCTCAGTTTTAATAGTTGATTCTGATTCATCAGATAGACGAGCGATTGTGCGCACCCTCGCTCAACTTGCGGATGAAGTCCAAATCACTGAGGGACAAACATGTCGTGAAGCCTATGAGCTACTCGTGTCAAAGCAATTCGACATTGCGTTAATTTGCCAGGACCTTCCAGATGAACTTGGTACCGATCTGCTCGTGCGTTTGAAAGATGAAGGACGATTAGATGCGCCTGTGATCTTGCTAACAAGTACAGATGACATTGGTGAGGAAGTTATTCGGCTAGGTGCCCATGAATTCATCAGCAAGCAGTCTCGAAGTTTACAGCAGTTCAAGAAATCCATTCGATACGCTATTGAGAGGCACCGTCTGTGGCGCGAATTGGTGGAAACTAAATTGCGTTCCGCCAGAGAACGCGAGCTAAGCTCGTTTGAAGCACCTGACTCGAATGTAACCGTTCAACCTGATCAGAATGCGTTTGAAGAACAGTTTGATAATCTTGTCTCAGAGTATTCGCGAATATTTGAGGAATTTTCGTTGGATAATTCGTACAAGAGAGAGCTGAAGGCATCGGCAGCTCTGGTACGAGCGTTCGCGGAGCGAGTAGGGCAAATTGGCTTGGGTCCAAAAGAACTTGTGAGTATACATAGGAAATATTTGCAGCAAGCTGTAGAAGGCAAATCTTCTTTGCGTGAACAATCGTTGATGAATGAGACGCGCTTTTTTCTACTTCAATTAATGGGAGAGTTGCTTCTGTATTATCGTGATCGCAAGAAGGACTAGCCGGAGTGTTGAACAAGCTGTTTTTGTTCCTGAAGTGAAATTTCTTGCAAGCAAGGTATGCTGTCCAAAAGTAACTGAGCAGTAGCCGCGGCTTGAAATCCGTTGCAGAAATTGGTACAACCACGTTTTGCCACTCGAGAGGCTGGGACCCGACTTTGAACATTTTCAAGATATGTTTGCTTTCCGCATCGATTCTATTTCTGCAAAATCAAGTTCCTTCATGGGCCGATGACACGTCTCCTGATGCTCCCGCCTCCGCAGAGAATGGCCCGCCGACTACGACAGATTCGAGTTCCATGAACCCGAATGAGCAAAATTCCGATGATGCCACTGCCGCTGCGTCTGCCCCAGATAATCCGGCTGATGTTGCGGCTTACTCTGGCGACCTGGGAACTTTAGAGAACCAGTTGTTTCACGCTAATTTTGCCTCTGAATCGATGCAATCGAGGCTTGATAGAATTGAGCGGTTAATTTATGGTACTGCTAAGAGTGGCACAGTAGCTGAGCGAATGAAAGAACTGCTCACTGATGTTCACATGCAGGCTCCGACTGCGAGCCCGCCTGCAAGCTCAGGGCCTGTCGCTGCTGCCCCCAGCTCAGCACCTGACGCCCCGTCTCAGAACACCCAGAATTACGAGACACAGTCCGAACAGCCGGAAAGTTCTCAAGGTAGCCAGTCTTATTATTATCCGTCCCAGAATGCTGCCGCTGGAGCCAATGGCTATCAAAACAGTGCTCAGGCTAATTCTATGACTGGGCAAGCCACTATCAAGGGACCGCAAAAATCCTCATCTCTAAAGGCTGAAGTTTCGGCTATGGAAATGCAGGTATATCAAAAGACTTACAATGACAGTCTTAACAGTCGTGTCGCGCGCCTGGAACAAACAGTTTTCGCCAATCAGCCGCCCCAGCATTTTTCATCCTTACCGCTTCGAGTCAACAATTTGGCTTCTGCACTGCAACCGGCTTTTGCTCATCCTCAAAATCTATATGAAAGCACTCCTGTGCTGGCGACTTCCAAAGAATCAAAAAAGAGCGATGAAGAGAAGCAAAAGAATGGACATCCTTTCTTAAAGAAGTTGGGGGCTGAGTTAGCCAGGGGCGCTATGATGGCTGGTTCAATGGCTGGAAGCATGGCTGTATCAAGTATGATGAACGGTGGCTATAGCAATGGCTATGGTGGCTATGGCGGCGGCTATGGTGGCTACGGTGGCGGTTATGGAAACTACGGTGGCTATGGCGGTTACCCTCCGTTTGGCGGCGTGAGCAATTTTTCAGGACTGGCAGGAATGCATTTCTAAAAGCTTGCTAGATTTTCATACGCCACCCACCTAATTTTCTTAGCGTCTGTCTATTTGCTTGGGGACATTTTAGGGACAAAGTAGGGACAAGCTCGGCTCGTAGCTTCGATAACCTTTAAGCAGGTTAGTTAAGTGAGTTACGAACATGAATCTCAGGTCCACAACTTTAGCTTTTATTTTGAGTGCTCTGTCTTTGGCACCAGCACTTGCCTCAGGACAGGAATTTTGCCAGGCTGCTGTGATTTCTAATTTGGAAGCATGCATCCGAAAGAATCCGACCGATCTTCAAATGCGAAGACAATATGTACTCGAACTGGTCAAAGTCGGTAAGGCCAGGCAGGCTTCTGCTGAAATGGATGGGCTAATAAGAGCTGGACTTCGCAGCTCGGATGATTTTCGCTTGCTGGCTGATTGTTGCCGTTTTAGTGGCGAGCAGAGTAAAGCGATTCGCTACTACCAGGAGAGTCTGAGTCTGAATGCCGCTGATTCTCATGCATCAGCAGGAATGGCATTGAGCTACCTGTTAGCTGGTCAATCGCAAATTGCTTTGAAGGTTTGCAAAGATGCTCTTCCTCACTCGGTTGAAACTCAGGGACGTCGTGATTTGTTGAACGCTATGTCAAAAATAAATGAGTTTCAAAGAGAACGGACCATTGCTAAGCAGCCAAACAAGGCTGATGGTGTCAGTTTCTAGGTCGTCTAATAGTTTCCGGGTCTAATAAGTAGGAGTTTGAAAAATGATTGCTGTTACGCAAAAGCAAAGAAGTGAAAGAGGGCAAGCCGTCGCGCTTCCTATGCTGATGTTAGGGCTGATGGTGGTAATGGTTGTTGGCATGTTTTCGTTTGAGTTGGCCAGAACTGCGGTGGCTAGAGAGCAGCTTCGCACAGCCACCGAGGCGGCAGCACTTGCCGGAGCCGCCACCCTGGCTGGTTCGCCATCCACTGATATTTCCATTTCGCAGAAGAATGCAATTTCGGCTGCCAAAGCGATGTTCAAGCAAAATGAAATCTTTGGTACTTCGTTAAAAAATACCACCGAAGGTTCAAGCAAGTTGCAAGCTGAACAAGCGAATTTGACTTTTCAATTCATAGACCCACAGAACAATAATGCACCAGTTGCCGCAGGTGACCCAAAGGGAAAAGCTCTCGAAGTGAAATCGGCTTATGGACTGCCATCAGTGGCTGGAAAGTTGATCGGATTGGGTAATGCAACTCTCCCTCTCGAATCAAGAGCCACCGGTGGCGTCGGGCAGCTCGACGTTGTGTTCTGTTTTGATTGTTCTGGTTCAATGAGATTTCACACTTTCACAACATCAGTTAAGAGAACATGGAATGCGACTACCGGAAAGATTGATTATGTCGAAACTTCGCATACCAGTTATAGTCCGAGTGGTGGCATGGAGCCACAACAACTTTACTCGTTAAACGCAGCGCTTCGTGGCGAAAACGATAATGCTAAACCTGGTAATTTTCCTCCTGGAGTTGCAACAGACGATGGTTTCACCGATCAGGTCGTTAACTTCAATGAGCAAAACAGCTTTTCGAGTACATCTGAAGGTGGTTTTGATTTCCCTAATGTGGCGGTTCTTGTCGAAGCTTCGAGGGGAAATCTTGAGAGCGATGCCGTTTTTCAATCCAGCGGTGCCAACACAACCCTTCGTGGAATAGTCACACCAAAAGCCGGTTACCAGGCTAAGTATTTCGAATTGGCTCGCAAGCACACGCATCCATGGGCAGAGGCTGAGTCTGCTGCACAAGAGTTCTTTTCTCTGATGAGCAATAACACCAGAGCTCATTTTGGTCTGGTGGCATTTAACCAGGCTGCTGGTCAAAACGAACAAACAAAATTTAATGACATGCGTGTCGGATCTGGCTATCCACAAGGTGGCGCTAAAGATTTCCCCTTGCCTGCAATCTCGTTGAAACCTGAGCAAGATAAAACAAATGCTAATGAAGTAAAGGCTGCAGTCGGAACCCTTGTTCCAGACGGTAATACCAATATTGGTGCCTCGATAGAAAGAGCAAATAGAATGTTTGAAGATAAGACAAGCCGTCCTAATGCGAAGCGCGCAATCGTATTATTTACAGATGGAACTCCATCACAAGGACAACCTCTAAGTGGAGACCCTCTACAAAATTGCCGACTAGCTGCTCAGCAGTCAAAACAAAAGGGCGTTGCGATTTACTCTGTTGGTTTAGCGCTTGACCCTTCCGAACTCCAGAGTCAGAAAAGTGTTTTGACAATGATCACCAATACAGCAGGAAATGGCGGTCAATTCTTTCAAGTAACCAACGCATCGAATTTGAATAGAGCGTTCGGCGCAATCGCAAGAAATCTAACCCAAATTGTTCAGTAGTTTGAAATACACCAAAAGGAATTACAAAATGTTCAGTCGCAAGAGAAATTCAAAAGGGAGTTCGATTCTGGAATTGCCAGCAGCATTGTGGTTAACATTGGTTGTCTTCCTATTGCCCCTCATGTCCCTCGCTTCCATAACCTTGCGTTGTACGCTTTTGAATGTGGCAGTTCTAGAGTCGGTTCATGCAGCATCAAAGGCACGGACATTCGAACAAAGCAGTGACGAGGGTGCTTCCGCTATTCAGTTAGCAGACCAAGCCTTCGAAAGATATGTCAAAGCTTTTCCAGGACTTGATGCGGACAAAGTAAAGTTGCGCATCGTCAGCACCGATATTAAGTCTGGTGCAATAAGCAGCACTAATGAGAAGCTAAAGAACCCAGCTGACAGTTCTGGTTTTGTGTATCAAGTCGAAGGTGATTGCACAGGAAAAATTGAGCCCGTGTTTGCCATGAGTCGGGACATACTCGGTGATATTCCGGGACTGTCCTCGGCAATGAAAGTTAGCTTCAGTGCTAGAGAAATGTGTGAGAACCCCCAGGGGTTAAATCGTTAAAAGAATGACTGATTGTATTCGAAAGAGTTTTGGAAAAAAGATTGAAAGGAATTTTGAAATGAAAAGACGTGTTATGAAAGTGAATCGGAAGAACTCTCGTGGATCTGTTGCGATCGAGATTGCAGCTGGAGCACTTGTTTCGATAGGGTTGATGGCATTGGCACTCAATGTTTGTTTCGGTATGTTGGCTTATGGCGTCAATGATCGCGCTTGTCGCGAAGCTGCTCGAGCTGCAGCGCAGCAAAGTACACTGGCTTCAGCCAGCAGCATTGCAAAATACGTTGTGAATGGCTTCAATCAGAATAACTCATACATGAATAAAATTCAGGTTACACGCGTTGTGTTCACCGACTTCAATGGTCTTCCGCCTGAAGATCAAAGTCCATTTGTTTCTGTCACCACAAGCTCCTCGGTAGCCACACCTGCACCTATCGCTTTCTTCGGTCAAAAAGTGTTTGGCGAATCGATTCCTGTTCAGAAGACTTATACGTTTCCAATCGTTCGTCTGAATGTAAACACCAACTCCTGAAATTCTGCAATGAAGCGCAATCAAGCTTCACTGTCATTTTGAGAAGGCAAGCGGAGCAGGAAAATTAGCCGCGTGGTTTGAAGGTTCGCACATTAGTGTCGCTGGGGCGAGATTCCTGATCATCACCAGGCAGTCTTTGCCAGCTCAAAACAGCGACAGGAGAGTCTGCCCTTAACCCATTCGTCAGGCGAATTTGTTTTTGAAATTCCATCACGTCTTTTGTGCTACTGACCTCTTCTGATTCGAGCCAGAAAGTGGCTGAGGCAATTGCGCCGTCGAAAGAATAAGCAACGTGATAACCGTATCGCAACTTGATAACTCCTGAGCAGACTTTGTGATTATAGTCCTCAAGACTAAATTAGTGGTGAATTTTTGCCAACGTGACGTTCTAGCAGCGATACGCGCCAGAAGCGATTGTCGCTCCAGTTCCTGAAATGGTCGGTTTGCTTGTGAATTCCGGTTCCAATTTGTCAAAGTAAAACGGAGCAGTGCGGGCTGCTCCGTTTAAGATAAGGCATTATTATTCTTATTCTTTCTCGCTCTTGAAACGTGGGTCGATGTGACCCAGTCCTGGCTTGAATGGAAATGGTTTTTCTAAATATGGCATCAGCTTAACTTCTTTGATCTTCACTGTGTGACCATCGCGTGTGACTGACTGAATACCGCCATCGTTGAATTTGACAACGGCACCATCCTTAAATTCTACAGTCGTGTTTCCGTTTCTGTCTGTGGTGGACTTTGAAACATCACCATCAATCTTGTACGTTCCATCAGGGTTTACTGTGATGCTGTCACCATCTTTTGAGATGAAACCATGTGTATCGCCTTTTTTCACTACATAGTCACCAGTCGATAGCTTCTCAACACCATCTTTGTGAATGAACTTCAGCTCGGAGTCGAGGTCTTTAAGCATTCCCTCAGAGCCTTTGCCGAATGGGTTATTTGGTTTTTGGTTATCACCGACACGCGGAATAGGTCCGTGGCAATCGGAGGTTGCATTTCCATTTTCATCATATGTAGTGATGATGCCATGCTTTTCGCCACTGTTCCCAATCGACAAGCCAGGCAAATGCTCCATACTACTCATGCTGCCGCTCTTAGATAATGAGTCTGCAATGCCACCAACTTTTGATGCTGCGTTCATTGCGTCATTTGTCAGAGCTTCTCTTGCTGAAGCATTAGGATTTTCGTTTCTTGCTTCGTTCTTAGCTTCTTGTTTCTCTTGTACATTCTCAGCTGCCATAGTAATGCGCTCCTTCCGATTTGGGAACCAAATTCAATTCCCTGCCCATGAAAATATTATGTTGTGTTTGACTAAATGACTCCACAAGGACCCGCGTAAACAGACTGCGTAATTCCGCAAAGCTTTGGGGGACAACATGTTTGTGCATTGTTGAAGTTCGGGGGCCACACCTTTGTGCAGTTTGTATTTTTTTTTGTTGCATATTAGTGCAATCTCTACTGGTATTCATTTCGGAAGCGAAAAAAGTATAAGAATTGAAGACGATACCCCACAAAATTCGGGTTTTTGCCAGCAGCTTGGGGGAACCCTTTATAGTCGCCTGTTGCTCACTCCTATAAAATTAGGAGTGAGGCAAGTATCTTCGGTAATTCATCATTTCTTTGATTATGTTAGAGGCGAATATAAACTCTTTTTCTGGAGTTGAAGGAACTTTGGTTCCGGCATCGTTTGCTGCGATTCCGACGTCGGAATTGCTGAGTCAGGCAAAGAATCAGAATGAGTTGGCGTTTTCTGAGTTGATGAAGCGCCATAAGAGTTTCATAGATTGCAAGGTACAGAAGTTCGCCCCAGACTGGAATTCTCGCGTTGAACTCACTGATAAAGTGAACGAGCAAGTTCGTTTGTTGATATCTGAAGTCAGTGCTGTTTCTGATTTGAAGGTTTGGCTGGAGAAGTTGATTCAACGTGTATTTTTCGATGAGTTGAAGAGAAAAGAGGCGATGGATCGAGCTGACGGCAATAGTTTGACTGGTACAGAGTTGGTTCGTGCTAGAACTCGCACGAGCATGTGCAGTATCGAGCCGGATTACGCTGGGGAAGACAGCAAGCTCTGTGATGAAGTGTTTCGCAAGAAGGCTCTCGTGGTGTCGATGATATCGAAGCTTGAAGATGTTCCTGAGAAGCTGAAAAAGGCTCAGTTTTTGCATGATATAGAAGGATTGTCCTACGAAGAAATTTCTGAGCTCACCCATATTGACACTGAGACGCTCCAACAGAATATATGCAGTGCACGTGAAAAAATACGAGAGGGGTTGGCACCATTCTTGAGGAATGCTGCTGAGTAGTTCTAATTCTCTCGAGCATGTGGCTATCCGTGGTTGCACTGATTTTTAGCAGAACGTTTGTTTTGAGCAAGCGTTTGTTTTGAGCAAGACGTCAACGCCGTCGAGTATGGTGCGAAATCTGAATAGTCTCCGCGCATTTGAGACGGCATCAAGCAAAATCGCTGTTGATTGGCGCAGTGCTTAAATAACAATTTTCTAGCACAAGCTGAGGAACTGCTCCGAATATTTTGAGTCTCATATGCAACTGTCGGTGACAGTATCTTGCGTACAGATATTTAGTTGCAATAAAGGAGAGCCGTATGAACTGGGACCAAGTCAAAGGTGACTGGAAAACGTTTTCTGGAAAAGTAAAACAGGAGTGGGGCAAGCTCACTGACGATGATTTGCAGCAAATCGATGGAAAGCGTGAAGAGTTGGTTGGACGCGTGCAAAAAGCATACGGTCAAACAAAAGAAGAAGTGGAAAAAGGTGTGGACAGCTTTTTGAACAAGTGTTCAGGAAACTGCTAGAGTCGAGCTTAAAGCGAAGAGCCGAAGCATGTCAGCTTCGGCTCTTCCTTTTTCCAGAGTTGAAACTAGTTTCTGGTTGATCTAGTTTCTGGTTGAATTCTTTTTCCAGAGTTGAGATCAACTTTCTAGTTGAATCTAGTGAGCCGTTCGAATGTCAGACTCAATTCGGTCCCATTTTGTGAAACCTGAGAATGTGTATCTTGTTTCGGTCACACATTCTTTGTGTTATTTCGCCTGTTGTTCGAGATATGCGTCCAGTTTGTCGAACGAACCAGTGAATCCTTGCGTCATGCCACCACGAGACTTGATGAACGTATCCACTTCCTCCTGGTTGAAATTGCCCCATGGCTGCCAATTAATTGTTACGCGTGTCTGGTTGGGACCTTCAGCAGTGAAATAAACTATTGTCTTCATTGATTCTGGCCAGGTGGGCGCGAAAGGATGGCGAGAGATGTTTCCCTTTTCGTCGAGAAACTCCTGCGTGTAAATCATTTTTGTTGGTTTGTGGAACTCAAGATAGTGGCACTGTCCATACATCGTGACACCAGCGCCATTGCTCATTTCGTACACCGACGTTCCACCCTCTTTCACTTCTGCGCGCTTGTAAGTCATTGTGAAACCGGTTGGTGCCAGCCATTGTGCAATGTGTTTTGGATCAACCCACATCTCCCACATAAGTTCGATGGGTGCCTCGAAAGATCTGTTAATGACAAAAAAGTCTTTGCCCGATCGTGTTTTTTCGAGGAATTCTGCGAGTCGATCCCACGTAGTATCGCCACCAGCTTTCTTGATGAAGGCTCTTGTGTTCTCTGCAGCTTCGGGAGATGACAGGGTCATCGTCATATCCATTTTTGTTTTTCCGTTTGATTCGGAAAAAAGAACCGTGACGCGAAACATTGGTTCTGTTGTCTCGGTTGCACCGTGGTCATAAACCATTTTCTTGTGTTGTTCGATCTCGAGGTATTTTGTGAGGTTTGGATAATCCTTGCCATCTGGACCGTGCATCACATACTTCCATGTGCCACCAACCCTGAAATCCTTACTTTCGGTCGTGATTGTAAATCCTCTTGGACCCCACCATTTAGCAACTTGTTCGGGGTCGGCCCATGCATCCCACACCAGATTTAGTGGCGCATCAAATTCACGCAATAGTTTGATGTCTGCTGATTTATTCATCGTTGGCATTACTTTTTCCTTTTGCTGCATTTTCCGACATGATTTGTTTTAGATGGGCATCGAGTCTATCGAAACTCTCTTCCCAGAACACTTTGTATTCCTCGAGCCATTCAGCGACTTCTTGAAACCCAGCTTGATTGAGTTTGCATTGGCGCCACTGAGCTTCGCGAGTCTTACTTATAAGACCTGCATTTTCCAGTACCTTTAGATGCTTAGTTATCGCTGGCAAGCTCATATCATTTAAGAACGGCTCCGCAAGCTCTGAGACACTGGCTTCCCCATTTGAAAGACGAGCAATAATTGCTCGTCTGGTTGGATCGGCGAGTGCTGAGAAAACTAGGCTTAATTGATCTTGCACGGTATTTAACCTGGCGGTTAATTAACTCATAGGTTTAATATACGATCTTTAGAGGGTTTCTGTCAAGAAAGTTTTGAGAACATTGTGTGTGTTGGCCTTCAAGATTCTGACTCCCGAACCCGAACCCGAACCCGAACCCGAACCCGAACCCGAACCCGAACCCGAGTGGTGAACCCCATCCCGAGATTCCGACCCGAACCCGAGTGATGAACAGAATCCCGAGACCCCGACTCCGTACCAGAGTGATTAACCCGAATCCCGAGATTCCGACTTCCGAACCCGAGTGATGAACAGAATCCCGAGACCCCGACTCCGTACCAGAGTGATTAACCCGAATCCCGAGATCCCGACTCCCGAACCCGAATCTCGATGCCGCGACTCCCGAACCCGAGTGATGAACCTGAGTCCCTATGCCCGATTGCCTGGTCCTGGGCTGAGAGTGTCGACGATGCTCTCGTCACTAAAGATATCGCCGCATCCACCCGTGGAGGCTTACTTCTTCTCTTCAGGTTTGAGATCTTCAGCGCTTGCTGGAATCGGATTGACTTTCGTTCCAGGCTGTAATGAATCATCGCCTTTTACCGTGATGGTATCACCTTCATGAATATCGCCAAAAATTTCGACCATATTACCCATGAGCTGTCCGCGCTGTACCTTTACCCACTCAATTTCGTTGTTTGCGTTTATTTTGTCCACGAATGTCTCAAGTGTTGAAGTGGTATCAACTGCCTGTGTTGGAACGAAGCAGGATGCGTTTTTGCGTTTACTTGGCCAGAATACTTCGCAGAACATGCCCGGCATAATTTTGCCATCAGTGTTCCAATAATTCAGCTCGACCGGCATGGTGCGTGTTTTCTCTTCCAGATAATTGCCGATTCTTGCAACTGTTCCGACAAACTTTTCTCCCGGGTGCGTTGAAACTGTGAATTCAACTTTTGCGCCTGGCTCAACTGCACTAACCACCACTTCTGGAACCGGCGTGACTATACGCAGTAAATCGAGTTGCTGGACGTGAATAATAGGAGGGTATGCCGAGTCACCTCGTGGACCGACGAAGCTTCCGACGTGCATATTGCGGTCAGTTACGTAGCCATCGAATGGAGCTTTGATAACCAAATAGTCATTGATGTCTTTGTAGTTTTTTGCGCTCGATTTTGCTGCCAGCAAGGACTTCTTTTGCACTTCGAGCTGCTTCTCTTCAGCGGCTACATTTTGTTGCCATGCCCTGACTTTCTCTTTGTCAGCGTTCACTTTTTGTTCGAGGACAATCACTTCATTTGCAGAGACAACACCGGGTGTTTTCGATGCTTCCTTAGTTCTCTGGTAGGTGTCATTATCACCGTCGAGTTGTGCCTGCGCTTCCAGCAATGTCGCTTTTGAAGCCGCCAGCCGCGACTCTGCCTCGGCTACACGTCCACTTGCTGCGTCTGCAGCGGAGCGTGCCTCATCTTGTCTGGCGCCCAATTCTGGTGCCACCAAGCGAACCATTACCTGCCCTTTCTTGACTGTCGACCCTCGGTCAACTCCGATCCATTCGATGAATCCAGCAACCTTAGGATAGACTGCGACATCCTGGTATGCTCGAATTTCTCCGGGAAATTGGTCCACTCGGTTGAGCAAGTTCTTGCTCACTTTGATGACTTTAACATCAATAGGACCGTTGCTCGTCTCAGTCTCTGCACTCGGCTTCTCTTCCTTGCTGCAACCCGATAGCAGGGCGGCGGCAATGACGATTGTAAAAGCTAGTTTGCTGCTCTGGTTTTTCACGCTGCCTCTACTCTCCTCGATCATCCGGGTAAACTGATGGTGAGCTGATCGGACTCTTGTTTTGAATCACCGCGAACACCAGGGGCAATACCGTCAAAGCTGCAAGTGTTGACATAATGAGCCCGCCAATTACCGCTCTTCCGAGAGGTGCACTGGTCTGTCCGCCTTCGCTTAGCGCCAGTGCCATTGGTATCATACCTGCCACCATCGCGCTCGATGTCATAAGAATTGGGCGAAGTCTCTCTTGAGCTCCTTCCAAGCCTGCTTCAAAAGATGTTTTGCCCTCAACGCGGTTCTTTTCTGCAAAGACAACAAGCAAAATTGCGTTTGATACTCCGACACCTATGGACATAATCGCGCCCATGAATGACTCTACATTGATTGTTGTGTGAGTGAGGAAGAGAGAAAGCAATACACCGCATGTGATGGCAGGTAGAGTTGAAAGTACAATTGCTGCGACTCTCAGCGATTGGAAATAACCAGTCAGCATCAAGAAGATAACGCCGACTGCCAGACCCAAGCCTGTGAAGAGGTGTGTGAATGTCTCATGCAAAACCGGTACCTGCCCTGCGAGTTTGACTCTGACGCTGCGGGGTGGTTTTCCTGCTCGTTTCATTGCGGCTTCGACTTCATCGCCGACTTTGCCGAGGTCCATACCTGAAATGTTTGCAGTCAGAGAGACAAGGCGCATCATGTTGTCGCGGTCGTATTCACCTATGCACTCACCATAATTCACGCTGGCCACGTCACCAAGCAAGGGGTGCAGATTCTTTTCTGTCAACATGGTCGGGAAGTTTTTCAGCGACTCAATGGTCTGCATTTGGTTTTGTGGAACCTGAACCTGCACCTGGTAAGCTACGCCGGTTTTGCGATCCATCCAGTAATTTTGCAGAATGTAGCGACTTGAAGATGTTGCAGGAACGATAGAGTCACCAACTTGATGTGGTGTCAGTTTATATTGCCCTGCAAGCTCTCTATCGATGTTTATATCGACTGTGGGGTAGTGCAAAGGTTGCCCATATTGAAGGTCGCGAAGATACTTGATTTTCTCAAGTTCAACGCGCAACTTTTCAGCATAGGTTCGGCAAACTTCGATATCAGGTCCTTTAACTAGCACCGAAATTGGTGTCGTCGAACCAAAGTTCATAATCTGGCTTACGAGGTCACCTGGCTCGAATGAGAAGCGCATGTCTGGAAGTTCTTTGCCAAAAACGTCACGCAGTTTGTTTTTGAAAACTTCGAGATCTATCTTCGCCTCATCACGAAGTTTTACGTCCATAACAGCTTCATGCGGGCCGCTGGTCCACAAAAACGCAGAGTTAAGTACGAATTGCACTGGTTGTTGACCGGCATAGCCAAGGCTTGCCAGAACATTGCCTGGACCTGCCTCGCGTTTGATTATGTCGAGTACTTGAAGCACCTTCTTTTCGGTTACTTCAACACGTGTACCGGTTTGGCAGCGAATGCGCACGCGGAATTCATCTGTGTCCGAATTTGGGAACATCTCTCTTCCGATTAGTGGGAAAAGAAGCACGCTGAGGCTGATGAACACGGCAAGATATATCGCAATCACTATCTTCGGAAACTTCATCAGTGCTTTTACAATCGATGCATGGAAGTTCTTCAGATGGGTGAATGGTCCCTCTTTTTCCTCTTCTTCCTTGTGCTTGATGAGATAAACAGATAAGACCGGAACCAGCGAGCTGGACATAATAAATGACCAGATCATACAGAAGCCAACGGATAGAGAGAGCGGCACAAACAGTGAGCGAACGATGCCCGTCATAAAGAATGAAGGCACGAAAACTGCAATGATTGATAACATCGCTAGCAATCGCGGAACGCGAGTTTCAATACCTGCCATCAAGGTTGCACGAGTGATTTTTTCGCCACGCGCAAGATGAGAGTGAATGTTCTCAATGTCTACTGTCGCTTCGTCGACGAGAATACCAATCGCCAGTGACAAACCAGACAGCGTTTGGATGTTAATTGTTTGTCCAGTTAAGTAGAGGCTCAAGCATGCGCCAAGCAACACGCAGGGAATTGTGGTTACAACTATTATTGTGCTGCGTATGTCGCGCAAGAAAAGGAAGATCATTATGCCTGGCAATATGGCGCCTAGCGCGCCTTCCATTAATAGACCAGCGATAGAATTGGTTACGTGCTTAGATTGGTCAAAGTGATAGCTCAAGTTGACGTTTTTTGGAAGCAAGTCTTGCATTGAAGGCAAGTGATCTTTCAGCGCATTGACCACAGACACAGTGGATGCATCAGCTCGTTTGATAAGAGGAACGTAAACGGTTCGCCTTCCATTATATAGAGCGTAGCCTGCCAGAATGTCGCTGGCGTCTGAGACGGTCGCAATGTCTCTGAGAAACACTGTAGGACCTGGTCCCATTTTAATGGGCAAATAATCTAATTGATGGATGTCAGGCAGGTCTGTGTTTATTGGCGTTATTTGCATATAATCGCCAATACGCACGTTTCCGGCGGGAGTCACCATGTTTCCAGTGGCAAGGGCGTTAACTATCATGTCACCAGAAATGTTGTACTGTCGCAGCTTCTCGGCATTGACATTGATGACAATGGTTCGGGCGTTGCCTCCGAACGGTGGTGGCGCAGTTGCACCGGGAATGGTGCCCAGGTCGGGGCGCACACGCACGAAAGCAAGGTCTTGCAACCTATCAATACTTGCGTCTTTGCTATCTAAGACTAACTGTCCGACGGGCAAGCTACCCGCGTCAAATCTCAAGACGAAGGGTTCCAGTACGCCAGGTGGCATCAATGACCGCGCGCGTGACACCATTGCGACGCAAGTGGAGAGTGCTTCCGCCATATCTGTGCCGGGGTGGAAGAACACTTTCATCATCGCTACGTTTTGAATTGATTGCGACTCGATGTGGTCGATTCCTGGAATGTACAGGAAGTGCACTTCGTAAGTCGAAACGATGTAACCTTCCATCTGGTTGGGTGCCATACCGCCGTAGCCCTGTACCACGTAAATTACTGGTAGATTCAGGTCTGGGAAGATGTCTTGCTTCATCGAGCCAATGCCAAAAATTGACACCAGCATGATGCTAACGATAGCAACAAACACGGTTATAGGGTGTTTCATCGAAACGATTTGCAACCACATACTACTGGCTCGTTGCCTCCGCTTCTCTTACTAAATCCATGAATGGCTTAAGGTCGCCGTTCGCATATGACACCGATAATAGTGCCCGCCAGATTCTCACTTGGGCTACTGCATCTTGCACCAGTGCATTTTGCAAGATTCGCTGTGCTTCAGCAACTTCAAGAACATTTGAAAGACCTACCCTATATCTTTCTGTTGCTTTAAGTTCATTCTCTTTTGCTGCAGTTACCAGCGCTGGCGTTTCATCAGCGAGCCTGTGTGCCTTGTTTAGCAGCACCATAGCTCGTGCATCTTTCTTCAAAATCTTCTGAACGGCGAGGTCATAGTTCGCCTTCTCATCGGCTTCTGATTGTTGGGCGATACGCTCTTTCGCTTTAATTTCGTAGTAACTCAGGAATGGAAAGTCTATGCCAAAGCCAGCGATGTAGTTTGCGTTTTGTGGCAGTATTCCTGCCGCAACAGGGGTGGAATCTACTCTTGAGCCACTGCCGCGCGCCCAGATGCCAGAGTGAAACCACAATCGCGGTCTATACATCTTCTGAACCTGTATCACCTGCGAATGTGCAGTCGAGACGATTGCCGCATGATGCATTACAAACGGGTGGTCTTCAGGAGGTTTGCGTGCATTTACATCGCGCTTTGGCGAACGTATCCACGGGGCACCATCGACGGTGACTATCTTGCCCGCTATGCCCATCGCCTCTGCGAGGTCGACAACAGCAAGTTCCTCTGCGCTTTCTGCATCAATTAATGCCATCTTTGCTGCTGCCAGGTCGGCATCTGCTCTTGATGCATCTACACCCGGTCGCAAGCCTTTATCAACTAGCGTGTGAACGATCAAGTCGTAAGCTTTCATTCGGTCAACAATGGCTTGCTGAGCCCTTATCACTTCTCGTGTTTCAACAACTGTAAGAAAGGAATCGGCAGCGGTGCTGGCTACATCTAAGGCCATCAACTTCATACCGGCGTTAGATTGAGCGACCATCGAGCGTGCCACCATTACTCGCGAATGGCGCTGCCCCCAGTCATAGATAAGCCAGGAGAAGTTGACACCGAAATCGTTTGAGAAAATGCTTTTGAAAGTGGAAGTGTTATTCGCTGGACCAGTTTGAGTTGGAATAACATTAAGTGGCTGCGGAAAAATGGTTCCAGCAATGTTGTTGGTCGTCGAGCGCATCTCCTGCGCTAACACATCGAAAGTCGGTAGATAAGCGGTTTTCGCAAGTGTGACTTCGTTGCTGCTTCGATTGATCTTCGCTTGCGCTGCACGCAACGTCGGGAAGTTGCGAATGGCTGTATCAACCGATGCACTCAGCTTATACACCGGCTTTGGTGGCTCACGCAAAATCGGAGCTTCGACGCTCAATGGTGAATCTGTTGCTGCAAAAACCTGCTGCTGGCAAAAGGCTAGCCAGAGCCAGAGCAAAGAAAGCAGAAGTCCACGTATGTTGGTTGCCATTAGTAAGATGCTGAATGCAGTACGAGCGAACGAGCAATGCCGGTTCGTCAGGAAATCCTGAAGCATTCAGATTATCATATTAAAGTTAGCGATTCCTGACAGGATGCCAATCTGCAAGGTCTTTTAACGGAATTTGATCTGAAGTGTTCTTGACTAGGGAATCAAGTTAGCTGAACTTCGATTTCAATCTGAGAAACGGCTGTTCGATGACGTAATAGGACAAAGCTGACGCCGCAAATATTGCGGCGAATTCAGCCAGCTCGGCTGGACCAGGGTGCCTGGCGACGAATGCCGCGAAGCATAAAAAGAATGCACCATGTACCAGAGTGTGCCAAAGATAGATGCTGTAAGAGAGTCGCCCAACGGCAACCGCCAGCGGGTTCGACAAAAACTTCGCAATGAGCCCATATGGGGCCGTGAGTATTGAGCATATGCTCAAACAAATTAAGCTCAGGCTAGCAGGCATTTTAACTGCCCAGAAAAATAACTGCCCTGACTTGCCGCCATCTTGAGGATGTCCCAAATAGATGAATGATATTGCAGTAAGAGTGAACAAGACAATTTGGGCGAATGTTGAGCCCAAGATCTTGCGAGTTTTTTCGCGGAAGTCTTCGTTAACGAATAAAAGCGCGAGCAGTACGCCTAGCATTATGGTATCAAGTTTGGTATCGAAGCCTGCCGTCAATCTCAGCCATGGTGCCCCTGAATTAACCAGGTAGATTCGCCAGAAGTAGACTGTTGCGATGATTACTGTTACTGCTTTTGCCGCGTGTTGCTTTAGATATTTCAAGCTCGCCGGCCAGAGCAAATAAAACTGTTCTTCCATTGCTAGCGACCACAAATGATTCAGCCCTATGTTTAGTGGTATCACCCCCCAATCAAAAGCCATATTCAAGTTCGTCAGATAGAGCGCCGCATAGACATACGGTGCTGCATGATGATTGCCTGTGAAGCATTGGAATGCTAGCGCGACGACCAAGAAAGTGTAGTAAGCAGGTGCGATTCTCAAGGATCGACGTATGTAGAATTTCTTCAAGCTGAAGGAGCCATCGGCACTTTGAGTTGACTCTTTCAGCAATATTGACGTGATGAGATAGCCGCTTATGACGAAGAAAACGTCGACGCCGACCCAACCATTGAAGAATTTTCCGATTTGCGCGCTAACCGGGCCAATGCTGTGAAAACCAAGAACGAGCAATATCGAAATTGCTCTGAGACCATCGAGCGCTGGCAGGTAGCTGATTGCTTGTTTCGCACTGTGAGCTGACTGCGAAGCTGCTTTTCGCGCAACTGCGACCGACGAAGTTTTTGCTTCGAATGCATTCTCTTCTTCGATTATGGTGCTATGGTTGCTCAATTGCTTCCGTTTGTCAGGCTGTGTAGCGAACGCGAGTGAGAAACCTGTTGCCGGGTTTCTCCCGCTGCTGTCTTTCGCAGTTCACAAAATGCTGGAAAGTCAGACTGTAGAATCTTAGAGCCAATTTGCCAAGAGTTCATTAGGAGGATCTTACGCCGGTCGTACACACCCGAAGAAACAGTTAAAGTCTTACTCACGGGCGGAAACCTGTTCGAGATAGGTTTCTTAGGGTGCGCAATAGGACGTTTGCGCATTAAATTGAACTAAGTCACACTTGCAAAGATAAGGCGGTTGCTTGCGGATGCTGGGTTGGTCTCCCAAACTTCTCTCTGCTTGCTGATGCTGCAGTCGGGATCGGGTGCTGCGAGACTCAGGCTACGATGTCGGCGGACCGGGGAGCGGCGCAGTTACAGACATCCGGGGCGATCGGGGCTCGGGAGGGGCGCACGGGGCTCGGGAGGGGCGCACGGGGCTCGGGAGGGGCGCACGGGGCTCGGGAGGGGTGCAGTTAAAGACATTCGGGTCGATCGGGGCTCGTGAGGGACGCCAGGACGGCGCGCCAGCACGGACCTCCAGTACGGACCTCCAGTACGGACCTCCAGCACGGACCTCCAGCACGGACCTCCAGTACGGACCTCCAGCACGGACCTCCAGCACGGACCTCCAGTGCCTTGTGACTTACTTCAAAAGGAAACTCGTCAGAAAGAGTCCACAATGTAGTGCAGGGGTGTCTTTTGAGGTTATTTAAGCATCGAACTGGGTATGAAAACTGTGTCCGCATTAGCTTGCGGTCGCAGTCGCGAAATCGTTCAATTTCAGGAGTCGATTATGGCACAGCCAGCTGATAAGCCCGATGAGCAACCAAAAGAGAAATCACTGGGTGGACCATTTGACCCGCCGGGGCAGAAGGTTGATGTGATAGGCGATTTCGTGCAGCAGTTGAATTCTGCCAGCCCAGACTGCAAAGCCTTGTATAAGTCCAACAAGACTGCTCAAGATATCACAGCATTACAATTTGATTCCTGCTACTACGGTCAAACTAACAAAGCTGGACGATCACTCGAACTCACGGCACCTGTTATGAAGCCTGGTGCTGATGGGACGCCACGCCCCGAGCCGGAAAAACTCACAACTGAGGGGCTGACGAAAGACAGCCGAAGACTTGATGTATATGTACATGCACTGCCTGCGGTGCGTCCTGTGTCATTTGCTATGCCTGATGGTAAGACGGTGGCTGGCACCGCTGCGATGATCACACAAGATGGATTGATGGTCACAAACAAGCATGTAACCGACGGCTCCAACGGTACGTTGCAAGTGAAAATGTTGCGCCCTGATGGCACAGAAGAGCTGCGCAATGCCAGAGTCGTCAAGGAAAACCCTGGGCAAGACCTTGCACTTTTGCAAGTAGATCGAGCTGTTGGTGAAACTTTCGCTGCGCTGCCTCTAAGTAAGTCTACTTCATGGCGAAAAGATGAGCCGCTCGTCGAGATGGGGAACGCGAACGGCGAAGGCAAAATCAGCATGGCGAAAGCCACTTACGGACGAATGTTAAACCAGAGCGATATCAATTTTAAAGACCCACCTGCTGATGTGCTCCCCGGAAGAACAGTTTTCCAACTTGGTGCGACTGTACCGCATGGTTATTCGGGTGGTGTTCTGTTGAGTCTGCCTGGCTCTGATAAGGATAGTAATGGTGTGGTGCATAGAAACGGCACTTCTGCAATACGCGGAGTGACTGTTTACAGCGACCTGGACCACAAGTCTTACATCATTCCTGCAGCCCGCGTTCAGTTTATGCTTGACCAGTACCTAAAAGAGAGAGACAAGAAGTAGTGCTAAGTTCAGGTGCTAGAGGAATTCTTTCACTTGTTCTAATTTCTTTCCTCGCTTATTGTCCAGCTTTTGCTGAGGAAAAAAAATTGAGTGAATCTGAGCAAGCAGAGTCTCTAATTGAACTGGCAAAACAATTTCGAGAAAAGAGTGGTTCTGTAGGTTTGTTGCAGGAATATTCGCTTGCAGAGCTGATAAAAGGTAAGCTCTCTGACGACGCTGACCCGACGGGGTTCTGGCAAGACTTTGCAAATCGTGCATGTTTTTGGGGCGATATAAAAGGATGCGAATTCGCTTATGACCAGGTTAGCCACCGCAGCTGGTGCCCTCCTGGTCCGTTGTTAGACTGCGAATTGTCAAAATACCGTTCAGCCGATGCAATTGACTTCATCGTTCGAAACGCTGATTCTCACAATGTCATTATGATTGGCGAAGAACACATGATGCCACAATCGCGATGCTTGATGCTGCCGATATTGCGTGAATTGAAGAAAAAGGGCTACGAATACTTTGCTGCCGAAACCTTCTCTGATGAAATTTCAGTTTCAGCAGAGAGCAAGTACGTAAAGAGACATGCTGGCTATTACACTGAAGACCCTGTATTTGCCGAAGCAGTGAATGAGGCATTGAAGCTTGGCTACAAATTGGTCTCCTATGAATGTGTGACATTGCCTGAGGACTCTGAGAAAATGAGCCCTACGCAGAAGACCAATTATCGAGAAAAACAGCAAGCTTCTCGGCTTTTCGCTAAGACGCTTGAAAAGAATGCAGCAGCGAAAGTTCTTGTTTGGGCGGGTCGAGGGCACGTGTACACGGAGATTCCTGAGTTCACAAAGAAGAGCGATGATCAATGGTGCCCAATGGGTTATTGCTTCTCGCAGCTTGCTGGCTCCAAGCCACTATCGCTGATTTTGCGAGAATTTTCTATGCTTAGCGCGGAAAAGGAGAGTGCGGAATACCGTTATGCTGAGGACCGTGGGGTGATCAAAACTCCGACTGTCTTTGTTCATGACGAAAATGTGTTTTCCGATAGTGGCGCCGCCACAGTGTTTTTTCCGCAAAGCAAGTTCTCTCGGGGACGAGCCGATTGGCTAAACACAATTGTCGGACGCTGCTCTGTGCCAATTCCGAATGAACGATTGCAAAATAAATTTGTACAGCTTGTTAGTGTTTATGAGACTGGGCGAGCTGACGATGCTGTGCCGATTGATTGCTTTGTGCTGCAAGACGGTATGCCACCGCCAGTGATGATGCTTCCACGCAACGGTAAGTTCACTGTGAAAATGACTAACAACCGCGATGTTCCAATGAGTGAATTCGAAGTCAGCACAGTTGGCTTGTAGGTGAGTTATCTCATTTTTGAATTTGCTTCTTTGGATTGATACTTAAGCAAAGAACTAATACTTCCACATTGCAATCCCGATTTCTCAAATTCCTGTTTTGCAAATTCCCGTTTCGCAAATTCCCGTTTCGCACGTTCGCAGTTTTCAAAATCAGGTTTATTGAGTTGGCTCCTTTCAACGTTATTCACTTGCGCGCTGGAGAAGTCACCGAGTGAAGCCTGGGCTCAACTTCCGCTCTGCTTGATTCGTCGATCTACGAGGCTTGTTGACATCTCACCTCTTGATTTCTGCTAAGCATTTCTTCAAACAAGGACTGGGATTTCGCGGCTATCTCGTTACCTGTGCTATCCTGTTCAGACTCAAGTTACGGGCGAGTGGCGGAATTGGCAGACGCGCTAGACTTAGGATCTAGTGGGCAACCGTAAGAGTTCAAGTCTCTTCTCGCCCAAACTTTTGTTGAATCCGGCGAAAGCCGGATTTTTCTTTTTGTGTATTTTGCTGTTAGCGGACTAAATAGAATTCGTAAAAAGAACTCAGCTCGGCGCAAGATTGTATATCGGGGTGAGTTTGCTGGTTGCGCAAAACTTCCAAGTCATTAATGAAGTTTGGTGCCGCGTTTGAATAATTCAAAACAGCTTCGTAATTTAGGTTGGAGAATATCGAACGACCTGCTATCTAGTTTTTCGTATTTACGTTGTATTGCCCAGCAACAGTAATCAGCAATCTGCAAACAGGGGTGTGATGCTGCAGTCCAGCAGGCGGTGGTGTTGCTATTTGAGTGTTGGTCCACTACATCACACACGGCTTTTTCAAAAGCCTTTAGTTTCTTTTTCGTGCCAAGCGTGCTCGCAACTACGTGTACATCCTTCTGCCTCTGCAAATGTTTTTTTTGACATCCAGCCAAACAGAGAATGCCATGCCAATGAATAGAAATAATTCTCGTCAGCAGTGATTCGCGGCTCTGCTTTGCGTTTTTCCAGCACAACACTGTGGATGCCTGCTTCGTCCGCAAATATATAAGCCATGCCAATTCTGCCAAAAAAAAGTGGACCGACTAGCCTTCTCAGGGGCAGAGCCCAGGGGCTCTTTCATCGGTCCATAACTTACCTTTAAAATACCACACAAAAGCCACTTTCCATAGGGGCACGAAGTTAACAAATTGAACTATCGTCACTGGGCGCAAGTCTATGAGAAACTGTATGCGACTGTAATCCAAGACATCGATATCGCGCTACGTTACCTTCAACCGCTGCAGAAGCGAGACGAAAATTCACTTGACCAAACTGCTACAGCCTGAGGGTCTTTGATGAATGGAAGGATGTCTTTCTTGGCGAGCTCTATGTCGAGGTTCGAAAACTTTTCTTCGAGCAAGTTCAATAGATCTTCTCGTGTCATGCAATTCAAAATTACGTTGTGGCTCAAGCAGCGAGAAGTCTATGTTTTCAGAGAAGCGGTCTAGTCCGTAGAGAATTCGCAATGCGGTGCCACCATAGAATGACGCATGCTCGAAAAACTTCGCGCGCCATAAGCCGAGAAGAGCAATTTCCTGAATTATCTCCTTGAGCGCATTCTCGTAATCTTGACGGGGCTGGCACTGAACCTTGTTCAGCCTTGATTGAATTGCAAGATTCAAATTGCCTCCATTAGTGCCATCACGCTGCTGCTTTTATAATGCTTGTTTAACAGAAATAACTTTTTTAGATCAAATCGTTGCCAGCTTTCTGGTTCTATTCGAAGCTCGAATTCGAGGAAGTTCTTGGCTTTCGAACTTGTCGTCAAAGAAACATTTAAGATAATGTAGTCGCAAAGCGCTTTCTCTGGTGAAGCTATAAGAATTGGATGCTGTGAATCTAGCCAGCATTGTTCTATCTCATGCGGATACTTCGATGCGGCTAAATGTTTGTACGTGAAAAGTCCAATGGGTGTGTTGAATTCTTTGTTTTTCTTTGGAGTCACACTTGTGACTATTTCTACTCGTTCGGGAATCAGTCCGTGATATGCCAGTGCGTATTCCATCGAGATGCAAGACGGTCCGTAGATAAGGTTTGCCAGACTTTCTTTCCAAATCGGGTTTTGCCTTGTTTTAGTACCAAATACGTAAAGACCTTTCTTGACTCGAACAATAGTTACCGACTAGATTCAATAGTTCATGTATCTTCTGTTGAACAGCTTTGTACGTGCATCTTCCGCTTGTTATCTTTTGAATTTTTTTTCTATTCTTTGAGCATGCCTATTTGCCTCAGCCCATCCTTAACCCAAGGAAGGTCGCGAGGACTGTGCTTTTCAAAAGCTTTTATTACTGCTGCTCCCCAATCGTTATCTCCTGCAGCTTTCTTGATTCCTTCTGCTGCTCTGAAAACCATTGCTGTTTCTGGATCTCGTCCCATAAAAGACAGTATTTTTAGAGAACCATCTGAATTGACAAATTCTTGTCCAAGTTCGAAATTTAAATCTGGCTCATACCAAAGACCTGGGCTATGCTGTCCTGGTACATATCCGTGGGTTAGTTCGTGGTCGATGACTTCGTGCTCGCGTCCGGCGAGTAAGTTCCTTGGTTCTCTCTCAAACCAGGCGCTCCACACTGAGCGTTCCGGTTCGTGAAGTTCTAGTTCGCCCAGCTTCCCTGAAGCAGCAGCATTTTTTAATTCATTGAGATAAGCTACATCGATTGAACCATTATCCCTTACTAGTTCGCGCAGTTTTCCCGGCGTAGTAGCATTTTTTTCTACATTGGTAATAGCTAGATCGACTAAGCCATTATCCACTGATGATGTCGTCGCACGTCGCAAGAGTCCAGCTCCGCCAGCAACAGCCAAAGCGGCTGCGGTTATGGCAACGGTCGTTTTATTTTCGGACACCCATTTGTATGCCTCGGTAAAAAGTTTTTGTGCACCAGTCTCTTCGTCCTTTCCGCCGAGTAAGCTCTCGTTCTTGTGAATTTTTAGCTCCGATTCCGGTTCAAGCTTAGCTTTGTTAACGCCAATTTCTTCCGCGTTATTTGTGCCAATATTTCGCTCGCCCATTGCATTCTCCAAACTTGCTTGACTCAATAAGATTATGTAGAGCCCTGTGAATAGTCCGTGAACTGTAGCATGATGAATTATGCGGATTAGCTTCTTATTTCCACAGTCGAAGACCCTAACTCAAACTACTCATTCTTGGCTATTCCGCTTGAGAAACCTTGTTTGAATGTTTGAATGGGACCTTGTTCTGCCGATGATGCTTTTCGTGTGGGTGTACTTAAATGAGGACGGATTCGAGAAATACAACGCAGCAATCGTGACCGCCATAGAAAGCTTGCAAACTTGCTGATAGGATCAATCGAGCCGATGTGATGAACGCAATCTCGACTCAATTTAAGGAACTAGAGAAGGAATGACCTATCCAAGCTTGACTGAACGAGCGGATTACTACGATCTCTAAAAATGTGCCGAACAAGGGGCGGAGTAAATTTGTGGGACTGCACCTTGGCGCAGATTGTATCGAAAAGAAAATTCTACCCGACGAATACTCGCGAATTTGTGAAGCGTGGAATCAAACGCTCCATAATTTGCATCTAGCACTAATGAATGCAAGTATTTAACTTACTCAAAATGAAGGTCTAAGTCTTTGAATTTTGCTCCATATATGAAACAAGAGATTGATGCCATTCTGTCCAGTACTTGGCGCACAATCGCGGAAACAAGTTTCTCCATTCGCAGTATCTGAACTTTAGCGAGTCACCCCAATCAATGGTGGTAGGGGCTGGCAGCCACAGCGGATAGTTTCGGTTATTGAATACCCCATTGCTCAGATTTAGTAGCTCTGAGCAATGTTGAATGTCATCAATCTCAGCCAAAGAATCTGCATCAATGAGAAATTTGCCAAAGAGCTCCTCTCCGTGAAGAATCAATCCTTGTCGCCAAGTTTCGAAAGACATTGATGATACCTCTCTGCTAATGATTGCAAAAGCGTCCTGTAAATCTTGTGTTTCCGCAGCTTTAATAATGTCGAGGAGGGCCGCCCATTCTTTCCACCAATCTATTGCTTCGAATGAAAGCTATAATTGTTATTGAAATTTGGAAGCACTAGGGAGCACCTGATGGCTGGTTCTGCTGGAATCGAATACACCTATCGGTATCCCTTTAATTCTCAGCTCGTAGAGGCATCTGGTGCGTCAAATCTATTTTTGGCTACGTCTCAAAGCGACGGTGTTTTCCCTTATTTTTTCGAGGGGCGCATTTTGCGACCTCGCTTAACTGCGCAACTACTTACCGCGTTGGCAAAAGTTGTTAGCACTCGGTTTTACATTCCACCGAACTTGCTTAAGAAACTCATGGCAGAGCGTGACCCCATAGTTACTGCTGGCGCAGGAATTCTTCGCTTCGAGGGATTTTCAGCATGCTGCAGCACCTACGCTAGAGTCGATCTGACACCGGGTGCGTATGATGGTGAGGTCGTGCAACAGGGTACTACCAATGTTGATTTCAATTCTTTAATGCGAGCTGCTCTTTTGCGCGTAAGAGATGGTGACCGCCTAACGCTTAGTGTAGGACCGGATGAAGTCGCCCTAGCGCTTGGATTTGAGCATATTGTTGAGCGGAAAGTTGAATTGCCATATCGTTGGTTGAGGAGTCTGGTAGAGGTTCAATCATATCAATCCAAGATGAATCTTCACTTTACTGCGGACAAGCCGGAGCTTGTGCGATTCTTGCGTTCGCTTCCGAAATCTACTCCTGCAAAATCACGTTTTTTTGTGGTGCGTGCTGCAAAGAATTTGCGCTTGAGCCAGAATGATGTTCCAGAAGCTGTTCCAATTACTGGGCTTCAACGGCTTCAGCTTCTCACTGATTTGGCGCCGCTCGCCGATTCACTGAGTGTGTTTTGTGATCAATCTCGACAAACTTCGGAATGGCATCTTAACTGCGGTCCATTATCGATGATTATCACTATGAGTGCAGAAATTTCCAGAGGCTTCTCGGGTGAAGGTCAAGTTTTGACTGATCTTGACGAATGCGCTACAGAACGATTGGCATTATTGCGGGCGGCACTTAAGTGGGAGTCCTTGATCAATACATCAGACCTTGCGAAACGAACAGGTTTAAGTGAAGAACATGTTCGAAAACTGCTTGCTGTTTTAGGATCACGTGGGCTGGTTGGGTATGATGTTGGTCACGGTGCGTATTTTCATAGAGAGTTGCCATTCGATTTTGAGCTTATTGAAGAGATGCATCCTCGACTGAGAAATGCTCGCAATTTATTGAGCGAGGGGAAAGTAAAAGTGGTGGCGCGCAGTGACGAAATTATTGAAATCGAAGTGGAAGGAAGTGGATTTCAACACATCGTCCGTTTTCGTGGGAAAGAATCAAGCTGCACTTGTCCATGGTATGCAAAGTATCAGGGAGAAGCACGTGGACCGTGCAAGCATATTTTGGCTGCTCGATTAGCAGCTTTTGGATCCGAGAAAAGTGAGTGAAGCCGATGCCGAGCAAGAGCTCATTGCGAAGCTCATAACTGCTGATGAGCAATCACTTATAGAATTGTTCAGGAATAGCTCTGATCGAAAGTCTTTAACTAAGGCTGCATTAAGAGCCTACCAGGTAATGAGTCTGTTTCCGCTGAGTAATGTCGTATTGAACTCTGTTCTGGCAACTGCAAGCGAAGAGCAATTGAACAATCTGTCAATTTCAATTGTTAGAACTGGAGATCTCTTTCTCGAATTTCTACTAGAATACAAACCTCCTCATTTTTCCGCTTGGGTGCATCAGCGCGTTGTAAGTCTTGAGATTGAGTTTGAGCTGGTAGTAGAACTTGTTAGTCGTGGTCTGTGTTGTGAACCAAGTACCAATGAATACGTCCTGCTCATTATGGAGGACTTGCGCAGTCGTAGCTTTAGCGATGTCGTTGTGCCTAAGCCGACGAGTAATGAAAGCTTTAGTGATTGCCTTGAGCAAATCTTACAGGTCGAACGGTTGGGCGAGAACAGTCTGGCGACTGACGCCAAAGAGTCGGGGCGCGAACTCTCGCAGGAAAACTCTTTAACTAAGTTGCGTCGAGCTGGCGTATTCGAACGTTGCAATTTTCTGGATGCTAGTCTGGATGCTCTTTCTCGAGAGCTTCCGGTAACTCAGGCTGTCTGGTATACAAGATTTCATGAAGCCCTTGAGCCCACGTTAGATGAGAGGCATCTGAGGCTTTCCGCATATGCAAGCCTTCTTGGTAGTGCGGCTTCTGCAACCGTGTGTTTCGCGCTGAACGCACTGAAAATTTTGGCGAGGAATAAAACTCTCGATCCGAATTTGCTAATTTCGAATTTGCGTCTCGCTATAGCTTTTAAGAAAAAATCTGTTGTTCTTGATGCGATTTCATTGATAGAGGTATTGCTAGAAGAAGATTCAAGTCCGGTAATAGATTTACTATGTGTGGCTGTTGAAGGCTTTCTGCATGAGTCGCCGGATGTGCAGAATCGAATTGCAAAACTCATAATCAGCTACTCAAGCAACGACTGTGTTGAGCTTCGCGAGAAACTGGGCGAATTTGAAGAGTGCTTGTTACCGTCGGTTAAAGCAAAGCTGCAAGCTTGGTTAAGCGTGCGCTCTTTCTCAGTTGCTGCGAGCAATGAAGCTCCGTACTCTCAGAGTCAGCCGTCAGCAATTAGTCCGCTTGAAACAGCAATGCACTTAGTGCCTATTTTGGATCTTGACCAACTGATATCAACTTGTTCATATGTCCTGGAGAATTCCGCACAGGTCGATGCAATAGAGCAGGCTTTAGATGGCATCGTGAGGCTTAGTATAACTCCATCTAGTGACCTCCCCAGAATTAGCAAACCTTTGTTGAAACGAGCATCTTCTCTTCGTGCTAGTAATGCTTTTTCCGTATCGTATTTGCAGAAGTTGTTTGCTTCGTTTGTTTCGTGTTGGCTGACTAATGATGCGAATCTATCAGTTCCCGCAACCCACCCTGACAGTTGCGAGCTATTCATGCACTGCCGCCTGTCGCTTCTTCTTGCCCGCCTTTTGCAAAGACTTCCTGCACCCTTATTGTCGGCGCCCACTCATGAACGTGGTTGGATTGAACCACGAGTTGTGCACGAGCGTTGGAAGATTTTCGATGCCATTGGGCAAATTCCTGATGACTATGAGCAATCAATTTGCCTCTTGCGCATGCCTCTTTCGCAAATGAAGTCTCTGCTCCCTGAGTATCTTTCTCTGCGGGGAAGATTCTGGGATGCTGTGCGTTTTGCCACAAGGATTACCGACGAGTTAGTTGACGATGGCTCTCTTCTTTTCCATGCCGCGCATTCTTATCGAACACCGCCAGAGTTGGCTGTTTGTTTTGATTTAGGGACTGGTCAATTGTTTCAACATAAATCAAGTCTCGACTCTCTTCGCTGGTTGGGAACTTACTTTCCATCGATGAGAAATCAGTTCGTTGCCAGCAGTATTCGTAAATTTGGAAATGCTATCGATCGGCGCGAGAGCCAAGATGTAGCATTGAGAGTTTTCCTTGAAATCATGAGTGATGCCTCCTTTCAATTTGATCGTCAGTCGTACCATGCACTTGGTACGGCTTTGATTGTTGCTAATCCTGAGCTGGCATTTCTCGCTCGAGATGTCTTGATACAACTAATTTTTGCGAGGCGATTGTGTGTCGAATCATTCGGAAAAGAAATTGCAGTCTTTCTGTACTGCGAAAGAGGCATGATCAAACGAATGGTTAGAGCATTGACTGATGTTGCTGCCATGAGTCCGACTCATTCAAGTGCAGTGCGCCAGGTCTTGGAGCGTGCTTTGCAAGGAGGAGAGGTGGTTCGTCGTGATTTGTATTTGGTGCTTGAACTACTTCACGAATTACTCTGCGCTGAAAAGCTCTCGTCGATCGATCCGCAAACAAAAGCGCATCTGCTTCGTCTAACCGCTGGCGGAAAAACGGCTATGCTAATTAAGCGTTTGGTCAATTCTGATTTTCGCGGTTAAGCAGACACAAGATAGCGATTCGAGCAGAGCGTAAATATCTTGCTGGCAATGGTATCTGGCTATTTTCTAAGATGAACTGAAGATCCAACCATTTCAGGATGATTGTGTGTCGAATTCTTCGGAAAAGAAATTGTATGTCTTAGATTGTGATGGAGGCATGATCAAACCCGTGGTTTGATCTTTGACAAAAACTGCTAAGCTAATTTAGCGTTTGGTCAATTCTGATTTTCGAAGTTAGACTACGCTGGCTTACTTGCAGTTAATGCTCGACGCCTTGGAGACCCATGGAAGAAAACTTTGAGATCCGTCACCGGAAGCGACCCTTGAAGGTCTGTGTCATTCGTTCTCTGTGCGCCTGGGGGCTCGTGCTGGGACTCAGCACTAGTGCCCCGCTGGCTGCTCTATCTGCCGATATACCGACTGAAGGCGACGAGACTCCGGTGTTGCGCAGTACCATCATCCAGACAGAACACAACCCTCCGAGCCCGACAGTCAACACGGAAGATGTGCGCGTGGTTGACTCAGGCACGTTGTTGAATCTCTATCTTTCGACCGAGATTTCCCCCGACGCCACCACGGAAGGTGATGAGTTTCTCAGCAAAATCGGCAAAGACGTGATGGTGGATGGGCGAGTGGTTATCCCCAGGGGTACTACGGTGCACGGGGTGCTCAGCACGATGGAGGGTCCGAAACGCTCTGGTCGCAATGGTTACATCACCACGCGCTTCGACTATTTGATCACTCCTGACGGGCGTAAAGTTACGATAGACGGCAATAGCACCACGCGTGATTCCAAAGGCAAGGCTGCTGCTAAAGTCGTCGGACGTGCGGCGGGGTTCACTGCCATTGGTGGCGTGATTGGCACGGTGATGGCGCTGCGGTTTGGCGGTCT
The DNA here is from genome assembly GCA_044226015.1 of Obscuribacteraceae bacterium (SeqCode). GTDB lineage: Bacteria > Cyanobacteriota > Vampirovibrionia > Obscuribacterales > Obscuribacteraceae > JAIEPM01. The sequence continues at coordinate 521,271 of JBGAHS010000007.1, forward strand.
TGTTGGGGCGGCAGCCAGCCACGGCTCAGCCCTTGCGGGAGGTGCCGCTATCGGTGGTGCTGCCGGGCTCACTATCGCTATGCTGACGAAGGGGAAAAGCGTTCTGCTTCAACCCGGCACTGAAATGCACGTCAAGCTCAGCGAGCCTCTGACATTGCCGACCATGACTATGCCTGATGAGACAGCGGAAGATTTCAGCATTCCTGGGCTGCAGGTGAAGGTGGCGGACATGCGCATTGACACTCGTTCCTTTGGCGAAATTAAGCTGACGCTGGATATTTTGAATCAAACCGAAGATACGTTCTCCACTTTTGAAATCGGACTTGAGGACGATATGGGCAAGGTGTTCTTCCCTTCGCCTGTTGGCGACACTGGCATCCTGTCCACGAAAATCACGCCTAGCAGTCACTTCAACAGCAACCTAACTTTTAGTGTAGACAATGTCAGAAGCCGCTACAAGTTGGTGCTTTTCAAGCCCTATTCCCGTGATCCGCTGGCAAAATTAGCGCTGACAGATGAGATGCTGGCAAGCAGCAAAGCTAGCCCCAAGTCCAAGCGCGTGGGCATTGCAGCAGCCCGCAAACCTGACTGAGTTCTGCCCGTGCTACGCAGCACCTCGGGCAGCCTGTTGCAGTCACTACATCCGACACACTAGCGTCACAATCGTTCGGTATGGTTATTACTTACTGTTAGTTACGGTTACTGTGAAAGTAACGAACAATGGATGATGAAAACAGTTAAAACACTGGCACTGTGTTTCAGCGCATTACTGCTTGTACTTTCTATATCAGGCTGTCAGGCACTGCCTGGCAGCAAAGAAGCATCGCACGAAAGTAAGCAGGTCGGCAAACCAGTTGTCGAAGAAGCGGCGCTGAATGATGAAGAAGCATCTCATGTTTATCAGGTCAGTAAACCCCTCGTCAAAGACCTGACGATGAATGATGAGTATGTCTGCCAAATTAGAGCAATACAACACATTGAAATTCGTTCGTTAGAGAAGGGATATCTGGAAAATGTACTTGTAGACGAAGGACAAACTGTTCACAAAGGACAATTGCTTTTTCAAATAAAGCCCAGTGTCTACCAAGCCGATGTTCAAAAGTCAGAAGCAGAGGTTGAGCTTTCCAAAATTGAGTTGGAGAACAACCAGGCACTCGTTGACAAAGATATTATTTCTGCCACTGAAGCCGCTATGTCTGCCGCTAAGCTGGCTAAAGTAAAAGCGGAACTAGAGCTAGCTAAAACGCATTTAGGCTTCACTGAAATTCGCGCTCCGTTTGATGGGCTGATAGGTCGCTTCAATGATGTTAGGCTAGGCAGCTTGCTGGAAGAAAACGAACTGCTAACCACTCTGAGCGATACCCATCGGCTGTGGGTGTACTTCAATGTGCCAGAAGCTGTTTACCTGGACTACATGAAAAACAAGCACCTTTCTCAGAAAGTCCAGCTAGAACTCGCCAACAAGGAAATTTATCCTGAGACTGGAACGATAGAAGCCATTCAATCAGACTTCAGTAGTACCTCAGGCAATATTGCATTTCGAGCGAGCTTTAATAACCCACACGGACTTCTGCGTTACGGGCAAACAGGCACAATACTATGGCCGAAAAAAATCCAGCAGGCGATCATTTTGCCCCAAAAATCTACTTTTGAAATTTTAGACAAACGCTTTGTTTTTGTTGTCGACAAAGATGGTGTGATTCACGAACGCGAGATAAAAGTGGCTCGTGAGGCACCAAATATTTTTGTAGTTGCGTCTGGAATAAAGCCTGATGAAATGTACCTGCTTGAACAGCAGAACAAACTAGATAAGGGCGACAAAATTCATTACAAGCTGATTGAGCCCCAACGTGCTATTGAGAGCTTGAAACTGTATGCAGAGTAGATTAGGTAGCTATGTTTCGTAACATTCTAAAACGGCCGGTACTCGGCATTGTTATCTCTGTATTGATCGTTTTTGTCGGCTGCATGGCCATTGTGCAGCTGCCTATTTCACAGTTTCCCAAAATTGCACCAACCGTCGTCAATATTTTTATTGCCTACCCCGGTGCCAGTGCAAGTGTGCTTACCAATTCTACGCTGGTACCACTGGAAGCAGCCATTAATGGTGTTCCGGGCATGCGCTACATGTCCTCTGATGCCACCAGTGCTGGTGAGGCCACCATCCGTGTGGTATTTGAACCTGGTACCGACCCAGACCAGGCTGTGGTCAGCGTCAAAATCAGGGTGGATAGAGTGATGACTTCGTTACCTGATCTCGTTCAACGAGAGGGTGTCATCATTTTGCCCCTACAGCCATCTATGTTGATGTATGTGGATTTGTATTCTGACTCTGACTCATTTGACCAGAAGTATCTATTTAATTACGCCTATACCAAGCTAATACCTGAAATTCAGCGAATTACGGGGGTTGCTAATGCGACCTTATTGGGCAGCAGAACGTATTCAATGAGGTTGTGGCTTAAACCAGATCGCATGCGAGCTTACAACATCTCTTCTGAAGAAGTGGTTGAGGCGGTTAAGAGTCAGAGTTTAATCGCTCGCCCTGGGCAGCTCGGCATCAGCTCGGGGAAAAAAGCCCAGTCTACTGTTTACGTGCTTAATTATGTCGGCCGTTATACCGAGCCCGAGCAGTACGAAAATATCATTATCAAAAGTTCCGGCTTTGGTGAAATGGTCAAGCTAAAAGACATTGCCTACGTGGAGCTTGGCAGTGAGTTCTATGATATTTATACGAATCTGGATGGAAGACCATCTGCGTCTATCGTGCTGAAACAGACGCCCGATAGCAATGGTAGGGAAGTCATCAAAAAAGTCAAAGAAAAAATCAGCGAACTTTCCAAGGCATTTCCAGACGGTATACACGCCCAGTACAGCTACGATGTCTCCAAGTTCTTAGATGCCTCGATTGAGCAAGTCATCGACACCCTCCGCGATGCTTTTATTCTGGTCACACTGGTCGTGTTCTTGTTTCTGGGAGACTGGCGTTCTACCGTGATTCCTGTTATTGCCGTACCTATTTCATTAGTCGGGGCATTTTTTGTGCTCACGATGTTTGGTATGTCCATTAACCTGATTACTTTATTTGCTCTGGTATTGGCCGTCGGTATCGTGGTGGATGATGCCATTGTGGTGATTGAAGCCGTCCACAGCAATATGGAAAAAGACCCGTCGCTAACGCCTTATACTGCGACTCAAAAAGCCATGGGCGATCTGGGAAGCGCTATTCTGGCCATCACTTTGGTGATGATTTCGGTGTTTGTGCCAATTGCTTTCATTCCTGGCCCGGTAGGTGTATTTTATCGGCAGTTTTCTATCACGATGTCTAGCGCCATTGTAATTTCGGCTTTGGTGGCATTAACGCTAACGCCTGTTTTATGCGCCATGTTTCTGAAAAATCATGCCGGTCACAAGCGCTCTCGCAACCCTATTCAATGGTTTATTGGACTATTCAATTCCATTTTCGAATTATTCACCCGTGGCTACATGTGGCTCTTAAATCGCATCGTCACTCAAAAAATAATATGCATGGTGGTCATCCTTGCGTTTGCTGCCGGCATTTTTTACATGAGCCAAAAAGTTTCATCCGGCTTTGTGCCGAATGAAGATCAGGGCACCATCTACGCTATTGTTCAAACACCACCAGGGTCTTCTCTGGAGTATACAAACAAGGTGATGGGTCAGTTGCAAAAAGTGACTAAGGCTGTTGAAGGTGTCGAGTCCGTGACGTCGATGGCGGGTTACGAAATCATGACAGAAGGCAGAGGCTCTAACGCGGGCACCTGTCTTATCAATCTAAAAAACTGGGATGAACGCAAGCAAAATGTGCATGAAATTATTGAGGAATTAGAGCATCACACTGTTGGGTTGGGCGGACGGGTTGAATTTTTCGAGCCGCCAGCTATTCCGGGCTTTGGAACTTCTGGCGGATTTTCGTTGCGATTGCTCGATAAAACCGGCGATCTCCGCTATCAGGAGCTGCAAGTTGCCACCCAGGAATTTATGAAAAACCTGCAAAAACGCAAGGAGATTTCAGGGCTGTTTACCTTCTACAATGCGTCCTACCCTCAATATGAAATTAAGATCGATAACCAGATGGCCATGCAGAAAGGCGTTTCTATTAAAGATGCTATGGATAACCTGGATGTTTTGATCAGCGGCTCTTATGAGCAAGGCTTTGTAAAATTTGGACGGTTTTTTAAAGTCTTTACTCAGGCAGCCCCTGAATACCGGAGAAATTTGGATGATTTAAAGAACCTGTTTGTCAAAAACGAGCAAGGGGACATGGTGCCCTATACGTCGTTTATGAGCTTGGAAAAAACAAAAGGGTCCAATGAAATTACGCGCTATAACATGTACAACTCCGCAGCCATTAGAGGATTCCCTGCAAAGGGGTATACGTCTGGCGACGCCATTCAGGCTATCCGCGAAGTGGCGAAAGAAACTCTGTCTCGCGAGTTCGACATTGCCTGGGAAGACCTGGCCTACGACGAAGCAAAACGAGGTAATGAATTTGTTGTTATATCTTGTATTGTTGTGCTTTTTGTCTATCTAGTGTTGGCGGCCCAATACGAAAACTTCGTGCTTCCTTTTGCGGTACTCTTTTCATTGCCCGTCGGTATTTTTGGCTCTTTCTCAATGCTTCAACTGATGGGTCTGGCTAACGATGTTTATGCACAAATTGCTATTATCACCCTGCTTGGTTTGTTGGGTAAAAATGCTGTGTTGATCGTGGAGTTTGCGGTTCAAAAACGTAATGAAGGACTATCGTTGCGAGACGCTGCCCTTGAAGGTGCCAGGATGCGCTTTCGCCCTATCCTGATGACGTCCTTTGCCTTCGTTGCCGGGCTGATTCCGCTGGTGCTGTCACATGGCGCAGGTGCTGTGGGGAACAAAACCCTCGGTTCATCTGCGATGGGTGGGATGATTACTGGCACACTCATCGGTGTCTTGGTTATTCCCGGACTCTACTTTCTCTTTGCCACCATGGTTGATGGCAAAAGCCTGCTGAAAGGTGAAGACCATACCAGCATCACAGATTCTATTGTGAGGAACAGCTGGAGACAATCTCTGAAACAATCAATTAGTTTCTTCATTGATAAAATTAAGCCTAAGGATTAATCAGCCAACAATGAGCGGAATAGACAGAAAAAAAATTGTTAGTCTTCTAACACTCCTGGTTTATTTGGGAGTTGTTCAAGGTCCTGTATTTGCGAAATCGTGGGTTCGTCCGGCTGTCTTCTCAAAATCGTGGTTTCATCCGCTTCACCTGATCGAAAAAAAGGAGACATTCAACGTACCAAAGAAGTATGACACTCCGCTGATACCGAACACTAAGACCACTAATAAAGGTGTTGACAGTGCCGCTACCATTAGCTGGCGGAAATTTTTTTCAGATCCTTATCTCATCTCCCTTATTGAAACAGCCCTCGCCAATAACCAGGAATTCAATATCGCTATACAAGATATTGAAATTTCTGCCAACGAAGTGAAGGAAAAACAAGCTGAGTATCTGCCTAAGGTTGGCTTGGGGTTTGGTGCAAGTTACATCCGACCATCCGAAAACACCCCGGAAGGCGTGTTGGATAAAATTGTGTCCAGAGACTTTTATAAGTACCCGGACTATAACCTGAATCTTGGTCCTTCCTTGAGCTGGGAAGTGGATGTCTGGAAAAGATTTAGAAATGCCAAAGAGGCTGCCAGGCTGCGTATGATTGCACAGTACGAAGTCCGGAATTTTCTAATTGCCAGGCTGGTTACTGAAATAGCGCGCAACTATTATGAGTTAATGGCTCTAGACACCTCTCTGAAGATATTAGATGAAAACATCAGGATTCAGGACGCTGCTTTCCTGAAAATGCAAGCCTTAAAGCGTTATGCCAAAGCTAATCAGTTAGCTGTCAATCGATTTGAAGCGCAGTTGCTAAAGACAAAGAGTCAGCGGTTTGAAACCAGTCAGAGCATTGTTGAAAAAGAGAATCGTCTGAGGTTCCTCTCTGGTATCTATGATGAAGCACCAATAATCAGGCACTCTGACCAGTTTATGACGTTGCCGGTGGATGAATTACAGACGGGGGTGCCTACTCAGCTTCTGGAAAACAGGGCTGATATTCGTCAAGCCGAAGCGGCGATTAAGGCGGCGAAGCTCGATCTGAAAAGTGTTAAAGCCCAGCTACTCCCCAACGTGACGATCAAGGCAGGAGCAGGTTACTCGGGGTTTGATCCCGCCCTGCTGTTTCGCCCAGAGTCGTTGATGTACAATGCGATTGGTGAGTTCATGGTTCCATTGATCAACCGAAAAGCAATTCTTGCGCGAATACAGATAGCCGATGCTCACCAGAGTCAAGCGGTTTTGACTTATCAGCAGACTTTGTTAAACGCCTACACTGACGTTCTTAATCAGGTGTCAAAAATTAAAAAAATGCAGCAGGCTTTTGATACCAAAAAACGAGAAGTCGTGATTCTTGAGGAGTCCATTGGTACTGCAAACTTCCTGTTTAAGTACGCCAAGGCGAATTACGTCGAAGTCTTGCTCACCCAGGAAGAGAAACTACTTGCCGAAAGAGAACAGGTTGAAGTAAAAATGAATCTGGTCGGGTCCAAAATTGAACTGTATCGCGCGCTAGGCGGCGGCTGGCGATAATAAAGATTTCTCGTCGGATTCGTAGACGCTGCTGTTGTATAAGTGCCTGCGCTGTTTAGACCTGACAGATCGCGCTGATTGCTTTGATCTCTAACGTCTTGGAAGTCCGTTGCATCTTCTGCATAGAAGCCTGTCAATTTCTGAAATTTACGGAGATTTCAGCTGCATTCTGCTATCTTTCGGAGACTTGAATTCGTGTTGGTTATTTTGTTGATTTCCATTCGTAAACGTATTTTGTTCCGCACGACCGTCCATTGTACATTGCAATAATCAATGCCATTTTACCTATTCCCTGATAGCTTGATCCGGGTGATGCTTGCACCGTCAGCGGTGCAGGATTTGAATTGTCTTTTCCTCCAATTTTTATGCCTCCTACACCAGGTCCACCGCCGTATGAGCCAGGGTCAATGTCGACTCGATCAAAAAAGACATCCATGCTCGTGTTTGCGGAATAGTGTTTTATCGTATTCTTGAGAATGTATCCCGAAAGAGTGAAAGTCAATTTTTTGTCTGGAATAATTATTGCTGGAGCCTCTGAGCACTCGTACCTCACTGAGAGTACTTCTCCCGGGCACCCTGGTGTCGAGCAACCGTGGGAGTCCCATGTCAGCGTGTAGTTTCCAGCCGCCCCAGAATTAGTGTAGTTAGCATCGCTTATTTGAAATTCTTTAGTACCTACTCTTACCCAAGCCATAGCTGGTATGGGAGCGGGACGAGGACTTGAAGTTGTTTTTGTGCGTTGCTTTTGGGAATAAACAGCAGTACTCGAAACTGCTTGCGGCGGTTTGATGAGTGCTTTTAGTATTTCAAGTCTTTGCGCATTCGGCATTCCCTTTAACTTTTCGAACCAAGTGAGGTAGTTCTTTCCCCATGATTCAGGTAACTTGCCACCATTTGCTTCGATGGCGAGTTTACGCAGGTCTTCAAAATCTTGTGTGCTTATCTTTCCACAATCAAGATCCCAGTTTTGCATAGCGTTTGGTGTCTTCAATAAGAGTTCCGAATAACGCAATGATTGATTGCATACCTCGCGCCATGAATCACGCATCTTGTCGTTAAGATTAACGAGTAAGCTTGAGTCGGCCAGTTCGCCGAGAACTTTTGTTCTTAGAATGGTATTTTCTTTGCGCAGATCGTCCTCGGACACGCCGATGTGTTTCGATAAAAAATCGAATGGAATCGATACCTCGTATGGAATTTTTCCGACTGTGCTGCGCAGGTATGCTGTCATTTGAGCCTCTTGCAGCGCATGAATTGATTTTTGTTCAGCTGTGTTATAGCGGAATGTGTCACCTGTAGTGCCGTTTACTTTTGGATGCACGTTGAGGTCTGTCGCACAATGTGAGTACCAACCAAATGCAAAAGCGAGTTGCTTTCGCGCTTGATCAATCTCAGCTGGTGTTTTTGCATTGTGGTAATTTCTCCGGGCATCAGTGAGCATTGATGCAGCAATATCTGCAGTCTGCTTGTAATGGGTTGCTGACTCTGCCAGGTCGGGACCCACACATCCGCCGTTGAATGCCTTTACTGCGTCTGGATATTGCAGAATCTGTTTTAGCTCTGGGTCTACATCAACTCGACCCGAGCTGATGTTTTCCACAAGCTTCTGCCCAATAAGGAAATGACCCAGGGGACCAGCTGCCTGCGCCATATTGTCCGCGAATATACATCCTAAGACAATTATGATGGACCAGAACTTTCTATATTTGAGCAACATAGGTACACCTGTGGTTTCTTGCTCTTTTGAAATGGTAGCTCCTTACGCTGGCGAATTCATCGAGCGAAGGGCTGATTGAGCAGGCTGAAAATGGTCATCCTATTGGTATCAGTCCATGTTCTGCGCAGCGAGTTCTGAGCATCTTTTTAGAGCTGTGGCTTTCAGGGTGATTCCTTTTTTGAAACTGCCATACAGTTAACCAAGTTTGCAAAGTACAGCGGATGCGTAAAGCATCCGCTTGTACAAACTAAGATTTATTCTTTAGCTAGAAACTTGGCGAATTTAGGCGCTTGGTTAATCTACTAGAGTTTAAACCGCTTCTGAACTATTTATTGGTTTTCGTTTGGGAGAAGTTGGTAGGGTTGCTGAACAACTCTTGTTTCTTTTGAAGTCCTTTAATAACTTCAGGTGAAACGCCGAGGTTGGTTTCAAGCAAATATGATGGGTTGCTTGCTAACCATTGCGACAGTGAAATTTCTTGATAATCGCCGCTATTGAAGACTGCAAGCATTTCGCAATCTTCTTCGCCGATTGATTCGATGTAGTGTCCATAACCTTGTGGAACGTAACCAACATCACCAGGTCCGAACTCACGAGTAATCTTACGTCCTTCAGAGCCGAATACTGTCATTCGAGCGCGACCCTTGAGGTAATATTGCCACTCGTCTGCGTTTGGATGCCAGTGCATTTCTCGGATTGCCAGCGGCTTTAATTTGAGAATTGCTCCAGTCATTGTAGTTGAGATGGGAAACTCTTTTTGTGATACCAGATTGAAGGTTCCACCAGGCACCACTTGCGGTGCCTTGGCACCAAGTCTAAATCTGTGTGTCAGAGGTGGTGGGTTCTGGCTTTCTGGCGGTGGTTCTGCCGGCAGTGAAGTAGGTACGGGTCCCTGAGCTATGTACACTTCGCTGCGTGGGAACTTATCGAAGGCTGAAACTGGCATTCCAAATTCTTTTGCTAGAACTTCTTTAGGAGTTTGGGCAAGCCAATCGCTCATGCTGAATGTTGCGAATTCGGAAAAATATCCGTTATCGAAAACAAGGATGAAATGACATTCTTCAGTTCCTATTCCTTGAATCGAGTGACCATGACCGCGAGGAAAATACCATACATCGCCAGGTCCAAAATCCTTCACTTCTGAACGTCCTTGCGGGTCTATCACAGTGATGCGGGCATGTCCCGAAATGACATACGACCACTCAGCAGCGTTAGCATGCCAGTGTAATTCGCGCAAACCGCCCGGCTTCAGGTACATGTTTACGCCAGCTAGTCCCTTTGAAATTGGGAAATTCAAAGCTGTTGCTTCGTTTGAGCGCCCGCCCTGGTAATCTTTTGTTGGCTGTTTGCTGAGTTCATACCTTATTTCAGGCATTGATTCTTTGCTCGCGTCAACAGCATCAGCGATAGTATTGATAATTTTGCTTCCAGCCAAATGTGACTCTTTTGCACAGACTGACAAGTTAAAAGAAGCGACGCTTAGCAAAGCAGCTAGGGCCGCCATTTTCTGAAGGAATGCCACGATTGTCTCCTGATTCAAGTTCAGTAATTTTATCAAGGACATGAATTCGAAACCTGCTTGCCAACTGGCTTGGCGGCACTCACCGGCAAGAAAGTGTCTGGCTGTCAATGAGTAATTCCAAATCATTGGAAATAACTGGAAAGCAACAGTTCCGATAATTTTGATAGAATTGCCAAGGCGTGATATTCAAGTCCGCCAACGATGAGATTAGAAACACAAAACCTTATGACAAATTCAGACGAAGAAAAAAGCACTAGTAAAGGTGCGCCAACACCATCTCATCAGAGGCATTACTCACAACAAGATTATCATCATCCGGCAGCTGCCTGGGGAGCCGCTTTCAGCGTTGGCCGAATACTTTTAGAGCAAGGCACCATCATCGATGGCGTCAAGTCCATTTTCAAAATGAATCATGAGAATGGTGGTTTTGATTGTCCAGGATGCGCCTGGCCTGATGATAGAAAAGGCTTGCGCATGGACATTTGTGAGAATGGCATCAAGCATGTAACGTGGGAGATGACCAAGAAAAGAGCTGACCGCAATTTTTTTGCCAAGCATACTGTCAGTGAATTGCTAGGCTGGAGCGATTTTCAGCTTGAAAACGAAGGACGCCTCACAGAGCCAATGCGATATAACTCAGCTACAGACAAGTACGAGCCGGTAAGCTGGGATGAGGCATTCTCAATTATTGGTAAGCACCTCAAGAGTTTGTCATGCCCTAATAAAGCAAGTTTTTATACCTCCGGTCGCCTGTCTAATGAAGCGACCTTTCTGTATCAGTTGTTTGCCAGAGAATATGGCACCAATAATTTGCCCGATTGTTCAAACATGTGTCACGAAGCCAGTGGTCGTGCACTTGCGGCTTCTATTGGGACGGGGAAGGGCACCGTTGATTTAGAAGACTGGCAGAAGTCTGATGCTATTTTTGTTATGGGTGTGAATGCTGCGACTAACTCACCGCGCATGCTGAGTGCTCTGGTCGATGGTGTCAAAGAACATGGCACCAAAATTGTTCACATCAATCCGCTTGTCGAAATTGCTGCTACAACCGCAATTACGCCACACGAGATTTTGGACATGATTACTTTCAAAACCACTGAAACCAGCACTCTAAATTTGCAAGCTCGCGTAGGTGGTGACATGGCGATAATGCGTGGTTTTGGTAAATATCTTTTTGAACAGTACGAACAAGACAAGTCCAGCATCGACATGGATTTTGTGCAAAAACATACTAATGGAATAGACGCATACAAGGCTGTCTGCGCGTCGACTAGCTGGGAAGACATCGAACGATATTCTGGTGTGCCACTTGCGAAAATAAAGCAGTCAGCTGAGATTTATCGTCAAGCCAAATCTAGCATTATCGCGTGGTGCCTTGGTGTCAGCCAGCAGGAGTTCGCTGTTGATACCATAAGAGAGATTGCAAATGTTCTATTATTGCGCGGAAATTTGGGCAGACCAGGTGCCGGTGCTTGCCCAATTCGCGGGCACAGCAATGTTCAGGGAAACCGAACTTGTGGAATACACCATGCTCCACCAGAAGCCTGGCTTGCAAAAATGGATGCAGCTTGTGGTATCAAGTCACCTCGTGAGCACGGTCTCGATACTGTTCGCACCATAGAAGGAATGTACAATGGTTCTGTCGAGGTATTTTTCGGAATGGGTGGGAACTTTGCTTCCGCGACCCCAGATCGCGATAGGACATTTGAGGCGCTGCGCCGATGCAAATTGACCGTGCACGTCAGTACGAAACTGAATCGCTCGCATGTTGTTCACGGAAAAGAGGCTTTGATTCTTCCTTGTTTGGGTCGTACTGAGAAAGACTTCCAGAAGGCAGGGCTTCAACAAGTGACGGTAGAAGATTCGATGAGCATGGTGCATTTGTCTGTTGGGATGAATGAACCAGCTTCACCGCACTTGCTTTCGGAACTGGCGATTATTGCTGGAATGGCGAAAGCCACTATAGCTGATACCAAGACTCCGTGGGACGAATACATCGCAAACTATGATCTTGTTCGCGATAAGATGGCAGAAGCAATCAGTGGCTTTGAAGATTTCAACAAGAGAGTTCGCAAGCCATTAGGATTCAGGCTATACCAGCATGCGCGCGAATTGAAATTTGTGACTCCCAATGGAAAGGCAAATTTCTCAGATGCGCGACTTCAAAATACTTTGCCCCCAGATGGTAAGTTGATGCTTTTCACCATGCGGTCGCATGACCAGTTTAACACGACTGTCTATTCAGATAATGACAGATACCGTGGTGTCAAAGGGATTAGAGAGATTCTCTTCATGAATGAGCGTGACATGAATAATCTTGGACTTAAGCAATTTGATTTGATTAAGATCACCAGTTTCGCAAAAGATGGAAGTACGAGAGAGGTGAGCTCTTTTCGTGCCGTGAAATACAATGTGCCGGAGGGCTGTGTGGGCGGTTACATGCCTGAACTAAATGTCCTCTGTCCTATCGGTGATTTCAGCGCGCAGAGTGATCAACCCATGATGAAACAAGTTCTTGTCGAGGTACGCCCTCAGGCGCAGTGATGAACAGTTCAAAGAATGAGCCGAAATTATGTGTGAAAACTGCAGTCAGTGCGACTGGTCAACCTGGCGGATTTTCCGCAATTGAGCGAGGGGCTAAAGAGTTTCTTGTGAGGAAAGTCACGGGAGCCGAGGTCGTCGAACAGGCTGATCTGGTCAGCACTGAGCTGCCTCTGGAACTTAGAATAAGCAGCAAGCAATTGGGTGAACGGTTCTCACTTGCCGTCACTATGAGAACACCAGGGCATGATGCAGAGCTAGCTGCTGGATTTTTGTTTACGGAGGGACTGGTCACTGATCGCAATGCCATCGAAGACATTTTCGTCGAAAAGTGCAATACAGTGACGGTTAGATTGCGAGATTCTGTAAATATCGATAAGGCGAAGTTAGAGCGCCATTCTTATGTTGCCTCCAGTTGCGGTGTCTGCGGAAAAAAGTCCATCGAGTCAGTTAGAGTTAGCCGGAAATTTGAAATGAAGGATGAGCTTCCCTTGGTTTCAGCTGCGCTCATTCAAAGCCTTCCTGCAAAACTTCGCGAAATGCAAACGAATTTTGACTGCACCGGTGGTGTTCATGCGTCGCTTCTTGTTGATAGCGAGAGCAGATTTCTCGGACTGAAAGAGGATGTGGGAAGGCATAATGCGCTCGACAAAGTTATCGGTGAGCAATTCTTGCGGGGCAATCTTCCGCTTTCCGATGCTGTACTCTTAGTGAGTGGTCGAGCAAGCTTTGAACTCGTGCAAAAGGCTGCTCTGGCAGGCATTCCTGTTCTACTTGCGGTTGGCGCTCCTTCTAGTCTTGCTGTCGAGCTTGCAATCGAGAGCAACATGACGTTGATTGGGTTTGTTAGAGACATGAGATTCAATGTTTACTCTGGTGCCCAGCGAGTTCTGCTAAACCAAGCGTAACTTGAAGCCTCTGATGGGCAGAAGAATCTCGAATTGTTCCAGGCAAAAACTTTGCCTCATTTTTGCGTAGTTGTTCCGATAGGAGAAGCGCGAAAATGCTTAACTCGATCGGGTGAGTTTCTCGCTGCTGTGTTTCAATTTTATCTCAGATTTAGGACCTAGTCTTTCATTGTTCATAGTGATTGGAATCAGGGACCAATCACGACATGTGATTTAGGGCGGATCGAGATATGAACCATACTATGTATATTTGTGAGATTTGCTGCGAGCAAATTTCAGGGAAATGATCTGAAAAATCCGTCTAATTTATCTCGCTGACGCGTAGAACATGGATTCATGTCCATGGAGATCTTTTATGCCGCCAGATAAGGTTGAACAATGTTTGGACGAAAGCTCAAGCTCTGGAAAGTCGAAGGATCTTTCGACAAGCAATCAGGAAGAGAGCGACGGACTAAAAGATCAAAAAGCTCAGCAATGTGAGGCGCGCAAGATCGGTGCAACGCCGAGCAGCGTTGATCTCCCAAAAATAAATATGGCGGAGTTTGAGAAATGGAAATCGGTAGTTAATACATCATCTATGCCACTTGAGAGTAATCCTGAGCCTCCTGTTTGCTCAAGTGAGACCGACGGCAATTCAAAGCCTGGTGGCGATACAGATCCAACAAAGCCTGTAGCTACCGAAACTGACAGTACGGGTAGAGTTGTGCGGGAGAGATACTCGAACGGACAAGATGTTGTGGTGGCGTATGACGAAAACGGTGAAGCCCATCGCTTCAAAAATGAACCGATTAAGGAGATGCCACCAAAGTTTGACGATGTGCCAGCGTGGCGGCAAAAGCAGCTCGATGAGAAGGCTAATGAGGTTTTTGGTAAATACTACACTCCTGAGACCCCGGGCGAAGCGCCGTATATGGATTTTCAAAAAGTGGCTGATATGCAAAAGGATATTGCTGCTCGGGAAGACTTAACTGAAACTGAGAAGTGTCTTCTGTATTCGAAAATTCAGGTGAATATGCGTGAAGGTGGTATTACCGTCGAAAACTGGAATGAGAAACCTGAGATGGTTGATTCCTGGCAGGGTGAAGGCGACCCATGGCATGCAATTGCTCCGATGGACGATAAATATCATAACAGGCTGCTTAAGATGACTCCTGAAGATGCGTCCAAAGCAATCTTCGTGCAAGAGGATTATGCCGAAGGCGATATGCACTCCTCATTGGCCGATAAAATTAAGTGGAAGGGTGCCAGGCTTGTGATGGGTATAAATCAGGGTGATGTGAATGCATCTGAAGGACAATTGAAGTGTATGCGGGAAATGCAAAACAAAGGAACTTTTGCTGCATATGCGGAGGAGTGGGAGAAGCAATACGTCAATAAAGATGCCTTGAATCCGAGGGATCCCCTCGGTGGAGAAGGCGCACCGCCTTACGGTCGCCAGCGTCCTCACTTTGTTCCGAAAGACGCAAAGGAATAAGTACTTCCGCCGATTTATTGATGGAGTGCTTCTTTTCAAACTCAAGCATTTCGGTTTCAAATCTGGACAATAATGACTGCTTTTCCTGGTCGGGTAGAAACGCAAATCGCAGGCTATTGCGCCCCAGTTCTTTAATGTCTCGCCATGCAAGTTGCGGATGGTTTTGTATTAGTTTCTGGAACTCACTGCTCATAGTTGTTCCAAATATTCCCCCATCATCGGTGCTAATAGAAACAGGAATGCCTTCGTGAAGAAGTTTGATTAGCTGCTGCTTTTGTACTGGTAGTCCGAGGAGAATTTGATTGCTAGTTGGGCAAGCCTCTACGAGAATTTTTCTTTTCGCAAGAACCTTTCTAAGCGCTTTTGATTCCTTGCAGTTTATTCCAAGGTTGACACCATGCCCGATTCGAGTTGCTCCAAGCATAAGTGCCTCGGAGATGTGATTATCCCACTTTCGTGATTCACCAGCATGTATCGACAGCGCCACTGAGGGATATTTTTTTCGAAGCAGACGAATTGTTTTTGCCACCAGTAATGGGTCGATAAGCTTAACTTTGGATGCTTGCTTATTTGGGTATTCATCTCCACATAGATTTATTCCCGCTACAATTTTGCTTAAAGTGGGATCTGATGCCAATGCAAATGCGAGGGGAAGCTTTCCCAAAACGCCAGGGTTCTCTCTGTTTAACGATATCAGAAATCGGACGCAGACTCGTTTTGAAGGCTGAAGGCTCGCATTGACGCTATCAGCAGCGCGGTCCAGACGAATGAGATTTTGTTTCAGCCTTTCAAATGAGAGAGGGCTTCGCTGCTTCCCAGATGGAAGGGTGCTACTTGCAACGGGCTCTTCATTTTTTTCTGTCACAGGAAGCGGATCAACGAAACTTGGATCAACTTGAATCTCGATATAGCAGAGTCTTTGCTTCGATGCTTGAATTACAGCTTGTTTTGCTATAGTTTCAGCGGAACTCATCTCTCTTACCAGGCTTCGTCGTCTTTGAAAAATTACCTCGCAGAATTTTTGATGTGGGTCGCTATCTTGCGTGGATACTGTCTGTGCTCTGTTGAAATCAATCTTCGCTGCTTTCACTCTTACTGTTTTGGGTGGCAGTAGTGAATCTGGAGACATGAACTGCGAACTTTGGAGAGCCGCTACAGGTGGCATTGCCACAAAAGAGTACGCGTCAGGATCTCGAATCCAGTGCTCGTTCGCTGGTAGCCGCAAGAGAAATCGAAAGCGTTTTTTATTTGATGCAATCTTCAGCAGTTCTTCCGGAGTTGGAATGCCACTTAGATGCGTATGAAGCTCAGCTCCTTTTGGCATTCTCTCGACGAACAGTTTTAGATCGGAGGGATTGTGGCGAATTCTCTGGAAGTATTGCTCGCAACAATTTTGAATTCGTGTCTGCTTCTGGTTCTGGTGCTCAGAATTACCTCTTTTGGCTTTGCTTGCTGAATAGTCATATCTGCTTTTGCTTTGTCCAACCGTTTTCGCTTCACTAGTTGTCGAAGCGTAGGATACGTAGTTGCTGTCGGCTGCCAGACCAATTAGTGTAAAGCCAACTAAGATGAGCTGGCTTTTGCGGAAGTCCTTCAGAAATTTCATTTTCGTATGTTCTGATACTCAAGTGAGAAATAATTTGTCGGAGGCATCAAGCACTTAGTCAGGCTTGCTGCCTCCAACAAGGAGGGCTCTTTCCATACTGATTTTGTGCGATAACAATGGAATGTATCGGGAACAACTTTGTGAGGTATGCCTGCTGCGAGCGTTTGGCAATTCCAGTGCCAATCTTCGTAAAAGAAACCTCCCGCCAGGTCGACAGCGCAGTACGGAAATTCAAGATAAATTTCACGCAGACCAAACGACGAGGGGAACCACGGGTTGTATTCGAACAAAATTGATTCGTCAAATGCTGAACTCTCTGAGTCTTGCATTTGCCAGATTCTATGTTCTGCGTCGAATAGTATCGCTGTCTCTGTATGGTAAACGACCCTTCTCGTATCCGATTCAGCCATTTGAATTGCTGCGAACAACCAGTTTTGGCTCCAGAGATCATCACCATCAACAAATGCCAGATATCTTCCTGTGGACTCTTGTGCTCCCAGGTTTCTGGCTAAGCCAAGGTCACCGAAATCGGCGTCTATGATTTGGGCAGTTTTGCGACAGAATTCATTGGTGAAGTTGACTGTTGCATCGTCTGCATCATCTCGGATAAACAGCGCCTCAACAGAAATAAAGTTCTGTTTGCAAAACTCTATGCTGGCATTGATAGCGTCTACAGTCTGGCGCAGCTGCCTGCCCTCGTTGTGACAGTTTACTATGATTGAAATGTCAACCATTGTTTCCTCCCAACTCACCTTTCGTAGGACCAGAGTAACGCATCAGCCATAGAGTTTTTAAATTTGGAAGCTCCTCTATTTGAAAGTAAGCGCTCTTCTGAAAACGTGTGAAACATTCGTATGTGGGGTTGAAGATATACAGAGATTTGAATCCATTTGGTAAATCAGGTATTAGCTCGCTACTACAAACTAAGAGCTTAACTTCGGGGTTCACGTAGTGGCTCAGTGTGAGCATGTAGGACATGTATTTGCGACCAATGGGGCAGATCACTAGCGGAGTGTCAGCTTGGTTGAGTACCTTTGCGATTTCTCTAGGCGTAACCTGGTGCATTGGCAAATCAGCATGTTCACTCGCCCTAGCTATATTCATTGAAGAAAGCAGTTCTAGTGAGAGGAACATTGACAGCAAGGTGTATCCCGTGAATCTAAGTGTGCGAGTTTTTGCAGCAACTAAATTCCCTAGAAGGAAAGCAACAGGAACAAGAAAGCCCAGAGCGCAAGGTATGAGGTATCGCGGTGTTTGGGATCTTACGCCACCATATATGATGTCGGGTAATGCCAGAGGAAGCAATACCGACAATATTAGGCACAATGCGTAGGCAAATTGTTTCTTGCCATTTTTCCACAACGAAAATGCACCGCTTACCGTTAGTAGAACTGTTAGTCCTGTTAAGACGATTTCGTAGCCGGGCAATTGAAAATAGAGATGATTCAGATTGTTCAACCATGCTTCAGTAAGCGATTGCATAGGGACTCTTCTTGTAAGCCACTTCAGCATTTCGTCACTGACCTGTTTGTGAATCAGCATCTGAGTAGCCCAGGGAAGAAACAAGAGTCCTGCTACAGACAAGGCTATGGCATTGTTTGCTACTTGTTTTGACAGCCGTAATTTATTCGCACAACTGGTGTAAAGTAGCTGGGCAGCTCCGACCATAGCAGCAAATGGGTGTGTAAATAAACTGAGGACGCTGGTGGCACAGTAAGCAATCCAGCATGAACTCATACCGCTTCGCAGTGAGCGAAGAAGAAGATAGGAAGTCAAAGCTGTGAGTGTTATCCAGAGGCTGTATTGACGAGCGTACTGAGCGTACAGCAATTGGAAGGGCGACAGCGTAACTATGCAGCTCGCTATTGTCGCTGTTCTCAGGGCGGTTCGATTATAGCTATCTGTAGCTGAGCTGTCGCGGAATAGTTCGAAGAAGAAAAGAAAAGTGCATGGTATCAGGAATATGCTTATGATTGCTGGCAAAAGCCTCATCGCATGAACTTCATTGCCAAATCGATTTTGCCATGCCCAGGACAAAAGGAAGTATAGCGGCGGATGCTCGCCCCCGTTTTTCGCTAATGCACTTATACATCTAATCGGAGAATTTTGTGCTTCCTGGTACTTTTGCAAATCGCCCATTTTTATTATTCTGTTGGCAGATTGCAGCGGCACAACATCTTTGTAAGTGAAGCCGGCAACGTTTAGCGATGTGAGTGCTTCGTCGATGTAGTATTCTCGTTGTTCGAGATTGTTTAGTCTGAATAAAACGCCAATTACGAAGCAAGTTGCAAGAAGACTGTACAAGAGCTTGTGTTTCTTGAAGCCGTAGGCTTCAATTTTCGACGACTGTTTTCGTTCTTCTTTAACGTTGACTTCTCTTGCTGCAGCACTTGAAGCACAGCATTCTTCTTCGCATCTCGGCAATGTGTTGGACTGAGGCATCATCTGACACCACCAGTGTTACTGGTGCCTTGCACCGATAATAAGTGCTCTAGTGTTACCGTGCTCGGGCTGAAATCTGCCACCGCATAGTTGTTTTCTCTAGCTGTATTCTTTTGCGTCTGTTCATCAATGTCCCAGAAGGTGCTTACAAGTATTTTCCACTGATTCTCTTGTTCAAGGGAGAGCCGGTTAGTAATGTAGTTCATCACTTCGTCGCTGGTGACGTGTAATTCGTCAATAAAATCCATGCACCAATTCAGATTTGAAAGTTCGATTTTGTCTAGTTTGACTGAACTTTGCGTACTGCCAGCAAGGCAGACTTTCAATCTTGTGTACTGTTTGAGCTGTCGGTGGTAATCGCGAATCGCATTCCAGCCTATTTGCGAACCCACATTGAGCACAGAGTCTGGAGCTGATTGCAAAACCAGTCGCACTAGAATTTCTACTCGCTGTTTCGCATTGAGATTCTTGCCGATTTCGTTTAAGCAGATGCTGCGATAATTGTTAGCGCTTTTAATCAGCTTCTTTTGCTCATCAGTGTACAAAATCAAAATATCATCGGAATTTTGAATCGTTGTTCGGCACAGGTTGAAAGCGAAATTTGTTGATTTCTCAGTGGCGGTGCTTCCCAGCAAAATTAGATGTGTGAATGGCCGACTGAGCAGTTTCGACAGCTTGAGATAAGCCGCGCCCGCTGCTGATGTATCTGGCGCCTCGTACTTCGTATATCTACTTGCGTCTTTTAACTCCAGGAGCAGTGGCTCAATCTCGCATAGCTTTTGATAGTTGTCCTTCAGCGGACCGAGTAGCTTCTCCAAGTGTTTACTGCTGTTCAGATAGTCCGCGGACAGGCGAACAGGTGTTGTATCTTGAATGATCTTGTGGTTGCGAACGCTCGCTGGTTCTTGAGAGCTTGGGTCTGTTGCACCGGTTCCGCTATTCGCGTAGCCTGTTAATTCTCGGTTGGGCTGAACGGTTGTCTTGCTGACTTCTTTGAGCAGCTGCAGGCTTGATTGTCTTTGGTTCAGTCGAATATTCTTCGGCGCTAGTCTTGGATTCGTTTTTTTGTAGATGCTTCGGTCGAATAACGCTGAATCCTTTTTCTCAGAGTCTAATCCAAAAAGTCTCCGCACATATAACATGACTTCGTCGAATATTCTTATTAGCTTCCAAGACTGGCTGTGTCTCACCCTTCTTATTTGAGAACGCAGATAATGTAAATATGATGTCTGGTTTTGAAGAAGTGATTTGCTGCTTTTATCAGATGAAAATTCGAGTGAAGGTTTTGCGGCAACCCCCTCAAAGAATCGATAATTCAATACTCGACTGGTTTCTCGCAGAGGTCGTGTAATGTGCCAGCCTGGTGCGATGAGCAGCTGTTGAAGATAGCGCTCCATGCGAGCTATGTGTCGTTCGTTGAGTTCTACCTTTCTCTCCATTCCCGGATGGACAATTTCTTGTTTGCTGTTTGCAATAAGTAAGAGCGAATGAAATGTAACTTCGTACAACGGGTTCTTTTTAGCGAAGTTTTCGAGTATTGAAATTTGCTTCTTATCTTTGATTGTGTAGTTTAGATGCTGTGACAACTCGATGATAGTGCTGCGGAAAAAACTCTCAGCTGAATAGCCGATCGCTGCAACGGAAGAGGCTATTCCTTTTGCAAACTGAATGTAATCGGTTGCGATTGCCAGACTTTGCATATTCTCAACAGACTGGCGTTTGGAATGCTCTCGAATGCTGCAGAGTTTTTCAGATGTGCAAACTAAGCTACCGCTCTCCAATAGCCGAAGCCAGTATTCCAGGTCACCTAAATGCTTATATCGAGTGTCGAATCCGCTAGCAACCAGGGCTCTCGGGAAGAGCACTGCTGCTGGTTCCCCTATTAAGTTTGTGATTGGGAAGACTGAACATTGCAGTACTTTCGAGCGTGAAACTAGCTGACCAGTGGAAAAAATGTCAGACACCGAAGGAATCGTCAGATAGTTGTTTTTGAGAATGATGCCATCACTATCAATCCATTCTCTGGCGGCGCAAGCCAGAGCCGTGTTTGAGTCGGACTGAATAAGTTTGACGAGTTTTTCAATTATTCGCGAATCGAATAAATCGTCTTGCGCAAAGGGTTTTATGTATTCACCTTTTGCAAGGCTCATACACTTGTTGTAATTTTCGAATAAGCCTAGCCGAAACTCGTTCTGGTAAAAGCGAATTCTCTTATCTTGAGCGGCCAGTCGCCGCACAATAGCTGCCGTGTCGTCGCTTGAACAGTCGTCAATAACTATAAGTTCAATTTCATTGTGTGTCTGAACGAGTACGCTTGCTATGGCGCTCTCAATGTACTTGGCGCCATTCCAAACTGGCAGACAAACTGATACAAGATGAGCCATTGGCTCGGGGACCCCAGGTTCTAAGGCAATGTGATTGAAGAGACTCGTGATGAGAGGATGATACAGTTTTCAACAGGAGGCAAAAAGTATGTCGCCCTTATATATTCAAAAATTCATTTGTGCTCTGAATTTCGCGTGCTTGAAACTCCTGTAGGAAGCTCGTTTTCAGCTGTGCTCTTAGCTGAATTCTGAACATGTCAGTTAATTCTCTCTAAGGCAGTGCCGTAAATTGTTCTATCGAGTGCTGGAAGTGAAATAGAGCATTGCCACCTCCGCATACAAGCGAAGTTGAGCCCTGGATAATGGGTTCAAGACCGAAGGTTCTCGCGGCTTCGCTGTCTAAATCGTGAGGTTTGGCGTAATTTGTAGTCCAGCCAACAGAAAAAACGTCGACGATCGCATAAAATGGTCGGATTGTCGCAGTACCGTTGTACCGTTGTGGCTGGTCGATTTATTCCTTTCGGATGAATTGCAGTCGCAACTCAGGAGTTTTCGCAATGTCTTTTAGAAAACGTACAGAAAAAGTTGGTGTTTCAGTGCTCGCTTTGTCACTGTCGCTGAGCCCATTACTGACACCCAAGGTACATGCTCAAAGCGCGGGACGACCTGGAGCTACTGCGACTACGGGAAATTTTGCCAATGCCAATCTCACTAATCTAGACCTGTCCTCATCATCGGCTGCGGTGTCCACGAAAAACACCACTCCTGTCAATATCGTGGTGGGTGGGTCAATGCAGCATGGAGCTGTTGCAGGCGGCACAGCGCTCACGATTTTGCCGGGTCAATTGGTAACTCCGGCTCAATATCTTGCTGTTTTAGGTGCGATGAGCGGTCAGCAAACTCTTCTTTTGAATAATCAGGGCGCAGCCTTCGGTGGAACGACAAATTTGCGTTCGAGCAGCTTGCAAAATCTGACAGGTTTGACCGTACCTGCTGGGGTGTCGCTTCATGCCATAGGTTATAACGCCAATACTCCCTTGAATGTTGCTGGTGCCGTAAACATTGCGGGTGCGATGTATAACTTGCAAACGGCACCAAATGTGATGGCAGTGCTGAACATGGTGAATCTGAATGTCGCACCGGGCGGGTTATTAACTAGCAATCTGCCCACTGGGATGAGCATGCCGGGTGTGTTTGGCTCTTCGGGAATGCAACTGAACGTCTCGGGCAACGTCGTTAATCAAGGCACCATTAGCAGTACTGGTGACGTGAATATTTCTGCTCTCGGAAGTGTAACAAATCAGTCTGTATCGTCAGCAGCTCTTATATCAGGACAAAACGTCAATCTGTCGATAGGTTCGGGATCTCTCGTGAACTCCGGGCTTATTCAAGCAGTTCAGTCTCTAAACATAAATAGCCCTAGCTCAAGCACGGACATTTCAATCAACAATACAAACGGCATGCTCTCTGCGCTTGGAGCTGGAGGCATTCAAGGAATCATCAATATAAGAGAAGATGGTGCTGCTCTTGAGTTGGCAAATGTACGAGTTGTTGGTGGCGAACTCTCTGCTGCCAATGGAATTAATGTCTATGGCAAAAACATGGATGTTAACGTTGACACCATTAGTGGTGCAATCAGTAATAAGGGATCTACAGCACATGTAAGTGTCTCTTCAGGCAATCTTGTTCTTGGCGATCAGACTCTATCTGGCGATCCTACCTATTTTAACAACGCTGGTGATGTCACCGTGGGCAATATTACTGCGGCTAGCGATGTCGCTGTTGTTGCATCCGGAAATGTCACTCTCAATGGCGACATTCAGATTACTCAGCCTGATTCCTCCATTCTCGTCATGTCGGGGGCTGATTTCACCACCAACGGTGCCGGAACTGGATCAAACGACACCACAACAACGTTGACCTTCACTGGTTCAGTGAACTTTGGCAAGAGCATTACGATGACTAGCACTGGTGGTTCCCTGAGCACGCAGGGCTCTGGGCGCATAACACTTGCAGCGACTGGACCGATCAATTTTGGCGCGAACACCATGAGCAGTGAATCTGGTGACATTACCATCATTGCTCGCGATGGATTTTTTCAGTCAGGCGGAGCCATTACCACCAACGGACAAAATCTAGGTGAGGGGAACGTTAATATTCAAACAGCTGAGGTGAACATCCAGGCTGGTAGTACGATTCTCAATGGAACCCCTTCGGCTCTTCCCTCTGCAGGGGTCTTGCGCACATTACCTGCTACTCTCAGTGATATAAATGCTCCGAATGGTGCTGTATCGATTAGCGCTGGAAATCAGGTCAGCCTTAATGGCAACATAACGGCCGGCTCTTCTGTTTCTGTCTCTGCTGATTCTGGAGCCCTCAATCTGAATGGTGCTATAACCGGAGCGAGTGTGAGCCTCGTTACCGGGCAGAAATTCACGAACATCATGTTCGATACATTTGCTGGGCAAATCAAAGCCACCTCGGGCGATGTCAACTTCGCCTCTTCTACTGGAAATGTGATTTCTATCGGCTCTGATATCAATGTTGTTGCCGTTGGTGGCTCCGTCAATTTTAATTTAGATGGTGGCTTTATCACAATGGCTGGAAGTGGTGCCAAGTCAATAAATATTCAGGGTGATAATGGAATCGACTTAAGAGCCGGAGGCACCAAAGTTGCCGCAAACATTTTGTCTGATGGTGCAAATGTTCAACTAGTTTCTGCCAATGGATCAGTTCTTGGTGTTGGTTTAATTCGTACCGATAACCTCAGTGGTGCTGGTTCGATAACTATCGCCGCCACGAAGCTGATTTCTGTCGGTGACTTGAACGCCTCATCTACTGGTGGCAATGGTGGTGATGTGTCAATCACCACATATGACCCATCTATCGGTACACTCAGTGTGAACGGCGACATAGACAACACGGGTGCTACTGGCACTGCGTCGGTGACGATTGACCGATCTGCAATTTCTGGCGGTGGCTTGCATATCGGTGGTGGCGCCACGGGATCAAACTACGTCTCCGGCGTGATTAAGTCTTCTGGTACTGTCGGAATCAAGTCCAGTGATGTGATTCTTCACGGAGGGGGTGACGCGATAACAGCCGCCGTCATCGGCATAAACTCAAATAATGGAACTGGTGCTGTTGGAAGTATTGATTCAAGTGCTCAGGGCGAAGGTGGGCTCAATGCGCCGCAAGTTCTTTTGAATGCCGCAACTGGTGTGGGAACCAACAACTATATTACTCTCAGTAATTCTGATGTGAAGGTTACCTCGTTTGTTTCGGAAGGCGCCGTGAAATTGTATAGCAAGTCCGGTGACATTACTTCTTCATCTGTAGATCTCCCAGGCATTGGGACCTCTAGTGGAATTTTTACGGCAACAGGCTCTATCACAATTCTGAATTCAGCCGGAGCCATAAATATTGATTTGTCTGACGCGATTAAAACTCTCGATGGAAACATCACACTTCAGAGCAATAGCTTCGGTGCCTGGCCCAACTTTGAAGCTGTAAGTGCTGGTACGACCGGTACAGTGCAGATTCTGCCAGCCGCTTCGAATCAAGATATTGTTGTTGGAGGATCTTATTTTAGTTCTAGCAATCTGTTTTTGATCAGAGCTCAGAATTTGATTTTTGGTGCATCATCTGGTTTTACCGGTAAAATTTCGTTGGGTTCAAATATAAATGCTGGCGCAGTAAATGCTGGGCAGCTTCAGGGAGCCTACAATGTCAGTTTCTTAACGGGCTCACTCTTTGATGCCGTTGGTCATAACATTGGAGTAGGTAACAATAGTTTGTCTATTGTTGCTGATGCAGGGGTTACATTCGCATCTATTAATTCGAAAAATGGCGCGGTAAATATCAGTTCGCCGGCCGGATTCCTTAGCCAGACCGCACCAGTTTCCGCTACAGGATCTGGTTCGTTCAATTTGTCGGCATTTGGCAATATAGATGGTGCTGCAGCTATCAATTCAGTCAATGGCAATATCACTATTAACATTCTACCCGGCTCAGTTAGCGGTCAGATTACAGAATCAGGTGGAATTACCGCTGGAAACGTATTCATAGGAACATCTGACGGTAAGACCTCGAACGCTTTTGGAGTTACTCTGAAGAACACTGTGCAAGGTGGATCGTCTGTAGTGGTTATGACGAATTCCGGCAGTCTAGCCACAGCCGACCTTCAAAGTAAATCGGGTTCTATTCTTCTAACAAACTTCGGAGGAAAAATAGATGCAGGTAATCTCACTGCCGGTACTAGTGTCACCGTTAATGCAAAGACCAATGTGAACATTGGCAAAGTAATTGCGACAAATGATGTGAGTATGCAAGTCGGTAAAACGTTGACATTCATCGGTGATGTCACCAGCACTGCGGGAAAGATTGAGACTGTTTCAGGTTTGTTCACTGGCTCTGTCACACCGGTATCTATTACAGCCGCGGGTGATTTGAAGTTGACCGCGAATGGCGCAGGAATGTTTGGTTTAGGCAAGCTTACCGGTGGTGGAAAAGGAACAACTGTTTCGCTACAAGCCTTTGGTTTTCTTACCGGTGATATTGTTAATACCGGCGGAAATGTTTCAGTAATCTGTACTAATCAGTCTTCACAGATAACAACTGGTGCTATCAATACGAGCAGTCTCGTTGATGATGGTGGCAGCGTCACTTTAGCTGGTGGCAATAATATCACGGTAAATGGTTCTATAAATACCTCGAGTCCTTCTCATGGCGGCGCCGTACTGTTGTCCGTTAACAACGTTGACGGGGGCGGTACCAGCGAAGAAGACGGTTACATTACGGTCAACGGTGACATAAATACAACTGGCAAGTTTGGTGGTGCAATTTCTGTGCTGGCAAATCGTGCTGCAACGCAATTCTCTGTTGTCACTCTGCAGAAGTTAGATTCCTCTGGAAGCTCTTCTCCGGGAGCTGTCAACGTTTCAGCGAGTAACTTAATCGGTCCGCTTTATGTTGGTGGTACTGGACTACCTGGTTTCAGTTCTGTGCTGCAAATAACAGCCACTGGTGACAATTCTAGTTCTGTATCGCTCAGCAACCAGGTTGGTGGCATAACATTGGTTGGTAAGTCATCGACTAGTGTGCTTGCTGATGGTCAAATAACTCTGACGACAAGTGGTTTTAGTTCATTGATTGGGGCGGGTGCAGGAAATGGAGTTCTTTCGTCTGGCAAGGGAATTCAAATAAATGGTCCGATGAACGTTGGAGATGATGGCAGTCCTGGCTTCCCACATGCTAATCAGGCTCTAGCTATAGACACACCATTGCTTACGATAACATCAATTACCGGGGCGGTTAATGTAGTTAGCAACTCAGGTCAGCCGCTCGGATTGGTTTCGATGAAGGCTATTGGTCCGATATTGGTTCAATCCGACTCGTCAATTGTGGTGCAAGGTAAGATAGAGAGCACCACTAACAATGTCACGCTGAGCTCGTTGAATGGGGACATATCGCAGGCATCATCCGCTGGCATCTGGGGCACAACGGTAATACTCTCGGCGAAAGGTAATGTTGGTACTAACCTGTCTGGATCTCAAATATACGTTGCTGCAACCAAGCTGACTGCGGCATCTGCAAGTGGTGCGGTATTCATTGAAGAACTCTCGGGAAATTTGGAGTTGGTTGGTAAAAACACGGCACCGACAGGGTTCAACTTACTTTCCCAGGTCGGTGACATCACTCTTGGTGCCGGCTCATTTGCCAACATAGGTTCCTTGCTCATTGATGTATCCAACTCTGGAAGCAATTTAATCATTACTGCCCCCTTTTCCACTATCAGTACAACTAGTGGCTCGATTGTGTTGCAAGTCAATAATCAGATTATTGCCCCCGCGGGTGATGTGAGTTTTATTTCTGCTGACGGAACAAATATCTCCGCCAGTATTCTAGATTTGAGTGCGTCAAAAACTTTTAGCATTAGTTCGCCAGCCGGAATAATTTTGGGAAATACCAAGGTAGTGAGCCCATCTGTTGGGCTTACATTGGATGCTTCTGGTGGGGCGAATAAAGGTTTCATAAGTGGTATCACTGACCTGGTCACCGGCGGTGCACCGATAACCTTAAAGGCAGGTTCTTTAATTGACGGTAACATATCCCTTGGGAAATTAGACTCAAGCTCGAGTTCTGGAAATGGTGCTGACATCACGCTTGATGCTGGTGGTGATGTGTCTGTTGCATCGGTTGATGCAAGCGGGGTTCAAGGTGGCAACGTTCTCATCGGTGTAAATGTACAACCGAATTCCTTTAAGACCACTCAGAATGGTGTTAATTCTTCCTCAAACTCAAATGTTGGAGGTGGTAATGGTGGTTCCATCACAATACAGGTTCTGAATGATATCAGCATAACTGGCAGCATAGGGGCGTCCTCTCTTTCACCTCTCACTGATGCTGGTGCAATAAGCCTTGTCAGTGCAAATGCTTCTTCAGGAGTGTTCGATTCTTTCTCTATCAGTTCGATGGGACCAAGTCACGGCGGGCAGATTGAACTGAACGGATTCAAGAGTATCACTGTATTTGGTGGCATCTTGACCGTGTCGGGAGGCTCTGCTGGCGCAGTCTTCATCGATAGTGATAATGTTCAAGATTCAATTCTCAATATCTCGGGAATTATTGATACCAGCGGTTCTAATAGCGGCGGCGACCTGAGCATCCAGATGGGAGGTTCGGCAGGCTCTACAAATTCAATGGTGCGTGTGGACCAGGGTATTAATATCGGCAGCAATGGCACTGGTGGCAAGCTTTTTATTAGTGTTCCTAATTCTACTGTGCCTCTGACAATTTATGCTGATACGGTTCATTCTGGCAGCAACGTAATTGGACCTATCTCAGCTGTTAACGGAACCGGCCCGAACAGTATAAGCATCGGAAATTCAGTTGGAGATATACAGTTTAACGGCGCCGGTGACTCTATTGTCACTGGGGGCGGTGTGACCATCTTAGCGCCAGGCGGGAAATCAAATATTATTGGTTTTGGTGCTGGTCAAGGAAATATCAAAGCATCTATCATTACATTTGTAGCTGGTGGGCAGGTCGGAGCGCCGGGCGCAGAACTTTCCACCACCACTCCTTCTATTAATGCTAAAGCAAATTCTGGCGACCTCGGCATTATTAACAGTGGTGCTAGCTCAGTTTTAACCTTAGCAGCATCAGCCACTGGCTCTCTGAAAGTGATAACGGATGGTGGCTTTGACCTCACTGGTGCAATTAAAGCTGGTTCGGTTGAATTGCAGTCTACTGGCGCGAATGCGCCTATCAATTTGGCACCACTATTTTCTGGTATCACTGCCTCCAGCGGAGATGTGCACTTAACTGCAAATGGTGGTGGCATAAGTTCAAGTGGACCTGCTTTGACCATAACTGCTGCCGGGCAGGTGGTTCTTTCCTTGAATACTGCGCTAAATCCAGGAAATATAAATGTAGGGGCGGCGCCAGTCAGCATAAGCGGTACCAGTGTTGACTTGCTTGGAACCGGTAAAACAGTGGCAGACCTCACAGGCAGTTCTGTAACATTGAAAGCTAGCAGCAGTACACTCAGTTCTTTTGGCAAGATAAATGCCAGTGACAGCATTTATCTTTATGGAGCTACAGGAGTCACTCTCAATAGCAATCTGACAGCTAGCAATAATGTAGAGATATACTCTGATAGTGGAGCAATCAATGGCTCGGGCGCATCCCTGAAATCAGCCGCCGCTTCCATCTTTGTTGACCCGGGTTCGGGGCAGGTGACTGGACTTAAAGACATATTTGCTGCTGATTCGATATATCTCGGTTCTAAGAACAGTGCAAGCCCAAGTTCTGATTCCGTCTCTGTAACGGGCAAAATCGATGCGTCTAAACTGTTCGTTTATTTGAGTAAGGGCAGCATATCACTCAGTGGTCCGGTTACGCTAACGTCTCCTAGCGATGTCTCTGTATTGAATGCCGGTACTGGTTCAATCAATCTTCCCACCGGTATAACAACAATTGCCGGAGTTAAGCTTCTCGGGCAGGGTGACCTTTCTGTAGGTGGAACTATATCTGGTGCTAGTATTGAACTTGCTGCTACGAATGTGACATCAGCTCTAAGCACTCAAACCTCGAATCTTGTATTTAACATCAATGGCGGATTGACTGTCGATAACACGTCGGCTGGTTCGCTTTCGCTAACCGACTCGTTTGCAGACGGTAAGTTCGTCTTGAACAACAGCGGTACTGGCGTATCAATTAAGAATGTCACCGTTGTAGGTGCTTCTATTAGTCTGAGTGCGGGCGCAACTCTAGATGTGGACGACCTGGATTCCGATGGAACTGTTATGCAGCTTGTGACCGATGCTATCGGTACTTTTAAGGCTATCAATGCTGGTTCGGCACAGCTCACTATACGACCGGTGACGGATAGTACCGATATAACTATCGGTACTGCAGCCAGTGGGCTTGTGTTGAGCAGCTCACAGCTCGCCGGTATTGTAGCGGGAACCGTCACCATTGGTTCAAGTTCCGGAACCGGTGTTACTACTATCAATTCTGATCTAGACATCTCGGGTAGCAGTCTTTCTAAAATAGAATTCTTGCAGAATCCTAGCTCGTCACTTAGCTTCAAAGGTCAGACGCTGAACCTTGGGCCAAAGTCCTTAAACATTCAAGGTGGAGCCCTGAAACTTGGAATCATTGTTAGCTCAGGCTCCACTATCAATATTGATGGTGGCAGTATTGAGTTTAACGGAGACATTGGTTCTTCGAAGGATATAACCTCAATAAGTAGTGGTGCCTCGATTGTCACCAACTCTTACAAGATTAGTGCCAGTGATTTGACCCTTACAGCGAAAAATGGCATTGTTTTTGTCAATACATTAGTTGCCGGCAAGATACAGGCTTCATCTAGTGGTGCGCCGCAGAATATAGCGATATTCAATACCGGCAATCTACAATTAAACATACCGGCGGCGGTATCAGGCCCAATATCAGTTCAAAACCAGGGAAGCTTAAGTCTGCTGTCAGCAGTTGAAGGAAACGCCGTGACTCTGACCTCAACTGGGGCTGTGAGTTCTTTCACGAATAATGCTAATCAAATTAAAGCCAATGTTTCTGATGTCAGTTTGACTGCAGATAGCGTTGTCTTGACTGGAAGCAACTATATTTCTGCGACCAAGGGAGCTGTTTTGATTGCACCTTCAAATGCTAGTACTCATATAAGTTTGGGTGGTAGTAAGGGATTAGTTATTAGCCAGTCGAATCTTGATAATATCTCCACGACAAGTCTTACGATAGGAGGTCCAGCTTATACAGGAGGAATAAGTCTTGATTCCAAAATCGACGTTTCGAAACTGTATTCGCTGGTTTTGAAACAGGGTTCAGGAGACGTAGACTTCTCGTTAAATACATTTGTCGTAGGTGACAAAAAACTGACTATTGAAAGCAAAGGTATTGTGACCCTGGGGACGGTGACCAGCAGTGGTGGCACTATTTCTGCTACTGGCGGAACTGTTTTGGTCAACGGAAATATTGGTGATGTGAATGCGATAGTTTCACTGACTTCTACTGATGGTTTGATTAAGACAAACAAGTCTGTGATAACTGCGAATCAACTAACCCTGTCCGGGTCGGGCGACGACATAATTGTCACGACCGCGTCTGGAAATATCGTTGCAAGCCTCAATACAACAGAAGACAGCATTGATATTACAAATACAGGTAATTTATTGTTCAAAGGCACATCGAGTGGTGGCGCAATAGGTCTGACTAATACCGGTAACCTTACTCTTTCTGATGATGCTATCGCAGAGGCATCGATCGCGTTTACACTTGATGCTGGCTCGACCTTCGACAACGCTGGATTTATGCTGAAGTCTAGCAACGGAATTCTAAATATCACTGCGGACAAATTGGTTCTCACTGGATCAAAGATAATCGAAGCACCTACGAGCGCTGCTATATTCCAGCCGGTAACTAGCAACATAGGATTTGTTTTGGGTGGCAGCAAGTCTGGAAGCCTCAACTTTACTCCTGCGATTTTGGACGCTTTCAATCTCGCATCGTTGCAGCTCGGAAACAGCACCTTGAGTGGTGGTGCTGAACTGGCTTCCGCTCTTAATATTTCTAAGAGCTATGATGTGAGCATCTTGCAAGGAAGTGGTTCCTACGACTCAAAAGGATTCGCAGTGACCATGATTGGTGGGCTTAATGTAACCAGCAACTCGGGTAATATAGCGTCGAACTCAGTTGCGATGTCAGGCGCGAAATCTGCACTTGTTTTGCAGACTGGGTCTGGTTCTATTACTTTGAATGCTTCAAGCGTGATGGACTCTCACGACATTAAGTACAGTACAAGTAGCACCATATCTGGTTTGACTTTGAGCACTATGTCACCTCGAAGAGAGTCTGGAAATGGTGGGAATCTTTTCCTTAAAGCCAGCAATTTGCCTAGCAATAACCTGGCTTTGGATGTAAGCGGAGATACGGGAGATGGCGGCAATTTGACCTATATCCGCACAGCCACTAGTGCGCTAAATCTTAACTCCTCTGCGAATTTTAAATTGAACATAAGTGGTATCAATGCGGGTTCAGCTACCATCAGCAATGGTGGAGATTTGGTCTTTGATACTGCTGCTGGCATATTGAATGATGGTACTACAAAAGACGGTGCTTCAATATTTCTTGAAGCTGGTGCTGGAGGACCTGGCAAACTTCAGGTTCTCGGTAGTATTTCGGCGAATGCTAAGGCTGGTAGTGGCGGCAAGGGCGGCCACATTAGCCTGACTTCGAATAGCAGTACCGCCTTTCTGCTTGCTTCTTCTAGCACCAAAAATGGTACCACCGGAACTATCACAGTAGCAGGTGACGGAGCTGCTAGTAATGGCATAATTGACATCGCTAACAAAGGTGGTGCATTGACTACGGGAACAGTTCAAGACCTCAGCAAAGTGTCGTTGTTATCGCTCAGTACTGGTGGAACTGGAGCCTTGACTGTTTCTAAATCTGTCGGTGGTGCAGGCACGCAATCGGTGTCCATCATTGCTGGTGGTGCGCTGAGCACAGGAAAAAGCATTATCACCGGACAAAGCGCCGAGTTGCGCAGTGGAACTGGCGGTTTCAGCAGCCAGCTGAACAGTGTTGCCCTGGTCACTGCTGTGGGTGGTGGTAAGGGAGCTGTCAGTCTTACAAACAACGGAACTGGCGATATAAAAGTTGCCTTCGTAAATTCTGGCGCAGCTTTTTCATTGATTCAGAATGCTGGCGATGTCAGCTTCAGTGACGCAACTGTGACTGCGGCAACTACAATTGATATTAAGGCAACAAAAGCTGATAGCAAAATTGTCATCGGTTCGGGGGCAATTACCTCAGGCACGAGCATCACACTCACGGCTACAGGCAAGGGCAGCATTGATTACGCTCCTGGTGAGTTCGCCGAGATCAAGAGCAAAACCGTGACATTTGTTTCTGGCTCAGGTAATGTGGGAAGTCCAGGACCGGGCATCTTCACCAATGCTAGTAGTCTGGCTCTTAACACTACAGGCAGTGCCTATGTTTCGAATACAAATACTGGACTTCTGACCTTGAGTTCAGCAAAAACTGGCGCAGGTCAAAATCTACAGATTGATACTGATGGTGGCTTGACAGTCACGGCTTCTGTTACTGCACCGGCTGACATCAGCTTGACGAGTGCAGGCGTAACTACACTAAACGGTTCGCTCGGTAATGTAACTGGTACCAATAGTATAAAGATTGTCAGTACTAACAATCTTTTGGGGGCTGGCACACTCAGCACAAATGGAAGCAAAGGCGTACAACTGCAAGTTTCTGGCAATGTCGGAACTAGCTCTGTTCCTGTTAAAGTTAATACACCGCTTTTAGCTGTTTCGGCAGCGTCATTGCTGAATCTATCTAATGCGAATAAAGGCAGTTCGACAGTAAGTGCACTGACCTCTAGCTCATCATTGGGGTATGCCAGCTCTGGCCCGACCACTTTCGCAGGAGCGCTTAACGCTGGTACATCGATGACGCTGAAGCTTGCCGGTACCACGACAGTGTCCGGAAAGCTCGATGCGAGCACTGGTGCCCTCACCTTGAATCAGACTGGCACCGGTTCTAGCACTACTGTTAGTGGCAGTGTAAATGCTGGAGCAAGTTTGACAATAACTACGCCAGGCGCATTGAACACTGGCAATATCAGTTCTTCTTCGACCCTTAAGTTGACTGCTGGTGGCAATTACACTTTGGGCACAGTTAGTTCATCTAAGGATATAACAATCTCTCAAACTGCTGTTTCATCGAGTACAAGCTTCGGCGACATAACCGGGACAGTTGTTGCTGTGAACCTGAAACCTACAACTAGTGGTACCATTGCCTTCAACAAAGTCACCGCTAGCAGTGGCGCTCTGAAAATAGCTGAGTCTGGTTCTAGTTCTGGTTTGACCTCTATGTCTGATATCAGTGCGAAGGCTGCTGTGAATGTAAGCACTCTCGGTGCCAGCAACATGGGCAGCGTCATCGCTGGTGCCAACTCAGGAAACGGCGCCGTAAACATAACTACAAAAGGCACGACAGTGCTAGGAAAGGTTGATGCAAATGGCAGTTCTGGAACGGTTTCCATCGCTCAAACTGGTGGCAACACCCTGACCCTCGAAGGGGGTACCGCAATTGGTGCTTCTTATACAGTTAAGAGTTCGGGAGTTGGCGGAATAATCAGCACTGGTGGCATAGGAAATTTGACAGCAATTAAAGCAAGTAGCACGGTTTCGATTTTGAACCTGGCGCCTGCATCTTCGAATGCTAGTGTAGGACTAAATGGCTCAGTTATCGCTGATGCTAACAAAGGAACGATAACAATTACCGCTGTTGGTTCGGGAAGTATTTCTCAAGAAATTACCGGCACTTCTATCAGCGCTAAGACGGTGGTGTTGAATTCTGGTGCTTCAAACGGAGGCACCATCGGAACTACGCTTGCCCCTGTTAAAGTCAATGCAACAAGTTTGTCGTTAAACACCAGTGGAGCTGTGAGTGTCTCGGCTCTCAATCCGGCGACGACCACTGTCACCGTAGCGAACACCAACGGCTCTAGTTTCGCCCTAGATGCGGCTGGTGCTCTCACGATGACTGCTACTCTGTCTAACGCCAAGTCGATAACCCTGAGCAGTGTAGGAAACATGGCCCTCAATGGCAGCTCGCTAGGTAGCACGGCTAAAACATCTGGTGCTATCAGTCTGTCTACACAGTCCGGAAATATTACTGGAAATGCAACCGTTAGCTCGTCAAACTCGGTGAGCCTGCAGAGTGTTTCTGGTAGTATCGGAAGCAGCACAACAGTCCTGAAAGTTAATACTCCGAGCGTTACGAAAGCTGTAACTGGCAATGCTAGCGGTGCTGAGCTCATCAATCTGTCTAATACGAGTTCAGTAGCAGCAAGTTACGGTCCCATGTCGGCCGGTGGCTCAATCACTGTTAGTGCCGCTAATGCTTCGACCTTTAATGGTGCAATAACAAGCAAAGCTGGAACTACAGGCTCTGGCAATATCAAGATCGTTCAGAACGCCGGACTTCTAACCGTTGCAGCTGGTGTCACTATTCACGCTGAAGGTAAGACTGCTCAAATAACGATACAGGAAAAGGGCAACAGCGCCACCATTGTTGATGGTATTACACTCGGTACCGGCTCTAAACTTGAGACTATCGCGACCACAACTAAACCAAGCACCACTAGTTTCCCGAAATTAGGGCAGATTTCCGTTATCGTCGGTTCCAGTATTCCGACGCCTAGTAACGGTCCTGCTATATTACCGAATCCGCCTGCAGGAATCGTCATTGGAACCGGTGATTCGCCTAACGTATTTTTCGGTACGACAAACAATTTTGTTACAACAGGCACCACTAATATTGATACTGTTGGCGAAACCGCAGTTCAATTCCAGGCAGGCACAAATGCTGCCATTTCACTTGACGCTGTCACGATTGTGGCAGATCCGCCGGTAGTGAGCGCGGCTCCCATTCTGCTTAGTGGCCGTGCTGCTCAGAAAGCACAGTTCGTGACTCCCACTCAGGTTGGAGCAGGTGGCGGCGCAATCTCCATCTCTCACGTAAGAACTAACTCGCTTGAGACTTCACTTGCTGCGTCGAATATAGTCAATGTGTCGCTCATGAATGCTGGTCAGAATTCATCGGTCCTGCCTGGTTCAAGTTCTGCAACTACTGGCAGTGTCAGTACTGTAGAATCTCTCGGACTAGCTGCCCCTGGCGGCAGGCATTCGACCATAGGAAAAAGCGGAATTCTCCAAGGTGCTGTCAGTACCAATAGTCGAATGTTCAGTTCGCAGTTCGAGGACGAATACGTCCACTCTGCCCTGAGTGAGAGTGATTCAATGCAAGTACTGAGCGATAGACCTCTGGGTTTGCGCCGATTGAGTGAGAGCCGATTGAGTGAGAGCCGATTGAGTGAGAGCCGATTGAGTCAATCTGGTTTTGCTGACGGAACAAGAAAGCAAGTCGTCATTGAGAATCAAAGTTTGCTACTTGCACCATTCTCGAACACGACGGTCAAGACCAAGTTTGGTGAAATAGATGTTGATGCCAGGTCCATGGTTCTAGTTTTCAGCTCTCCGAAGGGAACTTCTATTTTCAATCTTGATGACCAGCATCGCAATTCGGTAATAGTTCGAACAGCCAGCAATCACAAATTTGTACTATCTGCAGGCAAGCATATTACTCTGACTGATGTTGGAGCCAGAGGATTTGAGCAAATCAACCCGGTTGAGAGCATTGCTTATAGAAACATCAACCAGCAGTCGCTTGCTAATGGACACATGGTCTTTACTTCTGAATTCTCGATTCCATCAGCCATTAATTCAATCAATGTTCTGAAGGAATTGTGCAAATCGAAAAATCAGGAATCAATGAGATTGAGAAATCATCTAATGAAGACACTTGCTGCGATGGTTCAGATGAATAAGAGTGGTGTGCCGTATCAGCAGGTGCTTACCCCTAGACTTGCTGCATTTAAGAACTAGGCAAAACAAAACTGCCATCCAAGCTGATGCTTACGATGGCAATTTCACTACTGTCTGACTTCGCAGTATTCACAAATGTTTCGGTCATACTCACATTTGGCGGGCTTTCCTGCTGATATTTCCGGTTAGCGCTAACCTGATGTTTTCACAGAGCCCCTCGGCTTAATTACCTCGACTATTCTTTGGCTCACCGCTGATAATATGATATCAATTTCCACAGAAAAGTCTCTTATCCCTAAGGAGTATTCTAAATCGTTCATCAGAATGAAATGGCAACTCAATCATCAAGAACTACTTGTTCTGCGGCAATCGTAACCACGGCTGCAGAAATGTCTAGATGATTGATGTGAGCGGCGATATGATCATGTATCAACTCTGGGAGGTCGAAAATGAAGGCGATGGTATTCGAAGTAGCGCGCAAACCACTCAGGTTTGTTGAACTCGAAGACCCTGTGCCGCAGGCGGGAGAGTTGCTTATTCAAGTGCATTCATGTGGAGTCTGCCGCACAGACCTGCACATCTTCGACGGTGAACTAGATAAGCCCAAGCTTCCTCTGATACTCGGTCATGAAATTGTGGGAACGATCATAGGCAAAGGTAGTGAAACAGGCGATTTTGAAATTGGTCAACGGGTTGGTGTCGCATGGTTAGCGAATACATGCAGAACTTGTAAATATTGTATTAACGGAAAAGAGAATCTTTGCGACAGCGCGTGCTTCACTGGATACACCGTAAATGGTGGCTATGCGACAAAAACAATAGCTAATGCTAGTTATTGTTTTCTATTGCCAGACGGTATGGACGACGGTGAAATTGCCCCAACGCTTTGCGCAGGACTAATAGGCTGGAGAACTCTGAAGTTAGCTGGCGACGCCGAGCATGTTGGGATTTATGGGTTCGGTGCCGCTGCACATATCGTTGCACAAATTGCGATAAAACAAGGCAAGAGGATTTATGCGTTTACGAGAGAGGGGGATAGAGAAGCACAAGAATTCGCTCGTGAGTTGGGTGCCTCATGGGCTGGAGCTTCGTCCGCAAAACCTCCAGTGCTCCTTGATGCTGCTTTAATTTTTGCCCCAGTGGGTAATCTAATACCTCTTGCTCTTCAGGCATCCAGTAAAGGTGCCAGTATCGTAAGTGGTGGCATTCACATGAGCGATATCCCGTCCTTTCCTTACGATTTGCTGTGGCATGAACGCTCTATCAAATCAGTTGCTAATCTTACAAAACAAGATGGCATTGAATTCTTCGAGATGCTCAAAACAGTGCCTTTAAAAACCACTGTTGTGAACTTCAAGTTGAGCGATGCCAATGATGCTTTGCGTGCGCTTAAATCTGGGCAAATTAGTGGAGCTGCGGTTCTCGACTGCCGTGATTAATTCGAGTTGTTCTCTCGCTGTATTTAGCTTCTAAGAGCAATTCTCTCGAAGCAAATTACACCGCTGAAATACTCTCGATTATTTTTGCGACACATTCGTCAACTGATAGCAGCGCTGTGTCCAATACAAGTTGAGCACTATGCCAGGGTTCGTAATTTCTTTCAACGACTTCTTGCCAGGTCGGCATCTGATGCCCGGAGATCTCAGCTTTGCGTGTTTCAACTCGACGTTGATGCTCGGCTTTGTCAGAACAAATGATTTCGACTTCGAAGAAATTTGCGTTAGCTTGCTTTGCTATAGAACGCCATTCATTGCGAGTTATCTCTATGGGATTAACCGCGTCAGCTATAACTCTTAAACCAAGCCTCAAATTATCTAATGCTACCTTGTTTGCAATGACATACCCTGCGGGTCCAATATCGTCCGGCAAATCTATGACCGAGCACATGGCCATTTCGATGGTATCAATTCGTAGATAAACTGCTCCAAGCTGTAATGCCAGATTCTTGGCGATTGTACTTTTGCCCGAGCCAGGGAGTCCACCAAATATGATCAGCAACCTGCTTTCCTCTTCTAGTTGTTGATCAAATTATAACTTCGGCATGAGTTTTTCTGAAAAAAAATTTGCTGCTCAGGCTGATTGTGGTTTCATGTAATAGTATGGCAATGGATTTGGCGATTTGGGCATAAATTCATGGAGAAGGATTTCCTTAAGCTATATTTGCTCAGTATTTAGGAGTGATCTTGTGGATGATGTAGAGCTGGACCTCAAATTGAGAGCACTCAGTGAAAGTCTTGATGAGAACGAAGATCCCTTTATCGGAAAGCTCGTTTGTAATAAGTTCAAAGTCGAGTCGCTTATCGGTTCTGGCGCATCAGGAAGCGTCTATAAGGCTTTTCACCAGGACCTTGGGCGCTGGGTTGCAATCAAGGTTTTACACACAAATCAAGCTTTTGATAGCAAGCAGCGAGCTCGATTTCAGCGGGAAGCTAAATTGTTAGCTGCTTTCAAGAATCCTGGTGTGTGTCAAATTTTGGACTACGAAACAAGTGCACAAGGTCAGCCAATTCTTGTCCTGGAATACGTCGAAGGTAAGTCTCTGAAAGAGCTAATTGCTTCAAAGGAATTTCTTAGCGCTCGTGAGGGTCTGGAACTAGGCATCAAGTTATGTGAAATACTTGGAGCTATTCACAGCAGTGGAATGGTTCATAGAGACATCAAACCAGACAACATAAAAATCCGCCGAGACGGCAGTAATATTGCCCCAACGATTTTGGATTTTGGAATCGCCAAGTTATTGCAGCCCGAAGAGGGTGACTCTCTTACGACAACTGGTGGCATTATTGGTACTCCGGCTTATATGAGCCCAGAGCAGTGTATGGGACACGCAGTTGATGGTCGAGCTGACCTCTATTCTATGGCGCTGGTGCTATATGAAGTTTGTTCTGGAAGGCAAGTCTTTCAGACCGGTTCGCCTGTGGCAGTTATGCTTAAGCACTGTAATGATGAAGTCGTCCAGCTGAAAAGCATTTTGAAGGGAAGTTCAGATGAGCTGAGATATATTGATGCTCTCTTGTCCATAATTCTCATTTCTTTGAGCAAGTCTCCAGACCAGCGGTATCCGTCTGCGGAGGCAATGAAGCAAGATTTAATGCTCGCCTGGCAAGGACAAGGTATTCGTCGCGGTCTTCAAGCTCGCCGGATTTTTACGGCAAAGAATCTTTCTCTAGTAGTGGTAACCTTGCTCTTCGTTTTCGCATGTGTAATTGGATTTCGCTACTATGTCTATAAAGAAAAGCAGCGGGATGAACTAAGCAAATTTGGTTCCTATTGCGAGAGAAGTGCCCCAGAAGTTGCAAGAGCTATCTTTAATGATTCACGCTTGAACAATCGAGAAACTGTTTTACACGCTTTGTTCCCTGCCAAAATAGAGGGGCTGACCAAAGCTGTTTCCAGTCCTAGCAAGAATATTGAGGTTGCTGATGTTCTTCTCTTGCCTGTGGAGAAAGGTATTCAAACGGTTTCGCTGGTGGTGGCAAAAGACAACAAATATTATCTCGTGAAGCTTTCATATGCGTTGCGTTCAGTTTTACCTCCAGAAGGTGCGGCTGTAGAAATGAGCTCTACACCTTGTGTATTCAAGGTTACCATAGTTCCAGACACTGCAAGATGAAAGTGATTTCTCGAGCCTGTGTCTGAGCATAAAATCAATCTGAAATCTCAGATACGGCTATCGAAGCCTACATGCGTCCGCCAACTTCCTGGTGATCGGGAGAGCCAACTTCTGATACCACTATGCTTTGCCCGGGACTTTTGTCATCCTCATAGACTATCCAATCAGTGCCAGTTTTAGCGCGCGTCAGAACAATACCGGCCCCGCCCTTATCTATTCCTTTGAAATCGGTTTGTTGTGCTTTTCTCCAGGTGCCTCTAATCGGACCGCTTGCTGAATTCCAGAAATAAGTTCCGTCGGCATTTATCTTTAGGGTTCCAGACTGACCGAAGTATTGTCTTTCGTAGGCGCGATTGTCTTTTACATAGCCTGTAGGCGCACCATGTTGGTCCATCTTCCATGAGCCGACGTACCATGCGCTTTGAACAGGCGTTCCGTAGTTATTCTTCAGTGCGCTCACTATTTCTGTCGGGATTCCGAATTTTCCTATTGCATCAGCATAAGGACCCACAGCCTCGTAGTGAAAATTCACCCCACGACTTTTGATCATTTGAACTAGCTGATTGTAAATTTGCTGTCTGCGCTCCCACGGAACAGCAAATGCGTCTGCTCCTAAATTCGCTTGGAGAAATCCGAGCACATCGCCCTGTGACATTACAGCTCCGCCAGCACCTTGCTGTGCTGCTGGGGCTGGATTTTGTGCTTGGAAATTTTGTGCTGGGTTTTGTGCTTGAAAATTGGGCACAGCGTTTGCAGGTTGAAGGTTTTGTCCGCCGGGGAATTGCGCTTGTGCTTGGGCCGCAGGCGCGGCTTGAGCTGGTGGATTCCAGCCGGCAGCAGGTTTCAATGCTCCGTTTTCATTTCCGTACTTGGCGGTGTCAAATTCTGCTGGTTTCTGCGTGGTCAGTTCATTAGGCTGTCTGTATTGATCTCCGTTGTGGTCCCATTGCGCTGTCAGTGCATTTCTAACTTGGATGTAAACGCCTGATGCATCTTGTCTGATCACCTTAGCCTCGCGCCACTCTCCGACGTACTTGTAGTAGACCGTTTGACCAGGTGCAAATTGAGCCCAGGCTGGTAAAACTGATGAAAGCACCAGCATTGCAATGCAAAATTGTTTGAGTGGGCGGACCATGCTTCCTTCTCCTGATGTAGATCGGCGACAATTCTACAATAGGTCGGTCAGATCGGCCATCTTTAATTCCTTTATATTGCGGAGTTCGCCAATGAAGACTCGAAGCGTTCTTGACGGGCTCCCTTAGTTCATTCAGCTCGTTCAGCTAAAATCTACTGGTTCGTCGATTCTAACTATTAGACATGCTTTGCTTGTTGGATTATTGACCAAATAATTTTGGCGTTCTGCTCTCATCGATTTTGTTCAAAGAGCTTTGTCTTAACTGGTCCATTTATGGTGGCGTATTTGGTGCGTAGCAATGAGACGTGTTCAGATGTTTGATAAATCTGTGCTGTTTCCATTATGGTATTTTTGTTTTTCAAAGGAAACAAAATGTTCATCATATGGGCACCGTTTTGCCTTGGCGAAATCTGGGAACAATTTGAAAAATGCCACGTTTCTGTGTTCGAATAATGAAATCAAGAAGACGCGCTCAAAGCATAGTTGAAACTGTTGTCGGAATCACTTTCTTAGTTCCGATAGCACTCTTCCTTTTTGATGTTGCGACTTTGGTAACTGTAGAAATTTCGAATGATAATCTGGCCAAAAGTATGGCTAGGGCTGCCGGTAGTGCTGTGGATACAGGACTGGGTACCGGAACTGCCGCTGCCGGGTTCAACGCTGCAAACAATACTGCTAGAAGTTTTGGAACTTCGTCAATCATTAAACATCCGAATGGGGGCAGTTTCCTGACAGGATATAGCTGGAACGCCTATGGCTCGGCTAACAGTGCCGGATCAACGTGGCCATCTGAACTGCCCACTCCAACATTGGGTTCTGTGGGGGTGGTGACAACCATGAAGGTTAATTTGCCAATTCCTTTCCCATTTCTTCCCAAGTCGATTGAATTGAAATCGAAGTGCATTGACTCGATTGTTTCTGTCGCGGCCGGGCAAACAGACCCGCTCGGGGGTGGGGATGTCGATCCCGATCTTCATCGACGTCCCTAGTAGCCGAACGCTATACAATTAATGCTTTGCACGAACCGGGTATAGAATGGTCATCTGATCAAAGCAAGGCTAATGGACCAGTCTCAAAAAGAAGAAGTTCAATTAATTCAAGTATGTGCTGAATGTGGCAAGCGGATTGCCCCTTCTTCCGGTTCGATGACGGCCTGGTTGTTTCGGGAGAGCCGCTGTTCTTGTCTCAGACCTGGCGCAGCCGAAGCTGCTGAGAGTAGCCAGCTTACAGCTTCCCGCGTCGATGAGTTGACTGCGGTTGTCTCGGATGCCCAAGATTCAAAAGGACTTGAGTTTCAATATCGCCTGATTGAAATGGTTGGCAAAGGCGGCATGGGCGAAGTTTATAGAGCGCACGATCTGCAGTCATCGCAAGATGTTGCAGTCAAGTTTTTGCATCCTCACCTGGTATCAGATAGTAAGGCAGTTTTGCGTTTCAATAATGAAGCCGCAGCTAACATGGGGCTTGAGCACGCGGGGTTGGTTAAGGTTAGAAACTTCGGACGCAGTACAGCTGATAATTCACCTTGTATTGTGATGGATTTTCTAGAGGGTGAAAGCCTCGACAAAGCCCTCGCGGTGCAAGGCACGATGACCATCGAGAAAGGCACCAGCCTTTTTCTCCAGCTATGTGATGCACTTTCTTATTTGCATTCGAAACTAATCGTGCATAGGGATCTAAAGCCAAGTAACATCATCTTGCAATCAACGGATGCTGGCAATAACGCGGTAATTGTCGATTTTGGAATTGCCAAAATTTCAGAGGGGCAGAACCTTGAGCAAATACAATTTACTACAACTGGAGAAATTGTCGGAAGCCCGCCTTACATGAGCCCCGAGCAATGTACTGGTCAACATTTAGACAGCCGTTCAGATGTGTATTCTCTTGGTTGTGTTATGTACCATGTCGTGAGTGGCAAGCCTCCTTTTGAAGGAACTAATCCGGTGCAAGTGATCGTGAAACACTTGCACGAGCCAGCACCGCGATTGAGCAAGATTGCACAAGTTCCGGAAAAGCTCTCGGAAGTGATCCATCGTTGCCTGGAAAAGGATCCTGCAGATCGTTATCAGTCCATAGATGAAATTTCAAGTGATCTTCGATGCTTTCTTGAGGGCAAACCGCTTTCGAAGAAGAAGTTTTCTTTAGCTAAGAGTATTGCGCGCCAAAAGACCAAGTTGTTATCTGTGGTCAGCATAGCACTAATAGCTTCGGCTGCATTTGTTGCCTTGAATCAAATGCCACAAGGAAACTATGAAACGCGTTGGCTAGCTTTAGATAAGAAAGGGCAAGCTTGCTTTGATAGAGGTCAATTAGCTGAATCAAAACGTCTGTTTCAGGAGTCACTCGGGCTTGCCGACAGCTCTGGCGACAGAACTCTCAAATTGGCGAGTATGAATGAGCTGATGGATATCGACATTGCTCTCTCTCACTCTGAAGAATCAGCAAAGAGGAAAGATCAGATACTGCAGCTTGAGAATGATTCCTATGTTGATGGATTGAAGAAAGAGATTCTTCTGCAATCAAAACAGATTCAAGCACCTTTTGATGAAGAAACCAAAAGTCGAGTTCGCAGGCTTTGCGGTGAGGTCAATGATGTGGCCGCTAGCTTGAATGAATTTGGTGACAGCGAAGCTGCCGATGTCATCGTGCGCCTTGTATTGGATTTAGGAAAACGAGTTCTTGGAGAGTCTGATCCGGCGACAATCCGCAGTATTGTCAGTCTTGCCAAAATTACTCATGATCGCGGTGATTACAAAGGTGCTATTGAGTCCTATGAGAAGTCACTCGCTTTGCAGAGGAAAATAGCCCCAGATACGTCACTGATGGCGAAGACCCTTATGTTTTTGGGTCGTGCTTACATGCAAACGGATGTTCCCCTGGCTGATTGCGAAAAGCTTTTAGAAGAAAGTCTTGAGTTGAATCGTAAACATTTTGGACCCAGTAGTCCGGAAGTCGCATGGTCTCGTTATCAGCTTGCTGCTCTTTATGCACACTTCCAAAGATTTAGCGATGCTCTTTCTGAGCTTAAGGCTGCAATTGCGATCTATGAGCGAACCAAGCAGACTGCACATAAGGATGTGTCACATTTGGCTTCGTGTTATTCACTAATGGGCTGGCTGACTAGAGACATTGAGCTATGCAAAAAGGCTCTCGTCACTTTTGAAAGTGAGAAACAAAAAGACTACGCAGCACTTTGCCAAACACTTCAGCATTGTGCTGCTCTTATGGTAAATACTAATCCTCAGCAGGCCTTAAACTACTTGTCTCGCGCAGAAGTCATCTCGAATAGATTTGCCGATTACGAGAAAGAGAGTCTGAGGTTTGGTTTTTCAAAAATCAAAGCGTTTGCTTACCGAAAGTTGGGAAATGCTCGTTTCTCACAAATGTTCTATGAGGATGCGAGTCGTCGAGCTTCTGAGCTTTTCGGCAAGGATAGCGAGCAGCTTCTGGAACTAACACTTGCCAGGGCATCCTACTATAATGAATTGGGGGAATTTGATGTTGCCTTGCGCCTGTATCGAAATGCTATCGATGCTGCGCTTGCATCCGGAAAAAAGGACTTAGTAAACAGTGAACTGGTTTTCGACCTCTACAAAGAATATTTGAAGGTACTAAAAGCTCAAAACAAGT
The DNA here is from genome assembly GCA_044226015.1 of Obscuribacteraceae bacterium (SeqCode). GTDB lineage: Bacteria > Cyanobacteriota > Vampirovibrionia > Obscuribacterales > Obscuribacteraceae > JAIEPM01. The sequence continues at coordinate 565,759 of JBGAHS010000007.1, forward strand.
CCAAAGAGGCGAAGGAGATTACTGAAAAGTGGCAACAGTTTGGTGGTAAAGTCAAATATTACTAATGCTATGAATCTTCCAAGAGCAAGGTGATTACGGAATTAGCTGTGGACGAGAAACTCAATTCATTGAAGCTACAATTGAAAAATACCGAAGCCTGGTTGCTTGCCAGTGAGTCGCGCGTGCGCACGCTCATTCAATTAATTCCAGACGGGTTATTTATCGTAAATGGCGAAGGCAAAATCGAAGCTGCAAACCCCTGTGCACTAAATTTATTTGGATGTGAATACAAAGGTATCATTGGCAGGAATTTTTCGAGCTTCTTCCGGCTTGATAAGCATGATGCAGCCGCTGCGAAGCTGGAGTTGAAAGTCAACGCTGATGTGCTAAAGGTTTATGCAATAAGGGCTGATCAGTCAGAGTTTCCTGCCCATTTACAGATTCGTGTTTTCGCGGAAGCTCCAGAATTACAGTACATTGTCTTTGTGGAAGACGTTAGTCGGGAAGTTGAACTTGAGAGAGTTAAACAAGAATTTGTGGCTATGGTTACTCATGATATTAGAACTCCATTGGCGTCAACAAGGAATGTGTTCGATTTGCTTGAGGCTGGGTTGCTTGGCAGTTTGAACGAGAAAGGACACGCCGTCGCTAAGCGCATAAGAGCATCTTGCGATCAAACCTTGCGATTGCTGAACGATTTGCTCGATCTAGAAAAAATGCAAGCTGGTAAGTTCAGTTTGGAGTATAAATGCTTCTCAATTCCATCTATGTTGAGGAGGTCCGTAGATCTCGTACAAGCTCTTGCTGAGCAAAGAAACATCAAGATCGAGTTGAAATCAGCTGACATTGAATGTCGAGCGGATGAAGATAGGCTCGTTCAAGTTGTTGTGAATCTGCTTTCAAATGCAATAAAGTACTCGCCTGACGATGTGCCTATCAAGCTAAGCGGTGAATTCGTTGACAAAGCCATTCTTATTTCGGTGAGCGATTTAGGTCGTGGAATACCAGAAGATAAAGTTGACAAAATTTTCAGTCGCTATGAACAAGTTGAGATTGATGACTCTAAAACGAAGGGTGGTGTCGGGCTTGGTCTGGCTATATGCGAGTCAATTGTGCGTGAGCACAAGGGTGAAATCGGTGTGAAGAGCAATGCGGGCGAGGGTAGTTGTTTCTGGTTCAAAATCCCCCAAGCCATGGACGATTTATAAAATGAGACTGCACTCGCGTGCACAAGATTGACATTCGCCTTGCATTATTGCGTAGTAGAGCTGAAAACCATTGATTTTGTTAGGTTTTGTCTTGAAGATTAGTTTCGGACCCGAATAAAATCTAAAAGCCATTTGACAAAACTTTTATACTTGACATCTAGTTTGAATGCATCGTGTTTTTTTACTTAATTCGGGGTTTTTATACGATGCTTCAAAAATTGATTTCAGTTGGACTTTTAGGCCGGGTTTCTGTTTTATCGATCTTGTCTCTTGCTATGCTGTCAGGAAATTCCGTGTCGGCAGCTACGGCTACTGAGCAAACTGCTGTGGGGACACCGATTGTTCAAGATAGCGAAACTTACTATGTCTCCAAATCCGGAAATAACACAGATGGGAAGACCTGGAAAACGGCTTTCAATGAACTTGATCAGATCAAATGGGAGAGAATCTCGCGGTCATGGGCAAGGAAAATAAGAATTGAAATTGACGGTGGAGCGCAATCAATGACTTACCACAAGGCGCTTGCTGTATCGGTGCCAGTTGTCTATCCACCGCCCCCTATCGTTTACTCTCCACCCAAGTCTTATGAGATCAGCCGTTCGAGAGTGATTGGTCACTCTGGCCAGATTGTCATTGACGGTAAAAACCAAATCAACGACGGCATTCGCATCGACCTACCTAATACATCAATTCGAGGACTTACCTGGAGAGGAATTAAGGTAAAAGGATTTAGAAGTGTTGGTATTCGGGTCAACGCTGAGCCAGCAAGTTTAAGTGGTATTGAAATTGCTGGAACTCCATCAGCCGTCGCGATTCCAATGGGTGCTGCTGGAACGACCATCATGCCTATTGTGCAGAAAGCTACATTCGGGCTATTTGCTACGGGATATGGTTCGGTCCGAGCGAATGGGCTTATCATACATGACACCACTCACAATGTCAGATTCAGAGGCGGTGTTCAGGGTGATTTGTACAAATGCTGGGTCTATAGCAGTGCCTATCAGAGACCGGAGTACCTACAGAACAGAGTCGCAGGCGTAGTGGGTGGCTATCGCAATGAAATCGTTATCGACGACCCACCGCGTGAGAGTGCAGATGCCCCTGATTCCATGATTGCAAGCCTGCAAACCAACACCACCGTGCGTGATAGTGTCATTGGACCTGGTCTTGGTCGAGGTGTTGTTAGTGCTGCTAACTCACAGATGAGAGTTTCAAATTGTTTGCTCTTAAATGCTACAAGAGCAAATCTGCACCAGACAGACTATACCAATGGAGGCTTCATGCCGAACCTTCTGAGCGCTAATCGCGTAACGTCTTTCATGACTCCGATGGATCCATTTGGAACTGCTCATGATGCCGTCGTCTCCGGGTCACCTAAATTTAGCAACGTTAATAACAGCGTAGTGTATGGTGGGCACGTAAGAATCTCGGCGGGTATCAAACTTGGCGAAAACAATACTCAATTCAAAACTACTGGTAATACCACAGCTCTAAGTCCAAAGCAAGTGAATCCACGTTTTCAAGCTGATCTTTGTCAATATGGCAACAATGTTCCTCTTCGCAAACTGATTGCTACTGATTTTGCACTCTCGCCAGGTTCTCCTGCCAAGGGAACTGGCTCGATCGTTACTTCAGTGCGCCAACTCCTAAATAGTCCTCTTCCTTAGCCGACAACCCCGTGGCAGAAACGAGTTCGCTCGTTTCTGCCACCACGCCATTTTTCAGCAAGAAATTCGACAAAGCATAAAGTTCAGGAGAGATTTTATTCATGCGAGGCAGTCGGGGTTCGTTGTTACCTTTAGTAGCTTTGAGTGCAACAGTCTTTGTATTTGGGCTCGTGTTTTTATGTCAGTTGGCTATACACTGGCTGTCTTATCAAAAAGTACAAGCAGCTTCTGAAGCAGCTGCACTTGTTGCTGCAAATGACATTGCAGATCTTGTTATCAATGACCCTCATTTCGGATTTGTCTCTCTTTCGAATGGGACAGCAGGGAAGAGCACAGTTACTGAAACTGGTGAGCATGTTCCGGTTATAGGTATCAACACCATTCTGGCGACCTGTCGTTCCAATCTTTTGATAGCAGAACATCTGGGTAGTGTTCAGATGCGAACTCTTGCATTGCGTGATCTTCAGCACGCTAGAGAGGCTTCCAGAGCTCTGCAGGTTGCCTGTACTGAGGCATTGAAACCGAACAGCTCGTCCTGCCCCTGTGACAGTGACGGAAACAAAATTGAAGCCTACAAGCACGCAGAAGAATCGTTCAAAAATAGTATGGGGTGGATGCATAGCAAGTTCACCCTTAGTGAAATGAAGTTAGAGATGGGCTGGCTAGATGTATCCAGCTCATCTATGACAGCTATTCCTCGTCCAGTTGACTTGAGTGAAGTGCCCCCATCGCTTAATAGCAACGGTGATTACAGCGCTTTTGTGAATATTCCGCTTGACGGAGCCGACTTTTATTTCGCTGGACTTGCTCCCAACAGTGCCCTGGCCTCCGCTGCTCGATTTCACGCGCCAGATGGTAAGCGTGTATGCTCTGCTATAAAGATCCGCGCGAAGGTCATGCCCAAAGGATGCGATTCCTTTACTGATCGCATTCTGCAACAGGATGGTGTCGCTGCAGTTGCATGTTCTGTACCCGAAGCAAGGCATGATGTGGCACCGCCCGCGGTGATGGCTTTGAGCTTTCCACATGGGCGTGTAAATCAGTTGCGAAGCTTTGCAGATATGTTAGGTTCATCAGAGCTCTCGCGCGAGAACATATCGATAAAGCACTCTGCAGGAGGCGACTTCCCCGATGACCCAGGCGCACAGCTAGTGGATGGCGCGCAGAACATCGAGGGCGTTATTAATTCGCCGTCCGACCTTGTTGCAAAAGGAATGTATGATTGGCTTCGTACCTGTCATGGAAAGGTTCGTCTGGATTCTGTTATAGCCACAGTAAATGCTCCATTCTCATGGGACTCTTCAGCGCCACAATCGCTTCTTTATGGCTTGGAAAAAGATGGCAGTGTGAAGCTGATCCAGAGTAAGGTTTTTACTTGCCAGACGATTCACGACAAGCAAGAATATGCTGCGGCAGATGAAGTTCAAGCATGGGGGAAAAGTTGGACTTTCACCTGGAGAGACGAAGTAAGCAATCTCGGAAACGATGGTGGTAAGCATGGTGGCTTGCCCCTCTTTGATAGGCGATTAAATGCCGCTGCAGATCACACCTATCAGAGAAATGGATTGGCTGTTGCGATGGAGTTTTCCTCTCCCCTGTGACACTCTTCCCTCTAGATTTCCACCGCCTCTGGCTTTCTACTTGTCTCTCTTCCCACCCATCTCTAGTTTCCACTTGTCCCTTGTTTCCACTTGTCTCTAGTTTCTACTTGTCTCTAGTTTCTACTTGTCTCTAGTTTCCACTTGTCTCTAGTTTCCACTTGTCTCTGGCTTTCCACTTGTCTCTGATTTTCCACTTGTCTCTCTTGCCACACGTCGTTCCCCTCTGACTCTCCTTCTCCTAATGAGCATAAAATGCAGAATACTCATAGATTGATACGCCGAACAGCCACAATGGGAAGCCGGGATAAAGCTGGCAGTTCAATAATTGAACTTGTGTTAGGTCTGTCTGCGATGGTACCACTTCTGCTGTACTCGCTAGATGTACTTCTGCTGCTTTTATCTCTGACGATGACTAACTCGCTAGTGAACGCTGCTTGCAGATTGGCGGCAAATGGACAACCTGCTAACTTTGCTAGCGTCCATACTCATGAACCTGTGAGCAAATACGATGGACCGTACAAGCGCGCTGAAGCTGTGCTAAAGACTGCTGGCTCTGGTATCATCGAGATTGATCCTCATCTGGATGTAAGCGAGTCTATTTCGGCACCGCTACCAAGTTTGCCACGTGGTGGCAATGTGCATGGTGCTGTTCGTGTGAAAATGACTGCATTCGTGCATCTACCTGTTCCCCTCCCTGGTGTGGGTGAAAAATTGCAGCTGCCACTGGAGCAAACACTTCCTTACACCTGGTCACTTGCGCCGGCTCCAGCACCCGAGGACAATGGAGCTAGCACAGACGATTCCGACGCGGAGTCTGACGAGAGCGCTTAACTGGTATATAATGTCTGGTGGTTCAGTGTTAGATTGTGATTGACGAGAAATCACCATGGCAAAAATCATTGTTGTTGAAGACGACTTTGCTCTTGGAACTATGGTTCAAACATGGTTGGAGAATTCGCAGCATTCTGTTGAATTGGTAAACCGGGGCGATGATGCCAGTGCTTTGTTGCAGACCTATCTTTACGACCTGATTGTTCTTGACTGGAATCTTCCTGGCAAGAGCGGAGTCGAAATTTGCAGAGACTTTCGCAATGCGGGTGGGCAGACTCCTATTCTGATGCTTACATCAAAAGGCAGCATTGATGCCAAGGTCGAGGGGCTCTTCAGTGGCGCCGATGACTATTTGACTAAGCCTTTTGACATGAAGGAGCTAGCCGCCAGAGTGATTGCGTTGCTTCGTCGCAACTCAGTTTTCAAGCCTAACCGACTGGAGTTGGGGCAGATTGTTTTTGATAGTGTGGAGCATGTCGTGCTTATCGATGGCAAGCAAGTGCAACTTTTGCCAAAGGAGTATGCTCTTCTAGAATTGTTTTTGAAGCATCCGAATCAGTTGCTCAGTTCAGAGTTCATTCTCGAAAAGATCTGGACCTCAGAGAGTGATACTACTGCGTCAACAGTTCGAGCGCACATGTACAATCTGCGAAAAAAATTGCAGAATGTCTCAAATCCGGTGATTGCCACCGTTCATGGCGCCGGCTATAGACTTGAGCTAGCCGGTAAAAAAGACTAGGCTTCTCTGACAAATCAATGTTGATGCATCTAGTGCTTAAATAGAAATTGCACTAGGAAAAGAAACGCCGGTCGCGTTGGGCGACCGACGTTGTGATGCCGTATAAGCTCGCGCTACTGTTTCGGAGGCGAAAGCAAGGACTTCAAATCGTCATAGAATTTCGAAGCTTTATCAAAATAGGAAGCTCTGTCTGGGTTAAGTTTTGCCTTTATGATATCTCCGAGCCTTGGTGCCTTGCCGTTGTTTTGCTCTCGTTGTTTCTGTTGTTCGGCAAGCGCTGCTGAGAGTTCATCTTGCGTCACCGCACCGCTTGCTACTAGAACTGAGCCCACACGTGGTGGTTTGTCGAGATCTTCCGCTTTCAATGAACCGGCTTTCAATTCTTTGCTAATGGCGGACTTTAGATTCTCTCTGAATGCTGCCATGTCCACATCGAGACCTGATGAGGCTTTCGCTTTCTCCAAGAGATCTAGAGGAGGTATTTTCGCATCAAGTGCTTTGTCTGCTGCCTGCTGTTGCTCAAGTGCGCGAGCTTCGTCTGCTTTGCGTTGAGCTTCTTGAGCTTCAAGTGCCTTCGCCTCTTCTGCTTTCTTTTGTGCTTCTTGGGCTTCACCGACAAGCTTTTTCTCTTGCTCCGCCATCATTTTATTCATATCGGCTTCAGTCCATCTTGCCGGATGGTCTTTGGTCGTATAGAAATGCCGAGGTTTACCGTCTTCGGTTTTCATCGTTTCGAAATCTCGATCGCGCATTCTGCGCGCTTCGTCTCGAATTTGTTTGTCATCGAATTTTGTTAGAGCTTTCTCTGCCTCGGTTAGCTCTTTGCCGGCTTTCGCCTTCGCCAGTGCTTCGTCTCTCTGCCTTGTTATGGCTTGGTATGGTCCATCACCGCCGTTGAAGGAAATACTGAAATTTTGCGCGTCAAGGTCTTTTTTGAAAGCAGCCATTTTTGCGTCGAGGTCCTTCTGCACATCCTCAGGCAATTTGGCTTTGTCTGCGTTAGTCTCGCCCGGTTTTTGGTGATAAGTGTAAGGATCGGTCATCTCAATGCTTTGAGGCTGCGGCTGAACCTTGTCTTTAGCTGGGTCGGCGACCTTTGCTTTTTCATCAGGCTGGATTTTGTCTGCCTGATGGAATGCGTACATATCAGGTCGGCTGAGTGCCTCCACGCCTTGTGCCTGGAGTCTGTTATCGCCACCTTCTTCTTTTTCAGGAGGTGGTGAAGCTTTCTCAACTTTGTCCATCTTGACATCCTCTCGGTCTGCATGAGATTCACTTTGACTATTGTTCCCAAATTGTGCCCTTTCAAAACGATGAGAATTGTGCAGGGGTGGAACTCTCTGGCACTTATCCTCAAACTCACCGTATATGGTGCTAGCTGATGTGATGCTGGTTGTGGTTTACAATAACCATATATGGTGCTACTGATGTGTGTCTGTTGTGAATAACAATTACCGTATATGGTTTCGTTTGCAACTGTTGTTTATTTGCAGGTCTTATTCCTCCTTGAGTTATATAGGACTGCGGCGTTCGTTCTTGTCTTCAGCGCGTTGTGGTATTCCCACCTTGAAGAAATATAGTGATTCATGTTTGTTTGGGTTGTGTCTCATTCAGTCAGTGGCTCTTCTTGCACGAAAGTTAGCTTGTTGCCGAAAGGGTCGCTGATTGTTAGCTCAATTGCGCCCCAGGGTTTCTTTTCCGGGGCGCCGGGCTTCGCGTATTTGTAGTCTTTGGCTGAGAGTTCCTTTGCGAATTGGTCGAGGTCATCAACGCGAATTCGCAGTCCTCCTCCTGGCATTACGTCGCCATAGTGCTCTGATAGATGAATTCGGCAGTTTGAGTGAACGATACCCATGTACAGCGGAAAATTGTCGCCAAATCGATGTTCGAACTCGACCTGAAATCCAAGAAAGTCGATATAAAACTCACGTGCTTTGCCTTCGTCAAAACTGCGGAGTATTGGTGTAACTGATCCTAGTTTGGGCATGTTTGCTCGCTTTGATGTCTCGTTTGGCTCGCAATCGGCTTAGATTACCCAAAAGAAACTAACAGGTTGGTAATGCTGCACATTTTATTATTTTGCGGACTGCAAAATCAATGAGAATAGTTACTAAATTTCAGATTTAGTCCGGCTGTTTTGAAAAGTCTATCTATGATGCGTTTTTCCTTTTCGTCCACTGCTCCATCGATGAGTAATCTTCCATCTGGAAAATGGCTTTGCTTCATCTGTATCGGCGAGACCTCTGAATTAATCCACGCTAGAAGTGCATGAAAAGACTCTTTGGAGAATCGTCCCTCTTCAAAAATTACGTGTTCTTGATTGCAATCAAGAACCAGTTTCTTATTTTCTGTTGGTAAAAGCGAAAATAGATAAGCCACTGAATTCAGCTTTGTGAGCCTATCATTAAGTCCCTGTACGAATAGAACTGGAAGTTTTTTTATTTGCCGAGCCCTTGCTGGTGTTTTTGATATGTATCTGTATGTGCCAAGTGCTTCTTTGATGCTCAAGTCAATGTGGTGGTCTGGGTGGTTCAGCCAATGATCTTGCAAAGCGGGATCGCTCGATGCTCGGCGGACGATTGGCTCTGAAATAAACATGCGACGCGACCAGCGTCCAAATATGAGGCAAAGAAGTGCTTTGACGTTGACTGTGCCTTCTCCATTGAATCTCCATGTTGGTGTCGAACAGATTAGACCACTAATTTCTTCCGGAAAACGTGAGGCGACATCAATTGCAATGCTGCCACCTAGCGATTCTCCAAGCAGGAAAACGGGTTCGCCTGGATGAAGTTTGTGGATGTAAGCGAGTGCCTCTCGAATTTCATTCATCGCTGCTTCGAAATCAACGCTGTCTGCTGGTTTCCTCTCAGAAGCGCTGCCAAAGCCATGTATGCTCAAAGCAAAGGTTCTCAAACCTTGGGATGTTGCGTAATTGGCAAATTTATCAAAGTCTATTGCACTGAGACCTAACCCGTGAATGCAGAAGATGTTTGCTGTGGCCGCTATTTTGTTGTCATCCCAAATGTGTAGCTGACGGTTTCCGATCAAGGCGATCTTCTCAAATGACGATTTCTCCACGCTGGCTTCAAGAGGGGATGCGCAGTTTCCTGTTTGATGTGGAATTGAGCAGAGAAGCAACGATACAAGAAGAGCTGTACATGTGCTTCTCTTAGTGTTGATAGTTTCTCTCACATTGAATATCTTCAAATTAGGTTCGCTCAAAGACTATTGAAATTCTATTCCATTTAGTTCTGTTTGATTCAAATTCCAGATCAATTCAGTTCAATTCAATTCAGTTCAATTCAGTTCAGTTCAGTTCAATTCAATTCAGTTCAATTCAATTCAGTTCAGTTCAATTCAATTCAGTTCAGTTCAGTTCAGTTCAGTTCAGTTCAGTTCAGTTCAGTTCAGTTCAGTTCAGTTCAGTTCAGTTCAGTTCAGTTCAGTTCAGTTCAGTTCAATTCAGTTCAGTTCAATTCAATTCAGTTCAGCCCCGCCCCGCCCAGTTCAATTTTCTTTCTTGTTTCCTTGCGATTCGACACATGAATCGGCGCGATTGCGAGACACTATATAATAGTTTACTGGGCGCTACTTGTCATTAACAGAGCGATGGACTGTGGCAAGATTTCTTTGCAGCAACTTCCTGAGTTCATCCAAAAGCACTATTGTCGGAGTACACAGGAAAACAAAAAACAATTCTTGCTGACCGAGCGGAGCTGTGCTGAATATTCGATGGCAGGGTGGAAAGTACATTAATGTTGCTAGCAGTGCGATTTCAAAAATGACTCCGTAAATAATTAGTTTATTGTCAAAGAGTGCTTGAGAGAAAATTGATCTGATTTGAGTTCTGCAACAAAATACGGCACCAATTTGGCTTGCTACTATACATGCCATTGTCATTGTCGTGGCTTGCTTCCATACGAGTGTTCCTGATACCGCAAGTGGTGCATGCGGCCAGCCGTGCAGTGAATTCAAATAGAAGTAGCCGCTCATTCCTGCGATGGACTCAATTCCTCCGTACCAGAGTAATGCTCTGGCAAGCAAATCCATTGATAAGAGTGGTTTGCTCAGCGAACGAGGTGCTCTAGACATTACGCCATCTTCTGTTTGATCTGCGCCGAGTCCAATCGCGGGTAGCATGTCTGTTCCGAGGTCTATTGCAAGAACCTGCATCATCGTTAAGGGTAAAGGAATCAATCCTATTGAAAATAGCATAACCATGAATGGAACAGCCTCAGCCATGTTGCTATTGAATACGTAAATGGAGAACTTCTTGATGTTATCGTAGACTGTTCTGCCTTCCTCAATTGCATTGACGATCGAAGCAAAATTGTCATCGAGCAAAATCATGTCGGCGGCTTCTCGGGCAACATCAGTTCCCTCCTTTCCCATTGCAACGCCTATGTCCGCTTTCTTCAAAGCGGGCGCATCGTTCACTCCATCTCCAGTAACTGCGACTATTTTTCCGCAGCATTGAAAAGCTTTGACGATTCTGAGCTTGTGTTCCGGTGAAACTCGAGCAAAAATCATCTGCTCAGACATCATCTCCACAAGCTCTTGATCTGACATGTGGTCTAGCTGAAGTCCTGTCAGAACGTTTGCCTCCGGTCCATCAAGGATGCCCACTTTGCGTGCTATGGATTCTGCTGTGACTTCGTAATCGCCAGTGATCATAACAATCTGAATTCCTGCTTCACGACATTTTTTGACCGCGCCTGGTACCTCTGCTCGAGGTGGATCAAACATCGCAAACAAGCCAAGAAAGCATAGTTCACGTTCAATCTCTTTCGAATTTAAGCTCTCGGCTGAAACAGGACATTTCTTTGCGACAGCAATAACTCGAAGTCCCTCTTTTGCGTATGAGTTAATTTGATTGTGGATGGAGTTTCGTATTTCGTCAGTTAAAGGATATCGTTGGTCGTCCTGAGCAAAGTCTGAGCAGAGCTCCAAGATGATCGCCGGAGAACCTTTAACAAATGCAATTAGCGTTGTGTCTTTTGCAGCTATAGTTTTCTCGGCATGTATAGTGCTCATTCGCTTTCGTTGAGAATCGAAAGCATTCTCGTGGATGCGCGGGTACAAAATACTCTCGGCTGATGAGCTGACACCCAGTTGATACGCTGCACGCAGTAACGCGGTCTCGGTGTATCCGTCCGCCACGGGACGTGGTTGTTAACCTCCGTGAAAATATGAGATCACTATTGTGTTAGTGATACTGAGTTTGTGATGATTGACAGTTTGCTAAGTGATGAAGCTCGTGGCTTTCTTCCAACGATCCGGAAGGA
>JBGAHS010000001.1:0-1388060 GCA_044226015.1 Obscuribacteraceae bacterium (SeqCode)
GGATGCAAGCACGAACATGAGCACAAGCACGAAGAGCATGTGCATGGACCGGGATGCAATCATGAGCACGAACATAAGCACGAAGACCATGTGCATGGACCCGGATGCAAGCACGAACATGAGCATGAGCACAAGCACGAAGAGCATGTGCACGGACCGGGATGCAATCATGAGCACGAACATGAACACAAGCACGAAGAGCATGTGCACGGACCGGGATGCAAGCACGAACACGAGCATAAGCACGAAGAGCATGTGCATGGACCAGGATGCAAGCACGAACATGAGCACAAGCACGAAGAGCATGTGCATGGACCGGGATGCAATCATGAGCATGAACATAAGCACGGAGGCTCATGTAACCATGACCACGGGCACGAACATGGACCCGGGTGCAGTCACGATCACGGACATGATCACGGCAAGAAGAAAGAACTGCGCGTAACAAATCGCTCTGCTGAGAATGGTGGCACCGCATGTCAGTTAGAACTCGATGCTGTGTTGCCAGGTGAAAATGATGAATTTGGAAGATTCGAAAAGCTAGAACAAGTCATTGAATCGAAGACCGGCGTGATTGATGTTCACGTCAGACGAGATGGCTCCTACACGGAACTCTGTGTCCACTACAACCCAGTTGAAGTGACTGTGACCCAGCTTCTAACGTTAGTGCGTTCCGTAGGGAAGGACGTTTCGAAGCGTTATCGCATGCAAACTTGGTTCTTGCGGGGCATGGAATCTGCTCAGTGTGCGTACCTTGTAGAGTATTCGCTGGAACGAATTGGTGGCATTTTGACAGTTAACGTGGCATATGCTGCAGAGCGCGTAGTCGTCGAATATGACAGCGAGGTTGTTAATCTTAAACAGATCGAAAACAGAGTCAAGGCGCTTGGATATGAGCTTGAAGAGCTTGATCCCGGACATGGCTCGTGCTGCCATCATGACCACGGTGGTCTTGGAGCCAAGCTCGAAATGCCACTAGTTATAGCCGCTGGTGTGCTGATTGCAGGTGGTGTCGCAATGGATCTTTCCATGGCCAATGTGCCATTGGGCGATCCATTGAAATTGGTTCCCCAGATTGCTTACGGCATTGCGATGGTCTGTGGAGGATTCTTTGCGTGTAAAGGTGCATTCAAATCTTTGCGGCAAGGAGTATGTGATATTGAAACCCTGATGCTTCTTGCTGGTATTGGCGCAGCTTTTCTAGGTGCGATTTTTGAAGGGGCCTTCCTGCTCTTCCTGTTTAGTCTGGGTCATGCGCTGGAGCATCGCGCCATGGAGAAAGCCCGCCATGCAATAGATTCGTTGGGAGCACTGCGACCACAGAATGCACGTGTGCGTCGTGAGGGATCCATTCTGGAAGTTCCGGTCGCCGAGGTCTTGCGCAACGAAATTGTTCTCATTCGTCCTGGCGACCGTGTGCCATTGGATGGAAAAATTGTTTCTGGGCAAACCTCTCTCGATGAAGCCACCATTACTGGTGAATCCGTGCCAGTTGCGAAGAAAGCCGGCGATGCAGTTTATGCTAGTACTGTGAATATCGATGGCGCTATTGAGGTTGAAGTAACCAAACTTTCAAACGAGTCAGTGCTAGCACGAATCATAGATATGGTTGCTGAGTCTGAGGCGCATAAGAGCCCGACGCAACGACTGGCAAAGAGAATCGAGAAAATTTTGGTGCCTTCTGTGCTCATCGGGGCGCCAATTTTGGTATGTGCCCTTGTTTTGTTGGGAACGCCGATCAAAGATGCCGTTTTGCGTGGGGTGTCTCTTCTCGTAGCCGCTTCTCCCTGCGCACTCGCAATCGCGACACCAGCTGCGGTGCTCTCTGCCGCAGGACGGGCCGCCCGTGGAGGCGTTCTTATCAAAGGCGGTGCGTATCTCGAAATTCTCGGAAACGTCTCGTCTATCGCTTTCGACAAAACCGGCACTCTCACCCAAGGGTTGCCCGAAGTTAAGTCAGTATTACCTTCTGAATCATCCAACTTGAAGGAGTTGTTGAGCATAGCTGCTTGCGCTGAATCTGCATCGTCGCATCCTCTTGCCTCGTCTGTAGTGCGGCATGCGAAGGAGCAAGGACTACAAATCGAACATTGCGAGTCGTCTCAAATTGTTCATGGCAAAGGAATCATTTCCACAGTTAAAGGGCAGTCTGTAAAAGCTGGAAACATGGAACTGTTTCAGGCAGATCTAGTTCCAGAAAAAATTGTTAGTGCAGCCTCTGATTTGGAAAAGCAAGGACAAACAACGGTAATAGTAAAGGCGGGCGAGCGCTTTCTCGGTGTGATTGGTATAGCTGATCGCATCAGACCAGAGTCCAACGAAGTCCTTAACAAGCTCAAGCAGATTGGTATCAAGCGTAATATCATGCTATCTGGCGATAATCAAAGAGTTGCAGATAGCATTGGGAAAGAAGCCGGAGTTGACGAGGCTCGAGGGCAACTCTTGCCGGAAGAAAAAGTAAAAGAGTTGCGCACCCTCTCTCATGAGGATGGTGGCGTAGCGATGGTCGGTGATGGTGTCAATGATGCACCCGCTCTGGCTGCTGCTTCCGTTGGCATCGCCATGGGTGGCACAGGTTCTGATGTAGCATTAGAAACCGCTGACCTTGTGCTTATGAGCGATGGATTGAGTCGCTTGCCGTTTGCTGTAAAACTGTCTCGGTCTGCATCTTTGATCATCAAGCAGAACATGTTTATCGCTGTTGGCGTAAGCGTAGTCCTGATTATCGCAACTGTAATGGGATGGGTTCAGATCGCACATGCCGTTGTTTTGCATGAGGGAAGCACTCTGGTGGTTCTACTTAACGGCTTGCGCTTGCTTCGCTTTGAAGAGTAAGCTAGAGCATAAAGAATGAAAGACAGGTTTAAAAGCTGTTATAGGTTCCGCCCGAAATTGTTTGGACTAACCCGAAATCCGATGCCGGAGGCTGCGCCCGACACGCTTAGCTGTTCAAAGACCTACATAGCAATCGGCAATGGAAATTAGCGTGTGAACTGCTAGCAAGTTACAAAAATCCGAGCGCCTCTGGGTCGACGTTAATGTACTTGAGGAGGCTCTGGCGTAGCCAATTCAGGGTTGGTATCTGGCTTCTGCGCGTCTTCTACTTTCAAAACACGACTGAGGTACATTCGGGCGGTGGGCCAAATGTATGGTGAACGTCCAGTCAATTCTTGCAGATGTTTTGCTGCCAGGCTAATGATTTCAGGCTGTTCTGATTGCTTGTATAGAAAATACCACTGTTTAACGCAGCGATTGAACAAATAGGGGTCGCCTGTTGCCTGTCCTTTGTATTTCCGCTCTAGAGCGTCGGCGTAAAGTTGCCGCGCCTCCATATCTTCTGGTGTTTTCTCAATTACGGCTTCTGTCAGTTTGATAGCAAGCTCGTAATTTCCTTTTTTCAAATGCTCGGTCGCGTGAGAGCGCATGCTCACTGGGCTGTAAACATCAAGCGTGCCATAAGCGTTCTCTTCACCGTGTTCGCTGGGCTCGTCACTCGGAATCGTGTTCAGCGCTCTTCGGGGACGCGCGGGCTCCTTGATAGACTTGAGCCAGTCGTGCGGGTCTCCGGTCGGCTGCGCGGCGAAGGCACTATCGGCAGCTGTAACGGGTTCGTTCCCAGATATTCTGCTTGGCTCTGCCTCCGTTTCATCTGCATAACAAGTCGGCACTGTTAGAGCCAGTGCGCTGAGGACTAGTGTGAGTTGTTTCTTCATCTCTGAAAGCATGGTGAAAGATCCGCGAGCCGACTATGCGGCTTCATTTTCGGTTATTGACATCGTTGCGTGATGAGAGGAAATCAAGGTTCGCTTGAAAATCGTTAGCTGTCACGGAGGAATTGAGAAAAAAGAGTTAATGCGGCGACGAACTCTCGTGGCGACGAACTTCCTGAAAAAGATGGCATCACTTTGGTTTTGAGTATGTGATTCGATAAATTGCACCGGCGTAGTCGTCAGAAATCAGCATTGAGCCATCTGGCATGACGAGAGAGTCGACTGGACGTCCCCAGGCGCCGGTTGCTTGCAGCCAGCCTCCGCAAAAGACCTCGTATTTAGTTGGTTTGTTGTTTTCAAATCGAATAAGTGAGACGCGGTAGCCATTTGGAACAGTGCGATTCCATGAACCGTGTTCGCAAATGAATGCGCAATTTTTGTATTCGGCTGGAAACATACTGCCTGTGTAGAAGTGAATTCCAAGATTGGCTATGTGTGCAGGCAGCTTCCATTGTGGTGGAGTGAATTCTGAGCAAGAGCGCTTCTTTCCAAACTCGGGGTCAGCTATGGTTCCACCGTGGCAGTAGGGAAATCCAAAATGCATGTCTTTATGAGGAGCGCAATTCAACTCTTCTGGTGGCAGATCATCGCCAAGCATGTCTCTTCCATTGTCGGTGAACCACAGCTCTTTTGTCACTGGGTGCCAGTCGAAACCAACTGTATTCCGAATTCCTTTTGCAAAGATTTCAAAGCCAGTTCCGTCTGCTTTCATTCTGCATATGGTGGCAAAGCGCGGGTCTTTTTCTTCGCACACATTGCATGGTGCACCTATAGGAACATAGAGCATTCCGTCTGGGCCAAACCGAATGTACTTTTGACCGTGGTGCAATTTTGTCGGCAACGTGTTGTTGACTATAACGGGCTTGGGCAGCGAGTTTAAGTGAGAGTCAATTTTATCGAACCGGAGTATGCGGTTGATTTCACCAACATAAAGTGAACCATCTCTATATTCGACACCATTTGGTTGGTTCATGTTGCTGGCTAATGTGATGACTGTGTCTCCCTTCTTGTCACGGTCTGCATCGGGAATTGCGTACAGCTTTCCAGGCTCTCTTGAACCTACGTAGAGAATTCCGCGTGGGCTCAGTGTCATAGAGCGAGCACCTGGAATGTCTCGAGCGTAGATGTCGATTTTAAAACCAGGAGGCAGGCGCAGCTTCTGAAGCGGCAATGGCTCATCGTCTTGCGCCCACCCACTTTTGCAACACCAAAGAAATACACTTGAAAGTAATGCCACCATAAACAGTGGCGCCCATATGGGCTTGAAAATATTTCTTTGGGTCACCGGTTGCTTCCTTTCGTGTGAATCACCTGGCTGCGGCTAAAGGACCTTCGTAGACTTCCTTCTCTGATTTTGGCTGCAGTTCCATCGGAGCATAACTTTCTCCATTGATGGTCGTTCCGCCGGAACGGAAAGAGCCAGAGCGCTGCAGAAAATCATGTGGAAAGTTGAGTTTTACATGAGAGAGTTCGTCAAGTCTCTCTATTTGCTCGCGCGTTAGACGGAGATCTAGTGCCGCGACGTTGTCTTCGAGTTGCTCAAGTGTTCTGGCGCCAATGATTGAAGATGTCACTCCTGGGCGTGCTTGTAACCATGCAAGCGCTATTCGGGCTGGCGTGGTGTTAAGTTCTTTCGAAGTTCTGATCAACTCATCTATGATGGCATAGGCTTTGTCAGTCAGGTGTTCTTTTACCCAATCGCCTCTACCGGGGTCATGCTTACCATGCTGGTCGCGAGTGAACTTCCCGCTGAGCACACCATATTTGAGGGGTGACCAGGGGGTGATGCCGAGCCCCATTTCTTTTGCCATGGGAACTAACTCGCCTTCCACTGTTCGTTCAAGCAAAGAGTACTCGATTTGTAGTGCCACCAGTGGTGCCCAGCCGCGGAAATGACTTATCATTTGCGCTTGCGCTGTTTTCCATGCAGGGGTATCGGAAAAGCCGATGTAGCGAATCTTGCCGTCTCTGACGAGATCATTTAGAGCGCTCATCGTCTCCTCGATGGGGGTAAACTTGTCCCAGCAGTGCATCCAATAAAGGTCAATGTAGTCTGTTTGCAAGCGCTTGAGTGATTTTTCACAAGCAGCGTAGATGCTCTTGCGGTTGGCACCGCCTGCGTTCGGGTCGCCAGGGTAGAGGCTTCCGAAAAATTTTGTGGCAACAACCAGTTTGTCTCTGCGTTGTTTTTTTCTTGCGATGTAGTCGCCAATGATTAGCTCAGAATGACCTTTTGTGTACAAATTCGCGGTGTCTAAAAAGTTTCCGCCGAGCTCAAGAAATCTGTCTAAAATCGCATGGCTCTCGTCCTCTGTCGAACCCCAGCCCCATTCTTTTCCGAATGTCATAGTACCCAAACAAAAGGGGCTGACTCTCAAACCCGAGTTTCCAAGCGTGACATAATGATCCAATGGCATAAAAACGTCCTCTCGATGCGGGGAGGTTTATTTTAGATCCAAGTTCGGTCGGCTGATCGTCCTGGTTTTTGTTTACTCCATTAAATCGTCAAGATCTCGATTTATCAGTAGAAATGAGTAAACTTTGGTGATGAATTGCCGCATTCTCCGGGGAATAATGCAGGTGTGCCATCTGGTGACCTAATGGATACCGAACCCGATTTTGCGCAGAAGCTGCCCCCGAAATTGACTGCGGGCGCTTTAGTCGATCGAAGGTTTTCTATAATCGAAGAAATTGGCAGTGGCGGAATGTCGGTTGTCTACAAGGCAAAAGACCTTACTTTAGATAGACTTGTGGCTCTGAAAGTGTTGCCGGCTGTCAGTGATCCGGCAAAGATGAAACGATTTAAGACAGAGGTTCAAGCATACGCCATGCTTGATCATCCGAATATCGTAAGGGTTTTGGCATCTGGAATTGGTGATGATGGAACGCCATTTTTCGTGATGGAACTGCTTTCTGGGCACACGCTAGAGGAAAAGTTCAATGAAAAAAGGAAATTCACAATGAGTGAATTTGCTGATTTATTCTTGCCGTTGCTCGCAGCATTCAAGGAATGTCATGCCCGAGGCATAGTGCACCGTGACATAAAGCCCGGCAACATTATGATATGCAGCAGCGATGATGGAACCCAAATTCCAAAGATTCTTGATTTTGGAATCGCCAAATTTATTACGCCATCTGCGCAATCTCTTTCGCAAAGTGTTACAGCTGCTGCTCTCGGGAGTCCCCTCTACATGAGCCCTGAGCAGGTCTCTGGCAAGCCTGTTGATGAACGCTCTGATATTTATTCACTTGCCTGCGTCATGTATCAGTCTCTTACGACCAAACCTCCATTTGCCGGTGACACACCACTCGAGACCATGTATGAGCATCTTCGGAAAAGCCTGCCAAAAATTGAAGAGGTCTCAACTTCAATCACCATATCCAAAGAATTAGTAAATTCGCTGATCAAGGCTCTTGCTAAAGATTCAAGTAAGCGGCAGCGGACAATGGGCGAGTTTGAGTCGGAGATTAAAGCTGCCCTGAGTTCTACCAATCTGAAATCTGGCAAGAGATTTGTGATACCGCAGGCGGTGTTAGTGCTTGTCTGTATGGCGCCAGCAGTGTTGCTGATGAGTTTCTGGTTGAAGGGAAGAAATCATGAAGAATGGCGTCCAGCAAGGATTTCTCATGCTGAGTCTGGCTTGTCGCCTAAATCAATGTTTGAGACTGGTCTACTTGAAGAGAAAAGAAAAAACATGCCTGCTGCAATTAGCATGTATGAAAAGGTGTGGTCTGTAAGTGCTAACTTAGACCCGAAATTCTCTCTAGAAGTTTGCAAGCACCTGGCATTTCTATATGATTCGCAGCAGGATTTTGAGAAAGCCAATCGCGTCAGATTGAAAGCTATGCAGCGCTTAAATAAGGGCAGCGAGTTATATATTGGACTCGGGAACACAGTAGTTCAAAATTACAACAGCGCTGGCTTCAAAGAGCAAGCCTCTAGTCTTTTAGCTGATCTGGAAAAGTCCGTAATTCCGGAAGCAAAAAACACCAGGTGTTATGCTGAGTTGATGCAGACAAAGGGGAAAATGCTATTGCTGGAGGGAAAGGTTGAAGAAGCCATTTTAGCCTTCAAAGAGTCCGAGCGAGTTGAAGAATTGAACAGCCGTGGCTTTCCAACTGAATTCAGTGTAACTAACAGCTGGCTACTTCATGACGCGTACAAAGCTTTGAAAAAAAACAAAGAAGCAGATTTGCAGCTTGCAAAAACGAAAAATGTTCTGCTTTTGTACAAGCGAGATTTAAATCAGATGGGCACTGGCATTGCAGGGCTAGTTTATAACCAGCGAAGTGTTTCACCCGCGTTCATCGCCTATGTCAGAGATGCCCTGCGATCGAGAGATTATAAGGATGTCAGACTACTTTTGCAAATGGCGGCGGATCATGCTCGCGCAATTCCGAATGACAAGCGTACGGTTATCTCAGAGCAGATATTGGCTTTAGCTGACGCTTACAGCAATCGCTGTGGTTTGTGCCAAATAGAGAGAGCTAAACTGAAACAAGAGCTCATTGCAGAACGCAAGCCCGTACTGGCTCCTCGAAAACCAAATAGCCCAAATGTTGAGACAATAACACGTCTTTTGCATCCTACCTCAGAAGAATAGTAAAAAACGCATGACGAACTTCGTCATGCGTTTTTATCTATCATTTGCCGGACAGTTATTGAGTGCGCATCAGTCTGCCGCTGACATTGCGGCTGCTGCTGTAAGAGTCGTCTGATGGAATTAGCGAACCATTCAGGTAGTTTACGTTGTAAGACTTCGCTGCAACTGTTGCCGCTGCAATTTGATTGTTATGCGGAAGGCGAAGCTTCGCAGAAACATTTGCGTTGGCGTTGTTGTTTCCAACCACAATCACTCCGGGCTGCACTCTTTTCTTTGCATAAGTCTCGGGCGAGATTTGAATTGGTTTGACATAAATGCTTCCAGTTGGCTTGAGATCATCAACTCTGTTGTTGTTGATTTTTTTTGCGAATGCGCCTGCTGGAACTTTGTTGTAGCAGCTCTGAGTGTAGGTAGTCATTGCCGACCAGTTCCATCTTCTAAGATTTGGATCTCCGTCAGTCAATGATTTTTCCCAGCCAGCTGTCGTCACTGCACCGGTTGTATAACGGATTCCTGGGCGCATTCCAGCTGGTGGCTGGTTGCTCATTTCTGAAACTTCTTGTGCACCTGCAGCCGGATTGAATGCCAGAAGGGCTCCGAATGCTGCTGAGCTCAGGAAGAAAGTTTTTAGTAAAGTGGACTTCATTTTTAGTTTGGCTCCTCCGTCCCACATCGGCTAGCTCAAACAACCTGATCAGAGAATAGGAGCTTCCCGTGACAATTTCGTGGCATTACGTATTGACATTATTAAATTCTGTCTAGGTAAGCTTTCTGAGCGAAAGTTAAGCCACAAATCGTACTGGTAATGGGGAGTTCCCGCATTCCTATAATCTTACCAAAACGGCACAATTGCAATAATCATTTTCGCGTACACCGTATATGAACGAACTGGCAGAAAGTACTGTGTATAAGAGTTCTGACGTGAAGCCCTCAGGTTTTTACGAGGCATCGCGTCAACTTTTTTCAAAAGAAGCATACTCAGAATCGTGTACTCAGTCTTCCCTACGCAAATGTGAAAATATTGGGGCAGGCATTAAAAAGGCTGCCGACGAGCTGCTTCTGCAGAATATCGAATACGCGCATTTCAAGTATTTTGTTGATCAAAGTGATCCTAATACTGGTCTGATAAAAGACCGCTCAACTCCAGATGCAAAATGCAGCATTGCTGCTGTAGGTTTTGCTCTAACCTCTTACCCTATTGCTGTGGAACGAGGATGGGTGAGCAAAGACGATGCTGCAAAATATACGTTGAAAGTTTTGCATACTTTATCAGATACACCACAAGGAACCGATGCGCAAGGAACCTCTGGCTACAAGGGGTTCTTCTATCATTTCCTTGACATGAAGACGGGAGAGAGAGCTTGGAATTGTGAGCTGTCTACCATTGATACCGCACTGTTGATGGCGGGAGTATTGTGTTCAAAGAATTACTTTGACGGCAATACTGAGCAAGAAAAAGAAATCCGTGAACTTGCCGATAAGCTATATAAACGAGTGGATTGGGCTTGGGCTGCCAATGCTGACGATCGTGTGAGTCTCGGCTGGAATCCAGAATCGGGGTTTTTGCCCTATCACTGGGGCGGCTACAACGAAGCCATGATATTGCTGCTTTTAGGCATGGGCTCCCCGACGCATCCATTAAAGCCAGAGTCCTGGAAAAAATATACAGAATCTGATCAGGTCTACAATTACAAAGGCAGGGACTATATAGATTTCAAGCCGCTCTTTGGGCACGAATATAGTCATTCCTGGGTTGATTTCCGTGGAATAAAAGACGACAAAAATCGTAATTTGGGATGGGACTATTTTGAAAATTCGCGGCGTGCAACGCTTGCGCAATATCACTATGGAATTGATAATCCGCAGGGGTTCAAGGGGTACAGCAAGCTCGATTGGGGTTGGACTGCCTGTGATGGACCCGGAGGTTCGTTCAATAAAGTAGCCGATGGAGTGCCGCGTTCATTTCATACCTACATAGCCAGGGGCGCCCCAGCTGGAATAGATGACGGTACGATTGCTCCTACAGCAGCTGCAGCAGCAATTGCATTTGCACCAGATGTGGTATTGCCTACTTTGTATCATTGGCGTTTGAAGCGGCCAGAGATTTGGACGCCTAATGGCTTTAGCGACGCATTCAACCCAACTGCAGAGCCGGGCAAGCCATCAGGCTGGGTGGATGCTGAAACGCTTGGAATTGACCAGGGGCCCATTGTTTTGATGACCGAAAACTATCGCTCAGGAATGGTTTGGGACTTAATGAAGAAAGACGTTTATTTGAGGGCTGGTCTCAAGCAAGCGGGCTTCACTGGCGGTTGGCTCGACAAATTGAATGGCGCGTCCTCGAAGCCCTGAGCTGCAAGCGTATAACAGAAACTAGATGCTTCGGCTTTACTGATCCTTTACAAAAAGCGCGTTCTTAACGCAGGTGCGTAAATGACAAGTCGTCTGAAGAGCAAAAAAGTAAATGAGAGATAGGCCGTTTGAGCGATAAATTATTGCTAGCTTTCTATAAAGGTGCAGCTGAATGTTGTGCCAGTCTCTGAGCTTGCTTCGAGTCGCAATTCTGCGGCTTGTGCATTCATAAGCCTGAATGCTAAAGGCAGTCCCATTCCTGCCAGAGCCTGTCCTTCGACACTTCGGAATCTGTTGAATATTTGGTTTTGTAATTCGGCTGCAATTCCGTTTGCGTGGTCCTCAATCTTCAGTATGATTTTGCCTGAGTCTCTAGTAAGGGTGGTGTCGATACAAGAGTTTTCTTTTGATGCTTGAATGGCGTTATCTAGAAGCGCTTGAATTGCCCGCCTGAGCAGGAATAACTCTGCCCTTATTTCGTAGGAATTTTCATCTGCTGCATGAATTTCAATGCGTGAGTTCTTTTGTCGCAGAACTTTCTTATACTCGTTGGCGAGATCTTCCAATAGTTCCTTCAAATCTAGCCTTGCCATGTCAGGCTGAAGTGCGCCTTGTTCTGCTTGTTCCAGTGTGAGTAGGTTGTTAAGTTGGTTTAGTAATCGTGATAATTCCATCTCACATGATTCTAGAGCGACCGCGTTTTGCGGGTCGAGTTCACCAAACCTACCGCTGGAAATCAGTTCTATTGTTGTTAAGACTGAGGCTAGCGGGGTGCGAAGATCGTGATTTATAACTGAGAGCAATTCTTGTCTCTGTGTTTCTGCTTCTCGCACTAGCGCGGCGACTTCGCAAAAAGAGTGGTCTAATCGGCTCAGTTCGTCATTTCCAGAAATGTCTGCGCTGGGGCATCCACCGCTAGCAAAATCGTGTGTTTTGCTTACCAGAGCGCTCATTTTTTTCAAGATGCTAGCCGTGTATATTGTTAGCGCAACAATCAAGCCAATATTTGTTATGGCGCAAACGGCTAACATGCTTATTACTCTGGCTCTGAGCTCGGTCCCGAGATTGTAGGAAACGTCTAGATCTCTGTTCTCCAGGTCTAGTACTCGGAATAGCAAATCTTCTAAGATCATGCCAATTTCGTCGCCGCGTTTGAATGCTGCTTCCAAATATTCATGGCTTATATCAGGGTACTGTGAAATCGCATCCTTTGCTTCCTTCTGCATAATAACGAGTTGCTCGTCTATTTTGTCCAGCGCCGATTTAAGCTCGCTGTTAGGTTTTGACCTGTGTGAAAGTTCTCTAGTAAGCTCAAGTTGTTTTTGCAGTAGTGGGTATACCGAAATGAATGCTTTGAAGTTTTGTTTTTTGAATGCTGACTGCACGAGCTTTCTGAAATCCATGAAGAATGAAGTTAGCTGCTGGCATTTTATTAAAGTGTGTTTTTCTCTTGAGTAATCTCTCGCTTTGCTGGAAGCCTCATTCAAAGTTACTCCCAGAGTCGCAGATACAGCAAGCTGTGTCAGCAAAAACACAGTGAGCAAGGCTCCAAATACATTACGAATGCTGCCGCCCTTTTTTGTTATTGTGCTAAGCGCGGACTTGTCGGTAGATTTGACTTCGTTTTGCTGCGCTGTTTTGGGAATCTCGAAAATGAATGATGTGCCTGCTCCGAGTTCGCTGTTGCAGCAAATTGTGCCACCGTGGGCCTCGACAATCTGCTTGCAGATCATTAGTCCTAAACCGCTTCCGGCTCGTTTATTTGACGACTCAAGTTGGCTGAACTTTTTAAAGAGCTTTGCAGCATTTTCTTGAGATATACCAGGTCCTCTATCTTTTACTTCGCATTTCACGCGATCGTTTAGCGAGCTTATGAAAAAATCAATTTCAGAATTTTGAGGGGAAAATTTGCAGGCATTTGAAAGAAGATTTATAACGACCCTGCTAAGCAGATGAAGATCCGCCTCAATTTTCAGCGCCTCGCAGTTGCTATTCAATCGAATTTTCTTCTGTTGAAGCATCGCTCCAACTGCCAATTCGGCTGTTTCAGCAAGCGTGCTTGTGTCCATTTCTGCATAATTGACTTTGAGTTGTTCGTGCTCGTTGAAGCTTAATCCTTCTCGCATAGATTCGAGCAGCTGGCTCATTGAGTCAAGGTTGAGTGTGATTTGTCTGAGCTTTTTCTTGCCCTGTTCTGTCACTGAGTCTGACTGGAAAAGCGCGTTCATGCTTGCGTTGGTTCGCTCTAGAGACTGAGATTGCATAGCTTTGAGCAATCTCAAGTAACCTTTGCGGTTTTGTTCTGTTGCTGCTATGTCGGCAGACATTTTGTGGAAGACCAGGCGTAAAGAGTCAACATCGGACTTCAGGCAGGCAGGTGCCGCTATCGCTTCGCCTTTTGCTAGTTCTTTGCATTCGTTTGAGAGCTTGGCTATCGGCATTGCTATCTTTCTATCAATCCAGAAAACGGCAAGGAGTGCGAGAATGAAGTTGCTGATGCTGGCAATTATGAGTATAGGAAGAGGCGATTGTTTTCTCTTCTTTTTATTTCGGGAGTCTTCTTTCTCCATCGACTCATTTATCTGGTCCATTAGCACTCGTGCTCTCGGATAGAGTTCTTTCGTGTGCATAATTGAAAGCTTGTAGAGCTTCTCTATTTGCTTTTCATTGCTGCAGTTCAGGCAATTACTAGTATCTGCCATGACGGTTTGATAGCCCTCAGTTAGAGGGACTAGATCATCTGTATTTTGTCCAGCCTCACGCCATCGATCTGCAAGCGCCTTTAAACGGTCTTCTACTTTTTTGACGCTCTGTTCATGACGTTTTCTTTTCTCGTCTGTGTGTTCCTCGAGAATCCAGTCGTCGGCGACGCGGCGGTGCTGTCGCATCAGGTCGGCTACTATTGATAGCTCTTCTGATGCTTTGATGAGTTTGTATTCGTGTGCAGCTAAATGTTCAGTTTCTAAAATGTTAGCGACTAGAATTGAAATTGAGCCTATTTCGAAAACAATCAGAACCAGTGCGCCCAGCAAGAGCGCGCGAAAAAGAGAGGACGAACTCGCGTCTTGCGTTGTTAGTGAGTTCTGTTTGGTGTTAGGCAAGAACCCTTCTGACCCTTAGTAATTCAAGTTTGCCGAGATTGCTGAAGGCGAATTCTCAGGCACTACCTCTGGCTCTGACTGCTCGCTCCATTGTAGAAGAGAATTCTCTTATTGCTCAAGCTTTGCCGAATCGGCGAGCTTCACGATTTGAGTGCTGAGCCATTCTCTTGCGCCTGGTTTTGGCAGCTGAGCTTGGCACCCTCAAAATGTGGTTTTAGGCACAATAAAAATGCCGTTTATGTGGAAAACCGGGGTGCCATTTTTCATCAGATTGGATAAATTTCATGTATGGATAATCTGGACGGTCACTAAATGTTGAAGTTCTTGGCTAAAGCTATTTCTCTTCTAGGTTTTGCGGCATTACTTGCTTCGCCTGCAATGGCGCAAGATGCTGCTTTCGATGTTCAGGCACCGAGCAGCAACGCTCCGATGCAGCCCAAAGTTGCAGGACCTATGGCGGGCGGGGCGGAGAATCAAAACAACATGCGTCACTGGAGCCGATTTTCATCATCTACAGCGCGTCCGATGTTTGTCAGAGTGCCTGCAGGTACAAAAGTTGAGGCTTCTGCTCCAACTCATTATGTTCGGCCAAATTGGGTGCAGCCGGGAAAAGCACCCGTTGATGCAGCCGCACAGAACAAGGGTCCGGTAAAGCGCTATCTAGCCTTCAACATCCCAGCTGGTGCATACGCCAAGAAAAGCGGCTCATCGAGTACTAGCACACCGACACAGGTCATTGGTAGTGCCAAAAAAGTCGCAATTTCGGCTAAGCGCACGCCCACTCATGTGCAGATTCTCGGATATGGAAAAAAGACCGGTGAGATAACCAGCACCTACATTCCGGCTAATCATCACAGCGCTCGGGCGGCGGCAATCGCTTGCTATCCACGCTATCAATAAGCCGCAAAACATCGACATCGGCTTGTCTATTTCTGTGACGTTTCTGGGCAGCTTCGCCTGTTCATGGCGTCTCCTTTGAAACCATTCTGTAAAATAGATGGTCTCTCGGAGGCTAAGCAGTGAAATCATTTCTTGAAGCTTTGAAAGAACGCGTAATCATATTTGATGGAGCGATGGGGACATCGGTTCACAAATACAACCTGACTCTAGATGATTATCAAGGCTGCGAAAATTGCCCGGAAATTTTAGTCGAGAGTCGTCCTGATGTTATTTCGGAAATTCATGCCAGCTATTATGAGGCGGGCTGCGACGTTGTTGAAACCTGCACTTTTGGCGGATCTCCGGTTGTTTTAGCTGAGTTTGATCTCGCGAAGCGTGCCTACGAATTGAACAAAAAAGCCGCAGAACTCGCCAGAGGTGTTGCCGCAGACTATTCCAAGAATGGGCATCAGCGCTATGTTTCGGGGTCAATAGGACCTACAACGAAGTTGCCTTCGCTTGGACATATCAGTTTTAAGGATATGAAAGAGGCTTACTACCAGCAGGTTGCCGGGCTAGTTGACGGCGGTGTTGATGTTCTGCAATTTGAAACAGGGCAAGATCTCCTGCAAGCTAAGTCTTGTCTTGTGGCTATTGAAGAGTATTTCAAGGCTTCAGGAAAGTCTGTTCCAGTGATTGCACAAATCACAATTGAAGCGCCACCTCTCGGCACCATGTTGACTGGTTCTGATATTTCAGCCGCATTAACAGCCCTTTCACCTTTCAGCGTTCTGGATGTTATAGGTATGAATTGTGCAACAGGTCCATTAGAGATGATGGATTCCATTCATTTCCTCTGTGAGAATTCCAGAGAGTATGTTTCGGTTCTACCTAATGCAGGTTTACCCGAAAACGTAAACGGCGAGACTGTGTATAAATTGACGCCGGACGAGCTTGCTGATTCACTCAAGATTTTTGCCACTAAATTTGGTGTCAATATTGTAGGTGGATGCTGTGGTACCACGCCAGCCCACATGAAGAGAGTCGTAGAAGTGCTTGGTGGAATGGAACCCGTGAAACGAAATGTTCCAGCAAGTGGGCAGGTCGCGAGCCTTTATACTTCATTGCCACTGGACATCGATATTCCGCCACTGTTTGTCGGCGAGCGCACTAACACAAACGGCAGCAAGAAGTTCAAAGAGTTGCTGGAAAAAGAAGATTGGGATGCTATGGTGTCTATGGCAAGAGAGCAAGAGCGCGAGGGCGCTCACATGCTTGATGTCTGTACTGCTTACGTTGGTCGTGATGAAAACCGCGACATGAGCATATTTATTCAGCGACTCAATACAGAAGCACAGACACCGCTTGTTATTGATACTACTGAGTACCCAGTTTTAGAGAAGTCGCTTCAACTTATAGCCGGTAAACCGATAGTCAATTCCATAAATCTGGAAGATGGTGAAGAGAAGATGCTTGCGAAGGTCGCTTTGATTCGCAAGTATGGTGCTGCTAGTGTTGCGCTCACGATTGACGAAAAAGGGATGGCGCGTAAGGCAGAGCATAAGCTTGAAATCGCTCGGAGAATCTATGACCTTGCTTTGTCTGCGGGTATGCAAGCTGAGGATTTGATTTTTGACGCTCTCACATTTACGCTCTCGACTGGAAATGATGAGGACCGTCGCCTTGGAATTGAGACGCTGGAAGGTATTAAGCTGATTAAGAAGAATCTGCCTGGAGTAAAGACAATTCTCGGGGTGAGCAATATTTCTTTCGGCTTCAATCCGTCCATAAGGAAGATTTTGAATTCGGTATTCTTGCATTATGCTGTGGAGGCAGGCTTGGATATGGCAATTGTTCATGCTTCCAAAATCCTCCCCTTGTTCAAAATAAATGAGCAGGAACGCCAGCTTCACGAGAAACTCGTATTTGACAGGCGCGAAGAAGGTTATGACCCCCTATTCGCACTTCTAGACTTTTATAAAGACAAGAAGAAGTCTGATACTACTGGCGGTGTTAAGGTCAAGCGCTCAGTTGAGGAGACGCTGAAGCAGCGCATTATTGATGGCGACCGAGTGGGCTTGGAGAGCGATCTGGAAGAGGCTTTGCAGGCTCACCCGCCTCTAAGTATCATCAATAATATTTTGTTGGATGGAATGAAGGTAGTCGGAGAGCTTTTTGGCGCCGGAAAAATGCAGCTTCCATTCGTTCTGCAATCAGCTGAAACGATGAAAGCTGCGGTTGCTTATCTTGAGCCTCATATGGAGAAGATTGAGGGAAGCAGTCGGGGCTCGTGTGTCCTTGCAACAGTCAAAGGTGATGTGCACGACATTGGCAAAAATCTCGTGGATATCATCCTCAGCAACAACGGCTATAAGGTCTACAATTTAGGTATCAAACAACCAATCGACAATATTATCAACGCAGCAGTAGAGCACAGAGCTGATTTCATTGGTATGAGTGGCTTGCTTGTGAAATCAACTGTTATCATGAAAGAAAATCTGGAAATCTTGAATCAACAACACATTGATATTCCTGTAATTCTCGGTGGGGCAGCTCTCACACGCAGATATGTTGAAGAAGATTGCCGCAACACCTACAAAGGCGTTGTCCTCTATGGACAGGATGCTTTCGATAATCTCCGCTATATGGAGGCTTTTGCGAACGGAGGGCGTGCAGCCCTTCAGCAGTTCATTAAAGCGCCGGTGGCGTCTTCGGTCACCGCAGCTGGTGGCAATGGTAAGTCGGAGCAATCTGATGCGGTGAAGTCTTCTTCCAGCTCGTTGCAATCTGGCGGTACTAACACAACACGTTCGGATGTCGCGAACAATATTGCGCCGCCAAAACCGCCATTTCTTGGCTCGAAAGTTCTCGACGACATTCCACTTTCGGAAGTGTTCAAATACTTAAACGAGAATGTTTTGATTCGCGGACAATGGCGAGTTAGACAACAAGAAATGTCTGATGCGGAATATCAAAGCATGTTGGATGAGAAAATCCTTCCAACCCTGCGTCGGCTTCAAGAAGAGTGTCTTGAGCAAAAACTGCTTGTTCCAAAAGCTATCTATGGCTATTTTCCTTGTCGTTCGAAAAACAATGAATTGATAATTTATCGTGATGACCTGAAAACCGAATGGCTCCGATTTGACTTCCCTCGGCAGGATCATGGGCGACATTTGTGTATTTCTGATTTCTTTCTTTCTGATGAGCAGGAATTGATGGACGTTATTGGCTTGCAAGTTGTGACTATGGGAAGACAAGCCAGTGAACACAGTCAGAGCTTATTCGAAAGCAACAAATACAGCGATTATTTGTATTTCCATGGTTTGTCTGTGGAGTGTGCCGAGGCTCTGTCTGAGCTCGTTCACAAGCGTATGCGTACAGAGTTGGGCATCGCTAATGCAGATGCTGATGACATGAAGAAGTTGATCAACCAGGGATATCGCGGCTCGAGATACAGCTTTGGCTATCCTGCTTGTCCAAATCTTGAAGATCAAAAGTTGCTGTTTGATTTATTACGTCCTGAGCGAATTGATGTTGAGCTGACCGAGGAGTTTCATCTGGTTCCAGAGCAGAGCACCACCGCAATTGTGGTCCATCATCCCGAGGCTAAGTACTTCAACATCAAACCGACAGCAGTTGCTGTCGAGTAGATTTGTTTTAGAAGTGCCCAAATTTTTTCGATTCAAACGGATCGTTTTTGCTGATTTTGCCCACCCTGTCTTGATTTAGTGAAAGTTCCGCCAACGCTTGGAGCGCGGGCTGATTGTCGCGCTTGACAACGGGCGCTTGGACCGGATGACTGTTACGCCCGCGGGCGCCGGGGCATAAAGTCTGAAGAGCGTGTCTGTGCAGCAGGCGGCAGAGATAACGAAGCAAGATTCTGGGAATTCTAGCGAAACCATGAGTGACGAAGAAGAGCAAGAAGTGCACCAAGAAGACTTAGTTGCTCCTACTTTTGAGGAGCAAATCAAGTTCCTTCGAAAGGCGCGTAAAGCTGGCACCACAAGGTTTCAAAAAACTACTGAGTTCAACGTTTCGAGAAAACTCAGAAGAGAAGGTTCAGATGATTTCTTTGACCAAAAGATTGTTGATGACCGCCTTCAGGAGTCTTTGAATCGCGAAGCTCATCGTGATTTTTTTCAAGATAGTTTGGGTGATGCAGTATTAGGCAAGTCATCCACTTCCAATCATAGTCTGCGTTCGTTGTTCGCTGACGACGATATGATTGTCGGTAAACCAAAGACTTACAGTGAAGATGAGACATCTGCCGCTTCCGCAGTGCGCAAAGTGACTGCATCTTATAGCTCTGATGACTTTTATGCACCACAGGCGGTGCGTCATGAAGGTCCTCGGTATTTAGCTGACGATGATGACGAGGTTGCAGGTCCAGAGCCGGAAACTGAAGAAGAATCAGAAAACGGTTTTTACCATTTGGAAACTTCCAACCGGGTCTCAGACTTTTTTGCGAGCACTCAGCAGGTTGAAGCTCCACGAGCGGCTTCGGGCAATGATTCACAAGGGGATGCTCAGCCAGCGCCGGCGGACAGTCACCATGCAGTTGATTCGAATCCTGCTGATGCGAATCCTGGTGATTCGAATCCTGCTGATGCGAATCCTGGTGGTGGGAATCCTGGTGGTGGGAATCCTCGTGGTGGGAATCCTGCTGATGGGAAACCTGCTGGTGCGAATCCTGGTGATGGGAAACCTGCTGGTGCGAATCCTGCTGATGCGAATCTTGCTGGTGCAAATCATGGTGATGCGAGTCCTGCTGATGCATCTTCGCCAGGTCCGAAAAAGGGCAAAGCTACTGAATACACCATCAAGTTGCATCGACCTCTGAAGGTCGAGCGCAAGGAAAAAGCGCCCGCGTTCAATTCCAAAACCGAAGCACTTGATGCCCGGTCTCAGGAATCGTTACTGGACTCACCCCGGTTGGCTCCAGTTCAATCAAGCATACCTGGTGAATCGTCAGTTGCATCTGACATCCCGGCGGACATGAAGGAATGCCCCAGGTGTGCTGAACTAATAAAGAAAAAGGCAATCTATTGCAGATTTTGTCACATGGATTTGCCGGCAAATGAGCCTACGCAAGCGAGTTCGCCAGTTGTTTCTGTTCCGACCTTGTCTTCAGATCTCGAAGAAGACCAAGAGCGTTTTTCAGAGCAAGTCCCGGAAATAAATCCAGAACAAGTCCAAGACCCAGAGCAAGACGAATCAATAACTAGTTCTGAACCACAGCCAGAGCTCAAGCCAGAACCTCATCTGGAAGCAAAAGCAGAACCCGAAGCTGCTGCCGTGCAGGATTCTGCTGAGAATCTTGAGTTCGAGTATTTCATGCCTTCTGTTGAGTCCAGTTCGACTGCTGATTCAACTGCTGATTCAACAGAGGATATGAGTTTCTCGCGAAATGAATTGGACACGACAGAAAGTCGGGATTTGAGGACAGCTTCTGCAAAGGAAGCGCAAAATGCTATGTCGGCTGAGAAGCATGTCGAACAAGAATCGAGTAACGACAATGAGGAGAATGAAAAGCGAATACGTTTTGATGAACTGGTTTCGAAGTTCCCATTGATCGCTGCGGACTTTAAGTTTTTGACCGGCTTCGATTTAGCCCTTAACGAAAACTCTAGTTTGAATCTCTGGCTTAATGCCTGTGGCGACCGAATGAATTTGTTTGCAACAGAATTGAGTGATCAGGGAATGCAAGAGTGTTTTGTATTTGCACAGACCTTGATCGAGCAGTATGTTCATTCTCTCTCTAACGAATTCGGGTTGGAATTCAGCCGCAGCAATGAGTTGGTTGTGAGACAACTCACGTACGATGAAGAGGGAATGCTAAAGCCAGGCGAGTCCTTGAGGGCGAGGTTTCCTCGAATTGATGAACTGAAAGCCTTGCACCTTGCAATAGAGTGCTCATGGCCGGCGACTTATCAACTTGCTGACCAGTTTCCTTTGAAAGTCGTGTTCCTAACGGAAACGCTAGTCAGAGATGAAGATGTGGGTGCGCGCATCAAGTTTTTCGAAGATGGGCGGCCGGTTCTCTTTATCAGTTCTACTCTTGCAAGTCGAGGCTGTCCGACAGACCTTGATGATTCAATCGACGGTCATGAGTCATGGCAAGCAAGTCTTATGCGTGAGTTTGCTTGGAAAACTGCCGTCGACTGCAATAAGTTTCCTTTGAACCCAGATGAATATGAGTCCATTGGTTGGGTTTCCGTTGGTGATGGGTTCTATGCTCTGAAAACCTGGGACGGTCGGCTCTACCTGCCATACGGCGGCGCCGAGTCGCCTGAGCAAGCCTGGGCATTGTGTGATGAGAATGGAGAGCCGATTGATCTTGTTGGAAATCCAGTCTCGCAGCCGTCGGACCTTGTGTTTATTAGTGATGCTGAGCTGCTCAAAGTCGCAGCCCATAAGCCTTGCGGAGACCACTTCGACACAGTCGAGGATTATTTCGTAGACGGTTTGAAGGCATTCCGTCAGGGGGCTAAGCGTCGTGCTGAGTTGGGCAAAATAAATCCGGCGCTTTATCAAATGGTAAAAGCCTTAGATCAGATGGGAATTAATCGATGCTACTCACCAATTAAGACTTTTACTGGAATGATTCGCTCATCGACCGGAGCGCTAGTTGAGAACAATATCGCAAATCAAAAGGAGGTAAGCAGGTTTGAATCAGGCTTTGCCGTAAAAAAGTGAACTGTGCAATTATGCAGTCGGTTTACGCTAACTCGCATAAATGGCTTTATTCCATTAAATCGCTTCGTAAAGTTGCGAATTCTAAATAGCTTTGGATAGATTCAGCAGGGGGCTGGCGTAAAAAAAGAGACGCCAATTATGACTCAAGAAACTTCAAACGAAAAAGACAGCAAAAAGAAAACGTCAGACGACGACGTTGAGCACCGTGATGTTGATGCTGGTCAGGAAGCGTCAAACCGCCTTGCTGCTGATGCCTGGTCTCGTCCTTCGGATGCAGCGAACAAAAGTTCGCCAAGCACTGCTGAGCGCGTGGAGCAAAACAAGCCTTTTGCTGCCAAGGAAGATGCTGCTGTCCGCGAAAATGTTGAAAAGCTTGCTGCTTTGAGTGCGAAGTCGAATCCTTCGGATTTGAGTCAATTGCGCAAGTTCGAAAGCTTCATTCCAAACATCAATAATCTCATCAAAATATCTAATGAGCAGAATGGCGAAAAGACAACTGAGCTCGATAGAGAAAGATTTAGCAAAGTTGTTGGCGTTATCGAAAAGTATAAGGGCAATCAGAACGCCTTAGACGAAGCCATTAAAAAAGATGATAAAGTCGAGATCGAAAAGCTTCTGAAAGAACAAGCTGAGATCAAAAAGCAGATGGAGTCAAAAGAGTTTAGAGCTGAACTCGACAAAACTGTTGAGGATTTTAGCCGTGGTTTTAACGCGTTGCGTGGTGGATTGGGCACCACATATGATGGCTTGCTGAAGAGCTTGGTCGAGTTTGGCAGAAAAATGCCATTAGAACAGTTGCCGCAAGATTTACCAACAGGTTTGAAGGGTTTTGCTGTCAGCAATGAACAGTTCAAAAGCATGGTTGAGCAAGGACAGTTCAAACTTCCTGAGAGAAAACTCGCAGCAACAGAGCTGCCCACTGATAAGGATTTTCAAGAAATCGGTCGCCTCTTGCGCTTTACTGATGCGGCTCAAACTGAAGTTAATCGTGGCAAGTTAGAGCAACAGTGGAATCTCGCGAAAGATCGTTTGGGTCAGCTTGATGCAAGTGGCG
This sequence comes from Obscuribacteraceae bacterium (SeqCode), assembly GCA_044226015.1. GTDB lineage: Bacteria > Cyanobacteriota > Vampirovibrionia > Obscuribacterales > Obscuribacteraceae > JAIEPM01. The sequence continues at coordinate 22,457 of JBGAHS010000001.1, forward strand.
AGAAAGCAAAGAACTGGTTTCCTGAAGACGTCAGTAAATTGACTGACGAACAAATAGAAAAGCGCCTGGCAGCGGCGACTCCGTGGATTCAAAAAGGACTGGAGGTTCAACGTTATGCTGAACTTCATCATCGTCTCAATAAAATGATCAGCGACCAATTTAACTGGCCGAGCTGGTTGGGCGGAATTCCATCGAAATGGGATTCAAGCGCACTGGAGACGAATAAGGACCTTGTTTCAGTAAACAAGGATGCGAAAACGGGCAAGGTCGACATCACGATCAAACTACCTGATTCGCTTGATAGAAACGACAGTAATACTGAAACCATTCGCCGAATGGATGATTGGTTGGCGAAATATAAAGGGCCCGTTGACCAGGTGCTTGGTCAAATTGACAAAGCCAAAGGCGAAAACAACATAGTTTATTGGGGCGACATCAAGACTGATGTTCGTGTCGATAAAGATGGAAACATGGTCGAGAAAGGTTGGAAAGACTCCGCCGGACGCCAGGTGTTTCAGGAGGCTGATGGACGCAAGTTCAGATTTACTGAAGATGGCACCAAGCAATCCGTTCCAAGCAGCGAAAAATTGACTGAGCAGGAATTTCGCCTCATCAATGGAAAGACTGTTTGGGTCGAAAAAGGTGAAGAAATCAACGACGTAAACGTGATGAGCTTCCGCACCGATGCTAAGGAAGTCAAAGGACCAAATGGCGAGCCTCTAATTGAGATCAAACAAGTTCAAACAATGGAATATGCTCACTTGCTTTCTTACCAGGGAATCGGATGGGTAAGCGAAGTGAAAACCATGGGTGGTGACATCAAAGCTGAGAAACTGAAAGCTGATGCCACCATTGCTGCTGAGAAGGGTGCCGTTGGTGGACGTAGAGAAGGCAAAGCAGGAGATTACCTGGTAACACTTTCGGATGGCAGACAGCAATTTGTTGATGCTACCAGTTTCGAAAAACTGTATCGTGCGAAGGATGGTAAGCCTGGCGAATTTGAAGAGAAGCCGAAAACCTACAAGCCTGATGATTGGGTTGTAGTTTATAGAACTGACAGCGGTATGCCGCAGCCCACATTAATGCAAGCTAAAGATGTTCCATCATTTTGCTCATCTCAAGCAAAATGGCACTACGGATCCAAGATAGTCACAGCAGCTGTTGATGCTGCGATGTTGATTAGCGGAGTAGCTGAAGTTAGAGCTGCCATGGTCGGAGTGGAAGCTGCTGCTGGCACAGCTGCTAAGCTCACAACCATGCAGGTTTTAGGCAAGGCTCTTTTGACCAATCAAGGCGCTTTTGGCGCGTTTCATGCGGGGCTCGGTGCAACCGGATTCCTCGGACAGGGCATTGAAAACATTGGACCAGTCGGTAAAACCTTTATGCAAGTGCGTGCATTTGCGATGATAGCTGACCTCGGTTACACTGCAATTGGAAGACCATTTACACCGGCGCCATTCGCACCGACTGCTGAACAGATAGCTGGTACTGGTTCATTTTCCAGAGCATTGTTGAACTTCAATCGTGCGTTTAACGAAGTTCCAATGACACAGCTTTTGCGCCTCGACAAGGCCGCGGATTATCTCGGTAAGTTCCAGGCAGTTCAAAAAGTTGGCTCATATCTTTCACCGTTTGGAACCGCGGTTGGCAAAATACCGTTCGCCAATAAAGTTGGTAACTTTGCAGCTGAAGCTTCTTTAGGAAGAGTACAGTCGCTCGGCGCTGATGTGTTTTTCTTGACCGACATCGGTATGCGCCAGATTCCTGGAATCTACAATCGCGCAGCTGGAGTTGATAAGCAAGCAGTTCAGCAAAATGCTGCACTTGAGCGTCGCTGGGTGCAGGCTAGTTTGCCGGAAAATCAGAAGACACCAAGTTCTTTTGATAAACAAACGATGCTTCGCATTGATGCATTCAAATCTGAACTTGCTGATGTGTCCAAGCTGCCCGCTGCAGATGCTAGCCGTGTTGCTTTCAACAAGAAGCTTATTGATACAGTGAAAAATGAAAACGCAGATGCTAAAGATCGCTTTGCGGCGGCTTTTGCGCTAGTAGAATTGAATGCAAATGCTGATGGCAAGTTGCCGGAAAAAATTTCGGCTGCAGACTCTAGCATTGATAGAACCGCTCTGCACAAGTTCGTGGATTCGCAACGCTATTTGCAGGCTAAGGAAGTTCTCGCTGGCTATCAACAGAACTTGAAGGTTCATGTAAGCCCAGAAGTACAGGCAAAGCTAGACAAGGTTGGCGAACAATCTAAAGCTGCCTTCAGTGACAACGCAGCAGATCGTGACAAGGCAATGTCTGAGTTGATTTCAACTTTCAATTCAAGCAGTGCCAGCCCGGAAGAGAAGCTGATGGCTGCTTCTGCAATTCTGTTCGCTCGTCGTCGCGATCAGGAAGGCAAGCTAAGCGAAACTGTCACCGCTAATGGTGCCTCGTTGAAAGCTCAGGCGCTCGTTGATTTCCTTTATGCTAACTCACAATCAAAGCAGGGCTCTGGTTCTGATATCCGTGACAACGCTGGGCATATGAGGCTTTACGCGGGCGACATGCTTCTGCGTCTCGACACTGATAAGTTTAGTGCAGCGGATATGAGCCAAATATGCTTGAGCATAGTGAATGACACCAAAGCACCTGCTGACCCAGCTGCAAAAGAAAAGTGGATGCAACTGAAAATGCAAGCCATGGTTGATGCCAACGGCATGCGCCTCGGTGATCTCTACGAATTGATGAAGACTCGAATTGAGCCCGAAATTGCTGGTATGTCGGACGGCGATCTCGCCAGTCAGCAAGCAAAAGGTAAAGCGCTTGGCTCTCTGCAAGGACGCGACTCAGAAGCTATTAGGAGTACGCTGGAAGGACTTCGCAACACTAGCGACCCTCGCCTTGCTGCTTTAGCTTCTTACATGTTGTACGCTGCTAACTCTCCTCGTCCAACTGAAAGAATTGAAGATTTGGCACGTTTGCAAAAGAGTGCTGACAGCTTGAAGTGGCCTCAGAGTTTTGATAAGCAAGAACAAGAGCGCTGGGCTCAAGCCGCTATGGCTGACATTCAGCAAAAGTTATCGGCCGATTTGCCGGGCGCTTCTGGAGAAGCGTTTGATAAAGCAAGCTGGAATAAATTCAGAGCAGCTGAGCAACTCATCGCTAAGAATACTGACTTGAAGGCTAACCCCCAAGTTCAAGCTGAAATCAACAAAGCGCTCATGACGCTCATCTCTGGAGACAACCCGGCACTGGCCGCTCGCGTGCTTCCAATTTTGATGGGACGAATGCAAGCTTATCAATCTATCTTCAAGCAAATGAAGCCTGAAGAAATGACTGAACAAATGAAGACCTTAAGAGATGGAATGTTCGCCTCCGGAGCTATTCTTGACACAATTCGAGAAAATTCGATCGACTTGCTCAAGGATTCCTCCAATTATTCAACCTACACTTCTCGCGTCGATAACCTTTCTGCTGATCTTCAAAAGATGAAAGAAGGGTACGAAGGGGCGCGCGCAAAGATGACCGAAAACGAGCGTGCCGAAGTCGAAGCTCAAATCGCCGAGCTTTCACGTGCACACTCTGAAGCCAGTGCCGCTCCGGTTGCTCTGAAGAAAGCTCTGCTAGCAAGTTTGTCCGATATGAACAGTCTTGCTCAGACAAATCCACTCGGTGCTGCAGAAGTTGATCGAACCACCTTGCAAAAGACGGTTCAAGATTTGGCTCTGGTAAGTGCTGAGCGTCCTGAGACAATTTCGCCTGAATTGCGCGCCCAAGCGATTAAGACATTGGGTGCTCTAGCTACTGATCGCAGTTCTGCAGGCAACGTGTTGGCGAAAGCGCTGGCTGACGACCCGAGCCCGATGGTGCGCAAGGCGGCTGTTGATGCGTTGAAGAAGGTCGCGCCAGATAATCTGCAAGCGCTTTGCTTGAAACAATTAACTGTTGAAAAACATCCTGAAGTTGCGAAAGCTCTTCGTGAGGTTGAGTTCCAAAACCGTCGTCCTGATGTTAACAGCAAGGAATATCAGGACAAGTTCAATGAAGCAAAGATTGCTTTGATCAATCAAGCTGCTCATCCAATTACGGGGTCAGAAGCCTATCTCAAAGCCAATGAGGATCTGAAGTTTCTCGATGGCAATGTCCTTCGCGGTCAAGCGTACAATGATTTGAAGGACCTTTATTTCAATAGTGTTGGTGGATTTTTCCGTTTCGCCTGGGAAGGTGAGTCTGGCGTCGACAAAGACCATGCTGCGCTGTTGGAAAAATACGCCGGGTACATGCGTAAGTCTATGGATGCGCTTGGAACTAAGGCTGCAACGGACGACCAGGCGCTCAACGCGCTGGTATATATCGCACTTTCTAATGGACGTCCTTTGCTCAAGGACGATCGTTCGTGGGGTACTGAAGCAGCTACCCAGAAGTTGAAGGAAATTTGCCAGAACGCCAGCCCGGAAAGAGCTAAGCAAATCGCATGGTCTGTGGAGCAGCTGCTCTTGCATCAACCTTCAATGAGTGCAAAAGGTCGTCAGAATGTACTCGATGCATTGAAATCCGTTGTCGCCAAGCCTGGACAAGGTGGCTTGAGTGATGATCAGGTTTCAACATTACTTGCGACTGCTCTTCAACGCGAGTTGAGGAATACTCCAGCGCCAGGTGCAAAAGATTTTGCTGAACGTGAGAAGTTGCAGCTTGATCTGGTAAATACGCTTTCAGAGCCACGCTTCAGAAACAAGAATGCTCTTCCAATATTGGAAGCAATTGCAAGTGGAACTCCTAAATTCACCGTTAACCGCGGTGATGATGGAAACGTCAACAAAGTTCAATACTCTAATGGAACGTCGAGAGAGCTTGTTACTCGTAATGGCGTGCCTGTGAGATACGTGTTCCGCGATAGTGCGGGCAAGGAAGATGGATGGACGCCCGATGCTAGCAAGCCTAACACCTGGTATCGCGAATCTGACAAGGAAAGGAAAGCCCCCTGGACTGGCACCATCAGATTTGATAATAAGACAGGCGATTATATTACCGAGAGTGGTAATTACAAGTCAGTGCTCAAACCAAGTGGTGGCACTGTTGAGACCGTTGATGGCAAGGTTTCAAAAGTTACCTACCCCGATGGCAGCAACCGCTTATTCGAGCCACCTGGTGAGAATTTTGCAAAGGTAACCTTTACCGAAAAAGATGGTAAGACGAAGCAAGTTCTCAATCGTGAGGGCAATACCAATACTTTCTTTGCCGCAGAAGATTCAGCAAAGAAGACACCTCTGCAAATGCAAAGTCAGGTCGATGCGAACACTGGCGATTACGTTACTGTAGTTAATGGTGTCAGAACTGTCGAGCGGATGGATGGATCTAAATCGCAGATCAAAGATGGCGTAATGTCTGACACCAGAGCAACATCGAGCATTGCTTATAGCACGAGCTTGGATAGTGTTCGCGCTAAAGCTCAGGCTCTCATCGCTCAAATGGCTGACCGTAGTGATTCTCTTCGTCTGCAAGCCGTAGCGCCAGATGGCTTTAATGCCGAGCGTTCCGCAAAGGCAATTGCCGATGAATTGATCAATCCTAATGCTAGCTCTGAGAGAGTTGGTCGTGCAATCGCACTGTCTGGAAAACTCCCAGCCATTGCTGACGACAATGACCCACGGCGCGCACCGCTGGCGATGGCAGCACGCGATGGGCATGAACTCGTCCGTCTCATGGCTGCTAGAGAATTGGCTAGAAGCAGCAATGAGGAAGATCGCAAATTGGCTTATAGCGTTCTTTCGGGGCTCGAAAAGCAAGGCTCAAGGCAGGGATACGTTGCCGAGGCACATGAATTGATTGGACAGATCATGGCTGACACCAAGGTATCAGCAACAGATAAGCAAGCCCTCGATGCAGCTCGTCAAACAGCAACATCTCTTGATGGTGCCACTTACAGAGCAGATCAAAGAACCTCAGACCTTTCATCAAATCTCGACTACCAGGATGCTTACGAACGCGCTGTTATAGATTTGAAAGAAAACGCGTTGAAATCTCGAAATCTCGCACAATATCAAGGCAGCGACAACTGGTTTGCTAAGAGTGATAAGTACAAACTGCTCGACATCGACAAACTAGTTGAGGGCGTTAAGCAAGCTGTGCATGATGCCTACCCTGGTCCTATCGCGTGGGTATTCACGAGTCAAGCTACAATCGACCGCAAGTGCAAAGAAGCTGCCGATGGAGTTCGCGAAAATCAGCGAAGACAGTTCGCAGCACTAGGTGAGGAGGCAAAGCTTGCTGGAGACGCTGGAAAACAGGCTCGCGAAGCGCTTGCTTCAATCGTTATCTCGCAAGGTCAACCTTTTGCTGAGGGATATAGAAACTGGGCGATCGTAGAAGCGGCCGTTATGATGCAGAAATGCATTAAGGATGGTCATCCAGGCGCTCGCGATATGGTCTGGGCAGTGCAAGCTGCGTTGGTTGAAGAACCATCTCTAAATCCTGTCGCTCGTTCTTACCTGATTAGTGCTATCGACTATGCTAAAGAGCGTGGCATCCTTGACTCTAAGCAAGCCAGCATCACTGTGGCGGCTGGGTTGGAAAGCGAGTTCCAGGGAATGCCACCGAAGACCAACGCGAAGGCTTATGCTGACAGTATTTCAAATCAGAAGTATGCAATTGCGCTAATAAGCAACTGGGGTAATGTAGAAGCTACGCCTGTTTTGGATGCGATGGCTAAGCATCATCCGGATGCTGAAGTAAGAAGAGCTGCTTCTGATGCGATCACCTACTTCAAGCTTCGTGAAGAGGCGTCAAAGCTTAGAGGACGCAGGTAGTAAATTGATTTTGAAGTAAGTGGGCAGGTAGCTTTCTCAGGTGCTGAAGCCAACTAGACTTGGGTGAATTCGCTTGCCGTGCTATTTCCAGCCGCTGTGCAAGATTTCGAATGCCGCCGCGCGTTATTCTCAATGCAAAAGAGTGCCGCGGTATATTTTGCGGCACTCTTTGCTAGGGTTCACTTCTATCGTTGGTCGGAAACTGATCGGAATACGTTTTATGCAGGACGCAGCGAGGCGTTCATAAAGGTGACAATCTTTTCTACGTTGGCTTTGTTTCGTCCACCATCGACTGCAAGGGTGTAGCCGAATAGAAGGTCCTCAATGGCACTTAATCTAGGTTGGCTACTGACCGTTAACTGAGTGCGATTTGAAGCAATCTCTGTGACTTGCACTTTTACTTCCTGCGAACTCGCCTCTTTTCTTTTAGGAGCCAGGCAAGTGATTGTTCCTGATTGTTCGTCGGCATGAGTCAGGCTAGAACCAGCGATTGAAAGTGCGCCACCAAGAGCGAGTTCATACGATTCTTTAGCGCTCAAAGGAAGCTCGATAATGCGTGCCTGATATGGAGTCTCTTGTTTATATCGAAAGACCCAGGCAAGAAGCATTGAGAATGGAGCCATTATGGTTGTGAAATATACAACAAAAACCAGATTCGCCAATGCTCCCTGTAATGGTCCCCATCCATAGAGATGAACATTGAATGCGGTGAGAAGCGCATAGACGAACATTGTGCTTCCAGCCGCGTATGTTAAAGATGCCAGACTTATTCTATTGAGCACCGTCAGTAGTGCCTTCTTGTCACCGAGTCCATCCAGGATAGAATCACTAATTTTGTGTACCTTGCTTTGCTTCATTGTGCCAATCGATTGAGTTTTGTTGCTTTCTTCGATTGCATTTTGTCTTGCTTCAACTAGATTCATCTCAGTAGATTCTTTTTGCATGATTCGTGTCCTCAGGTAGCTGTCATTCGCTTGTGAGTACATAATCTCATTTTGCTTGTGGCGAAAAACTCAGAGGATGCCTCAGGCGGTTTAGGGTTTTCCCTAAAGTGACTTGGTGAAAAGAGCTTGAATTTCCATAAAAGCAATGAGAACCGCAAATTGCGGGCACAATAGGTAGGACTAGACAGGCAACTGGTTAATGCTAGGCAAATTGAACTCACGAATGCTAAATGTAGGTATTGGCGCTCTTGCAGGCGCTTTACTCTGGTTCATTTGGCAGGCAGCGACAACGACGCCACCTGAGACACAGTCGATTCTGGCAAGGTTCTTCCTGTCGAAGCTTCTCTTCGGTGCATCTTCGGCTGCCGAGACGTTTTTTACTCAGCATGGTCGTGACTGGACACGAACGACCAATCCTATTGTATTTTTGCCAGTTAGCGTTTTCTTTGCCATAGCTTTTGCCGTTTTGGGACCATTGCATCGCATGATTCTCTGGTTCGTCACAGCTGCAGTTTGGACCATAACGGCTTTGGTGATTTTTGAAACGCAACGACTCATAATTCCATATGGTGGACCATTCATTTTGATCACTTTTCTCTACGTTAGCGGAACCCTGATTAACCTGGAGTCTGAGAAGATTGAAAGAAGCAGAAAGCTTGCTCGCGATCTCCAGATAGAGGCTGAAGAAGAACGAAAGCGAATTGCTAATGATTTGCACGACGAAGTATTGCCGTCACTCTCACGGGTGATGCGAATGGCAGATCAACTGCAAGAGGAAAATCAAGATAGCCAGATTCCGCAGGAAATGAGAACAAGGCTAGAATCGACTGTGATGGAAATGCGTGCTGTAATAAATGATTTGCATCCTGCTATATTGGAGAATTTGGGTCTGGCTGCTGCGCTTCAACATCTGGTCAACAGGTTAGGGCTAGATACAAACATTCAAGCGGAATTCGTTGATGGAAGTAGTGGTGTCACACTGCCACCATTCGAATCCTTGTGTGTATTTCGAATAGCACAAGAAGCTCTCAACAATGTAGAGAAACACTCTGGTGCAACTCGTCTCATGGCTTCCCTTGAGAAAACTCAGTCTGGACTGTGCTTGCGCGTCTCTGATGATGGGCAGGGTGGCGTAAAGGAAAAAGCAGAGTCACACGGTCTTAAAAGTATTCAAGACAGAGCAAGGCTCATAGGAGGAAGAGTGGAGTGGAAAGCACCTGATAAATTCCCGAGTGGTACCATGTTAGTTCTTATTTTGCCGCTGTCGGTGGAGTCACCGAAGCAGAAAGGAGCCTGATGCCGCTAGTCGTTGCTGATGATCACGAACGTGAGCGCAGTTGGTTGCGAGAATTGCTCAGCAAGCACTTTCCAGCTCAGCTGCCGCTGTACGAAGCCAACAATGGGCAAGAGGCAGTGGACCTCGTGAAGCAGCACAAGCCTTCTGTGGTGTGCCTGGACATTGAAATGCCCATTCTGTCTGGAATGAGGGCTGCAGAGGCAATTCTAGAAGCTCTACCCCAGACTGGTGTCATCATTCTCTCAAATCATTCTGATGAAATATGGGTGCGACAGCTCTGGAAAATAATGCCGTCACATGGCGCGTTTGCTTATGTGCTGAAAGACGCTACAGATAAGCAGATTGTAGAAGCGATTGAAACGGTGCTTAGTGGCGATTGTTGGATTCATCCGCGAATTCAGCGTATCTTGTTGAAGACAAACTCGAAAGGCGACAATCTGACCGATGCAGAATTCGAGGTACTGGCTTACGTTTGTCTGGGCTTAACAGACAGAGCAATTGGAAAACGTCTCTACCTCACTGATAAAGCAATACAGGCAAGGCTGAAATCAGTTTATTTGAAATTGAACATTCCTTTAAAAGGAACTACCGAAGAGGACGAATTCAACCACAGGTGTCGGGCAATAAATACAGCGCTGCGACGAGGTCTGGTGAACAAGACTCAGCTTGAAGAATGGGAACAGAAGGTTCACCTTTGCTGATATTGTTTAAGGCTATTGGATACATAAAAAGTGCTGATATTGCTTAAGGCTATTGGATAAATAACAGGTGCTGCGCAGGGGCACTGTCTGCTTGTGCGCTAATCACGTTTTGAAATACTCAGCGACAGATTACAGTCCTTAAGAATTGCCTATTCTTAGTGGGTGAAATACGAAGCAGATGAGCGCGCTTAAATCGTCACCTTTACATCCTTAACTTATATTGGTGACAGGATTGCTAATTAAGGAAGAAGTGCGATGGAAAGATTGACAGAATCTAACCTTCTGCAAGACCTGAGTAAAGATAACAGCACGTCGACATGGTTGGCAGAGAATGTTCTGCATCCATTCATTAATGGGACAGGTGCTGTTCAAATCTATAACAATTTTGCAAAGGAAAAAGTAGGACCGGCTTATGTGCCGACGGCAAAAACACTAAGTACCGATTGGGCAGTGCACACGCTCGCATCTGCAAGCGGTGCCGCAGTGACCTATGCCGTAGTTGGTAAAGTTGCTGGAGCTGGAATGGGGGCTCTTAGCTCAAATCTAGGCTTTGAAGGTACAGCTGCTAAATTCATGAACAGTCAGGCTGCCGCCAACATGGTAGGCGCTGGTCTCTTCGATTTAGCGAAAGCTCCGAATCCTGGTGAAACGAGAATCGGCAATGCCGCAGGTTCCGTTGCAGCATTCGGTGCTTTTGCTGTAGGAAACAAAATGTTGGGCAGCTCGGCTATGTTTGCCGAGAACGCCTTGACGCGCGGTTTAGGTCGTGTAGCTGTAGGCGCAGCAGGCGGATTGACCGGGCTTGAAGTTGGTCATTTTGTATCTAGCAAACTAGGCGCAAATGATGCAGCTTTGACCTGGGATGACCGCTTCAGAGCTATGGCATCAGGTGGCTTCGTAAACTTTGCTTTGCCACCGATGCAACAAAAACTTGGAGAGATGGTTCAGGCTGCCAGAAATGCTAAGCCTTTCAGTATGACGATGTCTGCTGAGAGAGAAGCTGAGTTGATGAAGCAGGCTGTCGAAGGCACCATCAGCGATGCTGATTTGCCTGCCCTGCAAGCGCGCAGTGACGCCAAGCAACTCGTGAGAATGGCTTTTGGCGGAAACAAGGATGCCGCAGCGTTAGAAGCCAGTGGAGACTTGCCGAAGGTTATTCTTCTCAAGCAACAATTTGACCCGGCCGCCAGGCAAGCGCAGATGGAAATGGTTGCTGGAGAACTCGCCCGATTCATGAATGGAGCGAAGCAATCATTACATGGAGCAGTCTACGATTTCAGATTGACGAATCCCAAAGTTGAGAAACTGGTATTGGATGCCTTGAACAGTCGTGCTGACAATAATGTCGACGTGAAACTTGCCTTCTTCAAGCCGAATGCAAAACCTGCCGATGCTGCTGCACAAGACGGTGGTGTAGCCAAGCCAAACAGCTCTGGTGCGGCGACAGACGCAACACCAAAGGCTAGCCCGAGAACTATGCCCGAAGTGCCAGCGCCTGAGTTAGATGCACGGGGACCTTCTCCTGAGTTTCTTGCCAAGTTGAGTCCAAAGATTCAAACTATGACCCTGACTGAGGCTATTCCTGTTGCTAAGAATGGCTCAGCACCTGAACTTGCAGGCAATGACGGAATTAGCATTGCTAGCAATCTTCCGAAAAACGTCAACAAGGTAATTGATGTTCAAAAGGGAAATCTCGATGGACTTGGCAAAGATGTAGGTGTGAATGGTATTACAGGTGGTGGACACCTGATGCACAACAAATACTTTGTGCGTGATGCTGGAACCCCAGATGCGGCAATATGGACAGGCTCGACGAATATTACTGACTCTGCATTCGGTAACCAGGACAACAACATCATTCAGATTCGTTCTGAAAAATTGGCTGGAGTCTACGAGAAAAACTTCAACGAACTCTGGACAAAAGGTGAAATCAAAGGAACAGGCAAAGATGGTCATGCTACTGTACAAGTTGGCGACAGCACTGTAACAGTCGCATTCTCGCCCGGTGACGGGAAATTCATCGATGCACAGTTTGCCGATAGAATCAAAGGCATGGAACAGGTTCATATAGCCTCCATGGTAATCTCGTCGAAAGATATTCTTCAGGCGCTGGCCGACAAGATATCCGAAGGGCGGGTAGTAACAGGTGTTTATGATGGACCTCAGATGGCGAATGTAGCGCGCGCATGGGGCAATTCGCAAAATCCTGAGAGTGCTGAGAAATTGAAGTTATGGAATGAGGTAAAGGCGAATCTTGTGCGCAAGAACTCCCACCCATATTCTCCAGAAGGACCGCACGATTACATGCATAACAAGACGGTTACCGACGGCAAGGTTGTTTTGACTGGCAGTTTCAACCTCTCTAGCAATGCACGTTCAAATGCCGAAAATATGCTGGTTGTTGAGAATTCAACAGTGGCTACTCAGTACAAGAATTACATTGATGATCTGGTCAAGACTTATGGAAGCAGGAAGCTAGCGGAGAAATAAACCAGAGGCAATCTTGGAAAAACTCATTGGCGATTATAAGTTAGATCCGCCCAGCGACGACAATCGAAGCTGGTTGGTTGATAACGTCTTTCACCCATTCGCCAATGGAACTGGGCTGATTCAAGTTTATGACACTATTGCGAATAAGCCTCTCGACTTATACAAAATTCCAGAGGCGAAAACTTTCAGTACCGATTGGTGCGTTCAAGCAGTTTCCTCTGCTGCGGGAGCGGTGGTCCCTTTTGTAGTGGCCGGTAAGGTTACAGGCTTAGGAATGCGTTCCTTAAGTGATAAATTTGCTGCTCAAGGTCTGACGGCAAAATTTCTCGCGAATGAATCTGCTGCACAAGTACTGGGTGCTGGCTTATACTCGTTTGCGCAAAAGCCAGCAGATGGGCAATCTCGATTGACTGCTGCGACTACTACAATGGCCGGATTCGCTTTCTTTTCTGCTGGTAATGCGGTTATGGAAAGGGCTCTTCCTGCGTTAAGCAGCAACATTAGTGCTTCCCTTCTGAAAGGTGCAGGACGCTTTGCTGTGGGCGCTTCTGCGGGGCTTGGCTCCTATGAGATTGGAAACTATGTCAACGGTTTACAGGGCATTAAACACGAGTCAAACTGGAACGAACGGTTTCAGGCAATGGCGAATGGTGGCTTTGTTAATGTGGCATTGCCTGTAATGCAAGAAAGAATTGGAAAGCTTATCGACAGTGCTGCAGAAGCACGCCAATCACGCACTGAGGAAGTTCATTTGAGCAAAGGTACGGGAGAACCGAATAAAGATCGCGTTGCCAGTCTTGCAATCTCTGAGCGCCAACTTCGGCGCGCTATGCTCGATGCCACTGATTCTAAGGGCATTGTGGATGCAACAGCGAGCTATGAAAAGTGGGCGGCGAGCCAAATCAAACTATTGCCGGAAGACTTAGCTAAGAAGCATTCTGAAATGGCTGATAGCCCCTTCAAGTTTTTGCGTGGTTCTTATTACCGCTGGGCTGAGAAGTTTCCAGAACAATTGCCAGAATTGGCTCAAGCGCCAAAAGTAAATTCTATTGGAGATCTCCACATTGAGAATTTCGGAACATGGACCGATAAAAAGGGGCGCACTATTTGGGGTGTCAACGATTTTGATGAAGCATACAAGCTTCCATACACAAATGATTTAGTGCGCTTGCTCACCAGCGCCAATCTGCTTAAACAATCAGGTGGAATGAAGCTCAGTCTGAAAGACGCTGCTGATGCTGTTCTTGATGGATACACACGCGCGATGAAGGATGGAGGCGAGGCTTTCGTTCTTTCTGGGAAAGACTCAAAATTGAGCGACCTGGCAAAGCAGCAGGCTCCGGACTCAGCAAAGTTCTGGCGTAAACTGGAAGAACAGGTCGCAAAACGCCCAGCTAGCGATGTTTCTGCACAAGCGACAGCCGCGCTCAAATCAATATTGCCAGATGCACAATTGCATGATTTGCGAATTGGTCAACGGCAGGCTGGAGTTGGAAGTCTCGGGCGTGAACGATATGCGGCTCTTGCAACTGTTGATGCTAAGCCAGTTGCGGCTGAAGTGAAAGCACTGTTGCCCTCCGCCAATTCATTCGTTGCCGGCAAGAAGGAAGGCAGCTTTTACACGGAAATTTTGAGTCAAGCTGTTCGTGAGCCTGATCCACTTGTGAAGGTTAGCGATTCTTGGGTGGCACGTAGTCTGTCGCCAACAAGATATCGCATCGAATTGTCAGAACTCACGCATGCAAAAGCGGAGTCCGATCTCTTATGGGCTATGGGTTACGAAGCTGGTAATATTCATCTGGGAAGCAAAGGCGCCGCGCCGACTATTCTTAGTGACCTTGCGAATCGAAATCCTGACTGGCTTGTTGATGCTGCAAAAGTAATGACAAAGAGTACAATTGATGACCAGTCTGCTTGGAAGGCAAATCAAAAATAATTGATGCTGACAATCGGTTCAATCTTCGACGAACGCTATCAAATCGACTCATTTCTAGGTGCAGGTGGCTTCGGTTCTGTTTACAAGGCTACTGAACTGGCACTGAATAGAACGGTTGCTATAAAGTTATTGCATGCTTGGGATGAACATGAAGTGCGTCCAGATTCTCTCGCTCGATTTCAGCGTGAGGCGCAAGCCTTATGTCAGCTAGAGTATCAGAACATTCTGAAGGTCTACCGGCTGGGGCTCGATGAACACACACCATTTCTGGTGCTCGAGTACTTTCCAGGTATCTCATTAAGGCAATTGATTGTGGAGAAAGCTCCACTCAACTATCGGTTCGCCTGCAATATAGCACTGAAAATTGCAGAAGCGCTTAAATACTCTCACGCTGCTGGTGTCATTCATCGGGATTTGAAGCCTGAAAATGTCTTGTTGGTTCCTGATTTTGACAAAGACACTGCAGAACTAAAAATTATTGATTTTGGTTTGTGTAAGCCTGAAATTGTTCCAACAGCTGGAGCCTCAACGTTAACAGGAACGGGCGAGCTTCTTGGTAGTCCTGATTACATGAGCCCTGAGCAGGCACTTGGAAAAAAAGTCGACAAGAAAACCGACCTTTATTCTTTCGCGCTGATGTTTTTTGAAATGATAACTGGTGAAAAGCCTTTCAAAGCCGCTTCTATAGCCGAACTCTTGATGCAAAGGCTCAGCGTCAAGGTGCCACGTATTTTAGATTTGAATCCGCGATGTCAATTTCCTGCGTCAATTGATGCACTTATTCAATCTTGCGCTGCAATCAATGTGGATGATCGACCGGATAGTTTCGATGAGGTTGTGGAAGAGCTGCAAGAGGCAATAAAGACGGTTCCGCTTGCAAGTTATTCTGCTGGCGCTGGTGCGGCAAAAAGTGGGCGACAAGTTTTATGGAAGAATGCATCGCTAGGAATTTTGCTATTGCTGATTGTTTCGCTGGGAAGCTTTTTCGGGCTTACAATTTTTAAGAGCGCTACGGTAATAAAGCCCGAGGGGCTTCGAAGAAGTCTGGCAAACAAAATAGAATCGTCTATTCGCAACGGGAAATTAGAGGAAGCCAGAAGCGAACTCAAAAACTTTATGACAGCGACGAAACTCGATGCTTGGACATCGATTCAACGTGCCGACTTTTATTATGAGATGTTTCATTTGTTTAGTGCTGCAGATGACCAGACAACAAGCAAGCAAATGGTTCTGGGTTATCTTAAAGCAAGGTTTGCTCCGCCGACAAACCCTGCTTATCTAGATGAGCAAAGTGAAAAACAAGTCAGCGAAATTTATGCATGGATATTCAATCCGCAAACCCACCTGGACAGAAAATTCTGGGCTTCATTGTACGCAGACTTGTGTCGTTTGGACTTCAGGGATTTGCACTCTCGTGTGGCGATTTATATTGAGGAAATCGTGACTGAGGCACTTATTAACGGAAGGGCAAATCCTCAAGCTGAGCAGCGATATTATTATCTCAAAGAGCTTTCTTCACTCATAATGGCTGCTGACTTGCATGACTGTGAGGACTTATATAAGAGGTACTGCAAGAGAGCTTTAGCAGCCTGTCATTTTCCAGGTGTCTACAGATTTGAAGCAAGAATTCTTGGGCTAATGGTGAATCACGAACTCAAGAGAAAAAACTTGGAGTTGGCAGAGGAATATATGAAAAAGAGCAATGCTATCCAAGAGCGCTTACGTAGTAACGAAGACCAACTTGAACTCAAGACTTCTTATCAAGCCAGACTTTACGAAACCGAAATTGAGTTGTGTAATGCAAAAGCCGCAAAATTCAGAGAGCAAGGTCGTGAGGCTGAAGCTAAACAAGAAGAGCGGAAAGCGAAAAAGCTACATCAAACATCTACTGCAATGTTGCACGATGTGCAGGAAGAAGAAGATGCATTGCATGCAACTTTTGACCCCATGTACATGGAAGACAAGTCCGCAAAAAATTGATTTTTTGTAAGCTCTGTTACAGGGTTGTTTGCCTGCGTGTCGCGAGATGTCTTACAAGTTAAGGCTTCTTTGAGCAAGGTGCATTTACCAGTTCAAGCTAAAGAGCCCAAATTCTTCGACACGGTGATTCGGCGTCGGCATTCAAACAGCTAGCGTTATCAAACTCCTTTTGGGATTGAGCTATGCCCGTATAATGTCGGAGAGGCTCTTATCGCCAAGCTTGAAACTTGGAAAAATGCTATCAAGCTGGGCTTGAGACAGATGCAAATGTTCTCCGATGATTGAGCCAACAACAGAGCGAAAATCAGTCGTCACTGGCAGGTCGCGTCCCTCATATAATTCGTTTTGCGCAACACCGTTCCATTTGCCGTACAGCTTGCCACCATTCACTTTGCCACCAAGTAGCCAGATAGCATTGCCGTGTCCGTGGTCGGTACCGCCGTTTCCATTCTCTTTCACGGTTCGACCAAATTCAGACATTACCATAATCATAGTTTTGTCGAAGCTCGGTCCGAGTCCTGTAGCTAACTCGGAGAGTCCTTTGCCGAGAACAGTAAGTTGATTTGCCAGTGAACCTTTGTCGTTGCCTTGGTTAACGTGCGTGTCGAATCCACCGAGAGCAACGAATGCTACTTGAACCTTGGGTTCTTGATTGATCAAGCGTCCGAGTTGTCTACCGAAGCCCCCAAATTTATTAGCTGGAATGGCGCCTCCGTTGGCTGCCTGCATTTCTCTGTCCATCTCGGAGGATGAGTTGAGCGCACTGCTTATGGTGGCTCGAGCTTCCAGTCCCTCTTCAAAAGCTTTCTCTAATTCATCTTTTCGCCCTATGTACATCTGTCTGAACTCTGAGGCGATTTCCTCGTGGTCCATTGCGGTCATTCTGCGATTTTTGCTTGGTGCATAGGTCGCAGGGGCTACTGGTCCCTGAAGAATTCTCGGTGTAGTTGCGCCAATGTTTATTGCGCGCACGGGTGAGCCATTGTTTGGCAATTGTGTAAGAAGTCGATCGAGCCACCCTGTACTGCAGACTTTGGTTCCGGGCATGCCGCTTTCCATGTAATCTTGGGCATCAAAATGCGAACGCGTAGGGTCTGGAGAGCCTGAATTCAGCACGAAAGCGAGGTTTTTGCTCTTCCAAAATGGCAACAATGGCTCAAGGACGGGATGCAAACCGAAATCGCTGTCGAGAGCAAGTGCACCGCCAGCGGTGCCTGGTTTGGGTATGGCGATTTTGTTTCTTACTGAGTAATATTTGTCATCTCCGTAAGGCACAACAGCACTTAGACCGTCGAGCGCTCCTCGCAAAAATACCACCACAAGCTTATTGCCATTGTTCTTCTCAGTGCCAGAGTTGGCAGCCCATGCCCCGAATTCGGGTAGAAGATAGGAGAGTGATGCCATAGAAGCTGCTTTCAAAAACTCACGTCTGTCCATGTCTGTCTCCTTAGTACTTCATGAATTCAGGGCTGCCTAGCAGGAGTGAAATCCGCAAGCGCTCTGGCGATTTCATCACAGCGTCAATGGTTCGGTCTGATAGTGACGGTCCAATGCAATCAGCAAGTTTTGTTGGGTCACTCAGTGCTGGTCTAACCCCTGGGAATCGTCCGGCACCATAAGCGGTGGCGAAATTGAGTCGGTTTATTAGATTGTCCGGGTTCAGCCATGCATCTTTTGTGTTTTTGTATCCATCGGGAGTAAGGCATTTGTACAGAGGCATTCCTAGCTGTGCAAGAAGCCCAGTGCTTGGTTGCAGGTTCTCTATTTCGGCGTCAGTTGCTCGAAGGCTTGAGATTAGATATCTGTATGGAGATTTAAATTTCGCATTCAGGGCTTTTGCATCCCAGAACTCTGGGCTATGCAGAAGCGTCCCCATAAGCTCAGCAATATCTCCATCAGTCTGTGTGAATTTTTGGCTGAGTCTATCCACCAGGGACGCCGGAGGGTTATCGCTCACGAAGTATTGCGCTAATTGATAGCTGATGTGACGAGCTGTAGATGGATGTTTTGCGAGAATGTCGAGGACTTCTTCAATTTCAACAGCACCTTTTCCCTCAATCTTGTGACCTACCACAACTTTCTCGCCGAAATCGTGTCTGCTTTGATCAAAATATGAACCAAATCGGTCATTCAAGATTGTTGCGGGAAGAGGACCGTTTTGTGCCTGCATCATCATTTTGGGTTCATCGTTTTGCATAGCGTTGTTAGCGTGAAACTCGCCAGCACCACTGGTACTTTGTCCGTCTTGCCTTCGACCACCTCTTAATTGGTTTCTGCCAGCAAGACCGCCGCCAGCAAGCCCTCTAACAGCCCGGCCCTGTGCACCAGCAAATTGGCGCTGGCTTAGTTGACGCTGCATCATAGCCAGTCGCTGGGCCTTATTGTTATTGCCGAAACCGCCCCCGGCTCCGGGCGGTAAACCAAGCCCTGTCAGAACCCGAGCTAATTCCTGCACATCCTTTTGAGTGTAGCCTCCATCAACTCCGAGAGTATGCAGTTCCATCAGCTCTCTGGCGTAGTTTTCGTTGATACCCTTGAACTTTGCAGCATTTTTGTTTTTGTCTGGTGCGGCGTTGGCTGCTTCACCGGTTCTGCTGTGGGGGGCCGTGTTCTGCCAGTTGTCTAGATAAAACATCATTGCTGCGTGATGGGCTGTTGCGCCGAGCAAATCTCTAAACTTACCTAATGCGTAAGGGCGAATTGACTGTTCTTCGAATGAGCCCACCCAGAGATGGTCGAGATTTTTCTCTACTGAAATATTGAAATGGTTGTACCAGAAGTCTGTCATCACCTCTTGCAGTTGTGCGGGGCTTTCCACCGCTCGCCCTAATCTTGCACTTGAGGTTTCTTCGTACAGTTTGAAGTAATTGTCGTGCAAGGCCTTTTGGACCGCTTTTTTATCTTCTTGCTTATCACTCTGACCCTTTTCGGCAATCGCTTTGAGTGCTGGGCGCCCGTATGTTAAAAAGAGTCGCGCAGGTGTTTCTTGCAGTGCTGAAACCTGGCTGAGTCGTTTGACCTTATCTGGCAGCGTAATTGATTGAGGATGGAGCTGCTCGTTGATGTAGGCTTCCACTCCTTCCGATTTGAGTTTCTCAAGGTCGCCTGGTGCAGGTCCGAAGCTTATTCGATTTAATAGATGAAGGAGTTGTTGATTTGAGTAAGTCTTGTTCTGTGTCTGTTCTGAACTTGCCAGCTTCGTTTTTTGTTCATGCTGCTTCGTTCCTGGGGTAGCGTTGACGCATTGGAGGCATAGAATGGGAGAGATAGACAAAGATAGAGCACTAACGGCCAGTCCAAATTTCTTAAATTGGGAATTCATATTAAATGGGCACCTGCTGTTACCTGCTTCTAAGACGTCAATGGGAACAAAAAAGTTCAAAAATCTTACCGCAGTTTTAGTTAAAAGTTAGGACGAACGGCCATTTTTTGATCACGAGTTCTCTCAGATTAGCTTGCCTAGATGCTCGCCTGGGGAGAGCAACATTATGCGGCTTTGTTTCTTGCTTATTTTGTTAAATGTGGTGAAATGTTGAGAGTCGTCATTTCCATTTGGGAATTTGGTCGGTCGCAAGTCTTGATTGCTCTATAGGACACAAGAATTCAGAGGTCATAGACAGTGTGTTGCAATCTTCCTTCCGTTAATCGGCTTCTGCTAGTCATTTTAGCTTTCGCATTAGCGCTTTCCTGCTCTAGCGCAAAATCAGCTGAGGAAAATTTGAACGAGGCGAAGCAATCATCTAATAGTAGTTTGCAAAACAAAGACTCCGATATGAAGCTCGTTTTTGATTGCGAGTTTGACAGCCCTGATGATCTAAATTTGTGGAACATTGACTCGCAATGGCAGAATTACAACAATGAGCAGCAAGCCTATGTCCCAGAGGCGTGCAAGGTAAAGGATGGCTGTTTGCATATCACTGCCGAAAAGCGTGATGTTGCAAATGACGGTAAAGTGAAGCCTTATGCCTCGGGCAAGATCACTACAAAGGCGAAATTTGAAATTCAATATGGGCGCTTTGACATTCGTTTTAAGGTGCCTGCTGGGAAGGGGTATTGGCCTGCATTTTGGCTTTTGCCCGCCGCCGGAAACTGGCCCCCTGAAATTGATTGGATGGAAATTCTTGGTGACAATCCAAACAAGATTTACACCACCCTGCACTATGGAGTCGTGAAGAAAGGAAAGCACAAGTCATTTGGACGCAGCTTCAAAGCTAGTTCTGACTTCGCATCTGAGTTTCATCAATTGTCTGGATTTTGGACAGAGCATAAAATTACTTGTTTTGTGGATAGCAAGAAAATCTTCGAAAGCAGGAGAAATGTGCCTCGTGAAAAAATGTACGTTATTGTGAATCTTGCGGTCGGTGGCGATTGGCCTGGAAATCCTGACGAGACCACTAAATTTCCCGGCGAGATGCTTGTTGATTATGTTCGTGTATATGGAATTGATCCTGCAACGAACGAGAAGCCTTAGGCAATGCAGTGCAATAAGTCAGGACCAGGGGATGACGAAGGTGTGATGACAGTGCGATTAATTCGCAACATAATGTCTGTATTCTCGATTCTTACTAGGCTTTTCTTTCCAAATGCTAATTTCTGGATTCTTCTCATTCTTCAAGATGTTGTGTTTTAGCGTTTGCGTTCTGGCAATTGTTGCCATTGCAATGTTGTGTCAGGTGCATCTCGCTGCAGATTTTTCTTTTTCAAAGGATCTACCTTTGCCGCCTGAGCAATTCTCTTCAGGAAGCCTTTTGGGGAATGGTCCGCAAAGGGCGAAAAGAGAGTTTCCTGGATTTCCGTTGCCCCGGCACGGATCTTTTGCTGTGTATCAAAATGGTTTGGGTGCCGTTTTGAATGCTGCGATTGACTCGGCACGCAGTGGAAATGCTGAGTCCGAATATGTAATGGGCTGGATGTGGGCTTGCGGCTATGGCAGAGACGTTGTTGCGCAAAAAGAATTTCGACGGTTGAACGGTCTTTCAGCAGGAGAGTTTGCCATTGCAACAAGTGCATATGTTCGAATCGCATGCTCTGATGAGGAAAATCTCGAAGCTGCGTTCAGGTTCGCACGTAACTGGTACAAGTTAGCAGCTTCCCACGGTTGTGCGAAAGCCGCAGAGGAGTTAGGGTTTCTTTCGGAATTCGGCAGGGGCGGACCCAGCGACCCGCAAGCTGCACTATACTGGTACGGAAAAGCCGCTGCGGAAGGCGATGATTCTGCGAAAATGGATCTTGCATTCATGTACGAGAACGGCAAGGGCTGCAAAGCTGACTATAACGAGGCAATGCGCTGGTATGAGCAAGCCTATAAATCTTCTGCAACTTCAGAATGGGCGTTGGAGAATATTCTGCGCTTATGGGCGACAGATCGCGCTCATCCCTCGTTAAGCTGCCGAAATGGTGCAAAAAACCTGAAAGAGTTTCTGGCGCAAATTCGCTATTATGATAATACTGGAAAGATAAGCACGACGGTAAATGACCCAGAACTATTAATCCGTGGCATTCTCGGAGGGCGCTGTATTGGTGCGTCTAAAGAGGTTGATCTTCTAAAGCATCAACATAATATCGATTTTGCACAATATTTGGGTAAAGCGGAGGCGCTCTCTCAGGAGTGTTTTCAGTAACATAGGGCGCGCGTAGTGCTCTTCTCCTACATAAATCGCCTCGGAGCAGGGTCTGAACTTGTACCCTATTTGGCATTTGAACCCAAGTTTTCGCACGTTACTTGCACGTGAAGGCTTGTATATTCTAAACATCCCGAGTAAATGCCAATTCGCAAGTCGTCGGGGACGTGCCCTCCAAATTCCTTGCCTAAAACAATCCGGCGACTTGCGAAAATCCAATTTACATACGGAAAATGTTTGACCTGATGCCCAGCAGCATAAGGTGTCGGAGCAAACATCAGTCAGCAACCAAACCTCAAACAACCTACCAACTGACTGGTGTTTCCCAACAAAAATTGACCTGATGCCCAGCAGCATAAGGTATCGGAGCAAACACCAGTCAGCAACCAAACCCTCAAACAACCTACCAACTGACTGGTGTTTGTCTTCCAATTTAAGTTTGACCTGATGCCTAGAAGCATAAGGTATCGGAGCAAACGCCAGTCATACCAAACCCTCAAACAACCTACCAACTGACTGGTGTTTGTCCTCCAAAAATCATTGACAGGGCTGGACGGAGGAGAGTGATGCAGAGTCATTCTCCTCCTTGGGGTTTTTAGATTACTTACTAGACACTTTCGCTGGTTTTAATTTGCGAACAAACTGGCAAATGTCGTCATATCTTCCAAAAGAAGGCACCAGATAAACACCTGCAATGAGTGGGCGAAGCTCTTCGAGGAGTTCTTCGCTGAGTCTCAACCCGACTTCGGCGCCTTTGTCTCCAGCTTCTGCCATTTCCTTTCTTACATTGTCAGGAATGGTAATGCCTGGAACTTCGTTGTGAAGATATTCGCAGTGTTTATGACTATTCAGCGGCATTATTCCAGCTACTATTGGAATTGGGCAATCACCGAAATCTTTCAAAAAGTCCGTAAGGTCGCTCAACTGATATAGCGGTTGCGTCATCACGTAATGAGCCCCGGCTTCAATTTTTGCTGCGAAGCGTTTCATCTCGAGTGCGCGATCAACAGCTGTTGGATTAAGCGCGCAAGAAATGGAAAGTGATGTGGGAGAGCCGATGGTATTACCAGCGATATCATGTCCTTTGTTGAGTTCGCTGATTATCTTAATTAGCCCAATCGAATCCACGTCGTAAACCGCTGTAGCATGTGCATAGTTGCCAATGCTGGGTGGGTCACCAGTAAGTGCTAGCACATTTCTTACGCCGAGACCCTGGCATCCCAGCAAGTCCGCCTGTATTCCCATCAAGTTGCGGTCTCTTGTGGTGAAGTGAATGATGGTGTCGATGCCGACTTGTTGTTGGATAATCAAACAAGTCGCCATGCTGGACATGCGCACTTTAGCCATTGGACTGTCGCCAACGTTGATTGTGTCAGCGCCAGCTTCTTTCACCTGCTTAGCTGCTTGAAGCAACTTCTTATATACTGCGCCCTTCGGCGGGTCTAATTCAACACTCACGAAGAAGTTATCGCGCTCGTTAGTTTTTAATTTCTGTCCTACGCCTACTTTTTGACCCTTTTGCGCAGGCTCAGCGGGTTCTTCGTTCTCTTGAACATCTACTCTACCGACACTGATTTTAGTTGGGAAATTTGCTGGTGCTTTTGCTCCATCAGTATGGTCTGCGTTGAATTTATCCAACGCTTCTCTCATTGCTTTGGTATGTTCTGGTGTTGTACCACAACAGCCGCCGATGAGTCTTGCTCCGGCCTCAATGAAAGGTTGGACGAAACTCGCACAATATTCCGGTCGGCTGATGTACATGAAACCATTTCCGACACGACCCGGCATACCAGCGTTCGGCTGGCAAGCTAGTGAAATCTTGTCTGGTGTAATCTTCAACTCTGCCAGTGCGGTAGAAAGCTTTTGTAAAGTCTCCAGTGATGGTCCTGGTCCGGCACCGCAGTTGATACCAAGTAAATCAGGTCTGTCATCTCCTAGCTCTTTCACCAGGCGTGCAAGGTCGGCAGGAGTAGCGCCGAAAACCGTGTGTCCATCTGTCGTGAAACTGAACTGCGCGACTACCGGAAGTTTTGAAATCTTTCGGGCAGCTCTAATTGCTATTGCTGTCTCGATGAGATTTCCCATAGACTCAATCATGAAGAGATCGACTCCGCCAGCGAGCAATCCTTCCATTTGTTCGCGGAAAGCTGCATCTAGTTCGTTTTTGCTCGTGTCTCCAATCGGCGCCAATAATTTGCCTGTTGGTCCGACTGAGCCTGCGATGAAAACTGGCATGCCCGCAATTTCTCGAGCATTCCTTGCCACCTTAGCTGCCCAAACGTTAAGCTGCCAAACATCCTTTTCTAAACCGTAAGTGGCAAGGCGAAATCTGTTGCCACTGAAAGAGTTTGTTTCAATAACCTGAGCGCCTGCATTGATATAGTCAACGTGGACTTGCTGCACTAGCTCTTGTTTGCTTACGTTGAGCTTTTCGAAACCAGCTTCAGCTGATGCTCCTCGAGCGTACAAAAGTGTACCCATCGCACCGTCGCCCAGAAGTGGCGATTTCTTTATTGCTTCGAGAAAAGGATGTTGAGTTTCCATTTGAAGTCTCCAGAACTTGATCAAATTATGGGGCAGCATTGTGAAGAAGCTTACACTTTGACATCCAATCCTTACATATGAGACAAATATCGACTGCAATATTCAGCCGCAGTTTCTGGCGAAACAGCTTGAACTGAAGTCTTGAAAGCTCCTCGATATAAGGACTTTGCGCTGACTAAGGCTGTATTTGATCAGAAGCTGAAATTTCTCTAGCTTCTCGAATTTGCAAACATTCTTCCGTCTTAAGTTCGCTCAGGAAGGCAATTTCCGCTATCCCTGTTATTATGTCTATGTCTGCCGGCATGTGTCGGCGGCGGTGCAATTGCCTTAGAACGGGTTAAGACTGGTGCCTACGCCTCCAAAATTCATTCGAAACTTCTCGATTATCGCGCACATCGATCACGGTAAATCTACTCTTGCTGACCGGCTTTTGGAGTACACCGGAACGATCACAAAGCGCGAGATGCAAGATCAAATTCTCGACTCAATGGATATTGAGAGAGAGCGCGGAATTACCATCAAGGCTCAGGCTGCGCGAATGGAGTACAAAGCGAAAGATGGGCAAACCTATGTGCTCAATCTTATCGACACTCCGGGGCACGTAGACTTCGGATACGAAGTGTCTAGAAGTCTTGCAGCGTGCGAAGGCGCACTGCTGGTAGTTGATGCCAGCCAGGGGGTCGAGGCTCAAACTCTAGCGAATGTGCAATTGGCGTTGGACAATAAACTGGAAATCGTTCCTGTTCTCAATAAAATCGATTTGCCCAGTGCTGAACCAGAGCGCATTCTCAAGGAAATTGAGGATGTATTGCTAATTCCAGCGGACTCTCCTGTTTTGGTAAGCGCGAAGGCTGGTATTGGTATTCAGGACGTACTCGAAGCTCTAGTCGAACAGGTGCCGCCTCCTCAGGACACCGCTGATAAACCTTTTAGAGCGCTAGTGTTCGATTCCTATTTCGATAGTTATCGTGGCATTATTGTTTACTTCAGAGTAGTTGATGGCTCGGTAAAAGAGGGCACGAAAATTCGCTTTATGGCTAACGCCAAAGACTTTGAAGTCACCGAAATCGGAGTTTTGAAACCGAAGCAAGTCAAAGTCACAGAGTTAGGTCCTGGCGAAGTAGGTTATCTTGCGGCTGCCATTAAAGATGTGGAAGTCCTTGTTGGCGACACAATAACCGATGCCAATGCTCCTGCTGCAGACGCACTTCCCGGATATAGACCAGCCAAACCAATGGTGTACGCTGGCATTTATCCTGTGGATAACGATCAATACCCTGATTTGCGTGATGCTCTCGATAAACTCAAACTTAACGATGCGTCTTTGTTTTTCGAGCCAGAAACTTCTGATGCACTCGGTTTCGGCTTCCGATGCGGCTTCCTTGGTTTGCTGCACATGGAAATCGTTCAGGAAAGATTAGAGCGCGAATACAAATTGTTATTGATTACAACGGCACCATCTGTGGTGTATCGCGTAACCAAAACTGACGGCACCATCTTGATGGTGGAAAACCCTGCTAAATTGCCACCACCGACATACAGGGAAATGATAGAAGAGCCCTTTGTTAGCGCGAGTATTATGGTGCCTAACGAGTTCGTTGGAGCTATTATGGAACTTGCTCAGGGGCGACGCGGGGTGTTTGTAGATATGAAATATCTTGACCCGCGCAGAGCTATGTTGCACTACGATATACCGCTTTCTGAAATCATCACTGATTTCTTTGATCAACTCAAGTCTCGCTCAAGAGGTTATGCGAGCCTCGACTATCATTTCAAAGAGTATGTCGAGTCACGTCTGGTCAAGCTGGATATTCTATTGAATGGCGAACCAGTTGATGCTCTTTCTGCGATCGTGCACCATGAGAGAGCTGCTCAGTATGGTCGAATGCTTGCCGAAAAGCTCAAGAAGTTAATTCCTCGCCAGATGTTCGAAGTACCTATTCAGGCTGCTATCGGCGGAAAGGTCATAGCTCGCGAGACCCTTTCCGCGCAACGGAAAAATGTTTTGGCGAAGTGTTATGGTGGAGACATCTCTCGAAAACGCAAACTGCTCGATAAGCAGAAAGAGGGTAAGAAGAGAATGAAATCTGTCGGACGTATTGAAATTCCGCAAGAAGCCTTTATGGCTCTTCTAAAGCTCGACGAATAAGTGATGGGCGGAACAGAAGCAGCGAATTTGCTCAAGAGAGCGTGGCATGAGCGAGACAGGCTTTATCACGAGCTTTTCGGACCGCATAAATATAGTCTTCCAAAAAAATATGAGCCGCCCACCGATGTGGAGGCAGCTGAAGTTTCTACGCCGTCTGAAATCGCCGCACTCTCGGGGAAGACTTTGAGCGAGAAAGATGTCAGCATTCTTGCTTTCGAGCCTAACAGCTTAAGACCTTATTGGATATTTGCTACATCTGGACTGAGCAATCCCTGGTTTGGTCAAAATGAGGACGTGTCAGGTTTTGCCTGTGAGCTAGTGATGAAAACGACAACCCCTGGAAGATGGGCTGTTCGTCTTATGCGCCGGTTGATTTATTACATAACAAGTTATAGTGGAACCCTCAGCCCAGGAGTGTCTTTGCAATTTGATGCTCCATTGATTCGCGATGGATCTTCTGAGCTAGGTGGTGTCATAGTTTGGTACGTAGATGAGGCTCCTGATACCATCTATAACC
Organism: Obscuribacteraceae bacterium (SeqCode); assembly: GCA_044226015.1. Lineage (GTDB taxonomy): Bacteria > Cyanobacteriota > Vampirovibrionia > Obscuribacterales > Obscuribacteraceae > JAIEPM01. The sequence goes on from JBGAHS010000001.1 coordinate 49,430, forward strand.
TCTCTAGTGGACAGTTTGGTATTTTTTCGATTATGGGTGTTACTCAAGACGAAGGCGACTTTATCGAAACAATTGATCAATATGGATGCTGGTTTGTTCAGCAGATGCTTCGTGAAACAGGCTTTGAACAAAACACGGAACCCAAACGTCAGTCGCTTTTGAAACGAGAAGATTTCGCTTCAAAGGTAAATGGATTGAAGAACTATCTCTCCAATTTTGGATTCAATTCGGTCAACGATACCGACATTTAGTACTCACTGTTCGTTACTTTTCGTCGAATTGCGATTTCCTGATAAGTTTTTTGCCAAACGAATGTCTCATAAATTTATGACATCTTCAGGCGCTCTGCGTTTGAAAAACTTCTGATAAAAAATCGAAGAACTATTAGATCTGAAAAATTCCTGAAATGCCTTCGATAAAGTTTTGTGGGCGAAAACGCTTCGTGTATTTATGTTTTGGGGCGCCCTTGTCTTATGATTTCGCTCTATGAGTGCGGTAATTCTGAAATCCAATTACTTTGTTGTACATAGCGGTGTCATAATGCTGGTATCAAATGTGATGACATTCGATTTCATTCTTCATTACTAGATTGGATTACGGAAATGACGACTTTAGATTCCGGCGACCAGAGTGGTATCAAAAGAGTTGGAGATTTGTCCAAGCCTGCTGTTCCTGCCGCATCAAAAGAAATCAAGTCGAAAGACATTTCAGGAACTGTTCCATCGGATGCCATGACTGCATCTTCTGGAATGAGAGCCGCGAATCTAGATGCTCGATTGCCTGAGCCGGTATTGTCTGAGACTAATAATGCGGCGGTTTCTCTCGATTGCGCTGGGCTGATAGGAAAAGTCTTGGACGGACGCTTCCGCATAATTTCTCGACTTGGGCAGGGTGGAATGTGTGAGGTCTTCAAGGCTGAGCATCTGATCTTGCAGAAGCATCTTGCAATAAAGGTCATGCATGCTGGTGAAAAGGCTAAAGTGAATGGAATTGAACGTTTTCAGCAAGAGGCGAAAGCGATTAGTACTCTTGATCATCCTTCTATCGTCAAAATTCACGCCTTCGGCTGTTACGAAGACAGCAATTTGTATCTTGCAATGGACTATCTTCAAGGAATTGGGCTTGACTGTATTCTTAAAGAGCAGGGTTCATTGTCCTGGCAGGATGCTAAAAGTATTGCCAGGCAGCTAGCAGAGGGACTTGCTCATGCGCATTCGAGAGGTGTGATTCATCGTGATCTTAAGCCAAGCAATGTTATTGTGCTTGATGGTGATGGCGCCGCATATGGTGGCAGGGTGAAGATCGTCGATTTTGGGGTTGCCCGTTTGACGGAGAATGCTGGTAAGGAATTGAAGCAACTCACTCTGGCCGGCAACACATGTGGAAGTCCTCCCTACATGAGTCCTGAACAATGCATGGGGCAGCCAGTAGATGCCCGTTCTGATGTATATTCTCTCGGTGTGATGCTGTATGAATTACTTTCAGGAAAACGACCATTTCATGGCAATACCAATTTCGAGATAATGCAAAAGCACATCGAGCAATCTCCCAAGAGGTTCAAGTCACTTGTTCCAAAGATAAGCATTCCTTCTGACTTGGAAGCTGTGGTGCGTAAATGTCTTGACAAAAATCCCGATTTTCGCTACCAAAATATGAACGAGCTTTTGCAAGACCTCGACCAGGTCAAGCCTGAAGCTGCGCCTTCATCGCCAGAGCCCCGCAGTGCTGAGAGTGCTAAAGCTGAGCTATTGAGTTTTGTACGCAGTAACAGTGCTTTTCTCAGGAATCTGTTACTTTCGATGGTATTGCTTGCTGTGGCTGGTGGTTTTGTCATCAATTACTTGCATAGCCCTGAGTACAAAATCAGTCAATTGAAGAGCCAGTATCATGCGATTCCATCGTCTGAGCCCGATCGAATTCAGAAGTCCATATCTTTGCTCGGACAATTAGGTTCACTCGAATTGAAAAACGGCAACGCTCAGACTGCAGTTTTGAATTTGCAAGATCTCGAAGCTGAACTCAAGAGGCAAACAAGTTCAGTTGCGCAGTGCCACAGTCTTGTTTTGATTGCAAGGCAGTATAAAAGATTCGGTAAAGGTGCTGATGCGCAAAGACTCTTTGATGAAACCATAAAGTTGCTTGAGGATTTTGTTAATCAATCACATCAGCAGAGAAATTTCGATCAGCTCGAGGAAGCATCGTTTGAAATACTTCGAATTTGTAGAGATGATGACATGCGAATCGACAGAATGCTCGGTCAGTTTAACGTTCTGATTCCGCTGTATATTTTCAGAAAAGAATTTTCCAAGGCAGAGACTATGGCCAACCGTTCATTGCAGATTATTCGCTCTCATCCACGAGCAAACAGTACCAGTGAAATTGTGGCACTCATGAATCTTGCGTGCGCTCTTGAAGAACAGTCGAAGCTTTTTCAGGCTGAGCGAACCTTAAAATCGGCGTGGGAACTTTGTACCAGGAGTTGGTCTGAAGACAGCCCTCTTGCGCGTAATGTTGGTTCGAAACTAATTCAGATTTATCGCGCAGAGGGCAAGCAAAACGAAGCAGATGATATTGCTGTGAGAATTGGTTCTCAGTCTAAATAGCTTTGTATTGATTCTCTGAGTCCAATTTTTTTTCTTTTTTTTTCTGTGTATTCGTTTTGCAGGAAACCTTTATGGAGAAAGCAAAAACGCACCGGCGACTGCCAGTGCGTTTTTACATCGGGTTGGTTGGGCTGGTGATTAGACTATAGATATTGGAACTGACAAAATTGTGACCTGGAAGAAGAAGTGAATGAGGGGAAGTTTGGAGGAGAAAGCAAAAACGCACCGGCGACTGCCAGTGCGTTTTTACATCGGGTTGGTTGGGCTGGTGATTAGACTATAGATATTGGAACTGACAAAATTGTGACCTGGAAGAAGAAGTGAATGCGGGGAAGTTTGGGGGAGAGAAAGCAAAAACGCACCGGCGACTGCCAGTGCGTTTTTACATCGGGTTGGTTGGGCTGGTGATTAGACTATAGATATTGAAGCTGACAAAATTGTGACGTGCTAAGAGATTTGGAAGTGCAAGAGAACCGCATGTCTTGTGGCAAATAAACTGACCAGATAAAACGGATTCTCTGTGTCCAATTTTCTGTGGATTCGTTTTGCAGGATACCTTTATGGAAAAAGCAAAAACGCACCGGCGACTGCCAGTGCGCTTTTACATCGGGTTGGTTGGGCTGGTGATTAGACTGTAGCTTTTGAAACTGACACAAACGTGACTCGCTTGGATCAAAATGTTTTGGAAAGAACAACGCACCAGCTTGAGCCGGTGCGCATTTCTACAAGTTTCCACAAAACGATCAATTGAACCGGTAAAATACCATCATGAATTCATTCTGGAAAATTGTCGCTACTCTTCTTTATGCTCTGTTTTTTCCGTCAATGACTTTGGCAGATCAAATCGTAGGGCAACATTACACTCTTCCTGGAACCCAAGTTCGGGAACTTCATTCTGAAATTGTGGGCATTGATTATCGGCTATACATCAGTCTTCCGAGAGATTACGACAAAGCAAATTCTTCAAATTATCCGGTCGTTTTTCTCCTGGATGCGAACTATACTTTTGCGATGTATCAGAGTATAGTCACATTTCTTGCTGATGAAGACGAGCTACCCCCAATGATTTTAGTGGGAATTGGCTATCGTGATGTCGAGGATGAAAAGCATGGTGCTTTGTTCAAAACGAATCGAACACGGGACTACACGCCATTTCACGTTGCCGCTGGAGGGTATGGTCCGGAGTTCGATAAGCAATCAGGTGGTGCTAACCGCTTTCTTGATTTTATCGAACAAGAACTCAAGCCATTTCTTGTGGCCAATTTTCGAATCAAGAAGGATGATTTCACATTGGCAGGCAATTCATTTGGAGGATTGCTAGGTAGTTATGCTTTGCTATCTCGCCCAGGTCAGTTTCAGAGGTTCCTCATAGTTAGCCCTTCCCTTTGGTACGATAAACGCAAGATGTTTTCGGTGGAAAACAGTTTTCTTCTAAGCCACAGGGATTTGCCTGCACGTGTTTTCTTTTGCGTCGGGGGTGACGAACGAGCCAGTCGAGGATTTACCGAGATGGTGGGCGACCTGAAGTCGTTCGTTGGCAAATTGCAAGCACAGAAGTATCCCAAATTTCGAAGTCAGCTTTGGATAGCGCCAGATGAAGGGCACCACAGCGTATTTGCGCCCGCAGCGATGCGAGGGATGCGTTGGCTGTTCTCAAACTCAAAATGAATGAATACGCCGCAGTCGAGGCTTGTTCTTCTCAGAAGCCTGCGCTGCGGCGTATTCACATCGGGTTGGTTGGGCTGGTAAGAAGATACTATTGCCAATTTGTGGAATTTTTGTGCGCAAGAATGTGGGTTACACGTACACAAATCTGTATTGACTTAGCTAGGTTCGCGCTAAATTTAATCTCCGTGACGTACAAAGGTACAATTCTGTAATATCTTGTTTTTATTCTCGTTTGTGGATGGCGAGCGAGGGGACGGTAATGGCTGAGGGCGAGAAGGACAAATTGGTTCTTGCGGTTGCGCCGGAAGATAGCGCTAATTCCTCATCTACGCAACTTAGAAATGAGGCAGATAATGCGTTTAATGAAGCCTATTTCTCAGCCAGGCGCCTCCGCAATGATATTTCTGGCTTACCCCCTGAAGACAGACGCAAGTGGCTGAACGTGGAGATAGAGCTGGTTGAGAGCCAAAACCCAAAATCGCGTGAAGCAACACTTGCGAAGAGAAAAGAACAGTTTCCTGAATTGGATTTGAAGGCTAGCCAGCTTCTAGACACACTTAAAACGGCAGAAGACTTGCAAGCCCGTTCAGAAGACAAGGCTCGCAAAGAATACGCTATGAAAAAGTTTGGAACTGAGCTGGTGGCGGACTACTTGCAAGGTGTGCGTTTCCTCGGAATTAGTGAAGGTAAGAAGGACTATTTTTCAGGTCTCTTGTCGCCGACAAAGGCAAAGTCCAGCTTGTTTCTCGATTTACCTTCGGATATGAAACTCGGCAATTCTTTGTTTTCTGGCGCAAGAACGGATGTATCGTTAACTTCTGTTTGGGCAAAAAGAGAAGCCAGCGAGTTCTCTGCTTACCCCACCTCAGTTGACCGACTGAAACTCCACCAGGACGAGATAGTTTCGCGATTTGATGCTATTCTAATGGGCGAATTCGGAAAATTCTTGCGGGACGATATGGCTGCTCTTTTCGGCAGCAAGTATGCTTCTGCTGACGAAAAAACTGCGTTTGTCAAACAAGTGGCAAGGCTCATGGATGGTACTGACCCTAAATCACCAACCGCACATGCCAATTATTTGCTTGCGTTGCTGATGATCAGGAATGCGGGAAGTATCGACAGGATAGATCAAGGTAGTAATGGAACATGCGCCATTCAATCGTTGGAAAAGCGATTGATCGCGCGTAACCCAGGGCTTTTGTCAGAAAAAATGGTAGACCTGATGCTAAATGATAAGTTCGAGTTTGGTACCGCAGGTAGTACTGTCTCGTTGAAGCCTGAGTGGAAGTATTCGTCAAATCCTAATTCCTATGCATACCCACCAATAGATGGGGAACGGAATTTCGCCAGTCATGTGGCAACAATGGTATTAGCAAATGCGCGATTTGAGCTGCACAATAAAAGCTATGGCACACAACTCCGCTATGGTCAGCATGAGGGTAAAGATGCTCTTTTCGATTGTTCAGGGAAAGAACCAAAGCTGGTCTACGGAGTTTCGGGCAAGAAAGTTGACCTTGAGCCTGTTGCAATAAGGAATACGTGGAAAGGAACAGAGAAGCTGCACAAAAAGCCGGTCTCTGATCCAATGGTTAGTTTGTCAAATGTGCTCGATACTTATGAGGCTTTCACTGGGCAGAGCGCTTCGAAGATTTCGCTGCAGTCCTATGATGCGGCGCGTCTTCCAGGGTCTTTGTATCAACTACTGACGGCAACCGAAGATGTTCGAGATAAGAGAGCTCTGGTATACAGGAACCCAGGAGAGCTAGAGGAGCAGTTATTGCAAGCAAAACAGAGAGACGCTTACCCACTTCTTTTTCAGCAGCCGGGACATTTGACCACGGTCAATTACTACGATAGTACAAGAAGACGAGCGGGTTACGACAATCAATGGGGGAAAGCGAATGACGCGAAAGGAGGGCTTTCGCCTGAGTCTTTAAATAAGTTTGGCGACATGATCGTAGTCTTTAAATGAGGCGATGATCAGAAAAATTGGAAATGAAAACGCCACAGACAGGCTTTAAGAGCCATTACTGCGGCGTATTCATATCGGGTTGGTTGGGCTGGTAAGTAAGATACTATTGCCAAATTGTGGAATTTTTGTGCGCAAAAAAGTTGCTTCCACGTACAGCAAATCTGATTTGCCCTCGCAAGGTTCGCGCTAAATCTAATCAGAGTGTTCGCCGCACCAAGGCGAACGTAACTTTGCCAATTTGTTCTGAAATTGATGCAGTCGCTGTTCGGGTCAAGCAGTTGGAAGTAGCTCTGGAATAGGATGTATGTTTTTCGCTGAATCTTAGCGCGAAGTTGAAAATCAAAGCATCAATTCTTGCTCAAAGCAAAAACGCACCGGCAGATGCCAGTGCGTTTTTACATCGGGTTGGTTGGGCTGGTGAATTAAATATAAGATCGTTAGCTGACATCTTCGTGACATTGAGGTACCACCTGCCAGATCTTCCGAAAGTTCTATCATGAGGCTGATTCTGGGCTTTTTTTTCTTTTCAAAGAATTAGTTGGGCAGGGAAGACTAAACGAGATCTCTTGCTAACTTCCCGGCGCTGTGAAATGATGCTCAGCCTGCGTTTAGAGCTAATTGTATGCAACTCGGTTCCGCAGTTCTGGAAAAAACGTCAGCTTCCACGTCGGAGGCTACTGTTGCATCGCCAATTTCATACCTTCCTTTTCTTGATGGATTGCGTGCAATTTCAATTCTCCTGGTGTTGGGTTTTCACCAGCTTGGACCTGTTACGGGGTGGATTGGTGGGCAATTGAATGGATGGGTTGGCGTAGACCTGTTCTTTATTATCAGTGGCTATCTGATCAGTTCAATATTGCTTAAAGAGCAAGAAAAAAAAGGAACTTTCAGTCTAAAGAACTTCTATGTGCGCCGTTGGCTGAGGATTTGTCCTGCATACTATACGTTTTTGCTTTTTATGCTGGGTTTTATGTTATTCCGTGGTGGTTCTGATTTCTCAGCCTTCGCGATGGCAGGGCTTTATTTAACTAACATTGATATGTGCGCGTCATGGGGGCTGATTCCTGCTACGACTGGATTGTTGCATTCGTGGTCTCTTAGCGTGGAAGAACAGTTTTACCTGTTGTGGCCAGGCGCTATGAAATTGTCTGGTAAACGAGCATTCGCCGTCTGTATGTTCGTTCTGGTTGCGGCCTATTTGTGGAGATTTTATCTAGCCAGTACAGGTGCCTCATGGCTTCGCCTGTCGGTTGGTCTTGATACCAAGCTCGATTCGATTATGTTGGGTGTTGCAGTTGCTTTCCTCTGGCGTAGTGAGATGTGGCGCAACAAATTGATGCTGATCAAATCGTCTCTCGCTCAGTGTTTTATCGGGGTGGCGTTGCTTGTGGCATGCCATTTCTTGGGTCACCCAGCAACAGAGACTAATCAGGTGTTGTTTTGGGGTGTGAAACTACCAGTGGTGCTGATGCTCATGGTGGCATTGTTGGTCAGCTTGCTCGCTAATCAGACTAGCAGGCTTGCAGCGGTTCTATCTAGCAAGCCCATGATTTGGGTTGGACGCTTGTCCTACAGCCTCTATCTCTGGCATGTAATCGTGAATTTCCCTTGTACAGACGGAATATTTCAGGCGCTTTGCCACCATAAGCGGTATCTTGTTGAATTGGCAAAATATGCAACTTGCATTGGCTTCGCTTCTGCTTCGTATTACTGGGTTGAGCAACCCTTTCTTAAGCTAAAAGGAAAGTTCTCATAGCTTTTTCGAGCTAGTGGCTGCAATCTCATATCTGCGAAAAATATTCCTGATGATCTCTACGCTTTGTTTGAAATCAACGTTTGCAGCTATAAGGCGCCAGCTGCCTGGTTCTTCGCGTTTTCGCTAAAGTTGTGCAAATTACTTGCATAACGTGGGTTGTCCGGATACAACGTTACCGCTCGCTTCTCGTACTGCACAGCTTCTTTATATTTGGCTTGTTTGTTTAGCTGCACTGCATAAGAGTTGAGTGCGTAAGCGTACATTTGGTTGATTTCCATGTTGTTCGGATTTAATTTGTAGGCTTGTTCGTACTTCTGGCAGGCTGCCGCCCACTGCTTGCTTTCGCAAAGTTGAGTACCCTCTTTAGAGAGCGCCGCTTGCTGGTCAAGTACATTGTTGCCACCGGGCGCGCCACCACCGTTCATGCCGCTGTTTTGATTTCCTGATGATGGTGGAATGGTTCCGCCTGATTGTGATGCTATAAAGTCTTGGATCTTTGCCAGCAAGCCACCGCCATGTCCACCTGAGGCACCGCCCATGCCGCCCATTGGACCGCCAGCGCCAATGCCGCCCATCGGACCGCCGCCGCCCATGCCGCCCATTGGACCACCGCCGCCCATACCTCCCATGGGTCCGCCCATGCCACCCATCGGACCGCCCATGCCTCCCATGGGTCCACCCATGCCTCCCATAGGTCCACCGCCGCCCATCTGTCCGTTGGGCATGCCCGACGAGAAGGGAGTGCGACGAAGCACTGGCATCGGGCGCGCCGGAGGCATGTGTCTGCCTGCTTTCAGGTGGTATTGACGAAAGAACTGATTGGCTGGTGCGCTGCCATGTGCCTGCTTCGATTTAGCAGAGACCGGATGCGAGGGCACTTGCTCGACGATTGAGTTGAATCGCCCTTGCGAGCCATCTGCGGAATCAAGCAAATTATTCATCTGATTGAAAGATAACGATTGCTGCGGTTTGGGCTGGGACGAAGAAGGCTTTGGAGACGGTTGCTTTGCCGATGCTTGGGCTGAGGGTAGCTTGGCTGCAGCCAACGCATTCGCTTTGTCTAAGAGCCCAGGTGCTTCCGTGACCGGCGCATTAGCAACATCGGGTTCAACAAATGCAGAAGGCTTCGGAGCCGGATTTGCCGATGGCGTGTCTTTTGAATTGTTGTTGGTTTGACTGCCGGGTTGGTTGCTGCTAGATGATGATACTGCTGGTGGTGCTTGGGTCGTCTTTAAAAGGAAAAAAGCAAAAACCGACCCGAATCCAAAAAACACCAGTGCCATGCTGGCAAGTAAACCAAGTGTCTTCGGGTTGAGGCTGTCCAGCCCCAACGCAGCCAGCTTGCTTCCAATACCTTTGTCTTTGTCATCGGATTTTTTGCCGGCTATCTTTTTCGATTTTGCTCCCTTTGCGGGGGCTTCATGTCCGCGGACGGCTGCCTCTGAAGGCGCTGCTGCTTTCTTGGGCGTTCTATTATTTCGGACTTCTGCTTCGTCGCTCTGTTCAGACTGAACATCTTGCTTGCCAGAGGTCTTACCGGACTCTCTGTTCAAAGGTCGTTCTGCTGGTTCTCGTTCTTGTCTGGCTCCTGCGCCTGTGCCGGCACCTGGTGGTTCTGGAGGGCGCTTTGGAGCAGCAGTGCCTCCCGAGAATAATTGCTCTGGAGGTAAAACCTTGATTCCTGATTCTGCAGCTGATGAAGGTTTCAGTGAATCAAGAAGCTCCTTCTTCAGGTGAATCATTGTGTCGTATCGATCTTTTGGCTGCTTAGCCAAACATCGTAGAACAACATCTTCAAGGCGCTTAGGTATATCAGGATTGACAGCAACCTGGTGAAAAGGTCTTGGAGTGTCATGCACATGCATGTAGATGGTGTCATATACGGTGGCGCCACGCAGAGGTGGCGTTCCAGTCAAGCACTCGTATAAGCAAACTCCGAGCGAATAGATATCAGTTCGTGCATCAAGTTCCTGATACATACATTGCTCAGGACTCAAATAGATGGGACTGCCGCAAACCTCTCCCGTCATGGTGATGGCTTCTGCTTCTTCGTCTTCGCTACCATGCACGATTTTTGCGACGCCGAGGTCCACAATCTTCACCGTTTCGGTTCCGTCGTCATTTTTGACGACCAGCATATTCGCCGGCTTCAGATCTCTGTGAATGACTCCGCGCTGATGCGCATGGTACAGTCCGTCTGCCACCTGTGAGAACAGGGCAACAGCTCTTTCCGGAATAAGATAGCGCTCGCGCTTCATGATTTCGTACAGAGACTGACCGCTAACAAATTCCATAACAAGATATGGATCATTGTTAGCCATATTTCCAAAGTCAACCAGCCCAATCAGGTTTGGGTGGTTAAGTCTGTTGGCCATCTGTGCTTCGCGCACAAAGCGCTTTTGTGTACGATCGTCAGTAGTGCGTTGCAGTCTTAACGTCTTGATAGCGACTATTCTGCCCAACACGTCGTGGCGACATTTGTAGACCATTCCCATGCTGCCGGAACCGAGAACCGACAAGATTTCGTAGCGACCAATGCGGTCACCAATCTTGAGTTCTTCGTTGTACGAATTCGCCATTACCCTCACCGCGCATAGTCTGAGTGACTTGCGAAAAATTCAATGAATATGGCCGCTGGGCGACCATCTTTAATATGCGCTTTTCTTTAGTAATTCTAACGGCATAGCGTACCCGTAGCAAATCGGCATGTCAAGATAAATTAACCTTGTGGTGAGCCGGTTTTCGGCTTATTCTTGCTGGCCCAGAAGTAGTAGATTGGCAGACCGGCAAGAATTATCAGAAGCCCGAAGCCTGCCCAGTCCGGCTGTTTATACATTTGCCCCAACATAACTAACGCTGCAGAAACTATGTAAAAGACAGGCAAAAAAGGGTAAAAGATGACTTTATACGGCCTTGGTAAGTTCGGCTCACGAACACGGAGAACCATTACTGCACCGACAGTCAGAATGTAGAAGAGGAGTGCGGCAAACACAACGAAGTTGAGTAAATCGCCGTAAGTGCCTGAAGTGGCAAGTATTGCCGACCATATTCCTTGAACCACCAGTCCAAAAGTCGGAACGCCCGTTTGCGGGTGTAAAATACCTGCTTTTTTGAAGAAAAGCCCATCCTTAGACATCGCATAATAGACTCTTGCGCCCGCAAGTATCAGTCCGTTCAAGCAGCCAAAGGTTGAAACCATGATGGCAGCCGCCATAATGCTTTTACCCATAGGACCGAATATGACTTCTGCGGCTGCTGTTCCGACTCTGTCTTCTAGGGCGTGTTGAATGCCCCTTGCTGCTACAGTGGCACCGTCTGCGGTGCCATGCAAGGGTAGCAGGCACAGGTATACGATGTTCGCAAGAATGTATAAAGTTACGACGATTAGCGTTCCAATAGCCAGGCTCTTCGGCAGTACTTTCTCTGGTTCTTTTACTTCTTCGCCAGCGAAAGTGATATTGTTCCATGCGTCGCAAGAAAACAAAGTTCCCACCATTGCTAATCCTAACGTCAACATCAGGTCAATGCCTTCAATCGGCACACCCTTCTCTGTAACTGCGCTGAACATGTTGGTGAAATTAACCGAGGCGCCAGCGAATTTGTCTACCGAAAGAAAACCTAGGACGATAATTGCGGCAAGTGCAAAAACTTTTGCTGCTGTGAAAGTTGTTTGAATTACTTTTGCGGCTTCAATTCCGCGGCAATTGACTGCTGTTAGTAGCGCGATTAGAGACACCGCTACACACTGCAATACGCTCACATGCCAGTTGCCCACGCTGAATATGACGTTTTGGTTGCTGACAAAAGGAACAAAGACACCAAGAAATTTTGCAAAGCCCACTCCGACTGCTGCGATGGTGCCCGACTGAATCACACTAAACAAGGTCCAGCCGTAGAGGAAAGCAGCCAACGGACCATATGTTTTTCGCAGAAAGACATACTGACCTCCTGCGTGTGGAAACATCGCAGCTAGTTCGCTGTAAGCGAGTGCAGCAGCCATAGTCAAAACACCAGCGAAGCCCCAGCAAAAAAGAAGCCAACCGCTAGAGCCCACATTTCGGGCAGTTTCAGCTGATACTAGAAATATGCCAGAGCCTATCATAGAGCCGACAACAACGGCGACAGAGTCAACAAGCCCAAGCGCGCGTTTGAATTGTCCACCTTCTTGCGGTGATGGTGCTGATGCGTCAGCGATTTCGGATGTCATGAAACTCCTCCAGAGGCTGCGTATTATTGTAGTGGGTTAGGACTGAATTATTGGTATTGCTGGAAAATATGAGGGTGGTTTCAGTTTCTGAAATCCGTCTTTTGGTGTGTTGTTGATTCTCTAGACGAGGAGAACTTGCCGAAGCTTGAAGCCCCCAACGTGGTAGGATGCAGTAAGAGTCGGGATTCAGTTGTGGCAAAAAACAACCTCAAATTAAGCACCCTTGACCTTAAGCGACGAATTTTCATTCGTACATTGGGTGTTACTTATCCCTACTGGGGATTAGCCTGTGTTGGTATGATAAATGACCTGTTCAATAGGATTGCATCCCGCCAACTCTTCGGAGATTGGAAAGACATCTTTTTGATTTTCGCCCCAATTTGTTTGTTAGCTGGCTACACATTTTCTTTCCGCTTGCTTTTTTCTGCGCTCGAATTGACTCCGGAAAAATTGATATTTCCAGGTTGGCTGAAGAAAGCTTATCCTGGCAAATTTTTGAATTCTCTGGTTTGTGTTGATTCTGGCAGCAGCTCAATGCTCGAATTTAATTTTCAGGATGAGAATGCACAAACCAGCACTGAGCGCGTTCCACTACAGCGCCTGAGCTATTCTGATCGACTGGCTCTTCTAAATTTCATCGAGAAGCATTTTCCAAACACGAAAATTGATGGTGAATCGCGGCAGCTGATCGAAAAGCCTGAGCAAGTAGAGTTTATTGCTGGGTCCGAGCTTTCTGTTCCCTACAATGGACATTTTCGGTTCAAGTCATTTCTGCAAACCTGTCTAGAAGTTGAGCGCCATTTCTGGACTGCCTGGTTGCTTGTCTGCATTCCTATTGCGATTTTCTTGATGCCGCTTCTTGCGCTGGGTCCTGTGAACCTGTTTCTTAAGTCATCTAATAAAAGTACGATGGCAGTCGATCAGCTTTGGAGTCAATGGAGCATGATTTGGGTTAACCATTTCGGTGAACTTTTGAGAGTCTTTGAAAGAGGGGTCATGGCCTGGGGCGATGTCTTTAACCGAAATGAAGCACTTGCATTAACTGTTGATTTAATTGCTTTTGGCATTTTTGCAAAGTGGATAGTTTCTGCTATTAAACCTGCATTCATTACGGTTGGACCTTCCGAATTCAGGCTTGTTTTCTTGCAGATTGGTGGGTATCGCCTGTGTCGCAAGGTTGCTCTGAAAGATTGCAAGAAAGCAAAAATTGAGAGCGATACTAAATCAGTTGCCAAATCAAAGCTTAGATTGGAAGATGAAAAAGGCGCAGAACTTATTTCGTTTGAACTTGCTGGCATCGATAAGCAAAAGCATCGTGCTGAAATTTACAAAGCCCTGGAATTCTATGCGCCTCACGTGGAGCTTGACCCAAACTTCATTGAGTCTGTACAGCGAAATCAAAATCAAAGCTGTACTGAGCTCTGGTTGCAATCGTTGAGCACTCCGCCAAAACGCGATAGATTGAGTCCGTTGAAGGGTGGCGATCATCTTCAGGGTGGAAATTTTAGAATACTGGACATAGTTGGCTCTGGAGGGCAGGGAATAGCTTATCTCTCAGAGCAAGAGGGACAAGCAGAAACCGTCGTCGTGAAGGAATTTATACTTCCGGTTTTTGTGGATAGGCGTGCAAGGCAGCAGGCTCTTGAGCGATTTGAGAACGAGGCAAAATTGCTATATTCAATCTGCCATCCAAATGTAGTTTCATTGAAAGCTCATTTCATAGAGGACCATAGGGCTTATCTTGTACTGGAAAGGGTGAACGGAAAATCACTGCGCAAGCTTTTTAGTGAAAGTCCGATTCGCGATGAAAAGGCTTTGAATAATATTGTGAATCAGATGGTTGAGATTTTACGCTATCTTCATTCACTTGCACCGCCCTTAGTGCATCGTGACTTTACTCCGGATAATTTGATATTGGATGAATCAGGCGTTCTTAAATTGATTGACTTCAATGTTGCAAGACAGTCTGAAGGCAAATCAAGAACGGCGGTTGTTGGAAAACATGCTTACATGCCCCCGGAACAGTTTGCAGGCAAGCCACGTCCACAAAGCGACCTTTATGCTCTAGGTGCGACGCTTTTTTTCTGCTTGAGGGGGGAAGATCCCGAACCGTTTACCCAATCTTTGCTTCCTGATTTAGGAAGCGATTTCTCGGGGCTCTGGCATGAAATTGTTTGGAATTGCACTGCCCTGGCGCTGGCAGATAGGGTAGCTAGTGCGGCAGATTTAGCGCAATTGCTAGAAAGTTATTCGACAAAAACAGATATGGATACCTCTAACTCTTCTTCCAACGATCTTGATGAACCAGAGTCAATTAGTATTGCCATTGAAGAGATTGAACAAATTCATGGCTGATATTGTTGTAACACTAAAGTATCCAAATCCCAGAGCGCGAGTTGCCTTTGCGATTGTGACAGCCCTGATGCCAGTCTGGGGAGCGATCATGCCCATAATGGGAGTAGCACTTTTTGTTTTGCTGCTTATCCTGGGAGCGCCTCCAAATCAGCTTGTCTTGGTTTTGGGAATCGCTTCATCGCTTTTATTGACCGCGTTATTCAGTGCCATTTTGTTTATAAGATTGGCTGACAAAAAACTCCTTCTCAGTCGTGATGGTTTGCGCCTTCCAGGCAGCAGTGTCATTTTCAAGAAGCGCGAATTCAACTGGGCTGAAATTAGCAATGTTATTTTCTCGGGCAGTCTGTTAGAAGGAAAGCAGAATTTTGCAATCAATATCAATACCAAATCTGGTGATAATTTCAAAATTTTTGCCAAAAGATTGAGTTACGAAGACCTCGAACAACTAGTGCTGGCGCTGGAGTTGTGGGCTGAGCCTGGAACTATGGACGATAAGATATCGTTTGTTAAAGATGAGCTGCAGGTTCATCTGCATAAGCAAATTTCTTCGTCTGAACATTCCGGTCAAAGCTACACTGAAATCTGGGAAGAGGAGTTAGAACGTAGATTTAATAGCACAGCATTTATGGTTCTGGAGCCAGATGCTTCCCTTCGTAGTGGAGAACTGGTCATTGTTCGCCAGCTTTCTTTTGGTGGTTTGTCGGCAATTTATTTATGTCAGCAAAACAAGAGAGAGCTGATGGTCTTAAAAGAGTCGGTGGTTCCGGCTGATGCTAATGATGAATTGCGACAGCAAGCCGAGCAGATGTTTGAGCGGGAAGCTAAATTCCTGATGAAGCTCGCCCACCCTAATATCGTAAAAGTGAATGACTATTTTGTAGAAAGGGGACGCAACTACCTGCTTCTTGAGCACATTAATGGTGCAGATTTACGTCAATTCGTCATTAAGAACGGTCCCCTGACCGAAAACCGTGTGTGGCAGATTGCTCGAACACTGACCGAGGTTCTAAAATACTTGCACGAACAAAACCCCTGCATAATTCATCGCGATTTAACCCCAGACAATATAGTTCTGGAGAATGGACGTGTAGTTAAGGTCATTGATTTTGGTGCCGCCAATGAATTCATCGGAACAGCAACAGGAACGCTTATTGGAAAGCAATCATACTTGCCCCTGGAGCAGTTGCGTGGCAAGGCTGTTCCGCAAAGCGATATTTACGCTCTGGGGTGCACACTTTTTTTCTTGCTGACAGGAGAAGATCCAGAGCCGTTAGCTGTGGTTCGGGTGCGCTCTGTTCGCCACGAACTTAGCGAAGCTCTGGATGAATTCATTGCAGCTTGCACCGATGCTGATTACAAAAAACGTCCAGCCAGCGCTGCTGATATTCTCGATAGACTAGCCGCGCAAGCCACCTGAAATTACCCAGCTTTCGCCGGTAATCCAGCTTGACTCTGGGGAGGATAAGAACACTACAGCAGGAGCGATATCGTCTGGGGTGCCAATGCGTCCCAACGGTGTTTGGGACTCAACATGGGTTCTAAAATCGCTTTCGTGAAAACCTGCTGTTCTAAATCCCTCAGTGTCAACCATTCCAGGATTTACGGTATTTACTCGAATTTTTCGAGGTCCGAGTTCTTTTGCTAGCGATTTCGTGATGGTATCGACTGCGGCTTTTGTTCCGCTGTAAACAGACCCTGTTGCGGGTGCATAAGTGCTAGCAACTGAACTTATGTTGATGATGCTTCCACCGTTTTCGCTAAAGTGTTTAACCGATTCCTGAATACTCAATACAAGTCCGAGCACATTCAAATTAAACAAGCGATGAAAGTGCTCTTCGGTAATTTTATCAATTGGAAGAAACTCGTAAACGCCTGCATTGTTCACAACAATGTCCAGCCCACCAAATGCTTTCTTTGTCTCAGCGTAAAGCTTTTCAATATCTTCCCTTTTGCTCATATCAGCATGAACTGCTATGGCTTTGCCACCATTGGCGGTGATGTCCTTTACGACTTTGTCGGCGCCTTCTTTGCTCGATGCATAGTTCACTACTACTGAAGCACCCTCTTTTGCAAGGTGTTTAGCGATGCCTGCTCCTATGCCTTTTGATGCACCTGTGACTACAGCTACTTTATTGATCAACTTACCCATTTCTTTTTCCTTCTTTCTGCAATCTAAGACTGGGACAGAACCGTGCTGTCCTTACTAATGATTCGTTCTAATTTTCCTGAGGCTTGAGCCTTTGCTTTGCCTCTTCTGATGAAATAATAGACCGGTCGGTCTAACTCGTCAACTCCCCCAAAATTATTTCTTTTGAGTATCGCCATTCGTCTGCAAATGGGGTAAATAGACCTTAGAGACAATGTGTGGCGGTTTTTTGCGTGCTTGATATTAGCGAAATTCGAGCTGAGTTTCTAAAAGAGAGCATTACGATTCTTGAGCCTTTAGCGCAAGGAGGCATGGCTGACGTCTTCAAAGCAAAACAAGACGTTATGGACAGATTGGTTGCGGTAAAGGTTTTGCGGCTTACTGAGGAGTCAGACCTGACAAGGTTTCAAAATGAAGCGCGAGTTTTAGGGACGCTAAATCACCCTTCAATTGTCAAAACGCTCTCCTTCGGAATATTGCCTCAGTCTCGGTGTCCATACATGGTTTTGGAATTCATCGATGGCATCACTCTGGCTAAAGAGATGGAAACTGGTCCTTTCTCTCTGAAGCGATTTAGAAGTGTATTCATTCCGCTATTATCAGCGCTCAGCTATGCTCATGAGAAAGGATTGGTCCATCGAGATGTGAAGCCTTCGAACGTCATGGTTGGTTGTGAAGCCGATGGCAGCGAGTTCGTGAAATTGCTTGATTTCGGTATTGCACGGGTTATACAAGACGAAGGTTCAGAAGCGCAAAATCTCACGCGTACCGGAACATTGTTAGGTAGCCCCTCGTACATGAGTCCAGAGCAGTGCAAAGGTCAGCCGCTTAATAATAAATCTGACATCTACTCTTTGAGCTGTGTCATGTTTGAAGCGCTATACGGTCGACCTGTTTTTGAGGCGAACAGTGCTCTGGAGATAATGTCCTTGCATGTGAATGGCTCACCACCTACGATGGCAGATCTGCGCCGTAACTTCGATAGCAGTGATCGGCTGTCCCAGCTTATTTTAGCAGGACTTGCAAAAGAGCCTGATTCGCGACCTACAGCAGCAGAATTCACGTCGAAGTTACAGCGCATTTTAGACTCTACAACTTTAAGCAGGGTACCACGGCTGCGTACCCCTGCAAGCAATAATTCAAAGCTGATGCTACTAATTCTTGGTCTGAGTCTTTTGTTCGCCGCTGTTACAGGCAAAGTCTATTTTGATCGTGCAAGGACAAATAGCGACCCTTCCGTGAACATGCAGGAGAAAGATTTAGGTCCGAGTACCTTATGGAGTCGTGGGAAAGCGCTAGAGCAACAGGGTCACTATCTTGAGGCTATGGAGCGGTATCAAGCTGCCTTGAATGCGCTTGGACACAGGAAGCACCATGATGAGCTGAATTTTCTCCTGAATTCTCGCATGGCAGATTGCTGCAGTAACTTGTATGTCATTAACAATAAAGATGAGCAATGGTACGAGAAAGCGAATAATTATGCGTCCATCGCATGGAATTATTCTCTTGATCATTTTGCTGACTCAGAGCGCGAACGCGGTAACTTTATGGATGCTTGTCGAATTCAGTGCGGTCTGCGTTCTATGAAGAAGGAGCTTGAGGGCACGATACCGAATATAGTGGCAGAAGCTGAGAAGAGGCTTAAGGGAAATACCTGGGAATTACTTGAAGTAGAAGGGGCTGCTTACGTGAAGCTGCTTGATTGCGGCAGGCTTGACCTCGCTGAGTCTTTGATAGGACGTATGCAGAAACAATCTGTGGAATTTGGCTCGGACTCGTATCCTTATGTGAAGGTACTGTCGCAAAAATTGGTGCTGCTGTCCAAGAAAGGAGAATTTGAAGAGGTTCGCAGTGGCGCTCTCGCTCTCGGAAGGCAATTGATTCTTGCTCCGGGAAAAACGTTTACTTCCGACCGCCGTCTGAACCTTTTAGCAAATGCAATTTTTATGGCATTATCTGATGCTAAAGAGCCATCCATAATCGAAGAGCTAATTCTGTACAACGATAAGGAAAATCCAAAAGATAAGATTTCGGACGCATATCAATATGCTGTCTGCTATTTGAGGCTGGGAAGTACCTATGTCGAAATGAAGAACTGGAAGAAGGCTATACCTCCGTTGCAAACCTGTTGGAGTAATTTGAAGATGGAGCAAACAGAGATACGCCCTACGCAGAAGTCTTGTCTGGATTTGCTTGTTTTGTCATATTCTTCTCTGGGACTCGCCCGCGAAGCTGAACAATACAGGAGAATGAGGGAAAAACTCTAGTGGTATCAACTGCGGTATCGGCTTAAGGCTTGCTGGAAGGCGGCGGCGCCATTGGCTCCGAGATGCGAATTACTCGGCTAATTTGACGCAGCAAAAGTTGCGGGTCTTCCTGTGTTGGTGAGTCAATCATCAAAAGCCCGTTGTCGCGGTAATAAGGATTTACATAGCTTGGGTAAGTTTCTGCACTGGAAATATACGCTATTTTGCCTGCCCGTTCGAGGGCTATAGCGAGAACCACTGACGCTTTCGTTCCGTATGGAGTCTCAAGATATAAAATAGCAGGTTCTAAGAGTTCTACTCCAACATGTTCAAAAACCTCAGTCAAATAGACTGAATGCTCCGCAAGTAGCTCGGGATCATCGTTGTAGAACTTGAGTGCTTCTTGAACAACTTCGATATCACCGTCGATGAGAGCATAACCAAGGTTGACTATGCCGCCAAAATTCTGGTTAGGGCTCAGTTCATCCATGTTGCCCAGTTTAATGAACAATTCCAGTTGCGCTCGCATTACGTCGGAATCAAAAGCGAAGTCCGTTTGCGCGGAATAATTCATTTGTGATTTGCTGCCCAGCATCTCGATAGCCCCCAGATAATCGTACCCAGACGAATGGAAATACGTCGGAATTCAGATCGATTCGGGATTCGGCAAGGAACATTCGTCAGTCGAGATGACAGCGCTGCTCCGCTAATTTCTAATTGGTAAGTGCATAAACGGCTATTAGCCGAACCCGATCCTATTTATGCCCTTCAAATGTGCAACGAAAAGGCTAAAATGTCAAGTGGGCTGAAGTGCGTATTTTGGGCGCTGGAATGCCAGTTTTGGCGGCAGAAGCATTGTATTTGTGGGCTTGTATCGCCTGGCGGCTTTGAGTCTGCGGCATCGAATCTGGGAGCGCCATTCTGGCGGCTTCGAGTCTGGCGGCATCGAATCTGGGAGCGCCATTCTGGCGGCTTCGACTACTTAGTTTCCATTTCGTTGCCGAGGCGCTCCCATAGTTAGTTCGGCAGTTTTACTTGACGCTAACTGCCTTCTTCTCAGGGGTCCAGTATTGATCACGATACTTGCGGTAGTACTCGATGGTTTTAGCGAGCCCATCTTCTAGCGATGTCGTCGGCTTCCAGCCAACAAGGCGTTCCATCTTTTTCACATCGGAATAGAAGTCGCCCGGTTCTTGCGCTTTGCGTTCTGCTGAGAATTCTGCGAATTCCCACTTGCCTTGGTTTGCCACTTTGATGATGGACTGCACAAGTTCAAGGAAGCTGACCGGAATATCCGAGCCTACGTTAAA
Organism: Obscuribacteraceae bacterium (SeqCode); assembly: GCA_044226015.1. GTDB lineage: Bacteria > Cyanobacteriota > Vampirovibrionia > Obscuribacterales > Obscuribacteraceae > JAIEPM01. The sequence goes on from JBGAHS010000001.1 coordinate 69,693, forward strand.
GATCTCGCCGTAAGCAGCTTCGGTAACCGCCGACATCAAAATTGCATCTACACAATCATCTGAGTAGAGGAAGTCGCGCAAAATGCTACCGTCGCCGAAGACCTTGATGGTGTCGTCATCGAGTGCAACACGAACGAACCAGTTAGCCACGCCAAATCTGGAGTGCTTCATCTGCGATCTCGGTCCATATATATTGCTCAGGCGCAGTAGGACTGATCTGATGCCGTGTACGTCGTTATAAACCTTGATGATTTTTTCAGCGCTCAGATTAGAAATTTCGTATATGCCTTTCGGGTTGGTTGGCGCTTCTTCATTCACTGGAAGTGAGACTGATGGTCCGTATTGTCCGCGTGTTCCGGTATATACAACGACTGCATTTTTGTTGTGTTTACGCAGTGCTTCCATGAGAATTGCGGTGCCAGTTATGTTGATTTCGATATCTGGAAACGGATTCGAGAGGCTCATGAGATGGCAAACTTGCCCAGCCAAATGGAAAACAAAATCCTGATTTTTAACTAGATAAATAACTGCATTCTCATCACGAATGTCACAGTAGTTAATACGAACACGATCTTTTATTGGATGAACGTTGAATTCGTTGCCACCATAATCAGGAATCATCGAGTCCATTATTGTGACGTTTGCACCAAGCTCAACGAGACGAATGGCCAAACTTGAACCAATGAATCCCATGCCGCCTGTGATTAGCACAGACTTTCCGGCGAAACTTTTTGCATCGATGGCAGACATTTGATTAGCTCCTGCTCAGATTAGAAAATCGAAAGACTGAAATTGCATCTTATCTTCGAGCGCACAAGCGCGACCTATGATCTTATCACGGAAAATCGGGCGCTTAAATGCCTGTAATGTGGCTGATATGTAGGTGATTTCAGGAGCACGTGAAGGCTACTTAATTCAATGATTTGACGTTTCCACTACTATTACAACTGACCATATTGACGACCCCTAATAAGGAGTTTTGTAGTGGCTTTAAATGTTCCGTTTGGCGACATGAAAGTTCGTTATCAGGCTATTCGCTCTGACATCGATACAGCAGTTCAACGCGTTCTCGACAGTGGCTGGTACATTTTGGGACCAGAATTAGAAGCATTCGAGAAGCAATTTGCTGAATTCTTGGGCGTCAACTATGTCGTTGGTTGTGCATCAGGCACTGAAGCTATTTACCTCGCCCTGGCAGCTGCAGGGGTAGGACCCGGAGACGAAGTTATCGTTGTTGCGCACACAGCAGTCCCAACGATTTCCGCAATTTCAATGACAGGCGCAGAGCCTGTATTTGTCGACATCGATCCGACAAGTTATGTCATGGACGTGACGAAGGTTGAAGCAAAAATTACAGCTAGCACCAAAGCAATTGTTCCTGTTCATTTGTATGGACAAATGGTCGACATGGAACCTTTGCTGAAACTAGGTATGCAAAAGGGTATCCCTGTAATTGAAGATATCGCTCAGGCAACTGGTGCTGTGTACAAGCTTAAACAAGCTGGCAGCATGGGTGCTTTCGGTGCATTCAGTTTCTATCCAAGCAAAAATCTTGGAGCATTCGGCGATGGCGGTGCAGTTTGCACTAACTCCAAAGAAGGCTATGAAAAGCTACTGAAACTCCGCAATTATGGACAATCGAAGCGCTACTATCATGACGAAGTCGGTATCAATAGCCGTCTTGATGAAATGCAAGCCGCAATTCTTTCCGCGCAACTTCCTTACCTCGTTCAGTGGAACAAGCGTCGTCGCGAAATCGCGAAACTTTACACAGAAGGTCTGCATGACCTGGTTATCACCCCAGCAGAATCAGCAAACACATCTCACGTCTACCACTTGTATGTAATTCAGACGAATGATCGTGACGGTTTGCAGAAGTATTTGGCTGAGAAGGGTATCGGAACCCTGATTCACTATCCAGTTCCAGCACATCTTCAAAGAGCCTATTCATATCGTGGATACAAGACTGGCGATTTGCCTGCGACCGAGCAATTGGTTAAGCGCATTTTGAGCCTGCCGATGTACCCAGAACTAACCGACGAGCAGGTAGGCTACGTAATCAAGGAAGTTCGCAACTATCACTTGAAGAATCCGAGTGCACAACTCGTGTACAACTCGGTATTCCAAACAAACTTTGTTCCGACACCTTCTACATACATGTAGAAATGACCGTTTTTGGTAGTCCCCATTTACAAACGCAAGTGAAACTATGAATCGCACACAAGCAACACCAACAAGCGCTAGAAGCCGTTCGGGAATTCCGATTCAATCAATTTCGGTAATTATTCCGGCGTACAACGATGAGACGACTATTGCCAAGCTAGTTCAGGACACTGACTGCTTGCTCAAGGAAATCTCTAACGAATACGAAATCGTTGTTATAAATGACGGCAGTAAGGATGGGACACTTGCTGTGCTGAAAGATTTGACCAAGAAATTCACTAACTTGCGTTTGATCAATCATGAGGTCAATCAAGGATTCGGCAAGACGATCAAAGAGCTGTATTATGCAGGTTCGAAGGAATTGGTTTTCTCTCTGCCGGGAGACTATCAGTTCGCACCGAAAGAACTGTTGACTATGGCTCGTGGGCTTGCTGATCACGATTTCGTAATTGGACATCGTGTGAAACGCAATGATCCACCTCGCCGTAAACTACAGAGCAATATCTATAATTTGATGTTGCGCATTTTCTACGGTTGCTCGTTCCAAGACGTAAACTCCATCAAGCTTTTCCGCAAGGAAGTGCTCAACCACTTCAAGCTTGAATCAGACACACCATTTATCGACGCTGAACTTTGTATTCGTACCCACAAGGCCGGATTCAAGGTCGTCGAAATTCCAATCGAGCATCTGCCGCGCCTTTCACAAGGTGCCTCGGGCGGCAAATTCTCGGTTATCTGGGATACATTCTCTGACCTGGTCAAAATGTCCTCCAGAGTGTAATTGTTCGAAAGAACCACTGGCAGAATTACTTCGTAGTAGTTAAATACAGACTCCGGTCATTGACTGGAGTCTGTATTATTTTGCAGGTACCTTATCTTGGGGTTAAGACAGGGTATTTGTAACGCTGTTGTCGGATGTGAGATTTCGTATTCGAGCTCCCGGAGCTGCGGTCTCGGAAGAGCGTACTCGGAGCTGCGGTCTTGGAGCTGCGGTCTCGGAGCTGCGGCCTTGGAGCTGCGGACTCGGAGCTGCGATCTCTACGCTTTGCTGCTTAGCACCGTAGGCGGTGGCGCGACAAAACTCTGGCTGCTTTCTAGTGTGCAGTTGGCAGCACTCCACGTGAGGTAGCCACCAGCTAGATTTTTCACCGCAAAGCCATTCTGTCTGAGGAATCTGTATGCATAATACGAGCGTTGTCCGCTCTGGCAAGAGGTTACTATAGTTTTGTCTTTCGGAAGCTTATTCAGTGCTTGTCTCAGTTCGGGCAATGGAATATGTAGGCTTCCGGGTATGTGACCGCCGTCACGTTCTTTCTTGCTTCGAACGTCAATGACGCAATAGTCTTCCGCTGGCAACTTGCTGAGTTCATCCCACTGAACCTGTATGAGAGAACCATCTCTGATGTTGAGTCCGATCATGCCGAGCAGGTTGATTGGGTCTTTTGCAGAGCCGAATGGAGGAGCGTAGGCAAGCTCGAGTTCGGCAAGATCATCGATTGTCATATGTGCTTTCATGGCTGTGGCAAGAATGTCGATTCGTTTGTCTACGCCTTCTTTTCCAACTATCTGCGCTCCTAAAACTTCTCCTGTTTCTTTTTGGAACAGCACTTTCATGTCGAGCCGCTCTGCTCCGGGGAAGTAGCCAGCGTGATGGCTTGGGTGCAGATAGATTTTTTCGAAACCAATTCCAGATTGTTTCAATTGGATCTCGTTTAGTCCTACAAGTGCAATAGTCAGATCAAATACTCGAATAATCGCAGTGCCCAGAGTACCCTTGTATTTTTCGAGCTTGCCGAAAATGTTGTCTGCTGCGATTCGCCCCTGTCTGTTTGCTGGACCACCCAAAGCAATGCGTGTTAGTGCTTTGCTAACAGGATGCACCACTTCAATGGCGTCTCCAACAGCCCATATGTTCGGGTTGCTCGTTTGCAAATACTCATTAACTCTAATGCCGCCGCGATCGCCAACCATGACGCCTGCTTTCTCTGCAAGTTTTATTTCAGGTCTTATTCCAAGTCCCAAAATGACAATGTCTGAGGCGATAGGCTCAGCATCGCCCGCTACTGTCCAACAGCACAGAGGGCTGTCATTTCCCGAAGGCGGCAAAAACTCTCTAATAGGGCTTGATAGGCGTAGCTTGATGCCGTGCTTCTGTAATTCTTGATGCACCAGACCAGCCATTTCTGCATCTATAGGAGCCAGAACCTGCGCACCGCTGTCAATGAGGCTAACGTCTAGCCCACGATTCTTCAATTGCTCTGCCAGTTCTAGCCCTATAAAGCCACCACCGACGATGACGGCGTTTTTTGCTTTCTTTTGTTGAATCCATTTTTCGATGGCTTGAACATCTTCGATGCTTCTTAAAGTGAAAATGCCGGGCAGGTCTATTCCAGGCATCTTTGGTTTGATTGGCGCGGCACCAACAGCGAGAATGAGGTCATCATAAGTCTCGTCGTAAGTGTTGTTTGTCTGTGTGTTTCTGATGCTTACTGTTTTCGTAGCTGTGTTGATTTCGATTACTTCACTATTAACTCGTACGTCGAGGTTGAACCGCTCTTTGAGCCCGTCCGGAGTTTGCAGGAGAAGGCTGTTTTCGTTCTTAATTTCGCCACCAATATAATAAGGAAGACCGCAGTTAGCATAAGAAACGTGTCCGCTGCGTTCAAATACGATAATCTCAGCCCTTTCCGAAAGGCGGCGCGCTCTAGCTGCTGCACTCATTCCGCCTGCCACTCCGCCAACAATGATGATCTTCTTTTCTTCTTGCATGACTACAATAACCTCAGTTCTCGTTATTTAACTATATCGCTAATTAGTTATATAACCAATCGGTCTTAAGGATGATTGAGCAATTTTGCAGATATGAAAGACTTGACAAATTTCTGCATCCGATGAAAACGCTATAGCAGTCATTGTGCTAATCTCTTGTCTCAACCTGAGCGGCAGGGGTTTCTAAGTGCCAGCGCATGACTAAGTTTATTGACCTGATAGGCGACGGAATCGAGAATCCACATAATGCTCGCGCTCTTATTGATGTGGCGCGCATGTTCGACTCTACTTGCCGGTTTCGCGATCGCAAAGGTCTTCACGAGTCAATCAAGCAGGTAGGGCTTCCTTCTGACTATTCTATGAACTTCGTCCATGTTCAGAACGTTGTTGACAGGTATTCGCCAATAATCGCGCTCGAAAACCTGGAGAATGCGATAGACATCTTTGGTTTCAATTTCAGATCTGGCTTGCCCGGTGCCCTGGTGGTTGGCAATGAACGTTATGGTGTGTCCCACGAACTGCACAATTCTGCTAATTATGTCTTGCATATTCCAATGACCAGTTTTACTGTTAATACATTGAATGTTGCCACTGCTGCTGGTGTCGCACTTTATTATTTGAAGAATGGCCCAACAGCAAGAATGCATGTGCGTGCTCAGCCCGAAAAACGTCGCCCTGAAATCTTGTTGATTGGAGGTCACGATGCTGGTGAGCTAGGAAGTGCATTGCGTTCCGCTTCCGCTTTCGGCTGGGAACGTGCCTTTCTGGAAGATAGAAATTCGCTCTGGTTTGGGCGCCAGCGTGTGTCAAAAGCGGAAAACGGAAATGCCGGCAGACGAGGACGGAATACGATTAAGTTGTATCCCGTTTCTCAAGACAACCGGTATGGGTTTAAGCGAGTCACAGTCATAAGTCGTCGCGAAGGTATTCCGCTTCAGAAGGCGAGGCTTGCAGAGGGACCACAGCAAATCGTAATCATACCTGATGAAAGTTCGGTTGATGTAGTTGCAGAGAATTGGCACCGTGCTGGTTCAAACGTTCAATTCGTAAAAATTGAAGTGCCAGCTGTGGATTATGATTATCACTATAGAGTTTTTGCTTCTATTGCACTTGCTGAAATTTCACGCCAGGTGGGTCATAGCGCTGCTGAGCGCTATGCACGAAAAGTCAAACAAGGACCTATATACGATAAGTTTCTTTCCTTCGTTCAACATGGTGCTTTTGAAGAAATCGATTTGGAAGATCTGGCTGTTTATTAATCCCTTGGGAAAATCGCGAAATCTAAATCAGTTCTCGCGTTCGATTTTGTATTTGTGCTCCTGTGCGATACTCTCTGCAATAGTTTTTGTCAGCAGTTTTGTGCTGCGCTACTCAATGATGGCTTCGGAACTTCCATTTTTCATCTAGTTGATACACGAGCTCAAGTTCTGAAGTATCAACAGTCATTTGTCCAATCTTTCTAAACAGCACACTGTGTGAGCACAAAAATGCTGCGCAAAATATTATCGCGATCATGAATGTCAAAATTGAAGCTACGGCTAGCTGAAACTCAAGCGATGATTGGTTTTGGCAGTCATGGAATTTATCTGCAGAGTTCCATTGTTTTGCAGCTGTCGTCGGGTCTGCAAAAGTTCTGTAGTCTGCAGAAAATTCCACTAGATCTGCTGATGCGCTCAAGCTGTCTCCAGCCTCAGCAGATCTGACAGAGAAAGCTTTTGTATATGCGTAATTTTTCAGGCGATCTTGCTTATGTGTTAGGAACGGCATCTCACCTTTTAGCTTTGCCTGAAGCCATGTCTCTTCAACATTGTCACGACATTGAGCATCTAATTTCTTGTTTATGCCGAGTTTGCTCCATTCCTCATTTGCATTTTGACAGATTTCCTCACTCGTTAGTGGTGTTACAGGTGGTGTGTCGCTTTCCGTTTCGCCTGTTAGTGATGCAGCAGCTGTTGCGTCAATTTCCCTTTGGCTTGCCGGTGGCATCCCAGTTTGTAAATCAATGCGCTTGCCGCTTGATTCTTTCGTAGCAGCTTGCGCATCAATCTGCCTGCCGCTCGATTCCGGCATCCCAGTTTGTGCAGCATTGTGCCTACCGCTTGATTCTGGCGTCGCAGCTTGTGCATCATTTTGCTTGCGGCTCGAGCGTTTTGCTATCATCTCGCTGAGTTCTGCTTCAATAAGCGATTGACTCTGCTCTCTTTTGTTATTGTGTTTTAGCAAGTTATGTTTGCTTGCCCTTCTAAATTGCATCATCTTCAACATTTCACTGTTTAACTAGGTTTTGGTCGAACAAAGACTTTGCACTCACCCCCACAGGAGACTGCAGCAAAAAATTGGGAGCAGTTTGATACTGTTCCGTGTGCAACTCGGTAAGAAGCGCACAATTCCATCCTAGCGCATGTTGTCAAGGGTGATTTTTGAATTTCACCACACTGAATGACTACAATCGTTTGTACCGCATGGCTTTTGGGCAAAATTTTCTCGCTCTCAAAATAAGAGAGGTTTAAACAATGCCAGTTTCAATTCTGTTTTCAGTCTCGCCGCGTTGACTCTTGTCCACGCCCAGGCTGCTTTTAGCTGTTTTTGAAACTCCAGTCGCAATCTTCCAATTGCAGCTTGGCACAATTTGGATAAGTCCTTCATGTTTTTGACGCGGCATTAACGAAAGTGCGCTTGTTTCAAATTTTACTTTGAATTGCCTATCGGTTTGCCTGTAAATACCGTTGGCTCAAGCAGTTCAGGTCTTGCTGCTGAGGTTAAGCAGCTGACTAAATTGCTCTTAGATTTAAAACGCTCCTTACATCTCGGGCTTAAAATTGCTTGTATGAGTAAAACAACAAACCTTGATCCTAAGACGGAGCACTTAGTTGTTCCTAAGTCTCCCCAGAAAACCAAGCTGGAGAAAACTCAAAGCTGGTTGACGATTATCTCTACATCGGTAGGTCTGCTGGGAATCGCCGGTTCAACTTTCGCATTTGCGGTGTCTTCGTTCTACACGGGAAGCATCGATGTGAAGCCCGACTTCGACACACCTGGAATGGTCGTGAAAGTTTACACGAGCGAGGGGCATGAATCTGTTTTCCACACCAAGCACATCAATTTGATGCCTGGGCAGTACCATCTAGAAATTGTCTCTCCAAATGGTCGTGTCATTCATCGTGATACCAAAGTCAGTTTTCACCACAATAGCGACATCTATGTGACGTTAGGTCCACCGCCGCAAGGCTCTACTATTTCTGCTAACCCAGTGGATGCCACATCATCTGATAGCTCACAGCCTGAAGCAAAAGACGGTCTCGGAGCTCTTGTGAATTTTGGGGCAACTGCTTCTGGTGGCTCTGCTTCTAACAGCACCTCTGAGCCAGCGTCTTCGACTGCGGGCGTCAGCGAGCCTGTTGCTAAATCAACAGATGAGTCCTCCGCAGCCGGCAAAGATTCTGCTGAATCGAGCACTGAAACCGCCGAGGGAGCAGCAACAAAAAAACGTTGGTGGCAAGTCTGGAAGCGTGGTGACAAGGAAGCTTCCTCGAATGAGTCCAGCGGCGAAAATTCAAAATAATGCAGATAAAAGAAGAGCAAGCAAGCGGCACCTTTTTTGCTGAACAGTCTGCAAAATACTCTGAAGAAATTGCGCGCCTCATTCCTGGTGGTGTCGACAGCCCGTTCCGCTCGTTCAAAGAAGTTGGTGGGCACACTTTATTCTTCTCTCGGGCACTTGGCTCTCGGCTCTTTGATTTAGACGGTAACGAATACATAGATTATCTTGGAGCCTGGGGACCAGCAATTCTTGGGCACTGTGTACCGTCTGTCGTTGAGGCGTGCAAGAAAGCTGTTGAACATGGACCAGTCTTTGGCTCGCCTCATATGTACGAGTTGCAACTAGCCCAGCTCTTGAATGAAGCCATGCCGTCGATGGAGATGATGCGCTTCGTGAATTCCGGTACCGAAGCCGTGATGAGTGCAGTGCGACTTGCGCGGGGCTTCAAAAAGCGTGATCTGATCATCATGTTTGAAGGCTGCTATCACGGGCATTCTGATTCTGTTTTGGCCTCACAGGGGCATTGTTCCAGTGATGGTATTCCTGAGATTTCGAAGCAGAATACATTGCTTGTGCCGTTCAATGATGTCGAGGCGCTAGCTTCGTGCTTGAAGGCGCACAAAGGAAAAGTTGCAGGCGTAATTATTGAACCTGTCGCAGGTTCAATGGGGGTGATACCTCCTGATGAGGGATATCTCCAGCGCGTTTCTGAAATCTGCAAAGTAGAAGATGTCGTTCTGATTTTCGATGAAGTGCTAACTGGTTTGCGAGTAGCTCGCGGCGGTGCGCAGTCTATTTATGGAGTCGTGCCTGACCTTACTTGCTTGGGCAAAGCGCTTGGCGGTGGAATGGCTATCGGCGCTTATGGTGGACGGCGCGAAATAATGCATGCGCTTGAACCAATTGGAAAAGTCTATCAGGCGGGTACTTTTTCGGGAAACCCTGTCACTATGGCTGGTGGCATTGCCACGCTGACCGAACTCAAGAATTCCAATGCTTATGAACGCATGGAGATGCGAGGAACACAGCTATTCGATGGCATCAGTGATTGGTTGCGGAGCCATTCATTTCCGCTGCAGTTACAACGAGTTGGCTCTATGTTTTGCTTGATTTTTTCAGACTTGCCTGTGCGCAATTTCAAGGATTCACTCCGGATAGACTCTCACAGATTCGCAAAGCTCTACCATGAACTGCTGCGACGTGGCATCTACCTGCCCCCCTCAAGTGTTGACGCTGCAGCCATCTCTGCCGCCCACAGTGAAGCCGACATTGAAGAATCAGTAAGAGCCATTTGCGAATCTCTCGCAGCAGTTTAAATATGCAACTCGAGAGCTCAAGTTCAAATCGAAGTACGGTAGCGATATGTGAAGATGATAAGGCGTGGTTAGCGACAAGCAGTAACCGCTGGGGTTAATAAATGAGTTTTGTGGTGGTGTATGTTATTTCTGTTATTAGACTGTAGTCCAGGCGAGCGATTTCCGTTACTGTGAACGTGGCTTGAGAATAAAGTTGAATAGGCACTTCTTTTGACGGTTCAGTTGATGCGTTGAAGTCACACGAAGTCATGGTTTGGTATCGTCGGAGCGTAAATTTGTCCTTTTCGAGCCAAATCGTTGTCCTTAAACCAGAAGGCCTCTCCAAAACAAGCTTATAGCAGCTTATCCCCTCGATTTCTTCATCTTGCTTCGGGGTAATTTCTGAAAAGCCTTCGGTCCAAGCATTCATGTTCTCCTTAACTGAGGGGAAAAGGATGCAAGGAATGACAAGTGCGCCTGAGCCGATCACTCCTGTAGCTTGTGCTAATGCTAAATACAAAGCTTTTGATTTGAGTCTCTTTGACAAGCCGTATGAGAAATAAGTTTCTGCGTCATCTGATTCAACAAGTCCTGTTCGGTTGTTTTTGTGCCATTCGAACTTGTATACGGCAGGGGCTTTGTATTTTGTGCAAAATTCAACACTAGGTTTTGGTCGATCATGGTCAGGAAAACTCCATTGCCGAATACAACCAACATCTTCGTATTCGCGACAAGACACATATCGACTAATGAATTCCTCAAACACTGCTGGCACGTTCAATATCATTACCTCACCACAATCTAAATCGCTTAATTGCATCCCATTGCGTTTTCAGTGCGTTCATAGCTTCGTTTAATGCTTGTTTCGATTGACCTAGGTTCCAAGCGATTGCGGGGTCAATGCCGTTAGCTGAAATACACTCCAAAAGAGATATGACAGCTCCAGTCAGGCACGTATCATAGGCCACAGGGCAAGGATTAATTTGGTGTTGAATTGAGTTTGGACCGTAAGATTCATAGCATGCTGCCTTTAGCGCATCATAGCTCAGCAAACAGCTTTTGCTAGCACTTCCTGTTGGATCTAATTCATTGATTGCTTGGAGAAGATATTTTTCGCTGAGCCTGCCAGCTGTTCCCCGAAAGGGAAAAGGCAGCGTTTCACCTTTTCCATAGTCATTGGGCGTTAATCCTGTGAAATCGACGAAGTTAGTCGGGCCATTTCCAACGTAAACGTATAGATTAGTTCCTCCTGCTTCCTCAAACGGATCTCTGTTGACAAACCTACCCCTTGAAGGAGCATATACTCTGAAGACCGGCATGTTAAGTCCGCTTCTAGAATGGTAGTAGTAATTTGCATACTGGAATTCTGCGTCGGCACTACCATTTAGTTTGACAACAAGCCCATAAGGATCATAATTGTACTGTGCTTCAATAGCAGTTATTCCCCCCACAGTCTTAGTCAGTTCCCTGATGGAACCCAGGCGGTCTTTACTGTAAGAGTATTGATTGGAACCTGCAATGGTGAAGTTGACTTGTCCTTGATTCAAGAATTGTTTGCCAATACTCAGGCTACCTGACGCATCCCGTTCCTCACACCTAGCTGCCCCGCACCACAAATGCTGTTTCGTCGAAGTGACACTGCCAGCAGTGCGCTCTTCGATTTTCGTTGCGCGCGAAAGTGCATCATACGAAAATTGGGTGATGTTCCCAGTGCGATTTGATTGGATTTCAGAGACTTTTAAGATTAGCAGAGTCGCTTAGTTTGTCATAATTGTATTGCGCTTCAATAGCAGTTATTCCGCTTAGTCTGCTAGTCTTCCAACAGAGTTCAAAATGGAAACGATGAAAATTAATCATTACGTCGAATCGATTCGAAACATATTACGCTCACCGGATCTTAAGTGCTGGGATTGGCGCGGAGCTGACAAATCAAAATTTTTTCCACAATTTCGTTCTTTATAGATATTCCGGACTCGTTTTCAACTAAAGATAAATCCAGAGATTGGTAAATCCGCAGTGCCTGCGCCCAGCGTTGTAGCTCCATAAGACTATCTGCTAAATTGATCTGATTTTCTAAATCAATTTCATCGGCGTTCGCTGAACGTAATTCAACTGCTTTTACAAAGCAGTCTAAAGCTTGTTCCAGATAAGCGGTCCTCATCGATGGATCACAGGGGTAATCCTTAAGGATCCTACCTTTTTGCGCCAGAAATCCATCATTTAGTGGAAACATCGAAATGGCCTTATCGGCAATTAAAAGTGCATCTTTGGCGACTTGGAGTTTCTCTGCAATTGATAATGGGTTCTTTTTTGTCATCCATTTGTGTATGGCCAAACTGATCCATGTTAGAAACGTTCCCTCATCCTTCTCTGCAAGCTCGTAGATCGCGCAAACTGTCTTCCATCCAGCCGGAAAGTCCACTCGATGAGCAAGTACTATTAGTCTTTCGTCCTCTGTAAATCCAGAATTTGCCGTGGACCTCAGGAAATGCCGGAGCTTGTCTTTGCTTATGAATTGGTCTACTTTTGTGTTGTCGAGCACCGTCTGAAATTGCCGACCAGCATCTGTATTCCACTTATTAATGTACTCTGCCATTAGACACCTCCATAAACCGGGTTGCCTGGCCAGGGCAGTAAAATGGTATCAAATAAATCCACCATGGCAATTGTGGTGGAACAGCCTTGGGCAACGGTAGCGGCAGCCTGGTTTCGTCGTGGGATTTTTCAATTGGCTGCTTTTTCGGTATCGTTCGGTAATCTGGTGGTCTTTTGCCACAGTACTCCCAGCTTCCAGAAAATGTTTCGCCTTTTCCAACAGAATCATTGCATGCCGCGTCATTTTTGTAACAGCATCCTGGATCCCGACCAGCTTTCAAGCATTTTTGAGTCTGCTGCTCACAACAATCTTTGCTTGAGCAACAAGCTAATCCGTATGGGTCCATGAATATTGTTGGAGCATTATTTGCGTATTCGAACAAATTCGTTCCGATATTTTCCCCAAGCGGATCTCTGCTTAACCACCGGGCGAATGAGGGTGCATAGTTTCTGAAAAGCGTTTGGTTCATGCCTGAGTTCTGGTGGAAGTACATACCAGCGTAGCCGAAGTCTGAAAACGTTCCGCTCGTGCTTAAGTAAACAAGCCGTCCGTAAGGCTCATATGAAACTATAAGATCAATGAGTAAAGAGGCACCAGTAGTGTGCGTCATTTCTCTCACTGACCCCAGGTGATCAAATGTGAAGAAATGGGTTGTTGATGCACTCGCGGCAAATATCACCTCTCCTTTGCCAAAAAACTGCTTGCCATTACTCAAACTACCAGTGCCATCTCTTTCCTCGCACCTAGCGGACCCGCACCACAAATGTTGCTTTGTGGAAGTGACACTGCCAGCAGTGCGCTCCTCGATTTTAGTTGCGCGCGAAAGTGCATCATGCGAAAATTGGGTGATGTTTATGGTGGGAGAAGTCTTGATTTCGGTGAAGTCGAATGATGCAGCCAAAGTCTCTGGGTGAGAAGTCCGTCGTGCTTTTAATTCTTCCAGTGGAAGAGGTTCGAGGTTTCCGCATCCTCATGGTAATAAAAGTCAGCTGAATTCAAGGCTAAGCATTGCTCAAATTTTTGAAATGTGCATAACAGCGACCGCATCAACTATAATTTAAGTCATAGTTAGTTATGACTTACAAAAGTCCATTTTTTAGCCGTGGATCGATTTAAGGATTATTCGCAATTGAAAACATACTCGGACAAAGGGATCACCGAGTACGTTTCGGGGAATGGAGAGTTATTGCTTCTGGCAAGCTTTTCGACAACTTTTGAACGTGGCCAGTTGATTATCTTTGATTACAAAAACGAAACCAGAACGCCGACAGTAGGACGCGACGGAAAATTACTTTTTAAGGGATTTAGCCCCTTTTTTCAATGCCGAATGGAATTCGATTTCAAGAATGGCCATCTGACCTACACTCCTGCGAGTCCTTCATTGAAGGAGCTAGGAAAAGGCGGTCAGCTCGTAGACTTGATTAGTGAAATAAGAATTGTCTCGATAATTCCTTCTATGTTATTTGGACTCTATTCTCTGCCATTTGCAAACTCAGAATCGATCATTGTTCCATCAGAAGTTGAACTCGCAACAGGAACATCAACTAGAAAAATCCGCTACAACAACAGTGGCTACATTGAGGAAATCATCAGAGACTCCGTACAGGAAGACCGCTCTGTTTTCCTTTCTGGATTGCAGCTAACAAAATCTACTTCCTCTTACAACACTAAAATTCTGGTGGGAGAACATCGCTGGGAGGAGTAACTCCCAGAATGCATAGCAGAATGTCCAATGAAAGTCTTGCTTCGTTCAACTGCAATCGATACTTTAAGGAAGGTTCCCAGCGGATTCAGCTCTGTGGTGACTCTACCCATTTCATCGAAGGACCAACGTTTACCAGGCTCTGAGAATTCCAGACCACTCAACTGTCCCGGCTTATCAAATAACTCTCGCACTTTGCTTCGTGCTCAAATGGTGGCTCAAAGTTTTTGGCTAGATATGGGCATTACAGAGAATCGAGTATGTATACTGTATAGTGTTAGCCACTGTATGAGGCTCTAATGACGTTTCTTATACATCAATGTCGGCACTTTATTCGACGAACCGAACTAAGCGTACAAATTTTTTTTGGGTTCACTCCTGATTTCGAAAAATTAGATTACGTGTTTTACTCGCGCCCCCTCTTTTCCAAGGAAGGTTTGATCAGGGATCACTTATCTTTACTCCCATTTGCAGACACCTCCTTGAAGCGAGTTGTTAAAGACTTGGGTGGTTGGGAGCATATTACAGATCCCGAGTATTTACCGAATAGCGAAGAGTATGAAAGACTAGCCGAAGTCGGTTTTTCAAAGGATGATTTTAATAAAACTAGAGAGTATCTGTCCGATAGAAGCGCCTATAACCGAAGAGCCCTAGCTCGACAAAAGGAAAAGAAGTAATCTCCTAATTTTTTCACTGACTAAGATTGACCGTTGCTCCGGGGAACTTCGTTAGACATTTATTAATATCTTCTGCAAAATCAGTATCACAATCCTCCAGTTCCTGAGCTAGCACCGGATTGTTACTGGCTTCCGGCTCGTTGGCATGGCAGCCTAATTTGTCGCTCCGGCAATCATTCCATTTGTTCAGCGCTTTAAGAACACACATGTTCATTTTCATCTGAATAAAATTCATTTTGATATTTTTTATGGCGTTAGTGATTGCGTGCGCTGAAATCATCATAACGGCTGTGCTAGCCACGACGGCAGCGCCGACTGGGGTAAGGGCGATAGTCGCTGCCTGAGCATATCGACCGGACGGATCTATATCCAAAGTTGGAGAGTTTTCTACATATCCGTAAAGATTCAACCCTCCTTTTTCTCCAATCGGATCTCTGTTGATGAATCTACCAAGAGCAGCATTATAAGCCCTGTAGACCGGCATGCTGAGTCCACTTCTTCCATGCAGATAGTATCCTGCATATTGCATGTCAGCAGAGCTGGTGCCCGTCACAATGGTCTCAGCGACCACACCATAAGGATCATATGAATATCGGGTTTTAATGGCACCAGTGGAATCGGTCAGCTCTCTTATAGAGCCCAGGTGATCTTTGTTATAGAAATAATTTGCGGGCGTGCCACCACTAAAGTTCACCTGGCCTCTGCTGAAGAATTGCTTACCATTGCTGAGACTGCCTGATGCATCTAGTTCCTCGCATCGCTCACTCCCGCACCACAAATGTTGCTTCGTCGACGTAACACTACCTGCGGTGCGCTCTTCGATTTTCGTGGCACGCGAAAGTGCATCATACGAAAATTGGGTGATGTTTCCGGTGGGATTTGATTGGATTTCAGAGGTCTTTAAACACTTTACCCGCTACTATCAAAACGAGTTCAAGTAGGAATCGATATTGCGAAAGGGTGAACATTTTGCCAAATCGATTCGAAGTCAACCTTTCAGCGCGAACCTGTTAGTAGTTGTACCGCATTATTCCAAACAAAGTCCCATTTCGTCACTCTTGAGGTGGAGGGAGTTACAATGCTGCATTAAGTCTATCGGAGAAAGGGATTCCTTTTTCAATATATTTAAGTCGAATTGAATCCCACGTATAAACATAAGCATGTAGGAGTTTTCCTCGGTCAACAACGTGGTTGGTAATGATCAGAGTTTTCGGAATTTTTCCTTCTTTTGACAGCACGAATTCTGGTTGATACAAGGATCCTGTTTCCAATACTTTCTGTATTTTTCCATGAGCGCAAAGGAATACGGTCGTCAAAATACTGCGTGGACCGTCTGAAAGAATAGCCATCTTATCATCCAGACGAAGGATGGAAATTGGTTTACCGTAGCAGAGTTCGTCAACATCATCGCCATTGTCAGAGCAATAAACTAATCTATTTTTTTTGTCAAAGATTTTTAGAACCGCTTGTTCCCCGGCTTTGCCCCTGAGCGCCCCAGGCGTTCTCATTATGCGAACAGAGTAGTGTTCAGTCTCGGTGTCGCTTTCGTTTCTAACAGTCCAATCGTAAAGAAACCAAAGTGAACTGTGTTGATCTCTCCACTTTCTCCAACGCGCAAGGCTTTTCACATCTGCTGTAGTTTTAGCTTTCACTGTTCGAAGCTCTTCATAGGCGTATCCGGCTGGCAACCAAAGAATCGCGGATATGAAAGACACAGCAAGCACATAAACCAATCCTGGCATAAATCATCCACCCTTGGACTTTTGTAAGCAGCCTTTATCGCACCGAGTCTTTTTAGCTTTTAAGCATTTTTCGCATTTTTGAATTGCTCCTAAATATCCGGGATCTCCACCACCAAATTTACTAATACCCTCCTCCAGCCCGAATTTACTGACGTAATACCCGGCAAGCATGGAACCCGCTCTCAAATTTTTTGCAGGATCTGACATTTCGCTCCACTTCGCACCAACTTGGCTTGCAGATTGCTCGTTATATATTTGCAAAAGACCCTTTGCACCAGAGCCTTCTGTGTTGTCTACACTCGGCTCAAAATTATCGGGTGAGTGTGGAGTGCTTTCACGAAAAGCCATACATAACAAAAATTCCGTACCCAGTTGAGTCCCAACTGTGCCAGCTACGGTCTTGCCTGAATAGTTACAACCTCCGTCCAGCAACCTAGCAACTTGAACGCAAGTGAGAAGCCCTAGTGGGTCCAGGTAACGAATTGGATTTCCGCCAACATAGCTGTAAATATTTAAATCACCGGCTTCACCAATTGGATCTCTACTGAGCCATCTGCCTAATGAAGCTGAGTATTGACGAAACCAAGTCATGTTCAATCCACTTCGCATATGTGAGTAGTAACCAGCATATTGAAAATCAGCGTCCTGTGAGCCTGAGATCTTGTTGACGACACCATATGGATCATAACCATACAGTGAAACAATGGTCCCTGAGCTATTAGTTAATTCCCTCACAGATCCAAGCTTATCTATGCAATAAAAATAATTAGATCCTGTGGCAGAATTAAAATTGATTTGTCCCATGCCGCAGAACTGCTTTCCATTGCTCAAGCTTCCGGACAGATCTCGTTCTTCAGACTTCTCTGAATCGCACCATAAATGTTGCTTCGTCGAGGTAACACTGCTTGCGGTGCGCTCCTCAATCTTCGTTGCGCGCGACAGTGCATCATACGAAAATTGGGTGATGTTTCCAGTGGGATTTGATTGGTTTTCAGAGGCTTTTAACGAGCTGACCTAGCGACAGGAATTAAGTGCGCTAAAAGTCCGGGGCGGTGTTTTCGTTTGCTCAAGAACAATTCTGCGATCTAGCCAAACGGATTGAAGATGATCGTGGTTCCAAAAGCTGAGCTGGTCAAGCTCTTTCGCTAAAATGCTTGCCTTTGCAAAGTAGTCTTCAGCGGTTTTAAGGGAATGATTGCGGACTGCATCGTTTCCACATTCGATGAGCCTTGCAAGTTCTATGTTCTTCGATCTAACTATGCCGTAATAGCCCACAAGAAGTCCCACAGACAGTGAGGCAAAGATCCTTTTTGACTTCGAGGAAAATTCTATATTCATTATTCAGTGCGTATGTGTAAGGATTTACGTCCTTTCGGTCAAACGAGGGAGTCAACTGCTGGCTGATTGAAACCAGGGTTTGGTTTCACATTGTAATCAATACCGGCATGTAACGTTGTTCCTGGCCCAGCATCGTGAGTCTTTGTAAGCTAGTGGATCACGGGAAAAAAATGCCCCACGAACTGGCTCATACAATCTGTACACTTGCGCAATTAAACCATTCCGGGAAAGACGATAATAGCCGGCGAAACCGAAGTCTGATTCGCGTGTCCCTGCAATTTTGATTGATTGACAATAATACATACGACTTCGACATTGACGTTGTTGTTCGCCAGATTAGGCTACTACGAGTTCTCGGTTTCCTGAACTTACGCTTCTTCCCAATCGTATTCTGATTTCAACGTATGTTGGATAGTTCTCTGCACGAATTAAGGTGCATTGTCGACAATTGATTTGTCGGTTTCTATAATTGCCTCAATCGCGGAGGCGACTCTTTTCAATGTTTCATTACGGGATTTTTTCGCAAGAGACAGGTAACTAGGCAGCATTGTTGAGCGACAGGCTAGCAGCATATTTAGTGCGGTTACCTTGTCTAGTGGTTTCTTTGATGTCCACCACAATTGAGCATATGATTCAGATTGGCTCCAGCCTGTCCCGGCTAGCAGTTGCGCCGCGTTGTCTCGAATCACTTCACTGAAATCACTCAAAAGAAAATGCATTGCTAGCCGTTCTCTCAATGCAGAGTCTCTCAACCTTCGGCACCGCAGAAGAAAATACAATCTAATTGATTCCTCTGGATACGGAAGAATTGCCAACTTTGATATCTCGTCATCAGAAATTGATTTAACAAGCAGTTGTGATTGCCAATCCAGAGTTATTACGTGTTTTATTGCAAGATGTTCTTTCTTGGTCCAAGCCAATGGTGCAGAATCACAAAGCAACTCACAGAAGTCCTTGACCAGTTCGGCTAGGTTTGAATAGTTACTCAAAGAACAATTCTCTTCCTCGATCAATTTAAGGTGCTTCTTCAAGTTCGAAATTTTTTCTTTAAGGATCATTACATTCTTCATCATCTACAGCTGGGGTGTCGCCTGTAAAGCCACCATTGCATCTTCTTACGCAATAGCTCAAATATTGCACAGCCCAGAGAACACAACACTTGTATTTTCTTGGGTCTGGGTCGCATCCGCCCGGTCCGTACATTTTATCGCAATAACCAGCACCAAGTTCTTTTGTATTATGCAGAGCATCAAATTTTTGATGACAACAGCGAAGACATCTCACCTTAGTACCATCTTGACACTCGAGAAATGGAAATTCATTTGGACGACCAATCGCAAAGTCTTCAGGCCAGGGAGTGAATTGTCTCTTTCGTGGCTTTGCCGCGTTCATTGTTAGTGGAATGCTAACAGGCGCCCCTGATGCACAAGCGCCTCCAGCGCATCCCATAAGACCTGTGTGGTCTACCCAGCGGATTGGATCATTGGAAACGTATGAATATAAATTTGGACCAGCGTTTTCACTTAGCGGATCTCTGCTAAGCCATCGACCATTAATTGAGGAATATACTCGATAATACGTCAGATTTAAGCCAGATCTGACGTGTAGATAGTAATCTGCATACTGAAAGTCCGCGGAAAGAGTGCCTTGGACTTTGGTGACATCTCCATAAGGTCCATATGCGTATTGCGCGACTATAGCGCCAGAGCTATCTGTCATTTCCCTTATACTTGAGGGAGGCGCATCCTTTGTAAATTGGTAGTTTGTACTTGAACCAGCATTAAAGTCTCGCTGTCCTCTTGCGAAGAATTGTTTACCGCTACCAAAGCCGCCGGTTAGGTCACGCTCCTCGCAACGTTCAGACCCGCACCACAAATGCTGCTTCGTAGAAGTGACACTGCCAGCGGTGCGCTCCTCGATTTTCGCTGCACGCGAAAGTGCGTCATACGAAAATTGGGTGTTTTTGTATGTGTCCAAATGCCGGAACTGCCCTGCAGGAATGGATTCTAAGAAGTGCTGCTGGAATTCTTGCGAATTTTGTTTGGTGCTTCTTCGTGCCCCATAAGTTTGAGGAAATTGTTCGTAATTTTCTCCATCGGCTGCCGTAATCTCTCCACGTCAATGACCAAATATCCAAATGTGGTGTCATTCTTTACGGAATGATTAGCTAGTTTTTTCAATGCATAATGAGGAATTCCAAGGCTCTCAGCCTTCGTCAAAAACGTGCGGCGCAGGTCGTGAATTGTAAAGTGACAGTTTGAATGCTCTCGAAGTTTTTGAAGCGTCGCATCAAAGTGCGTGATGCCAGCACGTCTCCCTGGAAACACAAAATCTGATTTGCTAGAAGCAAACCGTCTCTTTAAGAGCCTTGTCAGAAAACTGCTGAGAGGGAGTACATGCGCTCTATGGTTTTTAGTTCTCTCTCCATCAATGGCGACAGTTTTTGCTTCGAAATCGATGTCCGACCATCTCAAGGAGGCGGCCTCAGCTCTCCTGAAACCAGTGAGCAATACGAAGAGAAGATAGTCGCGGACTGTTTCGCTTCGCACAGTCTTCAGAGCCGAATACCACCGAGTCAATTTAGAGTCTGGAATCATGCCCTGCCTTACAGTCGCCCGATACCAGCGCTTATTTTGTGTAAGCACGTCAACTGGGTTGTTTCTCAATAGCGGGCGCCCGTTTTTCTCATGATAACGACGAAGAGCGAAATTGAAGAGCATTCTCATAATGCGCATCACCATGTTGGCCTGAAGCTTGCTTGCTTCTGTTGAGTGCGTACCGATATCTGAGTGCTTCTTCTCAATCATTGCCGAGCTAATTGAAGACAATGGTAGGTCTATCCAATCACTCAGATGGTGCGCAACAAGAGCGTTGTAGATGCGAACAGAAGACTGACGCAATTCTGGCTTCGACTCTAAATAATCTCTGAGAACAGTTCTAAGCGTTTTTCCTCTAGATTTCTTTTTAGAGACCTGGCGCTTTGCGAAGCTGGTTTGCTTAATGCGATTCTCAATCCTTGAGACTAGACCCGGGCCGCTTTTGATTCTAACCATCACAATAATTCTTAGTTCAGTCATGTGCTTCTCCACAAATTTTTTTCCAGTTTGGAGATTGGCACTACACATAACTCAAACAAGTTGAACAGACTCATTAGAATGCAATTCGAATTGAAGTTGCGTTCTCTCATTTCCCATGCAAACGTGTCTTTTGATGGTGTTAGAAAGCTTTGCTCCACGAAGAGCAAAAAGAGTTACCTCTTCCGCTTGTTCATTAAATTCTGAGTTTGTGGTTCGAGGGGGATGTATTTCTGTGTCATCAAAGATATACTCCTCCAATAAATTTCTTCCCGGTTGAAAGATAACAACTGGTGCACTGCGTCAAGTGCCCCAGGCATGCCGTTTCTAAAGGAGCGACGTAATGTCAAAATTTGCGACAATGGCCCTTTCGTTGAGCATTTGTATTTTTGGAAATTTGATTCCAGCAAATGCCCAATGTGTTGGCGGAAGTCCTTCATCAGCGGTCACGTCTATAGATGAAACTGGGAATTTTCCATCAAGTCGTATGTTGGTGGACGGGCTAGGAACGACCGTGGACACTGGCACCGCAGGAAAGATAAAAGTAAATGTTAGCGCCCTGATTGCTGCACCGCAGCGGGTGGGTTGGTGGACGCCTCTCACGACTGCGGCAACGACGTTCAGCGCAGTGGGCATGACTGCCGTACCTACTGCATCTGGCACTGCAGCCAATGCTAGTGGCACATCAGGCAACTTGATAAAATACAGTACAGCGACAACGGTGAATGCAGTTGGCGGAATTCGGTCAACTGCATTCACTGACGCGCGATATCAGTACTCGCCAACATTTGCTACGAGAGTACGTACCAGCGCCTCTGGAATAGCGAGCCAACGAATATGGATAGGACTGGCGGCAAGCAACCCCAGCGGAAGTGCTACGCCAACAGCTAATCTCGCCTCATTTCGATATGACACCGGTGCTGGCGATACGACGTGGAAATGTGTGAGTTCAAATGCTTCCACAAACACGGTGGTTGACAGTGGAGTTACAGTTGCTACAAGTACTACTTACGACATGTTTGTAGACAGCTCCGATCCTTCAAAACTCGTGTACACAATTAACGGTGCTATTGTTGCAACGATCACTACTAATTTGCCAGTGGACAATACAAACATCGGACCGAATATTTCAATCACAAATCTCCTGGCGGGAACTGCTCGAGATTTGAGCGTCGGCACAACTAGAATCCAGCAATATTAGTGAGGTAACTTTGAAAACTGTGAAAAAGTGGTCAAATCATTGTTTTGCGCTTGCTGTTGTATTTCTTGCAGCGCAGCCAGTATTAAGCGCAACGGCTCCAACGCCCTTTATTGGAACTGCTGGAGAAATGCTCTCTCCGAAAACGGTCACTATGGGAGTTAAGGCTTCCATTGGGAACTCTATCCACTTTACAACCGACGGAAGTACGCCTAACGGAGCTAGCACAACCTATCTCAATCCATTCACAGTAACAACTTCTACAACGTTAAAAGCCATTTCCATCGACGGCTCGCCCAATCCCGTAGCTACATTGTACATCGATCTGCCGTCAGTGTATCTGGATGCCGAAGAAGGCATTGTTCCAGCTACTGGAAATCCCAACCCAGTGATTGTTTGGACTGACCAATCAGGAAATTCTAATAGTGCAAGTGCCATTAGCGGACAAGATCCAAAGTTACTTCCAAATTCAATCAATGACTTAGCCGCAATTGAATTCTCGGGACAATATTTCAACCTTCCTGCTGGTTTTGCTGATTTCACAAAAGGCGTAAGCATATTCATAGTCGCTAAGACTGCCTCCTTGACCGCTGGAGCTACTTTGCTCGATATCGGCAATGGCAGCAGCGGAAATAACATAAAAGTGCGGATTTCGAATACGGGTTCTAAAGCTGAGTTCGATGTCTATAGTGGTACCACCAGCAGTGCCGCGCAATCAGCCAGTGCTCTCAGTACCAGTGAGTACACTCTAATTGAAGCTGTGCTTGTTCCGAATGTCTCGGGAACTGATGCGACCGGAACTATCTATGTAAATGGGCAGGCTGGAACGCCAGTCACAAACATGTTTTTAGCAGCAAATACAAGTAGGTCTATTAATACAATAGGTGCTGCTGCTGCTGGGTCCAGTCCGTACAGCGGAAAGATCGCAGAGCTGCTTATTTTTCCAAACGCTATAAATAATCGACAAGATGTCGAGGCAGTTCTGCTGCAAAAATTTGATTTATTGCGTCAACAGCCTCCCACACCACAGATCAGCGTTGCGGGAGGAAATAAGAACGGTCCAACGCAAGTCGTTATAAGTTCGGCAGATGACACATCCGTCCTTCACGTGACCACCGACGGAACGACGCCGAACGCCTCCTCTCCCATTTTCAATGGCTGCCCTATTCTCATTAACTACACCACGACGCTGAAAGCTATCGCAGTAAAGAATGGAATTTCCAGCAGCGTTGCTTCCGAAACCTATACCCTCAACGCCGACCAATGCCCGACTCCGAGCCCATCGGATATGGTTGCGCCCACAATAAATTTAACCGTGCCTGTTCAAAGTCAATAAAAGCGAAGAAGAGAAAATGAAATTTATCAGAATGAATAACCGCTCGCGTTCGGCACTATTGATGGTGCTCCTATTGCTTAGCATGGTGCCTTCGCAAATGGTTTTATCTGCGCCTGCTGAACGCATTTCAATAAAAAAGCAGCATGAGGCTAGCAACACTGCTAACCCACGCCCAAAAATTGAAATTGGCGACTCATCGCTTTCATTTCCTGCGTCCCCCACGGACAGTGATCTCATAAATTGCCACGTATTTTTGGAGCCATTAGCACCGTCTGATCAAGATGTTAATCAAAAGGAAAACAAAGAGCTTGCGACCGCAATCCTGAAGTATCTAAAAAGGCAGAAATCAGAAGATGTATCTGCACTTACTTCATTCTTGCAGTCTAATCCTAAGTCACGATGGACGGCTTCTCTCGCGTTGAATGTTGCGCAAAAATTGTTTGATGCGGGTTATCTAAATGAAGCAGCCGATTACTGGGAAAAATCATGGAATCTGTCTAAAGATAAGAAAGATCCGGCGATGAAAATGGTTGCAAACTCAGCCGTATCGCATTTGGTGCAACTGGAAGCTCGCCTCGGGTTAGCGGAAAAGCTCGAAGAACATTTGAGATTAGCTTCTTCACGTGTAATGGCGGCGTCAGATATGTTGCGGCTAAAAGCTGCACAAGATGGACTCTGGACCATGAACCAAAATGAAGGCATTGCCTTCAAATGTGGTCCATATGGGCTAAAGTCCCTTGCACTTTCAAAAAGCCCTGGGCTGCAAACCACTCGCTCACCTGAAGAAGTTGATCAAATAATCAAAACCGCAGATTCCACGAAGCGTGGAACAAATCTAGAGCAGTTGAAAGATCTTGCTCGTAAATTGGATTTGGACCTTTCACCTGTTAAGCGTAAGTCCGGATCTCAGATTCCAGTTCCTAGCCTCGTGCATTGGTCCAAAGGACACTTTGCTGCCATTCTCGAAGAGTCCAATGGTTTTTACAAAATCGAAGATCCTACTTTCGATTCTGACGGAACAAAATGGGTGAGCGCAGCTGCTCTTAATGCTGAGAGCGATGGCTATTTCATGATTCCTTCTGACAAAGTGGGCGCAAACTGGATTACGCTCGACGATAGCGAAGCAAGAAATGTTTGGGGAAAAGGTTATGCCGCGCTTCCTCAACAATTCAAAACTCCTTATTGCCCAAAAACACCTTGCGCTGGTGGTAATTGCAAGCCCAAGGGAGGATCTGGAGGAGGACCTGATTCGTGTGGTATGCCTGTAGCGTCAGCGTTTTCAATGAATGCCACCTTGAACATCGTGGATACGCCATTGACGTATTCGCCACCAGTAGGGCCTGAAATGGGGGTAGTTGTAAATTACAACTACAATGAGGGACAACAACCATCAACGTTTTCTTTCACCAACCTGGGGCATAACTGGAGCCTGAACTGGCTCTCTTACCTTACCATTGATAGCACAGACCCAATCCACCGGATAGTTAACGTACGCGTCCGTGGTGGAGGTTATGAGACATACAAGGAGGCATTCAACCACGATGCTTATTCACTGGCGATCATTGCAGAAGTCAACAACGCTGGCGTGATTAGTTGGGAGCGACGGATGCCGGACGGAAGTGTCGAGAAATACGAAAGAAAAAATGCAGCAGGCGACACATTCTTTCTAACGCAAGTACTCGACCCGCAAGGTAAAGCTGCAGTTTTAGCCTATTCTTCAAACACTGTGACTGACCCAGGCTATTTCCGCCTGGCTTCGATAACAGACGCTTGCGGCAACTCTCCAATGACTGTTGCGTATGACTCAAACATCTCAACAGACCCTGGCTATTACAAGGTAACCGGGGTGACAGATGGCTTTGGTCGCTCAGCGAGTTTTGCTTATAGCGCAGATAAGAGCCAGTTGTTGAGCATGACGGATGCAGTTGGTAACCAATCTAGCTTTCGCTATCAGACGGATACGGACTCGACTTTCATCAATCTCATGGTGTCACCGTACGGCAGTACGCAATTCTATCGCTACACTCCTGGAGGTGATACCGACACTGTTCCAGAAGGACTAAAATTCACATTGCCAGACGGAACAAGCACTCGCATCGAAAATTGGTTGAGTTCTATCAAACAAACTTACTTCTGGGATAGAGAAGCCTCTGAAATGTATCCCAACGATGCGTTCAACAATGTGTACACACATTGTCAGACCACAAGATGGCTTTTTATTTCGAATTCTATAGAGTCTTCAATCCCTAGCTGGACTAGGAAGCCATTGGAAGCCCCCGTGAACTATTACAGCGTTGGACAAAGTGGGCAGAATGCAACTTCGGCTGGCGGTCTTACGCGATATCAGCAGATTGCCCAGCAGCTGGTGCCAATAAAAAATAGTATCACTGTTGGTGGCACCGTTACCGCGGGTAATCTAATCAAGGTTCAAATTCGTGATTTAGGACTTATTGATTCAGGAGACATTGTTCTCTCGTACCAGGTCGTCTCTGGCGATACTATTTCTACTATCGCCGCCGGGCTTGCACAGAGTTTCAACAATGATCGGTATTGCCAGGGATATGGCATAACAGCGGCTGCAGTGGGGAACGTGATAACAGTAACTTCTCTTACTGCCAATGATTTTGACAGTAGCAAATTTGCAAATTTATCGGGTTCAATAACAGAGACCTTAACTTTTGCGTCTGGAACCAACCGGGTTCAGAACTTCAGTTTCAGCGGCACTCCTACTGCAGGACAGGTGTATGCAATTACTGTTACGGATTCCAGCCTGCCTGGTGGCTCTCAAACAGTGAGTTATACAGTTCAGGCTGGCGATAGCAATTCAGATATCGCGCAAGCACTTTCACTTGCAGTAAACGCAAATACGAACCTGCAAACATCTAAGATTTCTTCTGCTTGGACTAGTGCTCCCTATAGCGGGGTGATCGGTCAAATCCCCGCCATTAGCGCGGCTCCCATGCTGGGTTGTCAGTCATCTTCGACAAGCACCACAACCTATGCAAGCACGGTAAATGGCTCATCCAGTGTCAATTTCACTAATGTTACCAGTGCCCACGGATTGGTGAAATCTAACTACAAGACTTTCCCTGGCACAATATGGGGGAATCCGATTCAGGTCATCGATGAGCTAGGCAGGCGTCTGGAGTTTTCCTACGCTAGCAACCAGATCGACGTGTTGAAAGTTGTGAACTTAAGCACTTCGCCAATCATGGGGTTGGCTTACTATACCTATGGAAGCACCCCGCATAAGCCAACAATGATCATTGATGGAACATTGCAGCACACTCTGTACAGCTACAACAGCTTGGGTCAATTAACAACGCTTACAGATCCTACGGGTGCTGTTACAACTTACAATTACGACGCCAATGGATACCTCACTTCTATAGATGGACCGCTCAGTGGAAACCAGGATGTTACCAGCTTTTCCTTCTATGGATATGGAGTTCCAAGTTCCATCACGGACTCAGAAGGTTACGTGTTGAATTTTTCATATGACGGACTAAATAGACTAACGACAACGTCCTTTCCGGACGGAACATCGGAGGAAACGAAGTACAACAGGCTTGACGCAGTCATGATGTCCGATCGCATCGGTCGCTGGACCCAGCGAACCTATGACAATATGCAAAACCTCGTTTCGGAAACCGATCCATTAGGAAGACAAACTAAGTATTGCTGGTGTCATTGCGGTGGGCTAGCTTCATTGACTGACCCTGCAGGCAATACCACAAAGTGGCATCACGATCTTGAAGGACGAGTGATTCAGAAGGAGTATGCTGATGGGTCTCATTACGATTACGTTTACGAGACGACGAACAGCCGAATAGCCTCTATTTCTGATGCAATTCAACCTACACCGCAAACAACATTGTTTGCCTACAATTTCGATGATTCGGTTGCGGTGAAACGGTACGCCAATGCGGTGAATGCGACATCGCAGGTGGTATCAGCTTTTGATCCGTACTTTGATCGCCCGCAGTCAATCTCAAACGGATGGGGTCAATACAACTATAAGTATTACCCTAATTATCAGGATTTCGGTGCCGACACAGGTTGGACTTCAATTGTAGTGGGCGGAATCCCAGAAGTCCCGAACGCAACCGATACGATAAGCATCGTTTTCTATAGCTCAAATTTGCCAGGAGGACAATATACATTTAATTACACAGTCCCTACGGGAGACGTGGGAAATCCGGCTCAGTTAGCAACTCACCTCGGCGCTGCTATAGGTGCAAATGCAACTCTGCAGGCCGCAAATATTTTTACGGCGACAAGCGGTGTTCTAATTAAAATCCACAATCAAACAACAGCACTTCGAGTAGCACCGACTGCTACGGGGGGCACCATCGTGACCTGCGGTGCCGGCAAGCTCAGCGATGTGACCAATAGCGTGATTTCCAATTCACAGATTTCTTACGGCTACGATAATGATGGAAGAACGAACGTCAGACTCATCAACGGCGGAAATAACAATTCACGTTGGTCCTTCGATGAAATGGGAAGAGTCACCTCAGAGCTGAATCCGCTGGGAACCTTCAACTATGCCTACATCGATAACACGTCTGGATCATCGAAGGGCGTCAATCGTCTTGCTTCGATAACCTATCCCAATAGCCAGGTCACGAACTTTAGCTGGCTGCCGAACATCGGCGACCAGCGCCTGCAACAAATTTCGAATCTCAGCCCCACGGCAACTACATTGTCTAAATTTGCCTACGCATACAATTCTGCGGGTGAAATCACGCAATGGCAGCAGCTTCAGAATAGCGTCAACACCCATCTTGGACTGGCTTACGATAACGCTGGACAGCTGATTACAGCAGTTTCCGATTCGGGCACGCAATTCAAAGCTTACGTTGCGGGCACTCCGCATACTGGTGATGTTGTCTCAGTGACTGCATATGACGCCTCGCTAACCGGCACGACTCCTGTGGGTCAGGAGACTGCGTCCTACACAGTTGTGGGCGGAGATACATCGGCGACAATCGCTACAAATCTTGCTAGCGCAATCACGTCAGTTATGGGGACGAACCTGGGACTCAGTGCTTCTGCCTCGGGCAAAGTCATTTCTATCACGACATCAGCCACGCGAGCAACGCAATTTACTTCCGCTGTCACCGGCGCCGGTGCAACTGACACCATAATCATGGACCGCGGACAACCTAGCGGAAATCGGCACAGTCAGCTTTACTACGGCTACGATTGCGCGGGTAATCGCACGGGAGTTCAGGGCGACAGCACTGGAAGTTTCGGCACTGGTGGCTTGAGCACAAACGCCACGGCATACGGCTACAACAATCTCAATGAGCTCACAAATTATGCCCCTGGTGGTCCAATCAGATTTGAAGGAACCA
This sequence comes from Obscuribacteraceae bacterium (SeqCode), assembly GCA_044226015.1. Lineage (GTDB taxonomy): Bacteria > Cyanobacteriota > Vampirovibrionia > Obscuribacterales > Obscuribacteraceae > JAIEPM01. Next base: position 98,484 of record JBGAHS010000001.1, read on the forward strand.
CGACCAATCCGATTATTTCAGCAGTGGCAAATGTCACAAAAACTGTCACGGTCACCGGCTCGGTGACTACCGGGGACAAATTAACGGTTAGCGTCCATGATCCTGCAATTACTGCCGGGAAGGATATCACCTACACGGTCGCTGGTGGCAACACAACCACCGACATCGCAACAGGCTTGAAAAACCTGGTCAACGCCGATGGCACGTTGTCTTCTCTGGGCATCACTGCAACTTCGAGTTCTAATGTGCTGACGATTACATCGACATCAGCCAACAAGACAATGTATTCGGCGAGCAAAAACACTGGAGCTACCGAAACACTAACTCTCAACACTTCTGCTTCGGATACGGGGCTGATAAGTCCATCGAATGCATTTAGTTCGAATCCGAAGCTAGCATTGAGTTCGAACACCGTGAAGGTGACAGCCAAGAGTGGCGGCGGAACGGCCGCAACCAATTCGTATCCAATAAGCATCAATTCGGGCTCTTCCGCGACACTGCAATATGACGCGAACGGCAATATGACGAGCGACGGCACGAACACCTATGCCTGGGATGCCGAAAACAGGCTGATTCAGATTACCTATCCGGGTTCTGGAAATAACACCCAATTTTCGTATGATGCACTTTCGCGCGCCACGAAAATTGAGGAACGCACCGCTGGCAGTGTCACGTCTACGAAGCAACATCTGTGGTGCGGATCGTCCCGATGCGAGGAAAGAGATGCAGCCGGTAGCATGAGCAATGGGAAGCAGTTCTTCGGAATTGGGCAGGCAAACTTTGCCAGTGGCACGCCGGCGAAATATTTCTACACGCGAAGCCATGATTTTTCAGTTAGAGAAATGACCGACAATTCAGCTGCTATTGTTGCCCAGTATGGGTATGAACCATATGGAAAACGAACTAAACTTCAAGGAGCGTCCGAGGCTGATGTGCAATATGCAGCTATGTACATGCATCCAAGAAGTGGGTTAAGCTTCACGCATTTTAGGCAATACGATGCTGATCGGGCTATATGGTTAAGTCGAGATCCGATTTCGAGCGGATATGGTTATGCAGCTAATAGTCCAGTCAATTTTATAGATCCAATCGGATTGAAAGAAATCAATTTAACAGTGGAGTTGGAGGCTAATTGCCTTGGATATGCAACTTATCCTATGACTGGAGACTTACTTCACAACCCACGGGCTGAGGAATCATTGTCGGATACGCTAGGAAGACTAGGATATAGTTGTTTTCCAATCTCCTCAGCAAAAGATTGCAAGTGCGACTGTCCGTCTGGTGGGGCAGGAGGTGCTGGAGGTGCGGGTAATCACACACCTAAGCTGGTAGTCGGAGTTTATACTTATGAAAGCAATCCTCCAAACGCTGACCCTTGGTCCGATCCCTGGATTAAGGGACCTGGTAATGATTTTCATGCTGTCAGGGAAGATGCCCCTGGAAATTGGAGTTATGTTCCAAGGAGCATGAACGTTCATAAGACCAATGGTAACGTAGCTGAAGCTATACAAGTATCTTCTCCCGAAAAAGGATTTCCCGGACGCAAACTCCCAAAAAACCGCACATTTTGCTGTTGTGGAAAGTAATGATGACCATTAAGCGATATATATCTATCTCAATGAGCCTTTTGATTCTCATCGGACCTAAAGCTTTTTCAGCACCCATAGAAAAAGGAAGAATGCAGTTAGAAGTATTCAGTCTCGGAAGGCTTAAACATCAAAAGCAGAATCAAGCCTGTTTAGGCTTGCGCTTTTTTTGTAATGCCGACAACCCCATTGAAGTTGTGCTGCAATCCTTTTGTGGTAAAGGAGTCGAGTCAGAGATGCTATTTAATCACAAGAAAGATCCAGGCTCACTCAGAAACGTACTTTTCGCCAACTTCCACTATCAATGGGTAAACCAAAAGGGAAAAACTGTATTGGAAGAAACTGCTTATGCTAACCAATCCGAAGTGAAATTGAAAAAAGAACAATGTGGATTTGCCGATGTGTCAGAATCTGCCATGGTTTATCTTCCTATCGTGTTACCAACTCCTCCTGGTAAGTACAACTTGAAGGTGCAATTCGACAACACGGCATTGGAAGACGCAAGCCAGTCACGGAACAACATGGGAGTTGATGGACCTGACGGAAAGCCGCTGCTTATATCAAAGCCGACGCAGGTATTCGAGGCAATCATGACCGAGCAGGAAATTGTAATCAATTGAGTGCTCATACACCATAATCACGGACCACGGACAACCTAGCAGAAATCGGCACAGTCAGCTTTACTACGGCTACGATTGCGCGGGCAATCGCACGTGAGAGCACTGGCAGTTTCGGCACTGGTGGCTTGAGCACAAACGCCATGGCATCTCTGTTTGAACACTGGCACACTAGGCGATTTTACTAGAATTAAAAACCTCTGAAATCCAATCAAATTGCAAATTGCACTGGAAACATCACCCAATTTTCGTATGATGCACTTTCGCGCGCCACGAGAATCGAGGAGCGCACCAGCGGTAGCCTTACGTCTACAAAGCAGCACCTGTGGTGTGGTTCACAGAGGTGCGAGGAAAGGGATGCATCAGGCAGCCTGAGTAACGGGAAGCAGTTCTTCACTCTGGGCCAGAGGATCTTCACCAGTGGTAGTGGCACTAACTACTTCTATATAAAGGACTCACCTCCCGGCAGCATAAGGGAGATGACCGATGCCTCAGGTGCCATAGCAGCCCAGTATGGTTATGGACCATGGGGGGAAGTCACCAAGATTCAGGGAGTCGGGGACTCTGACTTTCAGTATGCCGGTTATTACATTCATTCCAGAAGTGGACTCGGACTCACCCGTTATAGAGCCTACAATGCCAATCTCGGTGTTTGGCTTAGCAGAGATCCTAGCGATGATGAGGAAGATGAGCCCAATAGATACAGGTATGTTGCGAATAATCCGATAAAGTTTAACGATCCTCTTGGTCTGTTCCCCGGTATTCCGGGTCCACCGCCAATACCTAATCCTTCATCCGGAGGCGGGCACATAATAGGACCAGCAGGTAGCCCGCCACCTAACGACGAACCAAATGATAATGAGGTATACAATCATCCGGCCTATCTGAATTGCCTGGCTGGTGTACACAACCTATTCGATTCCATCCAAGCGCAATACGAAAAAGAGGAAGCTGACGACTTCAAGAAAGCTGGTAAGAATAAGAAGAAGCTAAAGTGCGCACGAGACAAGTGGCGCAAGAAATGGCAGGACTTCAATGATGATCAAGCGTCGAGATCGGCCGATTGCTTCACAAAGGCGAAGATGATTATGCGACGGGAGAGGGGGTCACGATAATTTTCCGAATATGGTTTCCAGATCGATCTGGGGGTCACCTTCTAATAAGGAGTCAGGCTCAGCATCGTCAGCATGATCATCTAGCTCTTCACCTTCAATGTTTATGTGTTCCTCAAGTTGCCATCCTTCCTTCCTAAAGAACAACAGTGTATTTCTAAGGAAGTTCACAGCTTGACAAAGAGACTGCATAGAATCTTCACCAACCAGTTTCGCAGGGGATCTTAGTCCGTCAAGGTAAACGGTACAAAACGATGGACCATGATTCTGAACCTTCGTGGGCAACCCAATCGCCAGTCGTACCGGGATCCCTCTTTGCCCAGTTGCTGGCATTATTGGTTCCGGATAGTCGTTCTTCGGGGGCACAAATAACATCCACATTTCAGCTATGGGTTCTTCCTTCGAATCCGATATCTTATTCATATGCTTGGCCCCAAATTAATCTAATATTTGATCTTAACAGATAGATATCTGGATCTTCGGGATTATTTAGCGTCCTAAGCGGGATGGTGCTTCCTTGCGGTGGGGGCGAAGTGGTGGCTCTGGCGGTGCCGAGCTATTCATCCCCTATTAGTATTCTTGCTAATACTTGTGTACTCAGCTGGATTCTTTCTAGAAAACGAAAGTAACATGGGGTCAGCTCACCTTCAATGGAAAAAGGATCGACTATGGGTTTTGTTGACACATCCGAAAAGGACTCTTTACGGTTATCTTTCACTTTGTACCATCTGAACTTATGCGGTTTTGAAATATGCCAAAACGGTCTCCTCAAATGCCATTTTCGGCTAAGCAATAGTGCTGAGAGCTCATTGAATTGGCACGTCGGAGTTTCAATCTATAGCCTACTCGTTTGGAGCAATCCGTAAAAAGATGCTTGAGAATTTTGCACCGGGCGATCGATTTCGACTTTCACTCCACCAAGCTTGGAAAGCGGATCTCTGACAGTGCGGATTTCGGTCGTAGCTTCGTGCATGCCTCCTTAGAAAACCCGGTGAATGGACTTAGACAGGTCGCCAACCAAACTGGGCTTGTGAAGTTGCCAGAGTTTGATATCGTCAATGACGCAAAGCCGTCCATGGCGTCTTCAGCAGGTGATATCACTGGTGGTGTTGCCATGTACGCTCTGCTCTCTGCTGGAGGCAACCGTGTGATGGGGAACTTCGGTGGAGAAGGACTGCGCGGCACCGCAATCAGGGCTGGAATTACGGGAGCCGTGTTTGATGGACTCTTGAAGCCAAGCGATGAGAATTCTAAGTCATTCGTGAAGGATAGAATTTCTAGTGCTATGGTTGGTGCATCTACATTCGCAGGAATGGCTGCCACTGCATATGGACTCGACAAGACCGGTTTCTTCGCTGTTCCGGAAGCGCGTTCGTTGGGCGGAAGCATCGGTTACGGAGCCCTCAGTGGTATAGGCGGCGGGCTGGCACACGCGCAGGCGAATGCCATGTTCAAAGACGGTCATCTATTCTCGAAACCGAATAATTACGTCAATGATTCTCTGTCTTTTGCGGCCTTTGGTGCTGCATTTTGTGCCCTGGGTTACGGAACAGAGAAGATTATGTCTTCCGTGAACAAACGGGTTATTGAACTGAAGTCAGATGATGCAAGTGTGCGATATAAGCTAGATCGTAACGGCGAAGTGGCACAAGTAGAGACCATTGTTCCCTCGACAAATACCTATGGTGCTGATGTTAGAGTTGTGAATTCAAGAATGACTGATGGCAGCTGGTCGGGTAGGGCCTCGGCTCGTTTTGGAAAGGGAGAATCATTCTGGAGTGAGGCGGTGCCTTATCAGGTTTCTCAGGTCAATCGCTTGCCCAATGGAGAGATGCGTATTTTGGGCACTGATGGCGACATCCGAGCTTTCAATACAAAAGGCGAGTTCTCCAGGTATTCTGTCGGTCAGAGAGTTGTAGGAGAGAAGTTTGATTTTCAGAGCGGTGACGGCTCCAGATACGTTGCTGATATGTCGCAGGTGAGAAAATACGATGAGAGCGGCCGACTTGGCGAATTCAAAGATTGGAATACTAAATCTCTAAATTCTCTTGGGTATGACAATGAGGGTAACGTCTCCAACGTGCGCACATGGCGAGCCGGGGGCATGGCAGTCGAAATGCGAAAGGATGGAAATAGTTGGCGCGTCAGTTTGTCTACAGTCAATGCCGCTGATGAAAGCGGCATCGTTGGCTCGACCTACAAAGGCGACGACATGTTTAATTGGCGTGGGCAAGTTAAAGTTCTAGACAATGAAGCTCTTCAGTTTACCCCGGAGGGCGGCAAGGGAATGGTCTTCAAACCTGGCGAGCATACTGAATCTCTAGGGTCGATGCTCAGGTCACAGAAGAAATAATTTCATTTGAAGCTTGCCGCAGAATTTGGCATCAACAGAATCTGCTAGTTGAACCAGAAAGCATAGCCTGGAAATGAACCGCCGAAGTCTCGCATTAGTTCTCGCCAGGTGGCACCGCGAGACAATTGTCCATGCTCGAGGTAGGGAACCGCTGCGGGGCCTTGCACCCATTCGACCAGGTCAAAGTCGCTGGCTTGCAAAAATACCTTGCGCACGTTGATGCCGAGACCTGCATCTTCTCCACGCCAGAAGGGAATTAGCTTCTCTCCTTTGAGCACCTTTTCGCTTTCATCCATGACACGGCCCCAAGAGCGCACCATTTCTTCGGTTACATGCATGTTAGGCAGCACACCTGTTTGATTTGGATTTGGAAGCCATTCTCTATCGTCATCTGTTTCTGCCATGATGAACTTCCAGCTGACTCTGCTTTGAGCTACGACTTCTTCGAGGTCGTGCAATGCCGTTTCCATTCGTTTTTGATCTATGAGTTTCCAATTAATCAGGTGAACAAATGCAATCCAATCGACGATTTCATTGGTCTCCCTGCCAAAGTGATGCGCATGTTTTCCAGGGCGTTCCTGGGCTAGGAACTTATACGGCGAATCAACATTGTTAAATACAAGATGCGCTGTTGCATTGAATGTGTTGCTGCTGTCATACGCAAGGTAGAATTCTAAAAGCGATGAGAGAAGATGTGTATATCCTCGCAGCCAGTGTACGTCCCCGCGATCAAGATTTATGTAAAAAGCTCGTGCGCTATCTTCCGTCATCAAGCTGTTGTGCGAGATTTTTGCATAGAGTCGCCAGAGTGATTCTGGCTCGCTAACCTTGCCGTCGCCATTCAAGTCCAACTTTATCATTCCAAAGTGTATCGGGAGTTTTACGTCATCTGATTTTATTTGAGCCAGGGTCGTATCACAATCTCGGAAACTCTTTAACAATGCATTTGCAGTTTCTCGAAGCTTTTCGTAGCTCATTTTTTTCGGGTGCGGATTCTCGGCTATTCCAATTCGCAAAAAAGGAATTTCCTCGACGTGAGGCTTTTTCACGCCGTATTCGTATAGAGTGCCAGCAAAATTACTGAGCCCGTGCAATAGTTGCGTCAGCCCTAAGCCAAACCGAGCCTGGTCGTCGTCTTTCGCTACTGCTAGTCTTGCTTTCAACGCTTGTTCGCCGCCGGCGAGATCACCGCTTTCCAAATATTTTTCGGCGAGCGGTGTGTCAGGTGCTTGCTCATTCTTTGTTGAAGACTGCTTTTGTTTGCTTGCCGGACGCTCTTGCTGAGCTTTTCTTCCCGTCAATTCTGCGGCGGCTATCTTTTGATTCATTCTTCCGGTCGTCGCAGGGGTACTTTCAGCTTGGCTGTTTGCAAGGACAGGCGATATGCTCAAGGTCGCCGCAACTAAAGCCACGCTAAAAGCCTTACTAAACCGCATTATTCCTCCTGGTCAAAACTCGACCCTTAACTCTAATCGTTGATTCTACCTCTATCGCGCCGGGTTCTCTTTCCTCAACGAACACTTCTTCGACTGTCCGGTGCAAGCTCGGTCGCGCCTGAATATGTAGCTAAGTTTGATCTTTCTACTACCAGAATGTGATAATTGACTCGTCAACCCGACTTTGTGAATTTCAGCTTCTATTTTGATATGTCCATCGAAAGCGTTGATTTTTCCTTATTGCCTCTTCGCGAGATGTTTGAACTGACTGCGACGAATTTTTCTGTCGCTGCTTTTCGTGTGGAATGTGAAAAATTCGCGCAGTTTGATGCGCAAAACTCTGATGAAGATCTCCTGCAGATGCAGATTAGCGATGGTATCTTCATGCAAGTTCCGCTCTCCTGCGGAATGCACAGTAAGGGTTCGGAACTTCCATTGAAACTGTCCACGGTAAATGCTGGTATTACATCCGTGCTTTGGTGGGACTCTTATGCTGAAACTAACTCGCCGAGCTATTCGTTTGAGCACAATTTGTTCAATGGAAAATATAACGAGCTGTTAGTCAAAGCTAAGTCTGCTCTTGGCGACCCGTCGTTTGAAGGGCAAAATCAAGATGCAATGGCACATAAGTTTGCTTTTTGGCGTGGAAAAAATGGACTGTTCGTTGTCCAGCAAAGCGCTTTTGATCTTCAGTTTGGTTACGACATAAATCTCTGGGTTCAACCATGGACTGGTCCAAATCCAGAGCCTGGCAAGCTGTTTATCGATGTTCTCACTGAGCGTCTTAGAGATTTGTGATGCTCAGTGTTTGTGATGCGTTCAGTGTTTGTGATGCGTTCAGTGTTTGTGATGCGTTCAGAGATTTGTGATGCGTTCAGAGATTTGTGATGCGTTCAGAGATTTGTGATGCGTTCCAGAGATTTGTGACGCCTTCCAGTTGTTTGTAATTGACTTACTATGCTTTCTTCGGTTTCTTCTTCGTTGCATCGTTATGCGCAACTGCATTTCCAATCAACTTCTTGAAAGCTTTCTCTTTGAGCTTCTCACCTTCACGAATATCAATCGCTCTTCTTGTGTTGCCTTCCAGGCTTGAGTTAAATAGCCCATCAGGGTCTTCAAGCGCAGCTCCTTTTGCAAACGTCAATTTGACCACGGCTTTATAGCTTTCGCCTGTGCAAATAATTCCCGAATGCGACCATACTGGCACCTGCCATTTCCATTCTTCGAGAATTTCTGGGTCAGCTTCCTTTATTAGTTTTCGAATTTGCGAGAGTGTTTCTCCGCGCCAATCATTCAGCTCTTCTATTCGTTTATCTATCAGAGCCGATGCATCTTCTGGCACAGCTGGTCCGCTTACTTTTTTCATTTATTTTCTCTTGGGCAGAACACTGAGCTAACCGGAAAGAACAAATTATCTCACATTAACTCACTTCCGCTGCATCATGTTTGCAGCTGAGCTGCATGTTTTGACACAGGTGTTTTCTCGCTTGGGTTTTGGAATCGACCATAAGCAGCAAGAACTGTTTCGAGCATAGGCAACATTCTTGTGACTTGCCTGGTGCGAATGAGTAAGTCCCAAATTGGTTCGAACTTTTTCCATCCACCAGCATAAGACAAGTGTCTTAGTTGTGCATGGAAATCATCTTTGCCCGCAGCACTTTTGAATAAATTTGCCCACGAATAGAATTCACGGTACGCCCTCCAATAGCCGGCTTCAAGCGCTTCTGCGCTGAGCTTCGCTGGCTTGTAGACTACATGTCTGGTGTCGTACAAGTCCCAATTGTTATGGACAATTCTGTTTTCTGCCATCATTCGATTGTGCAATTCAGTGCTCGGGTATGGCGTCATGATGTGGAAAGTCGCAGTTTCTATGCTGTTCTCGACAGCCCAGTTAACAGTGCGGCTGAATACAGTTTCGTCATCATTGTCCATGCCGAATACAAAGCTTCCATTTACCATGATGCCGCAGTCGTGAACTCGCTTGATTGCCTCGCCGTAATCGCGATTAAGATTCTGATATTTGTCGTGCTCTGTGAGATTGCCAGGATCAAGCGTTTCGAAACCAACAAAGACGCTGCGCATTCCAGCTTTTGCGGCTTTCTCCAGAAGCTTAGGTTTTAAGATTGCTTGTACAGTTGATGCGCCCTGGAAAACCTTGCCCATTCCGACCATGCCTTCAAACAGCGCAGTCGCGAAGCGCTCATTTCCAAGCAAATGGTCGTCTAGAAAATAGATATGCTTTCCGGGGAGTTTTTCGATTTCTGCAAGAGCGTCGTCTACCGCTTGTGTATAGAATGATCGCCCTCCGGCATAGAATGCTTCTTTGTAACAAAAATCGCACGTGTGTGGACAGCCTCGTGATACCACAATCGAATTCGGACAGAGATATCGTTCGCGTTTAATCAGGTCTCGGCGAATTGCTGGTTTGTCCTTTAGTGTGCGAACTGTTGAAATGTATCTCTTCTCTGGACGTTTCGCTCGAAAATCGGCAAGGAATTTTGGCCAGGCGTCTCCAGCTGGTCCGAGCATTATTGTGTCTGCGTGCTCTGCCGCTTCGTCGGGGAGTGACGTTACGTGCAAGCCACCCATCACGACATAGCAGCCCTTTTTCCGGTAATGGTCGGCAATTTTGTATGAGCGAAAAGCCGAGGTGATGTAAGCCTGAATCACAACGAGATCAGGCTCATCGTCCAGCGATAGCTCTTCCACATGCTCGTCCACAAGCTCAATCTCGTCTTCATCATTAAGATAAGCTGCTAAAGTAGCAAGTCCAAGAGGCGGGAAAAGAGAGTATTTTATTGGGCGAAAAAACGGACTTTTTGCTTCTGTCAGAGCGGACAGAATCATTTTAACTTTCATGTGAGAACCTCATGGGTGTCATTTACATACCCAGGTCGCATGCGCAAGTTTTACTGCAGAATTAATTCGAGCTGTCGGGTTTGATATCGCGCCAGTTTTTTCCGGCATCTGCCAATTTACCTTTGGTGGTTTCAATCCAGTTGGACGTTATGCGATATTCGAAGCTATCTTTCTCTTCGCAATTTAGCATAACCCACTCAAATTTCGCAAATGCCTTTTCATACTCATGTTTTGAAAACTCGTTCATCGCGGCGTAAGCGTAGGCCAGTACGCGATTTGTTTTGTTTTCGCTCGCGTTTTGTAACAGCTGATCAAAGCTGATTTTACCGTTTAAGTATTCAATGATTGGAACTGGAAATGTTCGGTCGTGAGCCTCGGCAAGCGCCTTCTTTAGCACTGCGTCAGCTTCATCATTTTGTCCCTGGCAGCGATGCGCTATGCTAGAAAAAATTGCGGCATACGCCCAGCGATAGTGGTGCCATTTTGTTCGATTTAGATATTCGTCGAATGATTTAGCAGCACCTTCGAAATCAGATATTATCAATTTTTCTTTGCCAGTGGAATAAGAAGCCACCGTAAGAGCATCACGTAGGTACTTCTTCATTGCTTGGGTTCCAGCAGCACCTAGATGGTCTGAAATCTTGCTTCCAGTGGGTACTGTCACAACAATTGTAGGAAAAGCTTCCACATTGAATTGATCTTCAAGTGATTGAATTCGCGATGCATTCTTGCCATTCTCCCGTTTCTTATCAACCACTTTTATAGGAATGAATTCGTTATTGAGAAGTGCCACCACATCTTTAGACTGAAATGCAGTTTTGTTCATCTGAATGCAGGGGTCGCACCATTCAGCAGTGAAATCGTAAAAGAATAGTTTGTTTCCGTGTCGCTCAGTCTCCGTTATTTGCTCTGGAGTTCGCCATTGTATCTCTGCGCTGGCTACAGGAGGGTTTATAGATTCGACGATAGTCATTCCACAGCGAAGTGCCACAAAAAGGAACGTGCTTATCAGCAGCCACATCGGTGTGGAGGTGGCTGAAACTGCGTCAATCTTCACCATAGGAAAACTCCCTGCGATTCAGCAATACTGTTGCAAGAAACAGATACAACAGAAGATTGGAAAGATAGACAACAATGGGAAGGAAAGAGAATCGCGTACTATTGAACACCTCATAAATATCAATGCCGGGGTACACGAACTGCTGCAAGAAATTTGCAAGGAAAGAAATGCCCTTGAAAAAGTAATAAGCAACTGGAAGTGTTGCTTCGTAATTGCTCATTGAGAAATTCAAAGCCGGGCTTATAAGAGATGCGTAAACAAGAATAATGAAGACTGTTACGCCCAGGCGCATCGGAAACGAACGAATCACCACCATTAGCGCTGAGTAACTGAGCGCATTCAGGGCAAGGTTGGCCATGTTCCAGCCATCGGTTGGTGCAAGGGTGCTGCGCGACTGCAGTGTCTGTGCAAAATTGAACACTAATATATCCATCAGCATGATTATGAAAACGCCAGCGGAGCCAGCGAGCCATTTGCTAATGATGTATTGCGAACGTGCCAGCGGTCGCGAAAAAAGCAGAGAGAGATATTCTCCATCGTTCATTTGACGCGTGTTAGCTACGTTGTCTTGAATGAAGGTATAGCTGATGCCCATAGCTAGAGTCGGACCACTGACTAAGGCGATCATTGCATCAGCTGTCTTACCATCTATCGCTATGGTGCTTATGAAGAGAGGCACTACCACAGCTAAAAACAGCAGCCCTAAAATGGATGCCAGGTTGCTGAATTTTGCAATTAAAGTGAATAGGAAAACTGCTTGGCTCATTTGCCATTTCCCTCATCTTTGTGCATGGAAATGAATATGTCTTCAAGTCCACGTTTTTCTTGAAACACTTCTTCCACCGCAACCTGGTTTTGCACAAGGGCTTGTACAAGTTTTACTTTATCGGTGTTCGATTGCAAGCGAAATCGAATTATTGGCTCAACTACATCTAAAAGGTCTGCACCGAGATTTTTCGCTACGGCTTCCAGAGTCTCTATGCTCGCCATCGGCTGCAGTTCGCTGCAGCGGACCACCACAATAAGTTGTGCTTCGGCAATAGAAGATAATCGCTCGATTTGCTGAATTTTTCCGCCTTTGATGAATGCGACACGGTCACACACACGCTCTAGTTCATCAAGATGATGGGAATTCAAAACTATGGTGATTTTTTGTTTCTTCCATGAAAGAAGCATGTTGCGCAGAAGATTTGCGCCGAGTGGATCCATTCCAGAGCCTGGCTCATCAAGAAAACAAAGTCGTGGTTGACCAAGCAACATCTGTGCAAGTCCCAGACGTTGTAGCATGCCTCGGGAAAACTTTTTGATGCCACGATTCCATGCTGCTGGGTCGAGTTCTACTGTTCGTAATGCTGCTTCAATCTCTTCCTTAGCGAGATTATTTGGGCGCTTTGCGAGCATGTGGTGATAATGCATGAACTGTTTTGCGGTCATCCACGCATCGAAATTCGGGCGCTCAGGTAAAAATGCGCATTGCTGTTTGACCTTCAGATTATCTGGCGGTTCGCCAAAAATGTGAATCGTACCCGAACTTGGTCGCAAGAGGGTTAGCATGCACCCCATAAGCGTCGTTTTTCCTGCACCGTTAGGTCCGATAAGCCCAAAGACTTCACCTTCTGCAATCTCTAGATTGATGTCGTCAAGCGCCCTCACCCGCCCTCTTTGATAGGTTTTGCGAAGGTTTTCGATTTTTATGCAGGGAAGAGAATCTGTCATAGCATTCAGTTTAGCAAAGCTTTTGCTCGCATAACATCATTGTTCAAGAAACGATCCTTTGACGGCGATTACGCAGTGGCACCGTAGGCGATACCGTTCTTGTAATGTTATTTTATTTGTCGAACTTAATGGCGTATTCCATCAACTTTTCGCCGGCTGCTTTCCTGATTGGCCTAATTTCTTTCGAGTTATATGCCGCACTAAACGCATCAAGCTCGGCTTGAGTCTCAGCAGGGTTTTTTACTGCCTTGCGTACATCTAGCTGTTTACCTAGAACCGATGTGAGCACTATAGGCTTGGTCGCAGTCATTTCGGCGCCGTTAGCCTTCATTGCGAGATTTAAATTGTTTTCTGTGCTGGTGCCGAGCGTCACTATGTTTTCGCGCCTGAGCGACCCCACAATTTGAGGTCCATTCATAACGTTTTCGCCGAGGTTACCATCTAATAGAGCTAGCTTGAATTTTCTGTTTCCTGCTATCGTTATTTCTGCGCCTGAAGCTTCAACACCGGTTAACGGGTTGAGTTTTGAAATGTGTGTCACCCAAGTGACTCTGTGACCTGCTGCTTGCAATGAGTCTCGCATTGCCATGCCTGCGGAATGAGTGTCTTCGATGATCAGTACGCCCGGTTTCCGTTGAAGAAGGGCAATCGCTGCACCGGCGGCAACCGCAGCTACTAAACCCGTTCTAACAGGGTGCTCGTAAGCTTCTTTCCACAATGATGATAATGCGCTGTTGCTGCCATCATCATTATCATGAGAAATCAACTCTGATTTGCTCAAAGTTAATTTTGAATCTGCCGTTTCAGTATTTTTATTCGACATCTCAAACCTGCCCTGCGAGTGTCTCGATTACAGCAGTGTACGCGCAGTCAGTGGCAGTGGAAGCTCGGTTATTACGTCTGCGTTTAGGGAAAACACGTATGAAGTCCGCTGAGAAATGCTTTATTAAATGGAAATCATACTGTTGTCAGTTCTTCGCTGAAGAGCTTATCAACCTCATACCAGTCCTTTACCCTCCTATAACCGGTGATTTTGCGGTTGTGCGGAGCGTCAAAAAGAATTCCTGTTCCAGAGAACTTGCGGAAGTGTCGTGGGTTATCGTCGATGAGATAGTCGGCTTTGATGATGCTTTTGTCGCCGCAAAAAACAAAATTCATCGGCGAAAGAAAAGGGAAGTGTTTCAGTAGCCATTTGTATTTGGCTTCGAATGAAAGTGGCACTTCCATTGCTGCTGTTGTGATGAAAATCTCGTGCTCAGCGCTTAACTTTTTTAGCACGTCCTGCGAACCCGGCATAACATCAAGGTCTGCAAAAAAGTCATAGGTGTGGACCATTTTTGTCGCCTCATCCCAATGCTCTCTGGGAATGACGTGATGGAAGTGTTGCCCATTAAAATGGTCGTGACTGAGGGAGGCATTGAATTTCTGATTGTAGCGGTTGATGTGTTCGCTGAGTGCATCTGCGATGACTTCGTCCATGTCAACAGCTATCCTGAACATTTGAACCTCCAACAAGCGAGACTAACCAGGTCTAAACAGCATCTAGCATATACCGGAACATAGGCAAAGGTAAGTGTCATTTATTGGTGACTTTGCCTTCGATAGGTGGGAGAATTAGGACAGATTCCGCCGCTTCTTTCTGATGCTATGCCGCGAGGGAAATTTTATGGAGTTTTTGATTCGCGCTGGGGTGTTCGCATTTGGCTTATTTGTGCTCTTCGTCGTCATGTGCGTTAGCTGCACAAGTATTCCGCAAGGCGAAAAAACGCAGTCCTTTTCCGAAGTCGTACAACAGTTGAATCGCTTGAACTCCGTTACACACAATACCAACCCCAATACCGTTCAAGCGGACAAATCAGCAAATCCGATTAATTCTGAAAATGCAAATGGTGCTAGCGTGAGATCCAATTCTAGTGGCTCCAGCTCAAGTACCAATTCTAGTGGCTCCAGCTCAAGTACCAATTCCGGTGGCTCCATTAACACATCTATTTCGCCGCTTGATTCGAAAACTGCTGGCACCGCTGATGGTGGCACCGGCTCGGCTCGTAAATAGGACTAAAGGTCCTCAGTTGGGACTTCATCAGATCTCAATTGTGCAGTCTTTATTCACGAAGAACTCACGAACTTTTCAGTAATCTTCTTTCAGAAGTTGGGCTGGAGGATGGAGTTGTGTCGACTGAACGGAAAGCAGAAGGATTTGCACCTGAGCCTCAAGTGGGTGAGCAGGCGAGCCGCCTTTCGGAAGAAGTGCTATCGCGCAACGCCAGTGTAGTGCGTTCGGACAGAGTCGCCCTTATGCAGGATGTTCCTAAGCATTTTGATGGTGCGAACAAATTTGAAATTGTTGACCAGAATTCAGAGGGCAAAGGCAGTCATCCATGGGATTCTCCAGCTGACTCTACTGAGAGCCTCAAGGTTGACTCTGCTCGCCGGTCCGAAGGTTTACGAGTTGAGCTGAATGGCTCGGCGCCGCAACATGTTTATGGTGTCCTTGATGATGTCCTGAAAGTAACAGCTGCGGAATCGAATTATATTGGAAACAACATCGATGCGGCGGGTCGCTGGGCTGTAGCTAACCCGGGGAAGACTGCTCTTGGAACTGCTGTTATTGCCGGGGGCATAGTCGCCGCACCTTTGGTCGGCGGCGCCATCGCTGCCACCGAAATCGGAGCAGGGGCTTTAGCTATTGGTGGTGAATTGTTTTTAGGCGCTAACGCAGGGCTGGGTCTTGGGTGTAGCCTGGCAGCTATAGCTCGTGGCGCCAATGGACTTGTACGCGAAAACCATCTTGGTGATTTGCTCAAACTTGATTATGATGACCCGAACAACAAGCAAGCAGTCAAAGCAGCACAAGAAAAAGTAGGTGCTGATATCTTCAATGTTGGGGTTGGTGGTATCGCTGCGATAGGAATTAATGTTGCCTTGCGTGGTGCCAGGGTGGTGGAGGGCGCCGCTGCGGGCGGTTCAGAAGCGTCCATAGTTTCAGATGGAGCTGCTGCAAAATTGGTCAGAAATGATTCCGCCGTTGCTACAGTGCTTCCGGAACAAACTTTAACGCCAAAGGATGCTCTAAATGAGGTGCGGACCAGGGTATTAGCTCTTTCTTCTGAAGCTCGACGCGGTGGCGATTACGACTCTTACTACAGACCCTTGAGCGAGCTGCAAAAAAGTTTTGACAGATCTAGATGGTATAACGAGGAGCCGCGTAGTCTGGCTGAACGACTTGAATCTACAGGTCGCTATTGGACAGAAAAATATGGCGATCAAAAATTCTTTGATTACGTCAATAAGAGAGAAAACGTCGATAGATTTGAGGAAGTCGGCAGTATCTTGCTTGACGTAGCTCGGCGCATAAATCCGGCAAGCGATTATGCCTCAAACTGGTCTCTCGGCCTGAGTCATTATTGAAACGCCCGGGGAAAACCTAGATCAAAACCTCTGCGTCAATTGAATAAGTGCCCGCGCGTAGTCGTTGAACTGGCACTATGACTTGATTTTGCGCACCACCTGGAGTAATCACAACTATTTCGTCACCCTTGATTATTCTGATTACGTCTTTGCTGTGATTAGTGAGCTTCACCCGCACTTTGTTTTGAGTGCCAGTTACTTTGACGGTTATTTTTCTAACTTCGCCTTTGATTGGTTCATGTCCATTTGGTGAAAGATCGACCGTCACAAGGTCGAAATTGCCTGGGTTGCTGCGCAGTCCAGCTGTGCTGACGCACAATGTGTGGGCACCAGCAGGAAGCCCCGGTGGCATTTGAGCTTTCATTTGCACAGGAGATGAAACCACTACATTTGCATCATAAGCACCATCGATAATCACTCTGTTTCGCTCAGCTATGCCATCAAAATGATGCCCAGATATAGTCAGATTTCCATTGCTGCCGCAAACGGGAGATACCGATTCCAGGCTGGGCACCTGTGCTCCGGAAGGAGTCGCAAGAGGTTGCAAAACCTCGATGGCTGCAGGTGTTTCCTCCGGATGCGCTGACAGTGAAATATGCATACTATAGCCTGGAGGAGCGTCCTCAGGAATCTGGTATACGACTTTTCCGTTCTCTCCAGTTGAGAGTTGTGCCCCGTTGAAGCTTATTCCAACAAAAGGCTCACCTTTGTGTTGGGAATTTTGAACTGCAATCGTCATATATTGTCCGGCTACAGCCCTTCCGGGATAGAGCATGTTTGCGTCCTGGCTAGGGGCTCTCATATCATGAGCCCCCTCAGGGCTATCCCAGTTATTTCTTGAACGGCTGCTGTCGGGGAACAAGCTAGCCACTGGAGTGCCCGAAGGCACTGCCGGCTTCGTATCTGCTGCGTTTGATGCAGTCGCGGACCAATCATTTCGTGAAGGTGCTTCGCTATTTTTAGTTTCGCCTGCACCGGGGATGGTTTTCTCTTTTCCCTCTGCCACTACTGCTGCTTGCGCTTCTTTTTTCTCATCTGTTGCTGTTTTTTCAGCCACAGCTTGTTTGCTGTTCGGTTCTTCTTTTTTGTCACCTGCAAGCTTTCGTTCATCTGCTGCTGAGTTGTCGGAACCTTTATCTTGCTCTGTCTTTGCGTCGGCTGCTTTGGACTCTGCTGCTGCTTTTGCCTCAGCAGCAGCTTTTGCGGCAGCTGCCGCTTTGAGGTCAGCCTCAGAGACTGAACTTAGTTGCTTTTCGCTGAGTATTTCTGGTTTCTTGTTTTTCGCGGGCACCTCTTTACCTTCTGCGTCAGAGGAGCCCTCAGCTTTTTTTGCTTCGTCGCTGCCCCCAGCGCCTTCAGTGGATGCAATTTCTGTGCCCGGTTTGGAGTTTGCTTTCACTAAAGCCTCCGCCACTGATTTTGCAAGTGCCTCTGCAACTTGTTTCTGCTGAATTGCAAGTACGGCACTTACTTCTGCCGCTTTCTTTTTCTCTTCTTCAGCTTTGGCTATTTTGTCCTTATATTCTTGAGCCGATACTAAGAACAAGCGGTGCCGCTCTGTAACTGGTGAGTAAATCTGCAGCATGCTCTGTGTATTTGGTGCATTCTTGTCTTGCTTGCAATCTATTTTCAAATCGCCGACTTTGCCTATCCAGAAATTCACATCTTGTTGACTCTGAATATCAAACCCTTTGTCTACGCTAGATTTAGCTGTAATGACAGTAATAAACTCGCCGAGGCTTTCGCTAGCACCCTCTGCTTTTCCAGTGTAATTTCCGACTATTTCAATGGTTAGAAGTCCATCAATCTTCTTTGCCCACAAAGCGACGATAGATGCCTTGAGTTCCGGGTTTACCTCGATGGTGCCTGACTCCCACGACTCTGCCGACATCATTGATTCAGCTTTAGATTTATCACTTGTTTGGACAATACGGTTTGCCACCAATTCTGGTGCTGAGAGTGCTTTGTCCAGGGCTTCTGCAGCCAACTTTGCTACTAACTTTTGCGTGGCATCTTCTAGTTTGCTTACAGCTTCTGACTCTTTCAGCGATTTGTTTACATCTTTCAGAACGCTAATCAATGCTGGGTCAAATTTATATTTTGGCGCGTTGGGATCTTCTACAACCGTCGGCTTAGCTGACTTTACTTCTTCTTTTTTTGTTTCAGCTTTTGCTGGTTCTTCTTTTTTCTTTCCACCCATGTGGAAGAAACCACCGCTGCCCTTCTTTTCTTCTGCGGCGGCTTTCTCTTTTGAAGCTGGCTCTGTCGCTTTCTTGTCGTCAGCCTTTTTGTCTTCTGTCTTAGTTTCTTTCTTGGCGTCTTTGGAATCTTTTGATTCCTTTTCTTTGCCTTTAGCTTTCTTCGATTCTTTCTTTTCGTCTTTGGCAGCGTCTTTGGCAGCGTCTTTCACTGCATCTTTAGCATCGCTTTTGGCTTCTTTGGCATCGTCTTTCGCATTTTTTGCAGCATCTTTAGCATCTTCTTTTGCTTCTTTGCTGGCATCTTTTGCGTCTTTATCTTTCTTTGCAAGTTTTACCTTCGGCGCGTTTGCTTCGGCGTCACCGTCTGTGGTGCTAATGTCGTTCATAGCAATTTCTTGCTTGTGTGATTTCTTGCTGCTGGAACTTTTCGCCCAGGCGGACTGCCCGCATGACAGTGCAACGCTGAAGGATAGAAGCAGTCCGAATATGCGACGACTTGATACCGAAATTAGTGCTTTGGAATTTGAATCATTTTTGACCCATGAGTAACTTTGCAAATCATTCTGCGTAATCATCAGTGTCCTCGTTTCTTGGCAAAGAGCTTCCTGTAAAGTGAGATCGTTTCTGCTGGTGTCAGTCCGTAACCGAGATAGTGTCCGTCGAGGTGAATTTCAAAATGTAAGTGCGGATGTTTCACCCGCCCAGGCACATTTTCACCTGTTCCGGAATATCCAATGTAGCCAACTGTTTCGCCAGCATCGATTGGCATTCCTACTCGAAGATCTGGACGCGCTTTGTTGAGGTGGGCATATACCGTGACAAGTCCATTTCCATGGTCAAGCCAGACCTGGCAGCCTCGAAATAAATCCTCGTTTGTGGGCGAGCAGTATTGGCTCGTCGCACATTCGCTCATTATTTTGTTGTATTGCTTTGCGTCCATATCGTGATAATTTACGTCTGCCCTGATTACTTTACCAGCAGCGGCAGCAAATGCGGGAGTATTGACAGCCACATGTGTTCCGGCGCCGGGGTCATGAAAGAAGTCAAGTCCCTGGTGGATGCCGTGTCTGTAAAGCCTTCGGGCGCCAGGGAAAACGCCTGGATGTCCGGGCAAATTTCCTTTGACTGGAAGTCGCAGAATTCTCAATCTGCTATCTAATTTTCTTACTGGGACTGCCTGGTGTACTGGAGCTGGTTCGTTCATCATACGGAAGTCAAGTCCGTCGCCATCAATAACGCCAAATCCACCGTTGCCCGGCATCAACCCTCTTAAATCTGAATCGCTTGGAAAGAAAAACTGTTTTACTGAGCCGTTTGATTTCTCTATCGCCAGCACCCGGCAATTCTCTCGCTCGATTACGTAAGCTGGTGAATGTGCAGCGATGGCGAATCGGCTGGGTTGTATTCCGTTAGGCATCTTGTAATTGAGACGTTTTGAAACGCCTCCTGTGTTCACCACGTTTGACGGGTAAATGCTAATAACGCCCGACCGTCTCAATACTTCGGTACTGCCATCAAATCCGATACCAATACCGTCAGCCACATTTGGGTCACCTGCATGAATGCGCCAGGGCAAAACTTCCCTGAAATAGCGGGAGTTCTTCTGTCCAAGCGGGAAGCGCCAGATTTGATTTCTTTCGGGGTCAAGCAAGAGAAGATGCGTGCCATCAGACGTTATGGCGACGTAGTGCGGGTCAGGCGAACCTAGCGTCTGTCTATTAGCCCAGAGCAAATTCCATTTTTTGTTGTGAGGGTCATACTCAAATAGCGAGCCACTCTTGTCGAGCACCGCCAGTGATTTGTGTAATGGCCAGTAGCAGAAAGAAAGGAATTCCTGCAGCTGAATTCCTTTTATTTTGTTTTGTGGAACGGGGATGGTTTCTGCATGCAAGACATGTTCTTGTTGATTGCTTCCCGCTATGTCAGCAAGCAGGTAGAGGCAGTCGCTACCCAGCATGAACATATGCTTGTCCACCTGGGCAATAGAATTAGGGTAAATCGGGCGCCCTTTTTCGTCGACGAGTTTGAATCTTTGATACTGTGGTGCAGCAGATGCGTGCGGCTCACTAATCGCTGCACCAGTAGTGGTGCCTGCGCCTTTACCTTGCTGAGCAGCTTTCGCGTCAGCGAGCAGTTGGGGCAACTCCGAGACACCCTGGTCTTGCAGCTCTGTTGAAGCAGCTGAGACCGGCTCATCAGAGCCTTGCCCTATGAAAGCGGGTGCTGGCGCCAGTTGCTCTGTGGGCAGACCTGTCAGATGGGAATTCGTTGGGGACGTCGAAGATAGTGCAGCAGAGTATGGCACCGCTGCCGTAGCGGATGGTGCCGATACCGATGCAGTTTGCACCGATACAACCCCTGCCTTTCTGGCTTCATTGCGAATTATTCTCGCGGTGAGGTCTGCCTCTGCGGCATTGTCAGAAGCCATAACTCGAGCAAAGGCACTGCAAAGGCTTGCTGCCATCAAGCTTAGTGCCATAACGTTTAGTAGATTGCAGGTGCCGATTTTCTTCAGGGGCGCAAACATATTTCCCTTTAGCGTTTCGGTGGATTCTTGGTTGGCCCGTTGTTAGTCAGAAGTGCAGAGTCTGCGATTAGCCATTTGCCGTTAACTTTTTCCATGGTGTAGTTGACTGTGTACTTATCGTCTTGCTCTTTGATCACGGAATTATCGGCTTCTTTAATGTATTTGCTGTATTCACGCACTTCGGCTACGACTGCAAACTTTGTGCCTGTACCAAGGTCAGTATATTTTTGAACAGTGCACCCTTTGGGTTCCATTTCGTAATAGGTACCGTTTGTCTGCAGCCATTGTACAGCAGTTGTTTGTTTCTTCAACGCTGTGCCGGTCAGAATTTCGGCTAAGTGGGAAGTGTCGCGCTTCCTGATCGCAACTTTCTTAATTTGCTGCCAGGATTTGATTGTTGCCACAAAATCTTCTTTCTTCTGATCGATATTGGGGCTGATTGCAGGCTGAGTTGACTTAGGCTTGATGACATTTGGAATGGTCATCGGTTTTTTGATTGCGTTGATAATCGGATGCTTCACTTCCGGCTTTGGCTTAACTGCTACTTCGTCTGGCTGCTGGTTTTCATCAGGCTGTTTGACTGAATGTTCTGCAATCGTTGTTTTGTTTGCATCTAGGCTGTTCACTGCAATGAGGCATGAATAGGGTTGTGCGCTCTTGCTGCGATCGATTACGACTTGATAGCGCCCGGCAGCAAGATTTACGCCTGCCCCCGGCTTTAGTTTACCTTTCAATTTTTCAAGTTCTTTATTGAACTCTGCGATTCTGCGTGGTTTGGCGCCGAGAGCTTCCAACAAGAAATCAGCCGCCATCTCAATGTCGAGCACGTCTTTTACATTGCCCGAACCTAGTTTGCCCAAGCCGAGTTGGGCACTTGTGACTTGTTCTGAACGAACGCTGAGCTTGACGTGATTTTGTTTTTCATCAGTGAGGTCAGAAATGTCATTGCTGGATGCTTTGAATGGTCCAAGACCGGGCCAGGTAGCTTTAGTCACAAATTGACTTTGGCGGAACTCTTCGAAAGCGCACATTGGTGCAACTGTGCTGGGAACGCCAGTGGTACTGGCTACTGCAGCGGAATTCGTGTTTTTGCTAGCGTTGTCATTGTCAATGGTTGGAGCTTCCTGGTCGATCCACATAGAGTCGAGTGAGGAAGCCTCGTCGGCCGACCATACCGGCATAAGCCCGGAAACGCTGAGTGCGCAAGAGAGAGTGATAATTGCTTTCTTGTGATGGAATTTGGACATAGACGCCTACAAAACCGCTAATACTCAGAGGTTAACATGTGCGGGGCATCTTTTCTTTAATAAAGAA
The DNA here is from genome assembly GCA_044226015.1 of Obscuribacteraceae bacterium (SeqCode). GTDB lineage: Bacteria > Cyanobacteriota > Vampirovibrionia > Obscuribacterales > Obscuribacteraceae > JAIEPM01. Next base: position 120,673 of record JBGAHS010000001.1, read on the forward strand.
TCTGCTTAGATTGGCTTCGTTTGCCAAAGAGCGCACAGTAGAGGCAAGAAGTGGAACTCTAAAAAGTATTAAAAATGTTTATCAAAACTGCTTGTTAGCTTATTCCAACTTAAGACTTGCCAGAGCTAGTTGGCTTGCCAACCGCTGCACTTCCGCAGGAATGAGGTTTTCGCCCTCAGAGAGTTGAACACCATTTACTCTGGAATTAAGTAAATAGCGCATACACAAGACTTCTGTAGTCAGGTGAATTAAAGTGGGTTCAGGTGAGCCCGTTAGCATGACTACATTTGCGGGTCCGCCACCGCCGATAACAAATATCTTTTTTGTGGATGCTTTGTCGTCTTTAAGGTGATATTCGACAAGATGAGGAGAGGGAGAGCGGGTGGAAACAGATGTGGACGCCAATTCCGCAAGATCGATTTCTTGTGCCCAGTGCCCGACATTCATCAAGATTATGCCGTCGCGGCAGTGATGGAATTGATTGAGCCCGAGGACATTTTTTGCACCTGTGGCCGTGACAATTAGCTCGCTCTGTGCCAGAGCCTCTTCCATCGAAGCCAGTGCGAAGCCGTCGTAGTGTGCTACAAGTCTTCTGGTGGCATCTTGCTCGACCACACTGACTTGTGCACCTGTTTGTCTGAGGTGATATGCGACTCCGGCGCCAACTCTGCCATACCCGACTACTGCGGCTCTGCGTCCTGTCCAGAGTCTACCGGTGACCTTGTACAGAGCATCGGTGACACCGTCACCGACACCATGGAAATTCTCAATGAGATTTTTCAATTCACCATCATTAATGTTGATGACAGGTAATTTCAAATTGTTTGTCGCACGCAGTTTTTGTATTCCGCTGCTGGTTATTTCGCAAGCTGCCAGCAAATAGTCATTTGATGCTTCTTGCAGGTAGGCTGTCATCAGAACAAAGCCTGTGTCGGAAATTATCTCTGGGCGATGCGATAACACTTTTGCCGTACTGCTGTCGCCGAGAAACACTTCAGCACCAATTTTTCTCATATAATCGATTGATGCTTTGTCAGATGTTGCAGCCGAGCACTCTGAGAGAAACAATTGGACTCCTGCTTGGAGCAAGACTTTCACAGTCGCTGCAGTCAAGCCTGTTAAATGGCAGTGCCATGCTATTTTTCGCCCTTTTAGATCTGCCTGACCGAGCAGGTAGTCTTGCAACTTTTCCATGATCGGAAACGAAAAATTGTAATATTCAATTTCTTCTTCGGTAGATTTGAACATCTTGTCTATGTCAGTGAGTCCATAACCCGCATTCCAAATTCACGCAGTAACAGCACCGTATCTGATACTGGAAGTCCGATGACATTGCTATAGCATCCTTCGACTTTTTGTATGAAAGCCGAAGCAACTCCTTGCAGTGCGTAAGCTCCGGCTTTGTCCATTGGCTCTTCGCTGTTGGCGTAAAATCTTGCTTCGGGCTCAGATAGCTTGCGAAAATACACCGAGGTCGTTCCAAAGATAGACCTGGAATAGCCGTCGGGTAAGCGGACAATAGACACACCGGAATAAACCTGGTGAGCCCGTCCTGATAGGCTCATCAACATATCATAAGCCTCTTCATGCGTTTGAGGCTTATTCAAAATATGATTGTCTCTGACTACGATGGTGTCAGCCCCCAGGACAAGTATTTGTTCGTCGCTGGCACATTGATTTTTCATTCGCGAAGCAACTTCTTTTGCTTTGCCTAGCGAAAGGTGTTTCACATATTCTTCGGGATGAACTATTTCGATGTCTTCATTGAGTTCGCTGACCTCTATCGAGAATTCAATTCCCAAGCCTGACAGTAGTTCTCGCCTTCGGGGAGAACCGGATGCAAGCACCAGCTTTATTTTTTGACTCACTTATTTAACCTGAGAGCAACTCGAAAAATTGAACTCGGCAGTTGCCACGATCAGCCACGTAGAGCACGTTGTTATCGGGGTCGATGCTCAAATCAGAAGGACCCATAAATCTACCGGGTTCTGTTCCTCTGCCGCCAAATTGATAGAGATAGTCTCCAGCGGTTGAGAAAACTTGAATGCGATGGTTCAAAGAATCTGCTACATAAACGCGGTCTTGCTTATCGATTGCAATTCCGCGAGGAACATTGAATTCACCTTTGCCTGTGCCTTTTCCACCCCATGCGCGTTGAAAAAGCCCGGCTTTAGAGAAGACTGAAATTTTCGAAGTTCCATAGTCAACAACAAAGAGTTGCCCAAATCTGTCCAGCGAGATTCCCTGAGGAAGCTGAAGCTGACCTTCGCCAGAGCCCTTGTTTCCGATTTTTCTCATCCATGAACCCATCTCTGCCGAAATAACATGGACGCAGCCATTATCGGGGTCGGAAAAATAGAGGTTGCCGACGGTGTCGCAATACATTCCTAAAATGCCACCATCTTTTCCATGCTGGTTTTTGAACTCGCGCATGAACATACCCTGTCCATCAAATACACGAATCCACTGGTCAGAGGTATCAGCAGCGTAAATTCGACCTCTGGTGTCGACAGTTACGCTAGATGGTTTCGAGAAAATGCCACCATTTGTTTTTGATGTTTTTACTGCTGGGTTTGGACGCGACTCACCCATCTGACGTCCATCTCTGCCGAAGACCTGAAATTTTCTTGTCGAGGTGTCTGCAACCACGATTTTGCCGCCGCGAGCAGCAATAGCTGATGGTTCCTGAAAGCAGCCCGGTCCATCACCTGCTCGTCCGATTTGACCTATAACTTTTGCCAGTTGTACAGATTGCGTAATTGGCTTGATTTGCCCAGCAGCGGGCTTGTTTGCCTCTGATGTGCGACCAGCGAGCCACGGCTTAACAACAGCTTTGGGTGCCTCATCACCGTGGTGTGCTCCTAGCGGATGCAGCGCGGGTGCGCCTGCGCTTGGTGGGCGCAACCCTGATGGTGGCGTCAACTTGGCGCTTCCGCCAGCCCCGCCTCCCATGGGTATTCCTGGGGCGTATGAGCTGCTTGTGCCGCCTCCGGTGAGTCCTGAGCGCAGCATGCTGCCAGAGGACGATCCCCGTGTCACGTTTAGCGCTCTATCAAATTCTTTTTCGAACTCAGTGACTGTTGCGTATCTGTCAGCTGATTTCTTGCGCATCGCTTTTGCAATAACCGAGGCAACATCAGGTGAAATTTCTGGATTCACTTCGTTAGCGGGTTTTGCCTCTTTCGAAATAATTGCCATCAAGGTTGAAGTCAAACCGTCTCCGGCAAATGGAACCTGTCCAGCAAGCGCTTCGTAAGCCACCACTGCTAGTGAATAGATATCGGCGCGATGATCGACCTGGCGAGCGTCTTGCAGCTGTTCAGGCGAAACGTAGGATAGAGTTCCTAGCATTACACCTGGTTTTGTCAGGTTGGAATTGTCTGCTTCTGACGACCGCGCAATACCAAAGTCGGTGATTTTTACTTTGCCATCAGGCAGAATGAAAATGTTGTCTGGCTTGATGTCTCTATGAACAAGTGTTTGCTCATGTGCGTGAGCAAGACCTTCGCAAGTTTGTTTGAAAATTGGATAGAACTCTTCGTTTGTCAGCTTCTGTCCATTGCTGCGCTCAAGCATCTGTCGCAAGCTTTGTCCGTCGAGAAGTTCCATGACGTAATAAGCATTGTCGGCATTTATAGATACATCAAAAATGGAAATGAGGTTGGGATGGCTCAGCCCCGCCGCAAGAATCGCTTCTCTGCGAAATCGCTCTCTGAACTCATCTTTCTTATCCGGGTCTACGTTGTCCAGAATAAGTTGCTTGATTGCAACCTGACGGTTCAAGCGCGGGTCTTCGGCCTTATAAATAATGCCCATGCCACCGCGGCCAATCTCACAAATTATTTTGTACTGTCCGAAGTTCTGCATTACTAATTGATTTCGAACACAAGTTCAGTTCTGCCAAACTTGATTCTATCTCCAGGGAAGATTTGCTTGCGTTCCGATAAAACATCGCCATTTAACAGCGTACCATTTGTACTGCCCAGGTCTTCGACAAAGTAATTGCCTTTGATGAACAAAACCCAGGCGTGGTGCCGAGAAATGTAACTATCATTGTTCAGGGAAATGTTGTTAGCTTTGTCTCGTCCAATTTTGCTAACCGACTGACTCAATGGATATCGCTCGTTTGTTTCTTTATTTACCAACATGGCTCCGTGCATTGAAGCCTGTCCCGATGGCTGAGAAATAAAGCTGCTAATGTCACCAGAATCAGTACCGCTGCTCATGGTCGAGGGACCACAAAAGCCGCATTGACCAGCAGCATTTACCATGCCGCCACATCGTCCACATTTTTGATCTGTACCGCTCATCAACCAGCCTAACTAAGATGCGTTTGGGTTTCGAGCACCCGTGTATTCATTTGGAACCTAAGCGTTCCCATTGTCTTCTGAGTAGCGAACAACAACCACCGTCACATTGTCTGGCGCTCCGCCATCCAGAGTCTGATTCACCAGTTCGCCACAAACTTCTTCGGGGTCATTCAAGTTTTCAGTGACTCCGCTGATTTGCTCGTCTCTTAGCACTGTTGGCAAGCCGTCAGTGCAAAGGACCAACCAATCGTCGTGCTTGACATCGACAGGTGTTAGATCTATTTCTACCTTGTCATCGTGTCCAAGACATCGTGTGATTAAGTTCTTATAAGGATTAATGCGCGCTTGTTCTTCTGTGAGTCTTCCTGCTCTTACCATCTCCTGAACTACGGAGTGATCTTGAGTCAACAAAACAGGCTTACCATCTCTCACCAGATAAGCTCTGGAGTCGCCAACGTGGGCAATTTGCAGTTTGTTGCCATCAGATTGAACTGCTACTACGACTGTGGTTCCCATTCCTCTAACCGAGGCGTCCTGCTCTGCAACGGAAAAAACTGAGCGATTTGCCAGAAGCACTGCATCCTGCAGCCATTGTTTAATCGCTTCGAGGTCGGAACTGTGAGGTCGCCGGTCATTCCAGAGCTGTGCGATTGCATCAACCGTTAGCTTGGAAGCTCTTGCGCCACCTAGCGCTCCTCCCATGCCGTCGGCGACCACAAACACTCTCTCATCCGGGCTGACATAACAATTGTCCTCGTTCTTAGGACGCTGTCTGCCTTCGTGGGTCTTAGAAGCCACACGCCATTTCAGCATTTTTTCTCTCCGTTTTCCTGTGCTTTGCCAGAGCCGATTGATTTTGGACTCCACTTTGACAAGCGGATCAATTTCCAAAACATTATTCCCCCTAGAATAATATTCCCTATCACCATATAGAATCCAGTGTCACGATAGTTTGTCAGAATTCCTGGATTAAGTGCAAGCACCGTCATTATTGAGAGTGCGACGTAGCTGAGTCCGATAATGCAAAAAGTAAAAAGTGATTTCTTCAAATTCCGCAATTCATGCACGTTGCGAACGCACTTCCGGCATGGACCTGGCTTCTTGGCTTCCTGGACGGGCGCAGGCAACAATTTCGTGCTGCCATTTCCATTGGAATTATTGGAATGTTCCTCTCTGACTCTTTTCAGGTTACTGACTGCCATTCCAGCAAGTTGCATCAGTCCTTGCAAAGTGGAAAGTGCTTCCATGCCTTCTATTGTGATTATCTTCTTGACCAGCGGTCGCACTGCTGAAATGAAGCTGAAGTCTGGCTTCAAAGTTCTTGCGATGCCTTCCAGTGAACTTCCTGCGCGGAGTATATATGCAAGATTTGCGGGCAGGCGCAGGCTTCGTTCGCTGACTACAGTGTCGATGTCGTGCTCAAGCTGACGGAAGTCCAGGTCGAAGAGGCTCTTGCCCGCATAGTAATCCATAAACGGCGTTATTGCTCTACCGATTGCGTCGTGATTGGTTCCAGCTCTGACAACGCCAATATCTGATAAACCTTTGACTAGCGTTTCTGCATCCTTATTTACTGTTGCAATGACACAAGACAAGATGCTTCTTCTTTGTGTTTCTGTTATTTCGCCAACCATTCCGAAGTCGAAGATTATCAGGTTGCCGCTGCGATCGACTGCAAGGTTGCCCGCATGAGGGTCTGCGTGGAAAACACCCTTGATGACAATCTGCTCCAAAAAGGTCGTGATAAGCAGGTTGCCCACTGCTTCGGTGTCAATTCCTTTTTCTCTTAGCTCGTTAACCCGGTCGATTTTTGTGCCTTCAAGATATTCCAGCGTGAGAACTTTTCGAGCGGAATACTTCCAGATGACTCTGGGAATGCGAATCTTCGGGTTGTCGCGCAGGAGGCGGCGCATTTTGTCGGCATTTCTGCCTTCGAGTAGATAATCAACTTCGGAAAAGAGGTTTTTGCCAAATTCGTCCGACATCTCAATCCAATTATTGAAATCAAAACGCGCAGGCTTGCCGTTTTTATTTTTGCGGAACGCGTTGAATTTGGTTTTCCACTCATCGAGCTTGAGCCCAGTTTTAGCCGCCAGGCGCATCAAGCCCAGGTCGCGATAGAAGTCGTGAGTGAGTCCGCTGCGCTGAACCTTCAGCACGGCCTGGCGTCCATCGTTCAGCTGAACGCGATGAACCTGACCAATGCTGGCTGAAGCCAGGGGAATCGGGTCGAAGTAAGCAAACAGCTGCTCAGGCGGAGCGCCGAGTTCTTGAATCACTGTCTGGCGAAGCTGCTCAATTGAAAACGGTGGAACCCTATCTTGCAGGCTCGTCAGTTCATCGGCAATCGTGACAGGAAGCAAGTCGCGCCTGACAGAGAGGAACTGTCCGAGCTTGATGTATGTTGGACCCAGGTCTATCAACAGCTGCTTCACTGCAGCTGCTGTTCGGCGCTCTAGTTCCTGCTTGCCGAGTTCTTTGCTGGCAAACGAAGTCCACACAGAATTAGTAAAAAAGGCAAAAAGGCTGCGAGCAACGTGCAGAAAACGTTCGTCGCGCAGACACTGCGGAAAACGCACTGTGGCATCGGCAAGCTCTGCATCGTAAACTTCATGGGGCAGGTTGTTGACGGAATTGCTCAGGCGTGTCGGCGCGGGTTTAACCGGCAATGCTGGTATTTCCGCCGGTAGTTTTGGTTCTTTCGAGCTGACCATCAGACCCGTCATTTCCGTTAAAGATGCCCCCTCAATTAACTGAAACCGGCACTCAGTGCAAGGTTGTGCTTACACAAAGTGCCGGTAATGAGACTTTGAGGACCTGCTTATACAGCAGCTCTCATTGACTTGAGTTCGGCAAGTTCTGCTCTGAGAGTAGCAAGTTCTGCTCTCAGTTCATTGATTTCGCTGGAATCGCCAAGCGCGCCCAATGAGAAATCAGAAACTTGTCTTTTCAGCTTTTCGCGAACCTGGCTTTCCAGAACTTCAGAGCGTTGCCATACTTGCTGATAAACTTCACCTGCAATCTCTTTGACTTTGTCGCGAGATTCGTTGAACTTATCAGAACCCTGAGATTTGTATTCTGTGGCTTTAGCAGTCGCAGCATCGAGGCAATCCTCAACGCGCTCACGACCTACTTCGAAAGCAGCTTTAGCCAAGAACAATAGTTTTACGACTGGCCGAAACACTGGCATTACCTCCATCTGGTGAGAAGCTACATAGCTTCGTCATTTCTAGGACTTTCCAACGGCTGCCTTTCTGCTCAGTCTTGTGATGGGCAGCCTCGGCAACAATTGCTCGGGAAGAGAGACAAAAGATGCTTGAGATTATACACTAGGAGCTTGCATGGATCCCTCGATATATGCCGCGGGACTCCTTTCTATGACGAAGACGACACAAAGCGCTAAAAGCCCGCAGGTTGCTAATTTCAGGGAGAGCAGCGCTTGACTTTAAAAACGGGTAGAATTCTCGCAAGCCGGGCTACTGCTCCTTAAATACAGTCTACGTGCCGAATTCGGAAGACTACATTCATCTCAAAAGCGAATATATGAAAAATTTAGCAAATCAGCCAAAGTGCACTGTTCAAGATCAAAAAGAGCACCCATTGAAGGGGACTAAAGAAGTAACGCTTATTTACGTGCCGATTTTTATCGGAGGTCAACATAAGGGCGCTGCTATGGGTCCAGCGGCTCTGAAAGTGGCAGATCTTCCGAAACAAATTGAAAAGTTAGGGTTTAAAGTTGCCAATCAGGTGGAAATAACAATGCCGCCTGACGCCTGCTGGTACGAAAAGAATGTGGGCGGCTCACGCTGTTTGCCAGAAATAAAACAAGTTTCGATTGACGTTGCTGAAGCCGTGGAAGCGGCTATGAAAGCCGGCACCATTCCAATCACCGTAGGTGGTGACCACAGTCTTGCCATAGGCAGCATCGCTGGTGTCTCAAAATACTACAAAGACAGAAAAGAGGAATTTGGTCTGGTCTGGTTTGACGCGCACGGTGATATCAATACTCCTGATACCAGTCATAGTGCTAATCTCCACGGAATGCCTCTGGCGATTTCTCTGGGCAAAGGTGATGAGCGCCTCACGCAGTTGCAGGGCTTTTCGCCAAAAGTTGAAGGGAAACGTACAGTTCTTATTGGGCTTCGCGACGTCGACCCAGGCGAAAAAGACTTGATTCGCGAACTCAACATTCACTCGTTTACGATGAGAGATATCGATCAATTGGGAATGGGAATGTTGAGTCAGCTCGTGCTTGAACTTGTTGGCTCAGATATCGATGGCATCCATCTTTCCTTTGATATTGATGTGATGGACCCTGAAATCGCGCCTGGTGTAACAACGATGGCACCTGGTGGCATGAGTTATCGCGAAGCTCAGCTCGCGCTAACGATGCTTGCAGAAACAGGTTTGATTCGCTCAATTGATTTTGTGGAACTGAACCCAGCGCGAGATATTCGCAGTCGCACTGCCGAGTTGACGATTGATTTGATCAAGACAACGCTGGGTCATCGCATTATGTAGAGGCCAGTTCGAAGCGCATGCAGGCTTGAATCACATTTGCGTGATCGAGCCAGAGCGAGCGAAACGAATTTCATTAAGCATTAAGCGTCAAAGAGTCAGTTTACGACCTGCGGATAGACTGTGGCGCTATAGATCTGCTTAGCGCTTTTCATACAATTCCTATGGATCGTTTCGCTTAGCGGCTCAGGCTGTGCCGTTTCGATTTGCTATTCAAGCGAACTTCCTGTCTAGCTAACTCGCGATTGGCAGAATGACCCTGGTTTCAGTACCCAAATTGCTGGATGAAATTTCCAGTGAACCGCCGTGAATTGCGCTCAAGCGCTGCGCTAATGGCAAGCCTAATCCTGTAACTGGCTTTCCATCAATAAAACGGAAGCGGTCGAAAATCTGGGGCAAAAGTTCATTATCGATTCCTGGTCCCTGGTCGCGGAATGAAACTGACAATTTGTCACCGGTTCTGTTGATTGCCAGTCCGATGGTGCTGCCTTCTGGAGCCGCATTAATTGCATTGGACAAAATTATTGAGAATTCGCGTTCGATGAGAGCTTTGTCTCCGCTAACAAGAATTTCCGCACAGTCTGGAGAAACCTCAGCGGTGAGTTGAATGCCGCGCTCTTCAGCGCTAGCATCAAAGCTTTTGGCTGCTGCTCGAAAAACTGGTATTAGTGGGAATCTCTCATTGCTTAACTGGTAAAGCCCGGCGTCAATCTTCTCGATGAGCAATAAATCGTTTATTTGTTGGAGCAGTTTTGTCAGTTCTCTTTCAGCTTGTTCGCTAAGTTCCTTTTCGTTCCTGCCTAATTCTCCATATCCTGCCGCCGATATGAGTTCAAGCCCATTGATGATTGATGTGAGAGGTGTTCGGAGGTCATGATTAATAACCGCAATCAGTTTTTGCCGTTGAGAATCTGCTTCTCTGATATTGGAAGCAACTTCGCAAAGTCTTGCATCAAGAAACGCAATTTCATCGTTGCCGAGGTAAGAAGCTTTGATTTCATGTCCTTCAGCAAAGGTTTTTGCCTTTTCTTGCAGCCCGCGAATTTTCTCGACTATTTTCAATGAGTATGCGCCAACACCAAATATTAGAAGAGCGTTCATCAAAGCGGCGAATGTCAGGGCATAAAGAAGTTCGGAGTGAACTGACATTGCTCCGCTATAAGATTTTTCGGTGAATGAGCCTTCTTGCAACATCACTTCGAAGAGGTCATCCTCAGCGTCGCCGGCAAGAATTTTTGCCTGGCCCACAAGGCGTGGGAGAACCGCCATGCTCAGATTCTCGCCGTTCTTTTTCAGATAGATGCCGAATTTCCTGAGCTTGTTGATTGCCGATCTCGAACGTTCTAAGCGGGGATAACTAGGGCTTTGATGTGAAACATGCTCAAGTAACCAATCAAGATCTTCAAGTTGTTCATTTGCTAATGGTTCGCAGGCGCCGACGCCCGAAAAGTTCTGCTTATCTAAAGCGCTTGCGACATCAAGCTTCCAAATAAGATGTACAGCTAACAGTTCCTCCAATCGAAGCATCACTTCTTTCTGATTTGTAAAAGTCTGAGAGCGTTTTACTTCAGTTTGAAACATGCTGTTCAGCCGATACAGAACGACTGATTGAGATAGTGTCAGCGCAAGAAGAACCAAAAGGAAGATGCGAGCCAGGCTACCTTTTGATTTTGCGAAACGCTTTTCGCGAACGGGAACTTCTGCTGTTTTTGAAGGTGTGATGTTAGCAGGTGAGTTTGGTATCTTGAACCAGAACGCGCTGCCCTCATTCACCACACTGTCTATTCCTACCTGGCCGCCGTGCGCCTCCACGATTTGCTTCGAGATGAGCAAGCCCAGCCCTGTGCCTGACCGTTTGATTCCGTCTGCAGCTGCCACCTGGCTGAACTCTTTGAATAGCTTTTCCTGGTCTTCTTGAGAAATTCCAGGTCCTTTATCTATGACGCGAAATTCAATTTGATCTCCTGATTTCTTTACTTCAAGCCGTATCTCTGCACCATCTGGAGAGTATTTAATTGCATTGGACAGGAAGTTTACGAGAACTCGTTTAAGCAAGTTGCCGTCTACCTGGCATTGGAAATCATCACCCCTCTGTTGCAGCTTCACGCCTTTCTTCAGCAATAACGATTCAACTTGATTAGCACAATCAGTAATCAATTCGTTGGTGGACCAATTTTCGTAAACTGGTTCAACATTAGTGTTTGCGTTAAAGCTTAGTGCCTCTGTCATCGATTTAAGCAGATGCATCAGAGTGTTTAGATTGTTGCGAGCCTTTTGAATATTCTTTCTTGCTCGTTCTTGCAATGTGGATTTTGCAAGAAGGCTATCAAAGCATCTTCGCACGTCTTCCAGCGCAGCGCTTTGCACCGATTGAAAAAACTCAAGGAAGCTGTGCCTTCGTTTTTCGTTCTCACTGATCACCGTAGACATCTTATAGAAGCTGTCTTCCAGTGCATTGACTTCGTTTCTGATTCGCTTTGGCGCTGGAAGTAACTCGGCATTCATGATGCGCTGGCAACTGTCGGAGAGTTTTGTGATGGGAGTAATAATTACTCTGCTAATCATTTGCATGAGAATTATTGCCAGCAAGATGTTCATGCCGCCCGCGATGTACAAGAGTACTTGCGGTGAAATGCCCATCAAAGATAGGTTGGAGGGCTGAATTTTTGTGGACAGTGCCGAGTGAATGCGTTTGAACTCTCCGATGAAACCACGGTAGAGTCCTGTGGTTTGCATCAATACGGCTCTGAAGGAGGCTTTGCCATCCTGATTAAGCTCAGAGTCTGTAATCACCCGGCTCATTACTCGAGCAATATGGTAAAACCGACTTCCCAGCTCTTCTACTGGTTTTGTGTCGAGTTCGCACTTCTCCAGCTGTTTTATCAGAGTGCTAACAGCACGTTTTGTCTCATGAACACTTTCCTTGAAATATTCGAATGTTCGTGGATTGCCAGCTGCTTTACGCGCGGCGTCTCCCGCGTCAAATGTTTTCTGAGCATCTTGAAGCAGTTTTGAAACAAGGTTTGAGCATTTGAGAAGCTCATATTCTTTTTCCGAAGACTTCGATGCATTTTGTACTTCGACGCTTAGAACACCGAGAAAACCTGCTTCGATAGTGGCTACCATCAAGAAGACAGAGAGAAGAGACATTGCAAGCGGCGACGAGAAAACAGCGCGCCAGTTTCTGCGTGCGAACTTTGTCGTTTTAGTAGTGGTTCCGACGGCCGCTGTCATGCAGGTCTGATAATCCTCTTGGGAATTATCCTAATTGCATTATATTCCAATGTAGGCGATTGCGGGCGCCCGAAATGCCCGAAAATGTTCGCTGATGGGCTATTTCAGATTTTTCGTTACCTTATCGCTTTGGAACCTAGCAAACGGGTCCTGATGGCATTCTTCCACCGCAAGCTTTCAGTACTGAGTCGATACGCGCTACCTTGAACACTTTGTAGACGGATGGAGTTACATCTTTCAGTTGAACCAATGAGCTAATCGATTGAGCCCGCAGCAGAAGTTCTTCCAGCCATTCCAAACCTTCTACAGTGATGAATTTGCACTGAGAAAAATCGAGAACGAGGTCAACATTTCCGTTTGCGAGAGTCAAATCTACATCATCAACTTGCTTTGATAATGATGCAGGCATTACAAACGTTGCTTGATTTTTTGCTTGAGCAGCTTCCATTTCTAAATCCTCAAATCTGGTTGTGAGCTAGGGACGAACGCGGCGTGGATAGCTGATTTCGTACAGCTCTTTGATGTCTTGAAGCAGTGCCATGCGTGGGTTTGTTCGCAAGCTCATATCTTCGAATGAATTTTTCACGAGTTCAGGACCCGCCATAAGCACGTCGCCCGCTGGAATTCCCAGTTCCTCAATGGAGAGCGGCTGACCTAACGAGCTTAGCAAATCGAATATTGCTCTTCTAAGCAGTACGCAAAGTTCGTCGTCATTGAGTTCGGGGTGCTTGTCGGCAAGTCCCAGGAAGCGAGCTGCTCTTGCATATTTTTTCGGAGCGACGAAATGTGTGTGGGTGGAATGCGGGGTGATTTTTCTTGGAACCTTAGAGTTGTATTCTAGAGTCGAGAGAAGGAATACACCATTGGCGCGACCGTGCGGAATATCGAATTTAGCGCCGAGGCTGTGAGCCAGAGCATGGTTCACTCCAACTGATGCGTTTCCGATTGCCATACCTGCCAGGCATGCAGCGTTGTGGAGTTTGTGTCTCCAGACAACATTTGAGCCATTCTTAATCGCTTCAGGAAGTGCTTCGAAAATCAAGCGAATGGCTTCAAGAGCGAGCCCATCTGTATAGTCAGACGACATGATTGAAACCAGCGCTTCAAGGGCGTGAGTCAATGCGTCTACTGCTGTGTCGACCGTAATTTGCGGTGGCAAGCTGCGAGTTAGTTGTGCATCAAGAATGGCAACGTCTGGCAGTAGTGACTCGTCCACGAGAGAGAACTTCGTGTGTGAATTGGAATCTTTGAGCACCGCGAATGGTGTCACTTCAGAGCCAGTGCCTGAGGTGGTTGGAATGGCTACCAGTTGTGTAGAGGCGCCCGTTGGGAAGCGCACAACACGTTGGCGGAAGTCTAAGAATGGTGTTGCAACTTCTGAGAGTGTCAAATTCGGGTGGTCATAAAAGAGTCTCATGATTTTTGCGGCGTCCAAAACTGAGCCACCACCGAGTGCGATGATAGTGTCTGGTTGGCTCTTGCGCATCATTGCGACAGCCTTCTCAACTGTGTTGAAATCTGGCTCGACTCCGACCTGGCTGAAAACATCAACGCGACATGATTCGGGTAAGCGTTCCAACACCATTGATAAGTGACCGCGACTAGCAGCTGAACCTGATGTTACTACGAATGCTGATTTTGTTTTCAAACCGCGCAGGTGCTCGATGCTTCCCGGGTTGATATAAATATTCTTGGTCGTCTGGAAGCTCAGTACAAAGTTCTTTCTATGCGGAACCCTCTTTAAGTTGAGCAGGTTTGCCACGCCGACGTTGTCTGTCGTGATGTTGCCGCCGCCTGTGCCGCAGCCAAAGCTGAGGGTTGTGCTCAAGTTGTTGTAGACGCCACCAAGTCCACCAATTGACGTTGGTGAATTCACGATGACACGACCTGCGTTAATTGCCGTAGCGTATTCCTCTATCACTCGTTCATCGGTGCTGAAGATGCCCGCAGTGTGACCTGTTCCGCCAGCGTAATTTACGTCGAGTGCTCTGTTTATACCTTCTCGCTCGCTGTCGACTGCGACTACGCCGAGTACAGGCATCAATTTTTCAACTGCCAGCGGGTGGTGTCTCAGTTCTCCTTGCAGAGGACAGAGCAAAATCTTCACGTCCGGTGAGCAGTTTAAGCCTGCGGCTTCAGCGATGAGGCGGGCGGGCTGACCAACAAACTTGTAGTTCATACCTTTGGTGCGTTGGTCGATAACAGTCTGAGCGACCTTCTCTACTTCTTCTTGCGAGCATACATAGCAGCCCAGCTTGCTGAAGGTTTCAAGAGTTTTCTCATAAATTTCCTGGTCGATGACGAGTGTTTGCTCTGATGGGCATTCGGTGCCGTTGTCGAAGGTTTTGGAGATGATTACGTCAGTAACGGCTCCTTCGATGTAAGCAGACTTGTGAATGTAAACCGGCGTATTGCCTGCGCCTACACCAATTGCTGGTTTGCCAGAACTATGTGCTGCGCGAACCATCTGCGTTCCACCAGTTGCAAAAATCAAGTCAACATCGGGGTGAACCATCATGAGCTCGGTTTCTTTTCTCAAGCGAGATGATTTTTCAACCCATGTGATGAAGCCTTTCGGTGCACCCGCAGCGACGCCAGCTTCATACAACACTTTTGCAGCGAAGTTGCTGCTGTTTGCTGCCATCAAATGTGGGCTGAAGATGATGCTATTTCTGGTTTTTGCAGCGCAGAGGCTTTTGAAAATTATGGTCGAGGTAGGGTTGGTTACTGGAGACAGCGCGAGGATAACTCCCATCGGCTCTGCAATTTCAACCATGTTGTCTTCTGGAAATTCTCGGACGATGCCAACTGTTCGCTTGTCCTTGATTTGGTTGTAGAGAAACTCTGATGCCACGAAGTCTTTCAGCATCTTATCTTCTAGCTGGCCCATTCTTGTCTCTTCGTGGGCCATTTGAGCAAACTTGTAAACGTTTTCCAGGGCTGCCAGGGTCATAGCGCGGACTATTCTGTCCACATCTTCCTGTGTCATCTGTGTGAAAACAGCGGCTGCCAGTCGGGCTTGCCGGACCATATGGTCAACATGCTCGATTAAAGATCGCTCATTCTCGGTCTTCTGATTGCCGGAGCCTACTGATTGTTGTTGTGACATTTGTTGTACCTGGGGTTGTGTAGGGCAGCTAGGCTGCTTCTGTTTTAATCAGGGTGTTCGGTATGTTTCAGCACTGTGACCGGGTTTTGAGCTTTTGGGGCTCTGCCACGGCGCAAAATCGCTATGCAAACTGAATACCCGCTGATAATCAAAGTGTATGGCAGGAACTAATCTATTCAGTACTATTTTAGAAAGTTTTGAGAGAAGTTTGAGAGAATAGGTTGCTTTGCGGGAAACACCACTTGGCAATAAATCGGTGACTGCCTAGAATAGGCTGGTCAGAGTGTATTCTGGCATCTGGAATGGCGCAAAATTAGGCTCGCTTAAGGTTTCTAAAGATGACCGTAAACATCAGGGCGGAGAAGGTGACAGGTTCAAAAGAGCAAACGGGACAAATAACCCTGCTTTTGCTAATGGCATGTAGCGTTCAGATAGTGCCGGCAAATGCGGCAGATTTTGCACACGCTCAAAAGGTCGTAGTTCCGGCGAGTTCTTACAACCGGCACATAGACTTCAGCTCAATTCGAGAGCAATATTCGAAAACTTCAAAGACAGCGACCAGCACATCTAAATCTGGAGCCAAACCTGCTTCGAGCAAAACCGCTTCAGTGAAGACAGCCAGCAAGGCGCCAGTCAAAACAGTTGCAAGCGCAGCGCCGAAAACTGCTGCTCCTGTTAGCTCTGCGGCTCACTCCTCGAGCGCTGTGCACGCAGTTTCAAGCGCGTCTCATGCCGCTTCGACTGCCCCTAAGCCTTTGAGCAGCCGCACCTTGGGTGAACTGGCACAGTCATTCAAAGAAAAAGTTCCTTCGTCTCTTGTGACCAAAATGAAGGCTCAAGCTGAAGCTCTTCAGAAGAGTGGCAAGCTAGATGAAGCTCAAAGAGTTTGGACGAAGATTGTTCAGATGAAGCCAGAGGACAAGGCCGCACTCCAGCAGGTTGCCGCAGTATCTGTTCAACGAGCCAAAAACTACGTCAGCTCAAACAAGTTGCCAGAGGCTTTATTGGCAGCACGACAGGCTTTGGCTGCAAACCCATCTGACACAGAAGCTCATTCTTTGCTTTCTGATCTATATAAGAAGGTAGGAGTCGACCCCAACAATATCAACAGCCGCTTGCAAACGGCGCACAGTCTCTATTCGCAGGGACGCTATCAGGAAGCTGAAGTCGAGTATCGAGCTTCGCTGAATGTGAAAGCGACCCCTGATGCGCATATAGGCTTGGGCAAAGTCGCCCAGAAATTACAGGGTGACACGGCTGGCAAGGCTCATTTCGAGCATGCGTTGGAGCTGGACTCTAATAGTTCTGCGGCTCATCGAGAGCTTGGTGTTCATCATTTCAAATCGGGCGACCTTGTGTCTGCCAACTCTGAATTGAGTCGTGCGCTGATTTTAGACCCCAAAGACAAAGATGCAGGTCAGTCGTTGGTGAATCTATGGCAGGGGCAAGTGTCGAAGATGCCGAATGCTAACTCACACCTGGGGCTGGCGCGTGCCTATCAGTTGAGTGGCGACTTGCCCTCGGCTCAGGCTGAGTACCGCGAAGTTGTTCGCATTGATCCGAACCATCCATCTTTGGCAGCTGCAAGGCAGAGTTTCAAGATTGCCCTGGCGAAGCAACAGGCGGAAAAGGCCGTTACTGCCGCTAAGACTCTTGAGTCACAGGGTGTTATTAATGAAGCCTACCAGAAGATGACCGAGGCTGTTGGCTTTGCACCGGGTAATAGTGCCTACAAGATTTATCAAGGTGAACTGCTTGAGAAAATGGGGCAGACTGCGCAGGCGAAGCAAATTTATCTCACTGTTCTAAAGGATGACCCGCAGAATTTGACAGCGGTTCAGAAAATTAAGTCTCTCGGTTCAGTGGCGGTTGCAGCAGCTGCAACCGGACTTGGTGCTGCAGGGCTCGCTGGTGGAGGATTGAGCGCGGGCTTGCTTCCAGGTGGAAGCGGAGCCATAGGTCAGCCATATGGATTTCCGGGAACAAAGTTTCCTCTCGATATGACTGCTGATTCAAGCATGCTGTCTGCAACGGGTGCTCAAGTTGACCATGTTGGCGTGCTCTCCAATTTCATGACTGATGTTCGTAACCACATGTTGACCACGAATGTCACAAACAAAAAGGCGGAAGATGCAGCGCATAAAATCATCAAGCAGTTGACAGACCCAGATCCTGAACCTGTTGCCAGCGGTGCAGGTGGTGGTGCCTCGGCTGCAGGGCAATCTGACGACGACATTATAAAGAAAATTTTGGCAAGTCCCTCTCCATCAGCAAGTGCATCGAGTTCATCTGCTGAGTCTGGAGCCGCTTCGGCTCTAGCAAGTGCTGCTGCTGCTCTGGCTGCTGCAAAAGGTGGTGCTGTAAGTTCACCTGCTGCAAGTTCGGCTGCGAAATCTGCACCATCTGCGGTGCCTGCGGCGACAAAGCCTTTGACGAAATCGTCTGCTTTGCCAAGCACAAATAGCAATCAGCTTGCTGAGCTGCAAAGGCAGAACCAACAATTGCAAGAGCAATTGAAGTCTCTTCAAGCTCAGGCGCAAACAAATGCTATGCCGATGCAGGCACCAGCAAATAGCATGGTTTCTGCTGGCGGAACGCAAGTTGGTGGATTTCCTCAAGTAGCTCCAAGCTTTAACCCCTCTTCGAGTCTTCCGGGACAGTTGCCTTATGCAGCTGCATCAAGTCTTCCGGGACAGTTGCCTTATGCAGCTGCAGATAGTATTCCTGGACAATTACCTTATGCTGCAGATTCAACTCTGGCAATGGCATCTCCATTGGGTGCTGTTGCCGCTAATTCTTCGCTGCAACACGTGCCGGCGGGGTTTTCAGATTTTGCTGTTGCACCGCCGTCGGAAGCGACGGCGCCACAGTTGCGTGGTATGTCTTTAATTGGTAATTCTTCTTCGAGCCCTGTGAAATTTGAGTTGAAGAATATAAAACCCACATTGACTCATGTTCAGCTCAAAGTGGCTCTGACTAACGATTCTGGTTCTGCGCTCGAAATACCTGGAAATCTTCAGGCTGTTGTGAAATATCCAAATCAATCGGAATCTGAGATGAAGATTGCGTTTGATTCGAAGACTGTGCCTGCTCATGGCGCGGTCGAGGGAGTCGTGAAAGTTCCATTCAATAAAGTGGATCCATCGGCTGATATGGTTTTGCGTAATCTGATTCCAAATCAGGAACTGCACATCATCAAGACTGGTGTGACAGTGGCTCAGCAATAATTTTCACTTAGCCCCGGCTTTTACAAGTAACTGTATTATTTTTTTCGCGCTCGATCTTGGATGCATGGCTTCCTGTGCCGCTGCGTCCTGAGCTGGCTTTAGCTAGCCTGATTGGCGAAGTGCCTGCGGCATTCTTGAGATTTACATCCGCAGCATGCGCAATCAATGCTTCAACTGCGCCTGTGCAACGAGAGCGTACTGCTCGATGAATCGGAGCTACTCCGCTTTGACTCGTTGGGATCCGTATTGAATCCCCCGGTTAAAGTGACCGGAATTCTTGTGCTGCAAGGGCTTTACATTTAAGTGCGTAAGCTCAGGGAACGGGTACAAAGTGCTAGAAAGTTCCTGTCTTTGAAAGGTTCTACATGTCAGCAAGGGGTTTGCGCTTATTAATATCGGTCATGCTTGTTTTTGGGATTTTCGTCTACATTCTTTCGACCCAAATGAATGCGCTAGTTCCGGTGAAGTCTGCTGATGAAGGATTGCTCGGCGGTCCACTGCCGGGCTTGACCAAGTGGCAATTGGAAAAATTCAAGGAGGGAAAAGAGCTTTTTGCGAAGAATTTTTCGCCGCAGGAAGGGCTTGGTCCTCTATATAACGGCAGCTCATGCGTTCAGTGCCATTCCGAACCAATGATGAAGGCGCTTGACCCGGCTAAATCGTTGAGCAAAGATGATGCATCAGGAAAAGCTGTGGTGGCGAGTGGTGCTAGTAAGAATATGGGCTCGTCGAGTGATACTAAATCTGGTGTCATTGCTGAGGTGGGTAAGGCTGAGGAAAGCAAATCTAAGGCAGAATCAGATACTAGCAAATCGCTCAAATCGACTGAGAAGAATGCTGGTGAAAGTAAAGCTGGCGCTAAAGATGCTGTAAAAAACTCAGACACGCTGTCAGTGAAGAGCAAAGGCGAGAATGTTGATAGTCAAATCAAATCCTCTGCTAAAGAAGGTTCAAAAGCTTCCAAAGGTAGTGAGAAGGATAAGGTCAAAGGTGATGGCAGATTAAAAGGCGTCGACAAGAAGCCTGCTGTCACTGCAGGTGGTGGCGACTTGCCTTCGCCGGTTTTGTCGATGGAGCCAAGCTTTCCTGAGCTGGCACAACAGACCGTATACTTAGTGGCAAAGCGAGACGAGAAAGGACGGTATGCAAGCGAGCCGATAAGTTCGTTGTTGAGTAAAGCCGAATTGAAAGACCTGGAGCGGATGATTCGTAAAGGTGGACCAATTCTCGTGCGCAAATCTATCAGTGAAGAAAAGCTGGTTGCTGTACCAGCTGATTGCAAGATTGATTCTGCCAAGAAATTGCCTGAAGGTACTGAATTCCTGTCGAAGCGTGTGGCTCATCAATTGTATGGACTGGGGTTGGTTGATAGTGTTGCAGATGGTGCCATTAACTATAATGCGGCCAGGCAGCGCATGCTCAAAAACGGACCCCACGGTCGAGCAGTAGGACTTCAACGTACTTACTATGTAAATCCGACGTTTGGGCGCTTTGGTTCGAAGGCTCAATTTAGCTCTGTAATGAATTGCGTTGGAAACGAGATGGGCGTTAACCTTGGACTAAGTAATCCGCTGTTTCCGCATACACTTTCTCTTGCTGGGCTTGATGCAGAACCGCCATGTTTTAAGACTTTAGCTGCATCACCCAATGACAAAGGCGCAACGCTGTTGAAAATCAATTTTTATTTGCTTACACTATCCCCGCCTCCCCGAGGACCTCGCAATCAGCAGGTCGAAAAGGGTGAACGTCTGTTTTCTAAAATGGGATGTGCTGTTTGCCATCTCCCCGAAATGAGAACACCGGAGAAGGTCATGGTGATGAATCCAGACGGCGATGTCGAGCAGGGGTTCGCGGGGTTGAGAGAGGCGCCTCCATTCATCTCAAGCGAGCAAAATCGTTTTGGCATATCTGCTGAGCCTAAGTGCATTGAGTTGCGAGCGCTGGAGAAAAAGGTATTTTATCCCTATTCTGATTTCCTTGTGCACGACATGGGCGCAGCTCTTGCAGACGGTGTTGCACAGAATGGCACTACAGGCGGTGAATGGAAAACTGCTGCGCTATGGGGGCTGCGTCATCGAAAAGTTTACTTGCATGATGGACGGGCACGTACTTTGAACGCTGCTATCCAGGCACATGGTGGTGACGGTAAGCATGCCTCTGACGAGTTCGCTAAGCTCACTGATTCTGAAAAGGAATCGCTTACGGCATTTTTGCAGAGTCTTTAGTCGCTGGCGAAGACCACGCATTCCCGAACAGTTTGTGTGGGAGTGTGTTGGCGCTAGGAACTTAGATGAATCTATTCTTCAAAATTTTCCCAGTAGTCGGTGCGTTCTTTCCATGCGCAACCATCGTTTCCGCAGATGAGAGTTACCCTTGCTCCGTGAGAATCGATTTCTTGAATATTGAAACCGTCGCGCACGGCATCAATGGTTTCTGCATATTTCTCAAATTTTGAAATTGGCTTCTTGCATTTAGGGCAAAATAATTTTTTGCCTTCCAAAGCGCTTTTGAATTCCTGCAGCGACATATTGGCTTCTATTCCTTTCCGAACCTTGTTTAGCCCATCAGTATACTCTGCATGCCAACTTTTTTCATAAGTAAGGCGATAAGTAAGGCGCTAAACCGTCCTGAATCGATAATGGTCAAGAGTCGGGGGCTATGTTCATCTAGACAGTTTGATAAGACCACCGTTCTTCCCGTGCCAGGATTTGCATACGCTAATGCAAATTCATGTTTCGCCCCGAATATGACCCGAGACTGACCTTAATTTGCTCCTTAGCTGAACTAAAGTAGGCTGGTCGGGGTTGGAGATGAAGCTCATGATGAAGCTATTGAAATTATTGTCCGTGGTAATTGCTATTGGCTCGCTATCCGCCTGCAGTGGATTCACGCTGGAAGAGAAGATTCATCTAGACAATGGGGTGACCCGCACTGATGTTCCGAAATACCAGGCTACGCTTCTTGATTCAGAGTCACTGCACATAATTTCGGCGCAGACCTCACCCATTAACGTTACTACTGATGTGAAGCGTTGTCCTAATTCGCATTTACTTTGTGCGTCAGATCAAAATGGTTTTGAAGGTTTTTACAAAATTGGCGAAGCTAATAACATTGTTGAGTCTAAAGAAGTTGCCGTTGTAGTAACAGCAATCTTTCTGCTTATGGCTCTCGCAATAGCATTCAATGCTACAAGAATCATCGTGAGTTTATGAAGCTGCCTGCTCCTCCTGGTTTGAGTATATATGGAGACGCAATTGTATTTTGCAACAATGGGAAATCTCTTGTTTGCAAAACTGATTCAGGGCTCGCGGTTTTTCCTGATATCAAGTCGCATCACTACATTACCATTGAGTGTCGTGTGCGTTGTCTGTTTTTAGATGCTGAATCCACCGATGTATTCATTTTGACTAGTGATGAGGGCAGTTCCAGTTATCGTCTGGACAAAATTAACGTTTTGAATGGCGCAACACAAAAGAATTTTTTCGAACTTGGTGAGTACAGCCAATCTGAGCTTCCGCCGTACAGGAAGTATTTGTACGATGCGAAAAGCTCTCGTATTTTATTGCTTGGAGTAGCGTCGAAATCTTCAAGGCTTCTCGACTCAAATTCCGGAGAGGAAATCGCAAATTTCCAAACTGATGTTAGCGACGTCGATGTATTTGGAGGTGCTTCCGCTAATCGTTTTGCTTTGATGAATGGGCGTCTCTTCAACATGGCAAATGGGGAGTTGATGAACATATTTTTTCTCAAGAATGCCAGGGCTGTAACGATAAGTGAGGACGGCAGCAAGTTATACATTGCAAATTTCGAAGGCGATGTTGAGCACCCCGCTGGTCGGCTAGTGGCTTTTAGCTTGGGAAAACGCGAAATCGTTGCTTCTGTTTCCTTCAAAAATACACCGCAGCAAATTCTGCCGTTAGCAGATCATAAGTTATTGGTTCTGAGTCAAACACAACCTTTCAATGCCTATCTTGGTCATTCGCATAGTTATGAGTTCAAGCTTAAATAGGGTTTCACACCCGTCTTCGATATGCGAGGCTGTCCGGACTTGCCTTGCTTTCTGCCGAGAAAGTGTTTCCTTCATGAGAGTAATTGTTATGTGTTTTGGATATTCATTCTGATACTATTTCTCATGGCGCCTGGCGTAGACAGGCTGTACTTCGACTACGGAAATAGAATATGAGCAAAGCCAAGTTTTACTGCACGCTTCTAGCGTTGATGCACATCTTTCCGCTTGCCGCGCGCGCGCAGGGGCGTCCTGGCTCGACTCTTACGCCTGCCACAAATTTGAATTTGTCATCTACGCAACAAAATGTTCCTGCTTCAAGTTCTGGTTCCATCATGGTTGGAGGTCATGCCAGCCACGGTTCGATCGTGGGTGCCACAACAGTTCCGATTGCTAAAGGGCAGCTACTCACGCCTGCTGAAAACTTGGCTCTGTCGCAGGCTCTAGCCGGTACGCAGAGACTTATTCTCGACGCAACGGGCGCGGCAATTGCTGGGCGGGTTGCCGTGTCGCCGATGGTGAATAATAATTCGATTTTTGTTGGAACTAGTCTCTCTTCAATTGTAGTGCCGAAGGGGGTAACTCTCAGTGCGATAGGTTTCAATGGTGGTTCGCCAATGAATGTCGCTGGAGACGCAAGTATTTCCGGAAAGGTCTACGCTCTGCAAACTCTTCCTGGTTTGAGCGCGGTTTTGAATTTTGCCAATGATTTGAGAGTAGAAGCTGGCGGAGTCTTAAGTGCGCTTGCTCCTGCTGGTGCAAGTTTCGCGGGTCTGTTCTCGTCTCAAAATCTCAACATCAATGTTGCGAATAATCTAGTAAATGCAGGCACTATAAGGAGTGGCGGAGAGCTAAATCTAAATGTTGGTGGGGTTCTCTCAAATATTGCGACTGGGCAATCTGTTGGAACGCTGCAAGCTCAGAACCTCAACATATTCAGTACCTCAGGGACCATTGTGAATTCTGGGTTGATGAATGCTCTCGACTCGGTTTCGATCACGACATCGAATGCAAGCGGCAGATTAAGCATAAACAACAATAGCGGAGTCATTCAAGCGCTCAACAGCATCGCGTTGGGCGGAGCTTCTAATTTGAGTGCCGTAAGTTTAAAGGTCGATGGAGGGAGTTTGCTCAGTGACCAGTTGAATATTGTCGCTGGAACTGGAACAGTCGAACTTTCTGTTAACAACATTTCAGGGCAGACGAACCTGTCTGCTGGATGCGCTTATGTTTATACAAAAGATGCTCCGATGCTGAGACTTGGCAAAATTGATATTTCTGGAGACCCGACGTTTTGGAATGCGGGAGGCGATGTCACCATTGGCGGTGACATCACATATTCGTCTGCTGACATAGGAATAATTGCTAGCAGAGACATCTATACGACAGGTGGCGGCACCTATAAGCTTGATTCCAACAGCTCAGGCACTGGCTCTGGTTCTATAACTCTTATTGCTGGTGCCAATATTACGACACCTGGTTCAGGGTCTGCCGACAATTCAACTACCGTAAGCTACAAGGGCGCAAGTAGCACCGGTGGTAACATCATTCTCGAAACTGGCGTGACAGATTCTTTCGGGAATACCTCCTCAGGTTCAGTTTCACTTATAAGCACCAGTAGTTCAGCAAACGCCGGCAACATTAAGCTGATTGCGTTCGGCAATAGTTCTCATGGTGGTGCCATTGCTGCGTCATCGACCGCATTGCAATCTTCCAGCGCTGCTGGAAACAATAACGGCAGTGTTACAGTTATCGGTGGTGATACGTCTGCTGAGAACATTGGCGTTCGTCTGGGTTCTGTTGATGCATCTGGTGGTACCGGTGTTGGTTCGGGAACTGTGGCTTTGGCTAATGCCTCAGTTAACGATAACGGTGGTGGTAGTGTTACTGATGGTGCCTTGACTGGCACATTCACCGCCGGTGCCTTGCAGACGGTTGGAGTTTCGACAGAGTCAATTGTGGCTTACGGAAACATCACTGTCTCAGCGGCTTCGTCGTCTATGACTATCAAGTCTGTGGCGAGCTCGACAGGCACTGTGACGCTTCAGAATAGTGGCGGGATAACTGTAACGAAGACGGTGCAAGCTGGCGGTGATGTTTTTGTAAGCGCGAACGGTGATTCCAATTCGAAAATTTCAATTTCGTCAGGAGCTACAGTCAGCAGCAAGAGTGGAACTGTCACTTTAGACACCGCATACTTAGAAAATAACGGAGTTGTAGGCGGTGATGCTGCAACCGGCGTGAAGGTGCAAAACTCTAATGGCGTTTCGCTCTCCATCGCAGGTGTGGGCACATTGAACTCTGGCAAAGCAGGTTCTAACACCGCAATTTCAACGATTTTTCTCACACTGATTGATGGTATGAAGCAAACTGTTTCTAACGGAAATTCAGTGGCTATTTCTGCTGGCTACGCTCAGGTCAGCGGGACATCAGAGTTTGTAGGCACGGGCAAATTGACAATGCCTGGTTTGGCCAATGCCACTGGAGATGGAACCCTAAAAACTGGTGGCGATGCTGATATTGCGTTGGGTGACTTTGCAAGTGTTACTCTTGGCGTTGCGCTGTATGCTCAGGGAACAATAAACATTAGGCTTAATAGTGGCTTTGAAAGCTCCAAACCTGCGGGCACCACTTTTCTTGCGTCTGACAAACAAATCAATATTGAGCTCGCGTGTTGTTCTTCAATCTACGGGGTCAGTGCACCAGAAATTTCCTTTGATGTAAGCAGTAATATAGATTTATTGATCACCACGCCTGGCACCACAACGATCGCAGGTAATTTTAATGATAACGGCGGAAATATCCGTTCCAACAACAGCGTCATTGTTGGAACCGTGAATGGTATCAACGGGATTACCAACGTCAATCAAATTTTGTTTATCGACACATCGTTAGGGACTGGTTCTCTTACGGTGAATCAGCCAGTTAGTCCGAGTGGTGAGACCATACTAAATTTGAGTTCTGCGGACTTGACCATCAACGTGCCAATTACCGGCTATCACAGTGTCGGTCTGGTTGGTGATTCAATTAAGCTGGGTGCTTCAGCTTTTATATCCACAACTCATGCTGTTGGAATTGCACCTTTAACCGCGGGACGTGACGTGTCTCTGAATGGCTCTGCACCTGGGGAATTATCTCTCAGTTCGGGATTTCTTTCAAAAATTACGACGCAACAACTGTTTTGTTGTGCCCCCACAACACTTTTTATTATGCCTACGGCGAGTTCCGCGGGCTCGATTACCCTGAGAAGTGATTTGGATTTGTCTGGCGGTTCTGCAACTGCTTATCCCGGCGACATCCCTGGAAACTACCAGCTTACACTTTTCGTAAACGATGCATTCCATCAAAACGGTCATTCTATAAAAGTCGGGCAGTCCTCCGGATTATCAATTTATCCTTTGAACTTTCTACAACAGGGAACAGTTGAATTGAATTCAATTTCCGGACCAGTGGATTCGGCTTTCACCCTGGGCAATTTCAAAACATTAGTTTTCAATGCTGGTACCTTTAAGGGTCTGGTATGGGATATGACTGTGGTTGCCAAAGATCCGATTCAAGTGAATGGTGATGTAACCTTCGATACGAGTTTAAGCGTTGGGTCGCGAATTGTTGCCGGCTCTGCAGCGCCGTCATTGCATTTCTTGCAGCAAAGCACCATTAATGGTGATGTCGATCTCAGGTTCGCTGATAGTGATGGGGGCAGCTTTGAGTTCGTTGCAGGCAGCATCAATGGTTCTATTCTGACTGATGGAGCAGCGGGGAAAAAGGCTGGCAACGTTTCGTTTTCCGGCAATTACCTGCAGGGCAGTATTTCTGCCGCTGGTGCTGGAGCCACACCTGGAACTGTAGCGATAGTTGAAGCAGGTTCATTGCGCATAGCCAATGATGCAAGCTCAACCATTCAGTCTATTAGCGGTGGAAAAGTGTCTTTGTTTGCACAGTTGGGAATTGAAGTACTGGGAAGTGCTCTAACTAGCACAAGTTTGGAAATTTATTCGCAGACCAAGCTCTCTGTTTTGAAAGGGTCCCCGTTATCTTCCTCTGGAGATGTGACCTTACGGGCCGAACAGATTATTAGCACAGAGCAAATTATTGCAGGCAGTGGAAGTGGCAATTTAACTGTAGCTCCGTTTCTTGATAATTCCACTATTGGTATTAATGCTGGTGCAGGAACCTTCCAAGTCTCTTCGTCTTTGACTTCTTTGTTCTCCGCCGGGAAAGTAACGATTGGCACCGCGAATGGGGTCGGCGCAATAGAGTTAAATTCTGTGGGCGGGTCATTCAAGGCTCCGTGGAATCTGTCAATTCTGAGTGCTACTAATAGCGCGACAAACAGTTTCAAGAACAATGGTGTCATTGATGTGGCAGCGCACGATCTTACAGTGCAGGTGGGAGGTCAGGTTTTAACTGGACAGATTACTTCTGCAAACACCGCCAGCATAAATGTCACGGCCAGTAAATTTACTGTTGGATCGAAAGAATCTGTTTCTAGCGGGGCTATTCAAATATCGGGAGCCGCAGGCTCTAGTCTTGAAATTGATAACGCGGGAAAAATTTCATCCACTGGTGCTGGCGGCATAACTGTGTCCAGCGCGGCAGGAAGCGACATCAAGTTCACTTCGAAGACGGGAACCTTCAGTTCGCCTTCGGGTCTGGTGATTGCTCTGGTTCCTCTTGCAAATACCCCGAACAAAGTCGAATTTGCAGCAAATCAATCTTTGTTCGCTAACACAACTGTGAATGCTAGCTCTGGCGGGCAATCTGTCGTGATAGATGCTGGGGTCAAAATCAATCTGCCAAGCAACTATACTATGACTGTAAATACCAGTGATTTCTCGAGTTCGGGCAGTGTAGGCCCTGGCAAACTGATCTTAAATAGCACCGTTCCTGCGGTCTATCAAAATCCTAGTGGCTCTGTGACCCTGAGCAATTTCCATTTTACCGGGCCTTCGCTGACAATAATTGCAAGTCAGGATATCATCGTAAGTGGCACCAAAAACTCAGTCACTATTGATGAGGGGTCAGGAAATAGCGGACCTATTTTACTGCTCGCCGGATATCAGTATACTGAGTCGTTACTTTCAGGTAGTCCGCTATTCACTATTGTTTCTGCATCTTCGAAGCCTGGAAAAATTTCTATGGGTAGCCTTGGGCTTAGCACCATCGCGGCTAACTCGTCGGGGAATGTAAGTGCCATCGCCAGCGGAAGCATCTCTCTGGGAGCTGTGAACGCAACTTCACCGGGGACGGCTGGTTCAGTTAGCATTCTTGGGAATGGAATTTCGGTTGGCGATGTTAAGTCTGGAGGTTCTGTTTCAGGCTCTGTTTCCATCTCTTCCGGAACTGTTGCTTCTGTTGGATCCGTGCAGGTCTCTGCAGGCAAAATAAGCAGCGGAGCCTTTCAAACAGCTACACCAGGCGGAAACATATCGCTCAAGTCCATAAATGCTGGGTCTGGGTCTGTTTCATTGTTAACTGGTGGTTCTGGCAATATCTCGCAATCGCAGCCCGTTAGTTGTGGCTATCTTTCTGTCACCACGGGCAGTGCTGGTGTAAATCTAAAGGTTGCAGCTGATAAGGTAGCTGTTCATACTGGCGGTAGTGCCACCATAACCAACACAGTCCAGATGGATTTTGCTGATTCCAATGTTGCGGGAAGTTTGAAGCTTACTTCGAGTGGTGCTGTTGTTGCTGGTGCTGCGGCGCTTGTGGCAGGGAAAGACCTGAAAATTAGTGCTGCGCTTGTAACTCTTTCGGGGACTACTCTAAGCTCGAACAACGGTTCGATCTCGGTCGAGAGTCAAAAAGGTTTAGCATTAACGATTGGCGACAATTGCAGCATCAAAGCTGCGAAGAGTGTTTCGCTAACAGCGTTAGATGTTCAATTCTCAGATAATGTGTCGATTTCAGCTGGGAATAATGTTGCTATTACTGCATCAGGAAGCGACTCGTTTATTTATTTTGGTAATGCAAATACCATTACGGCAGGCACATTGAATAAAGCATCCACGATTCCAGTCTCTCCTTTGCCGCTCGTGAAAACTAGCAACCCTGCGACCTCAAACATAGGCAGTGCTGGTTATATAAAAATGAGTGCTTCCGGAACTCAGGGTATTTCAGGATTGTCCGGCAACACCTTTACGAGTAACGGTGGCGATATTAATTTCACGTCCAGCAAGGGCGATATCAGTCTGGGAGATTCGAGTACGGTCCAGGTTAATGGCGGGTCTCTGATTATGTCAGCTAAAGGTGCTTCGGTTGATATCGGAAAAAATACTGTAGGTAGTTCGCTGACCGCACGAACTCTGAATAACGCCAGTGGAAACGTGACCATAACTGGACAAAATCTGACTTTGAGTAAAGTCGATATCGCAGCAGGTTCTTCCGTGTCAATCACATCAACTCCTGTTTCTGGTAAGACTTTGAGTAGTGCAACAATTGTTGGTGGTACCTTGCAGTCCAACAAAACTGTTGCATTGTCAGCTAATGGAGTTAGTGGAACTCTGAGTGTGGGCGATAACACCACCATTGTTACGGGAGTTACGTTTGGCTCGGCTATAGGAGCTGGTGGGCTCAATTTGAGTTCAGGTGGAACAGTACAAATCGGCAGCAAATCAAGTCTATCCTCTAATGGTGGAGATTTGAAAGTTGTCGCTAACAATGGTGACGTGCAGATTGGCTCACAAAACAGTTTTGTGGCAACGGGTGGCAATATTTTGGTTTTTGCCAAGGCTGATATCGAAGGACAGAATTCTAACAGTTTTCACGCCACCGCTAGTGGTAGTCCCTCCGCTCCCGCGCAGAGCAAGGGCGGTGGAATAGAAATTGGTGCTGGTTTGACTTCTAGTACAAATCTCAACGCAGCGATGAATAAGCATAATGTGGGAACTGGCGTAAATCCTCCAGCAGGCGCACTGGGCGCGGGGGTAGTGTATGGACCTTCGAACAATAAAGGTGGAGTGATACAAGCTAATGTCAGTGGCGCGGGTAGTTTCATTAACCTGAATGCTGGTGCTAATGGACCTTCCACGTTGTTATTGAACAAGGGTGCGCAAGTATTTGATTCGAAAAATGGAAGTCACGTGAACTTAGACCATTCGAGTTTTCAGACGGATGCTTTCAAGCCCATAGGGATGACTGAGTCTTCTATGCTAGAACGCGTTTCAAGCTATGAGCTTGAACCCGATAGGAGCATAACTACTGGCGCAGGATTAGCAGAAGTGCACATAGTCGAGGGTCGCGATGGTTCTCGTAACTGCGAGTTGCTGATCTCCACTAAGCCAAGTGGAAAGAACTCAACAGTCATTGGCAGGATCTTTTCAGCCTCTAATAGCGAATATTCAGTTTCTAAATCTGGTGGTTTGTATGTTCATCGTGGTGAGATGTTTGCCCACATTTCGGAGAATATTCGAATTGACGCCCGAGATATTAGCATCGCGGCTCAGAAGGGTAGCGTGCTTGCTGTCAGGCTTGAAGACGATTCTACAATCGTTAGAGCTTGCACCGGCGTGGGTGAATTGTTAGTTGAAGTTGATGGACATCTAATCAGGCTTAATTCGGGAGAGGAAATCGCAATCTCTGCAGTCAGAGGTACTCGTCATTTTGCGCAACCTTTAGATGGCGTGGCAAGGCGAAATAGCAAGGTGCTGAACCTTGGCTCTCATGTTGTGAGGATCAGTGATTTTTCGATAATCTCCTTCCTTATGAAAGAACGCGCACCAAACAGTTTGTTCCGTTCGTCCAATAAAGCAGATAAGCAGTTACTAGCAAAGGTTCTAAAGACTGCTGCAACTGTTGACACCGTATTAAAAAATCGCGGTGCGTATTTCGTCTCGAACAATAGTAGTTTGTAGAGGTTAGAGAGAGAATGCCCGACGAGATGTTTTGGCAAGTGCACAGTGGACTGCCACGCGAAGGTCCTGGCGACAACGATTCTACAGGTAGAGCTTTTGCAATGATGGCCGCGCTGCCGTCAACACCCTGTATATTGGATATTGCGTGTGGACCGGGCATGCAGACTATACATCTGGCGCAAATCAGCAAAGGAAAAGTCACGGCGGTAGACAATCATCAGCCATTTCTTGATGAGCTTAATAAGCGTGCCAGAGAGGCTCGAATTGACGAGCAAATCGAAACCGTGAATGCCTCTATGTTTGACTTGCCTTTTGCGGAAAATTCATTTGATGTAATATGGTGTGAGGGTGCTCTCTATATGATGGGCATCGAAGGTGCTCTATCAGGCTGGCGAAGGTTTTTGAAGTCGCAGGCTTATATCGCTTTTACTGAACCGGTTTTCTTGAGCAATGAAATTTCTGATGAGGTGCGTAAGCACTGGGTGGATGATTACCCACTAATGGGTGATGTCGAAAATGCCTTGGGTATAATTGCATCTGCCGGATACGCCACAATTGGTCATTTTACTATTCCAGATGAGTCCTGGTGGCATGACTATTACAATCCAATGCAGCTGCGGATAAATCAGCTGCGCGAAAAATATAGCGGCGACCCTGGGCGCATACTGGCACTCGATGATGCACAGAAGGAAATAGATGCACATCGCAAATTTGGCGCTGCATACGGCTATGAGTTCTTTGTCGTGCAAAAACAATAAATCTAGCTGACCCTGGGGCTTAATTCAATCTAGCCGACCCTGGGGCTTAATTCAATCTAGCCGACCAGAGACTTATTCAGGCTAGCGACCTGAGGCGGAATTGGATTTGAGCAACAAGTTCAGTGTTTGAACAATCCAAAGAATGTTGCGGCGCCAAGAGCGATTAGTAGCACCACCATAATGGCTAAGACAGTTCCGCCTATCATGAGTGCCTTTTGCATTTTTTGAATTGCAAGACCTTGCTCCATCTCGGCTTGCTGCATTCGCAAGAGTGCTTCGAGCTGCGCGTGCAATTGAGCAATGCTGTCTGCTCTATAACTTGGATCTTTCTCAAGACATTTCTCGACTAAAGCCTCCAGTTGTTTAGGGCGCGTGTTGTCAAACTTCGCATCGCAAATTCGTGGGGGTAATTTTAGCGCATGCAAATTCTTTATCTCGCGCGCATTGCCGTCACTGAAAGGTGCCTGTCCCGTAAGAAGCAAATAACCGATGCTTCCAATCGAGTAAATTTCAGATCTTTCGGTGTAGTCCATGTTTCTTGCTTCATCAGCAGAGATATAAAACAGATCTCTAGCATCAGCGGCATCTTCCAAAACATCGCCTTTGTACATAGCAAAATCGGTTAACAAAATTGTCGGGTCTGAATTTCTATCGTCGTAGAAAAGCACGTTGCCAGGCTTTATATTCCGATGGAGAATACCTTGCTTTTGAGCTGCAAGAATTGCTTCGCATATTCCAGCCATTATCTTTGTGCTCACGTCATGGCTTGGAGTTCCATAACACGCTAAGCATTGTTCAAGATTCATTGCTTCTTTGTAATCGGTCACCACATATGGTGTGCCGGCGCTGCTCATTCCGAAGTCGATGATTTTTACAATGCTGCTGTGATTAAGCTGTTGTAGTTTCTTTGACTCGTTCAGGAATGAAGCTTGCAATGCTGCTGGTAAGCGCTTGAAGCACTTCACCGCGACTTTTCCGCCGCGTACTTTATCTCTCGCTAGAATTACTGTGGCTCTTCCACCGTCGCCCAGAATTCCAATTGGCGAATATCGCTCTAAAGGAAAGTTTGCCGCAGTCATTCTTAGAGAAGCAATGTCAAACTCAAGCGCGTCCTTCTCTGTTGCTTTAATTTGGGATGGAGCTTTTCTTGCTGCAGGATTCAAACACGAGCATATTCCGCTGACTGCCTGCATGGTATTTGCAGCTGGTGGAACTGGCTGTTTGCAGGTATCGCAGACATCGAGTGAAAACCTGGTACTGGGCGAATATGGACGGTCGCATCTACAGTTGGAAAACCACTGTGAATCTATTTGATTTGTTGGACCGGGCTTTGGTCGAAAACAAGTCTTGCATTTTTCGACAGTAGCAATCTCCATGGCATCTCACTCGGCATCCGTCTGTAATTTCGCATAAGATTACCACTTATCGATGAAATTTTGATTCAATAAAAGACAGATTTGTCCGTCTATGCTTGCTCATTTACTTGTGTTGCAGGAATATTGTTACCCAGAAATTGCACGTGCTCCCAGAGCCATGTTCGTGTCTTTGCCGCTGCCCATTCTATGTCTCTGGCAGGAATGAATATGACAAGGCTAGCAATCATTATGTGTTCAAATATTGGAATGTTCATTGCATAGTCAATTCCAAGGTGGAGTGCAAGCAATGCCAACAAGACAAAATAACGTGTCTCGTTGAACCAGATTAGCGTCCAACCAGCAAACTCAATGAAGAGTGCTGACCATGTGAAGAGCTTCATCAAGAAAAGATTTTGTGGAACAACCGGAACTGTAAATCTGCTGAATTCTGTATGTCTGAAAACGTAATAAAGCGCTGTTCCATCCCACCAGGTTGAGCCTGCCAATTTTGCCCAGGATGTTTGCCAGTAAATCAACGCAAATTGTAGTTGATATGCCTGCATCGCCCAAAGGCTAACCGGCTCGGGGGGTCCATCTGGCAGCGTTTTCCAAACATGCACTTTCAAGTACCGGTCAACTGATAGAGCGGCACCAAGTGGCGCAAACATCATATAAAAAGCCGCGAGCACCATTAAATGGTCGCCACTGTGGTGCACGTAAATATTTCGATGCAAAAATGAAATTAGCCCGAGGTAGACAAGAATACTTGCTGTCCGGCTGCAGAAGCCGATGGTGAAGCACACGCAAGAAAGAATGAAGACAAGAAAAAAGGCTATCAGCCATCCATCTCCAGGTGGAAGTGTTGCTAGGAGATTTATCACAGGCACCGCGAATATGTTCTTAAGGGTGGCGACTCGGAGTATTCCATTGCTGTCGCTGAAGCAGGTGACCAATTCTGGTGCCATTAGAAAACAGTATTCCAGCAGCACAAATCCGAAGCAGATGCGGAACAAGCACAGCGGTAAAGGTGATTGAGGTTCTAGCCAGAACTGTTTTATTTTTGAGATTAATTCAATGATGCTCACATCAAATCCTCTGCGCTAATTTGTCCTGTATATAGAATGTTATAACCGTCTTGATTGCTTGCAACTGCCTGTCCGGGTTCTGGTATCCACTCCCAGTGTCTGACTATAGAAACTTCGACTGGTGGGTTGTTCGGATTTGCATGCAATCGTGCAATATAGCGAACTGCATCGGGCCAGAGATATGGTTTACTTTCATCGCTAACGCAGTCGTTGCTCCACCGGCGGTATCGTTCTTTGAACATTTTTTCAACAATTCCCAGTTTTTCCATTCGTGGGAATTCCCACTCTTTGGTGCTGCCATCTTTGAAAGCAATGGTTGCAGTAAGGTATCCGTTGTACTTTCTCGGCTTTTCGAAAACTGACCACCCTTGCCATAACCCAAAGAAATTTAGATATCCAATGAATGGTGTAAGCAATTGATCACGCAGAGGACATGCGGGTGAATCCCAGAGAATGACACCAGTGAAGTGCCATGCCAAAAACAGCAATATAAGGGGGCCGCGCACCTTCTTCCACATTAGAAGTCTCCTCGAAAGCCTGTCGCCTCAATACGATGCACTGTGACGGGGGGGGCGTTAATTTAGTTCCATAAAAAAACTGAGAAAAATTGCATATCGCTGAATATGGCAGCCGGAGAGCGTTCTGTTGTCATTAACAAGCACGCTAGTCAGTTATCGTCGAAAGAAAAGGCGGAACCACATTGGTGTCTTCGCGTCCTCGCCTACGCAACGACATTTTCAAAATCGTTTGTCAGGCATCCGAACTACAGTACGAGCAGATCACTTTACGAGCAGAGTAAAAGGTTAGACCATGTTTCGAAAAACTATTTGTATCATGTTCTCCGTGAGCATGTGCTCACCGCAGGCTGTCCTTGCACATGGTGCGGACAGTCACAATATGGCGTGTTCCCCAGGTGGACACCAACTTAGTTCGGGTGCTTCGCACTGTATGCGTGCGGTGCCCGTAGACATCCAGGCTGGAGCTCAAATTCAGTCGATGCAACGCGTGATGACGCCTCAGATACCGCAGGCGGTATCGCATGTGATGCCCCCAGTGGTAAGCAATCAGTTATCGCAAAACATTGCTAATCTTACTCAAAACACTGCAGCTACTGTTGCTACCCGCGCAAATGTTCCGACAAACCCCGCAATGACTGCGGCTTTGACTAACAATATTTGTACTGCCACCAACATAAATGCGTGTGCCACTCCAGTAAACGTCAATATTCATCACCACCATCAGATGCCAATGGCGGGAGTAATAAACCAGCTTCCTAGTTGTGCTCCGGTTACAAATGTTCTCTCACACATTCATGATCATTCTGCAGCATGTGATATTGCTTCCCATATTCAATGTTCGCCTGCAGCGCAGCTGGCTACCAGCAATGCTGTTGCAAGTGCTATGGCTCAAGTAGCCCCTAATGGAATCGGCGCTGTTGCTCCTGGTCTTCACCACCATGATGGACATGTTCACGGATTGCCAGGCGTTAACGTGGGTCAGATGGCAAATTTACCATCGATGAACCAAAGTCTCATAAATACCGTTAGCCAGCTTTGTGCTGCACCGAACGTGGTGGCAGGACCTGGAGCGTGCCCAGTTGCTGTGCATATAAATGGAACGGGTGCAATAAATCATCAGCATAATGTTTCTCCTGTTGGTGCACTTCTCCATGAACACCATAGCTCCGGTGTTGTGATTCCTGTTAATGGAGGACCTAACTGCGTTCTTCCAGGAGTGGCTCAGACCCACCACCATTTGCAAGGTGTGAATCTAGGCATGGGACTTGGACATCATCCTCAATTACCTTCGAATTGTGCTCCAGTTGCAATTAATTGTGAGCCACCAAAGAATTCGTGTCCGGTGCCACCAATTTGCTCGACACCAATCGAGCATGGTCATGGTGCGCACGGGCATCGACCTGGGTCGTTCGGAATACCAGGATTGCCAGGCGTAGGTGGACATGATCATGCTCATCATCCAGGGCTGCCGGGCTTGCCTGGTTTGCCGTCTGGTGATGGTCACGATCATGGTCATCATACTGGAATTCCTAATTTGCCAGGACTTCCTGGTGGTGGCGGACACGGACGTGGTCATGATGATGGTGGCATTTGTTTGCCGAACTTGGCAGGTGGCATTGGGCACGAACACGACCATCATCCGGGGCATCCTGGTGTGCCTGGGCTGCCTGGCGGTACAGTGAACCTGCCACATCATGACCATAACGGATCATGTCAGCCTGTGATTCCTCCAGTGTGCTCGTCGCATCCAACGAATCCGTCGCATCCAACTAGCCCTACTGCTCCGACGCATCCTTCTGAACCGACATGCACCACGGCACCGACCAGCCCAACGCACCCAACACATCCGACACATCCGACATCGCCTACGCATCCAAGCTCGCCGACAAGTCCGACGCATCCAACACATCCGACGTCGCCAACGAGCCCGACGAATCCTACTGAACCAAGTTGTCCATCCGGACCAACGAGCCCGACAAATCCGACGCATCCAACACATCCAACCTCGCCGACGAGCCCGACGAATCCAACACATCCAACCTCGCCGACGAGCCCGACGCATCCAACACATCCAACCTCGCCGACGAGCCCGACGAATCCAACACATCCAACGTCGCCAACGAGTCCGACATCGCCAACGAGTCCAACGTCGCCAACGAGTCCGACATCGCCAACGAGTCCGACATCGCCAACGAGTCCGACATCGCCAACGAGTCCAACTTCGCCAACGAGTCCAACTTCGCCAACGAGTCCAACTTCGCCAACGAGTCCGACATCGCCAACGAGTCCGACATCGCCAACGAGTCCAACTGCCAACGAGTCCGACATCGCCAACGAGTCCGACATCGCCAACGAGTCCAACTTCGCCAACGAGTCCGACTTCGCCAACGAGTCCGACATCGCCAACAAGTCCGACATCGCCAACGAGTCCGACATCGCCAACGAGACATCGCCAACGACATCGCCAACGAGTCCAACATCGCCAACGAGTCCAACTTCGCCAACGAGTCCAACTTCGCCAACGAGTCCGACATCGCCAACGAGTCCAACTTCGCCAACGAGTCCGACATCACCAACGAGTCCGACATCACCAACGAGTCCAACATCGCCAACGAGTCCGACATCGCCAACGAGTCCGACATCGCCAACGAGTCCGACATCGCCAACGAGTCCAACTTCGCCAACGAGTCCAACATCGCCAACGAATCCAACATCGCAACATCGCCAACGAGTCCGACATCGCCAACGAGTCCGACATCGCCAACGAGTCCGACATCGCCAACGAGTCCGACATCACCAACGAGTCCGACATCGCCAACGAGTCCCACATCGCCAACGAGTCCAACTTCGCCAACGAGTCCGACATCGCCAACAAGTCCGACATCGCCAACGAGTCCGACATCGCCAACGAGTCCGACATCGCCAACGAGTCCAACTTCGCCAACGAGTCCAACTTCGCCAACGAATCCAACTTCGCCAACGAGTCCGACATCGCCAACGAGTCCGACATCGCCAACGAGTCCCACATCGCCAACGAGTCCAACTTCGCCAACGAGTCCAACTTCGCCAACGAGTCCAACTTCGCCAACGAGTCCAACATCACCAACGAGTCCCACATCGCCAACGAGTCCAACTTCGCCAACGAGTCCGACATCACCAACGAGCCCGACATCACCAACGAGTCCAACCTCGCCAACGAGTCCGACAAGCCCGGGTGGTATCACTTTGAACAATATTCCGGGATTGCAAATACCCTTCAATTTCATCACGCCAAATCAGTACGTCTTCATGGTCAACCAGACCAAAGAAAGTTACCTGGAGCACATCACCAACTCGCCCGCCGCTCGCACTGCATTACTTAATGGCGGAGTTGTTCTAACAAAAGGACAAAACGTAGTTGAAGGCGGAGACAAAGGTGAGACTATTCACATGGATGTCGCCGATGTAGAAGTTCCACCGCATGGAATGGTGGTCTTGCAAACCTCCGACAGCGCCAGAATAGGCGTAATATCTTTCACCGATATCGAGCGTGGAACTGTAACCATAAACATTCACGGTCATGGCTCCTATCCGATTCCGAGTGGAGAGCAAATAGTCGTAGAAGTGCCTGCGAACGCCACTGTGTTCCGTGGCGATCGCCACAATCGACACAACATCGCGACGAACAATCCAGCAATGCGCAATGATTCACGTGGACCAGCCATCGCCAGCAACAATGGCGTGATGAGAACTGACTCCATCGGACCAGCAAATATTGCAAAACCTGACACCGTGATGCGCAATGATTCACGTGGACCAGCCATCGCCAGCAACAATGGCGTGATGAGAACTGACTCCATCGGACCAGCAAACATCGCAAATTCCAACACCGTAATGCGCAATGACTCACGTGGACCAGCAGTCGCCAGCAACAATGGTGTGATGAGAACTGACTCCATCGGTCCAGCAAATATTGCAAATTCCGACACAGTGATGCGCAATGATTCGCGTGGACCATCCATTGCCAGCAATGGCGTGATGAGAACTGACTCCATCGGACCAGCAAATATTGCAAATTCCGACACGGTGATGCGCAATGATTCGCGTGGACCAGCCATCGCCAGCAAACGAACTGCCAAAGGAAATGGCGCGCCAGGTCCGAGTACCATCGCGGCTGCAAACAACATTGTGCGCAATGACTCTCGTGGACCGGCTGTTTCTCAACCAGCCACTCAAATGGGCAAGGCTGGACCGAGCACAATTGCCGCGGCAAATAACGCTATGCGCAACGACTCTCGTGGACCCGTCGCAACTCCAAATGGAGTACCTCTGGACACGATTGCTAAGCAGCCATTATCGATTAACGGCGTTAGCGTCAACCGGCTAGACTCGGAAGGACCGGCGGTGCAGAAGCTACCGCAAGGAGTGAACAACTATCCGAACGGTTCCTCACTAATTGGCAGTATGCCTGGTGTCACTATCAACGGTGCAGGCACTGCTGGTGGTGCGACCGAGCGGGTGGGCGAGATTGCTCCAATCGAAAATTCCACCGTTGCAGCACAAGTATTCCCACGAGGCGAGTATAAAGACTTGAACTACAAGACATACGCTGCTAGCGCCTCTGGAACGAAGCGATTGACTAACGGTACAGAGACAGACTTCACAATGACGCCGGACTCAGCCGACGCTCCTAATAACAGAAAGGAGCGAAACGAGCAAATAGCCTTGCTCTCAGGTGAAGAGCCGGTGAAGACCCTTGAGGGTGAACTCACTGTAGACGAAGAAGTTCCGCAGATTATGAAAGCGATGGTGAAGATGCCGGAAGAAGTTCCGAAAGAACTCATCTGGAACACCACCTACCACCACTTTAGATACTGGCTGCCAATCCACAGGAATGGTGCCGTGGGAGGTAGTGAGGGCTGCGGAGTACGCGCTGC
This sequence comes from Obscuribacteraceae bacterium (SeqCode), assembly GCA_044226015.1. Lineage (GTDB taxonomy): Bacteria > Cyanobacteriota > Vampirovibrionia > Obscuribacterales > Obscuribacteraceae > JAIEPM01. The sequence continues at coordinate 159,562 of JBGAHS010000001.1, forward strand.
ATCAATCGACCGCGGTGAAGTCACTGGCATGAACGATAGAAACAAGACGGGTATCATCTCATCGCAGGATAAGCTCAACCCAATCGCGTTTTCGTCATCACTGCCGCTGGCAGCTACGAATATTCGCCAGACCGTAGGCAGCATTATTGAGCAAGCTGAGCCATCCATTTACAGGATGCACACAGGAAACGCCCTTTTCGACGGTGCTCAAGCTTGCAATGTTGTCACTCCGCACGGCGAAGTCGTGATTAAGAAGGGGGCTGTTGTTCAGGTTTGCGTGACCCCACAAGTGACCTACGTCCGCAATTTATACGATAACTCCACACATGATGTAAGCACTGTGGTGAACAACTACAAGCTCCAAGTTCACCCTGGTCAGGAAGTGGCAATGGTAAATGGTTCCAGAACTCGTGTTCGAGATATCGTTTACAACGACAGTGTAGCTCGGCGTGATTTGCAAGTCTTCTCGGTTGATCAAGATAAGCATGTCGCAGTGAGTGACTTCTCTCACGTGAACTTGATGTCTTGCGACCCGATATTGCACCAGATAAGAACGTCACCAGTAGATCAAGACAAAAAGCTATACGGCAAGCTAGAAAAAATGGCTGCTGTCATAACTACTGTTCACGATCGAACTCGTGCACCCTATGTGGTTCCTTATGAACCGATTACGGCGGCACGTGTGGCATCGAAGAGCAAGCCCGAAATCTAGTTGAATAAACTAGCGAAGAGAAGAAGAGGACAGATTTCGTTTCTGTCCTCTTTTTCTTAACGGCTCAGAAGTCGCCAGGATGGCGGCGCTCCCAGGCTTTAGGCTGCCAGGATGGCAGTGCCCAGGCATTAGAATCCGTCGCTAGCGCGTTCTTTCTTAACAGGCACTACGGGAGGAGCAGACTCCACCGGTGTAGGAATCGTCTCGACATCGTCTTTGTGCTTTTTCTTCTTCTCTTTCTTTTCAGGCTTGTCGTCCTTCGCTTCGTCTTTCTCGCGTTTTGTTTTGCTGCCGGAATCGGACGATGTTTCAATATTTCTTTGAGAGCGAGGCTCAGCAGGTGATGAGCTTCGGATTCTATACCCTCCGCGACCGCCGCCACTGCCACCGCCATTGCTGGTGTCGTCCTGTCCATAACCGCTTTCTACTGGCTGTGATGGCTGACCGCCAGTCTCTTGCCCGATATTGCCCGACTCCGAACCAGATGATGAGCTTGAACGAATTTTGTAACCGCTGGCTCTAGGAGAACTCTGTCCTGGTTGCTCGTCTGGAGAGGTTTGATTTTGCTGTGCCATCACGGATGGTGCGCTATATCGTGGCGGAAGCATTAAGTATGCAGGCGCTTGCTTGTAAAGCCAGCGAACGGTCGCTTTGTCAGAATTAGACAAGTATTTTGCAATGCCGTTCACACACATCAAGTCATCATTGTATGGACTGTGCTCTTTTATTCCCAAGGCATGGCCGAATTCATGAGCTATTCTCGCTTGCAGCTTCTCAAACTCTGGAAGTGCTACAACCTCAATAATTACGGGAGTTCCATGAACAGGTTTGCCGTGTTGTGCTTCCGCTTGATGCACTTGATTTGCGTCATACAAAATTGCAACGGTATTGCCGCCGGTGCTCACCCCTCCAGCAGACTCATCGCCTGTCAATCTGTCTGCCCAAAAAAGCAATATGTTAGCCTGTGTGGGGTCGTCGACAAACTGGAATGAGAACAATCCCTCATTCTGGAATTCTCGCCATTGCTCTATGCCTTGAATAGCAGCCTGGTTCATGTCAGGAGTCCACGCTGCGCACTGCTGGAGACCTGCAATTGCGTTCCGGTCCTGGTTTAGCATGTTATAGACTTCTTGCGGTCTTTGCGCGTTGATTGTTTGAATGGGCTCTTCAATCAATTTTTTGCCTGGGCTGATCCATACCTTTAACGGCATGAATCTGCCTTCCCAGTGCACTAGCTTGTGTCCCAATTTGGGTTCGCCGGGGTCGTAGATTTGCACCGAAGAGTTCTTTGGACGATAAGCTCCATCTTGTAAACTCACACCAGCAGCGGGTCCTGGCTGAGCACCATTTCCAAAGTGATTATTGAAGTTAGCGCGAGGTAAAGCGCGAGTTTGCGCTAGCGCAAATTGAGGCGAGACGACAGAATTAAGGAATATAACTGTTGAGATTAACAGTTGAAGATTGCTATCATTTGCAGCCATAATTAAAGAGAACTAAGTTGAGTGAGGTGGGGCTTGTCAGGTGACCATCCTATTCATTGTATCCATACCCAGCATCTTAGTTGTTTTCGCTGTCGTTTTTGGCTGATCTGGAGCATATAATTTAATGTTGCTTGAACTTACCACCCCGACAATTGAAAGAGAAAGGTTGAAATTGCCCCAGGAGGGATATCAAAGTCTCAGCAAGATCGTGGCAAACGTCATTGCTGATTTGATTAAGGAAAAGCCCGATGTCTGCCTAGGTTTGCCGACTGGTAGAACGCCCCTTGCTTGCTACAACTATCTTACTGAGATGTCCAGCGACGGTGCAGTCGACTGGAGTCGGGTTCAGTGCTTCGGTTTGGACGAGTATGTCGATGCCGCCGAACAGCATTCTTTCAGAAAATTTTTGAAAGACAATTTGTATCAGCATACAAATGTATCTAAAGAGAACCTACACAACCCGATGTTTTGCGATAACTACGATGAGCAAATCGCATCGCTGGGCGGGCTTGACCTCTGCGTTTTGGGGCTAGGTCGAAACGGACATATTGCATTTAATGAACCTGGTACCCCGCGCAGCAGTTGGACGCACTCTGTAGTTTTGAGTGAATCGACGCGGCAGGCAAACGCTGAATTCTTTCTGGGCGGCAAAATTCCGACCCGCGCTGTCACGATGGGGCTGAGTACAATTCTCTCGAGTAAGAGAATTATTTTGATGGTTTCGGGTGATTCCAAGAAATCGATTTTGACAAAAGCAATGCGTGGACCTGTCACAAGCGAAGTGCCTGCCTCGTTTTTGCAAGAACATGAGAATGTCATGGTTCTGGCTGACTTCGATTACTAAACTTAGTTAGCCCGACTGCTATCTTCTTGATCACCGCTATTTGCAGTGAGACAATATGTCCTTGCTGATTTAGTAATGAGTAAGATGAGCAGGGCAGCTAAGTTCGCCAGAAAATTTTTCGTGGGTTTCATCTGCGTTGCGCAAATTTCGGCAATTGCGATGCCTGCTTTTGCTGAAAGCAATTTGGCGATTCGTCCGGCTCGTCCACTATTGGGACAAATTCTCAACGTTTCACAGCTTCCTCCTTCAGATCGTGAGCTCGCCGAAGAACTCGAGATTTGGGACATGCTAGTCGAGCTGTACGACGCTGAACATCCGCCGACGCCCGCAAGGCGAGAAGTCTTGAGGGCAAAAATTCACGAAACAATCGTTGAGAGTTATCTCGATGTTGCCAGTGTTCAAGCTGAAGCCAATCGTGAGGCTGGCTTGCTGGATGCGTTGCGTGATAGTGCCCTCGACAAGCGTGACCGCAGTGTAGATCGAAATAATGCGGCTAACTTTATTGCATCGGGAACCTTGAATACGGTGGGTTCAGTGCTTGGATTTACAAATGCGATTCCGCCATTTCCTGGTAACTTGAACCAGATGCTTTCCGGTGTTGTGTCAACTTCGATGTCAACCTACGCGATGAAGCAGAGTGCGGGCGGCAAAACAATAGGACTCGGTAAACCGACTTTGCTTGCAGAGTTGTTTGGGCGCCCAACCGATGAGCGTACAGTTTTTCCAGAGAGTGTCTGGAGGTTTTTGCATGGGCATTCGCTCGACCATCAGGACAGGAGTCGAGCCCAGGTTTTAGAAGACTATTGGATTGATAAAAAGCACCTGGAAAAACATGGCAGTCGGCGAGAGCAGTTGAAGCTTGATATCGTATGTGGTGTGCCCATGAAAAAGAAAGTGGTCAGCATTGATGATATGAATGATCAGATTCATATGATTAACGATATCGGTTCAACAGTTGCACGAATGGCGCACCATCTGCGTGACCTTATCTGCTTAATTGACACTGACGTTATTTAGTTTTTTTTGAAAATGTAGCAATCCTTTCTGCTCAATTTTTTGAAAGCAGTTCCGATTTGTTCCAAACTCAGTTTTGGAAATATTCCGACCATGTGTTTCAGTATTTCCAGTTACTTTTTTTCTTCGTCGGTATGCGGTTTGACTGCTAGCGCAAGAAAGCCGGCCAGAGCCAGAGATGCGGCCAGTGCAGCCAGCGAGAACTTGAAGTCGGAATTGAAGTGCTTTATGAAGCCAACGATTGAGGGACCAGCGAATCCACCTAGATTTCCCACGGAATTGATGAGTCCGATGCCTGCGGCGGCTGCTTCTTCATTCAAGTATGATGTAGGCATTGCCCAGAATGGACCAACAGTTCCCCAGATGCCAAATGCAGTAATGCTCAAGCACGCTAATGCGAGAATGGGGTCTTTGAAAAATCCACATGCTAACAAGCCGAATGCTGCGAGTATCGCAGACGCGAATACATGCCAACGACGTTCTTGTTTTTTGTCTGAATGCATCGCGACAAAGACCATGCCCAATCCCTGAAATACGGCAGGTATAGCCGAAAGCAGCGCTGCGGTGGAGTCTTCGCCAGATTCATTGTGTGCGCTTACCGCTTGAGTTGCTGCGCTTGCAACTGCAGAGTGCTCTTCGAAGTTCTTTATGATTTGTGGCAGCCATAGTTGAAAACCGTACATACCGAGAGCAAGCAAAAAGTAGAGTAAGGCTAGATGCCAGACTCGACCGCTAGTAAATACATTCTGTTTTGCAGTTTTGGTGTTTGCTTTTGAATCAAGTTCTGTGACTTCCGATGGCTCAGCAGATTCACTTGGGTTAGCTTCTTCAGTGTGCTGCCACACAGTTCGCTTTTGCTCAGAAATTTTGTTCAGAAGCCAATTTTTTTCATCGTCTTTCAGCCATTTGCATTCATGCGGACCGTCAAGCAACACGAAATAAACGATTAGTCCCAGGAAAATTGCTGGCGTTCCTGTGATGATGAAAAGCCATTTCCACCCTGGAAGACCCATTACTCCGTGCATCAGCAGTACCCGCGAACTCACCAAGCCGCCGACAACTCCAGCTAGAGGTATTGCGGTCATAAATCGAGCTACCGCTTTTGCGTGTTCTCTTTTTGGAAACCAAAATGTCAAATATAAAATCATGCCGGGAAAAAATCCGGCTTCTGCAACACCGAGCAAAAATCGCATTGCGTAAAACCAGTAAACATCTTTCACCATGCACATGGAGGCTGAGATGCCGCCCCAGATAACCATGATGACAGCTATCCACTTTCGTGCGCCTAGCCTTTTCACCATGATATTGCTCGGAACTCCGAACAAGAAATATCCAATGAAAAACGCGCCTGCTCCGAGTCCAAAAACGCCCTCGTCAAATCCGAGGTCTCTGTTCATTTGCAAACCCGCAAATGAAACATTGATGCGGTCCAAGTATGCCACCACATATAGCAGCAGCATAAATGGAATTATTTTCCAACTGACCTTGTCTAGAACGTATGCATACTTGCTATCAAATGCCGCTTTCTCAGCGTCATCTTGTGGTGCACTTTGTTCAGGTGTTTGTGTCAAAACAATTCTCGATTGCTCGAATTGACTCCACTTTGAATAAGAGGTCGTCTGCTTCTTCTGCTCGCCCTGTTTTTGCTAGAACATGAGCATAGTTTTCGAGGCACATTGCTGTTTTTGCATGCTCTAAACCAAGCACTGAAATCCAGATATCTAGAGCGCTTAGAAAAAGATTTTCGGCACGTTCCAGATGACCATTTTGAGCATAAACCCATCCTAGATGGTTCAAACTCTCAGCAATTGCGGAATCGAAAGGTTCCAGCACACATAGTCTAATAAATAGAGAACGCTTTAGTAAAGACTCGGCAACGTCGAACTTGTCTCTGTCGTGATACAAGGCGGCGAGGGAGTCGAGCACGGTGGCTAAAAATGCGTCCTCGGGGCGGCACTCAGATTCATAAATATCGAGGCAGCGTTCATACTCTAGCTTTGCGGCGGCGAATTCTTCCCGCTCAAAGTAACTCAAGCCTATATAGTAGAAGAGCTGAGTGATTGTTTCATCTTGAGGGTCAACTGAAACTCCGCGTATTGCAAGTGCCTTGCGGAAAGAAGTTTCAGCTGTTTCGGCGTCGCCTGCTTCGAGCTGTTTCAAACCCAGCGAAACCCAAGCATCGGCGACTGCAAGGTGGTCTGAGCCCAGAAGCTCAGTTAGTCGAAAAACGTTTTCTTTTAGAGCTTGCTCTTCAGTGCCAGAAATCATTTTGCCTCACTGAAATAGTTCTTATTCCAGTGTAGCAGTTAAAGCCATATGCGGCGAATCTTGTCAGGGGGAATGTGCCAAAACCTATAATTCATAACCCATGGCGCGTTTCAGGTTGTATTGACAATATACAGCTCTACGAGTCCGAATTTAGTGCAATGTGGGTGGGTCTTGCAGCACAGGCGGGTGCTTCGCTGTTGAGCGTGGCGGCTTGTAGGGGGCAGGATTTAGCGCATCGGCTTCTGCGCGATTTTCCATCTGGTGAACGATTTGCGAAAGGCTAATATTCAAACCGTTGCAGATGAACCAGAGAGCGCCCAATGTTAGATTGCGAATGCCGCGTTCAACATCGCTAACGTAGGTTCTATGCAGTCCAGATTTGTCAGCCAGCTCTTCCTGAGACATGCCCAGAGAAACCCGACGTTCGCGGATTACTCTGCCGAGTGCCTCGAAGGTTGGTTCTAATTCTTTCTTCAGTACGGTTGATTCCATCCGTCCTCCATTCCGTGCAAGCTCCAGTTCAAACCGGATTGCAATAAAGCTAAAGCTGATTCCGTGCCCGGAATACTTTTCAGACCATACTACCGCGACAGTCTTTCATATATCTTTCAAGGCGCAAAGCCCTGTGGCTCAAATGCCTTGAACTTCTACACCAAGAATTCTGTCCTGTGGCGTGATGCGTTGCACTGCTTCCATGCCGCTGAGTACACCACCAAATACGGTGTATTTATTGTCAAGTCGTGGTTGCGGACCCAGAGTTATGTAAAACTGGCTGCTGGCTGAGTTCATATCGTTTCCGAATCTAGCCATAGCGACAACACCAGCGGCATTGTGCTTTAGCAACTGGTGTAACTCTAGCGGTATATTTCGGACCTTTGAATCTCCTGGAGGAATGTAACCTCCCGTGCCGTCCCCTTTGGGGCAGCCCGTTTGAATTACGAATCCTGGAACGACTCGATGCCAGCTCAAATTGGTGTAAAAGCCTTTCTGCGCTAGTTCAAGAAAGTTGGCGACCGTTTGCGGAGCATACTTTCGGAACAATCGAACTTTAATGGGTCCCTTTGTTGTTTGAATAATCGCAACTGGGTCAGGTTTTTGTTGGGCAGCTGCGGCCTTGGCGGCTTCTTCCGCCGCTTTGCGCTTGCACATGGGACAATCTTTCTCGCCGTTTGTCGAGGGTCCAGCGAGCCCGTCTGCACTGAGCTGCGGGTTTCCATCATGATCATGGTGGATCTGAGCCTCCCCCGCACCGCCCTGTCCGGGCATTTGCAAGACGGGGTTGCCTTGAGATGGTGTCATGCCAGGCTGGGACGGATAGCCCTGTGATGGTGTCATGCCAGGTTGGGAGGGATAGCCCTGTGATGGTGCCATTCCAGGCTGTCCCGCATAACCCTGCGATGGTGCCATTCCAGGCTGTCCGCCCATCGATTGTGCAGCCATGACTTTGTTCATGAGCCCCTGCGTGTACGCATTCACATCGCCACCGCCTGCTTGTCCTGGCGGGGCTGCGCCGTCAAATGGCCATCCTGACGGAACAAAAGGTTGTATTGGTGGACCCGATTGTGCTGCCATACCCTGTCCCGGCATCTGCCCAGGCATGACTTGTGCGCCCGGCATTCCCTGTGGGCCTTGCATTCCCGGGGTTGTCTGGGCGGGCGGCGGGGTCGATGTTGCGCGAGGCATGCTCGGTGCGCCCGGCATGGGAAGCACTACTTCTGGCGGAAGAAGGTCTGGGTCGGCCGGGCTTTGAGCCACGGCTCCTTGCGGGGCGGAAATGCTTATAAATAAGGCAAGTAGTAAGTTGGCTTTTGTGGTCTTTGTCATGATCGACTTTCGAGCGAATGTTCCTTCACAAATAACATAATTCGATGCAGCTCGCAATGAAAAGTATGGGGGAAGTCCCATTTGTGAACTTGGGAGCAGCATTACTGTCAGGTCTCGATCACAAATATGCTTTGATTTTGACACTACATTCAGTGGCGTCTCGTGGCGAGCTGCATGATTGTGCAGTTACATACTGCGAATCATCACAGCGCCGCTTTTGCTTGTCTAGCCTCGATTTTAGGGTGTTCCAGTATTAATAAAATTCCAGTTTGCGACTAGATGGGGATTTTACGGCTAGGCGTAATTCGGTCTGCCATTTACCTTGAACTTTGTTGCGGGGGGGAAATGTGATGGATAACGTTTGCAAACCACTAAATGTCTTGGACTGGAACGGGTTTGACATGGTGCGCGAGAATACGGATTGCTCTGCGTATACAACAGCACGAAAGATGTATGACGAGGTTTCGAACAGCACAGTTCTCGTGGAGACAGGCAATGATGCGTATCCGCGCAGCCCGAGCTCAGCGCATGTAGGCACCGGCTTTTTTGTAAACAATGGCGATGAGATAGTAACCAATTCGCATGTTGCTGCTATTGATGATTACGTTGATGTGTTCACTAATGATGGGCGACACTTCCATGCAAAAATTGAAAAGCTTGACACTGAAAATGATCTAGCCTTGTTGAAAGTAGAAGGTATTGAGCCCGATCCTAAGCGAGCTTTAAAGCCGGGTTCAAGCAAAAATCTTGCGAAGTCAGACGAGGTTATTTCGTTTGGACGTCCGGATGGCTACCCTGAGACTGTTGCCTCTCCCGGGGTGTTCATCAACAGGGATGAATTAGGAAAGCTGGTTACGGACAAGTCTCGTTTTCCAGATTTGAAGAAAATGATTGAGCTTGGGCAAACAACGACTGACCCAGTTTTGTCCAGGGAAATTTCGAACTACCTTCAGTCAGAGCGTCTGCATATGCGTATGAATATTCACCATGCCAACAGTGGTTCGCCATTGCTTGACGCCAATGGCAACTTAGATGGAGTTGTTGCCAATCGTATCAGTGCTGCGCATGCACTTGTGATACCGGCGGAGAAAGTCAAAGACTTACTGGAAAAGCCGGAAAGCAAATTTAAGTACGAGTATTCTACGGATGCTGCTGGTAACAATAAGCTGCTCGGCATTAAGAGGCTGGATGGAAGCGACACGCCTCCTGTTGTTTTGAAATAGACTAGTTTGGTAGAAACCTTACTTGAAAGAATTACAAGTTGATGCAAAAGTCGAAATTTCGACTTAATCTTTGCCATTAGTGGTAAAAGTAGAATATCAACATCGTATAAGACAAGAAAGGAGCAGGGAATGCTTCTTAGCATTAGCACGACTCATCGTCCGGCTACGGACCTTGGATTTCTTCTACTAAAAAATCCAAACAATCTAAATAGTTTTGAACTCAGCTTTGGGAAGGCTCATGTTTTCTTTCCCGAGGCAAGTGACGAAATTTGTACAGCTTGCCTTCTTCTTGATGTGGACAGCGTAACGCTGGTTCGCGGAAAGGGGCAGCAAGACGGAATTGAGCAATATGTGAATGACCGACCATATGTGGCGTCATCATTTATGAGTGTTGCGATAGCACAGGTCTTTGGTACCGCTCTTGGTGGCAGAACGAAACATAAGCCTGAGCTTGTGGATGTTCCTATTCCGCTTAAGGCCTCTATCAGTGCTCTGCCCTGTCGCGGGGGTGAGGCGCTATTAAAGAGCCTCTTTGAGCCGCTAGGTTACGAGATTTCGGCCCAGCGCTTGCCGCTCGACGAGAAGTTTCCTGAGTGGGGCGAGAGCCGCTACTATGCACTTGAACTTACTCAAACTCTGCCTTTGAAAGATCTGTTAAAACACCTGTATGTGCTTATTCCTGTTCTTGATGACGAGAAGCACTATTTTGTGGGTCAAGAAGAGGTTGATAAGCTTTTGCGTCATGGTGGCAGCTGGCTTGCAACTCACCCTGCAAAAGAGTTGATAAGCAAGCGCTATCTAAATCATAAATACAGTTTGGCGCAACTCGCCTTAAACCAGCTTGCTGAGCAAGGGGAAGACTGCTCTGAGGAACAAGTTGAGCAGAACAATCAGGAAGAAGAAGTTGAAAAACCCTTGAGTCTAAATGAACAACGCATTCAAAGTATATTGAATTGCTTATTGGAGAATTCCGTGCGCAGCGTAATTGATATGGGCTGCGGGGAAGGGCGCTATCTAAAGGCTTTGCTCGAGCAAAAAGAATTCGACAAAGTTGCAGGAGTCGATGTGTCTCCTCGAGTGCTCGAACGCGCCGCAGACCGACTGCGCCTTGACCGCATGCCTGAACGGAAACGCGAGCGGCTTAATTTGTTTCAAGGCTCGTTAGTTTATAAGGATGATCGGCTTAGCGATTATGACGCAGCTATTTGCGTAGAGGTAATCGAGCACATGGACTTGCCGCGTTTACCCTCATTTGAAAAGATGCTGTTTCAATACAGTCGTCCGAAAATTGCGATAGTTACAACGCCGAATGTCGAATACAACGCAAAGTTTGAAACATTACCGGCTGGCAAAATGCGTCATGCTGACCATCGATTTGAATGGACCCGCGCAGAATTCGAGTCGTGGGCAAGTCGAGTGGCGAGTACCTTTGGATATTCGGTTAGCTTTAATACGATCGGTCCGGTTGACGAGCTTTTGGGGGCGCCCACGCAAATGGCGGTGTTCAAAATTTTGAGTGAGGAAGAGCTTCTTGAAGCAGTCTCAGAAAGGAGGGCAAAATGAAAATTGAATTGCCAGAACTTTCACTGGTCGTTTTGATTGGCTGTTCTGGAAGCGGAAAGTCAACCTTTGGAAAGAAGCACTTCAAGGGCAGCGAAGTTGTTTCGTCTGACTTTTGCAGATACATGGTGGCTGATGATGAGAACGATCAGTCTGCATCTCGACCTGCTTTTGAGTTGCTCCACTATATTGTGGGCAAGCGTCTCGATGCTGGCAGATTGACTGTTATTGACGCCACCAGTGTTCAAGCTGAAGACCGCAAGCAACTTATCGAGCTTGCAAAAGCGCACAATTGCCTGCCAATTGCCATTGTATTCAATATTGACGAGGAAGTCTGTCAGCAGAGAAACTTACAACGTCCCGACAGAAATTTTGGACCGCATGTAATCAGGCGCCAAAATAAACTGCTGCAGCGGTCTTTTAGAGGCATCAGAAAAGAAGGTTTCAATAGAACTTTCATTTTTAATTCGCCTGAGGAAGTTGAGCAGGCTGAGCTTGTACGGACTCCGCTCTGGAACAATAAAAAAACTGAGCACGGACCTTTCGATATCATCGGCGATATACACGGATGTTTCGATGAGACTATATTGTTGTTGGAGAAGTTGGGTTACAAGCTTAGCAACGATGAGTCAGACCCACTTCGGTATAATGCCAGTCATCCAGATGGTCGCTGCGTAGTTTTCGTCGGAGACCTGGTTGATAGAGGTCCGAAAACGCCAGATGTGTTGCGTCTTGTGATGAATATGGTGAATACAGGAAACGCGCTATGCGTTGCTGGCAATCACGACGTGAAGTTGATGCGCAAGCTGTCTGGTAAGAACGTGAATATGACTCATGGATTGCTTGAGTCATGGCAGCAACTTGAGTCTGAAACTGATGAGTTCAAGTCTACTGCTTGTAAGTTTTTAGATGCGTTGATCAGTCACTATGTTTTCGATGATGGTAACCTGGTTGTTGCTCACGCCGGTCTAAAAGAAGCATTTCAGGGGCGCAGCTCAGGGCGAGTTCGTGAGTTTTGTCTTTATGGTGAAACCACAGGTGAAACTGACGAATATGGTTTGCCTGTTCGATATAACTGGGCAGCCGATTATCGTGGACGGGCAATAGTTGTTTATGGACACACTCCTGTTCCCAGTGCGGCTTGGGTGAATAATACAATTTGCCTCGACACTGGTTGCGTATTTGGTGGCGAGCTGACGGCGCTGCGCTACCCTGAAAGAGAATTGGTTTCGGTTCCTGCGGCTCGCATGTATTATGAGCCAATGCGCCCTCTGGCTCATGTCGAGTCAGGTCCGCACGGCTACCGTACAGAAGATGATATGCTCAGCATCAATGATGTTTGCGGCAAAAAAATCATAAACACGCGCTTACAAAAATCGGTTACAGTGCGCGAGCAAAATGCTGCCGCTGCGCTTGAAGTGATGAGCCGATTTGCCATTAACCCGCGTTGGTTAGTCTATCTGCCTCCAACAATGTCTCCCTGCGGCACATCAAAGGTGCCCGGTTTTCTAGAGCGTCCCGAGGAAGCCCTAGATTACTACGTGCAGATGGGACAGAGTCGCATTATCTGTGAAGAGAAGCATATGGGTTCTCGCGCAATAGTAGTTGTATGCAAGGACGAAGCCAGCGCCCAAAAACGATTTGGAGTCGCTGATGAGGGCATTGGTGTTTGTTATACACGAACGGGTCGGCAATTCTTTTCTGATGAGAAGCTCGCTCAGCAGTTTCTCACTAGAATTCGCGACGCTGCCAATGAGTCGGGCTTTTGGGAAGAGTTTCAGACCGATTGGATGCTTCTTGATTGTGAGCTGATGCCCTGGTCAATGAAAGCCCAAGAGCTGATTCGCAGGCAATACGCTTCGACTGGTGCAGCTGCTAGCAGGTCAATGATTGACGCTCAATCAGCCTTAGCAAAGGCTGGCAGCCGTGGCGTGCAGTTGGCAGACTTGCAAGATTCTTTCCGTGCGCGAACCGCTATGGTCGAGAAGTATGTGAATGCTTATAGAAGGTATTGCTGGAATGTGGATTCGCTCAGCGATGTGAAACTTGCACCGTTCCATCTTTTAGCGACCGAGGGTGTCGCGCATACGGACAAACCGCACATATGGCACCTTTCAGCTATCGCGAAATTGGCGCGTGCGGAGGGGGAGGAGATGATTATCTCGACGCCGTTTCGCGAAATTGATCTTTTGTCCTCAGACTCTGTAATTGAGGTTATTCGCTGGTGGGAGGGGCTCACCGCTGGTGGTGGCGAGGGTATGGTTGTAAAACCCTATGAATTTGTTGCGCATGGTCCGAAAGGTTATTTGCAGCCTGCCGTAAAGTGTCGTGGTAGCGAGTACTTGCGCATAATTTATGGTCCCGAATACGATGATGAAAGGTATCTAGAGCGCTTGCGCCATCGCGGGTTGTCTACAAAGAGATCTCTTGCGATGCGAGAGTTCTCGCTGGGTGTGGAAGCTGTTGAGCGGTTCGTTTTGCGAGAGCCTTTGTATCGCGTACATGAGTGTGTGTTTGCAGTTCTTGCAATGGAAAGCGAGCCCGTCGACCCGCGTTTGTAGGGCGCGAAGATATTTTTGAAAACTGCAACGGTACCGGTGGAGTTCTCTGGTTTTTCTGGTTTTTCTGCTTTTTCAAATCACCACGCGCGCTGGCGAAGCTGCGGGGAATGTGGGTCGGTAACCGGAATGGCTGTCTGCCATCCAATGCCATTCATGTGTCCGAGGCGGACGTGATCATGATGGCTCAGCCTCTGTGGGCGATAGCTGCCGATGACGGACTTCACTGCATTCTCGAGTTCATACTTGCTTGCGCCAGGTCCAAGTTGCACCCTGGCTGTGGCTTCTGTGCCAAATAGATTAGGTTCCACAAAAACGTAACCAGAGGAGATATTCGCGCCCCTAACCGTCTTCAAGTCGTTTGCGCTTGCGCTACTGTAGACCATTTTTCCGATGAATTGGTCTGACCAGGCCACTGGTGCCAGAGCCTGCGACAGGCGTTGCCGCTCTGCTTCTGTACGTCCCACCACTATTGCCAGTGGTCGTTTATCGCAAGCGGCGACGTCGATAGCCAATCGAAGCGTATCAACTGCGGGAAGTGCGTCTGGCTGAGCGCCTCTGCCAGCGCTAACATAATGTCTGGAAATATCGTTCATCGCCCGCGCCATGTCGGCCGAGTCGCGAAAAACGTGTATTGGGCTGCGTCCGCCCAATAGTATTGGTCTTGCCCATGGGTCAAGAATAGCGAATACAGTGTTCTCTAGCGGTGCATCAGGTCTCCATAATTGCTTCAAAACTTGGGCTTCGCTTTCGCTTTCATACGTCATCATCCGCACGCAGACGAAGTTTCTGGAAGCATTTATCACATCAGTTTGCGTCAGGAACCTCCCGTCCGTGTCTTGCTTGCCTGGTCACCACATGCCAGGTACGCCGCCGCATTGCGGTGCGGCTGCCATAAGTAGAATTGGTTTACCGGTTTTGGCTGCTTGTTCCTGGGCTTGCTTCCAGGTTGGAATCCAGCCAATGCCCTCGCTCGCCTCTGCGGCTGAGCAGCAAAACAAGAACATGACACACAGGAACTGCAGGACTTTGACTCTCATAGGTCGCCACCTCTGATTACTTCTCTAACCAGTATAGGAATTCATTGTGGATTAAAAATGGAGGATTTGGTCGCCCAAAGTCGGCTTGAGCATTAAACCCGCTACGTAGTTTCCCATTCAGTGCTAAACTATCAGACGCTGGGCGATCCCCAAGATGATGTAAAATTCAGCTTTTCGGGGAGATCCGCCGGGAACATTTTCGGTGGGAAGAACACCATTGTATACAGTGCACTGTGCATTTAAGATTCAGCCATCAGTTAGAGATTCCCGCGATGAACTTACCAAATAACCCCTGGAGCGAATATAAAAGCCAGAACCCGGCCAGTGCGGCAAGCATCAAGAACCTGTTTTTTCGGGCATGCTTTGTTGTAATCACTATCGGGTTCACGATTTACGCTTTGAAGTGCGTGCCGTTCCAGAGCACTTCGATTGGCGCAACTCCCACAATCATCGCTCCGGAAGTTCGCAATGCCTCTGCTGATGAGCTTTCGAAATTGCCTTTTGCATCACACATTTCACTTACCAAGAAAAAAATCGCTGCCAGCCATCCCAGCGGAAGTTAGTCTAAGATTACCTGACCATCTGCCTGGAAAAACGTGTACCAGTCTTATAGCAAGCCTTTTGCTGAGGTTTGTACTGAGTCGTCTAAAGCAGCGCTTACTCATTCTTGAGTTCTTTAGTCAAACCGCGCGATTATCTATCTTGGTACTTTTTCCGGTCGGTGACCACATTATCAAGCCCGTAATTGCCATGATGAGTGGGGCAAATCCAATGAAACACCAGATGATTTTTGATGCCACTCCCGCGAAACTTCCGAAGTGAATGCGTGGAAGCCAAACCATAAAGATATCACCAGTGGTGCGTGACTCAGGGCGTACTACAGCAACAGCTCTCTTTGCTTCCAAATCAATGTCGACTTCGGTCGCATCAACTTTGTCGTTGCTATTTGTATTTGTCAGCCAGAATTTGACCAGCGAATCTTTCTTGCCAGGAAGCGCAACCCTGCTCAATCGCTGCCCGGGGCACTGGCGCATTGACAGTTCAGCTGCTGCATCGATTAACTCTAATTCGTCTGAGCTGGAACTTGCCAGCGCGAGCGATTCATTCGTCAAATTGCTAGTGCTGGTTCTTGTCTTATCGATTTCTGAAATGACAGTTGATACCGGCAAAAATAAATTGACTATCTTCTCAAGTTCGTGATGAAAGCCGAAGCTATAAGCGCTGATGCCCCATGTCAGAAACATGGGCAGCAAGATCGCACCAAGTTTCTGATGCAAACTCCAGCTCACGACGCGTCTGCTT
Organism: Obscuribacteraceae bacterium (SeqCode); assembly: GCA_044226015.1. Lineage (GTDB taxonomy): Bacteria > Cyanobacteriota > Vampirovibrionia > Obscuribacterales > Obscuribacteraceae > JAIEPM01. The sequence goes on from JBGAHS010000001.1 coordinate 175,388, forward strand.
CCCGTGTTTTTCATTCTGAAGACGTGCAAGCAATAGGACGCTCCTCTTAAGAAAAGCGAGATTCCGGTAATTGAAAGCACAATGAAAGTAATTCCGCCGAACGCGTTGACCTTTCGTCCAGTAGTGCCATTTAGCAAATTGAAATGTAGTTCTTGCAAGAATTTGAGCACTGAATTCTCGTGCGCTACACCTATGACAGCACCTGAGCCCGGCTCTACATTTACGTGTGTGCTTGAACCTTCGCCTTTCTTCGCGAAAATCATTACAGGTTTGTGAGGCGTGAGCGGCAAAATAATTCCTGTGATTCTGTACTCTGGAAATTTTTCGCGCACGTTGCGAATCAGTTCAGAGAGTTTCGCTGAGTTAGAATAATCAGCTGCAACTGGCGGCTTGTTGAGTAGTTCTTCAAGTTCGTCTCGGAAAACCAAACTTACGCCAGTAATGCTCATCATGCAGAAATAAAGACTGGCAATTACTCCAATCCAGCGATGCAGAGAGGTCAATAGTGCTCGATATCGAATCAACTTAAAATCCTACGTTCCTTCAAAGCAAGGTTTGGGAACTCATGCTAGCACAAGCTCGATTTTTAACTGCATAGCTAGAGAATCGAGGTTTCGCTTTTTGTGCTCAGTAAGTGCGATTAATGATGGTGGTGCTGCTGCCGTCAGGATTTTGTTGAGTGGCAGAGGTATTCGGGCCGGGTGCTCGTATGATGACCGGCTGTCCGTTTGGCGCATTAAGAATGACTGGTGACGCATCGCTGTAATCAACAGACCCGTTGGGGCCCTGCATGGAATAGCCGCTTCCGTAAGCTCCGGGGTAGCCAAAGCCGGGCATTCCGTAGTTATTTGTTGTGTTTCGCTGAAACCCGCCGAAGGGTGTGTTCACGCCAAAGGAAGAATTTGTTCTGATGTTTTGCATGCCGCTGTTCACCCATAAAGGTGGGCTACCGCTTAATGGTGTCTGCTGCGGTGAAGCTCCGCCAGCCGGCGTCTGAGCCGACCTAGCTGTGGCTTCCGGAGCATCTGCTGTAGTGTCTTTCGGAGCTTGTTTCAGGAAAACGCCAGGTTGCATCGAGAACGGCGAGTCGTTGGAAAGCACTCTCGGTTTGCGCGACTTTGCTAATTTCGCTGCCTCCGCGGTGAACTCTGTAGAGTCCTTGCCCTGTGCCTGGTAAAGCACTGCCAGATTGTTGTATGCGGCTTCAAGTGTCGTACTGTCTGTCTCTTCTGCCAAAACCTGGCGATAGAGCTTTTCGGCACGCTGGTAGTCTCCGGCTCTATAAGCCTTGATACCCTCGCTGTTTAAATCGGCAGCCAGTGCTGACGCAGAGGACACTAATGCGACTACTGCAAGCGATAGGTAATTTCTCTTGTTCATAGATGCTCCGTTTGATTTTTCCATTTTCCATCAACGCGTCGTCTTGAGCAAGAGCTGAGCTAGACTTCTAACTTATTCTGATAGTCTGTGTAGCCGTCAACGATGGTACGGATGAACAATTCGGGGGGCGCTAATGCTTTGCGGTTTAGTCTTCGTCCATATATTCGCGAAGTCTGCGGCTGCGATTTGGATGACGCAATTTTCGCAGGGCTTTGGACTCGATCTGGCGAATGCGTTCGCGCGTCACGCCGAACAGCTGTCCCACTTCTTCAAGTGTGCGTTGTCTGCCATCGTCGAGTCCGAAGCGAAGGCGAAGCACATCTCTTTCACGCGGTGATAGACCAGCCATAACTTCGATGATGTCATCGCGCAAGAGGTCCTGAGTTACATTGGTTGATGGAGTAGCTGCGTTACTATCTTCAATGAAATCGCCCAGCTTGCTGTCTTCTTCTTTCCCTACTGGAGTTTCTAGCGAGACTGGTTCTTGTGCAACTTTCACGATTTCGCGAAGCTTGTGCAGCGAAATTTCCATTGCTGAGGCAATTTCTTCCTCTGTTGGTTTTCGTCCTTTATCTTGCGCGAGCTTGCGGGTAATCTTTTTGAGTTTGTTGATTGTTTCAACCATGTGCACCGGAATTCTAATGGTGCGTGCCTGGTCTGCGATGGCTCTTGTGATTGCCTGGCGAATCCACCATGTTGCATACGTGCTGAACTTAAAGCCGCGCGAATGGTCGAACTTTTCGGCAGCTCTGATGAGACCCAGATTTCCTTCTTGAATCAAATCAAGAAAGAGCATTCCTCTGCCAACGTATTTTTTTGCGATTGATACCACAAGTCTCAAGTTCGCTTGCGTCAACTTTCGTTTTGCAATTGCGCCTTCAGCACCGCCTGCTTCAATCTTTCTTGCGAGCTCAATTTCCTGCTGCGCTGTGAGAAGTGGAATTTTTCCAATTTCGCGAAGGTACATTCTGACCGGGTCGTCTGAAGAGAGTCCCGCGGTTGCTTGTTTCGCGAATTCGTTAGGGTCTTCTTCTACGCGCGCATCGTCATCGTCAATGAAAAAGTCTATGTCATCAGTTCTCGATGCTCGTACATTGTTGCCACCAAGATCGGATTCTTCATCATCCATGATTTCATCAAGATCGGCAGATTTTGATTTGTCATTTTCGTCATCAGAACTAAGGCTGTCTGCAAAGTCTTCTCGTTCTTTTCCTTTATTCACGACTTAGTCTCCAACAGAAGGGCATCCAATCTCTCTCTCAAACTTCTCAATTCTGCGTCTGGCGTTCCTAAAAGCTTTGCTTCGATTTGCTTCATTTGAAGAATCTTCTGCGATATGACTTCTTCTTCTCGTTCATCGGGGCTTTGACGCAACTTCAATCTCAATTCGCTCATACCTCGGGAAAGTCTCTCTTTAATAAGACGAGACTCGCACTCGATAAGAATAACGTGAATTGGAGATTTTTGCTGCTTCACTTCCTCAGCTTTTGCGGCAAGATCCCACAGTCGCTTGCTCGCTTCGAGGTCGGGTGAAAGCTTGTTCTGCAGTTTCTGCCAGAACTCATCACTGTTTGCATATTCACCGATGTCCTCGATGGCTTCCTTGATGCGCTGAGAAACAGGGTCTATCATGCGCTCGTCTTTTAGTTTTTCTCGCAGCCTCGAGTAATCATCACTGGAAATCAAGTAAATCGCCAACAAAGATAGCTCTGCTTCCGAGCCACCCTCTTTGGGCATGTTTTTCGGAATTGCTGGCGCTTTTGGTCTGTCTGCTTCCGGTGAGCCCAGGCGTTGCTGCCTTCTAAATTGAGTTACATCTGACAGCAACTCTTCTTCGCGCAGACCTAATTTCATTGCCCATTGACGAACGTATTCTCCGCGAGCAACATTGTTTTTGATGTTCGCGAGAATAGGCAATAAGGCTTTGGATGCTTCAATTCTGCCATTATGCGAATTGAGATCAACCGAAGCCGCTGCCTTGTCGAGTTGATAGTCTATGAGCAGCGGTGCATTCTCAATGCAATGCTCGAATCCTTTAGGACCTGCGTTAGGATCTGATGAACGCAGTGACTCGTCCGGATCTTTCCCACCTGGCACACGAATCACGCGCATTTCGATGCCGATGCCTTCGGCAATCTGATTCAGCGTTTCCATGCCGCGGTTTACTGCCGCTTCGCCGGCATTGTCTGAGTCAAAGCAGAGATAGACGCGCTTGCCTTCTGTGAAACGAACAAGTAGTTTGCCCTGGCGTTCTGTTAATGCTGTCCCTAAAGTAGCAACTGTATTTTTGAAACCATAGAGATGCGGAGTAATCGCATCGAAATAACCCTCAACCACGATGACCGCATCTTTCTGTCTGATGTGATCTTTCGCCTGGTATAGCCCGAAGAGATTCTCACCTTTTATGTAGATTGGAGTTTCGGGAGAGTTGATGTACTTTACGTTGTCGTCAGGGCTTAAAGCTCTGCCACCAAATGCGATGACTCTGCCTTGCACATCTTGAATCGGAATCATCAATCTGTTGCGGAAAAGATCGTAAAAATGATTTGTCTCTTGTTTGCGGCGAACAAGCCCAGCTTCAAACAATGTTTCGTGACTAACTTTGTTTGCATCAGCAAGGTACGTCAAAAGACCATCCCACGCCATCGGCGCGTAGCCTAATTTGAAACTAGCAATTGTTTCGTCGTCTATTCCACGTTTGTGCAAATAGTCGCGAGCAAACTGCCCTTCTTTTTCATCGAGCAATAAGCGTTGATAGAATTCGGCTGCTTGCTGGTAAAGCATAAGCATTGTACTGCGCTTATCGTATGCATTCTGATCTTCCTGTGACTCGATAAGCTGCACGCCGTATTTCTGGGCTAACTCTTTCACGGACTCAATGAATCCAATCTTTTTTGTTTTCTGTATAAACGCAAATACGTCGCCGCCCTCGTTGCAACCGAAGCACTTGAAGATGCCACGCTCTGGGTTGACAAAGAATGAAGGTGATTTTTCGTTGTGAAAAGGGCAGAGTCCCTTGTAATGCTTGCCAGCGCGCTTTAATACAACGAGTTCGGAGACTATGTCTACGATTTTCGCCCTGTTGCGTACTTCAGCAATGACTTCTGTGGTGACACTTTTCACGGTCTGTATCCAACTGATATCTTGCGCTTATATCCCGGGCGAGCGGGAGAAGCTTGTCTCCAGCTGCCTGTTTGTTTGAGCTATAGTTTGGCACAAATCTAGTGATTGGTTGTTAAAAGCAAGCGATAGTGGGCGCTGCCAAGTGGCGCTAGGGCGACCAGAAACGATATGATTTCGGAGCAGTTTCGACCACGCTGGAAAGTTTGGAATAATGTTCTTTAAATTCTTTGCAAAAGAATATTCACCTTTGCGCTTACAGTCTGCGACTGCTGCGGTTTGTCTGCTGATTTTGTCCATGAATGGCGGCAATCTCTCAGCTTTAGCAGAACAAGCAGAGAAGCATCAGGCTGAAGAAGTTCACGAAAAGTCCGGTTCACCTGCTGAAAGCTCAGAAATTGACAAGGCGAAAAGCAGGAAGAAGTCGGGAAAAGATGGTAGCGCCAAAGAATCTGCTGGCGATGTGGCTGCTAGAGAGAAGAAACGAAGCAAAGACCACGACAAGGAGCAATCTGAGCAGCCATCTAAAGCGAATGACAAAGAACAGCCGCTGCCGCAGCGTGTTTATCATCAAGCCTGGGAGCTGATCAAGAAGTCTTTCTATCTTCCTGAGTATAACGACCAGAAGTGGGATCGTTGGGAACACAAGTACGACAACTTGCTGAAAACAGATGAAGATGAGCAAAAGGCAATCGACACCATGTTGGCGAGTTTGGGTGATAAATACACGAGATATCTGAACAAAGCTGCATTTGAGGATGAGACGACTAGCATCAAGGGGGCGATTGGTGGCATTGGCGTGCAGATCGCCTACGACCAGAATGGAGAGCTAGTAGTTCTCGCTGCGCTGGAAGGAACTCCCGCAGGCAAGGCTGGTGTGCAAGCCAACGATAGAATCGAGCTGATTAACGGCGAGCCCACCAAGGGGCTGACGGTGCAGCAAGCCTCGTCCAAGTTGCGAGGTGAAATTGGCACAGATGTTGTTATAAAAGTTCTGCGCAACAAAGTGCCTTTGGAATTCAAATTGACGCGTGATGAAATTGTTTTGCGGTCTGTGCAGAATGTGGAAATGTTGAATTCTGATATCGGCTATATTCGCCTTAGTACCTTTCTTTCATCGCGTGCTGGACGTGAAGTGCAAGAAGCTCTTGTGCAGCTGACTCCGGCGCGGGGAATAATTCTTGACCTTCGAGAAAATCCAGGTGGTTTGGTATCAAATGCTATCGACATCTGTAGCTTGTTCATTAGGGCAGGCGTTGTTGTTTCTACGGTCGATAGAAACGGGCACTCCGGCGATGCACGTGTTAATGGGCGGTTCATCAGCAATCAGCCGCTTGTTGTTTTGTTGGATCAAAACACCGCGAGCGCAGCAGAAATTACCAGTGGTGCACTGAAAGATACTGGACGTGCTTTGCTTGTGGGTGCGAAACGAAGTTTTGGTAAAGGGCTCGTGCAGTCTGTAACCCGTATGGAGGACGGTTCTGGGGTTAATTGCACAATCGCAAAATATGTTACGCCGAATGGCGTCGACATCAACAAAAAAGGAATTGAGCCTGATTATATTGTTGAGTTGGACAACAACGATTACAAAGAGGGACGTGGTCCATGGTGGCGCTACCCCGGAAAGGACAATACTAAGCCGACTCCGCGTGATACCAAGGATATTCAGCTAAAGAAAGCACTTGAGGTTATTGAGCAGAAAGTCAAATCTGAGGCGCCGCAGTACGAGTTGAAACTTCAACCGGAAGAGAAAAATTATGAGCTCAAGCTTCAGGTGCCATTCGGCGGTCGCTAGTTCTGGAGTGAAGGCTACCAGATATCGCCTTTCTCTTTCTTCTTGCCCTTGCCTTTGCCCTTATTCAGGTCAAGTCCGCTGATCATATCCTGGCTAATAGCAGCTTCAATTGATTTGCGTTTCTCTTCTGGAATTTGCGCTGCAATTCCATCTGCGCGCGTCAGAAGATCCTCATAAGCACCTTGCTGTGCACCCTGCAAAATCAAGCAGTTGCCCAGGTTGCGCAGTGCAGCAACCAGCGAGGGGTTTTTAGGACCGAGGGTCTTTTCTCTGATTGAAAGTTCTCTTCTAAGCAGATTTTCTGCTTTCTTATATTCAGCTTGTGAAACGAAAATTTCAGCCATTCCGTGGATGTTAGCGATCATATCCATGGGGTTTTGACCATCTAATTTCTCTTGAATCGCAAGCGACTTGTTGAAAGCATCAAGCGCATCCTGATTCTTTCCTTGTCGAGAAAGTCGATAACCAAGATTTGAATAGGTTATCGCTACTTGCATATTCGAATTGCCAAAGAGCTTTTGGTAGATTGCCAGAGCTTTTCTCGATAGTGTCTCCGCTTCTGCATACTTTCCCTCTGCGAAGTATGTCGTGCCGAGTTGTTCGGCGCAGATTGCTGTTGCCAATTTGTCTGGAGCTTTCTTTTCGAAGATGCCTATGGCGCTCTCTAAAAGTGGTGTCGCCTTTGCAGCTTTGTGTTCGCGCATGTAAAAAGATGCCAGGTCAGTCATGCATTGAGCTGCTTCGGGGCTATCAGTTCCGAGTTTGCTCTGGAACATTTTGATCGCGAGCTGTTCCTCAGCTTCTACTTCTTTTGGTTTGTTCATTCGTTGATAAAGCAGAGCGATATTTGCATGAACGGTGGCTTCGTCAGCTGATTCTGGTTTGTTCTTTTTCACGAGCGCGAGAGTCTTGCGGTAAAGTTCAAGTGCATCTTCGTACTGCTCTTTTGTTTTGTATAGCGACGCAAGCTTGCTCATTACCGCGGCTAGTTCAGCTTCGTTCTTTGCTATTTCTGCTCGGGCGATAACCTGTTTGTACATTGCTTCTGCTTCAGGATGTCTTTTCTGTGCGCGATACAAATCTGCAAGCACAAGGCAGACTTGAGTTCTGTTAGCATCAGAGTTTCCTTGTGACGCTTCCATCTTCAGTGTGTCTTTCAAAAGTTTTTCGCCTGCAGCAAATTTTCCTTCCTGCAGCGCTTTAAGCCCATCGTTGTAATTTTTTGCGAACGATGGCGCTGCGGCAGAGCTAGCTGGCTTTGGATCTGTGGCGGTGGCTGATTTCGGATCTGCTGACTTTGAATCCGCGGGTGCGCTGGATTTTGGATCTGCGGGTGCGCTGGATTTTGAATCCGCAGGTGCAGCAGAGTTTGCATCGGCCAAATAGTTTCGTCCCATAGCCCTCTGCTGACTATGCGTATCATTTTTCGAGCTCTGCTGACTCAGAGCGGATTTAGGCTCTGTTGCTTTTGCCTCGCTCTTGCCAAAGTCTTCGCCGAGAGCTGGGCTATTTGTAAGACTCAAAAATGCCGTAGCTATTGAGGCTAGCACTTGGATACGCCAGAAGTTCAACATTATCTAATCTCGCTCGCAATCTTATGTATGTTGGAGAGTTTGGGGCTAGTATGTGAGCAATTTTCGGCCAAGTTCTAATCATTTGTATTAGCAACTGGCCATCTGACGGGGAATCACTAAGTAGTAAGCATCAGTTCTGTATGGACCCATTGAGTTCTTCGCATCTGATAGATCCGCTTCATCATAGGTAACCAGACGTAATCCCAGCCTCAGGAACTAGAGAAATGAAAACACTTATCAAGAATGGACGCATTGTAACCGCTGTAGATGACTATCGTGCAGACATTCTCGTTGAGGATGAAACTATTACGATGATCGGCGCGAAACTTGATGTTCAGGCTGACAAGGTAATTGATGCAAATGATAAGCTCGTTATTCCTGGAGGCATCGACCCACATACTCACATGGACATGCCTTTTGGCGGCACTACATCGGCTGATGATTTCTTGACTGGAACAAGAGCTGCTGCGCACGGTGGCACAACAACGATTATCGACTTCGCAATTCAAAGCAAAGGCGAGTCGATGTTGAAAGCGCTTGAAGTATGGCACGAGAAAGCCGCAGGGAAGGCGGCGATCGATTATGCGTTCCACATGATTGTCACCGACCTTTCTCCAAAAGATCATGTGCCTGAGATGCGTCAACTAATGAAGCACGAAGGTGTGCTCAGCTTCAAGCTGTTCATGGCTTATCCTGGAGTTCTTCTTGCCGATGACGCCACCATATTCCGCGCAATGACGGTGGCTGGTGAAGAAGGCGGGCTAATTTGCATGCATGCAGAAAATGGCATTGTTATCAATGAGATTGTTGCCAAAGCGCTAGCTGAAGGTAAGACGGCTCCCAAATACCATGCTTTGACTCGACCAACAAAGGCTGAAGCTGAAGGTGTCTATCGCTCAATTTGCCTTGCAGAAATGGCTGGCACGCCGGTGTACATTGTTCACCTTAGTTGCTATGACGCATTGCGCAAGGTGAAGGAAGCAAGAGATGAAGGCATTCCAGTGTTTGCGGAAACCTGTCCTCAATACCTTTTCCTCGATCATAGTCATTATGAGCAAGAAGGCTTCGAGGGCGCGAAATATGTTATGACGCCAGCACTTCGCGAAAAATGGAATCAAGACGAACTCTGGATTGGTCTGCGGATGAACGATTTGCAGCTGGTGGCAACTGACCATTGTCCGTTCTGTTTCAAGGACCAAAAACAGCTCGGCAAGGACGATTTCAGCAAAATTCCTAACGGCGGACCTGGTGTAGAAAATCGCATGAGCCTCATTTATAACGGTGGCGTGGCGCAAAATCGTATCTCTCTTAATCGATTTGTTGAGATAACTTCAACTGCGGCTGCAAAGATTTTTGGACTATTTCCGAAGAAAGGAACCATTGCTGTAGGCTCGGATGCAGACATCGTTATCTTTAATCCGAATAAAAAGATGACAATAAGTGCCAAGACACATCACATGAACGTAGACTACAATTGCTACGAGGGAATGGAAGTAACTGGCGTTACCGAAACAGTTCTCAGCCGAGGCAGAGTTGTCATCGAGGATGGCAAGTATCTAGGAAAACCAGGAGATGGTAAATTCCTGAAGCGCAGCAACATTCAGCAAGCTCTGAGACCGTTGCAATCAACAGGGCGCAGACAGTAGGCAACAGGTGAAAGCGGGAATCAAGGGAATCCGAGGGGAAATCATGTCATCAAAGATCACTGTAAACACAGCTTTCAAGAGCCTGATCACTGAAGAGCGCAACAAGAGAACAATGAATCTCGACACGCTCAGCACGGAAGATCTTGTTCGTACAGTTCAAAGTGAAGACATCGAGGTCGCCAAAGCTGTTAGCGAGTGTGTTCCTTCAATCGCGTTGGCTGTTGAGCTTATTGCAGAGCAACTTTCGCAAGGTGGAAGGCTAATTTATTTTGGAGCAGGAACAAGCGGTCGCCTCGGTGTTCTCGATGCGACCGAATGCACTCCAACATTCGGTGTTGAGGCGCACATGGTGCAAGCTTGGATTGCTGGCGGCAAAGAAGCAATGTTCACCTCGTTTGAAAACGCTGAAGATTCCTACGAAATGGGTGAGGAAGATGCGCAACGTGCAAACGTTAGCGATAAGGATGTAATCATAGGCATTTCCGCAAGTGGCAGAACCCCTTATGTTTTGGGAGCAATGAAGACATCGAAAGAGCGCGGCGCCAAAGTAGTAGCGGTAATAAACAATCCTCTCTCTGCGATGGCATCAATGGCTGATGTGAGCATCGCTGCTGTCGTCGGTCCTGAAGCTATCACTGGTTCCACCAGAATGAAAGCTGGCACTGCTCAGAAAATGATCTTGAATCTTTTGTCGACGACCGCAATGGTCAAGCTGGGTAAGGTTTACGAAAACCTGATGGTTGACTTGAAGCCAACAAACGATAAGTTGAGAGAGCGTGCTCTTTCCATCATCTGCACGGTTTGCGATGTTCAAAGACCGATTGCTGAAGGTGCTCTCGTTGCTTCTAACAACAAAGTGAAGACTGCAATTTTGATGATCAAGCGTAAGTTGGGTCGCGCTCAAGCTGAAGAGTTGCTCGTGAAGTGCAAGCATTCGCTGCGTCTGGCTTTAGACCAGCAAAAGTAAGTTCGACAATTGTGCTATATTGACCAGGTCAAAGTAGAGGTGCTTATGAAATCTGCAGCCTGGTTGTCTGTGCCATTGTGTTTATTGATCTTGCAGGCGTGTTCGCCACAGCAAGGAAAATTGGCGCCGACGGACAATAGTGCACAGACTACTAGCTCGACTGATACAGCTTCGAGTCAGCAAGCCGCTGGTGATGCTAACCCACAGGCTGCGCAAGGTGGTGCACCCGATGCGTCTGGAGCTCCAAAGGGCAACCCTGCCGGAGCACCGCCATCCCCACCAGGCAGCGAGCCGACTAAAGAGCAGCTTTCAGCAATGCCAAAATCACAGCGCTTGTTTGAGGCATCTAAAGCTGCATTGAAGCGCAATGATGTAAAAGGATGCTTTGAGATTTTAGACAATGCGGTTCTTGCTGCTAAGGACGAGCACAACATTGCTGCTGTAATTTTGTGCCGTGAGACTCAGGCTAAAATTCGTGCGGCTGAGCACAAAAACAAAGAAGCCATCGATATTCTGGAAAAGACCTTGAAGGAGTACGACAAGCCTGGGCTGGATGAGAATACATCCATGCGCATGGACACTCCAAAGGGTTTGCTGGCGAATTTGAAGGCTGTGGTTGATGGACCTGCTTCCGCAGAACCAATGTATGTGAAAGGGCTTGAAATAGCCAAAAAGCAGAAGCCTGTGAATCATGCTCGTGTTGCTTTCTGGTTGAATAATTGCGCTGAGTTCTATCACTTCAAGAAAGATGATAAGAAGGCGAATGAATATTCCAAGCAGTTCAAAGCTGAGATGGACATCTTGCAAGCGCAGCAGCCTGGACAGGGCATGCCACCTCAAACTGCACAAAAGCCAAGCAAAGGCAGCCATTAGTTTTCGTTTGCCGTGGTGATAGATGTCTGCTGAGGAACTGATTCAAGCACACATCAATGCTTTAAAGAAATGCACGCTCTGTCCTAAGATGATTGGACCGGTGATTTCACATCGTCCAGTAATCAGCAAAATTTACTTGTGTGGGCAAGCACCAGGCGGAAGGGAAGGAGCGTTGGGCAGACCGTTTGCTTGGACTGCGGGCAAGACGCTTTTTCGATGGCTTGCTAGTGCTGGAGCCGATGAAGAGACATTTCGTTCTCGTGCTTATATCGGCGCAGTTTGCCGCTGTTTTCCAGGAAGAAACAAAGCTGGTGGTGACAGGGTGCCTGCAGCTGACGAGATTGCGAATTGCTCGCGATGGATGAAAGCAGAGTTTGAGATTCTAAAGCCTGAGCTCGTGATACCGGTTGGAAAACTAGCCATTGAGCTGTTTTTGCCGAAGCAGAAACTGACTGATGCGGTGGGTAATACTTTTCGTAGAGAGCTATATGGCACCACATTCGATATCATTCCCCTTCCGCATCCATCTGGTGCTTCATCGTGGTTTAAGATTGAGCCCGGGAAGTCTCTAACTGCCAAAGCTTTAGCGCTGATTGCTGAGCACCCAGTGTGGCTAGAAACTTTTGGGAAGGTGTAGCTGCATCCAGGATCCTGCGGCAAGTTTTGGGAAGGTGTAGCTGCGTCCAGGATCCTGCGGCAAATTCGGGAAGGTGCAGCTGCATTCAGGATCCTGCGGCAAATTCGGGAAGGTGCAGCTGCATTCAGGATCCGGCGGCAAGTTTTGGGAAGATGCAGCTGCATTCAGGATCCGGCGGCAGGTTTTGGGAAGGTCTAGCTGCGTCCAGGAGCCTGCGGCAAGTTTTGGGAAGAAGTGGGAGCATCCAAAGCTTCCGGAAACTTTTGGGAGAATAAAGCCGCACTCAAGGTCTGTAAGGCGTTGAAACGTAGATGCTGTTAACTTCAGTCTGCGGAACCTCATGACAAGAGCTTTCTTGTCATGAAAGTCTCGCTTCAGTTTTTTTTCCGTGCAAAATCTCTGTAAAAAACCAAATGGGTTTCTCTTGAAAATAATGCTCGCAATAGCCTTGAAACCTTTTGTATGGGGACGGTTTGGGCATTATTTGGCAATTTGTAAGCTTAAACGTTCATCTATGGAGTAGATTGCCAAGGACCTAAAATACAGGGCGATATAGCAAGGACGGTTGGCTTTTACGCTAGCCTGTATCGGTTGATGTCACTGTCCTCTCCATAAGTTGGAAGGCAGCTTTACTAAAAGAATTTTGGGAGACGATATATGCGAATTCGCTCAATCGGTGTTGTCAGCATGATTGCTGCCTTGGCGCTCATAGGTGGCGCAGACGCTGCACAAGCCAAATCAGGAAGACATGCGCACTGCAAGGCAGGAAAGCATGTTTGTCATAGCAGCCATTGTTGCAAGGCTGACAACAGTGCTGCATCAATTTTGTCCAAGAAAGGCAATTTCAAGACCGAGCTAGCAATGGCTAAGCAAGCTGGTCTCTGCAATTCTATTTGTGGAAAGAAGGGTTCTTACACCTGGTTTGCTCCTACAGATGAAGCTTATGCCAAGCTTGGAAAAGCGAAGCTGGAAGATTTGAAGAAAGACCCGAAGAAATTGGTCCACTACCACATGGTCAATCGCAAAGTAATGGCAGGCGACCTCAAAGCTCCTGGTTCACTCGTGACCCTGGAAGGCGAATCGCTTATGAGCAACGTCAACAATGGCAAAGGCGAAGTTGATGGTTGCCTTATCATTGAACAAGACATCCCATGTGCTAACGGTGTGATCCACATTCTCGATGAAGTGCCGGTTCCAGAGCGCGGAAAATAATTTTCCGACGAATTCAACAAATCTAATAGGTAGGGGCAGTGCGATGCGTTGCCCCTACCTCGCGTTGGTGAGCGCGTTTGCAATTTCGGTGTTGTTGACCAGCGCTGGCTCTGCACAAATGAGTGAGTATGACGCCAGGGTGCGAGCGACTCAGCTGTATAACGAGTCGATTGGATTAATCAATGATGGAAATGTCCAACGTGCCGAACCCAAGCTGGCTGAAGCCTATCGTTTGTGTCCAAACGATGCAAATATATTGAATAACTACGGTCTTGTTTTGATGAAGCTGGGCAAACTTCCAGAGGCAAGAGGTGCTCTAGAGCGTGCGTTTTCCATTAACCCACGATTTGATGCGATCAGTCTGAACCTGGGGCTTGTTTGTGAAAATCAGGGTGACCTTGCTACGGCTAAGAAATACTTGGTGAACTATGTTGCAATAGCGACAGATCGCAACCAGGCTGAGAAAATGCGCGATCACATCAATATCATTGATCGTACTCTTGCTCGTGGTGGTGGCGCTGGCGGTGTCAATTCAGAGGACTACCTAGGGCAAATGCAACCGGAACAAATGCATCCCTGGCCTAAAGAGAGAATGCCATTGAAAGTTTTTGTTGCTTCAGGCGAAGGCATCGAAGGCTACAAAGAGAGTTATGGGCAAGATGTTGAGAATGCTCTTGCAAGTTTTGAACAAGAACTAAAAGGACTGGTCAGCTTTCAACGGGTCAAAGCTGAAGAGGGTGCTGATATCACATTTAAGTGGACGCATGACACGCAAAATGCCTTACTTAAAGCGGAAGGCGGCGATTGTAAGTACACCGCCAATGGTGCTGGCATGACTCATGCAAACATTCAGATTTTGACTATCGACCCATCTCGCTCTGACAGGCTGAATGATTTCAAAGTGAGTTGGGTTGCCTTGCATGAGATTGGACATGCCCTCGGAATTGCAGCACACAGCAATTCACCTGATGACATAATGTATTTCACGGCTCCGATGAAGAATGCATTTTCAAATCTCAGCTCGCGTGACATAAAAACTTTAACGAGGCTTTACTCCGAAAAGCTTCCCGACACCTGGTTGTCTTTGAACGAAGAGGCAATAAGGGCGATCAAAACCAAAGACTACGAAACTGCTGCTGTCAAACTGGAAGCTGCAATCAAGCTAAATCCAACGCAAAAAGTTCTACAGAGCAATATGGTTCTGGTGCAAGCCCGGCTTTGCGAAAGTCTTCTAAATCAAAACAAAAACGAAGAAGCAGCAGCGCACTTCATTAAGGCTCTGGACATGGAGATGATTGAGCGAGACGAGAATTTCAAGTGGCTGCTTTCAAATTATGCAGAATGCCTTCATCGTCTCGGTAGAGACTCCGAAGTTGATGCTATGTACAAGAAATACGGTAGTAGCAGCAAATAACACTTTGGAAAGCGGCCATCTTCTGGCGGAATCTTGTTCAATCGAGTGTGGTGCTATTTCTTAATAGACTCTATGTCGGCAGAGTGCGCAGAATGCTTTCAACCCATTGGGTTGGTAGTAACGTATTTCCGCCCAATTGCGGTTGTAGACCATGTAGAGCTTATCGTCAGCTTTTCCGCGATATGCAATGTGAACCATTTCCGAGCAACATGGCACAGTTACTTCTTCTGTTTCCTCTTTTGTTTCTTTGTCGTTATCTGCCATAGTCTTCTCTTGTGCTTTCTATCTTGATCTTAACCGAGTAATTTCACAGGCAAATGAATGATGAAGGTCGAGCCCTGTCCGAGCTGCGAATCAACGTTCACTGTGCCATGATGGCGATTGATGATTTCGCGGGTAATGGCGAGACCGAGTCCAGTCCCACCAGCTCCAGAGCGACTTCTGGCTTTGTCTGCTCTGTAGAAACGATCAAAAATATGTGGCAAGTCTTTTGGATCAATTCCAGTTCCTGTATCTGCAATCTTTATTTCAACAAGCGTTGCATCTACTTTAGAGACATAAGCAGTTACCTTTCCGTTTGACGGAGTGTGGTTCACCGCATTTGTTAGCAAGTTGATAATCGCTCGCTGCAATTGAATTGCATTTCCAACTACAACCAGATCTTCTGTGCAATTCTCTACATTCAAGTGCACGCCTTTGCGCTCTGCTAGCGATCTCACCTGGTCTACTGCTTCTCGTATAGTTTCAGCAATGTGAACTTCGGCACTCCATTGCAGCTGAGTGTTTGCGTCGAGCTGTGCTACATCCAATAGGTCGCGCAGTAAGCTCGTCTGTCGCTCAACAAGATTTTCAAGCGAACGTAAAAACTTATGGCGAAGTTCGGGGTCTTCAGCAGCGCCGGCTTGAAGGGCTTCCACGACTGAGCCGATCGCCATTGTAGGTGTCTTTAATTCATGGCTGGCGTTAGCAATAAAATCCTGTTTGAGCTTTTCTTCTTGTCGAAGTCTTGCGATCATCTTGTTAAATGAGTCAACAAGTTCACCAATCTCATCGCTTCTTGATGAAGGCACAAAAGCCGTTATGTCGCCAGAATTGGCTACATACTCAGATTGCGCACTCATGTGTTTGATTGGCAATGTCACGCGCTTTGCCAACCAAATACTGATAATTGCTGTGACTACCAGAGTTGCAACAATTATCTGAAGGAAGAAAATCAAATCTGAGTTTAGTCGTTCTTTCAGCTTGGTTAGCTCGACTCCAAGCCTGATGACGCCCAGAGTCTCTCCCGGTGATGACCTCACAGGATAAGCAAAGAAGAGCCAGTCTTGTTTTTTTGCGCGACCAGTGCGGCGTTCATCAAAAACAACTATTCCAGAAAGTGCTTCGTTGATTTCTGGTTTGTTCGATATATTTTCGCCCGCACTATTTTTTTCCGCGCTGGGATCGATAGATGTTGATTCAGCCAAAACGTGTCCGCTCTTGTTCACAACCGTGATGCGTACATGCAATCTGCTGGCATGTCGATCAACTGCAGCCTGAATGCGTCTTGTTGCTTGAGGCGAGTCAAGTGCAAGGTCGTTATCAATTTCCAAGCCCAAATGCATAGCTCCGACTTCAAGAGCATTGCGTTGGTTACTCATTGATTCAGATTTAATTGTGAACATCGCCCAAAATGTCACGACTGCTAAAGCGAAGGCCGTGACAAGTAGGTAAGTGCTCAAAAGCTGGTTGGCCAGAGACTTTGTGAACCAGTTATAGCATTTCTGAAGTAAGCCCATGAGAACCGGATATATCGCAGGTTGTGTACACAGCCTTAAAACTATTGGAGAAATGTGATTTCTAACCCTACAGGTATCTATAATGTCATATCACCTGGCACAAAATCCATTTCATGTGTCAGAGTGGGAATCAAATTGAGGGAGGTTCCTTCCAAATGTCCAGCGTTCTCAGTGTGACCGACAACACTTTTGAGCAAGAAGTTCTCAAAGCTGAACTCCCTGTTCTAGTAGATTTTTGGGCTCCATGGTGCGGTCCTTGTAAGGCCGTTGCTCCTGTTGTAGAAGACCTTTCAAAGGAATACGACGGACGACTCA
Source organism: Obscuribacteraceae bacterium (SeqCode) (assembly GCA_044226015.1). Taxonomy (GTDB): domain Bacteria; phylum Cyanobacteriota; class Vampirovibrionia; order Obscuribacterales; family Obscuribacteraceae; genus JAIEPM01. The sequence continues at coordinate 192,099 of JBGAHS010000001.1, forward strand.
AAGTAGTTAAGCTCAACACGGACGAAAACCCGAAGACAGCTCAGGCATACTCCATCAAGGGTATTCCAAGCTTGTTCTTGTTTAAAGCCGGTGTTGTAGTTGAGCAAGTAGTTGGAGCTGTTCCAAAAGCAACTCTCGCTACAGCCGTCAACAAACATCTTTAAATCGTAGTACTGCACGACAGTTAAAACGAGTTGGATGACGCCCCGCTATGCGGGGCTGATTGCTTTGTTAAATTTTCTATTGCTGAACCCCGTGACCAAAGCGATTTGAGTCATAGGGTTTTGCCTGTATTACATCCGGGAAACTTCTTGGGTTTTACTATGGACAATTGGATGCGATTCAGGGTATTTCTTGAATAGGTGAGAAACTTGGAGCAATCGCCAACGTGTTTAAAGAGCTGCTTATTTCATTTCTAGTGTGCCTGGTGATAGGCGCTATCATCAATGGTGCGAATCTTACTCCTCCCGCACCTAGCACCACGACTGAGCCAGCTGCTGAGCCGAGCGCGGTTGGGACTTCTCCTGAAGAGGAGAGCACCGAGACTTCCGCAGATAAGGCGCTCGACTCAAGTGATGCTAGCTTTGACCAAGATGTATTGAAGTCAGAAGTGCCGGTGCTGGTGGACTTTGGCGCCAGCTGGTGTGTGCCTTGCAAGAATATGGCTCCGATCATTGACAAGCTCGCGAAAGACTACTCGGGTCGGGTCAAGTTCGTGAAAATCGATGTGGAAAAGAATCCTGTCGTTCGCGACAAATATCAAATTCAGTCGCTTCCGACCTTTGTGGTGTTTCGTAGCGGGCAGAAAATGAAAGCCTACAGCGGTCAAATGCCACAAGAAATGCTCGCCGGAGTCATCGACAGTCAGTTGGGCATTCAATAGTTCGCCACTAAAGCATCAGAGTTCTGCTATTAGCCAGCTCCCGGGATGGGTTTTATGGCTCGCTTCCAGGCGGGTTGTGTGGATCGGTGTCGGCGGATCGTGCGGCTCGCTTGCAGGTGGTTTGTGCGGCTCGAGTCCAGGCGGGTTACCGCTGTATGCTGGTATCGTTCAAGTAACTGGATTGACCCTGCCGCTGGCAGAGTTCTAGATGCGTTCAATTGTCTGCTCAAAATTTGGAGAACGAATGCGTCTGTGACAAGTATCGGGACAAGAGCACACTAACCAGTGGACCTTTTATGGGCATTGTAAAGCGCTTTCAAGCGTGGGTGGAACATTGCTCTGGACGAGTCGTCAGCTCAAAAATCCGTTGGTAACTGGAACTGCCTATTGTTAGAGGGGTAAATACTAGGAAAGAAATGGCATTAATAGATGCGACTTTTCGTGAGTTTCAGTTAAAATATCCTTTAACGGCAGTCGAGCCGCTTTTTATGGACACGTGCGATGAAAGAGTTTGCGATCTCTGTTTTCGTTATTCTGGTCTTGAGCTGTATTTTCAACAGCGTAGCTATGTGGATGGGTATTCTTCCTGAGATGCCTCCTTACCCATACGGCTCGACGATTACTGACGTGAAATCGTCAGCACCTTCATTCGGATGCAAGCGCGATGATTTTTGCTATCCGGAGATGAATCTTACAAACGGAAAAAGGGCTACTAACTACATAACGGATATTACCGAAACTGGAGATAGAAGCAGTGCCGAGTTTCCATTCGGTGCAAACAACTAGTGTTTGAGGAGCTAGAACCATATGTTAAAGACCTGGGTTAAATGGACGATACTCACTATTTGGGTGCTTGTCCTACTCTTCACCGCTTCGATGTGGAACCCGTTCACATCATTCCAAGCGCTACTGAAGTACTCAGTTGTATCGGTAATTGCTAGTGCCATATTTGGTGCCCTGGTCATTTTGATTCAGTGGTACTTATTGCTGGCAATCATATTTCCGCTGCCACCGCGAGCCGATTCTAAGGCTCCTAAGGGGTTTTGGAAGAGCGCGATGCCGTGGATGTTCAAAGATCCACCCATCAATCCTAAAGCTCCTAAAACACTCAGCGAACTTGTTGGCAATGACCAGGCAAAAATCGAGATACGTGAAGTTATCGATATGCTGGCAGTGCCAGATAGATACACCGCATCTGGTGCCGAAGTTCCGAAAGGAATGTTATTTGTCGGACCACCCGGTGTTGGTAAAACACTCTTCGCAAGAGCGATTGCCAATGAGGTTGGCGTTCCTTTCTATGTGGTAGAAGGTTCCTCTCTAAGCGGCTTGATCATGGGCTTGGGTGTGCTTAAGATGAAGACCCTGTTCTCCAAACTTCGCAAACATGAGAAAGCAATTCTTTTTATCGATGAAATCGACTCAATCGGCAATGCTCGCGGGCAAGACCGCGGCGGCGGCGGAATCGCTGACATGAATATGACTTTGAATACATTGCTCACTGAGATGGATGGATTCAAAGCAAGCAATTGCATGATCATTGGTGCTACCAACAATGACGCTACACTCGACCCCGCCTTGATGCGAGCTGGTCGTATGGACCGCAAAATATACTTCCAACTTCCAACTCCGGAAGAGAGAGTTGAAATCCTCAAATACTATTTGAAGAAGGTGAAAGTAGCTAGCGAAAGTATTGACTTCGAAGAAATGGCGAAGATGACCACAAACTTTTCGCCCGCAGAAATTGCAATTCTGGTTAACGAAGCTGCTTTGATCGGACAGCGTCCTAATGGACCGGGACATGTCGATATGGCAACACTTGAGCAGGCTCTTGATCGCGTTCAGTTTGGTGCTAGCCGAACTCTCGTTGGTTCTGGCATTGAAGTGGGCACTACAGATTCACGAGTCAGGCTTAGTGACGTAATGGGAATTGATGACGTTAAGAAGGACATCGAAGAAGTCGTCGATTTCTTGAAGCATGGTGACGAACTGCGCAAGATTGGCGCCAAGATTCCAAAAGGCATCATGCTGATTGGTCCACCAGGTGTTGGTAAGACTATGTTGGCTAAAGCGATGGCCAATGAGGCGAACGTTCAGTTCTTTGGACTCTCTGCAAGTTATTTCGTTAGCGCTTTCGCTGGAGAGGGTGCAGCGAGGCTTCGGGCCTTGTACGCGCAGGCACGCAAGAGCCCAGCAGCCATCATCTTTATTGACGAGATTGACGCTATTTCAGGTACCGTTGACGAGACTGGCTCGCACAGAACAAGTACATTGAACCAGTTGTTAATTGAGCTTGACGGGATTTCGCGAAGCAACGTTATAACAATTGGTGCAACCAACAATGAGACGAGCTTGGACCCTGCATTTTTGCGATCTGGAAGATTTGACCGCAAATGCTACGTTGGTTTGCCAGACGCGGAAGCTCGAAAGAAGATCATTGAGAAATACCTCAAAGATATTAAGATTCAAGCTGAGCCAGATTTGCAAAAGCTTGCTCAGCTTTGCGCGAATTTCTCTGGTGCTGACATCGCAGCTGCAGTTAACGAAGCCGCTATTGCCGCTGTGAGAGCAGGAAAGACTCATGTCGAGGAGTCAGATCTCGAAGCCGCTATCGAACGTGTTTCAGTGACCGCTGGACACAAGATGAACACCTATGGAATGAATCTGGCTAGAGTTCCTGATCTCGGAGTCAAGCTTGACGATATAAAAGGTATGGATGAGGCCAAGGCAGAAGCCACTGAGGTTGTGCTGATGCTGAAACACGCCGATAAGATTCGAGAAGCTGGATTGAAGTATCCGAAAGGTGTTCTGCTAGTTGGGGCACCTGGAACAGGGAAAACGATGCTTGCCAAAGCTATCGCTAACGAGGCTGGCGTTCCGTTTTATGCGCTTAGTGGTGGCGATTTCCAGTCTATGTGGGCTGGTGTTGGTGCCAATCGAGTGCGAACTATTTATGAGCAGGCTCGTCGTAGCGGAAAGCCTGCGATTGTCTTTATTGACGAAATCGATGCGATTGGCGGACAGCGAGGACGTGATCTGGGTGGTGGTGCTATTCAGGATTCCAACAAAACTTTGAATCAGTTTCTTGTGGAGTTGGATGGTTTCGGAAAACACAAGGTGCTTACAATTGGGGCTACCAATCACGCTTCTATGCTAGACCCCGCCTTGCTCAGACCGGGAAGGTTCGATCGAAGAATAGATGTTCCTCTTCCGAATCTTGAAGGGCGTGAGGCAATTATCAAGCATTACCTAAAGGCGATGAAGGTCACAGAAAAAGTAAGTGCCCTTGAGATAGCACGCATGACTACTTGGATGTCTGGTGCAGAACTTGCATCAATCGTAAATGAAGCAGGACTGATTGCTATTCGAAATGGACGTGAAACTATAAATCCTATCGATTTGATCCAAGCCATTCAGCGCCAGAGCTTCGGAATGTCTTATAGCCGACAGGTGATCATTGAAGAACTAAGGGCGACTGCTCTGCATGAAGCTGGTCACGCAATCATTGCCTACTACAGAAATCAACGCCAGCGTATCCAAGTTCTAACAATCGTACCTAGTGGTGGCGCATTAGGTTACTTGTGGAGAGTGGATAAGGAAGAGCGTCATAGCAAATTCAAGAAGGACTACCTGATTGATATTGAAATCGGGCTAGGCGGCATGATTGCTGAGCGAATGTTCTACGGCGAAAACACTTCGGGGGTTATGAGTGATCTTGAGAAAGTAGGAATGATCGCTCGAAGAATGGTCACCTCATTTGGTATGGGGGCGTTTAACCATAACGTTGATAGTGCTTTTGCTGACAGTCCTTTCACGGGGTCAATTCATGTTCCTATTAAGCCTTCTGATGAGAGTCTGCGAGAAGTGGAAATGCAGGTCAATCAAATAGTTGAAGCCTGCAGAGCTAATACTGAGCGTTTGCTTCAGTCTAAGCGCCGTGAGCTCGAATTAATTGCCGACGCGCTCTTGGAAAAGGAAACCCTCTATTACATGGATGTCGTCAACATTCTTGAACCAGAGCGTTCAGAAGTCGACATAATCAAGGAAATCGAAGCACTGTCTGAGCGCAAGCTTGTGGGTGCTTCTCCAGCGCTCGGCTTACATGGCTTCCTTGGAATTGGAACCGGCTCCGGCTCCGGAAACGGTAATGGTGCTTCCGGAACTGTATCGAACCAAGATCGCGATGAGGACCAACAAGTCTAAGCCGTCTTGCGCTAAGCAATTAACACAACAAGAAAGCCCTGCACTAGTAAACAAAGGTGTGGGGCTTTCCATCTTTGCCGATGTAGCCACGAAACATTCCCGGAGAGTTGAAAGGCATTGCAAAATTTCCTTTCTTGTCGAGGCAAATGAGACCACCCTCTCCGTGGTCTGGTGCGGAGAGTACACCATGAATTATCGAATCAGCTGCCTTCTGTAAGGGAACGTGCCCGTATTTGACGCGAGCAGCCAGGTCACTCGCGACGTTATACCTGATAAACCATTCTCCGTGACCAGTACAAGATACTGCGCAGCTGCTGTTGTCGGCAAATGTACCAGCACCAATAACTGGGCTGTCACCGACCCGTCCCCATTTCTTGTTGCTCAACCCGCCTGTAGATGTGCCCGCGGCGAGGTTGCCGCTTTTATCGAGAACGACAGCTCCAACTGTTCCGAGTCTGTGATCATGCGGCAAAGCCGATTTTTTTTGCGGCTGGGGATGTAATTTCTCTTGCAACTCATCCCAACGTTTTTTAGTCCAGAAGTATTTTTGGTCTACGATCTCAAGCTTTTGCTCGCGAGCAAATTCATCAGCGCCAGCGCCGACTAGCATCACATGTGGTGACTTACGCATGACTGCGATGGCAGCACTTATTGGATTCTTGATGACGGTTGTTCCTGCTACTGAACCTGCTTCTCTCGTTTTGCCATCCATTATCGCGGCATCTAGTTCGTTTTTTTCGGCGTGGCTAAACACAGCTCCTTTTCCAGCATTGAATAAAGGGCAATCTTCCAGGCTTTTCACCGCGACCTCAACTACATTGACTGCTTCGCTGCCTTTCTTCCATTCTTCATATGCAGCTACTAGCGCCGCTTCTAATCCTTTGTGATAGGCTTCCTGATCATTCTTGCTCATTCCCGGGTCTACCCCAGCACCACCGTGAATCACAATGACTGGAGAATCTGCAGCTCTTGCAGAACCAAATGCTGCAAGGCTGATGAGCGATGATAATAGAATTGCGGATACAAATTTCACGGCTGCACCTGGATAATGATTAACGCTGAGCACAAACAACTTGTGCCGGAATCGAGTCAATGCAGCATATCAACACTCACTGCAACAGGCTTTAAAGTTCCTTTAGAACTGGTTTACGGCTACTAAGTTTCTGGTCGGAGGTTTGTGATTTCTTCTGAGCAGAATCTAAATGTGCTTTTGCAAGTTCAACTTTGCAGATTCTCTATACTCATTTCCACTTGAACATGGAGCCCATTCCTGCGGATCCGGTTGAGCCTGCTACCAGTAAGTATGGGGATCACCTTGAACATGGAGAGTAAGAATTCAAAAGGAAAAGGGAGTACTATTTCGTTTTAAGATCTGGTTTGTTCAGTTCGTAACTGTCGGTAATTTGTTTGAGTTCATCGAATCTCTTCTCATGTTCCAGAAATTCGGCACAAATTCTTATTGGATCTTTGGACAAAACGAACTTGCTAGAAGCGGCCTTGTATCTTTTCAGCAAATCGGTGAAGACGAAGTCTGCAACTGCCATTCTTTGTTTCTTGCACAATGCCGTTGCAAGTTCGGATTCCTCGGAAATAAACGAAGGCGTATTTGGGCATAGCTTCAGGTCTTGCTTATTCAAGAATGTTTTGAGTTCGGTTTCGAGTGCGCTTAGCTCGTTTTTCCTTCTAGCTCCCTTATACATAGAGACAACCGCAAGGCGCATTTTTAAGTAAGAAAGCATCGCCGATGGCTTTTCAATGGATTTTAGCGCTGCTTGTTTTAACTCAACCAGAGCGGCTTCTGTTTCTTTAATTTTGCCCATGCCTGACAAGTTTCCGCACTTATATTCAAGTAATTTGAAACGCTGGTCTGCATTTGCAATTCCTATAGATAGTGCTTCTTCTACAGAGTCCTCACTTTTCCTGTATTCGCCCATGGAGTAGTAAATGGCTACCAGATTTTTCAATGCATTAAAATATGGCTTTTGATCAGCCATGTCTCGAGCTTTTTCTTTTGTCAACTTCAAAATCATTACAGCTGTATCTTTCTCTCCACCCATTTCAAAGTCATCGGCGGCTTCAATGCAGGCATACTGTTGCTCAGTTTTACTCAGGCTATGCTCAGTAAGAACCTGGCGAAAGCGATCTATGTATGATCTGTTCTTTCTGTTATAGAGTTGCGCTTCTAATCGAAATAGTCGTGGGAGTATAGACGATTCTTTAACTGTTCGAAATTCACTTGTTCTCAGTGCCAGCATTGATTTCAACAATTGTTGTTCTTCTTTATAACGCTGAGCAGTGTCTAGCGCGTTCATAAGGGAAAGTCCTGTTTCGTAGGTCTCATCGGCGCTCGGTCTCTGTTTAGTCTGAATCTTCCACAGTTTTGAAAGGGTTTCTATTTCTGCATTCGTGTCCTCAAGTCGATGTTGAATTTCGGCTATGATTTTTCCATACTTCAAGAATTTGCGCTCATCGTCATTGCTCAAGTTTCTATAAATGCTTTCGGCTTCTTTGAATTCCTGCGTGTTCTTATCAGAAGTTTTGTGCGCAATATCCTGTTGTATGATGCCGATATTGTATAAATAGAGTGCTCGAGCCTTCAAATCTTGCTCATTGCTAAGCAATTTTCTCAGCAATGCGAGTTTCTCTTTGTTTGGCTTGTCTTTTAGCCGTTCGTCTTTGATCTTATAGAAAAAAGTAGTCGCAGTCGGAGCTGATTTTCGTTTGATTTCCTCTGCATTTTGTCTCTGGGATTCATTGAAAAAAAATAGCGAGGCAATGATTCCAATTAGCGCGAGGCTGCTTGCTGCAATTGCCATCAGCTTAGAAGCTCTAGCTTTCTTGGTTTGCTCCGTGGGTTTAAGGTCCGCGAGACTCAAATTTTCGAGTTCTGCTTTTATTTCGTTCATGCTTGCAGGTCTGCTGGTAGGCTCTTTCTGCATGCAACGAAGTATCAATGATTCTAATTTCAGGGGCGCATAAGGTACTGATTCTTTGGATTCGTTAGCATGTTTTGCAATAAGCGCGAACTGGTTCTCAGCTTGAAATGGTAGTTCGCCGCTGATTGCGTGATACATCAAGCAGCCGAAGGAATAGATTTCGGATGAGGGTGCTAAGGGCTGGCTCTTGCATTGCTCAGGGCTTATGTAGGGTAAGCTGCCGATGATATTGCCTGTTTTCGTAAGCCCTTGTGACTCATCAGCCTGTCGCACCAGACCGAAGTCAATCAGTTTGCATGATCGACTCTCTTGGGGGGTTGTATCGCTTCCGTCTGCGCCACCTGCTGCAGCACCAGCTATCATGATATTGCCTGGTTTCAAATCTCGATGCAGTATATTTCGTGCGTGCAGGTATGCCATTGCGTCTGCGACTTGAATGAAGAGTTGGCATGCCTGTTGTGCTTGAATGCGAGAGTGCTTTTGTATGAGTTCTTCTAGTGAGTTACCGTCAATCAGCTCCATTGCGATGTATGGAAGTCCGTCTTTGGTAAATCCCGAACCGTAAATCTTAGCTATATGCGGGTGATCGATCTGACTCAGCGTTTTCATCTCTAATTCGAATCGTTTCAAATGGGTTGCATCCACAAAGCGATCGCCGTGGAGAACTTTGAGTGCAACCAGATTCTCAAGTAAAGTATGCCGTGCTTTGTATACTGTGGCAGTGGCTCCTGAAGCCAGTTTTTCTATTATCTCATAGCGTTGATCGGCGTCCTCCGGAAGCGCTGCTTGCTTGCTTTCGGGAGAGGTATTCTGAGTGCTCGCGAAGACTTCATTTTCGGTTGCGGAAGTCTTATCTTGGCTGCTTACGCTGGAAGCGCCTTCAATTTCGCGAGAATTTTCTTTATTGCTCTCGTGTGTTTCCAACTCGACTCCGGCATTCGATTCATTAGATGGTATACCAGAAGCTAGCGGAACATAAACGGTGATTGTGGCGCAAGAGCTCTACAGCATGGTCGTTTTTTTTATTGCCATTATTTGTCTGAGGGTCCGTATTCGCAGATTTTGGGATTAGCCAGCCTCACCGATTAGGAAAGTTCGATTTAGCAGCGCTGAGCCTTTTGAGAAGCTGATATGCATCTTTCGTCGGCGAGCATTCGCGCGGAAAATGTGACACAGGCGAGTGGCGGAAAGGTATAGTCGATTGGAAAATGTGTGATTATGAGTGCGTTAGCAGCGTCTTTAGAGACGATTTGTCGGAAGCTGTAACTAGCCATGAGTACTAGGACCTGCTGCGATGATGCCCAAGATCTGCGATTATGATCACGAGCTGCGTTTTATGGATTGAACGCGATCAGGAATGTGGATAGAAAGTTAAACCCGACGTGCGTAATTATCGTCGTGGTGGTGTTTGTATAGCGGCGAATTATGCACATCAATGTTGACCAGCCAAAAACTTGTAGTATCAGCAGTGGTGCATGAGCAAATTGTCCGTGCAGAACTCCGTGCATGAAAGCCGCCGGTAAAATTCCAAATACGGGCTGTAACGCGCCTCTTATAAGCGTCTCTTCGCCCAACCCTGCGCAGAGTCCCGTAGCTGAGGCAAGAATCAATGCTGGACCAGGAGATGTGCCACCAGTAAATGTTCCTTCGTTATAGTGTGAAAGTTTGTCTGCGTAATTTAAGCCTTCCTGAGAGTGCGTGTAGAACGACCAGAGCCAGTCGTATGCGAAGGTTACGAAGATGCCAACGACTCCAATTAGAACCTGTGTCCATGTGGGTTTTACCAAGCCAAGTCGGCGGAGTACTTCCATTGGTTTTCTTGTAAGGAAAATACCAGTTCCGCAAACTGAGAGAAAAATGAGTCCTAAGAAGTTATAGGAAAAAAGTTGATCCATCGTTACTGGCATGGGAATTGAGATTGCCGGCATTCCGAAGCCAGCTATTTCAATGTGCGTGAGCAAGAATGCCATGCAAGTTATGTAGATCCAAAGTCCGTTCATGTGCGGAATTGAGTCAGCCATGAAAATTCTTTCTGCAAAAAACGACTTTATGAAACTGACTTTTTCCATCTTTGGTGCAGTTTCTTCCAGTGTTGCATCCAGTGGTGTACTTGCAGATGCTTGTGCTGATCTTGATTCTGCTGCGCTGGGACCCTGTTCATCTCTTAGCTCAAAGTCAGCTTGCTCTGCTGTTGCTGCTTCTGCGTTGCGTTTTGCGGAGTCTGGGTCGGATGAGTCTGTCACAGCAGATTCTGTAGTAGCGGATTCTGTTGTGTTTGATTCTGTTGTGGTGGATTCTGCAGCAGTTGTTGAGTCGGAGGGAGTTGAAGCTTCGCTGTTCGCTGCTGTGTCTGCCTCTGATTTGTCTGTTTCTGAACTTGCTTCAGCGGCTGCTTTCGCCGGCGAGGAGTCTTGTGTGGATTCTGCTGTCTTGCCAGAGCTAGCCGAATCTTCAGCTGACCCGGTCGTTGCAGCCCCGGTGGAAGTGGAAGCCGGTGACGACGCTGGAGCCATAGCCGGGGTTCTGGAAAGCCCGGCCAGGCTGGTGACTGGGTAGAGTTGCTTTTTTACAGGAACTGGTTGAATCAATTTGCCGCAGGCAGCCACAAGAAATCGACCTGCCATCAGTTGATTGAAGAAAGTGAGTAGATAGGAAAGGAATTCCCTACCAGGACGGAAGAGCAGTAAGCCGGTCAACGAGACGGTGAGGAGCAGGATGCTGTAGTTGAATGGATTCTCTAAATAACTGTTCGGATCTGCGAGAAGAGTGATTCCTTCGCCGATCAAGAACAGTACATATGTGACTCGGAGCACCCACTCCATCCAGGTTTGCCTGGATGCGCCGTGTGCCATCATCCCTAGAATGCAGCAAGCGATTATGGCTATAAGGTCGTCAGACACCGGAAAATCCTTTGGTTCAGGTAAGAATTAACATTAATCAGACAATATTAATCTGACTTCGTTGTGTTATTATAATTGTCAAGAACTAACTGGGTACATGGTATTTATCATAGAACTTTAGCTGGTATTAAGCCAACCTGGTTACTAGAAGTCACGAAGAAATCAAATGGAGGTTTACACTAATATGCGTCTGAAAAGCCTGCTGAGTGCAGCAGTCATCGCAGGAGCCTTCGGCGTCACGGTAACAGCCGCGCTCGCTCAGCCGCTCCTTGTGGGTCCGACAAGTGCCCCGATGTTGCCGAAAGCATTTGCCATTCCAATATCTGGAGCACAAGTTCAAACAAAAGTTCTGGCTACATACCGCCAAGTCAGGTCATTCTGGCTATCGAGAGCAATCGTTAGGTAGTAGCAGTCTACAATTTTTGCTTCGGACTTCTACTGGAGGGGTCAGCTCAGGCTGATCCCTCCTCCTTTTTGGACCTTGAGTCCAGCGCTTTCAGGTTTAGATCCTGTCGGGATTCGGATCCTCTAAGGCACTGGGATTTTGTCTGGACTTGGGCTCCTGTCGGGCATTGGGATCCGCTCGGGCATTGGCCGTCTAAAAAGAGAAGCTGAGCATGTACAGGCTGGCTTTGCTTCCAGTCCGGCGGCTAATCGCGCCGACAGCTACTACTTCGAAATGCGAACGATGATTTCGTCAGAACCCGCTAGATTGAGTCTTTCACGAGCCAATCTTTCGATGCCAGAGTTTGAACGGTAGCTGCTGAGCCCTTCGCGCAGCTCTTTGTTCACTTCTTGAGCCTGCGTATGACCCGACTTCAGTGCCAGGGTTTGCTTGTGCAGATAGAACTGGTGATGGACGCTGCTGTATATCGACTTGCAGGCGTGGAAGATAGCCAGGCAAGTCACCAGCATTATTGCGCATTCACGAATTACTTTCTTCTTGTTCATACTCGAATAGCATACTAGCTGTTGCTAAGCGTTCTGTCTATGTTTTTCGTTTAAGCGCTCGCCTTAGTGGACAGCAAGCATCCTGGCGCCAATGTTCTGTAGAAGATCATCAATGGTTTTATCGAATTCCGATTTCAGTGCATCAACTCGTTCTGAAGTAGGCGCTTCGAAGTAGAATCGAGTCAATGGTTCTGTGCCACTGGGTCTTACTAGAATCCAGCTGCCATCATCAAGATAATATTTGAAGCCGTCGAGTCGACCAATCTTCTCCACTCGGCTGCCAGCGATTTTCGCAAATGGTTCGGCATTCAATTTCTCTACGAAGTTCTTTTGCCCTTCGGTTGTTAGGCGCAAGTCGCGCCGTCTGTATGCGAATTCCGCGCCGGTTTGTGCCACCAATTCGTCCCAGATTTGCGACAGCGATTTCTTTTCGTATGCGAGCATTTCTGTGAGAAGCAGGTTGCATAAGATTCCATCTTTTTCTGGAATGTGTCCTTTCACTGAGCAGCCGCCGGATTCTTCGCCGCCGATCAATATATCTTTCTCTTGCATCAATGCGCTTATGTACTTGAATCCTACTGGTGTTTCAAATATTTCCAGGTCATATGACTTGGCTAAGCGATCCATAAAATGAGTTGTTGCAACTGTTTTGACGATAGCACCCGATGCAGCACGATTTTTCAGCATGTGCATCGTGAGAAGGGCTAACAATTGGTTAGGAGATACGTATACTCCCTTATCGTCGATAACGGCGAACCGGTCAGCATCTCCATCGGTAGCTAAGCCAACGTGCAATTTTTCGTCAACGACCAGTTTGCTCAGGTCCTTCAAATACTGTGCTTTTGGTTCGGGCATGCCGCCGCCAAAGAGCGGGTCGCGCCAGTTGTGTAGGACTTTTGTTTCTACTCCGTGCTTTTGCAAAAGCATATCGAGGTAATCTCTGCTTGTGCTGTACAAGCATTCAACGCCTACTCTGATGCCAGATTTCGCTATTCTTTCGAAATCTATCATCTCTTCTATTGCCGCTACATATGGTGCCTTTGGGCAAAATGTTGGAACGTCGATAGAATGTACGTCTATTTCATAAGGCATGTCGGAGAGGTGCGAGACGATGCGTTCGGTAATGTCATTAGTGGCTGGTCCAGCGTGTTCCGTGATGTACTTAATGCCGCAATATTCAGGTGGGTTGTGGCTGGCAGTTAATTGAATCGCGCCAACTGTTTTTTCCATGATGGTGGCATATGCGATTACTGGGGTTGGCACGTCTCTGTCGGCAACCTTCGCTGGTATTCCCATAGAGATGAATACTTGAGCTGCTCGTTTTGCAAAAGCATCTGCCTGAAATCTGGTGTCATAACCGACAAGAATTGGAGAGCGAGTGCCGTTCTTGTGGTAGTTCTCGATGATATATTGCCCGATAGCGTAAGCAACCTTTTCAACGTTGGCGAATGTGAAGTCTTCCGCAATTACGGCTCTCCAGCCATCCGTACCGAATGTGATTTGCGACATTTTAGGGCAATTCCTCCGTTGAGTTTCATCAATCCGCCAACCATGGCAGTAATAATAACCGTTTCGCTTTATACCTTGCAAATTTGTGTCTTATTAAGATTACTTTCTTGAACAGCAGAAGCCGCTTCTGCTGCAATCGGCGGCAGGGCTATCTTGTTTTTTTTCTGATTACAACCGCAAAGGTTGCGCAGCGAGTTCCATGCAGTTTCAGCCTGTCGCTCTATGCCCCAGCTCTTGTGTATTGGTATTGTGCAGGGTGCCTTCGCTACGGTGGGCTGAAGATCTCTCAATTCTTGTTCGGAGTTGAACTGAATCAAGCTGCCATCTCTGCCATAAAAGCGATATGTGATGTTTCGCCAGTCGCCTCTCCTGGAGTTGTCTGACGTGTATGTGGTTGCCATCCTGAAGCCGTCGTGAGTAAAGGCTGCTGTGATATACCTGCTGCCTTCGGCATCGAAGAGTCGGCGTCTTTCCAGATGTATCTGCTCAACTAAATCGAGACAAAAGAACTGATTATCCTTTGTGTAGAGGTAGAAACGTCCCCACGGATCAACTGACATGCTGTCGCCAATCGCGCGGACGCGTCCTTGTGTGTCGCGCACAGTTACCGAGTTTCCAGTCTTGCTGGCTACGCTGTGTAGCTCACCGCTGGCTGTGATACGAAGATATTCACAAAGCTCGTTATTCTTATCGTAATGAAGAACTATGCATTCGCCAGAGCGGGCGTAAACTGCCTTCACTCGACCGAGTGCATCTTTGCTGATGATGCTTCCGTTATCGAAAGTTTCTTCTCTTGTTCCATTGTCCAGCTTTGCGATTTGCACGACTTTTGCGCTTCGCATTGGCAGTTCGAAATCCAATTTGTGGACAATTTCATTCGTCTGAATTTCTTCGTCTGGTAGAGAGGGCTCTGGCTCGATCGGCGAGAAATCAATTAGCTCTGATTCATCAAGCAACTCGTCTGCAAGTTCCGCAAGAAAGTTGGCTTCGTTCTCATCTTCAGGTGAAAAATCGATAATTCCAGCCAGAAGTTTGCTTCGATTTTGTTCATTTTTGCAAACCGAAATGGCTAAATCGCGCGAGCATATCCTGGAGATAAACTCGTGCCTTGTGTGTTTGGGACTCGTATTGAGCACCATCTCGCCCGCCCAGGAAACTTTGCCTAACCCAGCCAAACGTGGCAAAGCCCCAGTAGATATTACTGCAAGTCGCCTCAGGCTACTATTTAAGTTTCCATAGGGTTTTTGACTTCGGTCTCGAGCCAGCCTCTGACTTGAAGAGACTCCGCCATTCTCAGACCAGAGGTTCTTTCGTCATACATGGCGACCTGGAATTGCGCCATGGTTATTTTGTTTCTTGCAAGCAAATCTTGTGCAAGGCGCAGTGAAGCTAATTCATTTCGCGTTGCGTAACCTGCATTAATGCAGAGTTGCTCTGGCGAGATGTTCGGTGCCAGTTGCATCTGTGCTTTTAGAGCTTGCACTTCTAGTTTTGAGATCAGGTGTGCCGACTCCATCAAGCGAATGACGCCGGGCAATTCTATGACCGCCTCTGGCTTTCTGAGTTGTGCCTCGTCAAAGACGAAGGCATGTTTTTTCTCTGTACCTTGGGTGCGGCGATGCTCTGGCTTGTGGTCGGGACGCGCGGTCTCTGGTTTAGGCGAAGCGAGGTCAGCTGGCACGCTTGGTGGCTTGTTGGCTGCAGCCTCGGCCCAGTCAGCGATGTTGGAAGGCAATGGTGGAGGTGGTGGCACTACTGTTTGCGCCGGCAACTGAGGCGCTGGTGGCACATTGACCTGATTTGGTAATGGTGGCACAGGTGGTACCACTGTTCCGCTTGTGCTTGCCGCATTTTGCTTAGGCAATGGTGGCGGTGGTGGTACTACTGTTTGCCCTGGCAATGGCGGAGGTGGTGGCACCTGCACCTGGTTAGGCAGCGGCGGGGGAGGAGGAACCTGTACTTGATTTGGAAGTGTCGGAGGTGGTGGCACCTGCACCTGGTTAGGCAGAGGAGGCGGAGGCGGTACCTGCACCTGGCTGGGGCGTTCAGTTTCAAGTGTCTCTTGTGCAGAAGTTCCTTGTGCCACTGGCTGTGGTGGCGCTTCTGGCGCTACAAAAGCGCTCGGCTCCGAGTTAGCGTTTGGCACTTCAAAGTTTGGTGTTTGTTGCTGCGCCAGTGCTGCCTGAGCTGCTGGGTCTTGATACTCATACTCTGGTGCCGGTACTTGTGCCGATGGGTCGTACTCATAAGTCGGAACTTGAACGGCGGGTAGCTCTTGAGTGTCGGCAGGATCGTGGTAACGTGGAGTTGCAGCAGCTTGTCCCTGTCCATCAGAACCCGTCTGTGCATTCGCCTGTGCTTGTTCTGCTTCGTTCGCTTGAGCTTCGTATTGTGCCTGAGCTGCGGCGTATTGTGCCTGGGCTGCTGCAGGGTCGAACTCGTATTCCTGTGTTTCTTGAGTCTCTTCGGAAGCTGAAGCTGCGGTTTCGTATTCTTGCGTTTCTTGCGAGGCTTGAGCAGCAGGCTCTGGCGCAGCAGGTTGACCCTGTTCCTCGCCTTGTTCAACATATTCTTCTTCGTAATCTTCTTCGTCTTGGCTTTCGTACAGCCATCGACGGGCAACAACTAAGTCGTGGCTCAGTCGCAAGCGCGGCTTTCGCAAAACGAACCCTGCATTGAGCATTGAGTTGTAGTATTGCCTGTGATCTTTGGCGTTGTAGTCACGCAGAAACTGCCTAACGGCTCGCAGATACGCGACCACGATGCCATTGAGTCCCGCACCCGGTCTTACAGCTATTAGTTCGTAGTAGTTTGCTTTGTTGCTGCCATCGCCTTCTTCCGGTGGCGGCAAAAGGTCCGGAAAAAGGTGTGACAGTTCGCGGATTGATGTAAATGCACCAACCTTATCTTTCCTGACCCAACTTTGCCTGAGCGCAGCGCAGAGAACCTGGCATTCCAGCTCTACTCTGTTGACCGCACCCGCTCCCTTACCCTGCATCTACGAACCTCTTCCCCTAAAAATTTCATGCCTCAGACCGACCCAAACATAACTTCAGGAAGGCTTGTGCAATTTAAAAATCATCTCGGTCTCGCCAATTTGAATAATGTCACCCGAGTGCAGCAATTCACGCTTGTCTACCAGCTCACCGTTTAAGCGCGTTCCGTTGGTGGAACCCAGGTCTTCAAGGAAGAAATCGTCACCCTCGTAGGTGACCCAGGCGTGGTAGCGTGAAGCGTGCCTGTCATCGTTGAGAACTATTTGGTTAGATGGGTCTCGTCCGATGCGAACCCACCTGACTTCAACTGGAAAAACTTGAGAACCAAGGGATATTTCGGCAAGTACTTTTTCGAGCTTGTCATCTGAGTCAGGCTTTTTAAAGCACGACATACAGTAACCGACCTCATCTGAGATAGGCTCACCACAGCAAGAGCAGTTTTCTGCTGCTTCTTTCATAGTGAAGGGCTTCCTTTTCCTGACAATTCAAGCTATCAAAGAAAATTATAGAGTGCTCTTCATGTACCTACAAGACGGGTGAAATGCAATGCAGTTCTGAGTTTGGAAATCTCAGGTCAAATTAGTCAAATTTGCTGCTTCGCAAATCGTCATTTTGGATAAAAGGGGAGGCTTTCGGAGAAGGCAAGAGCCATTTGCTGCTGTTGGGGGGATCTATTAGGCTCGACGTCGTTACTCTTGCTCGGATAGCGTGGCGCCAAACTGGGCGTTGAAATTTGCTGAGGATAGGATATGACCTCCTAACAACCGTGTGCAGTGCTGTACAGGGCTGTATCCCGAGTGCAACTACCGGCGGACTGCAACGAGAAGCAAAGTAAAGTATCGGAACTCCGTCCGCTGATTTGGGCTTCATGATGTTGTGCATCAGTTGTTGGGCTTGTCGGAACCGCAGGAATGAGCTGGACCTTGACGAATTAGCTGGACCCGCAGGAATGAGCTGGACCCGCGGGAATGAGCTGGACCCGGATGAACGAGCTGGACCCGCGGGAATGAGCTGGACCTGCACGAATGAGCTGGGCCTGCACGAATGGGCTGGACCTGGACCCGAGCTGGACCCGCATGAATTTAGTGAGTTTGTACCGCCCGCTGCGGAAAAGCGAAGCAGGTTAGACTTGAGGCATCGGTCGTTAGAACGCCAATGCTGGCTCTACAACTTGAGGCGCTGCAGCAGCAGGCACTTCGTCTTTCTTCTTGACTTGGTAGCAGCCTACACAGTAGACGGGCCTGTAGCCTTTGGGGCGAAACGGAACGCGAGTTGGGCATCCGCAATCAGCACAGCTAACTTCTGATGTTCTATTGAGATCATCGCCATTGCGTTGAACACGCATAACTAGACGACAGTTGGGGCAGCGTTTTGGTTCGTTTTTCAAACCTTTTTGCAAGAAGAACTCTTGCTCGCCAATGGAGAATACAAAGGGTTGGTTGCAATCACGGCAATTCAGAATTTTTTCGTCGAGTGACATTGCGCTTGATACCTGGTGAACGATGAAGTGAGTTTATTTCGACGGCTGCCCGCTGTCGACATTTAGGGTCATGCTAGCACACAATTAGTAAATATGAAAGATGTCTTTGCTATAGCTTCGGGAAATCTTATACAAATCTATTGATTCCCCCATCACTCAAATGAGGTAACCCGGAATTCTCCAATTTGAATGTTGTCAGTAATTCGATAACTTACAGAAGAGGCATTCGTTTTATTGCTTTTGGAACTGTCCAAAGTAAAAGCGGTAGCTAGTTATCAAATTAGCTTCACGACTTAAATCAAATTCCAAGAGTTTATTCTTATGCCAGTGCGTACTCCACTATGCAGGAATTGCGATGACAGAAGAGCCGATAGTCAAAGATGTAAAACGGGCAATGATGCCGTCAGTCTGGATAATGTTCTGGTCTTGTGTGATTTTTTCGTCGGGTCTTTTCATTCTGCTCTTGACCCAGAGCAAGACACTTTTGACTTCAATTACATCGGTAGGCTTCTCTTTGTCGGGTGGATTGCTGCTGATCTTTGCAACACTTGGACTGGTCAGTCTTTTCAAACGAAAGAATGTAAGCGAGCAGGTGATCGGAGCCTTAAAGGATGACACGGCTGCTTTAGAGTCCAGGCAAGGTTCCGCGTTTTGGATCGCCTTTGCTGCGGCGTTGGGCTTGTTTTTGGAACTCATGATCGTTCGTATGCATGGAAACTCTGTGCAACTGTTTGCTTACTATAAAAACGTTAGTTTGATGTCCTGCTTTCTAGGATTGGGTATTGGATACTCGCTGGAAAAATCACGTCCGTTGACGCTTGCGTTTTTCTTACCTCTTATTTCCTTGCAGCTTTTATTTCTCAACATCATGCGTTGGTCTGACTTGAGCTATTTGCTGCGAAATCCAACTCATGAGCAGGCCACTTTTGAAATCTATATGGCTTCCACGGCAGCTGATTTTATGATTTCGCTGGGATTCATAGTCACAGTTTTCGTTTTTAACACAATCGCGTTTATTCCGTTGGGTCAACTTGCTTCTCAGCTCATGAGCAAGAAATCTTCCTTATATTGTTATTCATGGAACTTGATTGGAAGTCTCGGTGGCGTCGCTCTTTTTGCGATTCTCTCATTCTTGTGGATGCCGCCCGCCATTTGGATGGCAATCGCAGCTGCAGGAGTACTTCTATTCTTGCGCCGAGAACGCTCATTGCTACCTTCCGTTTTTGCTTCTGTCTTTGCTGTTGGATTGCTGGCAATGCCGGTTAGATCTTTTCTGTTCCAGCCACTGAAGTACGACATATATTCGCCCTATCAGGTTCTTACTGTTAATCTCGATCATTCGTGGCCGAAGATTTTGGCTAACAATACCTGGTTGCAGCAGATTGTCAATTTGAAACCGGAGATGGTGAGAACCTATCCCGATCAGCTTGGTCCTATTGCAGCAGCCTATGGGCTCCCATACAGGTATAAGCCAGCCCCGGACAACGTTCTAATTGTAGGTAGCGGCACTGGAAATGATATTGCCGCTGCCATCAGGGGTGGTGCTAAAGATGTAGATGCGGTCGAAATCGATCCAGGTATCATTCAAATCGGAAGTTCGATGCATCCCGAGCATCCGTATGCTAGACCACAAGTGCACATTATCAATGATGATGCGCGCCACTATATTCGGCACTGCAAGAAGCGTTACGACCTCATTATTTACGGCTATCTAGACTCTACTAGCACACTTACTGCTAATTCTGGTGGAGTGCGAATGGACAGTTATGTCTGGACAGAGGAGGGCTTCAAAGAAGCTCGCGCCTTATTAAAGCCGGATGGAATGGTTTGTTGTACAGTTTGTATTCTTCCAGAACTCACTCACAAAGTTTTTCGCATGCTGCAAGAAGCTTTTGATGGACAAACTCCAATCGTTTATAACACCATCTGGGATTCTGGTTTTACTTTCATATTAGGAAACAAGCAAATTAAAGCACTGCCCGATAGTGATTTAAGTGGTGCCTCTTCACTTGCAAGCTTTCGAGAAGATGGAGGAAGCATCAAACTAGCTGAGACCGCCGCAGATAAACCTGTGAATTCCGCAGATAAACCTGTGAATTCCGCAGATAAACCTGTGAATTCCGCAGATAAACCTGTCAATTCCACAGATAAACCTGCAAACTCCACAGACAAACTTGCAAATTCTAATGGAGCTGGACAGTCTTCTGTACAAACAAAATATGTTGTGCCTTTTAAGGATTTGACGCCAAGTTATATTGCTGATAAATCGCCTGTCGACATAGCAACAGACGACTGGCCATTTTTATGGATGTTCAAGCGTTCCTATCCACTTACATACGCGGCCGTGATCGGTTTGTTGACAGTTATCTCGGTTTTTCTCGTAAAAAGATTTTTGCCGGCTAAGAGTGAGTCATCCCCAGGCGCGGCGACCTTTTCTTGGCCGTGTTTCTTCTTAGGGGCAGGGTTTATGTTGGTGGAAACCAAAGGAATTACCGAACTTGCTCTAGTTTGGGGAAGTACTTGGTTTGTTACAAGTATTGTGGTGGCAGCAGTAATTATTCTTGCATTCTTGGCGAATATGATTGTCTCCAAAACAGAGAAAACCCCAACAACTCTAAGTTACCTATGTTTGTTTTTGACACTTGCTGGCGGATTTGCTCTTTCTTACTTTCATGTTGACTTCAAAGCTCTTGGAGCCGACCTTGAGCGCATAGTAATGACTATATTACTTACTTTGCCGCTCTTCTTCTCTGGATTTGCTTTTTCATCTGAGCTGAAAAAATCTGGAGCAATAGGTGTTGCGCTGTCCTCAAACCTTCTCGGTGGCATGCTTGGTGGTTTTGTGGAATACAACTCGCTTTTCTTTGGCTACAGGTCGTTGTATATCTTCGCCCTGTTGATGTACGTGTGCGCCATGATTTCCTCAGTCAAGCAAAAGCCGCAAATTAGTTCGACTGCTCCCGAAGCTACCAGTGATGAAACATCGGTGCCGTCGAATTAACTGCGATCATGCGGACAAAAAACGTCTATCCAATACTTGAGAAATTGAGTTTGATTTCTCTATGTAAGCCAGCTTTCTAGGTTTTTAAGGAAAATAGAAGACTCAAGCGAACTGAGCAAAAATATAAACGATCGGATGTCAGTGCCTTAAAAGAAGATGCAATTGCATTTTTGATTGAACTTTTTTGTCAATAATTACGTTTATAGAAGTACGAGATCCGATCAGAGGTTTTTCTATGAGTAAGGAACCTAGCTCCTTTGCGCTTCTATATCCTGAGTTCAATAAGCAATTTCCCGATGACATAGCTTGTGTTGATTATCTTTTTGAGGAAGGCTGGAACAAAGATAAGCCTTGTTCTTTCTGTGGTTCTTTGGAGTTGTCTGAAACTACGTCGTTTAGAGTACGAGAGTGTAAGTCCTGTGGAGCGGAGAACTGGATTTTTGCTGGTACCTTTCTCGAGAGAATCAGGCGAATTCGGGCCTGGTTTGCGGGACTTTGGTTCAGTAAAATGGGAGTGAGATTCTCTTGTAGTGAGTTTGCTCGATATTTAGGTGTAAGTCCCGACACTGCAGAGCGCATTTCTAAAACAATTGCCCTTAACTTGCTCGACCTGATGGACTTTTTGCCAACGGTTTCCTCAGCAGAGTTTATGGAAATATTTGCTCGTAGAAGTACTGAGACACCAGCAAGAGAACATCCAAGAGTTGAACAAGATGAAATTGAAGCATCATCTCTCTTACCGGAGGTTTCGGAACAGGCTGATTTCGTGAATGATTCAAATGCACTCAGCGAACAGGAAAAATGTGTACTTGATCAGCTTGAGCTCGAACGATTCTCTACCATAGATACCCTTGTTGAGCTAACACAATTGGATTTCTCTGATCTGGTTCAGATTGTTTCTTTGCTTGAAATCAAAGGTTTTATTGAGTCAAGTATGGGACAGCAATTTAGATTGTGCAAAAAGAAAAGAGTTGCTTCAGGAAATCTGTCGGACTCCAGTCAATCAGTTGTTCTTGGCTTTATGGGCGATGTGAAACGCGTACCTCAAAGAATTAGCCGAAAATATGTCCAGTTGCATCTTGCCCTTTATTGGTCGGCTACTCAACGAGATGTTTGGGACAAGCACGATTTAATTTTCAGAATATTGGACAAAGAATCTGCCAGCAGAAAAGAGCTTCGCGACTATATTTCACCTCAACAAGTTCGAATTCCGATTGATTCCTTGGCTATTTGATGATTTGACCTTGAAACAATCCATTGTGCGCAAGGGAAGTATTGCTTCTTATTTGCGGACGCGAGTACATTTTTTGATTTCGTAGGCAAACGAACACTGCCTCATAGAGGCAGTGTTCATTTGCCTACGAAACTATGTTTTTCCTGATTTTCTTACTTCGTTTTTAAGCCTAATGTTTGAAAACTAAATCGTTAACGATCTAGTTTTGGACTAGGAGGGGTCAGCAATGACAAGAACCGCAACCATCACAACCGCTGCACCCATCACAACCCCCGCATCCATCACATCCACCCGCGCAATCCCCACAACCATGGCATCCACCCCCACAATCACCACAAGAGCCACAGCAGTCGGCTGACGAGCAAGCCTCGCAGCCGCAGCTCTCGCAACATGAGGTAGCCGGAAAGCAATGGTGAACATCTGTGCCACACGGGTTTATCTCACAACTACAGCAATTACTATCGCCTGCACAGTCAAAGCAATTAAGGCAGTCGCAGAAGCTATCATCACAGCAAATACCTCGATTCTTGCTGCCTTCCATCTCCCTCATGCGATCAGTTCTGCGTTTTCGTTTGCTAGGGCTTCGCCCCCCGTCGTATTCACCATCCTCTACAAGCTCTGTGGAATCCTCTTGCTTACCAGGTTCGGCAAATGGGCTCTTTGGTTTTCTTTCGCGATTTCGGTCAGGGGCGTTGTTTCTCTGGAGAATGATCTCAGCGAAGCTCACCTCAGCGGAACGGTGGTATTGCATACGGTGGCGTAGTGCCATGTTGCTTATCTCTCGTAGCAAGGTGCCCCATGCAATTAGGCTAAATGGGAGGGTTAGGCATTCGGCTTCCGAATTCGCCTGCTTTGATAATGAGGGAAATAGGTAAATGGTGAACCAGAGAAGGACGTACGAAAGCCCGAAGCGAGCAGAGGGATTCTCAAGCAGGCGATTTAACTCGCTTTCCACCTGCGCTATTCTGTTTTGCCAGTCCGCTGAAACACGCTCTTTTGCAGACGACTTGAACTCTTTGTTTTTCTCAGAGCTGCATCCCGCCGCTGGGCTACTTAATTTGCGGCGGAGATTTTGTGCGAGACGCTTGGAAAAATCTCGATATTTTTCCTCTGACAGGCTTAGCGTTTTGAGCGAATTCAGTGCAATCTTATAGTTCGCCAAGATGAAGTCTCTGATTATTGCTTTCGCTTTTTGTTCGTTGAGCGACCTTTTCGCAATCAGTAAGTTGATCGGGTTAAATGCCCCACTCTTTTTGTCTTTTTGTATGTCATCGAGGGCGTCAAGACTGTAAATCATCTTGCCAAAAGCTTCTCCAAACATTGAAAGCTGTTTGCAATCTTCCTTGCTTCCGCAAAAATATGTTCCTCCTTGTTGAAATACTGATTTTGTGATTTCTGCAGTGGAAAACGCGCATCCTTCGAGAAACTCTTTGTTCGATAGATTTGTCAAATCTCTTTCGAGTTCAAACTCCATTTGACTTTGTTGGGTAGAAAGCTGAACGTACAATGGCAACGGAAAGCCACGCTGCTCCAATCTATTGCTCGCCTCCACCATTGATGGCGCAAAAATGGATTCTACGCCCTTCCAAAATCGTTTTTGTTGAGAGCGTGAATCTTGAATTTTGTCATCAATGTGTAATGCCGTTAGAACGATGTGGAGATCGGCCGCAAGCTGCAATTCTAGAGGGATCTTTCGATTCAATTCGTCAGATGGGGGCGTGTCGAAGCAGTTGAAAGAGCGAAAAGATAAAGAGGGTGTACATGTTTCGTTCTTTTGGAGGTTCTCGATTGATTCGTTTGAGGCTTTCGCTGCATCATTTACTAACGCCGCTATGTAATCGGCGCATGTGGTTGTACCAGCAGAAAGTGTTTCCGCGTTTACTTGATCATGATCGGCTGGAACATGTTGCCTATCTGCTCTTTCGTTTTTGCCTGGGGAGGTCAATGCTGACAGCAGTTCAGCATAGAAGACCAAATCATTATTTAGCAGGAAGCGTGGCATTTGTCCGTATAGACTTCCTATGGTTTTGCAGGTTCCGCAATAAAAAAAACGTCTCTCTTCTTTTTGCGCTGTTGTTAGCTGGCATTGGGACAAATTCATCAGACCAAACATCTAGCTTGCAAACTCCTTTTAATAGCTGTCATCGAGAAAATAGCCATGCAACAACCAAGATTAGAATGGGTTAATTCTAATTGAGATTTGGAAAAGCTCTTCTATTGAAACAATTTCTTCAACAATTTCTTCTGAGAATAGGTTTGCTGAGAAAACACAATTTTTTGGTTGTAGTGCTTTGTTATTTGGTGGACGATCAGCAGGAGTCTACGAACAGAGTGGGTGTTCGCAATTAAATGTGAGTTGATGAGTAAGCAACGCAATGCTCTTGAAGTCGGAGCTATGCCAGAGTCTCTATCTTGTGATAGGTTTGCGGTCTTTCGAGCGAGAATAGACACCACTGCTCAAGTCAGCAGGCTGCCCGCAAAAATGTGCTGCCGCAGCCACCATAGCAGCGTTGTCTGTACAGTATTTCATTTTTGGATAATAGACAGGAACGGGAGATTGGTCATCAAACTTAGCTCGCAAGGTTTTGTTTGCCGCAACACCGCCAGCTAGCACTATATATGGTGCCGCAAACTCTTCTTGTGCTTTCAGTGTTTTTTTTACCAGCACTCGGGTGACGGCCTCTTGAAACGATGCTGCAATATCTGCAATTGGCAGAGTTCCTTCGAGCTTTTGCACTGTTCGTAAAACTGAAGTTTTCAGTCCGCTGAAGCTGAAGTTATATCCGGATACGACGCCCTCGGGGAAAGCGAACGCGTCTTTGTTTCCGGACTGAGCTAATCTGTCTATTTCTGCACCACCTGGATACGGGAGTCCGAGTAATCGAGCCACTTTGTCATAGGCTTCCCCGGCTGCATCATCGAGGGTTTTTCCCAATACCTCTGCTTCAGTGTAGTCTTTGAAATAGACAATTTGACTATGTCCACCGCTTACCAGCAAAGCTATAAAAGGTGGTTTCAAATCTGTTTCAAGAAAATTTGCTGCTACGTGAGCCAATAGATGATCTACTGCTATCAGCGGTTTTTCGAAAGTCCACGCTAAAGATTTTGCTGCAAGCAGCCCAGTCAGAAGTGTGCCTATCAGACCTGGACCCGCCGTGTAGGCGATTGCGTCCAGTTCTTCAAAACTAAGCTTTGCTTGGAGCATCGCTTCATCGATAACTTGATTAATTGTTTCCAGATGCTGCCGAGCTGCAACTTCAGGGACGACTCCCCCAAAAACTTTGTGAGTCTCAACCTGTGACAAGAGACAGCTTGAAAGAACCTCCCTCCCATCTCTGACTACAGCTGCTGCCGTTTCGTCACAACTACTTTCGATACCAAGATAAACAGGCATTTGCACTCCTCTGGGTGACTTTAGTTTAGCTAATTTCCCGTTTCTAGAAGCTTTTCGAACATTTCTTTGTTCATCTTCCGAATTAATCTGTCATGTCGACGAGAAGTTGCTTTTTTGTCTTTCGCTTTTTGTGAAGAATGGGCTAAATGCTTTTCTGACGTGCCTCTTCTGTGGTTTGACAGCTATACTTCAGGAGGGTAGGATCAAAGCATCCGGCTAATTTTGAGCCCCCTGGGGTTAAAAGTGTACTGACCTGGAATTCAAAGCTTCATGGTCTGAAGCTGTAAAATCCAGTAAATTAGCCAGAAAAACAGATGAAATCAAGTTGACAAGCGGGGTGCGCTGGAGTACGATCCACCTATCTGTAAAGACAGAACTTACTACCAGTGCGAATCGAATATTCAGTGACCGACCAATTCAGAGGTTCCAGATGAAAAAGAGTATATTGCTCAGTGCAAGCCTCATAAGCATGGTCTTTTGCTCTGTGCCAGTCATGGCCCAGATGCCTGGAGATCAAGGTGCCCTCAACTCAGGGGCCTCCCCTGGTACACAGGGTGGCTACGGTCACAGCAGCTGGAGATTCACTGAGACCCCATGGGACTACCAGCAAGTGGACAGTCCAGGACATGCGGGGATCGCTCCGCAAGGATGGGCGAATACAACCCTTCCGCAGGGCGCTGGCTCACCGAATGGACCGAAACTCTTCGGAACTAGTGGCAAGAACGCTGGACCATTCGGTCAAAGTGGTGCAGCCACTGCAGCTCCCTTCCAAGGAACCTACTTTGCTCCCGGCAGCTTTGCTCTCCGGCAGCAAGGACGTTTCACCTTGCCACCTACGGAGTTGACCAGCATCATTCGAGATTCGGGCATGAGCTTCTCAACCTACGGTGACGAAGGAACAAACGGACCTCCGCCTCTCAGCGATTTCACCACAATCGATGGTGGGCTCAGTGACCAGATGACTACTGGACACCAGAGTGATGCTCCTTCAGCTTGGGGATATCCCCAGTAACCTGTAACTACAATATTGATGAAAGGCTCGGCATCATATAGCTGAGCCTTTTCATTTTGAGCGCCTGGTATATCGGTGTGCGTTTTTGTTTCGGCACATCGCTGAGCATTTTATTTTGAGCAGCCGGTTTAGCTGAGCTCGTCGCATCGCTGAGCGTTTTTTGTTTCGGGCATATAGCTGAGCGCTAATTTTGAGCCTTCTTATTTTGAGCGCCTGGCATATCGGTGAGCGTTTTGTTTCGGGCATATAGCTGAGCCTTTTATTTGAGCAGCCGGTATAGCTGAGCGGGTTTATTTTGGGCAGCAGGCTGACTACCAAACGGTTGTTGAACTGTTCGTGAGAGTGCATTTCGAAAGTCTGAGACTGCTTCAATAGTTCCATACCCATTGAACGAGAGGATACGAAAATGAGCCACAACGAAGAAAGAGCCAAGAAGGCAGAGGACGAAAAAACGGCGGGTATAGCCGGAGCAGGAGCAGGCGTTCTTGCTGGTGCGCAGGTAGGCACCGTCATTCTTCCTATTCCGGTGGTAGGTACCTTCACCGGTGCTTTAGTTGGTGGCATGATCGGCAGCAAAATTGGCAAGAAAGTTGGTGGCACTCTCATGGAAAAATGGAATAGTTGCACGAACGACAAAAGTTACGCGCAGCAATCTGAACTGACCAGGGAGTTGGAGAGACTCGCTAAACTGAAAGAGCAGGGTGTCTTGAGCGAAGATGAGTTCAAGGCTGCTAAGGCTAAATTGCTCGGGTTTTAGTTGGAATAGCGGATTTTGCAATTGAAACGTTGCGGATTCGGATGCGCTTGCGCATTATCCGAATTGCAGCACAAGTTGCGCACACTGATACAGATTTTCCTGCCTCTGAGATCATTGCTAGATATTCTCCATCCACTACAAAAAACCTCTATTCTCCACGTGAAACGCTCTATGGTCTCCTCATCTGACCGTACATCGACACTTTTTCTCCAAGTCATTGCGTACCATATGTGCCTCCGTCAATAAACTTTCGCGCAGAGATGCAGGCTGTACGTTTGCGTTTGCTGACTCACGACTTTCATTGAATTCAGGCATTTGAAATTTCCTTATCACCAACAAAATTATTTTGAATCTTGGAGAGTGAGATCCCCGTGAAATTAGATGCGATCAGTTTGAAGAGTTTTAGAATCACGGATCCATCTCGTAGCCATCGCTTCGGCTGCCAGCAAAACTGAGTTGTATTCCTCATTTTTTTTGAAACTCTGCCAACGCGCTCGCGCAAGTTCTGGTTCTGCTATCAGAGCCATTGCGAGGCGCACGGCTGCCCACTCTTTGTGGATCTGCGCAGTGCCTACTATTTCTTGCTCAAGTGTCTTTTCAGCTGCGGCTTCCATCGCGATGGCTCGGCATTCGGCTCCAGCCGCGTAAGCTGGACACTCCACTTTGGATTCATGTTCAACCCCATGATGTACAACCGCGAGAAAAGTCCCGCCCTCAGGCTCCACGAGTGCAACCCCATGTGCAGCCCCAGGCGCCTGATTCTCCGCACTAAATTCCATCACGATGAGCGGCAAATCTGCCTCGGACTCCGTCTCGCTGGAATGTGCGAATGGACCCGCTATTAGAGTGCGCTTCTTTGATTGAGTTTCCATACCCAGGAACCTGCTATTACCCACTAATCAGAATGTCATAAATGAGGTGATTTCTCTGTGAAAAAGAAGCTAGATCGCAAGCGCTAGATCAAGGGATAATAAGTACCCCAGAACTATATGAGAACTACACGAGGTTGTTATGCTACAAGTTGTTGAAACCGACAAAGCTCCAAAAGCTGTTGGACCATACTCCCAGGCGATAATCGCCAACGGATTTATTTTTGTTTCCGGGCAAATTTCTATCGACCCGGCCACCGGCGATTTGAATACAGGCAGCACCGCTGAGCAAACTAAGCAGGTTTTGAGAAACTTGTCCGGAGTACTCGAAAGCCAGGGCTCCTCATTGCAAGATGTGGTCAAGACAACGGTTTTCTTGAAGAGTATGAATGACTTTCAAGAAATGAATGAGGTGTACGCACAATTTTTCAGCACGGTTAAGCCGGCGCGCGCTACTGTCGAGGTTTCTCGCTTGCCCAAAGATGTATCTGTTGAAATTGAAGCCATCGCTCTCCACAAGAAAGGCTAAACCTACAGCTGACTAAGAAGGCTGATCAAGAACGCTGGTAGGCTAAACTAAGCCGCCCGGGCTAAGCAGAGTAAGAAAACTAAGCTCACCAAGAAAAGCTCCTCAGCAACATCACCCTTGGTGGACATCTAACAAATGATCTTTCTTTGCAGCTTAGCAAAAGTGGTGGGAAACCAAAATAGATCCCCATCTGCTGCGTGAAACCAAAATAGATCCCCATCTGCTGCGTGGAATAATTCGTATAGCCCTGACTCGGTGGATTACTGATTGCTCGAAATCCCTGGCATTGTGATGAGACTGGCGGCGCTTGCAGTAGTTGCTGCCGCGACAATCACCGACTTGCGCAGCCGCAAGATTCCAAACAAACTCACGTTTCCAGCTGCGGCTGTCGGAATCTTGATGCATACGATATATTTTGCGACATGGGCAAACGCTGACGACATCTTCTTGTACATGTTAGCCGGGTTCCTGTCTGGAATTTCAGGCTGGATATTCGGCGTCTTCGTCATGAGTTTTATCAAACTGTTCTTGCGACAGATGGGACACGGTGACACTAAGCTTGTTGCTGCCGTCGGGACCTTTGTAGGACCTTGGTTGCTTATACTGGTATTGATGTTTTACTTCTTATCGTTCGGATTTTTCACGATGTTTCGCTTGCTGTCGGCGGTCTCGTGGTGGCAGCTGCTCGGCGGCGTTCAACTGCAAAATCTAAATATGGATGAGTTCAATAAAAGGCGCAAAGAAACAATCCCCGTCGCCCCATTCATCGCGTTAGGAACTCTCGTGGCAGTAATTTTAGAGAATCCACTCCTGGAAATTTGGAAACTGGATTAGGACTAGAACCGAGTTTGCTTTGCTATCAAGGACGCTAAAGTACTTACATAAAATACGACGCTTAAAGTGCTTAGCTATAAAGGACGCTCAAGTGCTTAGCTAAAATAGGACGCTAAAGTAGCATAAAATAGGACGCTAAAGTAGCATAAAATAGGACGCCTCAAACAACTTAGCTAAAATACGTCGCTTTCCATTTGGTCACCTTCGCTAGTCTTGGTATCGGATATGGTGCCAGGTGGCAGCTCGACACATGAGTGCGCTTTTGAATATAGCTTTGAGATGCCCCCTGGCTGAATGCTCTCACAAAGCCCCACAACCATCCCTTGTTTATCCATAAAGACAACATCGATGGCATACTTCATGCCAAACATGTGAATCTGCGAGCACGGCACAATATAAAGCCCATCGCCAGGCTCTAGCGATGGCGTTTTCAGCAATCCAACAAGTCTCGCTACAAACGAGTCAGCAACAACTGCCTTATCGGCAAGCATCGTGCCTTTCGTCTTGTTGCGAAAGTAGGTAATTTTGCTAACTATTTACCAGTACCGAAGACAGGCCCGAGAGCCTGCATGATAGTGATAACTGCTGGACCCAACATAGGACAAAGAATCAAAGGCATTACGAATAACATGATTACTGGAACCATCTTAACCGGTGTTTTGGACGCTTCTTCTTCTTTCTTTCTCTTAAGTTTGTCGCGCAATGCGATAGCTTGCTGCTTCAATGGATAACTGATGTCAGAACCCTTCGATTCCGCTGAAATCAGTGCGCTAGACATGGAGGAAATGTCTTCTACACCGCAACGATCGCCCATATCTTTCAGTGCGTTTGGAACTGACTTCGCGAATACACGCACGTCGTGAATCAATTGCTCAAGCTCCGAAGCGATATTCGGACATGTATCTTTTACTTCCTTCTGAACTTTGTCGATACACATCAAAAGACCAAGACCCGCTTGAGCGCAAACGATGAGTAGGTCAATAACAGTTGGAAGCTCGAGAAGAATAAGGTTCTGTCTTTTCTTCACTTTGGAAGAAAGGAAGAAGTTAGGCATGGTCCATGCGACCACAGCCGCTCCAACCATAGCGAGAACTTTGATCAAAATGTCCATTCCTGGATTGAATATAACCAGGAAGTCGATGATGCCTACAGCTGCAGTCTTCACACCGATGAAGGTTGCGAGGTGTGCGGGCGTCCTGTAGTCCGCGTGAATCAGGAGAACTCTCGTTCTCTCATCAGCCACTTGCGGAAAGGTTGTTAGCACCATTTCCCCAAGCGCTTTCAACGCATTATTGATGGCAGAATCTTTTTGCTTTTGAACTTCAGCAGGTTCGTCGTTCTTCTTGCGCGGGCGAACTCGAACCCCATACTGATCGTAGTTCATCTGGGCGATGGGCAGGTAAAGTGCCAGCAATCCTAAAAGGACTGCCCCAAATGTCATCATTGCACCCATCATTTCCATGTCGCACTAAACCTCGAACGTGGTCATCTTAACTAGAATGTAAGCGCCAATTGCTTCCCAGATCATCATTCCGATGAATACGATACGAGCAATTGGATGGTTCAAAAATGGCGTAATGTAACCTGGAGCCATAACGTACGTCATCGCGGTGATGAAGTACGGCAAGCTTCCGATAAAGAGTGCCGTCATCTTACCTTGTGCAGTAAGCGAGTTCATGAAGTCTCTAAGACGGAATCTTTCACGGATAGCTTCAGCGATTGTTGCTACTACGTCAGCCAAATTAGCACCTACGTCCTGGCTGATGAAGATTGCCTGGGTCAAAAGTCTGAAGTCAGCTGTTCTAATTCTGGTGCCCATTTCTGCGAGAACATCGCGGAATGGCTTGCCGAGCTGAAGTGAAACTAGCGCTCGTTTGAATTCACCACGAATCGGTTCTGGTGCAGTTTCAGAAAGAAGCTTGAAGCACTCAACGACAGGCGAGCCTGCTCTGAGTGTAGAGGTCATTGTTTCAAGCACCTGTGGAAGTTGCGCCGTGAGCTTCTTTTGTCGCTCGCCAGCTTGCCACTTCACATACTGAACGAAACCAAAAGAGCCTAAAGCCGGTCCGAAAATGATTGCAAATGGTGCTAGAACTGGGGCCTGCCAGACGCATAGCCCAAACATTCCGACAGCGGTTCCAACTGCCGCCATAATCCAGTTTGTCTTCATCTTTTCATACTGGGCTTCAAGACCAGCCTGAGAAAGCAAACGACCAAGAAAATCGTCGCGTTCGATTCTGAAGATATCTACCGATTCTGGCTTTGCAGCATCTCGCGCTTCCATACGCTTGCGCTGTTTGTCCAGACGCGTTAACTGTTCAGTGTGGGGCGTTCTTCCCATCAACCAGCCATAGGCCAGAAGACCTGCAATGAATATTGGTGCGAACACCATTAGTCCATCCACTGGAATTCCGAGAATTGTATCTCCGCCAGTAGGTACGCCTGGTGCGCCAGTGCTGGCTACCGTAGCGCTAGTGTCTGTAGCTGCCGGCAGCGACCCAGTGCTCTGTCCAGGTAACGAAGTCTGTGCTGACGGGTCAACTCCCGTTTGTTGAGGAACGGCGTTAGGATCCTGCCCGGGTAACGAGCTGGAAGGCGCTTGCCCTGCATTCGGATCTGCAGGTTGAGTTTGTTGCGGTACCGCAGAGTTTGGGTCCTGGGGGTTGGCTTGATTTGGATCCATATAATTTATTGTTCAAATTGGTACTTAACGCCGTACAAGGTCAATTAGCGCAACCATTCAAGTTTGAATGGAATAGCTTCTTGCTCTATCTGATCCATGAATTTTGGTGGCAATCCAGAGCCGACGTGGCGGCACTTGAAGAAGCCTCTAGCATCACGACCTTCACGTTCTAAATGGAAGAGCGTGCTGATAGCTATAATTTCACCTTCCATTCCGGTGATTTCCGCAACCTCGGTGACTCTTCTAGTACCATCTTCCAGACGCTTAATCTGAATGATAACCTGGATAGCAGATGCGATAAGTTCACGCGCTGCTTTTGCAGGCATGTCCATACCGCCCATGAGAATCATGTTTTCCAGACGCTTCGTACAGTCACGTGGGGTGTTAGCGTGGATTGTGGTCATTGAACCTGAGTGACCGGTGTTCATTGCCTGTAACATGTCGAATGCTTCTTCACCACGGCACTCCCCAAGGATGATGCGGTCGGGGCGCATACGAAGTGTGTTGATGACGATCATGCGCTGTGTGATTTGCCCCTTACCTTCAATGTTTGCTGGTCGGGTTTCCATTCGCACCCAGTGCTCATGTTGCAATCTCAATTCCGCCGCGTCCTCTATCGTGATGATGCGTTCGCGTGGGTTGATGTGCGCAGACAATGCGTTGAGTAGAGTTGTTTTACCGGAACCTGTACCACCGGAGATGATGGTGTTGATTCTGGCTTTAATACAAGCTTTGAGCACTTCAGCCATTTGCAATGACATAGCGCCTTTTTCGACGAGCTGACCGAGTGACATGATGGTCGTGCCGAAACATCGGATAGTGACCGTTGGTCCGTCGATTGATACCGGAGGAATTGTCGCGTTAACACGGGAGCCGTTTGGAAGACGTGCGTCAACCATTGGAGAGTTATCGTCAAGTCGTCTTCCCAGAGGTTGAATAATCTTGTCGATTGTCTGTCTCAGGTGTCTATCGTTTTCGAATTGCACAGTTGTTTTTTCAAGACGACCGTGACGTTCAACGTAAATCAAGTCAAATCTGTTGACGCAAATATCGCCGACGCTCGGGTCTCTCAGTAGTGGACCCAGAGGACCAAATCCAAAAATTTCGTCGAGAACGTTTTGAAGCAAAATACCCTTTTCCATCATGGTCAATGGAGCGGGGTCGCTGTTTACCATTTCTCTGATACGAGCACGAACTTGGGCTTGCGTATCTTCACTGATTTGCGTGAGTCTGGATGTATCCAGTTCTCTTCTCAATTGTTCAATGATGACCTTTTCACGCTCACGAATCAAAGCGAGGTTAGCCTGGAATTTTGCCTGATCTGCATTGGGATCATGCATAGCCTGAGCGCTACTCGTGTCTTCCTCTCTACGATCGAGACGCTCAAGATCGTTCTTCGAGTAGTGTGGCTGTTCGGGTGCGACTTGTGATTGGGTCTGTTGACCCTGCATACCGGTCTGTCCGCCGCGACCTTGCATGCCACCACCAGCCTGCTGACCTTGCATGCCGGCGCCCGCTTGCTGCCCGGCTAGTCCACCACCGGCTTGTTGTCCCTGAAGGCCTGTTCCGCCCTGCTGGTGAACGATGCCACCTTCCTGTCTCTGCCGAACTAGCTGTCCCATGAGGGATGAAGCTTGTCTACTGGGCAAATTTGGATTCTTGTTCTCGTCTTCAGACATGCTTATTCACCTCGGGGTTATTTCTTCTTGCCGAAGATTGCTGGGAATTTGAATCCACCACCACCACCTGCTGCCTTCTCTTCTCCGGCTTTCTGAGTAATGAGCAGTTGCTCGCCACCGGTGATCTTGCGTGCAAGCGATTCCATCGACTTGCCGAGACCCGTGTGTGGTGGCGCGATTTGTCCCTGGTTGATGACCCATTTGGCGGTCTTAGGATCATTTGCAATTTCGTGATACACAGGGTAGTTGAGGTTGGCGCGGCATTCGCTGAGAACGTCTTGCGGCAGCCATTCGGATTTGTTGATGACCAGGAGAAGTTTTTCCTGGTTGTAGTGAGCTTTGAAGGTGTCGAGACATTTTCTCGTGTTCAAAATTGAAGCCCAGTTATACTCAGTCAAAACGCAGACATGATCTGCTAAGTCGAGAGTGGCGATTGCGCGCTCATCGAGTAGGTTCTTCGGAAGGTCTACGACTGAATAACGGAATTCTTGTTTTGCTGTGTACAGAATTTCTTGAACTTGAGCTGCGTAGATATCACCGATATCTTCGAGTTCTGGTGGTGCAGCCAATACGCTCAATTTATCGTCGTACTTGGTCATGAGGTTGCGCAAGTAAGTTGAGTCGAAATTGGTGTGCGAGAAGTCGATTGTTGATAGAGAGAATGAAGGCTCAAGGTTGAGATAGTGTGCCACCATTCCAAATTGCAAGTCGAGGTCGATGATCGCTGACTCGCCGTACTTGCCCAGGTACCCTGCCAGATTGGTAACCACTGTCGTGGCACCGATGCCGCCTGTCGGGCTGAACACAGCGATAACTTTGCCGGACGCTGTCGACGAAGACTCTGACTGATGTTTCAACAGGATGCTTTGAACGGCTGCAGGTAGGTCTGTTCTCCAACGTTCCGCATCGAGGAAGTCAGAAGCCCCGAGTCGATACGCGGTGCGAATCAACTCGGGGTCCGGAACTTCATAGCTGACGAAGAAATAGATTTCTGGGTAGGCTTCTCTCAGTTCAGCTAACAGAGACAAACCTCGGACCGGAGCAGGGCTCAATTCAATCCAAACCAGCTTAGGATGCAAGCTTCCAATTTGCTCCCTCGCCATGCCACCGGAAACAGTGCTCACGAGAGCCAGTGATGGCTGACTGTGAACCAGGTCTTCAATAGTCTGGCGTTTGTCCAAACCGGCGTCGCATACCAACAGCGTAGTTAGTTTCATGTCCCTAAAACTCTCCCAATCAATCTAATATCACTAGTGTACTTCTACCCACTAGTCAAGTATTCCACACAGTATATGCCCTTAGCCTTGGGGTACTGAGAGGACCTCTTTTTTGCTGCCTGACCACAACTCGATTTCATGCATCGGTGGTGGGGGCGGCGGAGCGTTCGGCGCTACTGCATCGGCTCCAGCGGATGGGGCTCCTGGCAGTGGCGGTGGTGGCAGGCTAGGAGGAGGCAAGCTGCTTGCGACCTCTCCACCGGTTTCCTCAGCTTTTGGCGGTTTCGGGAACAAAGCTGTAATGTCCACGGTCGCCAATGGGCTGTGATCTTTATCGTTTCTAAGTGTGAGATAAGGCTTGCCGGCTGAAACAGCCTTCACGAGCTTCTCTGCATCATCGGGATTAACCAGCACTGTGATAGAGCTGGCTTGTGTGGCTTGGGTTTCGCCTGGCGCCTTACGATAAGTGGTACCAACTGCGATAACTTCCACGTCCGCAAGTACTGGAGCAGCTTTGGTTTCTGCAGCAGAACCTGTGATGCATAGAATATCTACGTGCGCTCCTGGGGAGATGAATCCAGCAACACCAGCGTTGGAGTCGATACCGAATGTGACGGCGCGCATTCCTTCTTTGATTTTGCCTTCAAATCCTTGTTGAGCGATTCTGGCTTTAACTGCGTTGCTTAGAACGATGGTTCCTTGCTGAATTGGATAGGCGGCCAACCCACCAACACCAGCACTTGTGGAAGTCATAGCTCCGGTAGGAATCTTACTAATCAATTCTTCCCTTTGTTCCAACGCGTCGGCGGTAATTTCCGTGCCTTCAGGAATATCCTTGGCTGCGTAAACTACTTGGCCCTTTTGATTGGCTTCTGCATTGTGTGCAGCAGTCAATGCATTGATCTCTTCTGTCTTTTTCTGAGACTGTTGCATGTAAAGCATGGTCGCGGTCACGGCCAAGCCCACAATGATCAACAACATCAAGAATGGAGGCATTCTTGACAGACTCAGGAATAGGTTTCTCATTTCTATCCCCCTTGTGTAGTAACGGCGAAAAAGATTAACCAGATACTATTAACGCATATTCCACCGGCGCGGACAATGATTCTTTCGATATCCTTGGAATCCTATCGTCATCTTGGAAAGATGCGGTAGCTAATGCGTTTAGGCGAGATGTCAGCGAGTCAATTGGAAATTCGAATTCAAATCCTCCCATCACATTCAATTTATAAGACGCACGAGCACCTCATTGACGCACTTGTCATGCCCTTTCCATCAGGGTTTCAGCGAATGAGTTCGTATGAGATGCTCGAGCGTTTGGTTTTTTATTGCCTTGAGTTTTTATCTTTGGATCAACCTTTAGCAAGCAGTAGCTTGCAATTTTTGCTACTGAGAACCGAAAAAAAATACGCAAAAAAAGTGGATTAGATTGCTCTAACATTTCAAAATTTTGCATTATAAGACTCAATCTCTTAGCTGCTTGACGGGGTGGCGCACGGTTGGCGGATTACAAGGTCCGTCAACTGCCGGAGTTGTTTTTTGCGTGATAGCAATCATCGGTATGAAATAAATCGCGTTTCTGCAATTTGAAAGTTGCCACATTATTCTGCGAACTGCGTTTTTTATCAGCTTCAGGCAATGCCATTGAGAATGGCATTGCGACACAGTTTCAAGGTTCTGATCTTAGCGAACGGAAATTTGCTTCTTTCACGTGGAACCAATGTGGTATCACATTTTGTATTGTGTTTAACCAAATTTGGTCTCTATGACCGCTGATTTTTTTTCAATAGTGCCGGTCCAGTTTTATTTGACTGGCGCTCCACAGGTGGTGGCAAGCTTATCCCTCCTGCGAAGTACGAAAGCCGTTCCTTCGCTCGGGAAACCGCCTGCGGGAACCCGACTGAGAGACCACCTGTGAGCCGTCTTCCATCCGGTACTCTTAGTTCCCAGGTTTATCTGCGCTGCTTTTGAAAACTGGACCGGTACCGTTTGAGTTCTCAGGTTTATCTGCGCTGCTTTTGAAAACTGGACCGGTACCGTTTGAGTTCTCAGGTTTATCTGCGCTGCTTTTGAAAACTGGACCGGTACCGTTCGAGTTCTCAGGTTTATCTGCGCTGCTTTTGAAAACTGGACCGGTACCGTTCGAGTTCTCGGATTTATCTGTCGGCATCAATTACCACGGTGCAACCTGAGTACTCAAACGGTGCATCTAATGCATGCCTAAGGGGGGGCGTTGGAGTGCGCACAACGGGTCACCGAAGACTTACACGCTGAATCCAGAACACCACGCCGAACACCTTTAGTGAATCCCGGAAAAAGGCAAAAAAATGGGGCGAACTGATGACCAGTTCACCCCACGAAGTCTTAACCGTACCGGAGTCTTATGTGGTTGTAGCGTTGGTTACGCTATTCAAACGGTTCAACTGGTTTACGATCGTTGAGAACGATTGCGAAATAGCTGATGTCAGTGTTCCCGAAGCGAAGCTGAATACTACAGCTACGAGAAGTGCTACGAACGCCAGGATCGCGCCGTATTCTGTAATACCTTGTCCTGACTCATCAGACATGAAGTTCTTGAGCGAAGTAGTGAAGTTCATTTATTTACCTCCAAGGGGTTCTGAGACTTCGTAGTAGTAGTGCACACCAGCAAGCGCTGCTTCGACAATTAATGTCGTAAACGAAATGCGCTTACTTAAAGGTACACGAAACTCTTCGTTTCAGAGCCACTTATTTTGAAATTGTGTAGTAAAGGAGATCAGAAAAAACTTAAGGCAACGATAGATGAATTAACTAATAGTTTGTTTGAATTAGGGGTTTCCCTCCCGGTTTTACCTTGTCAAGAATGGTATACCTTTCTAAACAGAGTTCTAAACGTGTTTTTGCGTTTAAAACAATTAATGGTAAAGCCGCTAAATTAATCGGTTTTGATCACAGAGAAGTTAGTTTTTAGTGTCTAAAACAGACTCAGTTTCGGATGATAAAAAGGGCGCATCGGCTCTTGAAAAAGGGCTGCAATTTCTTTTGGCGCAAGAAAAAGACGGACTGTGGCCCTATGAGTTTGGAAAAGATAGTGCGCTAGAACCCTCATGCTGGGCTGTTATCGCCTTACATGATAAAGCCGCATCGGTCGAAAGTTACGTTAAAAGACTTGCCACGCTGCAAAATGCAGATGGTGGATGGTCGAATGAACTCGCCCGTCTGGAGAGCGATTGGTCAACCGCTGCATCACTATTCGCTTTACGATATTTGGAATCAAAAAGTCTGTTGGAAAACAAATCGGACGCCACACAAAAGAGCAAATTGAGTTCTGTTATTTCAAAAGCCGAGGATTGGATTTTAGATAACAGGACAGAGTACTACTCATCGGCTGCTAAATTTGCACTGCTGTTGTGGAAAGGCCCTGAGCATGACTATGAAAGGGGTTGGCCCTGGACACAAAACACGTTCGATTGGGTTGAACCTACATCTTATGTGTTGATGGCGTTCAAGAATTCTCAACGCATGAAGGTGCCTAGTACTTCAAAAGCAATGCATCTCGGCGAACAGTACTTGCTCAGTCTGGTTTGTCGAGATGGTGGTTGGAACTTTGGCGATAGAAATCCTTACGGCGCACAAAATCCCCCCGACGTTCAATCAACTGCACTGGCTCTCTTGGCGCTGAAAAATCGTCAGAATGAGACTGGTGTGAAGCGAAGCCTTGAATGGCTTAGGAAAAAAATGGAAGACCCCCAAAGTCAGACGCAAAGGGCATGGGGCGCGATGGTCTTATGTTCATACGGGCAGCCATGCGATGATCTAATGAAGGAATTGGAATCCGAACAAAATAGCGACGGTTCCTTCTCCAAAAATATGTTGACTAATGCAGTTGCTTGTATTGCGCTTAAACTCAGATCCGATCCCACTTTGTTTGCCTAACATATAAATAGAACGAGCCGAAAGACTATGAGCATTTCTAATTCCGAAGACAGAAAAGATGGTGAGAATTCCGGTTCTACAGAGAGTTCGCGCAGAAGCTTTCTCCAGGCCGGAGCCGCAATTATTGCTGGTGCTTCGGTGGCTGCCTGCGATGAGGACATTCCAAAAGGAAAAATTCCAGAACCAACCGAACAACAAAAGGCACTTAAAAGAAAGGAACGCTCTCGGGTCTATGTGAAGCATGTTCCAAGCTATGAAGAGCTTGATGAAATAATGATGGCGGCAATAAAAGAAGCGAATCCGCCTGTCAAAGATAAGTCGGTCTTTCTGAAGTTGAATCTCGTTGATTACCGAAAAGGAATTCCATGCTGCACGAATGCGGCGCACGTCGATGCCTTGTTACATGCATTAATTGCTGCTGGAGCCAGGGAAATTAAAGTTGGCGACGGGCCTGCATTGAGTCGAGATACAGAAAAAATTGCAGCGTTGAATGGAATAACAGATGTTTGCAAAAAGTACGATGTTCAATTTGTTGACCTGAACATTGACGACCTTGAGAAAATTGAGAATCCGCTTCAATACACAAAAATTCCTGAGTTTGTTTTGCCACGCACTATCGTCAAGTCAGAGTTTCTTGTGTCAGTGCCAAAGCTCAAGACCCATCATTGGGCGCTGATGACTTGCTCAATGAAGAATATGTTCGGTGTGGTGCCTGGGCGGAAGTATGGCTGGCCGAAAAATGTTTTGCACATTCGTGGCATTCATCAATCCATCCTTGATATCGTTGCCACAGTAAAGCCTTCCTTTGCCGTGGTTGATGCTGTTGTCGCAATGGAGGGAGATGGTCCCCTAAACGGAACAGCAAAAGAACTCAACGCAATATTCATAGGCGATGATCTTGTAGCAGTTGATACTGTTGCGGGAATGTGCCTTGAACTTCCTGTGCAAAACATTGCTTACCTCAGAATTGCAGGGAAGGTCCTGGGGAACACTGATATGTCCCAGATTGATGTTATAGGTGCAACAATAGATTCATTGAAGAAGAAGTTTTTACTGCCGCCAACCTTCGAAGAAGACGGCAGGCCGAAAGACCTGAGCAAACTGGCTAAAGGTGCTGAGTCGGGAGTGACATAAGTTCCTGATGAAAAGAATTCGAGATATAGTCTCCGACGCGTTGTACAAAGAACCGGGATATCTCGATTTGATGAAAATTCTCATCGGGCTTTGTTTGATTGGAATTTTGCCCCTTGAGCTATTTATAGTATTTGGATATGGTCCCTACCATGTTCCGGCCTGGAGAATAGGGCAACATTTTTTTGTCTTTCCTGAACCTGCCATCTGGGTCTCGGTTGTAGTTTGGTTGCTTTATTTTTGTGCTTGCATTTGCATGGTTATCGGCAAGGGCGGGCGCCTGGTGCCGTTTCTTTTATTTGCTGTCTGGCTTTATTACCAGACTTTAGACAGACATATTTTTCAATCTAGTTTTGTGATTATGATGTCTGTTTATCTTTTGGCATTTTCAATTGATAGACGCCCTCGCTCTTTGAGTCGGGTGCTCATAAGAGTTGCTGTTTCTACCTGCTATATATTTGCTGGCTTGCATAAGTTGCACCCAGAGTTTTTCAGTGGTCTCACAATGTACAGGCTGCTTTCTGTTGGCGAAATGATTCGCCCCGAATTATTGCCACTCATACGCTCAATGAATTTGTCTCGCTTCGCTTGCGAGATGTGCACCTATCTTGTTGTGATGATGGAGCTGTTTATTGGTATCGGACTGTGGTTTAAACCTCTGCGGAAAGCGGCTGTTGCAACGGGCGTCGTGCTTCATTTGTCCTTGACCTTTTTTATTCCCGGAATCGAATTGTTCGCGCCTGTAATGTGGACTGGGTATCTTGCATTTTTTGATAAGAGGCGAGATGCACTTTCTGTAGATTTGAGCAAGAGAGTGTACTCGCGTCCATTGGCAGAGGCGTTGCTAGCAATTATCGTTTCGATAATGTGCGTAGTAATGCCGGCGAGGCTATTCTTCGCGAGCCCCTACAATTATTTACATATGTCCCTATATGACCGCGTCCCATGGGGATTCTCGATGTTTCTGTTTACGGAAAATATCAAATATGTCGCTGCGTCTGTTCGTGAAAAAGGTAATTGGGTTAATGTTGCACTCGAAGGTAGAATGCCGAATTCGTCAAGCCGAAGTGACCTAATTGCTATGTCGTATTATCTTGCAAAAACACATCCGCAAGCAGATTGCGTTCGCGTGGAAAATCGTTTGCAAATCAATGGGCATGGGCTGCTAAATAGAATCTACTACTACTTCCCTCGGGTCGACCGAGTATTGCAGAGAGAGGTCATCGTTGATGGAATGCGGGTTCGCCGCTAGCCCGAAGCCCCTTTGAGAAATGCAAGTCATGAAGGTATTAGAGAATGCAAGTCTATAAAGGCATTTGCGTCTTAAGTTCTCTTTTTATGACAATGCTTGCAAAAACTATGAATGCGAGAACCAGAGACATCAAAATCTGCTGCCATAAAATATCAGGCAAAGCGGGAAGCAGTAGAATTGCCATAAGGTAGGCGCTGAAGCTCCCCATAAGCAGAAAAGTTGAAATCTGCAGCCATCTGGCTTGCTTTTCACTGCTGTCGAACTGAGTAAATACAATCCATGCAGGCAGCAGAAGAAGGCAACTATCATAGAGTAGCAAGTGAGGTGCCGCTACGAAAACGAGTGGTACGCTAAGGAAAGTCAGCAATGCCTTCTGCCGATCGGAAGGTACTTCTTCTACTACTTTCTCTTCTTCCTCTTCTTCTTTTAATATCGTGCTATTTAATGCGCTAAAAATGGCAAGTAGCAGCAAGCCGATGCCAAAAGCGATTGGGCGAACACTGAGCCACATGCTTTTGGGTGCACTGATAATTGATACGCATGGCACAGAGCAAAATAAGTGGTATTGCCAGTACCCGCTTTTCTCAGCACCAAATGCGGCACCACCTAGCTTTACTGAATTGAGCCAGAGTGGAAATATATCAAAGCCGAAAAATAAGCAGGGAATAAGATGCAAGGCAAAAGTGCCTGCAATCAGTCCAAGCCACAATGGTGTCACTTCTTTCTTTGGAATGCGTTTGAATAGCGCTGACAAAAGCAAGGTTCCCGCAATTGCTGCTACAGGCAAAGCGAGTTGGGGTTTTAAGCCCACCAGAGACCATGAGAGTCCACACGCCAGAGGGTGTTTTTTTTGCCACAGGTAGTATCCCAGTACGAGTGGAAACAGTCCCAATACCAGTGAGTTCTGTCCAACTACTATCGTTTGCAGAACTGGCAGAAACATGCAGGACGAAAGGAAAATTGTTAGCGCTGAGAATTTACTCTGCGTTTTTGAAAACAAAATTGTTGCAATAACCAGTGCAAACACCGAAAATAACTGCCATGCAATTAGTGCCGCACGGAACGGCAGTAAGGCAAAAGGCGCACACAACACACCAACCACTGCGGGGTAAGAGAAGTGAAACAACCAGGTTTTGTCTGGTTTGTTTAATAGCGCTCGAGTGTAAGCCGCAAACTCTTCATCATAAAAGTCCTGAGCGCCCAGTTTTGGATACAAATTATGTCCTCTGCCGTGAGCAACCATGTGTCCACCGGCATAAAGACATGATATGAAATCTGTGTCTGTAAGTGTTTTTTCGTCTCGCAAGTCTCCCGCGATTGTAATTGCAGAAAGGAAGACCAGGCAGAGCGCGCCGACAACTATGAACAGCCTTTTCATTTGGCTAATGGCTCTTCTGAGGGCAAGGGGCTTTGTGGTTGCTTTCGATCATCATTCCGAGTGAAAAGAATCGCTGTTGAGTCCTCAAATGATTTTGTCCAGTTTGCCGGCTCTTCTTTTAATGCAAATTCGAGAGGCAAGCCCCTCGGAATCAAAACAAACTTAAACTTATAGGAGTCGAAAGTTTTTTGCCAACTTGGATTGTTGACGTAGATGTTTGTGTAATCATCGATGAGCTTT
This sequence comes from Obscuribacteraceae bacterium (SeqCode), assembly GCA_044226015.1. Lineage (GTDB taxonomy): Bacteria > Cyanobacteriota > Vampirovibrionia > Obscuribacterales > Obscuribacteraceae > JAIEPM01. Next base: position 235,079 of record JBGAHS010000001.1, read on the forward strand.
TGCGAATAAAAATCGGTTTTGTCATCGATAAAAATTGGTGTGTTTAACTTCCAATACAGATACGCGCCCCAATTGTCTTTAATGTAGCCAAGTCCTTTGATCTTATGCTCTTGCATGTAGCTTACAGCCCTGACTGGAAGCCGCTCGGGGTCGAAATCTTTTATTTTGAAACTCGGTATAAACAGAAAGGCTGCTGAGAGTATGGCACCACATATGGTGAATGCGGGTGCGGCTTTTAGCATTGCCATTTCGCTAAGGCTTGCTTTTTGATCTGATTTTAAAAGTTGTCCCAATAGCGGAATGCCCACCAAATTTGCTTGCTGACATATTTGTCCAGCTTGTGCTGCCATAGCTGGCAATGCTGCCAAAGCAAAGTAAGGAACCAGACGCATTGCGTAGAGGCTGATGCAGAACAAAAACAGAACATATCCAAATTCGCCTAACTTCGGTTTTATTTTGGAGTAAGTCCAGAATAGTGCAAGTAAACAAAACAAAAGAAGGTAAGACCACACCGGACCAGCAAAAGCAAAGTCTATACTTCGCCATTCGTCACTGTGTGCCTGAATTTTTGGACTGGTCAGGTAGCCGATGATGTAGGTTAGAAAGCTTGCACCTCTGAGGTTAAGGCAGGCGGCTAATATTGCACAGGTGAAGATGATCGCAGATTCTCTCAATGACCAGGCAGATGCAGCAGTGCTAGGACCATTGGCTGCAGCAGTGCTAAGACCATTCGCTGCCGCAGTGCTAGGACCATTCGCTGCAGCAGTGCTATGACCATTCGCTGCCGCAGTGGCTGAGCCCAGCTCTGAGTTTTGCGATGTTACAACTGGACTGTTGTCTGATTTACTGGTTTCTTCAGTAGCGCTTTGTGTAGAAGTGATACCAGATTTGGAGGCTTCATCTGCCATGCCAATTGATGAATTGTTCTCTTTGGTGAACTTGCCAGTCGCGTCTTTTGCCAGTCCGGATAGAAAGTCGCCTAGCGCGCGAGCAACAATCATCAGCATTCCTAGCGGAAAGCTTCCATGCAGGTTTCCCCAGAGAAACATCAGCCCAGAAAGAATGCAGGCTCGTTTCGCAAATGAGCGGGACGCAACGAACGTCTCGTAGTATGTTCCAAGGAATAGCAAGTACGTAAATATATGAGGACGTGCTGACCAGTGGATGGTACAGGCTTCTATTGCAAGTACCAGAGTAGTTAGCGCCACAATCGAGCTAGCACCGCGCAAACGCGCCATCTGATAAGACCAGGTGAAGCTCAACGCAATCGCAAATGCACAAGTGAGAACAATCCAGTTCAAACCTAGCTGATCAAACGGAAGTCCGAATATCAAGTCACAGAGCAATTCGTGGGTGACCCAGGGTGCATTCGGCTCAACCGCTGACATGTAAGTCGTGGTGGGCACCGCATGATTTTGCAGTATATAAAGCCCGGTCAAATAGTGCCGGCAACTTCCTCCATCGCCCAGTAAAAGCAGCGGTCGAGCAAAGAAAAAAAGCGCAAGCAAAAATAGAAATACCAGACCACCAAGGCTTGGCCAGTAGGGATTATTCAACTTTGCATCGCTTGCGTCTTCTTGCATAGGTCTCAGCCCTTAACGCTAGGATAACAGGAAGCCCAGGTAAGGAGAATGTCTTGAAAACTCTTCTGTGTGGCTTGCCCGAGACGCCTGTCTTGATTGACAGGATGTTGTCCGAGCTCCGCAGCTTGATTGACGGGGGTGTCCCAGAGCCGCAGCTTGATTGGCTGGTGTTGTCCCAGCTCCGCTGCTTGATTGACGGGAGACCTCAGATCCGCTGCTTGATTGACTGTGCTGTCCCAGATCCACTGCCTGATTGCTGGTGTTGTCCCAGATCCGCTGCTTGATTGACGGGAGACCCCAGATCCGCTGCTTGATTGACTGATACTATGCATAGCCATGCAGCCGCGCAGGATGATATTCGCTGCTTGAACTTTAGGACGATGTATTGGCACTCATCGAAGTCTTGTGAAGCTATCCAACTTTGGCGGATGGTTTTTGTACTCTATGCGCTATGCTACTTTGGTTGGCGAGAGAACTTTCTTGTGTTGATTTCCTTAATTACTTATGGCGACTTGCCTGACTTAGACCCTGATGATTTGCTTCTTGCAAAGGCTCTGGAAAAACGTGGCTGCAAAGTGCAAGGGGTTGTTTGGAACGACGCGAATGTTGATTGGTCCCAGGCTGGGATTTGTGTTATTCGTTCCACGTGGGATTACCATCGGCATTACAAGCAGTTCTTGAGTTGGGTTGAGCAGGTCGCTAGTGTCACCGACTTGTTTAACTCTGCTGATCTTATTAAGTGGAACAGCAAAAAGACCTATCTGCGAGAACTTTCTGAAGCAGGAATTCCGATTATTCCAACTGAGTTCATTACTCATAAGGAGAGGACGCCGCTAGAAGAAATAGTCAGAAAAAATGGCTGGTCGAGAGCCATTATTAAACCTACAGTTGGTCTTGCTACATCTGGTGTGAAAAGGATTGATTGCACTGATGATGGAGTTCGAGACGGCGAATTGCATATCGATTCTTTGCTTCACAGCGGCGAGGTGATGGTTCAAGAGTTTTATGAATCAGTCGAAGGCTATGGTGAAAGAGCACTGAGCTACATCGATGGTGTCTATTCTCATTGCATCAGGAAAGCGCCATTTCAGCGCTTAGCTGCGGCAGGTCTGGCAGGCGAGAGAGCTGTCGATGCCAATGAAAAGGAAATTGAACTCGCGAATAAAACGCTGGGCTTTCTGAAAGTGATACCACTTTATGCACGAGTTGATCTCGCGTGCGATTCGGATAACAATCCCAGAATTATGGAATTTGAACTTGTTGAGCCTTCTCTTTTCTTGCAGACAAAGCCTGATTCAGCAGAAGTGTTCGCTGATGCGGTAGTGAAAAGAGTGGCTTGTTTGCAAAAATGAAAGAAAAAAGTACAAAAGCGAAATCGGGCAGCCGAAAAAAAATCGAGAAGTATATGGATGCTTGCGTAGAGCATTGCGATTTCTCTGGTTCTGTTCTGGTGCATCGAAAAGAGAAATTCTATCTCTGCGACGGCTTTGGTAAGGCTGACCGCGAGAATAACGTCAAGAATAAAATCCAGTCAGTTTTTCGTTTGGCTTCGTTAAGTAAGCAATTCACGGCAATGGGAATTATGATGCTGGTTGATGGCGGCGCCATCAAGCTGACAGATAAGCTGTCAAGCTTCCTGCCAAAGCTGCCGGAAAAATGGAAACCGATAACCATTCACCAGTTGCTAACGCATACTTGTGGCTTGCCTAACTACACTGAAATTCCCGAGTTTATAGCAAGGCAACGTGAACCGGCCACTCCAGGCGAGATCATTGATCTGATCAAGAAATTCCCGTTGCGTTTTGCTCCCGGAAAAGAGACGGAATATACAGATTCTAGCTATCTCATTTTGGGCCATATCATCGAGCGCGTTGCCGATAAACTGTATGGCGAGTTCATGAATGAGTTCATCTTCGAGCCGCTTGGTATGCACAACACGGGTTACGACATTTCGGAAATGATCATTCCGAATCGCGCTCATGGTTATGTAAGGCACGACAAAAATACAGTGCTTAACGCACCTTATCTCGACATGAGTTTGCCACATGCTGCCGGTGCACTGGCATCTACAGTAGAGGATATGTATTTGTGGGATCGCGCTCTGAAGGAAAGCAAGCTTATTCCTAAGAAGCTTACTGAAATCATGTTCAAGCCTGCAAAGGGAATATTTGCTTGCGGATGGATGATAGATGAGCAGCACGGGCGCAAGCGTATTCAGCATGCTGGCGGAATTGATGGTTTTGTTACCGCTATTTTGCGCTTTCCCGAAGAGGACGCCATGGTCGTTGTTCTAAGTAATATGCAATCTCCATTCTTTTCGGCTTTTGGCGTCGCGCAAGATCTCGCATCACTGCTGTTTCACGAACATGTGGAGCTACCCCATTAGTCTTCCAAGAGAAAACAGAGGGAGTTGACTCCCTCTGTCGAGCATCTCAATTTGACTTCTTTAGACCGATTGCGTTACTTCGATTCGCTTTGGCTGAAGCGCTTTGCTCTTAGGCAAAGTCAAAGTAAGAATGCCATTCTTCACGCTGGCTTCGATTCCATCTCTATCGATGCCGTTTGATAGAGTGAAACTTCTTTGATATCTTCCTGCAGAGTACTCTGACAATGCCAGTGTGTATCCTTCGTATTTGTGGGACTCGACAGAAGCCGTTATCGTGAGGGTGTTGTTCTCGAGCGTGATGTCCACTGTTTTTGCTGTGGCACCGGGCAACTCGGCAATCAATGTAATTTTTTCGGGCGACTCAAATATGTCTGAACGGGGAATTAGAGTTTTCACGTTGCAGAGCTCTTCAGCGCATTCTTTGTTTGCGACTTGTTCTGTAGATTCACACGTTTGAAGATTGGTGCTCATATCGAACCTCCTTGGTAAAAAGGCACCGGGAACAAAACTATTCGGATTTGATAACTATCTTGCGTGGTCTGTCTGCCAGTGTTCTCGGCAAAGTAATGTGCAAGACTCCATTTTCGAGTACGGCACTTACCTTTTCGCTGTCTACGCCAAACGGCAATTTGATGTTGCGGGTGAAGTCACCATGTCCCCGTTCTTGACGGTGATAACGCTCGCCCTCGCCAAGCACATCAGATTTTTTCGAACCCTTGATGCTCAGGACGTCGTTAAAAACTGCCAGCTCAATATCTGAGATATCCATTCCTGGTAGTTTTGCTTCGACTATTGCTCCAGTCTCCGAAAGCCACACATTCACTGGTGGATATTCGCTTTGAGACTCTTCCGAAATAATATTGTTTAAGCGTTGTCTGACTAACTCAAGCTCGCGCAACGAGTTCCAAAGTCCATTGTCAGCCATTCTTTGTAGCAACATGATCTTGTAACCTCCGGTTATTTTGCTTGTCAGAGCAGTGCGGTGCCTTCCATTTGTTTCCCTGGAAACGTAATGAAAGTAGCGGTTTTCAAATGTTGAAGATGATGGTTCGTGTGCCATCAATTTCAATTTATACAATCTGATTTGAACAGCCGGGAAAAATTTGGCTTGCCTTAATATTTTTGTTTTCAGGTGCTAAAAAGACAACATGAAAAGAGACCCGGTAACAAGTGAGATCGCTTTTCATGCTGAGTTTAGCTTCCAATATGTCTTGGTCTTTGTGCGTTGATCCAGAATTCAAAGATCTTACTGGGATCTTGATTTATATATCTTCTACGTTGAGTTCAATAGAATTGTTATGCGTACCCTCTTTAATGAGCACCTTTGTAAATCCACCGTTGTACTCAGGTATCGAAAATGAAGGTTGGGCACTCACGATGGAAATTACCTGGTTTACCATTCCCATTGGTGGTGTCAGAACAAAATCAAGGTAAAGGGTCTCAGGGAGTCCTTGTTCGATTGATCTGCTCAACTTAGCCGTATGTCCGGCTGTTGGCACTTGCATTGAGGCATCAACGGTGAGTGTTCGGGCTTCTCCTTGTTGAGATACTTTTGCGCTGCCCGAAGTGAATTCATACATATTCAAAACTCCTTTCTCTTTTTGTTGTTTATGATTTGTCAAAAACTATCTGCGGACACTTTATCATGGCCAACTTGGCACTTGGGTATCGAATGAAGATAGTTTGTTAGCTATTGTCTGCCTTGCTACTTGAATCCTCTGCTTACTGCTTCAATGCGGAAAACCCCACTATTAAGACCTATTACCGTCAAAGTCTTAAGGTTCAGAATCGCGCATCTTTGCTGAAACCAGCACTGGCTGCCAGTTCTCTATTGATTGGTGCTTGACAACAAATATTAAAGCAGGGTCATGGCGGTGTTACTATGTCCTGAACTTCCGGAGGTTTCTTCAAATGCAGACGGTCAGCAGGGTTGAATCGAGTTCGGCAGAAATGCACATTGGTAGAGGTAAGAAAACTCGTCGAGCTTATGGCTTTGACGAAATTGCGTTGGTGCCAGGCTCGCTAACACTCGATTACGAGTTGTGTGATGTTTCTGTGAGTATAGGCAAGCACACGCTTTCGATTCCACTTCTCGCTTCAGCAATGGACGGTGTCGTTGACCTGAAGATCACCCAGCTGCTAGGTAAAATGGGTGGCTTGGCTGTTCTGAACCTGCAGGGTGTTCAGACAAGATATGAGAACCCACAGGACGCTCTTAATCAGATCGCACGTTGCGACAAGAGTGAGTTTGTTGAACTGATGCAGAAGCTTTACTCTGAGCCAGTAAAGGAAGAACTTATAGCAAAGCGCATTAAGGAGATGAAATCGCAGGGCATTTTGACTGCTGCTTCTGTAACTCCAAACATGGCCTATAAGTATGGCAAAATTGCGGTGGATGCAGGCTTAGACATCGTCGTCGTTCAGTCAACAGTGACTGGAACTGAGCATCGCTCGGTTGCCGGCGGTTCGCCTCTCGACTTGAAGAAGTTCGTTCAAGACATTGGTGTACCGGTTATCGTTGGCAACTGCGTTACATATGATGCTGCATATCGCCTCGCTGAAACCGGAGTCGCTGGTATTCTTGTTGGAGTAGGACCTGGCGCTGCTTGCACTTCTAGAAGCGTTCTCGGTGTCGGTGTTCCGATGGCAACTGCTATTGCTGACTGTGCTGGTGCAGTTCGTGACTATGAAGCAAAGTCTGGTCACAAGTGCACAGTCATCGCAGATGGTGGCATGGTTGTTGGTGGTGACATTTGTAAGGCTATCGCCTGCGGAGCTGATGCCGTCATGATCGGTTCTCCTCTGGCGCGAGCGAAAGAAGCTCCGGGTCAAGGCTTTCACTGGGGCATGGCTACTCCAAGCCCAATACTCCCGCGTGGAACTCGTGTTAAAGTTGGGCACTCTGGAACTCTTGAGCAGATTGTACTTGGACCAGCTCAAGTTGATGACGGCACTCAAAACTTGATTGGCGCGTTGAAGACCAGTATGTCAACACTTGGCGCATCCAGCATCAGAGAAATGCAGGATGTCGAAGTGGTCATCGCACCATCGATTTTGACAGAAGGCAAGGTCTTCCAGCACGCTCAAGAACTCGGCATGGGTCGCAAATAAATTCTGACTCTGCAAAAAATGTTAAAGAAAAGAGCGCCTCGTGGGGCGCTCTTTTTTCACGGATTCTCGCGACTGAATTTGGTCGGGTGTTGTTCGAGTTCCGAACCTTAGTTCAGGATCAACCGGAATCATCTACGAGCCGGCACATCTACATGCCACTTATTTTTGTGCGCAATGGCATCATGTCGATAACATTGTCTGGAATACTTGTCGATTTCATCGGGTTCTTCTTTGATATGCCGGCTAACTCAAGACCTGCAGCTGTTGCCAGTCTTGCTACGTTGGCGACAAAGGGAATGTTGACCTTGTCGGCAGTATCTCGGGTGCTGTGATATGTTGGGTTCTCACCATTGGCGGTGTCAAAGGGCTCTGTAATTAATACAGCTGGAACACCTGTTTCGTTAAACGGATAGTGGTCAGATCTATTTCCAAGCTCATCGTTGTGCGCACCATAAACCTTTACGTCTATGTTGTATTGTTGCTGTTTTGCCGCGAGCAAATCAGTTAGAGCATGTTGCTTGGGGTCATCAGTGCTATCGTGACTTTCAACGGTTTTGCTTCCAACAGCGTATCCGATCATATCCATTTGATACATCGCGATTATTTTTGTTGGCTTTCCGCTTTGTTGAGTCAAGCTGTCTTGAGCATCTTTGTATTGTTGCGCCATTGCGCGTGAGCCCCAGAGACCCTGTTCTTCGCCAGAGAACATCGAGAAGACTACAGTCCTGTCCGTTGGTACATCTTTTATCGCGTGGGCAATTTCAGCAATAGCTGTGGCACCACTTCCGTCGTCATCGGCGCCGGGTGCTTTTGATTCCTTTGCCCATGGCCATCCAGCCGTTGAGTCGATGTGGGCACCATACATAACTGCTTCATCTGGACGTGTTGTTCCAGGTTTTATTGCACGCAAATTGTAGTAGGTCTGCCCTCGTCTCGTGTATGGGTCAAGGGTTACGGTGTAGCCGTCCTTTTCAAATTTCTCTTTGAAAAATTGAAGTCCTTGTTCATATCCACCATAAGTACTTCTTGTTTCTATTTTTACTTTCTTTCCATCAACAGTAGCTTCAGTCGCACCAGACAGCTGCTCGATGTTCGATTTGATTGTTGACTCAGAAATTTTACTCAGTACGTCCGCTACAACTGGGTCGGGCGCCGTCCGCTTTGCCAGCCTCGGCAAAAATTCTCCGGGCTCACCCTTCTTGTGGGTATGCTTGTGCCAGTCGTGGCTGTCAAACACGGGATTGTCCGGAACATCAACCGGTTTGAATGTCTTTGTAGCTTCTTTCTTTGCCGCTTCGAGCGTCAGGCTGGGTAAGCCGCTGTTTTTTGGGTCTGCAGGAAATGGAGTGCAGCACTTCATACTTTCGAGTGCGGCTTCGTTCAGTTTATTTCCAGCAGCTTTAGCAGATTCATCTCCTGCGGAATCTGTTTCGCGCTTCTTTGGTTCGATATCACTCATTGGTGGAATCCTTCTTCTCTGTGAATCTACAATGCCATCGAATTCGTGAAATTCTCGATCCAGCCTGTGTTGAAACCACGTATGATCTTGTCTCTATTAAACACATTTCTCTTTTCCAGTTGATTGTGAGAAACTTTACTGGCAATTCTGCATCTCTAAGCAAGAATCAAACCCTCTTGCTGGCACTCCGTGTCATCGCAAATGGCGGCGCGCTTACCAGCGTTTTCTGCTGATCGAAAGGTACTAATGTTCGAAGCCCTAGATATTCCAAAACGATTTCCTGACTTACTTGTTCGGTCGCTCCTCCATTCTATAAATTCAAAGCGCGAGCTAACGGACATACTCAACGATTTCATGATTGCCATTGAAGAGGTGGTCAAAACTGGAATGAGTGCCTCTGTTTTGCTTTTGGATGAAAGTCGCAAGCATTTGCGATGTGCTGCTGCTCCCAGTTTGCCAGATGAATACAACAAGCAAATAGACGGCATCGCAATTGGTCCCAATGTAGGCTCTTGCGGAACGGCGGCGTATTGTGAGCACCCGATTTACGTTGTGGATATCGAGAATGATCCTCTGTGGGCAAATTTCAAAGACTATGCTCTAAAGCAAGGCTTGCGATCTTGCTGGTCGGTTCCCATCATCAGTAAATCGGGAACGGTTCTTGGAACTTTCGCCATGTACTATCGCACTTGCAGAAACCCAAATCTGGAGGAGCGCTCGCTGATAGCTGACTGTGCCGACCTGGTTGCTACATTGATTAGCAAGCATGGCGAAGTCAGCGGCAAAACCGCTTAAGTCCTAACGACTGCTTCCGCGTGTACTAGGTCGCTTACCTTCCAAGTTCCGAAGTTCCACTGCTTCCGCGTGGACTGTAACTCGCCCGACTATCCCTGTTCTTCATGGGCTATTTTATTTCGAATAAATGTCAATTCCGCGAAGCGAAGTGTCTGCTGGTACGAAGTGCCCAAAAGGTTTTTGATGCCCCCAGATATCTTCGAAGTTAAAAGAATCGATCGACTGTGTTTTGCCATAACTATAATTGCTTTCATCGGAAGCAGAGGGTGTGCTAAAGGTTGGTGATACTAATGCTGGTGAGTACATCATTGATTCTGAAAATAGGTGCCGTGCGAAGGGGTCATGCGGCACAGCTGGGGAGTGAGACGCTTGCGTTGGTATGTAGTCTGCCGCTGAGCGCGTCTCGGCTGTCACTGAACTTGTGCCGATGAAAGAGCCGCCGATGCCACCATCGTTTCCTTGCCTGGTGTGCCGCGTTTGAAACTCGCCTGAAGAAGTTGAATAACCACTGTTTACTCCATAAGGTTCAAGTTTTGAGGACGAACCGGGTGTGAGGGTGGCGTCGCCCAGTCTATTTCCAGTCATCTGAGCCTTGACCTCATAACTTGCTGAGAGGCTTATTAGAACCGAGAGTAGGCAGGCAGTGAAACGCAAGATTATTCTCCTGAAGCTTTTTCTTTCTTCTTTGTTGCCTGCTTCAATTCATCAACGCTCGCCAATTGTATTTTGACTTCGCTGCCATCCTTGCGTTCATTCGTCGCCTTTAATGCAACAAGGTCTCCTTCATTCAGCTTACCAGTTACCTCAACCATTTCATCCATCTGGTCGCCCTTCGCTACTGGAGTCCGTTTCAGTACACCGTTTTCAACTTTGTTGACAAAGCTACCAACGAGGTCTGTGCCAACTGCAGAAGTCGGCAAGAAAATGGTTTTATAGGGGCGTGAGACTACCCATTCCACGTTGCAATACATTCCTGGGTCGAGTACTGGAGGGCTGTTTTCGATGGATAGTTCAACTGGCATGGTGCGAGTTGCTGTGTCGAGAGAAAACGCAGGGCGCACAACTTTGCCGTAAAATTCTCGTCCTGGAAAAGCTGCGACTGTGAACTTTACTTTGTCGCCTGCATGAAGACTACCAACTGCGTCTTCGGGAATAGCTGCTACGAGCCGCAATTGTGAAACCTGCTGAATGCGTACCAGGGGCTCCGATTCACGTGATGATCCGACGGCTACTATGGAGCCTTCGTGCACGTTTCTAGAGCTGATAACGCCATCAAATGGTGCTGTTATGGTGAGGTATGACTCCATCGCTTTGAGGGATTTCATGACTCTTTCCGCTGCAGATACGTTCTTCTCCTCAGCACTCACAACTGCTTCGGCCGCCGAAATCGCTGCTTTTGTTGCGACCATTCTGCCACGGTCGCCTTCAACGGTTTTTTGCGCGACATCCACATCGTTTTGTGCTACAGCGCCCGGTGTTCGAGATGCTTCTTCGAGTCGCTTGTATGTTTGTTCATCAGACTCAAGCTTTGCTCTATCTTCTAGTAATTTTGCTTTCTCATTTTCTAGTGAAGCCTTCGCGCGGGTGACAACAGCTTGGGCGGCGGCTAGCTTGGCGTTTGCTTCGTCGATTTTTTCTATGAGTTCGGGGCAGGAAATGCTTATCATTTTCTGTCCTTTCTTGACCCATGAACCGCGGTCTACACCGATCCACGAGACGAACCCTTCCACTTTTGCATGGATTGGAACGTCCTGATAAGCACGAAGTTCCCCTGGCACATCTATTTGATTTTTCAGGTCTTTCAGTTGTGCTTTTACAACAAGTAACGCGTCGTCGTTCCTGGAGTCGTTGTCAGCTGCATTTTCTTTTCGCTCAGTCGAAGCCTTGCTCTCTTCCGTTTTGTTGCCATCAGAGCAGCCCTGGACAAACAGTGTTGCGATAAGGGCCGCTGTTGATAAAAAGCAGAGCGCTTTTGTCGTTTCTGTGATGCTTCTTGGTCGGGAGTTCATGAGATCCTCACTGTTTCACGTGCGTGCTCAGGTAGCACTGAGGCACCCTTGCGATTCGCTTTTCGTTGTACTAGCGCATAAATTAGTGGTACTACCAGCAGTACTGATGGGGTGGATACGAGCAGTCCTCCGATAACGGCTCGTCCAAGCGGAGCGGTTCGGTCACCGCCTTCGCTCATTCCCAGTGCCATGGGAATCATCCCCGCAATCATTGCGATGCTGGTCATCATGACTGGACGAATACGTGCTGCAGCTCCCTTTATCGCTGCTGTTCGCGCCGATATTCTCTCGCTGATGCGCCGCTCTTCGGCAAAAACGACTACCAAAATGGAGTTTGCAACGCCAACGCCTGTCGCCATAATCGCGCCCATGAATGATTGTATGTTCAGTGTTGTGTTTGTCAAAATTAGAGCAAGCATCGCACCAAATAGTATGGCTGGTACGACGGAGATGATTACGATTGATAGTCGCACTGACTGGAAGAAGGCAACTAACATCATCGTAATTGCTACGACCGCAAAGGCTACGCCTAGAATCAGTGCGTAAAAGGTGCTTTGCATGAGCGGCGTTTGTCCACGCATTGTCACCTTAACACCCCGTGGTGGTTTGCCCAGTTCTTTTATAGTTTTGGCAACTTCATCTGAAACTTTGCCCAGATCATTCGTTCCCATATTTGCTGCTATGGATATCATGCGGCTCATGTTGTAGTGGTCAAACTCACCTGGTGTAGAGCCATAGCTGACATTGGCTACGTCTCTGACGAAAGGACCTGCATAATTGCCTGACTTGATAGGTACGTTGGCCACCGCATTCAGTGAGTTTATTTCGCCTTGTGGAACTTGAACTTGTACCTGGTATGACAGTCCGCTGCGGTTGTCTCGCCAGTAGATTGGTGTGACAAATCTACTTGAATAGGTCGCTGCTACCAGGGCTCTTCCAACATCTTTCACGGTGACATTAAGCTGTCCTGCGCGAACACGGTTGATGTTGACGTTAATGGTGGGATAGTCCAGCGGCTGCACTATTCCAACGTCTCTGAGATCATGATTCTTCTTGAGTGCATTTAGAAGTTTGTAAGCATACGCTTGCAAAACGTCGAAGTTTGGTCCGTTTATGTCTACCTGAATTGGTGTCGGTGAGCCAACCTGAATGATTTTGTTGACTATGTCTCCCGCTTCGAATGTTGTTGTTACGTCTGGAACTTCAGCAAGAAATTTCTTGCGCAATTGTTCTTTCAGTTCACGCATGTTGAACTTGCCTTCCTCTACGTCGACAAGCAAAATGGCTTCCTGCGGACCCGAAGTCCACATATAAATGTTGCTCACTGCATAGCTGGGCGGCTGCGTTCCTACGTAACCTATTGATACTTTGACGTTTTCCTTGCCCACTGTGTTTTCAATTATGCTCAGTACTTCTCGCGTGTATTTTTCAGTTAACTCAAAGCGGGTGCCAGTGGGCGCCTTGACACGCAGCTGAAAACTTGTCGGATTGCCCTCTGGAAATAATTCACGTCCAAGTCTGGGATAAATCAGAAAACCAGTTGCGGCCGCTAGAACAAACAACGTTAGTATGATCGGCTTCATATGCATGAATCGAATCAGTACTCTTTGATAGGCTAGCCTGATTTTGTCCATCAAGCCGTTATCGTCCATGGAGTGGCTATGCGTTACTCCATGTCCCTGGTGATGCACTTCGTGCCTTGGGTGCGCTTTCAATAGCCAGGCACACATCACCGGTACAAAAGTTCCAGACAAAACATAAGAGGCGAACATCGCCAGCCCCACGGACAGTGACAGTGGAACGAACAGTGATTGTGTGACGCCGACCATGAAAAATGATGGCAGAAACACAGAGACTACCGAAAGCATCGCAAGCAATCTAGGTATGACTACTTCAAGTGATGCATCCCAAATAGCTTCGCGTAAGGGGGCTCCGGTGGCAAGATGACTGTGAATATTTTCAATAGTCACTGTTGCTTCGTCTACCAAGATGCCTACTGCTAGAGAGAGTCCGCTAAGGGTCATGATGTTGATGGTTTGTCCACCAATCCACAGCCCCACCACGGCTGATAGCAAGGCAAAGGGAATATTCAGAACAACAATCAACGAGCTGCGAAAATCCTGGAGAAAGAGCAAGACAACGCCGCCCGTGAGCACAGCGCCGATTGCTCCTTCGACCAGGAGCCCTTTGAGAGCTTCCGTTACGTAAATGGATTGGTCAAAGGCAAAGCTCACTTTAATGTCTGGCGGCAAGAGGGTCTGCATGTACTCAACTTGTTTTTTGATGTTGTCGACAACTGCCAGTGTCGACGCGCTGGACTGTTTGGAAATGGCCATGTAAACGGTCCTTCTTCCGTTTACCAGTGCATAGCCCGTCAGAATGTCTGTTGTGTCATCGACTGTTGAAACGTCGCGCATAAAAATAGTTGCGCCCGGACCAGCTTTGAGTGGAATGTCTAGCAGTCTTTTTATATCTCCGACAACTGAGTTGATGGAGGACATGCGTTGCAGATTGCCCGTGCGCACAACTCCTGAAGGCTCAATGACGTTTCCGTTGCTTACCGCCTCAACAATGTCATCCATAGAGAGGTGGTATTGATTCAAGCGGGCAGCATCAACAGTCAATACAATTGAACGTTGGTTGCCGCCAAATGGCGGCGGTGTAGACACACCTGGTATTGTGGAAACCACCGGACGAATTCTTGAATAGACAAGGTCTTGTATTTGCCCTAACTCGCGAGTTGGGCTGGAGAATACGAGATAGCCTACTGGAACGTTGCCTACATCGAAGCGCAGTATGAATGGTGTCACCGTGCCTGGTGGCATGTATGCACGTGAGCGCTCGACCTGAGCTACAACTTGTGACATTGCATCAGACATGTCGGCTTCCGGCTGGAAGTAGATGTCCATGACTGCCGCGCCCTGGATCGAGCGCGATGACACATGGTCAACACCGTTTATATAGAAGAAATGCTGTTCGTAGAACGTCACCATATACCCTTCCATTTGCGAAGGGTCCATGCCTCCATACGGTTGAATGACGCTAATTCTAGGTAGATTCAGGTGCGGGAAAATATCGATTTGCATTCTGGTCATTGCAAGAATCGACAACAAAACAAAACCCAGCACGAGAACAATTATCGTTACTGGCCGGGTCATTGCTAGGCGAATAAGTCCCATTTACATTCCCTTTGACTGTATGCGATTTGCTTCTGCTAAGAATGGTTTTAAATCTCCATGCACTGATGCCACTGCTAGTAGTGCCCTCCAAATACCGACACGGGCGATTGCTTCTTGCATTCGCGATTGCGCCAAAACTTGATTGGCTTCTGCTACTTGTGCCACACTTCCAAGCCCAGTTTTATATCGAGCTTCAGCTTGTTGCACAGCATGTTCAGCTGCATGAACTTGTATTGGCATGTTGGCTGCAATTTGAACTGCAGTTTTCACCCGCGCGCGTGACTTTACGTCCTCAGTGCGTAGATTTTGCATCACCAGGTTGTATTCCTGCTGCTGCGCATTTATTCTCTGGTCTTGCACTTTCTTTTGAGCTTTGGTGCGGAAGTAATCAAGGAAATTCCAGTTAACGATAACCGCCAACTGGTAGTTTGGAATTACAGGAAAAACGCCATTGCCACCTAAAGATTGGTCGTGTTTGCCGTCAAGCCCCAGTCCTGAGCCTCGGGTGGAGAAGCCTCCCAGAAGGTGGAAAACGGGGAAGTTCTCTTTATCGAGTACTTTGCGCTGAGCTATCGCTGCTACAATAGAGGCTCTGGATGACTTCAGTACAGGCACTTCCTCGAATATAGGCTTTGTCTGTTGGGTCTGAGTTGCTTGTGTGTCTGTGGCGAGTCCGGTCGGGTCGATCGAGACTTCGCTGCCACCAGCCCCGATGGCGTTTGCAAGGTTCGCCAGGGCGATTTCTTTAGCAAGTCTTGCTCTTAGAAGTTGGTTGCTTGCATTTGCTAATTGTGCTTCTGCTAGAGAGGCGTCGGCTCCTGGCTTGAGGTAGGCTTTAACCTGAGCATTCACAACAGTGCGGAACTGCGAGAAAGAAGCGACGTTTTCTTCAGCTGCACGAACTTGTTCTAAAGACTCAACCACGTCAAGAAATGCACTTGATGCCGCAACAGAAACATCGAATCTTGTAACTGCAAGTTGCGCCGTGGCTTGTCCATATTGAGATTTGCTTAGATTGATGCGCGCTTTATGCAAGCCGAAGTCTAGAGGCGCCCAGTCAAGACTAGCACCAGCACCACTGTAAAAGATGGGTTTCATCGTCACATTATTGGGAAGTCCCGGACCAGCCACAGCCGGAAATACAGGGCTTCCGAAAAACACCTGGCTGATCTTGTTGTGAGAAGACATAATCTCTTGATATTGAAGCAATGAATCAGGCAAATATTCATTCAGTTTTTGCACTGAAATGTTCTTTTGGGCTGCATTGCTCTCCGCGATGCTTCGTAATATTGAAGGATAGTTTCTTTCCGCATACGTAACCGCGGATGTGAGTGTGAATGGCTTTGTAATTACTGTTTGCTCAATGGAGTTTTTCAGGGTTACTGGTGATGAAAAGTCGCCGGATGGAGCCGGTCTGAGCGGAATGTTCTTACTGGTGTCCTGCGCCTCAGGGTCGCTAGTTCGTGGCGATAGGCTTCTGTTGTGGTTGGGCGTGCTCAGCTCAGGGTGAGCCAAGTTTTCGGGAGAAGCTGGTTCTCCCGGTCCGCGCAGTGCCGGTGTTGATTGCGCAAGGCTGGCGTTGATGCAATACCCGCTGAAAAAGATGGAAATGCTCAGGTAAAAACAACCTGCGTTTATTTTGCTCTTGATACCTGTTCTTGTCGTCATATAACACTTTGAGCTGATTTGGGCTTATTTTGCTGATTTGCTTTTGGACACAATCCTGTAACAGTTAGATGTTTGGTGCGAGCTTCCAGGCTGCAAGAATGCTGGTTTCGCTCTCGAGAATCTATCAATTCAACATCTTTGAAGTGTGCAAGCTTTGTGGAAGATGCTTCAGTCGAAAACGCTGGGAATGTATTATTTGTGCTTGTTGACAGGGGGGCGCTGGGTAGTAACTGGACTGCTTTTGCTCCGGATTCCTGAACGTTTCCTTGCTTTACTATTGCTCAAAGCTCTTGTGCTTGCGATTTTTCTTAGATTTACTCGCTTGCCAGAGGTGCACACTTGTAGTTTAGTTTGATGAAGCAGCGCCCGAAATCGATTCGCCAGGAAAGAGCTTAGCGATTGCGCCTATTGTTTCGCACAGTTTCTTATCCTCCCAACGTAGGTACAAAGTAAATCCTCGATGTGTGGGATTTGGGGCACAGCAAGAATGGCTCTAACCTGTTTACCCTGCTTCTACAATAGCTGAGGAATGTAACTGAATTGTGTTGACACAAGAGTGGTTGCTGTATTCAATGGACGAAATTTTCTGAAAAAAGGGTCGGAAGTGAGAGATGTTCAATTCCTAAATCTATATTTTTGATTCTTTTTCGCCTAAAGTCGATTGGCGGTAGTTGAATGGGGAATGTGGTCTTTAGGAACGTGTATCTAGAGGTCAGCCCTATGAATTTGAAAAATGAAGGTAAGAAGGCGCAGAAAAAGTGGCTCGCATGCACTTTGCTGTCCTTGTCTCTTCCGACATTTGTATGCCCTGCATTTGCAGATGACCCAGTATTCGGAGGGCAGAGCTGGTCGATTGTGCCTTCGGGTGATTCCTCAAGCTCATCAGCCCATAGTCAATCCGCTAGCCCCAAGGCAAGCCCTGTTGAGACAGGCGCTGTAGTGGAGAATGAGCGTCGCAGTCCGGCGGAAGAGGGCCAAGCCGGCAAGATGAAAGAGAATGTTTCGATCAATCCGGGTGGGCTGAAACCTATGCCTTTGCCGGGACTCGCACCGTCGCCAGTTGCTGCTCAGGGCATAAAACTTTATGGGCGTATAGAAGAACTTGCAAGCGGTGCTGGTGCGAAAATTCCTCTCAAGCTCGTAGCGATGAAGCCAATTAGAGATGCCAGTCTTGATGAAAAGCTTCAGGCAAAGGTTGAGAAAGATGTGCCGAAAGACCCCAAGTTAGTGGCGACAATTGCAGCGTCAGCCCGTCGGGAGGTGTCGTTTCCTTTCGACTATCGAGGAACCTGGTCTGGAGTTCTTACAGTTACCGATGTGAAATTTGATCCACGTTTTTATGAGATCGACCGTGAAGAGGCCGAGAAGCAAGCACACATGATAGTTAGAGGACTGAATGGAAATTGTGCTGTCACCTTCTATCAAGGTCCAAACAATAAAATTGCGGTAAAACCTACACAGGTTTATTTCAAGGTTCAAGATACTGTTGGTGAGCAAATGAAGATGATGCAAGGCTCACCTTTAGGTGCAATGCTTGGAGCCTTTGGCGGTGATAACAGCGCCATGATGCAGAATATTCAAAATATGCCTATCTCTGTGCCGATCGCCATGCCGTTGGGTGCTACCGGTTCAGAGATGATGTCAAATACTGGTATTACAGGCGGTACTATAGATAATTCGCTGATGCGCAACAATCTTAAAGAACTCGCCAAGGGTGTAATGGAAAATGACATCGTTACGAGAGATAAGGAAACTGGGCGTGATGGCAAAGTCAAAACAGGCTATACAGAGAGTGTTTTGCGTTTCACAAAGCAATCACCTACCCGACTCTTCATGCAGGCTGCTGCAGTTAGCTATGATGACGATGGTAATTTCTTGAACAAGGTTCTTCTTAGCGGCTCTATTGAAAAGGGCGCTCCTGTTGTGATTCCTTCTGCAGAAGTCGCTGGGATGACTATTCCTGCTGGTGCAGGTGGCGCTGGCGACGGTGGCATGGGGGCTATACAGCAGATGCTAGGAGGAGGCGGTGGCGGAGCCGGTGGTTTGGGAGCACTTCAGCAAATGTTAGGTGGTCAGGGTGGTAGCGCAGGCGGTGCCGGCGGGCTCGGAGCCCTCCAGCAGATGCTAGGTGGCCAAGGTGGAGGAGGCGGTGCTTCTGGCTTGGGAGCACTTCAGCAAATGATGGGCGGACAGGGCGGCAATGCTGGCTCGGGCGGCGGGCTTGGAGGATTGCAAAACTTGTTCGGCGGACAAGGGGGCGGAGGCTCTCTTGGGAATCAACTGCAGCAACAAGGAATGCAAGAGCAAGATGCCATTAAGCAACTTCTGCAAGAGTAGATAGTCCACTCGTCTTGCTTTATTTTGCTTCTTGGAAAAATGACAAGGGACCTCCTTACTTCATTTGATAAAGCAATTAGAGCTTGTGCTTGGCGAATAAATGCCTGCAAATGCGGCGCATCATTATAGTTCGCAAAAGTTTCGTATAACTTTCAGTGCAGACGCTCTGGAACTATTTTGATTACAAATGGGGACAGTCTGTCTCTTGTTTGCAATTGCTGTAAAATGATGCGAGGAACAGTCTCTGTGATCTTGACAGCTTCACGGCATCTGGCTCATATTTGAACCCAATCCTAATGCTCCCATTTACAGTTAGAGTGCAAACTCATTCGCCCAGGTAGCTTTTCGGCTCACTAATGCAAGTATTTTTTTTACAGCTTTTCATTCTTTTCTTGTGCGCAGCATTGAGTGCGTGCACTCATTCTGAGGAGAGTTCGGAAACTCGAGATAAGGCGGGTGAGGAAGCTCATGCTTCGTCCAATGGCGCAGGTTCTTTGACAGTTTCCTCCAATGTAGCTAAGCACATGCAATTTGCCGCGGAGAAAATAGAAAAGAGAGTGCTTGGTGAAGACTTGCACATGACGGGACGAATACGCCCTTACATTGGAAAAGAAGCGGACGTGGCACCGCGATTTTCCGGTCGTGTTCTTGAAGTGAATGTGAAACCTGGTCAGGCAGTGCATCAGGGTCAGGTACTTGCTCTTATCGATAGCCATGAGCTTGCCAGTCTGCAAGGCGAATTAATTGAGGCGCAATCAAAGCTTCGAATCGCTGAAGCTCAGCAAGAGCGTGAGCGGCTAGTTTATGAAGAGAACATTCAACGACCCAAATCGCTTATCGAAGCGAAGACGCATTTCGAATCTACGAAGGTACATCTTGAACTAGTCGAATCTGATCATAAAAGAATTGAGGGATTGTACAAAGCGAAAATTGCTGCGGCAAAAGACTTCTTGGCTGCTGCAGCGACTCTGGCAAAGGCTAAATTGGAGTTCAAAGAAGCGCAGACCCAGCTAGCCAGAGAAGAAAGCTTATATAAAAACAGGGCTCTGTTGCGTCGAGATTTGCAATTAGCTGAAGCCGAAACCCTTAAAGAAAAGAACCATTTTACGACACTTCAGCAACGTCTTGAGGTCTCAGGAATGGCAGCGGACATGATTAAGGCTCTGCTAAAAACCGGCAAGATAGTTATGACTTTGCCGATTCGCTCTGGTGTTGATGGCGTGGTTACTCATCAAGATGTTTCCGTTGGTGAACTCGTTGGACCCGATAAACACCTCTTCACTATCACTGACCTTTCAACGGTTGTGGTGATCGCAGACCTACCAGAGGTTGAGTCGAATGGAATTAAGATTGGTGACACAGTCAAAGTGCGAATTCCCAGCATGCCTGGAAAGGTTTTCACCGCAAAGATAAGCTGGATCAGTGACATGGTGAATGCGGAAACAAGAACTGTACCAATACGCGCCACTCTCGAAAATAAAGAGCGGAATTTCAAGATAAATATGTTTGCCGATATTGAATTACGTGCGCTACCACAGACGGTGCTCGCTTGTCCGAAGTCAGCTGTGCAAGACAAAGACGGCAATAAGATTGTTTTTGTTCAGGAAGGTGACCGGTACGTCGAGAAGCGTGTCGAATTAGGGCGAGACGACGAAAAATACAGTCAGATCATCTCAGGGCTGCAAGAGGGTGAACAGGTTGTCACCACTGGGAGTCTGATGCTCAAGACGGAAATGTCTTACAAGAATTGATGGTAAAAACGTGATAGACAAGCTCATTACTGTAGCGATAGAGCAACGGCTGGCAACTGTAGGTGCTGTTTTCTTATTGATCGTTCTCGGTGTATGGGCAATTCTGAATCTGCCGATTGATTCTTTTCCCGACGTTAGCAATGTGCAAGTGCAAATCATCACTGAGCCTGAAACTATGGCTACGCAGGAAGTTGAGCAGCAGATTACTTTCCCAATTGAAAATGCTCTTAATGGGCTTCCGAAAGTCAAGCAGATTCGCTCTAATTCGAGCTTCGGTCTTTCGGTCGTTACGGCAATTTTTGATGATGATACTGATGTTTACTTTGCACGCCAGTTGGTGCAACAGCGACTGTCTCAAATGGATTTGCCCGAAGGTGCACCAAAATCAATTCTGGGTCCAGTGGTTTCAAGCTTCAGTCAGGTTTACATGTATTACCTTGAGAGTAATACTTTAGACCTCACTCAGCTACGAACTTTGCAAGATTGGGTTGTTGCACGGAGGCTCAAGGCTGTTCCAGGCGTTGGAAACGTCGTGTCGTATGGGGGTTATGTCAAAGAGTATCAAGTACTCGTCGACCCCGTGAAACTGCGGGCGTATGGGTTAACCGTGCGCGATGTAAGCACAGCCCTGCCAGCCAATAATTTGAATGCAGGCGGAAATTTTATCGAACAAGCTGGACAGGAAATCATCATTCGTGGTCTGGGACGCATTGAATCTACTCAAGACATTGAGGAAATAATTCTCAAGTCAGTAAATGGAACGCCAATAACAGTAGGTAAGGTAGCTGAAGTTGCTCTGGGAAAACAGTTTCGCCGGGGCGCTGCTTCGATGGATGGTCACGGCGAAGCGGTGACCGGCTATGTACTTACAAGGAAGGGTGTTAATACCAAGTCAGTTGTGGAAAAGGTTCGAGAGCGCATCAAGGAGATCAAAAAAGACCTGCCTGAGGGCGTCTCGATGCATCCTTATTACGATCAGAGTGAGCTTGTTGAGAAAACCATCGATACGGTAAAAGAGATTCTCTCAGTTGGTAGTGCTCTGGTGATAATCGTTCTGTTTGCAGTTTTGCTGGATATTCCAGCAGCTCTGATTGTCGCTGTCGTAATACCGCTGTCATTGTTGTTTAGTTTTTTCATGATGAAAATGACCGGACTCAGTGGAAACTTGATGACTCTGGGCGCTGTGGATTTCGGGGTTGTCGTTGATGCTGCCGTAGTGGTCGTAGAAAACTGTTTCCGCCATCTAGTCAATGCTCATGAGCAAGCTGAAAAGCGAGGCGCGAAAGTTGATGCTAAACAAGTTCGTGCGATCATCATGAAAGCAACGAAGGAAGTTGGTCGACCCATTGTTTTTGCCATCTTTATTATTGTCTCTGTTTATGTTCCGCTCTTCACACTCGAAGGTGTTGAAGGCAAGATGTTCAGTCCGCTTGCACTCAACTTCATCTATGCATTGCTGGGCGCTCTGGTGCTTGCAATCACGATAATTCCAGTGCTCTGCACCTGGTTTATGCGTGGGAAAATCGTCGAAAGGCATAATCCGATAATTTCGTTTGCGCATAACCTTCATGAGCCGGCTTTGAAGTTCGCTCTTGCAAAACCTATCATGATCACTATTATTGCCAGCGCCATCATGGTGGCAAGTTTCTTTATAGTTCCTTTTCTTGGTTCTGAATTTATTCCCACGCTTGATGAAGGTTCAATTTTATTGCGAACGAAATTGAATCCAGCGGTGTCACTCGTGGAGTCGGAAAGAATTGCAACGCAAATTGAACGCATTATCAAGGAATTTCCCGAAGTGACCGTGGTTGTGTCGAAGATAGGTCGCTCTGGCATGGGCTCAGACCTTGAAGGAGTGGATAATGCAGATGTGTTCATCGGACTAAAACCGAAAAGTGAGTGGAAGTCTGCTCATGAAAAAGAAGCGTTGGTGAACATGATGGCAGAGCGCCTGAACCACGTGCCCGGTCTTGTTTACAGCTTCTCCCAACCAATTGCAGATATGATTGATGACCTGATTTCAGGCATCAAAGCTGACCTCGGCATCAAGATATTTGGAGACAATGCAATTGAAATAGATGCAATTGCAGATCAGGTGCAGAAAATAGTTTCTGAAACTCGTGGTTCAGCTGATGTGCAGAGAGAGAGAATTCTCGGACTCCCGCAGTTGAACATAAAATTGAAGCGCCGGGAGATTGCCAGATACGGCATCAATGTTGACGACGTTCAAGAACTTATCAGCACTGCGGTAGCTGGACGTGTAGTCACCGAGGTGCTTGAAGACACGAAGCGATTTGGCTTGCTTGTCCGCTTCCCAAAAAGATTCCGCGACTCAGAGGAAGATCTTGAGCGACTCAATGTTTCTTCTCCAAACGGAGCCCTGATTCCGCTAAAGGCGCTTGCTGACCTTAGAATTGAAGATGGTATGGTGATGATAAATCGCGAGGACGGTCAACGCAGAACTGCTGTACTGGCAAATGTTCGTGGGCGCGATTTAGGTTCATTCGTTGAGGCCGTTCGTGCGCGGGTCAACAAAGAAGTCAAATTAGACAAGGGCTATCATATTGTTTATGGCGGTCAGTTTGAGAATCAGCAGCGGGCAATGGCTCGGTTCGCTATCGTTGTTCCTGCTGTATTGTTGCTGATTTTTGTACTTCTTTTCGCTTCCTTTAATTCCCTGAAAAATGCCGCGCTTATCATGCTGAATGTGCCTTTCGGAATAATTGGTGGCATCGTGGCACTCTATGTTTCTCAGCAGACACTCTCAGTGCCAGCAATCATTGGTTTTATCGCATTGTCAGGGGTGGCTGTTCAAAATGGTGTGATTTTGGTCAGCTACATCATGCAGCTGCAACGGCGCGGCGAGCGCCTTGAGGATGCGATTGCCGAGGGTACTCGCGTGCGACTGAGACCCGTCTTGATGACAGCCCTTGTCGCCATAGTTGGATTGCTCCCTAAAGTGTTTTCCCACGGCACGGGTGCCGAGGTTCAGCGACCGCTAGCTACAGTAATTCTGGGTGGATTGATCACGGCAACGCTTTTGACCCTGGTTGTTTTGCCAGCATTCTATAAGCTTGTAAATAAGAACGATGATCTGAGCCATCCTCCGGAGATTCGCCCGGCTGATGAGGATTCCGAGTCTGCTTGACTTGCGATTCCTTGAGGGCAGGTCTTGACTCTGCATCTACCGAGCTTGTAGGGACTCGGGGCTCGTCTTGACTCTGCATCTACGGATTTTGTGGGACCTCGGGGACAGTCTTGATTCAGCAATCTGTTGAGCTTGCGATTCCTTGCGGTGCCTTCCTTAACATCGGTTAAAAGAATATTGTTAATGGAACCTACTGAGATCCATCATCGTCTGGCCGCCAGTGTAGAATGATTCCCAGGGTTCATTCTGGGATCTTGTTTATTGTGCCAGAAATGCTGAGGTGCCTGCGCATGCAGCCAAAATTTAGATTTCCATTAGCTGTTCTTATTTCAATTTCTTTTCTTCTCGGCGGCATCGCGCAGCAAGGCGTTTTTGCTACTGATTTCAAATCGCTTAACTTTTCCCCAAATACCATCGCAGATATAGCTGAGAAAGCCAGCCCTGCGGTGGTCCATTTGGAAATGCAGCATAAGATCAAACAAGCTCAATTCGGTGGTTTTCCTATCACCGAATTTTATTTCAATGGTCAGAAAGTCACTCCTGAAGATGATTCTTCGTCAAAAAATGATTCTTCGTCAAAAAGTGATTCTGGCAGTGACGACAAGAGCAAAAATGCTGCACCGAATGCGACACCAAAGACCGGAGCCGGAAGCAAGCCGAAGGGCTTCACTACACCAATGCGAACTGGGGAAATCGCCACTGGTTTTATCATTCGTCCTGAAGGTTATATCGTCACCAATTTTCACGCAGTGACCGGGCAAGATCGCATCAAGGTCACGCTCTGGGACAAACGCGTTTTTGACGGAACGATAGTTGGAATAGACCCATTTTCAGATCTTGCTGTAGTGAAAATCGATGCTAAAGATTTGCCGACCCTGAGCTTTGGAAGCTCATCAGCTCTGCGTCCTGGTGAATTCTCTGTCGCAATTGGCTCTCCATTGAACGAAGATCACTCTGTCACCTTTGGTATCATTTCTGCTGTAGGACGAAATGAGAGAGATGTGAATGGAAATATCAATTTCATTCAAACTGATACTGCTATCAATCCTGGTAATTCCGGTGGACCGCTTCTGAATCTGAATGGAGAAGTAGTTGGAGTCAACACCGCCATTCGTCCGATGGCGCAAAACATCGCCTATTCCATTCCTGCAGATGTAGCAAAGGCTGTAGCTGAAGAATTGATTGAGAAGGGAAAAATTGACCGTCCCTGGCTTGGGGTCGTCATGTCCGAGCTGGAAGAGGGCTATCTCAAAGGCGTAGAGCTTCCCGCAGACACCAAAGGCGTGCTAATTCGCGATTTTGTGCAGGGTAGTCCCGGCCAAGCTTCTGGGCTCATAAAAGGTGACATCATCCAGAAGATTGACAATAAAGCGATGGCGTTGCCCAAAGACGTGAAAGACTATGTGCAAAGTCGCAAGTCTGGCGATGTTCTCCAATTCAATATTCTGCGCAACAAGGCAAGTCAGAATATTTCTGTGAGCGTTGGTACTTATCCAAAAGAGGCGGGTGCTCCGCGAAGACGATAGTTCAAGCGAGAGGCAGCCACTGGCTGCCTTTCATTTTTTTTGAAGTGAATAAAGGAGTGAAAATGAAATCTGGCTATAAGTTCGCAGCGGTGCTGGGCAAAAGTGAAATACTGCTCTCAGCTCTAGCGGCATTGATGTTGGGCAATTTTTCCAGCAGCATGGCAGCTTCGGATAAATTGTTAGATTTGCCGCCTGCGAAAATAAAGCTGCATTCTCCACTAGTGACTGGCAATGGATTTGGTTATGCCGTAGTGGCGAGTAATGGTGATTTAACTCGGTTTTACGCTCATCCCTATCGATATGAAAAAGCAAATCCAGACCCTAGCAAAGACGGCTACACCACAGCCAATTTTTTCAAAAAGCTCTCTTGGTCTGGACAGAAACCAGCTAATAAGCCCGAACAATTGGGCTATATAAATGAGTCGCATGTTGTTCAAAT
Organism: Obscuribacteraceae bacterium (SeqCode); assembly: GCA_044226015.1. Classification (GTDB taxonomy): domain Bacteria; phylum Cyanobacteriota; class Vampirovibrionia; order Obscuribacterales; family Obscuribacteraceae; genus JAIEPM01. Next base: position 260,470 of record JBGAHS010000001.1, read on the forward strand.
CAAATCAGATAAAGGTGAATTTGAATATTTCTCACCGTTTCAGCTGAAGCACAACGTCTTGATTGCTGTTAGCCGTACTGGCGAAGAAGATAACCATGATGCTGTTCTCAATGCCGCATGGTTGCATGCTGTCCAATCTGATGAGCTTGTAAAAGTTCAAAATCGAAACGTGCGTTTGCTCAAGTTCAAAGATGTGAAAGAAATGCTCGTTGTAGTTCCGCTGGAAGAAAAAGCAGCGCCAGATTTGAAGACAAAGTCAAATTCAATAAGAGGCGGAGTCACGGCTTTTCTGGTGCTTGAGAAGAAAGATGACTTGCAAAAATCGGTAGCAGACATTCTGAAATGGAAAGCCGATTTGTCAGGCACGAAGCTTATTGAACGTGAGATAAAAAATCTCGAGGCATGGCGTGTCAAGCCGAATGTGACGTTCAAGAATGATGCTGAGAAAAAACTATGGCGCCAAAACGAGACCATCTTCAAGATGTCGCAAATTCTTGAGGAAAACAATGCGAAGCGATGCAATCATGGATTGATGCTAGCGTGTTTGCCTGATGGAGTTTGGTTCACGCCCTGGGTCCGTGACATGTCCTATGCACTGGTGGGTCTAAGCCAAATGGGACATTTGAAAGAAGCTCGCCTGGGCATCATGTCCTGGATGAATGCGCATCCTATGGCGCTCTGGAAAAAGGAAACTAGAAACCAGGATTATCAAATCTCAGTAGTGAGATATTACGGTGATGGTTCAGAGGAAGCGGATTACTCTGGTTTGAGTACGCCAAATGTTGAGTTCGATGACTGGGGGCTCGCTCTCTGGGCGATTGGAGAGTACTGGGATGCGTCGCACGACAAGACATTGTTGAATGAGAAAACTTATCGCGGTAACACCGTGTATGAATCTATGCGTGATTTCATAGTGAAGCCCTTGTTGGTAAATACCGACCCTTACAAGGATGGCATCATTGTTCAGAAGGATTCTTCTTGTTGGGAAGAACACCAGGAGCACAAGAGGCATTATTCATTTTCAACCATTACTGCAATTCCTGGACTTCAGGCTTTTGCTAAAATTGCTCGCGAAATGAAAGATGAGAAAAGTGCCAAAATGGTGGATGAAAAAATCAAAGCACTTCAAAAGGGATTTCGTTCAGCTTTCATAGCTGACGGCGCTGTTCGTGGTTTGTTGGAAGTGAACGAGCAACCGAAAACAAAGGTGGACGGCTCTTCACTCGAAGCTGTGAATTTTGGATTATTAGATGTCCACAATCCTGCTGATCTGAAGATTATCAATAAAACTATTGATAATCTATCTGCGATCAAGACTGCGTCTGGCGGGTATAAGCGAAATACTGGACCCAGCAACTATGAAGCTCACGAGTTTCTCTTTGTTGATTTTGCTCTTGCTCGGTCGCTGCAAAAAATGGGTAGAAATGAGGAAGCCGCGAAGATGTTTGATTGGCTGATTCAAAAATCTATTTTGGATCACGGGTTAATTGCTGAAATGTACGTATCAGAGCTAAACAAAGATTGTCCTGGTGAAATTGGTGACCCTGCTGGTGCAATTCCGATGGTTGGCTATGGCGCCGGTTTGTTCACAATGACCTTAGAAGAGCGAGAACACCAGAAGAAGAAATAAAGGTGCTGTGGAAAACGATAAGGAAGAGACTAGCGCTGCTTTCTCTAAACCTGCCGCTTCAGGACCAGGTTTAAAAGCTGGCGCTGTCATCGACGGAAAATTCGAACTTATCGCAGAGATAGGCAGAGGCGCTTACGGTGTAATTTTTAAAGCGCGGCATCTCACTCTTGATCAAATTGTAGCCGTCAAGTTCATAGAACATCATTTTGTGGATTCTGCCGTTTCGTTGCAACGCTTTCATAACGAAGCTAAAGTTCTCAGCACTTTTGATCATCCCAACATAGTGCACTTTCTGACTTATTCTTCGAATCAAAACGGTGCGCAGTACATCATGATGGAATACCTCAGTGGTATCAGCCTTGAGGAGTATTTGAAGGCTCATACGATTGATCAAAAGTTCTTGATTCTGGTGATGAAACAGGTTCTGGCCGCTCTGTCATATGCTCATGAAAAAGGCATTATTCACAGAGACATAAAGCCAGCCAATATTTTTTTGCTCAACACCGAAGGAAATCCTTTGGTTAAGCTGATAGATTTTGGTATCTTCAAAATCGAGAATGATTCTGCCGGCGGGCTAACAAAGACCGGCGTAGCCATTGGCAGCGCAAACTACATGAGCCCGGAGCAATGCCGTGCCCAGTCGCTTGACAGACGATCGGATATTTACTCGGTCGGTTGCGTTATGTATGAATGCGTTGTAGGTACTCCACCCATGGCCGCTGAAAACGACTTGCTTGTGATGACGAACCATTTGAACAAAGAAGTTAGTCAAGTTCCGTCTAAAATACCGATTTCAAAGGGACTGACAGCTGCTATTCTCAAATGTCTCCAGAAAGCGCCAGGCAATCGCTTTGCTTCAGCCGAAGATTTGTCCAATGTTCTTGTGGAAGAGCTTGATGCTGAAACAGTGCGTGGTTCAAACAAGGATAAAAGCGCTCTTCTAATTGTTTCACTCAGTCTTGTTGTGCTTGTGCTTGGGGTTGGCTTCGCTTTTTCAAGTCGTAGTCCGCTTCATTCTCTGGCAGAAGTAGGCAAAAACAAGGCTGTCGTAATTCAAGAAAGGCTCTCAGTAAATAGATTTCCTGACCCTCTCTATCCGCCAGCCAACGCTATTTCCAAGTTGTCTGACTGGTTGCAGTTTGCCCTGAATGATAAAAATGCTTCGACTGCAAGAATTTCGTCATGTATGGCCAGATTGCGTGAGAACTACTGCAAAATGTTGGATGAAAATGCAAAAATACCTCTGGAAGATAGAGCAATAAAGCGCTTAGAACAAGAGTGTAATCGTGATCGTTTGGCCAGGAACACGGAACCAGCTTCTCGCCTGGACTTGAAAGAACATCAAGAAAGGCTGAGAGATCTTTGTGTTGCCCAACGAGCTGCAAACAGAATAACTGATGCTGAAGAAACACTAGCTCAAGCAAGAGCTTTGCGAAATCGATCTGTTCAAGACACCAATATTTCATTCGTGGATTTACTTTGCGACCTGGCCAAGATTGAATCTGACGAGTCTAACTACGATAAAGCCGAGAAGTACATTCAAGAGGCGGTGAAACTTGGTGAATATGGTAGACCAGGAGATTTGCTGCTTAAACTTGCTCTTCAATACCAACAAGATGGAAAATTCAGCGAAGCAGTGAAGAGTCTGAATGAAGGATTCGAATGTTATCAGCGGAATATGTATCCTGGATACTGTGATGGTTCAATTTTGGTTTTGATGGGTACTGGTTTGGAGCTTAACCAGCCAGGGAGTGTTCTTCGATTTATCGAAAAAAACTACAGCAGTGCCTCGCAACTCAAGCCACTCGAAGAAAATGGCGACTCTGAGGCTGTTTTGCAGAATAGAGGCGCTGCTTATATCCAGTTGAATCGACCTGACGAGGCCTTGGGTGCTTACCGTCAAATGCGAGAGATTGCTAAGAAACATAAGCGCAAGGAAAGAGAAGTAGATGCCTTAAAGCAAATTATCAAATTGCAGACCAAGTGGCAGAGAGATTCATCAAAAGAAATCAAAGAGTTGCTGTCCCTGGTTTCGGCAAACGAAGAGGAGCATTTAGCGACTCTGAACTATTTGGATGCTACATACAACAAGCCGAAGATAACACTGCCCGCTTTAAGACAAGAGCTAGACTCTTCAGCTGAAAAGATCAAAACTCGCTTCCCTTCATTGTACTTGGCTCTCTTAAGCAACTTCTACGAGCGGGCAGCTGTGAAAAGAGAATTTCGGGTGGCTGCACAGATTCAGGAAGAGCGTGAAAAGTTTGTGTACAAGAATGGAGATAGTGAGCCTAATCTTGAACTGAATTATGGGTCCTATCTGGCATTGTTAAACTGTTACGGTTTAGTGCATGATGAAAAAAAACTCGACGATACCTATGCCCGTATGATGCGCTTACGGGGACTTTCTCCCGTGCTTGACTTTGTCTGCGTGTTTTACTATGGAAATTATATGGCTCGTATAAATTATGCAAAAGGCATTGGTGTTCTAGAGAAGCTTCTAGCTGATATTGATAGCAAATCTATTCGTAACTTACCTGATTACTGCACTGTTGTGGAGTCGATTTGCCACCTCTATAGAGGAAAAGACACTGAAAAAATCAAGCCACTGGTTGAGCGTGCGATGGAGAAAGTGAAGCATGATCGTCCTGGCGCAGTAGCTGAGCAGATCCGGCTACTCGTGTTGTTGAAAGAGATCTGTTCTCGAGAAGACACGGCAGCTAGGGAGAAAATTGACGCTCAGTTGAAGGACTTGGAACTGCTTAAGTCTCAATACATTGCCAGTGTCTACTAGAAGATCAAACTAATTGGTTTTTCTAGGACTGCCAGGCTCTCTTTTTGGCGAGCCAGAAACCCTTTCCATTCATGTTCGATTCGTTGGCGTTCTTCATCATCGTGAATTGATTGGTAAACCTTCCGAAAGCTCTCTTGTGATTTCAGAAAGGACTCGTTGAACCTCTTTTCTCCCCACTGATACATGTGAGAATCTGTGTCGTACCATTTGCTCAAGAAGAGCAACGATTCACTACGTTTTGCGAATTCGTGGCAGGCATCTACAAAATTGCTCAGCGTCTGCTCTGAAAAGATGTCTTTCGAAGAATCCTGTGTTTTCTCAATGCGATCGTCTGCCCGTGAGAGAACATTGTCCGCCGCATTGTCTGTTGTGTCGTAGAGATGTAACTCAAGCGCCTTCGAATCATTTCGTTGAACTGTTCTGCGAGACTTCAAGACGGCAGTTTCGTTGCCTTTTTTAGCGGATCCTTCTTGCTTCACGGATCCTTCTTGCTTCGCGGATCCTTCTTGTCTTGCGGATCCTTCTTGTTTCGCGGATCCTTCTTGCTTTGTGGATCCTTCCTGCTTGGTGGATCCTTCTTGTTTTGCGGATCCTTCTTGCTTTGTGGATCCTTCTTGTTTTGCGGATCCGGTTTTGTTTGGCAGCAATTCGGATAGAATACGCTCTTTGAATTCCTTCATCGGTAGCTCATACGCTGGCGCAAACCGTGAGCGTGTCTTGTTTTCCTGGCTGTTGTTGTTGCGAGAATCAAGTTCTTTGACAATAGATTCTTTCAGCAATTTTTTTCCGTAATCGCTAAGTATTTCGAATCTATCTCCAGGAGCCAAGCGTTTGTTATTGTTTAGCCCCGCTGTATCGTGAGCCAAAATTTCAATATTGTTTTCTTTCATGCTGGGAAACATTCGTTCAAGAACTGATTTGTATGATTCACCTTCTTTAGCTGGAATGCTTTGGCACTTTTGTTGAATGCCAATATCCAACTTTGAAAGAAATACTTCTCTGGACGATTCCTCCGATATCATTCTCCGAAAGATAGAGCTATCTCCAGCGGTTCGCGCTGCTCGCTCGCCGTACTTATCTTGAGACATTTCTGGGGACATAGACGACTCTCTTTCTAGTATGCACACTACCCTACAGACTAAGCTAGCAGGTGGAGTCTGAAAGTTTCTTGAAAGTCCTTCTGTTTAAAGTAACGCGAATTCCTATATAAACGATTGTCGAATCTCGCGCACCGTTAAAATTTCTCATGCATTTCGATTTTGCGTTTGGAATTCGGCTAGTCTGGTTTTAGATAAGTGGTGGCGAGGGTGGAAATGCAAAAATGGATTAATTTGGCAGTTAGCATTAGGGCTCAGCGGGCAAGATTTTCTTGAGCCGTTCATTTTTTGCATTTTCGAATGGAGGATTTCAAATTGAGAAAGCGAAAAGCACAAAGTGCAGTGCTGATTTCACTTGCTTTATGCACCTTTTGCAGCATTCCTGTGGGCGCAGAGGGCAAGAATCACGACGTGGATGTAAGCAGTCTGAAGGCTGGTTCGAATGTCTACATTGACGCTTTTGCTAACGGTGATGTTGAGAAGTTGCTGTCAATGTGGGAAGACAATGCTGTCTATACAGATCAATTCGGCAATGTCTATCGTAACAAGGACGAACTCAAAGGGCAGTATGAACAGTTCTTCCAAAAATACGGAGGACAAGCTCTGCAGATAGATTTGCAGACTATTGCTTTTCCAACAGATAATACAGCCATTGAAACTGGGACGAGCCGGCTTGTGAATTCTTCTGAGCCCGCAGCGTCCAGTCGCTATGTGGCGACTCACGTAAAAAAGAACGGAAAATGGCTGTTAGAGAGTGTGAGTGAGACGCCACTCAAAGCAGCTTCCAACGGTGAGTATTTGAAGCCGCTTCAATGGTTGCTTGGAACCTGGAAAGCTAGCAACCCGGACGCCGGTACCAGCCTGGAAGTGAATTTGAGTTGGGCAAATCCGAATGTGATTTCCCGACAGTCGACCATAACGAAGAAAGATGGTGGAAAAATCAGTCAAACAGAGTTTATTTATTGGAACCCCGAAACTGAATGCATAAGTTCCTGGCAATTTGATGCCAATGGTGGTACCAGTCGCTCATGGTGGGAGAAATCGGGCGACAGCTGGATAATTCATGCTAGCTCAATTCAGGCAGATGGTTCGCCTTCTAGAGCTGATTACGTTTTGCATGCAGATGGTGCGGACAGCTTCAGCTGGCAATCGAAGAACAGAGCTCTGGCTGGTGTAGCTTTGCCTGATACCGCGCTTATCAAAGTCACGAAAGTGAAGAGTTAGGAGAGGCACCTGATATGAAAAAAACATGTTTTATTGCTGTTGCGCTCTCGATGTTCTTGTGTGCCAATTATTTTTCTGCTGACGCTGCCTTTGCGCGTGGCGGTTTTGGTGGCGGTGGTGGACGAGGCTTTGGTGGTGGTTTTGGAGGAGGCTTTGGCGGAGATCGCGGCTTTGGTGGCGGTTTTGGAGATCGCGGCTTTGGTGATCGTGGAGTCGGTGATCGCGAATATGGCGGCTACGGCGATAGAGGATATGGTGATCGCGATTTTGGTGGTATGAGGTCTGACGCATATAGAGATTTTGACAGGGCTTTTGATCATCCATTTGAGGCAAACCGTCCTAGCGCATTCACGTCTCCAGGTGAAGTCGCCCCTACCAGCGGGGTGAGCAGAGCTGTGTCGAATGACACAGGAGTCAGAAATTACGGAACAGTACAACAGCGAGGGTATGTTGGACCGACAAGCGGCGTCGAAAATCACGCTCCTGGAACAGTAAACTATCAAGCTGGTTATGCTCCTCGCACGAGTGGTGTAAACTCACGTCAAGCCGAACTAGACAATAATGTGAGAGGCAGCACAGTGCCAAGCCAACGTGGAGGGCTAGCACCTACAAGTGGTATCAATTCAAGACAAGCACAGATTGACAATAATGTTCGCAACCCCGGAGCACAAAGAACTCTTGCATCTGATGGTGGTTTCTCAGGTGTTATGAACCACGGCGCACTAGCCAGCGGTAACTGGACTAACCGTGTTAGCGCCGAAAGTCTGGCTAACCAGGCTAATCTCGTGCGCAACAATTTTAGAGACTATAATATGTTTCGCCCTAATTGGTGGGCAAACCACCCAAATGCGTGGTGGAACCGTGAGTGGCACGATTGGTATCCGTGGCGCTGGTCCACGTGGAACGAATGGGGACCATGGTGGGGTATTGGTGGTGGCATCTGGCCAATCTACTACGATTACGGTGATACCATCACATATGATGACAATGGAAACGTAGACTACGGCTATAACTCAGTCTGTAGTGCAAGTGATTATTATCAAACCGCTCAAAGTCTAGCCAATTCTTCGCAGAGTGAAGATGATGACTCGTTTGGCGCTTCTGCTGCACCTGTGTCGTCGCCCCCGGCGCCGCCGAGCTCGACGGCAGCCACAAAGGAGAACCCGGAAATTCCTGCAAAACTTGCTAAAGCAAATGCATCTGAGTCGGGTGAGTGGAAGCCATTTGGTGTTTACTCACTTGTACAAGGTGGGCAATCTAGTAGCACTACATTGTTTCAAATTTGCTCAAACAAAAAGGGGCAAATTAAGGGCAACTACTACAACTGTCTGACGAACGAGATACAACCGATAAATGGCTCTGTCGATAAGAAAATCATGCGTGTTTGCTGGACAGTCGGTAAAGACAAAGATGTAATCTACGACACGGGGGTTGCTAATTTATTGAGAGAGCAGAGTCCAATCCTGGTGCATTTCTCAAGAGACAAGACGCAGCAATGGACACTCGTGCGCTTGAAGGCTCCCGAAGAAGGCGCAGGAAAATCAAAGACTTAATTGCTTGCTTTTGAACTGTGAATGATTCGATAAGCGGCCATTGCCGCACCAAAACCATTGTCGATGTTTACGACGCTGACTCCAGCGGCGCAGCTGTTGAGCATGGTCAGTAAAGCTGCGAGCCCATCAAACGACGAGCCATAGCCAATTGAACTGGGACAGGCAATAACTGGGCAGGCTAAGAGTCCTCCGAGTACACTTGGAAGCACTCCATCCATTCCGGCGATGACTATGCATACGCTTGCTTTACGTATCTCAGGCAGAGCTTCCAGAACCCGATGAAGTCCGGCGACTCCAACATCTGCAATCAGGCGGCTTCTGATTGCCGCTGCTTGCAATATGAGCTCTGCCTCCCTGGCCACGGGAAGATCAGATGTTCCAGCCGTGACTATCGCCACCGTTCCAAGCTCAGTATTTGCTTCTGGTAAAGCTCCCCAAACAAGAGTTTTCGCTTCGCTGTGATGTTTGACTTCTCCGGCTACCGCATTATTTAGAATCTCTCGTGCTTGTTCCTCACTAGCTCTTGTTGCAAGCACGAAATCGTTGTTTGTCAGTAATCGTTCAGCAATTTGATTTATTTGCTTGCTTGTTTTTCCGGGGCAGAAAATAATTTCGGGCAGTCCTTGCCTGAGCTGGCGATGTTGATCTACTCGCGCAAAACCCAGGTCATTAAAGGGAAGATTCCGCAGCTCAGCCAGAGCTGCATCCGTGCGCAACTCTCCGCTTGCTACCTTTGCAAGCAAAATGCGCAATCGCTCTTCGAACATCATTTTGTTTTTTCAACCGGAATATTGGCACCACCTTGCTTGTATCCAGCAAGGTCTAGTGTGACAAAACGATATCCAAAGCCGCGCAGTGTTTTTGCGACTTCTTGCATCAGCTCAAAGTTATTCGTTAGCTTTTGCATTTCCGATTGCTCTAGTTCTATGCGAGCGATTTGATCATGGTGGCGAACTCTCAGTTGGCGGAAACCTAATGAGTGTAGATATGCTTCTGATTTTTCAATTAGGAGGAGTTTTTCGCGTGTCACTGGTTCGTTCAGCGGCAAGCGTGAGGAGAGGCATGCCGCCTGGGGGCGGTCCCAAGAGGGCAAGTTTGCTCTTTCAGCAAGCAATCTGATTTCCCATTTCTCAAGTCCTGCTTGTTGCAGAGGACTCAATACACGAAATTCCTTGGCTGCTTTGTTGCCAGGGCGCGTGTCTTGCATATCGTCCATAATGGCACCGTATGCAATGTATTTGATGTCATTGTCGCGAGCAAGATCTTGCAGCTCGCCGAACAATGTTTTCTTGCAGTGATAACAACGTGATGCGTCGTTCTTCTTATATTCAGGGTTTTCGATTTCGGTGGTTTCAACTTCAATCAAATCAAAATCGAATTTTTCGGCTTGCCTTCTTGCTGCCTCTAACTCTTCTTGAGGTAAACTAGCGGAAATTGCGATGGCGATTTTAGCTTTCTCTTTTAGCACTTTTCGTGCATAGAACGCTAACAACGAGCTATCGACACCGCCAGAATAGGCGATAATCACGCTGTCTAATGCAGCCAATTGCTTTAATAGCTTTTGCTCTTTTTCGTCAATTGATACTGTGGCTAATTCAGGCATTATCTAGGTTCCTTAACCAGGGTTCCCCCAACTAATTTTTCGAGACTGCTGCGAATAGAGGTTTCGTCTTCTTTCTTCGCGCCTTCTCTCAGTTTTTCCAGCTCGCGCATCAAAAGGTCATGATCAAACTCTTGAGGCTTGCCAACGTGAATCTTCTTGTATTTTGTAGCTGTGAGACCTTCCTCAGCAGTGAGTAGCTCTTCGTAGAGTTTTTCACCAGGACGCAAGCCGACGAACTTAATCTCGATGTCGGTGCCAGGTCTCAATCCGGAAAGTCTGATCAGGTCGTTTGCAAGATCTAAAATTTTGCATGGGTCACCCATATCGAGGACGAATATGTCTCCGTGTGCTCCGAGGGCACCGGCTTGAATTATGAGCTGCACCGCTTCTGGTATCAACATGAAATACCGCACTGCATCAGGATGCGTTACAGTCACAGGTCCACCGAGTTCTATTTGTTTGCGCCAGGTCGGAATCACTGAGCCACGGCTGTCCAGTACGTTGCCAAATCGCACCATACCAAATTTGGTATCGGACTTTCTAGCAATGTCTTGTACGACCAATTCCGATACTCGTTTGCTAGCACCCATAACTGAAGTCGGGTTTACGGCTTTGTCGGTTGATACAAGCACGAAATTCTCGCACTTAAAGTGGTCCGCGAGATTTGCCACGTTGTAGGTGCCGATGATGTTGTTCTTTATTGCTTCGGAGACATTGCATTCCATCAGGGGCACATGCTTGTGTGCTGCTGCGTGGAAAACCACTTCGGGTTTGTGTGTGTCAAAAATGTATGAAAGGCGCTCAGCATCTCTAACGTCAGCGATGATGCTCGTCAGTTTCACCGGTTCAGGTCGGCGACGAAGTTCTTCGAGAATCATGAAGATGGAGTTTTCGCCTCTGCCAAGCAAAATCAATTCAGAAGGCTGAAAGCCCATAATTTGTCGCGAGAGTTCACTGCCGATTGAACCACCTGCTCCAGTGATGAGAACGCGCTTGCCCCCGATGTAGTGCGCGATTGAAGCTGTGTCCATCTCGACCCTTTCGCGACCAAGCAAATCTTCGAGCGACACTGTTCTAAGCTGGTTTACGCTGACTCTTCCATCTATCAGTTCGAAGAGTCCAGGCAGAATTCTGGTCTCAACTTCTGCTTCTCTGCAGATGTCCACAATGCGTCGAATCTCAGCAGGTGGGGCTGATGGAATGGCGATGATAACCTGATCGACAAAATGCTTCTCTACATTATTCAGCAGCTGCTTTGTGGTGCCAAATACGGTGGCGTTGCCAATTCGCTTGCCTACCTTCAGTTGGTCATCATCAACAAATCCGACGACGTCGGTTCCGAGGTCAAGCCTGTGAGAAAGCTCTCTTGCCACCATCTGTCCTGCATCGCCTGCACCCACTACGAGGGCGCGCTTGCGCACTGGCTGTCTCCAGTGCTTTCTCTGCAAATATTCAGTTTGCATGCGACGAAGTACGCGAGCTGCCACCACAAGCATAAATGTCAAAACAGGCTCTATCAAAATGATGCTGTACGCAAGCTGATGTTTCCCGATGCCCAGCAGACCGATTGCACGGGCTATCAGAATTATGGTGCTGACGCTAAGAGTTGCGACCCCTATCTCTACTACTTCGGCCAGACCAGTGTAACGCCACAGTCTCGTGTACACGCCACAAATCCAGTGTGCAAGCAGGCGCAGTCCGATGAAGATAGGCGCCATGCACAGAAGTTGATGCCAATACTCGCGCGCTGGTGCTCCGTCAAATCTAATCAAAAAGGAAAGCAGGAGGCTGATTGAGACAAGTGATGCGTCGAGGAGCACTTGCAAGATTCTCATCCAGGCAACCTTGCGCACCCACTTGCTGGAATCATCAATCGATTCAACTTGCAGTTGATTACTGCTTTCTGGATTTTCGTTGTCGGAAGACGATGCCACTTGCCTTGACCAAAAAATGGAATGTCAAAGTCTAGCATGTCAGTAGACAGCTTACATGTAATGGAGATAAGCCTCGCAGGCGGAAGTGCTTATTCGCTATCTACAGGCGGTGATTGTAAACCTTTGGCAATCCAGTCTTTTACGATGTCCAGTGGAACGCCGATTAACTTTGCAGTCCCTTCAACAGCCTGTTTGTGGTTCATATCAAGAGCTCTCAGCTCTTTGTACTGCAAGATTGCTTGTACTTGAAGGTCTCCAGCCTCGCGACGAACTTTCGGTGTAAAGACGATGTTCTGTATGACGTAGGCCGAGATTACACCAGCCAGCAGGCATTCCATCGCAGGAATGGGGCGCAGCAAGAGGACTGTACTTGCCGGCAAGGTGCCAAAGAAGATCTGGCGGAAATTGTTCATCTGGTTCAGATGAGTCAAGTCAGCGAGCTCTTTTCCTCCAGTTATAGAGAGGAAATACATCAACCCAGTTAGCGCTGAAAACAAGCCAACATAAACCCAGGGTGAGACCCACGGAATTTTCAATTTCTTTGTAGTGACTGAATTATCGTTGCCAACAAAAATTTTGAAACGAGAAGGCGCCCATTCCTGAGGCTTAAAAGGCTTCTTCGGTTTAACAACCAGGTAGCCGCCTATGATGTAGCAGAAAAACAGCGTTGGTCCGATAAATCTCTGGGCTGGGTCGATGAACTCAGCTTCATTTGCCAGAAGGAACCAATTGGCGATCATTCCGATAAAAAGGAACAATGGATAACGCCAGGCAACCAGTTTTTTCTCGAGCACGCAACCGAAAACCCACCAGAATGCTGCGTTGAGCACATACATCATGGGTCCTAACTGAGCGGTGGTTGCCGCGTAACACATTCCGATGACGGCAAAAATTGGTATGCCGGCAAGTGGGTTCGGGGCAGGCGCAGCTGCCGGTGTGCCTCCGCCATTCTTTTTTGGCGCCGGCGGTGGTGGTGCCGCAGGAGCTGGGGCGCCTCCGCGAAATACCTGAAAGAACTTCTGAGGGCTTATCGAGTGGTCATTGACCCACATGTTAAAGCTAGCTGGTGGCGTGCCATTTGGGATGCCGCGTGCGGCGTTATCTGCTGCAGCCTTACAATAATTGTTATATTCGATATTCGCGGGGTCACCGACGCTAAAGATACAAGCCATTAATACGAAAAAAGTCAGAACCGGCTTAATTTCCGGTGGCTTCAATAGTTCTCGTTTGCGCGCGTCAGAATTGCTCATAATGTATGGATAAATCTACCTATATTGGATCACATTGTCAAAGCCCGGGCAATAACGTGTCAAGTGGAGACGTTATTGCCCGAATTGCCGATTAAACAACAATGTTGACTAATCGATCCTTGACGAAGATGATCTTTCTAGGGTCTTGACCTTCAAGTTTCTTCTTAATTTTTTCGTCTGACAACGCTGCTTCTTTAGCATCGGGTTCGGGAATACCCTTTTTCACCATTATCTTGTTGACGATTTTTCCATTAACCTGAAGTACCAATTCAATTTCATCTGCAATGGTCAATGCCTCTGTGAAGCCCGGCCATTTTGTGACGTGAATGGAATCTTTGTCAGATTTTGCAAAACCGCATTGATGCCAGAGGTCTTCGCTCAAATGCGGTGCCATTGGCGCAAGCACAAGTAACAGGCAGCGAGCAACATAAGCAAGAAGTTCTTTCTCTTCTTTCGAACATGCCGCCAGTCCTGATGATTCTGCCGAACCATTAGAACCATTTCCGCTTTCCTGAGCCTTCGCCGATGCGAAAGCGTAGAGTTGATTTACGAGCTCCATGCAGCGCGCGATCGCTGTATTGAACATATATCGCTCAACACTCAAATCGTCAGTGACAGCCTTAACTGTGCGATGACAAATCTGCAAAAGAGTCTTTGCCTGCGCTGAGAAACCGTCGAAAGAAGAGATGCCATGCTCGCCAAATTCCTTCTTTGTGTTGGATTTTGGTCCGACGATATCGGCATCAATCAAGTCTTGCACAAAACGCCAGACTCTTCCGAGGAATCTAAATTGACCGATGGCTCCCTCTTCTGACCACTCCAGCTCTTGCTCTGGTGGCGCCGCAAACAGAGTGAACAAACGAGCAGAGTCTGCTCCGAACTTCTTAAAGAAGTCTGTGGTGCCCACAACGTTGCCGCGCGATTTTGACATTTTTTCGATGCGCCCGGAAATGGTTGAGTGTTTTGTGACCATTCCCTGTGAAAGCAAGTTTGTGAATGGCTCGTCGCAGTCAACCAGCCCGCAGTCACGAAGCGCCTTGGTGAAAAATCTGGAATAGAGCAAGTGCAAGATTGCGTGCTCAATGCCACCAACGTATTGGTCGACTGGCATCCAATAATCTACCTTGGCTTTATCGAATGGCAATTTTGTATTTTTAGCGTCTGCATACCGCAGGTAATACCAGCTAGAGTCGATGAATGTATCCATCGTGTCAGTCTCTCTGCGAGCTTTGCCGCCGCAGCTTGGGCAATTAACATTCAACCAGGACTCTGTCTTGCCGAGAGGTGAGCCACCTTCTCCAGTGAACTCTACATCGAGTGGCAACTCGACTGGAAGGTCGCTCTCTTTGACCGGCACCACCCCGCACTTATCACAATGAAGCAGCGGAATCGGGCAGCCCCAGTAGCGTTGGCGACTGATGAGCCAGTCTCTCAATCTGTATTGAACACGCGGTCCGCCACTTTGATTTTCTGCAGCCCACTGAGTCATTTTCTTTTTGGCTTCTTCGTTGCTCAGTCCGTTAAACGAACCAGAGTTAACCATGATGCCTGGCTCAATCATCGCCTTGCTCATTTCGCCACTTGCTTCGCCGGTTTGTGAAATGACTTCTACGATTGGCAAGTTGAATCTCTTAGCAAACGCAAAGTCTCTATCGTCATGAGCAGGAACGCCCATTACTGCGCCAGTTCCGTAGCTCATCAAAACATAATCAGCAACCCATACCGGGACAATTTCCCCATTAAATGGATTAAGCACAAACGAACCTGTCGGCACTCCAGATTTTTCTTTCTCGGTGCTGCTCATGCGGTCAAGCTCTGTTTTGAGCTTGCTGTCTGCCACGTATTGCTCGACCTTCGCTTTGTTTTCTTCGGTTGTTAGTTCTTTGACTAATGGATTCTCTGGCGCGAGTACAACGTAGCTGACACCGAATGTGGTGTCTGGTCGAGTTGTGAAAACTGTGATTTTCACATTTGGCTTGCTTTCAACAGTGAATTGAATCTCAGCGCCTTCAGATTTGCCGATCCAGTTGCGTTGCATTACGCAGACACGTTCAGGCCAACCTTTAAGCAAGTCGAGATCGTTCAGCAAGGCATCTGTGTACGCAGTGATTTTCAAGAACCACTGCGACATCATTTTCTGTTCAACTTTGGTTTCGAGATGTCTCCAGCAGGCTCCGTTTTCAACCTGTTCGTTAGCCAGAACGGTGGCGCAGTCAGGACACCAATTTACTGGAGCACTCTTTCTGTAAACCAGACCCTTCTCGTAAAACTTGAGAAGAATGTATTGAGTCCAGTGATAGTAGTCTTTATCGCAGGTGTTGACTTCGCGATCCCAATCGTAACTCGTGCCCAGTTTCTTCAACTGTTCGTCACGCATGTATTTGATATTTGACTTCGTCCAGCTTTCCGGATGTTTTTTGTTCTTGATTGCGGCATTTTCAGCAGGCAAACCGAAAGCATCCCATCCCATCGGGTTGAGAACGTTATAACCCTGCATTCTCTTGTAACGAGTGATTACGTCAGAAATTGTATAAACCCTCATGTGACCCATATGCAAGTCACCAGATGGATAGGGAAACATCACGAGAGAGTAGAACTTGGGTCTGCTGTCGTTATCGATGGCTTTGTAGATTCCCAGCTCATTCCAAACCGCTTGCCATTTCTCTTCAATTTGCTGCGGATTGTATTGCGTGCCCATGACTGAAAACCCCCTGACAGTGAGATGACGAGAGGATAATTCTCGCCTGTCCAAAATCTTAGCCCAGAGAAGTTTTTGGGGCAAGAAATTCCCCTGACATGCTAAGATTCTTTAGCTCTTTGCTAAAGCTCCTGTCATGAGTGATTGAGTTCATGCGCAGGCTGAATTTGGGCCGGTTCAAAAGAAGGATCATCGAAGTGGAAACAGTGAAAGAATCTGAGCAGAACACAATTCCCGCTGACATTATGGCTGAGGCGGAAGAACTGGTAAGAGGCTCGGAAGTATTGCCAGATGGCGCAAAGGGGCTCGCTTTTCGATTGTGGGAAGCTAAGAAGGAAGGGCGTAAGCTGCGTGTCAAGCTTGGCGTAGACCCAACTTCGACCGATTTGCACCTGGGTCACGCTGTTGTTTTTCGCAAACTGCGCCGTTTTCAGGAGTATGGTCATCAAATCGTTCTCATAATTGGTGGATTCACCGCACAAATAGGTGACCCTTCTGGTCGCGATAAGACTCGCCCACCGTTGACGGCTCAAGACGTCGCGAAAAACGCTCAAACCTACATTAACCAGATGGGGCTTATCCTCGATATGAATAAGACCGAGGTAACAAACAATGCCGATTGGTTGGCGCCTCTTGATTTAAGTAAGGTGCTGCAGCTTGCGAGTTTTGCAACTGTGAATCAAATGCTTCAAAAAGAAGCCTTTGGTGAGCGCATGGAGAAGCAATTGCCAATTGCAATGCATGAGCTGTTTTATCCGATGCTTCAAGCATACGACTCTGTCGCAATTAAGAGTGATATCGAACTTGGTGGCACAGATCAGCGCTTCAATATTCTGCAAGGACGTGAACTGCAACCGAAGTATGGCTTGAAACCTCAGCTTGGTATGTTCTTACCTCTTCTTGAAGGTACTGACGGCGTTCAAAAAATGTCCAAGTCCTACAACAATTACATTTCATTGAAAGATGAGCCTAATGATATGTTCGGCAAGTGCATGAGAATTCCAGATGAACTCATTGTTCGCTATTTCGAACTGACTACGACTCTCACTGGTGCTGAAATTGACGCAATTACTGAGCAACTCAAGAATGGCTCAAATCCAAAAGATATGAAGGAAAAATTGGGACATCAAATCGTCAGGCAATATCATGGTGAAGAAAACGCTGACAAAGCGCTGGCTGAATGGAAGAAAGTCCACAGTGCTAAGCAAATGCCAGACGACATTCCTTCGCACAATTCTTCCATGAGCAAAGAAACCACATTAGCCAAAGCTCTTCAGGAAGTTGGCTTTGCTGCTTCTGGTGGCGAGGCTAAGCGCCTCTGTGCTGACGGCGCTGTGCGTGTGGACGGAGAGCAGATAAAGGACCCACAGAAAAAACTTGGGGAAATATCGCAAACGCCGGAAATCGTTTTGCAAAGGGGCAGGAGAGACTTCATTCGCATCAGTTTGAATTGAATTTTCTGACTGCATAAGCGAACATACTGGGGAAATTACGCAGCTCTGCTTTGCAATTCTAAACGTTGCGATCAGGCTCTGGGTGCGGCTTTTCGTAAGCCAGGCTCTTTACGCGTTTTTGTATGAGATACAGATAAACTAGCAATCTGTCCAGGAAAGAATTTTCGGGTATAAACTCGTCTTGGCGAATCGGGAATTTGGGATCGAGCTTAGCTATCGGCTAGTGATAGGAGTACGAGCCAATGCCGGAATTTAGTGATAAAACGACTTCAAAAAATGTAGAACAGGACGTACAGGTGCCAGTGCTTCATGATGATGCATGGAGATCAGGAAGCCTCAACCAGCTTCGTGATATTGTGAAGAGCACTAGCAGTGGTGCCCCTGTTCAAGAACTCACCGTGACACGTGTTTCGGATACAGATGCTGCTCCTTTGCAGAAAAAGAATCCGCAAGACAATTTAATTCCTCCAGCTCTGGATAAAAATCTGAAGGATGTGCAGAATATTCTGCAAGAAACTCAGAAGCAAATCGCAGAATTGCGCCTGCATTACGATAAGAATCTCTATGATATGGAGCAAAGTCGCAGAGGCGTATTCTCAAACCCCTACAAGCTGATGACTGTGGGCACGGGAGCTATGGTTTTTCGCAGCAGTCCTGGCTTAGCTGCTGTGCCATTAACTGGTTTTGCAGCGCTGCAAGGTTATGACGACTTCAAAAACATGAAAGACGCTCTTAATTGGCAAACTAGAGGTAAGTATTCAATGGGGCTGGTTGCTGATGCTGCCATCGGTGCCGGTGCCCTCGGATTCTTGTCTGAGTCTGTTCCGATGAGATACAAAGCACCGCTTCTCATTGGCGGCTTCCTTGTAAGAAGTGCTCTGGATTTTGTTCCAAATAAGCGTTAGTGCAAAAAAGTAAACTCACTTTTCATCAACAAACTTGAAAGGTGTGCATGGTTTTACGGGATACTTCGAATGCTCGGAGTATCCCGATTCTTTTACCGCACGGTCGGCCAGGCGCTTGAACTCTTCGCTCTTTGTTCTTTTTGCTAGAGCATTTGCAATAACTGCGAATGCTTTTGTCGGAGCGACGGCTCTGTTCAGAGCGCGCTTTATACTTTCGCACGCAAGCTCGTCTTCTTTCATGTCTATGGCAACAATCATCAGTTCAGCGCTCTTTGGAAGTACATCTCTTTGCTGTTGTGCTGCATATAAAACATTCCATCCAGATTGATTCCATTCATTGTCTAGATGTTTTGCCGCATCGTCTGCTTTATTCAGTCCGGCGTAAATCATGCTAGCAAAATGTGCATTATCTGATTTCGCGTCCGTGGCTGACGGCAAGTTTTGAGCTTTGTCGAGGCAAATCCATGCTTCCTTGTAATCACGTTTTTGCATTGCCAGGTACATCTTTGATGAGAGCACGGCTCTCTGGCACATGCCATTGGAATTCTCGTCAGAACACTTACCTAAACTTAGAACCGCTTGCATCATATCTGCTGATTGAACTCGATAAAAAAGTTTCGCAAATCTGCCCAGGTTGTATTTTGTGAATCTGCCTTCAAGAGAGCCGCCCTTGGTAGTAATGCACTCTTTGAATTTGTTCAGAACGCTAACGCCTGTTGTTTCATCATTGGCAGACATACAAGCTTTCAGGGTAAGGAAATACTCGTCGTAGATTAGCGCGGGCTGTCTGAGCGTATCCACGCTTTCAAATCTGGGAAGCTGTACTTCGAGTTGATGACAAATTTTTATCGCCTCGCTGTGCTTGTTTTCTGCACACAGGAGGTCGACTTCCAGTTGCCCAAGCAGCGCCGATGTTTCAAAATTCATGCTCTTTAGTTGTTTGAGAGCCTCTCTGGCTCGAGCAAGTTCTCCTTCTTGAGTTGCAGTCGAAATGAAATACTCTAGTATTTCACGCTTGCCTCGAATTGATTTCGTTTTCGCCAGGAAAGTATCAAACTGAGAAAGAGCTCGTTCTGTGTCTCTGAAGCATAGCTGTTGAAATTCCTGTGAAGAGGCTGTTCCCGCGTGGTTTGCCTCGATTTCTGGAAGCTTTTGGACTGCCTCTAGCAAGCTCACACAATCTTTTATATCGATGACTTGTGCAAAAAGAAATGTGGCATTGTATTCGTCATCTTCAGTCGGTGCGATGTTCTTCTTGATTGCAGCAATTATTGCCTCTGCTGCTTCGTGTTTTGTTTCAGGATCTAGAGGACCCGAAAACGCATTTACGCGGCGAATTAATGGCATCATGATCATTTTGCTTTTGGCAGCCGGTGCTCCGGTATTCAGCATTTCGTTTAGGCAACGCGACATGGCTACTATTGCTGCTTGATTTAGCTCACCAGAGTCGCAAAGTTGAATTGCATTGTTGGCTCTCTGTAAGAGTCTCTGCCGCTCCTGTGAACTGAGGCTATTGCTATTCTTGATCGCTTCCAGTGCACCTAAAATTGAGTCGATTGCTTTTTGTTGATCTGATGCTTTCATATAGCAATCTGCAATTTCGAGCAGGTATGCTGGAATCTTTGGAGAGAATTCGGCTTCTCTTGCGATAAAGTCCTTGTAGATGGAGATGCGAATGGCTGGTTTTGCAGTTCGATCTAACAAGAAATTTTCGTACGGAATCGCTGCGGGCGATTTTTGCATTACAGTGAGCAGTTGCTTGTCGAGGAGACTAACAATTACAGAGGCTAGAACGACAATGAGGGCACAGAGGCAAGCGACAGTGGCAAGCGCTTTGCCAGAGAATTTTGGACCTTCTTTTATTTTCTGGGCCCAGTTCGTATTCAAATACTGAGTTTGCAAAAAAGTGCCAGGGTCAGCAATAGCGTTCTTAATATCTCTGGCAGATTGAAATCGTTGATCGGGATCTTTTTGTAAGCATTTCAAGATCAAATTCGAAAATTCTTTCGCGGACTTAGCATCGTCCCAATCAAGTTTTGGTGCGGGCGGTGACTCTGCCTGGTGCATGTAGAGCAGTCCGATAGCGCTGCTTGAATTAAACGGGAAGTCGCCAGAGACCATTCGATATAAAACACAACCCAAAGAGTAGATATCACTTCGCTCGTCTAATTGTCCACCGCGGCTTTGTTCCGGGCTCATAAAGGAAGGATTGCCCACTAGCAGTCCTGTAGCTGTAAGTCTGCTCAGGCTCTCGCTGTCCATTGGAGCCATAAGCGAAGATAGTCCAAAATCTATTATCTTCACTCCCGGGTCGTTTCTATCACCCACAAGAAAGATGTTTGCAGTGCTGAGATCGCGATGAATCACGTCAAAGGAATGTGCATAAATCAATCCTTCTGTAATTTCTGCCGTAATCTTTTTTGCGAGTTTCTCACTAATGCTGCCTTCTCTAAGCAGACGTGATTCGAGGCTCTCGCCCTCAAGGTACTCCATGAGCAGGCATGATGAAAAATCGTCGAGCGTTTCAAAAGAGTAAACTGTGAGGATGTTTGGGTGGCGAAGCTTAGCCAGGACTTTTGCTTCACGCTGGAACCTCTCTTCGGTTCCTTCCTGATCATTAGCTGTCGACTTGAGAACCTTTATTGCTACTTTTCTATTTAGCTCGTGGTCTAAAGCTAGATAAACAGTGGCAAAACCTCCCTCACCCAATTGGTCGAGAATTTCGTACCTGGATTTCCATTTGAGTCCAGTTTTTAGGAGCATCGAAGCTGTCTGCCAGGGAGTACTTAATATCCATTCCCCGTTCTGTGGCAACTTACTCCGGTCATTAAGCAAAAAAAGAGGAGCCCGTCCCCACGAGCCCCTCTATTGATCCATGCATGCCCCTCTCCATGGTGCTTGCACATCAAAATTGTTTTTAGCTTGCGATAAGTTGAGCCTCTTTGGAAAGTGTTCCGAGATTTCTTAGTACTGTCGAAGTAGACAAGAAAAGTTCATTGCAAAGTGTTTGCGCGTGATTAACTGAAACAGTCCCTTCGGCCAACATTCTGTTTATGGAAATTGATGCTGCAAATTTCAAATTTGCGATAATCGTATTGGAAGTTAGAGAGCCCTTCCAGAGAGCTTCTCTCTGCAGTGCTTCTTCAATTATGTCCACTACCTCATGTTCCGTCAGAATGCCTGATTCGATTAATTCCTCGCTAATGCTGTGAATCGGTGAGGATTCTAATCCCATCAAATCGCTGATGCTGCGACCTGTTCGTAGCACGGCTCGCATTGCAGCCACGCCATGCTCGTAAGTGATGTCGCCGCTACGCACCAAAATTATGGTATCAAGCGCAGCTTTGCGGAGGTCCATGGTAAGTTTTCCCTGCACAGTCAGGACGCGGCCCAGGGCATAGTCATGCTTGATTGCAAGGGCTAACGATGAGCCTAATTGATGTGACTCAATTATTCCTACATCCATCAGCAGTTTGGCAAACTGATGTATTTGCTCGTTTGCATGCAACCAACGGCCTCTTGCAAGCGCAGCTTCAGCATCCATTTTTTGCTCTTTCACCAGTCTGAGTGCATCGACTGCATGTCTGTACGAAATCAGTGATTGGCGCAACATACGTTGTGCAGTGAGTGCGGTTCGGAGATGGTAATCCGATACTAAACCTGAGTACAGAAGCACCTGACCAATGCGGACGCAATGCTCTTTTGCTTTTTCCAGCGCTATGTCGAGTAATTTGGGTTCAAGAATACCTGAATCAACCAACAGTTGCCCAACCAGTATGGGCACTAGTTTCTTGTATTGCATTTAGTTTTTACTCCAGGGTGTGAAGCTCGATCCCGATCATCAAGCTTGGACTCTGATTCGGTTTAGAGGGTGCGAATCAGAATGGGTTTTGATGCACTGCAAAAAATCGCAGTGATGCGAAACAAATGGAAAGTAAAACTAACTGCGGGGCGTTAGTCGCTTTTTCTTATTTAGTAAGCCGTCGACTCTGCATTCGATGGTGGAAAAACATTAGCCCAAACATCAGGGATTGTCAAGGTGTTGCTCGTTAAATCCTTCTGGACGCTTGCCCGATACCTGTGTGTGGCGGGCTGTTGCCACCCTGATGGTGCCCCGGGACCTGTAGCTGCACTGGTTTGTGGCAGGGTCGGAGTGCCGATAAACCAGTGCGCAATCTCTAATGTAGTGACCCAAATTTGACCGGAACGTGACCCAAGGCCGACCGGGGCGTTGCGTATTCTTGTTCTCACAAGCAAGCAATTAACGCGGTTGACCCGCCGGAGGACAAAATGGCTAACGATATCGAAGTAGCAGTAAAGCATGCAGTTGAGAAGCAACACCTGAAGCCAGGAACAGAAGTCAGCAATGAAGCGGCGATGACAATGATGAATGATGTGTGGAAGGAAGTGGCTCAGAAGCAAAGTAAATGGACTGACAAACCAGTAAGTGCAGACACAATGAAAGTAGCGGCCGACAAGTTGTCAAATTCATTGCAAAAGTATGGTGTTAAAGACATTGAGTTTTACGACAGCAACAATGATGGCAAGGCAGACAAAAACGATGCAGTTGCAGTGAAGAAGGGCATTATCTTCGGAAACAGTGACTATAAACTGGGAGATAGACCTACTGCAGCAGAGCCGGGACCAATGCAGATTCGCCAGATCAAGGAATACAACAAGGACCCACGCGATATCAAGATTCAAGGCTATTAATTAGCGCCTCACTAGATTTCTCTCGCTGCTTGCTGGGAAGACCGACTTGTTCGGTCTTTTCCATTTGGATGAGTTTTGCTACAGCTAC
The DNA here is from genome assembly GCA_044226015.1 of Obscuribacteraceae bacterium (SeqCode). GTDB lineage: Bacteria > Cyanobacteriota > Vampirovibrionia > Obscuribacterales > Obscuribacteraceae > JAIEPM01. Next base: position 283,410 of record JBGAHS010000001.1, read on the forward strand.
GCGACAAATGAAACTATATTCGCGTTAACGTGCTGCGTGCCTCTTTGAGAATACGCAATACCTCGTCGTCATCTTCAATGTGCCGAAAGTTTTCAAATAGATCTTCGGAGTCAAAAATGTCGCCATAACGCCATTTGCTATCACGGAAGGATGCGCTGAAATTGTCAGTTTGATCAGCAATGAGAATTTCACCGTCCGGTGACCTCATTGCGAGAACGTGATCCATCTTCAAATTTTTTCCTCCGTGAGTTCGCGACGAAGTTCTTTCATGATTTGTTTTACGTGGTCTTCAGATTGCGAAGTTCTTCTTAAATAGTCTTGCCATGCGTTTTGTGATATGTCGCGTGCGTAAATCAAATCATTTCTTCTTTGGATCTTTTGTTCTAAGCTGAGACTTTCAATCGGAAGGTCTCTCCATTTATCATAGATTGGATGTGTCTTTTTTCCTACCTCATACATTTCTCGGGGAATGACCTGGTACTCTAAAAGCTGTCCGTTAGGTGCTCTTAAGTCAAAAGGCATTGCCCGCCACCCCCTTCCGTTTGGCTGCATTTTACCCAGGTTTGCTTCGAGTATTTGAAAGGGACTTTTCTTAAGATCTCGAGTGATGTGAGGTAGGTCATTCAGGTTGTCTAAAATCGTTGTGAATCTCTGTGTGTCTCGAAGATGTTCTATGCCGAACCAGGGCTTTCTTTCCCGTGTCTCAGGACGCCCCACTTTTCTCAGTGTGGATGCAGTTTCTTTGGGAGTGCCATATGAGTAACTATCATATTTGCTATCAATGAAACTCTTGAATTGGTCGATTATCGGCTGGTTCTCGCGAGAGAGCCTTTGAATTTGGCTTATCTTTTCTTTCGGACTTGCGTTTTTATCGATAGGGTTGGTTATGTGCTGCGGCTTCAGATCGTTGCCATTTGTGCGCTTAATGCCAAATTCGGCTAATTCAGCCGGCGATCTGCTTTCAAGTTTTGCTGATTGGACTTGAGCTGGTGTTAACAGCTCGCCCTTTGAGTCCAGGTATACTTCTGATACTCGAATTACTTCTGTCGTCGTGTTTTGTGTGCCGCTTGAGGAATTGCTTTCTCTTGCTTGTCCCGTTGTTACTCTTGTATCAACTGCAACGCTCTTCTCGTTGCTTGGAGAGCCGGCGCCACCTTTGAGGCGACGTTTGTCAATGTACATGTTTTGATCGGCGTCGTGTAAAAGTGCTTTTGCATCTTTATAATTTCTCGCCTGGGGCTCAAAAGTCGAGGCACCAATGCTGGTGCCAATGGGATAGCCTGTTCCGTCTGGCGCGCTAAGAGTGAACTGCAGGTGTGCCTGGATGTCTTGAGCAACCCGACGAGCGCCTTCTGCCGAAGTGTTTGGAAGAATTGCTACAAACTCGTCTCCACCATTACGGAAGAGTGAATCGGATTTTCGCAGGCGTTCAGAGATTAAATCGGCGGACTTCATCAGCGCCTTGTTGCCAACTTCATGACCTAGTGCGTCATTTACTTTTTTGAATCCATTCAAGTCAAGGAATAGCACTGAAAGTGGGGTTGAACTGCGGGCGGCGCTGGCGAATTCTTTGTCCATCATCTCGAAACCAGCGCGCTGATTCTTTAGCCCCGTAAGAGCATCGACGGTGGAAATTTGGTTCAGCTTTTCATTTTCTTCTGTGAGTTTGGCAATCTTTTGCTTTAAATCTGTGAGCTGCTTGTCTGTTTCGAGCAAGTGGGGCGCCGTTTCTTCCAAGGCTTTTGGGGCGCATTCTTTTATTTTTGCTTCTGCTTTTGCAAAGCCCGAGCCGAGAACACATTGTGTTGCAATGCCATCTAGCAACTCTTCGTTTCTTGCGAGTCGGTTCTGGTCGATTAATGAATTCATTTCGGTGGCGACGAATCCACTGGGTATTCCTGCTAGCCCACCAGCTATGAGCGGCTTGCGCAGTAGCAACTGTGCTGAGCTGAGTTCTCCTTGCGTGGGAATTGCCCTCAGTTTGTTTGTGCTGTAGTGCAGTGCACTGAATGCGATACCATTGCTTAAGCCGTGCAGTCCTCTATTTGTCCAGAACTTATCGTCGGCTACTGCGCCTGCTGTCGCTGGCGTGAAGACGGAACCGTAAGTGAAGCCGGTAATTCCTGATTGAATCAGTTCTCTGGTGGGTTTTCCGAGGCTGCGATTTAGATCGGCACAAGCAAGCTGTTCGGTTTTGTTTAGCAGTCCGCCGCTGACCTTATGAGTAAGAAGCAAGAGGGGAATTTGACCTAATGCCGAGCCTGTTATTTGTGCCAACCAGGGCGCTGATAACGTTTTGTTTTGTAGCTGATCAGGGCGCTCTTTTTCCACGCTTCTGGCGAAGTCTTCACCAGTTTTGCCGGGGCACATATGCGCAATAGCCTGCTTGAGTGCGAACGCCGGTTCCTCATAAAGAGACTGCACAAACGAAACGGCGAAGGTTGACGCACAAGTTTCCAGCTGGCTCTTTGGCCTCTCTGTGTTGAGAAGCTCGGCAAAATTTCTTGATCCTGGGTCCATTTGATTCTCTCAAACTGACCCTGCTAACTCCATCTGTATAGTGCGGGATAGTCCCACCGCTTTCAATGGTGAAAATGCGCGCAAAATAAGGGTTTAGCGCGGTTGCACACCTAGCGCTAAGCTTCCGTTTAATGTACGCGGCTAGAAATACTGAATCGGTACCGATCCGGAATTTGGGATCTCAATGGTTAAATGAGGTCGGTTTTAAAATGGATTGGTAGTAGAATCGCATTCGCTAATGAGGATGTTCATGAAAACGCGTGGATTTGTTTCGGTGATTGTTTTTGGACTGAGCGGATGTGCTTTCCTTTTGCAGTCGACAGTTCCACTTCGTGCATTTGCTGCTGAGGTGAAGCGTCCTTCCATGGTGCGCCGAGAAGAGTGGGGCTCGAAAGCCGACGCAATACCTGACTCGCGAAAACAGGTTCCTGTTTGGATTACGATTCACCATGCTGGAGAATTTTGGAAGTATGGAAGTGACCCCGCAGAATTCGTGAGGCACATGCAAGTCTGGGGGCAAAATCGTCCGAAGTTGGAAAAGCCACCGCGTGATACCTATTGGCCCGACCTGCCCTATCACTACCTCATCGCTCCTGATGGGAGAATCTTTGAAGGGCGCCCTGTTGAATACGAACCTGAGACAAACACCAAGTATTCGGTAAACGGTAACATCGGTGTCGAAATGATGGGTGATTTTGAAAAGCAGCGCCCTGGACTAGAGCAAATTCGCTCGTGCGCTCAATTGACAGCGTGGCTTGCTCAGAAACACAAAATTGATGCAGAGCATATTCGCACTCACATGGATGCTGCACCTGGTCAAACCGATTGCCCCGGACGAGATTTTTACCGTTATATAAAAGATGGTCAGTTCAAAACTTGGGTGAAGGAGATTCAAAAGGGCAAGAAGCCTGAGATAAAGGAAGGACCGGCGTTAAAGGAAGGACCGCTTTTGTCCATAAATGACCCTGCTTCTAAGCCCCCCGAGGCTGCCGTTGAGCCCACCGTTGAGCCTGCCGCAAAATAGTTTTGCAATTGATTCAACCAAGCAAATTCAGACTACAAATGCGATTCTTTGTGGCAAATTTGTGAATACTGCTGCTAAAAGGCGGAACAGGATGCTGCGAAAAAGTGGATCAGGGTAAATACTGTTTTCACGCAACGCTCTCTTGATTACTATCAAATCATTCGTGTTCACCAGGTTTCTAAACCCACTACTACTTCCCCGGTGAGCCGAAAGCAGGAGATAGCAATGTTAGGAACTCAAGCAATAAGCAATCATCATTCAACCCTCCAATCCTGGAGAAAAAGTTCGGAGTATGATCGGGCTAAACTTCGTTCAAGTGCTGAATACAACCTGCGCGGACGCTACAGCGTTCGATTGATCGGAAGCAATAAATGGTTCAACTGTGAGTTTCCTCCAAAAGAGGGCGCCGCAGAATGGATCTTTATAAACCTACATGGCATGCCCATTTTCCACTGGTGCATGGAACGTGAATCCGTCATGCTAATCGGATAACACTCCATTGTTTTCGATAAGAAAGAGCACCTCGAAAGAGGTGCTCTTTTGAATTCTTGTAGTTTCGTTAGTCTGCTTTTTTCAATTATTTGCTGCTGACTTTGTCGCCGACTTTGCGGTGAGCTTCAAGGTTCAGAGTGATTTTTACATCGTCTGAAACTGCAACGCCGCCATTATCGAGTGCGTTGTTGTAAGTCATTCCGAACTCTTTGCGGTTGATTGTAGTGGTTGCAGATGCGCCGACACGTTCAATGCCTTTCTTCTTATCGAGGAAGGTTTCTGTTGGACCGTCTACATTCAACTCGACGTTTTTCGTGACACCATGCATGGTGAGCTTTCCTGTCAATTTGAAACCGCCGGCCATAATTGGAATAATGCCGGTAGATTCAAACGTAATTGCAGGAAATTTCGCGACATCGAAGAAATCAGCGCCGCGCAGGTGCTCGTCTCTGCCTGGTTCATTTGTATTGATTGTGGCAGGGTCTAGCTTGGCCGTAACCTTGAGTGTATCTACGTTTTTGCCGTCATAATTGATAGTACCCGTGATACCACCCATTTGTCCTGGTACCGAAGATACCATCATATGTTTTACTGTAAATGTGGCGCTAGAATGCTTGGTGTCAATATCCCAATCATTGGACGCATAAGCTGCTGTTCCGATGCCAAAAGCGGCAAGCAAACAAATAAGTTGTTTCATTTCGGTTGGTCCTTTATTGCTTGTATTTCACTGAGCAGCCCATCGCTTTTGAGCTTGCTATGCTGATGGGCTTCTTAGCAAGAAGCTCATCGAGTGCCTTTTGAACGTAATTGACATTTACTTTTTCAGTTGAGTCTGCTGTCTGATTGTCATCGACTGCTCCGGAATAAGCTAACTCACCCTTCTCATTAACGATGAACATATCAGGGGTGCAAGTGGCTCCATACGCGTGTCCAGCGCTTCCGTCTGGGTCCATGAGATAGGCTGTTGGACTTGCATTGTTTTGCTTCATGAGTTCATTGATTTTTGCGGCTGAATAATTTCCCTGCCGTCCTTCAGCTGATGAACAGATTGAAAACCAGAGCACGCCTTTTCCGGTGTAGGTTTTCTGAAGCTTTTGCATAGCGCCGGTGGAATATTGGCGTTTTACAAATGGGCAATCGTAATTTGTCCATTCCAAAACGACAATTTTTCCTTTGCCTTCTTCAAGTGAATGTTTCTTGCCATTTGAATCGGTCAAATTGAACGTGGGGGCCGTTTTCCCTAAGGCTGCTGCAGCGTTTTCTGCTGCTAGCACAGGATTTATCGAGCTGGATGCCAGTGGAAAAGACAAAACGCTAAGCAACAAAGCTGCGCCTGTTTTCGCCCAGAGTTTTCTGTTCATAGATGATCCTCTTAATTGCAGGTGCATAAGTCTATAACGAAACTCATCTCCGTTCGTTAAGTCAGGCATTTTGGGAACTGATGGATTCCAATAAGTGAACTTGTAGACGCTACTAAGTCAGCGATGTTTCAAGTAATTTTGTCCATGAGTCAACATTGCATTTTGTGAAGTCCTGCATATCCTGCTTATTGGTGAGGTGTCTAGATTCTTAGGGTGATATTGTGCTGAGCGTGAGATTCCTTGGAATGCTCGAGTTTGCTTGGAGCGACCGGGCTGGCTTCCATATTACAAATTCTGCTATCGCTGGAGGTGGGGGCGTCCACAATTATTGGGGCTGCTCTTTCTTCTTGATTTTCTTCGTAACGTGCAGTCGAAGTTCTATTTCTGATCTCGGGCTAAGATTTCAGTCCCTATGGATCTGATTTTCAGTCCTGAGATCTCATTTCAAAAACAATAAAAGGATGCTAGTTGTTTTGTTTTTCTAGTGACTTTGTTTTTGGTTTTGCGTGAATTTTGAACGATTTCGAGTGATTTTCGAATGACTTGGTTTTGATTTCGAACGATTTGAGTGATATTCGAACGATTCAGTTTCTGATAAAGCATCAGGAATTCCCTACCTTTATTATTTTAGTGTTTCAATGCTGGCTTGCGTTACATCGCGAGTTGTTGCACCGCAGGTGGTGCGAGGCTGTTTCTGTTGAGATTCTCGCGATTCCCATCAGCAGTGGCTTTTGGCGTGATGTATTAAAGAAGCGGCATCTCTCTCTTAAGTTTTCCGCTTGTCGACCCCTCGTGCCATTCATGCAGGTCAGCTTCTGAAGCGCTTCTCATAGAGGCGTGATCTCTAATTCCTATATATAAGGAAAATGGAGCGCAAAGACGGGTGCGTTTCAGTTTGCTTGTGGAGCTATCGTGCGCGGCTTCTGGACTCGGTTCCAGCAGAGCAAAATTCCGTCTGCCCAATACGGTGTCGAATAATATTCGAGGCACAGGCAATTCGTGTTGTGAAGCAGTCGTCAGCAAACCCGCATACTCGGCTGCTCTAGCTCTGGTGGCTTGAATCCTTTGCTGTGATGGAAGTGCCACCATTCTGAGCCGGCGATCATTTTTCCAAATCGCATTCTTTATATAGAATGGCTTCGAATCAGGCACTTTAGCGATGTTTGTTTATATAAGGAAACATCTATTGTGCATTAGTGATTAGCTCTAATACAATATTTCTTCTGCGGGCTATTAGCTCAGGTGGCTAGAGCGCACCCCTGATAAGGGTGAGGTCCCTGGTTCGAGTCCAGGATGGCCCAGGTTTCTACTCCGATCATTGGATTTTCGGAACCAAGTCTGAAGGAAATGCTAAAGCATTCTGAACGGCGAGAAAAACGAAAACGAATGTGGTAAAACTAAAAGGAGTGGAAGCGGTGTTGGGGGCTTGGCTCAGTTGGTAGAGCGTCTCGTTTGCACCGAGAAGGTCAGCGGTTCGAATCCGCTAGCCTCCACCAATTCAAAACGCCAAATGAAATGGCTAAGTCACAATTCATAACACGAATGTGGAAATGCTAAATCGAATCTGGTAGTATTGATATTCCGCGGTGAACGAAAGAGTAATTCGAAAGTTCATTCGCAAGCGGCAAATCCAAGAGCCGTGTAAATCTTGGTCCGTACCCTGAAAACTGCATATTGAGAAGTAAAGATAAAACGAAAGTCTGTATCTCATCAGAAGGCTTTCAGGCGATGACTCACCGGAGACTTAGTAATCCCGGATGAAGAGCCTGAGAAGCTGGTCAAGCTACTAAGAGCGCACGGAGGATACCTAGGCGCTAGCAGCCGAAGAAGGACGCAATAAACTGCGAAAAGCCGCGGGGAGTCGTTATAGACTAATATCCGCGGGTGTCCGAATGGGGCAACCCAGCTAGAGTAATGTCTAGTTATCCATGCCGCCGCAAGGCTTAAACCAATAAATAAGGCATGGAAGGTAAGCAGGAGAACTGAAACATCTTAGTACCCTGAGGAAAATAAAACAAAACAGTGATTCCGTCAGTAGCGGCGAGTGAACGCGGAACAGCCCAAACCTATAAAACGCAAGTTGTATAGGGGTAGCGGGACTCAATACGGGATGGGATGAAACTAGTTGAAGACACCTGGAAAGGTGCACCATAGACGGTGACAGTCCGGTAAGCGAAAGTTTCTGAACCCCATGAGTATCCCAAGTAATACGGGACACGTGAAACCCTGTATGAATCAGCCGGGACCATCCGGTAAGGCTAAATACTGTCTAGCGACCGATAGTGAACAAGTACCGCGAGGGAAAGGTGAAAAGAACCCCGGTGAGGGGAGTGAAATAGAACATGAAACCGTGTGCTTACAAGCAATTGGAGTACTATTAGATAGTATGACAGTGTGCCTGTTGAAGAATGAGCCGGCGAGTTACCTTAAGTAGTTGGTTAAGTGGTTAATACACGAAGCCAAAGGGAAACCGAGTCTGAATAGGGCGAGTTAATTACTTGAGGTAGACCCGAACCCGGGTGATCTAGGCATGGCCAGGATGAAGCGCGTGTAAAAATGCGTAGAGGTCCGAACCGACCGGTGTTGAAAAACTGGCGGATGAGCTGTGTTTAGGGGTGAAATGCCAATCGAACCCGGAGCTAGCTGGTTCTCCCCGAAATGCGTTTAGGCACAGCGTCGGGTGTATCTTACAGGGGGTAGAGCACTAGTTCGGTGCGGGCGGAGAAAATCCGTACCAAATCGAGTTAAACTCCGAATACCTGTAACGTTAATACCCGGCAGTGAGACGGCGAGAGATAAGTTCCGTCGTCAAGAGGGAAACAGCCCAGACCACCGACTAAGGTCCCAAAGTACGTGTTAAGTGGCTAAGGAGGTGGAGTTGCATAGACAACCAGGAGGTTTGCTTAGAAGCAGCCACCCTTGAAAGAGTGCGTAATAGCTCACTGGTCAAGCGACTCTGCGCCGAAAATATCCGGGACTAAAACACGTCACCGAAATCGTGGGCTAACTATATGTTAGCGGTAGGGGAGCGTTGTGTTGTAGGAAGAAGCATTACTGTGAAGAAGTGTGGACGAAACACAAGTGAGACTGTCGGCTTAAGTAGCGAAAACATTGGTGAGAATCCAATGCACCGAAAGACTAAGGGTTCCCACGGCAGGTTCGTCCACGTGGGGTTAGTCGGGAGCTAAGGCGAGGCCGAAAGGCGTAGCCGATGCACAGCGGGTTAATATTCCCGCACCACCGAAACCGTTGAAATTGTCAGGACGCAGGAAGTTATGCGCGGGCTACCCATTGGACATGGTAGCTCCAACAGCGTAGGTAGGTGTGACCGTAAAAGCGGTTCACCGTTATAAACTGAGGCTAAGTAGGGAAGGGGTTTATACCCTGTTACTGCGCAAATACTATGCTGCCGAGAAAAGTGGCAATGGAGGCCAAGGTGCCCGTACCCGAAACCGACACAGGTAGTCAGGTAGAGAATACTAAGGTGCGCGAGACAACTCTCTCTAAGGAACTCGGCAAAATAACCTCGTAACTTCGGAAGAAGAGGTGCCATGGTAGGGTGTAAGACCACGCGTCTGAAGCTCGATATGGTCGCAGCGAGTAGGTTCAAGCGACTGTTTAACAAAAACACAGGTCTCTGCTAAACCGTAAGGTGATGTATAGGGGCTGACTCCTGCCCAGTGCCGGAAGGTCAAACGGAGCGGTTAGCGCAAGCGAAGCTGCGAAGTAAAGCCCCGGTGAACGGCGGCCGTAACTATAACGGTCCTAAGGTAGCGAAATTCCTTGTCGGGTAAGTTCCGACCCGCACGAATGGAGTAACGATTTGAACGCTGTCTCGGAGAGAGGCTCGGCGAAATAGGATTGTCTGTGAAGATACGGACTAGGCGTGCCAGGACAGAAAGACCCTATTGAGCTTTACTGCAGGCTGATATTGTCTGCGGGCTATTTCTGCGCAGGATAGGTGGGAGCCTTTGAAAGGAGGATTTTGGTCCTCCTGGAGGCAACGTTGAGATACCACTCTGAAGTAGCTAGCATACTAACCTCGTTCCGTGAATCCGGGCGGGGGACAGTTTCAGTTAGGCAGTTTGACTGGGGCGGTCGCCTCCTAAAGAGTAGCGGAGGCGCCCAATGGTTCCCTCAGGCTGGTCGGAAATCAGCCAACGAGTGTAAAGGCAGAAGGGAGCTTGACTGCAAGACCGACAGGTCGCGCAGGGAGGAAACTCGGGCTTAGTGATCCCACGACTTCGCATGGAAGAGTCGTCGCTCATCGGACATAAGTTACCATAGGGATAACAGGCTGATCTCGCCCAAGAGTCCACATCGACGGCGAGGTTTGGCACCTCGATGTCGGCTCATCGCATCCTGGAGCGGTAGTACGTTCCAAGGGTTGGGCTGTTCGCCCATTAAAGCGGTACGTGAGCTGGGTTCAGAACGTCGTGAGACAGTTCGGTCCATATCCGGCATGCCCGTAGGAATTTTGAGAGGAGCCGTCCTTAGTACGAGAGGACCGGGACGGACGAACCGCCAGTATACCTGTTATCGCGCCAGCGGTAGACGCAGGGTAGCTGTGTTCGGAGTGGATAAGTGCTGAAAGCATATAAGTACGAAGCCCACCTCAAGATGAGAATTCCCATACCACAAGGTAGTAAGACCTCCGGAAGACCACCGGGTTGATAGGACGCAGGTCGAAGAGCCGCATAAAGGCGGTTTGCAGCTGAGCGTTACTAATTAGGTCGAGGGCTTGTCCAGTTATTTGATGAAATACCTTTCGAACTTACTTCTCGTATGCAGTCTTCAGGGTACTGGTTCTATAACCAGTAAACCCTAACGGTTTCTTGGTACCCATGCGACTGGAACACACCCGTTCCCATCCCGAACACGAAGGTAAAGACGGTCAGCAGCGACAATACTTGGTGGGTGACCGCCCGGAAAGATAGCCCGGTGCCAGGATCTATGAAGCCCTTGAGTTAATAGCTCAAGGGCTTTTATTTTTTGTACTTTTATTCAATCTCCCAAGGTCGGCTTAGCAGGCAGCTTCCGACTTGGACTTTACTGTTTACTTGGACTTTACGGTTTGCTCAATCCTTTCATATTGACTCGTCCGAGCCACAGGTAATTAAGTTTGGCTTGTTGATTGGTGGGTTTGGTTTGGGCTGTTTGATTGGCTCGTCGATTGACTTTGGTGGGCTTGTTGATTGGGCTTTCGATTTTCTTGTTGGTTAGATTGGCTTGTTGATTGGCTGGTTAGATTGGCTTATCGGTGGGGTTGTTGATTGGGCTTTCGATTTTCTTGTTGGTTAGATTGGCTTGTTGATTGGCTTATCGGTGGGGTTGTTTGATTGGCTTGTGCACCACTCCTGGTGTCTATCGGGCGACTCTTTGCGGTATTGGCACTTGCCCGTAAACTCATGCAGCCCGTGGTTTTACGATATCGAACATTCATATTTGCAGTTACGTTAATTTCGATTAGTCACTGGGGACCTAATGAAATGATGCAGACTTGCACAGAAAAAATATCGCAACTCGCGCTCAACATCGAGCAGACCCATTATGCAAATGCTATTTGTTATTCTGAAATAAATGCAACGAGTCTCTGGCAGACTCATTCGATGCGCGGCTCTAAGTCGACTTCTTCTGTTGATTGGTTGAATTCTGTCTTCACTTACAATTGCCCTGGTGGTGTGCCTCAAACCGAGCTCATGGAGCTGGTCGATCGATTTGGTTCAGAGGCTTTCACCTGGTTTGTTGGCGTTCTGACCGAGCAACCGGAATTAGTGCGTAAATCATTGTTGGACTTCGGTTTTGAGTTCAGGGGATCGCACGTTTGCATGTCCTTGTCGCAAGATAATCTTTGTGATGCGCCTGACCCGGAAGATTTTGAAGTGGTCTGTCTGACTGAACCTCGGCAGGTAACTGATTGGTTGCTACCTACCAAAATTTCGTTTGAATTCACACCAGAATCAAACATGTGCCTTGATGCGTTTGTTAGATCTGATTTTAATACTCAACACGAAGTTCGTTTTATCGGGTACTACAAAGGACAAGCAGTCAGCGCTTGTAGCTATTTTGTGCACAATGATCAGGTGAATATCTATTGGGTTGGAACTTTGCCAGAATATCGTAATCGCGGGTTTGCTCGGAAAGTTGTGGAGACTGCGGCCAAACATGCTTTCAAGCGATTCAGTTCGCCTATCGGGCTTTATGCAACCGAGATGGGGGCGCCCGTTTACCGAGCGATTGGCTTTGAACCTTTGTATAGCCAGGAACATTTCTTGTACACACCGCAAAAGTAGCGCGCAGGAAGCCACTATTGAGAACTATGAGGATCTCAACAGGAGTCTTGTGGAAACTGAATCGTTAACGATTTAGTTTTTGCGGAAGGGACTGAGAACTGTGAGGATCTCAACAGGAGTCTTGTAGAGACTGAATCGTTAACGATTTAGTTTTGGGCTGAGCGTTCGAGGATCTCAATAGGAGCCTTGTGGGAACTGAATCGTTAACGATTTAGTTTTTGCGGAAGGGACTGAGAACTGTGAGGATCTCAACAGGAGTCTTGTAGAGACTGAATCGTTAACGATTTAGTTTTTTGCGGAAGGGGCTGAGAATTCGAGGATCTCAATAGGAGCTTTGTGGAAACTGAATCGTTAACGATTTAGTTTTTTTGCGGAAGGGGTCAATTTGAGGAAGTCTCAATAGATCAGAATCGCTGAAAGCGGGATCGCTCCTTGCCGATTGCGTGCATTTCTTACCCTGCAGCAACTGTTACTGTTCGTCCCCACAATTCGACGAACACTGCCTTTATCTGCCGTTAAAAACTTCAAGCTTAATCTGATGTTCCAAAACACGGGGGTTTTGTTTTCTGGATGGGCATAAAGATCGCGGGCCGAAGTGCGGGCTCTTACTATGGCTTATGGGCGGATTGGAAATGGCTGAACCTGCGACAGCGGAACAACAAGGCGCAAACTCACCAGCAAGGCAGTTGCTGGCGGCGCTTACGAAGGCTTCTCAAGAAATGGAGAAGTCAGTAGCTGAAACGTACGAATACGTCTCCAAGCTGAATTCCGAGCTGGAGAGAGTGGTTAACTCTGAGCTCTCTGAAACTGCTGAAAAAACTGAAATGATGTTGCGCGGTCATTTGACAGGAATAACAGCGGAAAAGGAAGAAATTCTCTCGAAACTAACTGAGCTTCGGCAGGAAGAGTTGAAAGTACTGCAAGGCACTGGACGAGAGCTTCGGCTCGCAATTGTGGAAAAGCTCGATGGGCTGGTGACTCACTTTAAGTCTGATGTCGATGAGCATTTGCGCTTGTTTCAAGAGCAACTTGAAAATACCGAGTCGGAAACTTCGTCATCTGTTGAAGCCATCCGAAATTCACTGCGCGAGCAAATTCCGCAGTTCCTCAAATCAATTGAAGAAGAAGTTGGAAATGAGCAGTCTTCAATGGAAGAGATGCAAACGCATTTTGTTGGCAAGTTGAATCAAGAGTCGACAGTGAGTTTGACTCAACTGCAAGAGCATGCAAGTGAATTGAAATCACGTTTAGATCAAGAAGGACAGGAGTTTTTGAACTCCGTAGATTTGAGTGCAGATGATTTAATTTCAAGACAGACTGCAAAGCTGCAACAGCGCATTGAGTCGTTCTCTCAAATGGAGCAAGTCGCTGATCAACGAATTGCCTCTCTGACAGCCACTGATATCAATTACATAAATGAATTGCCTAACACTTTTTCCTCGTCGTCCGAGCAAATGGCTGAATTGCATGTCGGATTGCATGCCACCATAGTCAAAAATCTTGCCCTCCAATATCGAACAGAGATTTTGTCTGCGGCTCAGGAAGCGGAAGATCAGTTGCAGATAGTTCGTGGCGATTTGCAGTCAATGCTGCGTCATTATCAGAATCATTATGCAGAACTATTTTCGAGTTTGCTAAGCAAGTTTGAGAAAGCTTCAAATGAGATGCTCTCCTCGCAGACCGCGTCTCGTGACGATTCTAAAAATACACAACAAGCCCTGGTTTTAATTCAGGAGCAATTCGGTGGCATCAAGAAAATAGTTTCGGAATGTTCTCGAGACAAGGTTTCTGAAACCGAAAACACTATGGAGAAGGCATACGAGGAGTTTCGAGTCAAACTCGATAATGCCAGAAAAAATGCTGCAGACAAAGTTGAAAGCAGTTTCAAACAGAGCCAGGATGAGCTTGGAAAGATGCAGCAGCACAATGAAGACAATCTGCAAGAGATGAGTATGAAGATCGATGAACTTGAACAAGCAATAAATGAGGCTAAAGAACTCATCAAAGCTCTTGATCAAGCTAGCCTGGATTTCTAGGAGAGGGAAATGAGCAAAAGTCTGAAGGACATTGTAGAAGAAGGATTTGCAAGGCTCGCGGTTCTTTCCGAAAAACGGAAAGAACTGTTGTTGCGTTGTGAGGAATTAGCAGATGGCTCCTCAAGCCCTCAATGTAAACAAGGCTTGAATAAACTTGGTGCTACAGAAGTTACTTATAGCCAGGAAATTTCGGCTCATGTCGACCGCTCCCAAGAAGTTCTTCAACAAACCCTAGCTCAGATTGTTGAAGATAATGAACGCTTTCTAGCAAGTGTCAAAGAAAACCTGCATCTGCGCATAACTCGCGTGTTGAGGGAACTTGAGCGCTCAAGAGACTGGCTTATTGCGGGCTCTACTGAGAAGTATGAGTCATTGATCATGCCGCTCGAAAGAGAAATGGAAGCGGGAAAAACAGATCTGCGATTTCAAGCTGTTAAGTTACTTGGCGAATTGGAGGCCTCGTGCAAGCGCAGCCAATCAGCTTTGAATGAATCTCAAGCGGAAATCGCTGGACGATTGTCTAGTAGTGAGCATGAACTAATCGGAATGCTTGGTTCCGACTTCGGAACTCTGGTTCAAGAGTCGGAAAAGAGACGCGGACTTGTGACTGAATCACTCGAAATGCTTTACAAGCAACAAAGTGAACAGATGACCAATTTGACAGCAGAGATGGACCAACGCATTTCTCTAGTGGTGGCAAAAAAGTTGGAGGCCGTCAGGGAGTTAGGCAGTTCAACTGAATCAACTCTTGATCAGATTCGTGATCGTGTACTGTCTGCGGCGGCAGCCGAAATTGCTGCATCCAGCCAGGAGTCCTTTTCAGAGCTGGAAGTAAGCTACGAATACAGCCACCAGGACCTTTCAGAGAAACTACAAGAACTTCGTGTACAAACAAATGAAATGCTAGTTCAGGTCAAACAGTTTTTGGATGAACTAGAAAGCAGCATCAGGACAAACGCAGAAACCATTGATTCTGAACTGCGCAGCCGACCACCTGTCGACCCCGTGAGCACTCTTTCTCTGCGCAACCCTGTTGAGGAAACAATAAAACAACTCAGCCGTGAAGCTGACTCAGTAGCAGTTGATTTCAAAAGACAGATGAATGAACTCGTCAAAATTCAATCTGACCGCCTCTCCAATCTTTGTGCATCTGCAGAAACTTCTCTTTCTGCTGCTACCCTGGCATTGAATACCGAATTGAAACAGATGACTAGACTTCACGATCAGACGTGGACTGAGCGTGAGCTAGAACTGACAAACCGTCTCCGCAAGCTGGAGAAGGAAGCAAGTGAAACCTATGCTCTTGTAGGTGATGGATCCGCAGATAGCTCAGATGGGAGCGTTTAAAGATGAGTCTTTTGCCGTTGCAACTTAATTTGCCGATGCAGCAACTACGCAAATATTTGCGGTTGTATTTGTCAAGCTCGGAGCAGTCTGTCGATGATTGGTCCTCCGCTGAAACCGGGACTGTGAAAATCGGCGACGTATACACGCTCTTTAAGCCAGCCAGGCTCTTTGCTGATAACGAAGATATGTCAGAGTTGCAGGTCGACGGAGTAGCTGTTGTCTTTAGAGAAGATGCTGGCTTTCCCATGAACTATTTCATCGATGAAAATACTTTTGAAATGAGCTTTATGGAAGGGACTCTTTCGCAGAAAGCTTCTGAGGCAAGAGAGCAAGGACTGTCTTTTTATTGTTTCCACTCTACTTTGGCTCGCCCTCTTTCTACGGAGGCGGGCACCGCTATTGGTGGCATGCACAAATGGGGTGGCTCTGGCGACAGGCTAAAAGCTCCTCATGGCTTACCTGAGCCTCTTTATTTCTTTTTGACTTCTTTAGGTCTTGCCGTGGAGCCTACTTTGGCTCGGGAAGCATTGCCCATAAATGAGTTTGTTTTATCCTTGTGGAATCCGAGAGAACTCTCCGCTACCAGCAGAGCCCCTAATGCTTCTGAGTTTTTTGTCCCTGTTGATGCCGCTGGACAGCCTGTATATGATGGATTCGCCGCAGGCAGCCCTGTTGTTTCAGAGCCCGAAGCTGTGGAAGTTCAATCTGCCGTTGATTATGGCGCGATGTCGTTCTCTGCTTTGCTTGATGATCTTTCGACTGTTCCAGGCGCTGCTGATACCGGTAATGGTGGCAATGGCGCACCTGCGGCTGAACCAGTGAATTCGGCTCCGCCTGCTGAAACAACAGAACAAAGCAGCTTAAGTGCATTGCTGGAAAAAGTTTCTGGGGTGAGCAGCCAGATTCCTCCGACGGCTCCAAGTGTGAGCCCGAACGCCGAGTCGGAAGATGAAGATGAATCACTCGACCTTTCGAAACTGGAGAACGCGCTAAAAGACCTTGTCACGAATCAATCGCAGCCAGTGAAAGCTGTGCCTCCAGAAGTCGTAAAGCCAGCGGAAAGCAAGCCCGTGCGGAAGGGACAACTCGGACCTCAATTTGAAGATTCCGAGGGAGCCTGGGAGATGCTCAAGGCTAAACCGAAGGATGAATTCACAGAAGGCAGCCCGTCAACACCGTTGCCATTTGCCCTGAATGTACAGGCTGCTGAAGCTGGACCGGAACTCACTGATGAACTTGATTTCTCCGCTGCTCTTGCCGCCGAGCTGAATCAGGAAGTTAACCTGTCTTTGCCTGGTGCTGAGGAAGAAAAAGCATCAGTCACAAAAGGAATGGAACCTTGGCCGAGCGACTTTGCAGCAGCTTTGAAGGCGGACTTAGCCGCTGAAGAACCACCCGCGGCTGCCCCAGCTACAAAAGGAATGGAACCTTGGCCAAGCGACTTTGCAGCAGCTCTTAAAGCAGAACTTGCGGCTGACGCACCTGCTGAGAAACCTGCGGCCGCTCCAGGTGCCACAAAGGGTATGGAACCCTGGCCGTCGGACTTTGCTGCAGCATTGAAAGCTGAACTTTCGGCTCCAGAGTCTAGTTTGAGTTTTGAGCAGGCCGCACAGAATGCCAGCTCTACTGCAGGCAAAGAATCTGCTGCACAAGGAATGGAACCCTGGCCGTCTGACTTTGCTGCAGCACTGGCAGCTGAGTTAAGTTCTGAGATTAACCTTGGTGCGGGTCCAGCGGAAGCTGCTCCTCCAGCGTCAGAACAAGCCCCTGCTGTTTCTCAGCCTGCTGCTGCGTCCGCTGCTGCGCCTGGAACAGTGGCACCATCACCTGTCGGAGGTGGTACCTTCGCCGGTGGATTGGATTCGCTTCTAACTGCATCGGCTCCCAGCAAACCGAGTGAGGCAATCTCTGCTTTTGAAGCAAAGAAGGGTGACATCAAAGCGCCCATAAAGAAGGATGATAAGCTTGCAGCTAAACCCGCATCTAAGCTCGATGCAATGGTGACCAAGCAGGGGCTCAGTCAGACTAACAGTAAACTTCTCGGTGGTGCCGCAGGTGGTGGCTTACTAGCTGGAGCGAAAGCTGAAGCACAGAAGCCGGGAGCTCTCGGCAAACCTACTGCCAAACCAGAGTCTAAGCTATCCAGGTTGTCTCAACCTTTAGAGGGTCAACAAGACCCAATTGAGAATGCAGCAGAAGCAACAGAGGCGGTTAATGCCGCTCCTGCAGAGGAGGTTTCTGCTCCTACAGCCTCAGCTCCAGCTCCGGCTCAAGCTCCAAATTTGACTCCTGGATTTTTCGCAGCGTCCGCTCTGGCATCCGAATTGGATGACAGCAATAGCGCCGCTGAATCAGACTCTCCGCCTGCTGCTCACGCCGCAGCCAGTGGTGCCGCCGTTGGAGAAATTCCGTCGTTCTTACTTTCAAACAATTCGATGTCGTTCGCTGCCGCAGATACATCTTCTGAAGCACCAGATATTCCTTCGTTTTTGTTGCCCCAGAGCACTGAAGCGGTGCCATCAGGTGCGGTGCCATCGGGTGCGGTGCCTGCGGTGCCATCAGGTGTAGTGCCGTCAGGTGCGGTGCCATCAGGGGCGGTGTCATCAGCTGCGGTGCCTGGTGAATCTGTTCATAATCCTCAAGACTCCATCGAAACACCAGCGTTCATTCCCGAAACTTCTTTGGCTGCTGAAACGGCAGCAGATGTGTATAGTGAAGCTTCAGTCGCGGGTGTTGATGCTGTAGAAGTCAGCCCTGAAGCTCTTGGCGAATTAAGTATGGGTGCCGCAGCAGGCGAATTCATTGGCGAGACAACCGCGCCTACAACACCGGAACTTGGTGCGAATTTCGCAGAGCAATTGGTTTCCGAACTGGGCTTTAATGATGCGCTAAATCAGGCGCCCGCAAGCGATGACCAGCCATCGAGCATATCGCTAGAACCGCCACAAGCAATTGAGCAGCAATCTGCCGAACCGGTGATTTTGAATCCGGCAGATACCTATGAAGATCTGCCTGCAATTCCTGCTGTCGATTACAGTGAGGTAGATTCGGATTCGGCTATAGTCAGCCCAACTCCGCAAGAATCTTCTTTGCCGGCTGCGCCGCTGGGTGAATCTTCGCAGAACGCATCAATGAAAGTTCCACCTGCTAAACCTGGGAAGCTCGATTTCTCTAAGAGCAGAATGTTCGGCTCAGGCAAGCAAAAGAAGGCTGGAAAGACAACTTCAGAAGAAAAGAAGGTGCAGCTTTCAGACCTCTTAGCTCAGAAAGATATGGCTGTCAGCAATGTGGAAACTCCGTTGAATGCACAATCTGCTTTTGAACCGCCAATTGAAATGGTGCAGCAAGAGCCCGCATCAATGGAAATGGCAGCTAGCGAAATAAGTCAGGAGTCGCTTACTCCTGACGTTCAAGAACAATCTCCTGTTTCAGACGCCTTCGTTGAAGCCGAAGCATCATTCGAAGCCCCTGAAGCTTCCGAAGTGTTTGCGGTTCAACCTGAAATAGCGCTTGGGCAAAATGTCCAAGCTCAGATGGAAGCAACAAATGATTTCGCTCAAGAGCAGGAAAACAGTGATTCCGAAACTGGTAATCCACAAGATGTTTTTGCTTCGCCAGAAACCGCACCTGTGAGCGAAGCTGTGCCAGCTCAATCAGATCCAGTATCAGCTCAAGCAGACCTGGCCGCAGCACCAGCAGCAGTAACACCTCCAGCAGTGCCTGCTGCTACACCACATCTTGAGAAAAAGAGTGCTGATGAAGAAGAAGATGATGAGTCTCGTCCGCAAAAGAAACTTTCATTGCAGGCAACTCTCTCCAAATTGGAAGATCAATCACAGCGTGCTCAAATTCGCCTCGCCGAATTCAAAGAGTCTCATGAGCTTGCATGCAGTGATGACGCAAAAAATATCAAAGTGCAGTCTGATGAATTTGAGAAGTCAATCAATGCGACTCTGCTAGTAGCGAGAGAATCAATCCGCAATAAGTTCCAGTCTCTGGTTGATGAAGCCAGCCAACGATTGAAAGGTCTGATTGCTGATGGTCAGGCGCAAATTCAAGGAAGTTTGCCGCAAGCTCATGCCGATTTAGACGTGATTGCTGCTGAAGCAAATATTGAACTTGTAGACAGTCTCTTAGAAGAGGCATACACCAATTTCAACAAAATCTACCAGAACAGATTCTCTTCAATTGAATCTGATCTGCAAGGTTCACTCAATCTCGTACTTGGCGAGGAACTAGCCAGCCTGAAGAATTGGCGTGAAGGTGAGCTGAAAACGTTCACCAATTCCTTTGAACAAATCGTCAGTCGTGTCGAACAGCATCGTATTGCCAGTCTGAGTGCACTTGAAAGTTGCGTTCACTCATTACAAGAAGAATTGAAGAGGTTGCAGGAAATCGACCTGGGACGACTTGCGCTTCTCAATTCTGAACTAGGTGAAACTCTTGAGCAGTCGTGCAAGCTTGCCGAAATGCGTTTGACACGAGATTGTGATATTGCGCTGGCTGAAAAAATCATGCCTTTGCTGGCGGAATGGAAGAGCAATCTTGGCATTACTGCCAGGAACTTGAGAATTGAAATAGAAGAGTATTTGGAAAGTCACTCAGAGACTTCTCTTTCTGAATTTGAACCCGTTCTTGCTCTAGGCAAAGAAGCTGTCACTCTGATTGTCTCGAATGTTAGTGAATTGCAAGAAAACATTGAGGGGCCAGAAAAAGAATCTCTTGAATCGAAATATCAGGAATTGAGTACGTTTTTCGAGGAAAAAATCTCTTCCCTTGGCTTTTATTTCGATGAGCAAAAGCAGAAGAAACAAGATGGTGTCACCAATAACGAGTCTAACAATGCTCAGAAAATAGATAAAATCGGTGACACAAGTCTCGGAAAGATCTCAGATGCTAGTAGCAATGCTCAAAGCGAACTGTTCAAACAGGCAGATAACTTTGTGGATAGCTATGACAAGCGAGCTGAAGACATCTGTATTGCATCCATCGCCGAGATGAACAATGATCTTGAGCTTGCACGGAACTTGAGACGTGAATCTTTGAGGAGGTTGCAAGATAGGTTGAGTAAATTGAGCAGTACAGTCCAGGCTGTTCAGGCCCAGTTGATTCAATAGGTCAAAAATTATCTAGATAATCGTTTTTTTCGTAGCCAGACTAACAAAAAACGGGTTAAAAGTAGCATATTGGGTAGAAATCCAATATGCTACTGGTGGGCTGACACAGTACGGTTGGAACAGTATGTCAAGTAGTTGGGAAATGCCGATTAAGAAGTTAGGAACTCAAATAGACGAACTACAGAAGTCGCTGGAGGCTAATCAGCAACTTGAACATGAACAACTTCAAGGACTCGAGCTTGCGCGACAACGACTTCGCTTCCTAACACAGGGACCTGAAACAGCTGGACTGGCAGAGCTTCCCAGACTGTTACAAGCAGTCCTCACGCAGCAAACCATAGGTGTCATGATTCTGGCACAGGATGGCAAGATCTTACTTTTTAACTCTGTGGCAGACAGGATATTTGGACTTTCGAATGGTGACATTACCAGTCAAGGTGTCCAAAACGGCTGTCAATTGTTCCTTGAGGATAAAACCACTCCCTTCACTGGCATGCCTTGGACCAAGGCAGTAAAGGGTGAAGATGATCCCCAGACACAGTTCTACGTGAAGCGTCCGGACCTCCCGGAAGGTATGTTCATTTCTGTCACTTGCACAACTTTGAAAGGTTCCAATTCCGATGTTTCTGGCGTTGTAGTCCTTGTCCTCGACATGACTGAACATGTCAAAATTACTGAGCAACTGCGCACGTTGTGCAAGCAGTTAGAAGATCAAATTACCAATATCGAAACTGCAAGAGAAGAAATAAAGGCATTAGCGGAAAAACTTGGCAAGAAAGGCGTAAGTGCTGAACCTAGCCAAAACGCCTCCCTTTCGCCTCTGCAGCGTCCGCCTGCTGCGGCAACAGCTGCTCCGCCAGCTTCAGGTACTGTAGTCGCTGATGCTGCAAAAATTAAACTGGTTCTTGTTGTTGACGATATTCCAGTAAATCAGAAGTTACTGATTATGCATTTGAAGAAGATGGGCTTTGACGTCGAGTCTGCCTTCAATGGAAAAGAAGCTGTTGCGAATGCTCAGAAAAAAGATTACGCCTTGATATTCATGGACTGCGATATGCCTGTTATGAATGGATATGAGGCAACTATTGCGATTCGCCAGGACGAGTTGAAATCAGGCAAGCACGTTCCAATAGTTGCGATGACATCTTATGACCGTGTTGGTGATAGAGAGCGTTGTCTCTCGGTAGGCATGGATGAATACCTCACAAAAGGTGTCACGCAAAAACAACTTCAAGAAGTAGTCCAGTGGTGCATGACTCGCGGAACCGGCGCACAGGAAGCTGCAGAAACTACCGCCGAACAAATCGCGGAGAAAGATCAAACATTAGACATCGACGCTCTA
The DNA here is from genome assembly GCA_044226015.1 of Obscuribacteraceae bacterium (SeqCode). Taxonomy (GTDB): domain Bacteria; phylum Cyanobacteriota; class Vampirovibrionia; order Obscuribacterales; family Obscuribacteraceae; genus JAIEPM01. Next base: position 304,942 of record JBGAHS010000001.1, read on the forward strand.
ATCAAGACTTTCGGTAAATTTGAACTTGAGGAAATTCTCAAGCTATTCCTAATGTCTACGACCACCCTCACAAGTTGTTTGCAATTCGCAATCGAAGACCATGACGTTGAGTCGGTTAGCCACTTCGCGTATTCACTGAAGGGACCATGTTCGTCGATTGGCTTGACGCAGATGGCGTTACTGGCTGCTGATATCACAAAGTGCTGTGAGGAAGAACGCTGGGAAGAAGCTATGAGTTCATACAAACGTCTACGCAGCCTCTACGACAAGATCAAGCAACAAATCGAACAGGCCGGGCAAGAGTATCAGTGGGTTTTGACATAGGGGAACGAAAGTGTCCACTCCAGTTGCAGATCTGAAATCATTGGAAGAAGAATTGGACGAAGAATGCGCCCGTGAGCTAGCGGGTGCGTTTCTCGAAGACTCAGGTAATGCAGTTAGCGGAATTCAGGAAGCTATAAAAGCACGTAATTTTGCTGAACTTAAGCAACATGCGCATGCATTGAAAGGTTGCTGCCGAACCATTAAAGCGATCACTGCAGAGCAGATTTGCACTGAACTCGAAATGGCTGCAGCAAACCAGGAATGGTCGCAGGTTGGTGATTTACTTCCGAAAATTGCCAGCAGTTACAACGAACTTTGTGCCTACATAAACAGCTATCTCGGCAACTAAATCCAGCAAAGATTCCGACCGAATTCTTTTTGAATGGATTCTGTCCGAATTCGGTTCCGAATTTTGGTTCCGAATTCTTTCGTGTCGGATTCACTTGTCGAATTCATGTATCCCGAATTCATGTATCCCGAATTCGTGTGCTGAATTCTTTTGAGGAATTTCTTGTTGGGTTCCTATTCCTTTTTATCGCTTAGTCCTAGTCCAAAAAACTGTCCAGTGTATTCTTGCCAATTACGAACTCTCCCTGAGCGGGTGTCAGAGAGTCCATACAGGCTCGTATAGGTCGATGTTTGAATCTCTTTTCTGCTTGCTTCGTCCCAATCTTGATTTGCTATGCGGCTTAAGCCCAGAAGGTCAGATAGCAGGATGGAACACTGCGGAGAAACCTTGCAAAAGCGCTTGAAGTATTTTATTTCCTTCGCCAGGAAATTCTCGAGCTTTTCATATTGCCGCATTCGGTTCATGTTGGTTGCTTCGAATACGAGCCACGACTGCCAGAGTATTGCAATCTTGAGGGCGACATCGTCATCTACAGGTTGAAGTTGATTCTTATTCGCGTCGACAAAACGAAGAACTGCAGTTGATGATTGTCCGGCGCAGACTTTCTCTTGCCCTGTCGGCCGATAATGGGTGTTGATTACGAAGTTCAGATTTTGATTTTGTTTGCCAGCGGGAGTGCTGACTCTAAAAATTGCACTGCGCGATTTCCCAGCAGACAAGCCTCCAAAATCACAGCTGGCGTGCTGCCCCATGCTGTGTGTAGGTATTATGTTCAGCTCCTTAAATGCGACATCTTCTGGAAATTCTATTTCCATTCTTATGTTTTCGAGGGTGCGATCACGCAATTCGTCTAATTCTCCGAGGACGACTTGTATGATCTCGGGTGAGTGAGCCGCATGGTGAATTCTGCCACCACCGTATTGAGCGATAGAATATATCTGAGAACTTGAATAGCCAGAGCCGACTCCAACAGCTGAGGCCGTTACTGCCCTCATCTGAAGCTGGGTTGCGTGATGTGCCAGTGCTGCTGGGTCAAGCGTTCCTTCGTTAGCATGTCCATCCGTCAGCAAGACTATGTGGTTTTTCATGTTCGAATGCTTCTGCATAACATTGCCCAGGCATTCGGCGCCACGAAACCAACCGGCACTAATATTGGTTCCCGGTCTAACTGATATGTCATTCAAGGCTGCTCGTGCTGCGGCTTTACCAGTTTTGTCACAAGCGAGACCATCTGCGTGAATTTGCGTGTCACCGCTGAATGAAACAATGGAGACATAATCGTTGTCACTGAGGCGATTTATAATGCCCTCTGCTGCTTTAATTGCTGAAGCCATTCGGCTGCCATGCATTGATCGCGAACAATCAATCACAAGGGCAAGATTTATCGGAGTATCATTCGCGAAAGCCGCCAGAGTTTTTGGCGCTGCACTCAGTTCAACAAGAAGATATCTAATGGACTCTCCGTCCAAGCAGATTAGGTTACGCTCAAATCGAGCCGCGACACGAAGATCATTGCTCACTATTATTTCCCCCAAGCAAAATTTGGCGTAAGCAATCAGCTATCTTGTCCCACTGCTCAACCTGTCCCCTATCCTGCAATCCGCGGACTGTGATTTCTACGTCTGGCGTTACGGCAAATCGGTGCCATGTTTGACCTTTGCACGAACGTCCGACCTTGCTTCCTGCCGCCTCGGTAAGTGCATGCAATAAGCGATCTACTGGCGATTGTGTCGAAAAAAACTGACATTGTGCTTGTGGATCTTCCAATTCACTGTCGGAGAATCCAACGCGCTCGCTGCCGCCGATACCACATGCGGTGCGCAGGTAGTCGAGTACAGATTTTGAGTCCGTCGTTTGCTCACCTGCAAGTGCTTTTATGTCTTCTTCACTCATGCTCAGGAATGCATTTCTTATCTCAGCAATGTTCAATCGGCGATTCTCACGCAGAGCTTTGATGGCTTTCAATCTAAAAACATGAGCGTCATTGTAGCGAGCATAACGGCCTTTAGTATCGGGTCCACAAAGAAGCCCTTGTTCAATAAAGCTTCTGATCACGCGTTTATCAAAACCCGTCTCATCAGCGAGTTCTTCGATGCTGAATTGATTCGTAAGCAAAATAAACCTGCTAAAAAAATCGCGCAAAAGCTGTCTGCGAACAGCTTTGCACATAATAATGTAATAACCCCTACTTTCATCTTAGCTTCCTCAATTCGCCATGTCAAGTTTGGCAGCTTATGGCGAATTGAAACCGACAAGTTAGTTTAGCCAGCATGCCAGAGGGACTTTGTTCATTGATTAGCGATTACTGCTGAGCTTCGTTCTGCCCTGTTGATTTAGTGAGCTGGTACAGATACATCTCGTAGGCTGATAGAAGGAAATCAGCTAGGGCTGCCGGGTTTGCTGCCAGTTCGACTTCCTCGCCGGCATAAATCGTCTTATTGCTGCCAGCTTTTCGCAGTTGAACTGTCTGCAAGATCTCTGCTAACTTTGCCAGAAAAGTGCTTTCATCAAATGCTTTGAGAATGAAATTCTCTGCTCCGCATTCGAGCATTTTGAGAATCTCGCCTTTCTCAACAGGCGTTGCTAAAAGGATGAAAGGAATGTTCTTGCTCGCATCTTTCTGCTTCAGTTCTTTGCACAATTGAAATCCATCCATGCCCGGCATGTTGATGTCAGACAAGATGATGTCGTAGCTTGCATCTTTTTCGATTTCGTCTAGGGCCGCCTTGGCGTTGCGCGCCAATTTGACTGTGTAACCGACCTTCTTTAATTGGTGCTGCATGAGCAAGGCCTGCGTTAAGGTGTCTTCCACCAATAAGATGTTTGCTTTTGGGTTTTCGCCTGACTCCATGGAGAGTTCCTTTCTACAATTTGTGCGTACCGAATATCTGGTTTATGAGTTTTGCACTGGCGGTTGGTGAGAGAATATACTCCGCCGCATTCAGTTTGGCAGCTTCACCAGGCATGCCATAAAGAATTGCGCTCTTCTTGTCTTGTGCTATTGTCAGAGCGCCCTTTTCCCGCATTAGTTTCAGTTCTTCGGCTCCATCATTGCCCATACCGCTGAGTATGATACCAATAGAACGGGCTCCGAATGAACCTGCTACAGTCGAAAAGAGGTGGGAAACTGATGGGCAGTGATGTGTATCACCATTTTGTGGGACTACAGTTATGGTTCCGTCGGCTTTAATTCCCATCTGGAAACCATTCTCGCAGAGGTAGACTCTTCCTGGCTGTGCTTTTGCATTCTTGCTTAGCAATTCTACTTTCCATGAAGTTTCCGCAATGAGCCACTCAACAAGACCAGGCGCAAAGCCCGGGTAAATGTGCTGAACTAAAAGTACAGGAATTGGAATTTTGGTGTTAAGTTCTTTCAGTAGAGACATAACGGCAGGCGGACCACCGGTCGAGGCACCTATTGCCAGTACCCCATATTGGTTTGCTGCCGACTTAGAGCTGGGCTTGCTTATTTGGGGGATCTCGGCAACAGGCTCTTTCTTGTTGAGCCGCCGCTTCACAACTTTAACCGCGGACATATCTTTGACGATTTGTCGCAAGCTGGCGGCAGTTTTTGCAAACTCCGGATGATTTAGCGCCGGTGGTTTTGGCATCGCTGCTAGTGCACCAGCCTGTACGATCTCCATCGCTATGTGCGTATCACCGGCCTGGCAACTTGTGCTGATCACGACTATGGGCACTGGAGTGCTCTGCATAATTTCTCTGGTGACTTCCAAACCGTTCGAACGTTTGATTTGAATATCCATTGTCACCACATCTGGTTTCAAATTTACAACGGCTTCTAGTGCAGTTTTTTCATCGTCAGCTGTGCCTATAACCTCAAAAGTAGGATCTTGTGAGAAGATATGCCTCAGCATTTGTTGCATGAGGGGTGAATCTTCAACAATCAATACTCTTATTTTTGATTTGGTAGCTGCTGGGCTCATGTTAGCCTCTCAATCAGCTCTAAAATCATTGTGCGATTAAATTCTAGTTTGCTGAAATATGCATCGCCGCCATCAGTCTTGCAAAGGTTTTCGCCGTCGCTTTGATTATGTGAGCCAAAGAATATTACGGGCAAATCTTTGAGACGCAGATCTTTCCTTATCCAGAAGGCTAGTCCACTCTCGTGACTTTCGCTTAGCTCGTTGCTTTTCAAAACGACCAGGGGCTCTTCTTCATCTAAACCTTCCAGTGCTTTTTCATTACTTTCGAATGTGCGCACCACATACCCCTCGCTTTCGAGTAGCGATTTCAACATTATTAGTGAGGTTACGTGGCGGTCAACGAGAAACACAGAGCGTTCTGTCTGCCGTTGTGCCCTTTCTACATCGTGCGAGAGTTCATCTGTCAAAAGTTTATCGGCTATGCTGTGTTTCCCAGCTGATTCCAATAAGTCTGCAATGTTCAAAACAGGAACGACTTGACCCGACCCGAGTATGGTGGCACCTGAAATATTCGCTACTCGAGCTAAAGGGTAAGAAAGTCCCCTGACCAGAACCTCGTGCTCGTGCAATATCTCATCCACTAGAAATCCTGCGCGACGATCGCCCGTTTCCAGCACGAGGATTTGTTGATAGCTTCGAGCCGCCTTCGACTTGAAATCGTGAGTTCTAGGAATGTTCAAAACATCTGACATGGACTGAACGCTTGTTAGTTGTCCATTCACCATTGCAACATTGCGACTTCCCTTCTGTCTGATTTCAGACCGTTGAACTCTGCCTGCATAGTGAACATGTAATGTTGGAATGATGAAACTCTGTTTGCCAGACATCACCTGAATTCCTCTGAACGTTGAGAGCTTCGTGGGCAATTGGAGAATAAATTTTGTGCCTTTTCCAAGCTTTGTTTCAACTATTACCCTTCCGCCAAGCTCGTGAAGTCTTTCACGAACTATCGCCATGCCCAAGCCGCGTCCCGAAATTTCGGTTAGTTTTTCACTTGTGGAAACCGCCGAGCGGTACATAAGTTCAATAGCATCTTGCTCGCTCATTTCGGAAGCTTCGTCATTACTGATGGCGCCTTCTTTCAATGCTGCAGCTTTCAATTTCTCCGCATTAATTCCACGTCCATCATCCTGAATAATCAGCTGAACGTAACCGCTTTCATCTTGCCGGGCGCCGATTCTCAATGAGGCTTTGCCGGGTTTTCCGGCAGCTATTCGTTGCTCACTTGTTTCAATGCCGTGGTCAAGGCTATTTCTGACCAGGTGAATTACTGGGTCTTTGATTTCTTCAAGTATTCTGCGGTCGATTTCGATTTCACTTCCGAATATCTCAAGTTCAACCTCTTTATGCAGCTCTCTTGAAAGGTCTCTTACAACTTTGGGCACGACTGACAAAAGCGATGTGAAATCTTGCATCAAGAGCGACTTCACGGAATCAATGAAGCCGTCAACCATGTTGAAGCACAGTCGCTGCTCGGTATTTTGTCTGCGCATTTTGCTTGTCAGCGATGAATCAAGAGAGTTGCTTATGCCAGCCAGAGTGTCCATGATCATTGCCAGCGTTCTTTCGACGTTGATCTCGTCTCTTTTCTCTCGCTGCTCTTTGATATTCTCGGAGAGTTTCTGCGCTTCATTACTTAGTGTCTTTGAGATTAGCCTCAAATCGCGTAAGTCATCCAGGTGCTGCTCACTGACCTGTTTTAATACCAGCATTTCTTCTGATTCTCTCAGAAGTTTGTCTAGTTTCCACAAAGCAATTCTTGTGCTTGCAGCTGCCTTGTCCATCCCTGTTGCAGCTTTTACGGCGGTGCTTGTGCCGCCTTGTGCACTTGGTTCTGCCGAGCGATTTGCTGGCGCAGCAACATCATGTTTTTGTGGCGCCGCCGTTGCTGGCGAATGTTGTGCTGGTGAATGTTGTGCTGGAACTTGTCCTGCTTGTGGATTTGACTGTGGAGGTGTCGCACTGGCAGGTGCAGCTGCTGCTGAGTTCGCGCCTGGGTGCCCCGTTGAAGGTGCCAGCGCCGGAGCTTCGGCAGAATGTTGTGGTGCTTGTGCTATGCCTCCAGGTTGCGCTTGAGGCGCTGTGCCTGCTGGCGCAGCTTGTTGACCTGTGGGTGGGGCACTAGCCTGGGTAGGATTGTTGGAGCCTTGAGCCTGAACTTCTCCAGTACCTGCAAGACCTGCTTCCATTCGTAATCGCTGACGCTCGTCAAGCATTTTTAGTCGATGAAGGGTCTCATTGAGATCCTCTGGTTGATACTCAGCCTGTCCTTCTTCTACTTTGTTTATGATCTCATCGACGCTATCAATCGCTTTGTGAAACACGTCGGCTGCTTCTGGCTTGAGAAGCTCTTTCTTTCTCCTCATACTGAAAATTGCGCTTTCCATCAATTGACAGATAGTTTCAACAGGAGTGACACCAGCAGCTCTGCTATTGCCTTTCATGCTGTGTAATTCGTGCAATATGTTCTCAGACTGAGTCTGTTTCTCTTCGTCTTCTTTGCTGCTTTCCATGTTGATGACATTCGTCATGATTGTCTGCAGCTGTTCGCGAGCCTCGATTACAAAGGCTTCTTGAAGTTGTTTCAAAAATTCTTCATCAATCTCGCTCACATCATCACCATTATGGATAAGTCTCTACAATCAGTCGTGGGTCCGAAAAAAGTTTTTCAACGTCGAGCACTGCTGTGCGATCTTGACGCACTCCTTTCAAGAGAGGCGCTAGCATGGGGCTGACTAGCTGTCGTGCATCTTGCAGTTCCTTTTCGAGAATCGACGAGATGCCCGCAATCTCATCAACGGCAATGGCTGTTTGTCCATTAGTAAGTTGAACTACTACGATTTGAAGTTCTGATTTCTTTTCGCTGGCACCGAGCTCTAGTATCGAGCGCAAATCAATGAGGGGCAGAATTTGCCCGCGAAAATTCATCAAGCCCAGAACGAAATCAGGAGTGCAGGGAAGTTCTGTCCAAGTCGAAAGCTTGTTTGCTTCCCGCACAAATTTAGCCTCAATGGCAAATCGCTCGTTCGAAATAACAAGTTCGAGAACGTCTAATTCGTTTTCCTTTTGCGCAGTAGAAAGAGGTGCTTGCGCAAGAAAAGCAGCACGCTCGTCAAGAATGGCTTTGCGCTGCTCTTTTGTTAATTCTTCGCTGTCTTCTCTATTTGCCATATTGCTTTCCGCTAGGTTTCCTTCTTCCGAAACATGGTTGACGAAAATCGCTCCATGTCTTGTGGTGGCGCAGCGATGAATCTAGCTGAGTCATTGGCACTCGTGATAAGAATGCCACCAGGGCTCAGGCAAGCAGCAAGCTTGTCGACAATTTCTTTACTCTTTTGCTGAGTAAAATAAATGAGAACGTTTCGGCAAAATATTATGTCTACATCTTTAGTATTATTTGCCATTGCAGGAAAATGGTCTTCGGCAAGATTCAAATAACCGAATTTAACCAGCTCACTTAGCGTTGATTTCAGTTGGAAGAATCCGTCAGGTGTTTCGTTAAAATAGTGAGACAAAAATTCGTCTGGCGTTGTTCTGAAAGACCAAGAACTGTAACTTGCCTTCTTAGCTTTCTCCAAACTTCTCGTGTTGATATCTGTAGCAAGTAGGCTCACATCGTAGGTATCGAGGCTCTTCAAGCTGCGTAAAAGACTTATTGCGATGGAGAAGGGCTCCTCACCTGTGCTGCAACCGGCACTCCAAATCTTCAGCTGTCTTTTGCCTTTCTTTCTTCGAATGATGGCTGGAATCAATTTTTCTTCCAGAGAGACAAACACTGAAGGATCGCGAAAGAAGTATGTTTCCCCGATGGTCAAATTGCGAACAATTGTTTGCAACTGAACTTTAGTCAATCGATTTGCTAAAAGATCCTCTATACATTTTGCCGTGTCGTCGTAAGACAATTCCTTTGCCGAGACTCTCAGTCCACGTTCAAGGTCTGAGTATCTTTTTTCGTTAAAAAACAGACCCACTCTTGCCGATAGGTGCTCGTTTACAGCGTTAAGTAAATCTGGTATCACGACTTCCATTGTTAAACCTCGCTGCGAGCTAGTGCTGCTGCGAGAGAGAGTTCTTCTTCAGAGCTTAAGAACTTTTCGATATCATGCAGTAAAACGATGCCTTCATCAATACTGAAGGCACCCTTTAAATGTTTAAGCTCTGCCGCCTGCGGAAGCTTCTCTATCTTTCTGTTGTTGGTGACATCCTCCACGTCATCCACTACCAGTCCTAAAAGAGCTTCTTGCCGCCGTAAGATTATTATTTCGTCCGTGGTCTCCATTTCCCGTTCTTCTAGCTTCAGTTTTTGTCTCAAGCTTAAAACAGGAACTGGTATGCCATTTAGATTGAGTAGCCCGAGCACGTTCGGAGGCGCGCCCGGAATTGGCTTCAAAGACGCAGCCCTTACTACCCTGTCCACTTGATCTAAATCAACTGCGAGTCGTATGTCTTCAATTATGAACACTAATAGTCCCGTTGAATCTGCCATCAGGCTACGCCAATTATGCACCCGTCTCCACTTACCACATAGTCGGCAGTATTAATCGCTACAACATTATCGGGCGGTCAGTATTTAATGAATATCTTTACCTTCAATGCCGTGGACTAGCGGTAGCTTTGTGGCATTGAGAATCTGGGTTAGCAGCTCATTTACTTTCTCGGACACTCGATGAACTCAATTACTGGTTCAACTCTGACATTATCAAACAGACCTCTGGCAACAAGAGTTATTTCGCTACTGCTGTTTGCGGCTTCGTGTTGGTTGCTATATTTCAATTTCACGCCTGCATATGCTAACGTGACAGTTTTTACGCTTTCGCTTTTCGCGGTTAGCTTGTTGTCCTATGGTTTTGCTCGCTCAAGCTATCCTGATGAGAAGGTTTCGCCCACTCTGTCGGCTGCACTCGTGACAGCCGCGGCTGTCATCATGAGCGCACTTCATGGCAAATATAGCTGTCACTATTCGGTAATGCTCGCGCTAGCTTTATCGGCGACTTACAAAAGTCGTTCTATCATGGCGGTTGCAGCAACTGCCGCAATTGTAGAGCAGTTTGTGATTGGTGTTTTTTATCACGACACTATTTTTCCGGCCAGCCTTAGCAGCTCAGAAGATTGGATGCTAAGTCACTACCTCTGGGTGGTGTTGACTGGCGTTGTGTTGATGTTTTCTTGTGAGTCGAGCCGCAGCTCGAGCGCCACAAGTACTACAGCTGCTGCACCTGTGCTTGCGGCTCCGGAGGCTCCCAAGGTTCCTACAGAGGCCGAATTGACGACAACTTACATGGTATTACCTAAAGTGGCAGCAAAAGCTTCCGCTGATACGTCTGGCGGTTTTCCTGCTCTCAACCTGGAGAACGTACCTGCAGATCTTGAAGAGCTGGTTAAGGCAGCAAGTGAAGTCGGTAAGCGCGCGCAAAAATTGCATCGCTCAATCTCAAACATTGAGGGTCCACTTAAGCGTATGGTTCAATCCATCAATGGCGCTAACAGAGGCATGCAAGAAATTAAAGATGAGCTGTCTCGCACTGCTGCATCTGTTATTCAGATTACTCAGAGCTCCGAGATGCACGCAAACAAAGCGCAAGATGTGTTTACCGCTGCAGAAGAAGCTGCTTATGGTTCGCAAATTGGTGCACTTTCAACTGAGCAAACTATCAGAAACATGGACCGAATTCGCGATCAGATGGATTCTATTGCCGCAAGAATGGACAATCTTCTGAACAAGAGTCAACTAATGGTTCAAGTCGTTGGTTTTGCCGATGAACTGGCTTTGCAATCGAAAGTCTTGTCCGTGAACGCAGCTATTGAAGCAGCGAAAGCTGGAGACAGAGGTCATGGATTCACCGCTGTAGCCAGAGAAGTAAAAAGTCTTGCAAACCAATCGAAAGACGCAACAAGACAGGTTAGGCAGATTCTCAAAGAGATTCAAAAATCAATTGCTGAGGTCCGTCGTTCAATTGCTCTGGGTAACGAAACCGTAAACCTTGCAAGCGATCAATGTCAGAGCACTGTTGAGTCAATTCGTGGATTAGACAACAGCGTAAACAGTTCGCGTGACGCGGCTGAGGCAATCATGAATTCGAGTAAGGACCAGGTCAACGGCATCATGTTGATTTCGCATGCAATGAACGATATTCAAATTGTTTCGGAACAAAATTCAAGCAGTCTTGCCAATTTGCAAGTCGAAGCTCAAAAGCTCAATACAATCACCAAAGAGTTAGTAAATGAAATGTCTGGTTACCAGACGTTGATTGAAAAGTTAATGGCTCAGTGTGCCGCGCTGAGTCAAAGCGATTCTGGCAGTTAAGGAGCCGATAGATCTATGGAGAACCAGCAAACAAGTCTGGCTGACAAACTGAAAACCTTCTTTTCTGCGATGGTTTTTGTAATGATCATTTTGCAAGCCGGAATCTATTTCTTAATGAAGAACGACCCCAACGCCGTTTGGGTCGAGTGCATCGTAACCATAGTTTGTGCAATCGGTTTGGGCTACATCACTTTGCGTTGGTTGAAGCGTGAGCTTATAGAGCCCCTCAATCAAACAAGTTCAGCCATCAGCAAGCTTGTTGCTGGCGATTTGCGCGTGGAACTGCCAGACGTCAAAGAAGACGATGAGCTTGGCAAACTGATTAAGAACTTTGACAAACTTTTGAACAATCTGCGCGATGACAGACATCAGATTGCTGATGCTGTTAGCGTTCTGGCAAGTTCACTTGGGCAAATCGTTATGTCTACGAGCGCATCGGCGGAGGGCGCATCTGAAACCGCAGCGACCGTTACTGAAACGACAATCGCCGCAGAAGAAGTTCGTCAGACTACGATGATTGCAACAGAAAATAGCCGATTTGTTGCAGACCTCGCTGAGGAAACTGCAAAGGTATCGCTGGAAGGACGCCAGGCTACTGAAGATACTGTTGCTCAGATGACCAGAATGCGTTCGCAGATGGCAACAATTGCTGAAAGCATGTCGGGGCTTCTCGAAAAATCTCAGGCGATTGTAGAAATTACAAGTACAGTAGATGACCTGGCTCAGCAGTCTAATCTGCTTGCTGTTAACGCCGCGGTTGAAGCTGCACGTGCTGGAGAACTTGGTAAAGGATTCTCCGTCGTAGCGCAGGAGGTCAAAGCTCTTGCTGCTCTATCCAAAGAAGCTACTGCGGAAGTCCGCCGAATACTTGAAGATATTCAAAAAGCTACTGCTGCTGCTGCTGTATCCATCGAGCAAGGAAGTGGAATGGTGGAAGCAGCTGTAAAACAATCATCGGAAGCAGGTAATGCAATTGAGGCGCTGACCAGAAGCGTTTCTGAAGCTGCAAGCGCTGCTTCACAGATCGCAGCTGCCAACCAGGAGCAGTTGGTTGGTATTGACCAGGTTGTGACCGCTATGCAGGGGGTGCAAGGTGCAATGCGCCAACACGCAGAGGCGAGTCGTAATATTAACGAGGCCGCTCAGAATTTGAATATCATCCGAGATGTATTGCAAGGGCTGGTGAACCGGTATTTGTCCTGATCAGAATTGATTTCGCCTGTTGATCTTGACATTGCCTCGTCTTGCGCTTAGTCTGAAAAAGCCTGCTCTTCATTAACAAGGATGGCACATTACTATGCAAATTCCTCGCGTGCCATTTATAAGGCTTACATTCACGTTGGTACTGCTTCTTAGCTTTTCTGGAACGGCACTCTCAGCGAATGCTCAAACCGTAAAAAAGCATGCTGACGGAACAGTGGAAGTCCTGGATGACGAAGAGAAATCAGTGCCAGCTTATCACTCTGCTGGACGGCATTCAGCTGGGTCTTCGTCTGGAAAAATACCCGCCTACACAAAACGCATGGGCGGCGTTTCCGTGCATCGCAATGCTGATGGAACTGTGGAAGTGACAGACACAGACATGAAGACAACTTATACTGGAGGCAGTGCTCCGGCCAGAACAAAGAAATCGCTTGCAAAAAAGAGCAGCACTGCTGGTAGTGCTGCAAAAAAGAAAAAATAGAAACTAGCTAGTGAGCCGTATTGCGCTCGCCAGTGTCTGCGTTGCGACTTGCAGCGTCCAACATTTGAACCATCTTCTCTAATTGCTGTGTGGCTTTGGCAGGTGGACGTAGCTGAAGTGCGCTTGACACTGCCTCGCGAGCTTCGGGGTAGCGCTTTTGCATGTAGAGAACATTTCCTAGATTTTTCCAGCCAGCCCAACTTTGATTGTCTAGTTTTAAGCACTGGCGATAGCTCTTTTCTGCGTCTTCAACGAGTCCGCCTTTTGCTTCCGTGGCTTTTCCGATTTCCAGCCAGGCTCTAGGCTGATACTCATAAAGCGCAATGGATGCGCGGAAATGCTCGATGGCTTCATCCCAACGATGAGCTCTCATTTTTTCCATTCCTACTCTGAATTCCGGTACGGAAGTCTTCCAACTATCAATGCTTCCTACGCCGGGAAACTTGGACATGTCGATTGGTCCGTCGATGTCCTCTTCTCTGCCACCCGGTCCGCTCTCTTTTTTACCTGCTTTTGCATGTCCCTTTTTGTTTTGGGCATCTGCCGGCAGAAGTGTGAATGAATTTGCAAAGATCAAAAACATGAGCGTTGTGCCAATAGCGCTAACTCGCATAGAAATACTCCTTGCTGACCTAATAGATCTTCCCAAATTTGGAAGCACTCATACACAGTCAGAATTATTTGCTTACGGTAATTCTTATTACTTCGATGTATCTAGCTTAATTTGAGCGTCTCTAAATCGGCGAATCACGTCGTCGTAAATCTCGCTTCTTAATCGGTTGGTGGACGCAGCGACGTAGTCTTCAGTAGCAGCTCTGACCACAAAACGCAATTTGCCCGAGTCGAAAGCATCGATAAGAACATTTGGAGCTGGTTCTTGCAGCACTTTGGGATGCGCTTTGACTGCGTCTTTTATCAACTCTTTCACATCGCTTAAGTTATTGTCTACTGAGACCACTACAGGGAAAGACACATACACATCTCTGCTCGTTAGGGACCAGTTACTTATTCGTTGATCCATAAAGTCAGTGTTTGGGACGATAACATCAATATTATCGTCAGTTCTAATTGTTGTTGAACGAAGAGCAATTTTTGTGACATCACCTGTGGTGGTGCCAATTTGAACCCTGTCACCTATCTTGATAGGCTTTTCGATCAGGATCATGATTCCACCGGCAACGTTTTTTGCGACCGTTTGCAGTCCAAGAGAAAGCCCTAAACCCAGGGCACCGGCAACGACCGTGAGAGCTGTCATCTCTATTCCTGCTGTGTTCAGGATAATGACGCCGCCCAGAAATACGAACGAGTATTGCAAGAACATGCCAAAAAACGACTGCATGTTTCTTTCTAGCTTCGTTTTCTCTAGAAGTTTCTCGATTACTTTTTTACGAATAGACCGTGATATCGCGATTAGAATCGAAAAAAGCGCGAGTATATAAGCAAGCAATGCTATTGTTACTGTGGTTTTTCCAACCGGGACAAGTGGAATTTGTGCCACGTACACAATTGCTTGCCATAATCTTTCCATAAATTGTTCAATGTTCATTTTGTCAAGACAATTCAAGTTCCCAGGCAATATTACCAAATCAGGACTTCTATCATATTAAGAGGCGCATGTGCTTTCAGTAGTCAAATCTCTATATTGCTATCCTGTCAAATCTTGCAAGGGCGTTGAACTTACTCATGCTCAGGTTGACGAACGCGGTATTCGACATGACCGTTCCTGGTTGATTGTCAGTGAAAGCGGCATGGCAGTCACTCAGCGTGATTTTCCGCGAATGTCTCTGATTGAAACTGAGATAGTTGACGAGCGAAGGCTGCGCTTGTACATTCCGGAAAAAGGCGAATTATTGCTCGATGCTACAGATGATGGTTTAGCCCGGACAGTGAGGGTATGGGACGACACTTGCGACGCTGTTGATCAAGGTGAGCAAAGCTCGGTCTGGCTGAGTGAATTTCTTGGGACTCGAGTTCATCTGGTTAGAATGAGAGAGCAGTTTGTCAGACCTGTCACTTCAAAATACGCTACTTCCAGCGAGCAGCAAGTAGGTTTTGCCGACGGTTTCCCTTTCTTACTGCTCGCAGAAGCCTCTCTGGAAGACCTCAATCAGAAATTAGAATTTCCAGTGCTGATGAATCGATTTCGCCCTAACATCGTAGTGTCAGGCTGCGCAGCTTTTGCGGAGGACTCGTGGAAGAGTATACAAATTGGTGATTTGCAGTTCGATGTAGTGAAACCATGTGCACGCTGTTTGATCATCTCTATCGATCAAGAAGATGCAAACATAAGCAAAGAGCCTATGAGAACCTTGAGTTTTTACCGCCAGTTCGGAAAAAAGGTTCTATTTGGACAAAATCTGGTGCACCACTCTGCAGGATCAATACAAGTAGGTGACGAAGTGAGAGTGCTCAAATAAGCAAACAAAAAAAGAGGCAGCTTGCTGCCTCTTTAAACTGATTTCTTATTCGACCGGCGTGCCTTTTAGGGCTTGACTGGAAGAACGTGGATCGCTTTGATGAGAAGTTCCACAGTGTCACCTGGTTTGAGGTTCAATTCCTGTAGTGATTCTGTTGTAAGAACCGACGCCATCTCACACGGTCCCTTCACTTGAAACTTCACTAACGACATAATTTCGTCACTTTTGACATTGGTCACTTCTGCGTGAATCTTGTTTCTTGCTCCGTAGTTCATTCTTATTTTTCCTGTAATAGCTGTAGTGTCGGGGATTCCTAGTATTGGTCAAACTCTGCTTTCGTCATTCTTGCTTGTCTGAGTATGCTGCGAACAACTGGAACAGAGAGTTCCTGATAGTGAGGAAGAATAGCCGTAATGATCTGGCCATCTTTCCTTTTTACGAATTTTGCGTGATTGCCCAGCTGTTTTATTTCGTTGAAACCAGCTGCTTCTAGCTTGAAACGCACCCGCCGAAAGCTTAGCGGTTCTTGTATTTCTGCAAGTTTCAAATCACTCATTTGTGTGCACCCATGAACGAATATTCGATTGTGGATGCAACAATTGTGCTTCAGTGAGATCGCCGCAATATGCAATTTGAGCGCTGCTTGCCGGATTCTGAAATTGAAGCGTCAGAGACTCTTTAAGATTCTCAAATGCCTCTTCTTCATCGTTTCCCTGGCTTGCTACATCTACTTCTATGCATTGAGCAATGTACCAGCCTCTTTCAAAAAACAAGACTGCGCTCAATTGCATTTGCATGATTCTCTGCTTCTATTTAGCTTTTGATGCCGCTTTGAAGAAATTACTGAAAAGGTCTTCATTGAAGCCCACCAGCAATTTGTCACCAACTTTTATGCTTGGTGCTCTCAGGTTGCCGGTAGGACCAACCAGAGCATCTTTCAATTCCTGTTCTGAAGGACCATCTTTCAATTTTATGTGAGTGATGTTCTTTCCGCGCGCGCTGTAAATTTCGCTTACGCTTTCGGCGAGCTCAAGAGCTTCTTTAGCTCCCATGCTTTGCTTACGAGCATCAACCAGTTCACCAGATTCAATTTTGTTTCGCACAAGAAACTCTTGTGCCCGAGTGCAGGTGTTTCAACCTTTACGATGATAGTGCCATTTGATTTGAGCCATTTTTATGTTCCTCCACTGAGACACATGGGCTACACAATGGAAGCATCATACGCCAAGCGGATTTGCACTACTCTAATTAAGTCTAAGATATGCTCAGGTGCATTGCTGGCAATCCAGTTATAATGCGCCTTTATTTGAATCAAAGGACCATCTTATGTTACGGCTAACCAGGTTTTTGGCTATTTGTGCCAGTCTTCCACTTTGCTTGCAGCTCTCGGCGTCAGCACAGAGCGGGGTAAAAAGCGCTTCATCTTCAGCTGGCGATGTCAATTCTAACGTAAGTGTCCAGGGAGCCTCTTCAATTCCTTTGCGTCCGGCTCCGCATGTAGCACCCGCTCAAGCATTTCCTCAGGCGCCAACTTCAAATATCAATCAGCTTTCATCCCAGGGAATCTATTCCGAGTCACAGGGACACAAACACGGAGTTCTTGTGCGCGCACTGGGTGGCGCTGCTGCAGATGTGGGGCATGCGACTATTGGGTTGGTTTCTGCGATGGTTGCTAATCAAGGCATCGATTTGCCGCCAGATGATGCCAGTTCGCCTGAGTGGCCGTTCAACGAGCCCAATCGCAAAGCCATGTACTACATTACATGGGCTGATGGATCGACGGCGAAAATAAGTCGTCTTCCTGACGGGAGTCTGCAAATTCTTGGCTCGGGCAAGCGCTACGTAATGCAGCCCGAGGGGGAGGGCAGTTATGCAATGTTTGGTGATTTTGGAACAATGGCTTCGATGACTCCGCGCCCAGGTGGTGGTTACACAATCGTCAAAGCTGATGGAACCACAGAACAAGTGATTCCTCGTGATGGCGGTGGTTTCGTAGTCGAAAATAAAAACGGCATAGTGGCTACTATTTTGCCAGGTGTGAACGGCTCAAGGCATATTCGTGGATCTGGCTACTCATCAGGTTTTATGCAGTAGTGAACACATTGTTTCGTCGCCCTTCGCGCAAGGTAGTCTTATTACTTTTTGCATTGCTGCTCGTCATTGTGGGTGGACTGCAAGTAGCCAGGGTTGCGGCGAAAGCTAGAAAACATGAGCGGTTTCAAAATGTGCTCAAAGATATCAACTATGTGACTGACGGGCACGATCCGTTTCAAACGCTAGATTTGTATGTACCGAAGCATCCGATTCGAACACCGATTCCTGTGATTGTTTGGGTTCATGGTGGAGCTTGGGTCGCTGGAGATAAGAATCACCCTCCAGCTGCTGCTATTGCTGACCGCGGGTTTGCTTGCGTCAGCATCAATTACAGGCTGAGCAATCAGGCTCCGCACCCGGCGCAAATAAACGATTGCAAGGCTGCGATTCGTTATGTGCGCGCTCATGCGGCGGAATTTCAAATTGACCCAAGTCGAATTGCTGTATGGGGACACTCTGCTGGTGGGCACCTTTCTGCGCTTCTAGCGACAAGCGGTGATGTGAAGGAACTCGAAGGCGAAATTTTGGGCAACAAAGAGCAGTCCAGCCGCGTGCAAGCTGCCGCTGAATGGGCGGGTCCGACAGATTTGACGACCTGTGGGCAGCAGGCTCCTAAGAACTGCAAAATCGATTTTAGTTCTCCGAGCAATCCTGTGGCTGTTCTAATGGGGCCGAATCAGTCTCCCGTGGCTTATCTTGGCGCAAGTCCTGTGCAATACGTGAGTAAGGATGATCCACCTCTGCTTATTGTGCACGCTGAAGATGATGATGTTGTGCCGGTTGGACAGGCTAAAGAGCTTGACGCGCTCTACAAGAGAATTGGGCTGGCACAGCGAACCCATATCGCAAATCATGGTGGGCACGCACTTTCTAACCCCGAATTTGTTGACGAAACCCTTCGTTTTCTCACAGATGAGTTGAGCAAGAAGTAGTTTCAAAATCTTTGCCTGCTGGAAATTTTGCTGCTTTTTCAAGCCATGAAAGCTGT
This sequence comes from Obscuribacteraceae bacterium (SeqCode), assembly GCA_044226015.1. Lineage (GTDB taxonomy): Bacteria > Cyanobacteriota > Vampirovibrionia > Obscuribacterales > Obscuribacteraceae > JAIEPM01. Next base: position 323,046 of record JBGAHS010000001.1, read on the forward strand.
GGCGCTCGCGGTTGAATGTCTGATGATGCTTTCTCTGAGAAGGTTTTGGGCTTGTGCGTTCTTGTGTTTCCTGGGCACCGAATGTAGTGTGCTTTCCCTAAACCCGCTCCCTTACAGTAAAGTCGCGAGCGCATTCCTTGACAACGCACCGCTTTTGATACTAAACTGTAATTAACCATGCCGAAAGAGCGGACTCAAAGCTTGTCCGACAGCTGGTTCCAAAATAAACAGGTAAACTAAAATGAAAAAGATTGATTTGATAGCCATGGTGCTTCTTCTAATTGGTGGCATCAATTGGGGCTTAGTAGGCGCATTCAATTACAATATCGTTGCGAATTTGCTGGGTGATGCTAGCATGATGACCCGGGTTGTCTATGGGCTTGTTGGGCTTTGTGCGCTGTACTACGCGTATAAGTTCATGCAGAAAAAAGAAGCTGCTTAAAAGCGAATTGGTTCATTTGAAATGCAGTTAGATTTGCGCAGCAAACTGAATTTGCTGAACGCCTGAATTGCGAAGGGCTTCCCTTAGAGGCTCGGATGCGTCGCGGTAATTTTTCCTGATGACTGCAAGCGGCCTGTCTATCTAGTACAGGCCGCTCTTTTTTTTGGGGATTGATCGCGCAATGGGCATGCCAAAAATATGCCAAAAATTTGACCAGACTTTGCCAAGAGATAAAAGTAGTATCTCCTCATCGGGGTTTGGTTGGAGGATTTAGAGATGGATTGGGAGCGTCAGTCACATTCGAACGATCAATTTACCAGGAACGAAGGACGGCAAATTGCCAATGCCCTAGATAGTGGAAATTTGGGCTGGGCTCAGCAAATGATCAATCGCGACATGGACCTGTTTCGCGGTCAGCCCTGTGAGCAAGAGAAGTTATTGCATGCTATCGAACTTTATGATCGCAAGGGTGTCGGAGCCGATATTGAAGTTTACCGAGACAACTACAACCGAGTGAACTGGCAAGTCTCCGAAAACCGCCCCATGCCGTACAATGGGCAGTCCCCATGCGATCGTTATCAAAATTATCCCTGCCGTCCACCCCAGCCAGAATATCGTCCTTATTATGAAGGTCGCAACTACGGTTACCAGGGACGTGATTATGGATATCAAAGACCCGATGCCGGTTCGGCAATTGTTGAAGGGCTCGCCATTGGTATGGGGGCAGCAATTGGCCAGCAAATTATTCGCGGTGCTTTCGGTGGTGGGCATCATCGCCACAGATAAAATCAAGTTTCACTAACACATCAGCACAGGCGAAAGCTTGTCTAATCCCCACGAGCTGCGACCCCGAAACGCAGCTCGTACTTTTTGCTGTCTAAAGTCGCTCTGCTAGACTATATGTGCATCCGACCGTTCTTGCCTCTTTATGCATCACCAATTCACTGTACAAGATGATTTGAAAAACAAGGGCTGGCTTTTCAATCCTGTGATGGACTTGTTGTTTGCCTGCGGTGGGCTATTTTGGCTGCTTGTGCTAATCCATATAAGCTTGGTTTGGGCTCTTGGGCGAAAAGTCGTGGACTTTCCATTCGAGATGGCTTTACTTTTTCTTGGCAATGTTGTTTTGAGCAATGCACATATTTCCAGTACTCTTTTGCGCTTGTATGGTGACAGAGTTGTTCGAAAGCGATTGTGGTATCACTCTTACTTAACTGCGCTGATTTTTGCTGTGCTCATGCTTGCAAGCTGCTGCAATCCTATTGTTTTCACTGTCGCGATTCTCCTCTATTTGTCCTTCCAAATAGATCACGTCAACTCTCAGAACTATGGCGTAAGCCTTTTGTATTGCTATCGTGCTGGTTTTATATTGTCTGCGCCGGAAAAGGCTATGTTTAAGGTTGTTCACCATGCACTGGGCTGGTATGCGATTCTTCGAACTATGACTTACCCTGCCTTTATTCCTCAATCAGGATTTGGCATTGAGCTGCCAATGCTGGGACCTCTTCCAGAGCTAGTCGTGAATATTTCTGGAGCCGTTTTGCTTTGCTCACTAATTTCGTTTTTTGTGTTGCTAATCAAACGAAGTAAAAACTCTGAAATCAGTATGCCTTTGCCGGCTGCGGTACTCTTTCTGACGAATCTCTTGATGTTTACAGCGCCAATTGGGTTTGCTCAAGTGTTTTATCTGTTTGGTTCAACATTCTTCCACTCTGTGCAGTATGTGCTTGTCTCTGCATTTTATAAACAACGAGAACAACAGCTTCTGTCCTTTGAGAAAAGTCTCCTGGGCTCGCAGCTTCGTTATTTTGTCAGCGTTACTTTAGTCAGCAGTCTCTTCATCGCTATTCTGCCGTTCGTCTTATCAAAGCTTTTCGCGCTTGCTTACGACAAAAGCTGGGTGATTGTTTTGGTTAGCGTAAGCTTGCACCATTTCCTGGCTGACCGCGAACTCTGGAAATTTAAAGACCAGCACAACCAAGCCATTCTCCTCAATGATGTTCATGAAATGGCATCGGTGGGCTGAAAAAATGTACCTTTACATCGTGGGAATTACTGTGGGGCAAACTTTAGCCTTTTCCAGAATGTCCTTGTGTAATTGTTGATACTTGTCGCCGCCCTGATTCGCTGGAATACGAACACATTCTTTTTCATAGGCCTCTGCCAGTGGGCTTTGCCATGTGTCGTATGGGAAATCGTGGCTCTTCTGGCGACGGTACCAGATTTCCATATGGTCAGCCTTCCAGACGATAAGCAGCGGAATTGGCGTTCCCTCAGCATTCTTTTCCTGAAGTGTGCTGAGCCATGACTTATTGATTTTCACGGGCGTACCGCCTGGGTAGACTTTAGCCTCCTTGTCTGAGAGCGCAACGATGATTTCAGGTGTACAAGGTTGAACAGCAACAAGAACAGAGTCGCCTTGCTTGCACCATCCCAGATTTTTGATGAAGTCAAGAAAACTGTCGAACATTAGGCTGGGACTACTTGTGGAATCTGTCATCGCTTATCACCTGCAAACGTCTTCGTAAGCTTAGCGCTTTCCTGCTAGAATTTCCTTAATCCTCGAAGCGAAAAATTATTAGCTTTGATTTTTTTGGGAGTGTTATGGACAGCGAACTTATAAATCTCGATGAGTTGAGAAGCCTGTATGGTGAAGACTCCGTTAGAGAACTGCTTGAAATGTCATTGAAGGAAGGGCGAACTCTTATTGATTCGCTGAAGACGGCAGTTCCGGCAAAGAATGCTGCAGTTGTTGCTGCTGATGCGCACCAGCTGAAGGGGATGTCAGCCACAATGACAATGAACAAGCTATCTGCAGAAGCTTACAAACTTGAGATGGTTGGCAAAAATAACTCTTTTGATGGAAGCGATGTGATGCTTGCTAACATCGTTTCTATGTTCGCTGATATAGAACAACTTGTTACTAAGGTGCTTGCTTAGCGAACGTTTGACTCGCCGCTTCTCAAGCAAATTAATGACACTGTATTTGGTGCCTTGTGGATTTTGATTGTCCCTGGGCTGCGAACTTCTCTCCTTTACGTATTTGCTCACTTGTTTTAGATTTCTGAAAAAATAGCAAAGACTGCAAAGGAAATGACTGATTTAAGCGACTGTCAGGGTAGAATCAATACCCAATTACATAGGACTGCTTGCAAGGTTTTTAGAGCGAGCGGCTGCGGGACAAGAAATGAAGATCGACAAAATATTAATAGTCGATGACGATGGTTACATCAGGAAAATCGCGGAAATCTCCTTGCGCAAGGTTGGCAAGTGGGATGTTCACATTGCTTGTTCAGGAACAGAAGCAATAGCGCTTGCGCAAGATTGCTGTCCCGATGTAATTGTCATGGATGTAACAATGCCTGAACTTGACGGACCTGCAACATTTGCGCGGCTTCGCGAGTGTGATCAGACGGCGAGTATTCCGGTTATTTTTCTTACAGGTCGCGTACTTAATCAGGAAATTGAAGAATATCGTAAACTAGGGGTCGCCGGAGTGATCAACAAGCCCTTTGATCCCCTCAAGCTCCCAGAAGAGATCCGCAAGCTTTTGAACGCGGATTGAGGAGCTATCTTCAGTCCGAGGTTGCTGAATCGATGAAAGTTCATATTATTGACCCAGATTTACGGTTTCGCCGTTTGCTGCTGGGGGCACTTGAACAATTTCCTGTGGTATGTTTGCAATCAACCAACTTAAAAGAGGCGGAACTCGAGCTTCCTGTCTCGCATCCAGATTTGATAGTTATGGATGGCATTCAACCTGACGGTGATGGGGTTGAATGGTTGCGGCAGAAGCGGAAAGCAGGTCTAAAGACAGCTGTTTTCTTTTTCAGTTCTAGCTGCCATAGTACAGAGAACTTCTGTGAGTTGGTTAATGAGCTCGGCGTGAAAGTCGTTTTGCACAAGCCTGTTACAGCTGCGTCATTGAACAGGTTGTTTGGAGAATATTTCACGGCGAAAAAAGAGCCGGTGAAATCTGCGCCGACAGATCTTGATGAAATCGAGCGTGAAATCAAGGCGCTTTCCATTGAGTACATCAGAGAGCTGCCCGACAGATTTGCGGTTTTGAGCAGACAAGTGGCAGATTTGAAATTGGGTCGAGGCGAGCCTTCAACTGCGAAAAATGAAGCTCACAAGATCAAAGGTACGGCTTCGTCTTACGGTGTTCATGATATTGGGGAACAGGCTGTAATAATTGATGACTGCCTCAAGAAAGTTTGCAACGAAAGTCAGGTAAACGCAGAGTTGTGGACCAGGCTGGAAGGCGCTTTGAAAGAGGCTTCCAGGCTTGCGGATAAGGCTGTGTCTAAATGTGATGATGGCTCAGCTGCTGCTCCTGCGGTGTATGACGAGCGAACCGCTATGTCAAATATTGGACTTTCGACATCGAAGGGACAGAGTATTGTTATCGTTGATGATGATGCTGATTTCACGCGAAGAGTGGCTTTGATTCTTGGTTACGAGGACATGAATGTGTACTCGTTTAATGACGCCCGGAAGATAATAGATGTTCTTGCTCATTTGAGGCCTGACCTGCTTATTCTCGACTTGAATATGCCAGATATGGACGGTTTTGAAGTCTGCAAGAAGATACGAATTGACGGTCGTTTTAGCAAGCTACCTATTGTGTTTTTGACTGCTCAAACGGGGTGGGAAACTCGCGTCGCAGCCTTTGATGCTGGTGCTGATGATTACATTCCAAAGCCTGTCGTAAATCAGGAACTCATTGCAAGAATCAGGGTGCGCGCTGAAAAGTCACGATTGCAAGAGGAAGTTATACGCGAGACTTCAGTCAATAAGTTGCTATGGCAAGCAATGTACCTTTTGCTAATGCAGCAAAGAGTGGCGAAGTAGTTTGAATTGTCTTCTTTCCTTGCGTGATTTTGCCCTAAGATAAGATTGAGCAAAACTTGCTAAACTTGGCACGTTTTGAGAAATACCTCAGCAATGATCTCTTGGAAACTCCCCGGACTCTGTACTATCTCACTTGTTGCCAGTTCACTGGCGCTTGGTATTTTGGCACCACAGGTAGTGGCTGCTGATGATAAGGTGGATTCGCTGGCGCAATCAGTTAGTCCCGCGGAGCACCCCTGGGCAGATAGTCAATCAGAGCCGGGCAGTTATTCTTCTGGCAACTTCCAGTCACCACAAGGCAACTTCCAGTCACCACAAGGCAGCTACCAGTCACCACAAGGCAGCTACCAACCTCAGGCCTACAGTGCTCCTGCAGGTGGCTACTCTTCTCCATATGGTTATGCCCCGACAGGCAATTTCAGCGCTAATTTCAACTCGCAGCAGAATGCCCCAGCCCCTTTTTATGAGCAGCCATCCGCTGGTCTTATCAGTTCGCATGCAAATGCCTCTGTATTGCCTGATGGTCTCGTGCTGCCCTGTCAGCTGGATAGTTCAATTGACACCAACAAAGTCGAAGAAGGCGATTCGGTGCAGGTGCACATAACGCAAAATATTTCATCGAGTGGCGTGGGTTATCTTCCTGGCGGAAGTCAATTTGCTGGCACCGTAGTGAAAGCCCCTGATGAAGGGCACTTCGGTAGGTCAGGAAAATTTGGTATTGAGTTTACTCAAGTTCGATTTCCCACCGGAACTTTGATACCGTTGCGGGCTCATCTAGTTGGGCGCATCGGCACCTATATCTACAGACCTGAAGGCAGCGCGTCAGGCAATCTAATGAACTCTGCCTGGAGAAATGGTTTGGGTTCGGGGATGGGACGCGGGCTTGGTACCATGATGAGCGTCGGTTCTGACGGCGGCTATGGACCAGGTAATGGTGCTTATGTGGGCGCTTTTATGGCTGGCACATCGCAAATTCTCAACAGCATTTTTCTGCGCCGCCACCATGATGTTTTCTTGCATCCTGGAACAAAAATGCAGTTGCAGCTTGATGGACCTCTGAATTTACCAGGTTTCAACAATCGGCAAAATCTGCCGGGAACCGGGCCGAACACAGGCATATTTTTGTGTGTAGCTGATTTGCAAGCTGCTAAATCAATAGAAGAAGGTATTGATCAACTTGCGCAAGTTCAAAAGAATGAATGGCTTAAAGCCCATAGAAAAGCAAATGAGAGGTCTTGTCTGAAGATAGGCAAGAACAGCGTTAAAGACGGAGCGCAAATTTAGTATGCAGAAGAGAATCATACTCATACACGAAGACCCGAAAATTTGCGATAGCTTGAGACAGGCTTTTGTAAGTTATGGATATGCAGTCACGCAGCTGCGTAAGACAGATGACGCTGTTGAATTGATTCAGGCAGAAAATCCAGATGCAATTATTGTTGCTCCGGAATTGATCAAAGACGACATCAAAGAACTGCTGGACAAATTGAATGGACGCAGAGCCGGTGAGGCCCCCGTAACCCTGGTGATGCCTGCGCCAACACAAGCCTCAACACCTGAGTCGGCCAAAGCTTCTGCACCAAATATAGAGGCAGCCGAAAAACTGAAGCAGTTCCAGAATCTATTTCTTGTTGTAAAAATCAAGTATGCCCGGAGTTTACCCGCTAAGGTGGAAGAGCTCGGTAGGGACATCAGTTCATCGCGTGCTCAACCGGAAGAAGTTGAAGCGTTGGAGACAGTTCGTCAAGTTTCGCACAAGCTGGTCGGTACAGCTGGCTCTTATGGTTATGAAAAATTTGCGATGCTGATGCGAACCATAGAGCAGTTTTCAATTGAAATCGGAAAGACTGAAGTCGGCTCAGAGCAAATTCCCATTATGTGGAATACCATTGAAGAGAGTTTGCGTATGGCCATGGCCGAAGCTGAGCGCATCGCTCAAGAAGCTGCTGAAATGGAAGCCTCGAAACCTGTGGACGACAGCCGCCCACTCGGACCTGTCTTCGCAAGAGTTTTGATGGTTGATGAAGATGAGGCTTTTCTTGATGTTGTAGAGCACCTTGGTCGTCAAGCAAATGTTGCTGTTATCAAAGCCCCTAGCGATGGAGCCGCGATGAACGCTGCCTTGATGCATCAGCTGGATGCAGCAATAGTCGACGTGAAAGCCGACAATCCTGAAAAGGCGTTCAAGTTAGCAATTGATCTTCGCAGTCTGCCAGGATATGACACTTTGCCGCTGGCATTCATTTCTGCTGACGCTGGCATCAGACCTGCTGTTGAAGCAGCGCACGTCGGTGCCTCGCTGCATCTAGACAAGCCGCTTGATGCAACTGCTCTTGAAGCTGCAGTTCGACACCTGGTCGCTATCAGGCAAGGTGGTCGCCCTAAAGTTATGGTGGTCGATGACGACCCCGATTTCACTGCGAAAATTGCATTTGATTTGAGAAATGACAATTTGCTCGTGCGCACAGTGCACGATCCTCTGAAATTACTTGAAGCCTTGCAAGAATTTCCACCCGACGTAATGTTGCTCGATGTGATGATGCCTGGCATGAACGGTTTTGAAGTTTGCCAGATGCTTCGCGGAATGCCCAGATGGCGAGATTTGCCGATCATCTTTATCACTGCAGAAATACATATTGAGGCGAGAGTTAAGGCTTTCACTTCCGGTGGTGATGATTATTTACCGAAGCCTGTGGTAACTGAGGAATTACTTGCTCGCGTGCGAGTTCGCCTTGAGAAGTCGCGCTTACTCAAAGAGCGTTCGGACAAAGACACGATTACCGGTTTGTTATTGCGTCGAGCATTCGTTGAGCAATTCAATGCGATGCTCGCAGACGTAGAACGCGCCAACTCTGTGATGTCTATTTGCCTGATGGACGTTGACCATTTCAAAAAAGTCAACGACACTTACGGGCATATTGCTGGCGACCATGTTCTGGCTGGCTTCGGTGGATTGTTGCTTCGCCGCTTTCGAGTTGATGATTTGCGAGGACGTTGGGGCGGTGAAGAGTTCATCATCGCGTTCAGGCGTGAAAACAAAGAAACCATGAGGGCAGCAATCAATCGAGTCCAGGAAGAGTTTTCGAAAATGGTTTTTGAAAGTGATGATTCCAGGCAGTTTAGTGTAACCTTCAGTGGTGGCGTTGCCAGTTATCCAGATGATGGTAAAACCTTGCACGAGTTACTAACGGTGGCAGACAAACGACTTTATGACGCAAAACACGCTGGAAGACGCAGAATATTTATCGATGACAATGGAAAAGACTGATATGACTAGCACGGTTGATCAAAACACAGAGACATCAACAATCGCAAAAGACTCGAAGGCGAAGTCTGCCATAAAGCAAATCGTCGGAATTGGGTTAGCTGGCGCAATGCTCTGGTTTTGTTTTAAGGATGCAGATCTAAACAAACTTTGGCAGTATGCGAAAGAAGCTGACATGACATTCATGATTGCTACTTGTGCCAATTCTATTTTCTCTCATGTTATTAGAGCCTGGCGTTGGACTATACTTCTGCAACCGCTATCAGAAAAGAAAATAAGTCTGTGGAATTCATTTTGTGCAGTGATGTATGGCTATGCGGTAAATGTGGCAATTCCCCGTGGGGGCGAGGTTGCCAGGCTGGTTTCAATCAGTAAAACCGAACACATTTCATGGGCCGGAGTTCTGCCCACTATGTTCATTGATCGCTTGCTTGATCTTGCGATGTTAGTATTGCTCATGGGGGTAACTTTGAGCAAATTGCCTCCGGGCATTCTTGACCCTCGCCTCACGGGGCCGCTAGGCATCTTCATGTGTGTAGCCACATTTGCAGGGCTGTTCGCACTTCCTTTTGTCGGAAAGATTGGGCGTTTTGTTCTCGATCTGCCATTTTTGAATTCGAAAATTCCAGCTGGTCTTCGAAGCAAACTAGATGCACTACTTGCCCAGTTTGATGCGGGAACCAGAAGTTTGACCAGTTTGCCAAAGCTACTGGTGATTGCGCTCTCTTCAATAGCAATCTGGGCTTGCTACTGGCTCAACGGTTACCTGATGATTTTTGCTTTTCATCTAGACAAACTTGTTGATATTGCAAAGACTCTGGTCATATTTACGATAAGCTCAGTCAGCGTATTAGTACCTACTCCCGGTAGCGCTGGAAGCTATCACATTCTTTCAAGTCAAACTTTGCAGAAGGTTGCAGGCGTTGACCCAGCGCAGGCGCTTGCCTACGCGACTGTGACTCATTTGATTTGTTTTGTCATTGTTGCCTGTTTGCCTGCAGGCATCTGTTTCATAATTCAGAATGCACAGAATTCTTCCAAAGCAGCTGAGTGAGCTTTTACTGGTCGTGCTTTTGTAATGACCAGCGAGAAATGCTTGCGCCGCCGTTTATCATTGATTGCATTTGTTCGCCGAAGAAAACGTACGGGTGTATTTTGGGCAGTGCGCTAACCTCTTCAAGTTCGCTCTGCGCTTTTTCATCGAGCGAAAAATCGAGTGAGGAAATGTTGTCTTGCAGTTGATGCAGCTTCGTGGCTCCGATTATCGTTGAGCTGATGCCCGGTCGATTTGCGACCCAGTTCAAAGCGACTTGGGCGGCCGATTTGTTTAAGCGTTTTGCGTTCTCGCTTAGCGCATCAACAATCTTCCAGTTGCGCTCTGTGAATAGTTTGTCGAAACTTTCGTTGCCTGCATCTTTTACGGCACCAAGCCTGCCTTGCTTGCCCACGTCATCTCTTTTATATTTTCCTGTGAGCATGCCGCTTGCAAGAGGGCTCCACGGGCAGATTCCAACTCCCAGCTCATTGGCTGCTTCAACGAATTCGTATTCAATGCTTCTTTCGACAAGAGAATATTCAAGCTGCAACGAAATGGGTCCGTGTAATGAACGAGCTTGAGCCAGGGTTTGCATCTTCGCAATGTACCAGGATGGCACATCAGAGAGCCCGAAATATCTGATTTTTCCAGCGCGAACCAGGTCATTCAATGTTAGTAGAACTTCTTCTACAGGAGTTGCGCGGTCCCACGCGTGCAACCAATACAGGTCGATGTAATCGGTTTGCAGTCGCTTTAGCGAAGCTTCCAGAGCGCGGTAAATATTTTTGCTGCCGTTGCCTCCAGCATTGGGATTCTTAGCCTGGGCGCTGAATGTAAACTTTGTCGCGAGCACCAACTGATCTCTGAGTTTCTTTTCTCTGGTGAATTTGCCTACCATTTCCTCGCTTTTGCCGTTTGTGTAGCCATCTGCAGTATCTATGAAGTTACCGCCTGCATTGACGTAAGCCGAAAATACTTCGTCCGCGGTAGATTCTGAACTGCCCCAGCCCCAGTCCTCACCAAATGTCATAGTTCCGAGGCAGAGAGGGCTGACTTTCAATCCTGAGCGACCTAATGTTCTGTACTTGCTCAATTGCATGGGTTCTCTCCTAAGCATTGTGTCTGACTGTAATCTGCAGAGAATGCGCAAGTCTAGCACTAAATTATTGAATCTCGACTTCTTTGATTACTCATACGAAACATTCGTGTTGCGTTTATTGAGAATGCTCTGTGTAAGGCGTAACAGAACATCGTTGATCTAATCTTTGACTGATACTAAATGTGGTGCAGTTCGATTGCAAGTAAATGACGCTCTGTCCGCATATCGAACGCAAATGGCTTGAAAACTTATTCCTTAACAATATGACATCTCGCGCTGCCAAGCTGGTAAATTATTAGCCACAATGCCTAACGCGACTTTCTTGCGGGTTACCAGGCGTTGTTTTAGAAGCTCAGCAACACCGGATTCCATGGTTAGACGCATAATTCATGACAACGATGGTCATGTAGATGACATTTTAAGCGCGCTCTTAATGTGGCTGTCGCCTGAGATTTCTATGCAAGCAATTACAGTAACTGATGGTGATTGTTTTGCGATGCAGTCTTTTGAGTCCATGGTAAAGATTGCAACCTATCTTGATCTCGAAGGTGCCGAAATTGGTCTTAGCGAAGACCCCTGTCCCAATCCATTTCCAGATAACTGGCGCAGAGAGAGCTACATCATAAATGAGCTTCCCCTTTTTTCTGACAATGATTTGAAGTCGCCCTATCAAAGCTTTCGTCCTAGAAAATCACAAACCCTCATCACCGATATCTTAGCTAACTCAAAACAACCTGTGACGCTTGTTTGCACAGGACCACTGACTAATGTGGCTCCGGTGTTTGAAGCCAGACCTGATCTCAAGTCGAAAGTTGAACATGTCTACATCATGGGCGGTGCCGTCTGGGTGCCCGGAAATGTTGAAATGCCTGAGCACGATGGAAGTGCTGAGTGGAATTTTTACGCAGACCCACCCGCAGCAAAAAAGTTCATTGATACAGGCTTGCCCATCACATTGATACCACTCGATGTTACCAACAACGTACCGGTAACTCGTGAGTTTCTACTGAAACTTGATGCGCAAGCTGAATACAGTAAGGCTTCTCAACTTGCTGCTCGACTTTTTTCTCTGGTAAAAGGGTTCAATTATTATTTTTGGGATACACTCACGGCAGCAGCAGTTTTGAAACCAAATCTATTTACTTTCAAAGATCAGCGTGTAGATGTGGTGGCAAGCGGCAAAAGTCAGGGACGAACTCAAACTACCATGTTTGCTGGCAAGAAAATCAAAGTTGCAACTGCTGTTCAGGTTGAGCCTTTTGAACAAATGGTTCTGGAAATACTCGGAAGGAAGTAGGACAAGCTGTGCCTTTTGAACTGTATCTAACTCGCTCGTTTGTCCCCGTCATTGAACGAACTCTAGAGTCTGAGCTTCCCCCATTGACGAGAGAAGAATTTGAGCTCTTAATGGATGGAGCTCCTTTGCGTTCTACGATGGAAGACGGTACGAGATGGTTCTGGCATCCATCCGGGGTTCCGTGGATGAGCGTACAGTTTCATGAGCCATCCAAAGAACACACTTATATTTCGCTTTCAATAAGTTATTCGCACAATCAGTTTCTGAAAGTATGGGCTTCAGCTTTTGAGCTAGCTCTTCGAATGGCTAAGAGTGTTCAAGCAAGAATTTTCGAAGATTCTAACTTCTATGAAGTTGATGCTGAGCGGATACAAGAATTGTTGGCACCTGACGGTGACTTCGTTTCTGAGCAGGCAAAGTTCTGGGAGCAGAATGTGACCTTGATAAATTCACAAATGAAGGCTCCTCTAGAATACCCAATTGCAAAACATGATGCGGTTACCGATTACTTTGTTTTATTTCTAGAGCCGGAGAAAAAACTCTCGACTGAAGAGTTAGCAAAAAAGCTGAATCTGAATATCTCTGTTGGTTCACTTTCGTCGGACAGATTTGCCGTAGAAGATCCAAAAGATGGAAGTGTCCTCAGCCGCGCTTTGATTCGTCCTAACGATAGCGCCTGGCAAATATGGCCATTTTACTGGATGGAACCGTTCTCTCGCGTTGCGAAGGAAACGCTGGAACTTGCAAGCAAACTGCACGCGGAACTGGGTGGGTCCTTATTCTTCAGAGAGCAGCCCTTAACGAGCGAATTGAAGAACGAAATTTGCGATCATATAGATGGGCTTGGAGTCGAATTCTTTTTGTGGTGGCAAGAGCGCCAAAAAATTACTTCGAAATCATAATTGGAAATCGCTGTCCAAAATCTTTCTCGTCTGTATACACCCACACAGACAGGAGAAAGGCGCAAGTTGTCGCCAAAATTGCATACGTTTTTTGCAGCCCGCATGATTAGTGCGGGCTAAGCGGCTTTAGTAATTTCCGCACTTATATCGCTTTCTTAAAAATTCAACTCATAGACAGTGCATATGGGTTGAGTTTACATTCGCAATGTTAAGGGATTTATACAGCGCAAGCAAACACCGACCACCGCAGAATCTTGCGGTGTCTAGCTTGGCGCATGGCGGGGATAGCAGCATGGAAAAACCGACAGATCTTCAGCTTGCGAAGTTTGATAGCAACGCAGGACAACGCAGTGAGCATGACGCTCTAATCAACAAAGTAGCCATGGAAATGGCCGGCGGAGACAGCAAAGATCTTATGAGCTTTAACAAAGCTCCAGAAAATACACTGACCCGCTATGGAATGGCTACAACTCAGGGACTTCTCAAAGTACCTGAAGGAGTGTTCAATGCGGTAAAGCAGAATGTCCAAAACCCAATTCAAGCACTCGAGACTGTCGGTATGGGTGCCGGCATGGCAGTGGTACTGAAAACGGTGCTTCCTGAGGGGGGACCCGCCGGAAAGTTGGCAGCCGGTGCCATTGGCGCGTACCTTACTTACAAGGCTGCTGAGCCTATAGTTGATGGCTTCAAACAAGCCGGTGCTGCAAGCACAATGAAAGAAATGGCAAGCGCTTCTGACCAAATCGGCAATGCTGGTGGTGCCTTCATTGTTGATTCAGCTCTTGCTTTTGGTGGCTATAAGCTTGGTGCTCGCTTGAGTGATAGAGCCTTTTCGACTTCTCTAGGCAAGTCGTTTACAGAAGCCAAAAATGGAATGTACGACAATATAGGTAACAAGGTTTCTGACGCTTTAGGAGTAACTTCAGGCAATACTGTCGTGACCCCATTTGGTCCGCGCAGTCTTGCACGCAACTTCACCCCAAGCGGATATGGTGTGATTCCTCCATACATGTTGCAAGAATTGTCAGTTCGAAATCCAGGAGTCGATGCATTCGCAAAGACTCACAACGCAACTATCGATATGCAGACCAAGCCAGGTCAATTCAAGCCAAATGCTGCCGGAGCTGATGCTGCTGCACCAGCGGTGCGTGAAGTGTACGACGCGAAGGGTCGTGAAACGCAGCCAGGAACCAAAGCGCGTTTTGAGGGTGAGAAACCCACAGGCAATGTAGAGGTTGATAACGGCTACGATTACACAGGATTTGTTCGTGACTTTTACGCGAAGGAATACGGACGCAATTCGATTGATGGAAAAGGCATGAAGTATGTCTCTACTGTAAATTATGGTCAAAACTATGAAAATGCGTTCTGGGACGGCAAGCAAATGACATACGGTCATCCTAGCGCTAACAGTCCATTCCGCACATTCGTTATTCTCGATGTGGCCGGTCACGAAATCACACATGGTGTTACCGAAATGGAGTCTGGAATGAGATATTTCGGACAATCTGGCGCCTTGAACGAGCACCTTTCTGATGTTTTTGGTGTGATGATTGAGCAGTATTCGAAGGGGCACACAGCAGATAAAGCTAACTGGATTGTTGGCGAAAAAATTTGGAAAGATAACATCAATGGACGCGGTCTTCGTGACATGAGAAATCCGGGAACTGCCTATGATGATCCGGCTATAGGCAAAGACCCACAACCTGCGCACATGAATGACTACTACAAAACCTGGGGTGACAACGGTGGTGTTCACTACAATTCAGGTATTCCAAACAAGGCTTTTGCTACATTTGCAATTGATGTAGGTGGAAACGCATGGGATGCACCAGGACATATCTGGTTTGAAGCTCGCAAAAATGCAGGTAGCAATCCTAGCTTTGGTTCATTCGCTGCACACACGGTTGAAGCTGCGAAGAAACTAGGCCACACTGAACTTGTTCCAAAACTGGAAAAAGCCTGGAACGATGTTGGTGTCAAACCAGACATCAACGCTACCGACACGACAACTCCAGGTGGAGGTCGTGGTGGTGATGACGACAATGTAGGTTTCATGCGTCGTCTATTCAAGAAAGCTAGCTAGCTTGGGCAGGACTACAAATCGGTTGGCAGAGACTGATTTGTGAAAGAGAGTCCGGAAGGCGCTGTTGTGGTGACGGCGCCTTCTTCATTTATAAAGAAGAACTTTCTACAGATTTGAGGAATTTTCCTGTTTGAGAAAGCATGATGAAAGGCAGACCACTTAGTATCCAGTTATTGATTCCCATTCGATAGCCAAAAAAACGCAGATTCGATGAGGGTCTTTTGAGCCAGATAAAATGAGTGTTGCTTCATTTAGAGCAAACGTCAGTTGTAAATACAAAATGGATCATCTATCCAGATCCGATCGATCTTTGGACAATTCTTAAAGCACTTAAATCCAGTTCTGATGCGGATCTTAACGCACGCTCATTCAGCGTGTATATCTGGCGTATTTACCGCACTGATCATGGAAACCTTAAAATCCGCACAATGGACAGTTGATTTGAGTTGAATTACAGTCAGATTGTTAAGGGATTGTTTACAGCCATGTAACGGAGATGCACTGCCGAGAGCGCGGTGGTCTAGTGCTGTATTAGGGGATATGAAAATGGAAAATTCGAAAGAGCTTCTTCTGAAGCATGAAGATACCAAAGGCGCAAATTCAAATGACGATGCTCTGATCAATAAAGTCGCTATGGAGATGATGGGCGGTAGCAGCAGCAACAAAGACCTGATGTCTTTCCAGAAAGCTCCAGAAAGTTTGATTGCAAGATATGGCAATGTAACATTGAACGGATTGGGCTATGTACCTGAAGGCGTAGTCAATGCTGTGAAGGAAAATGTAAATCATCCAGGCAAGGCACTCGCAACGTTAGGCATGGGTGCTGGAATGGCAGTGGTACTGAAGACGGTGCTGCCAGAATCAGGACCTGCAGGCAAGATTGCCGGAGCAGCACTTGGCGCATACTTTACATACAAAGCTGCTGAGCCAATCATCGATGGATACAAACAAGCAACTCACGCTACTACCATGGCTCAACTCGACCACGCATCGCGACAAATTGGTAATGCTGGCGGTACCTTTATAGTTGATTCGGCAATTGCCGCAGTCGGTTACAAAGGCGGCGCAGCTCTGGCCGACAGAGCACTCGCAATGCCAGCCGCGACAGGTTTCAAAATTGCAAGAGAAAACTTCTATGACAACATGGGTGCTCGATTGAACCACTCTCTGGGAATCACTTCCGAGTCAGCATTTGTCAAACCGGAAATGCAGGGTGTAGTTCCTCCCTACATGTTGGATGAACTGGCAAAGCGCAATCCCGGAAATTCAGACTTCCTCAAGACACGTAATCAGACTCTGGAAATGCAAACCAAGGGACACCACGGTCCAAACCAGCCACGAGCCGGACAAGACTTTAAGGGTGCTCGCGAAGTGTATGATGCGGGCGGTCAGGAAGTTCAACCAGGTACTAAGGTTCGCTTTGAAGGAGAGAAGCCTTCCGGCAATGTGGATGCTGACAAAGTTTATGAATACACTGGTCAGATTCGTGAGTTCTACGAAAAAGTTCATGGAAGAAATTCCATTGACGGCAAGGGTATGAAGATGGTTTCGACCGTCAACTACGGCGAAAACTTCGAGAATGCTTTCTGGGATGGCAAGCAAATGACTTATGGTCGCCCAGGTGAAAATAGCCCCTTCAAGAGCTTCATCTTGCGTGATGTTACCGGGCATGAAATCACCCACGGTATCACTGAAATGGAAGCTAACGAAAAGTATTATGGTCAATCTGGTGCATTGAACGAAAGTAACTCTGATATCTATGGCGCGCTGGTAGATCAGTACGTCAAAGGTCAGACTGCAGACAAGGCTTCCTGGTTGGTTGGCGAAGGCATATGGAAAGAAAACGTCAAAGGACGTGCATTGCGTGACATGTTGAATCCAGGTACCGCATACAATGACGCTGCGGTTGGTAAAGACCCACAACCAGCTCACATGGACAAATACGTCAAGACCTGGGGCGACAATGGTGGCGTACACATCAACTCTGGTATCCCGAATAAAGCATTTGCTACATTTGCACAATCGGTCGGTGGCAACGCGTGGGAAGCACCAGGGCACATCTGGTTTGAAGCTAGAAAAGCTGCCGGCAGTAATCCAAGCTTCTCATCATTTGCTGCTCATACGCTCGAAGCTGCAGGCAAGTTGCCTAACGCTGGTGAAGTTGTTCCAAAACTACAAGCGGCATGGAAGGGCGTTGGAGTTGTTCCAAATATCAACGCAGTAGACACCATCTCTCCAGGAGCTACCGAAGGTGCCTTGAGCTTCATCGGCAAGTGGTTCAAGAAAGCTAGCTAATAGTCCTTGGTCGCCAATCTGGCGGCACAATTAGGAAGGGAACTGTACTCCGGTTCCCTTCTTTGTTCATTGTGCAATTGAGTGAACCGCTTCCCGGCATCAATTTTTTTTGCTGCATCCAGTCCAATATTTCTAGTATCTGAACAAGGCGTCTGGCTTTCACAAAACTTGCTGGAAGCAGAATTTGTTCCTAAGTTACTGAAAGTGAGAAAAGGATATCCTGTGTATATGCGGTTTTCCGCACTGATCCCGCTTTCTGTGAGTTTCAGTTTCTGGACTCGGAGGCGCTTCCCCATTAAATTCGAAGTAGATTTATTCGGGGTAGGCAGAGGCACATACAAAGTCTTTGCACAGGAATCGAGTTAAGTATGGAAGCGAACGAGAGAGACCAGAACAAGGTAAGCGATCACAAAAATGAAGCAAATCGAGGTGAGCAAGATTCGCTGATTAACAAGGTTGCACGAGAAAGCTTGGGCGAAAATCCTGGGAGGCTATTGACCTTTCAGAGCGCGCCCGATAATACGCTAGTTCGCTACGGCATAGTTTCCATTAACGGATTGGAGAACATCCCTAAAGGCGTTGTTCATTCGATTTCTCATAACATCAAAAATCCACTTCATGCCTTAGAGACCGCTGGTACAGCAGCTGGAATGGCGGTTGTTTTGAAAACGGTGCTGCCGGAGGGAGGAATCGCAGGCAAGTTGGCTGGTGCAGCCATAGGTGCATATTTTACGTACAAAGCCGCAGAACCAATTTTTGGTGCTTACAAAATCGCGCACAATGCCACCACGATGTCTCAGCTAGATTTCGCGTCTAAGCAGATAGGTGAAGCTGGTGGTGCTTTCATTGTTGATTCTGCAATCGCTGCTGCGGGTTACAAGCTAGGGTCACATTACACAGAACGAGTCCTTAGCAGTCAATCGATGGATGGCTTCTCTGATGCAAAAGCGAATTTTTATTCCAGGCTTGGCGAGAGCGGTAAACGGTTTACTGACAGCTTAGGTGTCACCGCGCCCGACCAGAGTGGTCGGTATTCCTTTAAGAGTTCTGATGGATTGTCCAGCCGTGTTCGTTTGGGAGCCTCCGAGAGAACCGCTCCTAATGGAGTGTTGAAGGGTGAGCTGGACCCGACTGTTGAGATGGATGTCACCGTCATGCTCAAATCAAAAGGAAGCGATTTGCGTATGGATCGCACCCTTGCTCGAATTGCACAGGGGCGACAGGCGCCTTTGACAGAAGCACAATTTACCGAGCAATTTTCTGCAAAACCCGAGTCATTAAAAGCTGTGAGCCAGTTTGCTGAAACTAACGGATTGAAAGTCACTGAGTCAGACTTGCGTTCTGGTCGCGTTGTTTTGCACGGAAAAGTTGGCGATTTTTCAAACGCTTTTGAAACCAGGCTTGCCCAATATGAAAATTCAGGTTCAGTGTTTCGTGGACGCGAAGGTAGTTTGTCCGTGCCCTCAGATGTAGCTACACATATCGAGGGAGTTTTAGGGATGGACAATCGTCCTCAAGCGAGATCTTACGCAATAAGCAATTTGATAGAAGCGGAAAGACCGGCGATAAATAAGCTTGTGAATCCGAAAGGACCTGGTGATGTGCCTCCTTCCGGACCAACTCCGACTGAGCCAGGTCCCTCATTACCCAACGCTAAGCGTGGTGGTGTCATGCCAAATGAAGTGGCTGATGCCTACAATTTTCCAAAGCAAACTACGGGTGAAGGTCAGGCAGTGGCGATTATTGAGCTTGGCGGCGGGCTTGATAAGGCTGAAAACACTAAATACTACCAGCAGAATTCTTTGCCAGAGCCGAAGATCAATATTATTGAAATGAACGGAGTGAAGAACAAGCCTGGAATAGACTCAAGAGCAGACGCCGAAGTTCATTTGGATTCCCAGGTTATTGGTGTTGTCGCTTCTAAAGCTGAGCAGAATTTGATTTTTACTGAGAACTCAGACAAGGGGTTTATTGACGCTATTACTCGTGCAACTTTCCCCGAGCCTGGTGATAAGCCCAGCTCAGCAATTAGCATAAGTTGGGGTGCGCCTGAAGAACTCTGGTCAAAACAGGGCATGGAAGGAATGAGTACTGCCTTGAAAAAGGCTGCACTCAAAGGTCTTTCGGTCTTCGCGGCGTCTGGAGATGATGGCGCTATCGACAATTCACGTTCTGGAAGTTTTCAGGTTGATTTTCCGGCATCTGAGCCTACCGTCACCGGCACTGGTGGCACCAGGCTGAATTTGAAAGATGGCGCTGTTGAGTCCGAAGTCGCCTGGAACAACGGCAGCAACAGCTCAGGTGGTGGTGGCGTTAGCCAGCAGTTCTCTATTCCCGAATATCAAAAGGGTGTAAATATTCCTGCCAATGCAAACAGAAGCGGCGGGGCCGGTCGTGGTGTTCCGGATGTTGCTGGAAATGCAGACCCCGTGACGGGCTATCGCATAAGAGTACCCGGCGGAGATTCGGTCACCGGCGGAACAAGCGCAGTTGCTCCACTATACGCTGCACTGACCATGCGTTTGAATGAAAGCCTCGGAAAACCGATTGGTAGTTTGAATCCGTGGCTCTACAAAAATACTGGAATATTCAACGACATTGTTCAAGGACACAATAATGGCTATAAGACTGCACCTGGTTGGGACGCAGTGACTGGTTGGGGATCGATCGATGGAACGAAAATGTTGGAAACATTGAAAACAAATCCGAATGTGAACCCCAGCTTTGGTCAATTTCAGTTTGTTGGTCCAAGTCAGGCTAACCTGCTTTCTCCACCAGATCAAAGCCGTAAATAGGGATGATTCTCTATCACTAGTCAATCTTGCGATCTTGCCAGAAGAATCGTCTAGAAAAATACGAAGTCAGATTTTGCTGGACAATGTCGACAAAAAGGGCGGTTCGAAAACCGCCCGAAAAGTCTCGGTGAATAATTTTTCCCGCTTGCTCAGCGAATGTGCCCGTTGGTTTTTAGCTGGCGATGCAAATCATTGCGCCGAGTATGGCTGACGAAATGGCTCCCAGAGCAACTGTTGTTTTCAGTTTGCCTCTTACCCCTGCACCCAGCATGGGCAGCGCCAGGCAAGCAATTGTCAGCATTCCAGCGCTTACAATTGCGCTTGGTGTATACGGTACGTAGACGTTTCCAGCTTCGACGCATTTTGCCAGAGCAAATCCAAGCGCGAGCATGCCCGCGAACGATCCCGTCGCGATTACAACTCCCTTTGGAAGATTCCCTTCGTTTAGTGCCATTGCGTTTGACATAATGCAAATCCCTTTTGTTCTTAACCTTGACCCTATTGTAATGTTGAAAAGGGTTTTCTGCCTATTCTTGAAAACTTTCCAATCTACCAGTAGTCGGCTTTTTCGAGGTTCTGCTTTGGACAAAATGCAGTGTTTTTACTGGAGTCTTCTGCCTGAAGGTCTTGATAAACTTGCTGCTATTGGAAGCTGGGAGTTATGAAATGAAGCGAATACGCCGGTTTGCTTGTGCCGCCATTCTTTCGTGCACGTTGTCGATGAACTTTAATTTAGCGAATGCGGAAAAGCCACAAGCTCTAAGTGCGCTGGCCCAGATGCCTGTGAAGGAAGTAACTGTCTTCAAAGACGGGCACGCCTTCGTCATGCACGAAGGAAAAATGCCTACCGATGAGCAGGGCGATGTGTTGATGGATTACTTGCCTGCACCTGTCTTGGGCACGTTCTGGTCGTATTCGCTGGAGAAAGATGCCAAATTGAGTTCAGTTCTTGCTAGTAGGCATAAGGTTCTTGTGCCGCAGAGTGCCTTAAGAGTGGCCGAGTTTATTCGGGCTAATCCCGGTGCGCAAGTCGAGGTAGTAGAAGTTCGAAATCGCGGCTCTGCTAACGCCAGCACGATAACCTATGATGCACAAATTGTAGGAACGCCAGAACGCAGCTCAGAAGAAATTGAGTCCACCTTGCCTCCAAACTCTGGTGAGCATTTACCGGAATACGGCGATTGTGTCTTGCTGAAGACAGCCGCTGGAGTCGCTCCTGTGCCATTGCAAAACATCGAATACGTCACATTCAAATCAGGTTTTCAATCGAAACTATCCAACGAGGAGTTTCGAAATCTTTTGCGTTTGAGATTGGATTGGTCAGGAAAGTCCGCAAGCAAGAATGCAGAAGTCGGAATGGCTTACTTGCAGTCAGGCATGCGTTGGATTCCCGAATACAGAATAAACATAGATGGGGCTGGGAATGCTCAATTGCGCTTGCAAGCGACATTGGTGAACGACCTTACTGATTTGAAAGATGTGGTATGTCACTTCGTAGTGGGTGTGCCGTCGTTCTCTTTCAAGGACCAGGTCGACCCAATTTCATTGCAAGAAACAATAGTCAATGTTGCCTCTCATGCAAATGGTTATGCCATGCAAAATCGCCTGTCGAACGCCATTATGAGCCAATCAGTGCAGTATGCCGACATGTCCTCAGTAGAGCCTGCGGCAAGCAGCACGCCAGAACTTAGTGGCTCGGCAAAAAATGAAGACCTTTATGTCTTCACCGTAAAACATGTCAGCTTGCGGAAGGGACAACGAATGGTTGTGCCTGTTTACGAGACAACTCTAAAATACAAAGATATTTATACGCTGAACCTTCCATTCAGTCCGCCACCAGATGTGGTGCGTAATTTTAATCAGTCGCAGCAAAGCGAAATCGAACGGATGTTGAAGGCTCCTAAATTTGTGCACAAGATAAGGCTTATGAATAAGTCCGATTACCCGCTGACCACGGCGCCTGCTTTGTTATTGAGAGATGATAAAGTTTTGGCGCAAGGCATGACTACTTATACAGCCGCAGGTGCAAAGAGTGATTTGACCTTAACTACCGCTGTAGATTTGAAAGTGAAGAAGCAGGACAAGGAAACGTCGCGTACACCAAATGCAGTGTCGTGGCAGGGCGATCAATATGGACGAATTGATTTGAGTGGTACTGTTAGTGTGACCAATTTTGGATCTAACCCAGCCGATATTGAAGTGACACGCTTTGTGCTTGGCAAAACCGGTAAGGCAAGCAACGATGGCGTTTCCGAGATGGTGAATGTGTTTGAAGATTATGAGTTCTTGCCAGATGGAGGAAGTATTTATCCTGTCTGGTGGAGCTGGTACAACTGGCCCAATTGGTGGAGTCGAGTTAATGGGGTCGGCAAAATAAGTTGGAACAAAACAATTGCACCGAAAGAGTCAATTGATCTCAACTATAACTGGAGCTACTTCTGGCGTTAGACGCAGATCCCTTAAGCTATTTGATGAAGTACATCTTGTTTGGTAGCTTTTCACAGTCTTCGGCATGCCCGCCAGCAAGATCGGAATATTGATCGCCAATTGAAACTACGATCTTAAATCCCATATCCTCTATCTGTTTTCGAAAATTAGTTTTCATAACAGTCGCTGGACTGCTGTCATTGTCTGGTCTCATATAAAGTCCGTCATATGAAATGCCAGCGCCAATCAAATTATTAATGGTTGAGCGACGGTCACTTTCATTCCTTCCGGTAATAAAGAAAATTGCAAACCCGTTCTTTCGAGCCCAGCTAAGAAATTCAGCGGTAGGCTTAAGAGGAGTGTCCTTTTCAGAGTCCAGCCATTTGTCCCAATCGGCCCAACCAGATTGTGGGTGTGCTTTGAAGTAAGCGCTATTGTCCAGGCAGGTTTCGTCGATATCGGATACGATTGCCAGATTTTTCTCACCCTTGTGTTTTTCACAAACCTTTCTTGCAGAAGCAACTGCGGCAGAAAACTCCTTCTTATACTCTGGAGTCTTCATGTACTTTAGCCCGTCTTCAATCGTGAATGTGTTTGGCTGCTCAGGCACTTTTACATCCGAGCATGGGCAAGCTATCGTTGCCGCAGCAATAAGATTGCTCGCGATTACAGCGATACTAAATGCGGTGCTGAGAGACTTCATCACTAATCTCCATCGTCAGAATTGAGGAGATTATTGTACTGCTATTTCTTTTTTTTCGCCGAGCGATGTGTAAGAACGTCGAACTTATTATCTTTGCTATTCCAAACGATTGAAATGACTGATTTCTCGGACTGTCCAGCTCCAGTCTCATTTATTACCGAAGGTCCACCAATCTGGGTGACATTGACATTTGAGCGTTGTGCGCGACCGCCAGTATCAATCATTAGAGCTTTACTATCCTTATCCCACCGGGTTGAGACGATATTTGTGGCGTTTGGCAAAAGTTCATGCAAAAGCACTTTTTGCTTGCCATCGTCGTCAGCAGTTGTGATTAGAATATAGAACTCCTTGCCAAGCATCATTTTAGGGTTGTCTTTTTCCAGGATGACGGCTTCATCCGTCCGCCCGTCTCCATTGAAATCACCGCTGAAGAGGCGTCCATCCTTATATATTTCCAGCTTTTCTTTGTGCCAGAGATCGATGCAGACCTGGTCTAAGCCGCAAAGCCGTTCCGAGCCGTCGCCATTTAAGGGGTCTAGCATTGCCTTGTAGAGGTCAAAGTCAAAGACCTTTTCTTGAGCCTGGCTAGCGCCAGCGCCGGAAGGGCTCGGTGAAGCAGCTTCCTCGGCATAGCTTCTGCCGCAGGTAATCAGCGCCAACATTGCGACGCTCAGGCTGATGGATTTTGCGAGTCTCATAGTAAACATCCGATAAGGTCCACAATATCAATTTTACAGAAAACCTTCGATTGCGGTAGCATCCATGACCAAAGTTGGATTGACATCATGACTATGAGAGAATTAAGCTGAGTTAAAGACTCTTTTGAGTCATTTGCACCATTGGTGGTATCAAAAAAATGGATCAGAAGGCGGCGCACGGCAGTGATAAATGGGAGGAGTTGAAAGAGGCTCGAGCCACACTGCAAGCGTTTCTCAATCATCCTCAGTATAGAAAAACTCAGCGAATCGTTTTTGCTGTCTGTATAATTTGGGCTGCTTGCATTGTCGCGCAAAGTATTCCCTATTACATTTATATCCAGGAAGGTAAGAAGGCTGCGCTTTCTGGAAAGTTCGAGCAAGCTGAAGAGTTGTTCAATTCTGCTCTGAGTGAATCTAAGAATGACGATCCTACAGATCCCCGCCTGGCAAACGCTTTGAACAATCTTGGTGAACTCTATCGAAAGCGCGGTCAGTTCTCTAAAGCTGAACCGGTCTATAAGCAGCTTGCAGCTCTTGTCGAAAAGTTGGATAAAAAGAAGCAAGAACAAGTGATTGGCTTGAACAATATCGCGGCTTTCTACAGAGACAAAGGTGACTTTCAAAAAGCACAGTCCTTGCTTTCAAGAGCGAAAGATATTTGGGAGTCTTCAGTCAAAAAGATGAAGGACCCGAATTATGCCGCAGTGCTTGCGTCTCTGGGAAGGGTCTACAAAGAGCAGGGGCGATACTCAGAATCTGAGCAGCTCTACAAGCAAGCCGTGGAAATAAGAGAAGCAGCTCAGGGCAAAAATCATGTCGATGTAGCTTCAGTGCTAGTAAGCCTCTCTGGGCTTTACAGGAAAGAAGCGAAGTATGCTGAGGCAGAGCAAATTCTTGTGCGTGCCTTTCAAATTGATTCCGCTGAGCTGGGATTGCAGCATCCAGACACTGCCGCCGATGAAGCTGCTCTTGCTGGACTTTATCGCGAAACTCACAGGTACAAAGAAGCTGAACCTCTCTATGTGCAGTCGTTAAATACCCGTCGATTGCTACTCGGAGACAATCCGCAGACTGCAAAGAGTTTGCTCGGTCTGGGCGAGTTATACAAAGAAGAGAAGAAATTTGCGCTGGCGGAAAAGTTTGTACTGGAAGCACTTCAAATGGACAAAACCGTTTTTGGTAGTGATAAGCACCCCGACTGCGCCGATTGCTACAACTCGCTTAGCCAGATTTATCTTGCAGAGGGCAAGCGGGCTCAGGCTGAGCAAAGCATTGAACGTTGTTTGCAGCTGCGAAATGAGTTCTTGCCGCCCACGCACCCTGATATTGCAGAGTCATTGTTCAATAAGGCTGAGATTCTGCGCGCTGATGGCAAGATTTCTGAAGCCGCGACCTGCTATGTCGATGCCGAGCGAATACAGGAAAAAGTCCTCGGAAAGGACCACCCGGCTTATCGCTGCACGATTCAGGCTCTTGAGCTTGTTCACGGCAATCAAAAGCGCCCCGGGTAAAGAAGTTCCTCTTAATATATGCTTAGAACGGTCATTTCGGGCTGAAAAGGTCTTATGATCTCCTTTTGGAATGGCTTTCAACAGGACAGAACGCATGTTTGGCAAGAAAAAAGGCGAAAAGGTTACCCAAGAGCAGGTATTGGCAGCTCTTTCGAAGGTGATGGACCCCGATTTGCATACGGACATCGTCACGCTCGGAATGATTTCCGACATTGCCATTAATGGAAGCAAAGTACACTTCAAGCTTACGCTGACAACACCAGCTTGTCCGGTGAAAGAAAAGCTCGAACAGGAAGCTAAAGAATCAGTGGCTGCTATTCCTGGTGTTGAAGAAGTGACAATGGAATCAACAGCAACTGTCTCTTCACGCGGGAAGGTTGCAGGCAGAGAAGATGTGCCTGGCATCAGCCAAATCATAGCTGTGACATCGGGCAAGGGTGGCGTTGGAAAAACCACTGTTTCTATCAATCTTGCTGTAGCCCTTTCCAAGCTCGGCGCAAAAGTTGGCTTGTTGGATGCTGATATTACCGGTCCTAACGCACCGCTGATGCTTGGTGTCGGAGGGTATGAACCAACAACCCATGATAATAAGATTGTTCCGGCTGAGAATTTTGGGGTTAAGTGCATCTCGATGGCATTTTTTGTTTCGAGTGACACTCCTGTCATTTGGCGCGGACCAATGCTTGATAAAGCAATCAGACAATTTTTGAGAGATGTTGATTGGGGTGAACTCGATTATCTCGTGGTGGACATGCCTCCGGGCACTGGTGACGCTCAATTGACGATGTGCCAGGCTACTAATCTTGCTGGCGGTCTGGTTGTGACGACACCACAGGGAGTGGCATGCTTGGACGCTCGAAAGGGTGTAGCGATGTTCCAGCAGATGCATGTGCCAGTTCTCGGAATGGTAGAGAACATGAGCTATTTCCTCAGCCCGCAAGGTGAGCGACTTGATATTTTTGGACATGGTGGTGGCAAGGCTCTGGCTGAAGAGTTGGAAATTCCATTCATTGGTGAAATTCCGCTGGAAACGGCAGTTCGTGTTGGTGGTGACACTGGCGCACCGATAGCCGCTACAGACCCAGACTCCGCTGCATCACAAGCGTTTCTCGAAATCGCTAAGAAGCTAGCTGCTCAAGTAAGTATTCAGGCAATGCAGCCTGTTACTTGTTAGGCGAACGATCTGTCTTAAGGACTAAGTCCTTTTGAATATTGCAGTCATATTGAGTGAAACTTCGCAGTTCAGCTCACATTTGTTGCGATCCCGACTTGGGTTCCCGCTGCGAGCTTGAGGGACCGAGTTGCGATCCAGAGCTGGCTTACCGGTAGTTGGGAGCCACGCCAACCGAACTGTGGCAAGGGATGAAAACTCGGAAAGCTGTCTCAGCAGCTGAACTCGTGTTTTGAGTTTATTTTCTCTACGCTCTGTTGCTTTTGGCGGAGTTCTGCGCTTGGAGCAAAATGGAAATTTTATTGCCAGTTTCATTTGAGAAAATGACGAACTTTCCATCGTGACTTTCGATTATGCGAAATGCCAGAGTCAATAGCAGCCAGGCATTTGCTTCGGCTGCTGGGGCGCTGCTAATAGCTGTGGCGCTGTCTCGGTCAAGCAGGCTTGCTCTTTGCTCTGCGCTCAGTGGAGCTGCATCGTCTCGCAGGGTTACTGAAATTCCTTCGGGCAGCTTTTGTATTGTTAGCTTTTGTCTTCGTGCCTTGCGAGCAGCGCTGAAAGCTATAATTCCACTTACAGCTCGAGTAAGTCTTTCTGGGTCTGCCTCAACCGAATTAGATGCTGCGTTTTCAATGTTTTCTATTTGAATTTGGCGACCCGATTGCTCAACTGCTTTCTTCAGCATATCTTTCAGCACGACGGTCTCTTTTGAGAGCTGCATCTTGCCTGCTTCAATTTTGTCAATATCCAGGAGGTCATTGATCAAGTCGATCAGTCTTCCGCAGTTTTGGCTGGCGTCTTGCAAGAATGGCTTGTCTTCCTCTGGAACGGGACCCACTGCTCCAACAGAAATGAGGTCGATTGCGCCCAAAATCGATGTTAGCGGTGTTCTCAAATCATGACTGACCATGGCCAGGAATTCTTTCTTCATACCTTCTAGTTGTTTGCGCGCTGTTATATCGTGAGCTACGCAAAACAAGAAGGGCTCGCCTTCTTTTTTCGCAATGCTCCATAAAGTGTTGACTTCTTTTCCGTTTGCGTGGCGCACTCTGCTTTCGAAATTGGCATGGGGAGTCTGATTCTCTTCCGAAAAAGCTTTTCGTGTAGTTTCAATGTCTTCGGCGTTGGTAAGCGAAAAAAGGTCTTTCTCTTTGAGGTCATCTTTGCTATAGCCCCAGATTTTTTCGCAAGCCGGGTTGAAACTAAGCCACTTGCCACTCGGCTCCATAACACAGATTGCGTCTTGAGAGTTATCAAAAATAGAGCGTTCTTTTCTTCTGGCTTCTGCAAGAATGTTTGCGCTCTGGTGAAAGGATTGATCAAGCTTCGCGATTTCATCTGAACCTTCTAGAACAGCGTTAAGTTCTTTATCGTTGGCTAGTCTGTTTGCATTATCAACTAAAACCATTAATCGAGAATTGATATCTTTACTGAAAAATACTACGAGCAAAAGCGAAGCTAGTATATTTGTGGCGAACCCTGTGAGCAAGACTCCTTCTTGCAAACGTCGCAGTTCAAGCTGTTTCGCGGGGCTTGATGATTCGCGGTGCTCGACCTGTACTGCCATTTTTTCCAGGCTGTGAAAAAATGTGATGGATGCTGCGATGCCACCACTTCTTTTCATTGTCCCAAGTGTTCGCGTCATCTCGGGGCTGGCACCCGGTGGCATAGGTGTGCCACCTTCCTCCGAATCATCACTTTGGCTTGGGGCTTCAACTGCTTCGACCTCGTCAACTCTTCGGCGGTGACGGCGACGGTGACGCTTGTTTCTATCTTGTGGCAGGCTGAAGAAGTTCTCTTTCTCGGCTAACTTTTTATCAACAATTTGCTCACATTTTGTTAGCACAGGGTCGTCTCTTACCAGCTCTTTTAGCTCGGTTTCAGCAACTCTTGCTCGTATCAAGTCTTCCTTGGCTATAAGAAGGTTTTGCTGTTTGCCGGAACCGTAAAGGCGTGAGAGTCGAACCTGCGCATCGGAGGTATTGGATAAAATGATGAATGCTTTGATTGAAATCATGCGATTGTGCGCTTGTTGTAATCTCTCGTTTTCAACTTGCCAGAATAAATACGCCAGGCTTCCGGCAAGCACGATTTCACACAAAATTGGCACGCTGACAAGCAGCATGCCCTTTCCTGTTAATCCAATCTTGCTGAAGGGTGACTGCTTAACTGTTCCTTTTGCAGAATTTAGTTTGGCCGATTCGCGCAGAGACGGCTTTAAAGATGCTGCTGTTATAGATTTGGATTTTGGGCGAGCGACAAGTTTATTTGTTTGGTTATCGTAAAGGGGAATGGTGAACCAAAAGGTAGAACCTTTACCGTCACTTTCGACATCTATAGTGCCACCATGTTTTTCAATAATTGTTTTGCAAATAGGTAGTCCTAGTCCCGTTCCTGCAGAGCGCTTTCCATCAGCGACTTCTGTCTGCGAGAATCGTTCGAAGATTTTTCCGCGTTGTTCTTCTGGAATTCCTCGACCCTGATCTTGCACAGAGCACTTTATGTATTCTCCGTCTATTTGAGAGCTTATGAGAATTGTCGAACCTTCCGGAGAAAATTTGATTGCGTTGGAGATGAGGTTTACGAGAACCTGCACGATTCTGTTGGGATCTACCATCCATCGCATATTTGCTGAGTTGACTTTTAGTTCAATTCGCTTCTTTTGAGCAAGGCTTTCTACATCTTGAGCAGCTCGCCTGATCACGTCGTCAACGGTGGACTCAATCTTCTTTACTTGAATATCTGCTGTGTTGCTAGCGTTTAGTTCAAACAGTTCATCGACCAGAGAGACCAGGCGCTCAAGATTGCTGCTGGCTGAGTTCAAACGCTTTGCCGCTTTCTCTGAGAGACGACTTGGCTGGCGTTTTACAATCGCTTGCAACGAGTTGGAAATTGAATGGAGCGGCGCCATTAGATTAGAGCTAATCATTGATAGAAATCGCTGCTTAGATTTCTCGATTTGCTTGGCTTCAGTTTGATCTTGCGCGACGCCGAATAATCGTTGATCAGAATCAGACCAACTAACTGACCAGCGCATTTCGCGCTCTTTTCCATCTTTTGTAAGAACGGGCGCTTCGAAAATAACTGACTCTTGCTGAGTCAACGCTCTGTCCAATGATTCTCTGATAGTGGTGTCGTTGCTGGTGGCTATTTCCTGTAGGCGTCTTCCCTGAAGCTCATCCGCATCGTATCCCCACAGGGTTTTGCTTGAGGGATTTATTTTTGTTATTCGCCCTTCTCTGTCGCAAGCAAAAATGATTTCGCTTGCATTCTCAAATAAAAGCCTTTCCCGATCGGACGCAGCTACGAGCTGTCTGTGCATATGATGAATTGCGTTGTCCACAAGTGCAATTTCGTCACCATATTCGAGTACCGGATGCATTCGCTTTCCCCGAGAAAGCGCAAATGCATTCTCCGAAATTTGATTGACGCGATCCACAATGCTGCGGCGGAAATAGAAGAGCAAAGCCATTCCCGCGATAATGTTGGCTAGCAATCCTAGTGCCAGCACGATTTGCTCTGCCAGGTGAATTTCGCTTTGATGTCTGCGGATGTCGTCGGTTAACTGGTTTGCTACAGCGCAGAGCTCCTGAAGGCGGCTTGGCTTGTCCCCAATCATTTCATCCATCTCTGTCAGGCGCGCTTGAATCTCATCCATGTGCTCAAGGGCATTACCCCTTCTGGCGATGTCAGCGAGGCTGTCAACCTTCTCCAGAATGCTTGTATGTTGCTGCCACTCTGAGTCGTCGCGATCGACCTCGGGAATTTTTTTCCAGAGTTCGCGCGCTTCTTTGAATAAATCGAGGGTTTGTTGTCGTTTGCGCTCATACGTTTCTAGCAGGACAGGCGAGTTGAACTGCAACGAGGCCATAGCTAGTAAGGGAAGCTGAGCTGTGATACTCATGAGGCGCAATCCAAGGTTTGCCCCTTGTCTGTGTATTGTTTCCTGCTCTCTTTGCTTCTCGGAGATCTCGAGCAGAATTCCAAGACCGCCGATGAAAGCAGTGCTGATCAAAAGTGGAACTCCGACCAGCACCAAGCCCTTCTGGAAAACTTTTAGTTTGACAGCCATGCCATGTATATACCCGGCGGATGGCTAAAACTGCGGTCGCCGAAGATTACTTGATAGACAGGGCTTTTGAGGATTTTAATTTGCTTTGAGGATCTTGTAGACATCGCGGAAAACCACACTGGCATTTATTTCAGCGCTTGAGGAAAAAACTATAATTCCCAGCTTACGTTTCGGTGAAAATCCGACATAGCTGCTTGTGCCATTAAGCATTCCGTTCTTTCCATAAACGTCGAGCGCGTCGTCTCGAAGCCATGCGATGCAGCTAGTCGATTGCCCAGCCTTCGTTTTTGCTCGTCTTTTGCACATTTCTATTATGTTCTCCGCAATTCTTCTTGATGCTGCAGGTGTCGCGGTATTTGATGGCGTGAACTTGATAATGCAATCAAGCAGTTTGTACATATCTTCCGTGGTTGATTTAAGTCCACCGGCTGCGCCCCCAGAGAAGGGAGCATTTTGCAGCTCTGCTCCATTTTCATCGTGTCCGACTGCTAGTCTGCTTACGGCTTCGGGTGCAATGCGCAATTTAGTTTCGTTCAAACCAAGTGGTTCCAGTATTTTTTCTTTGAGAAACTGCTCGTAAGTTTCCTGACTGACAGATTCAATTATCTCCCCAATCAGGCGATAGCCGACATTGCTATAGCTATACTTTTCGCCAGGCAAAAACTCCAGTTTGCAGTTTGCCAGAAATTGATGGAACTGCTCAATTCCGTATTTCTCGCGATTGTTCATGTTATCTGGATTAGCTGGCAGCCCTGATGTATGTGTCGCAAGCTGGAAAACTGTAATTAGCTTGCCATTTTTTTGAGGCAAGCTCACAGTCTTTGGTAATAGTTTTTCCGCATTATCGTTGAAAGATAGTTTGTTCTCTCGCCAGAGTTCTGTAAGCAATATGCCTGTGAAAACTTTGGTAATTGAAGCAATTTCGAAAATTGTTTTTTCGTCCGGCCTGACTACGCTTGCTCCTTTTATCGTGCCTATGCATACAGTTTTGTGTTGCTCACCATTTGTGATGCCGATCACCAGTGCGCCTTTTTTATTCCGGCTTACAGTAGACGCAAGTTTTTCAACTTGTTTTACTAGCGATTCATCTATGCTTTTCTTTTGTGCCATCGCGCGGCAACTAAAATGAAAGGCAGCTATGAGCATCGCGCATGCAACAAGGCACTTTATTTTTAAGGAGAGGCGATTCTGAAAGCGAATTGAAAGCATCGAAGGGTAGGCTCAATCTTAAGGAGAAGATTTCTCTTTTCGGGCTTGCTGACAACGTCGGCGATGTATAATTGTCCGGACATTTCGGGTAATGATTTCATATTTTAGCGGAGCATTCCAATGAAAATACTGGCGGCGGTTGACACTACCAAGCACTCTCAGAATGCTCTCAAATGCTTGAAGGGGCTAAACCTTAATCAAGATAGTGAAGTCAAGCTTGTCAAAGTTAGGAAGGGCGACCCCGGCAAAGGTGAAGCAGAGTCATACCTGCAGAAACTAACCGAGCAGTTAAAGAATGAACTCAACTGTAGTGTAAGTTACGAGGTTTTAGAGGGAGATCCCAAAAACAAGATTGTTGAAGCAATCAAAAGCTTCACAGCCGACCTTGCACTGTTGGGAACCCGTGGTCATAAGGGCATGGAATTGATGCTCTTAGGGAGCGTTTCGCAAGGCGTGTTGATGCAATCTCCTTGCCCTGTTCTCATAGTGAAAAACAATGATGAGGACGAGTCGGGCTTGGGAAGTTTCCAGCGCATCATTCTAGCTGCAGATAATTCTGATTACTCGCAAGCTGCGTTGAATTGGCTCAAGAGATTCAAGTGGAATGCGGATGCCTCGTTCAAAATTATTACTGTGATTCCGCATCTTTTTGAAAGCTTCGAAGATGAACACACTACCAGTATGACCAGCATTTTGGATCAGCAGCAAAGATTGCGTGAAGCTGCTGAGCGGCAACTGGAGTCTATGGCACGTTCTCTGGAGTCTCATTGTGGCTCTGAAGTGAGCATTGAAATCACAGAAGGTGATCCCCGCGAAGAGGTTCTTCGTAGCGCCTCTGCTTGGAATGCCGATCTGATCGTAATGGGCTCTCATGGACGCACTGGACTTACCAAGCTCTTGTTGGGCAGCGTATCGCAGGCTGTTGCTCTTCATTCCGATTGCGCCGTAGCTATCGTTCGTGGGTTGGTGCAAAAGTCTAAAGTGATGCAGCAGACAGGACGCTTCATCAAGCCTGGTAAGTAAAGCAAGATCGTCCCTTACTCGCGAAGAGATTTAAAATACGAAACCCCGCTTGTGGCAGGGTTCCGTAAAGGGTAAAGGCTTGGGTTCGTTTGTAGTAATAGATTAGCCGAATGGGTTTAGATTCAAAATGTAGAAGAGAGCAATCTTGCTTGCATAAATCTGCACGGTATACACCCTTTGAAAAAAACAGATTGCCTGGCGCTGCATTGCAGCAGGCTCTCGTTCCGTTTGATGTTTCGATTGCTTTTATTAGCGGCTAGCACTGCTTAGAAGAATTCGATCCCCTCGGTACACTCTATTAAAGCTTTAAAATACGAAACCCCGCTTGTGGCAGGGTTTCGTAAAGGGTAAAGGCTTGGGTTCGTTTGTAGAAGTAGATTAGCCGAATGGGTTTAGATTCAAAATGTAGAAGAGAGCAATCTTGCTTGCATAAATCTGCACGGTATACACCCTTTGAAAAAAAAAACAGATTGCCTGGCGCTGCGCAGGCACATTACAGCAGGCTCTCGTTCCGTTTGATGTTTCGATTGCTTTTGTTAGCGGCTAGCGCTGATTAGAAGAATTCGATTTCTTCGGTACACTCTATTGAAGCTTTAAAATACGAAACCCCGCTTGTGGCAGGGTTCCGTAAAGGGTAAAGGCTTGGGTTCGTTTGTAGTAATAGGTTAGCTGAATGGGTTTGGATTCAAAATGTAGAAGAGAGCAAACTTGCTTGCATAAATCTGCATCATGGGCCAGTCAGAATACAAAGTAGCTGTACTTCTATGATATGCTGGCAGTGCTAGTTGCTGGATGCTGAGCGCAATGTCGTCACCTGGATATTCTGCTTTGACCGATTGGTACCTCGCGCGGCTGCGAATTGCTGCGCAGGAAATGAAAGACGCAAACTTAACTCCACGAACTCTGTTGGAAGCTGATTTCGATCTCATCAGAAAGTTAGTTCAAAGTCGCGCCGAAATTCAAGATAAGCAATATGAACAGATTGTAGCCAGGTTCAGAGCGGAAAATCGCTTGATGTGGATAGCAGAGCTGGTGATATATCTTGTCGGATTTCTTGGAACCGTGGTTTTTTGTGTTCTGTATTTGATTTGAATTTTTAGTCTGTTTGTAGATCTTCGTTTTTGACACGTTTGAGATTGAACGAAAATGCTGCACCGCCCGTGGTTGCGTCTTCGACCCAGATTTTTCCGCCTTGAAGTTCTATGAGTTGTCGACATATGTATAGTCCCAGTCCTGTCCCTGTGATCACATGGTTAGAGCCCACATCTTCGGATTTGAATCTCTCAAAGATACTCTTCTTCCTTGCGTCGGGCACCCCAGGTCCTTCGTCCGTGATCGTAATAGTCACAGTCTCTGCTAACACATTTTCTGTTACAACAACGGCAGAGTTGCTGGGCGAGAACTTAATCGCATTTGATATCAGGTTTGAGAAAATGTGCGATAGGTGCCCAAAGTCTGCCAGCACTATTGTTGAAGATTCTGGAAACACCACTCGAATTTGTTTTAGAGCAGCAAAATTGGAAAGCATTGTGTTGCATTGTTCATACAAATCTGTAAGAGGAATGTACTCAAATGATGCCTGCTGGTCTCCTCCTTCCAGCTTTTCAGCTTCGAGCAGCTGATTTATCATTGCCAGGATGTTTTCGGTTCCCAATTTTGCTTTAGTAATTTCTGCTTGCATCTTTTCTGGAAGTTCTCCATAGAGTCCTTTTGATAAGGATTCCATGAAGTAGCTGATGCCTGTTATGGGAGCGCGAAGGTCGTGCGTTACCATCGCAGCAACTTCTGCTTTTAGACGCTGGTTTTGCTTCCGTTCGCTAATATCTTTGCAAAGGCAGAAATAGCAACTTAAATTGTTTGACCATTCCGATTGAATCTCGAGGTCAATGAGTTTGGCATGTGCAGATTTTGCGCGAACTTCTAAGGTCTTTTTGTTGTCGCCTTCTTTCACTGTCTTAAAAAAGTTGAGGAATGTGGTTGAGTCCTCTTCAGCTATTATTGAGCGCGCCGGTGTACCGAGCAATGAAGCGACACTGTAACCAAGCAAACTTTCAGCTCTCAAATTGGCTTCAATGATCTTTATTTCTTCATTGAGGCATAAGAGCAGGTCCGAGCTGTAATCTGCGATCAATCTCTCGCGTTGTCTGGCGAGTTCCAGTTCTTGAACAATATTTTTACTGACTTCTTCCAGATTCATGTCCTCTGATTTTTCTTTGAGTTGAGCTAACAGTTTCGCCTTCGCTTCAAGTTGGGGTTCTAGAATTTCCTTTTGAAGGATTCTTG
This sequence comes from Obscuribacteraceae bacterium (SeqCode), assembly GCA_044226015.1. Taxonomy (GTDB): domain Bacteria; phylum Cyanobacteriota; class Vampirovibrionia; order Obscuribacterales; family Obscuribacteraceae; genus JAIEPM01. The sequence goes on from JBGAHS010000001.1 coordinate 358,214, forward strand.
CCGTTCGGGCACAAAGAAAAGTGAGTAGCAGCCAGCTAGCAATGCATAGTAGTGTCACCCCCAGCTGTTTGTCTGAGTTTGTGGGTGCTAACTGCAGGTTTAAAGACAGAAGGGACACAAATCCAAGCAACATTATTGCAATCAACAGCAAAAGAGGATTCTTCACAAACTTACTCGCCTCGGAATGATTCAAGTATAGTGGACATTGATGTTCCTTGAACAAGTTAGAAAATTGAATACCAGCTAAGGCTGATTATCATAATTCTTATGACTCTGGTGCATAATTTTGGCAAAAATAATTCTCGTTGAAGACGAACAGTTCATTGCTAACAGTGTCAAAAACTGGTTGGAGAATGAAAATCACACAGTCGATGTTGTAAGCAATGGCGACGATGGACTTTATCGTTTGTTGAATTATTCATACGATTTGGCGATTCTAGATTGGCAACTCCCCGGCATGCAAGGTGCCGATATTTGTCGTGAACTACGTGCAAAACAATACGAGATTCCAATATTGATGCTGACGTCGAGATCTAGCCTGCCTGACCGATTGGAAGGCATAGAAAGTGGAGCCTTCGACTACATGGTGAAGCCCGCGTCACTGGAGGAATTGAGTGCGCGGGTAAGGGCACTTCTTCGAAGAATAACTCCTCCAGAACTTGCAAGTGTGATTGTCGCGAATCTCGAATTGAAGAAGGAGTCGCATGAAGCATTTGTAAACAACGAAAAGCTAGCGCTCTCCCCTATAGAGTTTCAACTTCTGGAATTGTTTTGTGAAAATCTTGATAGAACCATCACTGCCGACAGTATTGTAAGAAAATTATGGGCTGGAAAAGAAACTCAATCCAGGCAACACTTACGTGTGCATATGACACATTTACGGCAAAAGCTGAAGTCAGCCCAGTGCCAGCTTGTAATAGTCAGCCCCAGTGGTGGTGGCTATTTGGCGCAAAAACAGAGCGAGTCAGGCTAGTTAGATTTGCCAGTGAGTTTCTTTTCAATAGCAACCAATTGGGCTCTGGCAGCTTTTCTTGCTGAAATAAATTCTTCCTTGTCAGCCTCTGTTAGCTCAAGTACCTGTTTGTAAGAGTCCTGCGCACCTTTTAGGTCATTACACTCCATCTGGCAGAAACCCAAGTTTGTATAATTGGAGGTTAGTGCCCGGCTGAGGTTCAATCTCGCTTCCTTCTCCGCGTAAGATCTTCCCATCGAACCGCCAAAGTATTGGATCGCTCCTTGGTAATTGCTGCCATCTGTACGCAGAATGTTGATGCTGCGATTGAAGAATGGTCTTGCTTCATCATAGTGTTTCATTAGCATCTCAGTGTCTGCTGCCGATTCAAGTGCTCCTAATAAAGCCAGTCTTCGTTGACCATTCGACTTCTCTGTGAGGGCGATTACTTTCTCGTACACTTTCATTGCCTCGGGCAGTTTATTTTGAAATCGATAGTTGCTTGCCAGGGACAAAAGCAGGCTTTCGTCTGTAGTTAAGTTCAGTTTCTCGAAATCATTGGACGCATGAGCTAGTTCTCGCAGTTTGAGAGCTCTAATGCGCAGTGGTACGGCGGCTTTGTAGTTTTGAACATCGTCATATATCTGGGCAAGATCTTCCAGCGGTGAGATGAGATAGGGGCTGTTGCCGCCATATCTTTTTTCTTTCATTGCAAGAATTCTCTTTTGAGCTTCGATGCTTGAAAGCTTTATTTTTTTTCCGTGGTCTTGCGGAATCGAATCTCTGTGCACTGCCTTTTCGGGCATCAATTTTAAGCGAAAAAGCATCGTCATCGATGTAATTGCAAGAAGGAATACAAACGGTACGGACTGAAGAAAAATGCTCTTATTGGTTCTCGTGGTGAACTTCTTGTTCCAGCTAGTGCAACGGCGTGGCAGTATTTTATGGAGATCGAGATTACCTTTTATTGCTTCCGTTATCTCATCGCAGCGGGAGAATCGGTCCTCTGATTCCTTTTGAATGCACCTCAAGATAATCGCCTTAAATAAAGAATCTTTTGTGTGATTTGTTAACCGAAATTCTGGTTCGGAGGGGAAAAGATTTTGGTGGAAATAGAATGATGTTAGTGGTGTTTCCGATTCGAAGTTGGACTTTCCACTTAGAAGTTCCATCATGATGTAACCAAAAGCATAAATATCCCAACTGGCATCAACATTCGGCAGTGAAAGAATTTGTTGGGGGCTCATATATCGATAATTTCCGACCAGAGCCCCAGTCCTTGTAAGTTTCTGAATTTCAGGGTCAAGAAGTTTAGCAAGCCCGAAATCTATCAAACGAACGCGAAAGCCGTCAGCATCTTTTTGCAAGTAAATATTAGATGGACTCAAATCGCGATGAATAATTCCACAACTATGTAGATATGTGAGCGCCTTCAACGATTGCAGCAAAATAGATTCAGCAAGTTCTAAATCCAGCGGCTCTTGCCGAATCAACTTACTGAGAGCTTGTCCCTCCAGGTGCTCCATAACCAGAAATGGCGTGCTTTCGTCAAAAAAATCCATTGTGTAAATTGACACGATGTTCGGATGTGAAAGTTGAGCAAGAATTTGAGCTTCTCGTTTATATCGGTCAATATCAGATATATCAATTAACTTCAGTAGCTTGATTGCTACTTTTCGGTTGAGCTTCTCGTCAACGGCCGTATAAACGTAGGCGAATCCGCCCTCACCGATAAAATCGACAATGCGATAGTGGCTACCAATTACGGTACCTGGCGTTAGTTTAACGAGGCTCATCGATGCTTCACAGGCTTGTGAATGATCTATTCCCTGTTTTGGATTTTCGTTAGCGCAGATCTTCATAGGACCCTTTGAACACCCTTTCAAACACTAAAGCAGACCGCGGGTTGGTCTGCTTTGTGCGGAGTTTGATGCTCTTTCATCTTATTCAAGGGGCATTAATTTTTTGTGGCATGAGTGCACACGTGATTTCACGATTTCCTTCCACAATTTATTAATCCCCGAAGTTGTTCAATTCCAACAGTTCGACATCCCCATTTGAAGGCAACAAAGGGCGTTTGCATTTCTCTATAATTAAGGAGTCTTCGCATGGACAGACACTCACCCCGGGACAATGAAACGCAATCGCACGAGGTTTCTGGTGCAAGCAAGGAATTCCCATCACAAGTTCGTGGTGAACTACACAATGCTGCTTATGAAGGGGCGATCAAAAATCTAAAGTGGCGTCCCCAAAATGACCCTGCTAATAAGGTTTTGAGTACACTTTCCTTTATTGATAAATCAGCGATTGTGGCAAAGGAGGGCGGCGCTGCGCTGAAAGATTCTGTTGTTGATTCTATTGTGGGCGTTCATAACATACATCTTGGTAAAGATGTTGATTTGCCTGTACCTAAGGCACTGGAGACAGTGGCTGCAGGTGCTGCAATTGGTTTCGCCTCTCGCACACTGCTTCCTCAGCTAGGTGTATTTGGTAAGTTGGGCAATGCTGCGTTGGCAGTGGCTCTTACTGCTCCGGTGGCAAAGCAGGCTTTTGATGCAGCCAATGAATTCAAGCATGCCAGAATGGAAAATGACCTTCGACATGCTTCACATGAAATGGGCGCAGTAGTTGGTAGTCTTGCAGCAAGCACACCCCTTGGTATTGCAGGCTTTAGAGCTGGTACTTTAGCTGCTGATCGCGTTCTAGTTTTGCCTTCAATGGCTGAATTCAATTCCAGCAAGGCTCAAAAATTCGATGCTGTGAATGATTGGATGCGTGAAAGAATAAATGATGGTGCGGCACATGCAAAAAATTTCGCTGTAGGTGAGAGCCGATATCCGGGCTCTCATGGCGTCGCTGAACAGTTCCCGCAAATTACCGATTCCTTGCGCAATGGAATTAAGGGGACTGATTACGCTTTGCCGACAGTCAAGCTGTCTGAAAATATAGGAAAGGACGCCCGCGTGTTGGTTGTTACAGGTCATGGTGTTGAGGCACCGGAATTTACTGAAGTCGTGAAAGCCATGAAAGGTGCCGGTGCTGAGGTTACTGTAGCAACTCCAGATTGGACATGGGATTATCAACCAAAAAATCCTGGTAAAGTCACACTGGCTCAATGGTTAGCGAATGACCACGTTCTGCAGGGCGATATCTCGGTTTCGAATGCGGCCAAGATGATGAGTGAGGGTAAATTTGATGCGATGTATATTCCAGGCGGCGCTGGAAACACTGCGGCTATAAGAACAGATTCGGCGATTCAAGCTCTAGTCAGGCAGTCACTTCAACAGAAGCTCGACACATGGACAATCTGTCATGGAGGCCAGGTCTTTGTTAGTGCTTTAGAGAAAAACTCGGGCATTAAGCTAACCGGTTCTGGCGATATAACTGCTCAAGATTTGCCAAACGCAGGTTTCGTTGTTCCGAAGGATCCTGTTGTGTTTGACTCGACTCATAAAATACTGAGTGGGAAGGATCCAAGTGTCTTGAACGAATTCATCACCGCCATTGGTGACAGATTCAAGAGTATACAAGAACGGAAACTTAGTCCGGTAGCAGCTGCTCCTAAGCCGTTCTCAACACCAGTTGAGCTGCTGGCGCAATCAATTGCAGAGCGTCCTCCTGTGCCATCGGCTTCAGAGCTTCGCTACCCTGGAGCAGCGCCAAGTTATCCTCGTGGTCTTCGAGCCGAGTCCTCTGCTGTTTCGGGATATCCAGAAGGGCTGGACAGTTGGAAGAGAACGGGACCCCGAGATACCGCCGTTGATACCAGTGCTGCGAAGATTCCACAGGGTGATACCAGATATCCTCAAAATAATCCCAACTATCCAAAAGAATTAGGTGGACCCGGTGCAGCAGCAGAAGTTCCCGTTCCAGCTGTTTCGGGATATCCAGAAGGGTTGGACAGTTGGAAGAGAACGGGACCCCGAGATACCGCCGTTGATACCAGTGCTGCGAAGATTCCACAGGGTGATACCAGATATCCTCAAAATAATCCCAACTATCCAAAAGAATTAGGTGGACCCGGTGCAGCAGCAGAAGTTCCTGTTCCAGCTGTTTCGGGATATCCAGAAGGGTTGGACAGTTGGAAGAGAACGGACCCCGAGATACCGCCGTTGATACCAGTGCTGCGAAGATTCCACAGGCTGATACCAGATATCCTCAAAATAATCCCAACTATCCAAAAGAATTAGGTGGTCCACGCAAATAGTTTTTTTTCCGAAACGAAACGAGAGAAGGTCCCAGCTTTGGCTGGGACTTTTTCTTTGCCTTCTATGGAACTTTTTCCTTGCCTTAAATGGAGTTCGTGCTGTCTGCTCGGCCGACTTGGTAGAGATTTAAAATACGAAACCCCGCTTTTGGCAGGGTTACGTAAAGGGTAAAGGCTTGGGTTCGTTTGTAGTAATAGATTAGCTGATTGCTAATGCTATCGAAATGTAGAAGAGAGCAAAATTGTTTGCATGAATCTGCATTGGTTTCTTCGTTCCTCAGTTGCTAATGGTTTGTCCTTGAATTTGTGCTGGTCCGGTCGGTTGACTTGGTAGAGATTTAAAATACGAAACCCCGCTTGTGGCAGGGTTCCGTAAAGGGTAAAGGCTTGGGTTCGTTTGTAGTCTAATATTAGGCTGAGCTAAGTAATCGAAGTAGGTGTAAGTGAGCAAAATAGCCTGTGTATTTCCACATCAGGAGTTAGTAGAAGTATCGCATTGTCCACCCTGAAAGAACTTGTTCGATTAAACCTTGCTTTAAACCTCGCGCTATGGAAGCAATGAAACGGTTCCACCGAGCAGTGGGATGCCCTGCCGATAGCTTGAAGTGAATTCAGTTGAGTTAGTGTTTTACAATAAGGTCTTCATCTCTGGAGCTTGGAATGGAACCACGAATTGATCACATTCAAATTACAGTAAAGGACATTAGCAAAGCTGAGTTGTTTTACGACCAGGTGTTACCCTTGCTGGGGTTTGATCCCACTAAAAAGAGCAGCGCCATCCTTGATTCACACGAGTTTCATGTGGTCGAGTGGAAGCACCCTGTGCTTTGCTTTGCTATTACTTCTCCCCGACAGACTTTTGCCAACGATATTGTAAATCGGAGAAAACCTGGTGCGTTACATCACCTGGCGTTCAAAGCCTCCACTCGAGCAGAGGTAAATTCAATTTTTGAGAAGCTCAAAAATCTTGGTGTCAATATTGTTAGTGCACCACGAGAGTATCCAGAATATACTCCGGCAGGATACTACGCTCTGTTTTTTAAGGATCCCGATGGCATCAAATTTGAGGTCGTAAGCTATCCAACCTGAGCATTAGCGACAACCGTCTCGATTTCCTTCCTGTTGAATGTCCAGGAAAATCTGCGCTTTGAAGTCATTGCCGTGAACACGGAAAATCTTCGATTGCTATGAAAGCACGGAAAATCTCTGCACACGTGTTTTTCTTTTCCGGAAAATCATCGGGATATCAATTTTCTTTGATCAGATCCATCTCATGATTCAGCCCGACCCGTAAGATTTTCCGGGAAATGGTATCACTCAAAAATAATCTTTATCCATTGGATATATTTTTTGCTGACATTTTTTTTGATGAGGTTATGATTAGTAGTGTTGGCTGATTTGGCTGGTTAAAACTTATGCTTCTAGAGCTCGAAATTAAAGACTTTGCACTGGTAGAACATGTTCGGGTTCCATTTGCCTGGGGACTGAATGTTCTTACCGGCGAAACTGGCGCTGGAAAATCGATAATTATGGATGCACTAAACGCGGTGCTTGGTGGCAAAGTTAGTGCTTCCGTTATCCGACCTCAGGCTGAGCGCGCTAACATCGAAGCGACCTTCAAAGTGACACCGGAATTGCTCGGCTGGCTCAAAGAGCATGAGCTTTGTGAAGATGAAGAAGAGACATTCACGCTGAGCAGAGAGATAAGTAAGACTGCTTCGAAGCTCCGTATAAATGGAACGCTTGTAAACCTCTCTGTTATGGCAGATTTTCGCCAGCGCCTGGTCACAGTTCACGCTCAACATGAATCACGCACGTTGATGTCACCTCAAGCGCAGTTGGAATTGCTTGATGCTCTTGGAGACACTGAGCACAAGAAAATTCTTACTAAATTGAAAACCGTTTACGCTCGTCGCAAACAATTGGATGCAGAACTCGATGAGTTGCGAAAAACAGAAGCTGACCGCGAGCGCCGTCTCGATTTTGCTCGTTTTCAAATGCAAGAGTTAGAGGCTGCTAACTTAGAAGACCCCAATGAAGATGAGAGTGTGAACGAGCAGCGAAAGCTGCTTTCGAATGTCTCAGAATTAGAAAACTATCTCTCAAATTCTCAATCGATGCTAAGAGGGCACGATGGGGATGGTGAGGTTGGTGCTCTTGAACTAATTCAAAAAGCTCTCGCTGAATTGTCTAAGGCTGCCGAATGTGACAGCCGTTTAGTTGAAATGGAGTCTTCGCTGAATGAAGTTCTTGTTCGGCTTGAAGATGAAAGTCGAGCAATCAGAAAATACCTCGATGCACTGGATAGTGACCCAGAAACTCTTGCTCAACTAGATGAGCGTGCAGCAATGCTTGCGACAATTAAGCGCAAATACGGACCTGAACTTGCTCAGGCCATCGAGCGTCAGGGAGAGCTAGAAATTGAAATTGAAAGGCTTACGAATACTGAGAACGAGATCCATGAGCTAGAATCTGAGCTGAGTTCCACAAATGGTGAACTTCTTGAATTAGCTAAGCTGCTATCCCAAATGCGTGGAGTTCTTGCTGCTGATCTCTCACAGAGGATACACAAAGAGCTCAGTGATCTTGGAATGGCGAACTGTCGGTTCGAAGTAACTTTGAGCCGCCTTGAAGGAGCTGATTCGGAGGGGCTTGTAGGTCCATCGGGATCTGACAAGTGTGAATTTCTGATTTGTCCAAATCCTGGTCAACCTATGTTGCCCCTTGCAAAAATTGCTTCGGGTGGCGAGTTGAGCAGGGTGATGCTTGCGGTCAAAACCATTTTCGCCGGCGCAGAAAAAGCGTCGACTGTTGTGTTCGACGAGATTGATACAGGGCTGTCTGGTCGGGTGCTTCAGACCATGCGCGATAAGTTGGCCCGTCTGGCCCTCTCGCAACAGATTTTGTGCGTCACCCATCAGCCCATCATTGCTTCAATAGCGGATGCTCACATTTACGTCAGCAAAGAACAAGGGTCGTCAAGCACTAGGACCTCAGTCAATATTTTGGACCAGAATGGCAGGCTCAAGGCTCTGGCTTCAATGGCTAGCGGACACGAAAACCAAGAAGTCGCACTAAGTTTTGCTCAGTCGCTTTTTGATGAAAGCATGCGTGTGAAAAAGGCTTTCTAGGCTTTTAACGGACCTCTGCGAAGAAAAATTCCTTTTCAGGATTTATTGAACTACACAATTTGATCTCAAAGTTACCTCTGAACCTTTGGGATACAAATGTTGCAGCGATCTTATATATGCTTATCATAAAGTTGACAATCATGCTTGAGGTTCAATAAAATCGTCTCTTGGCTCACTTTGGGGTGTCGCCAAGTGGTAAGGCAGCTGGTTTTGGTCCAGCCATTCCGAGGTTCGAATCCTTGCACCCCAGCTCTTCCGCCATTCCGGTGCCAGTAGCCGGACAGGTGGCGGGTTTAAGCTCATTTCATTTAGAGGATTAGTCATGGAAAGGATCTCGCTGAAGCTCGAAGGTCGTGAACCAAAGAAGCCAAATCAGCTAAGACGTGGTGGAATGATTCCGGTGACAGTTTATGGTCCCGAAACCAAGGCTGCTTCGTTTCAAGTAGCTCGCGAAACATTTAGTCGTTTGCCCGCAGCAGCTTTCAGTCAGATCGTCGACCTCGAAACTCCGAGCGGCGCAGTGAAAGCCCTCATCAGACACGTTCAACGTAAGCACGTCACTAGTGAAGTACTGAACATCGAGTTCTATCAAGTGGCAAGTAATCGCAAGTTGACCGTGACAGTTCCATTGAAGTTTGTTGGAGTTTCACCAGCCGTTGCTAAAGGCGGACTTCTTGTTGAAATGCAACAGACCGTCGTTCTGGAATGCCTTCCAGGTGACATTCCTGAGTTTATTCAAGTCGATATCAGCAAGATTGAAGAAATCGATCATGGTATTCACTTCTCAGAATTGAGCACCGGTAGTGGTGTCAAAATTCTGAATCCAGCAGAAGAACTTGTTGCTCGTGTTGTTCCGAAGAAGGGTGGCGGCGGCGGAGCTGCTGCACCAGAAAAGAAATAAGCGGAATCGCGCAGCAAATGAAATCGAGAAACCGTCTCTTCGTGAGGCGGTTTTTTGTTTGGCGAATGATTTGTTGCCGCTACAAGTTCTGTGTAAACAACGCTGCCCTAGCAACCTTTTTTTGTTATTTCCGGAATTTGCGAGTAGGATTGTATTGGCTCTCTGCCAAGTTCTTTAATGCAATTGATGAACGATTCAACAGATAACTACGCCTTGAATAAGAATGACTGGGACTACCTCACAAGGGAGTTTGCCAAGTTAGGTGTTGCTATCGAAAGCCAGATTTCAAATGGGGCAAATTCTCAGCTATTCAAGGCAAGGCAATCAAATTTGCAAAGAGAAGCTGTTGTCAAAGTACTGGCAAACGGACTTTTACCGACTGATGTTGCTTATTTGCGCTTCCAGGAAGAGTCGAAGATTCTTGGTTCATTGTCTCATGCCAATATTGTTCAGTTGTATGGTGTAGGCCGTCTTCCTGATGGACGTTCATACATGATCATGGAGTATCTAGAGGGGAAGACTCTAGAGCAAATTATCGCAAGTGGAGAAGTATTAGATGAGCCTGCAATTCGTGGTTATTGTGCCAACCTCTGTGAAGCGCTGATCGCGGCTCATCAGCATAAAATCATCCACCGAGATCTGAAGCCTTCAAACGTAGTCATTTCTGATACCGAAAGTGGTGGCAAGATCGCGCGCCTGATCGATTTTGGAATTTTCAAGAAAACTGACGGCATTGATGGTGGAATGCAACTGACGCAGCTCGGAAGCTTGCCTGGCACACCTAACTACATGAGTCCAGAACAATGCAGCAAACAAGAAGTGGATGAGCGTTCAGATATTTACTCACTAGGTTGTTTGCTTTATGAACTTATTGCAGGGACGCCGCCGATGAATGCGGAGACTGACATGGTGATCATGTCTAACCATTTGAACAAGAAGATCACGCATGTTCCATCGAATCGTCCCATATCCTATGAACTAAAAAAGATTGTTTTGAGATGCCTTGAGAAAGACAAAACTCTGCGTTTTCCTGACGTGCCTGCTCTTATGGAGCAGTTAAATAAAGCATATGATTCCAAGAGTATTGATTATCGTGCAAAGCATATAGCCTTAGTGGGGCTTGGTTTGCTTGCACTTTTGGCATTTGGATGGTTCGCATTTTCAGTGATTAATGAACGCCGAACCGAACAATACACTGCTCGTCGCGTCGATTACTTGTATGTGGATAAGGCTCTCGGGCTGCGCACTCGTGGGTGGGATGAGTTCTATGACAAGCTGAACAAGTTGGATAAGACTGATGAGGAGAAAGATTCGGCAATGCGTAGATGGGGACTTGACCATATCGAGAATCCAGATACGTGTTTTATCGATTTACAAAAGTCCCGGGTGGTGATGAAGATTTTGCCGCTCGACTCATTACCAGCCTTGTTAAAGAAAGTAAACGCTCGCTTAGAAGACATCGCAAACAATCCAAACAAAGGTAATTCGCACTTGAATGTCCTCTTAAGAGATCCAAAATCACAAGAGCTATTTTGTTTGCTAGATTTGAAGTTCTATGCGGCTTTGCGCGCAAAACTGTTTGCTCAGTGTGTAAGCGCGGCTGAGCGTATTTACAGCACAAATAGTTTGAATACCTTTTTTGCAAATGAACAATACGCGGCTTACGCTAACGATCTCCTTAAGAATCTTACTGATTCACAGGAGCCTAGCGATGCTATTTTTCGCCGCCTGCGAAAAGTCCTTAATGACCGAGAAAAAGCGATTAAGCTTGGACTTACTTATGCTGAACTTCTTCGCAATCAAGAGCGCTTTGCCGTGATAATGCAAGCTTACAATGAGTTGATGGAACAACGGACCATTTCAGATCGTAAGATTCTTGGTTCGATGCTGGCTCTGCTTACAGAGCAGGGGTACATCAGTGAGGCTGTGGATGTGGTAAAGAAATTTCCTCTGCAACGTGGCGATGAAAATGGTGTTGTGCTGAATTATTTCTATGTTTTTCTAGCAATCAATGATTTGAAATCGGCCGTTGGTGTTTTAGATATGATCAAGAGCAATGAAGTGTCTGATTCTGAGCAGCAAAAAGTGACTATTCTGGCCTGCGATCTGCAGCTTGCTGTGGCTAGACGTCAAAACAGTAAAGCAGTAGAAATTGCCAAGAAAATTTTCGAGCAATACGGGAAGCGAATTCTCGAAATCACGCCGCTAAAATTTGCGCTCATTCAAGCAGTGCCCTCAAATGGCGCGTTATTGCAACTCTGCGATGATTATTTACGAGATGAGCCACAATCTCTGGCTATTTTGCACGCTTCCCGAGGGCACACCTTGCGCACCCTGGGTAAGGACAGGGATGCTATTCGCCAGTACGAGCTTTCCCATCATTACTTTGACGTAGACAAGCGAGTTTTTGCAGGTCGGCGGAATGTCTATATAGGAGAGTGCGAGTCGTACCTTCACCTTAAAGAGTTCGATAGTGCGAAATCCATTTTTCAAAAAGCTATTAACTACGGTGATAAGCACGTGACTCCTGATAGGTTCGCATTGGAATCAACCCGGGGGATCATTTCGAGAAGTGAAGGAAAATATGAGGAGGCTGCTCGCGTTCACGCAGCACTAATGAGGTCTTTTAGCAAAGAAGAAAAGAAGCTTTATTCCGAATTCTATTGCAATATCGTTGGAGAGCTCTGCCTTGATCACTACCTGAATAAGAATAGGACTGCGCTGGATTCTGTAATCAAGGACGAAGGACCTTTCCTGAAACAAGCGGGACCTCATGGAACCTATATGATAGGTTACATCAGCGGTATGCTTAAGAACTTGAATTAGCCGGTTAGACCAATTCTGGTTCGTCTGGAACTTCTTTGCCCGCTTTGATTAGCTCTTCTCTATCGGCCAGCGGCAATCTAACAGTAAATGTAGAGCCTTTGTTGAGTTCGGACTCTAATTCGATGCCGCCGCCGTGAGCTTTAACAATCGCAAGCGCAATTGCTAACCCTAAACCTGTGCCACCACCGTAAACGCGGCTTCTAGTGCGCGATCTCTCGACCCGATAAAAGCGATCAAATATTCGTTGTTGGTCTGCCGGAGCGATACCAATACCGGTATCAATCACTCGGATGATTGCTTCGTTATTATTGCATCTCAGTGTTACTGTGACCTTTCCTCCGCCTTGCGTAGCCTTGATTGCATTATTGGTAAGATTGAGGAAAATTTGTTTCAGCTTATCGAGATCTGCAAGCACCCATACAGGTTTTTGCGGCGTAATAAATTGAATCTCGATTTGCTCAGGTGCTATGACCATTACTGTGTCTTCGACACCTTCCAATGCTTGCCGCAGATCAATAAGATTCTTTTGCGCTATCAAAGGTTGTCCAGCGTCGGCGCGCGCCAACTGAAGAAGGTCACTGACCAGGCGTATAAGTCTTCCGCTCTCATCAGAAATTGTTTGAAGTGCTTCCGATAACAAGGTGGAATCAATATTTGCACCACGTCTCTGCAGCAGTTTTGTGTAGCCTTGAATTGAGGTTAGCGGAGTTCTCAATTCATGACTTGCATCGCCAACGAACTGACACTGAATATTCAGTGATTCCTCAAGACGATTGAGCAATCGATTAAATGCTTTTCTAAGTTCCATTATTTCAGCAGAGTCTGTCTGGTCGACTTCCAGTCGCTGCCTGATGTCCATCGATGCCAACTTATTGGTCGATGAAATCAAATCGGTAAGTGGAACCATGATTACACTTGCCAAATACCAGTTGTTTATTGCCAGTAAAGGTAAAAGAGGAATGTACCAGAGGAGATCAATTAGATTGAAACCATGTAAGCGGCAAGCGATCACGTGACAAATGATTATTGGCACGATGCTGTTTACGGTCATGACTATTGCCATGCGACCGCGAACTGTATTTGACCACTTTAGCCGGCTCATCTTGCTCCTCCCGGCAGCATTTTAACGCTGTATATGGATCTATGGCAGTTTGAGTAAGCTCAAATATGCTTCATGCAATTTACCATTGCTAACCAGGCAATGCCCCGAATAAATTGATGGATTGCCTCTCAGGTCTGTGAATTTCCCACCAGCCTCTTCTGCAATTATTTTCATGGGCGCGAAATCCCACGGTTTTAAACCGACTTCAATCATTGCTTCTGCTTTCCCTTCAAAAACAAAAGAGAAGTCAAGGTAATCGCCGAGCCCTCGCTGTCTATAGCTTTGGCGAATAGCCTCGGTGAACCCATTCCAGGGACCCTTTTCTAGAATTCGATTAATTCCCCCAAACAAAAACATGGAGTTTTCGATTTCAGATATTTTCGATACGCAAATGGACTGGCCGTTTCGGAAAGCGCCAGCGCCTCGGGCAGCGTAGAAAATTTCTTCGTTTGAAGGGTTGTAAACAACACCTAGTTCGACTTCTCCATCGATTTCAAGAGCGAGTAAGACAGAGAATATCGGAATTCCGCGTGAGAAGTTGTAGGTGCCATCTATCGGATCGATGATCCATTTTCGATTGGATTTAAAAGCCTGAAGGCTTTCACCCTCCTCCTCACCCAATAACGCATCATTGGGGAATTTAGAGCTGATTCTGTTTCTGATTTGTGTTTCACATTGCTCATCAGCAATAGTTACCGGAGTGTTGTCTGGCTTCTTCGTGACCTGAACTCCACGATTGAAGTGAAACATTGCAAGTTGTCCCGCGTCCTTGCAAAGCTCAAGTGCGAATTCCAGCTCTTCTTTCAAAGCGCATTCTGGAACACTCATGTGATTTCCCGTTTTTCTGACTGAGAACTAAAGACGAGAGACTGATCTTGTCCCATGACTACTTTACATAGCTAAACGGAAGCTCCCGCCAGCGATTGCCAGGCGAGAGCTTCCGAGGAGATCAGGCCGAATAGAGCTACCTTGGTCCTTATTAGAACAAGTAGGTGTAGATGGCGCGTGCTCCGCGACCAACGCCCACCCCTATGTCTCTAATGTCGATGAATGTCCCTTTTACGAGACGCTCATACAAGAAACCTTTTTGCCTTTCAGCATAAGCAAGTCTCATGTCTTGTTCGATGTTCTTTTCTTCGACTGCTTTCATTCGTCTTTCTAGATCATCGACACGAGCCTTGAGTTGATTTAGTTCACCACGGAACTCTTCAAGAAGAGCTGCAAACTTTTCCAAGTCAGCTTTATCAGCCTTTTGAGCCAAACGCTCAGCCACACATTGTTCGTACTTGTAGAGAGCTGCTGCCAGCTCAAAACGTGTTGTGGACTTTTGTCCACGGTATGTGCGGTCCGGATATCCTACCAGTACGTGGCAGGGATTGTTAACAAGATCTTTCAACGCATTGTATGCCCACTCGTTGCCTACAACGTCGGTGAGTTCACTGACGTTTTGTGCGCCCTGAGCATTCGCCGGCGTAATAGTAAAAACAGTGCTTGCACCTAGTGCAACAACAACTGCAGAAAGCAAGGTTGCCAACCTTTTCTTCATACCAGTTATCACTCCCGTAAATAATTGACCTGACTCCTACGAAGAGCAATATACCCCAAGTGCTTCGGTGATTAGTAGTAGATTGATCAGTAAAAGTAACCCATCTATGTACGATAAGCTCAAGATGCAGTGTAGGAGCTGATGTCGAACGGCTTAAATAACATTAATAAATTAACATCAGTGTTGACGATATATGCAATGCAAATCTGGAAAGCCCTGTCATGAGCCTTGTTTCCGTGTTCTGTGTTCTTGACGAGTCCATGGATTTTTGTTGTGCGACCGATAAATCACTGTCCAAAAACTAGCGAGGATGCAGCTTTTGGCAGTCATCAGAAATCAAGCGAATCGGAGAAATCAAGTGATGCGTGACACCGCCGACGGTGCAGTCTGTGGTGGTCAAGTGTCCGGTATCACGCGTGGTATCAAGGAGCGTCTGCGTTTTCGGCGTTTTGCTCTGCACCACTTTCGCTGACGCTGACATTTAGAGAATGCTCTCTCTTGGGCAAGACATTGCACACAATAAGATGAGCATGTTTACTATTAAGAGATAGAAGGATCCTGAGGATTCAAGACGCGTTGCTAAACTTCTAGTAGAAAAGCAGGAGTTATTTGTCATATGGTTGCCCAAAAGTTGCGGATTGCTCATTTATACGCTCACTTCCTCAACATATATGGTGATAGGGGAAACATAGTCAGTCTTGTAAAACGATGTCAGTGGCGTGGCATTGAAGTCGAAGTCAAACCTACCTTGCTGAATGAAAAAATCGATCCTGAATATTTCGACGTTTACTTCATTGGTGGCGGGCAAGACAAACAGCAACAAGTGATCGCTGAGGATTTACTTGCACAAAAAGAGGCGTTGCGTAGATCTATAGAAGGGGGCGCAGTCATTCTTGCAATTTGTGGCGGTTACCAGTTGCTCGGGCATTACTATCGACCGCATGAAGGTCCAGAGTTGAAAGGAATATCACTTGTTGACGTGCATACGGTTGCTGGAAATAGAAGGATGATCGGCAACGTTCTAATTAAGCGAGAAGATGGCAGCACCCTAGTAGGATTTGAAAATCACAGCGGCAAGACATTTCTTGGCAAGGATTGTTCACCATTGGGAACTGTTGTGACGGGAAATGGCAACAATGGTGAAGACGGTAAAGAGGGTCTTGCTCAGCGGGTTGGAAGCGGCATGGTTTATGGAACCTATTTACACGGTTCGTTGCTTCCTAAGAATCCTGAGTTCGCCGATGAGATAATCAAGCATGGACTGCAACGTCGTCATGGCAATGTGGACTTGGCAAGGCTTGACGACCACACCGAACAGAGAGCTCATGAATACGCCAGTTCTCTTAAAGCTTAGTGGGACATTCAATTGAAAAAACTTACTATTCTCATCCCCGTTTACAATGAAGTAAAGACTCTCGTCCAGGTGCTGGAGGCTGTTTCAAATGCCGACACTGTCGGGCTAGAAAAAGAATTGATTCTTGTTGACGACGGGTCGACTGATGGCACAAGAGACTTGATGAAAACTCTTGATGCTGACAAGTACAGCGCAAAAATCTATTTTCACGAGAAAAATCAAGGAAAGGGTGCTGCTCTTCGTACCGGTCAGGGGTACGCGACTGGCGACATCATAATGATTCAGGACGCTGACCTCGAATACAGCCCTGACGAGTACCCAGGCTTGCTAAGACCTATTATCGAGGGGAAGGCTGATGTGGTTTATGGCTCGAGGCTCAGCGGAGGCAAAACTACCAGGGCTTTCAAGTTCACCCATTACGTCGGCAATAAGTTCTTGAGCTTTCTAACAAATTTGCTTTACGACTGCACGCTCACTGACATGGAGACCTGTTACAAGGTTTTCAAAGCTGAAGTCTTCAAGAAAGTGACTATTAAATCGAACCGCTTTGACTTTGAGCCGGAAATTACAGCTAAGGTTCTCAAGCAAGGGGTTCGAATTTACGAACTTCCCATCTCTTACTATGGGCGTGACTATGCCGAAGGCAAGAAAATTACATGGGTGGATGGGTTCGGGGCAATCGCTGCCCTGGTGAGATTTCGATTCTTTGATTAAAACTGACCGAAAAGTCAGGGTTTTGGATAGACACAAACCTTTCCACGACAATTTAAGTTTCATTTATTTTCACTTTCGGGTACACTGATGTCATGTGGTGAGCTTCGGCTCGGTTTACTAGGGTTATAAAAACGATGAAACAGCTAATCGCGATTTTGGGTCTTTCGATTCTCACAGTCAGCTTGCCTGCGCAGGCTCAGTATCATCAGAACTACGGCGGTAGCCGTGTAACTCATCAAAATCAAACAGGTTTATTTCATTCCGACCCGAGCTATATCAGTGCGGGCACGATGAGCCGTTCAGCTCAGGGCAAGGCCGCCGGTATGTCTACTGGTGGGCTTCCTAATACTAGCTGGGGCGGTTACATCAGAAATCCGGGCGATGACATTTACACCGGAAACAACGGCGCCATGCGCATGCAGAATGGTTCGATGGTTTATGGTGATGAAATCATGCGGGCTAATCAAATGGCAGCAATGAAGCAGCAACAAATGATGTATCGTAATCGCATGCGCCAGATGCAAAATATGCAACAGCCACAGGGCAACTTCTACGTGCCTGGCTCTAACGGCGGAGCCGCCAACTACGGTGCCGGTGGCGCTGCAAGCTACGGAAGCTACAGGTAGCTACAGGTCTACAGGTAGCTACAGGTAGCTACAGGTAGCTACAGGTAACTACAGGTACTGCTGTTGAACTTTGGGGCGTGTCTTTCTCGGAAGGCGCGCCTTTTGTTTTGCACTAATTCCGTGATTGCGTTAAAACCGTTTTCTCTGGGGTCCTGCTTGCTCTTGTCCTATATAAGTTGTGCAACGGACCATGATTAGGTCAAGATGATAAACTGGCAGCAAATCGAGTATGAGCGCTAGTCCAAGCGCCCATCTTTGTAGCTTTTAGGTGAGGTGCTTGTGAAGATAGTCGTTTTGGGTGCAGGTGCGATGGGCCAGGTTACGATTCGCGATTTGTGTGAATCGGCGGCCGTAAAGGAAGTCCTGATTGCTGATTTGAATCTGGATCGAGTTGAGTATCTAAGAAAACTCTTTGGAAGCTCGAAGCTGAAAACCGCCAAAGCTGATGTTACCGACATTGAGGGACTTGCATCCATTCTCAACGGGTACGAGGCGGTAATAAATTGCTCGCCCTACATATTCAATTTGAATGTCATGGAAGCGGCTCTAAAAGCAGGTTCTCATTATCTTGATCTCGGTGGTCTTTTCCATTACACAAGAAAACAAATGGAATTGCACAAATCTTTCGAAGCGAAAAATTTGCTTGCCGTACTTGGTATGGGCGCCGCACCGGGCATGACAAATGTTATGGCAGCAGCCGCTGCTAATGATTTTGATGAAGTTGATTACATTGATATTTATGCTGCATCTGTGGATTTGATTGCAAATGAGCATCCGTTCTTGCCTCCATATGCTCTCGATACTATTCTCGATGAGTACTTCCTCAAACCATTTGTGTTCGAAGCGGGCGAATTCAAGGAAGTCGAACCCATGTCAGGTGAACAGGTTCTCGACTTTCCTCACCCGGTAGGACGCGCATCTTCGTTTTTGACTTTGCATTCTGAGGTTGCGACTCTTCCTTTGAGTTACAAGAGCAAGGGCATAAAAAGGGTGACCTATCGTCTTGGTTTGCCGACTGTGTTTCACGTAAGATGCAAATTTCTTGTCGACCTTGGCTTTGGAACAAAGGAGAGTGTCAAAATTGATGGTGTTGAGTTCAAGCCGCGCAAAATTCTGCAAGCGATGATTGATCAGCATCCTGTTCCTGAGCTTGACCCAGATGATTGTGAAGTTGTTCGTGTCGATATTGGCGGACGCAAAGGCGGAAGACAGGTGCTCAGTAGGCTTGAAACCACTGTCCTGGCACACAAAGAATGGAAAGTATCTTGTGGTGCGCTCGATACAGGTGTGCCACCGTCTATAGTGGCGCAAATGATTTGCTCGGGGCAAGTAAAGGCACGCGGAGTTCATGCCCCTGAGACTTGTGTTCCTCCACAACCATTCTTCGAAGAGCTAGCTAAACGAGGAATGGAGATGCGACGAATAACCGACGAAGTGCTTGCTAGCTCTTGCCAAAATAGGAAGCAAGAAGTCCAAGTCTAGGTAGTGTGGTCAAATACGCAGTGTTAGATCCACCTCTTGGTAATTACCTTTACTAAAGTTGGATCTAGAAATAAGTCTATTTTATAATTGTTCCAATTAATTCCCAATTATGGCATCTTGCATCTGAAATGCATCGCCGTCAGAGGCTAAGCGGACACTTGGAAAAGCTAGATTCTAGTAAGGCTAATGCAGGCGCAAAGCGCTCATGGTGGGTGCTTGAGTTCGATGTCGATGCTGCTCATGAAGACATGGCTTCATGGCTGATGATTCACATCGGAGCGAATGGTTGTCAGTTTATAAACAGTGAAAACGGAATTGTGACGCTGCAAGCAAGCTTTGAGGAAGATCGAATCACCCCCGATAATTTGCAAGCTGTCTATGCCTCGCTAGACGAATATGGTTTAGGTGCGGTCGCCGGAACGATTCGAGTCAATAAGTTAGAAGAAGAAGATTGGTTAGCTGAATGGAAGAAAGGCATGACGCCTTTGCGTCTCGGCGAACGGTTTCTTGTTAGCCCTCCGTGGTTCGAAGGAAAGATTGCCGAAGAAGATTTGGCAGGGCGAAACGTAATTTGGATTGAGCCTGGTATGGCTTTTGGTACTGGCTTTCATGCCACGACTCAGTTTTGCATGCAAGCAATTGAGTCGCATCTGTCATCTTTGAGCAAGAAAAAATTGGAAGTTTTGGATGTCGGCACGGGGTCCGGAATTTTAGCAATAGCAGCAGCTCAGCTACTCCCAGATGCACATATTCTTGCAGTTGAAATCGACCCAACTGCATGTAAGGTCGCAGAAGAGAATTTGGTACTTAATAAGGCCGACCATCAAGTTGAGCTTATCGAAGGCAGCACCGAGAAAGTGCAAGGCAAGAAGTTCGACGCAATATTGTCCAATTTGACTTGCGAAGATAACGTGGCGTTATTGAAGGAATATGAGGAAATGTTGTTGCCGGGCGGCAAGCTCATTCTCTCTGGTATTTTATTGGAGAAGAAACCGATTATAGAAGCTGCTATAAATCAGTATGCGCTGCGAATTGTCGAGCATCAGGCGCGTGAGATTTGGTCTGGACTTGTTGTTGAGCGTGTTTGAGAAGTGAAGATGGAACCCGACGACAGTCAATCAAAAGGCAAGCAATTAGGCTCAGAAGATTTGGAAAAAATCGCTGGCGAAATGTCAGAGGCGTTGATCAAAAATCCTCGCTTGATGGATGAGCTTTCGTCGCGATTGCCAACAGAGTTCAGTTTTGTATTGCGTCAATTGCCTCACGATCAGGAGGCAATGGAAACTTTCGTTTCTGCGATTATGCCTCTGCTCGAAAAAGAAAAGCGCTTGAGCGAAAAAATGAACGAGGGTGACAAAATTGATTTCTTCCTCGACTTGATGGACAAACCCGAATTTATCAATTGGATAATTCAAGCAATTACTGGTAAAGATGCGGCGGAGATTCAAGAGTTCGGCTCGCCAACGTGGTTGAGTAAATCACAAAAAGGCGCAGATTTGCTTGAGCAAAGACAGTTTGAAGAGGCAAAAGATTTGCTCTTGCAAGCCCTCGAAGAATGCGATCGCGACCGTCCTAACAGTTTGTGGAGTTTTGCTATTCTTCGTGCTTTGGCTGTCGCTTGCGGCGGCGCGGGCGATGTTGATCGGCTTGAGCCACTTCTTAAAAGATGGATTGATTCTGCTGAAAGCAAATTGGGTGGATGGCACCCAGAGCTGGCCTATCCCTATTCTATGATGGCTCTGGTTCGTGAAGAAAATGGAAATCTTGTTGAGGCTGAGACTTTATACAAAAAAGCTGTAGCCATTCTTGAGCGCTCTGAGGGACCTCAAGACGAAGACCTGATGAACTCTATTCATGAGCTGGGGTTCTTCTACTTTAGGCAGAAGCGATTCGATGAGGCTCGACCTTTACTAAAGCGCGTGTTGGAAACACTTGAGAGCATCGGACAAGTTGAAGAAATCAAAATTGAATATCTCGAAGCACTCGCCGTAATGGACGCTGAGGAAGGCAAGTTTGAGAGTATAGAGGGATATTGTCGGAGAATTCTCACTTTTTGCGAGCAAAATCCTGCCGAGTTTGAAGATTCCTGGTATCCGTTGGGCTTGCTGGCTTGTTCGTTTTTGGCTAAAGACAAATTCGGTGAGGCCGCCGTTGCCTTCGATGTGGTTCTTGAAAAAATGCAAGCTGCCACCATTGAAGACAATGAGAAGTTGGCTCTGGTATTGAATTCTTATATAGATTTGCTGAAGGCTAAGGGGCGCGAGCGAGAAGCTTCTTTGGTAAATGCGCAGGCTCAGAGAATCGTTTATCAAGAACTGGAAATCAAAACTCAGACCGATGAAATTGTTTCGGATGAACTTCCAATTGAAATCGTTGCGTATAGTTTTTATCGTCTGGCAGGAAACGACGCCGCTGATGCTTGGAAATTTATGGATCCCGAAGAGCGTGATCAGAAGCTCAGGCAAGTGCTGGTTTCTTCTCTCCAGGCTTTCTTCATCAGCACTGATTTCTTGAGAATATGTACCGATTTCAAAGAAATTGAAGAGGAGTTTCAAGATATCATTTCGTCTCATCCCGATCTCAAAGGACTGGAAGTCGTTTTCCAGTTTCGAGAGTTCAGTGATAAAGGTGGGTTCTTGCAGATATTGGGTAAACTTCAACGAGCCATTCAGCTTTCATCGTCGGGTCAAAGTGATGAAGCAGAATCTCTGTACGAGGAGTCGCTGAATGATTCAATGCGCTTTCCGCGTTCTGATTTGAATAAATATGTCAAAGAGATCTTCATCGATTACCTCGTGAATTCTGGTCAGGAAGACCGAGCAAGTGACCTTCGTCGGCAGGATGAGTCTGAGTCTGATTAGCTGCCTGCAATATTTCACTTTCATGTCAGTTGGTATTGATAAATTGCAGTAACGATTGGGCTGCTTTTTTGCTCCGCTCAATCTTGTTTGCTAACGACAATGAGCCGGAACCGCTTAAAGAAAGGGTGGTTCGGAGGATGAGGCTAAAAATTGCTTTTGATGAATTCGGTCTAAACCCTTGGGACGCAAGGCTTTTGGAAGTTGATTCTGTGATTCATTTAATGCGGTTTCCCCCATTCTTTTCCTGAATCTTTCGGGCACTTTAGTTAGACTCAGATGTCAGTTGGTTGGGAAGTTCTGATTGGAGTCTTAGGGACATGAGTCATGGCGGTTTGGGAGGTGGCGGAAGCCACGGTCACGGTGGGCACGGCGCGGCAGCCATGGGTATGCATGCTGACCAATCTCCTAGTTGGAATATGGCTATGCAAGCCGAAAAGTCTGAGAAGGATCTCTCTAAGAGAATGTCCCTCTTTGACCCAAGATTGGTAATCGTCATTTCATTGATTGTTTTTGTCACACTCATCACTTTGCCTTACACCATGGATTATATGCAGAGCCAGGGTATGGGCGGCGGCAATTCTGAGCCTGTGCCTGACTCAAGCGGACCTTCGCTTGCGGCTCTTTCGATGGTAGGAACTACCATGATGGGTGGACACGTAGAACTTCCCGAGAGCGCAATGGAGAAAATCGCCGAGGCTCAAGGTGGTCATAATCGTGGGCGCGAGCGAATGAGAGAGCTGGTTTCAACAGACCAATCATCACAACTCAATGAGAATAGTTCGGTTGCTGATCAGCAATCGGAGGCTGCGCGCTCAGCAGCGGAATATGTCCATGATGCACCAGAACTGGCATCAAAGTCAGCAAACGATACCGTTGCTGCAATGGTAGAAGCTTCGGGTTTGAATCATGGGGCTAGCCGTTCTGCGGCTGCTAGCTCACAAGCTGCACTATCTAGTTTTGGAGCACCGATGCAAGCTGGCGCGATTCAGTCTGTTCAAGCGGCACCTGCTGTTGCCATCGAATATGGTGGCGCAATGAAGAGTGCAACCCAGGACTACTACGTTTACATACCAGGGCAGGCTCCTGCTGAGGCTGCCCTTCCGCAAACTGCTGCTCTTGTTCGGACAAGGCAGCAAGTGGCTATGGCTGAACCTAGAGTAGAACAGATGGCTCCTCAGATTCCATATGATCCAAGTTCGCCCTTCAATCCATCAACAAGTGCTATGGTTGCTCCTATGGGACTGCGCAATCATGCTGGGGCGCCGACTATGCCATTAGTGCCAAGCACTAGAGGGCAAGATGGTTCGACTCGATTTAAAGTACTTGTTTCGAAATAGTCCGCCAGGCTTTTGTGGGAAAGTAATCTGAATTAGGCCATTGCGACGGAACTCTTTCCAGAATTCCGTCAGCAAAAACTGTTTGCAGATCTAGCTCATTTAGATAGACATATCCAATATGGCAGCCGCAAGTTTTAGCGCTGCATGGGCGTTCTTTCAAGATAGTGTGCAGTGGGTCGCTGTAAAGATTTCCAAGTACACTCTCGATGAAGTGGCATCGACGAATATTCCCGTCGCCATCGACCGAGATAACGTCCTTTCCTGTCTTGCAAACTTTTCCTTCGCTTTTGTGGTACTGGTTGTTTAGTTCAAAGAGAGGGTCTATCTCACTCAACTCTGTAATCTCAGAATCAGAATAGTAGTTGGCTTCTCTTTTGAACGCATTGACCCATAAATACACAGATTCTGGAAGTGTTTCTCGCAGTGTTCGAATTGCCTCGAAGTTTTCTTTCAGCCCCACTATTCCAACACTGTATTTTATGCCTTGGGCGCTGAGCTGTGAGCACTGCTTCAGAAATTTGCTTTCAGTGACTTCGCCTGGGTGATAAGTCGCCCATATTCCTACTTTGTCGCGATTGCAATCTTTCAACCAGTCGAGTTTGCAAGATAGATTTGTCTGCACCGCAACTTTTTGCACGTTGGGTAAGTTGGTCAATTCTACAAAGGCTTGCTGATATCGAGGATGAATCAGGGCTTCTCCCCAGGGCGTGAAAAAAATGGAAAAGGCGATGTCTTTGCTTCGCTTGATGAAGTCCGTAAATCTTTTTAGTGCTGCTTCATCTTTTTCGTGCTCTTCACGTGTTTCAAGATGCTTTGCAAATGGGCAGTAGGGGCAGCCGTAATTGCAGCTTGAGAGCGGTCCTCGGTACAGAATTGACAAATCCATATTCTATTTTGCCTCATATGAATTCATCAGTTCTTTGATTTCTTCAGAATAAAGTGCGTAGCTGATCGAGTCGGATAGGCTCAGTCCAAGCGCATTCAATTTTATGAAGCCAGATTCCTCGTAAGCTATTCCTTCGGCAATAAACCCATTCAGAATGTTTATGTCGCTGAGAGGATTTGATGCGAATTCCGCCTGGTAAGCGTCAATGGAAAGCCCGTCACTCTGCAGTAAAGACTGAATGATAAAACGACGCTTACGTTCTGTTTGGTCTAGCTCAATTCCGTAAGAAACAAATGAAAAGTCGCGCTCAGTCAATTGGATGTATCTGTCAATTATTGACTTTACTTCTTCTTTCTGGACAGCGTATGCGCCTGAGTAGTGGATGCTTTTGGTGTATGAACGTGCTCCTGCGCCGATGCCGATCATGCCATCTACCTGGCAACAATATTTTGTGCTTCCGCTTGCTGCTGTTGTTTTGCGCCTGAACATGCGCATTGATAATTGCTCGTAATCATGTTGTTTCAAAAAACTGCAGGCGATGCTATAGAGTTTGTCTCTGCTGTCTTCCCATTCTTTGCCCCTTCTACCCATGCCGGTAAGTGGTCTGACGTAGAGGGGGTAGATGAAGATTTCTTCCGGGTTGAATTGCATACTTCGTTCAAGAGAATAAAGCCATGATTCTTGTGTTTGTGATGGCAACCCGTAAATCAGGTCGATGTTGAATATTGGAAACGCCTGCTCTTTGATGGCTGCTAGCGCATTTTCCAGCTCTCTGAGGTTTGTGCCTCGCCCTACTTCTTTTAGCTCGGACTCTACAAAGCTCTGAACGCCGATGCTAACTCGGTGGACGTTTTTTCGCTTTAGTAATTCCAGTTTTTCTGGGTTGGCAGTACCGGGAGATGTTTCTATACCAATCGGTATTTCGTGTCCTTTGACGCCAAAAGTTCTTTCTGCAATTTCAAACAATTCTTCCAATGATTCCAATGACAGGAAGGTAGGCGTGCCACCACCAATAGCCACGTTGGCTACTTGAGCGGCCG
Source organism: Obscuribacteraceae bacterium (SeqCode) (assembly GCA_044226015.1). Classification (GTDB taxonomy): domain Bacteria; phylum Cyanobacteriota; class Vampirovibrionia; order Obscuribacterales; family Obscuribacteraceae; genus JAIEPM01. The sequence goes on from JBGAHS010000001.1 coordinate 383,179, forward strand.
AAATACTCGCTTTTACAGCTCTAGCCTGTAGCGCAAGTGATTGCATGTACAGTCTCTCCTGCTCGGAAGCTGGATGTGCAGTTGTGAAAAGATTACAGAAACCACAACGCATCTCGCAAAAAGGTATGTGAAAGTAGAGGAATAGAGATGAGCACTTCTCGTTTTTCCAAACGTCTGAAAGTTGCCTGGGTGCCTCGAAAGTTCTATATGCCGTTTTGTGCGGATATGAGTAAGCGTAAGCACAATAGCGATTGTCTTTGAGTCGTTCTAAGAGGCTTTCTGAATGCAATGTGGAATTAATTACTGTCATTCTGATGTCCTCGGTCGGCAGGAACAATCAGCTCCAGGTAGGGCACATTCCAGATGACAGGGTGGTTGATGCGATGTCCGGTGAATCCATCTTCACCGTATGCGGTGCCGTGGTCTGAGCATATGATGGCGAGGAATGCACCGCGGGCAGACATGGCATTGAAAAGCGCTGACATTTGAGAATCGACATATGCCAATGCAGCTTTCTGTGTTTCCGTTGAATCGCTCTTCGCGCCCGGCATGAAGATGCAGTTTGGCTGATGCAGCGCAGAAACATTCATGAAAAGAAAAAGTCTTTGCTTGCTTTCAATTGCCTCTATGGACTGCACTGCTTGTACAACCTGATGCCTCGTACTTTCGTTGTTTGTAACACCCATTTCGCTGCACCAATAGCTGTCCTGAAAAAGGCTCGGTAGCACGTTTCCCAGAGGGTTCTGCTTGTTGAAGAAGCCGACACCACCAATACAGATGGTTCGATATTGATGCGCTGCGAACCCCGATATTATGTCGGGGGTGTCAAATACGGCCGTGTGCTCAGTGCTTGTTTCGCTTCCAGCAAATTTTGCAGCAAACAATCGCGGATGATTTCCCGGTGATGAAGGTGTTGGCAGAAAACCAGCAAAAAATGACTGATGCGCAGCAAAGGTAAAATTGCCCGGAGTGTGTCTTAGTTCCCAGCCCTCTTTCGGAAGCAGTTTTGCGAAGTTCGGAATCAAGCCTTCAAGGAATGCTTCCTGCGCTACATCATACCTGAGTGCATCAAGTGTTATGAATAGAATATCGTGCGTGCCGATAAGGGAGGGAGCGTCTATCATTAAAGCACTGCCTCCTGTTTGGGGAGTCGAACCGCTTCTTTTGAGAGCGCTGTTCCGGAGGCTGCAAGTGTATCCAAGTTCAAAATCGACATTAGCTCGCTGGTGTAGGTGTTGTGTTTGTCGAAATAAACGTCTTTAAGATGATCGCCAAAAGCGTTGACTTCTGCTACTGCATGTTTCTTCAATCCCGCGCTGACAAGTAAGTCGATTCCCATATACAGGCTTCGCGGAAAAATTCGTGCAACGGCTTCTGTCGTCTTCAAAATGCTTTGCCATTGTGAGCCCATTCTGCTTTCGAACTCGTCGGTTTCAGCGCGTTGATTTAACAGATGCAAGTTTGTGAAAGGACCACTACTTAGCCTCAGGACTTTATGCTTTGCGATACCGTCTATGGTGACTATGCGCAGGTCGCAGCTCTGTCCATTGTGATTTGCTTTTACAATCCACTCCTCCGCAAATACACGGTCGTGGCAGAGCAAATTCACTAGTTTTTCAATCTCTGTGTGGTTATTTAGTACTTTCAACTTTCTTGAGTTGTACAGGCGCTTTTCCGGTCCTGATTCTTCTAGTTCAATAGTGCTGCATGCTTGCATATGGTGCTGGTTCATGCGAAACGCAATTAGACCTGAAGCGCTCGAGCCATGGGCCAGTTTTAGGAATACGCGCGAGCAGTTATTTGTCCGTATTTTCTCTCGCAACTCTTCGAATGAGGATATCTCCCCTAACTGCATTGCGCTTGGAATTGAAGCTTGCTGAAATAACTTTTGGCAAGCTATTTTGTCGAACATTGTTGCGATGTCATCTGGGCGATTCAAGAAATCGCAGCCTGCTTCTGCACCAATTTGCTTGAGTTCTTGCAGTAATTGTTTGAATCCGAGATACCATTGCCGAGACGGCAAGATTGCACCTTTGCAAAATGAAAGTGCCTCTAACTCTTTAGGAGATAAGGTAAGGACAGGCTCTTCGTTGGCTGCACTATATCCGCGTTTCAGTAGGAGCTTTTCTACGGAAAAGTTCTTGCCGGGTGACTCTATTCTTATTATGGAATCAGGCTTCAACTTTTCTCTCAGCTGATCGAGCGACTCGGACATTGTAAGGTATGGAACTACCTCACAATGCACTGCGCTGAATTGCGCGCATGCTTCAACGAAGCCCTTTACGCGAGGGCTGTCGTGTTCTCCAATCAGAACTATATGCACGGACATTACTCACCAACTGATACGTACCGGTCTTCTTCGTTGTCGCCCTGTCCGTCCGTTGAGTCGATTTCGATGCCCAGTCGTCTCAGCTTGTTTATCATGTTGTCAGAGCAGTAATGATAGTGAATGTCTAGTTTTTTTAGTTGAGTGATTTGTGGGCAGTTCAGCAGATGCTCTGCGCCGACATCGCCGAGTGTTCCCAGTGACAAATCGAGGATTCTAAGTTGTTTGACGATGTCTGATTTTGCCAGCAACTCTGCTACTGCATCTGCCATATCGCTATCTCGTAAGCCCAGATATTCGAGTTTAGGAAACTTCGAGGATTGAACGATTGGTTCAATGTCTCCTATTGCAAAATTTGCACCATATTCGGTTGTTCCAAGCCAAATTTCCAGATGCTTCAGATTTGGAAGCTTGCTGTTTCCGATCTGCTGAAGGACCCTTCGATCAAGCCCGCCAGTCTCAATAACTAGTGATTCCAGTTTCTCGTGCCGAAGTGCTCCCAGGCTTAATTCAGCTCCACCTCTTGCCCCAAAATGCGTTAGTGCAGGGAATGCCAGAAGAAGTGGCGATAGATCGGATTGCACAATCCAGGAGATTTCGCATTCTTCGAACGTGACCTCAGCAATGAAAATTGCAGTCAGTTTGGGCAGGCGGTCTGAGGCTGCGACGATGGCGTCCACGACTTCAGTGCTGGCTGTACCAGTTCCCATTTCTCCCCATCCACCCACGACGAGTGCTTCTAGTTCGCTGGAATTTTCGTCGTCTAGAAATTTGTGAAATTTGTCAGCCCAGGAAATATCGTCATCGTAACCAACCGAAATTCGGTAAGCGTTTTCGGATGGGTTTTCGATTTTGTCACCGATTTCCCAGTTAACGATTTTCTTTGAGGCAAAATTACCCATATCAGTGGCGATGGCCATTAGTTTTCCTCACTTAGACGACGTGTTATATCTTCGACCTTTGACCAGGCGTTTGCGTTAGTAAACAGGGATTCTTGCTGAAGATTTACATAAAAAGCACCGCAGTCAGGAGTTAATGCCAAATTGAGTTGTAAGCGGGAATAATTCGAATGAGAAACGAGGAGAATTGTATGTCGCTCTGGAGACAAGGTGATGTCCTGATCAAGTCCGTGAAATCCATTCCGAAGAATTTAAAAACCCGTTCCGGGGCGGTCCTGGTGCGCGGTGAAGCGACGGGGCACAGTCATCGCTTGCAAAATAGAGATGTTGGGGAATTGTTCGAAGCCGACAATAAGCTATATTTGCGTGTACTCGCAGATGAGGCAGTTATTGTTCACGAAGAACATGGACCAGTTCACCTTCCAAAAGGTGAGTATGAAATCTGGCAGCAACGCGAATACTCCCCTGCTGCTATCCGGACCATCAGAGATTGACCTACTGTATTTTTTTCGACGAGCTATCAGAAATATCGCTAGCTGTATTTTGCTTGATTAAGTATCAGGTATGGTGGATATTGTGTTTTATGGATAGAGCATAAGCGTGGCTAAATGGGAATTTTTGATTTTTTTACTAAAGGCAAGAAGGAAGCGCCTCCGCAAGATGATTTTTCCAGTCCGGTCAAATCTCCGCAGAAGGCTCGGGAACTACTGAAAAAAGGTACTGCTCCCTTTGGAATGGAAGTGAATGGTTATTTGGATTTGCGCTCGTGCACTGAAATTGTTCGTCTGCCTGAGGGCCTGCGTTGCGATGTGCTCGATCTGACAGGATGCTCCAAGCTCATTGAAATTCCCGGTACGATGCAGGTAGGACGCCTCATTTTAGATAAGTGTTCTTCTCTGAAACCGCTGCCATCTGATTTGAAGTGCAACGAACTCCGAATGCACGATTCTCATTTCGAAGAGTGGACCGAGGGCTTAAATCCTAAATTTAAGCTTGATCTGCAGGGGTCCTCCAGGCTCAAGAAGATTCCGCCTAACTTTAAGTGTGGAACGCTCATTCTTGAAAATTGCACTGAATTGCGTGAGATAGGTGATGGACTCGATGTCAATTCCCTGGATTTGTCTAATTGTTCTAATTTGGAATCTCTACCAGAACGAGGAAGATTGCGATTCGGAAGATTGATTTTGCGGAATTGCTCATCGCTCAAAGCAATTCCAGAGTGGGTTGAAAATTGCTCTCGGCTAGATCTGCGCGGAGCATCGTTAATTTCTGAGGTGCCTGAGGGCACTATGGGTGGTGCCCAGATTGATATCGCTGGCTCTTCCGTTCGATCATTGCCAGCCGACGCTGCGTTCTCAATTTTGTGGAATGGTGTTTTGATTGATGAGCGCATTGCGTTTCATCCTGAGGAAATTAGCGCCCGCGAAATCATCGATTGTGTGAATGTGGAAACTCGACGAGTCATGCTTGAACGTGTTGGATATGAGCGGTTTTTCGAAGAGCTTTCACCGACTGTTCTAGACGAAGATCAGGACAAAGGTGGCAAAAGAACATTGCTAAAGATTGGACTAAGTGGTGATGAAGACCTCGTTTGTGTGACTTTCAGTTGCCCCTCGACTGGTCGAAAATATGTCACGCGCGTTCCGCCAAAAATAAAGACTTGCCATCAGGCAGTGGCTTGGATGGCTGGTTTTGATAACCCCAACGATTACAAGCCGATGCATGAAACTTGAGTTGATCTTTTGTGCTTCGCTCTGAATCGCTTCTCGATAAGCGACCTTGAGTGACTAACTTGCCCGCGCTCATGCGATTGTTTTTGCTTGCCATCTCGGCCGAATGCAAGTGCCTTTGTGTCTAGTAAAGTATGTCATAGTTAATTTGTGGGACGATTTTTACTCCTGCAAAGCGTGTATATATTTTCTGTCGAACGAAGGAGAATCGCCGTGGGTGATAGCAGGCATAAGCACGATAAGTCAGACAAGGCAGAAGAGAAAATCGAAAAAGCTGACAGTGCTGCTGTAAAGCTTGAGAATATAAAGGTAGCAGTCAAGGAAGACGCAAAGGCTGTCTTTGGCTATTTGATGAAGAAGTCCGAAAGTTCTGAGGGGAAAGCCGAAGCCCCAAGGGAAATTCCTTATGAGAAGCAGAATCCTGTATTGAAGCCGTCTGATGTTTCAAACTGTGTTGCTAATGCCATAACTCAGTACGAGAGCTCCGGAAAGGGGCGGGTAATCAATGACCACCTTTGGACCGGAAAAGCCGGTGGAGCTGTGTATATCGGTAACCAGCTTTACTTTGAAGAAGGCAACTCAATGAACGTGCTCAAAGGGCTGCCGCTGCGTTCTGGCAAAGAGCTTGATCTGTACCAGGAAATAGTAAGATACACTAAGCACAATGACATTACAGACCCATCTAAAAAGATTACACCAGATATGGTGATGTCGTGGTCGCTAAAGGTCAATGCAGACAACGATGGTAATGTTGTAATTCAAGATGCCCTGTTAACGGCTCACAACGTTATGCGTGCGCTTGCTCGTTCGGAAGTTGCCGAGGTTGAGAACTTGCCCAAGGATGACCCTGTTCGGCACATCGTGGAAGACCAAACCCCCTCTCACAAGCCTGATTGGCCTCATGCTAAGGGATTGAGAGAAACAATCTACGACAAGTATCAGTTGAAGAAAGGGCTTAGCGAGGGTCATGATACTGCTCTTTTTGATCAGTCCGACCGATACTCAGTTTTTAAGCCGCTGACAGATTATGCTAACTCAAGCACTGGGTCATCGTATCACTTCTGGGTCGGTGCTTTCGGCGCTTCATGTCTCGGCTCAGGCGCTACGCGGCTGGCGGTCAAGGTCGAAGGTGACAAGGTGAAGGGTGGCAACAAAACTGGCCAAGATGAGAAGCCGTGGGGTAATGCAGGGGTAGATATGTATGACAAGGTTTCGGGAAACATGCATTGGCTCTAGTTCTACAAGTAAATTTGTTGAGCGGTGATTCTTGCACGGGAATTCTTAATTTAAGAGACTCTTTGCGGATTTCATGCCTGCAAAGGTTTTTACTTGGGTGTTGTAACGCCAAAGTTTCAGGACGCATAGCTGTCCTGGGCAGGGCTTGCTATAATCAATTTATCGCACACTGAAAATTTGATGCAAAGAAGCCTGAAACCCAACCCCATCATGGGGGCGTTTAGATTCGACAGGGTTGTAGGGTCGTGAGTTGCAAGCCGAGGTTGTTCGGAACCTCGTTAACAACCGAGCAAAACAATAAACGCAAACAACAATGTTGTTAGCCTCCGCCCTGCCCTCAAGGCAGTTGCCTAACTAAAAGCTTAGGTGCGGACTTGACTGGGAGTCTTGATCACCCGATTTCCATCATGTTAAACCATGGTGATTGCTCACAGGCGAAGTTAGCAGTTAGTAGCCTGTGCTAAGACATAATTGCGAACCTGGATGGCTGTCTGTGCCTTTCCCAGCGGTTCTGGGAGAATAAGAGACTAAGCTTGTAGTAACTTGCCTCTCGGCAATTTTGGACGCGAGTGCGATTCTCGCCGCCTCCACCATTTTTTTCAGGCTAAAACAATCAGTGTAAGTCCACGCTTCGAGTATTTTCAACTTTGAGAATGTGCAAGTGTGGACTTTTTTTGTTGTGTATATTGCAAAACGGTAGCCCGGTGGTGTCTGGTTGTGCCTCTGTCCACGGATTATTCTCTGATGCGCTTACTATTAGCAGCTATATCTTTTTCAATCGTGCGCAGCGTTTTCTCGCGGATGGGTCCGAAGTACTGCTTCGCTTTCATCGTCTTCGAATACATGCCGAACGTCTTGTGCGAGTTCCAGTAACTGTACATCTTCTGGTGGCAAACCGTTGATCTGGCTAGGCTCGTATGCAAGCGCGCCCATCGCGGTCTCGCCGATATATCCCAATCTGTCGAGGGGCGACAGCTCGGCTGGATCTAGTCCTTGCTTGCGGAAGAGTCTGTCCATCAACAGCATGCCCCAGCCATCGGGCAAGCAGTCGCTTATCAGCCCCGGCAGTCGCAGCTGATGGGCAGGATGATCTCCAAAAGTTTGGCTGCTCAGCGGCATTTTAAATGGCGAAACTTCCAAGCCGCGCTTAATAGCCGCAGCCGTGTACTCGAAGAGAATATCTCTGCCGTCGTCGGCTAGGACCCCCAGGGTGAACCGTTCTCCCCAGCCAGTATAGATGACATTCAGCTTTTTCATAGATGTCTTCTTGATGCACGTTGTCGCCGTTGCTGAGCTACTTCCATTTCCTTAATCGTTCGCTGTTTCAGCTCGAACAGAGTCGACAGGGACTCAGAGAGCCCAAGTGCAGCGACAATGCGCAGAAACACATCGAGTGAAACTTTACCCGACTGCTCGAAGGTAGTTAGAGTCTTGTGAGAAACGCCGGCACGGGCCGCCAATTCGCTCTGCGGTAGATTCTGTGCGAGTCTGTGCGCGCGTAACCTCGCCGCCAGTTGCTCCGCTATTTCGTCAGTAGTTGCTAATCCGAAATGAACCATTCTTGCACCTTGGGTAATGCGTAAAATATTACGCGTTAGATGTCAGAAAAGGAGATAATAGGTAGTATTTTACCACTTATTGGTCGCGGTTGGCTGTTTTCTTTTGGAAAACCAATTCCACGTGTATTTGCGCGAATTTTTCTTGCGTACCTTGTATCTTTTAGATGAATCGTTTTTGGAATGGAGGGGAGCATGGGCTACGAAATCCAAGCGGTGATAGCAAAGATGAGCACTCTTGCTTTGCTATCGCAGTCCAGCGGCTACATTAGGGCTGTATCCTTGAACCAAGATTTTGGACTGGTACCACTCATCGACGAATTTTTAGACGATTTGCAATCTGCTCGACCCGACCTGAGGGCTCAGCCTGACCCATTTGAAGGATTCTGTAAATTATCGGCAGTAGTCGCTGACCTGCTGAAAAATGTATCTAATTCTGGTTCACTTGCGTATGTCGAAGCAGAATTCTTTGGTGGTGCCGGCGGGCAATCATCGATAGCTTGGGCTAATGGGAGTGTTAGTTCAGGTCCGCACCACACTGAAGATGCTATCAACTTGGCTTTATTGCACTTGGGAGTGCAGGCAATTGCACCGTATGACGAATTTGATAGTCTTGGGCTCGGGCAAAAACGGCATACTAAGCAGTGGTTGAGCTCATAGCCGATTATGCAATGTCTCGTGCACGTGAGTCAGATTGCATCGCGTCGTTGAATATCTCGCATTGCACTGGTTTTGTGCTCTGGTTAGAACTTCTTGCAGACTTTCGCAACTCGTGAATTGGTTTCAAGCGAAGCGCAGCTGTAATTGTCGCGCTCGTATTTCTGAATTGACCTGTTCAAAAAAATGGAAAATTATTGGATTCGCCGAATTTTATCAGTCAAATCCGCCAAGTTTTAGCGGACTTTTTGCCGGAAGTTTATGCGGACTTTTTAGATGGTATTCAGGATGTGAAAATACTGATATGGTTGACTCTATAGAAACATGGATGCCGGACAATGAAGCAGACTTTTTGATGGACATTGATCGAGGTGAGCATGTACGTGTTGTTTCTTCGCTTGTTGCGAAAAGCGTTATTTGTTCAAACGGTGATCGAGAGCCTCTTCGATTGTCATTCCCTGTAAAAGCTGCCGCGAGCTGGTTTCCCGGGCTGTTTCCGCCTAAGTAAAAACACCTGATTTATTACATTTGTTCGTTTCGAAGTCGGGCTTGCATCTTCTCTATTTGAGTGATGATTTTTTTTCCTTCAGATGATGGAGGCCCGCCCTGGTAGTGTGGTCCAGCCTTGAGGACCTGCTTGTATTGGTCTAGCACGAGCATCGCAGATTGAGAAAATTCGTTCGTTTTGGCATGATTGTTGACGCAATCGAAAACCAGTGACGGTGGCAAGAGCGGTTGAAAACTTGGACCAAGATCTTTGAATCGCGAGCTAGTCGACCGATCTAGCAAGGTTCGCTCAGTCGCTAATTGAAGGAATAGTGTGAATTCGTTTTCGGAGAATGGTAGCTTACGATTTAGCAGAAGCGGAATCAGCTCGCCGAGAATCTTTTGCCTTGTCTGTAGGTTCTGATATCTCGTTAGCTGCTGCTCCGTGGGTTCCCGTTGTCGTACTTCTTCAGCTCCAATCATGCCTTTATCTCGAATCTCCGCCAGATCATTATCAGTGTCCGCATAGGACATTATCCAAGCTAATTCGTTATTTACTTGCAATGATCTTCCAACCGTTCTCAGAATAAGCGGACTTTCGGGATTATAGATTCCATCTAAAAGCAGTTGAATACGATCTCTTAAATCCAGTTTCCTTGTAAGATGACTGAGTCTGCACGCCGATAACTCACAGAGTGCGCAAAGCAGAAATTGAGTTTGCTCAAGCTCTGGTTGGGCAAGGACATCCTTCACTGCGTTTATTCTCTGAACTTCAACTGTGAGATCTGCTTGTCTCTCTTCAATGAATCGCTCCAAATAAACTTTGGCGTGAACGAAGTCTGACAAATGATGTAAAGTCGGCTCATCGCTCATCAGGAGTCCTTGGGCACTGCTAGGTGCGTTCGTGATCATTTTGTTGGCTTTGTTTGTGATGTTGCTGGTTGACTTTTGAGTCTTCTGTCGTTCCGCCTTGAGAGACTGTGTGTCATGTGGAATTTTATTCTCCTCAATTTGCAAGAAAATATGCTCTTGTTCTAATGCGAGTATCGAAGATAACCTTTTTGCGAAAGCTACAAATTCAGCCATGCCTCCTTCTGCGAAGTCCTCTGCTTGTGGTTTTCGCCCAGTGACACTAGCTTGAGAAAGGTTGATTAGAAACGTTGTTTGCACCTCTGATAATTCAGAATCCTGAGTGCGACGCCATAACTGCTTGGATCTCTCAATCATGTGAGATTGCCGAAGTTGTGAAAGCCGCTCACCTTCAAGTTGGAGTTCGTTTGCAGAGTCTCCCTTAGACGCTAGATAAACAGCGATTGATTGTTTAACTGCAAGTTCCGGTACATCGAGGAGTTCAACGATTCTGTCTTCTGCGACTCCAGCCTGAACATAGGTCATGATGTTGGCGCATCTATCTCGATTTTCTTCGGTCCAACACAATGTTTCTGGTTTATGCATCGTCATCCTCTGTCATAAAATGGTTAGGCAGCATTCTACCAAGTTCTCATTTTTTTGTTGAAATGTTATCCTGTCTTTTGTCAGATTGCTCGGAAATGCAATTGTACCGGAAGTGGCGAGCTTTGCGTAACCAACTCTCCACTCAGTTTCCAGGCTGTTAGCATACCAGTGTAGAGAGAGAATAAAATGAGCCGTGATGATTCTTTGAATATTGGGAGTTCGATTTGGAAGATTGTTGCTTCTGGTATTGTTCTTTTGAACTTCTGTCCGGCAGTTTCTGCCGATAGCGCCAAGACGATAGTTCGCGATCAGAAAGCAAAGCAAAAACTATTGGGGAAGCACAAGCTTGCGCTGCAGTGGATCAGTTGGGATAAATTTGGTTCAGCTGATGTTGTCGATGTTGCTGGACAGTTGCAGTTGAAGGGCGAGCAACTGGGCTCTGAGCAAGGGAAAATCAGCACCAGTTCACATCCTGGAACTCCGGGAAATACAGGAGACTATCTCAAAATCGATGGTGTGGTAACAGAGATTGATGCTAAGCAATTCAAGTTCAAGGGTAAAATTCTGATGCGAGTTTCTAGCATCGCAGGGGGTAAAGAGTGTAAAAGAGATGGCGTTTTTACATTTGCGCTGAAGTCGCATCCAACATATTGGAGGATGCAGGAAATTCAGAATCCATGTGACGAAGTCGTTGATTACGTAGATTTGTTCTGTCGCTAACTAACGCGATTTTGCTTGTTTAGCGGGCGCACGTGAGTCCTATGTTATTGGTCCACTAGCTATGCCGAATTGAGATGGCAATCCCATCACATCTATTCGCTCCACTTCGCCTCATCGGCTCCGAAAGGCTGTAGCAATGTCAAATCTTTTCTCGGCATTTTATCGAAGCTAACCGCTGGAGCCAGTTCCGTTACTTTTCCGCAGCTAGTCATAAAGCTATGCAAGTTTGTCGGGTACTCATCCTTTTCGGGCATCTTCGAATATGCTTCAGGTGAGATGTATCCCAAGCTTTGAACCCACATAGCAGTTCTTGCCAGTGATACCTTCACGTGATACGAGCCGCCATGTTTAGCGCGCAACAGTAACGCCGCCATAGCTCCGGCAGACGCAAGATAGCCTGTCAGGAAATCATTCAAGTAAAATACCGGAGATAGTCGCGGCTTGTCGGCACCGCCCTCGGTGACTGCAAAGCCCGTGCCAACTTGCACGTTGTGGTCAAATCCTGGACGCAAAGCCCATGGACCGCTGTGCCCATAGGCATTGATAGATACGCAAATCAAGCCTTGATGCTTTTCGACGAGATTCGCTACCTGCAATCCAAATCTTTGTGCAACTTCGGGGCGATATGAGCAAACAAAAACATCAGCATCGCTGATTAGACCTCGCATTCGTTCTAATGAAGTACTCTCGGTTAAAAGCAAGTATGCATTGCGCTTGCCGATGTTGACCAAAAGGTTTTGCGCTACGGTGTCTCGATGATATGGTGAACTGATGTGCAAGACTTCAGCTCCGTATTGTGCCAGGCTGCGAGCGCTTCGCGGACCAGCAAGCACGTGTGTGAAGTCAACTACTCTAATTCCATCCAGAGGAAACTCTGCTTTTTGCTCTAGCCCTTTGGGGCTGCCGTCGCCAACTTTCTCAATTTCCACTAATGGAGATGCCATCAACGCTAGTCCTTGAGGATGCTTCTCCCATTCTTGCTTGCTGCGTGCCACACACGCGGGCAATCCCAACGCCGAGAGTTTCTCTTCCAGATCGGCAGCGTCGTATTTCGCCATTTCGCGTGCGATTGATTCTCTATTGTTTCCACAATCAAAAAAATTCAGGTAGCCTCTTTCGAGTTTAACGTAAGGTGGACCTGACTCAGTCATGATGTAGCGTCCATCTTTGCACTGATAGATTCCGTTTGTTGGAACAAATTCGGCACCTACGGACATGCTGTAATTTGACTGCCAGAGAAAATGAGTTGAATGCAATGCGTGTATTGCATCAATAACGCTCACTTCCATTGAAGTGCTTTGTCCCGACCGATGATGCCAGGCTGACGCAGCTGCGATTCCTTCTGCTAAGAGTGCATAGGCGGTTGCTTCAGCGAGATGATGAGGTGAACGGAGTAGTGGATCCGCTCCATGGAGCACTGCATCACCAGCGAAATCATCGAGCTTTAGTACTCTGGTGAGATCGGAAAGAGCTGTTAAGTCCTTGTTTCTGAGCGATCTTTGAACTGAAGTTTTAGTTTGTTCGGTCACTTGGTTCGCGCCTTTTTTTAAGTGATACCTGGCCTCATAAGCCATATACCCCTTTTGCGAATTGGCAGCATTGTAATTCGCTTTCATTTTTTTATGTCAGAAAGGCAGGTCTGAATTGCCATTGCATGGAAAACATCGTTGACCGCTTGTTGATTGATAGGAAACTAGTGTCATGAGGAATACAAGGTTTAGTCTTTCGTTAATACTCAAATTCGGGGTTGCGCAAATGCCGAAAAGTACGAAACTTGGTCCTGAGACGCTAGAAAATAGAAGTCGAGTTGATTTTATTTCAGCTGTACAAGCTGGCAGAATTGAGGAAGTGAAGAAGTTTCTTGCAGATGGCATGTCTCCGAATGCACAAGATGCGATGCATCTTCTGGAGTCGTCCGACCCCAGCTTTAATAAGCGGGCTGCAATGAGTAATCGCTGTGTGGGTTTGTCTGCTTTGTCATCTGCCGCCTGTCTAGGTAATCTGGAGATGTGCACGATTCTTCTTGATGCCGGTGCCAATCCGAATATTCGTGAAACGAGGCAAGCGATGCAGACACCATTGATGGTGGCGATACATAACGGGCAAGTAGCCGTCATGCACCTGTTGCTTGAACGTGGTGCGGATTGTTTCGCCTCGGATATAGTGGCTAACACTCCACTAAAACTTTGTCGATACCTGAAGAACCCGGAGGAGGCAAAGAGTGCGCTAGAGGCGGCATTGAAAGCGAATAGGGAAAAGATGACCTTAACCCAAGCAATCATTCATGGAGACACCGAGCGCCTCAAGGAATTGCTGCTTGCAGGAAATTCTCCCAACGTATTTCATTCAGACGGGTTCTCTGCATTGTTTTATGCCTGTCTGGTGGGAAATCTAGAGACCCTAGATTTGCTCTTAGAGAACGGTGCCGAAATAGATTTGGGTTCAAACGGAACTCAAACACCAACTCTGGTATTGTCTTCTAAAGGCGAGGAGCTGAAAAAGGTTACGGCTTCAGAGTTCTTCCAAGAAAAGACAGGCAGAACTGTTTATAGCAACAGGCTTCTATTTGGGGAGGCTCCAATTTTTGCAGCGTGTGAGTTGGGGCGAATGGATATAGTCAGCCGAATGTTGAAAGCTGGTTGCGATGTAAATTGTCTAACCGAGGTTGGTAAAGTGTCACCACTTATGATGGCAATCTATTCGGAGAATCTCGAACTGGCTCAGTACCTCATTGACGTTGGTGCTGACTTGCAGCATCGTGATTCGCGTGGTGCCTCTGTTTTGGAGTGGGCTTCGAAAGCTGCTCCGGGGTCTGGAATGCGCAACTTGATTCGCGATGCCTTGGGTCTTAAAAATGCCGCCGTTGATTTTAAAGCTGAATTCAAAAAGTTCAAAGATGTGGAGGCTTCAACGGAATTCAAAGATGCTTTGGCTTATTTGATGAACGTTTGCCAAAACAAAACTGCCTACCCGTGGAAAAAGAAAAAGGGCGTATATCGGCTTTATGTTAATGAGAAAGCCTGGGACAACATTGCACAAGTCTTCGGCAAAGGGTCTGATTACATCAAGGGTGCAAAAAAAGAGGCGAAGCAGCAACTCAAGAATGAACTTGCTGATATGTTGCAGGACGAAATTCGCAAACGAGGCTTTTTGCTTGTCTCTCATAGAGATGAGCAGGGCTCTGCGATGCAACTGCTTTTTCCAAGTTCAAACAAATACGCCGTGCTTGCTGCGTGCGGTACAAATGGTGATAACTATGGGCGCGATAACAGTGAAATCATTCAACTGCTGACGGAGTTGGAGGAAAAGCAAGCGTTTGTTTTATCTGAATGCACGCACGATGCGGTTGGAGGTCGGTTTATTGAGAAACTATCTTCGCCAGAAGCACTCTCCCAGTTTCTCTATTCAATTTGTCCTGATTTAATTGATGGAGAATCAGTTTGCGATGAAGGAGATTTAGCCAAGCAATTGAGAGAGCAGAATAGGTTTTATTTATGGTGGAGCTAGAATGAGTACGCTGTTGGTATCTTCGAGTTTCTGTTTAGTTCTTTAGTGGATCTGGTCGATGACGAGTGAGGCAGGTTATTTTCTTTGCGGCAAGCGAATTGGTTTTCGCTGGTGGACTGACGATGATTTCGAATTAGCAAAAGGGCTTTGGGGCGACCCATCCGTAACTCGTTTGTTCTCGAAAGAGCCTCTAAGTGACCTGCAAATTCGTGAGCGTTTGCAGGCGGAGATCAAAAGAGCCGATGAGCATAAAATGCAATATTGGCCGATGTTCGAATTGGCAACGGGGCTGCATATTGGTTGTGGTGGATTTCGTCCATACCGAGCCGATGAACAGATTTACGAACTAGGTTTTCATCTTCGCCCGGCTTTTTGGGGAAAAGGACTAGCTTCTGAGGCAGGCAAGACTTTAATCGAATATGGATTCGGGCAGCTTTCTGCAAAAGCAATTTTTGCTGGGCACCACCCCGATAATCTTCCTTCTCAAGCGGTTTTGTTGAAGCTAGGTTTCGAGGAAATTGGAAAAGAGCTGTATCCACCCACGGGACTTCTGCACCCCTCGTACATGTTGCGTGCGTGTCCAACCGTCCGCTGAAGATCACTACACTTTTGTATTGCGCATTCTTCGTGCTGTGTTATATTGAAATAGTTGACCGCATGGAGGATATAACCATGCTTACTTTAATTGCAGGCTGTCTTTAGCACTGCCATATCTCCGTTAAATTTGCGACTCACTGCGTAGCGCGTCCTTGCGATTCAATGTAAGGACGCTGGCTAATCTTGGCAAAAGCAAGGCTGTGTTCGAGCACAGCTCATAGGAGTTCGCAATTATATGAAACCAAGGAAATTGAAAAAGCGTGAGTTTGCTCGCGCCCTTCGACATGGTCACGGAAGCGCTTTTTTACATGTTAAAGAGTACGGTGATGAGTCCATAGCTAATCACCTATTAAATGCTTGCCTCCGCAACTTGATTTTCGATCGACAGTTTGAAAACGGGCGAGCCAGTTGGCTGGCGCGAATGGTCGATGCAACTGGCAGGGCAGAATATTATGCCGAGGAGGTGGCGACAGCTCTGCGATCCTGCAAATTTGAGGAGTACTCTGACCTTCAACAATTGCTTGAACTGGCGGTGGAATTTTTTGAAAGAGGTTTCAGCGAATTCAAAACAATTTTGCTTGATCCTTCATTAGCGGCAAACTATAAGGAGCTTGCTTTATTGCCTTATGGTCGCGCAATTGCGGATCTAGCTGGTCTTTCCGGATTTGAGAGTGCCTGCCAGTTCATGGCTGGTGCAGAGGTCGATGAGTATGAAAAGTTCTGTATGTATGAACATGGTAGAAAGTTTTTTGATGAGCAGGCTGAGCTTGACTCTTTTCTTGATGAATGTGCTGCGATGGACGAATTGATTGCAAAGTTTTGGCAAGAGGTTAAGGCAGAGCGTTCGCGAAGCAAACTAATCAAGCAAGCCCCAGCAGAGAGGAAAATAGCGACTCTCGGCGAGCTTATAGGTGAATTTGAAAATGATGAGGGAACCAGGCGGTTGGAGTTCAAATTCTCTCGCTTTGGGAAGACCGCAAGCAAAACCGATTTAGAAAACGTGCTCAAGCTCATAGAGCGTGAAACGAATAACAGACGAATTTTGTGTTACCTCTCGGTGTTTAGATTCGTCGCACCGCCAGCGGTATCGAGTAGCTTTTTGAATCTGATGTTCTCGAATGACCGGAAGATCAGATATGCTGCCTCATCTGCTCTTCGAAACTTGCAAGGCCCTGCTGTCCGAAAAGCAGCGCTGAAAGCTCTCAAGAGTGAGCGGCAGGAGTTTGTTTCGGCTGGATTCAAGGTCTTTCTAAAAAACTACAAATCCTGCGATGTTGATGTTCTGAACAGTGCGTTTGTCAGGCTGAAGGATCCGGACCACATTCATTGGGTGGTTATGGACATAAAAGCCATCGCAGCGGAGAGCTCTGACTTTGCCCTTGCTCCACTTCTGCACCATTGTTTTTATTCGACGCCATGCTCATATTGTCGTAAGGTTGTTCTTGAGTTACTACTGGAATGGCAGCTGACTCCAGCTCAGATGCTATATGAAGGTCAATGGGACAGCGAAATTGAAATAAGAAACATCGCAAGAGCACAGATTGGAAAAGCAGAACCTTGCATGGGTATGTAGAGCTATTGCCTCATCTCAGCGCAACTATGATGGCTAAATGAGATGGGCGGTTCGCTCTGTAATTTTAGATTCACCATGAAGTTGAAAGCAGGTGAAACTTTTGAGCCGACAAAAAGAATAATTAAAAAGCAAATGCTACAAACTATATTTCGCGGTTGAATAGCTGGAAGAAACGCAGTCATTAGTCCTCGGCTTTTGGTGCGATAACCTTCCTATTTTATCATTTCGAGCTGCTGAGCATGTCATGTTCGCTATCGCTCAGCACACTCGTTCGTCAAGTCTGCTTCGGAATCACATGTGTCCAAATAGTTTTGATTAACCAGGCTGCACCAATATTTTAGAGCTCTCTGAAAAGCCTCATGTTCAAGTTCTACGGTTGTGAGCTTGTTATTGTGCACCTTTGTTATTACGTCGACAGCGCCGTGTCCGTCTACGCGAGATTCTAGCTCATGCTTGAGTCTCGCTAGTTCTTTTTTTGAGCTTTCATTCAGTCGGTGCTCGAACTCTTCTGAGCAGTGGCTCTGTGATTTAGCAATTTTGGATTTCTTTCTCATAGCCACCTCGCTGTTGTTTTGCAAAGTCTATTGAATTACTCTAGCACTCGGTTTTACGCTCGCCATCCTTCTCGCAAATGGCTTTTTACCGAGTGGGAGGGATGCTCGTTTTGACATTTGAGCCTGTGCTCTATTGAGCTGTAACAACTATCGGGAAAGTATAGGTTTTGCTGAACTTCAACAGGGTGTTGCTTCCAACGTTAAATCCATAGACGAAAATTGGAGCTGGCAACCTGACTTGGGAGTAACAAGTGACTTGAACGTACGGACTGGTGTTTGCGGGAGGAACTCCGCCGAAATCGTTGTAGACAAATTTGCTAACGTCTACAATTGGTGAGCTAACAAAGTAACCGTCCCCTCGATAGCAGTTTACGGCCGTTTTTGCTAGCAGAAGACTATCCTGGTAGTTGTTGCATTGGGCTGACATGCGAGCGGCATCTCTGCAGGCTCTTTCGGTTAACGATGAGCCGATCGCGAGAATCAACATGTTCAGGCAAAATAGAGTCATCACAATCAATAGAACGCAGACGACCGCGAATTCCAGAATGGCGCCGCCTTTCTTATTTCTGTTTAGAAAACGCATTGTGTTCATTTTGCTTACCTCACAAGTTGCACGAGGCAGCGAGCTACATGTTCAAACGTATAGCGAAGTTGTTTTGCATCTGTAACCAGATAGAAGTGACCTCCGTTTCCAGCAATGGCAGCCATGCCGCCAGTTGTTGGGTTAGAGTTTGTATCGTTTAATATCGATGTCTCTCCTGGAATTATCTCGGGATTTTGAGCTAGCCCAATGGTGTAAATTGGAATGCCTGCCGTTTTCGCCTGGACGGCCGCCAGCCTTGCGTTAGACCACGGGTCTGAACTTAGAGGTCCGCCGGTGGTCGGCTGTCCATCAGTAAATAGGACGATTGCCCTGCGCGAACCAACCCTGCTTTGATTTTTCAATTGAGTAACAGCTTTGGAAACGGCATCTCCGATATTGGTAGATGTGCAGGCAGTCAAGGTCGGAATCTGCGCTATGACAGTCGAATAGTTGCTTACTGTGGGGGAGACGTTCAAGCTTATGTTCGGCAGGGGGACTTGCACTGTTCCGGCAGGGAAGCTGGAGTCGATTTTATTTTCGCTATAAGTTCCGCTTGGGCTGCTGCCTGCATTGTCGGCGAAGGCAATCAAACCGAAATGAGCATCTGTATTTGTGTTTAGAATTTGGAAAAAAGCATTAGATGCCTCTTTTGCTGCCGCGATTGGTTGCGAGAGTGCTGTCGCCAACTCGAAGTATTTGCTTTGGTAACCACTGCGAGCTTGAATATTACTTGGAACGCCAGTGTATGCTTTGCTTGAGTTGAATGATGCAGCATCATCTAGGTTGCCGCGCGAAGCTTCTACCAGGGTTGCGACGTTTGGAAACTGATAGCCATCGCTCGATGTGTAACCTGCAAAGGTTTTCTTTCCGTCAAGGTTTACAACCATGTCCGTAAATGTCTGTGCCGTTCCTGTAGAAACATTGCTTGGAGGATAGTTTCCTGGTGGAGTCCCTTTGTCTGCGCTTCCTCTCAACTTAGCACTGAAGGTCAAAGGGTATTTGACTCCACTATTTGCAAGCCCTAAATACTCGGGGTATTTGGTATTAACTCTGGTGCCAGTTGCGGGGGCTCCAAGAATGTCATAAATGGTGCCGCATGCAGTGCCTCCGACCGGCGATCCGTTGCTGCTAGTCATTGTGTAAACGATTTTGGAATCGGCAGATTGCCATTGTCTTTTGACGAAACTAACATTTGTTTGATCATCAATTGAGCCAGAAATGTCAAAACATACAACAATGTCCAGGTCAGGCACTCCTGCAAGAGCCTGTGTTTGCAAGCAAACCGAGGGTAGCTTCAGGTAAGAAAAAGCTGCTTCAAGTCCGAGGCTTCCCGTCAGTTTCAACACTTTCCCTGCAGGATTGCCGAGTTGAACTTCGACATTATCGTGGTTGGGGTCCAGCAGCTGAACATAGACAGAGGAGCATCCGGCGGCTGGCTTGTATTGCGGACTGCTGGTTAAAACAGCGTTCTTGAGGTCATACCCAGTTACAGTGTTTTGTTGAAACATCTTCAAGGCGGTCTCAATCGCATTTGTTTGAGCCTGGCTTGTGTCGATAATGTCGCTGCCTGCCAGGGTGGCTGCTCCGGCAAGAGCTGCCGCTTCTGTAGCTGCGCGGAGTTGGTTGCGCGCCGTCTCGACTCTTGCGATCTCAAAACCAAAGGTACCAATGAGTAACAGCACCATCACCGCAATGCCCATACCAAGTAGTACGATCATTTGTCCTTTTCTTCTGCGTATGGCTGCAGTTTTCATTGGTTTAACCCTTGTGGATTTTCGAAGAAGTCTTTTGAGCAAACTGAAACTTTAATCGGAGCAGTTAGTCCTGGAATATTCTGCAAGCGCGCATTTTCTAACTTGAGAATTGGTTGAGCCTGTCCATTAACCACAACTTCAATTTGGTAGGCATAGGTGGACGTGTCGGCAGGTTGTGCCAGCGCCTTGCTTTGCTTGCTTACAGTTCCATCAGCTAATTTTGTGATGATTATGTTTGTGTTGACTGATGTTACTGAGATTTCGTTGAATTGTTGGGCTGCACCCTCAGCGACAGATTTTGAGGTGTGAATAGCTGATTGTTTAGTGCTGGAAACATCAGTTTCGAAAGTTCTGCATCGCGATGCCGCAAATGCAGCATCTCTTGATGCAGCGACCAGGAAACTGTATCTGATGGAAAACGACACCATAATTACTAGCGGAATCATCAAACCGCAGAAGAGCAGCCAAAGTACGATTGGTAGTTCAGCAGCGACAGAGGCTAGTGGTGTAAGCCTGCTTTCCCGCATGCTTTTCTCTTTCGGTTGTGTGTAAATAAACATAGCTAGTCACCTCTCAGTAAGAGGATGCGCCCTCTGAAAGGTTCAATTCAGTCCGTGGATGGCTCGCACCAATAATGGAGCGCTTCCACAAAAACCTCGTGCTCATGATTCCTTTGCGTAGAATTCTTTCTCTGCATCTTGGTGATCAAGTCACTTGAGCCTGTGTTGTGTTTATGATTCTCGTGATATTCACGCTCTTGAATCAGTCTGGGAAGTTCTGTTCCATCGAGAGCTTTGCGTTGAGGCTTTTCTCTGCGATTCTTATTAGCTCGACGTGGAAGCTTAGCTGATCTAGATTTTCTTGGCATGATGCTTCTCCTTGTATGTCGACTATAATTCGAAAATACCATTTAGCCCGGTATTCCTTCATCAATCTAGGGATTGGAAGCTAATCCCCCAAATAAGGGATACCAACCAATTCATTTCATACCAGCTTGTTTCGATTGCAGTTATAAGGGAACTGGGGCGTCGCTTCACGAGTGGGATTGCTGCTTCACGAGTGGGATTGCAGGCTTCCGGCCGGCATCGGAGTCAAAGAGAGCGCCGGATACGGAATGCCACTGCGGGATCCCGTGAGAACTCTCCTCGTCTGAGAATCCTGATGGGCGCTCTCGCAGTCCTGCAAAGGTAGCAGGGGCGGCAATTTGGGAATTTCACGAAGCCCATGCGGCGATCACACCTTCCCCCAGCGCCCCTGAGCGGGTAGCATAGTGGGTGGTATGGAGTGCTAATTGTGCCCTTTGAAGAAGTGAAACTAAATCGAAGTAGCGAACTCGACAATCAAGCTGTCGAGTCGACTATGCACAAGCTTCAGAGAGAAGCTCACCTTCTTCTTGGTGGTGTCGGCGAAGGTACGGTTGATGCAGCCAGGCACTCGGTGTCGTCAAAAGAGGCGTGGGGAAGAACTCTTCTTAGTGTTGGAACAGCAGCTGCTTTGACTATAGCCATGAAGCGACCGGGAATGCTGGGCAACATTGGAAGAGGCGCTGGAACGCTCGGCGCAGCAAACTTCATTTATGATCTTGCGAATCCCTACAGGCTAAGTGCCATGGGAGACGCGATTAGCGATACCTGGCAATCGGGAGCAAATTTCGATCGTAATTATGGCTTGATGAAAAAAGAGCTCGGCAAGCTCAGTTTTGATACCATGCTTGGTGTCGGTGGCGGTGCTCTAGGTGCAGGCTTCGCTAGCCGGTTTGCGCTAAAAAACTCAATTGCAGAGCCAATTCTGGGAAGGCAGGCGCAAGCTGTTGAGCCGCCCATTCTTGCGGATAAGACCAGTCTTGCAGCTGCTGAAATGACTCCTGCAGCTCAGCTGTCCCGTTTAGAAGCGACAAAGCCACTGGAGCTGCTAAGTACAGAAGCGCCGAAAGGTGCTGACGCCTTAAACGTTTTTAGCCGTTCAAATGAGCCTCTAGGTCGCGCTCTTTCTAATTTCGCTCATACACCTTTTGAACTTGATGGAGTAAAGTTTGCTTCGGTTGAAGCCTTCTATCAAGCTCTAAAGTATTTGGACCCAGTGAAGAGAGCCGAGATGGCACCACTTTGGGGCAGTTATGCTAAGTCGGCTGCTAACAAAGCACCGAAATTGAGCGAAACTTCTTATATGGGTGAAACAATTACCCTCGGCTCCAAAGAGCATCATGCTTTAATAGAACGTGCAATAAAGGCTAAATTAGAGCAGAATCCGAACGTTTTAGCGGGACTTCTTGAAACTGGCAATCGCCCAATTGTTCATGACACTGGTAAAGGAATGAACTTTACTCGGCAGAGCAATTTCCCTGACCCTGTTTTTGCATCTATGCTTGAGAAAGTACGTGCGGACTACCAGGCTAAAGGCTTTGACGCAGGAAAGTTTAACCCATCTGCTCTTGATGTTATAGACGCAAAAGGTGGTAAATCGACGAGCGTGCCTGTTTCGATTCGCGATACCGTCAGTGGTGCTGATAAAATATTCTTGAATCCTGTTGCTATCTCTGGAGAAGCAAATTTGAAATCTGTAGCAGATGCGCTGTCCACCATAAAGAGACCAGAGCTTCATGAATGGCATAATTTAGAGGATTATTCTAGGGCTTTTGCGGGATTTGACCGCAAAGTTAGTTCTGTAGTCGGAGGTGGCTCCGACAGCATTGCTCTTAAGCTTGAAGACGGCAATGTTTTGAAAATCACTACGAGAGACCTTCCGGCTGATTTGGGTTCTCGCCCGTTTGATCTGCCAGTCCTGGAACGCGGTTCTAAGCCCGTAGGCATCGGCGATATCAGTGTTAATTACTTCATTCAACCGTTCGCCAGCAAGCCTAAGCAGGGGCATTTAGGAATGGTTGCAGACACTATTAGCAAGAGTGGTTATAACTTTGTAGAGCCGTTCATTAGTCAAGTCGGAGTCTACAAAGGGCAAGCTTACTTGCTCGATCCGTTTGCGGTGAAACCGAAAAATTAGTGCCAGAGATAGCCAAATTGTGGGACTGCGTTGGAGCAGGCTCAAGCTCTCTTGAGCAAAGCGGGAAGCTCTTTTTGCTTTGAGCTTACTCGTTGTGACACTACATGCGGTGTTTGATTTCGTCCCAGTCAGGTATTTTACCCAGTACCGGTTCCAAAACGGCAACATTTAAGCGAGCACTTTTGTTTGCCACTTCCAGCGCCTGTTGTCGCAATGATGTATATTCTTCTTCAGTTAAAGAACGGATTTTTCGTTTGCCCAAATACTCTACTAACAAAAGTGGAATTCTATCAGCGCCTTCGAAACGATCTGGAGGGTATTCGAGAAGCAGATACTCTCGCCCATTTGCCGGCATTCGTTGGTTCACCGCAAACCAGTATTCACTCTTGGCTGTTTCGTCTTGTTTCAGGCATAATTGCACCGATCGCGAACCGTAGCTGTAGCATTCAGTGATTGGTAGTATTGTATTTGGTGGCAAAACCTCGAGCCCGAAGCAAAGCTCGCGCATGATATCAAAATGTTCTGTGAATTCTTCAGTCGATGCCATCTTTCTCTCCAATCAATGTTTATAACTTATCTACAAACAACTCAGTACCTCGCCTCAACTGTGGATAGGTATGGAACGCAGAACTTCCGTTATTGGTGTCTTTCGTTCCAGTTCCACCAAGCATGAGCCGGTCTCCTGGTTTAATTTCCTGGGTTCCCACGAGAGCTTCCCACTTATCCGTGTTCGCTCTCATTATGTATGTTCCGTAAGTTGAGCCTTTGTCTTTGGCGTAAAGTTTGCCAGACGCGTCTTTGGTCAGCTGCAGATGTTCTCTGGAAACATTGCGATTAAAATACGGTGAAGCTACGTCTTCCAGGACATCTCGCTGATGATTGCGTCCAATCTCCAGCGGAGTGCCATCAGCTTCCACTCTTAATTGCATTCCTCCGAAATCTATTTTGTTTGCAACGGCTTCGACCTTTGCCGGGGCTGAAGCGAACAACTTCAATTCTGTGCCGTAGCGTTTAGCTGGGTCCGCATCCCACGCTACAGATGGAGTGTCGGAGGTTCCACCTAACATTACGCGGTCGCCTGGCTGTACTTCAGTCTTGCTTGTTACGGCTTCCCATCGATTGCTGCCATTACGCTGAATGTAGGTGCCGTTGCTGGAATTGTTGTCTGTTATGAATACTCTTCCATCTGCTTCGCGGTTGACGACTGCGTGAGAGCGCGACACGTTCTTATTATTGAACGGTGAGTTGTCAGCACCGAGGGTTTGTTGATGTGACCGGCCAACGCTGAGCGCTGGTCCGCCTGCTGCCAGGTCGAGCTGCTCGCCGCCGATGCCAATATTCACTTTGGCTTCTGGCGTTAACTTAGACCCCGGTGCAACCGGTGCCATGGGGGCATCGAATCCACTGGGCGATTTCACCGTACCAAGCAACAGGTCGGTGGGGTCTTTCCCTTCGGGCAAATATTTGTTCGCCAGGGCGTAATACGCTTGTCTGTCAGTCAAGTCTCCTGCTTGCTTGCTTGCGCTGCTTTCGTCCAGATATAAGCGGGGACCATCGCCTCCTTCCCTGACTCTGGATCCGTTAGACTGAGCTGCAAGCGAGAGGTTTGAGTCTCGGTCATAACCAAGTGTGTTAGGACGCAGTCCCGCATTCTTTTCCACTTGCCGTAATTGATCGCTTGTTAAACGCTCACCGGGCTTCAGTCCCATTTGCGAATGGATATGATCTGCCAGCGGTTTGTCGAGCTTCGCTGCAATATCGCTATCCATTCTTGTTATCTGGTAGAAGTCTCGAACGATGCCTACTCGGTTCGAGCTGCCAGTTACTTTGTCGATGTTTCCAGTGTCGATTGGTTTTGCTCGACCCAGATTTTTTTCCGTAAGTATTCTGTCTATTTCTTTTTGTACAGCAACCGCATCTTCCGGAGTCTTTGTGAATACGGTGAAACCTTTTGCTTCCTGTCCCTTTCCTGTTGGAGAGAAAGTGCCTTCTGGAGCCGTTCCTGCGCCGACTTTAGGATCGAATGTTTTCCATCCGTGAATCTTGGATGCTAGCGCTGGATTCTTTTCAAGCTCAGGAATCAGAGCCTCTTGCAATTTGCCGAGGTCTGCATTTCCATCTGTTGTCACATGAACTTTTACGGCTCCGGGTGGACCAGAATCGAGTTTTCCATAAAACCAATCTTGTTGCGGTGTTTTGATTAGTTTGAATTGATCGCCGTTGATTTCGACTTGCCGCAGGAATGGCATGTCGTTCGGCTCGCTGACTTTCATTCTCTTCGGAAATTCAGGTGCTGCATCCTTTGGAAGTGCTGCGCGATCGAATGCATCGATTTTAACTTCCGTGCCGAAGCGTTTTGCTGGATCTTTGTCTGCCACCGCAGATGGTGTCTCGCTGGTTCCGCCCAGCATTACCTTGTCTCCAGGCTGAACCTCGGTTCTTCCTGTCACTGTTTCCCACTTATCTGAGCCATTGCGCTTGATATAGGTTCCATTGCTGGAGTTATTATCAGTGATAAACACTTTGCCGTCGGCGTCTCGACTGAGCGTGGCGTGATTTCGAGATACATTCAAATTCTCGTGTGGGCTATTCGACCCGAGAGAGGTTTGATGTGAACGTCCCAATGGAACTGAGGGACCGCCTGCTTCTAAATTGATTTTGTCGCCACCAATTCCAAGTCCGACATTTGCCTCTGCACTGAAAGATGGTTTTGCAGCCTGCGGGAGGGCTTGAACAGGTGGTGCTTCAAATTTTGGAGATTTGACCAGGCCCGCAGCTAAATCTGCAGGACCTTGTCCTTCGGGAAGATACTTGTTTGACAGTGCGTAAAAAGCTTGTCTGTCCGTCAAATCACCAAATTCTTTTCCAGCCTTTCCTTCATCAAGGTAAATGCGCGGACCGCTGCCGCCATCATGCATGCCGCTTGAGCGAGATTGTGCGATGAGCGAAAGATTGTTGTCCCTATCATAAGCGAGCGTTTCCGGTCTCAACCCAGCCGCTTTTTCCACCTGTCGAAGCTGTTCGGGAGACAGCTTTTGACCAGGTTGCAAGCCCATTTGAGCCTGAATGTGCTCGGCTAGTGGTTTGTCCAATCGGGCTGCAAGATTGCCATCGACTTGAGTTGGTTCAAATTGGTCTCGAACGATTCCAACTCGGTTGGATGATCCTTTTATCTGGTCGATATTACCGGTGTCTATCGGTGTCGAACGACCCAGTCCTTTTTCAGTAAGTACTCTGTCAATTTCCTTCTGCAGAGCTACTGCATCTTCAGGAGTTCGGGCGTAGATTGTGAATGCTTTTGCTCCCTGTCCTTTGCCATTGGGCAACCATGCGCCTGGTCCTGCGTTACCAGCACCAATTTCGGGGTCAAATGTTTTCCAACCATGAACTTTCGCTGCTAGTTCCGGATTCTTATTCAGTGCCGGAATTAATGCCTCTTGTAGCTTTCCAAGGTCTTGAACTCCGTCTGTCATCACATGGATTTTGACAGGAGCTTCCCCTTGGGCAAACTTACCGTAATACCAAACTTGAGGTCCGCCTTTGACCAGTCTGAAGTTTTCACCATCTATATTTACTTCGCGAACACCAGGCATATCTTCGGGAGAGCTGACTTTCATCTTAAGCCCTGGCGTTCCGTCATTAGGCACTACTGCAGCTTTGCGTTCGAGTGCTTCAATGTGCAGTTCTGTGCCACGTCGTTTGGCCGGGTTTGTTAGGAATTCTGAATCGCGAACATCTTGTGTGCCGGTTCCGGCCAACATCACTTTGTCGCCAGGTTTTATTTCTGTCTTCCCTTGCACCTTTTCCCAGTTGTTGGAACCGTCTCTCTTTATGTAAGTTCCTGCAGTTGAATTGTTGTCTGTGATGTAGACCTTGCCGTCGGAAGTCTGATGGATATGGCCATGTTCGCGTGAAACATTTGTATTGAAATGCTCCGACGAGGGGTTTGCTATTCCGTCCTGATGGTATCGTCCAAGTGGCACTGAAGGACCACCCGGTTCAAGTTTTAGTTTCTCACCGCCGAGTCCAACGCTAGCGATTTCTTTTGTCGATGGAGGGAGATCGGCTACTGCTGCAGGCTTCGCAAGTGACTCCGGACGTGGAACTCGTCCACTTGCCAGGTCAACCGGATCGTAACCTTCGGGTAGATATTTGTTGGTTAGCGCGTACATTGCTTGTCGATCTGTGAGATCTCCAGCAGCTTTACTCGCGTTGCTTTCATCAAGATAAATTCGAGGTGTGCCGCGATCGCTTATTCTAGAATGACGCGATTGACCAAGTAGCGCAAGTTCCCCATTGCGATCATAAGCTAGGGTACCCGGCCTGATACCAGCGTCTTTTTCCACTTGTCTCAATTGAGCGTCAGTGAGCTTTTGTCCTTCCGGAACACCTAATTTAGAATTGATGTGGGCTGCAAGTTCGCGATCTAAGAGGGCACCATCTACGGGGCTATTTGGCAGGTCTGCTGGATGGAAATAATCACGCACAATTCCAACACGGTTTGAGCTTCCTCTGATCGAGTCAACGTTTCCTGTTGAAATTCCATGCTCTCTGCCGAGACCCTTAGCAGTTAGAATTTCGTCAATTCGCTTCTGAACTGCAAGCGCATCCTCTGCTGTTTTTGTGTACAGAGTGAATGCCTTCGCACTTTGCCCTACCCCATCTGGCGCTTTCTCGAGATTTCTTCCAACACCAACTTCAGGGTCGAAAGTCTTCCAGCCTGAAACTTTTGCTGCTAATTCCGGATCGTTTTTCAGTGCAGGAATAATGGTCTCTTGGAGTTTGCCGAGGTCTGCAGCACCATCTGTCACTACATGTACTTTCGCAACAGCGCTTTCTCCCTCTGGGAATTTTCCGTAATACCAGAAATCGCGAGGCGGACGCATAAGGTCGAACTGTTGACCATTTATTTCGACCTTCTTCCAGGCTTCGCTGTCGGCATGTACTTTCATCTCTTTTGGGAAGTTCTTCGCCGCAGCTTCTCTTTCCAATGCTTCGGTCTTCAAGCCAAAGAGTTCGCGCGCGCCCTTATTTCCTGCCGGAACTTCGCCATCGGACTTCTTACCAAAGCCCCAGAGTGCTTCGTTGACTGGTTGTTTTTGTCCTAGTTCTGGTGGCGTTTCAAGTTGTGGACGGATTTCGGCCGTATGATCAAATTTTGCCTTTGATTTGCCCCTTATGCCCGTGGCTTTTTGCAGTTCATCCAACATGTTCATGTTGTTGTTGGGGCCGCCATATGGAGTCAGGATATTTGTAGTTAGACCAGAGTCGTGTCCTGGTTTGAAGAGTTTATAGTTACCGAATACTTTTTCCTGATCTGTCAGTCCGAGACGTGCCAATGTTGCCGGGTCATACAATTGTTTGTATGTCTGATTAGATAGAACAGTGACATCCATATCCTTCAATGGAAGGTAGCGAGAATCTTTTTGCCAGAGTAGCCATGGGTTCGTTTCGGTTTCAAATTTGCCCATGGTGGCAACTACAACTTTGCCACCAGATTGCTTCAGCATAGTGGCATTGTCTTTGACAACACCAGCAGCTTGCCGTCCGCTCAGGGAGAAGTCATCCAAGTAGACCAGAACCTTGCCTTTGGCACCATCTGGACCCAAAGCAGCCAGTTCTTTTGCTGTTATGAAATTAGCAGAGCCCAGATCGTTAGCTGTGGCGTACATTTTCGCCGAGATCATCTGGCTGCCAATATTGTCAATCTTATCTAAGGACTTGCCTGCTGCTTTTGCTGCGGCAATTTGTCCTTCGTATTCAAGTCCGGTCACAAGCATGATGTCAGACGGCTTGGTGCCAGGCGGGAGCTCTGCCATAAGCTTCTGATGCAGTTCGTGGAATTCTTTGAGTTGTTGTGTATACGATTTGTACTCAACTCCATGTTCAAGAATTTGACCTGCAAATGACTTGATTTCTGGGCTCTTGATTGAAGCCAGATAAGACTCAAGTTGCTGCTTCGTCAGCTGAGGGGCAGTAAACTGATCGTACATCGATCCGATTCTGTACTGTTCGCTACCTCCAACCTTATCTCGTAGTTGCTTTCCTGGTAGCTGCTGTTCTGGTTGCAGAACTGTCGTTTTTGGATTTATTTCCGTTGCTAGTTTCGCGGTGTCGCCTTCCAATATCTTCTTCACAGCGGCTTCACTGCTCAGACCTGGTTCAGCTGCTTGCAATGCCTTGGCTTTCTCTACTATTCCTGCAATCTTGTCTTGCATACCTTTGGTGCCTGCGAATTGGCTGGCACCAAAATCAATGAAATTGACTCCCTTGTCGAAACCGTTGATATTGCTCACGTAGAGTCTGTCAACTTGAGAAAGAGCTTGCTTTTGCGCTGCAGTTGCAGTGCTCAGGTCGCCGAGAATTAGTGCACGATTTGGCATTCCTTCAGCTGCAAGTTGTTTCATTCCGGCAGCATCAAGAGTAACAACATGAACCTTGAGTTGATCTTGATTCTTTCTAAGTAATTGTGCCAGCATTTCAGCAGAATCATTGCCACCCATTGAGAAGACTGTAATGCCCTCTTTGCGGAGTGCCGGGTCAATTTTGTCGAGTTGGGCTTGCAGGTTGCGGAGCTGATCGTCGAGAGCTCGTGGTGTCATATTCGGTGCGGACTGTTCCATGACTTCCATGGCCAGTTTTCTGTCGGCTTCGCTAAATCCTTTGAACATGTCCTCGAATTCAGCTTTTGTTATTGGTACCTCACGGGTGCCTTCCGAGAACTTTTTGGTTATGCGATCAATGCGTTCGAGATCCATCTTTTCGGCAGGATCATACGGTTTTACTGGCTGATCACCAGGCGTGTCTTTGGCGCGAACTGGAGCGTCGTCGACTTTCGGTCTGGTACCAGATGTGGCGTCGCCGCCCTCTTTGACCTGATGCGAAAGTCCGTATGCTTCTTTCTCGATTTGGTTAGTCGAATATGCGTTGATCAAGTCTTTATGAACCTGATTTACTTTCGCACCTTCACCTTCAAGGTGCTTAATCAACGCTTGTCTTGCCCCTTCAGCGTCAAAGCTCTGTATGTGTCCGGCTTTGAAATCTTCCCATTGTTTAGCAAATTTCGATAACTCTTCTGATGGTGCAGTTTGACCAAACAATCTGGAAGCCAGCACATCACCTCCTGGCTCCTTCAAGAGATCATTAAACAATCGGTCAACCGCCTTGCCGTCAACATTTGCTTGAAGGTCTTTAAGCTTCGAATCAATGACTCTAGCCGAATTGCCTAACTGCTCTGACTTTGCTGCAACATCTGTCAGCGAGTTCTTGACACTCTTTGCGAGATCTCCAGCCCGTGCTATTTCATCGGCAGTGAGAGCACCTTTCTTCTCAGCCGATTGACTTACAGTCTTTAACCAATCAGCATTTAGATCGCGACCCGTCGCTTCCTTGTAGTGTGCCTGAACCGCAGCCACATCGCCGGCTTTGCCATCGGCTGCTGCCAGACGTTGAGCGTTGCGCACCAGAAGTTCGTCTTGTGCTGCTGCGTGAGTGAATTCATGGAAGGTCACCCTATTAAGTCCTGCGGCACCACCTGCCTCAGCTAAAGCATCCTTCGGTAATGTGATTACTCCTTCGCCGAATGTGTAGCCTCCAGCCGCGTGCATGTTTTCTGCCAGCTGTACTTTGACTGGTGGCAAGCCTCTTTCGCTTGCAAATTTATTGAGTTCTCGCTCTAATTCTTGTGCGCGCGCTTTAGATACCGCGGTAATCTCGCTGGTCAGATTCTTGTGTTTGTTAGCCAGCGATTTCCAATCTTCGCTGAGTTGATGAAGTTTGGAGTCCTTATTAAGAGGATGATTCGCGTCACTTCGTGCCGCAGCAATGTCGGCTTCGGAAGCTCCGGATTGCTTTAATCGCGAAATTTCATTATCTAAAACCTGTTGAGCTTCTTTGACTTTCGGAGCCAATCCATCAGCTTCTTTGACTTTTGGACTGAGGTCATCCTTCCAAGATTCTCTGACCTTGCTCATGCGGGCACTGAAATCTTCAGCTGCTTCTTTTCCGAGTTGCGGAATTTTGTCATTCAACGCTTGCAATTCAGAAGCGCTCGGAGCTTCGATTTGCGGTCTGTAGGCTGAGTCAAATGGCTCTTCTGTTTTGAGGGCTGCAGCTTGCTTTTTCAAGTCGGGATGGAGATTGTCATTTGCCGGAACTCGTTCAGCAGGAGCCGGACCGTCTTTAACAACGCTTGGTCCATCTTTCACGCCTGTCGCGGGGGTATCTTTTACAGCTGTCGCAGGCGCGTCTGTGGGAAGAACCTTGCCTTCATTTACCCTAGCTTTGTCGAATACATCTTTCAGTTCACCAGCAGCGGTGCTTCCGCTGCCAGGGTGTAATTGTCCGCTGGGCTTGCTGGGAACATGTGCTTTTGCTACATCGGCGGTCACTGCGCCCAGTCCAGCCGTTCCTGCTACTACTTCCGGAACGACATGATCTCCTTTTGGAACCGGCACAGAAGGATGTTCTCCTCCCTTGAATGCCATTCCGACTCCTTTGAATGCCGTGCTCATGACACCAGTGAAGACGAATCCTTGAGCGAATGCGATCTGTAGCGATTTGCCGTCAATCTTGCCGTCGTCAATTAGCTGTCGTCCACCTTCACCTATGGTATTACCGATGCCACCAACAGTAGAGTGCACGAGTAGGTTTGCTGCCTCTGTCTTCAATATCTGTGCAGTACTTGCACCCGCCAAATGCGTGGCTTCTTTGAACCCTAAGTTGCCCGCGCCGAACTGGTTCGAAAATGCAAGCGCGGTGTATTTGAATGCATCCCCAGCGAATTCCTTAGCTCCGTTGGTGTCATTTCCCATCAAGCCATACTTTAATGTCGCTGCTCCCAACCCCATAACAGTAGAAATTCCGGCTAGAGCGTAAAGACTAGCCCCTGCAGTGAACGGGGCTGCCACCAAGGAGACGCCTGTAACGACGCCTGTCACCACGGTATCTGTTGTGGCTTGCTTTGTGTCCTTAAAGCTCTTTACTCTGTCTTCTGTATTTGCGGCAAGTTCATTTAACGTTTTTACATCTAGTGTCTTGCCGTTAGAAGTGGCCTCATAGATTTTTCGGTTGAAATCGTTTAGTGCTTCAATATGAGTAGTGTTGTAATTGCTTGCCATGCGCGCTCCAAGTCCAGCGTCTGTAGCAGAAACTGTCTTGATAGCGTGTAAATGTTCTTTGTCTTGCGTCCAGTCTTTGTGTCTGGTTGCACGGAATACTTCATCGTACTCTTTGTTGTCCACTTGTTTGAGCATGCTGGCTCTGAAGTTTTCGTATTTCGCTTCGTAGCGATTTTGAATTTCTACGCGAGGTCCTTCCTCAGTCATAGACTTCATTAAGCCTATGGCTTCTTCTTTTGTCACGCCCGCATTTAGTGTAAATGCACGCAGTTTGTCCTCTGGTTTAACTTCACCTTGCTTCAAAATGTTTTGAGCAAGTTCGTAAACTTCTTTTGGTCCGGCATTTTTTAAGGTCTCGAGCATCTTCGCTTTTTCAGCTGCACCTTCCGGTGAATTCAAATAAGCTAGTGCGCGAGGCGAAGCATCCAGAACTCCTTCTTTAAAGTAGCCCCTTGAGTCGAAAATTGGCGCTCCGCTTTCCTGATCATATGAGGTATGTTTTTCTTTCAAAGTATCACTGGTCAACCTGCCTGTTTCGAGCAGAGGTTTGACCTGTTCGTTGAATGCTTTCTCGGCTGCTGCGTCATCTCGTCCAGACTCTCTCTTGAATGCTTCGATGGCTGCTTTTTTGAATTCCGGGTCTTCAGCCAATTTACGGGATTCACTGCCGTCTTTGTCGCCCTTGATTGCATCGGTGATGATCTTTGTGGCGCTCTTATCTGAGTAACCATCAAGCCCGGCTGCTTTTGCTAGAAGTTGTTCTTTTGCTCCCATAACAGGTGCTGCTGGAACTGCATCTTTACTCGTTTCAACTTGCTTGAGCAAGCTGTCTATCAGTTTATAGCGGGCATTATCTTCGGCTCCGTTCGAGAATTTTTCTTTGAATTGATCGCGCAGTGCCTTTCTTGCTGCCTCTCCTTCCGGAGTCTGGCTGGCGAGTAACTTTCGATCTTCTGCTTTCATGTTGAGCACAGCATCAACCATGGCTTTGCGATCGTTACCCCAGAAACTCTCATTGTCTTTTAGTTTGGTTTCTAGAGAGCGACCAGTAGTTTGTTGGACAGCGTCATAGATTCCTTTCTGGTAGGCTTCAAGAGCTTTGCTACCAGGTTCTGAGAGTTGCTTGTTGAAACCTTCTCGCTGCCTTTCGATGACTTGATTTTTCAAGGCTGGAGTCAGTCCTTCGATTTCTTTTGCATTTTGCTTGTAAAAATCAATGGCTGCTTGCTGTTCTGGGGTTGGCTTCTTACCTGCCAGCTCTTTTTCGAGCCGCTGTCCTTCGAAGAGCCTGTCGGCGCGTGAACCGCTTTCAATATCATTCAGTTGTTTAGCAACGGCTCGGCCTTCCATGAAAGGACGAACCACCTTATCCTGCTGGTACGCCTCGAGCTGTTTGCGCTGGTCGCCGGTCAAATCGCTGTCTTTGATTTTTCCTGAGGCCAGGTCTTGTTGCAAGCGATAACCGGCTCCGATGTCTTTGTATTGTGATTCAGGAATATTTCCGAATGCCGGTACTTTCTGCCTGAGGGCATCGAGATCGCCTTTGTCAGCAGCCTCGTTTATGGAAAGTCCTTTTGCAACTTTCTCGTCAAGAAGTTTTTGTGCCTTCTCTATATACTCTCCACCGCCAAGATTCTTTTCTAGAGCGGTAGCCATTTGCTTGTGAAATTCAGACGCGTACTCGCGTTTGTCTCCAGGAACACCACCTGTGATACTATTGTCCGCGCCCGCTGTACCGCGACTTCCCGCAAGCAACTGGTTAAATGTTTTCTGGTCCATTGACTCAATGGCCTGGGCATTCACCTGATTGCTATTGAACCAATGTCCTCCAATTGGAGCAACTTTTGCGGCAACGTCAGTGCCACCCTTGTGAAGAGTCTGGTCGATGTATTTTTCGACCTTTTTGTCAACTCCAAAATAGTGAAGTGACTTGAAAGAGTCCATCATGTCGTTATAGAACTTCAGCGCCTCTTGTTCTTTTGGCGTGAACTTCGCCCGTTCTTCAGGGCTAGCTTTTGCTAGTTTCGCTCCATCAGCAAATTGAGCTCGTTTCTCTGACTTCAATCCGGCCAAAGTGTGCTCGATCACATTGTCATCATTGCTAAACACGCCTGCCGCTTTCTGAATTTGCGTATGCGGGCGTAGTGCGCCGGTCTCCGCAAAGTCGGTTGCCTGCTGCACGGCAAATTTGTCGACTTCTTCCCAGGTATTTCCTGCCTCGTCTGCTCTCGTAGTCGTGAATGCCTGCGTGATTTTTTCTTGTCCGCCGTTTTTGGTCCAGGCTTCTCTGCCGCTGTCTTTCACGAGGCTGGTAGCTTCCTGGAAGTAGTCCAATTTGCGACCACCAGACAGAGCTGCGTCGAGAATTTTTCCTTCCTCTTCGGCTGTACGAATATCTTTGCCTTTCTCTAGCGAAATGCTGAGCACGGCTTTCGTATAGGCATCGCGTTCCATGATGCCACTACCCGAGCCACCAGGCTGGAACTGCGATTTTAGATCTTTGTTGTAGATGTTATGGAATGCGTCCACATAATTCTTGCGCTCTTGCTCGGTAGCGTTCCCGAGTATATTGCGTGTGCTTGCAGCTATTTCTGACTGGCTGCGATCTCGGTTCCAGAACCAGCGGCTTGATTCCTCGGCGTTGACAGCAAGCTGAATGGCTTTGTCTTCTCCCGCGTTACCTTTACGGTTTAAGTACCCTTGCACTTCTGCCCAGCGGTGTGTATCAGAGCCTTCGTCGAAGCGTTTGTAGAGGTCTCCCCAGAGTCCATGTCCAGTGCGGTCTTGGTACACATGTTTCAACATGTGTGTTTGCTCTGCATCGAGGTCGGCAAGCTGAGCGCGAATGTCTTTTATTGCGTTTGAGTTGTACCAATAATCGATTGTCTTTCTGATTTCATCGGCATTGCTGGCGATGGCTTTGTCGGTGCGCTCTACTTTTGTTCCGTCAAGTGCGTACTCAGCGACGCTGCCATAATAATGTTTGTCGGTAAGCTTGCCGGTATTCTGGTCAACAGAAGTGAATCCCTTCCACTGTTTTCCTGTACCATCTTGGGTCCAGTTGAAGCCGTCATATGTTCGGTAGGTGCTGGCTGTGGGTCCTTCGCCGTAAGTGACTTCACTCAGGCGATTTGGGCGACCAAGAAGATCTTTATTGTTTGGCAACTCATATTTATAGCTGCGCAGGAAGCCGTTGGCGTCTCTGGTCGAGCCTATCAGCCCATCCGGACGATATTCGATCATCGAGCCGTCGGTATTTTTAACTAACTTTGTTTTGTCCAGCCTATCTGTTAGCTCGAAGCCATTTTCTCCCTTCAATGACATGCTGCCATCTTTACCGACACTGAACATTCCTGGTCTGACGTCGTTTGTTTTATTCGGGTCTTCGTTCTTGTACATCACCTGCCCTTTGTCGAGGGCGGCTTTGTCGAGAGAGTATTTGTTGCCGTTATCGTTGAATGAAGTGACTAGGTTCGGGTATTTCTCATTTTCATAAGCAAATGATCGTTTGAAAGGACCCTTGCTTACCTCGGTTGTACGTCCTAAAGCATCTGTTTTCTGCACAGTTCCGTCAGGCGATTTTATTTCTCTGCCCGTATATTTGTTTTGGGCGTCGTACTGGTAGTTGGTCTCCGTAAAACTGCCTTTGCCGTCAGGCACCTTTTCAGACAACTTTCTGCCATCAGCGCTGATCGTTGCAGATGAACCATCTGTGCTGGTTCGCTCGATAGTACTGGGCGACTTTTCGTTATTCTGCTTAAGCAAGTTCCCTTGCGAATCAAAACCAACTGAGAATTTTTGAGGATTTGTAGCTTTGTCCTCTGTTCCGTCAGCGTTATGCTTAGTCCAGGTTTTGTTATCAGCTGATGTCCAATACGCGCCTTTCTCTTTAGGATCTTCAAAGCGGTTAGGTTGCTTATTGTCGCCATAAGCAACTTTATATTGTTCCTCGCCTATCTTCAGGCTGGTGTATCGCCCGCCTTCGGCTTTCAGAGTGCTGCCGTCTGTCTTGCGAATCTCCTCAACCGCTTTGCCATCTACTTTCTTTTGCTCAACTAGGTCTCCATTCGGAGTCAAGGAGAATGTTGCGGTTTTTGTTTCAGGTGGATTCGTTCCGTCTTTAGTCCAGGTTTTGCCACCATCAGCAGTGCTAAGCTTGCCTTCCTTTCCGAGGTCGATTTTGGAGAGAACGCCCTTAGCATCATATTCGAACTTGCGAACCTGTCCGTCAGTTGTTTTAGTCTCGACGATTTGTCCGAGGTCATTTTTTGTGACAGTAGATTTGTCTGCGTTGGTTTTGCTTAGCAGTCGCTGACCGTTTTCACCTTGCGTTTCCTGCCATCCATCTCGCCGTGTGACGGTTTCTGCTGCGCCTTCGTTTTTAATTCGAAGCGTGCCTTCTTTATCAACGCTTCTGGTGCCCTCAACAATTTTGCTTGTGCCATCTTGCGCCCAGCGCTCATGAGCTTGCTTTTTGTCATCCATGCGATCGGGCAACCGGCTGAACGAGGTGCCATCAGGCATCTTCATTCCGGTGAGTCTGCTGTTCGCATCATAGGTGTAACTAGTGGTCTTTCCATCGGGTGTGGTCGTGCTGCGTACGTTCTGCTTTTCGTCTCGTTCGACCGTTGAGCCGTCCACATTGTGCACAAGTTCGCCTTTGCTGGCGCTGTCCGCAAAGTGCAGATTTCCGCTCTTGTCCATGCTGAACTCGCCTTTACGCTGAAGTCCATCATTGGAGGTCCATACATCTTCTTTGCCAGCTTCCTTACTGCGAGTCCAGACCTGATCACCGACTCTAGCCTCGCTCACCTTTGCGGGAGCGTCTGGTTTTGCCGGATCCTTCTCCGTCTTCACCGCGAGCCTGACACCATCAGCGGTGCTCGATTGTTCGGCTTCACCCGCTTTGTTGTAACTAACACTGGTTCCATCGTTATTTAGAACTGTTTTCTCGCCACCAGAAGAGATAGTGATTGCATCTCTCGTTCTAGTCAGTACTTTGTTCTGTGAACGAAACTCATAGTCGCCGTTTGCTTTCACAGTCGGGGTGCCGTCGATTTTAATTCCGGTTCCTGCCTGCTTGAATGTTTTTCCGCCGTCACTTGACTCGAAACTATTAGGACCGAGGCTATCATTTATTTTTGTTATGTTGCCCTTTGCGTCGCGCTCAATGCTGACTCTCTGTCCATCGCGATCCACCTGCATAACACGATCATTATTGTCGTACTGCGCAACGGTCTTTCCATCCGCTGATCTTGTTTCTTTGCCGAGGTAATCGCCTTGCTCGTTTCTCTTAAAGGTTGTTTTCGTGCCGTCTGCATTTTCTGAACTCAATTCGGTTCCTTTGGCATCATACTGATGCTTGGTGCCTTTTGAGTCGACAAGCTCTGAGCTTCCATCAGCCTTTTTAAAGCTGATGGATTTGTTGTCTTTGTCTACGGTCACACTGTCGTATTGTTTTTTGTCGCCGTTATACCAGCCATCAGCACGTTTTTCGAGCACCGATTTATCTGGCATTGTAATTTTGCTGGGCTCGCCAGCCGGTTCGTATTTGATTCCAAACTTTTGCTTGCCTGCCGCTATTTCGCTCAGGTCGTGATTCTTATCCGTGGTGACCAGTGAGCCGTCGGTTTTGTGCTCGACTTCAGTTCCATTCTTATAAACATCAGTGACTTTACCGTCTTCGACTTTGACGGTGCCATCCCAGTTTTGCTTCGTACCATTCGGAAGCGTTTTTTCCCACTTCGTTTTGTCTGCGTCTACAGCGTCCCACTTGCCGTTGCCGTAATCAACTGAACTGGGCTGCTTCTCATCGCCTTTATAACCAAGAGTAGTCTTGCCACCTAATCTGTCTGTGATATGCTCGGGGCGATCTTGCGAGTCGTAATTAATTTTTGAGCCATCGAGTTGCCTGGACTCGTGCTCGCCGCTCTTCGCTTTGCTATGAAGTGCACCTTTTTCGTCAACCCAGCGCTCACCTTCAAAGGTTTTGCCGGTGTTTTCGTTTTTCCAGCTGCCGTCTTTTTGTTTTGACCAGCTGCCGTCGGCGTCTGTGTAAGAACTCAGCTTGCCGTTTTTATCTAACTTGTAGCTGGTCTCTTCTCCGTTTGCGCCTACGGTCTTGATAGTTTGTTTGTCAGCACTTGTGGTGATCTTCGAGCCATCGGAATTGAAGCTTGTTTCATCAATTAACTTCTTTTTGGCATCAAGGTGCTTTTCAGTCTTGCTAATTTCCGAGCCGGGAGGGAACTCTCTTGTGCTCGTGAACGTGCCATCGCCGTGCTTTTGCAGCTTTTCAGGGTCGCTTTTCGCTTCGGCGACTTTTTCGCCTTTGGGTCCAGGTTTTGCCTCTCCAGCTTTAGTCCCGTCACCGGGTTTAGCTTCGCCTGCTTTTGTTTTGTCGCCCTTGTCTGCCTTCTCAGTTTCTTTCTTTTTCTCTTCGTCAGTCTGCCCTTCAAGAGCTTTTTTGGGCTTTCCATTAGAGTCCACCACTGTCGTGTTCGGCAGTGTCTTGCTGGCATCTTCTTCGGGCTTTTTCGGCGCCGGCGTCTCTAACGCTTCCTTTGCAAGCGCGCTGGAGGCTGCGTCTTTAGACTTATCCTCTGGTTTGTCTTTCTCTTTTTTACTCTCGTCTACATCTGCCATCGTTTAACATCCGTCAGCGGTCTGCCAGGCCCTGGACATGGGTATACCCCGATGGGTATTCTCCTATGCCCTTGGCATTTCGTCATTAAGCGGTGTCTGCTCGACGGGGGTGTTAGAATCGTGCGATGTTCACCGAGACCCTTATGCCCCATGGTGGGAGGGGGCGAAACCAGACCTCAAGTTAAATCCTCATGACAATTTTGAGAAATGATTTATTTGCAGGCGTTTCGGGCTTGATAGAAGTGGATTAATTTTCAGGTGGGAATTTGAATGACTGAGCAATCTCTCGAGGAACTGATTAATGCTGAAACGGCTAAGCTTCGGGCGGCTTTTTTGGAACAGCTGAAATTGGAGATTGAAAAGGCTCGAGGGAACAGCACAGTAGTTGTCTGCCTTAGCTCACAGAATCCCAGTCCAGATTACTTTCCGACGCAACAAGCACAGCTCTCGATTTCTTTTGAATTGCTGGGCGTCCTGCAAGAGGCTCATGTTGACGGCGTTGCTGCTCAATGGGAATACGAAAATATTGGGTTCATTTGTCGGGGTCAAAACCGAAGCGATTATGCTGGGAAGGTCGACAAAGCCATCGAAATCGTTGCCGAGCGGGAATTTGGACGTATGATGCCGCAGCGAAAAATTGCAGTCAATTTTGGACTTGCCTCTTTTCCTCACGACTCAGAGCACCCTGAGCAGTTAATGCAGCAAGCTTTCCTTGCGCTGAGAGCAGCGCAGGAGGCTGGACCTAACAAAATGGGTTGTTTCTGGATGTTGAAATCAACTCCGTTTCCTCCAGTTTACCCCTAAACAAATTATTGCTTCTTGCGATATTGTCCGGGCTGCTAATACTTCGCAGCGGTACACGATTATGCAGTGCTGCCCAGTAATCGCCGTACATTTTATTTGAATCTCGCTCATAATTTTTGATCAACGTGATCTTACGGTGGGCTAGGCGCGTAGTTAGTCTTAACCTCTTTTTGTTGGTTGAGGGCAGTCGCAATGGTCCAGGATAATTTTGGTTCGCATTCTCTTCGTACAAACAGAGAGCTTTTAAGCCCTGCTGTCGCATCTGATGAGAGTCATCAGTCGACGTGGGATGTTGTGCGTGACGGTCTCTGGCAGGGGCTTCAGGACAGAGGAAAACAAGCTCAAGAAAATTCGGTCGCGACTTCACTTGAGTTTGTCGGCTCGGCTGGTATAGCTGCAGGACTCGTTCAGGCTGCTAATGCAGGTGGGCGCTGGCGCTTCGCAGCTGAGCTTGCAGGAACTGTGTTAACGCTGGTGGCGGGTGCCGATCTGTTCAATCGAGGAATGAACATTGGCAGAGCTTACGGTGCCACCACAGACGATACCGCTGGAAACGCAATTAGAAAAGATGCCATAGCGAAGAACGCTGGAAGTGGAATTTTCGATTACGCATTGATGTTCTCGGGTGGCTCAATTGGTGCAGGCGGCGCTCTGAAAGCCTCCATCGCCAGACCTATAGAATTCACTCAGCCTGGTTCGGCAAGAATCACTTTTAGAAGTAGTGACCGAGCAGCGCTTGCCGAAGAAGGTCCCAAAAAAGGCTTAGACGTTGAAAAAGTGAGTGATGACATGGCGTACTCGCTGGACTATAACATCAGCCGCACCGCTATGGAGAAAATTTCCGAGTCTTTACAGAAGGCAAATCCTGAGGAATTCAATGGACTTTTGCGCAGGCTGGAGGAGAAAGATCGTAAGTTTCAAGGAATGGATTTACAGCTCACTAACTGGAGCGAAGTCGCCCAGCGATGGGAGTCCGCAAAGCTTCACCACACTGATGAAAACATGACCACGTATATGATTGTTCAGCGTGGTGACACCGCAGCAAGAATTGCTGAGCTTGAAACTCGCCCAATGCAGAACAGAACAGAGGACGACATTACATTTTATCGTGATGCTTTGATTCGAAAGAATAAGATTAGCGACCCTGATAATCTCTTGTCGGGCTCAATTTTGCGCTTGCCATTCGCATCATGAGTTCTAAACCCATCTGTCTCTTCAAAGTTGTGAATCGAGGACTGCGCACTCTTCTTATTTTGAATTCAGTCTTGCATAACTTGTAATTCTTGCATCACACAGAATTGCAGGCTCGTTCTTTGGATTGGTGGCGATCAACACTTGCCCCAACCTGGCAATTTCGCGGCTTGTTTTATCCATTTTGCCAGTTGCTGTTCGTCAAAATCATCTTCGTGAATATCAATCCATCTTGCTTCTTCACTAGTTCCTCCTTCCGGAGCAGGTCTAAGGGATGTTCCTTTAAAGAAAGTTGCCTTGACGTAGTTTGTAAATACATGAAAGCTGAGAAACCACCCCTGTCCCTTGATACCATAAAACGGCGAATTCCACTTAACTGCCTTGCTTACTTCAGGAACATTCTCATCGACGAGCGCATCAATTCGTTGTCCAATGGACCGTTTCCAACCAGGCATACTAGCAATGTATTTTTGCACCGGATCATTGCCAGAAGCCTTCGCAATTTGCGGGTTTCCGCCGCTTAGAAGCTTCACTTCGTCTGTGCTCTTTGTTTTTTTACTTGTTGATTTTGCTACAGGTTTTGTGCCAGTGCTCTTGCTCTGCGCCCTCTTTGCGGTTTTCATTAATGTGGTCTCTTTTTTCGTAGATGGCTTACTTGTCGCAACTGTGTTTTTTGTTTTGCTTGATGACACTGCTTTTTCTTGAGTTGTGCTTAGTCGCGTTTTTTTGTTTGAGTTCTTTTGAGCCATCATTTTTTTCCTTTTATTTTTTTTCTTGAGAGCTGGGCCATATCTGTTTTTCGAAACACTTAGAGCATGCACGATTAGTGGTTCAGATTCGCAAGTTTTGCGACGACTTATCTTTTCTTGCACCTTGTGTCAGGTCCAGAATTTTGCTGAGCGGGGCTCGCGCCTGCTACCTCATGCTTTTAGCCAAAAGAAAAGAGAGGCTCGCTTGGCAAGTCTCCCTTTTCAGATTTCAAAAAATAGTGAATTACTCTTTGTCAGACATGCTCATTGACGCTGTGCTGAAAGGGTGTTCAACGCAGTTGTCAACTGAGTTCTTTGGTCCGTCAACCAGACCTTGTCCTGAACCCATAACAGTTCCAGTCACGATTGAGACTGGTGCCATGAAAATTCTGGCTGCTGTATTATCTTCGCCACCAACCTTGCCTGCGAATGCCTTGTCGTGGGCTTGAATATTTTTCAGTGAATGCTTCACCATTGAAACTGGCGTTCCAACAACTGCGCCTACTCCGAAAGCCAGTACGCGAACAGGAATCAGAACAGTATTTGTAGCCGGGTCATCGCCTGCAAAAGCTGGTGCTGCACTTAATGACATCATAGCCAAACATGCTGAGCTAATTAGTTTTTTCATCTTGAACTCCAAGAAGACCATAGTAAAAAGTCGATACTGTCCATGATATTAGCGCAGTTTTTCCTGGAGGTGAACACAAATTTACTAATGTAAGGCGATAAATCCGCGAGAGCCTTATTCAGTTTTGTTTTGCGTGTTCACTGGATCCGCAAAAGCTATTGACGATGTCTAAGAATCCCTTGCGAAATTCTGGGTTGTTGTAGTCCATGCGATTCTCTGCTCGCGACGTGACGGGTAGCGAACTCCTTAGTTCATCATTTCATTGATTGTGAATCAATGAATCGTGTTCGGATTTTTGCAGATCAAGTTTATAGGAAGTGCAAAACAATAGCCGCCACAGCGAGCATTACGCTGAAGGAAATTGCCATCTTCGATGCAAATGCGGGGCTTCCAGAGGAGTAAGCTATACCCGTTTTGAACACGGCGTTCATGCATACGGCTAAGAGAACAGAGCCAACTGCTCTGTCCGGCACAATTTGTCCACCGCGAAACAAGTCTGCCGCTGACACAGCAATTGCATCCACGTCAACGAGTCCACCGATGATACTGGTCCAGATTAAGCCATTTGCCCCAAGGGTGGTGACAACAACCTTATTGATGAAAATTACAATTGCTAAGACTAATCCGCATTTTAGAGCTGGTCCGAGCGTAAGTGGGTTGCGCATTTTGAATGCTTCGGAATCTGTCAGCGATTGCACTGCTGAAATTTTCATTGTGTTGCTTTTGCGCGGAGAGAAAGCTGCGTCCGCTTTGCTTGTAGAGACCGGTGCGGCTTCCTTATTTGCCTCAGTTGTCGTAGCAAGCAGGCTCTTTTGTTCAGATTCACCTGCAGTTGCTTCAATCTGCCCGTTTTCCAAGGGAGGCGTTTTGTCAGTTTCCTTTGCCGGAATCAAGAAGGCCATAATAATTCCAGCTGCGCCTGCGGCTAATAGTGGGGCGGCAGCATCAGCGGATATTTGCGGGCTGATGGCTGAAAGAAACGCGAACAATCGTGGAAATTGAATTGCGTTTGCCAGCGTGCCAGCTTGCCAAAAAGTGTTTAGTTTGTGCGGATTTTCACGCGCTTCTTTCGAGAGTGAGAGCGTGGTGGCAGTAGTTGATGCAATTCCACCCAGTACGGCTTCTACCTTGAGCCCACTTGAAGAACCCATGTATTTTTCAAGGAAGTATCCACCGAATGAAACGAAAGACACAAGAATTACAAACATCCAAATGTCACGCGGGCTGAATCCGTCGTATGGCCCATAATTACCTTCTGGCAAAATCGGATAGATTATGAAAACCAGTGCTAGAAAAAGGAGCGTGCCGGAAAATTCCTCTCGCGTTAATCCTTCGCTGAAAAATTTGCGGACCTTGTCTTTTGATTCAAGCAAGAAAGTGACAGCTACGGCAATGCCAATCACAGCAGCGCGAGCATTTTCTGATTCGCTCAAAGCGCAGATGTGGGACAAGCAAAAGACTGTAAGCATTGAGAGATCTGTTGTAAACCCTGACTCCTCGCCATTATTTCGAAATCGAAACGCAAGTAGTAAGAGAACCACCGTCACCAGAGCCACTGCTGATAAAGCTGGACTGTGTTGCAATCCGCATGCCGCAGCGGCCGCTGAGCACAGCACAAACTCTCGAATTCCTATGTTAGGCGAATTCTTTGCGTGCTCTCTCTGAGCCCCTACAAGAACGCCAATCATTATTGCTTCGGAAGCCGGCAGCCAGAATAAACGTGGATCAAGCATGTCTGATAAAGCGGTAAACCAAGTGTCAACAAGGCTTTTGTGCCCTTTTTTTCAAAACTCAAAGCGGGCTAAGCAGATTTGTTAGCTTAATCGTGAATCTTCAACCAGGAACTTACTCAGCTTATGTGTAAGTGCCAATCTTGAGCACTTATGCTATCCTGATTCGACCGTTTTCTGTAGGTCAAAAAAATGCGCGCAGATTCTTCGACAGTGGCTCCGGCTCTGAAAGCTCTTCTTGATACATTTGTTGATTACGCTGGCATTTTTCCGCCTGCAGCGCTGACTCTGCCCATTGCCCTGGAGAATTTTCAACGATATGAAGGTGAAAGTCATGCGTGGATGTTGCGATACCTTGTAGTTAATGCAAGTAACCTTGATGACATCCCTGAGGAATATAATGGGCGACTCTCTGTGATTTCAGATCGAGATAATAATCGCGCTGCAACCATCGAGAGTAAGTCAGTATTTCTTGCTGATAGACCTGTCTACTGCGAAGTCGCTGTGAGCAATTTGCCCGAGTTGTCCAATGTGAAAAATTCTCTTTGTTACGCAAAGATTCGCACAGGTGGGCTCACTCCATCGGCGATTCCTTCGCCCAAAGAAGTTGCTGATTTCATTCTTGCTTGCGCTGAGTTGCGGCTTCCCTTCAAAGCTACTGCTGGGTTACATCACGCTTTTCGCTCGGAGCAAGCACTCACTTACGAGAAAGATTCTCCTCGGGCTGTGATGCATGGCTTTATCAATGTTTTGATGGCAGCCTCTTTTGCCTGGCATGGCGATAAGGACATTCAAGCTATCATTGAAGAGCGCGAAGCTGCAGCTTTTAGTTTTGAAAATGAAGCACGATGGAGAGATAGAGTCCTGACTGTCGAGCAAGTTCATGAAGCACGTCAGCTCTTCATTCACTCAGTTGGTTCATGTTCTTTTGAAGAACCTGTTGCTGAATTGCAGGAGTTTTGCTTAATCGATTAAGCTAGCCATCCGTCGAAGAGCTGATCGTTGCGAATTCGCCCGTCTTGAGGAAACATTTGGGTCCTCACGAAGTCCTCAGATCTGTGCGATAGGATCAAAATATCCGAAATATCGGAGTTAGGGGGAAGTATGAGTCACATCCTTCATCAGATTTCTGTGTCTGCTTCAGTAGCTTTATTGATGAGTACAAGTGGCTCGTTTGCTGCAAATGCAGAAAGTGATTTGCAAACGCACCCCGCTGAAATACAAGTAGATTCTTTACCAAGTGTGACTAGAACTGTTGAAGTGCAGGCTCCAATCGAAAAAGTCTGGTCAGCTATTCAGGCTAGAAGGACTTCTGACCCTACAAAGCGCAAGTTACTTTCATATGATGGAAAAACTGCCGTAATTAAGGAGCTATTCCCCTCCATGCCGGTTATTGGAAGTT
Source organism: Obscuribacteraceae bacterium (SeqCode) (assembly GCA_044226015.1). Taxonomy (GTDB): domain Bacteria; phylum Cyanobacteriota; class Vampirovibrionia; order Obscuribacterales; family Obscuribacteraceae; genus JAIEPM01. Next base: position 428,080 of record JBGAHS010000001.1, read on the forward strand.
CGAATTGCACTTATTCCGAGCGAGAGCACAGTGCGGACCGATCAATTGAATATAAGATGATCAATTCAGATCATTTCAAAGCATTTCAAGGAAGTTGGCACTTGCTGCCGGGAAGAAAACCCGGTACGACGCTCGTGACATTAACCTCCACTTTGGACCCTGGAGTTCGAATTCCATTTTGGATGCAGATGGCAAAAATGAATATGTCCAGGGACGTGAAGTCGAACATACAGGAAGTTGTTACGCTGGCTAAATGAGAAGTGCAAGTAAAGAATGGTTTGAAGCTAAACTCTGAGTTAGTTCGAACCTAATATTCCTCGGTTAGAATAGTGCTGCTTTAAGAGATATGCACGTTCGCAGCATTCATCAGAGGGATACAAATGACGCAAAAAGAGCCTTGCTTACAAGTGAAATATGCTGAGAAGAGCATTTGTTTTGGCTGTGGTCCTGCAAATAAGGACGGCTTGCACATCAGCAGCTATCCTGAGGGCGAAACTCTTGTTGCCGAATGGAACCCCGAGCCTAAGTATCAAGCTTTTCCGAATTGCTTATATGGTGGATTGGTTGCAAGCCTTTTGGACTGCCACTGCAACTGGACGGCATCATGGCATTTGATGAAGCAAAATGGATTAGACAGTCCGCCCTGCACGGTTACTGCAGAACTGAACGTCAAGTTTTTGAAACCAACTCCTGCGGACAAGCCAGTGAGAATGGTGGCACGTGTCATTAAATCTAAGGAGCGCAGCGCCAGTGTTGAGGGAGAGCTTCTCTCCGGTGATGAAGTCTGCGCGACTTGTAGCGCTGTATTTGTAGCAGTCAAAGAAGGGCATCCTGCTTTTCACCGCTGGTAGTGGCACTAGCTGTTTGTTGAGTTTATGTGATGCTTTAACTCTTCGCGCAGCCTTTTGTTAAGGTCGTTGATTGAAGAATAGATCAAGCATCGCTGTCCTTTCACATCAAATTTGAGCTCATCCGGATTCCGTGTCAGGAGAATTGCGGGCACTTTCGTTCCCCAAGCATAGCCGACCTCCAGATATACATTTGGATTTGAACCGGTCAAATCGGCAATAACAAACCTTGCACTTGCAATTCTTGATTTGATCCTGTCAACTATGTCACCTGTGAATAGATCCATGTCGACACGTTCGCATAAGAGTCCCGCATCCTGAACTGGACCCTGTATTCCGAAAATGTAAGTGTCTTCGAAGTCGGGGCTGAATGGCATGGCGACGAAAACGTGCGGCTTTTCAGCGGCAAGCCCCGCGCTTGCTACTGGCTCTGTCATGCTAAGAGTTGTTCGTTGTGATATTGAGGGAAAATAGTTTTCGTTCAGTATTTTTCGCAGGCGTTCTACCCTGCCAGTATTTTTTTCTACAAAAACTATTTCTTGAAGACTGGGTAGCAGTTCCTCGATAGCAAGAGCTTCCAGTACTCCTGCCAGTTGGGCAAGGAAAGACTCTTTTTCATCAAAGCCGATGTGAATGCCATGCAAGGTCATTGCTACCGTTTTTGCATTGCTGGCAGAAAGCTGCAGATGTGTCAGAGAATTTCGAGCAAATTCTCTTATGCGAGAATAGGACAACTCTCGTAGCGGTGCTACGCCTTCGAAAAGAACAAGTTTCGCGGCCAACTTGTCTTCACCAGGAACCAGCTTAAAGCTGCCTGGAGTAACGAACCCCTTAAAGTCAAAGATGTGGCCCAGTCCAAGTGCGCTGGCTACCGCGAGATCAGCTCCATGCCAAGCTTGTGCGTATTTGAGAATCAACGCGTCGCAAGAATACTTCAGTACGTTTTCGTTTACAATTCTAATTTGTAGATTTTGACGCGACATTCACTGCTCCATGGTTCATGCGATGATTGACAGTGCTATTCTAATCGGTTCCAAGTTTCCAAAACAACACCCGATGACAATATTGACAAAGGCGGAGAATAGTTAGATATGCCTGTGGCTTTGATTATTGGCGGCGGAATTTGCGGATTGGCTTGCGCGCATGCTCTTATGAAGGCAGGAGTCGATTTCTTGCTATTTGAGCGAGCAAGCGAACTCAGAGAAGTTGGCGCCGGGTTGACATTATGGTCGAATGGCATTAAAGCCCTGTCTAAAATTTCGCTGGCGGAGGCAGCTATAGCCGCCGGGCAGAATTGCAAGCACTTTGAGTTTATAACTCAGCGCGGAATCAGTCTGGGTCAAGTTGATATGAACTCACTCTCCGCATTGGCTGGTCATCCCAGTATTTCTATTCATCGAATGAGACTCATGCAGGTACTGGTGAGTCAAATTGATTATTCTCGTGTACATCTGTCGCATGAATTTGAGTCGTTTGTTCGAACTGAAGATGGAATAACTGTCAATTTTACTAATGGCAGCAGTTATACAGGCGATTATATTTTGGCTTGTGATGGGTTTCATTCCAGGCTACGTCAATGGATGCATCCGCAATCGGCTCAGAAGTATGCTGGCTACACCTGTTTTCGAGGTGTGACGAGTGTGCCACCAAATCTGGTGCCGAGCGGAGCTGTCTTGCATTACCTTGGAAATGGGAGTCAGATTGGTCTGCTCGATGTGGGACAGCAACAGCTTTGTTGGTATGTTACTGCCAATGCAAAAGAAGGTAGCCAAATCTTCGGGGAAGAGCGCAAGAATGCTGTCTTAGAGTCTGTGAAAGACTACCCTGAGGAAGTGAGGTCGGCTATAAATCTGACTAAGGCAGAAGCAATTTTGCTCAACGACATTTACGATAGAGACCCGGTGAGCAAATGGGTTTCTGACAGAGTCTTATTGATGGGAGACGCCGCTCACCCGACCACGCCAAATTTGGGGCAGGGGGCATGCATGGCGGTAGAAGATGCTGTGGTGCTTGGCGAGTGCCTCGCTTCAAACTCAAATTATTCCGATGCATTCTCAAAATTTACTAGTATGAGGCAAGCACGCACAGCAAGAATAGTGCTAAGTTCCAGGAAAATCGGGTTTGTGTCGCAATTGGAAAATCCTTTTGCACGAATGTTTCGAGATGAATCAATCAAACTCTCTGTAAAGTTCAATGCGCTTTCTGATTTGACATACGCGCTAACTGGTTTTTGAATCAACCTTTGAACTCGAATTCTTGTAGCATTCTTTCTGTCTTAGCTTCTGAAACGCGGTTTATGAGTTTCTTTGCTTCATGATTATCCCTGACTGTTTTTGAGAGCGTGAAACAAGTTCCCATGCAGAAAATGGATCCCATCGCCATATATCCCTTGACCCAAAACTCCACAGGGAGATTATAGATTCCAATAATGTTAGCGCTCACTGCGAGCCCGAAGCTGATCCAGACGAATGCCATCCATCCTTGGCTGTTTTCGCTAAGTTGTGGTCCGTTCATTGATTTATCCTCATAACAACGCAGGGGAGATAAAGATGATTATGCCTGGAGCAAAATTTGTGCTGGTGGTTGTCAGAACAGTTTGCCAACTGACTGCTAGAATTTAGGAGGAAGTTTGGAGCAATGATGTCGCAAGCAATTTTAGTAGCACTAATTGTTGTAATCGGTTGGCTGGTCTCCGTTTGCTTCCATGAGTTTGCGCATGCATTGGTTGCATATTTTGGTGGTGACAAATCTGTAAAGAGCAAAGGATATTTGACTTTTAATCCTTTCGTTTACACTGACATTCGACTATCGATTATTTTGCCAACTATTTTTATTTTGCTTGGTGGCGTCGGTTTGCCCGGAGCCTCCGTGAGAATACGAGATGACTTGCTGCGTTCGCGGCTGTGGATGAGTCTCGTGTCTGCTGCGGGTCCTTTTGCAACTTTCCTGTGGATAATTGGTATGGTTCTGGTTTTGAGAGCCGGAGTTTTGTCCACAACATGGGTGCTTGCTTTTGCGTATCTACTAAGTTTAGAAATTTTTGTTCTGATTTTGAATTTGCTTCCAGTGCCAGGACTCGATGGATTTGGAATCATCGAGCCGTTTTTTAGCCCTGCGTTGCGCGAGAAAGTTAAGCCATGGTACAGGTATGGATTTGCAATTCTGATTTTGATGCTCTGGGTTATTCCTGGTCCGAACATGTTTTTATGGATTACAACCGGAGTCATAATTTCGTTGCTGGGTGTTCCTTACATGCTGGTTGATCAAGGTAGTACTCTGTATGAGAAGGGATGCGCTCCGGTTGCTGGAGTTGCACTTGTCGCTGCTGCTGGCTTCTATTTCTTGAACAAGAAATTGAATTGGTACAACCAGGGAATGCGCTTGCTCACCCGAGGTGACTGTCTTGAGTGTATTGCTCTGACGGATAAAGTTCTCGCGAAAAAGCCTGATGCGCGTGCTTATCGATTGCAGGCTTTAGCGTATGCAGAGCTTTGCGAGAAATCGAAGTCCGACAACAATGTAGCTGATATGAGAGAGTCATTTGCGCTTAAAGCTCATGAAGCCATAGACAAGGCGATTGCAGCTTCGGAAGAGCCTCGAGAGTTTCTACTGGACAAGGCGTTCATTTGTCATCAAATTGGGATGCTTGACGAAGCTGAACTTGCTTACAAGCAGTGTTGGGAATTTAGTAAAGGAAACGTCTATTGTGCTAACAATTACTGTGAGGTTCTGAAGTCTCGTGGAGCCTTTGATGAGGCTCTCCAGGTCGTGGAAGAAGCGCTGAAGGACAACCCTTCTTCAAATGAGCTGCGCTTTCAAAAGGCAATGATTCTTGCTCAATTGCATAGATTTGAGGATTCTCTGCTTTGCGCTGAGTCCTGTTTAAAAGACGGTTTTCGCGATGCCCGAGTGCTGCAGTTCCTCATGATTGTTTTGATTCTTCTCGACAAATTTGACGAAAACAGCGACCTCTACAAAGAGTATTTGGCTAAAGCAACACCAGAAATGAAAGAAGCTCTAAGCAAAGTTAGAGCCCCTCAGGAAGATTCAAGTGCTGAAGATCTTGCCATAGACCTCGACAAAAAGGTAAGCGAGAAATAGCGCTATTTTCTATTTTGCTTCATCTCGTCAATGACAGTCTTGTCTATCGGGGTGGCTATAGATGTGAATGGACTCGTTTCGATATCTACAACGCCAATTGCTTTTCCAGTGTTATCGAGCACCACGCCTCCAGAAAAGCCAGTTCTAACAGGTAGCGTCATTGATAAAATGGGGCGTTCTGGATCTTCGCCATCTAGCGGTTTGATTACACGATTCAGTTCCTTTCTTAGCATCACCCGATCGGCTGTTCCCTCGGCGGTGTAAACGGTATGCGAGGTGTAAGGCTGCCCAAAAGCCACAACTGGAGGATTTCCCTCAGGGTTAAGTTGGCGGTCTGCTATTGCAATTGGTTTGATGAGTTTTGTTTTTTCTCCTGTGTCAATTTCAACTAGAGCCAGGTCTCTTGAAGGGTCAGCTGCAACAACTTTTCCTTGGACAACTTCGCCATCTGAAAGAACTACTTTTGTGTCAGACACAGAAACTTTTTTGTCCATTCCGGTGCCAGCCACAACATGATTATCTGTAACTACAAGACTTTTACCGTTTTCGGCTTCAATTATGAATCCGCTTCCGCCCCATTTCATTTCTTTGCCTGAATCGGGTCCGCTCTCTGTGTTGCCTTTCATTTGAAAGTACACTACCGAAGGTCGTGCGTCTTTGTATAACTGCAATACGTCGATGTTGCTGCTGGCGCCAGACGAATCTGGTCCGTAGTTTTGCAAGTCACATCCAGCGGAGAATGGTCCCCGAGTCAGAACAAGGAGTTGTTCATCATTTGGTTGCACCTGGCATGTTTTGCCGTAGAAGTCTTTTGCTTCGTCGTTGATTGGAAGGGCTTGGTTTGCGATTGCATTATCCATTTTTGTCAATTCTCCTCTGTTCTTCCACGTCTTGCCATGCGGCTTCTAGCTGTTCGTCGATTTTTGTTTTTGCATCATCTTCAACAATTTTGTCTGGTGTAATTCCTTTTCCGTTTATGTCTCGACCGGCTGGAGTTAGGTATTTTAGTGCCGTAATCTTGAGAATTCCGCCCGATGGCAAATGCTCAGTTCTGTAGCCAACGCCTTTGCCGAAGGTTTGGGTACCGATGATGGTGGCGCGATGATTGTCTTGCATTGAGCCTGTAAATACCTCAGATGCACTCACGCTTGATCCATTTACCAGCACCGCCATTTTGATGTGTTTGAGTTCTTCGACCAGCTGCCTATCAACTGCGCGATGATTTATTCGAAGTTCATCCAGCGGAACGACTTTATTGCGTTGTACTTTCATTGCGCTGAAATTAGACGGGTCATTGGCTCGAACATAACTGGTGGCAATTTCCATGTTGTCGTCAGGCAAGAACATAGAGCTGAGATTTACTGCATTTGGAAAGTCTCCTCCGGGGTCGTTTCGAAGGTCTAAGATTAAGCCGTTGAGTCCATTCTTAGTTTGTTGCTTCAGCTCTTTAATTTTCGCGAGTAGATTTTCAAGCTTAATTTCGCCATTGAAGTCAGGCAATCTTACGTGGGCGATGTCGTCTCTTAATAGATCACCCTCAACAACAGGCTCTGGCGTTTTTGCCAGGGTTAGTTTTGTAGTGTGGACTTGTCCCTTTCGCTCATATTCGATTTCAACACCATCACCAGCTTTTCCGCTTGCTAGCCTTTTCGCTTCGATGATGCTCTGATTTTTCAACGGAACACCATTTATTGAACGAAGCAAATCTCCTTCCCGAAGTTCAGATTGTTGAGCGGGCGAAGCATAATGCATGAATTCGAGTCTGTAATCTTTGCTGAAGGGAGATAGTTCCATTCCGCTGCTGAGATTTCCCTCTGATTCAAATTGATCTTTCTCTGCTTGTTCCGCCGCTGTGGAGTACTGAGTCCACTGGTTGTGAAGGCTTTGCGCCATTAACTTTAGCGCTATGTCCATGTCTTGCATTGTACAAAGTTTTGAATCAAACTTATGCTGCCATTCGTCCCAATTTTGCAATGCTGACGGTTCTATATAACTCTTTTTGATGCTGTTCCATTCGTTTTCGTAGAACATTCTCCATTGCTCCGAAGGCTCTGAGCAACTAGAAAATTCAGGGACATCCTTGCTTTTCTCGTCGCTGAGTTTGGAGGACGGCTCGGGTGCTAGTGAGTATGCATCAGCGCGGAGGATATCATTGGTCGCCGCAGAATTTTTCTGCGATGCCAAATCAGCATTGATTTGATCCACTTTCAGCCCCCTGGGCCAACTCACGACTACTCGCCGCTGACCGCTATCTCGAACTGTTCAACCCGCTATGAACATAGTAATTCGATGATTTAGTAAATTACGTGCGAATGCTGTGCAAGTGTAATGGGACAAACCTCAATCGAGGCATCATGAGTCTGTGCTCGTGATGGCAGGACTCGTTTGTGGTATTGGCTTCCTTTGACTTAAGGGGGAATCTTCCCATCTTGATTACTTGTTCGTAATCTTGGGAGTTACGTGAAGGCTTGAATAGCAATCTTTTCCAGCGCCTTGCTTTATTAATGAAATCACATTTTTGTAGGCGTCAATTTTCATTTGTAGCTGTATACAGACAGATGGGGTTAGGCACGGATTCAAACACGACAGCAAGCTCAGGCGGGGCGGCTGAAGGCATCAAACTAACAGAGCTATTGGATTTATTTCTGACATCACCGGGTTTATTCAGAGTCCAATAGGGTGCGATGCCAAACGAGAGGTAAACTTGTCATGCCATCAGATCATTCTGATGTCCCTGGGAACAGGGTCGTAAATCGAGTCTCGGACGATAGCAGCGAAGCGCTGTTCACTTCCACTTTGCCAGCAGATGGTATTTTTGGAAACAGACCAAGCAGTCCTTGGAATACTCAAATTTCCAGTCCAAGCAGTCCGTTTCAAAATATGGATATGAAGGTAAGCAGCCCTTTCCAAAATGGTGATAGGCGGGCTAGTGCTCCTCTCACTGACACCACTAATGGTGAGGCGTGGAGGGCGAGCTTTCAAAATACAGGTTTTGTAAAGCCTCATATTGTACCGAGACCAAACCCATGGGGGACGCCTTCGGATAGACCTTCACCGCAGCCGGCTCCGCTGCCACCTGCTGACAGAATGCCTCCTGCAAGACCGCAGCCAGCGCCATCAAATGAACCGTGGGATAAGGCTCCTAACGGACCGTGGAGTAAGCCAGCTGAGCCAAGTGGTGGACCCTGGGATAAGGGTCCGTGGGGCAAAGATGGTGCTAGCTCGAAGCCTGGGGCTCCTGCAAATGACGGCAGTGCAGTTGCAGCCTTCCAGCGTGATCAGGTTTCGCGTACCTCATATACTTTTAGAGAATGCGTTGAGAAGGAAAAGGCGCTGGGTAAAGAAAACGAAGTTGCGCTTGAGAAACAAATGCGCGACTGGCTCGGCAAGCAAAAGGACATGAATCCGATTGTTCATATGCGCGGAACGGCATCTCTTGCCTGCGCTTTAGGTGAATTTCGTTTGGAAGAAGGAAGCCGCATTGATCTGACTTCACATCAAAATGAAAAGCCTCGTATTTTGAAAGGGCACGATTATGATTTTGGTGGTGAAGCGAATACCTGGTTAAGAATGTCGGCGGGTTCGCTTGTTGCCGCGCAGCAATATGTTGTTGGGCACAAGGGGCTGACCATCGAAGGGCAGTCTATGGATGATGCTTATCTGCAGCAATTAAAAGGTTTGCAAACAGACGTAGAGCGAAAACTTGACGTGATCTATGGTCCGCATGATCTTGAGTCTGTTTACAGCGTTGTTCGCGATCAGGTGCGCACCAAAAGTGGTGACTGGCAGCAAGGGCTTGTGCGTCTAAAGTATCAATTGGATGACCTTAAGTCTTCTGACAATCGCTTCATAGCAAAATCCGCGCGTGATGTCGCATTGGGTTTTCTGGCTGAAGCTGATTACATGAGCTCCAGAGATAATGGTGAAGAAGCCAAAATCATGTACCAGTCTGCAAATCAATATCTTGCAATGTCTCAGCGATATGACAGCAGTGCTCCGGACAACCTTGCGCTTGCGAAAATCTCAGAACGCTTGAAACCGCAAATTCTAAAATCCATCGATAATCAGTGGAGCGATCCTTTCAGTAACCCATTTGAAATACCGAAACCGGCCGCAATGGTCTAGCTGAAATCTGGATTGATTGAGCTAAGAAAGGTGTGTCCTCTCGACTCTTTGATTGAGGCTAAAACTGCCGTGGAGTAATGTCACGTATCCACTACCAGGTCTTACGTGTTTGAAGTAGGTTCAATCTTCAACGACGATTACAAAATCGATGCCTTGCTGGGTAAGTGATCTCACTGCATGTTTTACTTTTGGCTTAGTTTTTGCTGTGGCACGACGCTTTTTTTTCATCAATTCTTCAAAACCTCAAGGTCAGAACCCTAACCTGCAGAGCCAGAACGGGACTCTCTCATCTCCTTCATCTGTACTCCAAGTTCGATATCGTCGTTGATGTAACTAGTCAAATATTCCAAAAACGATTTTCCAACGAGCAAAGGCGCTTCGTCCGCGACTATGTCCAGGCGGTAGACAGGCGGATCTTGCTCTCTAGTGTCAAAAAACATGAATACATCATCGCGTATCAGATAAACAAAATGGAATGGAAGTAAATCGAAGTTTTTTTCAGCTGCATATCTTTCAGCCCTTGTCCGGCAGAATTTCACAAGCCCTGGATAGGTCATGATTACATCATTAGCCCAGTCTCCCGTCGCCTTACCCATGGTTCTCAAAAACTCTTTATAGGAACTCGGGAGCTTGATGCTGAAATGTTTTTCAATACCAGCGATTTCTTCATCAGAACATGCCACGATAGTTTCAGGAGTCGCGATCCCAGCGTCGATCAGCATCTTTGCCAGTTCTTGTGGTGTCTTAGCTTCCATTATTTATACCTATCCATCAATCCTTGATCTTTCGCATTTAGATTCTTGTAACTCCAAGTGACCTCAGGAAATTTTATTGAATCTCCACGGTTCTTGAACAGTTTCTTGAAATCTTCGATAACCTTTTCGCATGAACGCACACACGGCTTTTGTTCTGAATAGAGCATTATCTCAGCATTTACTTTGCCTGATTGTTCTTCAAAACGTTTTGCTATTTCGTTAAGGATCTTGAACTCAGAGTCGCGGTCTCTAAGCAATGCACCGCTGTGATATGGGTGGAGCCTTGGTTGCTCGGGAACCGGCAGTCCTGGAACCTCGCGACTGGTCCCGTTTATTGCCCACAGAATTTCTTGCTTGCCTTGATTTTTCACGAGAGCAACTGCAATATTCTTTTCGTCGATATGAGGACATGTTTCTCGAACAGACTCGCGAATTATGTCTGTGACTCGATGGCCGTCCTTGGGATCAAGTCGACCAGTTCTAGCTGTACGCTCAAGAACCTCACGAACTATGGGATGCTCAGCCAGTTTTTCAAGGCTTATTGGTTTTGGTCCATCTACCTTTTCTTGCAATTCCGGCTTTGTTTCTCTTGATTCTTTTGATCGTTCGCTCTTGCCACAAGGCTTTTCATCCGGATGTTTGCCCATTCGCAATATGCCATCATCATGCGCTCTGTTAGAAGGTCCCAAGCTTGGTCCATTTGCAGCAAGTTTCGGACCGAAGTTTGGTAAGCTTGCATCAAGATATTGGTTCATTTGCAACATTTTTTCCGAGCGAGGAAGCTCTTTCAACTTTGTGGCAAATGTTTGCATGTCTGAGCTGATCTGTGACAACATCTTGCTGTCTTTGGCTAAGTGACCAGCTTTGGTCAATGCCATTCCACCTGTCTCAGCAAAGGTATAAATGTCTAGAAACAGTTCAGTAGACTTTGCTGCTTTGGCCTCTGTGTCCAGATTTTTGAACTTGCTGATTTCGTCTTTCAGTTTCTCAGGCATTGTTTGAGCGAGCCTTTCAGCTACTAGCCTGCCCTCCGGATCAAAGTCTTTGCCGAAAAATGGCGAATCTTTGTTTAGAGTTGTGCTGAACTGCAGCAAAACCCGAGAGCCCATTGCCAGGGACTGGCAGGTATCATGCAGTTTTCTCGTTGCTTCAGGATCTGTGTCTGGTTCCAATGACCTATTTGGATCAAATTTACGCTGGGCCGCATCGAGCATACGGACAGTATCACCAACCGATACGATGGTATTAACAGCGAAATTAGTTGCTCCATGAAGATGCCCCAGCCCCGTCATTACAGCTTCGTGAACAGCAGTTCTATCAGGCCCGATTTGTGCAATCAGATCATCTGGGCGTCGGGGCATACCATCTGCATAGAGGGTTCCCAGGCGAAATAGATTTGCTGCGGCGTCCCTGGCGGAGGTTTCGGTGCCCGGCTGTTGCACCAACGCGTCGGGTTGATTCTGGTGTAATGGCGCTTCAATGGCTTTGCCACCTGCCCCAAGCATATCGCCGCGTTCAGAGATGGTTTTCAATTCAGTCAGGACTTTCTCTTGATCAGCTTTACTGCTAAGCGTCTTGCCATTATCTGTCAATGCAAACTTCGATTTTCCATCTGGACTTACGGTATCTGTGCGATTTGGATTAGCTGCAAGAACGGCTCGATAAGTTTTGGCATCAGCTTCCGGAGAAGCCTTAAAGAGCTTCTCACTTGCCTTTTCAGGCGATTTATCTCCTTGGCGCTCGTGGCTGCTGTCGCCTGGTTTATTTGCGTCCGAACTCATAAAAGCAGAACCCAGAGCAGGTCAACAAGCTATATATTCCCGTCCGAGCCTGTTTGATTCACCTTACCAAAAATAGTCCTATTTTTTTTGTGCTTTACTTCTATCTTTATAGATATCGTTGTGCTCTTCTTATGCTTTTTTGCTGCGCTGATTGCTTCGTTAACCCTCTTGGTGACTTCGACTAGGATGAAAGCCGTGTTGTCTCCCTCGGGAGAATATTTATCATTTGGAATATGTGCATGATATTCCTGATCTTTACTCCCTGGCGATGAAACCGTCACTAAGAGTTCCTCAATTTGAATATTCAATTGCAGTTGGAGCAATAGAAAACAAAACTGCCCGATGCCGGGCAGTTTTGCGGGATTGTCGAGTAAACTTTCTTGTGAATCAAGCTTGTCTTGGAAGTCTGTTTAAATCAACGCGCATTGCTTCAAGCAATTTTGTACCGTTCAAAACTCCCCAGCCTGTTGCGGCATCCCAGCCGGGTCCTGCCTCGTAACCACCATTGTTTCCTGTGGTCATATCACGAAATATATCGCTGCCACCGTTCTTATAGAGAAAGGGATTCAAATATCCTACTCTTTGACCGAGGCTCTGGTTCATTCGAAGCACTAGTCCGGCGTAGAGGGGAGAGACAGCGCTCGTCCCGGCCATGCGGCTTTCGACACCATGAACTCTTATCATGTAACCTGTTGCCGGATTGGCGTTGCCCGCAACATCTGGAACACCTCGACCAGTTTTTTCATTCTTATTGGCGTTGGCAGGTAGTTTTACCTCTTTCTGAAACTCAGGAATCGGATTGCTTTCACTTATGCCACCACCGCTATCAGCCCAGGTTTTCTCGCTTTCAATTTTTCCATCAGGCTTCAGTGTGAGTTCTGTTCCACCAGTGGCCAGCACCATTGAGTCAGACGCGGGATAGTCTGCTGTAAAACGATCAGTACCGTTTTTAGCACCATTGTCGCCTGTTGCTGCAAAAACAGTAATACCCTTTAAAGCCGCCTTTTTGAATGCGATGTGCATGTTTTCCATAGCTTGCTGCGACCACATCGACTCCGGTGCACCCCAACTTATGCTGATTGCAGAGTTGCTCTGTTCTCCTGGTTTGGCGAATGTTGCTCGTGTTATTGCATCTAGAAAGCCCTGTTCAGAATTGGGAGCAAAAATGACTGTTTGCTTTGCTTCTGGCGCTACCGAGCCTAAAACTTGTGTGTCTAGAGCCACCTCATCGTCAGCGCTTTGCCCTGATTTCATTTTTGCACCGTCTACGGTGACAATTTCTATTTCTGGCATTTTCATGCCACGTTGCTGAAAGTACGCTGCCGTGTCCTTGAGGTCTAAGCCGCCACCAAACTGAAGTATGGCTACGCCTTGTCCTTTGCCAGTGGTTTCGCTGGGAAAACTGTAGGCATTTGCAGCATCGACCGGAGTGATGCCACCATTGATTCGTGGGTGAAATGGACCAGGAGGTTTGTACCTTACGACATCTGCATGTGCGAATGGTCGGTCTTCCAGACCTAGCACTCCCAACACATCGGTCGCAATATTTCTCGGAACTGATATGTTTCCGAATCGCTCTCGGCATACTCCAAGAGGACCTTTGAAGTCATCCAGTTGAACTTTGAACGCTTCGTTAAAGTCTTTAACTTTACCTCTAAGTAAAACCTTTCCTGAGTCGAGGTCTGATTCTTCAACTTTCAACCCGTAGTCTTCAGCGAATTTTTTGACCCGTTTCATTGCTTCTGGGTCTGCGCCAAAACGGTCGTTAAACTCCTCATCAGTCAAAGGCTTGATTTCGCGATTTTGAATTCTCGCGAGTGTTAGGTCCATTTCTTGTTCGGAACCTTTTGATTTCACAACAATAGTTGCTGTGATTTCCTTGTTTGGATCGCTAGGACCAATTTTTTCTTTCTTTGTTTCATTACTGGTTTGTTCTGCTCGCGTACTTAACAGTTCTGCGCGTTCACCTACGAACTTCAGTCGTGGCGAGCTCAGTTCTTGTGCGGCTTCTGATTGTAATGTAGTGCTGTTGTCGCTAGGCGCTAACGATCTTGCTTCTGCAAGGTCCCTGAATTCGTGCATAGTCAAGCCCTCCGAAACTCCCCTAAGCTGGCTTTGCTGCCATCGCATTTGGTGCTCAATTTTTTTTTTGTTGCACCTTGAGCTGCATTTTTCAAATTCTTTGAACAGCTTGCGCTAGAGCAGCTTGCTTTGCGTCAAAGCTCGTTCCCGACAAAGAGCTATCGACGCATAATGATGGCGCTACGGCAAGCGCCGTAGCGCGCATGCGATTCCAACTATGCTTCTTTGAAGTGCTTGATCAAGTCTTTCATGTCAGAAATTAGTGCCCGTCCCTGTGGGCTCATTGCTATTTGAGCAAGGTCTTTTCCCACGGTGATAACGTCTTTTATTACAAGTGGGTTTGTGAACTTGCGAAGCAAGGTCTGATAGATTCCCGAAATGCGTGGGTCCACCAGTCCAGCCTCTTCGTCTGCGCTCTGAGCTTTCTCGGCCGCAGGCTTGCTTTGATCTTGTCCCTTTGCCTGCTCTGAAGCCGCCGCTGTTAGTGCGGGCATTTTTATGCCTGACTCTGCCAGTGAACTGGCAAGATTCAAGGTTTCTTCCACCACTTTAGGGTCCATTCCCTTTGTGGCTTCAAGCAATTGCCGATAGGCCTCCTTCACCTCTGGAGTTTCATTCGCTCTTGCTCTCTGCTGAAGTAGGTCGTCGCCGCTGTTGTCACTGCTGGCGGTGCGACTGTCACTTGAAGCAAAGTTTCTTCTGGACATCGAATCTAGTGCTTCTGTTGTTAGTGCATTTCTGCTGTTGTCTTTTTCATCAATAACTGATCGTATATCTCTCACTTCTAACGTTCTCGGATCCATATACCTTCCCCCCTTGGGCGTAAATGAATTTAGTCACCATATTTTCCGAGCAAGCTTTTTCGCAATTCCCCAGTGGTTAAAAGCCTGAAGAAAACTTTGTGATCGAGTCCCTGCATCAACTCTCATTTAGTTTTCTTTTCACCTTGGAACCGTCTATATCCTTCGAAACGCCAAATTTGACGCGCCTTTTCTTGAATATCCTTAAGAAAGATCTTCTTGGCAATCGCCTGTGACGACCTTCTAAAGTCCCTATTTGTAATGGTTTTGTCGGAGTTTATTAACTAAATGGCGTATGTGAAAAATGATTAGCTGCATTAAATAATTTGATGTTTTCGGTGAGATTTTATGTGTGTTGCAGAGTTTCTTGAGTTTGCTGAAACAAGCTTGTGACAATCTTTTCGCCGTGGCGCTACCGTATGTGGTGCAAGTGTTGGTGTCCGCTGGGGCTTACGACTAGTGCTTTGTGGCGGTGTTGCATTGAATGTTTGTGCTTAAGCACCGTGCATACAGTCTGCATTATCAGGCAACTGTTACAGCTTCTGGACCAGGTGGCAGACTGCTGGCTAGCGGTGTATCCGCCTCTAGATAGCGGGCTTCCACCTGTGTGTCGAGCTCAGTGCAGGTGTCTTGGATACCTGTATGCGGGTATTGGACTGCCGTATCCACTCCGTAAATGTGCTGCCTCGGGGCTCTATACTGATAGTGCGCCGAGTCGGTGTCCGTGCTGACTGGGCTTCAGGCGCAGGGACCACGAAATGGCTTTGTTCATCACAGGCGTACGCGTTCAGATCAGTGAGTAATTATTTTGCTGCTGATTCCGATTCGATAATGTAACCGTATCCAGCCAGAGTTTTGATGACACACTCTTTGCCATCTTCGGTGATCTTTTTCCTCAGTGAACGCATACAAGAGCGCACTGTGTCTTCCGACAGTGCCGAATCCAGTGGCCAAACCGAATCCAATAATGCTTTTGAATTATAAGCATGGTTCGGATGGCGCATCAAGAATTCCAATAAGGAAAATTCTCTAGGAGTGAGTGGAATGTTCTTAGTTCCTATTTCGACGCTGTGTGTGTCAGTGTGCAAGGCGAGTCCCTGTACTTGCAGCACATTGCTGAGCATCGCTGCTGGACGCCTCAGTAGAGACTTCAGGCGTGCGCCGAGTTCTCGAAATTCGAAGGGCTTAGACAAGTAATCATCAGCACCTGTTTCAAGCCCTGCAACTTTTGAGTTTAGATCTGATTTGCCAGTTAAGAACAAGATGGGTGTTGTTCCGCCTTTCTTGCGGAACGTATCGCATATTGAAATTCCTGGTATGCCAGGCAATTCCCAGTCTAAAATCAACAAATCATAGCTGAAGCTTGCCAGAAGTTGCAGCGCATCTTCCCCGTTGTATACAGTGTCAATCACATAATTTTGTGATTGCAGCCAGGTTGAAAGAATACCTGCGAACTCTTCATCATCTTCGACAATCAATATCTTTGCCATTTGCTTGAACTCGATTCCTTGTTGTTCTAGTTGTTCTTTGCCTGATCTTTTATTCCAAGTTTTACATCAATCCACACTTGAGGCGCTTTTCGGCAAGGTGAACCAGAAGCTGCTTCCTTCGCTCAAAATGCTGTCCACGCCTATTTCGCCTTTGTGCTCGTGCACAATCGCCTGGCAGATTGCGAGCCCCAAGCCTGTTCCACCTTTTTTCTTTGCGTCTGATATTTCGACTTGTTCGAATTGACTAAACACTTTGGAGATTTTGTCAGCCGGAATTCCGCGTCCCTGGTCTTGCACAATGATTTTGACGAATTCTTGCTTATCTGTAATTGTTTCACCAGCACTTAAGGAAATGGTCTGATTCTCTTCTGAATATTTGATTGCATTAGAAACCAGATTAACTAGAACCTGGACGATTCTGTCTTCATCTGCCCAGCAAGTCAGTTCTGGAACGTCCACGGCAAAACTTAGTTTCTTTGCTTCTGCCAGTGGCAGCATGTTTTCCATTGCTTGTTCTACTGCTTGCTGTACCGACATATCTTTTAGCTCTAACGAGAATTTGCCCGCGTGGATTTTTTCCAAATCAAGCATGTCATTTATTAGTCGAAGCAGGCGATTACAAGTTGCTCTAACTCTGCCGATGGTGCGTTCACCTTGCGCTGTAAGTTGCCCGATTATGCCTTCCTCAAGCAAAGTCAAAATTCCAACTACTGAGCCAAGCGGCGTCCTGATATCGTGAGTTACCATCGCAATGAACTCACGTTTCAGTTGCTCTAGTTCTTGCTCTTTCGTTTTGTCGAGAAACACATAGATGTTCTTTTCTGTTCCAGCAAATTCCAGTTTGTTCTCAGAAAAATCCACAGGAAATTGTGTGCCATCAAGCCGATGGGCAGTTGCAATTACTCTTTCATCGATGCTGCCGTCGGCCTGCGATGAATAATCGATGGCGTGTTTGTCGCGAACGAGAATATTCGCAGACTTTCCTAGAAGATCTCCCTTACCCGCGAGCAACATTCTGGAAGCGGCACTGTTAGCGAATTCTACGGTATTGTCTTTGGCGACTATCATCACTCCTGCTGGCAAACCTTCAAGAGTCAATCGCAATTGTGCTTCGCTTTCTTTCACCAATTCTTCTGCTTTTTTTCTTTCGGTAATATCGTGAACGATGCAGAATAGTCCTCCGTCTGAGGCTGACCAATGTCCTGTCCAAACCACATCGAGCAATTCGCCATTTTTTTTGCGTAACTTGCATTCAAAAACAATTTTATCGATGCTCTTTGCTGAACCAAGTATTGAGTTCAGGATGCTGTTTGCGTCATCGCTGACTATCACGTCCATCAGCGAGCGCTTTTCTAGCTCTTGCGGCGTGTATCCCCACGCGCTCATACAGGCTTTGCTGACAGATACAAAACGTGACTCTATGTCCGTTATGCAAATCACGTCCACGGCTCGCTCAATAACGGCTCGCTCTCGTTTTCTAGCTTCAGACACCTCAATGTTGAGCCGGCTGATCGAGTCTCTCAGGCGCTTCATAGCTTCGCCTGGTTGATCTTGAACGGTTTTTTGATGATTGCCGTCAAGCAAGCTCGCGAGCTCAGCGAGGTCATTTGAAGAGTCTGCTAGCTCGGCTTTGCTCGCAAGACTCTGAGCGCTCAATAGAGTCAGGACTGCACTGCCACCCAACAAGCCCAGCCCGAAGAGAAGCAATGGAGAGCTGAGTTTTCCCATGGCATCCTGAAATCTCTTCCCTTGCGAGCCATGGTCAGACGTGTATTCGTAGATTTTTCCGTTCATCTGCTGCAGCAAGAAAATCGTGCTGCAGCCCATGATGAAACAAACGACTGCAAATGCTATTGAAAATTTAGCCAGATTTTGTGACTTGGGCATCAGAACTGTAACGGTTCCTAACTGTCTGATTCTACGACAAAATCGGCTTCTTGGCGTACTTGGAAACCGTTGCTCTGCTGCTATTTCAGCGGGTTCAGGCGCGCGGTCTCTCTGGAGAAGCGGCTCACTGGAGAAGCTGCTCTCGCCGAACGGGACTTTCCTCGCGCCTTCGAATCACCGTAAAGACTGAAAAAGTAGTCGTGATAATTGTTTCTTAGAAATTTTCAAAGCGCTATTTCAAGCTTTGCGTGAGAATGACACAGGTTGTAGAAGTGGGAGCCCCCCTATATGCGTCAATTGGCGTCCGTATATTCGTCTGTTCTTGTTTCGCTCGTTTTGTTGCTCCCTGTTGCGGCGAAGTCGGTTCAGCAGAATGATTCAGACCGAAAGTCTTCTCCGTTTTCGGGTCTGGCTGACTATTACCATCACAAGTTTTATGGCAGAAAGACTGCTTCGGGAGAGCTTCTCCAGAAAGAAAAGTACACAGCCGCCCACAGAACTTTGCCTTTTGGTACGAAAGTAAAAGTAACAAACAAGAGATCTGGAAAGTCTTGTGTGGTTACAATTAATGATCGTGGTCCTTACACGCCAGGCAAAGTTATCGATTTGTCACATGCAGCAGCTTCTCATTTAGGTGTATTGTCTGCTGGAACCGCTCTTGTGGCTTGTGAAGTCGTTGCCGAGGAAGCGGAGGACTAGTCCTTTCTTCGGGATTCTAAAATGTTGCGCTTAGAACATGTATCGAAAGTTTTTCCTAATGGTGAAGCGCTAAAAGACGTTTCATGGGAAGTGAAAGCCGGCGATAGGCTTGGTCTGGTCGGTGCAAACGGTACTGGCAAAACTACTCAATTCAAAATCATCACCGGAGAACTTGAGCCAACTACTGGTGATGTTTACCGGCAGTCAGGAATTAGAATTGCCTATCTCAGTCAGGAGTTCGATATTATTCCTGAGAATTCCGTTCACGAAGAATTGCTTCGCGCTTTCACTGAGATACATGTGCTGAAACAAGAAATTCACAAGGTGCAGGTTGCGCTGGAAACTGTTTCTGACGCAGATATGACTCGATTGCTGAACAAACTAGATCGCTTGCAGCGTGATTTTGAAGCCAGAGATGGCTATGGCATTGAACTTCGTGTTGACAAAATTTTGCCAGAGATAGGATTTACTCCTGAAGATGCTGAACGTAAGGTTAGTGAGTTTAGCGGCGGTTGGCAAATGCGAATTGGCATTGGCAAAGTCATGCTGCAAGACCCTCATGTTTTGCTGTTGGACGAGCCTACGAACCACATTGACCTTGAAACCATTGAATGGCTTGAGAATTATTTGCGCGGGTTATCGACTCCGATGGTGATAGTTTCTCACGACAGATTTTTTCTCGACCGAATCTGCACAAGCATCGTAGAAGTTGAACGGGGCATTTCTAGCACCTATCTCGGAAATTATTCTGCGTATCAGGAGCAGAAGAAAATGAATCGCGAGGCGCAGGAAGCAACTTATGAGCGCCAACAAAGAGAGCTTGAGCGTCAGCAAGAGTTCATCGACAAATTTCGTGCCAGCGCCACTCGCAGTACTCAAGCAAAAAGCCGTGAAAAGCAAGTAGAAAAATGGGACATCGTTGATGCTCCAGATTCTGACGAGCGAACACTAAAGTTCCGCTTTCCTCCCTGCGTCAGAAGTGGGCGTGAAGTGGCGATGGTCAAAGAATTGAGTCACGAGTATGGCGCGAAAACAATATTTCTCGGAGCCAATTTGTTAATTGAGCGCGGAGATCGAATAGCCTTGCTGGGTCCAAATGGCTGTGGCAAATCTACTCTGCTGCGTCTGATTGCAGGCGCCGAGCCGCCGTCCGATGGAGTTGTGGAACTCGGACAGCACAATATCGTTCCAGCTTATTTCGAGCAAAATCAAGCTGAGGCACTCGACTTGACCAAGACAGTTTTAGAGACTGTTGCTGAGCTAGTACCGCAATGGAAAGATGCCGAGATAAGGGGACTTCTTGGGCGCTTTCTTTTTAGTGACGATACAGTTTTCAAAAAAGTGGGTGCCTTGAGTGGTGGTGAAAAAGCCCGTTTGGCACTGGCAAAAATGATGACTCAGTCTGCTAATTTTTTGTTGCTTGATGAGCCGACTAACCATCTCGATATTCCTGCCAAGGAAATGATTGAAGAGGCGTTGAACGAGTACGAAGGCACTGTGGTCATGGTTTCTCACGACAGGCATTTCATCTCAAAAGTCGCAACCAAGATTGTGGAAATTGTCGATGGAGAGCTAAAGGTAACTTCAGGAAATTACGAGTACTTTCTTGAGTTGAAAGCCCGGCAGAAACAGCAGTTGCTGGAAGAAAAAGAGGCTCGGGAACGTGAAGCTTCGCTTGTCGCTAAAAGAGCCAAAGCGAAGGAAAAAGAGAAGCTCAAGAAAGAAAAGCTCAAACAGTCGAAGTTAAAGAGCGATGAGGAAGACGCCGACGAAGAGTAGTCGGTTGCAGTGGGGAAAGCACCATGACGGAAGCTGACAAGTTTCTCATTCGAGAAGGCTGTCGTGTTTTACGAATTCCCGAGAACCCTGTCGAGCCATAAGATCCGATCAGGTGTCCTTGTTGGTGAGACACGAGTGGAACTTAAAGAGAAAGTACTTTCAGCGATCAAAGAGCTCGGGCATAAGGTGTCTGCGAGTGATGTTGCCGCTCGAACAGGGTTGCCTCTTTCGCAGTGTCGGCAATTGCTCAATAAGATAGCCTTTGAGACTCGCGCTGTAATGGAAGTTTCTCCGAGAGGTGAGATTGCCTACAAATTCTTTTCTGATCTAGATTCAGTCTACAAACTAGTCGGTTTGCGAAAGATTCTTCAGCAGGTATTTGAACTTAGTTACCGCGCAGGATTCTTCTGTTTGCGTGTGTCTTTCGGTTTGCTGCTAATCGCATCGATGATTACAATCGCTGTTGTTTTCGCGATTGCTTTGATATTCATTCTATTTGGAATCGGCGCAGCTGATGCTGGTGACGGTGATATGGACTTCGATGGCGACTTCGGTCTCGACATGGATTTTTACGACTGGGACATGCTCGCTGTCTTCTTCTCCTGGAGTATTCTTACAGGTGGTGAAACGCCAACTAGCGATGGCGATGACGAATACATGGGCGTCAAAATTGATACTCCCGACAAAGGCTTCTTCAACAATTGTTTTGGCTTCTTGTTTGGTGAGGGAAACCCGAATCGTTTGGCTGAACAGAAGCAGTGGACAGTTGTGGCTGACGTTATCAGAAGAAACCATGGAGTTGTCACCGCCGAGCAGATAGCTCCTTACTTAGTGAAGGCAAAGGCGGATTCTGCCGCGATGCTTGCGACGATGGTGCGATATGACGGAACTCCTGAAGTGACAGCTAAGGGAAACATTGTGTATGTGTTTCCATCTATGCAAGTCACTGCGGGTGGTGTCGCCTCCCTGCAAGCTTTGCCGGAGAAATTAGAAGAGAAGGAATGGAAGTTTTCGAAGATTCCCATCGAGCGCTTACATTGGGTATTCTTTTTTGCCGGGGCAAACCTCTGCGGTGCCTACGCTCTAAGCACGCATGCAGCTTGGTTTGAACCCTTGCTTCCCTATCAGGAATTGATCAATTGGATATTGCTCTATGCCACATTCTTTATGGGATTTCCAATTCTCCGCGAAATAGCAAATTGTGCATTAAATGCGGTCGTAGAATACCGAAATAATGTTCGTGGTAAAGCTGCGGAATCTTTAAGCTCACCCGAAAACAGGTTTAAGGTTGACGAGGCACAGCAATTTGCTGTTCAAGTTTCAAACCTCTCTTTGCAAGAGCAGGTCTACACTACAGCAGAGAACATATTGGATCAGGACACTGATGGATTGGCGGCGAAG
Organism: Obscuribacteraceae bacterium (SeqCode); assembly: GCA_044226015.1. Taxonomy (GTDB): domain Bacteria; phylum Cyanobacteriota; class Vampirovibrionia; order Obscuribacterales; family Obscuribacteraceae; genus JAIEPM01. The sequence continues at coordinate 449,828 of JBGAHS010000001.1, forward strand.
TTCGGTCAGATTGAGACTCGTGGCGGGGTGCCCAATGGTGTGTACCCTGCGGCACTCCCAACCGCGATGAGCAACCAAGTAGCAGCGCAACCGAACCAGTACGCGGCAGCTCCGAACCAGTACGCGGCAACTCCGAACCATCACGTGGCTGCTCCGAATCAGTATGCGGCAGCTCCGAATCAGTACGCAACAGCACAGAATCAGTATGCGGTAGCTCCGAATCAGTACGCTGCAGCTCCGAACCAGTACGCTGCAGCCCAAACAAGCGATCCCATTCGGCTGGCAACTCCCCGCCCTGCACAACAAACTATGACAAATAGGGACTAACCGACTCGCTGCCATTTGGTTCACCTTCTACGCGTGTTTCCTCTTTAATCTATAAAAAGATGGAGATCTACGGAACAAATTAGCCTCAAAGGCGCCACAAGCCCTGATTGAATATTGAATAATAAGTGCGAAAATGGGGTTCTTCTTTCCTGAGGTTTTTTGATTCGTATGGCTCACTTCGAGATTCCAAGATTGGCTCGCCTTGGCACCCCACTAATTCTCCTTTCAATTTGCGTGCAGATTGCAGTGGTGCCTGCGGAAGCTGGTGGGCTGCGTAAAGCACTCAAGAAAATTACTGGAAGCAGTACTACAAAAAATGTTGCTAACCCAACTAGTACTGCGCCTGTTGATGCTAAGCGGGCTCCTATTTTCAGTGTGGTTACAGGCAATTCGGTTGTAGTGCCAAACGCTGTTCCTTCTGCTCCGCCAGTGATACCCACGACATTGACGCCGGTAAAAAGTGAAGACCTGAAGAAGGATGAGAAACGACAGGAAAAAGAATCCAAACAGGCTCAAAAAGAAGAGGCAAAGCAAGACAAAAAGCAGTCTGACGAAAAGGCAAAAAGCGATGATGAGCGAGAAAAGGGAAAAGTGCGAGGCGATGCCCCCTGCCTTTCCTGGGTAAAGTTTGGTCAACCTGTGAAAGCTGTTCTCTTGTGTGTTCACGGCTTAGGACTGAATAGCTCGAGCTTTACGAAGTTTGGTCAGGATATGTCACAACAGGGAATAGCGACGTATGCCATTGACGTGAGAGGTTTTGGCTCGTGGATGGAAGCTAAGGGGCACAAGAAAGTCGATTTCGACGATTGCATCGAAGATGTGCGAAAGACCCTGGAGTGGCTTCAGAAGGCAAACCCAGGTAAGCCAGTTTTCCTGATGGGCGAATCAATGGGGGGAGCAATCGTTCTGCATGCTGCCGCCAAGTATCCGGATCTTATGAATGGTGTAATTTCAGCTTGTTCGTCTGGCGATAGATTTAAGCAAAAACGCACTGACCTGAAAATATTCTTGCACGCTTTGACGGGACCAACACGTCAAATGAATATCGGCAAGCAAGTAGTTGAGCAAGCCGCAGGTGATAATGAGAGGCTAAAAGCCTCGTGGGAAGGGGATGAGCTTGATCGCATGAAGTTATCTCCGATGGAATTGCTAAGCTTTCAGAGCTTCATGAATGACACTCATGACCAGGTCGTGAATATCAAAAATCTTCCAGTCCTGATGGTGCAAGGAACGGCCGACCAGCTTGTAAAGCCAGAAGGAACACAGGAGCTTTATGATGAGCTTGCTACTCGTGACAAACAGATCATGATGGTGCAAGACGCGCAGCACCTTATTTTTGAAAATCAACAATGTCCACCAGCGACTTTAAGCGCCGTGGTGAAATGGATAAGCAATCGCTGTCCGAAGGTAGATTTGTATGAGCAAGCGCGTACCGCATTTGATAATGGTCGTTATCAGATTTGCTTGCAAATGCTAAAAGAAGTTCTACAAACAAATCCTCAAAATGCCAACGCCCATTTATTGATGGGGCAAGTGCAAATCAAACTCAATCATCCTTTGCTTGCACGTCAGCACCTGGTGTTAGCGAGCCGATTGGGTAAAGGAACTTCGATTCCCTCCGAATCAAATCGCTTGATGATGACCTTACCCCAGGGCTTCGTTGGTCCTCGCCTTGCCTCATCGCACAATCAGAGTAAGCAGTTTAGCAAACCAACGGCTCTTGTTTTTAACGCTACATGGTGCCGTCCGTGCAATGACATGACCGACATCGTTGAAAAGGCTAAAACGCGTCTTGCTAATACGGTAGAGTTCAAGATTATCGACGTAGATGACCCGGCAAACGAGACTCTAGTTGAAGAGTATTCCATTGGTCCTGTGCCTACGACTGTCTTTGTAAGTCCTGATGGGCAGGTCGCTGCTTATCAGGTTGGTTATGATGATGGCATTGATGGTTTGATGAGAGGAATTGCAAAAATTCTTCCACGCCCAGCCGCTACCGTTGTCGCAGCTTCGAAGCAGCCACCAAGGGCGGTGGCGCGGCAGAAGCTGAAGCAAGCTGTAAGGGCAGCTAACGCACAAAAGAAAAAGCCCTGAGCTCAGGGCTTGCGAAGTGACGAAAAACAAGAAAAAGCAGAAGCAGCTACGCCCTTTGTAAATTAGCTCTTAAGAGAGTTCTAGCTCGGTGTAGCTGCTTATCTGTGAACTTTTGAAGTTTGTTGGAATCGTTTTATTCTTTCTTATCCCTCACTTCTGATGCTTTTATTTTACGCTTGCGAAATTTGGATGCCATCAACCATTTGGATTTTTTATATCATCCGAGTGGATGATTGCTATTTTAGTTTAGTTTCCATGGTTCGGGATCGCTGTCTCGAAATCCATCAGCACGGTAGCCTGCATGCACCAGTTCTTCCGAGAACCCTGAGGGGTTGTTGGCAGCATCTATCATTATTTTTGCCACCGTATTTATTGCTTCAGTCCATGTGTTCTTGAGTTCATCGCTCCACTCGCCTTCCTTCGAAAGATGTTCTCCGAGCACGGCCAGAAGATTCTCACCAACGGCCTCATAATGGGCATTCTCTGTTTTGTATTTCAGATGGCGAATTCCCATTGCATGGAGGTAGGGCGCCAACTGGGTGGGTTTGTCCACTGCTGCCACAATTGCCCCAAGTGAGGCCATCAACTTTTTGTGTTGTTCTTCGGGTGGAGTATTAAACAGCGGTCTAACGGATGGATACTTTTCGAAAAGGCGGTGATAAAAGCTCAGTCCCAAAGTGGTTAAACCGCCATTCTCTTTCTTCGCTCGCTCAAGACTCGCCCTCAGTAGGTCAATGTTCATTATTCGTTGCTCCCTGGTTACTTTTGGAACTATAGGAGAAGCGACCACTCAATGTAATCAATCTTTCGAGGGAAAAAAAAGAGGTATTGAAAATTTCAAGACCTCCTAATTCTCTAGGCTGTAGCGTATGAAATACAGATTCAGCGGACAAACAAATGTTAAATTCGGGAACATCACATATGCCTTGTCGTCGCTGAATTCATGTACTGAGTTCGGGCGGTGCGCAGTTAATCAAAACAGCATCCGCCAAATGAACGAGTAGTAGCTTAAATTGATACCGGATATAGTTTTTAAAGCGAGTTCGGTAAGGACAATGAAGACGCCATTGTGGGTGGTGGCATTCGTTTGCCTGCGTTTAAGCATGACTTTGCTGTTTGCTGGGAGTTGATGGTTACAGCTTTGATGTGATGTCAAGACAAATGTCTAAGTTAAAGTGCAAATTGGGAGATTAGAGCAAATGACTGTTTTTAGCGAGTGGATCAAAAAAGTATTTGAAGCAGTAATGCCCAGTCAGGGAGGGCACGCATGGGACGAATTAAAGCGTGTCAGGCAATTAAAATTGCAACAGTCTGAAACTGTCGAAATGCAGGCATCTCCTATGAGAGAGCGCGTGCGTGTTCATAGATTTCGTTAAATCTTAGTATTGCAATCTCAAGAATAAAAGGTTTCAGCTCCGAAAACTTCGGAGAGACAAGGGGAGAGGGGAGCAGAGTAAAGTCTGCTCCTCTCAATTTTTGGAGCAATACAAGCTTCTAATGATTATTTATCCAATTGCAAATACAATACATATAAAGGAGACTCAATCCGTTGGCGCTTCCGGGCAGAAATTTAGTCGTTAAAATGAGCTCAAAGTCTGTCACGACAGGCTTTATGGCTGCCACATCTATTCTCGTCATTTTGTTGGCGGGAATGTTTGGGCTAGGGCAAGGGCAGAGCGCGCTAGCAAGAGAAATTGAGACAGGTATTACTGACAACTTGAGCGCTGAACTGGGGTTTCCAGTGTACACCTGGTCGCCTCTCGATACTGCACCACAGGCGGTGGTAGTTGCAATTCATGGTGCTACTCTTCACGGGCGTTCTTACACAACTATTGCTAAACAACTGTCCAAAAAAGGTTATGTGGTGCTAGCGCCTGATATGCGCGGTTATGGTGCCTGGTACCACAACAGTGAAAAAGATGATGAGCTGGCAAAACACGTTCTCTTCAAACAAACAGAATCGGATATTCTTAGCCTACTAAAGAAGGCACATCAGCTTTATCCTGGCAAGCCAGTTTTTGTGATGGGCGAAAGCGTGGGTGCAAATATGGCGATTAAACTGCTTGCGGATCAAGCAGACTGCGCCGATGGCATCATTCTCTCTTCTCCCGCAATTAAGCAGCGATATTTCTTTGGACCAACAGTGATGAAACAACTTCTCACTGTGTTTTTATGGCATCCAAGCGCGCAGTTGGATATCACTCCATTTTTGCGTTCGCGCGTTTCAGATGATGACCGAATCACTGACGAACGTGTTAATGACCCGCTTGGGCGCACCAAATTGAACGCTGGAGAGCTATTTAAGACTCGTTGGTTTAACAAGGATTCACTCAGGCTTGTGCCTATGTTGCCTGAAAAGCTAAGTGTGCTCGTCATTGAGGGCAGTGATGACAGACTGTTCCGCGCTGATTTGATTGAGCAAGATTTGATGGCTCAGATGCCTTGTTCTGATAAAACGCTGTATTTGCTGAAAGGCAAGGGACACATCCACCTGGAGACCCAATACTTAAAGGAAGAAGTTGAGAAGAAAGTTGCAGAATGGTTGGCCGAGAAAACTTCAAAGTATGGGCAAAAACCAAATGGAACAGCGGTCTCGTCTATAGCACCAGGCACAAACGCCTCCGCAGATTCGGTTTCATCCAAAAACTAAGCTCAGAGCGTGATGCTTTTAATCTGGAATTGGGCATAACGATCAGGGATTTTTCCTGTGTTCGGTCAGTCCACAGAGTGTTAAAGTGTTGGCATGGACAACTTTGTGATGGGAGCAGAAGCTGAGGGACTTGGAGCTAAATCCTCCAGCGATCCATTAATTGGCAAAACCATCGCTGCTAAATATCAGATACTATCTTTGCTTGGCGAAGGTGGCATGAGCGCCGTTTATAAAGCTCGCCAACTTCCAATCAACAAAATCGTAGCAGTGAAAGTTTTGCTCGCTCATTTATCTAACGATGATAACAGCAAGCATCGTTTCATTCGAGAAGCGAAAGCTGCTGGTCAGTTTTCGCATCCAAACGTCGTTTCCGTTTTTGATTTTGGTTTTGAAAACAAATATCCATTCCTGGTAATGGACTATTTGGAAGGAAAAAACCTTGATGAAATATTGAGAGAGCGCGGTTTCTTGCCGTATGAAGAAGCCCTACCATTGTTTGGTCAGATTTGTGATGGGCTGAGTGCTGCGCACAAGAATGGAGTCATACATCGCGATATAAAGCCAAGCAATATTGTTATTCAAAATGAGTCGAACGGTGAAACCAGAGTGCGAATCGTTGATTTTGGCATTGCAAAAATGGTCGATGCTGAATCGCAGCATCTCACGAAAACTGGCGAAATTTTTGGCAGCCCTTTATACATGAGTCCAGAGCAATGCGAGGGCGTGCAGCTTGATCAGCGTTCGGACATATACTCTCTTGGCGTTGTTTTCTATGAGACTTTGAGCGGAAAGCGTCCTTTTGTTGGACAGAGTGCTCTTGAAACTATGTGGCAGCATGTTGAGCAGATGCCAGCTTCGCTTCAAAAATTGACGAATGGTGCGCGAATTCCGCTTGCTCTAGAAAACATAGTTTTCAAAATGATGGCAAAAGATCGAGATAAGCGCTATGCGACTGTCGAAGCGCTGCGAAAAGACCTTGAGACATTTGCCGCTTGCGAAAGCACAGCTCTGTCAGGCAATCTTTTATATGTAAGTCGTGAATTATCGCGAAAATCGAAAATAATTTTCGCCTGTGCTGCAACTCTCACTGTTGCTGCTGGAATCGTATTATTTTCTTACAATCCTGTGCTTAGCTTTTTAGCCAACAGCGAATACGAACAAGGTAAGGCTGCTATTGGTGCCGGAAATCCAGATGCCGTTGCCCATTTGCAGAAGGCTGTGCAGTCCTACCGAGCTTGTGGTGAAAAGGGCAAAGAGACTAAGGCGCTTGCTCTGTTAATTGATGCCTGTAAAGGCAATTCAAATTACGACTCATTGCGCGAGAGTTCTCGCAAGCGTCGACAAGAACTGGTTATAGAAGTTCTGGAGAATTTTGACCTGGGTTCCGCTTCAATAGATTCAACGTTAAGCCAACTTAGTGATTCTCACAAGCAACTCGCAATTGAGGAAGGTGCTCCTGAAGGCACAGCTTTAGCAACAAGTTCGACCAAGCGAGAACGCCGCGATTCTTCGCCTGCGTCAAAGCAAAAAAAAGGCATTCAGGCAGTTGTTAGTTCCTCTCCTTCCTCCCTTTCTGGAGAATTAGATGCAGGCGATGGAAATGAGGGTGTGTCAGTTGGGAATGGATTCGGGGCTACATTCAATAGTTCGGCTGGCAAACTTCAGGGAGGTACAGGCGCTGGTTGTTCGCGAACACGGAATAAAATTTCCATGGCGCTGCCTTATGCTATGCCGATGCCCCATCTTGTTCGCCAGGACCCCGCTATAACCAACGGTCCGCCTGGTCACCCACCTTACCCTGTTGCGCCCAGGCGTTCACTGAAGTCTTATGGTGCGTTAGACAAGAATGTACCAATTGTTGCCGACGCGCGTACTGCTGGAAGTGGCGGCGGGTTCAGTGGACCTGGTGCTTTGAAAGATCAAGCTTCCTATGGAGCTTCCATTTTATCTGGTGTAGAACTAAAGGTTGTGTCACCAAAACAGACCTTTGACCAGGGTATAGTTGATGACCTGAATGCTGTTCGAGTTGTTGCGCTCAGAAAGCACCTTTTTGGCAAGGTAATTGATGCTTCAAATCGCATCATCAAAGTATGCGAGCATGATTCGTCTATGGCGAGCAGAGAGGAACAAGCATCTGCTTACACAGCAATCGCCTTTTCGCAACTTATGCTGGGTGATATGGAGAGTGTCAAGCTATCGCTTGAATCTGCTACCGAAAATGCCAGCTATTTGTCGTTTGAGAGTAAGTCTCGCCTGCAGATAAATGCTGAGATTACATGCGTTAGAGCCGCTGCTGCTGCCAAACGCGGATTGACTGCCCAAGCGCAGGATTTCATGGGGGACCTTTCCCCTGCTACTTTTGAAAGAAATGAACTAATTGATCAGGCGTCCACAGTCGTGAATTCAAAGTAATTGTCGCTGGAAATTCACTTGGTTTTTTCAAGCATCTTGTTCGCTTTTTCCAGGTCTTCTGCGATTAATTTCTTCACTGCCAAAGTAGTCGTGAGTCCTGAGGCTGCAAGCAAAACAGTTTTGGCTTCTTGTGGTCGATTTGTTGCTATGTAAACTTCACTCAGGTTTGTCATAGCTAATACATAGCCTGGGTCAACACGCAATGCGTTTTTGCAAGCTATTTCTGCATCTAGAAATTTTTTCTGATGCATAAGAGCATCCGCCATATTGCTGTACGCAGCAGCAAAGTCTGGAGAAATTTTTACAGCCTTTCTGTATTGTTCAACTGCTTCATCAAAACGATGCAAATCAGAATAGGCATTCCCCAAGTTCGAAAATGTAACTGAATAATATGGATAAACCTCTATTGCCTTTTTGTATAACTCGACGGCTTCTCTTGTCTTCCCGCTGTCCGCCAGGCTGATTCCCTTGAGGTTATACTCACAAGCTTTGCCGAATGCCTCTCGTTTTCCTCTTCCAGGAAACTTTTCTGATTCGAATGCGCTAGCACTTGAATCAGCCAGTATCGTTGCCACCATAGTTAATACCGCAACCAGTCGAAGAGACTGCTTCGATTGCATTCTTGTTTCCTCAATTAGCTAGCTTCTTCATGCAATTTGCGTACGCATCCCTAATGCGGTTCAACTCCGCAGAGCCGGGCTCAAGCTGTTGCTCAATGGCTATTGCCTGTTTGTACGCCTCTGCTGCTTGGGAAATATCGTCCTCTTGCTCGTACAGCGATGCCAGTGAAATTATTGCTTGCGCTACTTCGGGTCTGTAGGGATTTTTGTCCGTTTTCAATAAAGAGTCAACCAACTTTTTGTTGTACACTCTTTCGCTTTTAACACTCAGCAGGTAGAGGGGATGCTGCGGTTTGAATTTTACGCGAATGATTTTGGATGCCCTATCTAACAACCTTTTGGCTGAATCTAGTTTGTTCATCTCGCAATAAAGTCCGCCAGCATTCAATAGTATTTTTGCTAGCTCTTCGCTGTCACCGTTGGCACCGTCGAGCTTTTGCTGAGTGGCAACTGCTTTTGCAAAAAATTGTTCGGCATCTTTGTAGTTTTTGAGTTGACGAAGCGTGTTTGCATGATTTGATAAGGCGATAGCGTAATCGTGTGTGTTCTCCTTATGCAAAGACTGGTAGATATCCAGTGCTTCCTTCTCCATTGTTTCCGCTGATTGCAAATCTCCTGTGCGGGCATAGGCCTGTGCCAGATTATCCAGGCTGTTGGCACTGCTTGAGCTTTTGAATCCAGGTATCTTCCGCTTCAGTTTCAGCCCTTCTTCCATTAAGGTTTTTGCTTTTTCGTATTTTTTCAAATACAAATATTGCTCACCCAATTTCAAGAAAGCCTCAGTCTTGTTTCCGTCTGCTTTTAGTCTCTCCGCCGCGCCTAATCCTAATTCTAATCGGTCGAATGATTCTTCTATTTTTCCATCGGCATAAAGCTTTTGTGACTCAGCCAGGTATTCATGCCACTCTTTTTCGTTTTCTTTTTGCTCTGCGTCACTCGATGATTTTGAGGCGTCTCCAGATTTATGATCTACTGTGGAAACCTTTTTCTCGTTACTTTTTGGTTCTGATTTAGTCTTGGTGTCTACTTTCTCACTGCCTTTGCTTTGCTGACCCCTTTTATCAGAATCAGAACCATTTCTTTGCTGATTCGCTTCTGCTGCTTGTCCAGAGGCTGTCAGAGAAAAATGCAAGAACAGGCTGATGTTGACTAAGACAGTTATTGTGCGGAACTTCATTGTAATCTCACGTCTAAGCATCTTAATTTTGACAGAAACCCGGCGGCTTTGAATGAACTATTAAGTAGAGCTCTGTAGACTATGTTTGACTGTTGAAGGGATGGCTGCAATTTTTACTCCTTGGCTACTTTAAGGAAAGAAAGGTTTATCCGGCGGAAATTCAACTGGCTCAAGAGGTTTTCTGAGAATTTGGGGGAATCTACGAAATCTGAGTTGAAGAGCTGAACACCCGGCCATATACTTGGCTAACTAGAAGAGGAAGATTAATGAAACGGACTGCCATGGTAATGCTTGCGATTTCAGCAATTCTGCTGAGCGGTAACGCAGTCAATGCAGACGATAATTTACCCCCTGTCGCACCCCAAGTGCAGTCGTTAGATGCAGCAATCAACCAACTGCAGCAGGCTCAGTCTGCTCCAGTTACTGCGCTGTCTCCGGCTCAGGCTCCTTCTGAGCAGCCAGCGACTCCCATGAATGAGGCTGTAGCCACTCCAGCGCAAGCAGATGCTTCGCAAGCGCCCGAGACACAGTCCAAATTCTCCTCTCCAGTTGTTTTTGTTTATGAGTTTGGTGCCAGCTGGTGTCCAAGCTGCAGGAAGTTGGCTCCATTAGTTGAAGAAGCGGCTCAAAAATATGACGGTTTCGCTCAGTATATTCCAGTCAACGTTGATAAAAATCAGGAATTGGTAAAGCAGCTGAATATTGCTCAGATTCCTACTGTCATGGTTGTAGATAAGCGCGGTAGAATGCTGAATCGACTCGTCGGTTTCCAGCAAGGTGTCCAGCTTGAACAAATTCTGCAGCACTACAGAGCTCAAACAATTGCTTCGCTTTCCCGCAAGCAACAACAAGTTCATTAATTCAATATCCGTTCTACATATTTGTGGCGTACTGGTTTTCTGTGCAATCTCACAGCTGTGCCTTGTTGCAGCCAATTCCGCGGAATTGAAGCTAAGCACTGCTGCACCTCCTCGTGGCAAATCTGCTCGAATTGTTATTGATCGAAAATTACGGCACCTCACTGTCTCTGATGCTTCCGGCCAGAAACTTTATGATACCGATATTGGTATCGGCAGAGGTGGGCTGGGAAAAAAGAAAACCATGGAAGATTGCATCACTCCATCTGGAGTGTTCAAAGTAGACCTGGTGCTTTATAGACCACCACTGAATGCTATAGATCCCTCTCTTCTCAAACGATATGACAGCGATTCTCGGGCGTCTGAGTACTTAAAAACAAGTGACGCTTTGCAAAAGCTTTTCAGTAATATGAACTCGATCGATTTTAATGGTGATTCGAAGCCTGATACTGCATATGGTGTCGCCTATGTTGGGCTCACTTCACCGTCAGCAGTTACGGGGCCAAAACTCAGCAGTTTTAATGGTATTACTTACTGGTTTTCCATTGCATTGCACGGAACGTCAAATGAAAAACGTAATATTGGTTTTGCGAATTCTGGTGGCTGCTTGCAAATCCCAGAATCTGTTCTTAAACCAATGATAGAAAAGCGTATTTTGCGCATTGGAAGCGAAGTCATCATAAATTAGCAATCGAATATCTGATCCAGCGCAGTGCGATTCGTTTCCGTATCGATGGCAGAAAAAGAGAGGAGCAAGCTTGCTTACTCCTCTTTCTTAGGCATAAACAGTTCCTGCTTATGCTGGTGTAGATTCCTTAGCTGGCGCTTGCTTCAAATTCTTGTCGTGAGCTATTTTTAGCCCAGATTGAACCGCGTTTATAAGCTGACTATCTTTACTTTGACTGGCTTTTCTGCCCATGAAGTGCAGGTCACCATAACTTACACCGCTGTTTTCAGGTCCAAATTCGTCGTTAACGCTTTTTTCTGCGGCACGGTAGTTTTCGATCAAGAAGTTCACCGAATCTGCATCGGCAGGTGTCAGGTTGCCTTGCATCATTGCATTTTTGAGTTCGTTCATGCTCAATCTTCTGTTCCCGTCTTGGTCAATCATTTCGAATAGCTGGGGGTTTGCAAATGAGTTGTTCAGCTTGTTCAGCTCATCTTGCAGTCTGGCAACATTCCTTTCTACTACTTCGAATTTAGCAAGGTCGAGGAGTGAAACACCTTTCTTTGCACCAGACTGCTCGTCGCTTAGTTTGCTCAACTGTGGTTCTAGCGCACTCATTGTTGCTGCAAGTTCTCTTTCGCGATCAGTCAGGCTCTTATTTTGTTCTGCTAGACCCAGTTCTTGTTTATCAATGAAGCCATTGTGGTCCAGATCAAGTTTCGGAAATGCCATCATAGCTTCTCGTCCGAATTCTGCTGCTGTCATAGCTGCTTTCGGGCTTTCTTTAGTTGGTTCGGGATTTGGGGTTGGTTTAGGCGGCTCGACCGGTATAGGTCTGTCCAATTTTTCTTCAATTCTGCCGCTGAGATCCTTCCTCATCGCATTGTGAATTGCAGCCATCGGTCCCTTCTCTGGTGCGAAATCGCCGTACACATCCAGTGCATCTGTTTTATGTTTAGCGTCATAGTCATTCATAACCTGGTCACGCAAACGCAGTTTCTGCTCTTTGTCGAGCACCTGGAAATGCTCTCCAGTGTGCAGCTGCCGTCCGCCGTTCAGTTTCTTTGTATCAGCTGCAAGATGAACCAAATCCGATTCATTCATCGAAGGGTACATGCGTTTGAGAACCTGGTAATATCCTTCACCTTTTTGCACTGCTGGGCTCATGCTAGCCGCATCAATGAGTTTGCTGGCGGCTGCTTCATAGTGTTGTCGTCCTAATTTTTCCGCGCCTTCTTTCAATTTTTCAGCCAGTTCAGATTTCGTCTTTTCGGAAGATTTGTCGATGGTGCCAGCTTGCTCGGTTGTTTTCTCAGAAGATTTTTCGGTGCTGCTATTCTTAGCTTCGCCTTCTTTTGACTTATCCGAATCGTTCTTTGGACGGGTGTTTTCGTCGCGGCGATCGGGTCTGCTCTCCACCGGTTCAGTTGGTCTCGTTTGAGTAAGCACATGGTCTTTTCCATCATTGCCATGGAATACGATTTCAACAGGACGTAGCGGTCGTCCGGAATCGGCTTGCTCTTGAGTTTGATCCTCTATTCTTTTTTGACCTATTGCCGGAGTCTTTTCCGCTGCTCGTCTCGATTGCGTAAGTACATGGTCTTTGCCATCATTGCTATGGAATACAATTTCTGTCGGCTGAAGCTCTCTCGATGATGGCGCAGACTGGGCTTTCAGATCTTCGTTTCGGCAAGCCATTAGTTCGTCAAAGACCCCCTGGGAGACCGCAGAGTCACTATTGCGTCTACCGGTGCTTGTTTCGTTAAATTGATTATCTCTTTCCATTTGCGGATTGCCTCACTGCTGCTCGATGCAGAAAAAATAACAGCGAGTTCTGAAAAGATTTTGAATTGACTTATTCGGAAACTAGGAAAGGCTTTCTAAGGTATTCGGTTTCATTAATCCCATTGTGGAATTCCCCAGTGACAAGTATATAAATCTGGTATATAACTTCGTATAGGTAACCCGAGCGGAGAATCTGAGATGTCCGAACAGTATGACAAGGCGGTAGCGGAATCAATTTGGTGGTTGGTCAATAGAGTCTACGCTGAGCCAGCAAAAGCTGAACCGGAACAGCCCGTATGCAAGTTGAATGATTTCAATGAATGGGAAACGTATCAGATGATGCAAGCTGCTGATAGCGAAGACCACATCTAACGGACAAGTTACACTGTTAAGCCAAGCCCGGACTCAGGTTCGGGCTTTTTTGTTGAGCGGATACTGCTCTGTAAGTGTTGAGTGAATCATAGAGCGCCGCATTCTTGGCGGCATTGGGATCTTACTCGCGGAGGAAATTGTCGAGTGAATCCGGGGGGCGCCGCCATCTTGGCGGCATCGGATCCTGATTGGACCGTCAGCTAATATCTGGCGAGTGATGGCGCGAAGGCATCGTTCATGTACACGTGCTGAACCATGCGCTCGAAATCAAGCGTCAACTTATCCTCGGCGAACTTATCCTGAACGTTTTGCTTCAATTCGGCAAGTTGTGCGCTGCTAGGTGGTGTCTTGCGCCACTCCTCTAACCTTGCTGCCAGTGCTCCATCGGCGTTCATGTCCACCATCCAGTGCTCATCTTCCAAAATGTACTTTGCGCCACCGTGTGGATGGCACAAGACTGGAAGTCCCGAAATGGCGGCTTCAATAATCACTGCGCCCAGACCTTCGTAGAGACTGCACAGAGCAAAGACATCTGCCAGGCGCATCATGTCTTGAACCTGCTTTTCCGGCACGGTGACAAATCTGACTCTATCCCCAAGCTTTTCTTTTCCCAGTTTTTGGAGCTGTTCGCCTTCTGGCTCTGGCTGTCCGCAGATAAGCAGGTGGCAGCGCTTGTCCTGAATCTTCGCTACTTCATTTATAAGGTGGTCAATTCGTTTGTGGTGGCTGTTCCATGCAGAAACACAAATTACGATCCAATCATCAGCTGCATAACCATGTTCAGCACGCAGGTCCGCTTTGCTACGGGTTGATATCATATGCGGTACTATGTTGGGAAGCACCGTCATTTTTGAGGCAGGAATTCCAAACCTCAGTGCTTCTTCGTAAGCATCAGTGTGCAGATGTTGGATGTAGTCAAATTGTTGGTAAGTTTGAGGGCGGAAGCCGCCGCCATTTGCAAAAATAATCTTGTATGGGTTGCCAGTAATTTTTCTGAACTCATAAAGAACATGTGCCAGCGGCACTTCTTTTGTCCAAACGACTTCGGGCTGCCATTTCTCTTTTGACTCTTTGATCAAGCCGAAAGAGTAACTGGTTTGCTCAAGAGCATAAGCTATTCTCCAGAGCTTTTCTTTCTCAACAAAGCTCAGCATATTGAGCGGAAATTTGAGCCAATCATTCCGATTGATGCAGCTTATCTTCTTTGCGCCCGGGTATTCCGCGCCTGCGAAGAGTTTTACGTCCAGGTCTTGTTTATTTTGAGAGGTGACAGCGTTGAAGAATCGAGCAGTTGATATTTCAAAACCCCGATTGATAGCTCCCAGACCGCTGCTGAACATTGCCAGCCGAATAGGGCGGGCAGTATCAAATGAACTGCGAGACAGGTCGTTCCTTTCTGCATTCGAGCCGCTAAATTCTTGCACCATAATTGCGAATTCCAAAAATAATTCGAACGGGACGAGTTACCGGCAAAATTGGTTGAGCTAAATCAAGCAGAATACCTAATGTTATTTTATCCAACATGTCGCTCAATCTAACCCTTGGAAATTGCGAACATAAGCAATACAGATTCTTCTACTTTCATCAACGAGGACCGGACAGGTGTAGACTGAACCAATCCCTCCGGAGTTCCCGTCATTTGGGATTTTTGCTTTGACTTGCAAAACATCTTGAAAGCCATGCTGAGCAATGACTTCGAAGAATTTGGGGTTCCCTTGAAATCCAGTGCCGTGAGATTTTGCTGCAGCTTCTTTAGCTGTCCAAATTACGGCTATGGCTCTGGCTTGCTCTGAAACAGCTAGCTTGTTGACCCAGGCGAGTTCATCTTTATTGAAGGCTAAATCAATGAAGCCATTCTCTCGTTCTTTGATCTCCTCCACGTCAATTCCCGCAAATCTTTGAGGCTCAGGGGCTTCAGCGATAGCAACGGCTGTACTATCGCTGTGCGATATCGAAATTTGGGGAAGCAATTTCGTGTCAACAGAGATGTGGGCGCGGAATTTCGCCTCTGCGTTTCCAGCCAGAGCGGTTCGAATTTCAATGTCAGCCGGTTTCAATTTTAATCCGTGGTAGTTTCTAAGATAAAAACGTACCGCGTCCTTAGCGGCAATTCGTCCGCATATCCAATCAAGGCGACGCTTTTCAGCCTTACCAATTCGTTTCCATTCGCTTTGTTCAGCCGGTGTAAGGATATAGTCGCTTAACCAATCAAGCGTGGTTTCGTCGGAAGGCAATTCGCTCTTATTAATGATGGAAACGGCAAGATTTTTTTCTTTCTTATCGATTTCGTATTCGGAGCAAATGAAATGCGCGGGGTCGTGAATGAAATTTTCTAGCTTTTCTGAAAGGAGAATGGCGCGGCTACTCACATCATTGACTCTGGCCAGCACCTGTCCATCCCAATTAGACAACTCAATTCTTGCTTCAGTTCCTCGTTGAGTCATTGAACGCAGATTTGCCTGTGCATGCAATCTTTTACCTGTGTAATGACCATCATAGCCTTCGAAAAATTCGATGCTATCGATATGGAATGGTAATAGCGCTATAGCCGGAATGTTATGTTCGTACATCTGGTATAGGACGAATTGGCTTGAGTTGTCTAACAAGAGCGGGTCTAACACCATCTTCGCCTTGTCGACACTCTGTGATGTAAACCAATCATCGGCTGTACGGCAATCGACAGTTCCTTCGATGCTGCGGCGTGAAACTCTGTCAATGCTGCTGACTGATTGCATGCGTGGTCCATGGAACATGCTTCCTTGCTTGTACAAGCTATGAGGCGAAAGCTTTGAAGATCTGGCTTCGTCAAAACTGAATTCCGATTTAGTTGGACCTGCTGCTAGCGATTCGTCAAATTCCACAACGCAAGAAGCTAGAATGTTGTTTTCATCTTCTTCTGCATCGGAAGTACAGATTCTTGCCTCCACTGTATTCTCTTTTGATGAACGCAGTTCCAAATTCAATGTCAGCGTTTCTTGTTCGCAGCGAATTCTTTTGTAAGCTCGAATATCTCGCAGTCGTATAACAACTTGCTCGGGGTAAATCAAACTGGCGCCTTCCGCCATTATTTCAAGCGCCACCATGAGTGGTAGCAGATGAACTCTGCTTGAATGCTCTGTGCTGCATACATTGCCGCCTATGGCATGGTCCAATAAAAATTTGTGCTCGTTAGTATCAAGTTGAACTTGCAACACGAAGGCATCGTTGCTTGACTGTAAGGCTGGAGATGGAATAAACGCAAATGATCCCGGCAAGGAAATAGATTCGTATTGCCGCATGAAGTCTTCCTCCTGGCTCGCTTGCATGTAGGCGAGCATCAGGTTTTCTTGCGTGTTCAAAAGTGATTGTTGAAACTCTTGCATGGTCGAGAGGTAAGTTAGCATCACATCACCAGGCAAGCCGATATCTCCGACGAAGGGGTCGAGATCCTGGTCGATTTCATTTGCTAGCTCCGCGATAGTGGGGTCTGACAGATCAACCAATGATGGTAGATCGTTATCAGCCCATTGCATGAACTGGTAAATCGCGTTGCTGACCTGAAGGCTCTCAAGCTGAAATTTGTCTCTGTCTACGCGGCGATGATAGAGCGGCATCAAGTTGACGTGAATACCGTTTGCGATCAGCTTTGCCAGAAGAACGTGGAATTGGTCTATTCCTCGTCGAGTTTGAAGATCGGCAGCAAGCGCAATATGTTCTTTGCCTTTTAGTACTTCCGAAATGAAAGGAATCAAGCCACCTTTTGGACCTGCCTCTACATATATTCTGCTGCCCTCGAGGTAAGTTTTTTCGATGGTTTGTCTCAGGCAAATCGTTTTTTCAAACAAGTCGGTCGAAATCTTTCTGATTTCAGCGCCGGACTCTGGATATTTTGACGCTAGAGAGCAAGACCATGATTCTATTGATGGTGCATTCATGGTCAACATTTGCACTTCATCACTCTCATGGCTGACTTTGCCCGCGACCAGGGGCGTGTGATATGGCACCGCTACAGGCAGAGGCAGAAACTCGATGGATTCTGCCTTTAGCTTCGAAGACAGCAAATCGATACTATCTCTGGTGCCTGAAATCAGAACACAGGTCTCACTTAAATCCGCACCGACATAAACTGGGGTTGCCATAGAATCCAGAACTGTTTTCAGTTTCCCATCAGTGGAAGCTGCAACCCTAATGGTTTTCAAATTGGCCAGTTGTGAAACTGACACCGAGCGAGAGACTTGCGTGCTCAGGTGGTAAAAAGTCTGGGCTGCTTGAAACAGGTTGACCATTTCAGCCATGCACATCACAGTGAACTCGCCTGTGCTGCAGCCAATTAATACATCTGCGTTGACATCTAGCTTCTTAAGTAGCGCGTAAATGGCGTATTGAGCAAGAATCAAGGTGATGACTGCGGAGTCCATTGTTGCCAGCATTGCGGGGCTGCTTCCTTGTTTCGAGCCTGCCACGGGAAAAATTGCTCTGCTGGGAACAGTTTTATCACCGGCCCTGAGCGCCAGCCTTTCGATGAAATCAAAGACCTGTCGAATTTCTGGAAAATAGAAACAAAGGTCCTCCAGCATATTTGGGTATGCTGCGCCGAGACCCGCCAGAACAAAGGCAAGTTTGCCTGGTTTCGATGCTGCTTCGCCAGAATAATAAATGCCTGTATGCCCGCTTCCGGTTGGAATGGATTTCGTAGCTGAGTTAGCCAGATGTTCAATGGCAAGAGCCAGAAAATCACAGAACTCTTCGAATGTTCCAGCAATGATGCTCAAAGCAAACTTGCTTTCATTACTTCGCTGTACGCAATTAGTTAAGTAGGCTGATTCCCAGAGGGGAAGCTGCGCCAACATGGACAAATTATTTTGTGCTTTTAGGAGTTCTTGAAGAAGTTCTTCTCTGCTACCAGCAGAGTAAACGAAAAGTTCGCTTGATTGCTTCAGTAATTTGTTGACTGTGATCTCATCTATGTCATTTCCCCTTTCGCTCAGGAGAATGCCCTGTCTTTCCAGGCTTATGTAAGCACGCCGAGGATGCGCAGGTTCGGCGGGAGATACCGGATGCACCCAGGGGCGGGCTGCTTGGGTTTGCAAAATTGTATCCGGTAGTTTTTCGTTGTCGAGCTGCAACTTGTAAGATTCGAATTTCGAAGATGGTATCACTCGTTGGTGCAGAGCAAGGCATGACGATATCACTGCCATAAGCGGCGTGATTAACTTACTAGTGTGTGACAACGCCATGGCGAGGGATGAGGCAAAGCAAATTTGATCGTGTTTTGTCCATACGGCATCTTTCTGTGGCATTTCGGCCGAAGCGCGAGAACAATAGTTTCTCAATTGCTTAAATGCGCTGGATAATTTCGCTGACTCTAACCAACGAGCGTCGCAAGTTTCTATAAAAGAGACTGCGCTCACTTCTACGTTCAAGTCAGCAAATCGACTTAGTTCGGTTTGAAGTGAAAACAAGCAGGCGTCGTCCTGATCTTCTGCGGAATCCTCCTGCACGCTAGCTATTTGTGCAAGAGCAGGATGCTCAGCATTGCCATATGAATGCTGTACGTTAGCGTAAGAATTCAGCTTATTAGCTTTGTTAGCGGTTGCAAGCAAAACGGCAGCTGCGCAATCTGCGCCCTCCATTTTGTCAAATGAGCAGTCCAGGGCAAAATCACATTCGCCTCTGTCTAGCCAATTCAGCGCTTCTGCCAGGCTGTCTTCGCTGCTGTCATATAGCATGATTGTGAGGTCGCGCGAATAATTTGACTGGAAGTGCTCTTGCAATGCAAATGCAATTTGTCCATCATTTAAATAGTCTTCGGATAAGCTCACAAAAATTGCAGTGTTTTGCGGAATCTGTTTTAGCCCCGCGTCAGCGAATGCTTCAACGCAAACCGCGATTAAAGTCTCATCTGAACTCAGTGCTGCTTCCCGATTTTGCTCCACCCCTGTGCGAAGAGGTGAATAATAGGCTTGCACCAAATCATGGACTGAGTTAATCGTTTTCAGTCTGCACGCAAGTCCTATTGCAACATGTGGAAGAGCTGGTCTCATTTGCTATTTTCGTTTTTTGATTTCGCCAGTCGATTTAGAGACTTACTGCCTGTGCCGCCCAAGCCTTCGATAAGCATAATAAGTCTGCCTACTTCGTCATAAACTGCCAGGTCACAAAGCAATTCACCATTTTTGCTTTCATTAGGAACTTTCACTGTTGCATTGAAGTTCTTTCCAACAGGAGAGCTGAAAAGGTGAAGCGTCTTGAAACCTACTGGTAACACTGTGATGTCCATGTAATGGCGCGCCCAAATGCCTGCCAGCTGCATGGCACTGTCCATCAATAGCGGGTCGATGAGCCAGGATTCTTTTCCTGATTCTTTCAATGCTTGATTAATCGGAGTAGATTTCAGCTTGCCACTAATACCATTTTTGCCGAGAGCGTGAATGTTGCTTATGCCCTGGAAGAGTGGTCCGTGGAACATCCAATTATCATAAATGAAATCAACCGTAGGAAGATCGCTCTCTTCATCGATGAAAACACTGGGCACAAACTCAGTTGTGAAAAGTGAATCTGCCGGTAATTTTGCCGGAACGTCTCGGCGTGATAAGACGGCGCGGGCGATGAAGTTCTTGCGGCTCTGGTTTGTGCCAGTACTTAGCGACACGTTCACGGTTATGTCAGAATCAGTTCTTGATTCCTCTTGCAGTGAAATGTAGAGATCTTTAGCACCACTCTCAATTACGATGCCCTGTGGAATGTCGAGTCGTACGAGTTTACGAAATTCGAATTCTGAGTATTTGAATTGGGCAGCTTCTGCTAATAATTCCGTTGCCACTGCCATCGGTAGCACCGGCATGCCGTTGAATGTATGGTCATTGAGGTAAGTGTCAATGTTAGTGTCAATACGCAGTCTTAGCAACATCGAACCTGCGCTGTCCTGTACGACTTCAGCTCGATGAAGTCGTGCACCACGCGCCTTTATGTTTTGAGACGCATGTGCACCATTGCCGCCTATGTGAGCCGCTGTGCCGTTGGCTCCATTGCTGTCATCGTGCTTTTGGGGCAGCATTCCCACAAGAAGAACTTCGGCGTCGGCTTTCTTTCCGCTGCTCAGTTCCTGGTAGAAGTTTTTGCGTCCGTCCATTGCTTCAATCATTGACCAGCCAAAGCGGGCGAACACTGACTCAAGCTCTGCTTGTGCCATGCCACCTCTCCAGGGACCCCAACCGATGCTCAGCACACGAGCGTTAGAGCGATTATTTAGCTGTATTGCCAACTTGTTCAATACTTCGTTGGCAGCCACATAGTCTATTTGTCCAGCATTGCCAGTTCTGCCTACAACGGAGGAAAAGAGAACTAAGTACTTCAAAGAATCAAGATCAAGCCTGCTTGCTAGCGTGAGTGCTGCATCTATCTTCGTACTGAAAACTCTGTCGAATGATTCCAGCGATTTGTCTTTCAAGAATGCGTCTTCGATTACTCCAGCACCTTGAATTACAACGTCAATTTTGCCGAAGCTATCGTAGAGCTTATCTAACAAATTAGAGAATGCTGCGTGATCTCTCACATCTAATGAATAGTAGTGAACCTTTGCGCCTGTTGCTTCAATCTTCGCAAGATTGTTGCGAATTTCTCTATCTTTAATCAGCTGCTGGTACACATGTTCTATTGCGGGAACAGACAGCGTCTTTCCTTCTTTTCGCAATCTATCCATGATTGCTGCTTTCAATTCTTTGACCGTGGACAATCCTTTGTATTGGGGATCTTCCTGAGCCACAGGACGTGCTCCGCGTCCGATGATTACGAAGTGTGGTTTATGCTGTTCTGCGATTTCCAGGCAGAGCTCAGCGGTTATTCCACGTGCTCCACCTGTCACGAGCACGACTGAACTGCTGTCGAGATCAAGTTCTGCGCTTTCAGCGTCTTGAATTGGTGATGGAACCGCGACCGGTGTGAATCGTTTGCCATCTTTATAAGCAACTTCAACCTGACTCTTATCGGTATTTCCAAGCTCTGTAAGAACTGCCTGGGCAATCACGAATTTATCATCAAGCTCTTCAAAGTCCAGGCATCGCGAGAGCGATGATGGAAATTCTCTTGAAATAGATTTGATCATTCCGGCGCTTGCTGCTTGAATCGGATTAACTGGGTACTTTGATTCCAACCCGAAGCTGCCACCAAGGCTAGTGGCTGCAATTAATTTGAATCCTTCATTAGACTTCGCCAGAGGAACCAGAAGTTCCTTCACCGTGGTGAAAAGGCTTCTCGGTATCAAGTAGCCCTGTTCTTTTTCTTCACGTGACGGCGTAACTTGTTGACGTGCTGCTAGCGGAAGCAGGTGGATTAACCCAGCAATTCGCATTTGTTGCTTGCTAACAGCTGTGTTGAGGGCTTCAACTGCATGCTGACTGCAGAGATCTATTTCGAGTTTGCTTGAACTTGGCGAGATAGAAACTGCCACACCGGAATTGGGTTTGTGTTTGAGAATAAGTGTCTTGGCTCCGGCTGTTTTCAGCTTCGTTGCCACCATTTCTGCCAGCCCATCTTCAGAGTCGCTAATCAGATACAACCCAGTAAGGCTAATTGGAGATTTAGCCAGAGCCGGAAGTTCTTGCATTTTGACTAGAGCACGACCAATCAGGCTCTCTGTTTTCTTTGTTTGCGCTGCTCGCGTTTCTACCTTTGCAGAGCTGGCATTCGGGCGAGCTCTGCTTGGGTGCACCAGTTCGAGCACTTCAGGACGTGCGCCCTTAGCGAGGTCGGCCAGGTCACTGCGAATCCAATCGGTAATGCCAGAGAGCGTGCGCGTACCAGCTAACTTCTCGATACTTCCTTCAAGTTCATTTTGAATCTCTTCAGGTAACAGTTTTCGGAAGTTATTCAAAATTTCAACTCGTTTAATTGAGTCGATTCCAAGGTCAGCTTCCAGGTCGAGGCTTGGGTCTAGCATATCTGCGGGATAACCAGTGCGTTCTGAGACAATTTCGATAAGCTGAATGATCAACTTTTCGCTGTCTATCCCATGGCTGCCATTACCATTGCCGTTGCCACCATTGCCATTGCTCTTTGCTCCATTGGTACCAGCTGCGGTGTCATGGTGTATGTCGGAGCCGCCATCCTGGCGGCGATCCCCGGATCCGTTTCCGGATGCAGCTCCAGCTTGGGTAGTGGGTTGTGCTGTCGGATGTGTACCATTACCCGGTGTGTATGTTGCCGTCTGGGGCTTTGGCGTTTGCTGATTTGCATTTTGCAAATCATTTGAATTCGCAGGCATGTGTTTTGTCTGCGCTGATTGCTGTGCTTGCAACGCAGAATTGTTAGCCATCAGGTTTTGAGCGTTGGCGCCGTTTTGCCCACCTCGTTGGAGGTAGCTCATCATTACCTTCTCTTGCGTTTGGAGGAATGAGTTCGTCATTTCAAGCATCGAACGCTGAAATTCCATCATGACCTGAGCTTTAGGAGTGCCAGCCACTGCTGGCGAAGGCGGCTGCGAAATGGATTGAGCGCCTGAGCTAGTGTTTGGACGAAGTTCCGGTTGTGTAGAGCCATTCTTATGCGGTGGCGATACTTGTTGCGAGCCTGTTGCTGAATACGAACTCGCTTTCGGCGCGATGGATCCTTGCACTTGCGATGCTTTTGCAGCTGTCGAACTCGATGAAACTACGGGCTTTGCGGCTGGCGTTTGAGTTGTAATCTCTCTGGCATTGCTTTGGTTGTTGTCTGCGGCAAGTCTTGCGTGACGAACTGCTTCCTCTGCTGGACGGTTCGCTGCCAGAGTGTTTTTGCCGTCAAATCGTTTGACATGCGATCCATTAATAAGGTACATGAGTTTTGGCTTTGATTTTTGAAGCGCCGATTTTTCAGGAAGAATATTCTCAACTCTGTGCTTATACAGCTTGGATTGATCCGCATCTACACCAGCTATTAACGCTTGCGCAATCAAATGCTGCAGCTGAGTGATACCATGTTTTCCGTTTCTTTCCAGCGACAAAGTTAGGTGCTCTTTGCCATCAAGTATGTCAGAGACAAGTCCAGTGAGAACGGTGCCAGGACCGCACTCGACAAATATACGAGCACCAGCTTCGTACATTTGTTCAACCATCTGCTGAAACTCAACGGGTTTCACTAAATGATCGCAAAGCAATGATGCAATTTGCTCTGGCTTACTTGGGTAAGGGTTAGCCAGCGTGTTTGAATACACTGGTATTTCAGGAGCATGAAGAGTCACATCAACAATGGCTTTTGATAAGGCTTTGAGAGCTGGTTCCATAAGAGGTGAGTGGAAAGCAGCGGACACAGCAATGGGTTTTGACTTGACCTTGTTTTCATCAAGAACGCGGCTAGCTTCATCAAGCGCTGAAACTTCGCCCGAAATGATGCATTGCTTTGGAGAGTTTAAATTTGCAAGTGTGACATCCTTCAAATGTGCAATAAGACGTCGTACTTCGTTGCCGTTAGCCGCTACAGCTGCCATACTTCCCGACTTCTTCCCATTTGTCGATTTGAGAATATGACCTCTCGCTTCTGAAACTCTGAAGAGGTCATCGGTATTCATTGTTCCGGCAGCGCATAGTGCTACGTATTCACCAAAACTATGACCAGCACACATGTCTGGTTTAATTCCGAGGTCTTCCATAAGGGAATATGCAGCGATATCGGCCGCAGCAATAGCAGGTTGTGCTACGTGCGTGTCGGTCAGCATCGCTCTTTGTTGTTTACGACCGGTCTCGTTGAAGACCGGAGTTGGGAAGACAAATCGGCTCAGTTTCTGTGTGAACTTCTCTGCAAGAACGCGGTCTGCTGTTTCGAAAGTCTCTCTTACGCAGGCAAATGAGAGACTCAGATCACCAAGCATGTTCAGTTGCTGCGAACCCTGGCCGGGAAATAAGAACGCAACTTTTCCAAAAGCTTCGTGAAGGCGCTCTTCGAAAAACACACCTCGTGGATCTTTCAGGCTCTTCTTGCTTTCATCTTTAATCACAGATTTTGCAAGTTCCAATTTCTTGAGCAAGTCCTCGCCACTGCTTGCGATAACAGCAAGCGTGTGGTGATGGTGCTTAGTGTTTGCACAAGGGGGCATCGAACTTTGAACCAGATGGTGTCTGTAAGCCAACTCGAAAAGGCTGGCGATATCATGGTTACCTGATGGTCCTCTGTGTTGGCTTGCGTTTTCCAACATCTTCTTGCAGTTATTTTCCAACGACTCAATTTGCTTTTCGAGTTGTGTTCTGCTTGCTGTACGCAGTGTAAATAGTTCAGTTGGGAAATCTCGCACTGCAGATTCTTGTCGGTAGTGCTTTTGACCTTCATATTCTTCCAGTACTGTGTGGAAGTTCGTGCCACCGAAGCCGAATGCACTAACACCAGCTCTGCGTGGATGCTGCAACTCTTGCTTGTTGTGAATCCAGGGGCGCACTTCAGTGTTAATAAAGAATGGCGAACTTTCAAAGTTGCATGCTGGGTTCGGATTCTCCACACCCATAGTTGGAGGAAGAACTTTATGGTAGAGAGCCCGAGCCACTTTAATTACAGAAGCAAGACCTGCGGCGCACTTCGTATGCCCAATCATTGTTTTTACTGAACCAAGGGCACATACCTGTTGTGCTGCTTCGTGTTCTTCAAAAACTCGGCGTAATGCTTCGAACTCGGCTTTGTCACCAGCCACGGTGCCTGTGCCGTGAGCTTCTACGAGTCCGACGGTAGATGGTGAAACGCCAGCGTCATCGTAAGCGCGCTCGAGCGCGACCATCTGCCCTGCTGGTCGCGGAGCTGTAAGGCTGAGATCTCTGCCATCGGATGAACCGCCGATGCCGCGAACAAGTGCGTAAATTCTGTCGCCATCTCTTTCAGCATCTGACAATCGTTTCAACACGAGTACAGCCATTCCCTCGCTGATGACGATGCCGTCTGCGCTGGCGTCAAATGTTCGGCAACGACCACGAGGCGAGAGTGCATGCGTCTTGCTGAAACTCAGGAAGTCGCCCGGTTGATTATGGGTGTCTGTCGCAGCTAGAAGCACCATGTCGCTAGAACCGGCTCTCAACTCTTTCATGCCGATGTACAGAGCCGCAAGTGATGACGCGCAGGCTGCATCGACGCAGAAATTGATGCCGCCTAAATCGAATCTATTTGCCACGCGCCCTGCCACTACGTTCCCCAAATATCCAGGGAAAGAGTCTTCAGTCCATTCTGGCAAGCGGGCTTCGAGCTTCTTCCTATATTCGGGATCAAGGTCACTAAGAGTCCAGTCGAGCATCGCCCTTATGCCGTAGAAAGAAGTAATCGGTCCATGTCCTGCGTTTGCTAAAACTATTGAAGTTCGCTCTTTGGGAAATGCTCGTTTTTGATAGCCGGCATCCTGAAGAGCTGCTCGCGTTACTTCCAAAATGAGCAACTGCATTGGGTCTACTGATGCAAGGCTTGCAGGAGGAATTCCGTAGCTTGATGGGTCGAAGGGAATATCCTTAAGGAAACCTCCCCACTTAGAGTAGATTTTGTCTTTCTCTAGCGGGTTTTCGTTGTACATCTTGGTCCAGTCCCACTGATCAATCGGGACTTCCTCGATGGTATCAACCTTGTTCAAAATGTTCTGCCAGTAGGTTTCCAGATCATTCGCTTTGGGAAACAGGCATGACATTCCAACTATGGCGATCGGCTCGTGCTGAGGCTCGTATGATTTTTTAGACGGGGCACTCTTCTTTTCGCCAACAGACTGAAGGTACATATCGGCCTGGTTTGAGACAGACTCGTGCAAATCCTTGATACTAGTGACCTTGTTGTGCATTGAGGCAACCTGGCCGATCATGTACATGCCATCAGCCCATTGCTTCTCATTGGCGACTTTCACCAACTTACTGCCACCAGAACCGGCTTCGCCTCTTGCCAGACCTTTGCTGGCGACTCGCAAGCGACCCAGGTTCATAAGCTCAAGTTCTTGACGCAGTTCATTTTTTCCCATGCCCTCAGATTCAAGTTTCTTACGCTTGTCGTCGAACACTCTTTTGTATGGCGAATCGATGCATCGAATTGCGTGACCTGGTCCAGTTTCAAGCAATACTGTATCTTCGCACTTCAGAGCTGCTTCCTGGAATTTTTCTACGATGGCTCCTGCACTGACAGCTTCTTTTGTGAAGAGATAAGCCGTTCCCATCAGCACGCCGATGCAAATGCCTCGCTCGACTAGCGGTGCCGCCAATGCTGCAACCATGGCACTAGATATGGTGTCATGAATACCGCCTGCGAAGACTATGTGATATTCGCTAGGGTTAGCCTTTGGTGGAATCGAAGTGAGTAGAACATCAATCATGCTTTCCCAGAGCACGAAGCTTGAGCGAGGTCCGACGTGACCCCCGCACTCTTTACCTTCGAAAATGAATCTCTTGGCACCTAACTCTATGAATGACTCCAACAGGACAGGCGATGGTACGTGCAAGTAGGTTTTAATTCCTAGTGCCTCGAGTTCTTTGGCCTGGTCAGGGCGTCCACCAGCTATCAAGGCGCAAGGTGGTTTGTGTTTTAGAACCACTTGAAGCTGTTCTTGACGTAATTCTGGGGGAACGAATCCCAACAATCCAACTCCCCATGTGCCGCCGGCCAGATCTTTTGAGCATTGCTCAAGCAATGGTTCAATCTCTGATTTGCGCATCAAGGACAGTGCCAGGAAAGGCAAGCCGCCGCCTTTTTGTACTTCGTAGGCAAATTCGGCCGTATCAGAAACGCGCGTCATCGCACCCTGCAATACAGGGTACTTGCAGCCATGTGAAGCCGCCAGGGGGCTGTCTTCTGCAAGGGCATGTTGAGCTTTCGCCAGCTCGAGATTGGTCTTCGCGTGGGCGCGAATAGCTGCAATCACAGAAGCGACGCTCTGATACTTGCGAGCGAGCGCTGCCGCAAACGCGATGTCTTGACCAAGCGGGCAATGCGATGGCAACTGGCTCTTTGCTATCTGAGCCGAGTGCTGTAGAAAATGTCGAAGCAGTCCTGGTAGTGCATTGGCTTCGGGGGCAAACTGAAGATTTCTTGTATTATCAAGCTCACCTTTGTGAGTGGATGATGACTTTAGAATCTGGCTCTGACGCTTAGATAGCGCCATCTTCAATGAATCATCTCCGGGACGATTCCAGACGCGGAACTGTTCCTGTCCATTGCTGATTATCTCAGTTTCGGTTCCATCAAAATTGGAGAGCTTCTCCTTTTGCTCGATTGTCAGCGGAGATTCTCTTGTTAGTAAAAGTTGTGAATGCAAAACTACGCCGCTGCCACCACCAGCTAGTACTGCTGCTGCGGTGTTGATGCCTACGCCACCTTGAATCCAGATAGGCAGCTTCACGGCTGGACGCAATCTTTGCAATAGAACATAACTTGTTTCTTCGCCGACTCGGCCGCTTGCTTCGTGACCTTTTGCGATCAACGCATCTGCATCAGCAGCTTCTGCAAGTTTTGCCTCTGTTAGACTGACGCACTCTACAAAGACTTTGAAATGAAGTTTATGGAATTCTGCAATGACGGCGCTCAGGCTCTTCTGTTCGAATTGTCTGTCCCTGACGCAAAGGATAACAACTCGCTCTGTGCATTGACTCTCGCTAATTTTCTTGATTTGCGGTTTTAGATGCTCTATTTGTTCGGCACCGCATCTGATACCAACACTGCTGCCGCATGCCAGCAAGTCATCGATGCATTTCGATAAGTCATCGCTTTCTTCGAAATACTCCAAGTCCATGATGCCAATTGCTCCAGCTCTTGCTGCTGCAATAGCAATTCCTGGATAAGCATCTTTTACTGCCCATGCTTGCGGTGTTAGCGCGATGATTCCTAGTTCTGGCGTCTTCACGAACCCGGTATCTCCTGTAGGTCGTCGCTTCGTGCTCAGCAATCGCTCATGACTGGTGCAACACGAAGACAGCTCTTCGCTCGCTTAAAAAAGCGCAATTAATTATATAAAGCCTGACTGTATCTGCCATTTGATAGCTTTTAATTAGGACTTCGCTGGGATGTCAGGGGTGTCAAAAATCCGCTAGTTTTGGTGTGAAAGTTGACCCTTTCTTCCCTTCTAAATCACCACAATCTCACTCGGGCTGCGCAATTCGTAGGTGACACCGCGCCATTGAATTCTATTTGTCGTGAGCGAATATAGCGTCATCCACGGTAAAGCAAGGTGGGCCAGGGGTAGCGCCATTACGAATCTCCAGGCGGAATTTTGCAGTTCGCTCTCTCGGTCGCGAAGCACGCTTTGCCAAAGGTCTTGCCCCTTTAACAGGAAATAAACTTCAATCGGCAAAACTGTTAGTCCAGCCAGCAATGAATAGAAATATATTGGGGACGAGTTGCTTATACAGACTGCTAAAGTCCACAAAATGCTCAGCAACCAGGTTGCCATGATGCCAGCTCTAAAAATGCCTCGACGCCACAAAGCCGGATAATAAACCTTGGTTAAGATTAGTTGTCGATTTGTCCATTCAATTACTTCTGGCCAATCGCCATCGCCGTGGCTGGCTACGAGGCATTGTGGAACGAACTTCACTTTGAGCCCAAGCTCTTTAACAGCCGTTGTCAGCGATAAATCGTCATCTGCAGCTTGATCCCAGTGAGACAAAACGTCCGCCTTTTCGAATATCTCTCGCTTTATTGCCATGGCGCCGCCCCAGGCGAAACAGTATTTGGGGCTCGCCATCTCCCAGGCAGAAACGCGATTCCAAATACTTCGTAGCATCGAAGCCGCATCACCACGATGAGGGATATAGAAGCGATATCCTGTTGTGGCACCGACCCCAGGCTCTTCCAATCGTCCAACGAGCTGAGTGAGAAAATCCTGTCTTGCAATCACATCTGAGTCAACGAACGCGATTGCTTCTATGTCAGGGGAAAGCAGCTTTAGCGCCTCTAATTGGTTGTTCAATTTTTGCGCTCGTTTATTGTTGATGCCTGCAACAACCACTCTGCTTTTAACATGTGGAAATTCGTCTGCCACCGCTTTAAGTGCGGGAAACGCGGGGTCGTTTTCTGTTGCTACTGCAAAAATAATTTCGAAATGAGGCAGTCCATCCTTTTTGTAATCTTGCTCAAGCAGCTTGCGCATATTGTCGTGGAAGCCTGGGTCTAAACCTTTGCAGGGCAGTACGACAGCCAATTTCGGGCGATAGCTTGGCTCTGGTTTTCCCATTTCTTCGGCAACATATTTGTACATGCGATTGAACGCATAAGCCTGTGAAATAGTTACCGCAACGGTGATAAAGCTCAGAACGCAAAGGAAAAACATCGAATTAGGCTTGGCTGAATGATTGTCTGAATAATTTGGCTGTTTCGGAGCTAGAGTATAATGCCATCTGCCTTTGCCTTCCACTGAAATGCATTCATTTCTATTGAAGCCATAGTGCTCGTCAGCTGAAGCAGCCGACCTTCATGGTCAGAGAATCCTCTCTTGCTAAGGCTTGCGCTCCGCTTGACTTGTTCGGCTTCAGAATCATAACTCAACTAAAGATAATGTCTTTAATTCGAAAACTCGTATACCAGGTCTTCCGCCGCATGGCCGGCAAAGAGATGTCTAGCCTGGAAGCTGACTGTAAGAATCCACGGCTTGCACAGCTGCGGAAATTGCGCGAAATAGTTTCACTAAACAAGGCTAGCGCATACGGCGTTGACCATCGCTTTTCCGAGTTCGCTGACTTAAGTGACTCTGAATTGATGCTTTCACAGTTTCGAGATAATGTGCCTATCGCTGATTATGAGGCTCACCGCCCTTATATCAATCGTATCTGGAATGGTGAGAGTAATGTATTGAGTCCTGAACAACCTTTTATGTTTGCTACCACCAGTGGTACCATGGCCGAACCTAAGTACATTCCTGTGACAGATTCTTACATCAGGGAATTCCGTCATGCTTCGGTCGCATCCGGCTATTTCATGTTGGAAAAGTTTCCGGGAATTTCAAATGGTATTACTTTGTCAGTATTTTCTCCGGCTCAAGAAGGGCAGAGTCCGGGGGGCATACCTTTTGGCGCTATCTCGGGTGGGCTCTACACAAGAGAGCCCTGGTTGGTCAAAAAGTTCATCGCCCCAATTCCCTACGAGGTTTACCTCTGTAAGGACTATGAAACAAAGTACTATTCATTATTACGTTCTGCGCTTGTTCTGCCGGTGGCGAACTTTTACACGCTGAACCCCAGCACTATAGTTGTGTTACTAAAACGACTCGATAAGTATGCTGCCCAGCTAGTGCAAGATGTTGAAGATGGAACATTTAATCCTCCCGGACAGCCTGCTGATGAGTTGCGAACTGCAATGGCGCCGTTCCTGAAAAGAGACCCGGCCAGGGCGGCGCATCTGAGGAAATTGTTGTCTGCCGGACAATTTACTCCGGACAAAATCTGGCCGACTCTGCAAGTTGTATGTTGCTGGACCAAAGCCAGTGCCGCCTTCTATATAAAGGATTTCAATCGCTATTTTGGAAAAGTGCCAATCATAGACATCAGTTATGGCGCAAGTGAAGGGCGTGGCAGTCTATCCATGGGCGATGGTCGCCAATTGCTCTCCATCCGTTCGCACTTTTTTGAGTTTGTCCCTGAAGAATGTATAGAAGAGGCGAACCCTCCTGTTTTGCTGGCGGATGAGCTTGAGCTTGGTAAAAACTACTACATTTTATTTACTAGTTCTGCCGGGCTTTATCGTTACCATATAAATGATGTGATTCGAGTGGTTGGCTTCCATCACCAATGCCCGCTCATCGAATTTCAATATAAAGGTGGAAACGTATCGTCGTTTACCGGAGAGAAATTAACTGAGCTGCAAATCACCGACTGTATGCGGGCGGCTCTCGCTAGCAGTGGAATGCGCTGTAGATTTTTTACCGTTCTGCCTGAGTTCAACCCAAACCCACACTATCAGCTTTTGTTCGAGCCCGAAACCGGCTGTGAGTACTCTAAGTCTGATTTGCAGAATCTTCTGAACAGTTATGAGTTAGAGCTTTGCAGAACTAATGTGGAATACAAAGCCAAGCGTGATTCGATGAGGCTAGATGCATTCGAAGGCGCGTTTCTTCCAACAGGCTCATATGAAGCATTGCGCAAGGAAATGACCAATAATGGAGTTGCAGATGCGCAAATCAAGTTGAGTCATTTGAATCCAAAAGCTAACGTGAGAACATACTTTTCTGAAAAAGCTGCGGGTGATTGGGTTTCTGCAGTCTGCAAGGCGAAACTCACCTGAAATTCAACTTACATGTTGGTGAATGATGCAGTATCCTAAAAATATACGCACATCAAAACCCGAGAGGCAGCATGAGCGGAGATTCGACAAAGAAGGATAAGGGCCCTGAGGGCTCTGAAGATAAAGCTAGCAAGGAGTACCTGAAGGATTACTTGCGCAGCGTTTACGGCGTGAGCATAGCAGGTCGCTCCAGCATTCAGAACGATTTAACGCAGTCGGGGCAGCACAGAGCTGTTCGAATAGTCTCGGATGAGTACCTCTTCCGGCTGCTGGCTCGATTTAATGATTTGGACATTGCTCCTCGCGATGGGTTCATTAGCCGGGCAGAGCTTGAATATGCTTGCAATAACCCGCGTCTTCATTTTGATCAAAAAGACAAGAAAATGCTGGACATACTGCGCTACTATTATTTGACGATTAAAGAAGTCGCTGCGGTGGAACATCCGGACATTCCTCCGCATCATGGTATAAGTAGGCAAGATCTTGAAACTATTTCTACTTCGAGCAGTGTGCCATGTGTAAAGTTGAGAAAACGTCTGGAAGAGGAATTTGTGGCTTTAGAACCGGTAAGCTGAATTCAAGCGCCTTCTTCGCCCAAATTTCACTTAGTTCTCTATTTGTTCTGCTGCTTTCTTTTGCTGCCGGACCTGCTTCCGTTCAAGCTGAGGATTCAGCTGTGCTGGAAGCGCAGAAGGTCTTCAAACAATATGTTGATTTGGAAAGAGCCTACGACCCGTTGCAAGCTGATTTGTTTGCACCGAATGCGGTGATTAAAGATACGCGTCTCTATCAAGATGGACAAAATAAGGTTCTCACCTGGAATGGAGAAAGCTACAAGCAAATTATAAAAGCGCAATTGCCAGTGTCTCGAGCCAGGGCAGAGCAGTTCAATTATTCGCAAGCTGTGTTCAGCAAAGAAGGCGGAAACGTAAGAATGAAATGCTCGCGCTCATCGAGTACAAAGAGATATGCTGCCCCTCTGGAAATGGTCTTTTCGGCAGGCAAAAATGGTGCCTGGAAAATCATCGAAGAGAGTATGCAGAGTCAGTTGTAATTTGCATCAAGCATGCCCAGATCTTGCATGGGCAAGTTTGTCTCTTTTGAATGGATTTGATTTAACCGGTGCTCTGTAGACCTGCCGCCACGCCGTTTATTGCCATAAGAATAGTTTCGAGCAGGTAATCTCGCTCATCGGAATTCACCAGGGCAACGCCTGTTTCTTTCATTTGCCTCTGGTGCTCATCGCGCCATTCTTTTATGAATCGCACCTGCAAGTAGCTCAATGGGTCTACGTAAGGATTTCTCAATGCGATTGACCGTTGCAAAAATGGATTGTCCGAAAGCAGGCTATCGTGCTGAGAGATCGAAAAAACTGTAGAACGGCATCGTTCGAACTCATCAATGATTCGTTGTAAGTATTTTTCCTGAAGTGCTTTGTCTTTCACGAGTGTGTTCGCGTAGAAGCGAGCTATGTTCATGTCGGTAACTGCAAGTGCAGTTTCAATTTTAGAGATTAAGACGTGGAACATCGGCCACTCCGCATAGAGTTTGCGCATGAACTCCAGTCGTTTTTCGCCGTGCTTTTCTATTTGCTTTTGATACGCGGTGCCGAGCCCATACCAGGCAGGTAAAATGAATCTGCTTTGGGTCCAGGCGAATACCCATGGAATCGCGCGCAGATCGCCAATTCCCTGGCTGCCTGTTTTTCTTCTGGTTGGACGCGAACCCATCCTCAAATGCGAGATTTCATTAATTGGAGTCGCTTGCTGGAAGAAACGTACAAAATCACTGTCACCATAGACGATACTGCGGAAGCTCTCGAAGGCGTCTTGTGAAAATTCCTCCATGAAAGCTGCCCATTCTGCCGGCTCTGATGCATGCTCATTGCCGCTTGCGTCTTGAATTGATGTTTCCAGAACCGCGGCAGCAAGTTGTTCAAAGTTTCGAACTGCAATCGTGTGCAGCGAATATTTTGCTGAAATCACTTCGCCCTGCTCTGTGATTTTAATTCTGCCCGCCACTGTGCCTGGAGGTTGCGCCATTATCGCTCTGTGGGTGGGTCCGCCTCCTCGCCCGATTGTGCCGCCTCTGCCATGAAAGAGCCGCAGTTTTACCTGATACTTGTTTCCAATCTCGACGAGTTGCTTTTGTACTTTGTAAAGCTCCCAGTTGGATGTTACGATGCCGCCATCCTTGCTACTATCGGAATATCCGATCATGATTTCCTGGACCTTGTCGCGCTTTGATAGATACTGGGAATAAACTGGATTGCTCAGCAGCTTCTCGAGTATCTCGGCTGATCTTCGAAGGTCACCTATTGTTTCGAACAGTGGCACAACGCTTACACTTCTATTTGGATGGGCGTCGGTAAAAAATCCAGCTTCTTTTGCAAACAGCAGAATACATAGTAAATCGCTGGTTTCTTGCGTCATGCTGACAATGTAAGTGTCGAGTGCCTCCGTGCCATATTTGTCCTGGCACTCAGCCATACAACGAAATACCTCAATGGTATCAGCTGTTTCTTTTGAGAAGTTCAGTTCATGCGGAATTAGTGGACGTTGTTGGCTGAGTTCCTGTCCAAGGAACTTAATTTTTTCGTCTTCATTGAGATTCGCATATTGACCATCATTGATGCCGATAGCTTTGCATACTTCATCTAGTGCGCTGAGGTGTCTTGAGCTGTGCTGTCTGATATCCAGTTTCGCAAGGTGGAAGCCAAAGATATCGACGGTATCAATTACTGACTTCAAGCTGCTTGTACCCAAGTTGCATCCGCTCAGATTCAGGCATTCCAGTATGGTGCATAAATCGCTTCGGAAGGCAGCAGGTGCATCATAATGCAGTTCCTTTGTACAGGGTTGATCAGCATTCAATGCCTCCAGGCTGTTTTTGATCTTTTCGTGCATTATTAGAATGAGCTGCCTCAGCGGCTCATGTATCAGTCTTTGCTCAATTCTGTCTTTTACTTCCTGGGGAAGTGCGTCAAAATCTCGTTCGACTGCGGTGCTTAGCTCCGGTGTGACTTTCACCCAATTGTCAGAGTGGCTGAATTCGTTAAACAGCGAATTCAACTCCTTCAAGTAGCGATTCAAGATCAAGTTGCGCTGATAGACTAGAGCTTTCTTTGTAATTTCCGTGGACACAAACGGGTTGCCATCGCGGTCTCCACCGATCCACGACCCGAAAGTGGTGAATCTCTTTACCGGATAGTTTTTGTCTTCTGATATGGAATCAAGCTTTTGGCGCAATTCTGCGTGGAGTTCGAGTATCGCATCAATAACAACATGTTCAAAGTGATAAAGTCCGTACCTGACTTCATCCAATACAGTTGGTTTGAAGTACATTACATGGTCGCTGAGCCAGAGCGTCTCGACGGTAGATGCTAACTGCTCGTTTATTGCCTCGTGCTCACGTCTTGTAAGTGGCGGATGGTCCCTTCTATAAAGACAGTTTGCAATAGCCAGCTGCTTTAGAAACACTGTTCGTCGCGTGATTTCTGTAGGGTGCGCAGTAAATACAACCTGCACATCCATATTATTTATGGCAGCCTTTAGTAGCTCATCATTGCATTTTGCCTGCGCGTAGACACCCTGCAGGGAATCTTCCTGTGTAGGGCTGTTTGCAATGTTTTCAAGTTCGGACCGCCGACGAAGTCGGTGGTGTTGTTCCGCGATATTTATCAGGTCAAAATATGTAAGGAATGCTTTTATTATTTTTGTTCCGGTACTGAAATCTACGTTCTCAATCAGATTTGACAGTTCTTCTTTCTGAGCTGATTCAGGATTCTCATGTAATTCCTTACATAGTCTTCTGAATTGCTCAACCTTTGCAAAAACTTCCTCTCCATCTATCCTGCGGATAGTGTCGCCAAGCAGCGTTCCGAGAAATCTAATGTCATCACGTAATGGGCGATTTTTTTCAACAAGCTCCCACGGAATACTTGTTTCAGCCTGTTCTTTGACGATTTCAGCCACTTTTCACCCACTTTGAATTCACCGCTATGCGGTTCTGAGGAGAGAACAAAGGGGCATTTTACTGGTTCAGCTTTGCAAGTTCAACCGAGCTATCGAAATGCGCGCCCAGATCATTCTGCGTGGGCGCTGAGAGGACCCTCTGCCTTCTTCATGAAGAAGATTGCCATCGCACCTAGTACCAGTGAGATTGCAATTGCTATGAATGCATCGTTAAATGCCATAACATAAGACTCCTTGCGTACCTGATTCGCTAGCAGCTGCAGTGCCTGCTCATGCGATGACCATGCACTTGCACCGGTATGAGCCATTTTTTGCGAAACGGAATAGAGAAACTCTCTTACATTTGGGTCCGATTCGCTGATTCGCTCCATCAACCTTGCAGAGTGAAATTGCTCCCTTTGTGTTACGAGCGTTGCAGCTAGCGCTGTGCCAATTGAACCACCAAGATTTCGCATCATATTAAAGAGCGCTGAAGCAGAGCCGGTTTGTTCCTTTTCCAGTCCGGCGGTCGCCATAGCTGATAGTGGTGTGATTATGAATGGCAGTCCCAGCGCTCTGACAACCATTGCAAAGATTAGCTGTTCCCCGGCATAATCGTGGCTCATGAATCCGTTAAGACCGCAGCTGATAGCAAACATCACGAGCCCGTATGCAATTAGCATTCGCGGGTCGATTTTTTTCATGAGAATTGGAACTAGTGGTGTTATAAGAAGTTGCGGCAAGCCCGACCACATCAATACCTGTCCAATCTGCGATGCACTGTAGCCATGTACTATCGCCAGGTACAGTGGTAAGAGATAGACACTTCCATAGAGCGCGAGTCCTAGAGTTATGTTTGCAAAAGTGCCAAAGCCGAAGTTGCGCCTGATTAGCAGTTTGAGATTGACCAGTGGGTATTTTGCCAATAGCTCTCTAATCGTGAATAGTGTAAGGGAAATTGCGGCAATTACCGAGGCTAATCTAATCTCTTCTGAGCCCAGCCAATCTTTTCTTTGACCCTCTTCTAGTACAAAAATAAGTGAGCTGAGCCCTGCAACCATTGTGATGATGCCTGCAAGATCATGTTTCTTCAAAACGTCTAGCTGCATTTTTGACTTTGGAAGCGAGTACATCAGCATCGCAATTAGTATTGCCCCTGGTATCAGATTCAAGTAGAAGATGTAGGGCCAGCTGAACGTATCTGTAATGTAACCACCTATGGCAGGACCGATAGATGGCGCGAAAGTCGCGGAGATGCTGAAAATTGCCAGTCCTATTGGTTGTTTTGAGGGTGGCAGCATTTCCAAAATGGTGGAAAAACACATTGGTATCAATATGCCACCGGTGAAGCCCTGCGCGGCGCGACATACAATCATTGTCGTCAGGTCGTGGGCGGTGCCACATAAAATTGAAAACAGAACGAATAAAATAGCGTTTACGACGATGTACAGACGAGGCGAGAATACTCTCGACAGCCAACCTGTCAGCGGAATGGTTATGATCTCTGCGATTAAGTAAGAAGTTGATATCCAGCTTCCTTCATCAACGCTTGCTCCCAAGCCACCCTGTATATCACGAAGCGAGGAAGCGGTAATTTGAATATCCAGAACTGCCATAAAGGCGCCGATGGATGAACCAATTACCGCAATCCAGTTTTTTAGTGGAACCTTGTCTTCGGAATTTGAAGAACTCATTGGAGGTTTAGTTTTTGTTGCTGAGCCTTTCATTATCTTAAACCGGATGCAATAGCCTGTGTGCTTTCTTGCTCTCTAAGAGCGACACTGGTGACTACTGAAAGACCTGGTGCCAGCCGATCCTCGAACCCTTTGATGGAGCCCGGTGCAAAGAGAATTTTTACCGGGACTCGTTGAACAATTTTGGTGAAGTTGCCGGTTGCATTATCTGAGGGCAACACTGCGAAGCTTGCTCCGCTAGCAGGTGAGAAACTCTGTACTTTGCCTTCGAATTTGTGATCTGGAAAGGAATCGATTTTGATTTCTACTTCCTGACCTGATTTCATTTGCTTCAGCTGTGTCTCTTTGTAGTTTGCTACAACCCACAGGTCGTCGGAGACTATAGTTAGCAGAGGCTGCCCGGGCTCGATTCTTTGACCTTCCTCAACCGTTTTCTTGCCGATGCGTCCAGATGTTGGTGCGATTATTTTTGTGTACGACAAGTTCAATTCTGCTTCGTGCACGGCGGCCTTTGCTGCAGCGATCGCAGCCAGGTCAGTTTCAAACTTGCCTTGATTTACTTCGGTCTGCACAGCACTCGCTTTTGCTAGCTGGACTTGAGCTTCAGCCTTGGTCAGGTCTGCCTTACTTGTTTTGACTGATTGTTGAGCTTGAACAAATCTTTCAGTTGCCTGTGTAATTACTTCGCGTGCTGCATCTCTGTTTCCGAGCGCAACCAAATAGTCCCTTTTAGCGGCATCTTTTTGGCTGGTGCTAATTGCCCCTTCTTTTTCAAGTGTCGCAAACCGCTTGAAGTCCGCCTCTGCTCTTGTTAGCTCAGCTTCCTTTGCTGCAAGCTGAGATTCAGCTGACTGAATACTTGCCTGAGTTTCGCGTACTGCGGCTTCAGATTTTTGAATTGTTGCAATTGCATTATCAATGCTTCCCTGCGCATCTGCACTTTGCCCTTTTGCGGTGGTGTCTTGAAATGTGACCGATTTCCCTGCTGCTTTTGCTTGTTGTTCAGCCTGAAGCAAGTTCGCCAGTGCCTGATCGACTTTGACTTTGTAGTCTTTGGGATCTAATAAAACAAGTAGCTGACCAGCTTTTACATGTTGATTATCGTCAACCAGCACCTTCTCTACAGTGCCATTAACTCGTGTACTTACTTGGTGCAGGTGCCCTGTCACGTAGGCATCATCAGTTTCTTCATGACTGCTTATGTGTTGAAACGCTCTGTAAGCAGCGACTGCGCCAGCGCTTAAGACAGCTGTTAGTAGCGCACCAATTAGTATTGCTTTTAAAAGTTTTCCACTTGGCTTTTTCTCATTCGGTGGCATGCCTTCCTTTTTGTTTTCTGTTGCTGGTTCAGGAAGGCTGGTTTCTGCAGTCACAATCCTGATGCGACCCTTCGCGCAGTTCATGCCGAAGTTGGGATTGTTCATTCCGCTATATGCAATTTCCATATTCCAATCTCCATGCTCGCGCTGAGACAGAGCTCGGCTCTGTGTCGCAAGCGATTCAAAACTTAGATTTGCTGACCGCGACCGAGGAAGCCTTTGTTCGACGCACTGGTCATCTCTTACTTTTCTACTTTAAGACCACTAGACCGATTGGTCCAATACGTGTATTTGATGGAATCGATAGTTAATACCTATCAATCGTCCCAATCAAGGTAGAATAGTCTCAGGCGGACTTTTTCTGCAAAATGCTCGTCCATAGTACCCTTTGGGATATCTGCCAGAACTCTTGGAATGCTCGGAGCAAACAAAAGATGGAATTGCGACAGCTCAGATACTTCATTCGGGCGGCAGAGTTATTGAACTTCACCAGGGCTGCCGAGTCGCTTTATGTTTCGCAGCCTACGCTCTCCGTTCAGATCAATCAGTTGGAAAAAGAGCTGGGTACTGAATTGTTTTCACGAGTCGGACGCAGTGTTCGGCTAACGGAATCTGGGCGCGTGTTTTTGAAACGCGCAAGGCAAGTGGTTAAAGAACTAGAAGAAGGCAGCCAGGAGATTGACGCGATCAATGGCTTGTTGCGCGGCAATCTTTGTTTGAGTTCTCTTCCTCTATATGGAAGTCGACTCCTCTCTGGGTGGGTGTCCATGTTTGTAGAGCAACATCCTGGTATGTTTTTGCGCGTTAAACCTGGCGCAAGCGAAGACATCGAGGCTGGGCTTCTTTCAGGGGCGGTGGATCTTGGATTTACAATATTGCCCATTCAGCACAGCGAACTCAGCTTTAGAGAGCTGCTCAAGGATGAAATTGTGCTTGTGGTGGCTGATACTCATGTGCTTGCTGATAAGTCAGAAATTTCGCTGAGGGATTTGCATGATTTGCCGATGGCTTTGCCGTCCGAACGAATTGCTGCAACGCAACTATTGACCAAATATTTTGATGAGCACAAAATAGTCCCGCGCATAAGCCTGAGTTACGATGATGGACACGCACTTCTTGAGCTTGTGAAAAAAGGACGATTTGTTACTTTCCTGCCCAAATGGGGCGTTAAAGGGCTTCCTGATATTAGAATCTTTCCTCTGCCTGGCCTGGGGGTTGATATCACCGCTGGTGCTGTGTGGGCAAATCTCTCTGCTGCAGCAAAGGCTTTTTTAGATTTGGCAACAGAGCAGGCGACGCTTTTGCAAAGCGAAATGAGCTGATCTTTTCGTGCTTATTACTGCGTAGTTGGGCTGAACTCGGTAAACGCATTGAATGGAATTGATTTGCCTTGTGATGCCAGGGCTTGCGTCAAGATTTCCATGTTGAATGAATGTACGCCATGGGTCAAGCTGTATGTGTCCATCAAGTTGCCTTCTATGCGCTGAAGGTTTTCCGCTGCGAGCTTTTCTGCCACCTCGAACTTTCCTTCTTTTAGAAATGCAAACGCAATTTCGGCATCGAGTTGGCTCGAATACGTTGCAGGAATTTTGTTGAGATCAGAATCGAGAGCTTTTGCCTTCTTTAGCTCTTTAATTGCTTTCTCGTACTGACCACTGTTCAAATAAATTGAAGCGATATTCCGATGAGCCATAATCATTGATTCAAAATCAGGATTTTCCGCTTTGCTTAAGACATCCAGTATTACGCGGTGGTATGAAATAGCAGCAGCACTTTTGGGATTGAGCTGATAGTTCGTATACGCAGCTTCCCAGAGCATTTTGAGGTCACTCTCACAAAAGCTTCGCTTCAAAGTCTTCGCTGCTTTATTGAACCATGTTTCTGCTGCCTGATAGTCTGGCAGCGCCTGTGCGTTTTGCATCATTCCTGGAAAGGATGGATAAAGTTTGCGGCTGCTCAGTTCAAGGGTCTCACTGTTTCCCGTTGGATACCAGGTTGCAAAATCTCTTCTTGCGCCGAACTCGTCAAACATATCTCGCAAATATAGTTCGCCTACGAATGTCTGCAACTGTGCCATGTTGTGCTTAAATCTGTTGCCGCTTGCGAAGGGATGCTGCCAGGCGTATAAAAGAGCGGCTCGCTGTGCTTTGTCCTCTGCTTTATTTACATGGAACATTGCATGATCCATCTGCTTTCTATGCGGACCACGCCAGGGCATCATTTCCTGAGAGAACTGAGGAAATTCATTGAACGTTGCCATTGGTGGGGTCTCGTTCATCAGATTGAGAGCATGCCCCATTTCTTGCTCTGCTTCGTGCTTTAGTCTAAAAGGCTCAGACTTAAAACCAGGTCCATACGCTAATGCTCCTACAACAACACCTGCAAGAACTGTGTATGCTGCCATTATTCTTACTTTGCGTTTTTGGAACATTTCCTTCTTTCCGACCTTCAGCGCTTTTCTCTCAGTTTCTTGCTGCGCTGTTTTTCCGTTGTCTGCCAGACCTGGCAAATTGGAAAGATCGTTTGCTGCAAGTTCAAGATCTAATTCGAGATCTTCTATTGCAAAATAGCGAGCGCTCCTGTTTTTTTCAAGGCACTTCATCAACACTCTTTCGATAGAATCTGATATTTGCCAGCCTGATTCTTTCAATTTTGAAGGCTTCAAATTCAGTTGTCGCAGAATAGCGTGCACCTGGCTATGCCCGCCAACCAATGGGCTGCCTGTTAATGCTTCATGCATTACAAGCCCCATAGAATAAATGTCTGAACGTGCATCCAGTGCAAAGCTCAGGCACTGTTCGGGGCTCATGTAATTAGGACAACCATCTTTGCTCGACAGCTTCAGATATTCCAGTCGTTCAACTTCTGTCAAAGCGCCGGCGATGCCGTAGTCAACGACTTTGATGAAATCATGCGAAGTGAATTCGAGGTCTTTGGTATCAACAAGAAAAATATTTCCGGGTTTCAAATCTCCGTGCACAATATTGTGATGATGCAAGCTTTTCAAGGCTTGAGTCAATTGTCGAAATATATCGATGAAGCGCTGACCTTGAAGCAGTTCACCGGCGGCAATCATGTCTTTGAGGGTCTTGCCTTTTATGTGATCGGTCACTATGTAAATTGAGCCATCTTTAGTGCGTCCGCAATCATATATGGTGGCAAGGTATGGATTGCTAACCTGCGAAGCGGCTCTCAGTGAATTTAGTAGACGCGTTGCTGCAGCTTCGGTGCGATAGAGATCTTGAGAGATTATTTTGAGAGCAAAGCTGCCGTTTAGTTTGTCATTCTTTGCCTGGTAGATTCGTGATGCTGACCCTTCGGCAATCAAGTCACCAAGTTCAAAATCACCAACCATTTTGCGTGATGCTGCCTCGGGTTTCGCTACTTCGTTCGAGCCCTCAGGTGCTTCTTTGATCTCAACATTCTCGACGAGGGTGACCTCAACCACTTCAACCTTTTCCTCGATCGTGCTATCTCCCATAGTACACTCCTGACTGCAAACAAAAAGCAAGGCATGAATTTATTATGCCCTGCTTCCAAATTATGCGCTCTAGCCGTGGATTAAATGCTAATCCTCGACATAATTATCCCAATATTCGGTACGTTCTTTCCACGAACAGCCTTCATTGCCGCATATGAGAGTAACCACCGAGCTGCTCGACTCCGTGTGCGAGTCACCTGCGCCATCCCAGACAGAATCCATTTTTTCGACATATTTGTCGAATTGCTTCACGGGCTTGGCACATTTGGGACAAATCAATTTTTCGTCTTTGATTATTTGCTTGAATGATGCGAGCGACAAATCTAATTCTCCTTAGTGTGTTTTGTGTCGTTTGTGTTTTTTTTGACTCGAAGCGGCTGCGTGTTTGATGGGCGTCGTCTTTTTTGGGGCGGCGGCAGTTTTGCCACTTCGCGAAGCGCCCTTATTTGGAGTAATTACTATTGTATGAACTGGTACCGTAGGCAATCTGAGTGAGCCAAGAGATTGCAACCTATTTATCATGCCAGTCATGCTTGAGCGGACGTCACGAATTGATGGACTGTGGTCGTTCACCATTACCGTCACCGCCAGAGGCTCTCCGGCTGCAGTAAACAAAATTCCGGAAATTGCTCTTACGCAGTCCATGGTTCCCGTCTTGTAGTGGAAAGTGCCATTGACGGCATCTTCTTCCCCATAATGCGGCATCACGTCAATGTATGTACTTTTTAGCAAAGCACCTGCCATGTGACGATGTACAAGATTTAGCGAATGCGGTGTAAAACAATCTTTCCTGGATAGACCGCATCCATCCCAGAGCAGAACCTCAGCAGGAGCGACTCCCATGGCGAGCAGCCATTGGTTGAGGCGAGCCAGACCACGCTCTTCCAATGTAGCTTTTTCAACTCCTTTTGAAACAGCCGGAAGGTTCCCGACCGTTCGCAGTAGCTGTTGTGCGTACAGATTGTCGCTTTCTTTAAGGCAGTGTTTTATTATTTCGAACAGTGGTTTAGAGTGGTGCTCTGCAATTACTGTAGGTGGGCTTTCCATCACCTCAACTGGTATGGTTTTTTCTTTTACTTTGATGCCCATTTGCTTAACCAGGCTTTGGACTATCGCCAG
This sequence comes from Obscuribacteraceae bacterium (SeqCode), assembly GCA_044226015.1. Lineage (GTDB taxonomy): Bacteria > Cyanobacteriota > Vampirovibrionia > Obscuribacterales > Obscuribacteraceae > JAIEPM01. The sequence goes on from JBGAHS010000001.1 coordinate 492,523, forward strand.
GTTGTATTCCAGCGGATTGCCGACGATCTGTCCGCCGACCAGGGGACCATCGGGATGCCAGAATTGCATGGTCTTGCTGCCAGGGTGAAAGCATAACCAGGCAGGTCCATCAGGAGAGCGCAGGGCTGAAGATACTATAGCGTTCTGGTCGCGCCCCACCGTATATGGTATCAGTGGGTAACCGCGCGCTGGGTCTTTTCTGGCTATATTGTCGTCAACAACAAAATCTGTTGGGACTGGCATCCAGTCCTGTCCCCAGTCTTCTACTAACCACTGTGAGCAGAAGCGATCGCCACCACCAGGAATACCAACGATGTCGACCTTTCCTTCAATGGATTTAATGCCTTTTGCCTGCAAGACGTTAAGCATTTCGCGAATGTCTTGAGTCTTTAATGTAGGGTCTTGCGACGGTTCGATAAAGAGAGAACCGTTTAGATGACTGCCTTCAATCTTTCCGTAGATTAGCAATTTCGTTGTGTATGTATAGTTTGGACCAAGCATGTCCATTGCGCAGGCCGTGCTAAACACTTTGGTTGTAGAGGCTGGCACAAACCGTTTGCTGCCGTTATGCGAAAAAAGAACTGTGGCAGACGGTATGTGCATTATTTCCAAACCGACCTGCGAACGGGCGAGTTCAGGGCGACGAAGCCATGCATTTGCCACTTCCTCTATCGGTTTGAGATTTGCTGGAGGTTCATTTGCATGTGTCTTCTTGCCTGCTTCTTGCGCAACTGCTGTGGATGAGCTCGCTTGCGCCAGAGCGTCAACGTCAGACCAGGCTGGCTCGGTCAGCGAAAATGTTGTAGCAATAAAAATAAGACTCAACGGAATTCGAGCACCGACTCGAGGTTTTAAAATTCCCTGGATGAGTTTCCTGATGACTCTTTGCATGCGCTCGTGGTGCCTCTAATCGAACTAGCCCGTTGCCTTATCTTAGCTGCTTCAGAACTGTTATTGCTCTTTTCCAAAGATTCTGCATAAGAATCTAATAGCGGTCCTAACGTCGCGCTTTGTGGTCCGTATATGCTTTCGTTAACTGCTACTGCAGTTTTTAGAAGTGGGGCTGCTTCAGCATAACGTCCCTGCTTCATGTAGAGTGAAGCTAGTGATGATGATGCCTGTCCGAAGTCTCGACTCTTCGTGCCACCATTCTCTTTTATCAGGTCGATTGCCTGTTTGTAGAGTGATTCGGCCTGCGAATATTGCCCTAAGCTGATGTAGTTATGTGCCACATTATCCAGGCGACTGAAGACTTCGGGTCGCTTTACGTCTAGTGTCTTCTTTGTTATCTCTAGCGACTGTTCAAAAAGCGGTTTAGCTTGCGCGGTCTTTCCTTGCAATGCATAGAGGTTGGCCAGATTTTCATAACCAAATGCCAGTGCCATATGCCCTGGCACCAGAGTTTTCTCCCTCAGGTCTAAAGCGCGTTTGTACATTTGTTCTGCAAGGGCAAGATTGCCCTTTTCTTTGTAAGCTGCTGCAATGCCGTCAAGACTGGCTGCGAGTTCGAGATGATCGTCAGCTCGGACTTTTTGAGCGGTTTCTTTTGCTGTCTTGAGCTTTTTTTCCGCCTCGCTGTATTCGTTATGAGTACTGAAGAACTTATGTAATTCTGCAAAGTGAGCATCTATTTGGGATTCTTCGCGCTGAATTCGCTCGCCATAGTTCAACAACAATTTGCTCAATCTATCGGCCTTAGCCTGATTGTTGTGGAGCAAATAGGCTCGGCAAAGTCTTCCAACCAGGGCCAGAACCTGTGGGTTCTCTGCGCCCATTTGTTTTTCTCTGGCGCGAAGTTCCTTTTCCAGATAAAACTCATTTTTCTGGAAATTGCCTCTGACTTCGTAGAGCGCAGATAAATCCTTATAAATCTGAGCCCAGCGACTGTCAGCTGGGGAGAAACTCTGTGACTCCGCAGACTTGATCGCAGCCAGATAATTGCGCTCGGCTAGCCCATAATTGTTTGCAGCATAAGCCTTTTCTCCTGCATCTCGCAGGGATTCGAACGTACCGGTAAGCGCTGGCTCACCTGTCGCCGCTTGGACGGCGGAAGATGAGCATGCTATTGCAGTCAATGATAGGAGGTACCTATGTACGAGGTACATATTTAATGATGCTCCCGTTTGGGCTTGTCAATTTTATCACTGGTCTGTGTAGATTTAACCTGGCACTGCGTAGGCTCACCTTGACAAAGGTACTTGAAAACAACATCATAAAGGCTTAAAACAGCTGTCCCGCTTACTACAAAAACCGCAAACGACTTTAATTTATGGCTGAAGTAGACGATAAACCCGCAACAAAAGCGCCTGAACACAAGGCGGAAGCTCCTTCTGACGAACATAAAGAAGATGAGCACAAGTCTGGCACGACGAATGATCGTGTCGAGAACAAATCTACTGACCCGGTTGAGTCGTCTGGCAAACTGCTTTCTGAGATTTCAAAACAAGACTGGCAGACCCTCGGGCTCAAAGAATTCGCTCGTGCAGCAGGTTCTGAAGCTCGTTCAATTCTGAGTGGATTTGGGGTCGAGCAGAAAAAGACCGAAGCTCCTCAAACTGCGCTGGATAAAGTCTTCAAGTTCGATTTTTCGGGAGCCCTCGACTTTAGCAACTGGAAAAACCCGTTTGACAGTGGTCACCATGTCAAAGACCAGGGCGAAATGGGCTTTAATATGAACAGCATCGGCAACACGATGCGTGATTTCGGCGCCGGAGTTTACACACCCGATCAGATTGCCGCCATGGGTTTCAACTTTCCGAAAGCGGACAGCTCGTTCGGATGGGACGGCCACCAGGGTAAGCGCGGTGGATGGGACAGATTCCACGGTGGGTGGAAAGACGATGGCGATTCAAATCGCAGCGGACTCTCCTTCGGTGACACTTCGATTTTCAACAATCTTGATGTCAGCCGTACTGGCGACGTCAACCTCTCATCGAGTCTTTCAACTAGCTTCTATGACAAATTAAACACCGACTCAATCGCAAAAACAGTCACCAGTGGGTTCTCTTCAGTGTGGAACACCATCTCAGACTGGGGCGGCAAAGCGTGGGATGGCGTTAAGACACTCGGCAATGCCGTTATCGATTTCGATTTCGCTGGCTCAAAACATGAGACCTTGACCGGAAGAGATGGCAATGTGGAAGTTGTTACTGATCGAAACGGTAACAAGCTGATTGGCACTGAAAAATTCAACATGACCCAGTCAGCCGGCGGCAAGGATGATCCCAAAGATGCTTCGGTAAGCACTAAAGATGGTCTCCACACAATCGAACATAAAGCTGATGGCACCGATGTAGCAAGCAGCAAGAATTCTGACCTGGTAATTCACCGAAATAATCAAACCGGTAAGGTCGAGGCTCTAGATAAGTCTGGAAAGCCGATTGCTACCTTTGACGATAAGGGTGATGCGCTCAGGTTCTTTAAAAATTCAGTCACAGAGGTTGTTCCTGCTGGAACGAATCTGGATACTGCTTATCAGCAGTACATGAGCAATCTTGATGCGGAAATCAAAAAGGACCCTGCTAAGGCTGCAATGAAAGATTTGCCTGTCCTTTTGATGGATGGAAATGGCGAGTCGTTGACCGTTCGTCCGGACGGAACAAAATTGTATACGCATGATGGTGGCAAGTCTGAAATGATAATGCCGCATATGGATGCGCAAACAAAGGAATCCAAGCCACTAGAAGTACGAATCAGCAAAGATGCAAATGGTAACGAGCACCTGACCATCGGAACTCAGGGCGGCAAGCAATTTGAGTTGAATTCAGAAGAAGCCAGACGGCTCATGGCGAATTCTCGCTTCAAGCTGGGTCCCGACGGACAGCTGCAAGTAAATGATGATAGCAGCGGACATCCTGAGCGCGGACAGTGGGCTAATGTCATCGACCCTGCAAACAAGCATAGACTTCACATCTTCCATGGTGGTGATATAGATTTGCGTACGGGTGTTGCCACCATTAATGATGGCAGCGTAGTTGCTGTGCTCACTCCAAATCATGGAGATAAGGGCGGCGTCACTGATAAAGAATTCAAAGTTCAAGCTGATGGAACTGTTGATAAAACGCCTACACAGGTGATTACTGTTGACGGAAAAGGCAACAACACTATAGAGAAGATTGACCCGACCACAGGGCAACCGATTAAAGATGAAACCGTCAAAATGCACATGCATCCAGACGGCACCTCTGACGTGAGAATCGGCGACCATACAGTGATGGATCGGAACAGCGTGAGCTTGCTCAATCCCGATGGCACCAAGGCTACTATTGATGGACGCGGCAACATCGATATGTTCGACCACGAAGGAAACAAGACGTTCTCCTCCGATGGCGATTCAGTATACTATGATGGTCACAAAACCTACGAACAGTGGCTTCACAGTTACAACTCTGAAAAAGCAGAAGATGCAATCAATCAGGCTACAGCTACAGCTGCGATAGTTGATGGAATGGCAGCTGCTTTAGCTGGTTCACTCAATATAGATGCTTCGCAGATTGATGCACTTGAGCAATTGCTTGCAGGAGTTGTTGGAAATCTGCCACCAGGTATTCCGTTGCCTCCGCAAGTTAGCGCTGCGCGTGCTTCGATTGCAGCGGCTCGTGCGCGTGACAATCAAGATAACAATGTAGATAGAAACACTTTAGCTGTTGCTGGTGTTGAAAATCCTGGTTTGCTCAAACTTGCTCGTGAAGCTGGAACGACTGATCCCTTCAAGGCTGCAAGATACGCTCTAAAAGCAGAAGGCTATAAAGTCGAAGACGCTTAGATCGGAATGCGCGAAAGGTCTTCCATCAGCTCGTCCATGGTCTGGTATCGCTCTTCTGCGTTTTTTTCGAGTGCCTTTCGCACAATGTACTCAAATTCTGAGGGTATATTCAAATCTGGTCTGCGCTCTTTGAAGCGAGGCGGTTCTGCGCTGAGTTGCATTTGAAATGTATCTAGATCGTTCTCACCTTCAAACGGTGGAAGACCTGTCAGCGACTCGAACATGACGCAACCCAGGGAATAGATGTCTGAGCGCGCATCAACGTCTTTTCCTCGACACTGTTCTGGGCTCATGTACACACTCGTGCCAAAAAACTCACCGGCTCTGGTGAGTCTTTCTGTCGGGTTTGAGCTGTCACTGACTAGTTTAGCGATTCCGAAATCAACTATTTTGACTGATTCTTCGCCCATGTGATCATAGTCAATAATGATGTTGTTTGGCTTTATATCTCGATGAACAACTCCCATTTTGTGCGCGTGGCTCATTCCGGACGCTGTTTGCATGAAAATGCGCTTTGCTCGCGGAGGCTCGAGGCTGGGGTTTTCATCGAGGATGTCTTGTAAGCTTCTTCCGCCCAAGTAATCCATCACCATGTAAGGTTGCCCATCAGGTGTCATGCCGAAATCATGAACCACAATCACGTTAGGATGGCTCAGGCGACTCGCCGCTTGTGCTTCTTGCTGAAACCGTTTTACCGCGAGCTGCTGTCTGACCAATCGTGGATCGAGTAGTTTGATTGCAACAATCTTGTTCATGAGCTTGTGTTTTGCTTTGTACACTACGCTCATTCCGCCGCTTCCGATGACCGATTCTATTTCATAGCGCTCACCAAAAACTGCTCCGAGGGCCGGGTCTACTTTGTCTGTTTGAAGAACTTCGCCATCTTCATCGCAGCGCTCTTTTTCCAGCCCGTATGAAAGTCCACATTCAGGGCAGCGTTTGTAAAAAATATCAGGGCGAGCTTGCGCGATCACCTGCTTGGTTGTTTCCACCATCGAACTCCGCCTCACCATGGCTCTTACGCGAGCAGACAGCTCTTTCAAATGAAAGGGCTTTGTCAAATAATCGTCGGCGCCGGCATCAAACCCTTGCTCTTTGTCAGCCATATTGCCGCGTCCGGTGAGCATCAAAACAGGAGTCACTCCGCCAAAATCTCGAAAGCTTTTGCAAACCTCAATGCCAAGCATGCCTGGTAAATCCCAATCGAGAATGACTATGTCATATTCACGAGATTTCAGTAGGTTCAGTGCTTCCAGCCCGTCATTGACGGCTTCTACGACATGTTCTTCGTGGCTCAACCACATATTCACGCGGTCGCAAAGATCTAGATCATCTTCGACAATCAAAACTCTTGGCATGACTTGGGCTCTCGGTTATCCTGCGCTGAGAATTATATACCGCCTGTCGTCGTCGGTTTGTTCATAGCAAAGATTTTTTCCACTGGTATTTCATCTATCCTTGATAAGCTCAAGTCGGCGATGCTGTGATCTTGATGAGCTGTAGCTTCGCAAGGAATGGAGATGCAGAACATTCCCGCGGCTTTACCGGCAGTCAATCCGGTGATGGTGTCTTCTACAACCAGGCAATTTTCCGGAGCGACTTTAATTTGCTGAGCTGCAAGCAAGTAAACATCTGGAGCTGGCTTTCCATGTTTTACTTGATCGCCTGAGCACAGTGTTTTGAAATAATGGCGAATGTTTAGAGTATCAACTACCAGGTTGATGGTGGGTAATGTTGCAGATGATGCCACTGCCATAGGAACCCCTAGATTTCTGGCTCTCTCCAACAAAGAAGCAACTCCAGGCCTTGCAATCGCTTTTGAGGAGATAAGTTCCACCATGAGTTCCTCTTTGACATCTACAAACTGTGCTGGTGTCAAATCGAGTTTGAAACGGTCAATCAATATTTCAAAAATCACGATGTCTTTCTTGCCGAGAAACTCGCGATTATCGTGTTCGTTATAGGCTATTTCGTAGCGTTGAAGCAGTTTTTGCATCGCCAGGAGGTGGAGCGGTTCACTATCAACAAGTACACCATCCATGTCGAAAATTATTGCTTTCAGTTCTTGCGGGTACATCAATTTGCTGCCTATCTCAGGAAAATACTGTCCATATTATCCCAGCAGAAAAGATGTTTTTTGAGATATTGTAAGTATTGAAAAATGTCTTCTGCTGTCACAAAATTGCCACGAAAGAAAAATACATTGATGTCATCGAAAGCAAATTTGCTGACGAACAATTTTGTTACCGGTTGCGGGACCGGGGAAACAAGGGAGGGTCAACCAGCGATGGTTGACTTTTTTCCTTTTAAAAACTTTCTGCAGAAAAGAAGCTTCAACTGCTTCTCTAAGTGAAACAAAAATTCCACAATTTCCGACTAACTTAGTGGAATCACGAAAGCTATTTACTAATGGGCTGTAGAGAGTAGCTAGTGCTTTTGAAACTTTTCTGGTTTGCCAGAAAACATCGGGTTAGTTCACGCGTAATCCCGCATTAGTACCGGAGCGAACTTCTATGGCATTTAACGATATCACGGAAAGTGATAGTAAACCGTCTGCGTCTGAAAATATTGCTTTCCCCGAATTACAGCTAGATACTTTCACTCCTATACCTACTCGAGCTGAACGTAATCCGTTTTCGTCGGACGCTCAACCGAACCGCTTATTGCCTCCAGAATTTACTGCCTTCAAAGCTGACTTTGGCAAGGCAGATTCTGCTAAGGGGGAATCCGAAAAAGGTGATTCCGGCAAGCCAACGGCTGATTCTGGCAAGCTCGAAGCTGGGAAAGTTGAATCTGCTAAGGTCGAGCCCAACGAAGCCGCCGCCACCGCAGACAGTGGCAAGGGTAAAGAAGCGCACCCCGCCAAATCTGAGGCAGTCCTTAAGACTGATAAGGATGGCTATGTAACTGACATTGAATATCCTGGCGGAACAAAGAGCCGTCACATTGAGCGCGACCCAAACTCACATGAAGTTCTCTCTGTTACGACAAAGACTCCGGACGCGCTCACCACGTTGAAGCAAAAGGACGGGAAGTGGTCGCTAAGCATGCAATCGCTTGAACTTCCAGTTAACGGTAAAATTGAAGTCTCGAAGAATGGCGAAGTAGCAACCCAAGTAGGCGAAGCCGGAACTTGGAAGGTTGACCGGCTCGATGGCAGCACGATTGAAGAAAAGCAGAGCGCAGATGGCTCTCGATTGCGACTCGGCACTGATGGAAAAGCAGAGCGATTAGTTCGTGCGGATAAATCTGTTGTTGAACGTGTATCTGAAAACAAAATTGTTGAATCTCGACCAGGACAAAAAGATGTAACCTGGACAAAGGAAGGAGATTCTTGGAAGTCAGATTCCGAGGCTGCAGCCAGAAAGAATCTGAAATTCTCAGAGGACGGGAAATTATCGTTTACTGATAAGAGTGGGGTTAAGCATGAAATCAATTCTCGAGGAGAAGAATCACTTGAGGGTAATGGCCCGGCCAAGATTACTGCTGACAGTTTGAATCGTCCATCAGTTGTAGATCTGCCGGAAAAAACACGTAAGTATGAATACTTTGACGACAAATCAAACGACATCAAGTCAGTTACTATAATCAACAAGAAAGACAATTCGAGTAGCACCTTTACTCGAGACAGTAAAGACAGCCACAGCTGGGCTGGTACGACTTGGCGCGGCGACATTAAGGTAGGTCCTGATGGGGTTCACTCCACTCGTCCAGACAATGGTAGCGTTCCGGGTCCCGACTCGCGCTGGGATAGTGCACACCCCGATGGTAAGGTAACATCGGACATCATTGGAGCTGATGGCTCGCGTGTGTCTTACGACAAGTCTAATAATTCTGTTGTAAGTGTGCGCACCGCTGATGGTGTTAGAGCCGAACGAGTGAATCAGGATGGGAAAGAGTCGGTTCGCTACTATAACCCACGAGTTGGCGACAGCACGACATGGTCAAAAGATGTGGATGGTTCATTCAAGTCCGATTCCGAGGCAAATAAGGAGTCGAGGAAAGACTTGAGCATCACACCAGCCGGCGACTTGAGTTTTAAAAATGAGAAGAATCAGACCGTTGTCGAACATAAGGATGGCAGTCGCAGCATCAACTCAGCCGATGGTACTGTTATGAAGTACGGCGCCGATAAGCAGCTTCAGAGCCTCAAGCGTGGAAACACTGAAAGAGTATTTGTGCAGGGACCCAGTGGATTGTCTCAGGTTGTGGATCGCGACCTTTCAAACAAACAAGAAAAAACCGTTTTTGATGCCAAGGATGCGGAAGCTAATAAGTGGAATTATGTTCATCTCTCAGAAAGTGGTGATTTGAGCTATCAGAAGAGTGATGGTGGCGCGGTCATCGAAAGAGCAAATGGACTTAAAGTCGAGCTCGATAAAGATGGGGATATGACCTCGGTGTCGAGTTCGAAGGAAAATCGTAGCTTCAAATATCTCGGAGAGGGTGATAAGAAAACTCTTGTGTCGATAACTGAGGGAGCTAAAGATCAGCAAAAGACGTTCACTCGAGTGATTAATCCAGATGGTTCTTTCGTCAATGAGTTTCGTGGTGACAAAGGACAAGCGTCACGCTTCGATGTCGTTCCCTGCAAAGACGGAGATTATGAGTTCACACAGAAAGCAGGTGACAAGAAAGTCTATAGCTCATTGATTGCACGCTAAAAACGGCGAGGTTATGAGCTTAAGTTCCACGGGCATAATATTGCTGCCCGTGGATGACGAGAACGCTGACTTTCCTAGCGAATCAGCTTATCACTCGTTTGTGATATTGTCGGGCTGTCCGTCTCGGATTTTGCGAAGAAGTTGTCATTTACACTTTTTCGTTTACTAGTATCTGCTGAATGCAAGTTATTCGTGTTTAAGACGAATAAACAAATTTCACTGTGCTGTAACACCGTCAGGGCAAGGGTCTTCCACCAAAGACAGCTGCATATTCAGACAGTTAGGATCGGTGCTAATACGTGGTTTCCCCCCAAGCGGCACAAAAATTCCACAAATGAAACTTACTCTAATCTAGCTGGGCTTTGATCGCGGTTGGAATGAATGAGGATTCTTCTTGAATCTGTCTTGTACGGCTTCGTTTGTCTCTACCATCGCTAGGGTAATTTTTCAAACATGGGATACAGCTCTTTCCCCGAGAGTGATGATCCTGCTAAGAAATCAACGGCGCAGTTGGAAAATGCAGGGCTTCAGTCACCACTATTAATACCAGAGCGCAATGACGATGATTGGCGTAAATATTCGCAGGCATCGCAGAAAGCGCAAGATTTCCCTTTGCCTTTGCTTGAGGTCAAAGAAGATTTCCATAAAGGGATTCCATCCGGATTGCTCAAACTTTATGGCGACCAGAGCTTAGTACCTACATCTTTGCTGTCTGAGGATGCCAAGCCGGGTCGCAAGTCAGTTAGCAGTTTATCTGAGTTACAACCACCCTGGCTGGAAACATCTACAGCCAGCACATCTGACGCCAGACCGGCAACACCGCCGCCCATAATCGCCAATGCGTCTGGTTATGTGACGGACGTTGCTTACCCCGATGGCAAGATGCGACACATTGAGCGTGACCCGCAGACTCATGAAGCGACTCTCATTGTGACCGAAGATCGTGAAGGCAGCACCAAGTTGTCGAAGCAAGGTGGACAGTGGTTTATGGAAGTCCAGGGAATGGCGCTTCCTTTCCCAGGTAAAGTTGAAGTTTCAAAAGATGGCGATGTTTCCATGCAGACAACCTCGAATGGCGTCTGGCGTGTGGAAAAGGCTAACGGTGATGTAACTGAAGAGAAGGAGAACGCCGACGGAGCCCGAGTTAGTTTTGATAGCAATCACAGACTTGCCAAAATTACAAGGCAAGATGGCACTTGTCTCGTTCAGCAAAATGAAAATATAATTGTCGAAGCCAGACCCGGTCGCAACCCAATAATCTGGAGCAACAACGGTGGGGTGTGGACTTCTGATGCTGCTGATAGACCGCGCAAGAACCTTTCGCTACGAGATGATGGAACGGTCACATTTGAAGATCAGTCCGGCATAAAGCACACAGTGAATGGTCGTGGCATAGAAACTTTAGAGGGTGCTGGCTTTGGCAGAATCACACCCGATGCCTCGAATCGTCCATCTGTGGTTGAGACTGCAGACGGCAAAAGATTGCGTAAGTATGAATACTTTGATGAAAAAGGTAGCGATATAAAATCCGTCACCATCATTGACAGAGAGAAGAGCTCATCGGTCTCTTACACAAGAGACAGTGCTGACTCTAAGCAATGGAAGAGCGAGCGAGGCTCGTGGTCTGGCGAAATCAAAGTTAGCAGCGACGGTGTTCATAGCGTGCGAGCCGCTGGATACAATCAAAATTCCGATTCTAAGTGGACCAGCTATCATCCGGATGGAAGAGAAACGACTGACTCTTTTGCTAATGATGGAGCACGTTTGTCCTACGATAAGAACAACGTTCTTGTGAGCTATCGCGGACCAGATGGTGTTCGCATCGACAAACTTGATAATCGCGTCACTCACTATGACCCTACACACGGTGGCACCGTTACCTGGTCAAAGGGGGCAGATGGTATGTGGACATCTGACTCACCACAGTTTAAGGATGCTCGCAAAGACATCAATATCAGCGCAAGTGGTGAATTCTCCTACGTCAACGATAAAGGTGGAAAGGTTCAAGAACATCGCGATGGCAGCAAGCAAATTGTCGATCGAGATGGCACCAAATTAGACTTTGATAGAAACGGGGAAATCATCAGAGCAACTAAAGGTAACTTGGAGCGTACTTTCATAAGAGATTCTGCCGGCATAGTGTCCGTTAGAGATCGTAATTTGAGTTCAAAAGAAGAGAAGTCGATATTCGATCGTCGCCCTGCTGGGCAGGAAAATCGCAGCAAGATCTTCGTTGATCGCAATGGTGACCTTAGCTATCAAAATCCTGATGGGTCGGCTGTTATCGAGCGTTCAAACATGTTGCATATCGATCTTGATAAAGATGGTGATATCAAACGTGTTGTTGGTCCTAAGTCAACTCGTGAGTTTCAGTATGTTGGAGACGGTGACACAAAGTCTCTTGCCTCAATTGTTGATACACGAAAAACTGAAAAAGGTGAGAAGACTGAATCATGGACTCGTGTTGCAAATCCAGATGGCACTTTGAGCAATGAGTTTAGAGGTGTAGATGACAAAGGCAAGGCACTGAAGTCGCGATATAGTGTTACTCCATGTGCCGATGGTGAATATGAATATCGTCTTGCTACAGACAGGCCTGGCGAGAAAATTCATGTTGAGCGTCTGAACAGGCAAACTATCGATGGTATGCCCGAGGGAATATCCGAAGCCCGCGAACAGCTGATTTCTCAGCTAGAAGGGGTAATGGACAAGAGTCGTCTTGCCCAGAATATTCAGTTCATGAAGAACTTTGAAAAACGCATGCTCGACCAAACCGAGCTTGAGATCGCTGCTGGTATTAATCCTGCATCAGTAATGAAAGAGATGGAGCGCCAGGTTGTTGACACGTATTACAACTGTGCACGCCTTACAGTGGGTCAGGCTCAAAGGCAGTTATATGGGCAGAAAGATCGTATTAGACTCGCTGAAAACTTGCTTTATCTGGCGGCTGATCCCACAGACATCAAGCAAGGTAACCAGGGCACTTGCTGGTGGGAGTCAAGCTGGAACATCGGTGTGTTCCAACGTAACGCTGGAGCAGGCTCGCGATTGATTGCTGACGTTGCATTAACGGGCCAATACACTAGTACTGCAGGCAAGCTCAGGGGTGGAGCACCAAAGACCATAACTGTTCCGTATCGCTACGTAAACTTCAGTAACCATGACAGTGGCGGAAGATGGACTCCACAAAACTCACGCAGTAGTAGTGCACGCAGCATGGTTGGCATGATGATGGACCAGATTGGTCCTCCGTTGTACGGGGCAAGAAGTTGGGGACAAAGCAATGCAGGCGACCACTCAGAAGCACGAAACATTGTTTACATGATCACCGGAAAAGACGAAATTCGTCATGGTTCATCAGGACTTGGGCGCCATGAAAAACTTCAGCTGTTGAAGACTGGCGGATGGACTTCATCCGGTGGTGGTCACATGTGGGGCTATTCTATGCACAAGGACAGAGATGGTGGCTGGGTTGTTATTCGAGACGACCAGTACCAGGGCGCCGACCGTGTAATCGCTAGAGTGAGAGACCTGCGAAGTTGGATTACAGCTGATGTCGCTGCTGACGCCCGCAAGCAATGGCGCGCTTCTAAGCCGCGTCCAGGCGAGTCTATTGATGCTTCCCCGACTTATTCGAGCTTTGCTTCGAATAATACGTTTTCTAGCCCAAGACGGGCAGAAGATGAAGCATATGGCAATCGCATGAAGCAGATGCAGATGAATCGCCCGAAATGGACTGCTTCATCTAACCGATTCGCTTAACTGCCTGATCTTTCGCTCAATTCCCTCCTCCTAGATTCACCCTCCAGTCGGCTGGGCATAACTAGAGGGGCGGGGGCGCACCCGCCGGCGCTGGTTCGGGGCATGGCAGAGAAGGACAAGAGCAAAGACAAAAGCAAGGACCTGATGGTCCTCTCCTGGAAATCGGATGGCGCGCTGCCGCAGTTGTGTCAGATAATATCTTTGCTTTCGCTTATCACCGTAATCGCTCAGTTCGTTGTGGGCATCATGCTGATTTTTAGCGGCGGACCCAACTGGCCTATTATCATTTTTTCGATGGTCACTGCGATTGCTGCAAAGTTGCTTGGAAATGAGTTGAGCACGAAGAAAATCTTTATGACCAAGAACAGAATAATCTTCTCGCTTGCCTTTTTTATCGAGTTGCGAGGCAAGCTGAGCCGCAAGTGGACTGACATCGGTGCGATAGCATTGCAGGATGAGGAAGCGGAGATGCTTCCTATGGATGACGAAGAACGGCGGCAGATGGTATTTCACTTCGCCTCTGGTGGGTCGACGCGCGTTGCGCTCAGAGATTTGACAGTTGGAGATCTTGATACTCTTTTCAAAGGCAGCAAGCGCTGGGGCAGCACTGCTGTAATGGCGCCAGAGCTAATTGAATTGAGAAGGAAATTGGTTGCTGGGCCCAGCCCTACCACCAACCTTTCACTCACGACGCTGTGGCATCGTGAGCTTGAATCGCACTTCACCACAAGCACATTTGTACCACTGTCTACTGGCACGACATTGAACAAAAATCGGTTCCGAGTGATCTCGCAAATTGGCGCTGGTGGCATGTCAGCGATTTATCTTGCGCGATCTAGCGACAACAAAAAGGTCATTCTGAAAGAGCTTGTCGTTCACAAAACAAGCGAATCTGGAATGCAAAAAGCAAAAGAGTTATTCCAGAGAGAGAGTGGTTTGCTAGTTAAGCTGAGGCATCCGCAAATTGCGCGCGTGTATGACCATTTCGTTGAGAACGGTCGTGATTATCTAGTTTTGGAATACATTCCCGGAATGAGTTTGCGTCAACTGGTCGACCTTGAAGGTCCTCGACTTGAGGACAAGGTTCTTGATTGGGCACAAGCGATCGCTTCCATTCTTCAGTATCTCCACTCACAAACTCCACCCATTATTCACAGAGATGTTAGCCCAGAGAATCTGGTTCTCGGTGAGGATAACTTGATACATCTCATCGACTTTGGCGCTGCAAATGAGTTTGCTGCCACCGCTACTGGTACGCTCATAGGCAAGCAGTCGTACATTGCACCTGAACAGTTTCGCGGCAAACCAAAACCTGCAAGTGATATCTACTCACTTGGAGCAACGATGCACTTTCTGCTTACGGGGCAAGATCCTGAAGCTTTGTCTGTTTCATATCCAAACCAGGTGAATTCGAAAGTGTCGAAAGAGGTTTCCGATTTCATATCCTATCTTACATCTATTGATGTTGTTGAGCGCCCGCAAGCCTGTGAAGAAGTTATCAAAAAAATCGTATCCCTTCGTGCCACCGATCGCGGTGTCACTGTTTCTCTAGGTAAGAAGTGATGAAGGGACCTCTTGATACTTCTCTGGCATACAAGTACTTCATGTCGTATCGTTTGCTTGATGGACAGCGCTACGATGAGACAGTTGTTCCTTACAGGCCTACGAGAAGTTTTAGAAATCTGGTCAAGTTGATTGTTCGAAAGCAGAAACATCTGCAACTTTTTTTCTCGATTTTGATTGCTGCAGTATCGATGGCAATGCTTGTTCCCGGCTTCGGTGCCTATGCTGGGCTGCTGCTGTCTGTGTTTTTGTTTGCAGCGATCACTCTTCCGCTAATTCCGGTTGTTCAATCATGGAAGCATGCTACACATGTGGGTGTAAGTCCAAAAGGAATCAGGCTCTATTCACTGCACTGGTATGGAGATAAAGTCTCTAAGCCGATTCCCTGGGAGGAAATATCGGGGCTGACTCTAGGTTGGAGACCATCTAATTTTGGGCAGAATGACTGGATTGATATTTGGGGTAACGAGGCTGAGCCCAAAAAGGTCATGAGTTTAGCTCTCGATGGTATCGTAGCTGGTGAGCCTCGTAAACGTTTTCTTGCCGCGATTAAGCAGTTCGTGGCAGTCCAGCAAATTGACACTCCGCTGCAAGATGCCTTGAACCCGGTAAAGCTAGGAACGCACACGCAGATGTGGCTAGATGTTTTGTCTAACAGTCCCAAGCGGCTCATTGAACATCATCTGGACAATGGGCAACTAATTTGTAACGGTCGATATAGAATCACCGAGCAACTTGGAATAGGAGGGCAGGCTGTTGCTTATGTAGCGGACCAAATTGATGAGGCAAATAGCAAAACCGTTGTTTTGAAGGAATTTGTATTGCCCGCCGAAGCAAGTCTTCGAGTGAGTCGCAGAGCCTTTGAAGCAATCGAGCGCGAGTCTGAACTGCTTGCTCAAATTTCACATCCGCGAATTGTAGCTTTGTTAGATCTTTTCGTGGATGATCATCGCGCCTATATGGTTTTAGAGCGTGTGCCAGGACGCAACTTGCGACAACATGTGCATGAGCGAGGTATTTTCGGTGAGCCTGATGTGATAGAGCTGGCCCTTCAGATGTGCGATGTGTTGAGGCATTTGCATTCTCTTAAACCACCAGTAATTCATCGCGACTTCACTCCAGATAACTTGATTTTTGACCCTGACACCGGAATTAAGCTCATCGATTTTAACGTTGCACAACACTATGAAGCCAGCGCGACTCGAACAGTTGTGGGCAAGCACTCATATATTCCGCCTGAGCAGTTTAGAGGCAAAGCTTGCCCCCAAAGCGATCTCTATGCTCTTGGTGCAACTATGTTCTATCTCTTAACTGGCGAAGAACCAGAACCAATTATGGTGGCACATCCGAAAAAATTGCTCCCCATGATTTCGGATAGACTTGATGCAGTTGTAGCGAAATGCACTGCTCAAGACCTTGCGGCGCGCTATCAAAACAGCGAAGAAATCGCAGCAGATTTGCTTGCATTAAAAGACAAGGGCTTAGCAGCGATCTAATCACACACTTTAAGCGCAGCTTGAGTTGTATCCGTGCGAGGAGATCTTGTCGAATAAATAAATCCGCTCTGCTCACAGGTGGCTTGATAATTCTCCTGACTACCGGAATCTCATGAAATCCCTTGTCAATACATATAAACTAGGCTGGTTAGGTTGCCGGAGACGCTCATTGTCAAGTGTCAAGAAAAGAAGGTTGTTCTCGACCGTCTGTGCTGCTGCGTCCGTAGGGCTTCTGCTCAGCGTGGGCAGTCCTCTGGGTGTGTTGGCTGAGGACGATGTAGACAGTTGGATTCAAGAGTCGGGTGCGCAATCTGCTGCTGCTAAGCCTTCGGTTAGCGAGGTTTTAGAAAAGAACCGGTCAGCCATGCAAGTGCCCATCGTCGACCACAGCTACGACCAGCTGGGCTCTGGCAAGAAAATTGCCCAATCCATTCCTCGAATGCCTGTCTCTGCACCACCTGCGGTGCCACATGCTGCGACTGCTGTTCCGGTTGCCGGAAATTCTGGAACACCTTTACTGAAAGGGCAAATTACATATTGCATTCCGCGCGGCACACCGTTAAAGCTCAAGCTTGCTACTGTTCCGATGCCTGCTATGAAGATGGACCTTCGTGATGAGGAAGGCAACCTGAAGCCAGCGCAAACTGGCGAAGAGATTACAGCCAAAATTACGGAAGACATTTATGTTGACGACAATAAAGTCATTCCTGAAGGAACCATTTTTTACGGGCGGGTCTCGAAAATTCATGCGCCCCGTCACGTAGGTCGGGAAGGACATCTCGAGATCTCTTTTGACAAGTTAGCTACTCCTGATGGGCGGGTCTTCAAGTTCGAAGCCGAAGCAAACAACTTCAAGGAGTCGACCAATAAGTCTAAACTCAAGGGGGCTGGACGTCTAGCGGCTCACACTGCAGGCGGTGCTGCTCTCGGCGCCTTGATCGCATACAAAGCTGTAGGTGGTTGGCAAAACACGGTCGCTATGCACGGCTACAACGTTGCAGGTGGTGCTGCAGTTGGTGCAGTTTGCGGTCTGGCATACGCTTTGTGGAAGCGTGGACCAAACGCCGTGCTTGAACCTGGTGATGAATTTAATATGTCTATCGATACTGACTTGCTTATTCCGGCGGCAACTAAGCCTACGGTAAAGCCGCCGCCCGTTTCGATGCCTGGTTTCGAAGTCGCCGTCATCAAGAAAAAAGTGATGAAAGATGACATGGGAATGGGTCTTCACAAGATCCGAATCGACACTGTTATGGTTAACCATACTAATCGGAAGTTGAGTTCAATCGACCTCTTTCTCGAAGACGATCTCGGTAATCGATTCCCCGTTTCACCTGATGAGGACGAGGAATCAGAGCAACTCTTTTATTTGAACCCGATCACTCAGCAGCGAATTGTGTGCTCATTTGTCGTGCAGTTTCCCAAACTAAAACACAAACTGGTCTGGCTCGATCACATTACCCATAAGGTCATTTTCGAGCAGAAGCTTCGTTAGTTCGATTCTGCGGTCGATCAATCAATTGGATCCCACTCACGCGTTTTGCATCTAACGGGCTGCGAGCTATTTCTTCTACTTATTTTGGAACTCAAAAAGCTAGAAAACCCCCCGTTTAAGGGAGGCTCTCTAACAGGAGGAAGGCGCAAGTAAAGCTTTCGTTCTCTATTGCTGTGCCGTGCGTTTTACGCGATTTGCAATTGAACGTCGTAGTTGATTCGGACAGATTCGTACTCAACGCGGATTGATACTGTGTTTCCAGTGCTGAATTCCAGTCTCACTCTTCCGAGGCTGCTGCCACCGTATTCTTTCCAATGTTTTGGAACTGATACTATTACCGCTTCGGGTCCCCATTCTTCAACATATGCCTTGAGTACTTGGCACAGTTTTTCTTCGTCATTGGGATCTTGAAACATGCTCATTGTGTCGTGCCGCCTTATTTAGTGGAGAAGTCCGTTTCCAACCTTGTGAACACAGTCTAAGCTTTCCACTCGACATCGCCAATTGGGGAATTTCCCATGGCACTCGTAAAAGTCCCATGAGGACTGTCTAAAAACTGGAACTGACATTTGGCTTACGTTTTGGGAGTAATGTCTACTTTTGGGCACGGGACAATTAGCCCTTGACATTTTTTGCGGAAGTCCGCAATCCCAGGAAAAAAGTCCCCGAAACCATTGGTTTGTCGTTGTGCAAATGAAAGGGTTCTCGCTCTATTGAAACGAGAACCCCCTTATTAATTCGTTCAGCTCAGCAAAGTTTGTTTGACTTGCTAAATCCAGCTCCACCAGTGAAGCTCGCTGCGGACATTGGACAGAGCATCGACCCCTGCGTTGCCCCAGGGCTGTTCGTCCCTTCCGTTGCGGTCGTTGCCTTTAACGTGCGAACCTTCTATTTTGATGCTAGCGCGTGTGGCCTCCGCGGATAGGACAGATGCACCGAAGGCACCTACCCAGAAATGGTATGACGAGCCGGTGCTGGAATCTGCGTAGTCTGTCAGAGGTTTGAACACAGCGTATTTATTGTTTGCATCAAACAAAGCCTGGTCGTGATTTGCCATTCGATCATGCTGTTGGTATTTGTTTTCCATAATTTCTCGAAGCCCGGGTACATGAGCTCCTAATTTTTGAGCGTCATGTTTTCCATTTCTCTCTCCGAATCGACAATCTTCAAGAATCTGCCGTACAGGGTCTCCTGCTGGGAGATTCTCGGGATTCGCCGCGTTGGAACGGGCAATAGCTCGCATCACGTTGTGAGCCGTTAGCAAGGCATCCTCGATTACTACCTGTCTATCGTTATTGGTATTCACTTCCAGCGACCATTTCATGATCATGTCAGGTGAAATTTTTTCTTTGGGATCTGTTATGTCGTGGTATTTCGCGTAACTACAAATCTTTTTGTACAGATCAATTTCCGTTCCGCTTCGTATTGGATGCTCTCTCAATGCGTTGACCGGATTGCCCTCTTCGCAAAATAGATAATTGGCGATGAAGACATTTCCCTGGTGCTTGTCTGCCCATTTTGCGTCGGTGTAGACCTTATTACCCGCTTTCTCGTAGTCTCTGATTGCTTGCGAGACCTTCGTAGCCGTGTCCTCTGGCTTAAGCACAGGGTTTCTTTCAGAATAATTTTCTTTCTTTTCCGTGGCTTTGTCTTTTGACTCACCTTTCTCTGCGCTCTTCATCAAATGACCAAACATCTTTTTTGCGTCTTCCTTTACGGCTTCGACGCGTTCGAGCGTTAAACCGGGCTTTCCTTCACTGTGCTTGTCCAGTTTTTGCTCGGCTTTATCATTTTTTTGATGCTTTTCGCCCATAATGTTTCTTCTCCTACGAGATTGCAGTCGCGAGTCTAAGAACCGCTCTATACTTTATTCCCCGGGAAGTTCTTATGGCATCAGCTGAGGCGGAAGAAACTATTAAATGTCACTTTGATAGAGTCTGCGTATGGTGCGAGAGTCCCGACCGGAAAGGTCTCGCCAGCCATCTTTGAATGTCGTGGAATAAAACATTATGTCGTCGGGGTTTGAAGTGTGACCGCAAAGACCTAGCGCATGACCTACCTCGTGCAGTGCCACCATTCTGAATACATTGTCTGTAAGCGGCATAGATTTTGTCAGTGGTTGGGTGAGAAACCAGATTTCAGCATTGCTTATATAAGATTGGTCTTCAAAAACTCGGGCATCGCCAGCTTCAGAAGAGTTCTTTAGAGATGCCCGATCGCTTGTCCAATAGCATTTGAGTCGCGCTTGTTCTGGCGCAGAAGCATAAATGAATGAAACATTTCCGTCTGATGCTTTAGCCCAATCATCGAAGCAGCGTCTCAAAATACTCTTCATTGAGTCGCGATAGCCATCCGTTTTTGTTCCATCTGAAATATAAACGCTGACAGGCAGGCGGCTTTTGGGCCAGCGTGTTAAGCCCACTCCGTTGCGCTGCATTTGCGCAAGGTAATCGTCGTTGGCTTTTTTTGGTGCCTCGGCTGGCTCTTGATCATTCTCTGTTGGGTTTTTGTTTTGAGAAAGATCGAGCATATCTTGTTGAGTTTTTTCGTTATTAAGAGAGCTTCTTTCTTTGCTCAGAGAGCTGACGAGTGCATTTATTTTTGAATACATAGGGTCTTTCTTATCAGCGCGCTGCAAGTACTGTGCATAAGTTGCAATCGCGCGGTCAATGTCGCCCTTTGCCTGATACACTCCTCCGAGGGTAATCCAAGAAGACGCCAGGTTTGGATTTTGCTCTACGGCTTTCACAAGTTCAGCAACAGCTTCTTCGTTTTTTCCGAGTTTGGCATAGAGAAAACCGAGAGAGGCGTTCACTTTTGCATGCATGTTGTGATTTGGAAATCGAAGTAAAAATTCATTGTAAGTGCTAACTGACTCAGTCAGTCTTCCGGCTGTCTGGTTGAACCCCGCCAGCAGAAGCCAGCTGTCAGCTAGATTTGGGTTGAGTTGGACTGCTGTTCTGAGTTCAGTTAAAGCCGCATCGTTATTGCCCAGTTTCGCGTAAGCTAAGCCCAACGAGTGGTGTATTTCCGCAAAGCCGTCATAGACGCTGATTGCCTGTTTGAATTTCTCCAGAGCTTGCTCGTTGTTGTTTGCTCGCATCAATAGCAAGCCTTCATCATGTAGCTTGGCCGCTTCGTACTGTTTTTTGTTCACAGGCTTGCCTTGAACGGTATAGCCATCACCTTTTAAGTCGCTTTTCAATCCTTGCGCAACTGGTGATGCTAGTTGAGATGAGGCAGTCATGCCTACACCTGGAACCATTAGCTGTTCGTTCCTGGTTGAAGGAGTCGATTGCGCCTTGACAGCGGGAGCCAGCAAGGACATTAATAGTAGGAGTCGTAGGCTTGTAGCAAAAAACACGCCAGCTGCGGCGGCGCCAGTCGCATTCAGTGTTTCCTTTTCTGCTGCCATTTCATCAGACCGAACTATCTAGGTTCTTTATACCAGTTTACAGCTAATCGAATCTTAGAGCTTAAGCAAGCCTGGCTACGTCCTGATTCAGCAGGCGTGTTTTGAGAGGACTGTTCTGTTCGCTCAGCAATTCTTGCCGTATTTGCGGTGGATATGCAGAGAGGCACCGTGCGTGGTGCCTCTCTTTCGTTTGAACCTCAAAAGCTGAGCGATGCTTCGCTTCCGTTAGTTTAAGCAGTCTAGCTCTAAGCGATACCTGATTTGATGCATCTCTGTTCCGTTGAGCATGTCATGCTTCTCCTTGTGGTCTCTGGTAAATCCAATTTTTTCGTAGAAGGCTTGGGCCTGTTCATTTTCAGCAAGAAACCAGACCGTACACTGGCGAAATCTGGAACGTCGCAGGTCGTTTAGGGCTGCTTGAATGAGTTCGCTTCCCAGATGCATTCCGACATATTCTGGCTCAATGTAAATCGTGAATAGCTCAGCAACATCTTGATCGACATCTTTGTCCAGGCTCTTGCCAATACTAGCAAAGCCTCTCACTACTCCATCTAATTCTAATAACCAGATGATGACGCCGCTTTCGATGTGTGCTTGCCAGCCCTTGGAGGCACCGTCTACGCTGAGTTTGTCCAGGAGTGCATCTGGAAGCAAGCCCCGATATGCTTTCTGCCACGCCCTTACATTTATTTCGGCAATGGCTCGAGCATCAGTCGATTGGGCAAGTCTTGTATTCGTGCGCATTCTGTTTGAATCGTTATGCATTCCAGATTTTTTCATGAGACTTGTAGCTGTCATGTTTTTGCTCCGATTGAACTTGCTCACCGACTTCCGTTTTCGGAATAGATTGAATTAGATTCGTTCTGCCGCAAAACAGAGTTTCTCTGCGGATTTGGGCATGCAGAACTTCTCTTCTGACTTTCCTGTTTTTTTCTGAACTCTTTCGCGCAAACCTAGTTTGTTCAATCCCAGTACTTTAGAATTTTGTCTCTTTGATTTACTATTCGAGTTCAACATCGTTTCTTCCGTCCTTCAACTTGGGGTCCAACAAAATCAAATATAGCGCTTGAATGTCGGGATTTCGTGAGGACTGGTAACGTCGTGCAAGAAGCAGTTTTGGGGATCGGGGGGCTGATTTGTGAGGGTAATTGAAAAGCGAAGTTGTTTATAGACAACCTCGCCCTTCAATTTCTTCTTTAATTGCTTGTAGTTTTACTTTTCAGCGGCCGCTGTTTCAAGCGAGTCGAGACAAGCTACACCTGGAAGTTCCAGCCCTTCGATGAATTCGAGTGATGCTCCACCGCCGGTTGAGACATGTGTGAACGACTCTGGGCTTGCTCCGTGTGCTTCAATTGCAGCAACTGAATCGCCGCCTCCAACAACGGTCTTAGTGCCCTCTTTTGTCAATTCGACCAGAATATCGATCAATGTATAGGTGCCCGTTTCGAATCCGGCGAATTCAAAAGCTCCTAATGGACCGTTCCAGAGAATGGATTTGCAGCTCTTTAGCTCGCTCTTAATCATGGACATAGTCATTGGTCCTACATCTAACCCCATCATATCGTCAGGAATGGAATTAGCTGAGTGAAGGCTTGCAGGAGCGTTCTCTTTTAATTCAGAAGCACATACGAGGTCGAGTGGCAGAATGATCTTTACACCTTTCAGTTCTGCTGCTGCTAGAAGTTGTGTGCACAAATCAACCTTATCTTCTTCAACGAGAGATTTGCCCACTGGCTTGCCTTGCGCCTTCAGGAAGGTGAATGCCATGGCGCCACCGATGATTATCTTGTCTGCTTTCTGCAAGAGATTTTTCAAAACGCCGATTTTTGTTGAAACTTTAGCACCACCAATGATAGTGGCAAAAGGTCTGGCTGGAGTGTGAAGAACCTCTGAGAGTGCCTTTATTTCTTTATTGAGCAAAAATCCTGATACGGATGTCTTCATGTGCTTGCTGACGCCCTCTGTGCTGGCGTGGGCTCTGTGCGCTGTGCCGAATGCATCGTTAACATAGATATCAGCCAGAGCTGCTAGCTGCTTGGCGAATTCAGGGTCGTTTTTCTCTTCTTCAGGATGAAAACGAACGTTTTCCAGCAACACAACTTCCCCATCATTCATGGCATCAATTCGTTTCTTTGTTTCATCGCCAATGCAATTTGCTATCAATTCAACCTTTTGGTTTATCAATTCAGAGAGCCTTTCCGCGACCGGCTTGAGGCTGTACTTTTCAGATGGTCCACCTTTTGGTCGTCCGAGGTGTGAGCAGAGAACAACCTTTCCACCAGCATCCTTCAAATACTTGATGGTTCCGAGAGCTGCTCTTATTCTTGAGTCGTCTGTGATTTTTTTGTTTTCGTCTTGCGGAACGTTGAAGTCAACGCGAACAAGTACTCTCTTGCCTTTGTATTGTTCCGGTGAAAGATGTTGGATAGTCTTCTTAAGCATGATGCTCTCCTGATTTGATAAGCGACCTGTTGCTGCTTCGCAGCTGCTGCCAGAAACAAAGTGCGCCTGGAATTTTCTCCAGGCGCACCCTTCATTTTCTTTCGGGGGTCTACCCTGGGTTAGCGGCTAGCGCTGTTCCCGGTTGAATTTAGACCTTAGCGAGAGCCAATTTGTTAGCAACGATTGTGCCGAGTTCGATCAAGCGGTTGCTGTAGCCCCACTCGTTGTCGTACCAAGCAAGAACTTTAACCATTTTGTCGCCAACTGACATTGTGAGGTCAGCATCAACAACTGAAGAAAGTTTGTTGCCGCAGAAGTCGATTGAAACTAGCGGTGTTTCGGTGTAACCCATGATACCGTTCAAGCCAGCGCCTGCTGCATCTTTGAGCACCTTGTTGATAGCTTCTTTGCTTACTTCTTTCTTTGTGCGAACTACCAGGTCAACAACTGATACGTTCGGGGTTGGAACGCGCATTGCGAAGCCGTTCAATTTACCCTTGAGGTGTGGCATTACCAAACCGATTGCTTTAGCTGCACCGGTGCTCGAAGGAATCATCGATTGACCAGCTGCTCTAGCTCTGCGGAGGTCTTTGTGACCTGTGTCGAGCAAGCGTTGGTCAAGGGTGTAGCTGTGAATTGTGGTCATGAGACCTTCTTCGATTCCGAATGCATCGTCGATAGCTTTTGCTACTGGAGCGAGGCAGTTGGTTGTGCAGCTAGCGTTTGAAATGATGTGGTGCTTGTCTGGATCGTAGCTCTTGTCGTTGACACCGAGAACGATGGTGATGTCTTCGTTTGTTGCTGGAGCTGAGATAAGAACCTTCTTGGCGCCTGAGCTGATGTGACCTTTAGCCTTAGCTGCATCAGTGAAAACACCGCTGCACTCGAGAACGATGTCGATTCCGAGCTTAGCCCATGGGCAAGTAGAAGGATCCTTCTCTTTCGAGAAAGCGAACTTCTTGCCGTCGATGATGAGGCTGTCTTCGGTGTGTGATACTTCGTTTGGCAGCTCGCCCAACACTGAGTCGTACTTGAGCAAGTGTGCTGATGTTGCTGTGTCTTGAAGGGGATCGTTGATCGCAACTACTTCAAAACCTTTCGGCTGTGATGCGAGATAAGCACGGAGCGCATTGCGTCCGATTCTGCCAAAACCATTTATTGCTACTTTTGCCATGTGGCCTCCCGTAAGTGAGATTCTTGCCGCCGATGCGGACTTTTGAGTCGCCGTGTCTGGCTGGATTGGAAGCACAGGAGAATCTGTTTCCACAGTCTGACTTGTTGCTGCCAAGGCTGAGATTCCTGGTGCTGAACACGCTATCCAGCCGGCTGACCCCTGCCAGAGCCCAGCATATAAGCTGTCGCGTTCCTTCGATTGAATATTTACTTTTCTTTTGTATACGCCGCAAACTTTGTTCATTCCTGTCTCAAACGCAGATTTTGCGCTTCAAACGTGTTTACAAAAGAAAGGGGCTTTGATGATTGAAGGAGAGCTGGGTCGCCAGTGCCTCAGGTGCTTTCCAAGCTTCAAGCTTGCATTCCAGTAAGTGAAAAGCGCATCGTTGAGCAAAAATTACCAGTTTTGCGCAGGGCTGAAGCTGAAATTTCGGGTTTGGTCTTATAATGATGGTAGTCATTATGATGAGTTGAGGAAAATGCAATGAAGGAAAGAGTTGAAGAAATTCTCGAAGGACTGCGCCCTATGTTGATGGCGGACGGCGGTAACATCGAGCTCATCGACGTTAAAGATGGCGAAGTTTTCGTGCATTTGCTGGGAGCTTGTGGAATGTGCCCAAGTTCAACCATGACATTGAAGCTTGGTGTTGAACGCGCGCTTAAGGAAGCAATTCCTGAAGTCAAGCGTGTTGTTCAGGTCTAATTGCTGGTTTAGTCCTCAGCAATTTTCTTGCAAAGACAAGATACATAATCAAATTGACAGCGAAGAAGCCTGCTCCCAAAAAGTAGTCTCTCGTTATCTGGTTCAATGCTAGCTGGAGAATCCAGGTCGCGAGTGGCAGAAGCGCTAAGGCTGTTATGACAAACCTATTTGAGTTTGCAAAATTTGGCTCGTTGTTTTTTATATTGAATAGGGTCATCATGGCTGGAATTGCCAGAAGGCAGCAATCATAGCCGTGCACGTGCACTGAGAAGAGCAGAATGCTCAGCACGACAAAGGCAACAAGATTTGCTTCGTTGGAGCCATCTGAATTATTCCTGGCTTTGTTTGTCACAAAGAAGAGCATTCCCAACCCAAGAGCAAGCACGCAGAGTCCTTGCCAGCCGGCGTAGAATCCAGTTCTTCGTAAGATGCCGACGATTGATACCATAAAGTCGACCTTGAAGTAATAGGGCGGGTTTGTGAATGCTCCAAACAGTGCAGAGGGGTAGGCTAAAACCGCATCAGCTCCAGCTAACAAGGCAACCAGTCCAAGCAAGCAGAGAAACGAAACCGCGCCGACTGCGACTGCCTTGTAGTTTTTTCGTGCCACCAAATATGTCGCTAGAACCAAAGCAATATGAGGTTTTATCGCGATGCAGGCCAATATAAATCCAGATAAAATGTGTCGCTTTGATTGAATTGCAAAAAAGAAAAAGCCAACAAGGCTCAGCATCAGAAGCGCTGTCTGACCCAGGGCGATACAAATGCAGCTCGGAATTGATAGAAAAGTAAGGACAATTGTTTGAAAGAGTTTCGATCTGCTGATAGGAAACTTCTTTGATAGCAGCACCAGAGATAATGCCGAAGCACAAAACTGCGTTAGCATGTAAACGCAATAAGCCAGTCCTGGAGCCATATTTGTCAGGGCAAGGCAAAGCAATGAAAATGGGGGCGAGTAGAGTACATTACTTGCATAGTTCGTACCTGGAAATAATTTTCCATAGCATTCTTTCAGCAGCTCGTAGTCATAAAGATCTTTTCCTGATTTTGCCGACGCCAACTTTCCGAAACAATAGAAGGAGCAAAAGTCGTTGAATTGACCTGGTGCTGCAACGATTTCTTCGCTGAAATTATTGCCAATGCTCATCTTGCCTAAATAGACCATCTGTCCTGTGAATAGCGCGAGTGCCAGTGTCACATAGCAAACAAGAAAGAAGCGCAATGTTTTTGAGAGCAATGCTGACATTATCGACTTTCGTTCAATCCCAAAGCAGTCGCAAGTGCGTCAGATGACTTGAAAGAGATTACCATGGATATAGGAAGCTTGCTTGCCGCTTGTAAGCCAAATTATAGGAAGCTAGTGAAATTGAAGATCATTCTGGCCACTAGTCTGTTACGTCGGCTGAAGAGTTTTCATGGTCGAGAAACGGTATCTCCTCCAGTTCAAGTTCGAGCAGTTGCAGGAAGCTGCTAACAGCATTTCTAATTTCGGGCGATTTGTGCTTGAGCAGATAGCTTATTAGCTCTGAGCTTCGAGGCTCTTGCAGGTCTTTTCTGCCAAATAAAATTTTCTCGTCTCCGCAATCGAATTTTTTCCAGATAGAAGGATCTTGCTGAAGGCAAAGAATGGATGTGTCGATAAGCCAGCCAGCAAAGTTATCTAGAAACAATCCGAAGTGTTTTCCTGCTCTTTTTGGGTGCTGATAGTTTGGATGCCCAAGCTCAGGTGACGGAAATGTCGCCAGTGCCGGCACAAAAATGCCGTCATAATCTACAAGCATAAGCTGGGTGTTTTCTTTTACGATTATATTTCCATGTTGCAAGTCGCCGTGAGCTATTTTTGAATGACGTAAGCCGCTGATCATCTTCTGGAAGTTCAAGCGCAGCTGACCCATCAAAACACTGTCTTCTGCGTGCTTATCTATGTATGAACTGAGAGCGTGGCCATCTACCCAATCCATTTTAAGAATGGGATATTTTTTACCAGCTACAGTGATGCCCTCATTTTGATACTCGAACTCTATGATGGATTCATTGGGGTCGTTTTGCAGATGCCTCTTGAGTATGCTATAGCGTTTTTCCTGGTCTTTTACTGGATGCAGAAAACAACGAACCGCATAAGTTTTTGTTTGCGTGCGGATTTTATACACGCTTGCGAATGCTCCGCTTATCGCTTTCGGCACCTCAAAAGCATTCACCTCAGGAAATCCTGATTTCAGAGCACCATCTCTGAGAGCCGTCTGCGGATTTTGAATTGCCTCGTTATAGTCTTGTGCGCTCGGCCAGACAACATTCTCTTTTGCGCTGTTATAGTTTTGCTCGAGCAGTCGGGGGCGAATTGCCTGTTGTTGCACGGACGATGGCGGAATGTTGTGGCTAAGCTCCCTTTGCTCAAATTCATCATTCAATTTTCTGAGAACTGCTTCGGTCAGGCTTGCTATCTTCAGGAGGGTGCTGTGTTTGTGATTCGAAAAGTGATCGCTCATAGTTGTGAACTCCAGCTGAACCTCATAGTTCAGCACCCCACTGCGATTTATGATCCAAACAAATTTCCCCTGACTTGATCGCCCTCCTTCGTCTTCTGATTCTGGGTATTCAATGCTAGCTATGATTTCTCCTGCATCCCAGTCTGTGCTGATGAGTTCAAGCCAGTGTTTATTCAAGGGATATTGCATTCGAGAACTTGGGAATTCTATGAGTTCTAAAATGGAGTCGAATATTTTTTGTTTGCTTGCTTTGCATATTGGCTGACAAACTATTTTGTCCTCAGCCATTGCCTGCTCTCGCGCCCAAGCCAGGCGCAAGAGCTTCACTACTTTGGGTTCTTTAATTTGTAGTTTCCGCTTCTTCTGGTTCTTCAACTCTTCCATGGTCATATAGACGACAGCAAGAGTCATGAAGGCGAGCCATGCCGATAGTAGGGCGGCATCACCCACAGTATCAGTCCTTCAGCGCCATTTTAATTCGCGATTTGAATTCAGCTCGCATGTAGCTTCCCAGTACAGACTCATTGTTTTGTTCGTTTTCTTCGAACCTGACGACTCGCTTGAATGATGCTTTCGCGTCGCGAATCGAGCTTGAGGAATTCATCAGAATCTCGTTAGTAATTGCGTTTAAGCGAGATGCGAACTCATAGTTTTCGCAAACATCATTGAGTAGTCCGCATGTAAGTGCTTCTGCTGCTGTAATTACGTTTCCTCGGAAAATTAATTCTTTTGCTTTTGCAAGACCAACTAGCGAGGTGAGTCTTCCAAGATTCACATCATCCAGCGCAATGCCCAGTTTGGTGATTGGAATGGCAAAGCGCGAGCGCTTGCTGGCATAGCGTAGGTCGCATGCTATCGCAAGCAGGCATCCGCCTCCCATGCACACGCCATCTACAGCAGCTATTGTCGGCAATGCTGACTCTGCTACGCAATTCAGCCCGTTTGCAATTGCGCTCCAGTTCTCTTGAACTTCTTCCGCTGTATTTAACTCTCGAAGTTCGTTAATATCTGCGCCCGCAGCAAACGCATCTTTGGTTCCCTCGATTACAAAAATTTCCGCACCAGATTTTTCAAGCTCGGACATCAGACCTGGCAGTGCTAGCCACATCTCTTTGTTAATAGCGTTGCGACTGTCCGGACGATTGAGAAAAATATGACCAAGTCTTCCTTGAAGCTTGCTGTAAATAATTTCTTTGCTCATGTGTTCGTCCTATCTAGTTGCAAAACTGTCTATGTACCAAACTGTCTATGTACCAGTGACACTATTTTTTTTCAACTGCTGTCGTAGCCGTTTTTATACCCGGAAGGCTGAATCTTATGGTGTCACCTTCTTTGATGCTATGGCGCTCGCAATAGCCAGCATTGACTTCAAGGACTTCGCTTGCTCTCACTTCTCCATCGTCGGGGTAAAGTGGGCAATCGCCAGGATTATGCGATTTGCAAGGCGGAACATTTCTAGCAATCTTTACGATTTTACCCTCATCGATGAATATCATGTCGAGTGACATCAGGCAGTTAAACATCCAGAATCTGACGGGACGTTTGGGGTGGAAGATAAATACCATGCCGTGATCTTCCGGCATTGAAGCCCTTTCCATCAGCCCATGCTCAATTTGTGCTCTGGTTTGCGCGACTTCTAACTTAACCGTGTTTTTTCCAAGTTCTGCAAGTGGAACCTTCGCAAAGGCTGGACCTGTAAAATAAAGTGCCACCGTCACTAGTGCCAGCAAAACTGATGCAGCTAATTTTGTGAGTAGCGAATCGAATTTGAGCATTTAGTTCACCGAATCCTGTAACTGGGACGCCATAACCACCACATACGAGTATAGTGAGTGCGTGCACTCAAGAATTGTACCCTGTCCAGCAGATTGCCGCTCTGTCCTGACATCGACTTACTGGTTACAACACCCAGCGGATTCACCACCGCAGATATGCCGGTGTTTGATGCCACTACCATGTATCTTCCATTCTCTATCGCTCTGCTCACCGCACAGGCAAGCAATTGTTTGGACAAGATGACATTATGGAACCAGGATAAGTCTGAAACATTTACCAGAAGCGCAGCACCATCATTGACTTCTTGAGCTATCAATTCAGGGTAAACCAATTCAAACGATATGCTTGCTCCTACATTTCCCCAGATTGATTTCAGCAAATAAGGAGTCGGCGACGAGAAGAAATTGTTTTTTGACGATGGCAACAGTCCAAATAAATTCTCTGGCAGAACCTGCGCTAGAGTCGAGTAAGGTAATGACTCTACAAATGGCAGCAGTCGTGTTTTAACATAGAGGTCGTCGCTCTTGCCTTTTGCATTTATCAATCGTGCGGCGTTTACCAGACTTGTTTTCAGAAGCTCAAAGGAGCCAACAATGGCTTCCTTCTTTTGATAGCTACAAATTCCGGCAATGCGAGAAAACAATTTTTTGCCTCCATTATCTTGTAGTCGCATCACAGCTTCTGGGAAAATCAGCATAGCCACACCCAGATTTTCCGAGAGTTTCGTGTATTTCTCAAGCTTTTCGTCTTTGCTAAAAACTTCCATCTGTGGCGGGCGCACAGGAATGTCACCCTGCAGCACTGCCACCGGTACTGGTGGCGCAAAAACGCGTTTGTCTGGCGTTTGCACTAAATATGGTGGAAATTGTGTTAGTTTGCGCAGTCTCCACTCACCCCAGCCTGCCGCTGCTCCGACCAGCGCCAGAACTATCATCAAGTCGAGCATGGCTCCGCCGCGGGGTGATATTGTGCCGACTCGGTCGGGAAGTGGTGGCACCAAGCCGGGAAAAAGTTCAAAAAATAAGACTGCAAGGGCAGCGTTCACAAAAATGATTAGAATCTCTAATGATTGGCAGCCACCTATGCTGCAAATCTGCATCAGATTCAGGTGACTTGTCTGGGTGTAAGCAAGCTGATTAACAGGCAATCCCAGGAAGGGCTCGGACGGCGCAACGTTCCATTGCAAGAATATATACACAAGTGGTACTGCGTAAATAAACGGAAAAAACGGTCTCTTGAAATGTGGAATTAACCCCGAGCGCGTAGGCAGCGCGTAGACCATATATGCAAAGACTGCCATCAAAATAGCCTGATGGGCTGCTTCCAAAAACCATGCCGCCCAGATAGCTAAGAGTCCCAGCCAGTCGTGTATTTGCATTACTGTCAAAGGATAGAGATCGAGTATCCATCTGTGGCAGACTAGATGATACGCAAATCCATAAGCAAATCCGAGCAGTGTTGCTGCAAACCAACTTCCAGAGCTTCGCAAGAGAATGAAAAGTGGAACCAGTCCGACCCAGGCCAGCCACCACACGTCAAAGCCTGGGCTAGACAAACCAAGTATTGCGCCAAAAATTAGCGCGAACGGAACTTTCTCCCCCGGACCGACGCTGAGAAGCCAGGCGGGACGATTGTTAGCGTCTCGCTTCTTTCCGGTGCCCTCGCCAAGGGTCTGCATCTGACGTCCCACCACACTGCGTACGGAACCAAGTTTAACAGAAATGCCCTTTCCATCCCAATTCCAATTGCGGTGTTGGAATCTTATTTTGAAAGATGGTAGCTAAGCCTAAGTGAAATTTTACCCGCCCCTCACTTGGCTGCCTTCGAAAGAACTTAGATTTGGCGTCCAGGCGGGTGAATCAGGAGTTTTCTTATGAAAACGCTTTTGAGCATTACAGCTCTTGCGACAATCATTTTCGCTTCAGGCACACCGGCATTCGGTGAGGAATATGCTGACCATGGTTATGAATTGTTGCTCAGAGGAAATTACCAGCAGGCTGTTGTTTATTTGACAGCTGCCGTGAAAATAAATCCGACTGATCTGGATATTCGCAGGCGTCTCTGCTCAGCATACGTGGGCGCCGGCATGTCTAAAGATGCAATTCAACAGATGAGAGTTATTGGCACTGTTAGCCCGCTTACAGCTGAAGATATCAGTTTGCAGGCAGATGCGTATTCTCAATTAGGTGACACAAAAACTGCGATTCTAAGATACAAGCAGGCATTGCAAGTTGACCCGACATATGGTGCAGCTCGAATTGCGCTGGCAAAGATTTTACTTTTTGCTGGTGATTACACTAATGCTCGTGCCGCTTGCAATGACACTCTCCGGACTTCGAAAGATCCTCTAGTGCGTAAGCAAGCGATGGATATGCTGGGTGCGCTTAAAGATAAAGAGAGAGCTCATATCACAGAGAAAGCTTGATAAAGAAAGAGTAGGGTCGAATTATGTTCATCGTAAAATCCAGGAAAAATTGCAAAGGGTCATTCATAGCGGAGGCTCCTCTTGCCCTGTGGGTGCTGTTTTTCGTGTTTACTTTTCCTTTTCTCGATTTTGCAACCATCATGTTGCGTTACACCTTTATGGTGTCCGCCGTGCGCGACGGAGTTCATGCTGCTGCTCATGCAAAAACTTTCAGCAGTAACATTTCCGCTACTAACCTCTCAGCCATTAACGCTGCTTCCCAAGCAGCGAACCTGACTGCGTCTGCATTTAGCGAAATCGCAGTCAGTAATATCAGATCGCGAATCCTTCAAACAAACATTACTACTAAAGTGCTCACAATTTATTCTTACAATACAGCATTGGCCTCAGTTGCTGATGATTCCGTGAATTTGTACGAAATTGAAACCGTAGTCAGCGGCTCTATTAAACCGCTTATTACTATGAACACTGGCTATTTTCCTGGTATTCCGGGATTGACGACGCCTCTTCCCGTCACGCTGTCGGCACGCGAATACTGTGAGTACCCGCAGGGACTCAATCAATAATTATCTGGCGACTTTGATTCAGGAGTTTTACCATGAGAGCATATAGACCCCAAAGGCAGAATGGACAAGCCATGGTCGTTCTCTGCGCGATTATTTCGATTTTGATTTTATTTGTGGTGGGATTGTTTTCCTACGAAGTAAATCGAGTAGAAGTTTGCCGAACCCAGTTGCGTTCTGCTACTGAAGCGGCAGCGCTGGCGGCTGCAGCGACTCTGGCCAGCCAGGACAATCAAGACCCGGCTGCGGCTCACAACGAGGCAATTCAGACAGCCATAAGCACTTTCACGCAAAATAGTGTCGCTGGAACTGGACTCGCCAACGCTATTCTTGCCTTTGGTAACAATGATTCGCCGACTGCTAACCACTCATCTCTTTTTATTGAATTTCTGGATCCGAACAGGAACAATGTGCCAGTCAACGTTGGCGACCCTGCCGGAAAGATTGTTCGCATAACTAGCGCTTTTGGCTTGTTGCCATCCTTTGGCAATTTCTTGGGACTGAGCACTGTGCCGCTACGAACTACTGCGATGGGTGGCGTGCCGGACCTCGATGTTGTTCTCTGTTTCGATTGCTCTGGCTCCATTGATGACCAGACGCCGGTAAGCATGGTTCGGCGGGAGTGGGTTGCCAGCAGTGGTGGCAAGGTTCAGTATACGGTCGCCAGCACAAGAGCCGGTTCGGCTGCAGGAGCACTTGCGCAAGGAAGAATTTACGACATCATCGGACCTGCACCTACCGGCACTAGAGTCAATGCGCTCTATCCACAAAATTTAGCTCAAGTTGGTTCAGGCAATCGGTGGAATCTACAATTCAGTCCGGCGCTGAGAAGTCGTGCGCCATCTTCTTCGGGTACGACAAACAACGAGTCGAATCCTGTACAGGGCTATCCACCTGGTAATCTCAGCAGCACCGTCAGCGGGGTTGATAGATACACAGTAACTGATGTCGTTGTGAATATAGATGGTAAAAACACTTTTGGTGGGCTCACCACAGGTGATGGCTACGCTTTTCCTGATATCGCAACTTTAGTTGAAGCTTCAAGAGGCAACCTGGAAAACGACACGGTTTTCAGAAACAGCAGAGCGAATACTGGTGTGCCAAGCACGATAAGACCAAGAGCTGGATACCAGGCAAAGTATTTTGAGATGGCGCGTAATAATTGCCACCCTATTAAGGATGCTCAGGATGCAGCTGCGACTTTCTTCACTGTAATGAATACCAATACCGTTGGACATTTCTCTTTGTCTTGCTTTTCAGATGATGGTGGCGGCTCAACTGTAAGAGATTGGCGAATTGATAGCTCTTACACAGCCGCTGGTTATGAGAATTTTGAAAAGCCAATGATTCCGCTCAGTCGAGCCGTGGGTGATACTAAGTATAATACTATTATTGGTGCGTTGCCAGGTACTGAAGCCTTGCATGGAACTAATATTGGAGATACTCTCAACGTAGCCGTCACACAGCTAAGTACAAATTCTAGACCTGGTTCGAAAAAGGCCATCGTTTTGTTTACTGATGGTATGCCTACAGTGGGAGGACCTCTAAGCGGCGACCCGTGGACTAACGCGCGTCTTGCAGCTGACAGGGCCCGAAGAGCTGGAATCCCGATTTACTCTATCGGTCTTGCTCAAAATCCTGAAATAGTTCCTCAAGAAACACAGATTCTAACTGATGCAAATAGCAGTTTGAACTCTGGTGGTGTAAGTGGTATTGCCGGGCATGGTGGCAAATTCTTCCTCGTTACTGATACGAAAGATTTGCGACTCACTTTTGAGAACATCGCCCGTCAGTTAGTGCAACTGGTGCACTAAGAAAGGAATGCAGATATGTTGAATCAATTGAAACGCAAAGCACTCAGAAGTCGACGAACTCGCGCTCATTCGTTGATAGAAGTAAGCCTGCTGTCTGTCTTGTTTGTCGTTATTGCAATTCTCTGTCTAGATGTAGGCTACGTCATGATGGGCTCGCAGCTGAATGATAGGGCTTGTCGCGATGCTGCTCGCGCTGCTGCTGAGGCAGACAATTATCTCAGTTCATTGCAGATGGCACAGGCTGCGGTAATTCCTCACAAAGGAGATGGATATTGGGTTACTAGTCCCACCGTGGTGACATCGAAATTCATCTATCAGGACTTCAGCGGAAGTCCGCCCACGAACGTCAGCCCATTTGTGACGGTAACCACAGATTGCGATGTACGACTGCCGGCTCCAATTTTCTTTCTTGGTGCAAGCTTCAAAGCAAATGGCATCATGAATTTTTCCAAGACCTATACTTTTCCAATTGTCAAAACGACGCTTTATTTGAACTAACTGATTGATGCGCGACAGTCTCTTTGCAGGAGGGAAATATGGCACGATCATATATTACTACTCAGAGTTATCATCCCTGTCCATGCTGTGGATATCGAGTTTTTCAAGTCGGAGGCATCAATGCAACATGTCCGATTTGTGTCTGGCAAGATAGTGTAGAGCAGTTGCTCGACCCCTATCGGGTCTCTGGGCCAAACTGGATCAGTCTCTATGACGCGCAACTTTCATATTTGCGCTGTGGAGTCTCGCAAATCGAAAAAGCTGAATTAGCAAGTACTCCTATGTCTTATGATGTTCGCGATAAGAAATGGCGACCGATTCAAAACTCTGATTCGTTCGGTACTGTTGAGAGGCGTTCTGCCCTGAAGGTAGACGATTATCACGAACTATTTTATTGGTTGGATGAATTTTGGAACAGCAAACATACATATATGCGGCGATTGCAAGTGTCTGCTTTATTTGAAACCAATAAGGCAAACAATGATTTTGCAATGAGTAGTATTTGAGAAATGTATTTATAAGACAGTGTGTATCGATCGCATATCTCGTTTCTGGCTGAATGGATCCTGAAACAGTTGTCACACAATGTTTTGCGGCTTCCTATTCTCATTTGCACCTTACTATGATACATTTGTCTGGTATCACCAGTGAAGGCGGGGCGGTGAAAAAAGGATTTCGCATTATTGGCATTGACCCGGGTACTGCTACCACCGGCTATGGTGTCATCGATCTTCTTTCCCAAAACAAAATTCATTACATTGGCTCTGGTACGATTCAGACCAGCAAGGACTTGATGATGTCTATGCGATTGAAAACAATTCGCGAGGACATCATTTCTTTAATTGATTTGTATTCGCCAGACGCCCTGGCAATCGAATCTATCTTCTTTTTCAAGAATGCGAAGACGCTAGTTCCTGTTGCTCAGGCTCGTGGTGTGATCATCGAGGCTGCTGCGTCCAGAAATTTAGAACCTGCAGAATATACGCCAATGCAGGTAAAAATGAGCGTCACTGGTTACGGTAAGTCAGAGAAAAGCGAAATTCAGGCTATTGTTGCGAAGTTACTCAATCACGCAAGCATCATCAAACCAGACGATGCTTGCGACGCTGTAGCTATCGCTATTTGTCACGCAAGAAATCGTGTTTCAATGAATCCCCAGGGGGAGTTCAGCGTCGCACCGCCCCCTGCACCGAAAACGATCACGAAATCGGCGAAGTCAATCAAGTCTCCAGCGGCTGCTAGCTTTGTGCCGCCAATAGCTCCTGTTATACCAGTTTGATCTGCTGCGGCCTGTTGAAGTGGCAACGCTTCATTAAGATCATGGATTCCAAAAAAAAAACAAAAAAGGAGCAGAACCCCCGTTCTACTCCTTTTCAGACCTGAGCCAGCCCATGACTCATACGTTTTGAGAGTTCACAAAATCGAATTTCCCAGCCCCGGAATTTCCGATTTTCGTTTCGCGATTTCTCGCGCCCCCAGCGAACTCTTTAGCGCGTCCGGTGATTAGATATTAATATCGGGCAGCGCTTATTCTCATGTGTTTATATTCCGACTTGACCTGTGCATTTATGCACATCAGAACAGGCATTGTTCCCGCCCGTCGCAAGCGCTGCTAGCTTTCTATCTTGACCCAAGCTTTTCCCTCTAGGCCAAAACTAAAAGTCTCTGGATGCAAAATTTCGGCTACTATCTGCAGTGACTCTTTAACTCGAGGTCCTGGTCTATTGAAGAATTGATTTCCGTCGGCAATAAACGCCCGTTTATTTATTACTGCAGACAACTCGTTCCAGCCCAGGCGATCTTTCAAGTCTTGCAGTTCCTCCAGGCTCTGAGCAATGCCGAAACCGCATGGTGCAATTATCAAAACATCAGGATTCGCCTCTGTGAGTTTTGCCCAATCCATTACTGCTGAGTGTTTTCCGGCTTCCCCAAAGATGTCTATGCCACCCCCCATTGTGACCAGTTCTGGCATCCAGTTACCGCTAGCCATTAAGGGGTCTATCCATTCAATTAAGCCTACCCTGGGCTTTTCGGGCAGGCTGTTTGCTTTTTGTTGTATCTCGGCCATCTCTGACTGAACTTGCTTTATCAGTTTTACAGCATTTTCTTTGACACCGCACGCGGTGGCGACTCTTTCGATGTCTGCCCAAATGTCGCTGAGTTGGTTTGGCTCAAGCGAAACTATTTTGGGTTCTGAGCTTATCATTTCGCAGACTGCTGTCTCGACATCTTTCAGGCTGACAGCACAAACCTCACATTGCGATTGCGTAATGATATGAGAGGGTTGAAGCTTTGATAGAAGGTCAGCGTCTACCCGATAAACGCTTAGCGATTCTTGCAAAATTCGCCGCACTCGTTCATCAATCATGTAACTTTTCCCGTCCACGTTAAATTTAGGCGACGTGCAAACAGGTAAACTCTTTACTGACTCGGGATAGTCACATTCGTGTGAGCGCCCGACCATGAATTCTCGTAGCCCGAGAGCACAAAGAATTTCAGTTGAGCTGGCAATTAATGATACGATTCGCATGGCTGATTTTAGACTAAGCTATTCAAATGGAAAGAAAAGCAACATTGGGTACTTCTGCATTTATTCCTCGACCGGGGTGTAAATATATTGCTTTTTTCAAGCCTTTTGAAGTTCTTACTCAGTTCACCAGAGAGCCGGGTTCTGAAAAACGCACCTTTGCTGAGTTTGACTTTCCCAAGAATGTTTACCCGATTGGTCGGCTTGACTATGACAGTGAGGGTTTAATTCTCTTGTCAGACGACAGCAGGTTGAATGGGGCCCTGCTGGATCCAAAACATGCTCATAGTCGCACATATCTTGCCCAGGTTGAACGAATTCCTTCAACTGAGTTAGTTAGGAAATTGGAAACGGGTGTTTTGATTGAAGGGCGCAAAACAATGCCAGCGCGGGCCGAGTTATTGGATTATGAGCCGATCCTGCCGGAACGCAGCAAGCCAATTCGCTATAGAAAGAACATTCCAACTGCCTGGATCCGGCTGACTTTACACGAAGGAAAGAATCGGCAGGTCAGAAAGATGACCGCTGCTATCGGGCATCCCACTCTTCGATTGGTGCGGGTGCAAATTGGCAATCTCTCAATATTTAATCTTGAGATAGAGCCAGGTGCGTGGCGATATTTGAGCAATGCCGAAGTTCGAAAATGCTTTGAGCGACTCTAATTTCCGTAAATCCAATTGCGCGGTTGGAAAAAGGTTCTATAAGCTGCATTTATCCCAGGGTCGGGGAATAACTCGTCATATGTTGAAAGAGGAACACTATGCCAGTCATATCCACGCCCGGTGTCGCGCGCCTGTCTTACGTTGTGGTCGCGCTATCAGTCTTGTTGCAGCCCAGCAGAGCTGTTCAAGCCGCAGATTTACCAATTAACCTGAATTTGTCGTCCACGCAAAAAACAGTACGTGTGCCAGGCAGTTTTGCAAACCCTGTCCAGATTCAAGTTGGAAATTCAAAACAAACGGTTTCGGCTGGGTCCGTGATCACCCCTGCGCAAATGTTGGCTGTACAACAGGTGCTTTCCTCTGGCTCTCAGTCCATAGTTATAGGTTCGCTGGGAAATGCTGTTGGCGGAAACTTCCAGCTTGCGAGCAATCAGACTTTCAACAATGTAACCGTGCCTCGCAACGTCACACTCATAAACAACTTTTCCGGCGGAAGCCCATTTAACCTATCAGGCAATCTTGTAAATTACGGACATATTTTTGCTGTTTCTGAAAATTCTGCGGTCAGTAACGCTTTATTCTCAGCGCACAACATTACTAATTACGCTGGTGGACTCATAAGCAGCATGCTTCCTGGTGGTGGCATTGCGGGTTTCAGCAATGCCATTCCGAATTTGAGTCTTTCTCTTTTTGCCGTTAACAACATTCTCAACAACGGAAGCATCACCAGTGCTGGCAATCTGAACCTTGTGGCTGGCAATTCCATCATTAACAACAGCGCTGTCAGCGCTGCACCGGCTGTGATGTCAGCACTGGGCAACGTCAATATTGCGACACAAAACCTGGTAAACAGCGGACTGCTGCAATCTTCGCTGGGCAACATTAACATTGTTGAGCAAGTGATTCGCAGTAATGAACTTTCGGCGCTAGCTCAATCAGCCAGTCTTAACAGTGTTTTGGCTAATTACTCCAATACCAGAAATCTGAACATCAATAATGTTGGTGGCGTTATCGAAGCCCTGAAAGGTAGCGTCTCAATTGATTACAGCAATGCCCTTGAGAAAAATCTTCTTTCGTTTCATGGGGGCGATGTTCTATCTGATTCGTTAAAGATTGATGCAGGAAAGGGTGTCGTCAATATGTCACTCGAAAATTTGAGTGGCACTATCGATGTTAGTGCTGGCTGTGCTCAGATAGGCACATTGAGTTCGGCTTTGAATCTTGGTGACATCAATATAACTGGCGACCCGACTTTTTACAGCGCCTCTAATTTGAATCTCGCTGTGGGTCAGAAATTGCAGTTTGACGAGAAGATCAACTTACTGGCTGCCGGTGATATCAACCTTGGCGATGGAACTCTCTCTAAGTCTCTAGGGACTCAGGGCTACGACATCACAGTTGTCGCTGGTGGTGCTCTTACTGTAACGCCGGGAGCTCCTGTTTTTCCAACTCAGATAACTGGAACCCAAACCGTGAAGGTAAGCGGACCTTCAAACACTGGTGGCAATATCAATTGCAGCACTTGTGTTATCGATACGTCATCAACAGGACCCGGACAGAATGGTGGCAAAGTCATGCTGGCTGCCTTTAGCGACGTAAATGGCAACAAAGGAAATATAAGTTTTGCTGGTTCAATAAATACTTCCTCTACATTTGAAAAGTCAGGTAGTGTCACTGTTATTGCACCGAACAATATTAGTCTGGGCAAGATTGATTCTACTGCTGCGAAAATCAGCACTAGCACCTCAGTACTTAACGTGAGCACCGCACAGCCATCAGGCACAATTACTGCCTCATCCAACGGCAACGTCAGCGGAAGTTTGACTGCTAAAACGATTACAAATGGCTCGGTCACTTTCACTGGAGCTGCTGCGGTGCACAGTGGTTCAATCAATGTAAAAGCTGGTAATGCGATCGTTCTTGCTAATGGAAGCAGCCTCGATACTAGCGGCTTTTACTTCACATTAGGTGGCGGTGCGGTAAAGCTTGATGCTGTGGGACCTACTGGACACATCGACCTCGGTGGCACCATTAACGTAAACGCCACTGATGGACAAGATGGTGTAAGTCCAGGGCAAGCAGGGTCCGCAGCTGCTAAGGCAGGTTCAGTTACGATGACTGCTACTAGCGCTATAAATTCTCCTCTGGCTATGACTCTTACCGCTTTTGGCGGAAGCGGAGGCAAAGGTGCTGCTGGTTTGGCAGGAACCGCTTCGAAAGTCGCCGGCGGAAGTGGAGGTGCCGGGGGTGTTGGTACCGCTGGTGGTGTGGTGACAATAAAAGCACCTAGCGTCGACTTGAGTCTTGCTTCCATCAGTCTTTACGGTGGCTATGGTGGCGATGGTGGGGCCGGTGGCGCTGGATTTGGAGGCACTGCCGCTGCCGGTGGAGCCGGTGGCAAAGGTGGTGCCGGCGGCAAAGCGGCACCTGGTGGCACTTTGACTGTCACTTCCACGAGCACATCGGGCGTGACTAATCTTTTCGCCCCGCTTAGCTTGATTTCGCTTGGCGGCAATGGTGGCGCAGGTGGTGCAGGTGCTGCTGGCGGCAGTAGCACTAAGACTAATGGCGGAGCTGGTGGAGCTGGCGGTGCCGGTGGGCTGGCTGAAGTCGGCGGTAAAGTGACGCTCACTGCCCCACTGGGAATAGCGCTAAATGGCGACATGGCGGTCGATGCAGGCTTCGGTGGAACCGGAGGACTTGGCGCTGCTGGAGGCAATGCAAGTGGTTCTGGCAACACTGGTAAGGGTGGAGCCGGCGGCTCTAGTGGAGCAGGTGGTGCTGGTGCTGCAGGCGGTACGGTCACCGTGACTGGTGGCAGCGTGTCGTTCGGTCATGGTGCCTTGACCAAGATAACTGCCTTTGGTGGTGACGGAGGCGCAACACTGGATGCCAAAGCTGGAGGTACTAGCACCGCAGGTACGGGCGGCGCCGGAGGCATCGCCGGTAACAGTGGTAATGGTGGCATGGGCGGTACAGTGAAAATTACCGCTACAGCCGGAGGAATCGTAAACACTGGCAATACTGACTTGACCATTAGAGCCGATGGTGGATTTGGCGGAGCGCCAAATGGTGACGGAGGCGCCGGTGGGTCAGGTGCGATCGGCGGCAATGGTGGTCACGCAAGCAACGCCGGTTCTGGAGCTAAGGGAGGCACTATAACCCTGCTTGCTTCAAAAGGACTTGTTCAAACTGGCAACAAGCAGAAAGGTCTCATCAGTGCTTCTGCTGGTAGTGCTCAAGACCCTGTGAGTGCAACTCTGGGCGGACTCGGTGGTGTAGGATCTGTCGGTCTTGCAGGCAATGGCGGGGCGGGCGCCGTCGGCGGAAATGGTGGTATAGGTGGAACCGTCACTCTTACTGGCACTGGTGTCATTTCTGATGGTTCAATAGAAGTATTTGGTGGTTCTGGATCCAGTGGGTTCGGTGCCGGTGCTGGTGCTTCTGGCAAAACTACCGGTGGATCTGGAGGTGCCGGAGGTAAAGGCGGCATTGGCGCCATAGGTGGCAACGTCACGATCACCGGAAATACTACCGGAGTTATAGCTAGATCCGGAATTTTTGGCGACGGTGGCAAAGGCGGTTTCGGTGCATCCGGCGGAATTGGTGCTTCTGGAGAAAACGGTGGCAATGGCGGTGCAGGAGGAGCTGGCGGCTCCGCAGGAAAGGGCGGCAATCTCACTATTTCTGGCTTGTCGGTTTCACTTCAGTCCGTGGATTTCCGCGGCAACCAGGGTGGCATCGGCGGGGCTGGACTAGCTGGCGCTACAGGCAGCAACGGCAAGGGGGGGTCTGGTGGTGCCGCAGGAGGCGGTGGCAACGGCGGCAGCGGCGGAATCGTCAATATCAAAACGCTGGCGGGAAGCATTCTGGCGAACAACTTCATTCTAGTGGATGGCTTCACCGGTGGCGACAACGCTGATGCTGGAAACGGTGGCATTGGAACCACTCTGGGAGGAAATGGCGGAAATGTCGGAGCGGCTGGTGCTGGTGGCAGCTCAGGTAACATCACTATCTCAGCAAAGGGCGGCAACATTCAATTATTTGAACTCAGTGCTATTGGAGGAGTCGGCGGAAACGCTATTGGTGATGGTGGCGATGCTGCTAGTGGAACTGGCTTGAAAGCCAACGGCGGATTAGGAGGTATCGCTGGAAATGCTGGCGCTGGTGGTGCCGGTGGCATAATATCTGTTAGCGCGAGCACATCTAGCGGAATAGCAAATATTCAGGCTGCCACAA
The DNA here is from genome assembly GCA_044226015.1 of Obscuribacteraceae bacterium (SeqCode). Taxonomy (GTDB): domain Bacteria; phylum Cyanobacteriota; class Vampirovibrionia; order Obscuribacterales; family Obscuribacteraceae; genus JAIEPM01. Next base: position 534,991 of record JBGAHS010000001.1, read on the forward strand.
ACTACAGCATCATCGCTAACGGCGGTGCTGGTGGAGCCGCTAAGGGCGGAGGTGGCAATGGTGGCGCATCTATTAATGGCGGCAAAGGTGGTGCCGGTGGTTCTGGCAGTGCTGGAGGTGCAGGTGGTGCAGGTGGAAGCATCACACTGAATGCACTAAAAGGTACTGTTTCAGACAACGCCACAGCAGGCGATATTCAAGCCGTTGGAGGTGCAGGAGGAAGCGCACCTTCTATTGCAACTGTGCTTGCGGACCTACCTACAGGCGGAAAAGGAGGCAATGGAACGCTTGCTGGAGGCAATGGCGGTGCCAGCGGACGAGGTGGTAATGGTGGTACTGGCGGCAAATTGACAGTCAATGCAATCTCCATCAGCAATCTTACCGATATGTACTTCGATGGTGGCGCAGGCGGTGGCGGCATCTTTGCCGGTGGAGCAGGCGGAACATCTTCAGGTGGAGCCGGTGGTATAGGTGGTGCTGGTGGCAGCGGTGGAGCCGGCGGGTTCGGTGGCAATGTCACACTGAATTCAACGGGGGTTGCTGGTGTCACCCTGGTTCAACAAGTGTCAAACGTTGGTGGCAATGGTGGCAGTCTGGTCTCGGTCAACGGAACCATCAACTCTGGTGGCGGTGCGGGAGGAGATAGTGGCGGTCTAACTAACGGTGGTGCAGGTGGTGCTTCCGGCAACGGTGGCAATGGCGGTCGGGGTGGCAGTCTGACTTTCACTGCTGTAGGCGCAGGCACCATCACTCTCAAGGCAGCAAATCTTTTTGTGCCAGGTGGTGTGGGCGGCAGTGTTCAATCTCTTGGTGGTGTTGGCGGTAACTCTAGTTCTAGGGTCGGTGGTGCAGGCGGCAAAGGTGGTTCTGCTGGCAGCGGTGGAGCCGGTGGGCTTGTAGTTTTTGTGACTGGCTCTGGTGAGACTCAAGTTGACCAGATAGTTGCTGATGGTGGAGATACCGGTGCAATCTCTCTTTTAGCAGTGGGCGTCCCGAGTGGAGGCGGTGCAGGCGGCAATGGACTCACTGGAGGCGGCGTTGGCGGATCTTTCAGTAATCTCGCGATTGGCGGATTGGGTGGATCTGTAATTGTCCGCTCCGTTTCTGGAAATTACACGCAGAATATCTCCAACAATGGCTCTAACATTTTTCTGCGCGGAGGCAACGGATTAAGTGCCAACGCCGTAGGGGGCAAGGGCGGTAGCGCATCTGGGGGCACAGGCGGTGTGGGAGGAAACTCGGGCGCAGGTGCAAGTGGAGGCGCCGGTGGATTCTTTCAATACACAGGTTCTGGAACCATCAAACTCACGTCAGGCTCCTCAATGACTCTTAGCGGCGGTTCGGGAGGCTCGGCGCTGCAGATTGGAGGCGTTGGTGGTACTGGATTGGGTGGAGTCGGTGGCAAGGGCGGCAATGGTGGCGCTGGAGGCTCCGGTGGTGCTGGTGGAAACTCCACTATAATCAATTCTGGAACTGGCGCAATCTCCGGAAGCAGTTCTACCATTAATGTAAATGGTGGAACTGGTGGTAACGCCGCTGATGCTGGTGCTGGAGGCGTCGGCGATGCAGGTGGTGTCGGCGGTAATGGTGGCGCTGGTGGTAGCACTGGGAAGGGTGGTGTCATTAGTTATAGCACCATAAGTGGTGCCATAATACTTGGCACGGCAAGCGCTCAAAGCTTGAATTCTGGCAATGGTGGCAAAGGTGGTAATGGAGGCGCTGGCAACGTATTTCAAGGCGGGGCTGCGGGCAATGGAGGCAGTGCTGGTAATACTGGTAATGGTGGCAACATCACGATAACGGTTCAACAAGGAGCTGCCACTGTTACTGCATCTAGTGTGGCTGCCGGCAGTCTCGGAACTGCTGGAGGTGCTGGTAACTCAGGCACACCTAGCGGGGGGTCAGGCTCTGCAGGTGGTGCTGGTACCAAGGGTAGCGCTGGAAGTAAGATCATCAGTAATTTAGATGATGATTCATTTCCTTCTCTACGCAAGCGCAGGCATTCCTCAGAAGACCTCAAGCCAGTCGCGTTCGTTGAGAGCATTCTCTTGATGGATGGCAAACAATTCAATGCCAGCAATACTTTCCTTGCGCCGACAGAAAAGGACTTTCTGGCGCATACAAGTCATGCTGACATAAGCGTTTCGCAGGGGTCGCTTGCGTTCGTTGTAGACAACGGTCGGGACGTCTCTGTACTTGCTCTGCATGAGTCGAGGTCGGGCAAAATCACGGTGCATCTCGAAAATCGCGAGATCGTGCTGCACTCGGGTGAGCAGGTGATTATCACCGATTCAGATTTGGGTGCCAATGAGGCGAATCCTCTTACTCAGGTAGCAAGAAGGAATACTACCGAACACAACTTCAAATCGCATAGGGTATTTCTCAGCGAGTTTTCGATTCCCTCGGCGCTCGCATCACTGAAGCCTCTTAATAGACTCTCGCGTTCAGAGTCCAGGGCAGAAAAAGCAAGTTACTTCAAAATCCTGAAGAACGCTGCAGCTATTCAAGCTGTGAATGGTGTGCGAAAGGGAGCCTACAAACTGGGCTCCTGAAACAGAGAAGGGTAAAACAAAAGAGAGGAACCTTGCGGCTCCTCTCTCTCGATTCTTTATCTCAGCTTAGATTTAGAAGTCACCCATGCCGGCGCCTGCTGGCATTGATGGCTTTTTTTCTTCCGGGATGTCCACAACGAGTGCTTCTGTTGTGAGGAACATTCCAGCGATTGAGGTTGCGTATTGAACTGCGCAGCGCTCAACCTTAGCTGGGTCGATGATACCAGCAGCTGACATGTCGATGTATTCGAAGGTGATAGCGTTGAAGCCCCAGCCTTCTTTGTTTTCTTTGACTTTCTCGACTACGACTTCGCCAGAAAGACCAGCGTTGTCAGCGATTTGACGAACTGGAGCTTCGAATGCCTTGATTACGATTTCGTAGCCAGTGCGCTCGTCGCCAACCAACTCAGTTTTCTTCTTATCGAGAATCTTCGAGATGTGAAGCAACGCGGTTCCACCACCAGGAACGTATCCTTCTTCAACTGCAGCGCGTGTAGCGTTGAGTGCGTCTTCGAAGCGGAGTTTGCGATCTTTGAGTTCTGTTTCGGTAGCGCCACCAACTTTGATAACAGCTACGCCGCCAGCCAACTTAGCCAAACGCTCTTGGAGCTTTTCCTTGTCGAATTCAGAATCCGACTCTTCGATTTGGCGCTTGATGACTTGAATGCGCTTTTGAACTTGTTCTTTGCTTTCGTTGCCAGCAACAACGGTTGTCTTGTCCTTGTTGACACGAACTTGACGAGCACGACCGAGCATGTCGATTGTGACGTTTTCGAGTTTGGTTCCGCGCTCTTCGGAGATAACTTGACCGCCGGTGAGGATTGCGATGTCTTCGAGCATAGCTTTTCTGCGATCGCCGAAGCCAGGAGCTTTGACTGCGCAGCATGGAAGAACTTTGCGGAGGTGGTTAACAACGAGGGTTGCAAGAGCTTCGCCTTCGATGTCTTCAGCAATACAGAGAAGAGGACGGCCGGAGCGAGCAACTTTCTCGAGTACTGGAACGAGGTCAGCAAGAAGATTTACTTTCTTGTCGATGCAGATTACGAATGGCTCTTCCAAAACAGCTTCCATGCGCTCAGGATCTGTTACGAAGTAAGCTGAAACGTATCCTTTGTCGAATTGCATTCCTTCAACAACTTCGAGTTCGGTGTTGAGTGATTTGCTTTCTTCAACAGTGATTACGCCGTCTTTGCCAACCTTTTCCATTGCATCAGCGATGATTTTGCCGAAAGTTTCTTCGTTACCAGCTGAGATCGACGCGACCTGAGTGATAGCGGTTTTTGTTTCGACTGGCTTAGCCATGACTTTGATTTCTTGAATTGTATGTTCGCAAGCTTTCTGGATGCCGCGACGGAGAACCATCGGGTTAGCACCTGCTGCTACGTTGCGAAGACCTTCTTTGATCATTGCTTGAGCGAGAACAGCTGCGGTTGTTGTACCGTCGCCTGCGTTGTCGTTTGTCTTAACGCAAACTTCGCGGATCAACTGAGCGCCAGCGTTTTCGAGGTGATCTTCGAGCTCGATTTCTTTAGCGATGGTGACGCCATCGTTAACGATTTGTGGAGCGCCGAACTTCTTTTCGAGAACTACATTGCGTCCAGCAGGACCCATTGTGAGTTTGACGGTGTTAGCGACTGCATCAACACCGCGCTCTAGTGCGCGACGTGCTGTTTCTTCATAAATAATTTGCTTTGCCATAAAACTGAATTACTCTCCTTTAACAATGCGACTCAGCGCATTGAATGACTACTTTGTGGAACTCTTACGCTGTGAAGACAGCGAGGATGTCGCGCTCAGCGAGAATCAAATATTCAACGCCGTCGATTTTGACTTCGGTTCCGGAATATTTTTGGAAGAGAACTTTGTCTCCGACTTTCAATTCCATCGGGGTCTTGTTGCCCTTCTCATCGGTCTTGCCTGGTCCAACAGCCAAAACTTCGCCGTTTTGTGGCTTTTCTTTAGCTGTATCAGGAAGAACGATTCCGCCTGGTGTCTTCTCTTCAGCTTCGAGCTTCTTGATGATGACGCGATCTGCGAGTGGTTTGAGGTTCAATTTTGCTTGTGTTGCAGAAGCCAATGGTCTATCTCCCTATGTATGCACCATTAACAAATAGAGCTTGGAATTGCGGTCGCTGAACAGCGATCCAGAACTCGTCTAGCTCTTTACACCAAAAAGTCTATCCATCATCTTGCTAAGAGTGGGGTCTTCTCCCATTTTCTTAAGGATCTTCTTTTCCAATGATGGATATAAACTTGTCTTAGAATTGTATAATCAGGGTATATGCGCAAGGCCGAGCCGCATGGCATGAGGGTTTTCGCCCTGATACCACCTGTGGTTAGCTCAGATTCGCTTAGAAAGGACTTAATCCTTCTTCTTAATTCCCCAGCTCGGAACCGCTCTCATCCACGGGGCGTATTCCGCTGGTACGACCAGGCGGCTTTGCAACTTGGACTGTCTTTCGCTTAGAACAGCCAGCTTAGCCTGTCTTGCAAGTTCGTCCCAGGAGATATGACCCTCTCCAACCATTCCTGAGTCGGCCAGTTTTACCCGGTCTCGACCCTCGAACTTCGCCACATCGAGGGCTTGTTCGGCTGTTTTTAGGAGCATTCCCGGCTCTTCCCCATTAGTTGGGTAGGTGGATAGGCCGATTGAGACTGTAACCATGCCTACGCCTGGAGCACTTTCGCTGCGAATTTTGGCTCGCAATCGTTCGGCCACTTCCAGGGCGTCTTGCCGGGCTGTTTCTGGAAGTATGACTGCGAATTCCTGGGAGCCAAGCCTGCAAGGCACGTCGATGTCGCGAAGTGTAGTTTTTACAAGTTTTGCAACGTGTTTGATTGCCTCATCGCCCTTGCCGGCACCGAGCAGTTCATTGACACGCGTCAGGTGATCTATATCTATGCGCATAATTCCGAATTCATGCTTATGCCTTACCGAACGTTCCAGCTCTTTGCTGAACGTATCATTGAAATGCCAGGGGTTGTACAAGCCGGTGTGAGCATCTTGCATAGTTTGGGCAGCAGCGGTCTCGTGGGTGAGTGCGATGTTGAGTGCCGTGGCAACCTGATGTGCTAGAGACTCGAGCAGGTCGACTTGCTCGCGGTGAAAACTGCGCATTTCCTGGGAAAAAAGCATCAAAACACCAAGCGCTTTATTCTCATGAACAACAGGAATTGCAATTGCTGAGCCGAATAAGCCACCTCCTGTTGAGCGTGGCAAGCGTAGTTGAATGTTAGTGGCATCGCTTTGATATTCTGTTTTGTTGCTCATGATGCAGCGCCCGGCTAGCGTGTCTTCAACAGAAAGGTCAAAGTCATTTATGTTGTTGCCATCGAGACCTTTAAATGCTGCCAGATTGAATTGCTTTTTCTCCTGGTCAAGCACAAGAACAGCACAGTGTGGCGTATTAGCCAGAATCAGCGAAGTGTCAGCGGCAATCTGAAGAACATCCGCCACTTTGAGCGAACTGTTGCTCAGCGCTACGCTCGATTTGTACAGCGTGCCGAGCCTCTCTCTTTCATATTCAGAACGACCAAATAAAATCGCGTTAGCAACCGCAATCGCGACAAGATCCGAAAGATGCTTGAGCAGGTCAATCATGCCAAGCAAGCCAGAATCTTTCACATCGATAAGCATGCAGCCGACGAGTAAATTTGAGGCGATCAACGGCAAGCCAATTTGAGCGGCACTGCCTTCCCTTTTCATAATGACTGCACTTACATCTGGTGCTTGCGCTGGGTCTGAAATAGTGGCAATCTGCCTTTTCTGAACCACAGGTTTCAGCAAACTGTCAGAGGAAAATTGGAGCACCCGTAGCTGCTCCTGACTGGGTTCTGAATACCCTCTGGAGGTCATCAGCTTGAGTGAGAGACTGTCGTTATCGGATAAAAATACTGCGACTTTGGCATCACCAGCTAAATCAACGAATTGTGAAACTGCTGTATCCAGAACGTCTCTCAAACGTAGTGAGCTGTTTAATGCCTTCACCATTTGCAGCAGGTGCTGCACCAGGTTGCCTTCTGCCATGACCCTTCCTTGTATATGTACTATCATTCTGCACGAACCACAAACGAATGGAAACTAAACGTATTAGAGCCGAATTCGAGCAAATTCATCTTCTAACCCATCTATAATGAGCCAGTTATTTGCGGTCCGAACTCAAACAAATATATGGAGTGTTTTATGACAGATGATTGCCTTTTCTGCAAAATAGCGGGTGGACAGATACCCGCTAAGGTGGTGAAGGAAACGGATTCTTACATGGCTTTTCGAGACATCAATCCGCAGGCACCAACGCACATCCTTGTTATTCCAAAATCGCATTTTGCTGATGTTTCACAGGTTAAAGATGCGCAGCTTTTGGGTAGCCTCATGCAAGCTGCGGCGGGAATTGCAGCGGAAGAGAAGTTGGGTAATGGATTTCGACTGGTGGTGAACACAGGAGCAGATGGTGGACAGACAGTTTTCCATCTTCATATCCACTTGTTGGGAGGTCGAAGCCTCGACTGGCCGCCAGGTTAGGCTGTTTGTAAATTTGCTTTGAATCTTCGCGTTTTACGCCTCTTGGAAACGGGTATGTATAAGTCAGGAAAGGAAGGCGCTTGACGCCAAAGCAGGAGATCGGGCAATGGCTACGGCTACGAGAAATAAAAAAGATCAGGTGCTATGGATGGCGGATTGCTATAGCCTGGCAAAGAGGTTCCCCAACCCGCATACATGGCTGGCTTTGCTCGAACAAGAGCAGCAAGATGCTATCGATATCAACCCATTTCACTACTGGTTATGGATGGAAATATGGAAAGCAGCACAAACCTGTGCCCCTGAGGAAGAGGGCTATTGCTAAGGCATCCCACGGTTTTAATTCGGTCTGCTATTGAAACCCGAGCCCTCCGGCTCGGGTTTCTACTTTCTGTTTGTGTAATCACTCTTGCGAGTTAATCCTTTCGCGCTAAAGGCGGTCTGACTGAAGCACAGCGTTCAAGTGTAAATGCAAACTGATGACACTTGCGCACATTTTTTTGACAGCAGACGATTTTTAGCAAGCTGATCTTTGTCAGTTTGTCGTACATTTTTCGCAGCTTACATCGCAGTTTCTGCGCAGTTCGTTGCAGTTTTTTTCGCTGTGAGACATAGCTGTATGCCGCTGTTCAATTGTGTAAACAGCCGGTTGCAGCTAACCCTGGGCCATGCATGAGTGTGCACGATTCGTCAGCAGTCGTGGGGCTTTCACGCTTTTGCACTATGCAATTCCGTTTGGATGAGTACTATGGCAGAGGTTGTTGTATTGAGGTGCTTGCAATGGTTCAAGAACGACTTTCACTCGTTCAAAGTGATTTGTTGTCTGCCAAGGACGAATCAAACGGTACATGGTCGACCTTGCAGGAAAGTGCATATGACTTTATGAAAGAGCACAAAACTGAAATCGCGGTCGGTGCTGTAGCGGTATTAGCAGGAACGGCTGGTCTGCAACTTTTGAGGCGTTCAAGCTCTGGGGTTTCTGAGAATATAGCATCGAAGCTCGGCTCTTCTGAGATTACTCCGCTGGCTCCTGCCATCACCCGTGGTGAAGCTGCGTTTGGTTCAAACAAAGGTCTTTCCTGGGTTGGCAGAAGTGAGTCTGTGAAAATATCGGATTTGAGTCATCCGGAAATTTTGCCCGCGAGTGCTTTCGATAATGCGATAGTTGGTCGGGCTCCTCGCAAGGGAGAAGATTTAGCGAATACCTTCATGGGCGAAGGGCAAGTTCAGGGTGAGCATTTTGCAAAAGTTATGAAGTCGATGGAGGGAATTGAAATTCCCAGATTTGCAGAAGAATATGCGGCGAAGGTTTCTCCCGGAGTGGCAAAACACAATATCCATTTCATATTGGATAGGGCGGAAATGCCGCCCTCGTCAAATCGCTTCTGGGCGGCCACGCTGGCAAATTTAGAAACGCCAGGAGAATTCAGGTCTGGGCAACAACTGCTCAGAGAATTCTTGCGTCAGCCTCCGGGAACTCCAAGTTCTGTGTATGCTGAGGTTCTAGCAAGCATGAAAGCAAGGGAGATTCCGCGCTTTACGCGTGAGATAGATAGTATGGTGAGCACTTCAATAGAGAATCTGGAATTTTATTTGTCGCACGCAAAAGTCAGTTCTGAAACAAAACCAGTTTGGGAAGCCGCCCTTGCCAGGCTGCTTCAATGAACTAGAAAATCGCATTAACCAAGAGGAGAGGCGAAATGCCTCTCCTCTTTTACGTTTACGAATTTGTCCGAGTCCGACTAGACTTTAACTACTTGAGGCGGCCAGACCACTGACGTAACCTGTTGGTGCCTTGTGTTGCTATCTACAACACAACCTGAGCCAACGATGCAATGTTTTAGAGCAGCGTTCTCTTCAACTACGCTGTTCGACCAGACAATTGTGTCTTCCAGAACTGCGTTTCTCTCGATGCGGCAGTTGTCACCGATAATGACACGTCCTTTGATTCGCACTCCTGAAGCGATGGTACTTTTCTTGCCTAGAAGGAGCGTGCCCTCTGTGACCACTCCTGAGTCGATTTTTGATTCAGGAGAGAGGAATTGGTTCTGATTATTCTTCTGAGGTAATTCGACCGTCAGGGCGCCTCCCAGCGCATCAAAGTTTGATTGGCGATATTGACCTACCGTGCCCACGTCAGACCAGTACGTTCCCAGGTCCACCGATAGCACAGGAAGTCCGTCTTGCACCAGTGAGGGGAAGAGTTGTCGTCCGAATCCGTATGAGCCTGTTTTAGGCATGTATTCAAAAATCTGTGGTTCGAGAATGTAGATCCCCGTAGATGCGAAGTTCGACAGTGCTTCTTCCTGAGCTGGCTTCTCCTGGAAGCCAGTGATGAATCCCTCTTCGTCTCTCAGAACTACTCCGAACTGGCTCACGTCATCCACTTTCTTGATTCCGATTGTGGCGAGCGCTTTCTTTTTCTTGTGTTCTGCATAGATTTTGGAAAGGTCAGCATCTGTAAGCAAGTCGCCCATCAATACGATGAAAGTCTCTTGACCAAAGAAGTCCTTGCAGGCTCTGACGCCACCTGCGTCGCCGCTCAGCTCTGCTTCGTAGCGAAAGTCCAGGTTCATGCCCAGTGCACTTCCATCACCGAAGTAGCCGCGAATTTTGTCTGGCAGATAGTGCAGGTTCGATACTACGTCGGTGAATCCATGCTTTTTGAGAAGCAGCAGCAAGTGTTCCATCACTGGTTTATTAGCGACGGGAACTAGTGGTTTGGGGACTTGTGAGGTGAGTGGGTCGAGGCGCGAACCGACACCTGCTGCGAGAACCATTGCTTTCATTCTGAATTTGGCTTAAGAAAGCCCCTCCGAGTTAGTACTCAAATAGTAAAGTTCAAACGAACTCGGAATATTATCCAACCGAACAGTTAAACAAGTCTGTTGGTTAAAAATATCTTTGAGAAAAAAAATGGCAAATTAAGCTCAGCGAGCCGATTTCGATTAGTTGAAATTCAATTTTGCCCAGTTGGACAGCAATTGAGTTCTGTGAAAGCACTACTTAGCGAGGAGAAATCTTCTCTTTTAGCTTTAGATTGTCTCTATCTAATATTTCTCGTGACTTAAGCAGTCCCAACTCAACCTGATCTCGCGAGCTGCCGCCGAGAGAACAAAATGCACCTACCGATTCCTCGACAGAGACGTGATCATAAATGTCCATTTCGTAAGCCGGTGAAAATTGTTGCCACTCGCTCAAGCTGAGGTCGGAGAGATATTTATTTCTCGCCTTGCAGTATGCCGCGAGTTGTTCAACCACGCGTGTGGCAATGTTTCTATCGACACCACGTGTGATCAAATAATCCAGAGCATTATTGACGTTTACCAGATCAGCACAAGCAACTTCACGCATGCGCTCTGCATCGAGTTCTATGCCTGGCAAAAGTCCGATGAGAAAATCTAGCAGCACCTTCAACGTATCGATGATGTCTGCAAGTCCGAGAACGCACTCTTGCAAATCAAGACTGTATCCCGTAGTTATCGCTTTAAGCTCGACGATGAATTCAAGCATGCGACCAAAAATTAGCGATGGTCTTGAGCGTAACGCTTCCAATATTTCCGGGTTGCGTTTCAGAGGCAATGTGTGCGAAGAAATGATCAGATCTTGTGGAACCCTTGCAAAGGCAAACTCCTGGGTGACCCACAGAAGCAACTCAGAGCCCAGCTGTGAAAGATGCAAGCCTACGATGGTGGCAAACGCTCCAAATTCGATAACGAAATCACGATCAGAAACTGCATCTAAGCTGTTCTCTATAAGCTCATCAAACCCCAATAACTCTGCCACCATTCTTCGATCGATGGGCTCTCTTGTTCCTGCAAGAACGTTGGCGCCAAGTGGCAATAAATTCAATCTCTTGTAGTAGTCATTAAAACGTGAAAAGTCTCTTGCGATTCTCGCTTCGTTTGAAAGCCACCAGTGAGAAAGCAAAATTGCGTCGGCTGGCTGCATGTGCGTGTAACCTGGCATAACGATGTCGATGTCGCGCTCTGCGAGGTCATTGAAAACTTTGCGGAGTTGATTCAGTAGCTCTGCAATCTGAAGTGATTCATCTCTGACCCAGAGACGCAAATCGGTGGCGGCTTGATCATTGTGTGACTTTGCTGTTCTAGCTAATACAAACTCTTCTCCAATGCGTGCGCGAAGCTCTCTCTCCAGTGCTTCATAAACATCTGCATCGGTATCACATATAGTGCCATTGCTTGCGGCAATGTCATCATATGCGGCAAGAATTCGTTCAGCACTACCTTCTTTTATGATGCCAGTTTTCGCCAGCATACGCACGTGAGCTGAGCTGGATAATAGCGCTCGTTTGAATAACTCTTTCTCTATATTTGTTGCAAGCCGAATGCGGCGGAAGTGAATGCTTTTCTGAGCTGTCGATTCTACTGTCAAAATAACCCTGCATTTCGTTTTTTTTGTGCCTTATGGCTGCTCGCTATTATACTGCTTTAAAAACAATGAGAACTGGCTTTTGGCCAGTTCTACGTCGTTCAAATCAAGAATGAGTTCAAGCAACTTTTTTCTTTTTCTGTATCTTATTGATCTTGTCTACTTGCCTCTTGTAGCGAGTTAATTCTTGTTGATAACGTTTCTGTACTTCTTTCTCTTTATCTGCCATATCGTCACTTCTCTGAACCGGATTTTGGGAAATTGCCTCATGTCCTGTAGTGAATCCGTTCGCTGACGGTACGAAGGAGTCACCGGTGGACTTACAGCTTCTGATACTACATTAATATAAACCCTTTTTCAGGATTGCGCAACAGTCTGTAATCATATCTGATTGCTATATGTTTGGCAAGTCTTGACTTAAAGTGAAGTCAAGCTCCAGCTTGAGCGGTTTCTTTTCCGGAAGCTTCGCCGTTCTTGTTTTTCTCGATTTTCGGGAGCGCTAAACTCAGCAAGACAACCACTGCCATTACACCAGCGCCAACATAGTATGGGTAGGCTTGCCCCAGGTGTTGGAACGCAACGGCGCCAGCCACTGGACCCAGAACTCTTCCTAGAGTGGCAAGACTCTGTCCAACGCCCAGAACGCCGCCGACTACTTCGGAATCAGCAAGTTTTGAGGTCATACTCTGGTTGGAGGGGTTGATGATGCTTGTGCCAATGGCGAGTAGACCCATCGCCACATAAAGACCAGTCACGCTTTTCAAGAGAACCGTGCAGAGCAGCCCAGCTGTCACGATAAGAGCCCCTGTTGTGATGAGCGGCGGCTCGGGGCACTTCTTGGAGAGTCTACCGATTAATCCACCCTGGACGAACACCATGACAAAGCCAATGTACGTGAAAAGCCAGCTCATATCGGCTTTGCTGAACTTGTACCAGTCGGCTGCCAACAGAGCAAGAGTGGCTTCCATGTTGGCGAAAGCAAATGTAGAGAGGAAAAATATCAAAAGAGAGGTCGTCAGTTTGGGGTTGGCGATGGTTTTGAAGTAGAAGCCAGCTTCCATTTTGTAGCGATCATGACCTGCGCTTGAGCGTTTTTCTGGTTCGGGCAATTTTGCTAATGCCAGGAGGAAAGCCAGCGCACTGAATGCTGCAGCCACATAACCGATCGCCTGGATGCCGAACATGCTCAGTCCGCCACCGATTGCAGGTCCGAGGGTGAAGCCGAGTCCGAAAGCAGCACCGATAAGACCCATGCCTTTGGCGCGGTCTTCTGGTTTTGTCACATCAGTTATGTAGGCTTGCGCTACTGCGATGTTGGCATTTCCTGCTCCAGCGACTATGCGTGAAATGAACAGCAAGGGCAGGGTGCCTGCAAAACCCCAGATGGCGTAGCCGATTGCCGATGCTGCCAGGCTCACTAGTAAAATGGGTTTGCGACCCATGTTGTCGGAAAGTCTTCCCCAGAAAGGTGTTAGGAAGAACTGCATCAAGGAGTAGGACATCAAAAGCAGGCCTACAGTCTGTGGGTCAGCGCCGAAGGCGACAGCACACTGAGGCAAAACTGGAATGATAATTCCGAAGCCTACCAGGTCGATGAATACGACCAGAAAGATTAGCAGCAGGGCTGATTTGCCTGGTTTCTTTACCTGTTCTTGATTTTCACTCAAAGCCGATTCCTCGATACACGCCGCCTTAATTTAACGCAGGGCGCGATTGGATGCCTTAAGGTTCTGAAAGGATTTATTTGTTCACAAGCCGTCAGAGCCAGATTTGCTGCGTTCCATTTTGAAGACTCTTCGCTCTTAGTCTTCTGCAGTCAGTGTGTAATGCGTGCTCAGTTTCCGAAATCGAAGAAGCAGGGTCCGGACAGTGCTACGCTCAAACATTCCGGGATTTGTTAATGGCGGTGTTTTTTTTATCAGTCCCCGTGTACTTTTGCGACCGATAAGATCAAAGCTGATTAAGGCTCGATAAACGAAGTCCTTTGCTGGGTAAGGTTTAAGTAATGGAGCTATTTCCATGCTGTGATGGATGATCTTCGATGAAGCTTTGTCTAATTTGCAATTTTCAATTTGGTGACGAGCAAGAGCTCTGTCCCAAGGACATGTCTAAGCTTGTCCCTGTTGGCAAAGATCCTCTCATTGGCATGCTTATTCAAGACCGCTACCGCATTGAAAGTCTTGTTGCCAAAGGTTCTATGGGTGTCGTTTATCGCGCCATGCAAGAAGCGATTGGCAGACCTGTTGCCATAAAAGTAATGCATGGTTACCTGGTTCATGACGATGAGTCAATGAAGCGATACCACAAAGAAGCTAAAGCGGCCAGCCGCTTGAATCATCCGAACATAACTTCGGTCTATGATTTCGGGGTTCTTGCCTCCGGACAGCCCTACATCGTTATGGACCTGCTGGTTGGCAAATCACTCGCCGAAATTTTGCAGCAGCGCGGGCAGCTGACTACAGGGCAGACCATGATGGTCTTTAATCAGGTCTGTCAGGCCTTGGCAGAGGCGCACTCACGAGGCGTAGTTCATAGAGACATCAAGCCGGAAAACATTGTTATTGAAGAATTGCCTGACGGTAAGAATATCAATGTCAAAGTTGTGGATTTCGGAATTGCCACGTTTTCGGCCGAAACCGAAGATGACACCATCGGAAAAATTACAAAAACAGGCACCGTATGTGGTAGCCCATTTTATATGAGCCCAGAACAATGTGATGCCGGTAAGGTTGATGCTAGAAGCGACTTGTACTCGCTGGGCATTGTTCTGTTTGAGTGTTTGACCGGAAAGGTTCCGTTTGAATCGAAGGATATATACACAGTTCTCACAATGCAGGTTAAAGAGCCTCCACCGCGTCTCAGCAAAATGCGCCCTGAGCTAGACTTCAGCAACGACCTGGAATTGTTCGTTGCTAAAACTCTATCGAAAGAACCATCGGCTCGTTTTCAATCAGCACAGCAGTTCTGGGAAGGCTTATTTGCTGCCTCCACTGGTGGTGGCAAGAAACAGCCTTCGCAGGAATTCAGGAAAATTCCAGACGATGCTGCTTCTGCTTCTTCTTCTTCTTCTTCTTCTCGAACAACTCAAGCAGAAGAGGCGGCAGCAATATCTAGTTCAGTGGCGGCAGCTACTGAAGAGTTGATAACTTCCTCACGCTCACAGCGAGCTGCAGTGAAGCAAGAGAAAGAGAAAATGCGACGCCGTGTTCAAAATCGTGGCGTTTCGGGCGTTGATAGATTTGTTAGTATCGCTCAGATAGTTGTGCCACCAGTACTCTCAGTGATTATGACTGTTGCTCTGTTCTGGATCGTTGCAAACCAGGCAATTATTCACAGCATTTTTTCGCCTTCCTCAAGCAGCGGACCGGGCAGCGTGAAGACAGTAGAATCACTCATTGCGCAAGGCAAACTCGAAGAAGCAAGAACCATTTTGGAAATGAGAAGGAAAGATGGCGCTTTCTCTGAAAACGATCAGGAAAATCTAGACATCACTTTGAGCAAGCTCGCTAAACGTGAGGCGCGAGCCAAGCACTACAAGAAAGCAGCTGCCTACCTGGAGCAGCTTTCAGACGAGAGCAAAGATGACGAAGCTGTGAAGGCGTTGATCAGGCGCTATAAAAAGATGGCGTCCAAATAAGCTATGCTTCGACAAACGCACCGAGCTTACGGAACTTGTTCTGTCTATCGCGTTTGAGTTCGGACGGAGACAGCTTTGTAAGTTCTTTCAGGTGTCGATTGATTGCTTCTGCCATGCGTTCGGCTGCAAAATCGTAGTCGTGATGGGCGCCACCGAGTGGCTCTGAAATGACTTCGTCAGCGACTCCTAAGGATTTAATCTCCTTGGCTGTCATCTTCATAGCCTGGCAGGCTTCAGCGACCTTCTCTGCAGAGCGCCATAGAATGGATGCGCAGCCCTCGGGTGAAATCACGGAGTAAACTGAATGTTCAAGCATGAGAATTCGGTTGGCAACGCCGATAGCGAGCGCACCACCAGAGCCGCCTTCACCGGTAACTACCGCAATGACTGGAACGCTTAAGCCGCATAGTTCTCGCAAATTAACAGCGATTGCTTCTGCCTGGTTGTGTTCTTCTGCCGTGAGTCCGGGATATGCGCCTGGTGTGTCGATTAAATTGATGATGGGGAGATTGAACTTATCGGCATGTCTGAAGAGGCGAAGTGCCTTTCGGTAGCCTTCCGGTTGTGGCATTCCGAAGTTGCAAGTTTGCTTCTCTCTGATGTTGCGACCTTTTTGTGTGCCCAGAACAACGCAGGTAAAGTCGCCTATCTGGACTAAACCGCCGACCATTGCCGCATCGTCAACGCCCTGTCTGTCGCCATGCAGTTCTATCCAACCTGGGTCCCAGCGCTCAATATAATCTCTGGTGTATGGACGCTGCGCATGGCGGGCCAGAGCAAGGTGATCAATGCCACGAAGGTTGCTGTACAACGAGCGTTTTAGCTGATCGTACTGCTGGTTCAGGCGATCGAGATCCTTCTCCAATTCTGGATTTACGTTATCTTTCAACTGCTTTTCCAGAGCTTCAATTTGTTGTTGAAACACCGTAAGGGGCTGCTCAAATTCGAGCGGAATAATTTTTTTCGCTTCTGCCGTTTTCTTGCTTGCGTCAGCCGGTTTCTTTTCCGGTTCTTTTCCTTCAGCCATTTTCACTCCGACGATTAGTTCGATTGCTAGGACCTGATCAAATTGCAGCTATCTCAGCGGGTTGCCATTGCCTTACTTTTTTTTTCCGAGTCTAGCTCGGGCTTCTTAGCCTTATGTATGGCGATGAGTCTTGCCAGCATGTCTTTTAGTCTTGGTCTTTCAACCACCATGTCGACCTGTCCATGACTCAGCAAATACTCTGCGGTTTGGAAGTCGGCCGGCAATTTCTGTCTTATCGTCTGCTCGATGACTCGGCGTCCTGCAAAGCCTACTCGAGCGCCAGGCTCAGCAATGATAATGTCGCCCAGCATGGCGAAGCTTGCAGTTACGCCTCCATATGTTGGCTCAGTCAATATACTTATATATAGAAGCTTTTCTTCGTGGAACGAGCGAAGCGTCGCGCTGGTCTTGGCAAGTTGCATGAGGCTCAAAATCCCTTCTTGCATTCTTGCTCCGCCAGAGCTTGAAATAATTATCAGAGGAATACGTTGTTCTTCTGCATGCTCGATTATGCGGGCGACCTTCTCCCCGACCACTGAGCCCATAGAGCCACCAAAGTGACCGAAGTCCATTACACCAATGGCGGTGCTCTGGTTTTCTATCTTGCATACTCCAGTAACGACTGCTTCTCTTAATCCAGATTTGCGGCTGGCTTCCTCCAGGCGCTTTTTGTAAGGCTCTGAATCAACGAAATTCAATGGGTCAGCTGAAGACAGATTTGCATTGAGTTCCACGAAAGAATCTGGGTCAGCGATTTGATCGATGCGCTGCTCGGCCCCTATGCGGAAGTGGTATTGGCACTTAGGGCAGACATGCAGGTTGATGCGCAGATCGCGTGTGTAGAGCAACTCTCTGCAGAAAGGACATTGAGTCCACAGTTGGCAATATTCGTCAGTATTAGGTGGTAGCTTAGGTTCGACCTCTCTTTGTTTCTGTCGGTTTGCAAACCACTCTTTTAGATCTTTATACATACTGCCAGCTTCCTTTTGTAATTTGGTGCTGCGCTGTTAGCACTACGTTTCTTTTGCCATCACTCTAGCTAGAATTAGCAAGGTGATTGATAGCATTCAAGCAATCAGAAATGATTGCCGCGGCTCTTGAAGAGCCACCCAACATTCTTGACGATTGAGATTATAACATGCGCATCCCTCGATTCTTTGCTACTGGAAAGGACCTCCAGTCCCTTAAAACAGCACTCTCGGCAGTTTCTGCGGACAGTGCTCATTTAGCCTTAGCTGAAGAGGATCTAATTAAGCAGATACGTGTTGTGTTGCGACTGGGCAAAGGGTCGCAGATTCTGCTTATTGACGATTCTGGGCAATCTGGCAGGTTTGAACTGAACGAAGTGAATAAGTCGACCGTATCGTGCGTATTGCTCGAACAAATCAAGGGGAACGCATCATGGGCACAGCGCGTGACGGTGGGGCTTGCCATGATAAAAAACGATCGCTTCGAATGGGCTCTGGAGAAGCTGAGTGAACTGGGTGTTACAGAAATAATTCCGCTTGGAACTAGAAACTGTGTAGTAAAGATGCCTGATGCAAAGAGTGCAGACAAAAGTCAGTCCGAAAAATCTGAAGGCAAGTTGAGACGCTGGCAGAGCATTCTTCGAGAGTCTGCCGAACAAAGCGAAAGAGTCACGATACCACAGGTGGTGAAGCCTCAAGCACTGGAAGAGTTCCTTGCCTACAGTGATACTAAAGGTGATGCAAGCACATCGCTACGGTTTATTTGTGCTGAGCGTAGTCAGGTGATACCACTGGCGAAGGCATTGACCGATTGTATATACGATCGTGCATCTGAAAGTGATGGCGCCTGTGGTGCCGATATAAAGTCTATATCTTTATTGGTTGGGCCCGAAGGTGGCTTCGTAGACTGGGAATTGGAGCTTGCTGAGAGCAGAGGATGGCAGCCTGTCAGCCTGGGACCTAGAATCTTACGTAGTGAAACCGCTTCTATTGTCGCAATGGCCCAAGTCGCATCAGTACTGGATATAGCGAATCGAAAATTACGCTAAGAATTGAAAATAACCTTGACAAAAATTTCTGTAAAAGGTCTTATAGTAACGTTTGTTTATCTCGCCGATTTTCTGCGCTTAGCTTCCTGCATCAAGCCAAGCACCGCCAGCCTGAACGACTGGTAGCCTTCTTGTGCCGGAATTAGGGAAAAACAGCTAATTGCGGAAGGAGTTTTCCGAAAATGACTATAGCGGAGAATCTAGCCGATATACGTAAGTCGTTTTCTGCTAAACCGGTAACTCTGATCGCCGTCAGTAAATATGTTGGCATTGAACAAATTACGGAAGCGTTCGAAAACGGAGTCACCGAATTTGGTGAAAGCAAAATTCAGGATGCATTGCTCAAGCAAAATTCTGTGCCACCACATATGGCGGAACATATCCACTGGCATTTTATCGGACATCTTCAAAGCAACAAAGCTAAGAAGGCTGTTGGGCGCTTCGTTTTGATTCATTCGGTCGACAGTATTTCTCTTGCAAAAGAATTATCGGCGCAGGCTGTAAAGATGCAAACTGAGCAATCGGTACTTCTTCAAGTGAAAGTTGTTGACGATCCTTCCAAATCTGGTTTTTCTCCAGAAGCGCTTAAGGACAGCTTTCGAGACTTAGTCGATTTGCCCGGCTTGCGCGTTGATGGCTTGATGACGATGACACCACTCACTGAAGACGAAGACGTGTGGCGAAGATGTTTCACCGGTCTAAAATCACTTCGAGATGAGCTTGAAGAGCGGCATGGTGTGCGGCTCAAGGAGCTATCGATGGGTATGTCTGATGATTACCAGGTAGCCGTCACCTGTGGTGCCACGATGGTGAGACTCGGAACAGCAATTTTTGAAAATTCCAAAAAATAGGTGCAAAAAGAAGTCAAATATCTGGTATCTTGTATGGTGGCTAGATGAAAGTGGTGAGTCATTTAGCCAAGGTGATGGACGAGGGGTAAGGTAAACCGGGACGGGTAAGGAGGAGCAAGTGAGCCTAGTTCAAAAAATCAGAAGTTTTTGGTTTGGACCTGCTGACAATTACGATCAGGAAGATTTTGAGGATCTGTTCGAGACAAGTGACGAGATTTATCAAACCAGCGGTCAACTTGCTTTAGACAAGGCGCCGACTGTAGAACCAGTCAGAACAGCGAAGATTCTTCCAACAAGCAACACAAAAGTAGTTGAGCATCCTAATGCTCAACCCAATAGCGAAGTTATGGTGATTGAACCCCGTACCTTCAATGAAGCAATGGACATTGTCGAGTTTTTGCGCGGACGCAAGTCAGTTCTCCTCAATTTGCACTTGTTGGATAACGAGACTTCCCAGCGAATCGTTGACTTCCTGTCCGGAGCAACACACGCAATTGATGGTCATCAACAACGGATTGGCGATGGAGTGTTCCTCTTCGCACCATCTACGGTGGTGATTAGCGCCGAGTCTAGTTCTTCAAAAGCTATTCGCGACGTGTTCTGGAATAAGACCCAGCTCTCTTAGTTAGAACCTGCAACATTCAATTGAAGGCGGACATCTCCCTGTAGTCCGCCTTCAATTTTTTTGTCTTGGTGCAGGTGTTTTCTTTGTTGATGCAGCTAGCGCAGTTGCTAATATTGGCATGCAATTAGGCATGCCTGCTCCCTTGCAAAAGCAAATTCATCGTGGTATCGCAGTTGGTTCAGTGCTCAAAAGCTCTTATGGAACCAATTCCAGGGGTTCACCGCATTGTTATTCACATAAAGACTGAAGTGCAAATGTGGACCGCTTGCTCGTCCAGTTGCTCCAATGAGCCCTATCTTCTGACCGGCTGATACCATGTCGCCTTCTTTTACTAGAATCTTGCTCATGTGAATGTAGAACGAGACGACGCCTTGCCCGTGGTCAATCGCGACGGTATTGCCGTGAAGTCGCCAACCCCATTTGCTTATAATGACTCGGCCATTAGCGCAGGCTGTGATAGGCGAACCGATCGCACCTGCGAAATCTTGACCTGAATGGAAATAGTCTGTCAGAAGTTTTCCGTTCACCCGGCGTCGCACTCCATACGGTGAAGATGTCCTAGCCTGACTCGGTTTCAAGAATTGCCCAATCCAAAACTGGTGTGGCGTAACTGTTTCTTTCGCCTTCTGTACTGTTTCTTCTTCACCAGGACTGCTAATAAAATTGTCTTTGCCTTTCGGTAGTGAAAGCACCTGCACCCCAAACATGCCTGGAGAAATCGTAACTGTCTTTTCCAGTTCACCATATTTCAAGGTAAATTTGCCTGGCTTCTGAAGGGCGTTGACGCCGATCAACGCTTTGCCTATGACGGCATCCGCCTGCCCAGCTTTAAGGGGAAACACTTTATAGGAACGGTCGATGAAATGCACCTCCGGCAGTGCCGCACCAACTGTGGCATCAGTACCGCCGGCGCTACCATCACCGTCGGTGCTACCAGCCTTCTTGCCTGCATCGTCTTTTATGAGTACTTCTATTGTGTCGCCCTGCTTGAAAGAGTCCGAATTCAGGATGATTTCGGCTGCATTCGTGCTTTGAGCGAATGCCTGGGAGATGAGCAAAAACGACAAGCTTAGAGAGATTCGTATAATTGAACGCACAATTTGCTTTCTAGTTATTCGTTTGCCATGACTTTTTTCACGGCTTCAAGAAGGGCTTCAACTTTATCGAGCGGTATAGCGATGCCTTTTTTTGAGGGCTTTTCGCTTCCATCTTTATCAAGATACCATTCTCTTACATGCAAGAGCCTCATTCCGGCGAATTCTTCAATATATACCTTGATGGTCTCGCCCCTAGCTTTTTCATGAACGGTTACTCTTTCTTCCAAAGAAGTTCCCTCCAGATGGCTCGCTCAGTCTTGCTGTCTCTTTATTACCATATCGATTATATGAGAATAAGTAAAGATCGCGCCGGTTCATTATGTAAGCGTGATGATATATCAGACCAATAATCAGGAAGGAATCAACTAAAATACTCTTGTGCAGATTCAATGAGCATTAAAGATGCAGTTTGTCGATGAAGTGACCATAAAAGTTTTGTCCGGAGATGGTGGCAATGGGCTTGTTGCATGGCGGCGAGAAAAGTATGAGCCTCTAGGTGGTCCGGCTGGCGGAACTGGCGGTCGAGGTGGACACGTTATTCTCGAAGCCAGTAATGACCTTTCAACGCTTATGGACTTTCACTTCCGAACTGAATTCAAAGCTTTGCCCGGAGAAAAAGGTGGACCAAAAAATCGTCATGGAAAAGATGGCGAAGACCTTATCATCAGGGTTCCAGTCGGAACTGTTGTCACAGATGTAACTAATGAACGTGTTATTGCCGACCTGTCAGCTCCAGCTGCGCGTGCACTAGTTGCAGAGGGCGGACGCGGAGGTCGTGGAAATAAAGATCTGGCCTCGCAGGCAAATCGCGCACCTTATTACTGTGAGCCAGGAGAAGCTGGCATCGAACGACAACTCCGGCTAACTCTCAAATTGCTGGCAGATGTAGGTTTGGTCGGATTGCCCAACGCCGGTAAATCAACTTTGCTTTCTGTGCTTACCAAGGCTCGTCCTAAAATTGCAGATTACCCATTTTCTACGCTCAACCCGAACCTGGGAGTCATGAGGTCCTCCGATAATGCTTACGTGTTGGCAGACATTCCAGGTCTTATTGAGGGTGCATCAAAAGGAATTGGCTTGGGACACACTTTTCTCCGACATATTGAAAGAACAAGAGTGCTTGTTCATCTTGCTGATATAAGCTCGGAAAATTTGGAATCAGATCTGAAAATCATTTGTGCCGAACTTTTGTTCTATGCCGAAAGTGTTGCAAAAATGCCTCAGATTGTTTTTCTCAACAAGGCAGATCTCCTCAGTCCTGAAGATGCGCAGGAGATAGCACGTTCTATTGATGCAAAACGTGCGGAAATCTTTCCATTTCCAGAGGCAATCAACAAAGTCATGTATGGAAGTTGTGGAACAACGCATGGCATTGATGACTTGCAAAATTCTGTTGTTGAACTGCTTTCAAAGATTCCGAAAGACGATACTGTCATTCAGCCGTTGGATGACGATGCAGCATATCAGCACCCCGATACTGGTTTTGATGTAAGCCGAAAGAAAGGTGTATTCTACGTTCGGGGCGATCGTATAGAAAGAATTCTTGGGGTCACCAATCTGAAAAATCCCGAATCGCTGCAGCATTTCTTCCACATACTCCGCGCTATGGGAATTATGGATGCCATGCTTCAGGAGGGTTTGAGTCCCGGCGATGAAGTGGTTGTAGGAAAGGTTGCTTTCTCCTACGGTGAGGAAATGCTCTAGCACTTTGATTGGAGTATGAAGGCAGCTTGCCCGAAAGACCTTTCAAGCAGTCACTGAGGTGTTCAAGATCTCAACAAACAACTAAAGCTCTGAGCGAACTCAGAGCTTGAATCGATTCAAATTGCTTTGACTGAGGTCTAGTGAGTGTGACCTTCATGATCGTGGTGATCATGTCCTGCTTCTGCAGCCTTCACAGCCTTTTCGAAAGCGTAAATTGCTTGCTTGATATTGGTCTTGCGGGCCAATTTAGCCTTGCTTTGCTTACGCGCCATGACTTTGCGTGCGCGCTTTACACCTCTTTGTTGTGCCATAACTAAAGCTCCTAATGTAGACAAGAGTGTAGCCGGTGCCACTCTTGCTGGTCAAAAAAATTCCAGATTGCCCATAATACAACAATCTACGGTTTTGAGATCTTCCAGGGCAGTCCGGCGTAACAAATGAACTTACTACTGAGGCATCAAATTGATTTTGTTCTTGATGCTGCCCAGTTCCAAGTTCTTAGCTCGTTCCTCACATTCAATGGCGTCGTTTTCGCGATTCAATTGTTCATAAATGAAAGCTAATTTATGAAGAACGTCTGCTTGAAAATGTAGGTCGCGGTTTACTGCGGTATCCAGCGTTTTGTTCGTGCTCTCAAAAAGCTTGAGCGCGGTTTTGTAGTCTTTCTTGTCTAGCGCCATCTGCCCGATTGCCGCTTGAATTTCGCAAGCAAGCTCAGTTCTGGTTTGTTCCGCGCGTTTCAATCTGCTAAATGCTTCGCCTAGAAGCTTTCTTGCTTCCTCGTCGTTGCCGAGCGTTCGATTGTTTATCGCCATTTCTTTTTCAAGCCCGGCCAGCTTTTGCGGGTCTTCCTTCTTCTTACTCAATAATTCGAACTCTTCAGAACGAAGAGTCAGAGCACCTTCATCATCATTTTGCATCGAAGCTGTTTCAATTTCAGCTTCGAGTGCTTTCACTAGCTGCTCTGTTCTCTTTTGCTGTCGGGCATTCATGACCGCACTGTGAAAACTTTGGCGTGCTTTGTCCAGCTTGTTTTTGTTTCTAAATTCATGACCTTCTTGCATGAAGCGCTCAAATGGTGCGGCGCATCCCGAGCTGCTCAGTGAGAGTAAAAGAACTGCTAGAACTCCGAATTTGTTCTCGATGTTTTTTTTCATTGGACTTACTCAGAAGGTTGTGGATTGCTAAACCCAGAGGTTCCCAAGGTACTTTATTCCACCTGCAAATGAATTTCCGATCGATTCAAGAATTTGATTTTGTACCGGAGGGTAAAGTGCAAGTGTTTTCAGTTCTTCGACGCTTCGAAATTCAACTGCAGCCAGTACAGGTTCATTTCCCAATTTCATTGTGCCGCCAATTACTTTGCCGGTCATGTAAACGTTCACGATATGACGGCTACGGTCTGGTGCAATTGCTTCCGATACAAAAACAATCTGCTCAATTTCGATGTCCAGTCCTGTTTCTTCCTTTACTTCACGAACGCCACATTCGCTGAAATCCTCGCCATACTCTAATCTTCCACCTGGCAAGACCCAATACTGGCGCGTTCCTTTTTTGTGCTTCACCAGAAGAATTTGATTTTCTTGATTGATGACGATAACCGAAACACGTGTTGTCGGAATGGCTTTGGCTGGTCGACGTCTCAGTCTGTGCTTACGCAATTCTCTCGCCTTCAAGTTCCACTTGCTATCCAATCAGGAATCTTTTCTAGATTTTAGAGCTAATATGCTCTGCCCGCAATGCTTACAGCTCCATCAGATCTAGCTTTTTTTATACAACAAAAATTGCAAAATTGCCGCAAAGCAAATACACGTTTGGCGGTTCTTATAATGTCTTTCAGATCTCAAGCACATATGCTTGAGGGTGATTGGAGCCACGAAAAAGGAAAGATGACAGTGAATCAAACTGAGCCGCAGAGTCGAATTATTGCGCTCAAAGAAGAGGGACTCTCTTCAATTCAAAACGCAGGTAGCAGTGACGAGCTTGAGGCGGTACGTCTAAAGTTTCTGGGTGGAAAGTCTGAGCTGAAGACAATTATGTCGGGGCTTTCAAAACTAAGTCCGGAAGAAAAAAAGACTATCGGGCAACTGTCCAACAATTGTCGGCAAGAGCTTGAAGCTGCATTGAAAGCCAGGCAAGAAGCACTCTACGCCATTGAGTTGGAGTCCAGGCTTCAAAATGAGCAAATCGATATTAGCTTGCCTGGCTTCGGTAGACCGGTTGGACACATTCACCCGTTGACACAAATAACCGAAGAAATCATCGGCATATTTCATGGCATGGGTTTCAGCGTGGTGGAAGGTCCGGAAATCGAGACTGACTTCTATAACTTTGATGCACTGAATACACCGGCTGACCATCCTGCCCGTGACTCGCAGGACACTTTCTACACCACTGTTGCTGATCATGTTCTTTTGCGCAGTCAGACCTCGACCATTCAGATTCGCGCGATGGAGAAAATGAAGCCTCCCCTTCGCATTATCGCTCCTGGACGGGTTTACAGAAACGAGGAAGTAAATGCTCGTAAGTATCCTCTGTTCCATCAAATTGAAGGCTTGTTGATAGATAAGGATGTTAAATTCGGGCAGCTTCGTGCAACTCTGGAAGAATTTTATCGCTTGCTTTTCGGGCGTGAACTCAAAACCAGGTTTCGCCCTGATTTCTTTCCGTTTACTGAGCCCAGTGCTGAATTAGACTGTGAGTGCCCGTTCTGCATGGGCAAGGGCTGCCGCACCTGTGGTAATCGCGGTTGGTTGGAGCTGCTCGGCTGCGGAATGGTGGATCCCAATGTTCTGAAAGCAGTGAATATCGACCCATCTGAGTGGAGCGGATTTGCTTTTGGCATGGGCGTTGAGCGCGTCGCGATGTTGAGATATGGCATCAATGATATTCGCCATTTCTTTACCAATGACTTGCGCTTTCTCGAACAATTTTAGTCTGGAGGAACTCTCTTGAAACTCTCATTTGATTGGCTTAGTGATTTCGTTGATTTGTCCGGATTGTCCGCACAAGAAGTGGCAGACAAGCTAACCATGGGCGCCTTTGAAGTCGAGGAAGTCAGCACGACGGGGCCCGATATTGAGGGACCTCTGCTTGTCGGCCAGATTATGGAAATCAATCCTCATCCGAATGCAGACAAAATTCGTCTTACCAAAATCAAGTTTTCAGAAGATGGTCCAGCGCAAGAAATCGTTTGTGGCGCCTGGAACATTGAAGTCGGGCATCGAATTCCAGTTGCACTGCCGGGTGCAAAAGTAATTAATCGCCATGATGGCAGTGCTTTGTTCATCAAAGAAAATAAGATCAGAGGTGTAAGCAGCAATGGAATGCTCTGCTCAGCGCCTGAGTTGGGGCTCTCTGGCTCTGGCGAAGGAATTCTTATTCTCGACCCGGAGACAAAACTTGGTGCAGATGCCAAAGAACTTCTCGGGCTGAAAGCTGATTACGTCTTGCATGTGGAACCACGTTCCAACAGAGGCGATGCTCTCAGCGTGCTTGGACTTGCACGCGAAGTCGCGGCATTATTTGGACGTCCGCTGAAAAAACAAAACTGGAATTTGCCGGAAGAGGATGCTTCTCTTCCCTTATTTGAATCAGCAATCGAAGATGCAGCTGATTGTCCATTCTTTACGCTGAGAACTCTTGGCGGGTTTAAAGTTGGACCTTCTGACCCATTCATCAGTGCCCGCCTTGAGTCTGTTGGGCTCAAGCCAATCAACAATATTGTTGATATCACCAACTATATTCTCTATGAGCTGGGACAACCTTTGCATGCTTATGATGTTTCCCGTCTTAAAGGAAACAAGCTCACTGCACGGCTTGCCCGTGAGGGTGAAGCAATTGAGACACTTGATCAAAAAGAACGCAAGCTGAACACCGCAGCTCTGGTGATTGCCGATAACGAATCTGTTGTTGGAGTTGCCGGTGTCATGGGCGGCAAAGATAGCGAGGTTTCAGAAAGAACTGAAACAATCGCACTGGAAGCTGCTTGTTTCACAAGTGCAAGAGTAAGAAGAAGCAGCCGTTTGCTCGGGCTATCGAGCGATGCTTCTCTGCGTTTCGAACGCGGGGTCGACAGCATGCAAGTAGAAGGCGCATCAAACAGAGCCGCATATTTGCTGGTGAAGCACTGTGGTGCACGCCTTGGTCGCATGTCTAAAGCAGGGTCTTCAGAAGTACCTGAGTCAAAAATTCAACTTCGTATGTCCGAGTTGAAGAGAATTTGCGACATAGATATGAATGCACAGGAAGCTGGCAAAATGCTGGAACCGCTGGGTTTTAAGACTCAGGGTCATGATGCTTCTGCTAATGCGATTTCTGTTTTTGTTCCAAGTTTTCGCCTGAAAGATGTATATCGCGAGGTAGATCTAATTGAGGAAGTCACTCGCTTGTATGGCTACAATCGCTTGCCTGTTTCAATGCCAGCAAGCACAATTGCGGCTAAGGTAAGAGACCCAATTCCAGCAAAAATAAGGCTCAGTTTGTGCGCTTCAGGTCTTAGCGAGGCGTGGCTTAGCAGTTTGACTAAGCGTGAAGAACTCATGTCCCGAGCCACTAACGGTACTGCCGATGATACCGCTGTAGAAGTTCAAAATCCACTCTCCGCTGAACACCAGGTCTTACGTCAGAGCCTGGTTCCTGGTTTGATTAAAGCTGCTTCCTATAATCAGGATTATGGCAACCTAAATCCCTGTCTGTTCGAGCTAGGCAAAGTTTATCGAAAAGACAGCCGCAGGCTGAACAGTAAGCAGCCGGCCAATCGTCAAACTGGCACGCATGAGGAACTCATGGTCTCTGGCATTCTCTGCTCTGAGCCTCGTCTTTCATTGTGGAATAAACAAAAAGAAGATGAGAACCAGGGACAGTCTTATTATCTGGTGAAGGGCGTTTTTGAAAACCTTCTTGTGACCTTGGGGATAGACCGGTCTGCAGTACGCTTCGAAAAAACTGATGATATTCCGGGTTTCTTCCATCCTGGTCGCTCAGCGTCTTGCGTGCTTGAGCTTGCTGGAGATGGCAAAAAGAAAGGCAAGCAAGTTCGCCTTGGGTTTATTGGTGAGCTGCATCCCGCCGTTTGCGATTCCCACCGATTGAGTGGTCGAGCTGCAGCCATGGAAGTTTCTGTTCAGGCTCTCACTGATGCTGTGTCGTTTGCCGCATTCAAGGACATATACTCGACTCCGAGTGTCCAGCGCGACTTGACTGCTGACCTTCCTCATTGCGTAAAGAATCAGGAATTGGAGTCTGTGATTCGCGATTGCACCAAAGAGATGCTAACCAAGCTTGACCTCGTTAGCGTATTTAAGCTATCCGATAAGCAGAAGAGCCTGTCATACAGGCTTACTTTCCAAGATCCTGAAAAGACTCTGACTGCAGAAACTGTCGACTCGGCAATGTCAAAAGTTCGAGACGAGCTTGCCAAGAGGGTTGATGCTAAGTTCCGCCTTTAGTGTCACCTTGATATCTGATAAAAGACTTTTATTTGAGGAAAGGCTGGAAATCCAGTGCTGACAAAGGTCAATAAATTTAATGTCCCACAGCGATTAACGCCCCCGCGCGGGTATATTGCTCCTAGTTCACTTCTTTTTTCCCGCAGAAGGGTAGCAAAATAGATGTATAAAGTTACAAGGCGCCCCAATCTATTGCCATTCATCCTACTACTTGCCGTTGGCATAGCGGTGTCGATCTACGCTCCTGAGCTCTTCAAAGACGCTAAGGGCGATATTCCGGCAGTTGCTCTTTACCCCGGTGAGATAGCAATAGCGCTCATTCTGAGCGTGCTGATGTTTGAAAACGCAACGCCAACGGAGTTGATCAAGATCGCAGCAGTGATGCTACTGATCTCCTTCCTCGATGGTGCATTGTGCAATTTCATCGGTCAGCATACAGTGATGATGCCTGACAATACCGTGCAGCTGAATTGGGTTCAATTGATCGCAATCAACCTCACAGGTATGGGCGGCATCATGTCGTTGTTCACTACCGAGTCTGACCAGGGCTTGCCGACAAGCTCTCGTCCGCCAGCAGCCAAAGAGCCTCAAAAGGAAGCGGCTGCTCCATCCAAGATTGACTTCAGCCCAGCAGAAGATAAGGCTGGGTTCGACAAAGAACGCAAAGAGCAGCTTGATATAAAAGCTCAACCTGCACCCGAACGTGTTTCTCTAGAGTCATTGTTCGCTGAAGAAGGAACAGCTTCGGCAGCGACAGTAAATCGTGAACCTGCTAAGCCAGCTCCTGAGCCAGTCAAGGCTGCCGAGCCAGTCAAAGCCCCTGAGCCAGTCAAAGCTCCTGAGCCAGCACCAGCACCGGTGGCGGAAGTTAAACCAGCTCCGACACCAGAACCTGTTAAAGAGCCAGAGCCAGTTAAGGCTCCTGAGCCAGTAAAAGAACCAGAGCCTGTAGCGGCTGCACCTGAACCAACGAAAACGCCCGAACCAGCATCTGGTTTGCTCGGCGATGTAAGCAGCGATATTGAAGACATCTTCGGTTCGCTAGTAGGTGAAGCTTCACAGAAAGATTTCGCCCCTTCCAAAAAAGAAGAGGAGAAAGCTGCAGCTCCTGCTGCAGAACCAGCTCCGGCTCCAGCTCCAGAACCTGCGCCAGCTCCTGCCGCAGAAACTCCTCCAGCGGCTCCTGCCGAGTCGTTTGGACCCAAACTCACCGATGCTGGCAGCAGCGCCAAAGCCGCTGTCAAAGAATTCGGAAAACTTTCCGCTACAGCTGCGGGCAAGCCAGAAGCAACTGGTACGTTGAAGACCATTGGTCAGATGTTGCTCGACACTGCAGCAGTTGAAAAAATCATCAAGCAAGCAGATAAGAATGAAGGCGGCACTAAGTGGCGTGTACTCACCGTTGACCGCGGTGCAAACCTTCAAGCTCTGATGGATTTGATGACCACCTATGAGGGTGTTGAGAGCGCTCTCTTGATGGGCAAAGATGGACTTCTCTTGAGCAATACAGAGTCACTGTCAGCGCTCAAGTACGTTTTTGGACCTCTCTCACTTGCGATGCACAGCACCACCAATCTTGGTACAGCTAAATTGCACATGGGCGAGCTCAGGCAGATGGTTCTTCGCTCAGGCGATAAACTCGCCGTGCTGACAGACGTAGGTTCAGCCATCCTTGCCGTATTCGGAAATTGGGATGCAGCTAAGCTCGATGGATTGATGAATCACATCAATAAGGGTGTTGCTGGTTCAGATGCTGTTGGTGGCGATCTTCCAGCTGAGGAAGAACCACCCGCACTATCGAGTGAACCGGCTCCAGCAGCAGCTGCGCCAGCTCCTCCTCCCGCTGCACCGGCACCAGCGCCGGCACCAGCGAAGGAAGAACCAGCCGGTGGAGTGCTCAATGTTTCCGATAACGAAATGAGCGATCTCTTCGACAATCTTCTTTCCGAAGATTCCTCCGATAAGAAGAAAGAAGCTCCAGCCGCGGCTCCTGCGCCTGCAAAGGAAGAACCCAAAGGTGGAGTACTCAACGTTTCTGACAATGAGATGAGTGATCTCTTCGATAATTTGTTGTCTGAAGAGTCCACTGATAAGAAGAAAGAAGCAGCAGCTCCTGCTCCTCAAGCGGCTCCAGCCCAACCAGCTGCAGCTGAGCAGAAGGGCGGACTCATGAATGTTTCTGATTCAGAAGTTGGCGAATTGTTCGATAATCTACTTGGTGGCGGTGATGCCAAAGACGCTAAAAAGTCTATGGACTTCAGCCCCGCAGACAAAGAAAAGCCTGCCGAAGCAGCACCCGCTGCAGCCGAAAAGAAAAAGCCAGAAGGTAAGCCTCCTGAGCAAATCAAAGAATTCGGCAAATTGTCGGTAGCTGCATCTAAGCAAGATGTCGGCAATGAAGCCGGAGCTATGAAAGCAATCGGCCGTCAGTTGATTGACGTTCAAGCTGTAGAAAACATCATCAAAGCTGGCGAAAAGCGTGAGAAGATCGGGTCTGGTTTGACGACCGCTCGTGTAATCAGCGCAGCTCGCGGTGAAGGTATCAAAACCTTGCTCAGCAAAATTGATACTTATGAGGGTGTCATCGGCAGTTTGATTGTGGGTCACGATGGACTTGTTATTGCCTCAACCCTCCAGGGTGGCATCGACAAGGATATGATGGGCGCTATGTGTACAGCTATCCACAGCCACCTCGATGTAGCTGCTAAAAAGTTGGACCATGGCAAACTTCAGCAATCGGTATTTTTCGGTGATAGCGGAAACAAGCTTACCGTAATGACTGCCGTTGCTGTTGGAATTCTGGCAGTGTTTGTGGACGGTGCTGGATTTGAGAGAGTAGATGGATTGCTTCAAGCAATCGACACTACTGTTCGCGGTTAAATAAGACGAAAAAGAAGAAGTGAATGGGGCGGTGCGAGAGCATCGCCCTTTTCTCTTGCGTCAATCAACCAAGCTATCTGCTACGTTCCACAGTGAGTAAAAAGAGGAAAGTGTTGCTTCGTTCGCGATGATGCTGCATGAATGTGCAATTCATTTCAGTATGATTTCGAAAAAAGAAAGAGCGTTCATTCTATGCAGAACGAACGCTCTTCATGAGGAATGGTGACCTATTACTTCATAGCCGATAGCGGTCGTGAATATTGCTGGTAGGGACCCTTTCCTTTGTTCATATTTAGGGTCACGGCTGTTGTTTTCAGAATACTATTGAGCAATTTCCTAGCTTGAGGTCTTTCTGTTGTAAGCATTGTTCTCAGCGGTTTGACCGCAGAAATCGTTGAGAGAACAGAGAATTCCGAGCTATGTAGTTTCCATCCATTCCCCAAATTCTGAGAACTCAAGTTTCGATGTGAGATAGCTTCGAGCTTATTTAGTTCGGCAAACTCTCCCATGAATTGAGGAGCAAGCGTGAGATGCATTCCTGGTGCAAGATGGTAGCTGCCAAAAGCGCTGTTGATCTTCACTGAACCAGCAGCAGTGTCATGAAGGTCAAAAATAGAAATCATCTCTGAGTTGCTGCTTAGCAAAACAACAGCTCCAGCTTTAATGCTGATGGTTCCCTGGGGAATTTTGAGTTCTAAGTCTTTGCTTGGTGCTAGCAGGAACTTGCCTTCCTCAATCGATAGATTCTGCTTTTCATGAATGCTCTCAATTCCGAGGTCTAGATCACTGTATACCTCAGCTGAGATACTCGCGCTCTGCACCTTATCGATAAACGAGGATGATTCATCTTTGGATATTCCACCAAACAATGCTCTTGTTTTTTCGGAGGCGATATCGGCTCCATTTGATGTCGCTTGCTTCACGAGGGCGTTAGTTGTAGCTGTCCTGGAAACTATCTGAGTGTCCGCAAAAACGGTAGAAAGGGCGTTCATCTCGGCTGGCATAGATATGTTTACCGAAGATTTCTGTCCTCCCGATGTTCCATTCAAAGCAGCACTCTGAGTCAGGTTTGGAATTCCACTAGAAATGGAATTGCCAGCCGTCGAGTGATTGTTACTTTGCTGTGTTGAATGCAGAGGCGATGCAATCGCTGGTGTAGAGCTTGTTGGGACGGCGAGCGATAAGGATGCTAGTGGTGGGTCGGCAGTTATAGTTGTTGGGGACCCACCATTTACTGTGATGGCGGATGCTGGCAATTTTCCTGTATTGAATATGACGTTTTTGCCGATAGCATTTAAGAAGACTGCCGAAGGTACGCCGCCTATCTTGATGCCATTCGTGCCATAGAATATTTTTCCGCCACCGCTCTCCGTTATATTTGCGGGCGGTAGGTTAGATGGGGCTGTCCCCTGCACAGGAGTCTTTGAGAGAGTTCCTATTATGATGTTGACGTTACCTCCACCGACGCCGCTTGTTGCAATCGTGCCAGCAGCGCCGATAAGTATAGAACCCGCTGTGCTGTTGCTATTTTCCAGAGTGATTACAGACGGTGCTGATTTGTTTGTTCCAGCAGCAAGAATCTGAGCACTAACCGCCGTCTGAAGTAAACCAGCAGCAGCTGCGATAACGGTAATGGAACCGTTAGTCGTTGAGATGCTGTTCAGAGTGAGGGGGCCGCTCGCGTTAAGGGTGAAGCTGCCGCCGGCGCTTGAATTGTTCAATACCATGGCAGTCTTATTGCTGTTTTTTAAGTTCACCAGACCTGCAGTGCCTGTGTTAGCGCTAAAAACTGCCGCTGCCAGGTTAAGCGCAGTCTTGCTGCTTCCGATGTTGCCGAAGCTGCTGGAGAGAATCAGGTCGCTCGAGGCTTTGAGTAAGCCGGTTCCACTTATGTCGCCAGTAGTTGTGCTGAGCGTGACAAAAGTAGTTGTTTTGCCTCCCACGGGTTTGTTTAGGACAATGCTGCCCACGCTTGAGGTAGAGTCTAAGGTTATCTTCGTTGCTGAAATACTGGCGTTGTTGATGATTCCCGCTCCAGAGTAGAGCGTGAAGTCAGATGCGCTGGTCGCTGATTTCAATGTGACGGGGACGGCTCCAGTGTTGAGAATGTTAGCTGTACCAGTTGAGTTCGCTGACAAGTTACTCGTTTGTACAATTAGGGCTCCGATTGGGGTACCCAGATTTCCGCTAGCACTTACGAGGGAGACTGTCGTGGCGCTGATTGCCTGCGTACTTGTTGTATTTATACTACCAGTTCCAGTTGCCGTCAGGCTTATGGTGCCACCAAGGCTGGTGGCGCTAATTTTCTCGCCTACATTTATGTCTTTTCCGCTTGTGCTGGTCTTTAGTGTAACTGATTTGCCGGCGGTGATGCTGCCGCTGGTGTTAATGGTAGATGATGAGAGTAGCGTAAATGTAGAGCTGCTGCCGGTTGCTGAAGACGCACCAAGGTTCAGCGCGGCGCTTCCTGTACTGGTCAGGTTGATGCTTGCTGATGAATTAGCAAAGAGATTACTAGTGTTTACTTTAATTCCGTTGATGCTTCCGGTTTCCGTTGTTAGTCGAACGGTGTTTGCTTGAACAGGCGATTTCAATGAAATCGTGCCTGTGCCACCAGCCTTTATTTGAATTTCAACGGTTGAGGCGCTACCCAGTTGTGAGCCGACGCTTATCGTTCCTTTTGCTGCACCGCTTGTGTCCAGCATTACAGTGCCCGGAGAAGTGAGTGGCTGGGTGCCTGTTGTGATAGCTCCCCCGCGGTTGCTTACAGAAATTACTCCTGTTCCTAGAGCCGTCGATCCATTCGAAATAGTTATGAGTCCCTTGATACCGTTTGTTATCTTGGCACTTGCACTCTGATTCAATAAGAATGCGGTGCTGGAGTTAGATGATAAATAGACGGAGCCGCCGTTGCCGCCATTCGCGCCGCTAGCGAAAGTCAACGGTGCTGTAACTAAGAGATTTCCTGAGGACTTCGAGCCCGCAGTTAAGCTGAGCGATGCGCCAGTGCCTGTTGAGCTGCTGGGTCCGAGATTAAAGAGGCTAGCTGATGGATTTACCGTCAGGTTGCCACCGGCGCTGAAACTGAAGCTGCCACCGTTTACTCCACTTGTACTTACCTGGAGATTATTTTCGTTAAGAGTGTATGCTGCAGCAGAATTTAGGTTGTATATAACCTTACCTCCATTGCCGCTGCCGGTTCCACTTGCGTCAAGAATCAAAGGCAGCGATTTAGAGATTACATTAGACGCAGCGATAACCAGTGTGCCACCATTTTGAGATGCATCTGTTGCGGCAGTGAGTTGGGAAGATGGGAAGGCTGAAATATCGATGGTGCCAAATCCGGCGTCCAGCGTAATCTGGTGAGCTAACGGATTCGAAGCCAGGCTTATCTTGTAGTTGCTAGGTCCTCCCGTATACAAAGCCATAGAGTTCTGTCCTGCATTTACAGTTCCTGCAATGCTGATATCCTGCGCGAGATTTCCATCGCTTACAGTGAAGCCACCCTTGCTTATAGCTCCCGCACTTACTACTACAGGGGCATTAGTCTGTGTGACAGATCCAGACCTGATGGTGATCGACCCCGAATTGCTGAGTAGGGTGGCAGAAGTGTTCAGGCTGTTGGCTTTTACTCCAAAACCCATAATAGTGATGTTACCCGAGTTGAGGTTTCCACCTGATGTGGTGATATCTTTTAGAACTGCTGTTCCGCCGTGTGCCACCACCGTTACATCACCGCCACCAAGAGTGCCTGTTGTATCGATATTCACTGCATGCCCGCTCGTGTTGAGCAAAATCGAACCACTGCCACTTTGATTGAGAGTGTATTGTGTTTGGTCGGGACCCGCTGTGCCGGAGGTACTCGGTAGGAATGTATAACCTGCAATGAGTGTCAAGTTGTATCCATGTCCAGCTGACGAAGATAGATTCAATGTCAGATTGTCTGCACCTGTGTTGATGATGTCGCCAGCCGAGAGGATTGTTAGATTAGAGCTGTATTGCAGTGTTGGAAGCTTGGACAAATCGATTGGACCCGAGCTATTTGCGATAGTCGCTCCGCTGTTAGATGCAAAAATCAGTTTTGACTGCGGGTTTGTTGCTGGGTGCAATTCAATTGTGCTATTCGAATTTCCGGTAACCAGTTTGTTTGTGTTCAGGTATACCGTGGTGTTATTTGTTTGAAAGTCCAGAACTACATTTCCATCAATAGTCACCGAAGAGCTGTCACCAGAGTTCGCTGTTAAGTTGACTGTTCCTGCTGGAGTTCCATTAAATACGAACTGCGTCGTGCTCGCAAATTCAAGGCTTGGATAAGTGCCTGTCTGATTATTTCCTTGAGCTATGAAGTTGATAGAGCCATTGTTGACTGACGAGAAAACGCCTGAAGCGTTTCCTGTGATTTGAACATCCTGTCCGAGGGCTCCTGTGACAAAGATGTCCCCGCTGGATGTTATCTGTCCAGAATTGTCGAGGAACATGGCTTTTCCGTTCCCGAAGCTTCCATTGACTGTCGCCCCCTGTATGCGCACCTGGCTGCCATTCAGTGATGCGCCTGAATTCACAGTGACCTTATCTGTGTATATGGTTATGTCAGTTGCG
This sequence comes from Obscuribacteraceae bacterium (SeqCode), assembly GCA_044226015.1. Lineage (GTDB taxonomy): Bacteria > Cyanobacteriota > Vampirovibrionia > Obscuribacterales > Obscuribacteraceae > JAIEPM01. The sequence continues at coordinate 570,341 of JBGAHS010000001.1, forward strand.
TTATTGCTACCATCGAACGCTATTGAAGAACTTGAGGAAAGAAGCAATGTTGAAGCTTTTGCGTTGTTTAGTGAGCTAGCGCTCTTAAGCCCAAGATAGGCAGCTCCTGATGTTTTTAGATCAAGATTAATCGAGCCATTTCCATTCGAGAGGTTTATTCGGTTGGATAGTGTGCCGAAGTTTCCGCTGCCGTCGCCGTCTTTTCCGCTAAGGGTGGAAATGAGTCGAATATTTGAGGATATGAGACTTGAGCCGTTGGATGAGCTTAGTAGTCCTTGCTGATCAATGCCAACGGAAATGCCAGTAGAAGCGGTGATGTCACCGGAAAAACTAATGTTGGATTTTGTTGAGTTGAGGTTGATTTGCGCACCGTTAACTGGTCCAACAGATACTCCACCAGCGCCAGTGCTGATGCTGATGTCACCATTCCCGCTGGTGCCGGCTTTGCTTCCGCTAGCACCTTTAATTCCTTGCGCGGTGGTTGTGCCACCGCCACTGCCGCCGGTGCCAGGGGCTCCTAGCCCTACTCCTCCGACTCCTGCGACGATAGCTATATTGAATGTTCCAGCGTTACCTCCGGCGTTGGAGAGCCCTGGTGAGCCTGGAGTGCCTGCCTTCAAAGAATCTCCTGAGCCACCAGATCCACCGGCATTATAGCTTCCACCGCTTCCTCCGCCATTTGCCAGATTAGCTTGGTTTCCACCGCCACCACCGCCGCCGCCGAAGAATCCTGCACCGCCGCCGCCGCCGACACCATTTTGACTTGTTATGCCGTAGCCACCGCCGCCACCGCCGCCGCCGCCGCCATAGCTTCCGCCACCGCCGCCGCCTCCTCCTCCATTAGATTGAGTCGAGCCGCCAGCACCGCCTATACCTCCGTCGCCACCGGCAAGCGCGAAGGTGCTTCCAGCTATGTTTACTCCCTGGGCTGCCGTGATGCTGATTTTTCCTGCGGTTCCGCCAGCTCCGGCTACACCACCGGCGCCATTCTGGGCTCCGCCGCCACCACCGCCGCCGCCTCCTCCTCCAGAGCTGTTGACGTTTGCCCCAATCTGGATGCTACCTGTGTCACTGTTTATGCTGATGTTTCCGCCTGAGCCGCCGGCTCCACCCTGCTGCCCGACGGCTCCCGCACTTGTCCCGCCACCGAAGCCGCCCCCGCCACCGCCACCGAAGCTCAAAACGTTGCTTGTAACAGCAATGTTGCCGCCGACATCTATAAGTACGCTACCGCCCGAGCTACCACTTGTGGCGTTTGCTCCGTTAACGGATTTTCCGCCCAGTCCCGCAGTGATAATTGAGTTTACTGTAACTGCGCCGCTGCCCTTTAATTGCACGCTGCCACTGCTGGTGGTGATATCGCTTGTCAGAATGCTTCCTAGTTGTGAGCTTCCTACTCCAATTGATGACTGTGCTACGCCATTGCTGAAGCTAATGCCACCTGACACATCAGGCTCAAACATTAGCAGCTGAACATTGCCGCCCCCGCCTGGCGCAGTTGCGATGCTGCTTATGTTCTGTGCTACCAATGTGTCAGAGCCACTAGAAGAAGCGCCTGCAATGACTGTGATTGAACCACCCGAGCTATTACCTGTCGAAGTTACGTTAGCAATATTGATGAAACCTACTCCATCAGTTGTCGATTTCCCGTAAGCCGCAAGAATTATTTGTCCTCCCGCGCCTGAGCTTGAGGACGCATTCAATGAAGTACTTGCAAGAAGAATTGAACCTCCGGAATTGCTTGCGCCAGTCACTGTCATAGTGCCTGGAGTCGAACTGTTGATTGTATACTGTGCGCCTGCTATCAACGAGAGACTTCCGCTGGCAGAGCTGCCTGATGTATCTAGTGTTTGAGCTTTTCCCGTGTTCTGTATTATGTTTTGCCCCGCAACTGCAAGAAATGAAATTCCTTTTGAAGAGGGGAAGAAGGCCGTGTTATTGAAAATTCCATCCAGCGAAATGGTGCCTTGAGCAGATAGGCTCAAAGCTGAACCTGCGCCGCTTAGTTTGAAACTACCAGTTCCGGCAAGTGATAGATTTCCATTACTGTCTAGCGCCAATGCCTTTGCTGTCCCAGGGTCTACAGCTCCGTTGTTAACGATTTGCGCACTCCTCAGATAAGCACCTGATGTAGCGCTGAGCTGAGATAGATTGCTTATCTGCAACGTGGAATTCGACGATAAAGCCAACTGTGTTGTTGCGATAGTGCCACTTACCGCGAGGTCATTTCCTGCAGTGATATCCAGCACCGCTGCGCTGAACGAACCAAGGGTTGAATATTGGGACTGGTTTTGTACGTAAGCATCACCTGAAGTCGAACCATGGATGAATCCTGCGGAAACTCCAAAAGGTGCCGTAGGGCTTCCGATGCCTCCTATTCCCGCCTGCACATTGATGGAATCGGCTGTTACCGCTAGCCCACCGGGAGAACTTATGCTTCCGGCAGGTCCAGAAGCGAGGAATACTGCACCTGCATCAATTGAAACGATGCTAATGCTGCCGCTTGGAGCTCCTGAACTAAATGAACCTGTCAGCATGCCCTGTAACACTGTAGTGCCAGGTGCGGCGATTGGGTGCGTTGCGGTGATACTAACGTTGCCCTTAATTTGACCAGTTGCGTTGATAGTGCCTAATGTTACTCCGGGTCCAAGAATCTCAACTGAGCCAGCGCTTCCTTTGCTTGCGTGTGTGTCGATGACGGAGATGCTCGTGGTGCCCTCGTAATTGGCTACAGTAACGTTGCCTCCCTGTGAGGTGCCCGAAGTGCTAATAGAGCCAATTACTATTGAGCTGCTCCCAAAGGATGATTGGAAGCTGTTAAACGTAGTGAGCAAATCAGGATTCGTAGTGGTTCCGAATGAACCAAGCGGTAAATAATTTGAATTTGCGATTAGAGTGAGATTCCCTCCCCCCGAACTCAGGCTGCTTAAGTCGATTGAGTTACCATGAATTCCCATTGACGAAATAAGAGCCAGGCTTTGCCCGTTAAAGGAAATTGTGTCGAAGTCAATGTCTGTGAGACTGGCAACCGTACCTGCGCCAGTTGTGTTAACAGTCACCTGTTTCGCATCATATTTGCCGGCTGCGGTGGTACTTGCGCTGTTCAACACTATCTTTCCCGCAGCTATGGAGTCAGCGGCGAACGGCGAGCTGCTAAATCCACTGGCCGGGTAGTGGGTGCCTATCGTGCTCGTGACCGAGATTGTTCCAGCGCTCAGCGTGACAGTGCCATCTGCGCCATTGCTACCTGAAAGTACGGAAGAGCCTCCTGCGCCGCCAGGTCCTCCCTGTCCGAAATTTCCTCCAGGAAGTGGGAACTGTCCGCCGCCGCTCCCAAATACGCCAGGGTCGCCCGGTCCGACTCCGCCACCAAAAGCGCCACCTCCACCAGTGCCCGAGCCTAGCAAGCCGCCACCGCCACCGCCGAAGTAGCCACCGCCGCCGGAGGCTGGGTTCGTTAGACCTCCGACAGCGCCACCGCCGCCACCGAACGCCCCGCCACCACCGCCGTAGAGCGCTGAACCATCTCCGCCTCCATTTCCTCCGCCAGCTGCAAGTATGGGACCTGTTGATGTAAGCGCCTGACCAGCAGAAAGGGTTATGTTGCCTGAAGCCCCGCCTGTACCGCCTGCAAACTGATAACTGGCTCCGCCGCCTCCGCCAGACGCATTCACGTCGCCGCTTATACTCAGGCTACCGATTGATGAACTGACGTCGATTGTTCCGCCGGAGCCTCCGCTACCTCCCTGCGCACCGAAGTTGAATTGTGCACCAGAACCTCCCCCACCATATGCTTGCAGGGAACCGGTGTTGACCGAACCGTGAGCATGCACATTGATGTTGCCGCCATCGGCTCCATTCGATGCCTGGTCCAGAATGTTGGCGCCACCACCGGCGGTGATCAGATCTCCGGCCTTGATTTGGGCATTTTGTGTTAACGATGAACTTGCCGTTATGCTGCTGTTATCTGCAGAGTTCAAATTCCCGGGCAGAACGATCGAAGCTTGTCCTGGAGTATCAGAATTGACTATGGGTTGTGCAGCCAGAATGCTAATGTTACCGCTATGGGAATCGCGTCCGCCACTGGTTGTTATCGAGCCCGTCGACACTGCAACGCTGATGGAGTCTGAACCGCCTGCAATTATTGTTACGTTTCCACCATTTCCGCCGCTTGAAAAAAGACCTGGGTTTCCGGTTGTATTAATTGAATTCGTTGCCGTGTTTAGTTTGACGTAACCGCTAGTGCCTCCATTTGCGAAAGCCGCCAGGGTGACATTGCCACCGCTAGTAGTGCTATGAGTGTCAATCGCGGCGCCTGTGGTGTTGCTGGTGAGGTCAATGCTTCCTCCAGTGCTGCTGGGCCCACTGATTGTCACTGAGCTGACACTTGAGGTGCTTGGGGGAATTGCCGTGACTGAACTGCCACCATTGATGCTCGTGACGTTTGCTCCTGCGACCATTAGTATGTCGAATCCAGGACTTACTATCGACGCTGAGTTGTCGAGTCCTATGATGTTGCCGCTTGCGATAATCGCAACGTTTTCTCCAAAGGTGTTTGTGCCAGCAATCGAAATATCGCCGCCGCTGTTAACAAAAATGGGGTCACCACTTATGGTGTTATTTCCAAGTGTAAGATTTGCTGTGTTGGCGGCTAAGTGTTCAATTCCTGCTATTGTATTTAGCTTGCCGCAAATGTTGTTGACGATGCCTTCGATGTCTCCTGATCCAGAAAATATGTTCAGGTTTTTTGAATAGTAGTCGCCGCCAAGCAAGTTGGTATTTGCTAGCGCTGTGAAATCTGCCGTTCTGATATTGATATTGTCGGCTGCTCTGAAGACGCCTCCGAGTGCAGTAATATCGATGTTATTTTGCAGTGCCGTCGCGATATTAATGCTGCCCGTCTTTGATTCTATAAGTCCTGAGTTGATAATTTGTCCGCTGCCTATAGATAGGTTGACGTCACCTGCATGGCTGCTAATCTGCCCAGTGCTTGTATTGGTGAACATTCCGCCGGTGAGAATCGTTAACGCACCCGAGCTGCTGATTGAGCCACTGTTTGCAAAATCCATGGCTGAGTTCAAAATCAAATTGATTGGCGAATTAGATTGCGAGAAAAGCGAAGAAATAACTCCGCCCGATTCATTATTGATATTCTTTGCTGATACTAGCGCTGTTGCTCCACCTGTGGCGCTTGAAACGAGATTGATGCTTCCGTAATTTACTAGCGAACCAGTGACTTTAAAGGCACCGTTTTTTGAGACATCGTCAATTGCGGTAACACCGCTTGCAATAACAAGCTCGTTAGCTCTCAGAGATCCACCGCGCGCTGTCAAATTATCCAGGCTGATGGTACCACCCACAGCTCGTCCGCTATTATCGAGCACTAGCTGTTGAGCCCCTGTGTTCAATACTTGTTTAATCGAAAAATACTCTGCGGCAGTTACTCGAGAGCCCGCGGCAAATGACTTGTTGTTTCCACCTTCGAAAATGGTGATAACGGAACCTGCCTTCATTAGCTGATTGCTAAGAACTACGTTCGTGTTTGCAGAACTGAGGTCGAAAGACATCGCTTTGTTGGAAGCAAACTGTGCTGACTGATTCAAGTTTGTCGATTGTGGAGTGATGAAGCCTGTAATCTTGTGCGAGTTGTATGCGTTAAAGCTTCCCGCTAAAACTGAACTGACACCGCTGGTGATACCGTTGTCGCTGCCGCCGTTCTGACTAATGTTTACGGGATGCAGAGCAGGGCTATATCTAGGACCGCTGCTGGGCGCTCCGTTGTTTAACACACCCTGCAACACCGATGAGCTGGCACCTGGTCGCTGCATCGAACCCGTCGTCAGTCCTTCTGCCTGGGCCGGAACCATCGTCATGGGATATATGCCAGCGGACAGCGCTGCCAGCATGCTCGACAACCTTTTTACCTTCAAGGTTTGTTTCTGTCCGTCATAACGTACGTTCTTTTTCATTTTGGCTCCTGGCAAACCGCCACACGCGTTGCACAAATGCGTTCATGCATTTGTTTTGTATCTACGAAAAATGAATCTCCTGCTCGAGGATTCTCCGGTGAATCCAGAGTGACCCATCCTCTGAACATCAAAGGTCAATGATAAAACACCGCAGATTAAATGGTAAGTACTTTGTAGCAAAATTTGCGACTTTCTTAGCGTATTTCCGCTAGGGTCTCCGCGGCATATCCGTAATCGCTTCGAGATTGCCATGAGCAGTTGCGGGCGCCCCGAAATAGTCATTCCCTCTGGTTTGTAATAGGACCAAGAGCATTCGTTTGCGCCAGCGCTATTAGAGCATTGTGCTTTAGAACAGAAAACTTACCAACTCTGCGCTAATAGAGCTCTCTGTCAGGCACCCTCATGTGTCCCGCAGTGTGCCCCTTTTCTCTTCTCAAGGAGCAAACCGCACGTTGTCATCCCAGCTCCAAAATTTTGAAGCAAATCGCGCTAACCATAAATTGTTAAATGGAAAACAATCCTGAATTCACCACGACATGGGGGCACATCGCGCAGCCAATGTATCAACATGGATTCTGGCAGAGTTCAGCTCGCTTGTGCTGTGCTCGCCAAGCCACAAGTAAGCTAAGCTATCAGTAATCGCGTTGCGTTTATTTTTTCTCGCAGGTTTTATCAGTGGCTTTCGCTAAAGGAATAACGACAGCTGGGTTTGAGCGAGCTAGCCTGAAAATTTGCAAAGACTCAGAGCCGTCCGCACTTTCGCTGGAACTTGTGATCGTATAGGGACGCCATCCTGATGCTTCACGTGTCTTCTGAACCAGGCTTGGCCAACCACAAGAACCAACTTCTTCCAGCAGATGGCGCGCTGTAATGCCGTCGCCCTCCTGAAGTGATTTGTTCAACTTGTCAGCCTGCGTATCAGTTACTTCGAAATTTTCTGCCATTCTTGCTACCTGCAATCTTCCAACGCCTGTTTTGAGAATACACTTTCTTTCAGCTTCGGAAATGTGTATCTTACGCAGGTTTTGGGCTGTGGCTGGGCCGATTTATTTCAAAAAATTAGCCCTTGCGCCTTCTGCCAGCAAGCTGCCGAGCAGCTTGAAGTCCTCTCAGAAGCTGCAATGGATGCGGAGGACAGCCAGGAATGAACAGGTCGACGGGCAGAATACTCTGAACTCCGTTAGCCTCAGCATAGCCGTGTTCGTGCATGCCCCCTGAGATAGCACATGTACCACATGCAATCACAATTCTTGGGTCTGACATTGCGTCATAGCAAGACAATAATGCGTGATGCATTGCTTTTGGTACTGGTCCTGTGACCACCAGAGCATCTGCATATCTTGGTGACGCCACGACGTGAATGCCAAAACGTTCAGCATCAAAAATAGGGTTGTTTGCTGCGGACAATTCTAAGTCACACGCAGAACAGCCAGTCGAAACTACTCGAACAGCAAAAGATGATTGAAACAATCCTCCTTGCGCAGCGCTGTCTTCGGCTGCTTTGCTTTTGCTGCTAAAAAGTAAATCTTCTCGTTTGAAGGCATATGTTGCTGTTGAAAGGTCGTTTGCAAAAATTTTCTCGGGGCAAGTATCGATGCATTGCGCACAGGTTATGCACGCCCCCCTATCGACTACAATGCCACCGCTTTGATTTTGCGTGATTGCGTTTGTAGGACAGAGATCGATACATTCTGTGCATGAGTCTTTGCAATCATCAGATGTGACAAGTGGAAATCCCAGAAGTGACTTATCCTCCAAGGTTTCAGGAAGTTTCTTGTTGGTGACCACACCGTTCTGAATCAGGTAAGAGAGTAGGCGAAGCATTTTTTTTACCTCACAGGTCGTGGCCGCTATAGGACAGTGCGAAACTTTTATTGCATATTGGGAAATCTGCCACCAGGTTGTTGCGCACAGCGATGGCGAGAGCGGTCCAATTGTTTACGCTGGGATCTTTTATGCAATATCGTTTTATTGCTCCGTTTGAGTCAGTGAATAATAGATGAATCAGTTCGCCGCGGTGGGCTTCTGTGATGCCTACAGCAACTGCATTTTTTGGCAGGGTTTTCAGTGCAGGGGGAATTTTAAGTGTTGAACAATTGATGTCCTCCACAAGCAATTCCAATAGATTCAAGCTAGATTTTATTTCTCGAATTCGAACCTTTGCACGTGAGAAGACATCTCCATTTGGCTCGGTCACGAGCTCAAATTTCTCTGCAGGAAATTTGCCATCACTGTAAAACTGTCTGCAATCGTAATTCACTCCTGAGGCACGAGCGCCAACTCCCACTATGCCGAAATCTAGAGCAAGTCTCTGAGATACCTTTCCGACTTTGTCCATTCTGTCGGCTAGAACTTGATTGTCAAAGAAAAAATCAAAAACCGGTCCGAGCTTCTTTCGCAAATCAGCAGCCGTTTCTTTGAACTCACTCAATGCCTCTTTTGATGGAACACGAGTAACACCGCCGGGGCAAACATAGGCGCGCATAAAGCGATTGCCGCCGAGCAATTCACCAAGTCGCAGGGCTATACCCCTTAGTCTTGCCATTGAAGATGATATCGCAAGAAAACCGACGTCCCCAGCCAGTCCACCAAGGTCTGCAATGTGCATCGCGATTCGCTCTACTTCGAGTGCTGCGTTGCGAAGTAGAGACATGCTCGCTGGCACGTCGATTTCTGCTAGTGATTCCAGTACTGTGGCGTTTGCCAGTGCATTGGCGACTGCCATGTCACTTGCAGTGGCTTCTGCCAGGAAGCGCGTCTTTGCAATTGGCACCTCTGTCATGCGTTTTTCGACACCTCGATGAAGGTAGCCCAATCTTATTTCCAGATTGAGGATGATTTCACCTGAGCAACTAAATCTAAAATGTCCCGGCTCGATGATGCCAGCGTGAATTGGACCCACCGGTATCTCATAAATGCCTTCGCCTTCGACATCGAGAAAGGTGTACTTGCGATCATTGGCTGTGCGTTCAAGCTTTGCCAGGGGAGGCGGCACAAAAGCAAAGGGCTCATGCAGGTGCGTGTGTTTGAGCCTTGGATGTCCCTCTGGCATCAGTCCAAACATATCCCAGATAGTTCTTTCAAACCAATGAGCCTGCGGAACAGATGGAGTGATGGAATGATAGTTGTCGCCTGTGATTGGCGTTTCAAAGCACTGAATATGGTGCTTCTCTGGCGAAACTAGCAATGTGATAAGTTGGCTTCCATCAATTGAGGTAATGGCTGCAAGTCGATTGCCAGCACCAAGTTGAGATTTGATGGATGACGTTCTTTCATCTAGTTCGAGATGTTGTAGCTCTATTTTCATCTTACTACCACAGTAATTTTGGTGCGGATGTTAAGCCGCAAATGATACTCAGCAAAATCAAAATGGCAGGTATGATACTCGATTGAATGACTGGTAGAGCCACCACACCTTGCTTCGGAGTGCCTGAGACCATTTTTCCAACGTGCATTGTCACAGAAAGGAAACTCAGCACCAGGGCGATAAGCAAGACAGCAACAACGCCCCACATATTGTGCTCGGCTCCATTTGCAAGCAAAAGCCACTCTGCTGCAAATGCACCGAATGGTGGCGCTCCTGTAACTGCAAAAGCGCCCAGCAAAAGACCTATTGCCCAGGCAGGGTTTGCCGCGAATAGTCCTCTGATCTCATTAAGTGATTTTGTTCCAGTTGCTTGAATTATATTGCCTGAAAGGAGGAACAAGGCAACTTTTGGTGCACTGTGATTGAGTGCCAAAATAAATAAAAGTGGACCAGAATCCAGCCCGATTGCAATTAGCATCAGTCCTGCGCTCTCTATACTCGAATATGCAAACAATCGCTTGATTCCGTGTTGTCTGATCAAGAAGATGCTTGCCATCAGTACAGTTATTACACCCATTGCGATAGCCGTGTTTTCTATGAGAATCTTGTGACCTGAAGCGAAAACTATCTCGGACACGCGGAAGATTGAAAAGATTGTGCAGTTCAGGAGTCCGCCCGAAAGCATGGCTGATGCTGGCGCTGGAGACTCCGAGTAAGCATCTGGAAGCCAGCCGTGTAAAGGGAAAATTCCAGCTTTTGTGCCGTAACCAAGCAGGCAGAACAGGAATCCTAACCGTAGCAAAGGATACTGAAGATGTTTTGCATTGCTAATGAGGGTTTGCAAATCGAGAGAACCCTCCGGCGTGGCACCATATTGGCTGGAAGCGAAAATGCACATCGTTCCGAACAGTGCAAAGGCTATGCCCACGCTGCAAATCATCAAGTATTTCCAGGCGGCCTCAAGCGCGTGCTTATTGCGGTGAAAATAGACGAGCGGGGCTGAACAGAGGGTCGTAGCTTCAACGCTAATCCACAAGAAACCAAGATTGTTGCAAAAGAATACTGAGGTCATCGCAAGCAGAAATAAGGTGGCGCAAGTATAAAAGATACGCAGCTGTATGAGCCTGTCGCTTGCCTGCTCATCGTCTCGTTGAAAAAATAGATGAGCATGCGTCATAGACGACGCCACCACAAGTTGTATCAGAACGCAAAAGCTGGCACCCAAATGCGAAATGCTGAACTCTTTAGCAAGTGTGAATTCAGGTACTGTGCCGCTGAGCACCGGCATGAGGACATAAACGACTATTCCCATTTGCACCCAGAACAGCAAAGCTGAAAGGGAGCTTATGATATTAGTTTGTTTGATTGTCCAAACAAGTAGCAATATCACTGCCGGTATGACTAAAAGAAGAGGAAGTGCTGGCATCAGTTACTCCTTCAAGTCGGCGAGCATTGTCACATCAATGTGCTCGAAATTCTTCTTGATTCTGAATGCAATCAAACCTGCAATCATCACGCCTGCAAGCACATCGAGGAAAATGCCGGTTTCAACAAGCAGCGGCATGCCATGTGTTTGAGTCAACCCAAAAAGATATATGCCATTTTCTAGAACCAAAAATCCGATTATCTGGCTCAGCGCAATTCTTCGCGTTAGCATCAAGACCAGTCCAGTGCAAACCAGAGATATCGCCGAGGTGGCACTTGGCCAGCCAGCTCCGCTAAGAGCAGGAACAGGAAGTTGTTTAGCGAGAATATATGAAAGCGCCATGAATCCGATGGATAAGTGCATCGCCAGTGGTGAAGCCAGGAGGGTACCGCTATCTCTTTGAACATCTACCTTACGAATGATGAACATCAAAAATACGGGAATGCCTATGGCTTTAATCGCATAGAAAGCGACTGCAATCAGATACAAATGTGTGCTTGCTCGTTTTGCCGCAAAGAGGGCTGTAACAATTGCCAGCAATATTGTTTGAATCGAAAACATTGATACATTCAGGCGTAAATGCGTTGAGCCCACCATTAGGGCGGCTACTACTGCCGAGAGCAAGCAAATCAAGTCTATGGAAGATAGGTGCGTCATATGATTGTTACTCCTATTGCCACAAGAGAAGCGATCAGGGCAAAGGTCAGAGCGTAAGCGATGAACTCTGGTGCTTTGCGCCAGTTGAGTTTTACCACCAGAGACTCGAAGACGCCGACAGTTAGAGCCACGCTGCAGGTCGCCGCAATGCTTGCCAGCGACAGTTGCCAGTGATTGAGTCTTTGTATTGATGACAATGAATGAAGGTAGCACTGAGCTGACAGACCAAACAAAATCGTCAAGCGTAAGCAATGTCCATATTCGAAAAGCGCGAGGTTTTTTCCTGAAGCTTCAAGAATCATCGCTTCGTGAACCATCGTGAGTTCAAGGTGTGTGGTCGGGTCATCGATTGGCATTCTGGAGAGCTCTACCAGGCTTGCTAGCAAGAAAGCTGTTGCGGACATAACCCAAATAGCTGGATTGCAATTGGTTTGTGCAAAAATCACGTTCAAGTCTGATGAATGCGCTGACACAGCTAATGCAGCCAGGCTAAGCACCGCTGCCGGTTCTGTCAAAAATGAAAGGGTTGCTTCTCTGCTAGCTGCAAAGGCTCCGAAGGCAGAGCCTGTGTCCATAGCTGCTAGCATTGTCACAAGTCTGATTCCAGCAAACATGTACAAAACCAAGAAAAGATCACACGGTCCCAAATTTGGTTTCGGCGATATCCAGGGCAAAATCATTGATAAATAAACTGAGCCAGCGACACCAAATGCAGCTGAGAAACGAAATACCCATGATGCTGTTTCGCTCAGTGTTTCGTTTTTTCGAAGCAACTTTACGAGGTCTAGCAACGGCTGCCAGATAGGTGAACCAACGCGGTTTTGTAATCGAGCTTTTGTTTTGCGAAGCAGACCCAAAACCAGCCCAGGCAAAATCAGCGTATAAACAAGTAAGCATGCAAAATCGATGCTTACCATAGCAATGTACCTGCGAGCACCAGGACAACCAGCGTTACGCAAACGTACATCAGATATAGATGTATGCTGCCAGCTTGCAGTTTTGCCACGAGCTGTGAAAGGCGAACTAAAAACGCAGCTGCGGGCTCATAAACCCTTGATTCAAGCAAAGATACCATCGATGGGTCAACGACAATCTTCTCTGGAAAGTGTCTTCGGTCTTGTCCTGTGATTTCTACTGTGAGGTGGTACTGCAAAACCGGAGTGAAAATTCTTGCGATAGGTTGGGCAAAGCTGTCTGCTGTAACCTGGCTCTTACTCGTTCCTGAGCCAAAGCCACAATCCCAGGTTATGTATTTGTCTGGAGCACGCTTCAAAATGAGAATGTAAATCAATGACAGGGTGAAAACGAGAGCAATTGCAACTTGCCAGAGTGGTATTTGAGCAAAAGAGATTGCCAGTGCTTGATTCCCAAAAGCCTGATTAAGCAGAGGCTTAATTGGCGCGATCAGCCATTTAGCGCTAACGCCGGTGCCGATGCAAGCAAGCGCCAGAATAATTTGCGCTGCAAGCATATCTCGTGGAACTTCGCTTGCATTTTTTGTTCTAGTTGAACGTGGATTGCCGAGAAATGCAACACCGATGGCTTTTGCATAAGTTGCAATCGACAGCGCCCCGACTGCGGCCAGCACGCCTATGGCGGCGACAGCGATGGCTCTGTCTAAGAGTGTTGGCATCGTAAACGATGATTGTAGAAGTGCCTGGTAGAGGCACCACTTACTTGCAAAAATGTTTAATGGCGGCAATGCGCAAATCGCTGCGCTACCGAGGAAGAAACAAACCCCCGTGAATGGCATGTTTTTGTTCAGTCCACCGAGTACGGCAAAATCACGCGAGTGCGTTGCGAAATCTACTGAGCCAGCGCTCAGGAAGAGCAAGCTTTTGCAGAGCGCGTGAGCAAAGCAATGCAATAAAGCTGCTAAGAGTGCAATTTCGGCAAGCGCCGCTAGCCCCATATTTTTAGCCCAGATGCATAATGCCAGTGACATACATATGAGACCGACATTTTCAACGGTGCTGTATGCCAGAAGTCTTTTAAGCTCGCGCTGGTTAATTGCGAACAGGACACCCCAAAATGCTGAAACTGTTGCCATGGCAAACGCAATGTATGCCAGTACCTGGGAACTTAAATTTCCGAGTACAAAGAATCTGATGATGGCATAGATAGCTACCTTAACCATTACTCCGCTCATTAAGGCTGATACCGGACTTGGTGCCTCTGGGTGCGCGTGTGGTAGCCAGATGTGAAAAGGCCAGACTCCAGCTTTTACAATAAGTCCGAACAGAATCAGTCCTGCAGCCAGGTAAGTAGATGGTTCGGCGAATTGCCAGGACGAAAAGTCGACGCTATGGAACTTTGCATACATCATCAAGAAACCCGCGGACAAAAATGCGCTGGCGAGCCTGGTGGCAACCAGGTATATGAAAGATGCATGTTGCGCTCGTTGTTTTCTGTACTCAGAAACCACAAGTAATGCTGATGACAGTGACATCATTTCCCAACAAACAAGAAAGACGACTGCATTTGCAGAGAGGATTACACCGACCATTCCAGCTACAAAAGCGAAGATGGCAGTCCAGTATATGCGTGAATTTATCGTCTCTTTCAAATGATCTAGATATGGCGGCGAGTAAATTGCACAGCAAGAGCAAACGATGCCCAAAATCAATACGAAAAAGTTTGCAAGTAGATCCGCCCGCAGAACCACTGGTACGAAGCCAATCGCGACCCAGGGCGGAGCCTGCCATGCAATGTTAGTGTTCCATGTGATCAGCGCCCCCGAAGCAAGCGCTACGCCAATGATTAGCAGAAAGAATGAGGAAATGCGATTTCCAAGTTTCAAAAATGCAGAGAGGACTGCAAAAACTGCGGGAGCAAAAAAGGATACTGCTGGGACTAATTCAGTCGTCATTTAGAAATCGGTTTTCCTCTTTGCTAAGCCAATCACAAAGTCCCCTCCATTACTGAATAACAGAAAAGTATTTAGTGGAAATCATTATTCCGGTTGATTGGAAGGTTGATTTTGCTTCTCGAAGGGCTGATTTGCTTGTGATTGGGAATCCTGTGTCAGTATGACTGAGAAGTAAAGTGCCCTGGATGTGCTTTCCTGTGTGCATTGTGCGATCTTTCATTGCTTCTTGCGGCTCTTTGGAGGCATCTGCGAATATACGTATATTCGAAGATGCTAACACGCAATTGTGGCCGCCATGTGACCACCGGAAACCTATGAACGTGTTCCATTGCAAAGAGCAAACTGTTTTTTTTGAGTCTTAAAGTGATTCGAGCATGTCTTTCACACCAACCAGGTGGTTGTTGAAAATTTCCTTTGCCACATCAAGCATTTTGAATATTGTCGGGTCAGTGCAAGCGTAGTAAATGTTGCTGCCTTGTTTTCGACCGACGACAATGTTTTTTGAGCGAAGTATGGAAAGCTGCTGCGAAACATTGGCAGCTTCTACATCTAGTCGAGACTTAAGTTCAGATACAGTCAGTTCGCCATTTCGCAATTCGTCCAGAATATTTATTCTTAGCGGACTGGCAAGCGCCTTGAAAAATTCGGCTTTAAATTCCTGCAATTTGTTCGGCATAAACTTGACTCGCGATACGTTGATTATTTGATGATATACGCATATTGAAAAATTTTGTAGTGCATTTTGTATTGCTCAGCAGCAATAATAGCCATCCTTTTAATGTATTTTGTCGAGCATTAGCAACAGAAAGATTTGATCGACAAAAATGATCTAGAAAAAGTGGATCGCTCACTCTTCGGAAACAAGAATTGATCACCATATGTGGTGGCGGTATGAGTCTGAACTCGCATGCCGTAAACAAGTCTTTCGCCAGTCTTTCGCCAGCTCTCTTATGCAGGAAGGCTTTGCGAAAGCCTGATGAAAGGCTCGTGAAAGCTTTGAAAAATCTTGATATGCATATATTCAAACTCTTGCATATTTACATGCGTCATGTTAATTTCAATCTTACGACCTTCAGTGGTGACATAAGAAATGAACAACCCGGCGCAGAAGAAAATCCGACCGCTAGAGCGCTTTTGGGCTCTAGTAGCTGCCGACCATCAGGATTTGATTGTTCTATCTGTACATATTGTATTGACCGGACTGATCTCACTAGCGGTGCCGCTAGCTGCTCAGTCTCTTGTAAATACCATTGCTGCCGGTATCTTTTTGCAACCATTGATAGTACTCTCCTTTTTACTATTAGGCGGATTGTTGTTCGGCAGTATTCTGCGAATGCTTAAATTCTGCCTGGTTGAAACATTGGAGCAACGCATCTTCGCGCGCATCACCTTGCAGCTTAGCGAGCGCATTCCATCGATTAAGTCTTCCGCCCTCAACAAAGAATACATGCCAGAGCTAATCAACAGGTTTTTTGATGTGATGAACATCCAAAAATCTTGGGGTAAGCTGCTGCTTGAAGTTCCAACAGCATTGCTGCAGGTTCTCATAGGACTTCTGCTCATGGCGTTTTACAGTCCATTCTTGTTGGCGTTCGATTTGCTCATAATTGTTTTTGTTTTTTTTGCAGTGAGCGTCCTTGGAATCGGTGGACTTTCATCCAGCATCAGAGAGTCGGCTTCCAAATATCGTGTCGCGGAATGGCTCGAGGACATGGGCAGATGCCAGACCAGTTTGAAGAGTTTTGGTATTCCAAAATTCTTGCTCAGGCGCTCTGACAGTCTGGTTCTCGATTATTTGAAATCCAGGAGAGAGCACTTTTCGGTTTTGTTCAGGCAAGCTTTTGGCACTTATATTTTCCAGGCATTCGCGAGCGCTGGGGTTTTAGCAATTGGAGGATGGTTGGTTATTAACAGGCAGCTGACTCTTGGACAATTAGTCGCGGCGGAAATAGTTGTGTTGAACGTGTTGTCTGCACTGGAAAAACTCGTTCGCAATTGTGACACTTTTTACGACCTGCTTACGGGATTAGACAAGGTTGGGCACATTAGCGATCTTCCACTTGAGCGCGATGGTGGTACCAGCCTCTCTGAAGATGGAGATGGGTTGACGGTAGAATGTCTCAAACTTCACTTCTCATACGATTCAAGAGAGGTTCTCTCTGGAGTAAATCTCTCAATTGCATCAGGCGAGCGAGCCAGTCTTGTGGGGGCGAGTGGTGCCGGGAAAACCACGCTTGCTTCTCTGATTTGTGGACTTCAAGACGCCAGTCAGGGCACTGTGGAAGTTGGTGGATATGACGTCAGAGATCTCAATCTTAAATCGCTTCGCAGCCAGCTGGGTCTCGTGGGTGATAGCAATGAAATTTTTGAGGGAAGCATTGAAGACAATATCAGCCTTGGGCGAGCAAATGTTAACCATCAGGACATACGGTGGGCGCTCAATGTTGCCCAGTTCACTGATGATTTGATTGAGCTTCCGCAGGGTTTGAACACAGTTGTGATAAGTGGCGGACGAAATCTATCAAGGGGTCAGGTTCAGCGTCTTCTGCTTGCCAGGGCTATTGTTGAACGCCCACGTTTGCTGATACTCGACGAAGCTTTTGTAGGAATCGATGAAAAAACAAAGTTGAAAATTCTGGATTCACTTTTTGCTAAGGAAAACAAATGGACAGTGTTGGATATTTCGCATGATGCAGAAGTTGTTATGCGATCAGACAAGGTATACGTTTTGAGTGCAAGCAAGATCTCAGAGTCTGGACATCCAGCAGACCTCGCCTGGCGTGCAGACAGCGAGTTCGCTGTGCTGTTTCCTGAGTTAGCGATGCAGATTCGCTCTTCTGAAAGAAGGAGAAAGGAAAGAGTTGGTCAAGCGTAATATGAATCTAGAAACTAAATCATCCAATAGTTCATCGTTAAGTGCTTCATCCTATGAGTCATTGAAAGCTGTGCAGTCACCTCAAGCCTTTGGCACCATTGCGATATTGCTTTTTGTAGTTCTCATTTCCGTTATTCTAGTGCTGGCTTATGTGCCATGGCAGCAAAGTGTTTCAGCTTCGGGAAAAATCATCATTTTTTCTCCTATGCAGCGTCCTCAAAATATTGAGGCTCAGATTCCTGCAAGATTGAAGAAATGGTATGTCCAAGACGGACAGGTCGTTCACAAAGGCGAGTTGATTGCTGAGTTGTCTGATCTAGACCCGAAGTTTCTTGACCCACAATTAGCTAAGCGCTTATCTTCTCAAATACAAGCTCTAACTGCCAGGCGCGAAGCAGCAGCTACACGAAGTAGCGCTCTGACCAAGCAACTTGAGAGTTTGCGTCGCTCGCAGAAAGCTGCGATTCCTTCTGCAGGGGAAAGAGCCCAGCAAGCGGAAGACAGAGTGTGGGCAGCTTCGCAGGCAGTGGATGCGGCAAAGCAAAACATAATAACTACCGAAGCAAATTTGAATCGATTGAAAGATCTCTATTCGAATGGATTGCGCTCTAAGCGAGATCTTGAACTTGCTGAGCTTGAGCAAACGAAGGCAGCTACTGAGCTTGAACGTGCGCGAGCTGCTCTAGACGTGGCAAAAAGAGATAAGACTGTTGCTGTCTTAGATCAAGACAAAGTTGCTGCAGATACTGATGCTGCTCTGAGTAATATTGGTGCATCCATAGCTGCGGCTCAGGAGACGATCGAAACAACATCGAGTGACATATTCAAACTCGAAATTGAGTTGCAGAATTTTCAAGGACGTGCAGAACAAAGAAAAGTTTTTGCTCCAACAAATGGCAAGATTGTCAGACTTTTGAAAGTAGGTGCTGGCGAAACGGTTGATGCTGGAATGGTCTTAGCAGTCATCGCGCCTGAGACGCAAGATCTCGCTGCAGAGCTGAATATCAGCGATAACGATGCCCCATTGGTTGCTGTAGGCAGACCTGTAAGACTTCAGTTTGCTGGCTGGCCGGCATTGCAATTCTCTGGCTGGCCCTCGATTGCCGTTGGAACCTTTGGTGGCAGAATTGCAGTTATCGATGCTATTGATGATGGACGCAATAATTATCGGGTGATAGTCAAACCTGACAAAGAGGCAATAGCGCAGGGTAGAGATGAGCCGTGGCCTGATTCAAAATTTCTGCGACCAGGAGCGGAAGTTTCTGGGTGGATTATGTTAGATCGAGTTAGCCTTGGATTTGAGTTATGGCGCCAATTTAACGCGTTCCCACCGACAGTAAAACCGGAAGAGCTTGGCTTGCACAAGTCGCCTCAAGGTGAAAAGCCGGACATAAAGAGAAAGTCCAAGTGAGGCAGCAAAAATGTGCTTGAACTCGCAAAAATTGTTTTTTGTGGTTTTGTTGTGCGCAACAGAATTGCTAACTTGTGCTGCAACGTTTGCGCAAAACGAAGCAATTGAACCAAATGTTGTTTTGCGAGAGCTTCCCACTTCGACTAGCACTCAGGGTCAACCATTCTCT
Organism: Obscuribacteraceae bacterium (SeqCode); assembly: GCA_044226015.1. GTDB lineage: Bacteria > Cyanobacteriota > Vampirovibrionia > Obscuribacterales > Obscuribacteraceae > JAIEPM01. Next base: position 589,024 of record JBGAHS010000001.1, read on the forward strand.
TTAGATTTTTTCTTGAAGGCTGTGGAAAGAAATTATCCAAAGCTGAAAAGTGCCGACGCGGAGAAGCGTATAGCGAATGCTAAGCGCCTGGAGAAAGCTGGTGCCTTTGACCCTGTTTTGACTAGCGTGAACGAGTATCTCAGAGTCCAAGATTCATTCATTCCGGGAAAACCGAAAAACGCAGTACATAATGAATCGCGTGTTGATCTCCTCACTAGATCTGGCATAAAACTATTTACCGGCGCTCGTTTGAACCCCAACGATACAAAGACACCATTTGTGCCAACAGGAAGAGCTGGCGAATATTATGGTGGCGTTGCTGTCCCGCTGCTTCGCGGCTTGCGCATCAATGAGAAAAAAGCAGCTGAAGACCAGGCCAAGCTCGGTGAGCCACTAGCAGGTCATGTATTTGCTTCCACGCGTCTTGAATTACTTTTGAAAGCCGCAGCTTCTTACTGGGAATGGGTCGGAGCAAAAGCGCGCATCGACATTTCTCGAAACCTCCTCAATTTAGCACAGGCAAGGGTTAGCCAAATCAAGCGACGTGTAGATAAGGGTGACTTGCCTGCTCTTGATGTAGCGGAGTCTGAGCAAGAAATTCACCGGCGTGAAGCGGCACTTGTGAAAAGCGAACGCGAGTTCCAAAAGTACTCATTGCTTCTTTCTGTATTTTTGTGGGATGAATCGGGAAACCCTTCTCCTGTCCCCACTGAGAAAGGTGTTCCGTCCTTAGAGCCTGAGCCCAGCAAAATCTCAGAGGCGGAATGGAGCGAAGGAAGAAAGCGAGCTATAGAGCTGCGACCTGAACTGAAGCGAATTTCGATGGAACGAGAGCAAGCCAGAGTTGATTTGCGATTAGCCGAAAATATGATGCTTCCGGTTATGGATGCTTATCTTGCCCAGGGGGCAGATACAGGCACTCAAGGCATCGGCCCTGTCGTGAGAGGCGGAGTCTCTCTTTCCGTTCCGCTGAGACAAAGGACCGCTAGAGGTTTGGTACAGGCCGCTAAGTTGAAGATTCAGAAGCTAACTTTCGATGAAACTGCGGAGAAACAGCGTATACAAGCTGAAGTCGACGATGCTGTCTCTGCTGTGAATACATCATGTGAACGATGGAATGCGACTCTTCTCGAGGTGAAAAAGGCAAAACAAGTTGAAAATGGCGAGCGCTTGCGTTTCGGCTCAGGTGATAGCACCTTATTTCTCGTCAACCAGCGAGAGCGTGCCTCAGCCGAAGCGCAGATGCGACTCGTTGAAGTACATACGGAGTACTTACAGGCGCTGGCAGCGTTTCGTGCTGTAATCTGTCGACTGTGAAAGAATTGATCTTGACCAATATGTTGATATATAGATATGCTAATGTTTGAACATTACAAAATGAGGTCGCCCATGCCTTACAGAGCTGTGGTAAGCGCGGAATTGGCAAAGCTATTTGGCATTTTGTCTCATCCCATACGTATTCGAATCATTGAAGAGTTAAAGAAAGAAGATCTGACTGTTGGAACCTTGAAAGATATCCTTGGCATAACTCATTCGGCAGTGTCACAGCAGCTAGCCGTCTTGCGCACCAATCATTTGGTAGCTGAAATGCGGCAAGGTCGAAACGTGTTTTACCATCTTCGCAAGCCGGAATTGGCTCAGTGGATCATGGATGGTGTCAGCTTTATATCACCCGATGCTTCCGAGATGGAGCAGATGATGTCTGCAATTCAAAACGTGAAGTCTGTATGGGGCGAAGAAGAGAAGCCAAAGCGCAAGAAGCGCGGAGCCTGAATTCTGATTTCGCTGTCCTGTTGCATGCAGCTTAGAGCCAGTGGTAATTTGAGTGCTCGGCTAATTCGCCTGAGTGCTTTATATGATCCTGCCGAATTGCTCGTGTTTGGAATCTTGTGGCGCTAATTGAAGGCAAGAGAATATGCTGAAAAATGCAACGTTCAACCACTAGAAACAATTTTGTGTAAATGCTGCAGTCATCTTACAGGAACTCTCTTTCTGTATGCTTTCAATGGAAATATGCTTTGATAATATATGCAAATGTTTGCACATCTAAATATTTAAGGATAACCCGCGCTGTTTTGCGTACGGCTGTTTCCGGACTTTGAAGCTATTTGAGAGCACTGTGCCATTATTGACACGCCATAGCTTGCGGTTATACTTCTAATTATTGTGATATCTAAATATGCAAATATTTGCACATAAAGCGAGGTGCTTATGTACGCTGAATTTACCGCGAACGAAATTTTGAATGCAACTGTTGGTCGTCTCGAATCAGGAAGTCCCGATGGTGGAAAGGGCAATCTGGTTTGGGATTTCGGCGAAATTAAAGAGGGTGATTGGTTCCTAGCTCTCAGCTCAGCAAGCGATGATCCACACGATTGTCTTGACCTTGCCTTTCAGTGCGGTGCCCGCGGAGTGATAGTGAATCGGAGGAATCGCTATGCTTCAGCACCACGAGGCTCGACTATCATCACCGTAGCTGACACCACTACCGCGCTGATAGATCTCGCACGCCACTGGCGCCATACGCTTAACCCCAAAGTTGTAGGGGTGACAGGCAGTTTCGGAAGACGTGCTACCATGCTCTTGCTGAATCAATTGCTGCAAAGTAAATTCAGCACTCATCTTGCCTTTGTTGGAAGTATGGGGCGCCTTTCATGTGCGAAGGAAGTCCTGGCAATGCCAGTGGGCACCGAAGTTCTCATATTCGAGGCTGGTGCAATAGAACGAGGTGACATCACAAGAATTGGTGGTGCACTCGAACCAGACCTCGCCGTTTTGACCCAAATTCGACATCCATTGCCGTCCGCTGCTCGTGATACCTTCGTTTCTGCCCTCTACTGTGAGTTGCTCGAGACTGTCTCAAGTCAGGACGAAGACTTACCTTCTGCTGTAATTTACGATGACAATACTTCTGTTCAAGCGCGTGTGGATTCCGTAGCAAAAGATATGAATCTGCGACGCTTTTCGCAGGGTGAACTTGGAATTGTCAATTCACTGTCAGAAAGTTTTGTGCGAGATCTGAGTCAGGCGATGCAAACAGCAATCGGTCATGCTGTCTCGCGTGCAGAAATTTGGTGCGCTGTGGAAGCTGCACAAGTTTTGGGAATCGGCACAGACACCTTGCAAGAGATCTTTGAAGTGCGTGCCTCGGCACAGCAGTCTGATGCACCGTATTGTGAACTTCTTATATAACGTGAGGAAAAATGACTACAGAAATTTTTGTTGTTAATGAAATACTCGCTTTGTTAGTGCTTCCGCTGGCACTGCTGGCAAGCTTTCTTCTACCTGGCGAGTCGAAAGTAAAAGCCTTATTACTCAGCCAGTTATGTGCATTCGCTCTGGCACTAATTGGTGGGATTTTGAGGCTTGCAGTTCCACAGCTGCCAGTCCTTGCAGGAGCCGAGTTCTTCTCCTTTCATTTCAACGCTATGTCATCTTGTCTGCTGGCAGCAGTTCTTTTCATAGCCTCAGTGGTTTTAGTGTTTAGCGAAAGATATTTGAGTGGTGAAACAAATCGCTTGAATTTCTTGCGGGGTATCATGCTGCTAAGTTCTGCTGCTTCACTTCTTACAGTCACTGACAGCATTGTCACTGCAATAGTTTGCTGGCACGTTCTGTCCTTGGGGCTCTGGTCTTTGATGCGAATGCAGCCTCTCAGTTCGCGACAAGCCGAAGGCGTCATACTCTTTCACCTGTCGAGTGATTTGTTGATGCTGCTTGCAAGCGTGTTGGTCATTGTTTATGGTTCTTGCACGAGATTTAGTGAATTGAGTGCTGATGCTCATCTCAGTGGAGTCCAAAATGGAATTGTATCTTCACTACTAGTGCTCGCTTTCGGAATTAAATCTGCACTTTTCCCTTTCCATAAGTGGTTGTTGAACACGCTGAATGCTCCTACACCCTTGTCTGGACTTTTGCATGCGGGTGTGGTGAACGTTTCGGCTGTGATGGCTCTCAATTTCAGCCCGATATTATCTGGGCAAACGATGGTGATGCTTGCTTGGGCATCTTGGGCTGCAATTTCTGCAATGCTGGGTACCCTGAGTATGTCAGCGCAGCCCGATGTGAAAAGAAAACTTGTCTACTCTACAGTTGGGCAGATGGGATTCATGCTGTTGCAATGCGCTAGTGGTGCATATGCTGCGGCCATCTTCCACTTAATCGCTCACGGAATGTTCAAATGCCATATGTTTCTCCAGTCAGGAAGCGCAGTTGCAGATGGAATAGCTAAGCGCAAGTTTGCATATGTTGGAGATTCGAATCTTGCGAATTTGCTCTGCGTAACACTGCTGTCTACAGCTTGCTGCGTCGGAATGCTCTTTCTAAGAGACTTCAACTGGACAGTGATCTCAGCTCTGATAACTGCTGCTGCCGTGTCCTGTGCTATTCCGACTCTCGGCAGAGTGCGATTTGCCACGCTGTCTGCTTTCTGGCTTCTTTGTATTGGAGTTGTTTCACTGGCGGAACTATTCAGTCTTAAACTCGAGTCACTCTCAGTGGTGACCCAGGGGGATAATTCACTCTTCTTGGCTCTAGCGCTATTGGTCTTTGCCCTTGGCTCAGTTTTTCTGGCGTTCATTCGTGAGAGCCGCTTGTCTAAATGGATTTATGTTCAGGGACTGAATGGTTTCTATGCCGATGAGATGGGTGCGGCGGTATTGCGCAGTATCAATGGCAAGTAGACCACATTTGCTTGATAGTTTTTTTTCTGGAGGAAACATGATTAATAGTCCTACGAAGTCGGCTGACACATTGACTGATGCAATTGAAGAAGCTACAGCTTGTCTTGGTTTTCTTTATCCACTAAGCAATTTCATTGCATGTAATTCTCTGAAAGGATTTGAGGATCTGCCCTTCCACGCTGCTATGAGGGCTGCCAGGGAACTCTTCGGATGTCGCGGATTCCTGCCCCTTGCAGATTTCAGAGCCATGTATGAGTCGGGGCGAATTTCTCCTGCTAACTTGCAGCTGGCTTTCCACAAAAACCAGCGTGCAAAAGCAATTACTCCAAGCTATTCAAAACGACAATTTTGTATCGCTGAATTGTTGGATAAGAACGCAGGTACAGATATCGTAGAGACGATCAACAAGCAAATGATCAAATGGTGTAACGCCTATTTGGATAGTACTCAAGCTCAGAATAAGCCTCACGTAAATGGCGGTTTCTTCATGTTCTGGAAAAATCTGGCGAGATACGACTTTTCTTTGATCTTCAAGCAAGTTCCCTATTCTTCTGAAGTTATTGATTATTTGCCTGAGAACTCAGAAGATGCGCTTGATGGTTTGCTCTCAGAGTTGGAGTTAAAGAAAGAGCAAATCGCAGCGTATTTGACTCGCCATGCTGTTCACTTGCCCGGAATTACGAGCCACCTGAAGTGGCGCGACAAGGAAGGCATTGAACCTGGAATTCTCACTGACTATCTGGCTATTCGACTTTATTATGAAAAGATACTGAGCCAGTCTATTAGCCGCAAACTTTATCGTAGTGTTGATCTGGCTCTTGTTCGCTCACTTTTAGAGGCAGAACTTGGTGAGGAAGTTGAAGAGTCAGAGGACTATGGACCCGTTTGGCTTGAAGCATACGAACTGAATTTCCGAGACAAGTTGCTCGCTTCTCTCAAACCAAAAGACGACAGCACCCAGGAGTCCAAAGACTGTCAATTAGTGTTTTGTATAGATGTTCGCTCTGAACCTGTTCGAAGAGAACTAGAAGGAACGAATAAATATTCGACTTTCGGATTCGCGGGTTTCTTTGGTATGGCGATGCAATTGACCGAACTTGGCAGCAAATTGCCGCTCGATCTCTGCCCTGCGTTGATCAAACCTGATAAGAAGGTAAGAGAGTATGCCACCGGTGACGGTGCCAGCAAGAAGCTCGATTGGCAGGCATTGAAGACCTCTGCCTTGCTGCTAAAAAAGCGGCTTAAGTGTGATCTTGCAAGCGCCTTCGGACTTGTCGAATCCATAGGAATATTCTCGGCGCTGCCGCTTGCGGCAAAGACTTTCTTTCCTGAATTTTCTCTAGGGCTTGTGGACGAACTAGAGCAAAAACATGCGGCGTGCTCGCCAACGAAACTAGACTGCTCTGCGATATCTGTGAAAGATAGAGTTGCTATGGCTGAAGGGGCTATTAAAGGAATTGGACTCAAGCAGTTCGGGAAACTGATAGTGCTTTGCGGACACAGAAGTAGTTCAGTGAACAATCCCTTTGCTGCTTCTCTCGACTGTGGTGCTTGTGGTGGCAACGGCGGTGGCGCTAGTGCAAGACTGGCGGCTGACATATTGAATGACACTGAGGTCAGGCTCAGGCTTGTAGAGCGTAAGATTCTAATACCATCAGGCACTTTGTTTGTCGCTGCTGAACATGACACCACCACTGATGAGTTCACCGTTTTTGAGCCTGTGAAGGTTTCAGTCGAGCAGCTGCGAATTTTGGATGAACTGCGTGATGACCTCGCGATAGTTGGACAGAAAGCTCGCGCGAAAAGGGAAAAGCTACTTCCAAAAACCTGTTTGCCTAAACTCAATGCGCCAGAAATTCGTGCGAAAGATTGGGCGCAGATTGCTCCTGAGTGGGGCTTAGTTGGAAACGCTGCCTTTATTGCTGCTCCGCGCTGGGTTTCGAAAGACGCAGACCTTGAGTCTAGAGTCTTTCTGCATTCCTATGAGTGTGATAATGACCCCGGCAACAAGGTGCTTGAATTGATAATGACTGCACCGCTTGTGGTGGCGCAGTGGATAAATGCACAGTACTACATGTCTACTGTCGATAATGAAACTCTGGGTAGCGGTAGCAAGGTGTTTCATAATGTCGTTGGCGACTTTGGTGTGATGCAGGGTGAGTCTAGTGATTTGAAGATGGGACTTCCCCGGCAGTCGGTGATGACCGTGGAAGGGATAAGACATGAACCCATGCGCTTGCTTGCGGTAATTAGAGCGAAGTGTTCTTCAATCGATAGCGTTTTGCGGGCTCACCCAGAAGTCAGAAAACTTGTCGTGAATCAATGGATTCGCCTGGTTGCAATAGAACCTGAAACAGGAGTTTTCTTTGAAGCTGAAGATTGCGAGAAATGGTTCCCGCTGCATCTAGGGAGTTCACAGGTTGCCGTTGACCTGGCTATGAGCGTGTAGGAGGAGCGCTCGGTTTCTGAGACTAGCCCGGGGGGGGGGACTTCCTCCCGGGCGATATATGAGCAGGTTGCTTATGAATAAGGAACTAAAAGAACTAGAGAACGAAAGCATCTTTATCATTCGAGAGGCTTTTGCTAAGGTAAAAGATCTCGCTATCTTGTGGTCAATGGGCAAGGACTCTACCGTCTTGCTTCATCTGGTAAGAAAGGCATTCATGGGGCATTGCCCGCTTCCTCTGGTTCATGTGGACGAAAGCTACGAACCTGAAGAAATGATCAAATGGAGAGATGATTATGTAAAACGTCATGGGCTTCGTTTGATTGTTGGGCAGAACAAGAAAGCCCTGCAAGAGGGAATGGGACCTGGTAAAGGACGTCTGGTCTGCTGTACCGCTCTCAAGGCAGTTGCACTGCAAGAAACTATTCAAGAGCACGGAATTCAGGGGCTAATGGTGGGCATCAGACGGGACGAAGAGGGCGCCCGTGGCAAAGAAAGAGTGGTCTCACCCAGAGCCACGAATGGTGAATGGGATTATAAGGACCAGCCCGCCGAACTGTGGAACTATTACAATTTGCACGTGCCTGGAGATGTGCAATTGAGAATTCATCCTATTTTGCAGTGGACTGAGCTAGCCATTTGGGAGTACATTCAGAGCGAAGCTATCGAAATTATTCCACTGTATTTTTCGCGTAATGGAATGCGTTACCGCAGCCTGGGCTGTGCTCCCTGCACAGGTGCCTTTCCGTCCAATGCCTCGACTATCGAAGAGATAATTGCTGAGCTTAAGTACACTAGCGTGTCTGAGCGAGCGGGTAGAGCGCAAGATAGTGCCGATACTTACGCCATGCAAAAGCTTAGAAAGAAAGGTTTTATGTAATCCTCTTTTATGCCTGAAGGGCACTATTCTAGAGCTGCGCTATTATTTTGAGCAGCTCTTCATTCTTAGGCATGCCATCATGCACGTGCCTTAGTATGCCTTTCTTGTCTATGATGAAAAGTTTGCGTTCTGCATTGCTGCGCCCTTCCCTCAAGGCACCGTAAAGACGTCCAATCTCGCCTGACTTGTCGCAGATTAGTGGAACCCTCAAATTGTGTTTCTCAGTGAATTTTTGATGGCTTTCCATGCTGTCGCAAGAGGCACCGAATACTGCAGTGTCGTTTGACTCAAACTTGCTAATATCAGCACTGAACGCGCACATTTCTGCTGTACATCCCGGAGTATTGTCTTTCGGGTAAAAAGCTATGATGACATTTTGCTTTCCACGAAGTTCTTTCAAATGAAGTGTTCCGATTGGGTAAAGCTCGCTTTTGAAATCAGGCGCCTCTTCGCCTTGTTTTAGTGCAACAAGCTTTTCTTGTGGCGATGTCATCGTTTTCTCCTTTCTTTTGTTCTACCTGATTTATGTTCTAGCTGATTTACTTGCTTGGTCCGGCTTTGTCCAAAGCTTCCAGCACTATTTGTTGGTTCAGCGCTTCTGGCAACACTTCAGGGGTTTTGCTTCCAGCCGCGTAAATTACATAAACTGGCACGCCCGATCTTCCAAATGAGCGTAAGAGATCGCTTATCTCAGGATCTTGTGCGGTCCAATCTGCTTTCAGCGGCACCACATTAAGTGCTTTGAATTTGTCTCGTACTGGTGCAGTATCAATTATGGTGGCTTCGTTTGCTTTACAGGTCAGGCACCATTTTGCCGTGAAGTCGATGAAAACAGTTTTGTTTTCAGAAAGTAATTTATCGAGATCAGCCTGTGTGTACTTTTGCCATTGAATGCCGTCTTTGGGAGGAGCTTTTGTCAAACCAATCGTAGCTTTTGTGCCCAGAAGTTCTGGAAAAGGCTTAAGGAAAAACCAGTATCCGCCAAGTGCAAATGCTGCTGCAATTGACCAGACAGTTATGCGCCGTTGCGTTGAAGAACTCAGATTTATAAAGCTACCTACAATCCAACTGCAGAGCGAGAGAACTAGCAGAAAGCTCACCGCCGCCACAACAGCATCGGGGTCGACCAGTCCTGTCAGAACTGAAACAAGCCATACTGTTGTCGCAAGAAGCAGGAACCCGAGCGATTCTTTGAATCGCTCCATCCATGTTCCTGGCTTGGGCATAAACTTCATCCAGTTTGGTTTCAGTGCCAGTACCAGATATGGTGACGCCATACCTATTGCAATAGCGCTGAATATTGCCAGAATTTCCCACCATGGTTGAGCGAACGCAAAGCCGAGGGCAGTGCCTAGAAAAGGTGCTGTGCAGGGAGTCGATAGTACTGTCGCCAGAACACCCTTAAAAAATGTTCCTGTCAGACCTTCAGAGCTAGCCAGTTTGTCTATCTCTTTCTGCCCGCCGAGGTCTATGTAGAATACGCCAAACATTGACAGAGCGAAAACTGTCACAACGCTAGCCATTCCCATGATAAAGATTGGATACTGGAACTGAAAACCCCAGCCTATCTTTTGTCCTGCACCTTGCAGAGCGATTACAACTCCGCCCAGAGCAAGAAAGGACATCAAAATTCCAGCTGCGAACGTCATTCCGTGCTGAAATACTTTCTTCGGGTCGTCGCCGGCTTGTTGCACCAGGCTGAAGATTTTGATTGAGATGACAGGCAAAACGCAAGGCATGAAGTTGAGGATAAAGCCGCCTATGAAGGCAAATCCTAAATATGCAAATAGCCCGCCAGCAGCCTCTTCTGGTTTGTTTTCACTGAGGTTTGTTGAAGCTTGAACCTCAGTGCCCTCTTTTTTTGGGGTGGCTGCAGCCTTGCCTCCTTCTCCTATTGCTTGGGAAGCCGGTCCATTAAAATTTATTGGCGCAAAGGTTGCGGCATGGTCAGCTTTCGCATCTGCTGCATTTGACACTACAGGCAGTGTCAACTTGAGTTCGGCTCCACCGGGAACGCAGGCATCTTTGCACGCGAGCCATTTTACTTTTGCCTTAAATTCCAGTGTTTTTGCTTCGATATTTGCCGGCACTTCAATTTCGGCTGCCATAGCCGTGTGGTCATTGTATCCGTAAGTGACGATGCCGGAGTCTTCCATTTTGTGTGGGCGCTCCCACATAAACTCTCCAGCTTTGAATCCTGCTGGCAGCGTCCATTCCACTCGTGTGGGCATTCCAGCTTCGCCGGCTTCCTTATAGTATGTGTGCCAGCCCGGTTGCATTTTCAGCTCAATTCCAAGCCTGATTTTTTTTCCTGGCACAACAGCAGTGCTATCAGCAATAAGTGCCGCCTGAACCATATTGGTATCTGAATCAGCCAGAGCCGGCGCTAGCCCTTGAATGAGATGAGCACTGCCTGGCAAGGCTCCAATATCACGTACTGCTTCGGCCGGAATTTGAGGCGGCGCGAATATGTTTGGAATCGATGGAAAAATGCCCAGAGTCCAGGCTATGGCTATTGCCGCGGCCCATTGACAAGTGCTAAGAGGGGTTCTTCTCATGAAAACTCCGGCGAGAATCTACAGCCTAATTATAGAGGCTAAAATGCTTCTCAGCATGAAAAGGATGCAGTTGGAAACTAACTTTGAATTCTCACAAAGTTTGCCGCCAGCGCGTTTTGCTGCGCGACCCGTTTGTAAATAAGTGCGCTCTTTCGCAAGGTTCGTTTTAGAGTCGGATAGGAGACTCTCACCAGCCCGAATCTTGCGCGAAGACCTTCCGCCCATTCAAAGTTATCGAGCAGCGACCAGTGTAGGTATCCTTTTACATTGGCACCATCTGTGATGGCTCTGTACAGTGACTCCAGGTGTGATACCAGATAGCGTATGCGACCAGAATCTTCAAGTGACCAATCACCTTCAGTCAGGTCTGCTTCGTACATGTTGGCATGACCGTTTTCGGTGATGTAGATGTCACGTTCTTTTCCGCTTGCATCAAATCTGTATGGCTTAAGCTCATGCACAAGCAAGTTATACAGACCCTGAGGGTATGACTCCCAGCCCAAGCCGGAAAGCTCATTCTCTGCGATTTCTGATTTGGTACCGAATATATCTATTGGCCATTTCCATTCAAACTGGCAAAATTGACGGGTGTAGTAGTTGATGCCTATGAAATCCATGCTTCCAGCCAACCCCGGAAGGTCGCCGCTGAGGTCTTTCAGTCGCGGGTCCATGTTTGCAGGCCAGGGCCAGGCGAGTCGACCAGAATGCATGGCTGACATAAAACAATGGTTGAATACCGTATCGCGCATGTAGCGGGTGAGATGATCCATCGGGTTGAACTTATTTCTTGGTGAGAAGCTCATCCAATGATGTGTGACGCTGACCCTTGCCTCAGGGGATTCTTCGTGAATTGCTTTGTAAGCCAGTGCATGTCCTCTGAGCATATTGCGAAGGCAATCAAATCCCTTTAAGTAATTGTGCTCATAACCTGGTGGCCAGACGGCAGCGATGTAACCCTGGTAAACGTAAGCCAGCGGCTCGTTCAGCGTTAACCAGAAGTCCACATATTCGCCCAATTCACGTGCTGCAAATTTGGCAAAACGTTCAAACTCGGTTATGGTCAGTTCGTTGTTCCAACCTCCAATATCCGCCAACCAGCTCGGTAGACAGAAGTGAAAGAGCGTGACAAAGGTTTTGAATCCCTTCGCTTTGAGTAGCTTAAGCATGTCTCTGTAGGTGTTAAGCGTCTCATCATCAGCTCTGTATTCGTGATTGGGACCTGGGCACATTGCTGGCCAGTTAAGGCTCAAGCGGAAGCTATTCAGATTCATTTCTTCGCAGAGTTCAATGTCTTGCTTATAGCGAGCGAAGAATTCACAGGCTTTGTCGGCTGTTGAGCGGTCAAGTATGCGCCCCTCTTCTTCCGTCCATTTTGCCCAATCAGACATTCGATTGTTTATTTCTTCAGGATGCCCTTCAACTTGAAAGTGTGATGTGGCAACACCCCAGAGGAAGCCTTCCGGGAATTTGAAATCGTTTTTGTTTTTGTCCACTGCCGAACTCTCTATGAGCTGATCTTCCAACTGCTTTTCGAAAGCCACGGAGAGGCTATGCTCGATTGATAGAGCTTCGGCTTTCTGCTGTTCAAAAATTTGAACCGATTCTAAATGAGTCTGGTTCTCATTTTTCATTACTTTTTCGCTTGCTAGTAAAGGATCTTGATTGTTGGACATTGCAATCTTTGAATCGATGGTGATAAAAGGGTCCTGATAGAAGCGTACTGTTGGGGCTATAATTGAGCCTTAAAGTCTGAAATGGGACTAAGATTCTTATGGAATCCTATTGTCATCTTACTACTGATCATTTCTTTTTATCAACGTAGTATGACGCAAACGACAGATGTAAATTCCTTTTCGGACGCTCAAGACCCGGATGGACATTCTTTGACTTCGACAAGTTCACTCCCAAGCGAAGCGACAGCGGCGACAGTCCCAAAATCGACGCTAGCTCTCAATTTTGCAGCCTATGCCATTCTAATTTTTCTTAATTTGCTTTGCTACTTGCGGACAGTCGGTGCCTACTACCTTGCTGACGATTTTGTCCATGTGGCTTATCTAGCTGATGTCTTCAATAACCATTTCTATCGTTTGTTGGAGAACTTCACGGGAAACTGGATGCATGCCTGGGGAACGCAATTTTATCGCCCTCTAATATCAATAAGTCTGGCGATAGATTATGGACTCGGCTCTGGTGACGCCCTTCCCTTTCACATATCAAATACTGTTTATCATGTCTTAAGCAGCTGCTTTCTCTTCTTGTTTGTAAGAAGGCTGCTATGCGAATTCAGCCCTATGCGAGCATATTTCGCGGCATTGTTCAGCGCGATTTTCTTTGCCGTCTGCCCCTTGCACACCGAGGTGGTCAGCTGGGTTATTGGGCGTGTCGATGGACTCTGTCATGTATTTTTCATGGCTTCGCTTTATCTTTTCCTGAGACATAAGCAAGATGGCGTGAAATGGGCGCAGGTTCTAGGTCCTCTTGCTTTTGCAATGAGCTTGATGTGCAAAGAAATGGCCGCGACTCTGCCACCGCTGCTGGTGCTTCTGGGCTTTGTGGCTTCTGCACAGGGTTCTTTAACGCAGCTGCTAAAGAATTCCATTAAAGATAGCCTGAGCTATTGGGGCGTTTTACTTGCATATCTGGGCGTGCGCGTTTTAGCCCTCGGTACTTTTTCGGGAGGATACGGCGGTTCTGTAGGGGAGGGCTTGAGCAATGCTTCATGGACAGAGAGATTTCGAAGTGCAAGCAAAATTTTTATGCCGTTCAATGGTGAAATTATTTCGCCCTTCGACTCACTTTCAAAGTCTCTAGTCTCCCTCTATAAGGCATCTGCTGTATTTCTTCTGCTGCGAACTCTACTATTACCCTGGCAAGTTCGCGAATTGAAAGTAATCGCATTTTGCATCGGCTGGTTTGTTCTCTCGCTGCTGCCAACCTATTCTGTCTTCAATATCAGTGATAGTCTTATGTGCAGTCGATTCGCTTATTTTGCAACTGCACCGTTCTGTACCTTTCTCGCTATTATTTTATTTCCTTTCTGGCAAGCTCCAAAGCGCAGTTTTCTTAAGACTTTTGAGCCCTGGTTAGCTCGCTTTTCAGTCGCCTTGCTTGTCTGTTTCTCTCTGGTTTTCTGTGGAACTACCATAAAGAACAACAAGCCCTGGGCTGATGCTGGAAAGCAACTACGTGCTTTCAGAGCCGCTGTCGCAGGTTGCTTTGTCGCAGCTAACCCTCCTGAAAAAATTGCGCTTCTAAATATTCCACATCGGTTGGAAGGCGCTCATATGATTTACAACGGAGCTATGCTCTGGGTGCTTTTGAGTGAGCCGCTTACTAAGCCGTCCGTCGCGGACAGAGTGCTGAATTTCGAACCACCTACTTATGGCGACCCTGAGCTGATAAATGTAAGTCGACTGCGACGCATCGTCAAGGCTGACAAGTTTCCAGTCAAATATTGGGATGCCGATAAGAAGAGCCTATTTGAGCTAAAGCTCGACCCACAGCCAAAGGAAATTAGCTTCGACCTTTCGACAATGAATACGTTGTTGGGTAAACAATCTGGTGATTCACTGAATTTAGAGTCACCAAAGATGGATTTGAACAGCGCTGCTGCTGATTTCGTGACCTGCACTCTCCGCTTTGAAAAAAACGAATCTGCAAAAGGTTTTGTGACCTTGTACTGGTCTTCTCGTCTCTACCCTTCTTATTCAATTAAACGGTCGCTGAGTCTTGCGGTGAACTACGATGGACTTGAGCATGAATACGCATTTCCTGTGTCGGAAAGAAAAGCTTGGATTGCTGGCGAAACAATTAACGGTTTGATGCTTCAAGTTCCGAACGCTGCCGGGTCAAAAGTTGAATCTGTTGGGAAGATGAATGTACTGTCCGCGCGATCAATTATGCCAATACTTGAGCCGCAAGATATGGCTCTTGGAGTAGATGGAATTGATCGAATGAGCGGAACTCGCTTTCAAATTCGTTGTGATGCCAGGCAGATTCCCGCATGCCAGAGTATTCGGTTGGAGCTTTCAAAGCCAAATTCATGGTTCGAACACTACTCCGGTACTTTGCGAGACAAAACTCTGTCAGAGCAATGTCTTGCAAAATTCACAAAAGTGGGGCAGCAGGCAAAATTTGAATTTACCCGACAGGATTTCCCTCAGTCGGCATATTACGAGTTGAGAGCCTTTGCTCTCGATAAGCAAGGCAAGCCGATTGGAATCTGTTCTGACCCCATCAATTTACAAATTGACTAAACCTTAGACGAGCTGCGCTGGACGACCCCACACTGATTGCAGGTTCGCCATCTGTTTTTGCAGTTCATGCCTTACGCTCTTGTCGCGGCAGCTGTTAGCTTCCCAGTAAAGCTGGCACCATTTGCGGTGTGCTTTCTTCTTACCTTCGGAAGCCTCTTCCTCGCAAATCTCGTACATTCTGTCCAGAAACGCAATTGCTTCATTGGCATCTGCCAGCTCGTCTCTTTCGCCATCAAAAATAGACGGGCTAATGTTTTGCCTGTCTTGTGAGAAGCACCAGCGGAGAGTGCTCAGTGTTTGTGCATCGATGCGACTACATTCTGAAGTGTAAGTTTCGAATCGACGAAGAATTTTTTCAGGATAGAATTCAATGTAGCTATTCTCCGGCCAATCATCGCCGTACTCAATAGGTTCGCTGCTACCCTGTCGGTAAGCCAGGAAGTATCCTGGAAAACTTGTGATCAGTATCTTGAACAACTGATCTCTTACTTGTGACCATGCTTCAAGCGAAACATGTGACTTACTACTAGTGTCTTCCTCTGCCTCTGGCGACAGCGCAAGATCAATAGTTCTAATTGCGTTGCAAACCTTGAACAGAGCAGGTCTTTCGAGCTTCAGCTCCAACCGTCTGCAATAGAAGTACGCTTCGTCTAGAGGCATCCCCTTTCTTCTTTCACTCTTAGCCATAATGCAGCCCTGCCAACGCTCAACGACCTTTTTATACCCGCGGATGTCAAGCTTCTCTCGGCCCCCAAAAATTTAGGAGAAAAAGGCTGGAAACGATGCAGAGTGCCTGGAAAATCCCCGGTGTGTAGCCGATATCCTCTGGGGAACCGCTTGAATGGCTGGTTGACAATTTTGCGATTCTGGCAAAGTTCTCTCTGAAAGCTTGGGCGCTTCAACTTTCAGGGTTTGATGAAATCTGGCTAGCAACCGAGCAGATTTCAATCCATATAATGAATGCTTCTTGGGGAGAGTGAAGCATGAACTCCAGTGTAAAAGACGAACCGCGTTTAACGCTGAGACCCGCCCGAATTGAGCCATTCTCTGTCAAGTTTCAGATGGTCGTCGCTGCCTGTGCCTTCTTCCTTATCACGTTGCTGGGCACCGGACCTGCACTAAATGTAGGTTTCCTGCTGGACGACTACCTTCATTTGGACTACATCTACCGTGCTGCCACTCTTCACGATTGGTCTGATTTTTTGCACAACTTTGTAGGAAACTGGGCGAACTCTCCACTTATGCAGAGCTATCGTCCGCTAGTCTCTGTGAGCTTGTTTCTTGATTATCTTATTTGGGGCGCAAATGCCTGGGGATTTCATTTCTGTAATCTTGTTTTGATGGCGCTCTGCTCTTTAGGAGTCGGGCTCATCACCCTTGAGCTAACAGGAATGAGGGGAAACCGATTAGGCGCGGCGCCGGCGTTCTGGGCTGGTCTGCTTTTTGCCATATATCCCGCACATTTGGAAGCGAGCGCTTGGATAATTGGCAGGGTCGATCTGCTCTGCACAGTGTTTTTCCTCAGCAGTGTTTTTTGCTACCTGCGATTTCGACTGCTTCGTGAAAGCGGTTTCCTATGGGTTTCGGTGATAAGTTTTATCGCTGCATTGCTTAGCAAAGAGATGGCAGTGGTACTGCCTGTGGTGATAACTGCAATTGAGCTTTTGCTATATCCTTACTTTCGCGAACACCCCGATGCCGCTAACAAAACTAGAAGGCAGAATATAAGACTTCAGTGTGTCTTTATCTTCTGGTTTGTCTTAGGTTTGTATTTCACGCTTCGACTGGCAATATTAAACACGCTTGTCGGCGGGTATGGCAGCAGTTCTATTCCATTGCCTCTGATTATCTCGCGGCTCTGTGACAAATCAAGTTGGGACCAACTCTTGTATCCGGTTAACCTGGATATTCTTAGTAGAACTGCAGAATGGAGTTTTAAGGAACAACTGGTCAAATTGTCGCGCGGGCTTTATATTGGAATGTTGTCAATTGCCGGACTTCGCGCTTTTACCGGCACTATTAGCTTTCGCATACTTGCACTGCTTCTTGTCTGGCTATTGGTGGGCATCACGCCGACCTATCAGATATGGAACATCAGTCCTAATATGGTCGGAAGTCGCTTGTTTTTCTTGAGTTCGGCACCGTTTGTGATTCTTCTCTCTGTATTTGCGTTGCCCTGCATTGACGCAGTCAAAGCGAAATTCGCAAAAGCATTTGCCTGTGTTGGCAGTCTTATGCTTTTAGGGCTGGTACTTATCTGGTCTTACTGGATGCAGGTGGACCTCGCCTCATGGAAAGGTGCTGCTGCAGAACTTGGGTCTTTCAGGCAGCAACTTGCCGCCAAAATAAGAGAGCTGCCCGATGGAAAGAAGTTGATTCTCCTAAATTTGCCTTCTGATTATTCTGGTGCTGGCGAGTTAACACGCAATCAGTATTTGAAGTTCATCGAAAGTGCGCCCATTTCCAAAGCTGATGAGCGCAATTTGGTTGACACTCTTGTGCCAGATGATCCGGCGCCAGATTTTGATTTCTCCAGTGCGATAAAGGGCAAGTTGCAAGACGGCTCGATTGCAGCGTTGCTCAGCTGGGAGGCTCCAAAAGGGAACTCGCAAACCGGGCGCTTGAGTGCCTGGGTTAAACCGCTTGAAGCGCAGAATCATACTCAGATTGATATTGGAGCACAGTCAGAGTTGCCTTTTGTCGTTCTTGATGCGGGTTCGAACCTTGAGTCTCTTGAGCTTGGAAAATCATTTGTAATTCAGAAAACTCCTGACGACCAGTGGACAGTATCAGCAGATGGAAATACTTATCGCTTGGACAATGGTGGACTGCGCGTTCGTCCGTTAAAGTCTGGCGTAACTGTTTTGTTCAAGGTGGAAGCACTGTCTCCGCTATTATGCAAAAATGCTTCTCTGAATTTGCAGCTGAATGGAAAAGAGACTATCGCTCTGGATTTCCTATTTAGTGCGGACGAAGCCAAAGCTGAGGCTGGCTCATTTGTTTCATGTAAGAGTTTGCCTCTAACGGTCAAGAAGGACAGTGAAGATGCTTCTATTGATTTAGGCAGGTTTAAAACCTGGTGCCTTTCACAGAACGTGCACACGCTTGGTTTGCATTTGCCGGCTGGTGATTACGAAGTTCTTCTAAAATCAATTGGAATCAAATAGAAAATGAAAAAAACTAGCTCTACCTTGCTCTTCTGTCTTGCTGCAATTGGATTTTTCCAGGCAGCAGCTTTCGGGCAAGACAATGCCTCTGGTCTAAGTGCCGGTGGAAATTTTGTGCCGGGCTTTTCCCAATCTTCTGAGCAGGAGCAGGGTCAGGTTCAGAAGATTGAACGGTATGTTAGAGCGCAACTGAACCAGCAGAATTGTCCGGCTTATCATTTGACTGTCATAAAAAACGGGAAAGTGATTTTGCATCATGGATATGGAACCCTGAGTCTAGACTCAAACGTACCTGTTACAAGTCAGACAGTTTTTGGGCTAGCTTCGCTAACGAAGACATTTACAGCGCTTACATTGTTGTCCCTTGTTGATAAGGGATTAATTGGTCTGGATGACCCTCTTTCAAAATATCTAGATGATTTAACTCCAGAGTATAAGTCTTTGACGATAAGGCAGTTAGCATCGATGACCGCTGGCGTCCCGAAAACAGTGCCAGAGGAAATAAGGTGGCCAGAACAAATTAAACCGCTGGTTCATTTACCTTTAGTTTCGCAACCGGGTTCGCAATTCCTATATTCTAATTTCAGCTATCGCTTGCTCGGTAGTGTTATCGAAAAAGTCACGGGTAAGCCATTTCTTGAGGTGGTGCGCGAAAAAATTCTATTAGCTCTGAATATGAGTTCAACTGCCACCACTGAGATTCTTCAATCCACCGGTAATCTGGCGCAAGCGTATGGCGACAACAACGGCAAGGGCCCGCTGCGCGCGATCGAATATAAGGATCCCCACATATCTTTTTCAGCCGGTATGTTAGCTAGTTGTGGCGATGATCTGCTTTCGTATGTGCGAGGCATGTGGTCCGGCAAAATGTTATCTCCTGACGGATACAAAACGCTCTGGTCTTTTCGACCTCCGCTTTCTACTGGAGAAGCGTCGAATTGGGCCTTCGGTTGGTCATCAGTAAGCAGCCCTAATTATGCTGGCAAAAATTTGATCTCAATGAATGGTGGCACTCCGGGCGTGGCTTCGACAATCATAATGATTCCATCAGAAAACTGCGCTGTGATCAGTCTGGCGAACCTGAGAAAACCCCCTGTTTATGCAATCGCAAAGATAGTTGCGAGGATGGCTTTTGGAGATCTCGCTCAGGAAGGCGCTGCTGATCCAAACGCTATGCAACCAGAATTCGGGAAATTGCCTGGAATGCAAGAGAGCGAAGACTGAATTTCAGTTTGCTCAATTGCCAGGCAGTTTGATTACTTAGCTGCCGCGCTTTTTCAGATCAGCCAAAGTAAGTCCCTTTTCTTTGAGAATCTCTGCTAGTTCTTCGCAAATCAGTTTAACTGTCGATGGTCCTCGATAAACAAAGCCTGTATAAACCTGCAGCAATTCTGCGCCGGCGTTCAAATAATCAAAG
Organism: Obscuribacteraceae bacterium (SeqCode); assembly: GCA_044226015.1. Classification (GTDB taxonomy): domain Bacteria; phylum Cyanobacteriota; class Vampirovibrionia; order Obscuribacterales; family Obscuribacteraceae; genus JAIEPM01. The sequence continues at coordinate 608,430 of JBGAHS010000001.1, forward strand.
GCATCTTGCCCCGTCATTATGCCACCGACTCCGATAATCACTTGTCCGTCCTTTTTAAGCCCCTGTACGAGTTTTGTTAGATTCAAATTGCGTTCTTTCAACGGCTTTCCGCTGAGCCCGCCATTACCTATCTCTTTGAGTCTATCATTACTTGTTTTCAAGCCATCGCGGGTGGTGCTGGTATTTCCGCAGACAAAACCTTTGACCTTATAAGCGATAGAAAGATTCACAAGCTCAGTAATAAATGAAGAGTCACTGTCCGATGAGAGCTTGACCAATAAAGGCAAGTTTAGCTTATTTGCTGTGGGCGAGATTCTATCAAGTACTCGTGCGAGTTGCTCGCTCTCTTTTAGACAACCCTCGTGAGTGTTCGGGCAGCTTGTATTTATAGTGACGTACTTGAGGTTTTTTATTTCTTTGACTCGCTCGAAGGTATAGCTAATGTCGTCGACGGCTGCATCGCCTTTGATTTCGGCTTTGTTGGTTTTAGCGATATTGATACCAAAATGAATTCTGCAATCCTTCAATCGTTCAAGTCTGCTTGCTACTACTTCAGCACCTAGCCCATTTAAGCCCAAGCGATTAATCAAACCTGAGTCTTCTGGTAAACGAAAAAGTCGTGGTTTGTCATTTCCACCGAATGGCTGCGCGCACACTGAGCCGATTTCAACGAAGGAAAATCCGAAACAGTGAAGTTGCTCAATTAAGGATGCATTCTTGTCAAAGCCTGCAGCAAGCCCGATAGGGTTGGAGAAGTTTGTATCCAAAGCGCTGACCGCCAGGTCGCTCTTCCTATAATTTAGTGACAATGCTGGAAGAACTGGAGCCAGAGCCTTCATTGCAGTTTGTGCGAAATGATGTACTTCTTCTGGATCGCTATTGAAAAGTAGCGGTCTTATCAAGCTGTCGTATAGAATGTCACGGCTCATTGGCGACTCCTTCACTAACAATCATAACCCGTATGGGCGCTGATTCATTTCGGCAAACTAAGGTGTAAACTTTCTATTGAAGGATTTCGATGTCAACAGGCGAATATATGAGACGCGCTTACGCACTAGCATTCAGACCGTCACCGCACCCTTGTGGCGAGTTCATCACCAAGTTTGGCGGGCAGCCTGTCTGGTTACAGCAACCCGCCTGGCCAATAAGCAAGTCGACTGGCGAGCCTATGCGCTTCATCTGCCAGATAGCGTTGTATCCGGAAATTTTTGGCAATGTCATCGGGCGCATGGCATACGTGTTCATGACCGATCTTGAAAAGCATGTCGTGCCCGCTTGGGATGCTGACTCGGGCGAAAACGCCATAATAATTCAACCTGGTGCGCCCTGCAGATGGGAAACCAGGGAGGACCATATCGGCCCAACGATCTACGAATATGTTGAAGTGCCAGGAGATGATGAACTTCATGCCAGGTCCTGCGAATATCTAGTAGATGTGTTCCGAAGAACAGATCCTGAGTTTGTTAATGAGACTATTCGCAACGCGATGGATGAGCCAAGCTTCGAGCGATATTCAAAGGAAGTCGAAGGGAATAAAATTGGTGGAACCCCTGGCTTTTTACAAGAGGACGCTCTTCCCGGACCTGGGCATTTGCTGCTTCAGCTTGATTCGAGAAAAGTACCTTTCTATCTCAATTTCGGAGACAGTGGAGTAGGGTATGCATTCATTTCCCCTGATGGAACGATGGGCAAATTTCTTTTCCAGAGTTATTAAAGCTGGTTCGAGCTGCTTATGAGTTTGGTGCTAAACCCTGGTGACATTTTTCATACTCGATATGAAATTGTTTCGCGCCTCGGTGAGGGTGGCGTCGGTACAGTGTACTTAGCAATACAACAAGATAGCGGTCGTGAAGTCGCTATCAAATTATTGCATGCCGATGCCCTGGCGTCAGAGAAAGATAGGGCGCGGTTTCTTCGCGAATTCAAAATTCTATCCCGCCTTTCGCATGAACATATCATAGAGTTTTACAGCGCTGCGCTTACAGAGGACGACATTCCTTACGCTGTTTGTGAGTACATAAAGGGAAGAAGTTTGCTCAGCGTTATACAGTCTGAGCAAAAACTCTCGTGGGAGCGCACCTGGAAAATTATGGAACAGGTGTGCGCTGCCATGCAATATGCTCACGAAAATGGAATTGTTCATCGTGATTTGAAACCTGAAAATATCATGCTTTTGGATCACCCTCAAGCAGATTGGGTGAAGGTATTAGATTTTGGGTTTGCTCATGTCGCTTCGCCTACACAGACAATGCAACGCTTAACGGCCACTGGAATAATTGTGGGAACTGTTTGTTACATGAGTCCTGAACAGTGTCAGTCAATTAAGGTTGATGGACGCAGTGACATCTATTCTCTTGCCTGCATTATCTATGAATGCTTGTCGGGGAACTTATTATTTAAGGCGATGAATCCCCTTGATGTTGTGCGCATGCATATAAAGGATGATCCTTCAGCGACCATTTTGACCTTGCGTTCGCAGGTACCCGATGAAGTTTTGAATGTTCTGTTGAAGGCTCTAAGTAAGGACAGAACTGCGCGATACAAAACGATGAATGAATTCGCCGAGGCAATGAAAGGTGTAATTGAAAATCCTCGCAGAGTATCAAGCAAGATTGCATTCAGCCCGAAAAAGAATAATTCAACCTTGCTTGTTGGCGGAGTAGTTGCTGTTCTTGTGCTCATGGTTGTAGCGGCGCTGTTTCTTTTCTTTCAGGGAAATTCGGCGGAGTCTGGGCGAACAAAAGCCGAGAGTTCTTACTTGGAAAATATTAGTTCGAGACAAAATCCTGAAACCTTGTTTGCTAAAGGCGAAGCCTTTTTCAAGCAGCATAAGTTTGAAGAAGCTGTTCCGCTTTTAGAAAGCGCAATGAAAATAAAACAAGACCGTAAGCAGCAAATGTATAAGTGTGCACTGGTGCTAGCTCGAGCTTACCTTGCTTTGGGAAATGTAGACAAATCCACTTGGGCTGCCATGGAAGCCTATGATGCAGCAAAGAAACAATATGGTTCTAACAGCAGAGAGTGTGTGGAGGCTCTTCACATGAAAGCGCTTGCTTTGCAGCAAATAGACAGGAAAGAAGCAAAGGCTGCTGCAAAGGAAGCTCTAAATATTCTCTCAAATCTTCAAGCTCCGGCAGATCTCACGCTTGTGGAAAACCTTTCAATCTATATTAAACTTTTGCTTGACGAGCCGAATTCTACCAACAGCATTAAAATTGCAAATCAGGAACTGCAACGTTGGAAAAGCGCAGTCGGTGCACCGTCAACCCCGCTATTCATAGTTGAGTCCTACATGCTTCTAGATGCGCTTTGTGCATTGAAAGCCGGGGATAGCAAACGCGCTATGTCCATCGCAAATGACGCTGCCACAAAGTTGAAGAGCCCCGATCAAGTGGATACAAATGACGACCGTTTATTTGTAATCTACACGAATCTGTCTGACGTCTATATTCACGCTGGTAATAAAGAAAAGGCCATGCGCACCCTGGAGCAGGCCCGGGCGCTTTTCAAAGATAAAGACGCTTATACTCAATTACAACCCTATATGTCCGAAGGGCGATTCCTATTTCAACAAGGTTCAATCGATCTTTCGTTATTGGTTTTGAAAGAGGCAGAGAAAGTTGCTTCAAAATTGCAATCGCCTGAAATAGCTCTTTCAGAAATTGCATTCTCTTCTGCAAAATGCTACCAAAAGCAAAAAAATACAAAGCTTGCTGTTCAAGAACTGTCTAAGGCTCAAAAATTGAATAATGATGCTGCCTTTACGAGCAAATGCGAGAATCTAAGACAGCAGCTGGCTGCGAACTAGTTGCGGACATTTGCATGTTCGCTGCATAAATGAATAGTTAGTTGTGTGCATTAGCACCATTGAGATGTCAGAATCGTGCGGTCAGCTCATGCTTGCAATACTAGACTTTCATAAACATTCGTTCTGCTTGTCTATCCTCAGCTTTCAGCGTGTAGAACCTCTTATTGAATTGACATTACGGCGCCAGAAGTGGTGCTGGTTTTCGTTCAACATTGTTGTGAGGAGTAGATGATTGAAGATAATAATATAAACAAAGCACCTGCTGTGGATTCTGCTAAACCCACATCTCCATGGGAAATGGTGGCAGCTGCAATTAATCAGCCCGGCATAAATAAAGTTGAATTACCCGCCGCTGAGCGCGTAGATAAAGCGAGCTCAAACAAAAGTGATGATGCAAGTACAAAGCTTTTACTTGATGCTCTTCACAATGAAATTAGTGAGCACGAGAATTTTGACAGGAATAAGTCATATCTGGCGAAAGCTTTTGACCTGGTTTATAGTCCTGACTCAAAGTCAATGAAAGAGTTGAAATCGCTTAGTGATGAGTACTCTAACGCTATCAAGTCGGGGGATACTGTTGCCGTTGAGAAAATGAAAGGTCGAATTGAAGATAAAATCAAATCTGACATGCAAGCTGTAATGGACAAAGCGCAGGCGGATCAATTAGCCAGTACCTTCACGAAGACTATGTTTCTGTTTCTGAATGGTTATGCCGGCTGGGCTGGAACTGTTGCCGCTTATTCTCTTGATCAGATGAGACCTCAAAGCTCTGCCGTGGAACAATTAATAGATGGAACTACCGGAGCTGCTAAGGGTGCTTTGATGAAGGGACTTACCCAGATAATCGGTAATTCAGAACTGCCTCTTGCTGCAAAGGGAATGGCGCTGGGTGCTTCCTCGCGTGTCCTTGAGCTGGCACTGAACCAAAGAACCTATTTAAATGCTGATTCAAATTCTTTTGATTTGAAGCGCGGTTTATCGAACACATTACTTGCCAGCATCAATCCAATGGCGCTTGCAACTGATGCAACAGTGTTCACAATCGCACAGGGCTTAAATAGTGGTAGTAACTATTTGATGGGGGCAAATTTTGCCACTAGTCCTTTTGTCAAGACCGTCTCAACCGGTTATGTCTTTGGTGCTACCAGCGGTGCTCTGACTGAATTGCAACGCGAACGCGCTGCAGGCGAGAATATAGACATTGCTGCGATCGCGTGGCATGGTGCTCGTGATGGCGCGCTTTCGGCATTAGCCGCAAGCCTTGGTGGAGTTCAGGCTGAGATGGCATGGCGAAAATCGAATGAGTTTCTTTTCCAGAGAGAAGGCGAAAGTGGTCGCTTCAGCTTTGCTAAAACTAAATATTATGAGGTCAAAGCAAATCAAGTCAGCAAGCCTGAAGGTGAATATGTGCAGACTCTGGAAAATGGTAAGCAAGGCGAGTTCGCTGCGAAGGGTTCGTGGATAGTGGAGCGCTCACCCAGCGAAAAGTATCCAATAACAGAGGCCGAATTTGCAAAACGCTGGCAACCGGTTGCAGGCAAACCTGGTGTCTTTAGCCCCAAGCCTGTTCCCACTGATATGGTAGAGCTCAGCAAAGCCGTTGACATTAAGACCTCGTGGGGTGATATGCATGGTAATGCTGGTGACTTTCTTGTGAGATATGGTGATGGCAATTTCGCAATTGTTGCTCGCAATGTCATGCCAGAGACCTACGCGGGAATGGACCCTGCTTCGATCGCCAAACTCAATGCCATCAAATTGCAGCCGAGTGCTGTTCCTGTGTCCTGATAGTACCGATAGAGCTGTAGGGAAAGTAGCGCAGAGAAAATGCTGCGCTACTTTCTTTCTAACTCCATGAGCTTTATTTCACTTTTACATCCATTGCAAAGTGTCCAGTTTTCTCAGCCTTCGAATAGATACAAAACCTCGGCAGCGAGTAGGGGAGCATAACTGCTGAGATTCCTTTAAGGGGGGAAGTGTCACGCGGAGGTGAGTCTCGGATGGATAGGATTGATTTAGCGCAAGAGTCTTTAAAGGCAAAAAGTAATAGTTTGAATGATGAGCTTGCTGCTCGTTTTCACGATGATATAGAGGGAGTGATTCCACCAGATCTATTGAAGGATCTGGCGAAGCGAAACCCATCTAATTCCAGCTTTTCAAAAACAATAGATGAGATGGACAAAATCAACAAACAAGGTCTCGTGAAACCACGTCTAAGCAGAGATAGCAACGGTGCTAGAGAAGTTTACGATGCTGGCGGTCAGGAACTTGGGCGCGGTGAATTTGGTGAGAAGGCAAGGTTTGAAGGCGAAGCTAAAACTGGCGACGTAGAAGTTGACAGTGTTTATGATTACACCGGAAATGTTCGAAAGTTCTACAAAGAAGTCTTCAACAGAAATTCTATAGATGACAATGGTATGAAGTTTATTTCTCGCGTTAACTACGGAGAAAACTTTCAGAACGCATATTGGGACGGGGTTTCTATGACCTATGGACGCCCCGGAGAGGAAAGCCCATTCAAAACATTCGCATTGCAAGATGTAACGGGTCATGAAATCGCCCATGGTGTCACGCAATATGAGTCGAACCTGGTTTACCGAGGTCAGGCTGGTGCTCTAAATGAGAGTATGTCTGATGTCTTTGGTGAAATGGTTGAACAATGGGTCAATAAAACACCATCCCGAAAAGCTGATTGGGTAATTGGTAACGGCATTTGGAAAGATGAAATAAATGGCAGAGGTCTGCGTGATATGTTACATCCAGGCACCGCATATGATGACCCGAAAATTGGGAAAGATAAGCAACCTGCTGATATGGATCACTACGTTGTGACTACCAAGGATAATGGAGGAGTTCATACCAACAGCGGAATTCCAAATAGAGCATTTGCTGAATTTGCTAACGCTGTAGGTGGCTACTCTTGGGATGAGCCCGGTCATATCTGGTTTAAAGCCAGAGAGATGGCAGGAAGCAATCCTAGCTTTGCTCAGTTCGCTTATGCAACCGTTGAAGCTGCTCGTGAACTCGGCTATGAGAATCTGGTACCGAAGCTGGAAAAATCTTGGGCTGCTGTCGGTGTTGAACCATCGAAATCTGCAAAGGATGAATTGACTCCTGCTGTAGAACCGAAGAAGAGTCCGTTTCCGTTTCCATTCCCGGCGTCCGTCACAAGCGTCATGATGGACAAGAAACCAGCTGCATAGCTTCTGCTCGCACCTCATCATCGTCCACTCTGCGACTCTGGTATCGCAGAGTGGTCCGTTGCAGATTGAGAATTTTGCAAGCTTTGCGTATGCTCTTCCAGCTCCTTGCGGAAAGCTTCGCTTGCATACTTGCTCCCGCGATCAGAATGCACCATGATTTGATTTGAGAACTCGTAAGATCCTGGGCGAACCATACGTTTCACGCGACTGCTTATGCGCTTTCGTAATTTCGCTCAGGAGTTCTTTTTGTCGGCGTTCTCGTTTGCTGACCACGCGACCGTCCCAATCGTAATATCCGGATCGAGATACTTCTAGCACGGCACATGTGTTTCCCATACCAAATCTGAGCAACAAAAAGCCCCTAGCCCTCAAGTGAAGCGAAGCTTCAGAAAGAACACTCCGGGAAAACTCTCACTCGTCTGGTTGGATTTCAGTACCCTCGTTAATTCAAAATACCCGCATTTTTATGACAATTGTCGATATTAAATCACTGAATAGCCCTATTGACACCAAAACCCTGCTCCAGGGTTGGGTTTTCGGAACATAAAATCTGAACGGATATTTTGGTCTGTGCAAACTAGTCTCTCGCTTCTACTTAATTACACATCGCTGCGTGTCAATGATAACGTTCCAGCTGCACAAGTTCCCATAATTTCGAGATAAACGTCGGAATCCAGTTGGAGTTTGTATAGAGACAGTCGCTGGTGAACTGGATGATTTCAGAAATGGCTATCAATGAACTTGCTGAAAAAGTTAGTGTTGAATCAAGCACTTCAGATACAAGGGCTAAGCTCAGTGAGAGTGCTTTTGATTTCGCGGTTCGTGACTCAGTGCAAAAATCCGAGCCTGCGGATAAGCAGAACACTTTTGACAACCCGTACTTTCACATCTCCCTGGCCACAAGCGCTATGCGCGAAATGCAGATATTAGCTGGGCGAAACCCCGAAGACAAAATAACTGTGCTTGATTCTGCAGGTAAGTCTACTGAGCAGGCTGTTCGTGAGCGAAGGGACGCCCTTAACTCGATAGCGGAGAAGGAATTTGCGTCTGCGGTAAGAGCCGCTGATATGGTTGCCAAAAACGAGGTTGAAAAATCGCTTGCAGTAATTGGCTTGAGATTGAAAGAAAGTGCTGATGAAGCTGAAAAGACTAAGTTAAATGAACAGTACAGCGCATTATCAGCGTTGCGCCATGCACCAAGTGCGAGTCGCTTTGCGTTTGCTATGTATTTTGCTTCAAATTCTCAGTTGGATAAGGCTGCGGTTCTCATGGACGAAGCAGCTACTCTAGATCCAGAGGCTGCAAAAGATGCGCAGTTCAATTTTTTTCGTAAACAAGTCAGCGATGCTCTCTTGATGCATCAGACTAAGCTGGTCGATAGCTCAGAATATATGTTACCTCTGTTGAATCTGCGAATTGCAAATGAGTTTCGTCAAAACGGTGACCTGGCGTCTGCCGAAAAATATTTGATTGATTCTATCAGTCGGGCTGATAAGTTGGACAAGCAGGTGATTGCTACTCAACTAAAGTCGCTTGATGAACTTTTGACAGACAATAAGCAGAATGCGGATGCACTGCAATCATACGGAGAACAAAAAGTCGCCTGGATGGCAGTTGCAAATTCGCCTGCTATTGCTCGAATGAACTACGCTGATCTTCTGCTTCAAGAAAAACGCTACAAAGATGCTGAATTGCAGCTAAACGAAGTTAAGACTCGTTTCCCCGAATTCGTGAAAGGGCAAAAACAATTTACGGATATGCTCGAACTTGCCAGGTCTGAGGGGAAATCTGCACCTGATACAAATCCATTCGCTCATTTGGAAGGGTTTCAAAAGGCACTAGAAAAAGGCGACATTGCTGCTGCTAGAAACGAATTGCTTGCAGCAAAAAAGGCAGCAGACTCTATCGACCGAGAATTGATGCAACACAACAAAAAGGTGATTCAGGATCAATTAGCACGTGAGACAAATTCTGAGAAAATTTCCCAGCTCAAACAAGTCTGGCAAATCTACGATGCTTTTGATCATGCTGCCGCATTCGCGCGTGTAACTCTGGGTAAATTTGAGCTGGCGGCGAAAAACTACAATCTGGCAAGTGACAATCTAAAACAAGCTCGTAGCCTCGACCCTTCTTTCACAGCCAGACCAGAAATTGGCTTTGACAAATTGCTTGAGTCTTCTAATGAACCATCGCTTTTTTCAAAAGTTTTGGATTTCACGAAGAACATGTTGAAGGAGTTAATGGCTGACGCCGCTGCGGTGGCTGCAGGTGCAGGGGCTGTTGTTCTCACTGGCTGGTCGGGACCAGCTGCAGTTGCCGCTGGTGCGGTTTCTGGGGCAGCTGTCTACACAGCAGTAAAGGCTTTGATGGGAGACGAGATTCACTGGTACACACCACTCTGGGGAGCTGTAGATGGCGCAAGTGGTGGATTGGGAATGCTAGCACGGCAGACCCTGGTGAATGTTGGTGGAAAAATAGTAAGCCAGGAAGTCGCGCAGGCTGCTGTGCTTCGCACAGGAGGCTCCCTTTCGAGTCTTGTCGGGTTAGAGGGCGTTCAAATGGCTGATGCGGCTAAAGAGCTGGCTTCTTCTGGTTTGAAGGCTATGGGTAAAGATATCGGATTTTGGTCCAGAATAGCTAGCTCTGTACCTTTTGTAGGCGCTGGAAATGCTGAATACAGGGCTGCGCTCTCAGCCTATCGTGCTTTGACGGTTACTGATGCTGCAGTTCACGCCGGAATTAATCTAGGCACAGCCGCTGCTATGTCAGCAAGCTATAGGGCTGCTCGCGAAGGTTACAGCTGGTATTCTGGTGAGCATGCTAACTTTGCTGAGTTCGCGAAAGCCTACGGAACAGCTGTTTTGCGAGATAGTGTTAGCGGAATGGTAATGGGTGGATTCTCAGATGGATACACTGATGGACTAGTTTTTACTGTCACCACTAATGGTGTCAAAGCTGCATTCTCTAGTCCAGCAAATTCTATGGAATTTTTCAATAAATGGGCTACTGGCAGTTCGCAGGACCTTGCTTTTGGTACAGTGTCCTACTTGCTTGGCATGGGAGCACATGCGGGCGGTCGATGGATTAATCCAACTATTCCGGGTAACTTTCGCAATATATACAGCCCCAGTGTTCCCCTCTGGTCTCAAGCTTATTACACCAGAGATTACATTCAAAGCACAGTGACACCGCTTGTAAATGAGATGCAACGCGTTCCAACAGTGCAGGAACTTGTTGGACGATATAAGACCTACCCAGGTCCTTATTTCTCATTTCCAACTGCAGCAGTACCAGTCGCTTAGCTAAATGCCGGCGGCAATAGTAAAAGACAGCTGACCGCGAGGCAGAGTGTCTTTAGCTGTTAACTAGATTCGTTCAATTCAAAATTGCTAGCTTACTTCCAATTGATTGTTTTCATCGCGCGATCTGAGGCACCAATATACTTGCCGAATTTGTCTTTTGGCGCCTGGAAGAATAGTTCTTGCACTGCTGTACCAGTTCCGTCGGCATCGAGGAAAACGTGTTTTGCATCGTTTTGATTTGCGTTGTAACGTCCTTCAACCACGAGCACCATTTTTCCGTTTAGTTCTTCGGTGTGAGCACCTTTAAGTGTGAAATCGGCAGACTTTGCTTTGTCTCTTACAATCTCTTGCAAGGATGCGTACTCTGCTCCGCTCAGCTGATGTGGTTCTTGATCGAGAGTGTTCTTAAACAATTCGCCAGCACTCTCTGAGGTGCGTCTGCCTCTGTAATAGAATCCTAACTGGCAATCTTCCTGCCCTGGTGGGTGAAACTCCTGATAAGTGCCAGAATGCAATCGCTTGCTGTAATCTGGACCAGCTTGCCACCCGCCGGGCATTTCCATGTGTTTTATTTGTCCATGCTCATTCAGTTCTTCTGTAGGAGGCTTTATACCGGACATCATTACTGACCTCATTACTGCATCAAGCAAAATTTGATTTGTTGTCTCTTCCGCTTCGTTTGTCTGGTTGTTCTGCGGGTGATCTAGCTCTGCTCTGCTAAATTCATTTGCCATTGTTGTATTCTCCAACTTTATTGATGCTAACTACGGAAAATTAAGGGGTTGGTACCGGTGCTGGTGGCGTGGCCGGTGTCGGCGCCAATTTAGCAAGTACTGCATTTCGCCTGTCTTCTGGAAGGCTGAGAACCATGACATAGAGGCGTGCAGCGTAAGCTGCTGATTCTGCTGCGGTGTGGGTCTGGCTCGTAAAGTCTTGAGTCGTTTTCACAAGCAGTTCGTCGTATTTAGCATCTGTTATCATGCCAACTTTCGTTTCCATGGCCAGCATGTCTAGCATTTTTGTAGGGTTGTTTATGTTGTCGTGAATGAAATCCTTGAATGGTTGCTGCCAGGCTGTATCAAAACCATCAGAAAGTGTTTTAACTCTGTTCATGAAAGCTTCTGCTTGTGCTGTCGTATGGCTTTGTGTTGTGTCTGTGAAGTAAGCCATGGTTTCCTCGGCGATAAAATTCACATACTCTTTTTGATCGATCATTCCGATATCTTTCATGTCTTTGTAAGCTTCAATTCGTTGATCATGAGGCATCACAGCAACCATATCGTTCAGCTTGGTTCTGGCGTTGTTGTATTCATTTTGATCAAATGTGCCATCTGCCTTTTGCTGCTCCCAACGAGTGTGAGCAGAATCAAGAGTTTTCTTCAACTCAGTTTGGTACTCTGCATCGCCCATTCCATCATATTTATGCTTTAGGCGAAGTAGCTCCAACTCTTTTTGCGTATCAACGGTGTTGTGAGCTCTATCCCAATCAACAACTTTTTGCAGTTCGAGAACTGTTGAATTCTCTACCTTGTCAGCCTGCCATGGCTTGTACCATGGGGCTTCTTCTGTCACCTCTGTGCGCGCCGGATTGCGAGACGCTCGATATAGGTCGCTGATATGGACGCCTTTATCGCTGAGGTGGTCAGCGCTAGAGCCCCATTGATTATCGATTTTTACGCGACCTGTCGATTCATCATAGTCAGTGATTGTGACTACGTGTCCACCGCCAGAGCCACCTGCAGAGCCGTTGCCAGAATCATGCAAGAACGGCTCTTGTCCTGTATGAACTCCAAGAACAATTGGCAATTTATGGTCAGCTTTAGCTTGTTTGATGTAGTCTTCCATTTCCTTCTGCGTTTCGAAGGTTTTGACTCCGGTCTTATCACCGTAGACCTCGCGCGAATGTTCGATCATGATCGTGTCAGAAGTGTTTGTGATCATATTGGGCACATCGACCATAGCTCTGTCCGCAAGTTCTGGCGACTCGATTGGCTTGTTATTTTTCCAGTCACGAATGTGAGTCGGAGGGGTGGTGGAATTGTCCCATAGCTCTTCAGAGCTAGCCACTGGAGGAATAGTCCCCGGCTGTTCTACCGATTGTTTATATTCCAGTTGTCCAGCCGGAACTGTTCTCTTATTTCCTGCTGCATCTGTGTATGTAAACGGTTGGGTTTGGTAATACAGATTCACCGCTGTGACCTGAAATATTTGGCTTGCATGGCTTCTATCACCATCATTTGGCGGGTTGCCTTTCGCTTCACCATCTGCTGCTGTCGGGTCAATTTTCACATGTACGCCACCGGGGGTGGTGTATTCTCCTGTGGTGGCCACATCAGTAACCAGCTTCATCGCATCGGAAGGATGTTTTGTGTATACCTGTACTTCTGAGGTCGTCATGTTGCAGGTCTCATGTTGACCCTGGTCTATTGAACTCGGGTTGGCCACTTGAGACATAGCTTGCTCAGCAATTGCGATTCGGTCTGCCTGCTTTAGTGGCGTGTCACCGCTTGCATTGAGCAAACGCTCTGCTTCTTTGTATGTCTTTATGATTTCCTCAGGGCTAAGAGGTGGGTCTTGTTTCTTTGCACGCTCTTCAAAGCGCAGCATGTCTGCCTCGAACTTAGCACGTTTTTCAGGGTCGTCTATTTTTGCAGCTGCTACTTCCATTAGCTTTTGGCGCTCTTCACCTACTTCAGGCGTGGCTGGAGGAACCTCTCTGGCAGGGGCGTCAGCGGAGTCCTTTAGCTTTATTTTTCCATCTACTGTCTTGATCAACTCGAAGTCGTCACCGGGCCGAGGACCCCAATGTTGTTCGTCCGATCCACCTTTTCCATCAGGTGATGAAGCCCAGCCTCTGTTGTTCGGCTCTTCAATGATTACTGTACCGTCTGTGTAGGTAGTAGTCTTGACGTGGTCTTTGCTTTCAATGACCATGCCACCAATACCATCATGTCCTGGCAAAGCCAGCTCTTTGCCTGCAAGGTCTCCAGGATTTTTCGGGTCGAGCTTGTTAACTATGGCTATTTCTTTTTCGTATTCAGCAATCTGCTTTTGCGTTGCGCCTGCTGGCAGATTGTCTCGTGCGATGGAAGCAAGTGTATCGCCAGCTTGTGCAGTGTAGTTCTGGTAAGGATTTTCTACTTCGATGCCTTTGCCTGCATAGGGAGGTGCTTTCACCGTGATGTTTTCGGGATCCATCACAATTACATCGGCTCTTGGTTTGGCTTTGTCGCCCTTCGCTTCGGTCGACTCGCTTGCAGCTGTGCTGCTCTCCGCTTTCTGCGACTCGCCGGCGGCTTTAACTGATTCTGCGCTTTCGCCTTTAAATACCTTGGTAAATTCGTCCGCAACTTTTTTACCGATGTTCTCCAGTTCTGTGAGAATTGGTTTTCCGAAACTTTCAGAAATGCCACTTCTGCCGCCGCCCTTCAAATATTCGGTCTGCTCTTTTTGTTTTTCGATAAGATCTGATTTGCCTGCACTGGCTTCTTTGTTGGCTTCAGAATCTTTGACTTTGCCTGAGCTTTGAGATTCTGCTGTTTCAATCTTGTTTTCTGGTTCACCAGGAGCCATTCGCTATAACCTCATTATTTTGAAGAACGACCGCCGTCCTATAGATCGCTTATACGTCTGCGATCCCAAAATTAGGACTATTCTTTCTATGGATACCGAATAGCTGAGATTATATAGGGTTTCGGGGGCTGAAGCCTTAAATCGTCACTTCCAAGTGATTTTTTTGAACGCCTCTTCCACTTCGTTGAGATAGAGAGGATAAGAAGCCGTTGGCGCCTGATAGAAAAGTTCTTGCACAACTTCGCCTGAGCCTTCGGCATCAATAAATATAGCGTGCGCTGACTGCTTGATTTCTCGATAAGTACCTTCGACTAGCAAGACTGTTTTACCGTTCAAGTTAATGGTTTCGCTTTTCTTCAGCTCGAAGTCTTTGTCTTTCGCTTTGTCTCTAACGACTTCACCAAGTTGAAGAAACTCCTCCTGGCTTAATTTGTGAGGAGCCGCTTTCACTAAACTTTTGAAAGTCTTTCCTGCAGACGGCGAGATTCTGTGTCCACGGAAATAAGTGCACACCTTAGCTTCTGGCGTCTTCTCATTATGGAACTCAACGAAATTTGCAGTAGCAGGAAGCGTATGTTTTTCAGGGCTCTGCACCCAGCCTGCAGGCATGTCTAGTCTCACAATCTGCCCCTGGTTAAGCATTGAGATTTTATCCTTCTGAGTGCCTGTCTTCTTTATTTGCTGCATCAACTTATCAAGCTTTTCGTTGCTTTCCGATTTCATTTTACGAATTTCCGCTGGCTTGTTGTGTTCGACTGGTGGCACATCATTCGCACCCATTGTTGAAGTCCTCTTTGTTTTGAAACTTGATAATAGCATGGACAGTAAAGGCTTCGATTTTAGTCGAAGTGGATTATGCGCTGCTTTCGCTTGCCCTGACTGGCTATTGGAACTTGTTCACACTCCGTTCACCCAGTTTTTGTAACGTAGCAGGCGTCGGTGTATGGAAAAGCAATTTGTTTTGTTGACTTGTTAGTCTTGAAGAAAACTTATGGAAAATGAGTTCAATCACCGGGCCAGAGTCTCAGGCATTCAAAGTAAGAATAGCGAAGTGAAGTCTGTGGCAAATCATATTGTGGAACTTGAAAGCATGATTGCTGAGTTAGAGCATTTGAGAATCGTGCAGGCTGATTTCAATTCTCTGGAAGTAGTTCTTGCAAAAACTAAGGTTCGGGAAACACTGCTGCGTACTTACGGAGCCGATTCTCCAGAGTACCTAGACAATCTCGGAGCTGAAATCTTCTCTCGTGAGTTCAGTCGTGTTGGGCTGACTCGAGAAGACGTGCAAGAAGCTTTTCTTGCTGCCTTGCCAGAAGCAATCGAAAAATATCGTAAGTTAATTAGACGCTGGAAAGCATCCGAAGGTCCTCTTAGCTGAGCATCATTGGCGGTGCTTGCCCAGGACGTAGCCCGAGCGGGCACTCTGCCTGACTTGTAATGACCTGTTTTCATAACATCAAGTTATCTATAGTCAGTCATTCGACTAAATGGTTTATGTGTCGTCTCATATTGGGATCTTGTTCCTTCCATGGACTTTAGTCTGGAGCAAGACTTTAGTATGAAATCAGGTGCACTGCTGTGCCTTATATCATCTATTTTGTCTGGGTTGGGAACCAATTACTCAGTCCTGAATCGTAACTCTATGTCTAGAGAGGAATAAGGGTTATGTCGACGAAAGAACTTAGCAAGCAGGTAGCAGCGAAATGCTCTCGCTGTGGCTATTCCAATGAGGAATGTGAAGCAGGCACAAAAAAGAAGTCATCCATGGGAAAAACTTTTGATGAGCTCGCTAAAGCTGCAGCGGTAAATAGTGGACGACCAATCACTTTTATGGCTGCTTTAGCGGTTATTTTCCTTTGGGCAGTTACTGGACCTGTATTCAAGTTCAATGACACCTGGCAATTAGTGATAAATACAGGAACTACGATTATCACTTTCTTGATGGTGTTTTTGATTCAGAACAGCCAAAATCGTGATGGTTGCGCTGTGCAGATTAAGCTTGATGAGATCATTAGATCCCTAAATGGCGCAAAAAATGATCTTATTGATCTAGAAAACAAATCGGAGGAAGAGCTGGAGGAACTGCGCAGCGATTATCTTAAAATTGCGCATGAGGCTGGCGAGCAAATAGAGGACCTTCACGAAGAAGAACATCTGAAGCAAAATAGATCAGAGGCGGCCTAGCTGAAACGATTTACCATTTTCATGCCGCGTAAAGTTTCTTCGGTGGCAAGCTCGATGCGAATTCGAGTAGCTTCTTCATTCTCATCTAGGTCAAGGTGAACAGGGAAAAAGCCATCGCCCCAGCTTGTCATAAACCCGCAGCACTTGCTATCACCGAGATCCATAACACCAGATTCAGTTTCGCATACCGAAAGGGCTTTCAGCATTCGCCAGTGGTCTGAGTGTGGTCGGAAATCGGTTGCTGCGACAAGGTGGTGCAACTCTACGTGTTCTTGAACTTCCAGGGCAATTTTTGCGATTTTATCAATTGGCTGGTCTACAAATCCATAAATTGATCCGTCAACCTGTGGTGCCGAGAATTTATTTACTAGCCGCTGAGAGTCCTTTCCCCAGAATACGAAATCAGCCAATCCATCAATGGTATCTTCGTGGTGCCAATGTGCTGCGCCTTCCACATCACAAAACATGAGGCGCGCCATGTCAACCGCCACGTGTCCGATGTATCGACTTGATTTCGTCTCAACATTGTCTTGCAACACGAGCATTATTTCTTTCCAGTGATCTTTCCATTGAGGGTCATCCATTCTCACCGCTTCAACTGTCAGCGGTTTGTTATTTGGGATGCCACCAACAGCGATAACGTGTATGCCGTGCAAGAATACTTCGCCGGCGCCTCTGCCATGATCAAGGCTATGGTTGACCCTGGTTCGTGGCGGAACGCGCTGTGGAAGCTGCTTGAGTTTCGCTTGCAGTCCTGTCTCCTGCATTTTGCGCTGAAAGGCTTCTTTGATTTCTTCTATTCCATGCCTGGGAATGTCATAGAGGTAGAGTGGATGAGGTTGCCTGTCGAAGGCTCGTCCTGCCCTTTCTGCGTCTGGTCCTTCAATGACAAAATCGCAGCCTTCATTTGCTGATTGCAGCGCAGAGGGGCTCAATACTCCATTCATCACCAGCAGTGGTGGCTGGTCGTGAGTCCAGAGATCCATTAGTCCGAAATCAATGAGCATGACGATGCCTGACGGCACCGTCACCTCTCCGAGTTTGAATTTATTCTCTTGTTGTGCAGATGACATGATTAGCTTGGTCTTCGACAAGCTGCGCTCGCCATTCGCATGATAATTGCACCTTTTGAACTAATGGATGTGTATATTCGCTTCTTTGCGATACTCTTCCATTTTATCCCACTCCAGAACCTCTGGGCGTTTTGTGGTCAATTCATTCCATGTGATATGTGGTCTACCAGTGTCAATTGGCACCATCGAGATGCAATCATCAACCGGGCAAACCTTTGAGCAGAGGTCGCAACCGACGCAATCTTCTTCGCGAACGACAGGTTGCAGAGCTGCGGACATCTCACCGTTAATTTTGAGTGTCTTCATATCAATGCATTGGTGTGCTGCATCATTGCAAGCTATATAGCAGAGGTTGCAGTGAATACACTTTTCAGGATTGATTCTCGCGACGGTTTGGAAGCCGAGGTCAAAATCGCCGAAACTAGAGATTCGTGGCAGCGACTTACCTATGAAGTCCGAGCAGGTCTTGAAACCTTTGTCGTCCATCCAGTTTTCCATGCCTTCGATCATATCTTCGACGATGCGGAAGCCCCACTTCATTACAGCAGTGCAGACCTGAACAGATGTCGAACCTAGAAGCATGAACTCAACCGCGTCTCGCCATGTTTCGACTCCACCAATTCCGGAAATAGGCAAGCCCTTTCCGCGAACAAGTTCATCGCCTGCTACTGATGAAAGCAAGTGCAGTGCGATGGGTTTTACTGCGTACCCGGCGTATCCACCGTGCCCACCTTTGCCGCCAACATTTGGTTTGATTTCGAAGGTGTCCAGGTCGACGCCCATGATACTGTTGATGGTATTGATGAGAGAGAGTGCATTTGCACCGCCTCTGACAGCTGCTCTAGCTGGCTCTACTATGTTGGTAACGTTTGGTGTCAACTTCACGATGACTGGCTTCGTCGCAACGGACATGACCCATTCAGTGACCATGCAGGTATATTCTGGAACCTGACCCATCGCCGAGCCCATGCCGCGCTCTGACATGCCGTGTGGACAGCCAAAGTTCAACTCGAAACCGTCAGCACCTGTGTCTTCTACTCGTTTGATGATTTCTTGCCATGCTTCTTTCTTTGACTCAACCATCACGGAAACAACAACCGCGTGATTTGGGAAATTGCGCTTTGTTTCTGCAATCTCTTTGAGGTTCAATTCAATTGGTCTATCGCTAATCAGCTCAACGTTGTTCAGTCCAACTACTTTCTGGCCTTTGTAATCGATGGTTCCATATCGATTGCAAACGTTTAGAACTGGTGCTCCAATCGTTTTCCAGACTGCACCGCCCCAGCCTTGTGAGAATGCTTTCTGCACCTGGTACGCAGAGTTCGCCGGAGGTGCTGAAGCCAACCAGAAAGGATTTGGTGACTTGATACCACAAAAATCTATCTCGAGATTTGCCATCTCTTGCTCCTCTTTTGTTCTCTATGTGACGGGGGAAAGTACGGGTTCAATATGCTTTTCGTTAGGAGATGGTGCTCCTACAAGTTGGCGATGAATTGCCGCTGCTGCAATTTTTCCATCTTGCACTGCAGCAACTGTCGATGCCTCGCCTACGTGACGAATGCAATCTCCGCCCGCGAATATTTTGGCGTGACCTGTGCGTAAGGAGTCTTTTTCAACTTCTATATAGCCATTTTTGGTTGTCTTTACGCCCATCTTGTTTAAGGATGTGATTACATCAGAGTGCTTTTTCTGACCGATAGCTTTTACTAACATGTCGCACGGAATGACGAATTCGCTTCCTTTTGCAGGAACTGGAATGCGTCTTCCTGAGTGGTCTGGCTCACCGAGTTCCATACGCAAGCACTTCAAGCCTTCAATCTTTCCGTCTTTGCCTACAACCTCAACTGGCTGTGTGAGGAACATGAAGCTTACGCCTTCACCAAGAGCGAACAAATATTCGAAGTGGTAGGCTGGCATTTCGGCTTCAGAGCGGCGGTAGATGATGGTGACTCTTTCTGCGCCTAATCTACGTGCTATGGTGGCACAGTCGATGCCTGTGTTGCCGGCTCCAATTACACAGATGCGATTTCCAAACTTGATGTTTTCGAGCTTCTCAACTTTGGTTGCTTCGATGAAGTCGAGCCCGTCAACCACACCTTCAAGATCTTCTCCTGGAATACTCATGTCAGGAACTGCGCCGAGTCCAACTCCGATGAATACTGCGTCGTATTGATTTACTAGCTCGTCAAAGCTGACATCTTTTCCGACTGTGCATTCTGTTTTAATTTTGACTCCGAGGTCTTCGATCATTTTGACTTCAGAGAGGCTTACTTCTACCGGCTCTCTAAACACGACGATGCCGTATGTATCTAGCCCGCCTGCCATCTTCTTTTTCTCATAGCAGGTAACTTCAAAGCCGAGTTTGGCTAACTCTCCAGCGCAGGACAGTCCCGCGGGTCCAGTGCCCACAACGGCGACCTTGAAGCCGTTAGCTTTGCCTGGTTCGAAGAATTTGATCTTCTTCTCTGTTGCATAATCCATCGCATAGCGCTGTAGGCGTCCGATGGTGATAGGCTTGCTGTCATGCTTCATGACGCATGCACCTTCGCAAAGCACGTCTACTGGGCAGACACGAGAACATGTGGCTCCGAGTAAGTTCGCTTCGAGAATTCTTTTTGCCGACCCTTTGGTGTTGCCGGTGGCAATCTTCTTGATGAAGGTTGGAATGTCTATGTGTGTTGGGCATGCCACCATGCATGGTGCGTCATGGCAGTACAGGCAGCGGTTAGCTTCCAGTACTGCTTCGCGTTCTGTATATGGTGGGTAATATTCCTGGAAACGCTCTTCCAGTGTCATCTCCCATGCTTTGTACTTGACTGGTTTGTAATGCTCTGCCATTTAGACCATTCCTTCGTTGTGCAATGTCATTTAGAAGTGTTGCCGTGTACAAGAAAACGGAAGCAAGCGTTGCATGAACGCGCCGCTTGCTTCCGAGTTTAGTGTTTAGAGCTTAACGAGTTCAGCGTAGGTTTCTGGACGTCTGTCTCTGTAGAACTGCCAGGTGTTGCGAACTTCTTCGATCTGGTCGAGGTCGAGGTCTGCAACTAGCAATTCTTCTTTGTCGCGTGACGCTTGTGCTACGAATTCACCGCGTGGGCTGCAGAAGTAGCTTGAGCCATAGAACTCACCGATACCCCAGGGGGCTTCGGTTCCAATTCTGTTGATTGCGCCGATGAAATATCCGTTAGCGACAGCGTGTGCTGGTTGCTCAACTTTCCAGAGGTATTCCGAAAGTCCGGCTACGGTAGCTGATGGGTTGAATACAACTTCTGCACCGTTCAAGCCTAGAGCACGAGCGCCTTCTGGGAAGTGTCTGTCATAGCAAATATAGACGCCGACTTTTGCGTAGCGAGTTTCAAAAACTGGATAGCCGAGGTTGCCTGGACGGAAATAGAATTTTTCCCAGAAGCCAGGGTTGACCTGCGGAATGTGGCTCTTGCGATATTTGCCGAGGTAGGTTCCGTCTGCGTCAATAACTGCAGCAGTGTTGTAATAAACTCCAGTCTGCTCTTTTTCATACATAGGAACAACAATGACCATATTGTGTTTCTTTGCTGCTTCTTGCATCACCTTTGTGGTCGGTCCATTTGGAATTTCTTCCGCCAGGTCGTACCAGCAGGTTTGTTGCTCTGCACAAAAGTAAGGTCCATTGAACAATTCTTGGAAGCAGAGGATTTGTACGCCCTGTTTTCCGGCTTCGTCTATCAATTTCAGGTGCTTGTCGAGCATTGCCTGAGCGATTTTGGCAATCGTTGCCTTGTCTGATCCACCTGCTGGTGCTATCACTTCGTTCTTAACCTGAGTCAAGGCGCAACGTACTTTGCGTGCCATCTTCTGTGTTCTCCTTTAGATTTTCAGTAAATCAAATTATTGTTTAGGTCTTTTATGAGCATGCGCCAACTTTGGAAACCGATTCCAGAGCCTTTCGCATTGCTCCTAAGCATCTGTCTGCGTCGGCTTTTGTCACCGTCATTGGTGGCTTCAGGCGTATGGTGTTGCCCCAGAGTCCGCCCTTACCGATGATAACTTTATTGTCTTTGCAAACTTCGACTATCTTGGCGCATTCTGCTGGCATTTGCGCTTTCGTTTCTGGGTCTGCGATTTCGATGCCCAGCATCAAACCTTTACCGCGAATATCGCCGATTATTGGGAACGATTTTTGAAGTTCTTTCAAGCCTTCTACAAGGTACTCGCCCACAACGCGAGCATTCTCTTGCAAGTTCTCTTCTTGAATAACGTCAATTACGGCAAGAGCAGTTGCGCTCGATACAGGGTTGCCGCCGAAGGTGTTGATCAGATTTTTGCTTTGCTTTTCGCCTATTGAGCGCTTCATTACGCAAGCACCGATCGGAGCGCCGTTGCCGAGTCCTTTCGCCATCGTCATCATGTCCGGTTGCACGTCCCAGTTGCTAATTCCGAACATATGTTTGCCGGTGCGTCCGAACCCGGTTTGAACTTCATCAGCGATGAAGAGTACGCCGTACTTATCCAGAATCTTTTTCACTTCCTGGAAATATCCATCGGGTGGGCAGATGGCTCCGCCGACACCTTGAATCGGTTCTGCAATCATAACTGCAGGGGCACCGCTGGTTTGTGTTTGAATAACTCTTTCAACATCTTTCGCGCATTCCAGGCTGCAATTGTCTGGCGTTTTCTTGAATGGGCAACGATAGCAGTAAGCGTTTTCGGCAAAGGCTATTCCCGAAGCCGGCATAGTTGCTTGTCTATAGTTGTGATTTGAAGTCATCGAAGTCGCTAGATGCGATTGACCATGATACGAATGCTTCAGCGCAATTACTTCGTGCCGACCTGTTGCAACTCGGGCCATGCTGATTGCTGCTTCATTTGCTTCTGTGCCTGAATTTGTGATGAAACTCATGTTCAGGTCACCCGGCGTGATTTCAGCAAGTTTCTCTGCGAGATCAACCATTGGTTGGGTCATAAATATAGTCGAGGTGTGCTGTAAGGTCTGCAGCTGGTCGATTGTGGCTTGAGTGACCTTCGGGTGGCAATGTCCCACCGACACCGTCACGATGCCAGCAAACATGTCGAGATACTCTTCGCCTTTTTCGTCATAAAGGAATTGCGCCTTCCCCTTAACGAAATTCGGAGCATCCGTATACATGTGTTTGAGACCGGGAACCAGGTACTTATCGCGCTTCTTCTTTAGCTCTTCGCGTCCTAATGGTTTAGTCACAGGTTCCTCCAATTATTTAGCAAATCTCACGACGGCAAGGTCCGCCTTAGTCAAGTGGGAGCTTCCACTGACATATGCTGGCTACCTTCACCTAAATTTACAAATGGTACTGCTACGGATATACAGCGTCAAGGAAGCGGGATTAATGCTGTCTAAACTTGTCTCGAAAATGTAGCACCAAATGCGGTGCAAGCGCGGCAGCTTTCTTGTCAGCCTGGCGTTTGTTCTGTGAGCTGTCTGGATTTATAGCTTCGGTTTGGGAAGAGGATGCTATGAGTTGCTAACAGAGAGGGAGTATTAATGGCTTCCCATGAACTCTGCCTTGAGCCATTTGCGAAATGCTTGCACATAGTTCCTTGACACCCCGAGAGTTTGATTGCTAGGATGAGAACCTTGCTGGCTACGCGCCCGTAGCTCAGTGGTAGAGCACTCGGCTTTTAACCGATTGGTCGTGCGTTCGAATCGCACCGGGCGCAAATAGTTAAAACAGAAGGTGCAGTGCGCCTTCTGTTTTTTTATGTCTATTTTCTTTTAGTTCAAGAACCTTGCTCGCTGAGGCATGGCAGCTTCTTTTATTACCAGGGGAAATTTACCCGAACGTAAAGAGGTACACCCTGACTGCTCAGACCGCCGGCAAAGTCGATGACGCCGACCTGAACACCGCGGTCTTCCACCGATTGCGGGTATAGATAGAGCGCTGCGCTAAAGCTTGCCAGTCGAGCATGTTTGGTGAGACCGGGTCCCAGCCAGAAAACTGCTTCCAGTCCTCTTGGTGATTTCACCGGATGGTCGAGTTCGAAATATTTTTCAAGCAGTCCATCATCACCGTAGGGCGGTGGCTCATCCTCTTCGATGATTGTGTGGCTCGACCAGCGCCATAGCACCTGATCTGAACCAGACTTCTTCAAAGTTATTTTCAACTGGGGGAACCAGTCGTCATGAGTTATTGACTCACGAAAAACAGCTAAACGACCGCGCGTCAAAAGCGGGCGGTCAATCAACATTTGGCGTCCGACTGCATCAATTTCGTCCATGATTTCCTCCAAGCTATGAAAAGCATATCACTTTGGATGGGCAAGTCTTCTCGTCATTGAGTTAAGATGAAGAGTACTTTCTGGAACAGTTGTTGATAACTCATGCTGATGCGCCGAAAAAACTATTTGTTTATTTTGCTTATGCTTGCGTTTTGCTCATTTTGCACGCAGGAGTGCTTGGCGCAATCTGAATCAGATGCTGAGCATAAACCTCGCTCTATTGCTGTTTTGAACTATCTGACTGGCTGGAGTCTTGATTCCTTTGGTTACCACCCTGCTGTGTACATGTTGCTGGAAAATATAAGTGGAAGAGATCTATCCCTTGTCACCATCAAGATGCAGGGGAAGTTCACCGACATCCATACATTGGAAGTATCCACGGCCAAAATTGAAGTAAGGCGCAGCTTGAAACCTCATCAGCAATTTCCCGTGGCTCTTATTTCACCGCGCGAATATGAGCTGCCCCGTGATACAAATTTTTGGCCCGTTATGGAATGCAAGGCGATGGCTCGCGTTGGAACTGTTGGAGACGAAGGAACCGAGTACCTTCTAGTTACAAAAGTCGATTCCACCACAGCCACGCAAGACGAGTCTTTCCAGAAGCTTAACGAGTTAACCAGTTTCAATCGTTCTGCTGCCGTAGGGCATCATCACAGTGGCAGTACCGTGCCCAGCACCAAGCCATTGTTAGCTAAAGCCGATCGCATAGGTGCGACACCATCAGCGGTGCAATCGAATGACTTCTTCAGCATCAAGCCCATGCCTGGACTTGGCGACGACTTCTATCAGTTTGAAAAAGTGTTTGGTTTGCCTACTCAAATAGACGCTAAGAAGAAGGACTTCACCTGGGCCAAATACAAGGCAAATCGTGGTGTCGAAGTTATTGTGGGCTCAAAAGAGCGCACCGGCAAAGTTGATTTGATTAGCTTCGTTCTGCCTAAAGACAGCACTGGCAGCGAACAAAAGCTGGTTGACCAGTGCAAACTGCTTGCCGGAACACAGCGCAACGTAAAAATATCACCAGCAACAAGGTCTGTCCGATACCTTCCATCAGGACGTGTAGAGATTACCCAGGCTTCGGGTCCTGGTTTGAAAATTGAAGCTATGAGTGTCGGCGGAGAGTCTAAGATCATAATGATGACGCGCCTTTCTCAAGATCCCTCCGACCTCCTGCATTCACATCAGGCTGGCAACGACGTTCTGAAATCATTGCCTCTGGGCGATTGAGACTAATTTAGACAGTGTCACATATGAACTAAATTTACAGTCGCTGAAAGGCCATCTGTGGCTTGCTTTGCGCTCTAATTAGTATTCCTACCCTGGCAATAGAATCAAAAATAAGAAAAATAGAAGACGGTTGGCAAGTAATTACAGCGAGAATTTGAAGTTCTCAAATCGTTTGTTATCAATATAATTAGAGCAGGTGCAAAGTCTTATGCCCGTAGCAAGTCCAGTCAATCAATCGGCTCAAGGGAACACCGGTCACGTGCAAACGCCTCAGCAAATGTCCATCGTTGATACGATGCCTTTGAAATTGGTCATGATGTTAGCAGCTCCCTACCTGGCAGGCAGAACTGCGGAGGATGCGCTGGCAAAGGCTCATAAAGTTTATAGGGAATCTCGTTTTGCATCGACCATCGACATTCTAGGTGAGGACGCCACAGTCGAAGCTGATTGCGATCGGTCAGTTGAAAACTACAAGCAGCTTATAGACCTCATCGCTGGCAACCTGATTCCATGTTCTCGGGCTCAAGAGCAAATAACAGTCTCTTTTAAGCCTTCTATGTTTAGTACCATTTCGCCTGCCTCGGACAAGGCAGACAAGCGTAAGCATCTAGACCGCGCTTATGATCGAATTGAAAGCATCGTTAAGCATGCGCAAGACAAACAGTTGAGAGTCACATTGGAAGCCGAGGACCATACTTGGACAGACTTCCATTTGGACACATACTATGCGCTTATCGATAAAGGATTTCACAATTGTGGAACTGTGATTCAATCTCGCCTTTTCCGCACAGAGCAGGACATCAAACGATTTGATGAGCGCATGCGTGTTCGTATGGTTATCGGCATCTACAACGAGCCTTCGAATATTGCAATGACTGAAAAGCCACCAATGAAAATTAAGGCTGTTGAATACGCAAAAGAATTGCTTGCTCGCGGTGTTTATGTTGAGCTAGCCTCACACGACACAAACTGCATGGCAAACTTCATTCAAGATGCGGTGCTGCCAACAAGGGCTCCATCAACTCAGTTCGAGGTTCAACATCTGTTGGGCGTGCCAAGACGCGATATTCAAATTGCGTTCAACAGCGGTAAGTTCTTCGTTGAAATGGCGCAAAAAGAAACTGGTGCTAATCGAGAGCATCTAGAAGAGTTGGCAAAGACCGGTGTTCTAGTTCGTATGTATTTGCCTTATGGAACAGATAATGTTGCTGGTCCGTATTGCAAACGGCGCTTGAAAGCGAATCCGAACATGATAGGCTATGGAATAAAGAACTTCCTGCATATCAAGTAGAGGACCAGTCCTGTTTGAATAAACCGCTCAAAAGCCAAGCTCTTTCTATTCTTGCGCTGGTGGTCTTGGCTGTTCTCGGCTTCTTTGCTGCAGAGGCTATTTCTGGCATGGTTGAGGTCCGTTTGAAAAAACGGGTTCAGCCGTCTAATCAGGTGCAGGTCAACACCAAAATAAATTGGATAGCACCGCATCAGGCTTCTGTGCGTGCGCTTGATGAGCAAAAATCGATTCTCTGTGTTTTCACCAGCACCCTCGACAATGCAGAGTGCAGAAAGCTTGAGCAAGAATTTTTGGCAGACGAAAAAGTTTGCGAGTATATCAACAAGAATTTCATCGCGGTAATTGTTATAGATAATCCGTCTTTGCCAGACTCATCAACTGAGAAAGTTGTGGAGAAAAATTATGGAATCAGCACTTTCCCGACTGTACTTGTGACGGATCCCGATGGGAAAATTCTTGAGCAGAAAAATGGATTCAGCTCCAAAGATGATTTATTCAAGCTGCTTACCGTGCATGCCAAAACGCACCAAGTAGAAAAAATCGACCCGGCGGCTATTAATCCGCCTCAGCCCTGAGCCGTGTTTTGCTAAATGCCAATCTCCTTGCAGTCACGATGACCTTTCGTATTGGAGCTTTGGCTTGATTTATTGGTAGTACAATTGTTGAGGCAGGATTTTTCGAGCTAGTTAGCGCGAGGCATTACATGAATAAGAAAAAGCTATTTGCGTTACTTTTACTACTTTTATTTAGTCAGAGAGAGATTCTGGCGCAGGAGCCAGGTCGGAGTATCATGACACGACGGTTTTCCTACGTGAAAAATTCCGCTCAACATACCATTATGTGTGTGCCGTTACTCCAGTCAAAGAGCGAATTCTACATTCTTGAATCTCGTGTTTTTGGGATGTTAGCGGAAAAGAAAGCTAAGGAAGCCGAGACGTTAGTGCATGCCGAGATTGCGAACAACAAGTCAGTGAAGTCTCGGCCGGTTCTAAGAGTTGCCTACGCTGGACTATTAGGTAGTATTTTGAACCGGTCTGAATATCCAGACTCAGAGAAAATCAAAAGAATGACTGAGCAGTTGCAAGAATGCATCGACTTGAAGATCGCACTGAACGAGACTTATGATGCGTCAGAGCGCGAGCAGATTGCCTTGGGAATATATCGCTTGCGCAATTTTGTGAATCGCTTTGAGAAGTTTAAAAATGCGATGCATTACAAATCCGAGTTGCAAAAGTGCCCCTGGTTCTCAGAGCTTGAGAAGAATGGTCCCCTGAGAGAGATTGTTTTGCCTGCTTCCGATAGTAATTTGGTAGCAAAGGTCTATTTGCCGGCTTTGTATTGGGGGGTTCTTGCTGACAGAGGTCCTATAGTGGGATCAGATAAAGAGCGTATTGAAAAAGGACTTCCGGGCGTGTGCATGGAGGCACTAGAAGCAGATCATTCTTCCACCCTTTCCTTTTCTGTGGCACCTATCTCCTCCGATTCTAGTACTGATAGAGAAACCTTCAACAAATCGCTCAATGGGTTTCGCGAGCTTCAGAAGCTGCCCGATCCGTTGAAGTGGTTTAATCGCTCTTTTCTTTCCTACAAAACTAACGGACAGATGACCGACAATCCGGAATCCATAAAGATTTCAGGGATAGATGGAATTCTTTACAAGCTGGAAGGTTCTTTTATTGTAACGGCCGTGCTAGGAAACGATTTCATTACTTATGTTCTATATCTTCCCAAGGAAGATATAGGACAAACTTGGAAAGACTATTCAAAAGCCTATCTCGGTACTGTTTTTGTCTCAGGCAAAGTCGATACAAATTCAAAACCGGCGGAGGCAAGAAGCAGCTCGAAGTGACCAATTTCCTTTGTGTTCTAGTCCTGAATAATGGTAGATTATTCAGGACTAAATGTACTGGTTTGAGGTCTATCTATGGTAGAGCACAAAATCGCTGAACGAGACATGATACGCCTGGTTGAGGAAGTATCGAAGCTCGACAACGAGCGTAAAGACCAACTGGATAAGGCTGAAGTCGCAAGAATTCTCGACAGCCTGGGATTGCCTACAGAGTTGCTTGATGATGCACTTCTGCGCTTGCGCAAGAAGCAGAATGCGGAGCAATCGAGGAAGTATGTGCTGATTGGTGTGCTGGGCGCTTTGATAATCGCTGCCAGTGCCTTCTTTTTCATTAGTACCAATAATGGTGTTGTGCAAGGACTGTATGCGAAAGTGACTGCCACTGATGCGTACTTCTCTCAAAATGCCGAAGGTTCGGCGCAAATTTCAGATGTCTCGCCGGGACAAACGGTTTACGCTCAAGTGACATTGCATAATGTACCTGTAAATAGCAAACTACCCATGCATGCTAAGTGGTATAAGCCTGATGGATCCATTCTGAAAGAAAATAGTTGGGTCACTCGCGAGACAACGTCCTCAAATTGGAATACTCATGCTAAATGTGTGATTCCTTCAGATGCACCCGTTGGAAAATGGATGGTCGAATTCTCACTTGGTGGTCGTCCTGTTATCAGCAAAATCTTCATCGTTAAATAGAATCGCCGAACTCGGATTGACTGGTTCTTTTCACTTTGCCGAGACTGGGGAAGTAGAAGTAGATCTAGATAAAGTTGGAAGCAGGCACGCGCGCGTGGTTAAGCTAGGAGAGCGGGTAAGTTCCATTGAATTTGCTATTTCAGGTTTAAGTGAAGAAGCTGATTTGAAACTTGAATTTGGAGTTAATCGAGTTGAAATCACTCGGAATCACTTCGGCAGAATGCAGCTCTTCTGGGCGCAGATGGGAGCAAGAACGTATTTTTCGACTAGTGCGATTTCGCTAGCACAGATACTCAAGTCCCCAATTTCAAGCAGAGGATTTTATTCCTATTCTTGCTTTTCATTCATCGCTGCGCCGCTAAGCCCATTTGAAAATATCCATGCACTTGCTGCTGGCTCAACGATTTCTTTCACTCGTGATGAAAGCGCTGAGATGCAGCTGACGGAATCTTCGAACGTGCCATGGACAGAGTCAGTGCGCTACACCGAGCCGTCATCCGGTTTGAACTCTGAGCTTAGAGGCTTACTTCTGGGCGCCATTGAAAAGCAATGTGCTGATCTGGCTGGGCGCAAGACTGCTATCTTTCTTTCTGGTGGTCTAGATTCTGCATTAACGGCGGCACTGCTCAAGAAGATTGGTTGCGATTTAACTGCTTATAGCCTTGATTTTGGAGAATTCGGTCGCAGTGAATTGCCTGTTGCTGAGGAGATTGCCAGGTATCTAGGAATTCCAATGACAGCAGTGCGTTGTTCACCATCAGACGTAGAACGTTCGTTTCGAGCGACGGTAAGTCGATGTGATACCGTATTTGGTGATGGTGTCACTGTGCCCCTGAACCTACTCTGCCAGAAGGCGGCAGAGGATGCTTGCGACGTTGTGTTCAACGGTGAAGGTGGAGACCAGCTGTTTGGTGGTTGGACGAACAAACCTTTGATAGCATCTACCGTTTACGGCACTGATTTCTTGTGCAACTTGAAGGACGATGATGCCTTCTTCACAAAGTATATGGCGACTTTCCATAAAGTTTACGGTGCTGAGGGCGTTGCGTTTAACCCTAAGCGGCTGAGTGAGGCTGTATCTGATTTGCATCCATTTTTCAAAACCGCATTTGATTCAAGCAAAAGTAAAACACTTCTGCATTTTTTGCGGCGCGCCAATCTCCTTTTGAAGGGTGCTCAAAACATTCAGCCTCGTGCCAGCAATCTTGCCCTGTCTCATGGGCTCAGTCTGAGAACTATATTTTGCGATGACGATCTTGCAAACTTCACTTTTTCGCTCAGTCCAGATTTGCTGTTAAAAGGTTCTTGTGAGAAGTTTATCCTCAAGCAGTGTGCAGAAGAGTTTTTACCAGCAGAATTCATCTGGCGTGAGAAACGAGGAATGGGTGTACCTTCAACGCAGTGGTTTCTTGGACCACTCTGGCATTTCGCTGGCAAATACTTAAATTCTGGACGACTTCAACATTCTGGCTACTGGAATAAAGATATTGCAGAATTACTTGCTCTTGGACAGGCTCACGCCGCCTGGCAAGGACGTCGAATAGGAGAGATTCTATGGATGATTCTAAGCTGGGAACTCTGGTCGTCAAACCTGTCTTCTGAGAACCTGAGCAAGTATAATTCCTTCTGGCCCCCCTTATTGTATTTGAAAGTCAAGAAAGGGGTTATGGAAAATTGAGCGTCGCGAAGACATTTGAGGATCTGCCACTTTGAAGTGTATCAGTTGTAGCCAAGATAATCTCTTGCGTGACCGGCAAAACGGCAAGTGTTCCCGCTGTTCTCATCCGTTCGTTTTTGATCCGCGCGCAAAAAGCGATTCCTTCAATGACGTGCAATTCAAGAGAACTTTAGATGCTATTTCAGTTTCTGGAACTTTGAAGTTCACGACTGAGCAGTTTCAGTATTATTTGAACCGAAGGAAGTTCGTCCAGTCGAAATCGGTCATGGTTGTGCTATTTGCTCTATTCGGCTTCTTTTTGTCAATTCCTATTTCAACCATTCGGGGATACGGTCCTAACATATTGCTTTTCTACTGGTTCGTGATATTTCCACTTGTTATTTTGCTCGCCAAGTACAAGCAAAGTAAAGCAGAAAAGTATCCGCAGATGAAATTCAGTTATCGGCAAATTGAAGCGTTCTTCTCTTCATGGGAAACTACAAATGGGCTTGTTGACTCACTGTTGACAGATCCCTCTAAACTCATTAAAGGTTGTGCGGCAGTACCTGCAGAGGTCTTGGACTACAGCTTTGATCGTTTGATCGTTACTCAAACAGATGATATTGCTTATTTCCTGATTTCTAACAACTTTCATTTTGAAAACAATTGCGCTGTTTTGAGTATCAATCAATATCCAAGCAATATTTTCTACACCGTTATGAAAATGTTGCGCAACAACGAGTCTTTGAAGGTTTACGCATTGCATGACTGTACCTGGGCTGGCTTGAAGATGCTCGACAAGTTGAGCACAGACCCAATTTGGTTTGCTGAACATCCGAATACTCAAATAATTGATCTTGGTTTGTTGCCTCGACAAATCATGAATAGAAAGCCTTTTGCGCAAGTGCCTGGACCTGAGGACTTTGAAGAGGAGAAGGAACTTTCAGTAAAGGTACGAAGTGCTCTGACAAAAGAGGAACGCGATTGGATGGCAAAGAACTATGTCAGATTGGTATCTGTGGCGCCGCAGGCCTTGCTAAGAATGATAAATGCAGGCATAGCCAAAAGTAGAGACCCAGAACAAGCCAACGCCCTTGTTGCTGTTGATGATGGCTACGCAGGTGACGGTGGCTTGTATATGTATTCTACAGAGAGTTTTGGTTAGAGCTTAATGTCTTCTGAGAATCTGAGCAAGTATAATTCCTTCTGTCATCAGTATTATGTTTGAGAGTCAAGAAAGGGGTTTTCGAAATTGAGCGCTTCTATACTTTCTTCTGATGCGCGACGCTTTTGCCCATCTGCAGAGCTTGCTAAGCAACTCGTCGAGGAGTATGGCTCTCCACTTTATGTGTACGACGAGCAAACTCTGTTGAATGCTATAGAGACTGTCCAGGGTGCTTTCAATTACGAAAATTGTCGCTTTGCTTTTGCGGCGGTAACCAATGGAAATCTCAACCTGCTAAAGATATTCAAGAATGCGAATTGGGGCTTGCATGCTAACACACCTGGTGATGCATTTCTTGGAATTAAATCAGGCTTTACTGGTAATGATATCGTATATAGTGGCAGCAATCTTAGCTCTGATGAAATGGATTTGATGCTCTCCTGGGGAGTAAGAACGTTCAATCTGGACAGTGGCGATCAGTTGAGAAGCCTAATCCATGCATGTAACCGCAGCAATGTCGATAAGATCAAGATTGGAATGCGCCTGAATCTTCCTTCGGTTACAGGAGAGTCGCGCACTGGAGTCGATGCGAGCGAGCTTCCTGCGTTGCAGGCGCTGGCGCAAGAATCGGGATTCAAAGTAAGCGGTATCCATTTCTATCGTGGTACATCAACAAACGCTACTGAGAGATTTGTCGACGCTTTTGAAAAAGTCGTAGATGTTTGTGAGCGTCTAGAGAATTTCGAGTATTTGGATTTTGGTGGTGGTTTTGGTTTTCCCTACCATGATAGGCGTCATTCTTTTGACTGGCGCTTATTTGCAGAAGAGCTTTGTGCGTTGCTTGCTCGTCGAGGCTTAACTCCTGACCTGATTATAGAGCCTGGTCGCTCTGTCATTGCAGGTTCAGCTGTAATGCTATGCAACGTCATAAGTACAAAATGGCAGGGACAGAAGCAGTTCGTTGGAGTAAACGCAACAAGCTCGAATATAGCAGTGCTTAGTGTTCATGGTGGCAGCCGTCAGGTGAGCTCATTTGTGGATTCGAGCACGCAATTCACAAGTGATGTTTGTGGAAATACAACCTACTCTCGTGATTACCTTGCACGGGGGTGCGAATTGCCGGCATTGAAAGAAGGCGATGTCCTTGCAATTCATGATACTGGTGCTTACGGTTTTTCGATGTCTTCGCATTTCCTGCATCGCCCGCTTCCTGCTGAGGTTCTGGTATCAGCCGAGAGTTCTCGACTTATCAGAAAACGTGAAACCTGGGACTGCTTGCTTTCAAATCAGGTGATTTCAGAGTCTGAGTGCTGAGGCTAAGAACTTTTCTGTTTCTTACTTGATGTTGCTATTAATCGATCCGAGAATCTTTTGTCCCCAGATGGTCAAGCTCTTGCTGTGAATGATCTGGAAGGAAACAAGAAACCAGAAAAACTATGTTTTTTTCTTGAAGTGTTCGGACCATCGTCGCTCGTAATCGACGTTGGCTTTGGCTCGTTTCTTGCCGTCGTCAATTCGTTCGACTTCCATGTGTCCAGCTACGTTCTTGTACTCTTTTTGAATGTCACCGCCGAAGACTTCCAGCAACTCCGTTCGGAAGAGTCTTGCTTCAAATATGATTTCCATCGATGTAGCAAGCCTTTTACGAAAAACATGACCGTCTTCTGCTGGTGACTGTCCTGCTGGTCGGAGCAGAGGGCAGTTGCCCTCGTTTGGACGGCAATCTTTCTCAGCGCCATTACATTCTGCGCAATGAATGCAAACATGTGAGCGGTCTTGTTCTATATCAGCAAGAATCTTGAATCCAGCATCCTTGATTTGTTTAACTGAAATTTTGGCCATGCCCCGCCGCTTTTTGCTGCTTCTTAGCACTCGGTGCACCATTTCTTTGTATGTGCATTCTTGTTGTCGATAGAAAGAAATTCCGCCTTCATGGATCTCTGGCCGGCGTTGAAAATCTGCGACAACTAACGAGTCTATAGATTCGCCTTCTCCGCGTAGAAATAGGCAAACGAGTGTTTCATCATCCGCCAAATCAATTTCTTTGTACGCCATTAGATGCGGAAGTATTTGATAACCAATTCGACGGCGCCAGTATGCTCTGACCCTGAAGAAGGACCGTTTTCAGCGTGATGGAAAAAGTAAGATAGCGTTGGCTCAAAACGTATATCCAAATTCTGTTTTTTGTTGCCGTAGCTCAAGAGTAAGTGTCCTTCGTGCGAGACAAACATTCTTGGTTCTTCGAGTTTATCTTCGCCTTTTCCGCGCAAAGTGTTAAAAAAGGTTTTCACCGCATCAAAAATTTCCTTTGTTGGTGCTTTTTCGCCCTCGCTGGGATCTTCATAATCAGCAGCGTGTTCTTCTATTACAGCTAGGTTTTTACAAGCTGCTGTGTACCATTCAGGACTAACTTTTACTGCACACATATTCCATTCTCGTTTAATTCTTTGACGGCAATCCTTCTCTTACGGTTCCGTCATATCCTCAAAGTAGCATTGAAACCTTGATATTGCAATGGGAAATTACGTGAAATGGGTGTCTGGTACTTGCTCTGCAGTATTGGACATTACCTATTATCTGCTTTCCCTTGCATTTTAAGGACTTCTCGGATTGTTAGGGACGACAGTGTTGGCTTTCCTTCCTTGGGAAAAAAAACACCAGCTTTCTTGGGGTTACAACCTTCTAGATTTGTGCTTGCCGGTCTGCACAATTTCGTTGGTTAGGTGGCGACTCCAATCCTCGAAAGGCGCGAAGTGAATCGCGAAGATCACTTTTGCAATCGAGAATGTAGAAATTCCGTAGGCTGAAAATTTTGTCTACACAGGAGTAGAATCGAATTGCGAAATGAGAAGCTGCACTACTTCCTCATGCTCCCGTTCTTTTATCGGTGTCCATTCTTTTCCAATGCTTTCTTTGATGCCGAGCAAATCCAGAAACGCATCGGTAATTCGACACATGCGCCTGCCGACGGCGAAGAGCACGAGCGCATGAGCGAGGCTGATTTTGCCTGGCTGAACGATTGCAGCAAATGCGGAAACGATGCTTACTACTTCGTCACGCCGAAAATCTAGCTCAGCTTTAGCCAAAAAAAACAGGCTGGAGCCCGAAAACGACCTTATAATATTAATTCCTCTCAAATTGAGAGATTCGCTATTGCGTTATTCCTCTCGATTTGAGAGGATGGCTATAAAGGAGCCAGGTATTGGAAATTTTGAATTCTCGGATCATCAAACAGTTCATTGCTGAACATGCTGACGCCGAAGCCCCGCTAACTGACTGGGTGAGCAAAACGAGAGCCGCTGAGTGGAAGAACAACGCGGACGTGCAAAAGACCTTCAACAGTGCAGATCATTTGGGAGATCAGAAGTTCATTTTCAATATCGGCGGCAACAATTTTCGCCTGGCTGCAATGGTTTGGATCTCGCAAGACCGAGTCTATGTCCTGAAAATAATGACTCATGCGGAGTACGATAAGGAGAAATTCTAATGGTGACCGACAAATACAGAGCCCTTATTGACCGCTTTCCGCTCGTGCCCATCAAGAACGATGAGCACCTGGACGCCGCGCACGAAGTCGCTCAAAGTCTGATGCTTAGAGGCGAAGCCGTGGCAACAGATGAAGCTGAATATCTGGAAGTTTTGCTCGACGAAATCGCGAAGTATGAAAAGAAGCATCACGCCTTAAACTTGGCGGACCTTCAACCGCATGAGCTTCTACAGTCTTTTATGAAAGACCACAGCCTGAAACAGGTTGATGTGCAAGATATTCTTAGCGTCTCCTCGGGCGTCATGAGCGAGCTTGCGTCCGGCAAGCGTGAGCTGACAAAGGAGCACTGCGTCAAACTCGGGCAATACTTCAGAGTTACACCGGCGCTCTTTTTGCCAAAGGTTCACATAAAGCAGACGAATCACTAGAGGAATACATGAATATTGACGTGTTTATGAAGACCGCGCGTCAGTTAAGCTTAGAGATTCTCTCTTAGCCACAACTCTAGCGCAGATAAAAGCCAGAGCTTCACGCCGTATCTTGCCCAGACATCTTCCTTGTAATCAAGCCAGTCGCCGACCACTTGCATGTTCAGAAACTCGCGAATATGTGCCTTCTTGTTCAATAAAAGTTTGCGCGCCTGTTTTTGCCAGTACTTGCGAAATCCTAGTTGCACAGGCACCATCATTCCAGACTTTGGTCGTTGCAATATTGCTTCGGGAAGTAGATCGCTCACTGCGTATTTGAGCACTGCTTTTTCTTGCGTTCCTTTAAGTTTGTGTTGCGGAGGAATTGTGAGGCTGGCGTCAACGATGCGTCGGTCGAACAATGGTGAGCGTCCAGCCAATTGAAAGCATGATGTTATGTTGTTTACTTTGCTCAAGATCTGATCAGCGCCTTTGTACTTGGTGTTGATCAAAAAGAATTTGTTGACGTAATGACCTTCCATCGTCAAATCATCTGCGAAAACAGATTCTTTCTCTTTGACGCTGTTCCACAATTTTGAGTTCAAGAGGCGTGAGAGATCCGTTTTGCACTTTTGGAATGAAGACAGGTATGCGGCTTCAATTTCAGCTCTGCTGGCTGTTTTCTCGCGGTAAAGGCTATCCAGCATCATAGGCTGATTCTTGGGACCACCGAAACAAGGGTCTCCCCCTTCACCATTCAAAATTACACTGGTCTGCATTTTCGCTTTCTGCGCCAGAATCATATTTGGAACAGTCAGTGGATCTCCAATAGGGTCGTCGAGCATTGAAATTACTTCAGGATGAAGGTTCCACATATCATCTGGAGTTATTTCAATGATGTGTTGTGTCAACCCACAATGCTTTGCCACCATGCCTGACCATTCCAACTCATTCGGGCATTCAGAACCGAAATGAATGGAATAACAATCCACTTTTTTTGAATGCAGGTTTGCCGCTAAGGCAGCAACAGCACTTGAATCTATGCCACCTGAGAGGTAGCATCCAGCATCTTCGTTGGCAGGGAGGTATTCGTCGATGACTTCTTCCAGTAGTTTTCGAAGCCGCTCAGAATGCCATTCGAGGCTTTCCGATTCAAACTCTTGAAAGTCCTCGCGAATTTTCCAGAAGCTCTTTATCGTTTTGCCTGGTAGTTCAACTATCTCGCCCGGGCGAACCTCTCTAATCGAGCGAAACATTGTTTGTTCGCCAGGCACGAACGCGCAGCAAAGGTAGTCGCGAAGAGCTAGCTCATCTATCTCTTTTGAAACAAAGCTAGATATGGCTTTTATTCTAGCTGCTACATAGAACGAGCTTGAGTCTTTTGCGTAGTAAAGATTTTTGGTTCCTACAGGGTCTCGAATCAATTTTAGTTTGCTGAATTCGCGCTCAAAAACAAGCAGAGCGTAAGAGCCCTGCACATGTTCAAGAGCGGTTTCTTTTAAGGTCTCCCACAGTCGATGGAAGGCGTGTAGGTCATCTGTAGATTCATCCAAATCAAATCTTCTATTCAATTCTCGCCTGTTGCTCAGCCAGATATCACCAGCTACAATCAGCTTTTCTGAATCTGTGTAGGCTGCTTTATGAATCTCAAAGCCAGCCGCTAGCTCATTATTCTGCGGAGTTCCGTCAGACTTTAAATCGAACTTCGCATACCAGAACAAATCATCTGGTAGTTGCTTGGTGTTTTTTTGTGGTCTGAATAAACTAGTTAGCATAGGCGGCTTGAACTACAAAC
The DNA here is from genome assembly GCA_044226015.1 of Obscuribacteraceae bacterium (SeqCode). Lineage (GTDB taxonomy): Bacteria > Cyanobacteriota > Vampirovibrionia > Obscuribacterales > Obscuribacteraceae > JAIEPM01. Next base: position 645,378 of record JBGAHS010000001.1, read on the forward strand.
TAAATGACTCCCATTCAATAACTACTTGCGGTTTTCCAGTTCTTCCAGTTGGGTTTCGAGTTGAGAATGTGCATGTTGCCTGTACTCAGCTGCTTTTTGGTCTCGTTGTTTTGCCAGAGCATTCATGCGATTGTTTGCCTCTGTGATCTGATCTTCTGTTGTATCGATGATCTTTCGGTATCGCTCATTGTTGGCACCAAGAGTCTTTAAATTCTCTCTTGCTCTGGTTTGAGCTTCGATATATTGCGTTCTTAGATTCTGTTCGTTTCCAATCTTCTCATTGATGCTTAGTATTTCGTTTCTCAGAAGGAGCAACTTCTTGAGGAACTCCTTAAATTCCTGGTTGACGAAATTTTGCTTCATGAGCCAGTTCAATTGATTCTCGTCAGATTGCATGGCTTCACTGATCCATATTTGTATGAATGCATCGGTTTGTTCTGTGACATGCAATCTTTCAAGAGATTTAGCTTCAAGTTCTTGCTTGAAGCGATAATAATGTTCGGTTGTTTCCTCTGGTGCCTGTGTGTTAATCAGCTTCCATGGGTTGTTTACTGGGTGCTCAACAAAAACAATCTTTTTCTTGTCGCTCAGGTTCTCTATTTCATAGGTTTTTACACTTACCTTGTTGCAATCGACTATTATTACTCCATTGATTGCGCGCGCTTTATAGTATGGCTTTGATGTTGTTTCCTGCCGAACGATGATGGGGCAAGATTGATCAATTGAATACAATAAGAAGCGTTTGTCATCTGGTTTGACTGTGTCAAGCATAGCTTCACCAGCATAGATGTCGCCTTCCATCACTGTCACAGGTCCACCCTCAAGGGTCAGTCCAGTGTTATTCACAAATCGAACCGTAGCGAATGGAAATTTCGGATTCTTTTTCTCATTGTAGAGAGAGATGCGTTCTCCATTAACGTCTTGCTGTACGATAGGAATCAGCGCTGAGCTGTTGCGAGGAATGGTGACTGGCTTGTTCACGCGATATTCAAACATCTCACCAGTTTCAGCTGCCTCAATGTTGATTGGTGCTGCTGACTCCATCGATTGTGCAAGAGCTGGCGCATTCATTGAACCACCAGCAACTTCTGAGAAAGCGTCCATGCTACCGTAACTTCCCCCACTGCCCCACCCGTTGTCCATCATTGCGGCTGCGGGCGCTGCACCGGGTGCCTGCGCTACCATTTTTGCTTTCATTAGCGCACGTTGCGTGGGCTCCTCTCGTTTTCGCTGAGACCGTTCAGCCAAAACTGGACCACTCGACACGTTGCCTTGCGCAGCTATTGTTGGTCTGAACGGTTGCACAGGATCATAGAGTGGTTGAATAAAAGAGATTGGTGAAGCTGCTACGAGTACGATCTGCACATCAGTCCAATCCTCTTCTTGTACGTTATCTACAATTGCCATGCCTTGCAAGAGAGTTTTTGATTCGTCGTGCATTACAAGTCTATAGCTCGTTTTCCAGATGGGGCAGGGGATGGAATATGCTATTAGAAGCTCATGCTTACCTTCTTCACTGATAGAGACTGTTAGCGCTTTGCGATCTTTTTTCTTGGCGTTTTGAAAGAGCAACTCAAGTTGTTGGTTTACTTCGCTTGCCATATTCTCGTCTTCTACTTTTATCGATGAGATTGATGCAAGCGATAGTCTCTTGAAGCTGTTCGCGTTTGTGTAGAGAGTGAGTTGAGGGTCGCGAACCAGGGTCTTTTCGAAAATTTGTTCGCCTATATCGAGCCCCACGACTCGACCAGTGAATGTATCTCCAGAGACCGAAACCGTAACGGGAATACCCTTCATCTGGGTAAGCAGACCGACCAATCCTTCTGTTTCAGAAATATCGAAACCGAATTCTGCAAGTCTACTCGCCAGTGTTTTTGAGGAATCGTAAGTGATAGCATCGATTCTTCTGCCGCCGGTGCTAAGCGCCAGCAAGCTCTTCAACATGTCGTCGATTTCGGATGCTTCGCAAACAAGATTGATTTTGCATGGCGCCTCAACTGTGCCTCGGCGTTCGAAATAGCCAATTCCGTGTTTGTAGAGAACAACCTTTGTAAGTCCGACAGAACTTGAGCTGCTATTGTCCATGCCAATCTCCTGACTTCTAATGGAAGACAGTGCTCATTATGGCACTCTTGACTGTTTAATGTTATTGGCTTAGCGTCCTTAAGGACTCGACACTCTCCTCTCTAATTCGTTGCATCTCGCCAGGAGTGTCATCGAGGGCAGCTGTTTCAATCGCTTTCTTGAAATACTCGATTGCAAGTTCTCTCAACTCAGGATACTCCTTTGCATGGTTTGCCATGGAAAACTGTGCGCCTGGAGTCTTCGGAGCATCAGCAGGTATGGAGTCTTTTGCGCGTCGGATTAAATCGCTTGCCTTTTTTTCTTTGTGGAGTTCTTTGTAGACCTTGTATTGTGTGAAAATGCAGTTCATTCCTGCCGTAGTGCAGAGTCCCCAGCGAGTTCGCTCAAATTCTTCGATAGCTTTGTCGTTGAGCTTTTCGGCATCTATATAGTTCCGCTCTTTTTCTTCCAGATTTGCCAGAGTTGCAAGATACTCAGCGATTGACCTTGCTGGAGCATTTTCCTCAACGCATCTCTGGTTCTTCTTGAGAATGGCAATGGCTTTCTTTATTTGTCCATGCTGCGTTAATTCATTTGCGTAGGCAATGAATATGTTGATTCTATTTGGTGCTCCCTGATCGTTGAAAAGTGTGAGAGTCTTTTCGTACTCAGCAAACGCAAGTTCAGGCTGATTATTCTGATTGTAGAGGTCTGCTAAAGTACGGTGACCTTTATAGAGGATTTTTTCTATGTCATCTCTGTCCTGTGTTTTAGAGGAGAATTCGGCTATTTGCTCTTTGTATTTTTCAATGGCTTCAGGAATTAGATTTCTTTCTCTTAGTTCTTCCGCTTCTCTGAAGGCCATCAAACCGAAGCTATGTGCTTGTTTTAGCTTTCCGAATTGCTGCAGTTTGCTTATTGGCTGTAGTCTCGACACTTCGCTTTCGCGAAGTTTTCTGTCGTTGACTTGTTTGTAGATGAAGATTCCTGATAATGCCAGAAGCAATGCAAGCCCCAGGGGAAGAACCGCAGAACGCTGTCTGATTTTGTTTGTACGTTTCTGTCTTTCATCTTTTTCTTCGAAAGCAGCAAGCAAGTCTTTTCTAAATTCGGAAATGGATTGCACTCTTTCATTGGGATTTTTATTGAGGCATTTGATAATTGTGTTCGTCAGGCTTTCCGGAAAAAGTGAAAGTTGATCTGTCGATGTGAATTTTGGCGCTTTGTTCTGCGAACGGTTGTACATGGTTTGATAAGCCGTCTCGCCCTCAAATGGCGTCTTTCCTTCAATGGCTTGAAACATCACAGTTGCAAGTGAATAAATGTCTGAGCGGAACTCAGCAGCTTTACCTTCCGCCTGTTCTGGACTCATGTACAGTGGGCTGCCTAGTATGCCGCTTGTGAGCTTTTGCTGAGGAGCCTGTGAGACTGTTCCCTCCCCTTGTTTTGAATTGATTTCTTTTGCTATGCCAAAATCAAGCACTTTGACTTCGAATTCTTTGTCATCATCAGTGCTCTTGCTCAAATAGATGTTTGAAGGTGTGATATCTCTGTGAATCATGCCTTTGCTGTGGGCAAACTCAATTGCCTCAAGCACGGGCACGAATACTTCCTTGAACTCTTGTGGACTGAGGCGTGATTTACTCTGCAAAAATTCTGCTAGATTTTTCCCGCTCAAAAGTTCCATCACGATATAAGGAATTGACTCCTTAATGAGTCCGAAAGACTTGATTTTAACAATATTCGGATGTTCTAACTGACTACAGATTTTCGCTTCATTGAGAAATCTGATTCGCGATGATTCATTATTTGCGTATTCGCTGTTGAGTACTTTTATTGCTACTTCATTTGAGAGTATCAAGTTTTCTGCTTTATAGACAGTAGCCATTCCCCCCTGTCCTATCACAGAGAGGATCTTGTAATTTTTGGAGAGGGACTCTAGCAAGTCCTGGACTATTTCGTTTTTGCTCTCGTTTCGATCTGTCGAAGACATCTAGAACGGTCGCAACTCCAGGCGGCTTACCAGATTGCTTCGGCTTCCCGGCTTGCTTTGTTTCGGGTAGAAGGATTTGACCGGGCTCGGCCTGGCGATTTCAAAGCACGAAGTTGACGACCAGCGAGGGTTGAGCTGGTCTGGAAGAATTGCTTTCTCTTCCACGCTCTTCTGTTTGTGTCGCTTCGCTTTTTCGGCTAATTTCGTGCTTTCGATAAACTCATCATGAAAGGGGGACATGGCTTATTTCTCCGATCAGAAATTTATTCTGTGATGCTGAGTTCGTCCATAACCATTACTGAACTGATTCTCGCTCTTTTGCTCAACGTGGCTTCCGCGGCTCTTCTGACGAAGAAATCGCTGTCTGCCGCAAGATATTCGAGTGTAGATTTCAAAGCCCAACTGGTTCTTGCCACCATCAATCGAACATAAGCGTCTTTGTCTTTTGCAAGGTTGCTCAATGCTGCAAACGGCGAGTGAGGGTTTGTTACTACTGAAATTTTTACGTCTGTGTCTGAGTCGTTAGACATCAGGTGCAGGGTTGCCGGATGGGATGAAGGGTTCGCGGCAACCCGCATCCTGACTTCAGGTGACTCATCGGAAGAAAGCTTTTTGAGAAGTTCTGGTGGTGCTTCTGGGTTTGAAGCAACATAGCCCCTGACAAAGCAGCTCAAGCTGTTTGCAAATTCGTAGAGGGTGCTTTCGTCAACTGATTCTTCTTGTTCTTCAGCAGAGAGGGCTGCTCCTCTAACTATGATGTCCGAGTCTCTGAGTAGAATGTCCTTTGCTACAGTTGGACTAATTCTATTGTCCGAGACGGATTGTCGAACTCGTCTACTGATGTCGTGGCAAAGCATAACCATCAGTTCTGGGTTTATACTTTCGTTTCGTGCAAGCCAGAGTCTGACTTCATCGGAGTCGTCGAGGGCTAATTTCTTCGCGGCGTTGTCTGAGATTTTTGTCGAGCGGGCTAGTGCCAATCTCACGCTCTCTTCAGGGTCTGCTGCAAGATAGAATGAAAGTTCAGCGTCTCTGCTTTCATTTATAGCAACCAGTACGCGAGTCAAAATGTCTGTGTCTTGCGAAAGAATTGCCAGGGCTTCTGTTCCTGCACTCTTGTTGCTTGCTACTTCGCGGCGCACATAAATGTCTGGATCTGAGGCTAACCGGCGTAGTATCACTTCAGGTGCCGAACTGTTCGATGCAACAATTCTGCGAACCGATGGCTCTGCGTCCTCAGCTAATCTGACTAGTACCACATTTGATACTGCAGAGTTGCGTGCAACAGATTGCCTTACCATGAGAGAACTGTCTTGAGCCAAATCAATCATCGATTGCTCAGGGCAATGTGGGTTTGATGCGGCATGAAAGCGTGCTTCTGACTCAAGGTCGTCGGCCAGTCTGCGCAATGTGTCCGCAGATGTGTCTGGGTTTGCAGCAACTGCCATTCTAACCGCGGGATCTTTTTCATCGCTTAGCTTGTGCAGCAGATTTGCTGATGTATTTGGATTAGCTGCTGCGCTGCGACGAACTAAAATGTTTGTGTCGTTTGCTAGAACATCACATGCGCGTGTTGGGCAATTAGGGTTTGCTGCGACAATTTGTCGTACTATTGCATCGCGATCGCGCGAGAGAAAGTCCAGGCAATCGGCTGGCGTAGTGCTGTGACTTGCGACAAATTGCCTTACGCTGTCATTTGAATGTAATGCTAGATACCAGAGACCTTCACCGGAGATTTCGTTGCTTTCCTCTGGTGTAGCAAGTTGCATCTCGGGTTCGATGATGCAAGATAGTTCTGGAAAATTTGTATTGACCCAGTGCATCTCAGCGTCAAAGCTGAACTCATCAGGAGTGCGATGCCTGTCTTTGAAGTCGAAAATAGATGTTAGAAACTGTTGAGATACACTCACAAACGAAACCCCGCCAAGCCTTAACTCGAACAATGAGTTCGAGTTCATTGAACTCGAATTCATTTCCCTGCCATGTTCAAATTGACATCAATTGGTTTGTTTCCAGAATTAATGTCAAGAACACCGTAATAATGGGCCAAGGTGCTAAAGCAGTCCATAAAGATTTTGTTCATCTCTCGACACACATTTTCAGGTGAGAAGCCTGTAACTAAGCGCTTAATGTAGATATTGAGAAGATTGCCCGTTTTCCCTGATCCATCGGCAACGCTGAAGCATAGCTCATTTTGCAAATCTCGTTGCGACCCCATACGTAAGATCCGCAGAGTTTTTCACCTAATTGTGTGATTGCTTTGTGTCCGAAGATGCACTTAGCAAGCGCTTCTTAGCTCGAACACATCTTAAGCGCGTGTAAGTTTTTGTCTTTTATGCTCAAAGAGAATAGTGGAAGAGGCTCTGTATATACAGGGATTATCCATGCGACGAAGCCCTGTTATTCAAGGAAAAGCTGTGGCGACATCTAGCCAGCGGCAGAAAAAGAGATTTCGGATTTGTATATATTAGTAGAGAATCTTGCTGACGAAACAACGGCTCTCGAAGAGGCCCGATGCCCCATTCATAACGGACTGCGCGAAACCCTTTATTCGATGAGCGAAATTGATGCGCTCGATTCTGATTGATATCTCATTCAACATGCCCTGCTTGCTCGCCTGCGTGGTAGCTGCTGCGAACAAGGGGACCAGAAAAGACATTTACGAATCCCATTTCCATTCCGACATCATGGAAATGTTTGAAAGTATCAGGATGTACCCAACGTTCAACCTGCAGGTGCTCAAGAGTTGGCTGCATATATTGACCGATGGTCACCAGATCGACCTGCGCCTCTTTAAGATCTTTGAGCAGCTGTATTATTTCGTCGTCCTCTTCTCCAAGTCCCAGCATGAAACCTGACTTAGTTACGAAGCCAGCTTCCTTTGCTCGTTTCAAGAGCTCTAGGCTTCGTTCGTATTTCGCTTGAGGGCGTACCTTGTAGTAGAGGCGTTTGATTGACTCCATGTTGTGATTGAGCACGTCGGGTTTCGCTTCGAGCACGGTGTCCAGAGCTGCCCAATTTCCACAAAAGTCTGGAATTAGCACTTCTATTTTTGTATCAGGACAACGTTCTCGTACGGCAGTGATGGTCGCCGCCCAAACGGACGCGCCGCCGTCTTTCAGTTCGTCACGATTAACAGATGTTATAACTGCGTACTTGAGTCCCATGAGCTCAACTGCTTCGGCTACGCGCTGCGGTTCATCCAAATCTAGCTCGGTTGGCTTGCCGGTGATGATGTTGCAAAAGCCGCAACTGCGTGTGCAAACGTTTCCGAGAATCATCAAAGTGGCAGTGCGTGATGACCAGCATTCGCCCCGGTTTGGGCAGGCAGCTGATTCGCAAACAGTGTTCAAGCGATTATCAGTAATGATGTTTTTCAGTCGCTTGTAACCTTCGCCGGTTGGAAGACTCACTTTTAACCACTCTGGTTTCGGCTTGCGCTGCGGCTTTTCAAGCTTTACTGCTACTGGGATTATTCCTTCGTCTTTATTGTTCATTTAGATTTCCGCTCTACAACGCCGCTTGCTTGGATTTTTGTCATCAGAAAGAATCAATTCAGCTTTTGTGGTGCTACAGCCCCGCCGCCCTTCTTCAGGGTTTTGATCCTTCTGGAAAATTTTCGTTTTTCCTACCTATAAATATGACACAATGTTATCCATTCGTCATAGCCAGGTCTCTATGCCGCAAATTGTAGCAGCAACGAGGATTGCCGTGACGGTGCGCTCGATAAGCCTGACAAAAACTGTCAGGTTTTCTTCAGGTAAATAACAGGACATAAAGCAATGCCAAGAACACCGATAGAGCTTCCATACAAACTCGAGTATCTGTCGATTCTCAATGAAAACGGAGAAGTCGATAGTTCTCTCGAACCAAAATTGGATGCCAAAAAACTTAAGGACATGTACTTCTGGATGCTCTTCGCGAGACGTGTCGATGAGCGTTTGTTAAAGCTACAGCGTCAAGGACGTATAGGCACTTTCCCTCAGTCGTCTGGTCACGAAGCCATAAGCCTGGGTTCTGTGGTGCATCTGGGGAAAGATGATTGGCATGTGCCAGCGTATCGTGAATTGGCTGGTTTCCTCTATCGTGGTTGGACTCTGGAAAGTATTCTGACTTACTGGATGGGCTTCGAAGAAGGCGCTCAGCCTCCAGAAGGTGTTAACGATTTGCCGATTGCAGTTCCAATTGCAAGCCAGTTGTTGCATGCTGCAGGACTCGGAATGGCGAACAACCTTCGTGGTGACAAAAATGTGGTCATAACCTATTTCGGTGACGGAGCTTCATCAGAAGGTGACTGTCACGAAGCGTTGAATTTCGCGGCTGTTTATAACGCGCCAGTCGTTTTCGTTTGTTTGAATAATCAATACGCAATCTCAGTTCCGCTGCACAAACAGATGAAGAACGAAACAATCGCTCAACGAGCAATCGCTTATGGAATGCGTGGTATCAGAGTAGACGGAAACGATGTACTTTCTGTTTACGAAGCTACTCGTGAAGCTGTTGAGCGTGCTCGCAAAGGCGAGGGACCGACCTTAATCGAAGCTTTGACCTACAGATATACGCCGCACACAACTGCTGATGACCCGAGCCGTTATCGTTCAGATGAAGAGTGTGCAACATGGACAGCTAAAGAGCCTCTCATTCGCTTCCAAAAGTACTTGGTGAACAAGAAGATTCTTACAGATGCTGAAGTGGCTGCAATCGAAGCAGACATCGAAAACCGCATCAACACCGCAATCACTAATGCTGAAGAAGCATGCAAGCACCCACCACTGTCAGATCCGTTGGTGATGTTTGATTATCTCTATGCAGATTTGCCACCACATCTGCAAGAGCAACGTGATGAACTTGCGAAGCATTTAGGTTTAGATTCCAAAGAAAAAAAAACTGAGGCAAGCGCCGTAGGAAGGGGTAGTTAATCATGGCTGAAATGAATATGGCTAAGGCGATCAACCTCGCCATTAACGAAGCAATGGATCGCGATAATCGCGTAGTGGTCATGGGCGAAGACGTTGGACCAGACGAAGGCGTTTTCCGTATTACCGAAGGTTTGCACGCAAAGTACGGCGACAAGAGAGTCATTGACACTCCGCTTGCAGAATCTGGAATCGTGGGTACGGCTATCGGAATGGCTCTTTATGGGCTTCGTCCAATTGCTGAAATACAGTTCAGCGGATTCGAGTACTATGCATATCATCAAATTGAAATGCACGCTGCTCGCTTCCGTAACAGAACGCGCGGACGTCACACAGTGCCGATGGTTTTGCGTTGTCCTTCAGGTGGTGGCATTCGTGCTATCGAACACCACAGTGAAAGCCGTGAAGCAATCTACGTACACTCACCAGGTCTGAAAGTGGTGATGCCATCTGGACCACGCAGTGCACGTGCTCTCTTGCATGCTGCAATTCAAGATCCAGATCCAGTAATCTTCTATGAACCAAAAGCACTTTACAGATTGTTCCGCGAAGATGTTCCTGAAGCAATTGAAACTCTTCCAATCGGTCGTGCTCAGATTGTTCAGGAAGGAAAAGAAATTACATTGATTTCTTACGGTGCCACCGTCAGAGCCACCATTGATGCAGCAGAAATACTTGAGGAAGAGGACGGCGTTAAGCCCGAAATTATCGACCTCCTGAGTGTGGCTCCGATGGATACAGACGCAATAATCAATTCAATTAAGAAGACTGGACGTTGCGTAGTCATTCATGAAGGACCACGCAGCTGTGGCATCGGTTCAGAAGTAATCGCTCGCATCAACGAACATGCGTTGATGTATCTTGAAGCTCCAATCAAGCGAGTCACCGGATACGATATTCCGATTCCGTATTTCGCTCGTGAGAAAGCTTATCTGCCTGATTCTGAAAGAATAGTCAGTGCAGCAAGAGAAGTTCTATCGTTCTAGGACCGACAGGGGCGCTTTAGAGCGCCCCTTCTGGTTTCATAACGCATTTATCGAGGAGTAAAAAGGGATGTCGTTCGAATTCAAACTTCCAGACGTTGGTGAAGGAATCCACGAAGCGGAAGTTCTTGCCATTAAAGTCAAAGTTGGTGATACCGTTAAAGAGTATCAACCTATATTTGATGTGGAAACAGACAAAGCCGTTGTAGAAATCACTTCTCCCACCGCTGGAGTTGTGGAAAAGATTCTCGTCAAAGTTGGCGAAATGGCTAAAGTCGGAAACACAATGATCACTTTCAATACAAGTGGTCAGGCTGCTCCTGCCGCTGCTGCAGAAAAAGTTGCTGAACCGGCAGCTAAGGCTGCGGCCCCAGCTGCTCGTGCTGCTGAAGCTGTCGCTGGAGGCAATGGACGCTCGGCTGCAGCTGTGGCTGAAGCTCCTGCGTTGCGAGCCGAAGGTCCAGTACCGGCAGCCCCCGCAACTCGTCGGCTCGCACGTGAAATGGGCGTTGACTTGCGCCTTGTGAAAGGTTCGGGTCCTGCTGGACGAGTGGTCAAAGAAGATATTCGTGCATTTGCTGAAGGTGTTCCATCTAGTGTGAGAACTGCCAGCTCTGCGGGAGCATCTGTGCCTCCTACACATCGTCATTCACCGGCTGCTCGCTCGGGCAGTACAGGTGGACGTGAAAGTGGTGGCGAAGCTGATGCCAACTTGTCTCGTGAGCCCTTGACTCTTTCTCCGTTTGATATGCCAGATTTCACCAAGTTTGGTCCGGTAGATAGAGTGCCTCTGCGCTCATTGCGTCGTCGAATAGCAATCAACATGACTCAGTCTTGGACTCATGTTCCGCATGTGGCGCACTTCGACCAGATCGATATAACAGATCTAGAAAAATACAGACAAAAGCACGAAGCATCAGTTGCACAAAAGGGCGGAAAGCTGACTCTCACTGTTCTAACGTTGAAAGCAATAGTTTCTGCGTTGAAGAAGTTTCCTCAATTCAACTCAAGTCTGGATGAGAAGACTAGCGAAATCATTTACAAGCGCTACTACAACATCGGCGTCGCTGTTGCTACAGAGCGCGGTTTGATTGTTCCTGTGATTAAAGATGTGGATAAGAAGAGCATCGTTGATCTCTCTGTGGAACTTGCAGACCTCGCAACCAAAACGCGTGATGGCAAAGTTGAGTTAGACAAGCTGCAAGGCGGCACATTCACCATTACAAACATTGGTGCAATCGGTGGAACCGGCATGATGCCGATGGTGAATTATCCTGAAGTTGGCATCTTTGGAATGGCAAAATCCAAGTTGCAACCAGTAGTTAATAAGCAGGGTGAAATTGTAGTTCGGAATATTTTGAATTGCACACTCTCTTTCGACCACCGAGTTGCTGACGGAGCTGAGGCTGCTTATTTCGTCAGACATGTGTCTGAGTGTCTTGAGGATCCCTTTAAACTTTTGCTGGAGGCGTAAGCAATGGTAGTAGGTGAAATGGTGCAAGAAACCCAGCTAGTCGTTATCGGCGCTGGACCAGGTGGATACACTGCTGCGTTGCGTGCTGCTGAGTTGGGCATCAAATGTATGCTTGTTGAAGCATCTCCCAAGCCGGGCGGAACCTGCCTTCACGTTGGTTGTATTCCATCGAAAGCGCTTTTGCACGCTGCGGAAGTCGTCGAGGAAGCTAAGGTCGCTGAAACATTCGGTTTGACTTTTGGCAAGCCAAAAATCGAAGTGGATAAATTGCGCGGCTGGAAAGAAAGCATTCTCGATAAGCTCGCTAGTGGCATTGCAGGCAAATGCAAGAGCGCTGGCGTGGAAATTATACGCGGCAACGCACTTTTCAAAGACAATAGAAGTGTGCGTGTTGAAGCTGACGGTGAATCTGCCGTTCGCATCAAATTCAAACAGTGCATCATTGCTACTGGCTCACGTCCAGTAATGCCTAAAATGTTCGATATCGGCTCGCCCCGAGTGATGGATTCTACCGGAGCGCTAGCGCTTCAAGACATTCCCAAAACTCTTCTTATAGTTGGCGGTGGTTACATCGGGCTTGAGATGGGCACTGTTTACGCAGCGCTAGGCAGCGAAGTAACCGTTGTTGAAATGACAGATGGCTTGTTGCCTGGTGTCGATCGCGACCTCGTTCGTCCCTTGCAAAATCATTTGCAGTCAGCGTTTAAGAACATCTATTTGAACACTAAAGTTGCAAAAGTTGAAGACACCGGCAGTGGTGTCAAAGCTAGTCTCGAAGGAAAAGATGTTCCAGCAGAGATGACATTTGACCGTGTGCTTGTTTCTGTTGGCAGAAGACCTAATACCGATAACCTGGGTCTAGAGTCCTGCGGAGTGAAGACCGACGATCATGGATTCATCATTGTTGATGAAGAATGTCGCACATCTGAAAAGCGCATCTGGGCAATCGGCGATTGTTCAGGGCAGCCGATGCTTGCTCATAGAGCAATTCGTCAGGCGATGGTGGCAGCAGAGGTGATAGCTGGTAAGAAGTCGGCTTTCGACAATCGTTGCATTCCAGCTGTTGTGTTTACTCAGCCAGAAATTGCGTATGTCGGACTGACGGACACCGAAGCAAAAGCAAAGGGAATTGAAGTCGCTTCCAGCAAAATGCCGTGGTCGGCTAATGGTCGCGCGCATACACTGGCTGAACCCACCGGTCAGACCAAAGTGCTTTACGATCCCCAAACTGGAAGAGTTTTAGGAGTCGGCCTCGTCGGACCTCGCGCCGGTGAATTGATTTCTGAGGCTGCTGTGGCTATAGAGATGGGCGCCGTTTTGGAAGACCTGGCTGTGTCGATACACACACATCCAACGCTTTCCGAAACAATTATGGAGTCAGCTCAATCGGCTCTCGCTCGCATCGAACGACAAGCCAAGCGTGAAACCAGCAATGTGGGCTAAGGTGTCGAAGGGTTGAACCTTCGTTCCAAGAACAAATTTAAAGCGCTCGCCACAATTGGCGGGCGCTTTTTTTGTGTGCAGGAAGAGGGTGGAAGTGTTTCTTTTGTCTGTCTGAGATTTGCACCGTATATGGTGTCGAAAGATTTTGGAGGTGGCGTGGCTTCGAACTCAGGCGCAAAACTTTTTCTTTGAATCTACTCTCAGTTCTTGCTTTATCAGCTCAAGTGCCGCGGAGTTCTTTTTCAGGTATGTGACTCCAAAAAGTACTCCAGCCGCGCTAAATAGAAGTGTTAGCAGCGAGGCTTGGGTCGGAGAACATGATGCTTGTGTTTCTTGATAGGCTCGAAGCTGGCTGCCAAATGTAGAGAAGTACATTTCTTTCTGATGCGCAAGAAACGAGTTCTCAACGTTCACTGCTGCTTTTCCGAAACCAAAGCCCGCCATAGTACAAGTACTCAAAATGCCAACCTTTATTGCCGTTGCTTTTATGTTCATCAGGCTCTGACCAATATCACCACTACAATATCGATTCTAGAGCCTCCGAAATTTGTCGGCATCTGGCTCAAGTCATTAACGGGCATGACCTGAGTCATTTTTCTTGTAGAATTAGTCCATATCCTTTCTGGGTGCAACAATGAAAAGCCTTTGCAGGCAGCTCATTTCAATGATTTTTCTGTCTGCACTCTGCCAGGCATGTGTCGTTGTGCCTGAATCGACTGACGATATATTGCATGACTGGAAGTCTCACGTAAACAACGCACGCGAATTAGCCAAGAAAGGCAATACCAAACAAGCTGAGTCAGAATATGCTGCAGCAAACAAGGCTCTTGGTAGTGAATCAGATTTGATCATTTATCATGCGCTGACCTTGAGGGAATTGGGACATTTGTACCTTTCTGAGAAGAGAAATGTTGATGCCAAAAGTTCTTTTATCAAAGCAGCTGATTTGTTCCAAGCGCAAAGAAAGAAGGATGCTGAGATTTATAGCATTTATGCCAGGCAGCATTTTGATGCGCTCTATCAACTGGGGTTGATGGAACTTGCCGCTAAGCAGAAGGTAAAAGCAATAGAGTTCTTTCGGCAGGCTCTCTGGGCTGACACCACGAATGAGTTAGCAGAAAAGTGTAAGGAGCAATTGCTTTTTCTTGAAGGTGATGTCGGTATGCGACCACAAATTTCAGAGTCTGTTTTCAAAACAGTAAGAGGCCTTGCTGAAATAAGTGAGTCACATCGGCTGCAGACCACAAGTTTGCTGATGCTAGCGCGCAAAGAGCAAGCGAATGGAAATGTTGAACTTGCGCTTCAGTACCTGAATGCGCTCTATGACTTGGGTAAACAGCGGAATGATTGGGCTTGCCAGGCTCAACTTCGTTTTGAATTAATCAGGCACCAGTACTTCTGTGGAAATCTTGATGATGCGCGAAAGCTATGCGACGACGCTCTCCGCTTGTCTTCAGAAAACGAAGAATATGCTCGTCTGAAGTTTGCCTATCTGATTTGCATGTTCAAAATCGAAGATAGGTTGAAGCATTTTCAGGACGCGGATAGTTTTTGGAAGCAAGCCGTAGAACTCGAGAAAGCTGATAAGACGGGGAAATTGAGAGGACGCGAAATTGCCATTCTTGAGCAAATCGCACAACTAGATGTCGATACAAGGCACAATGTTGAGGCCATAAGAGGTTTCAAACGGCTCTTTGAACTCATTCACTCGGGGCCAGCTATCAGACCTGTAATCTATTCCCATTACCAGAGTTTGTATGGAACAGCTCTTTTGAACAATGGTGATTTTGAAGAGTCTCGCAAAATCTTTCTTGAATCTCTTTCACCTGAAATGAGAAAAGATGACAGATATCGTTCTCTCACTGGCTTGACCAGCGTCTATCTTGCACAACATCGCCCGGTTGAGGCCAAAAAATGTGCTCTTGAAGCCAAATCTCTAGCTGTCGATAGTTCCGGGCAAGTTATGGTGCTGATGTTGCTTGCCAAGTGTGCTCGCGAAGCGGCTAACTCAAAGGAAGGGCTGCTTCTAATCGATAAGGCGCTTGCCGAGTCCGAAAAGCTTAAAGGAACCCAATCTCCTCAGTTCATCGAAGCCGTGAAGGCTAACTGTAGTGTTCTTAAGAAACAATTTGAAGGTCGCTAGCACCTTGTTATTCCTCAACTAACGGTATATGCTGTGTAGGCCTTTTGACGGTTCGTTGGAACCGTAGGCGATATGTGCTTTTGCTTCTCTTGACGGAGGATACAAGATGGCAGTTACGCAGAGTGCTGTGAAAACGTGCGACCTTTTCGTGGGCGGTAAATGGGTGGCTTCAAAAGCCCAAGATTTCACGAATGTTTGGAATCCTTCCACTGGCGAAGTGATAGCTAAGGTTCCTGTGTGCAAGGCTGATGAAGTTGATCTTGCTGTGCAGGAAGCCCAAAAGGCTTTTCCAGCATGGAATGACACACCAATTGTTGAGCGTACAAGAGTTATGTACCGCTTCAAAGGGTTGCTGGAAAAAAATTATGATGCTATCGCTAGAGAAGTTTGCAGAGAGCATGGTAAGACTTTCGCCGAGGCAAGAGCCTCCCTGTTGCGCGGCATGGAAGTAGTCGAATTCACGCTCGGCATTCCAAGCCTCATTATGGGTGAGTGCATGGAGAATATCGCAACCAATGTTGATTGTGAAACCATGCGGCATCCACTTGGTGTTTGCGCTGGTATCACACCTTTCAATTTCCCGGCGATGGTGCCATTGTGGATGTACCCAATCGCTATCACCTGCGGAAATACTTTCGTGTTGAAACCTTCAGAAAAGGTTCCGCTGACCAGCATGATGATTGCTGAGCTTTTGAAGGAAGCTGGTCTGCCCGATGGTGTTTTCAATATTGTGCATGGCGGCAAAGAGGCTGTTGATGCGATTCTCACGCATCCTTTAGTGAAAGCTGTTTCGTTTGTCGGTTCAACCCACATCGCTAAGTACATCTATGAAGTTGGATGCAAAAATGGTAAGCGAGTGCAAGCAGCTGGTGGAGCTAAGAACCACATCATCATCATGCCAGATGCTGATATGGACTACACCGTGCAAGCTTTGCAGTCGTCAGCTTTCGGTTGCGCTGGCGAGCGTTGCATGGCAGGCAGCCTTGCAATTCCAGTTGGCGAAGCTGCGGAAGAACTGATTCCGAAGCTCGTTGAATCATCCGCCAAAATGAAGGTGGGACGCACCGATGGTGATACCAGCCCTGATATGGGACCAGTAATCTCTTCAGAGCATTTGAAGAAAGTCAAATCTCTCATCGACATGGGAGAAAAAGAAGGTGCGGAAGTGGCACTCGATGGACGTGCTCTCAAGGTGAGTGATGCTCCAGACGGGTTCTTCCTCGGACCAACAATTCTCG
Organism: Obscuribacteraceae bacterium (SeqCode); assembly: GCA_044226015.1. Lineage (GTDB taxonomy): Bacteria > Cyanobacteriota > Vampirovibrionia > Obscuribacterales > Obscuribacteraceae > JAIEPM01. The sequence goes on from JBGAHS010000001.1 coordinate 661,632, forward strand.
ACAAGACTACCTCTCAAATGAGTGTAGTGAAAGAAGAAATTTTTGGACCAGTGTTGAGCGTTTGCAGAGTCAATACAATTGAAGATGCAATCAAGCTTGGACAAGAGTGCCCATACGGTAATGGCGCTGTCATCTACACAAACAGCGGAAAAGCAGCAAGAGAATTTAAACGCTACTTCAATGCTGGAATGATTGGCATCAACGTTGGCGTACCAGCGCCGATGGCTTGGTTCCCATTCACAGGATGGAATGCGTCATTCTACGGTGATTTGCACATCCAGGGACGCGAGGGCATCTCATTCTACACACAACAAAAGATGACGATGACCAGATGGTTTGATGGAAAGCCGAGCAAGAAATTCCTCGACCCAATCTGGAAGGGCAAGAGCTAGCTGCGGACTCACGCTGGGCGCCAGCATCGTGCTGGCTGCTAAAATTCCCAGCGATTAGAATACGCTTTCGCTCATGAATACGAGACTATAAAAAGAGGTGACAGTGTGAACTGTCACCTTTTTTGCAGCTATTGCTTTTTCTTACCGTTTTCGTCGCAGTCGTCACCGTTCTGCGGCGGTTTATCATTTTTTTCGCGGTCGTTTTTGCCAGCATCGTCATTTCTGTCGCCGCCATCTCTCTTGCCGCGATCGCTACGATAGTTGTCCCAATTATCGCGTTCGTATCGGTTGCGCTCAGAGTCATACTCAGAATCCTGGCGATGTCTTTCGTCACGATCCAAATCAGGCATGCGCGACAAGCGTGGACCATACTTAACATCCAATTGCCATCCTCCATTGTAGCGGTCGCCATAGCGATCGTACGTTCCCGCTGGAGGCATGATTGAAAGGTACATGCTTGTAGTTGCCAGACGTGGGTTAAATGGTGGTGGCGTATTTGGTACTATTGGTGGAATCTTCAATACTGTCAGCAGCCACTCGCCTAACTTAGGGTTCTTATACCCAATGTAGCCGGAAGCCAGTGAGAGACTGGTGTCAAAGGTATAGTTGCCTAGCGTGTTTCTCACGATATGCAAGTTCTTCCATGTATGTTCATCGCTATGCCATGTATCTTTGACTGCATCGCTGAATTTTTCCCAGCGGCGATGATCATGCAAAGTATCGAGGACAAATCGGCTTGTGAAATAGGTTCCAATAACTAGCGATGTTGCAGCGCCAAGTTTGCCAGCTTTGGACATTGCAGCTAGCGTTCCACCGATTACAATCGATGAGGCAATCTGCGGAATATGGTCAGGTAAGTTCGCTATTCCATAGAAGAAACTCTGTCCTACACCGCCGCCAATTACGAATGCTTCGCGTTTCAGCTTGGTGGAAAAGTTCTCACAGCTTCCTCCTTTTAGAACATCACCCGGATTAGGCAATGGTGGCGGACCGTCATGGTCGCCTTTTCCTGGTGGAGCCGGAAACGGATTGGGATGTGGTGAATCTTTCGGAGGTCCCGGAAACGGATTAGGGTGTGGTGAATCCTTCGGTGGCCCCGCTGGAGGAATTTTCCAGGGGCTCGGCCTATCGTAGAAGGAATTGAGCGGCTGCTGTTGTTGTGTGTCGAAAGGGGCTTTTGAGATACTACTTAAAGCCTGTTCTTTTGCTTTTTCAAACGCTTCCGCGCTGAGACGTGAGTCACCAGAGGCAGTGCCAGTGCCATCTCGCGGGGAGATGTCTCTGGAAAAAGCTAGTCGGTCATCACCGCTCATGGTTCCCTCTGTTGCCCAAACGCTCTCAAGCCCATTTTGAGACCGCTTGATAACAAGACTACGGGGATATATATCCACTGTCATCTAATAAAACGTTAGGCTATACGGTCTGCTTGGGGAAAACCCGTAGTAAAAAGCAGCAGTTTTCGCAATTATGTGATGGAATTTATTTGCCAGGTTGGCGTTTGCTTTCGCTTCCAGACTTTTAGTTGATGTTCTACAAGTAGAGAAAACGAAAATAGGGAAAGCCCTTCACGTCCATTCGGTTGGGTGGGGCTTTCAGTGAGTGTAGAGATGCGAGAATACAAAATCGGTTCCCCAGGAGATCAGCTAATCAATTTTGCTTCTCTTTATCTGGCGCCGAGTCGGGTCTCTTCTCTGCAAGTGATGTGTGGTCATGCATGATTCGCCAGCCATCCTTTGTATTTACGAAGACCAGGCTAAATACGCCATCCAAACTTGTGGTGGCTAAATCAAGATGCCAACGTCCAATCATCAGTTCGTTCTTCGGACCCAGGTCGTAAGTTTTCAAATCAGAAAACTCAAGCTTGCCCATGGTCTCTTTGCTTTCGCCGTACTTTTTCTGATAACGGGCTCGTAGGGCTTCATACCCCCAAACGATGTTACCTGCAGACGTGAACGACAATTTTTCTGAGTGCAAATATCCACTCATAAAATTGTCCAAGTCGCCCTTATTCCATGCCTCCTTTTGAGAGACGAGCAAGTTCGTAACTGCCTCACCGGCAGCAGACCTGGGTTCTTTCGTGCTGGTATCGGACGCACTGCTTTTAGTAGATTTTGCGATTTTCAGAGAAGTCGCCTCATCTGCTATTGCGGCAGTTCCGAAGGTCGGTAGAAAAAGCGCAAGCGCCACCGGGAAGGTTAGCGCTTGCAAGGATATTTGTTTTGTTCTTTGGTTCACAACCGGTCACTTTCGTATCTTAGTTGCACCATATGCAGTGCAACGGGTTATTTCGCACTTCCAGCAGTGGCAGCTGCTTGCTGTTGCTGAGCATGAGTTCCGACTCCGACCAGCATTGTCTCGTTGTAGTCTTCCATTTCTGCTGGCAGGGCTGACGGGACGTTTGTGTGGTAGAGGGTAATATTATGTGGAACGGGGGCTAATCTCTTAGCGTTTGCAACTGTTGGGTTCGGTCTGATGACGGCTTTAGCAAGACCCATTTTTTCCAGGATCCAAATGTAGCACCAGGTGACATCGAACTCTTTCCAGGTCATTCCATGGCGTGCTGATTTCGGCATGGCGTGGTGATTGTTGTGCCAGCCTTCGCCACAAGCGAGAATGCCTACCCACCAAACGTTGCGGCTATCTTCACGCGTGTTGAATGTGCGATAACCGTGGTTCTCCATATGGCAGAAAGTGTTGACAAACTGTGTTGCCCAGAACACCGTGACTGTGGCGAGTACGTTTGCAACGAGCGCTTGCCAGCCGAAGAAAACGAGTATTGGAATACGGAAAATAACGTTGATTGCGAGGCAGAGCAATGCTTGTCCTGCGGTATGACCTCTTCCGAGGTGCTTATAGATCGGGTCTTCATACATATCAGGAGTGACGCGCTTCACTTCTTCATCACTCTGATATTGCGGCATCTGGAACATCCACTCATAAAGTGCATGTTTGAATCCATCGCGGGGGCTATGTGGATCTCCAGGTTGATCTGATTTCAAATGGTGCAATCTATGAACAGCTACCCATACGATGGGTGAACCCATCAAACAGAAGTAACCACCTGATACGATCAGGTATTCGAGCCACTTTGGCACTGTCAAAGATTTATGTGTTAGCAGTCTGTGATAGCCAAGCGTTATTCCGCAACCAACATATAGGTAGGTCACGAAAAACGAAACGACCGCAGCGGTTAACGGCGATTGAAAAATAGAGTCCAAAGTGATTCCCCCGGTGCACAAAAAACTTGAGCCATAGTACCACGTGACAGCCTCACAGCCTTGACTCGTAGACTGATCAATAAGCTAATCTCGATGCCACTTGATAAGTAGTATCTCATAATAAATCTTGCATTCGCGAAAGTATTACGAAATTGGTGCTCTTCCGTATGACTCTTTGTTCATGCGCTTCCTCTAGCCGCCTGCATTTAACGCGTTTAAGATACATCTCTTATTCTTGTTATCAAGTTTTTTGACGTTTATCATTTTGGCGATTACCTTGCTAGGAGTACGCGCATCGCGAACTTCTATTGACTGTCTGGAACTTATTGTGGACTTTCGTTCTTTCCCTCACGCATTTAAAGGATCAGTTTGCAAACTGTTGGGGCTTCTCCTGCTTTTGCATAATTTGACGATGCCAGTTTTTGCGAAGCAGACGAAAAAGCTGGAAGGACAGAATTATCTCTTGTCTCAGTCCGCCGAAAAGCCTGATGATTCAGAGCCAGAGAAGCCAGATGCGAGCTCTGGGAATACTATTAAAGGCAAAAATACGAGCAGCGTCGACTCTACGAGTTTAGCCGACTCTGCAAATAATAGTATGGGCACGCCGACCGATTTTGCCAACTTTTTCGCAAGTACTGAGCGCCCGAAAGTCGGTTTGGCTTTGGCTGGAGGCGGCACTCGCGGGTGCGCGCATATTGGCGTTATACGCGTGCTCGAAAAGGAAGGGATTCCCATCGATGCAATTTCCGGCACCAGTATTGGTGCCATAGTTGGTGGACTATATGCATCAGGAACAAGTTTGAAAACTATTGAAGACCTTGTCTGTTCCAAGCGACTCATGAGAGCCTATCAGACTGTGCCGATTCCAGTGAGGCTGGGGTTGGTTCCAGTCTTTTTCGTGCCACACATGTTCGGGTGGCATCCTTACGATGGACTTTACAGAGGCAATTTGTTTGCGAAGTTCATTTCAAAATCAGCGCCTCCTGGACACAGCGATATAAGTACATTCAAAATTCCATTTAGTGCAGTGGCAGCAAATTTGCTGGATGGCAAAGCCTACTCCATAACTAGTGGCGATTTGGGGCGGGCTGTGCAGGCTTCTTCAGCAATTCCACTCTTGCGGCGCCCGGTTGAAATTGGAGACAAGTTGTTTGTTGATGGCGGGGTTGTGCAGAATTTGCCTTGCGATAAAGTTCGTGAGCTCGGAGCTGACTTCGTTATCGCTGTAGACATAGATGATGACTTGAAGTTGTTGGAGAAAAAAGACTTCAGAAAAATTGGCAGCGTATCTCGCCGGGCAGTAAATATGCAGTTGTCTTCGATAGATTCATTCCAACAAGATAAGGCAGACTTTTTAATTCATCCTGATGTCACCGGCATTGACCTGCTGGATGGTAACCCAAAAGATGCTCGCCGGGCAATCAAGTCTGGGGAGGAAATCGCTAAGCAGTTAGTGCCTGAGCTAAAACGCAAATTGCTAGAATATGCCGCTACGTTCTCTAAGACCAGCGCTGCAAGCAAATCTAGTGGCAACTAGCTGCAAGCTATACGAATAACAAAGACTTCAGGCAGACAGAAATCAGAACACAAGGACAGCGAGTAAGCGCCCATGAGCCAAAACGAAGATGCCAAATCGGAGCAGCCAGCTGCATCAGTTCCGGAATCCTCAGAGCACCACGTCATGACCCATGAACAGGCGATGGGACCAGACGACCATTTAGACAAGCAAACTGCCTCTGATGTTGCCGAGATCATTTCTCACGAGCGAAAGGATGAGGAACTGACCCCCGAAGAACTTCATTTGAAGTGGTACAAGGAGACTTACCAGGGCGACAACGTTCCTCAGTTTACGTTTAGAGCTGTCATCATGGGCGGTATCATTGGCGCATTGATGTCAGTCTCAAATCTCTATACCGCTATAAAAGTTGGTTGGCTCTTCGGAGTCGCCATTACTGCTTGTGTTCTTTCCTTTGTCATATGGAAAGTCTTTCGCTTTGCAAATCCGAACTTGTCTCAAATGTCCATTCTTGAAAATAACTGCATGCAATCCACAGCCTCTGCTGCCGGGTATTCAACTGGTTCTACCATTGCCACCGCTTTCGGTGCATACCTTCTGATCACTGGGCATCATGTTGATTGGAAAATTACTGCAGTTTGGACTTTGATTACGGCACTGCTTGGTGTGTTGTTGGCTGTGCCTATGAAGAAGCAGATGATCAATCGCGAGCGATTGCCTTTCCCCAGCGGTATTGCCGCTGCCGAAACCCTCAAGAGTCTTTATGGTGGAGCTAAGGAGTCAATCTATCAGGCTTATTCACTTGTTGCAGCTATGGTTTCAGGCGTGGTTATCGGTGTTCTTGGGAAAGGTGATTATGCGTGGCAAAAGGTAACTGGTCTTAAGTTGCCAGAACTCATTCCCTTTAACATCACTTACAGTGGCATGGATATGTCCAAGTTCGCGGGGTTTGGATTCGAGCCCAGCTTGATGTTAATCAGTGCCGGCATGATTGTTGGTCTGCGAAATTCTTTCTCGATGCTTCTTAGCTCATGTATTTTGTATTTTTGTCTGGGTCCGTGGCTTGTTAGTCACAACGTCATCGATGCTCCCAGCCATATTGTGTCTCGTTGGGCTCTGTGGACTGGAGCCGCCATCATGGTAAGTTCTGGTCTGACCTCATTCGCACTTCAATGGAAGACCATATTTCGAGCTGTGGGAAGCATCAAGCAGAGTGGCGGCGCCTCTGGAGTCGACGAGAAGACACAAGCTGAGATTGATGCTATTGAAGTGCCAAATAAATGGTTTCTGATTGGATTCATTCCTCTGGGAATCATTTTCTCTATCGTAATGAATCTCGCTTTTGGCGTAGAAATCTGGAAAGGACTTATCGCTGTCGTCCTCAGCTTCTTCCTAGCTTTAGTTGCGTGCCGAGCAACCGGCGAAACAGACATAACTCCAATCGGGGCTATGGGAAAAATTTCGCAGCTTACCTTTGCTGTTCTGAGCCCTGGAAACATGACGCAGAATTTGATGGCCGCTAGTGTTACCGCCAACACATCCTCTGCATCAGCAGACTTGCTTACAGATTTGAAGAGCGGCTACTTGCTTGGTGCCAATGCGCGCAGGCAATTTCTTGCACAGCTTACAGGAGTCTTTTTCGGCACCGTTGCCATTATTCCTGCCTGGTTTCTGATGATTCCCGATAGGGCAACGCTTGAGGCTTATAATCCGCCTTCTACGCTGATCTACAAAGCTGTTGCTGAGGCACTTTCCAAAGGTATTGACAGTCTGCACCCTTCGGCGGTTCAGGGAATTATCATTGGAAGCATTCTAGGGCTGGTCATTTCCGTTATTGAGACGAACTTTCCCAAGTTGAAAAAATTTGTTCCGTCTTCAATGGGCTTGGGCCTTGCTTGGATTATGCCTTTCCAGAACGCATTCGCGTTTTTCATTGGTGCCGCTATCGCGTGGATCTGGAAAAAGGCTCATCCAAAAACAGCTGATGTCTTCACGATTCCCATAGCATCGGGAGCCATCGCAGGAGAGTCGCTTGCATGTGCTTTCATTGCTATCTTCGATGCTCTGCCGAAGGTTCTTCCACAGGTACTGAAGGCAGTTAGCGGGAAATAACCGCTAGATTGGAGTTTCTCGCGGTTTGAGCTCGCGAAGACTTTGTTGCTATATAATCAATATCTATTGCTTCCGAAGTGCTCGTAAGGCGTAATCGATGCTCCAGCTTGCCGAGAAGAAGAGGGTCACAAAGTCAATTGGCGAGCTTGGTCGTCGTGTGACTGCTGCCGACGTGTCGACTAAAACTGGGCTTCCTGTGCTTGTCGTATCGCAGGCATTGAATCAAATAGCTGCAGAAACTGATGGACATATTGCGGTCAGCCAGAGCGGAGATGTCGTTTACTCTTTTAGACCTGGCTTTGCAAATCGCTATCTTACAAAAGGGGTTCAGCAGCTAATTGAAAGAGTGGGTGAGCGCTTTTTCAAAGTTCTTTTCTTTTTGCTAAAGATCTCTTTCGGAATAATGCTCATTCTCTCCTTCTTCATTATCGTCATCACAATTTTCATTCTCTTCTATGCGGATCGCAGTCAGTCAGGACGAGGGAAAAACAGCTCGCAAACAGAAGAAACAAATCGATTCTCTTTCCTGGATTATTTGATATTGCAAGACGTGTTTAAGTATTTCTTGCAACCGGCTTCTCCCGTCAAGTACGTCTATGATAAGCCGACTGTAAGAAGACGAGAGCATCCCAATTTCTTGTTGGATTGTTTCTCATTTCTCTTTGGAGACGGTGACCCCAACGAGGGAATCGAAGAGAAAAAATGGCAGCTTATTGCTCAAGTCATCAAGAAACATGACTATGTTATTACAGCAGAGCAGTTAGCCCCTTATACGGGAGCAGACCCTCATCGAGAAGATGCGGTTCTGCCTGTTTTGGTACGCTTTGATGGCAAACCTGAAGTGACTGAATCCGGTAACATTGTTTATAGGTTCGAGTCACTAGCGGTAACCAGCGGAACAGACTTGCACGAAAATATTCCCGATCATCTGCACGAGTTTTACTGGAAGTTTACAGAGGTAGAACCAGCTGCGATGCGCCCTGTGTATTTTATAGCAGGCTTGAACTTCGCCGGAGCTTGGTTCCTCTATATACTTTTGCATTCTTCTAAAGCCGCATCTATTACGGTGCTTTTCACCACATTGGTGGTCTATGCCACATTGTTTTTGGTTGTTCCGATGTTGCGAAATCTGTCGATTAATTTCATTAATCAAGCAATTGATAAACGAAATAATGCGCGCGAGCGAAATGCAGATGCGCTTGAGTCACCCGATGCAGGCTTGAAAAAGAAGCTCGCTGAAGCCCGAGAATTCCGAGTTCGTGACCATCTAATCAGCAAGAAAAATGTAGTTTATACAACTGAGAAAAACTCTCTTGAGCAAGATGATGATCTGTCGCGAAAGTTTGCTGCTGGCGAAGTGTTCGATGCTAAGCCTGAAGAAACCTTCGATGCCTCGCCGACTGATTAATGGTTTAGTTTTCCGATTTAGCGTTTTCAGTCAGAAAGTCCTTCAGCTTTCTCATCGCCATTTCGAATGACTTCTCCTCAATTCCGAAACATGCCCTTGCCCAATCATCGCTTCTTGACCATTTATCTGGGTTCATGAGAATCGCTTTTCTGGTGGCTAGCGTGTCTGTTTTTCCGCCGAGCTTTGCAAGCAAAAACATGCCACCGCGTCGTGCATATTTGAGTCCGTCGGCAAGCTCATGTTTTTGAAGCAAGTCTAGTAGACTCTTGCGATGATCACTCAAAATCGCTCTTGCCCCGTCTAAATATTCTTGCACCTCGGCGAATTCGCTTTTACCATCTATGAGTTGGTGGGGAGATTCAGGCAGGAATGCCGAGTAGAGCCTGTCCCAGGCACGCAGGACGACCTGCGGAACCTTGGTGCCGTGATTTCTGAGATAGTTTGCCCAGATTTCGTCAGGGCAGAGCATGAACCCGCAGCGAATTCCTCCTGCGGCGAAAGCCTTTGCCAGACCATCTGCCACGAAAAGATACTTGCGTTCTTCTGCGCTTGCATTGTAAGCGAAGCTCAGTTCGGCTGGGGTCCATCGTCCTAATGAGGCGTCACTGAGTAGAAAGAAGATCTCATCGGCGAATAAATATATTTGACGTTCGGCACAAACTTTGAGGATCTTCTTTATGTTTTCCGGCTCTAGAAAAATTCCAGACGGATTGGCTGGTTGGCTGATGTAAATCAGGTCTGGCTTTCTATTCAGTAAAGCTATGTCCTCTGCCAGAGGGAAGAATCCATTTGCTAGTTTTGTGTCAAAGGTAATTACTTCAGCTGCGTGATATTGCAACATTGGAAAAATGGGACCATAGCTGCCTTTTGGCACAGCCACTAGAGCTGGTCTGCCCAGCTTTTTGTTTAGTGCCTGAATGAGTGAGCTGCTCAGAGGGAAGACACCTTGCCCTAAGACTATGTTGGCTGGGTTGACCTTTGCATGTCTGGTTTTTTGAACATAAGCAGCCACTCGTTCTTGTAGTGTTTCCGTTAGAGAATCTGAACGCCCTTCAAGGAAGCCCTTTAGCAGACCCTTTATTAGCAGGTTAGGAACCGGATATTCGAATTCGCCATAATCAAGGCGCACCAACTCAGCGGTTTCAAGAGGAATGGGTTTGTCTTCGAAAACAGGGTCTGCAGAGATTTGTTCGAATTCATCCGAAAGTTCAATTCCCGTTTTTGCCACATTGTTTCTTGTTCGCTGGCCCGATTCCACAAAGGGAAATGAGAGCAACTCGTCGAAAAGCCATTCATAGTAAAGTTGCACTATGAACGAAATGCGTGAATAACTCAGCTCAGCGCAGTATTCCAGCCCGTGAATCCAATCATCGGGAGCATTAATCAAAAAGCTCAATTCGAAATCGGGGCAAACCGTATTCTTGATTAAGCCGTAGAGGAAGATCAGGTTGCTAGGCACTTTCCTCTGTCCGAGTAATCTCAGGAGCAAATTACTTTGAATTTGTGAACCAATTTCGAAATGCTCTGAGTCATCGATTATGTAGCATCTATCGGGGTTTGCCTCAGCCTGTTGAATTAAGGTATCGAGAATAAGTGGAGAGGGGTCCTTCAACTGATATGGTGCAATGACGCAAATGCGTGCAGCAAAAACAGCGTCCATACTCAGCAGTTCGCTCAAGTCGTTGTTGCCCAGAATTGGCTCAAGACCTTGCTGTCGACACAATTCTCCGTAGAGTGGATCAAGCGATGATGACAGTAGCACTCCGTCGCCAGGTTTCGCCACCATTTTTAGTATCATCGATAGGAGTTGTGGTCTATCGGGTCCAACAAAAAGGTGCTCAGGGTTTGCGTTGTAGTGACAGTAAAAAGATAGGAACTGTGCCAGCTTCTCTCGAAAATGCGCATCGCCCTTCTCATGGGGATAGGGTATGGTGCGACGTTGCAGTAGTTCGTTGGAAAGCCGTTCAAGAAAACCAATTTGTTCTTCGCTTAGACGAGAAAGGTCGAGCTCTCTGCGAAGACCATCAAGAGAGAGCTGGTGGAGGTTTCTTAGAAAACCTAATGTAGGTTTCTCAAACTGTGTCTCAGCCTGGTAAACGAGTAAATCATGGAAAATACTCTCGCCTCGTTTCTTCAACTGAACAGCGGTTGATGCTGGAATCGATTGCCGAGACTCTTGCGAAATGAAGAAATGAAATTTGATACCGTAGGCTTCCTCAAGATTCACAAGTTGCACCAGGTCGGTGTCATCTGCTTGCTGAATTCTTCTAACCCAGGTCAGCGAAGGAGAGTAACCGCGTCTTTTGAACATTTCTTCTATGGCTTGTTGCCCGGGTCTTCCACCAAGAATTAGCGTCAGCGAGCCCTGCAGGTTCAAGCAAAGTTGTGCTTCCTCAAGTGCTCGAGCGATGAGTGGCAATCCAAATCTGTCTTCTAAAATACCCTGGTTAAAGCAGTAATTGCTCAAATCATATAGGTCTTGATACGACAAGTCTTGCAATGATTCAGCATTTTTTTCGGGAACCGGGTGAAGGACTTGAGGAATGCAGCCTATGATGCGGTCAAACTTCTCATCTCGCGATAGTGGCGTTTGCAAAAGATCAGATTGTTCTGCGCGAAATGCTTTGACTATAGGAACCCCAGATAGCGCCATTCTAAGGGAACCATCTTCATTACTGCCATTCAGCCATTTGTTTATATTTGCCAGCGTCACTGCAACGGGGTTGATATCCAAGCCCAGCACTTCCACCACAGGGCTGCGTTGCAGCAAGAGCAGGCTTATCCAGCCGGATCCGGTGCCAAGTTCAACGATCTTTTTTCCACGAAAGTGCTCAGTGTTTTTCAAGAGCCCTTCAGCGAAAGTACGCCCCCAGAACTCGGGAGAAAACACCGCCGGGTTCAGGATGAGTCGAATAGGCTCGGCGACACCGGGCACCTTTAAATTCTTGAAGGTCAAATGACCCGAATTCTCTCCCAGCTTGTCTAATTTTGCAGCTAGTTTATGAAGCACGCCACATGCATCAGCTGAAGTTTGTTCGTTCTCCAGCATGTTCAGTAGTTTTTCCAGAAACGCAAGTATTTCGGCTGGGCTGCTGCTGACTATCTCGTCAACTGACGGCAACAGTTTTGGTGACATGGAAGCTCTCAAAATGTAGTAATAAACGAGCAAATACTACAAGATTTCCCGGACGGGCGTGTGATTTCCGGTTCACCCTGTTTTATTGCTTGGAACAAAAGTGACTGGACATCGATCATTCTCGTTTATTTCTGTGGAATAAACGCAGCTCTCTTGGATAGATTTATTGCAGAAAAGGCGCATGGAAACAGGCTCTTGCTCGGAAAGTGCGCTGCTTGTTAATCAACTCTTTAGCTTCCATTTTCATTTTGTATTCGCTTACCTCCTTTGGTTCGGTCACTGGCGCCTTCGCTGCAGCTTTAGCAGCGGTCTTGAACTTGATGGATTGTGAGTCAACGCTTCGTTTCATACATGCATTTTCTGAATCGTAGATTTTTGTCTCTATAGACCAGAATTTGCGTATAATGAAACTACCTGCTGTCGTAAGCAAGTTCGGAGGTGCGTTTGGATTCAATAATCGGATCCACCATCGATGAAAAATTCCTGGTCCAAGCTCGTCTTGGTGTTGGTGGCTTGGGTACGGTTTTTAGAGCTGAGCAGGTTGATTTAGACCGAGCTGTTGCGCTCAAGGTTCTTCATCCTAACATTATCGATGATAACGAGTTGACGACTCGCTTTCTGCAAGAAGCAAAAATTCTTGCGGAATTAAGCCATCCGAACATCGTTAAGGTATACAGCTTCGGCGTCACGCAAGATTCGCTTCCCTATATGGCGATGGAGCTTCTTGACGGAAGAACGCTGGATTATTTCATTCGAAATAAGCTTTTGAGCTGGCAAGAGGTTCTTGATGTTGCTATCCAAATATGCGATGCGGTCCATTACGCCCATCGAAATAGCATAGTTCATCGAGATATCAAGCCAGCCAATGTCATGGTCAAGAATGCAAGTGGGCAAAATTCGGTGAAGGTTTTGGATTTTGGTTTATCCAAAATCATACACAATAGCGACACACTAAACAGATTGACACAAACTGGAACTCTCATTGGCAGCGTCAACTATATGAGCCCTGAGCTTTGCGCCGGTGGCAAGGCTGATGAGCGTTCTGACATTTATTCTTTTGCGTGTTTGCTTTATGAGTGTATAGCAGGTGAACCGCCCCTGGTATCAGATAATCCGCTATCAACGGTGAACCTGCAAATCAATCAAATGCCTGTTCGCCTATCAAAGCGTAAGACCCAAGTCGAAGGCTTTCCTGAAGAGCTAGAGAAAATAATATTTAAGGCTCTTCAGAAGAAACCAGAAAAAAGATTTGCCAGTATGAAAGAGTTGTTCGATGCTTTGTGTAACTTGAGAGATGGTCGCGCAGCTGAATTGGATTTCTCCTCGATTGAGTATAGTTCAGGCGGCTGGACAGTTGCTAAGCCTTCCGTTTCTATTTGTGTTGGAATTATCATCGTTTCAATGTTGGGCTTCTATTTTTCTCAAGCAAATTTGGCTCCCAGAAAAACATCTAAGAAGCTACTAGCGCTTCCTGTGGATGATAGGACACGGCATCAGTTCAAGGCTCGTGCCCTTCTGAAGGATGCCGATACCATGATCAAAGAGAAACGCTTCAAGGCTGCACTGGCGCTGGTCAAGCGAGCTGCTGGTGAAGTTGCGCTTCGTTGCCCCGCTAGCCGTGGGCGCACCCAATCACTACAAGACCTGTATATATCCCGAGAGCTGGCAAAAGACCTTATCGCAATCGGACCCACAAGCGGCTTTCCAAACGATATGGATGAGTTGAAAATGAATAACACTCCAGAACTTTCTGGTTCGGACTATGGGGACCTTTTATCTTCGGTTGCAATAATTCAAGCTTATCTAGGGGTGATTTTACCCTCGGAGTTTAGCCTTCTTGAGGCTGTTTCTACGAATTACAGAATTGGACGAAAAGAAGAAATCAAAAAGCTGATAGAGCAAATCGCTATTCCGCAGAAGAGTTTCGAATTGGGCGCTGACACATTGGTGCTTTATTGGACCATTCAGCGTATCGTGCACTGTTATGCTCTGGCTTGTACTGATATCAGTGCCGCAAGAAAGGAAGTGGTCGAGATTGAAAAAGAATTACGAAAGAAATCTGCAGACCTGACGCCTCGCTGGCGCCGTGACTCTTATAATCCTCTGGCACAACTCTATCTGGATTTAGGCTTTGAAGAAGATTACCAGCGAATTGCATTGGAGCTCATTCCTATCGGGAAGCAATTGGAGTCTGGTTATCCCGGAAGCCTGATGATGCTTGCCGGACCGCTTGGCACTAGTTTGGATAAAAGCAATAAGAAAGCACAGAGGCTTGCTATGTTTAAGGACTTGAGAGCCTTTTATGAAAAACTGATTCCAACGGCAAAAAATGACTACACCCTGGGTATTCTCAAAAGCTCTGAAAAGCAATGTAGAGAAAAGATGCGCTGAGCTGAGCCTTCGGAATGTTTCTTGCTCAGTCAGTGCCAACTGGCATTGTGTGTTCAAGAATGAATGCTGATGCATTTTGCGTTCCATTTATGGCTCGGGCAATATGCTCGAATAAATCAACGCCGCTCTCCAGGCAATCTTCGTGAATAGAGAAATGAGATGAGTGCGCATTGTCTTTGCCGAGGTTGTCTTTGGCAATGCCCAAGCCGAAATAGGCTGAGGGAAGGCTCGCAGTGTAAAAGGAAAAATCTTCTGCGAACATGCCTTTCTCTTCCGGCAATATCTTCATTCCTTCCGCTTCTAACGCGGCGGCAAGTCTCTTGCACAAACTAGAATTATTGACGGTGACTGGTACCGAGTTCGTTATTGTTGCTTTTGCTTCGACACCATATGCGGAGGCAAGCCCACTCACAAGCTGCTGCACAAGTTCGCGATATGATTTGCCACGAAAGAGCTTTTCGTCCATGCCGAAGAAGGCACGAATGGTGCCCCCTATAGTGATTGTTTCTGGAGCAACATTAGATTGCGAGCTCGACCAATCAGACGTGGTAATCGCGCAGACTGCCGGTGTGTAGATGGGGTCAGTGCATCTGCCTGGCAGCTTTTCCAATTCTAGAGTTATTAGCGATGCAAGAGAAGCAAGGTCATCACGTGCGGATGGAACCGCAGCGTGGCCACCGATGCCATTTATCTCGACTTTTATGAAACTACTACCAGCAAGTATTGGACCGCCTGATAGCATGTGGTTGCCTACTGGAGAACCATTTGCACAGTGCTGAGCAAATATTGCCTGAACTCCCAATCGTTTCAAAATGCCGTCTGCAACTATTTCGTCGGCTCCGCCCGGGCATTCTTCCGCGGGTTGAAAGAGAAGCACGATTTTTCCTTTGAACTTGCTCTTGTTTTGAATTAGCCGATGCGCTGTCTCCAAAAGAATCGCGGCATGGGCATCATGTCCGCAATTGTGCATCACTCCAGGAATTTTGCTGGCAAACTCAAGTCCGGTTTTTTCCAGGCATTTTCTTGCATCCATTTCCGAGCGCAAGCAAATAACAGGACCTTCCTCGCCCGTATCCAACACTGCCACAACGGTCGTAGGAGCTGACTCAACGCTGAGCAAATTGCTGTATCCGAACTTCGTTAACTCTGCCCTGATAAATGCTGCAGTCTTGTTTTCTTCTTTTCCCAGTTCTGGGTACTGGTGGAACTGATGATAATACGACTGAACTGGAGCATCCTTTTTTGATTCGGAAATTCTTTCTGCGCCTGCTAAAGCGGCGCCTGTGTGGGACGCCTGGCTTAGAAAGATACCCAAGATAAGCAGTCTAGGAACTAACTTTGACCATTTGGTTTCAGTCAAAATCTTCTTTGGGACTGCAATCATGGGCTATTCCTTTTCTTATTTTGCAGAAATACTAGGACTAGAACCTGTAGCCTGGTTCAAGCTATCGTGCAGAAGCTGTTGTAGCCTGTTCTTTTCCTGGCTTGAGATAAGTCACGCCGCCCAAGTATGACACGAGGACGCCTGGTACTTTGACTGAGCCATCGGCTTGCTGATAGTTTTCCAGGATAGCTGCTAGTGTGCGACCTATAGCTAGCCCTGAGCCATTGAGTGTGTGCATGTATCTCGGCTTGCCACCATCGGCGGGGCGATAGCGCAGGTTCGCTCTTCTGGCTTGAAATTCACCAAAATTACTGCATGAGCTGATTTCTCTGTACTTGTTTTGTGCAGGGAACCAGACTTCGAGGTCATAACACTTGCGAGCTGAAAATCCCATGTCTCCTGCACAGAGAAGCATTCTGCGATAAGGCAGTTCAAGAGCCTCAAGTATTGCTTCCGCGTCACTGGTCATTTTCTCATGCTCTTCTTCAGAGCTTTCGGGCAAGGCAAATTTCACGAGTTCAACTTTATTGAACTGGTGCATGCGAATGTAACCGCGCGTGTCCTTTCCTGCTGCACCAGCTTCTTTTCGGAAGTTTGGCGTATAGGCAGTGTGATAAATCGGAAGCGCACTTTCTTCGAGAATCTCATCGCGATAGAGATTGGTTACCGGTACTTCTGCGGTCGGAACGAGGTAGAGTTCTTCGCCGTCAATTTTGTAAAAGTCACCGTCAAATTTCGGCAGCTGTCCTGTTCCTACCATGCATTCTCTGTTGACCATGATTGGTGGAAACACTTCGCGATAGCCTTTGGCTCCGTGAAGGTCAAGCATGAAGTTCATGAGCGCCCGCTCCATTTTTGCACCCATGTCCATGAGCGCGACAAAGCGAGATTCTGCAAGTTTTACGCCACGTTCAAAATCGAGAATCTGCAAGTCGGCTCCGAGTTCGTAGTGGGCTTTTGGATTCTCAATCTTTGGAATTTCGCCCCAGACCTTAACTTCGACGTTGTCGTTTTCGTCTTTGCCGCAAGGTACGTCGGCTGCTGGCACATTCGGTATTGATAGAATTTGTGTATCGCGTAATTTTTCAGCCTCTTTCAAGGCTGGTTCTACTGCTTCTTGCTTTTTCTTGAGCTCTTTCACTTCAGCTCTGAGACTTTCCATCTCTTCTTTGGCAAGTTTTCCAGACTTGAATTGCTCGGAAATTTCATTTGATCGCCGTCTAAGAGCTTCTGCTTCTGCCAGAAGTTCTCTGACTTGCTTGTCGGTGGACAGCAATTCAGAAATGCTCCAGCCACCGTTGCGGTGGTCGAGACCCTTTTGCACTTCATCAGCATTATCGCGAACAAATTTTATGTCGAGCATTTTTTTTTCTTCTCTTTGAACTTTGACAACTGTTTTTACGTTTTAAGTACAGAAGCCCTTCCTCTGGAGGAATGACAATGTACGCGAAAAAGAGATTATACCTTAGTCAAGTGGAATGGCGAAAGGCTAGAGACCGTAACGCGAAGCGAATTGCAACAAGGGGTGAGAATCTGGCATGCGAATATCTTGAAGACAAGTGCTACAAGATTCTGGCTAGAAACTACCGTGCTGGGCGAATTGGAGAGATTGACATCATTGCTCGTGACAGAGATGGAGTCATAATTTTTGTCGAAGTTAAAACGCGGACCATAGAAGCTCCTGTCTCCGGTATCCCAGAATTGGGATTTGATGCGGTTGACTATCGCAAACAGAGAAAAATCCTCAGTGCTTCACAAGAATTTTTGAAGTCATGCGACTTAAGCCATTTGCGTTGGTCCTACGATGTTGTCGTGGTAATAATTCCGCGTCATCCGCCAAGCCTCATTGAAATCGCTCACGTGGTTAATGCCTTTTAGTCTGAAGTTCAACGGACGGTGCCAACATGAGTTATAGAGGGAGTTTGCTCTGTCCATTGCTGGAAAATTCCCGATGGGAGTAATACCGAATATGGTGCTTTGTCATGCCGCTGAAGATTAAAGCAAATTCCCGCTTTAGTTCTTGATTGTTCACAATGAGCAGATATTCAACAAGGCTCGTATCCCTGCTTTGTCTGGTCAGCGGGATCAGATTTAACTGAGTATTGGCGCATCTCTCAGCACTCAGTGTATGGGCTGAGCTCGGGGATAGAAGATGAGCCGGCGCTAGTTCTGATGCACACTAGATATACAGTGTACGTAATTCCCCCAGTGACTCTGCTGGTGCGTTCTGATAGCCTAAAATTCGTCCGCGAAATAATGGTCTAGCGGTTTCAGAGTAAATTCAGCAGACCGAGTCACCGATTTTAATCAAGGAAGAGCCTGTGTTTAAGTACTTTTTCCGCAAAAAAACAGAGGAAGCTCTCAGAAAAGGTTCAGCGAAAAAGCCACAAGCTGTCGCGTCTGACGTTTGCAAGCGTGCGATCGGTATGTTTCCTGACTCGGTCAGTCGCGAACCCGACTTTAAAGACACTGTCACGCTCAGATTTCATCACTTGCTCATCAGCCTCGAAGGCGCAGAGCGCACTGGATGCCTGAAAATTTCATCTCACTTAGCCCGTTCAAGATCAGCGCTCCTTCTCTTTAGAGGAC
Source organism: Obscuribacteraceae bacterium (SeqCode) (assembly GCA_044226015.1). Lineage (GTDB taxonomy): Bacteria > Cyanobacteriota > Vampirovibrionia > Obscuribacterales > Obscuribacteraceae > JAIEPM01. The sequence continues at coordinate 679,778 of JBGAHS010000001.1, forward strand.
GGGTGGTCGGCGCTGTCTACGGCAGGAAATACATGCGCGGTCAGTACTTACATCAGGACGCCCACCGTTGTGCGCTCGCTGATTTGGCAACACCAGGTAACCTTCTAGATGCTTACGAACTTCCAGAAGACCTTGTGCTGGCAGCGGCTTCCCTCTTCTACGGCGAGACATTGCAATTAAACATGGGACAGCCGGTTGAAGCCATTTTCGACTCAGCGCTTGGCTCATTGATTCGGTCTGGAATGCCTGGCTGCGTCATCGTCAACAGCTATACCGAAGAAACAGTTTGTATTGTCTATGTATCAAATGGGCGAGTAGTTGGCATGTTCAGCGCTACTGAAGGTTGGACCCGTGGCACCCCAGATGTCTTGAAACGGCAGATCGCTGGACGTCAGTGCAAAGTGCATGCAGCAATTCTCCCTCTTACAGACGCTCGCTCGGTCGGCTTTAGCCTCTCGGGCATTGGAGATTTAGCTCCGAACGCCTCATTTGATGCCACGCCATATATGGATTTCACACCTGCACCTTCTGCGACAGTCATGACGCCGTCTCGCGAGGCTGTAGCGCAAGCGGTGAGGCAACACCGGAATACCAGAGGTCATGTTAGAGCCGCAAGAGCATACGCTCAAGTGTCCTAACAACAGGGCTTCCACCTAATTAGTCTTAAAAAGAAAGCTGAGAGCGCATTATTGGCTCATTTCAATAGAATGCCAAATTTCAGCAGCATGAATCTGCTCGCCTGACAACTTTCGCTGCTGCTTTCTTTCATATAAGTTTTAAGCTTGCTCATGAATTTGCGCTTTAATCTCTCCGCATAGACGATAATGAAGGCTTCTTCCTTTAATTCGTGACGGAGTCTTCGTATGAGTTCGCCGGTAAATTCAGTCATTACACCGAACATGCAAATTCGTCCCCGCACTTGCACGGTCAATGAGCAGGGGCATCTCGAAATTGGCGCCTGTGACTCAGTTCAGCTCGCCGAACAATTCGGTACGCCACTGTGGATAATTGATGAACAAACGGTGCAAGACAGCGTTCAATCATATAAGGATGGCTTGATTGAATATCCTGACTCACAGGTATTTTATGCCGGTAAAGCTTTTCTATGTCTGGCTATGTGCCAGCTACTAAAGCAAATGAATCTCGGTCTAGATGTAGTTTCGGAAGGCGAGCTATTTACGGCGTCTCAGGCTGGTTTGCCTGCCGAAAAAATTTGCATGCATGGCAATAATAAGTCAGAGTCTGAACTGCGTGCGGGTTTGACTTACGGCGATGTCCTCATCGTAGTAGACAGTCTTCCAGAGCTTGAACTGCTTAATAAGATTGCGTCTTCGCTGGCAAAGAAAGCTCGTGTATTGTTTCGCGTGATACCAGGGGTAGAGCCAGATACGCACCAACATATTAAAACCGGACAACACGACAGTAAGTTTGGAATTCCTCTTTCTGAGATTCCTGAGGCGATTAGAAAGGCTAGAACACTGAGTTCTATCAATCTGCTTGGACTTCATGCGCACATAGGAAGCCAGGCGCAAGAGCTGCAGCCGTTCCTCGATAACGTCGATGTATTCGCCGAACTTGCTTCGAAACTGAAGCAAGAGCTGAATTTTGAAATAAACATTCTCGACCTGGGTGGTGGACTCGGTATCAAATATTCCGAAAAAGACTCTCCCGTGAGCAGTTTTGAGTGGGCGCAATCAATCGTCAGAAGATTGAAGACCTCATTTACAAATCGCTCTCTCAAGTTGCCTCATTTAATGATTGAGCCCGGACGTTCTATTATCGGAACTGCTGGGGTAACTCTTTATCGGGTGGGTCATTGCAAAGACAACCCGGCTGGACGCAGGTTTATCGCAGTTGACGGTGGAATGGCTGATAATCCCCGACCCATTACTTATCAGTCAATTTATACGGCATGTTTAGCAAATAGAGCGAATGACCCTCCGAGTGTGGATCCGCAGACCATAGTGGGTAAATATTGTGAGTCAGGAGATATAATCATAAAAGAAGCCTTCCTGGCAGCAGACTCGGGCGATTTGATAGCCATTTTCGGCACTGGTGCCTACAATTTCAGCATGGCGTCAAATTACAATCGCAGCCCGCGCCCGGCGTGTGTACTCGTGTCTCATGGCACGGCAGAACTTATTATTGAGCGGGAGAGCAACGAAGATTTAATTCGTAAGGATAGAGTTCCGAACCGTCTGTCTCGCTAAAACCACAAATCGACGCCCTTTCCGAGGAATAAATGGACGACACCTGGCACCAGCTGATGAATAACCTGCAGCTTGCCGGGCATGTTGATGTCTGGGATACAGCGAAAGTCGCTATCCAAATTGTCATCATTTTATACGCAATAGTATGGACATGGCGGCGCATTCGTGCGACGCAGGCCGAGCGTCTTGTTAAAGGCATTATGTTGCTGGTCACCTTCTGGTTCGCATGCCAGTGGATGGGGCTGACCATCATCACGGCCATTTTGCGTGAGATGATACCAGTTCTTTTAATCGGAGTCGTAATCGTGTTTCAGCCCGAATTGCGACGGGGGCTTGGTTATCTCGGACGCACTCGCTTCAGGGTTGATTTCTCACTTTCCGACACTCAAAACGAAAAGACCAAAGAAGTTATCGAGCAGATTATCAAAGCCGTTCGCGAGCTTTCGCGCAACAAAATTGGTGCACTAATTGTGGTGGAACCTCCAGAGGGAGAGCGTGATTACATCAGCCCAGGCACCACTCTAAATGCCGAAGTTACATCGAGCCTTTTGCTCAGTATTTTTCACACCAGCTCTCCATTGCATGACGGTGCGGTAGTTATAAGACAAACAAAAATTATCGCTGCTGGTGTTATATTGCCAATGACAGATAGTTTGAAACTTAGTCAGAGGTACGGCACTCGTCATAGGGCCGCACTGGGACTTTCCGAAAAATATGATGGACTTTGCATTGTGGCATCGGAAGAGACCGGCGCTATCTCAGCAGCTAACCGCGGCATGCTGGTTCGCTACAATTCAGCCGATGAGCTAGCAGATGCGCTTAACTACATGTATCATCAAGTACCTGATGAAAAGCCAGGGGCAACGCAGACCCCGCTGCAATCTTTTCTGCAGTTATTCAATAGAACAAAAACGGTTGTACCAAAACCAGCCCCAATTGTTGATCATCCCAGGCGGCGTGCGGGCGATTTCCCACGGGACGATGAACTTGATTCATCCTCGACGGAGCTTGAACGCATCAAAACTAATGATGAGTATCTGTCTGAAGGGCACGCAGAAACAGTTTGATTCATGAGCGAACCTCTTGCCGATAATGAGCATCAGAACTCGACTCCATCTGCCAATCATGCTGACCTGGGCGTAGAGCTTGAAGCTGATTCTTGCCAGCAGGATCCTTCCGCCAAGCTCAACTCCGAGAGTCCGTCAGAATCTAGATTTATTCAGCGGGAAATAAAGTCTTTTAGCGATGTCGTTGAGATGACATTGAAAATTCCGCGCGTCATTGCGCTGGTTTGGGAAGCGCACCCTCATCTTGCCTTGGTTTTTGTAGTTGACCAGATAATTTCTGGTTTGGCACCTCTGGCTTCTGTTTGGGTGCTTAAAACTCTGGTCGATACAGTTCCCTTGTTTGTAAAAATACATGGAGTTTCTAATGGTGTCGCATTTGGTGCAGTGCCAGGGAATTTAATCCTAGCTTTGCTTGTGCTCGCATTGTCCTGGCTTGCCCAAGAAGTTTCCAGACCCATCACGCATTATTGTCAGGAACAAATCAATGACGAACTGACAAAACGAATCAATTTCAAGATTATGGATAAGGTAAACAGTCTAATTGATATCAGTATTCTTGAAAATCCGAAATTTTACGACAAGCTTCAATACCTACAGAATGACTTAGCTTATAGACCTATTCAACTGCTTTCTGTGATGTCTCAATTTATCAGAGTGATTATTATAGTTCTTACTTTGGGGACTCTTCTTGCAGCACTAAGCCCCTGGCTTGTTCTAGTGTTAGTCGTTTTTATCGCACCTAAGGTAGTTTGGTCTCTCAAGCACCTCTACGAATTCTGGGAAGTTTTGAACGGTGATGTTCCAGACCTTCGAAAAATGCGCTACTACATGAGTGTGGTCACCAACAATCTTGATGGTAAAGAAGTGCGGCTGCTTGGGCTTGGCGAGTACTTCAAAAAGCTTTATGACGAGACCTTTAGCGAATTTCAGCACCGACGCAGTTCTATGCGTAAGAGGCATCTTCGGCGAGATTTTTTTCTGGGCATCTGTGCCGCGTTCGGCTCGATGATTGGTTATGGTTATACCGTGTTTTGCGCGTTAGCTGGACAGATTTCTGTTGGCAGCATGGCTATGTATTTGGGCACTATAGTCCAGATGGAGCAGCAGTTGATGGAGCTAGCCTTTGTTGTGGCTGAGCTTTACAGGCACACGCTATACGTGAGCGAGCTTTTCGATTTCCTTGATTTGGAACCTGTGATACCAGTTCCGGTGGCTGAGAATTGTGTTCCGGTACCTGAGAAAATCACTAGCGGAATTGAATTCAAAGATGTCTACTTTAAATATCCGGGCTGCGAACGATATGTGCTTGAGGGCGTTTCATTCACTATTGCTCCCAGTCAGACTGTTGCGATAGTAGGCGAAAACGGCGCAGGCAAAACAACTATAGTCAAATTACTTTCACGATTATACGACCCGACTGCGGGCGCGATTCTTGTTGACGGCATCGATATTCGCAAGTTGAACCCAGCGGAATGGAGAAGCCGAATGGCTGTGGTATTCCAAGATTACTGCAAATATCAAATGACGCTGCAGCAAAACATAGGGGTAGGCCAGGTTGAAAAATCCAATGACTTACTTGCTATAGAACATTCCGCTGAGAGAGGAGGGGCTGCAAGTATTGCTAAAAAGTTTGAGCAAGGCTATAGCACTATGCTTGGAAAAGCCTTTGAGAAGGAGTCTGTGGGTGTTGAACTTTCTGGAGGCGAATGGCAACGCGTTGCTTTGTCTCGTGCGTTTATGCGAACGGCTGGACCCGATCGTGCTCATCTACTGATTCTTGATGAGCCGTCAGCATCGCTTGATGTTCAATCGGAAACGCAAACTTACTTGCGCTTCCATGAGCTGATTGCAGATACTATGGGCATACTCATAACGCATCGTTTCTCTACAATAAAAATCGCCGACAAAATTATTGTTTTAGAGAATGGTAAGGTCATCGAAGAAGGTACGCACAATGAACTTACTGCCAGCGATACTCATTATGCAAGGCTCTTTGATATGCAAGCGAAGCACTATCGTTAGAGCTTGCCGCCTGCCATTTATTTTGCCTATTAGCTTCTCCCGTCGAACGCCTGATTGAAAATGATGAGAGCGGCTCTTCGACCTGAAAGCTCACTTGCAATCAATATAAATGTATCGATGTGAATTCTTGTTCGTTCTTTGTCTGTTTACATTCTTAAGACAAGCAACCGAGTAATAGTGCAGCAAAGCGGCTCTTGATAAGCCTTTTCGGTGCTAGTGCGGGAACCAGTCTGGGGTCGTTCCGTCAGACTTTCCATTCGTACAAAAATGCCGTTGCCTGAACTGAAAAAAAACTGGTTCGCACGTGCTCAGATCCCTGTTACGAAGGAGGTTTTATGATCGAAGTCGAAAAAGAACGTGTTGAACAGCCAATCGTTGTGCAACCAGATAGCAGTTCCGCTGTGGGTGTCGTAGTCTTTTTAGTCCTTGCAATTGTCCTCTCGCTGGTGATTGCATTTTCGCTCGGTAGTAACAACTCGTCTACAGTTGTAGCGCCTACACCGACAACACAATACGTGCCAATTCAGGGACCAGCCGGACCACCAGGACCTCAGGGTCCAAGTGGACCTCAGGGCACGTCCACAACTTTTAGCGCACCGGCTCCAGTAAGTACACCGACACCAGCGCCGGTGGCTTCGCCTGCACCAAGCCCTGTTGATAATTCAGTAAACACGGATTCGAGTGGTTCAACTACAACCACAACCGAAACCACACAACAGTAAGTTTTCTTTGGGAACCAAAATTGATTTCCTCAGTCTTGTTTCCCAGATGATGAAACCTGGCAGATCATCAAATGTTTTGGAAAGAAAGGAGCAGCCGTCGAAAGCGGCTGCTCTATATATTTGAGTTTGTGAATCTTCTTGCAGACACATACTTGCTCACAAAGATCCAAGATACCGAAGAAGTAGTTTGTCTCTGTTGGGAATTGTTCTGGGAACCAAATCCATCCGGTTCAGTCTTGTCTTTCGGAAGAAGGACAAGTAAAAAGTAGTGAACTGAGAGAGCGCGTTGAATCATGGATTCACGCGCTCTTTTGTTGCCTATTTGTTGCTCAAATGGCGAACCTTCATGCACAGTTATCTGTCGGCAACTATATGGTGGCAGCCCTATATTTTGATGGAACACACGAATTCATTGCCAGTCTCACGTTGCAGGAAAAAGAGAATATGCAATGAAAGAAGTAATCCTAACGCTATTATTTATGGTTCTGCTTGCGGGCATTTATTTGGGTGGACCGGTCTCACAATCGATGTTTCATTTTCTTGTGGTTATGACCTTGATTCAGATATTTACGGGAGGCTCAAATCTAAAGCCTGACTCAGGTTCTGTTCACACCGGTCACGTTCATCCTGCTCACGTTCACCCCAGCTCGTAATTCTGTGAGAATGCCGCAGAATCAGGATATTGAGTCCGAGTTTCTGCACAATTGCAAAATTGTGTCTGCGATCGAGTAGACGGCGTCGACACGATCCAAATTATGATCCGAAGGCAGCGGTTTACTTAGTCGATCGCTGACCAATTCCAGATTCTCAACAATATGTACAATGTCCGATGGCTTGCGGATGCCTTGCGCGAGCCCAGTTTCGATAAGCATGGTGGCTGTGCCCGACTCTTGCGGCATTGGTTTGGTTACTAGATCAATAGCCATAGGCATTCGTCGCGCGATGGCTTCAAACGTTGTAAGCCCACCTGCTTTTGTGACCAAGAGATCGCAGGCTGTCATTACTTCAGGCATAGAACTTACATACTTCAAAACCACTGTTTTGAAAGGGGATTTGAGCTTTTCCTGATCCATTTTTTGCTTCAATTTCATGTTCTTGCCGCAAATAAACAGAACCTGAAATTCTCTCTTGCATTCTGCCAACGATTTGTAAATCTTCAGCATATTGCCACCACCGGCAGAACCAGCACTTACAACAACCGTTGGTAGGTCGGGGTTCAACCGGTATTCACGCAAGAAATCGCGTTTCGATACAACTGGTTCTTTTATGAATGCTGGCTGAATAGGCATTCCAATTACTTGAATTTTCTCTGGACTCAAGCCTAGTGAAACCAGCTTGTTGAATGTTATATCGTTCGGCGCTATTGTCAGATCGGCATCAGGACAGGCCCAGCCAGTCCACAAATTTGCGTTGGGATCGGTTAGAACCGTGAGAAGTTTAACCCGTCGACTCATGCCCAGTTCTTTCATGGCTCGAGCAAGAAAGTGATTAACCATAGGATGCACTGAAACAACAATGGTTGGTTCTATCGAACTCAACTTCTTTTTCATGTAAGAAGCTGCCAGTTTGTAAGCTATGGCGTTTTCATTTGGCTTTACAAGTTCGATCAGGGTGATGTAGTACTTCATCCATTCTTGCTTGTTTTTGAGCAGACCATTATAGACCTTTGCAAACAGTCGATTAATTGAGTTGCTCTCCTCGACCAGATCTTCGAGGATGATATCTGGCACAAGTTCATTGCGCTCTTCGCAAATTTCGTGAATAGCGCGACGGAGTGCTTCTGCAGCACTGCGATGACCTGCACCAGTATCTGAGAAAACTAAAAGTACTTTCGCTTTTTCCATAAGCTATTCTTCTCACAATTCAATGCAAGAATATCATGGTCTGAAACTTCGCGGAACTTTTCTTTTTGCTCATGATCGCCACTGGAGGCTGCTCGATGTCAATTCTAAATCTGGTCGGTGTACAGCTCGATATTGCCTGGGAAAATAAAGAGCAAAACAGAAAGAGGCTAGTTGAACTTCTTGTAGCAGCAAAGCCTGCAGCGGATAGCTTGATCGTCCTGCCTGAACTCTTCGAAACCGGCTTCAGCATGAATTCGCTGTTGGCTTCGTCAGAGCTTAGTATGTCCAAAAAGTTTCTCTGCGAAACATCGAAGCGATTTTCTTGTTCAATTCTTGCTGGGCTTGCTGTGCGCGATATAGACGGGCGGGTGGAGAACTCTGCGATCCTATTTGATGAAATGGGCGTAGAAAAAGGAAGCTATAGCAAAATGCATTTGTTTTCATTTGCAACTGAGAATGAGCATTACATCCCGGGGGCAAAGCTAGTTAATTTCAATGTTTCTGGCTTCGAGCTTGCTCCTTCCATCTGCTACGATCTGCGCTTTCCTGAACTTTATCGTAAGCAAGTAGCGGCGGGTGCTGAATTATTTGTAGTGATTGCAAACTGGCCGACCCAGCGGGTCGAGCATTGGAAGGCACTTTTGAAGGCTCGAGCCATTGAGAATCAAGCATTCGTATTTGCTGTAAATCGTGCTGGCAAAGATCCCGCAAATAGTTATCCCGGCAGCAGCATGCTCCTTGACCCCTACGGAAATATTCTGATAGACGCGGGCTCCGAAGAATGCGTTATCCAACATTCTATCGACAGAAGTAAGCTAGTTGAATATAGAAAATCTTTTCCAGTTCTAAATGATTTGCGCCTTTAGTGGAAACTTTTCGTAGAAAGGTTCGCCTAAGCCAGCACACAAATGTTCTGTGCTGCACGCACTAAATTGGAGGGATAGTCATGAAAGGGAATCAATTCGCGAAGTACGCTCGCGTGTTCTGCCAGGCATTAGCCGTCGGCGTAGTGCTGCAAGCGTTATCTTTGCCAATCGCAAATGCACAGGCAATTGAAGTGCATAAGGCTTATATCAGCTCAGTGCCAAATCCTATTCGTTTTGCGGGTGACGAAGTTTTCGCCATTCGCACTCCTGCTGGTGAGTTTACCGCAGAAGAGCGCACCATGATTGTAGAGAGAAATCTCAACAACGCCCTGCTTGGTGCAAAGGATCGGTCGCCCAATGCCGTTTCCGTCGAAATTGTGAATAGCTTGCCAGTAATAAGATTGGATGGCAAGCATGTTGTCACTATTGATACAGTTCTGGCTTCGGTAAACAATACAACTTGCGACAACCTTGCGTTTAAGTGGGCAGACAATCTTCGTCACGTGCTTGCTGACACAGCTAAGGTAGACAATTATATTGCCCAAATGGATGGTGACTTCCTGGCAGCACCGTATACGCCACCAGCGTGGCGCGAACAATGGCAGGCTGCTCGATTGAATCATGCAGCCAATGCTTATCGTCGCGATATGCCACGGAATGGTTTCGTTTCCCAACTGGCGCTGAAAGACGAAGGCTTCCGTCTATTGATGAAGCGCGACCCTATCGGAGCCGAAGCTTTCTTCAAGACAGCGCTAAGCACAAACGGTGACAACGAACGTGCACGTTATGGATTGGGTCTTGCTTTATTGAAGCAAGGAAAACCCCAGACAGCTTTGATGCATTTGCAAATGGCCAGTTACCTTGAGCCAGATGATGCGCAAGTTCACATGGCCATGGGTGAAGCTTTTGAAGCCCTTGGTCATGATCAAGATGCCATTGTTGCATATAAAAAAGCAAGCGAATTGAGCCCAGAAAATCCTGAGCCGGCTTTGTACGTAGCCGATATGAGAGAAGAACGTGATCAGATCAAGCGATCATCAATTGAGCTTTCCCGTGCACAACTTGAGTGCGCAGACAGCCATTACCTGAAAATTCGCAAGAAAGACCAGGTAGCATGGCGCTTGTCTAAACCATATTAACGGCGCAGAACATAGTAGCTTCACCGACCAGTTCTGTGAAGCTACGAAAATTGTTCCCCAGTGGTCGAAAATTACAATACTTAGCCCCTGGAAGCTCTGGGAAGAGCTTCCACTCGCTGAGTATTGCTTTCGACATTTTAAATGCCAAGGTGCCGTGCAAATAATTGTTCTCCTAATTTTCTGGCAATGGCAGTAACAATTACTATCACCATAGAACTGAGGGCCCAATGTCTAAAGAGAAAGATGCATCAAAAGAAATTGCCGAGCCAAAGGCTGTGTCGGAGAGTTCAGCTCTTCACAACGAAGCATTTTCTGAGATGAAAATGAATGCAGTGCAAAACAAAGCATCTACCAACTCGTCCGAGCGAGCACAATTTCTCGACTGCCCACCAGTGCCTGGCTATGGACATACTCAAGATGACATCTTTCAGCATAATACACGGACTCCAAATGGACTAAATCATAACCCCATGGAGATGACCATTAACTCCGGACATAGCGTTGATAATGAAATGACAGTTTTTGCAAATCCATCGCTGCGAGAAAATTGGCTTGCTCATGATGAGCTTCGTGCAATTCCGCACCCTCAAGAATCGCGACATCATAGTCATCGGCATGCTATCGCACCGGCAGAAGGCGGGGGGCGGCCACTACCGCAAGATCAGGTTGTTATTCCAAATGTATTATCACCTGGAAGTTTGAGACTACCTGATTTGCCCAGGTTAAACCCAATTGCATCAGCACCGCTAGACATAGACCACGAGCGCAACGCCGAACGAGCCCGGCAAGCTGCGCAGAGCGCTCCTTTCCGTCATGTTCGCCATTAGGTGTGGAACTTCAACCCTCTAACGCATTGCGCAATGCATTAGGAAATTCACGTGCTTCTCTTTCTGAGAAATAGTGCAATGATGCTCTAATACAGCTTGGGCTCGGTATAGTTCTAACGATTGTCTTGTTCTTTTCCATATGCTTCACCAAATCTGAATGTGACGCATCAGCAAGCTTGAATGAAACAAGGCTCGACTTTCCATCATTGTCCAGGAAACTAACGCCTGGTATTTTTGCTAATTCTTCGCGGAGAAGTTTGACGTTGTTGTTTATGAGTTCATATCGCAACTGTGAATTGCCAAAATTCTGATGCTCTTTTATTGCTGCACGCAATCCCGACAGTAATGGAAACGGTGCAGTAGCTACTTCAAATCGCGATGCGTCGGGTAGCCATCCCGTTGGCTTGCCACCGGCGTCAAACTGGCTTCCTCTCCATCCAGAGAAGGTGGGTTCGATGAGCTCCAGTGAGCCAGGCGAAACGTAGAGACCTCCGAGCCCCTCCGGACCCCCGAGCCATTTATGTCCTGTTATCGCATAAAAATCTGCATTGAGATTGGCAAGATCCAGCGGCAGCACTCCGGCAGATTGTGCACCATCCACCAGAACCAGTACGCCATGGCTGCGGCAGAGTTCAACGATTTCTTTGCATGGAAGCACTCTGCCGGTGTTCCACAGAACATGGCTGAACATGAAGAGCCTTGGCTTCAATTTCAAAGCTCTCTCTGTTTCCTGCAGAATTTCCTGGTCAGATTGCAGGTTCGCAAAATTGCAGATTTGCAGATTCAACTTTCTTCTTTTACATAGTTGATTGACTGCGGTCATCACGCCGTTGTGCTCGGAGTCGGTTGTAAGAACAGTCTCTCCTTCTTTCCAATCGACGCCCCAGAGCGCTATGTTGCAGCCCTCAGTTGCATTTTGTGTCATGGCCCAATCAGCGGCTCTTCCGCCGAACTCTGACGCTAGCGCTTCCTTTGTTTGATGAATGAGTTCCAGCATCCATCCCCATATAAAGCTGCTAAAGGGACCATGCTCTTGCACATAACTGTAGGCTGAGTTGATTGCCTCTAAAGCCGCAATCGACATCACTCCCTGTCCACCGAAGTTCAAGTAATTCTTGTTCTTCAGTCCTGGAAATCTTTCACGCTGCTTGTTGATGCGGTCTTCTTCAATTTGAACTTTCAAGTGCTTCTCCGATTTCTTCAACTATTTTCTTAGCCGCCGATTTCGGGTCTTTCGCACTAGTTATTGGTCTGCCAACTACCAGGTAGTCAGACCCGCGCTTAATAGCTTCAAATGGTGTAGTGAAACGGCTCTGGTCGTTCGCCTCAGCCCAAGTCGGGCGTACACCAGGTGTGACTATTACCATGCTTGAGCCAAGTTCTTTGCGAAGTGGAGCTACTTCTTCTGGAGAGGCAACCAGTCCGGTTATGCCATTCTCTTTGCACTGTCTTGCTAGCCTCAGTACGTGCTCTTCAATGCTTCCATTTACTGCAAGTTCGCGACTGAGGGTGTCCTGGCTGATGCTGGTCAAAACGGTGACCGCAAGCACCACCGGTGGTGTTATGTTGTTCTTCTCTGCTCGAGTTCTAACAGCATCAGCCGCTGCTTTTAACATGCTTGAGCCACCACCTGCATGGATGGTGAACATGTGCACCCCATGGTTGGTAGCTTCTTCGGCAGCCTTAGCTACCGTATTTGGAATGTCCAAAAATTTGCAGTCCAGAAATATCTTGCAGTTGGCTGATTGAAAGATCTTTAATATTTCGGGTCCGTAATGTGTAAACAGTTGGAGTCCAATTTTGAAAACTCCCACATGCTCATGAAGCTCGTCGAGATATCGACGAGCTTCTTCAATATTCGAGGTATCTACCGCCAGAATTAAGCGGTCGCGAGCCTTAATGCTTGTAGCTGACGCTTGCAATGCTTAGCCCCTTTAATGGGAGTGACCTTGCGAACCCTTAGCTAACTGATTTATTTCTCAGCGCCTGCTTTTTCAAGCTTCTTATAGCGCTTGACGAAGCGGTCTACACGCCCTTCTGTGTCAACAATCTTCTGCTGACCGGTGTAATAGGGGTGGCAGCTGCTGCAAATTTCAACTCTTATCTGATTTTTGGTTGATCCGAGTTCAACCTTGTTGCCGCAAACGCAGACTGCGACAACTTCACCGTACTTCGGATGAATACCTTCCTTCATCTCAAACCTTCAATGTATAAGGAAACGAAAATAGCGCCTGAAGGACGCCAGAGCATGATCTTAGCAGATATATGCCAGGAGTAAAGCAAAGTATTAACGCAGAAGTTACCACTTCGGCGGCTTGGACGCTTTACCAGTGTCGATAGTAAGGATAGTAAACCTTCCCCTGATCGCTGGCATCTCCCACTGGGCATGGATACAAATCAGGACTCAAGGTAGGCTCCTGCCAGCGCTCCGGCGATGGATCACTGGTTAATTGGTTGGTGAACTTCAAGCCCTTCGCCAGGTGTCATGGTCAGTCTCTGCCCTTCAACATTCAAATAGACCGGTTCTTTGCTTTCGATTGATTTCACCGTGCGGGCGATTTGTTCAACTCTGGTTTGAATTGAGTCACCACTGCCATTGGCCGAAAAGCGGTGAGATAGGTTCAGTTCGATTGCACCATTTGCTTCGTTCATACCGAGCAGAATGGTTCCGCGCGGTATTTCACTTCCCAAACCAGTAGCGCATTCTTCTGCCGTTGGTCCATCAAGCAGTGCGCGAACCGCTGTTTCAAGTTTGTTCTTCCTGAGAATTCCTGCTTTGCGTTTGATTTGTACCAGGTCTAAGTTACCGTTATCGGACTTCACAAAGCACAAGTTGAAGACGCTATCTGATGCCGATTCCTCCAACGTATGAACCGGGTCTTGAAGTATCGTATGAGTGAAGCTGCATGAGCTAACAAATGCGATACTGCTCAAAATCGAGACTACGGATGCCACAGCTTTGTGCTTGCCGGGGGGGAAGTGCCCCGCTAAAGTGTGTTTTGTCATCGAATTTTCTTTCTAGTTGCAGTTTATCTGCTGGCGTTTTCTGCAGGTTTTTGTTCCGCAGGCACCGGCTTTGGTACCAGTAATAGCTTACCTGCAAATTGCACATTTTGCTCACCAAGTTGAAATTTCGTAAGTCGAAATGCATGAGTCTTTCGGTCGAACTTTCCAACGTCCAATAAAGGATTCAGTAGGTCTTCGCTAAATTTGGAGAACTCAGCCGGGTTCATTATGTCCTTCGAATCGACCGTTGTCTCCTTCAAGAAAATGAACCGTTCACCATCCAGGTATGGCTTGGCGACTATATCGAGAGTGATACCTGTTTCTTTTGGAGCATTAGCTGTTATCAGCCAGGTGTTGATTTTGACTTTGCCGTTTTCAATTTTGACCTTGGGTTCTAAGACCTGCAAATGCTGGTCGCCCAGACCTGGAAGTTGCAAGCGCAAAAAGTTTAGTTGCGATGAAATCTCAGGGCTTTGCAGTGCTCTTGAAACATCCTTTTCATCTACCTGTCCAGAGACTGCCACCATGACCGGTGCCCCGACTCCTGCTGCCCCCTTTGAGGTCCTAAACAAACGGACCTGTAAAGGTGTGGTGGTTTCTAGTTTCAGGTCTGCAATTGGGATCTTCCGGTAAGAGCAATGATTCAGGTCAATCGAAACTGACTTGAATTTGCCGGCGAGGCAGTCGCTCATCGCATATATTTTGAAACGTACCTTCGGACGACCATGCAGAAAAAGTTTGGCGCTTATTGAACTGCCCAGGTTCAAGCTTGTTTCTGTTAGCCAATTTAGTCCAGAATACTTTTGGACGTTGCGGCTGATTTTTCCTGATACATGAAATGGTGGTGCTAGCTCAGCGCTGGGGGCTGCCTTCTGCTCTGAGGAACTGGATTGCACGCCAGGCTCGGAAGCTAACAGCATGCTTTGGTCATCTTCAAGAGAAAATGTGGACTTTGAATCGCAGATTGATGAGAAATTTCGCTCTGTCTTTTCTCTGCAAAAGCAGTCTATATGAGAATTCACGGCGAGCTGCGTTACGCTATGTGAATGATTGCTGCTCTCTTCGACTAATTTAATTGTTGACTCATAAGCTGTTGTCGAGGAGAGCCCGGAAGCTTCTCCTGCAGTAGTGCTAGTGCTGGCTAAAACACCCAGCACCACTTGTGATATCAACAATGAAACGAGGAATTCGTGCATAACGCTTGCTTCTTGACTTGATTGAGCATAGCAGAATTATGTCTTTGCATAAAAGGAAAGACAAGCCAAAATCTCATTTGTAAAGCGCTTACTTGCCTTCGGTTGAAGGACCCTTCATCTTTTCGTTGAGCGCTTCCTTGAGCAGCTCGTTCTGCTTCAACAAAGCCTTTAAGTGCTCATTGGCAATGGCTAATTCCGCCTGCAACTCAGCTACGGTTTGCTCATAGGTCACGCCAGTTACAGGGTCTCTTCCTGGCATCTTAGGCAGGAGGACGTAGCCAAGTTGAACGGCCTTCAAAGCTGCAGCCGTTCTTGTTGGAACTTTCAATTTAGCAAGAATACACTCGATATGCTTTTCAACTGTTCTCAGTTTCATATCTAATTCTTCGGCGATCTCTTTATTACGCAAGTCAAGACGAATCAAGACCTCGATTTCTCGATCGGTCAGATTCGTGTTGGGCATCGCGTTGGCTGGCGTTTGCTTCACCAATTGAGTGATTTTGGGGTCACAATAAGGCAAGCCCCTCGTTACCTGATCAATCGCGTCAAAAAGAGTTCTGGGACCAGAACTCTTCAAGCAGAATCCGCGTACACCAGCCCTTATCAGCTGATTGTGGTACTTGGTCGCGTGATATGAGTCGGTCAGAATTAGTAAATTAGTTTGTGGCATTTCAGTCGTAATGCGACGAGCCACTTCGACCCCATTCAGGATATCTAAATCGACATCCAGTATTACGAATTGTGGGTTGAGTCGTCTGATAATTTCGGTCGCAGCCATACCGTCGGAAGCTTCACCGATAATTTCAAGAACTTCGGAGACAACTCTTTTCAACCCGAAACGGATGAGCTCATGACGCTCGCAGACTACTGTCTTGGGGCGGAAACTTGAACCACGAGAAGGTAAACCGGATTCCAACGAAAACTCCAATTTTTTGTACTCTACAAGTAGAACTTCTGAAATGATCTCAGCTTGACAAAGTTTTGTCCGCGCTAATTCTATCAATTCTTGAAGCGCAGTGTAACGGTTCTGAAAGTCCGCATGAGAGCAAACTTACGCAATTGCGTTCTGTTCGTCAAGAGTTGAGCTGTTTCTTGCTGTCTAAAATCGCGTTGTCAGGTGATCTTGCCCTATGTTTTCAAGTGTAATTGTAAGCTTGGGTCATCCTTATCCATCATAAGTTTTGAGAGTTCTCACCATGATTTCAAGGTGTTGCCTGTCATGACTTGCCGGGGTACTATGGGTGGTGCTTACTAACTTGTAGCGATTTGTCTAAACAATGATTTCGCTAGCAAGCGGTGTACTAAAAGACGCCATCACCTTTACTAACTTTCTCGGCCTTAGTGCCGCTGGAGACGGAGTACGATGAAGACCACGTTGCTGCAAAAGGCTCAAAGGGCGAGTTCGCTTATGTTCGCTCTCTCTCTGCTAATGCAACCAGCCTTAGCACAGTCAACCCCTTCACTCGCTCCGAGAGCGACTAACATTCCGACCGTCAGCCCATCGGTGGCTCCGCAGAGTACCATTCTGCCGACTGACACTCTGCCACTACCGGCAGTGCAGAACCGCATGACCTTCGCAGAGAATTTGCAGCTTCGCATTTTGCAAAAATTACCAGCCCGATTTTATTTCAATGCCACTTGCGAAACTTCGGTTCGTGATGAAACGAACCCATTTCAGTTTCCTAAAAAAGCATCTCTGATGCGTCAGCTTCCTCCTCCCACTATCTGGCGATTACTCAGCTACACACAGCAGCAGCAGCTGTATGATACTGTCGGATTGGTAGCAAGAAATGACGCTGTGTTCCGTGTACTACCTAACATCACGGCGGGGTGGACTCTGACCCCACGCACGCGTTTGTATGGTAACTACTTCATGATTCGCGACCAATTGGCTCACGAAATCAGAATCAACACAGTAATTCACTCAATAGGTGTTGGTATTCAGCAAGACATTCCCGTGACATCACGAGGAAATTTGCAAGCTGAATTTCAGTTCCGTGAACTTTATTCATTGCACCAACAGTCAGTTTTCGACTTCTTGCCTGGTCTGACCTTGTCTTATGTGCTGACACCACGCATAGTGCTATTCACTAATGCCCTCATGCAGATGCGCGGTAAGGCCTTTTTCCAGGCTCCAACAAAAGAGTTAGACCCCTTCTTCACATGGGGCGGACTCTATCAGAAAAATGGTTGGACTTTCTCTGCGTCCACTACCTTTGTGCAGAACTTCCGGGAGCCTTTCGTTCATAATTCAACAATTCCAGTAAACAACTATTCCTTCATTTCTGACTTTGAAATTGCCAGACGCGTAATTAAGCAGTTGCCTGGTTTGCAAGCCTTCGTCAGAGCTGAGCCAATTTGGAACTTCCACGGAAAGAACAAGCCAGGCTTGTCCGGTATGGACTTTCGTGTTTTCTTTGGCATGAGAATGTCTATGGCTAAGCCTGCCTTGACAGGGGCTCTTGAGCAGCTCAAGCAGCAGCTTGAAGAACAAGAACTCGAGCAACCAGATCCAGGTCAAAAGAAACCAGGCAGCGAAACTAAGCCATCTGCTCTTATACCGGCTCATGAGCTCATTGCATCAAGCCCTCAACCAATGCATGGTTTCTTGAATGCTCAGGGCAAGGAAGATGCCGAAGGCCCAATGCAGGAGTTTGCAAATCAGAGTGAGGACCCTCTAGCTGGTCCAGCCACCAATCAATTTGCAGATCAAATTGGTCAAAGCGCACCAGTTGATCCAGCCAATGAAACTGCAGCACTGATACCAGATCAGACTTCTGTTGGAGCAATGCCAGTTAGCCTGCACTAAACAAGTACAAGTTAAACTCAGTTTTGTCTTTTATTTGGAGCAACTAAACTGGGCGCAGCTTGTTTGAGATTGGTCTCTTAACAAGTCTTCCGATTTTGCTTGAAAGGTCTTTGACCACTCCAGTGATTCCGGCCTTTATAGGCATGTCCTGGTGGTTTGCGCGTGTCGGAACGCCAGCTGCAACAGGCATGTCTTGATGGTTGTTGCGAGCAGGAATTCCTACTGCCAGCGGAATATCTTGCTGATTTGCTCTCAACGGAGCACCGGCTGCGATAGGCATATCTTGTTGATTTGCGCGTACTCTTGCCGCTGCAGAACTTGGGATGTCCTGCTGATTGTTGCGTATGCGTGATGCGTTTGCAACTGGCATGTCTTGATGATTTCCGAAAAGACCGCCGATGATGAGTTCTGGAAGTCTCATCTTTTCAGGCTTATGAGCTTTCGCAGGCTTTTGTGTGGATGAATTTGTGCTCGACTGTTCGGCTTCTGTGCCACCGCTGACGGTGCCCAAATAGCTGTCGAGTAATTCGCGATCAATGGTTGTTTCACTCACAACTGTCACGAGATTGTCTATGTTGAAATCTCTTTGGAGAGTGTTGAGGAAAGTGGTGATTTCTTCAGCTTCTGGAAGCTCGAGAACCTGTCTGCTCTTAAGTTCAACGATTCTCTTGCCGTCAATATTCTCTTCACGAATGTTGGCGCCGTTCAGGTCTGCAATCAGCCAGGCTATTGCCTGGTTTTGATAAAGCGATTCTGCAATTGATTGCAGTGTTTCGCCTTCGCTGACCATGTGTGTGCGGCGATGAAGAATTTTGTGAGCATCGAGATTTGGAGCAACGGTTCCGATTTGTTCGCCGGTTTCCGGGTCAACAAGCATGAGTTCATTTCTTACTTTTGCTGCGCCGCCCATGGCTATAACTGCCGCTATGGTGAGTTCGACACCCGTTAAATATCTCTTGTTTTTGTCAGCGCCGAATTCTCTGATGCGGCGAATGGGGAGTCCGTTTTCATCGACGCCATCTTCATATTCAAGTTGAGCTAACTCAGCATTGCTGATACCAACAACTCCTTGTGTGTCTACCTTGTTTGTCAGAACTTGACCATGGATGTCGACCGGGCGTCCCTTTGCGTCAACCAGAACCCCATCGACCTTTTCGATATTCATTTTGCCAGCAGGCAATTCATTGCTTTTGTGATTAGCCAGCAAGGTGTCAGCTAGATGCTTGCCACCATTTACGGTGTCAAGGTTGAACTGCGTTTTGCCATTGACCAACTCAGAGGAAACTATGCCTTTTTCTGTGAGCGTTGCCATGCTGGCATCTTTTCTGGCGATAATGGTGCCATCTTCTGCTCTAACAATAACTTTGCCAGCTTCAATATTGAGCTGTCCGTTTAGATTGCCACGCTCTTGTAGTCCCGCTGCTGTGACTGCTGCCGTTTTTTCTCCAACTAGCAAAACGCGATCTGAAAGTCCTGCTACTGATGTTGAGGTGACTGCCAGTTTGTCAGCCATGATTGATGTGGCTAGCGGCTTTTCCGAGAGTGAAAAGGCGGTTCTTTCCGTGTTGCTTATGCCTAGCATGGCAGCAATATTCTTTTCCACAGCGATCAAGTTAACCTTGTCTGTAGCAGCCAAGGTGTTAAGTGCAATTGCTTTGCCAGTTGTGGGGTCAATTTCGCTTCCCGTTGAAATTCTGGCAAACGATGGCAATGTGAGTTCTCTGCCTGCGCCGATGACGTTTTGCACTGATTTGTCAGCGCTTGCAACGTTTTGCAATGGAATACTCAGATCTACTGGTCTGGCTCGGTGGTCATCTGTGTCAAGCGCCACTTTTCCTGCCTCGCTGCGAACAAGCTGCGACGGCTCAACGGAAGCAACCCGCGCAGGTTCCTGCGCTGATTGTGCTTTGCCTAAATCTATGGTGTTAAACGATGTTCGTTCGACGTTGTTGGAAGCTGCAATTGTTCTGTCACTCTGTCGCACGTCTGCGAAATCTCGCACGTCACGGCTTGAACCAGCCAGTGTGCTTGATTCTCTTTCTCGCCCAGCACTTTGTTCTCTGGAAAAATCGCGGCTAGAGGAAGCTTGCTCGGTTCTTGAAGCCGAATTCAGCGCTGCGTTATTCTCGGTTCTAGCTGCCAGGTCTACTCTGCCACCGGCAGTGGTGTCGCGGAAGCCGAGATCTCTTGTTGCCACATCTTTGCCTGGGTCGGCAGTTTTGAACTGCGGCAACTCCACCTTAGCTGCTTGGTCAGAGCCAACTTGCGGCCTGAAATCGGCAACCGCTGGTCTTCCGTCAGGTGCTTTCGTGCTGAAATCAGCGAGGTGCGGACCTTCCGAATTCTTTGAGTCAGAGCTCTTGAAATCTGCTCTAATCTCAGGTGCTTTCAGTTCTGATGATTTGAAATCGACTCTGGCAGGTTCGTTTGATTTAGCCGCAAAGTCAACTCGTCCTGTCGGAAGTGAGCCATTTTGCTTGGCTTCATCAATTGAACACGCGCCCGGTTTTCCATTGTAGCCATTCAGTTGATCGAGAAGTCCGGTCGATTTCTCTGTCTGGTTGTTAGAGCGCATGTCTGCAGCTGCAACATTTTTTTGTACTTCGCTTGTTCTCAATCCCAAGTCAGTACGAATGGCTGGGTCGAGTTTCGATGAGTCAATTTTGAAAGATGGTTCCACCCGCAATCCGTCAAAACGATCTTGCAGTTTCTGCCCGTCTTCTGGTTTTACTTCTGTATTGCGCGAGCCGATCTGAAAGCCATTTTGTCTGGCTTCTTCAACGGTGCACGGTCCTACTTTTGAATTGCCACTTTGAAGTTGTTCAATGAGTGACGGTCCATTTGAACCGGTCGAACGTTCTACTTTGGATGACTCGTCTTTTGGAACGTTCAACGCATCGCTTTTAGATGCTCTGTTGATTTGATCGTTGGTTGAAACTTGAACTGCTGCATCAATCTTGAAACCATTTTGTTTGGCTTCTTCTATGGTGCAAGGACCAACTTTGTTGTTTCCCTGGCTCAGTTGCTCGATCAATGATGGTGTTTCTGATTTGCGTACTTGCTGCTCAGCTGCGGCAGTTTGACTAGCTGTTTTCATGCTTTCGATGTTGAAACCATTTTGTTTGGCTTCTTCCACGGTGCAAGCGCCGCGTTTTACTTCGCAATTGTTCAACTGGTCGAGCAGTGAAGGAGAGGTGTTGGTTTGTGTTTGCGTCACCTGCACATCGCTTCTGCCGGCTGCGATCAAGCTGCGCTCGTCGACAGGAGCCTTGGCTGGCGTTTCTGCTTTCGCCATCGCCATTGCTCCTGCTGAAGCTGTCGCTGTTACTTCTATTGTTCCAGATTTACCTGGAACTTCTGTATTTTTGTTTGAGTCAGTCTTAACCGCGTTGAACAGCGCTTGTTGTCCTTCTGAAGGACGTGTACCCAATCTATCAGCGAAGGTCGGAATCGTGGTGGTCACTTCGCCACTGTTGGAAAGCCTGTGCTCATCGGAATTGTGAATGAATGCTGAGCTGACACCATTTTCAGTGCCTGGACGCTTGAGTCCTGCATTCTTTAATTCGCTAGTGATTAGATCGTCTTTTGTCCCGCCAGTCAGCCGATTGAGAACAGAGGACGCGAACGCTTCAGCGGTCATTCTCAAACTGGCTTCTGTGCCGACAGCCTTATCTGTGCTCTGAGGTCTTTCGCCCTCAGTAGCTTCAGTTTTTGCTTTGTGTTTGCTGTCGTCCATAAAAAATATTGGCTCAAATCAGGACGGAATCTAATTGTGTTTGCTACTTACGAATCTGATAACTCTTCAATCAAATAAACCTATTCACTGGTAGTTTATGCGGTCTATTAACGTGGGTTAAGGGTTTTATCGACAGTAAGAAGTGCACAAATCTGCAGTTGTATTTCTAGTGGCCCAGCGCGAAACTAATCAATAATTCTTTTGCTGGACCACAACTGCAGTCTATTGATATTGGGTAAAATTTTTGTGGAACGCTATGGGCAAAATACATGGACAAGGTTAAATCTGCGCTGAGCCCTCAATTTTTATTTTGGCGAGGTTCTGCTGGCTGTTTTTCGAGCCGAAGCAATTTAATCTGCCTTGTATCACTTTCGTTCTTCTTATCTATAGGAAGCTGCCTGGCCGAGAACTCAAATGAAAGTGTTCCAGCTAAGGGCGAGATTAATTCTCTGGCTTCATCTAATACTGAGACTGTTGATGCAGCCATCAGCTCGTCGGCAGAGCCAAGAGCCGTTGAAGTGGAAAAATGGGACTTTGGAGTCGTGACAGATAGAAGTGGAGCAACGAAAGATTGGAAGTTGCACCCTGTTGTTCTAATTCCCAACCTGGCAGGCGTTCAGTATGGATGGAAAATAAAGACCAATTCTCAGCTGCCAATTTTCGTTCGTGAGGAATTTACCTTGCCAGAACCACCGAGCACCTGGAAGTTGCGGCAAGGTGGAACCAGCGAATTAAAAAATGGCGGAGAGCAGTGTATTCTTGAGAGTTTTCAGTCAACAGATGATGGCTGGATCGGTCACGCATGGACAGCATCGCATGGTGACCCTCCGGGCAAGTATGAAATTAAGGTCTGGGTGAACGGAAAACTAGCCCACGATTTTCTATTCAATGTGGGGGAGCCGCCACAGCTGGAAAACAGCTCTAGAGATTGGTGATCAAGCCCTGTTAGCAGAATTTAGCTTTTTCATGGGAAAATTACGAAACCGATGGGACAAACCCCAATTGTCCCACGCGTGTATATAACTTAAGCTGTGCTCATTCTTCCGGATTTCTCTCGTCCGAGTTGGCAAATGAGCAAAATGAATCGCCGTTTCTTAATAGTTACAAGTTGTCTAATCTCCCTCGTCGCAGCAAGTGCGTCAAACTCAGCTAACGCAACAAAGCTGAATGCGCGTCCACTGCCTTCAGAGCGAGAATTGAAAGATTTCGAAAATAGCCAGACTAGCGCGCCGACAGTGAGCCGCTTCTCTCGTCGCATGGACTATCGCGACGAAGAAAAGGCGAAGCAAGAAGCCGCTGAGCAGGCAAAGAAAGAAGCAGTCGAAAAGGCTGCTATGGCTGAAAAAGAGCACTTCGCTGCCGGCAAGAAAGCCCAGCAAGCTGCTTTGGAAGCTAACAATAACGGAGTCGCGATGGGTAAGGCCGGTCGTTGGACCGAGGCTATCCAGGCTCATGAGAAGGCTGTTCAGCTTGACCCACAGAACAAGCAATACAGAATCAATCTGTCAGCTTGTCGCACAACATTCGGTCAAGCACGTTTGAACGCGAAAGATTTTGATGCAGCTTCTGGACTTTTCCGCAAAGCTCTTGCAGCGGCACCAGACAATGGTTTAGCGACCAAGCTTCTGAACGATACCTTGAAGAAGCAAGGCAAAGACCCGAGCTCAGTTGAAGAAAGAGTTTCTATAGGTGACCAGCTCATGGCTGTTCGTGATGTAGAAGCTGCACTTGTTGAATACCAAACAGCGCTTCAACTTGAATCATCCGCTCGCACTTTCACAAAAATGGGTGATGTTGCTCTTCACTGTGGTCAACTTTCAACAGCAGCTAACTGGTATCGTCAAGCTCTGAACAAAGATGCTAACTTCAGCTCAGCGCACAGACAATTGGGCATGCTTCAACTGCAAGCTCAAGACAACACTGGTGCCGCAGCTTCACTTCGCAAGGCAGTTATTCTAGATTCAAAAGACAACGTTGCAGGTCAAGCTCTCGTTGAAATCTGGCGCCGTCAAGTCGCGACAAATCCACTTCTTGCTGAAAATCATCTTGGTCTAGCAGGCGCACTGCAGTTGACCGGCGACTTCCATGGTGCTGAAGATGAATACAACAAGCTCGCAACTCTAGAGCCAGGAAATCCTGGATTGCAAGCTGGACGTGCATCACTTCAACGCGCTAGACAGCATGCAGCTGCCGAAAAGCACAGAGCGGCTGCCGAAACTTTGTTCAACCAGGGACTGAAGCGTGAAGCTCTCGCTGAAATTGGTCAAGCAGTCATGATTGAACCAAAGAATGCTCGTTATCAATTCCTTTTGGGTGAATGCCTCGAAGCAAATGGTGACCTCCGTGGTGCTCACCAGGCTTACATGACTTGTGTACTCATCGACCCAGAAAAGAACCAGGAAGCTGCTTACCGCATGAAGGAAATGCAGCGTGGTTCTGGAAACAACATGCCTGTGCAACAAGCTCGCATGCCACAAGCACCGATGCAAATGCAACAAGCTCCAATGCAGATGCAGCAAGCTCCAGTGCAAATGCAACAAGCACCGATGCAAATGCAACAAGCTCCAATGCAAATGCAACAAGCTCAGGCTCCACAAGTTCAAAAGAATATGTTTGAAGGTGGCAATGGCATCGCCAATGTAGCTAACACTCAAATGGGTTTTAGCACTCACGGTGATGAATCGCGTATGCCAGCTCCGCAACAGCTTGCAGCTGTTCCGCAAATGCAGCAGGCAGCTCCAGTTCAAGCTCCAGTACAAGCTCCAGTTCAAGCAGCAGCGCAAGCACCTATCGGAAGTCAGATTGACCCAGCGCTTGCTCAAAAGTTGAACGAGCTCGAAGCAGCCAGAGACCATGAATCAGCAGTTGGCTTGCTGCGTCAAGTTCTCACTCAGAACCTGCAGAATCCAGATATTCACCACAAACTGGCTGTGAATCTGTTGGCTGCAGGCAACGTGACAGAAGCAATCTCTGAGTTCCGAATTGCATCGGCACTTCGCCCAGGCAACAAGGAGTTCGCAATCGACCTTGCAAGAGCAATGGAAATACACAAACGTTCCCAGGAAAGCGCGAATGAAGAGCAAGTTCCAGCAGCATCAGGAAAAGAGGTAGCCGTTAAATGAGCTTCTATTTCCAACCCCCAGATCTAGCTGAATTCCCGAGACGTTCGTACAGAAAGTTTCTCGAAGAAACAATTGGCAAGCTTTTCACTGAAATTTCGCCAATTGGCAGTGAGTTCAACAACCGTTTCGAAATCTCTTTCATCGGCACCGATGGAAAGGCTCACTGGAAGTTCGAAGACTACGGCATCGACTCCGGCTACCCAACATCGGCTGAACATGCTCGCAAATCTAACATGACGCATGCTCGCAGATTGCTCATGGACATCTGGCTTCGCGATACTCAGACTGGCGTACTGAGAAAGACCACCGCTTACATGGGTGACGTTCCAGTAATTACCGACCGCGGAACCTTCGTCATCAACGGTTCTGAGCGTGTCGTCCTTGGACAGTTGGTTCGTGCTCCTGGCGTATACTTCTCCAACCCAGACAATCAAATCTACAAAGCTTTGATTCTTGGTGAACTTGGCGCTCCAATTTCTTTTGAACTCGACCTCGAGACCGGAACAGGCAAAACCAGCCGCGCTAAGTGCCGCATCAAGTTGCCAAAGCGTGGATGGGTTTCAGCTGTAACCGTTTTGACAGCAATGGGCGTTGATTGGGATACATTGCAAAAGCGCATCTTCCCTTTGCTCAACAAGCATCGCATTGAGTACAAACAACTCAACGCTTCCGAAGCCCTCTCAACCCTGGGCAGAGCCTGGAAGCCAGACGGTGCCGGCGGCGCAGGTGCTGGTTCTTCAGCACTTCAAGAAATCACAGACCGTCGTCGTTATTCACTCGGTGATCTCGGTCGTCGTCGCTTCAACCGCAAACTAGACTCTGAAATTCAATCACTTCAGCTCACCAAAGAAGACATTCTTCTTGTTGTTGAATACTTGCTCAACCTGCCACTCGGCAATGGTACGACCGACAACATCGACAGCCTTGAAAATCGTCACCTTCGTGGAATTGGCGATGTTCTGACCAAAGCTGTTCGTCCAGCGCTTGCGCAGATGGTTCGTTCAGTTCGCACAAGACTCGAACTGCATGAAGATGATGAAGAAATCGGCAGCCCACAGGACTTTCTTGATGTTCGTCCTTTCGCAAATGCAATCAACAAGTTCTTCTCGGGCAATCCGTTGGTTCAATATCTCGACCAGCAAAACCCACTTTCTGAACTTTCACATCGCCGCCGTATCACATCTTTCGGACCTGGCGGTATTGACCCGAACGCTGCACCGACAGAGATGCGCGACGTGCATCCAAGTCAGATTGGTCGCGTTTGCCTCGTAGAATCTCCTGAAGGTAAGAACTGCGGTATGGTGTCTTATATGGCAACATTCTGCCGCATCGATAACGACGGTTTCATGACCGTTCCTTACCGCCGTGTTGTTGATGGTGTAATGACAGATGCTGTCGATTACCTCACACCAGCTGACGACAAAAAATACACACTTGCACCACCCGATACCAAAGTTGATGGCATTCGCATTTGTGGACCAACAGTTTATGCTCGCCGTGGAGAAAGCTTCTATAACGTCGAACCGAGAGAAGTCGACTATATAGGAATTGCTCCACAAGGTTTCCTCTCCGTCGGTTCCGGATTGATTCCTTTCCTCGAGCATGATGATGCCAACCGCGCTTTGATGGGCGGCGGCATGATGCGTCAAACTCTGCCTTTAATCAAGCCAGAGCGTCCACGCGTCGGAACCGGCATGGAAAAGATTGTTGCTAAGTCTTCTGGTCACTCAATCACCGCAAGACGCGCTGGCACAATCACCAAGGTTACTGGCAAAGAAATTAGAGTGACACAGGCGTCTGGCGAATCGCGCACTTATCCTCTAATCCGCTATGACAGAACCAACCAGAACACCATTCTCGACCAGCGTCCAGCTGTGAAAGTTGGTGACAAAGTCGAAGCCGGACAAATCATCGCTGATGGACCTGGCATCGAAAAAGGCGAACTGGCACTCGGACGCAATCTCCTCGTAGCTTTCATTCCATGGAATGGACAGAACTATGAAGATGCTATCGTTGTCCGCCGTGGTTTGGTTCGTGACCACAAGCTAAGCCACATCGAAATCGAGAAGCACACAATCGGCGTTCACCAGACATTGCGTGGACCAGAAATCTTGACTCCAGAGCTTCCGAATATTTCTTCGAAAGATCTTGAGCATCTCGACGAGCGTGGCATCGCAAAGGTCGGCGCTTATGTTGAGCCTGGCGACATCCTGGTCTCTAAGCTTTCACCAAAAGAAGCTAAAGCAATGAGCGCTGAAGAAGAATTGCTTCAAGCAATCTTCGGAAAAGTCGCAGAAGAAATGGCTGACACCAGCTTGCGTGTTCCACACGGCTCTGGCGGTCGCGTCATCGATGTGCGCATCTTCACCCCGGAAACAACTCCAGAGTTGAAAGCTGGATTGATTTGCGAAATCGAAGTGCTCATCGCAAGACTCTGCCCGGTAGAAGTTGGCGATAAGCTCGCTGGACGCCACGGAAACAAGGGTATCGTTTCCATCATCGTTCCAGACGAAGACATGCCATATTTGCCAGACGGCACCCCTGTTGATATTTGCTTGAACCCACTGGGCGTTCCAAGCCGTATGAACATCGGACAGGTACTTGATACTCAGCTCGGTCTCTACTCGCAAATTCTCAACCGCTACTATCGCATTCATCAATTCGATGAATCGTTGAGCCCAGATGCTTCGTTCAAACTAGTCAACGATGCACTTGCTGATGCTCGCAAAGTTCCAGGTTATGAGTGGATTGGCGAAAACGGCAAAACAACACTTTATGACGGCAAGACTGGCGAGCCATTTGATCGTCCAGTTCTGGTCGGTCGCCAGTACATGCTGAAACTGAATCAATTGGTTCTGCACAAAATTAATGCTCGCTGCGGACTGGGTGGTCCATACGCTGCTGTAACCCAGCAACCCGTTGGTGGTAAAGCGAATCACGGCGGTCAGCGCATGGGTGAAATGGAAGTTTGGGCAATTCAAGCATACGGTGCTTCCCATATCCTTCACGAAATGATGACTGTAAAATCTGATGATGTAGAGGGACGTCACCAGATTTATTCAGACATGGTACAAGGCAAAGAACTTACATCCGGAAAGAGAACCGCTGCGTTCGACGGACTTTGCTGCGAAATTCGTGGACTGGGTCTGGAAGTCACTCTGGGCAAAGTTCTCGATGTCGAAGAGCCAATCGAGTCCAAAGCCTGCACCAAGAAGGGCAATGTCAAAACGAAGTCACTGGAAGAAGAATATCAAGTCAGCCATGTCGATCAACTCGAAGAAGACGGCAAGAAGATGGTCGAAATTCCAGCTGGCGATTATGAACCATTGATTCGTCCAACCGCTGAACCAGTTCTTGTTTCACTCGGAATGGGCAGAAATGCAAACAAAGTTCAATTTGATATGTCGGAAGAACCACTTATCGACGACATCGATGAAAACACTGAGTTGCAGCTGATCGATGATTTCATCAGTGCCGAAACCGACGACATTATCGCTGCGCTCGGCAACGACAAGCCTGTTCAACCAGAAGCACCATGTTTGCGTAACATTGGACTCGATGATGTCGAGGACGAAGCCGAAGACATCTTCAGTATCAGTTCAATTATCAGAGCTGAAGCTGGCGACACTTCGATTCAAGGAACCGATGCTGCAAGAGCCGCAGTGCGTGCCGCTCAAAAGAGTCTCTGGGGTGATGATAAAAAAGATGAGCTGAGCTTTCCATCGTTCAGCGAACTCTCTTCACTTTCGCAACAACTTTCACAGCTCCTCGTTGGCGAACCCGAAAACGAGTTCAAGCCAGCAAATAATGAGCTGACGATTCTCACCAAGGAGTAACTTAGAATGGCAGATGCACCAAAAAAGAAAGGAAGGTTTGTGAGACTGACGAGTCTCACGATGCTGACTGCATCCGCATTAATGACTGTGGCACCTGCAGCACTCGCTGACTACGCCGAATGTTTAGGTGGACCGCGGCAAACAGATACTCTGAGAAATCCATTAGTTCCGGGCGCACCAAGCGGTTTGCCCGGACAAGCCGTTACAGGGTCCAGACCGCCAGCTGTCGGTGATGGTTCATGTCCTGCTCCCTTGATTCAAGGTGATGGCAACGGTCCAACCCGTGTCACAAGCGGTTATGCAGATCGCGGACATGGCAGTATTTTCCAGGCCGGTGGCAGCCAGGGCGCTAAGGTTCCTTATGGCTACATCGGTGGTGCGGGTCGCTATCCGACATCTGCTGGTCGTCAGCAAGGTATGTACGATTACGGTCAGGGTGCGCGTTACGGCAAAAATACTTATGAAGCCGGCGCAAGCAATCTTGGTCAAACAACATATGAGTCCGGAATGGAATTGTATGGACAACGCAAGTATGACGCTGGTCAAGGCATGTATGGACAGACCATTTACCAGGGCAATGGTGGTGGCTATGGTCAACGCACCTACGAAATGGGCGGACAAATAGCTGGTCAATCTACCTATGAAAGCGGCATGGGAAATTATGGTAACCGCAGCTATGACTACGGTCAGGGACTTGCTGGACAGGGCACCTACCAGAGTGGAGCCGGCAATTATGGTCAAAGAACTTATGAAAACGGATCTGAGTTAAGCGGCTCGTCTATGTATGACAATGGCGCTGGAAATGGCGGCATGCGCAAATACGATAATGGCGGCGGCAACACTGGCTCGCGTATGTTCGACAATGGTCAGGGCAATGGCGGCACTCAGTATTATTCTGGTAAAGGTCGCGGCGGTCAGATGACTTACGACAATGGCCAGGGTAATGGCGGAAAAAAGCTTGGTGATGGTGGCGCCGGAAATGGTGGCACCCGTAGCAATGATTTTGGAACAGAGGCCAACGGCAGCAGAATCAACAATGATGGTGGCACGCGCACAGGTGCGCAGGGTGTCTACAATGCTGGTGGACCACGTTCAAATGCAGACCAGTCGAATGATAATGTATTTGCCCATGACAGACAGGGCAACAACTATGATTTCCAGGGTCCGCTTCCAACAGTTCGTACATTCTGTCGTTATTTAGTTATTCTCGGTGTTGTTGCCGCCTGCGTTTGGGTAGGCATGGCAGCCATCGGCGTTGTGATGGGTAATCGCAATGGAGTTGAAAGAGTTGTCGGAGCGATTGCAGGTCTTCTGCTATTGCTTGCAGGCTACACCATCTGGAAGATTGTCCAGATGAATACGTTCAAGGCCAATACCACTGGTGTCTGGTCAATGACTCGCGGAATGGCTCAGCCCAAACCACAAAATGGACCAGTTAATCCTCCGCAGAACTTCGCTCCTCCAGAAGACCCAGGTCAGACTCCAGCAGCACCTGGACCAGGAGCCAACCAACAAGAGCAACGTCAACGTACTGGTCCTCAAAACTACCGTCCAACGCAGGGTCAGACACCACGTGAAATTCAAGGTCCCTACAACTATCGTCCACAAGGTGGCTACACCGGTCACCCACAAGGTCCAAACAGAGTCGGCAGCTATGACATTCCTCCTGCCAATATCGTGCCTGAACCGCCCGAAATGCCTGTAATCAACCCGAATAGATAGAGATTAGAGCTAGTTCAGGAAAGAAAAAATCAGTATTAGAGACGGTTTTCACGCTATTCGAGAAAGAAAATAAACGGTACAACAATATGGTAATCGAGATACAAGCAGGAAAAATGGCAATGAGCATGGCACTTGCCGCCGTGATACTCTCCGCCATTGCTCCAGCGGGCGCTACGCAACCTCGTAGTGAAGTCCGTGAGGATCGATTCGACAGAAGCACACCGCCACCCGCGCCAACGCGGGCACCACTGACGGGAAATGTATACTCTGTTCGCACCAATCCGCAGCCTGTTCTCAACGTGCCTCATCCTGAGGTCTCAAAGCAAAGCACACCACAAGAATGGTTCAATGCGCTGGACACATATGTGGGCTTTTACAGACCAACCGACAAGGATAAGTACGTCATAAATACCCCATTTAACGATGAGGTAGAGAAGGTAAATGCCTTCTGCAAAACTGTCGCTGGCGTTGCGCATAAATATCGAGCATTGGCCAAAAACCTAAAAGCTATGCCGATTTCGACAAATCTTCCTGACCAACAAAAGGTCAAAGAATATAGAGATTTGCTCGCTAATTGGTACGACGACTCTGCGGTTGTTTATGAGGACATGATTCGTCCCAGACCAGCAGCAAAAACAAAAGAAGAACTGCAAGGCATGATTGGTTCCATCAGGGACAGATCAGAAAGCTTGAAGTCAAATCTGGAACTTCTGCAAAAAATGGATTCAGACATCAGACTCTCTTGCCATGTAGACCCACCCAAATACGATGACATGATTCGCAAATATGCTGGCGAAGCTGGCTACGCAGGTCATCGCTAGCTCCTCCCCACTCTCTCCAATTCCCACACTTCAGGCTAATTTTTTGCCTAAAAAACAGAGGACTCCACCATCATGGCCATCCAATTAAGCGAGCGAGATATGATGATCTTCAAGTTCATTGAAGAGCACCAGGTACTTCTCGAAAAGCATATTGCCTGGTTCATTTCCTGCGATGAAAAGCCAGTCTTGATTCGCGATAGACTCAGGAAACTTTTTTACCTCGACTATCTTCTTTGTCAACGTCACGCAGGCAAATTGCCCTGGTGGACAACTCCGACAAAGCCGCTAGTCTATATGCTCTCGCCCATGGCGCGTGGTATGGTAGCAAGTTCAGAGTGCGAGATGGACCTATCAGATACTGATGTTCAGCGCCACTTGCTTGAAGTAGCAAATTTGCGCATGATATTTTTGACAGACCAGAAAGCTGGACTCATCACCGAGTTTCACTGGACAACTGTACCGAGCGTGAGTTCACTGGCAACTATTTGTGCGACAGTTTCTTTCAACAGAAACGGCAGAGTTCATAGAGCCGCTGTGATCAACAACTTTGGCATCGCCGCAGACAGCGCGCGTGAGGCTGCAGAAAAAGCTATCGCAGATGGAAGCTCAGATATGATCTGGATAATTTCTTCTGATGAAGCTCAGCAAGAAACTCTGCAACAAGCTCTTAGCAGTTCGAATATTGCAAACAGAATTGCATTCACTACTCACCAGGAAATATACAAAGCTGGTGTTGTTAAAGCAAAATGGCAGAGTGCAAGCAAAGCTTATGCTCCCGTTATTGCCGAATCTGTCGTCGTGGCACACACCAATATGGCTTGGAATCCAAGCATGGCAACTCCAGCCTGAGCGAGATCGGCTGAAATCCTTTCCAGCACTATGTTGGAACCCTGAGTATATTGAAAGAGCGATGTATCCCATCGCTCTTTTTTGCTAAGATTGCCAATAACATGGATCATAATCGGGAAATTGAGGCAGATGAGGTTCGCGGCGAGACCGTCGTGAGCCCTCCTGAGGATCTGGCAAAGGTCGAGCACTCTGCTTCTCAGCCAAGTGCTGTAGATGCCAGAGCAAACACCGATAGATCTGGTCAAAAACTTTCTGAAGAACTTCTAGACGCCCCCCTTGTACATGGTGGGCTCTGGAAAGCGATCTGGCTAATGTCCTGGCCGCTTTTAATCAGCACTGTTGCCACGTCCATTGTTGGAGCAATTGATGTCCAGGTTTCCGGCTACCTGGGCAAAGAAGCGCAGGCTGCTGTGGGCATCGCAGAGCACGTGCTTTTCCTCTTTATGGTGTTCATCTTCTCTGTCAGTGTAGGCACCACGGCCATTGTTTCACGAGAGTTCGGCGAGGGAAATCTTGCTGGTACCATTGATGGTGCCAGTCAATCGATTCAGCTTTCAGTTAGCAGTGGGTTTGTTCTTGCCTTAGCTGCCCTTTGTTTTGCCCATGTTTTGTTGCCATTCTTGAGCAAAGACCCTGAGATAATTCAGCTAGGCTCTACCTATCTGTCTATATTTAGCCTTTACATGGTACCTTTCAGTTTAATTTGCATTATCAATTCAGCCTTTCGTGCAATTGGTGATTCCAAAACGCCTCTATTTATTGTTCTGTTCGAGGTGATTGCCAACATTTTTGGTGACTATGCGGTTGTGTTGTGGAACTGGCCGGTTCCAGGTTTAGGTTTACGTGGTATCGCTGGGGCTGCGGTTGTATCCGCATTTATAGCTGCAGTGGTATCACTGGTGATGATTCGCCGATCACCTTTGCGTGAGGCACTGACATTGAATCGCCTCGGAAAATTTGATTGGAGCTGGCAAAAACGAATCTTGAAGATAGGCTTGCCTTCTGCAATTCAGCGGCTCGGCTGGGCGGGTAGCGTCTTTGCAGTTTTCTTCATTCTGGCTCAATTAAAAGAAAGTACTGCTGCTCTGGCCTCATGGACTATTGGAATGAGAATTGAGGCTTTACTTTTCATGCCACTAATGGCTTTTTCGCTTGCGGTCTCATCGATAGTAGGGCAAAATCTTGGTGCAGGTAAGCCAGAAAGAGCAATAAAAGCTGGTTGGAACGTCACTCTCATTGGAGTGATTTCCATGTTTATTCTAGCCGCTGGCATGTATTTGCTGGCAGATCCTATTGCGCATTCCATGAGTCAAGATGCAAAAACAATTTCATTTGCGGCAGATTACATGCGAATAAATGCCATGGGCGAGCCATTCCTTGCCGTAGCTATGGTACTCATGGGTGCTATGCAAGGTGCTGGTGATACGAAGATTCCAATGTGGATTTCCTTGTTCTGCAATTGGGTGGTGCGTTTGCCTCTTGCCTGGTGGCTGGCGCTTAATTGCAAGCTAGAAACAAATGGTGTCTGGTACGCGATGATCAGTTCTGTCTTAGCCTGCGCGATTCTCTGTACTGTCAGATATCAATCGAAGCAGTGGCTCAAGGTGAAAATTTGAGCTTTTGCTCATTCAGAAAAGCGCGGATGTCAGAGACCTCTTTGCGGTGCATGTCATCAAATTCTGCCGGTTTTTCTTTCACCCATTTTTCGGCTCCTTGTAAGTACATTTCTGCTTCGCTTATTTTGTTGTTTGCCACCAGCAGGCGCACTAATTTGCCGGCAATATTTGATGCGCTGCCAGGACTTGCTACGGTTGGCGGCAATTGCTCAATTTGTTGGAACGCTGTTTTCAATTCATCAACAGCATCCTCTGATTTACCAGCGCGGAAGGATATTTCACTCAAAGTATCTAACAAGTTGATTTTGTCTATTCCTTCTGTTTTTGGATCTTTGTTGATGGTGGCAATCTCCTTCTTTGTAGCGAGATAGAGTTTATCGAACTCATGGAATTTCTTGAAATGCAATTCTGTCTCTAGTTCCGCAAGATGAAGTACTGCGGTGTCGACCTGACGGTCAGCCCCGCTCTCTAACTCTACGTAGTGTTTTACAGCCTCGAGAAATCTTCTGCTTTTGAATTCTGTCTTGTCCGAGAGAAGATCTAGAGTTGTGGAATGAATTTGCCATGCCATGCTATGCAGGCTGCCCTCACTGCCAACAATCGTCACAAGGTGGTATGAAATTTCTGAGCCCTCACCTTGCTTAAAGAACTCGTTATCATAATTCATCATGATAAAAACTTGACCAGGGTCGAAGCTTCCTTTTTTCGGAGTCAGACCCTCAACGATGCTGCTGACGCCTCTGAGAATAGCGAGGTCTTGATGAGCAAATTCATTGCTTTTATGATTATTTGGATACTCTGTTCCTAACAAATTATATGCTTTGGCTGCAAGTGCGAGAGCCTGTTCTTCCTTTCCTTCCTCTTTCGCGCGATGTGCATCAGTAACATACTGTTTTGCTCGAGCTATTGTAGACTCGCGGACATTCCTTTTTATTCTAACGGCAGGCAGCTGGTCGTTAGTCGTATGTGAGGTAAAGAAGATTGAGAGCCCAATCACTGTTATTAACACGATGCAAATTGCAGCAATGAAGGCCCACTGCTTTTCATTTCGTTTTGCCGCGCGGACCTTAGGTGCTTTATCCAGTGTGATGTCGTTCAAAACCTGGTTCAGTTTCTCAGCAAAAACTTGAGCTGATGCTGGACGATCAGCTGGGAGTTTTGCCAATCCCCACAATAAAAGTTTGGACAGTTCTATCGGTACTTCCATACGGCTGCTGAACTCTGCGGCTGTTGGAACTGGTGAATTGACGTGCATGAGCATGGTATCAAAGGCAGAGTCACCTTTAAATGGAGCTTCGCCTGAAAGAGCCATGTACATTACACAGCAAAGAGAGTAAATGTCTGACCTTCCATCGATGCTGGAGTTCTGACATTGTTCTGGGCTCATGAAAGAAGGGCTACCAACGACAGTTCCTGTGCGTGTCAGGTTCAAGGATTTTTCGTCGTAGAGTTTTGCTATTCCGAAATCCAAAAGCTTTACTATAGGTTTATCTGGATTTTCAGAATTCTCGCAAATCATTATGTTTGCTGGCTTGATGTCTCTATGCACAATGCCTGCAGCATGTGCTTTTTGTAGTGCTGAAAGTAATGGAATAAAGATGCTTTGAAAACGACGAAATGTGAGAGGCGCATTCTTTGCGATTTCGTCAGATAGCGGAACACCATCCAGGTATTCGAAAATCAAATAGGGCTCTTCATTTTTAGTTAGCCCGTACGCGAGTGTTTTGACTATTACCGGGTCGTCCATCGCTGAGCACAACTTTGCTTCTTGATGAAACCTGTCAATTCCGTTTGAGCCAGCCAGAGTAGCTTTAGAGAGTACTTTTACGGCCACGATTCGATCAAGCCTGCGTTGCCTGGCCTTGAACACTTGAGCCATGCCGCCTCTACCAATAGGCTCAATTATTTCGATTTCCGGAATGCTGGGAAAATCAGCTTGTACTGGTTTTAGCTCAGGATTTGATTCGTCCTGATGATTCATAGCCCAACCTCTCTCGCAAAATTTGCGACTCACTCTAGACTGTTGGGGGGTAATATCTTCTATTCCCAATCCAACATTCGATTCACATGAATTGGATAAAACTAACCATTCTTTGAGTAAGCCAAAACTCTGGTTGTTTCCCTTCTCAAAACAAGGGCAGCATCATTACTTGCAAATTAAAAGTGAATGGCACCTGGACCGGGAAGGGTAGTGCCATTCACTTTGTATCAGAATCTATAATTACTGAACTTAGTTGCCTTTGAGAGCTTTGCCGGTGGCTTCAAGCCCTTGCTTGAGTGCATTTTTGTCCATTTGCATCATTCCGCCGCCACCGTGCTCAATAGCATTATTGAGTTCCTTGGCGCCATTCATTATGCCTCCACCCCACTGGTGGAATCGTCTGCCGAAATGGATGCCTTGTCCATCACGTTGAATAGTTGTGAAGCCGTTTTCGTCGAAGCTGACTTTCGAGCCATCTTTGAATTCAACGCTCGTTTCGCCGTACTTATCTGTGGAAACCTTGTTTACGTCACCTTTTATGGTATTGCTTCCATCTGGGTTGATAGAGATGCTATCGCCATTTGGTGTGAATAGAGTTTGCTTGCCGTCTTCACGTACAATAAAGTCTCCGGTAGGAAGCTTTTCGACTCCGTCTTTTGGCTTGAAGAAATCCTTGAGCTGATCGTGCATCTCATTCATGCCATTCTTATCAGTGATATTCTTGATGGCATCGATAATCTTCTTGTCGTCATGTATGGCGTTTATGCCTTCATGCTTTTCATTTTTTGCTCCGTCTTGAATACTCATCGATGGTAATGCGTCTGCTGCGGCCTTGCCTACGGACTTGGCCATTTCGCTCACTGTGGAAGCTGCGCCGGTGCTGGCAGAACGCAACGCTTCTTCTGCTAACGCAGATTTTGGTGACTCTTTTGCTTCAACTTGTTCTGATGGTTTTTTCTCAACAACTTCTTGTTTCTCTGCAGCCATGATAATGCGCTCCTTCCAATTTTCCTGGTACGTTCCAAGCCTTAATTAGTCCGTACAACTTTTGGTTAGAATCAATTTGCAACCAACTCATCGATTCGTGACCCTTGATGAAATGATTATGCTTTTTGCAAACTTCGAAAACTAGTCGACCCTCCGTATTCCTCTTGCGCAAATCCGCAAACCTAATGCTGGTGTGTCTTTGCGTATTTGGGCTTGCACAATTGTGCAGTGCTTCATCGTATTTGCCGCTTTGACTCGTCGTGCTTTTAGCTTATATTTAGGATGGCTGGCAAGATGGTAGATTGTGTGGTTGAATCAAGCGAAAAAAGCAGTGAAGATGGCGTCGAGCGCCAGGTTGCTCAGTCTGGCTCGGAGAACCTTTTACGTGATGCACAGGGGCAGCGATTTGGTAATCGCGAACTAGATGCTGCTGTAGCTGAAATTCAGCGGCAGGAATCTTACAAGGGTGCCGTTAAGACTGAAGCTGATGCCGAGATAAATTGGAATCAGTCTATAGGTAATGCGAAATCGCTAAGTGCTGCAGACATAAAAAGCCGCTTGAATGACAATAATCTTTCTCCCCAAGCAAAGGGATTTTTGCAATTCCTGGACGATAACTTTTCAAACCTTGCAGGTGCTGTAAGCAAGGATGCATCTCATGTGAGCAAAGCTGATTTGATGGCGATTGGTGGAATGAATTCTGTTTCCCCTGAACGAATCGATGCAGGTGCCAAGTTCTTGAAGGACCATTTTTTTGAACTCTCGGGACTCGATGATAAAGTAAGCGCCCAGCGAATTGACAGGCTTATTTACGACCATTCCTTTCAGCTGTTTTCAAAAGAAACGCAAGATCGTCTTTATGATATTGCGAACGTGGTCAAAAGTTCGGACCAGAGTCCGCAAAGTTTTGAGCAGGGTAAACGAGTTCGCTCAGGTTTGACCAGAGACGACGCGAATACGCTGCAAGCGCAAGAATTGAGCGATAACCTTCGCATTCAGGCTTTGCAGAAAGCACTTTACGGTGCAAAGCTGCAGCGCTTTGATGGGAAAACACTCGGTGGTGATTCCAGCTCGCAATACAATGCAGCTGCGCAAAGATATCGTGAGCTACAGAAGAAGGGGCTGGATAGTTTCCTCGCTGCTCAAGATAGATAACAATAATTAGAAATGAATATTGGCCATTTAGTTCGCCGCGATGTCGCTAAGTCAGGGCTCCTGTTTACAGTCGTGAGAATTTCTGCTTTTGCTGTCTGCTTAGCGGTAGCCCGGTCTAGGTATGGTTTTTGATGGTGTGCGCGGTGGGAGAATAACTCTTTCGACCTCTCCTGAACGTTCTGAGAAGGCACCATTGGCGGTATTAGTGCTGGCATTGAACTGGCAATTAAAGCTTACTATCTGGCGTTGTGAATTTGGAGGGAAGTCGAGCACAGAATTGCCATTCAAAGAGGCAACTGCATCTAGCAGGTTCTTCTTAAAATCAGGTGCCTGAGTACTGACTCGCAAAATCTGTGCTTCTATTGTTTTGTTTCTTCTGACTGTTATGCGCAGGGTTGCTATTCCAAGTTGACGTCCGCGTGCCGCCCAGTTTCTATACATCGCATTGCTGACCTTTTGATACCACGCATCCCACAAAATTGACTGATCAACAGGGCGCAGCGGAATGCCCCAACCCAGGTTTGTATTCATGTTGATGGGTCTTATAGGAGGAATCGAGCCAGGTAGCCTTCTGGTGTAGAAATTGGGGTCTACAGCCAGGTTGTTCTGGGGTAAGTCCCAATTTCCCCAATCTGCCTGACCTTGAATACGATTAGCTCTTCTGTAGCCCGGCATGTTCCCTTGCCAGCCACCATATGCGGTGTTATAGCCCCAGTAGTAACCATACCAGTTGTCTCTTCCCCGACCCCACCTGTAGGGGATGCCTACGGTCCAGTAGTTGCCAACCCTCCAACCGTTTCCGATAGACCAACCATTGCCTACTGACCACCTGTACTCGGGCACTGTCTTTGTCCGCCACTGTCTTATTGAGCCCAGGCGGCTGAAATCTTGTCTGGGAGTCATTGCTTTCAGAGGCAACTGAAAGTTTTCTGCTTTCAACGAATTGTCTAAATTGCTGCCGTTCAAGTTGCTATTGTCAGCCTGTCCCTGCAAAATCGAGCTGTAATCAGAGCCTGGGAGGACACGCACAGATTTGCCGAACAAGTCCGGAAAAGAGCGCTTCAAATGATTCATCAAATCTTGTCGTTCGACTTTCCCTTGTAGTTTGCTGCGATCGTAGAGCCCGTCACCGAATAACATGTCTTGAGATTCGTATTTTTGGTCTTGCAGAGCATTCCTTTCCAGGCTCGAACTGAAGCGAGGAACTTTTTTTTCTTCAGGGTCGGCTTCCTCATTTTGTTCAACTTTGCCCTCTAGCTGATCTCTGATCGAAGGCGTTGAACCGACGATGAGGTCATCTGCGCGACTCGCCGTAGCGCTTAGAAGTCCAGTGAAAAGAAGCAATGAAAGCTCAATTGGTCGGCGAACGTGCCAAGCTGAAAACCTGTGATGAAGGCAGATCGGGCGTATCATGCGCAGCTCCTCAACGTGGGGCAGTCACACGTTCGTAATCACCATGCTTCCATGAATAACCTTGTGGACCGTCGTTGCGGTCAGTGTAAGTAAATTTCGTTGTAAGGCTAACTTCTCCACGCTGTGACTTTATGGGAAAGCTAAGCGCTAGTGGATCTAGCAGCTGCAATGTTTTTCCAACGGCGTGTTCGAACATCTGTTTTTGATTTGGTGAAAACTGTTCATCAGGGGCAACGTGGAAATCCTTCAGTTGAAAATCGATGTCACCGCTTCGGCTGATTTTTAAGTCTACACTGGCGTCTCCCGGTATATTGCCGCATTCAAGCCAGTTATGATAAATGGCACTACAAAGACTCTTGTGCCAGTGTTCCCACTCTACAACCAGTTCTTTGTCTGAGCCATCAGCACTGCCTTGCAGCGACTTTGCAAAACTATCAAATGTAGATTTGTCCAGCATTCCCGCCACAGAGTTTGCTAAGGCGTTATTTGCGCTTGTTTTTTTCTTCACCGAGTTTGGTATCATTTCCATCGCGTCACCAACCGGGCGGCTTGGTAGAGCTGGACGAGTTACGCGCTTAGCAGTGTTCTTCTGTTCAATGCGTCCTTGCAGCGGTTCATCGGCCTGGCACGAGAGCATGCTTAAATAAGCGCAAGTCGATAGGGCTAATAGTTTGACGAGCTGTCGCTTCATCGAATCCAGCCTCCCACCCCGACATTGTTTGTAGCTTCTCCTCCAGCCATAGGATGCACCTGGTTGAGTGCTATTTTGGCTGAGTCAATGAGCGCCTCATCTTGTGCGACCTGAATTTCTTGATCTAGTTCAATGAGCGCTCTGCGGTAAGTCTCGTCGGTGGGTTCCAGATAGATGGCCATCTTCAAATGATATGCGGACCACTCGAAGACTTTTAGCGCTCGTAGCGATTGCCCCAGTGCAAAATGCACCTTTGGCTCGTTTGGAAATACTTTTACGAGTTGGTTCAGCTGCTTTGCTGCCTCGTAATAATCGCCGTTTTGAAACGCGAGTTTAGCTCTTTGTCCAGCATCCACGAGGTTATCTTGCCGTTTGTTTTCTCTTGCCTCGGCATCGATGCGCATTTTAAGTTGAACGTCTGTAATTGCTTTCTGAAAGTCTCTGTCAGTGGGTTTCAAGGCTAAAGCGTCTTTGTAATAAGACAGTGCTCGGTTAAGGTCGTTATGCCATTCTGCGATTGCACCCAGGTTGTACTTTGCGTCTGCATTCTTCGGGGTAAGTTGCAGTACTTTCTTGAAGAGCTTTTCTGCTTCGTCATACCTCTGCCCATTAAACGCTGATACGCCTTTTTCAAAAAACTCAAGTGCGTCCTCTTCGATGGATAGGTCCTCGAATGGTTTCAGTTTTTGATATCCCTTAGTCATCGGTGCTTTTGACATTCGAGGACCTGTTGCAGCATAAGTGCATTGAGAACTCAAAATAAGAATTACCAGAGACAGCGCGACTGCCGCATAGCTTGATGAAAATTGAACCTGTTTAGCCAAGACCTTATCCTCCGTCTTGAACATGCCCAGTTTCAAGCAGGAATATCTCCCTGAACCAAATATCTTTGCAAGCTGTAAAGCATTGCCAGGGTTGAATAGTTTGCTGTCGGATACTTTTATGCTGCGCCAGGGGATCTGGCGGCAGAAAATCTGCCAGCAGATGTGCCAGAACACACGCCAGAATAAGCGCAGTCAGGAGCTGGCTTCATCCTTGCTGAGTAAGCGAACTCGGCGAATCATGTCTTGACCCACTGAAAGCTGCCGAATCA
The DNA here is from genome assembly GCA_044226015.1 of Obscuribacteraceae bacterium (SeqCode). Taxonomy (GTDB): domain Bacteria; phylum Cyanobacteriota; class Vampirovibrionia; order Obscuribacterales; family Obscuribacteraceae; genus JAIEPM01. The sequence continues at coordinate 720,508 of JBGAHS010000001.1, forward strand.
AACGGGAAGCGTGAGAGCTGGCTTCTGGAGGATGGAAATCGAATGAATACACGCCTTGCGGCAGGGTGAGAGTGCAACGTCCCTCGTCGGAGGTGAAAACAGGCATGGCGATTTCTTCGATATGACCAAGGTCTTGAATCGGTTGCTGCACTAGCTCGTAGGCCTCGAAACTTACCTGGCAATTTGGAATCGGCTCGTCATTTTCGGAGACGACTTCAAAATTAACCAGGCACACGTCTTCGATGAGCAAGTCAGCAGTCACCTTCGCTCCAGCAACGTCGATTAAATGCCCCGTTGATGCCTGATTGTTCAAAACCAGCCAATATTTGCCTTCGAGCAATCTAAATTCGTATGAACCGTCATCGCCTGTGATACCAACCCAGACCGGACGACGTTTTGCCGCCTGGCTGTCGAAGGCACCGTCATTGGTGGCAAAGAGTGAGAGTTGAACACCTGGGCGAGGTTCTTTGGAAGAATCTTGAACAGTGCCTGTAAGTAGCACTCCTTCCTCCATATCCACATTGTGTTCGGTATCCTGATCAAGAATGATGGTGCCCTTGCATGGCGCCAGATCCATCGAGGCTACTGTTCCTAGCGAGTCAGGTTGCGCGGCGACCACTACATCATAGGTTCCACCAGGCAACGAGAAGTGGTAATAGCCTTCTTCGTCGCTGTGAGTAATTGAGTCGAGATTGTTTACTCCAATTACATTCACCGATGCGTTCGGAACAGCTTTCCCTTTGTGAAGCACTTTTCCGGTCAGTTTATAGCCAGTATCAAGCGAGTAATTTCGAACTCTGTCGTGGTCAACAAAAATTGCTGAAAGCGACTTCTCGGCCAGGTGCGAATCTTCTGGTGGCAGCAAGCGAATAGAGTAGTTTCCTTCCTGCAAGAGGCATTCGAAACTTCCATCTTTCACAGTGATTGTATTTACTGTCATTGCAATTTCTCTTGCAAAAACATTTTCTGGACGATCATTGCAGGTGACAATGACCTTCACTTCGTCCATCGGGTGCCCTTCTTTGTTAGTTATCTTGCCTTTGAAGCTAATCAGGGAAGGAAGGGTAATGTCGTGCTGGCAGTCTTTGCTCAGGTCGACAACCTGGAAGAAGGGGCAAAGGAAGGGAACATCGCGCTTCTTTCCTTTAACTACAGGACCGTCATACTCAACATGTTTGAGGGCAAGGTAATACTTTCCTCGGGGCAAGCCGAGGCTGAAGTTTCCACTTTCGTCTAGTTTTTGTGTAACGCGAATGACGTGAGGTTCGATTCCAAAAACAAGAAGCTCTGCATCTCTGACGCTTTTGCTGTTAGCGTCTCTTACAGTGCCCTGGAGAATAACTCCTGTATTCAAGATGACATCGAAGTTTGTGTTGCTTGTGACTTTTATTGCTTCTATCGACTGACGAGAAAAGCGTGTGTTTTCGCTTGGAATAATTTCCAGGCAGTAGATGCCTTTGCGAACGTCAAAGCTGAATACACCTTTATTACCAGTTACTTGTTCGCAAAGAAAGTGTTTGACCAGCGAACCGCTCTGGTGCCAGTAGTCGTAGAGTCTCACTATGGCGTTAGTTACTGGCAAGCCCTGGCTTGTGACGCTTCCGCCCAAATTGAAAGAAAGCTCTCTGGTGACGACCATGAATCCAGCCTCGTTTGGAATTCCAATGCCTCGAATTGTATTATGCTGAGCCTGAAAGGTTCAAGCCTGCATGTCTTTATGGTTTAGATGTTCTTACTTTGACACTGGGCCTCTCGGACAGATTCGAAGCCCAGGTACTTTAGCCCCGCAGCAACCGTAGCAAAAGAGCCTGCCCCAATTCTCAAAAGCTCTGGTACCTCACGCTCTGCAGCTTCGAATGCCGCCTGAATATTCTTATATTCAGAAGCTAATGCCCCCAATTGGCGTGCCTTCTCGATGATCTTGGCAGCCGGTACCACCGGACGCCTGCCGATGGCTTGAGAGGCGTAAACTCGGTCGCCAGGCTGAATGAGCGCCGATAAAATCTTTTCGAAATGTTTTGACTGATAGAAGGAAAGAATGAATGCTCGGTCTTTGTTTGGAAATAATTCATCAAGTGAGTTACGCAAAGCGGCAGCGCCGGCTTCATTGTGGGCTCCATCTAGAACCAGATTTTTGTGTTCGAAAAATTGCATGCGTCCAGGCCAGAAGAAAGAGTTCAATGCTCTATCGAATTGAGGCAAGACTTCTTTGCCTAGCTTCAGTTCCCATAAACCGAGCAAAACTGCTGCTACCGCTGCATTATGGCGCTGATAGCCTTTTCGATTACTTATTAGCTCGAATAGGGATATTGTTGTTCCTTCTGAACCTGCTCTCATTATTTGAGCATAGCTTAATGCTCGAAACCGTTCATTCAGAGCATTCATCAGCGTTTGTTCTTCAGAGCTCGCTGTTCCACTGTGTAATTCGAGTTTTTCGTTGACGATGATGACTGGAGCGTTTTTCTTTCTGGACTCATCAAGAATCACTTCCAGAGCGCTTCCTGTGCAAGCCGTCACCAGTGGTACGCCGCATTTTATGATGCCCGATTTCTCGCGTGCGATTTCTTCGACTGTTGAGCCAAGTATGTGGGTGTGGTCGAGGCTTATGCTCACGATGGCTGTGGCTACAGGCGAATGCAAAACTGTGGTGGCATCGAATTGTCCACCTAAGCCGACCTCGAATACACCAACTTCCACTTCGTTTTTTGCAAAGTGAATAAAGGCGATAGCAGTAATCAGTTCAAACCATGTCAGAATACCGTGCTCAGGATGGCGCTTCCCGAAGCTTTCGGAGAGCATTCTCAGTTCAGAACATATTTCAGCGAAGTCATCATCGCTGATGGCATTTCCATCAAGCTCAACTCTTTCGTTGTACGAAATCAAATGTGGACCTGTGTATCTGCCGCATTTTATGCCGGACTGTCGGAATGACTCGGCAAGCATGCAAACAACTGAGCCCTTACCATTTGTGCCTGCAATATGAAGACTGGCGTAAGAGTCTTGCAAATTTCTCAGTTCTTCCATAAACAGCTCGAAGCGCTCTAAGCCCGGCCGGACAAGCGTTGGCGAGAGGCTGTCTATGTACGCGATTGATTCTTCGTGATTCATATTGCTTTGGTCGAATTATATAATGAAGAGCCCCTGAGGAGATTTCGGTTTGGCACTCTATACACGGAAGCATCTTGTCGCTTCAGAGAGAATTTTTGAAGGCAGCATTTTCAACGTGCGCAAGGACACTTTGCGGCTCAGTGAGAACGCTAAGGACCTCACCCGGGAAGTTGTTGAACACAATGGCGGCGTTGTTATTGCTTGTCAACCAGAGCCTGGAAAAGTAATTTTGATTAAGCAATATCGCTATCCAATTGATGAAGAGCTCTACGAATTGCCAGCAGGCAGAGTTGAACTTGGAGAGGACCGTTTCATTGCGGCAAAGCGTGAATTGACAGAAGAGACTGGCTACATCGCCGCCAAGTGGAATGAGCTGGGGCACATGTATTCCGCGCCTGGCTTCTGTTCTGAGCTACTTTCCTTTTATCATGCTACTCAATTGGCCTGGAGTGGCAAAGACCTGGATGAGGATGAGGAAACCGACGTGCATGTAGTCGAGCTCGAAGAAGCCTGGTCCTGGGTTCGCACAGGTAAGATTCGTGATTGCAAGACCGTTGCTGGTTTAGGAATGCTATTACACCCGTAGTCTTGACATCGACAGATAACGATCTGTTAAAGCGCTGTGACAGAGCGGTTTGGATCGAAGCACCCTGAAAAAGGTCTGCTATACTTTCCCATGTTCAATCTGAAGAGGCGTCAAAATGGGCAAAAAGGAATCCAACTCCGAAATGAGCTTACCAGTTCTGGGAATGCTGATTGTTGCACCACTGGGAGCTATTGTAGTCGGTGCTCAGATGGAAGTTGTTAAGGTCTGGCCTTTGCCAGTGTCAATCGCTCCATACTTCGGTGCTGAAGTTGGCGTCTGGTGGGGATTGATTGTAGGTGCTCTCGTAGGACTGTTTGTTGGCTACATTGCTGATGAAAGGCACTACGACGACACAGTTTACAAATAAGCAGCTGTATCAAAAACATTGAAAATCAGGGCACAAAGACTGTTCTTTGTGCCTTTTAGTTTGTTGTTCCTTTTAAACATTATTTGTGGAATTTCGTGCCAGCTGTCTGATTTAAGAAGCGTCCGACGCGCTAATATATGCAGATTGCATTGCTAAGCACTGTTTTCAAGCAGCTGCGTTTGCGTGTGTATTCGGTTCAGTTTCGGTTTTACCGGAGGACAAGGAATGAAAGTGGCGGATAAAGGTGCGGCTGATCTTAAAGAAGGCGTGTTCAGAGCGTCAGGCAGTTCCACCCGCGTGCCAGGCGGCGTGCGGAAGGAAGTTATCAAAAAGTATCCGGTAAAAGCTAATCTCGAAGATTACGATGCAACTTATGCAAGCTTTTCTTGGGACGATGCGAAGAAAGACATAAGCTGGTTTGCAGATGGCAAAATCAACGCCGCTTTCAACGCATGTGATCGCCACATGAATGACGGACGTAGAAACAAAGTTGCTCTTTATTCGGTTGATGCAAACAACCATATGGAGACATTTACTTTCCAGGACATCTACTATCTTTCAAATCGTCTTGGGAATGCTTTGAAAAATCTGGGAGTTGTTAAAGGCGACCGAGTATTCATCTTTATGCCTAGAGTTCCAGAACTCTACATCTCGACGATGGCAATCGCAAAAATCGGCGCGGTAATTGGACCACTATTTTCCGCTTTCGGACCTGACGCGCTGCGCGACAGATTGCAGGACAGTGGCGCCAAGATTGTAATTACGACAGAAGATCTCAAGCCAAAACTTGATGAGATTCGCGATCAGTTGCAAGACCTGGAATACGTTATTGTGGTGCGCAACGAAGGCGAGTTGAAACCGGGAGACCTTTCTTTTGAAGAGTTGATGGTCAACTCTTCAGAGCATCTTGCTCCGACTCACGTAAGCCCTGAAGACCCTCTCTATTTGCTCTACACTTCAGGAACGACAGGAAAAGCAAAAGGCATTTTGCACGTTCATAATGATATTGTCGGTCTGCATGCAACTACTAAGTGGGTCTTGGATCTTAGAGAAGATGATGTGTACTGGTGCACCGCAGACCCTGGTTGGGTCACTGGCACCGCATATGGTATCTTCGGACCATGGTCTAATGGTGCCTCTGTGGTGGCGTATGAAGGTCGCTTCGATGCGGCTGGCTGGTATCAATTGATCGACAGATTAAAGGTCACCGTTTGGTACACTGCACCTACTGCCCTTCGCATGCTCATGAAAGCAGGCGATGATGAAGTGCATAGACATTCACTTGAAAGTTTGCGTCACATCTTGAGCGTGGGCGAGCCATTGAATCCTGAAGTTATTCGATGGGCATACAAACTTTATGGATTGCCCGTGCACGACAACTGGTGGCAAACTGAAACAGGCATGCAGCTTGTTTCCAACCTTCCTTGTTTGCCGATTAAGCCAGGCTCGATGGGCAAGCCCCTGCCAGGCGTTCATGTGACAGTTGTAGATGATGACGGCAACGAACTTGCTCCTGGACAGCTAGGAAGACTGGTTGTGCGTCCAGGCTGGCCATCTATGCTTCGTCAAGTTTGGAGAAACGAAGAGAAGTTCAAAGAGTATTTCAAGATTGATGGATGGTACTTCAGTGGCGACAATGCTTGGCGTGACGAAGATGGCTATCTCTGGTTTGTTGGACGTGCTGACGATGTAATCAATACAGCAGGACACAGAGTCGGACCATTTGAAGTCGAGTCAGCGCTAGTTGAGCACGAAGCGGTAGCTGAGGCAGGCGTAATCGGCAAGCCAGATGAAGAGCGCGGCGAAATCATCAAAGCGTTTATCGTACTTGCAAATGGCGTACAAAACTCGCCAAAGCTTCTTGAAGAGGTCAGAGACTTCACAAAGAGAAGGCTTGCAGCACACGCTTACCCGCGTGAAATCGAAGTTCGTGATAGTTTGCCAAAAACTAGAAGCGGCAAAATCATGCGTCGCTTGCTGAAAGCATGGGAGCTTGGTCTTCCTGTTGGTGACACGTCTTCACTCGATGAAGAATAGTTAGAGAGGAAGCATCAAAATGGAAAGTGATAACAAAAGAGATTTGATGGCTGCGATCATCATTTCTGGAGTTATGGTCGACAAAGTAAGATGGCTTGGCGAACACAAGCGCAGTGGTTCTACAGAACGTTTGGAAGGGCTGTTAGATGATTCCTTCCGCGATCTGATTTGCGGCTCTTACATACTTGTCGATGAAATGCTCAAGCGCCGTGAGGTGCCGGCTCCGAGAATTGAGAAGAAACTCACTTCGGCACCAGACCCAACCGGCAAATCCTAAACGAGTTCAAAGGGCACCAAGGGATAAATCCATCCGGGTTTTGAAGCTTGGAAGCTCTATTGCAACGACAACACAATTGCGGCTCGTCAACAATGACGAGCCGTTTTTTCTTGCCTGTGAGCGCCAGCTCAATGACGAGCCGTTTTTTATTGCCTGTGAGCGCCAGCTTAGGATCGGGGGGTGCCACCCTCGGAAAGGGGGGTGCCAGCTTCGGATCGGGGGGTGCCAGCTTCGGATCGGGGGGTGCCAGCTTCGGATCGTGGAGCAGCAGCTTCGGATTGGGAGCGCTGCTATCCTGCCAGCTTCTGAGGCTATTTATCGGTTTCGGTCGGCGTGTTCTCGGCGTCTGCTGTTGGCTCGGTAATAGACGAAGGACCTGCTTCTGCTTCAAGAAGCGCCGTGCTATCTGCTGGTGATTTGCCCGTTGCTACCTTGTAGAGAATAATTCCCATAAGAGCATAGAATCCCACTCCCAAGAGTTGATAGCCATCTTCACCGAGCGCACGTATAAGTGGCTTTTCCATACTTATTTTTTCAAGGAAAGAGTAGATCTCCGGCGGTATTGATAGTAGTGCCACAACGACTCCTGCTAAGGCTCCGCCCGCAACCAGTCCTGTGGCGAACAAGCTGCCTGCTCCCAGCTCATCATCAGCGTGACTGTGTGCTGCATTCGTTTTCTTTGTGCGCATATCGACTATCTTCCTGACGCATCCGCCAACAAATATAGGCAGAGTTGTTGAAATAGGGAGGTATGCGCCTACTGCAAAGTTCAATGAATTCACGCCGCAAAGTTCCATTGTCATTGACAGGCAAACGCCAATCAATACGAAGTTCCAGTCAAGATTAAACGACAACATCCCTTTAATTAGTGTCGCCATTAGAGTGCCTTGTGGCGCGGGGAATTTGTCACTTCCTATGGCATGCTGAATGCCTGCTGCCACCATATCTGGTGAAGGATGATCGAGAAGCTTTACTGTAAGTCCTATTATTACTGATGAGATTATGGCGCCAATAAACAAACAAATTTGCTGATATTTTGGTGTGGCGCCAACTATATAACCCGTCTTCAAGTCTTGTGATGTGGCACCGCCGTTTGCTGCAGCAATACATACTATTCCTCCAACAGCGAGCACCATTGGTTCACAAAGCTTTCCTGTTAAACCAAATGCAATAAATACCAGTGATGTTGCCATCAGAGTCGCAATTGTCATGCCAGAAACTGGGTTTGAGCTCGAACCGATCAGTCCAACAATTCTGCTTGATACTGTCACAAAGAAGAAGCCAAAAATAACAACCAGAATCCCAATGAGACCCTTTTGAAGGAAACTTTCTCCAGGAATTTGGGGAAGAATAGCGATCAGTGCCATCAACGCAAGTGAGCCGTAGAGGACAGTATTCATCGATAAGTCGTTTTCCGTGCGAGAGCGTTCTACGACAGTTCCATCCGGCGCTTTCTTGAATAAAGCTAAATTCTCTTTGAAAGAACTAACGATTGTAGGAATCGTTTTAAGCAGAGTCATGAAGCCGCCAGCAGCTACTGCACCAGCACCGATCTGGCGAATGTAAGCCTTGTAGACTGCGTCCGCGGTGTTGGCGAACGTGTGGCTATCTGGTTGCCATCCGCCTGGTCCTCCTGCTGTGCTCAAATCTGCAAGATATCCTAATTTGACTAGCTGTGCTGCTATCGTATCCATCGGTACAAGACCAGCAAGTAGAGGTATCATTCCGAGCCAGGCTAGTACGCCTCCAGCGACCAGAATTCCAGCTATGCGGAAGCCGATGATGTAACCTACGCCCATGTATTCTGGTGTGATTTCACCACTTACGGTGGCAGACGGGAGAAACTTGTTGGCTTGAGCAGTCACATACTTAGGTGATTCCGCGATAACCCTGAAAACGTGTTGCAATGCGGCGTAGAGCACCGCGAATCCAAGTCCCTGGTAGGCTGTCTTTGCAAATTCTCCACCCTTGTCACCCGCAATTAGAACTGAGCCACAAGCCGTTCCCTCGGGATATGGAAGATTGCCGTGCTCTTTGACAATCAATGATCTGCGCAGCGGAATCATCATTAGAGTTCCGAGCAATCCACCCAAAACTGCTAAAGTGAATATTGTCCAATATTCGAAATAATGAGCGCCCACACTCTGCCCATTGTCTATTGAAAGGAAGAGAAAGCCCGGTAGTGTGAAAACTACACCTGACGCAATCGACTCTCCGGCCGATGCCGTGGTTTGGATGATGTTGTTTTCAAGAATTGTTGTTTTTAAGAAGCGCTGACCAATTGAAATTGCCAACACCGCAACTGGAATTGATGCAGAAACAGTCAATCCTGCTTTCAGCGCGAGATAGACGGTCGCTGCTCCGAAGAGGAGACCGAACATTCCGCCAAGAATTATCGAAAGCGGCGTGAACTCCTTCATTTTTGATTCCGGAGCTATGTATGGTTTGAAGTCAAGATTGCTTTCTGTCATTTGAAAATCGCCCGAAGAATAGGCGTTTGATCATACCATCGGCAGTCTCTTAAGTGCTAAGCTGGTACTGTGTTATGAGCCCTCAGGATCTGACATAAAAAATAATCTGAGGCGATTGCTAAGTTCTCAATTGGATAATCACTATGCTTTCTATTGTTGAAACGAGCGTTAGAAGAACAATCCTTTTTTTCATCACCACAGTTTGTTTGTTGTTCACTACTTTTACCTCAACTCCTGCTATGCCAGATCAAAACGAACAGAGCAAGATAGAAGCAGAACTAAAAAAGGTTCTATCTAACTCCTGGAAAATAAGCGGCGTAAATTCTGGCGTCACGCCAGCTGACTGGTGGACAGATTCTCCCAATTCTGGGGTGTGCTTTGATTTGAGCAATGGTAAAGAACAGGCAAAAATCTATTTCTTGCCGCTTGATTGGATTGGCATCCGCAAAAAGCAAAATGCAAAATCGACTCACTACACCGAAGGTGTCTTGTGCGGTGAAAAATACAAATTAATCGCGGACAATGCAGATCAGAAGCTTGTGGACGCTCTCTATAATCTCTTCAACCGCAGCTTCAGCACTCCTTCGCTGGTAAATTCCGGGTTCACGCGGTCGCAGCAGATTTTTAAAGGAAAAGAAACAGCCGCCGAAAAGAAAGCTGAGCAGTTGGTGAAAGAGCATTGCAAGACTCCCGACGAATTGGATGAAGCGGCGCATTCGCTAGTGGTTCTCGGGGTTCCAGCAAGGTCAGTTTTTGTGCGAGCTGTACACGAAACTAAAAATGATCGCACTTTCTTGATTTCCAGTTTAGGTTATTTTGATGATAAGACATGCGTTGACGCTTTGTGTAAGGTCTTGTTGAATCCAGGTTTTTCAGACCATGAGCGCTACTATGCAACAATGGCGCTGCGCTCACACTACGATGAGTCGATTTACGCAGCGCTGTCGAAGGCAATAAAGTCCTGCAACGATTCCGAAGCGCTTTCGGGAATCTTGAAGGAACTTTCTAAATTCAGAAACCCTGCAGTCTGTGCGGACGTTATGGCTGCGTACAAGCGCATGAGCAACAAGTATTATCAACAGACTGCGATTCAAACTATGGCTGCTTGTAATTGCAAGGAAGCTATTCCCATGTTGCAAGAAATTGTAGATAAAAATAAGGCTGAGTCTGCTAAACAAAACAAGAGTACTGAACCGCAAGTTCGTGTGGCATCGGTCAGTGCGATGCCCGGAGGTATTCCCTTTCAGGCTGCAGAGCTTGCGCTTCTTCGCTTGAATGCAGATTGGGGAAAAAGTGGCAAACAGCTGCGCCTATTTTTGTTGCCACCTGATGATGCGCAGATAGGCAAGAAAATGACACTGACCATTTATGTCGAGAACATAGGCAAAGCTGAGCTTCCATCGTGGAGTTATCCCGTTGGGCTAAAGCTCGACGGAAAGCCAATAAACATAATGGATGAGGGCGGGCGTTCTTACAAGATAGCACCAGGTGCGGTGCACGCTATTTATTGGGACTTATCGAAAGATGTTAGAAGCAAGGGTCAACATAAGCTTGAATATTCCATTGATGACGCAGTCGCAAAGCCTGCTACATTCAGTGTGAAATAGCCGTTGCGATCTAATGTGTAGAGATTCAGAGGTAAGCGTGGCTGTGATTCAAAAAGTTGGAGCCGTAATCTGGCGAAGTGGCAAGGTCGAGGAAATGCTGCGATTTTATCGCTTGCTTGGTATTCCGTTGGACCACGATTCACATGAAGGTGAAGGTCATACTCGCCACTACGAGGCTGATATCGGTGGTGTGCATTACGCACTTTTTGAACGCCAGCAAAATTCAAATCTGGATGCTGGTGCATTTGACGTCACCATGTTGGGATTCCAGGTTAGCGATTTGACTGAATTGGTTAGTAAACTTGAGCAAATCAATACCAGATTCAAAATCAAGATAGAAGACACTCCGTGGGGTAAGAGGGTGGTCGTTTTCGATCCTGACGGCAGACCGGTAGAGCTTTACCAGCCCTGAGGATGCCCAGCTTTCTTGCATTGAGTTCATAAAAATAAGACAGCCCAGCACTTCGATTAATTTGTTGGCTGCCAAACAATTCGTTTGCCTTGACTGCCTTTCCAAATGCACTGTGTGAAAGCTAATGATGTACTATTTTGATATGAGGAAGCCGAGTTTTCATTTTTTAGTTCTACTCATTTTCTTGATGTGCTGCTCTGCAGCCAATGCGCAGTTTCGTGTTTTTGTTGGAGATAAGCCACCCGAGGAAGGTGATGATCGACCAAAGCAACAAGAACTAGTGAAGCAAGAAGCAAAAATGGACACATATGACCCGGCGTCTGAGTTTCCTGCCCTGAAAAAGCCTTTGAAACCAGGTGAGACACTGTCCGGAAACATCGCTGAACATGAGTTGGCAATTGATTGGGATGGATGGCGAAATAAGTTTGCAAAAACGGTGAAAGACCGAATGTTTTCAAACGCCTATGAAGCCCTCAGCGTAAAAAATGGAGCCATAACCTGGTATCACTGCGAGGTGACTCGCGATAAGCAGTTAAAAAATGTTCGCATTATCAGGTCATCGGGTGATTTTTGGTACGACAATGCTGTGATTAAGGCCATCAACAAAGTAGATGGAGACCCAATTCTCGAGTTTCCTAAGGGGTCGATCAGAACAGAAGTTGCCACAGATATTGGCATTCAATTTGGAAAAGGCCAGAGAGGAGAGTTGCGGTTTAATGACGTTGAGTACAGACCGTTGACCCCAGAGGAAGCTAGCAGTAAACAAAAGGAATCTGAGCAGGCGCCTCAAGAGCCTGTCTCAAGAAAGAAAAGACGCGGACATCACTCTGACGATTGAATTGGCGAACAAGGTTCTTACGCTTCTGGAGATCTGTTTGTGGCACCATATCTGGTGTCTTGAGTTTCGTGCAGTTTTTGCCCACAACGTTTTGTGTTGGACTTTAATCAAATGAAAAGTCTTGAGACGAAAGGCGGTCTATCTGGGGTCTAAGGCTATTCTGGTCTGACGCGTATGTCTTTTGTATATACCCGTGCGTTTGATCTTCCGTTTAGTTAAAGAAATAGGCTTCGACTGGTGAGATAATCAAGGAATCTGCGAAATACCGCCTCTGGCGGTGTTCTCGAAAAATTTTCACTGACAGATACCAGAGCTTTCCAGCTTTTTGGGATTGTTTTGAACTTTTTGCACGAGATTTGCGTCATAGAAGAGGGTTAGAAAAGGTTTGCCAAGAGGCAAGCGCTTGCGGAGTTCGAATGGAAAGAGAGAAAGAGAAAAATTTCAGACGCTTTCGACGCGACCGGGAAGAGGATGCTCCCGAATCGATAGAAACCAATCTTGAGAGAATTCCACCGCAATCCATCGAGGCGGAGCAGGCCGTTCTTGGTTCGTTGTTAGTCAACCCCGAAACTATTTCGAAAATCGTTGACATCATCAAGCCCGAGAATTTTTATCGCAAAGCGCACCAGATAATTTGTACGTCAATTATCGAACTTTTCGAAAAGGGTGAACCTGTTGATCTTGTAACTCTGCCGAGTTATTTGAAGGATCAGCAGAAGCTTGAGATTGTTGGCGGAAGGCAATATTTGACTGACCTGGCAATGTCTATTGCCACCACTGCAAACGTTGAGTACTACGCCAAGACAATCAATGAAAAAGCACTTCTGCGAAACCTTATCAAAGCCGGTACTGAAATTGTTCAAACATGTTTTGATGAGCCTGACGCCGAAGTCGCAGTTGATAAAGCTGAGCGTCTCGTATTCGGCATCTCCGAAAATCGTGCCATGCAACAGCTCACGCCAATTCGTGATGTAGTAAATGATTCATTTGCCAAAATCGAACAGCGATATGAGCAAAGAGACGCTCTTTCTGGCTTATCCACTGGCTTTTACGATCTCGATGAAATGACCTCAGGCTGGAACCGATCTGACCTTGTGATTGTTGCTGCTCGTCCGTCCATGGGAAAAACAGCTTTCACCTTGAATGTTGCGCAGCATGCAGCTGTTGAATGCAACGCTCCCGTTGCCTTATTCAGTCTTGAAATGTCAAAGGAACAGCTCGTTCAACGTCTTCTTTGTTCTGAGGCACGCATCGATGCGAATAAATTGCGCTCGGGTTTCCTGCAAACAAATGACTGGACTGCCCTGGCAAATGCCATGGGACGATTGGGTGAGGCCCCGCTCTATATCGATGACTCTCCGGTGGTTGGCGTTCTCGATATCCGAGCAAAGTGCCGCCGACTGAAAGCCGAATTGAAAGACTTGGGCTTGATCATCATCGATTACATTCAGCTGATGACTGGTAAGAAATCGACTGATAACCGACAGCAAGAAGTTTCTGAAATCTCTCGCGGTCTCAAGCAGCTCGCAAGAGAACTACATGTTCCGGTAATTGCTTTGTCGCAGCTGTCTCGGGCTGTGGAATCTCGTCAGAATAAAAGACCTATGCTTTCTGACTTGAGAGAATCTGGAAGTATCGAGCAAGACGCCGACATCGTTATGTTCATCTACCGTGATGACTACTACAATCCTGAAAGCGAACAAAGAGGCGAAGCAGAAATCATTATCGCTAAACAGCGTAACGGTCCGGTTGGAACTTGTGAGTTGCTCTATCAGGCTAGCATCACGAGGTTCTTAAATAAGGCTGCTCACGTCACTGGCTAATCTGGTATTACGAGCTGGTGTTTATTTCCTGTGGGTTTGGGGCGTATAATCGCTATAGTCGGGAATTTACAGGTGCCCTGTGAAACTAACAGCCATGATTAAATCTGTTGCGGCAAGCGCTGCTGTGCTCTCATTTTTCATTGGCAGCAGTAACCCTGCTGATTCACAAAATAACCGAGACCAGTTTGTTCGTTTGCAAACAACGAAGGGTCCCATTGTAATTCGAGTTTTCTACAGCATGGTGCCCTACACAGCTGGTAATTTTCTTGATCTGGTCGAAGCTGGTTTCTACAGCGGGTTGACCTGGCATCGAGTCGAGAACTGGGTAATTCAGGGTGGCGACCCCAATGGTAATGGCTCGGGAAACGCGACCGACCCCGCTACTGGTGCGCCAAAGTTCTTGAAACTGGAAATTAACCGCACTTTGAACCACAATGCGCCTGGCACTGTGGCAATGGCTAGAAGCAACGACCCAAATAGTGCAAGTTGCCAGTTCTATATTACCAAGTCGCCTGCACCGCAGCTAAATGGACAGTATGCTGTGTTTGGAAAAGTTGTTGACGGCATGAATGCTGTATACGCTATTCGCAGGGGAGATCAAATTTTGTCTGCAGAGATTCTCAACACTGGAGGCGGAAACGGTGGTTCTAGCGCAAGCTCCGGCGGTTCTTCGGGCGGTTCTAGCGGAGGCTCTGCTTCCGGTAGTTCAGGTCGCAACTATTATGAAAGTAATGAAGCGCCCCGAGACAAGTCGGGAAAGCCTAAGGACTCAGGATTTTAGATTCATTTCGCGGCAACAAAGTAATTTTAAAAGTCACAATTTACAGGGCGCACCAGAAAATTCTATTCTGATCAATTATTATTCTGGCATCGAGTTTTTTAACCTGTGCCGAGGAGAGAGGCTATGAGCATTGTTTTCACAGCGGAAGAGCTCGAAACTCTTCTTTCTCATCGCATTTTGTTTTTTGCAGATCGCGTAATTTTTGATGCCCAGCCACCCCTGTCCAGTGAGGACCTTGCTGCTGTTGAGGCTAAATGCTCTGGCAAGATTCCCCCGGCGCTATCTACGCTCTGGTCGAAGACTGCTGGTGGCAGCATTGCATATAATCTGAAGATTGACCTCAACGATCGTGAAGAGGCTATCAGTTGGACAGAACTCTTCTACACTGGCAGTAAGCACTACAAAGATTTGAATGCCTGGATAGATCATGAATTGGAGCTTTCCAAAGATGCCGCTGAAGAGAATGGCACAAAATGGAGTGGCAAATTAGACTATCTTCCATTCGGCGGGTTCGAATATTGCGACCGCATTTATGCTGTTGTAACTCCTGGAGCCAACTATGGGAAAATCGTTGCCTGGAAGCAGGGGCTGCCCCCTGCTTGGACAGATTGCCTTCATGAGGACATCAGCGTTGGCTTTGCGAACGACCTTTACGAGGCATTCACTGAATTGTACGTAGAAGAAGACCCGCGCGACAAGAATGCAAGATACGCTATGGGCAAAGAACTCATGGAATATTTGAATGAATGCGTTGAGGCAGGGCTATCCCGTGAACTTGCTGATAAGGTCGTTGCCTACTTCTGTCAGGCTATGATTGATTGGAAAAGCGCACTAGAGAATGGCGATATTTCAAGAAAAATGGCGGTGGCAAAGGCAGCTTTGCGCCATGCAATTTTTCGATCAGATTGTGCCTTAATTCGACAGCTGGCGTCCGCCGGGGTTCCCCTGAACAAAGCTATTGAGGGCAATGCTCTTGCTACAGACCTCGCGCTAAAGTCGTCGAAGTTTGAAGCTGTAGATGTTCTAGTTGAGGTCGGCGCTAAAGTTCGCAGCGATATTTTGCGTCACGTAAGCGCCGAGATTCCTGCTGCCACGACAAAGAAATTGTTGGACAAAGGCGCGATACCTGATGCTGAGCAGATAGTTAATTGTGTTGCTTGCGGTTCGTTTGAAAGTGCACGGCTTATGATTGCTGCATCTTCGCAGGAGGACCTGAAGAAGTCTTTTGAGGAATCAAAAGCTGATTGGCTTGAAACCTACGAGAGGGGTCTTAAGAGAGTTCGGGCAAAAGAGCTTGCTCACTACCTTGGTGAGGCAGGGCTAGTAGCGCGTATTGCTAATCTCAATAATTTTGAGTGCTTGTGAAGTTTGAACTAGCTGACTTTGCACACTAACCGGCAGGAATCCAAATTACATCTTGGGTTGTATGTCCAACTTGTACTTGTTTGCTGAATTCCAGTGTGTTGGTGTCCAAAATTCCTACAGTGTCTGTTTGTTGGCTGGTCACGATGAGATGTCCACCATCTGGTGTCAAACATATTGAATGGGGGAAATCAACATCGAGTGGCAATTTCACTTCGTTGATTTTTTGCAAGTTGCTTGTGTCGTAGATAACAATGCTGTTGTCTCGCCCAAGAGCCACATAGAGTTTCTTGCCGTCAGCGCTGATCGCAACACCCGTTGGAGAATTTCCAGTCTTGATATTGTTCAAGACAATACGTTTTGTCAGGTCAACGACAGAAACTGTGTTTGAATGGCGATTGCTTACGTAAGCAGTTTTTTCTGTTGGATGAACTACCATACATGTTGGAACATCTCCCAGTTTTACTGCACCAACAACTCTCTGGTTGTAGGCTGCAATTATCGCTAGCTGCGAGGCTGTCACGCTAAGTAGCGTGACAAAGGCACCGTCTGCGGTGACTGACATTCGCGCAGGACCAATAGGTACTTTTGTTTTCGCCAGAATTTTTCCGGTTTCTGTTTCGATGGCGGCAACTTCAGAGCTTCCGCTCAGGGAGACAAAAATCAAAGTGCCGTTTGGTAAAGTGACTATTCCTCGTGGTGCTGTATTTGGTGGCAGGTCTACCTGACCCAGGAAGCGTCTCGATATCGGGTCGAGCATCAAAATTCTATTTTTCGCCTGGTCAGTAACATAAATGCGTCCGTCGACGAAGCTCATGCTCGATGGCGTTCCCTGCGTTGGAAACTCAGCTATCTTGCTGAAGTTCTTCGCATCCATGAGAATTATGCTGCCATCTCTTATTGAGACCATAGCGAACATTCCGTCGCCGCTATATTGCTGCTGCTGTACGTGTTCTTTTTTCTTGAACTCCGGTTTCATCAATGCCACGTCTTCCATAATAGGTACAGACGTGAGGTCGCCGCGCATTGGTTTCATCGAATAAGGTAAGACAAAACCCTGGGGCACAATCAAATCTTCTGGCAGCTTGCTCGTCAGAAGCTTTTTCTTGATTGCATCAGGCAGGGCGTCCGGCAACTTCAGGGTGACGCTGCTGTCTTTCTTCTCAGTGCGGATATGCGCCCAGCCATTTTCATAAATCAAAAGCACCGGGTCGTCAGAGTCTTTTGGCCATTTCAGTATGCCTTCTGCTTTGGTTCGCTTTGGAGGATTTGACCCCGGTATCAAAGGCAGCATGAAACTGTGATCTGGAAGTTCTACACTTCCATCAAGCCTCTGAATGCCTGCTGGAAAAACGGTCTCTAGCGTCTTCTTTATGTCGGCGCTGAGGCGGGTCGCCATCGCGGGGCAGCTGAGAAGCGAGAGAATCAGAATCAAGGCGCTAGCAAGGCGCATTCGCGAAGCACACGAAAATGAGTGAGGCTTCGAATGACTCAATTTAGACCCTGTTCGTTTGGCTTCCAACACAATGCTCTCGCTTACTCACCGTTAGCGTGTTTGCCTTTGAATACTCCGGCTATTGCATCGAATATTGAATGATGCTCTTTCTGGTCTTTGTCTTTGTCCTTGTCTTTCGAGTTCTCAGGGCTTGGCTGAGGGCGCTCGCTTTCGGGCACTGTGAGTTGTTCGCCACGCAATTCAGCGAGTTTGCGGTACAACTCTTTTTCTTCGTCAGAGAGTTTTGATGGCGTTTCAATGACTAGAACTACTTGCTGGATGCCTCTTCTTTCAGGGTTACTCAGTTGCGGAACGCCTTCGCCTTTCATGGTGAGGACTGTTCCGAAGTTCGTACCTGCGGGAATCTTGAGCAAGCGCTTACCGCCTACGGTGTCAACGAGCATGTCGCCACCGATGGCAGCCATAGACATGCTGATTGGTTGTTTCAATAAAATTGTGGTGCCTTCGCGCTGGAATTTTTCATGTGCGCGAACATTTAGAATTACATACAAGTCGCCGGTTGGAGCGCCGCGTTTGCCACTGTCGCCTTCTCCAGTTACTCGAATGCGAGAGCCATTGTCCACCCCTGCTGGAATTTTCAATTCCAGAGTGCGGTCTTTTCGTTGAAGTCCCTTTCCAGCGCAATCTCCGCAAGGTTTTTCAACTTTAACGCCTTCCCCTGCGCAATTTGGACAGGGGACGATTTGCGAGAAATGACCAATAAATGTTGATGTTGTCTGTCGGACTTGCCCGTGCCCGCCGCAGCCAGTACATGTTACGGGCTCGCATCCTGCTGCACCGCCAGAGCCCTTACAGGTTTCACAGGTGCGGAGGTGTTTGATGTGGATTTTTTTCTCTACGCCAAAGACTGCTTCAAGAAATTGAATTTCCATGTCATAGCGAAGATCTGAGCCCCTTTGTGGACCAGAACGCCGTTGACCGCCGCCGCGCATGCCGCCGCTGAAGAAGTACTCGAATATTTCGCCAAGATCGGAGAATGCGCTCATGTCGAATTCTTGACCGAACCCGCCGCCTGCTCCTGCGCCGCCTCTCTTTAGCCCGTCTTCGCCATAACGGTCGTAGAGGGCTTTCTTGTTCTCGTCGGAGAGCACTTCATATGAAGCTACAAGTTGCTTAAACTTGGCTTCATCGCCTGTCTCCTGGTTATCTGGGTGAAGTTCAGCCGCTTTCTTTCTGAAGGCTTTTTTGATTTCTTCAGGTGTTGCGCTCTTCGAAACCCCGAGGATATCGTAATAGTCTCCGGTTGCCATTTTGTTCACGTGATTCCTACTTAAAGTAAGGTGCAGTCTCCACTAACCTTTCAGTTTAGCTAGAAACTTCAGTTTTCACCAACAAGAATATTTAAGTTACTCGGCCGTATCAGCTGCCGCTGCTCTTCCACTGCTGTAGAGTACACGTCCAACTTCGAGCAGGGCAGCGTCAAGCTGATCTACCAACTGCTTCAAATCTGGCGCATCTCCGGCTTCGAGCGCTGCTTTCAAAACGTCTAAGTTGCGTTTTACCATGTCGAGGAAATCTTGATCGACGACTCCGCTGTACTTTGTTAAAGTTCTCTCGGCTTCGGCTACCAGTGTTTCTGCCTTCATCTTCGCAGCAATGGTTTCTTTCTGAATTCTGTCTTGTTCCGCGAATTCCGAAGCTTCCTGTTCCATTTTTTCAACGTCAGATCTGGACAGACCAGAACTTCTTCGAATGGTAACAGAATGTTTGTTGCCTGAAGCTGCGTCCTTTGCGCTTACGTGCACGATGCCGTCAGCGTCGATGTCGAATGTAACATCAATTTTCGGAACGCCGCGTGGTGCACGCGGAATGCCATCAAGAGTGAACTTCGCAAGAGACTTGTTGAATTTAGCGAGTTCACGTTCACCCTGCAAGCAGTGGACTTCGACGTGAGACTGACCGTCTTCTGTCGTTGTGAAAGACATGCTTCTGCTGGTAGGAACGGTGGTATTACGTTCGATAATTTTGGTGAACAAGCCGCCAGCCGTTTCAATTCCGAGTGAAAGCGGAGTAACGTCGAGAAGCAATATCTCTTGAGTTTCTCCGGTGAGAATTGAGGCTTGAATAGCGGCTCCTAAAGCGACCGCTTCATCAGGGTTTACTGATTTGACTGGGTCTTTCTGGAAGAAACGCTTAATCGCGTCCTGTACTGCCGGAATTCTTGTTGAACCGCCAACCAGCAACACATGCTCGATTTGCTCGGCGCTGAGTCCGGAGTCAGCAATTGCTTGTTGAACCGGTTCCATCGTACCCTCTACCAGGTGCGCGCTCAGTTCATTGAACTTCGCCCGTGTTAGAGCAGCCTGGAAGTGTTTTGGTCCGCTTGCGTCTGCCGTCAGGAATGGCAAATGGATTTCGCTAACCATGGCTGAGGACAACTCAATTTTTGATTTTTCCGCAGTTTCCTTAAGTCTTTGAATAGCCATAAGGTCATTTGAAATGTCGATATCGTTTGCTTTTTGAAACTCAAGCTTCATCCAGTCGATGATAGCCTGGTCGAAGTCGTCTCCGCCCAATCTGTTGTTTCCAGCGGTTGCTTTAACTTCGAAAACACCTTCAGTAATATCGAGAATGCTTACGTCAAACGTGCCACCACCAAGGTCATAAACAAGAATTGTGCCATTTTGCTCGAGCTTATCCAGACCATAGGCAAGTGATGATGCCGTAGGCTCGTTAATGATACGCAGAACATCGAGCCCGGCTATTTGTCCGGCGTCTCTGGTTGCTTGTCGCTGCGAGTCATTGAAATAAGCTGGAACTGTAATAACCGCTTTAGTAATTGTTTCGCCGATGTAAGCTTCCGCATCAACCTTCAGTTTCTGCAAAATCATTGCGGAAATTTGCTCAGGTGTGTATGCGTTGCCGTCAATAGTAATACGATAGTTGGTGCCCATTTCTCGCTTGATTGAGAGAATGGTTCTTCCCGGATTTGTCACAGCCTGACGTTTTGCCAGGTGACCAACTATGCGCTCTCCCGTTCGCGTGAAACCCACTACGGATGGTGTCGTTCTCGAACCTTCCGCATTTGGAATAACTTCTGGCTTTCCGCCTTCCATCACCGCTACGCAAGAATATGTAGTACCAAGGTCAATTCCAATTACTTTTTCAGTGGTCATTTGACGCCCTTCTGCTCGTGAGCTTTATGTGATGTCGTCCATGTCGCCTAAATCGAATATGCGAGAGCCTTCTTCTGTTTCCCCGGCAAGGGATTTTTGAGCTGCTTTCGCCAATTCGTCGTCGTTTTTCGTGCTTTTAGATTCCGTAGAGCTGCTGGATGCTGTGGTGCTTTCGCTGGAAGCTGAGCTTGAATTGCTCTGCTCTGCGCTCTTTGTCTGCTCTGGGGCAGCAGCGGGAGCTGGCTCTTGTACCGGAGCTGGTGCCGGAGCCGGAGCTTCTTTTTGAAGCGCTTCAACTGGTGGCATGTCCATCTTGGTATTAAGTGCAACGTTGACCAGCGCAGGCCGAATTACTCTTTCTCCCAACATGTAGCCACCGCGCAGTTCATGCATGATGGTTTGGTCTGGAAGTGTTTCGGATTCAATTTGCTGAACCGGTTCGTGATAACGAGGGTCAAACAAAACACCACCGCTGGTATTAAGTCTCTTCAATCCAGCTTGCTCCAAACACTGCATAATGCGTGTTGAAATCAACTGGAAGCTCTCTAGAAGCTTCTCTGTTGGAGTATCTTTGTTGAGATACATCTGAGCTCGATCGAGGTCGTCCAGCGCGGGAATAATCGCTTCGGCAGCTTTGCGAACGCCAGCATTCGCAAACTCTTCCTTGTCGCGTTCCATACGCCTGCGGAAATTATCGAAATCTGCCGCCAGACGCTTGTACAAGTTTTCAAATTCAGTTGCTTTTTGTTCGAGCATTGCAACCTGTTGTTCAAGCTCTTTTACTCGGCGAGAATCGGTTCCCCCTTCCGATGAAGAAGAACCTGCAGATTCATCTCCTGCATACATGGCTCTGAAAAATGCTTTGGCAGCATCCATTCGTGTGCCTTTTTCCTCTTCACTTTTCTCGTCTTTGTTTTCGTCGTCGTCTGGCATCGTAGCCCCGTTTCCTCCTAATTCGACCATGCCCATTGCCTAGCGGTTGTTACCAGCTAAGTTAGAGCATATAAGGATAACCATAGAAGATCTCTTGGCAACGCCAGATAAACCTCAAGGGAAATCCCCACATTACTAATTTTATGCTAGTCGCTAACAAAGCTCATTAGCTTTGGCTTTTTCCAACAAAGTTAGTAATATTAAATGCGATCAAACTCGTGTCACCTTGGCAATCGACCAGGGAATCTTCACTTTTGGGATGGAAAAAATGTTTGCAACAAAGCAAGAAAAGACTGGCATGTACTACGATTTGAACGCCAGATTGGTTGTCTATGCGCCAAATGCGCTCGGTAAAGACAGCTCTAAGACCGCTGAAGGTGTGCTGCGCTACGCCCAGAACCCGGTTGTGGCAGTAATCGACGCCAGCAAAGCTGGCAAGTCGATCAAAGACGTGACTGGTATTCCCTGCGACGCCCCAATAGTTTCCAGTCTAGATGAGGCTCTGAAGCTGAAGCCTGATGCTTTGCTACTCGGCACTGCATGGTCTGGTGGCGCGCTGCCTGACGAATGGAAGCCCGACCTGCTGAAAGCTATCGATAACGGACTCGACATAGTTAATGGCTTGCACGACTTCCTGGCGGACGACCCGCAACTTGCAGAAGCCGCAAAGAAGAAGAATGTTCGTTTGATTGATGTGCGTCGACCCCCAGAGAAGCTTCCTGTTGGAACCCGTGCAGCTGCTGCCAGCAAGGCTTTTGTTGTGTTGACAGTGGGAAGCGACTGCTCTGTTGGTAAGATGACCACCTCTCTTGAAATCGCCAAGGTCGCTAGAGCTCGCAGTAAGTCCGCCGGATTTGTTGCAACGGGTCAAACCGGAATAATGATTTGCGGAACTGGCATAGCGATTGACCGTGTTATTGGCGATTTTATGTCTGGCGCAGTTGAGCAACTCGTGTTGGATGCTGCTAAGGACAATGAATACGTTCTCGTTGAGGGACAGGGATCGATTGTGCACCCTAGCTTTTCGGGAGTTACCCTTGCCTTGATGCATGGTTCCTGCCCACAGGGGTTGATTCTCTGTCATAACGCAAGACGTAGCCAAATCAAAGGTCTTGAGCCAATCGATCTCTTGCCTTTGAAAGAACTGGTTTCGATTTACGAGCGTATGTGTTCTTATCTGCGTCCCACTAAAGTTCTTGGTGTTGCGTTTAATACCTTTGGTATGTCAGACAAAGAAGCAGAAGATGCAATCAATAAGGCTCAAAATGAGCTTGGGTTACCTGTTTGCGACCCTGTAAGGCAAGGCGCAGAAGTGTTGTTTGATGCAATTCAAAACTACAAGGAGTCGATGAAGTGAGCACTGTAGAGAGCAAGGCGAAGTTGTCATTCTCATTCGAAGTTCTGAACCTCAGAACCAAGCATCCATTTGGAATCTCCTATGGAAGCTCTTCTGACAGCCATAATGTACTGGTGAAAATGAACTACGGTGATGTTGAAGGGCTCGGTGAAGCATCTCCGGCGTCTTACCATTCTGAGTCCATCCCCACAGTTATGGCGGTTCTTGAGGACTTGCAGAAGCGCGATATTCTTGGTGACGATCCATTTGCAATTCAGGAAGTTTGCAGAAGGATGGATAAGGCGATTGCAGGAAATTATGCTGCGAAGTCAGCCATTGAAATGGCCATGCAAGATATCAGCGGGAAATTACTGGGCAAGCCACTTTTTCAGATACTTGGTTTAAGTGGTTTGGCTGCGCCGATTACCGATTTCACCATCGGCATTGATAATCTCGAAATGGTTGAACGTAAGACAAAAGAAGCTGTCGATGCCGGTTTCAAGGTACTTAAGGTTAAACAGGGAACAAACTACGACAGAGACATCATCAAATGTATTCGCAAACACGCGCCAAATATACCGTTGCGTGTAGATGCAAATGGAGCCTGGACGCCGAAACAGGCAGTCGAGATGTCCAAGTTCTTAGCCGATAACGATGTTCAGTTCATTGAGCAGCCGGTGCCGAAGTTTGCTCATCTCGAAGAATGGCGATATGTGAAAGAACATGGAGCTTTGCCGATTTTTGCCGATGAAAGCTGCTGCCGTGCCGTTGATGCTGCCAGGCTGGCTAATGTGGTTGATGGGGTTGTTGTTAAACTCGCGAAGACCGGCGGTATTTCAGAGGCTCTGCGCCTGATTCACACAGCTAGAGCGCACAATCTCAAAATTATGTTCGGCTGCATGATCGAATCTTCCATTGGAATAAGCGCTGCTGCTCATCTGGCTTCGCTCGTGGATTATCTGGACCTCGATGGCGCAATGTTGCTTGATAACGACCCTTATGAAGGCGCTGTTTACCGTGATGGATTGATGGTTCCATCAGATAAACCTGGGTTGGGAGTCACTTTGCGCAGATAGGCAAATAAATCGAGCAAGGGAGCGCACTTTGCGGCTGCGCTTAGTGCTCAACACTTCGACGCACATGGAGTTTGTCTTGAAGACCTGGTTCTTAAAGCCAGGTCTTTTTGCTCTGCGGATTCAGGCGAGTCCAGGACGCAAATCCCCTTGGCGAATCCAGTCCGCGAATCCACGCGAATCCAGTCCGCGAACGCGAATCCAGTCCGCGAATCCACGCGAATCCAGTCCGCGAATCCACGCGAATCCAGTCCGCGAATCCAGTCGCGAATCCACGCGAATCCATCCGCGAATCCAGTCGCGAATCCAGTCGCGAATCCACGCGAATCCAGTCCGCGAATCCAGTCCGCGAATCCAGTCCGCCAATCCAGTCCGCGAATCCACGCGAATCCAACCGCGAATCCACGCGAGTCTCAGCTCGAATTACAAGCGGAGCTTTACGAAAAGTCAGTGCTGAAAACGTCTTGCGGCTGAATCCACTCGGACGCCACGAGCGTATCAAGCAGTGGAATCGAGTTTTCTCTCATTTCTTGCATCGCTAATTCAAACTGGGCAACTGTGAGTTTGCCTGCTGACACTAGCTTCTGAGCAAAGAAGATTGAGTCGAGTTCTTCTTTTGAGAGCAACCCTTTATCTACCAGATAATGACCAATTTCGCGTTCGTCCTTAGAGTCCTTGTGCTTTTCAATCGCTTCTGAAAGCTCTCCAATTCTTATCAATGTAGAGAACTTCAGCATTTCCTTCAACGGCATCATCTTTTGCTTTGCAGCCGTTTCCGCACTTGGTCCGCTGCCGTCGGCAGGGCCGAAGAGCACAAGGTCATATTGAAGACGAGCATTTGGAAACTTCAGAACGTCATGAGCGAGGCACAGAGCTGCGACCAGCTCTTGGAATTGCCACTCATCCATTGTTTTATTCGCAAGTTTCTTGTTGAGCTTACGAATCTTCCTCAGGAACGACTTGTGAAGTTCTTCAAACGAAGCTGTGGATGGGATGGCAAGTATTTCATAGAAAGTATATTGCTCAAGCTTTTCGCGCAATTCATCAGCGGTTAGCTGACGCTTTGGTTTCGGCTTTGGCGCTGGAGCTGGCGGCGGGGCTACTCCTCCCGATGATGGTTCTGCTTTTGTGCTTCTATCGCTGAAAAGCATGTCCACAGTCGAGCTGGGTTGGCTGCCCGCAGCCGGTGCACCTGTTGCGTTTGCCCCCGGTGTCTCAACCTGTCCAACAACTGATTCGAATGAGTCTGCCAGCTTCTGCTGTTTCTTTCTCTCTTCTGCTCTGGCTTTTGCGAACGCCAGTGTGTCGCCTGCAGACCAGCCACCAGCAAGGGCTTTCGGTGCGTTTGGTTTATCTAAAAGCTTATTAGGCGAAGCTTCTGCCGCTTCATCCAATTTAAGCAAAACACTTGCCGTTGCAGTTGAGCGGTCTTTCTGGCGAGCTTCTGCTTTAGCCATCATTTCGCTCAGCTGTCCCATTTTTTCGTTTGCTTGCAACATGCCATCCATGTCGCCCGCCTCAAGGCACTTCTGCATTCTTGAAGCGAGTTCAGCAAGTTGCTTTTCTAAAACTGAAATTTCTGGAACGTCGTCATCAGCCGGTTTCGCTGCTTCCACCGGCTTCTCAGCTGGTTTTTCTGCCGGCACTTTTTCTTCAGGGCTTGTCGCAGGAGCTGCGGGCTGCACAATCTTGTGCTGACCTGTACCGCTTCCCGCGCCGTCGCCCGGCTGCACAATCTTGTGCTGGCCAGTGCCGCCTCCGATTGAACCTGTCTGCCGATTTGGCACATAAAATCTTGAGAACACCGTTGGCGGACCACCGGTCCACGCAGCCGTGAGAGCTGCAACCAACTGGCACATCCTGTTGTGTGCTTGCATCAATCCAGCAAAATCTTTAGCCTCAACAGCGCGGCGAAATTCCTGCTCCGCCCTCTCGAGCCCTTGTTCGATATTGCTTATCTGTTCCCTATCTGGTCCAGACATCTGTGTCTCTACTTCCGCAACCTTTCCCCCGGTTAGGCGAAATTGAGTAATTTGCAACTGTCAAAAAGTACCTGCCAATAGCTAGCTACCGTTTCCCCCATGGAGATTATTCCTTTCTCCATAGGAATATAACTGTTTGGGAAAATTAATCTGTGCAAAGATCAAAATCTTTACGCTCTTAACAAAACACTCTTTCTCAGTCAAGAAGCCCTCCAGCTTTCGCTTCTCGCTCAGACTAAATTTGACATAATTCAAGCGCTACTTGCATTTTTCGAGTGTCTTTCAAGCTGATCTACGCTGGTATTGCCCATGGTGAGCGACTTCTTGATTTGCAATGAATTACTTTTGAGTTGTTTTTGAGCCATAGCAAAGCTCTATAATTGATTAGAACTTGAGGAAGTATTTTGGACGAAACCGCCGAATTAACGGTAAGAACCCGGCATAGCCAGGTGCAAGAATCGCTAGAAGCCTTTATCAGGGGGCTTCCGCGCGGTACGCATTTGACCGCTCCTGAGGTTTTC
Source organism: Obscuribacteraceae bacterium (SeqCode) (assembly GCA_044226015.1). Lineage (GTDB taxonomy): Bacteria > Cyanobacteriota > Vampirovibrionia > Obscuribacterales > Obscuribacteraceae > JAIEPM01. The sequence goes on from JBGAHS010000001.1 coordinate 746,654, forward strand.
CGCCTGGCAAAAGAAAAGGGGCTAAAGGTAAGTCTTTCGACTGTTTATAGAACTCTGAATAGTCTTTCCAGTCAGGGACAGGTTCAAGCACTCTCAGGTGAGCACGGTCGGCGTTATGAGGCTTCAGATGGTGAGCACGAACATGACCACCTCATCTGCGTGAAGTGTGGCTTGACCATCGAGTTTGAGGATGACTTGATACGTGGGTTCGGCAAAAATGTTGCCGACAGAAAAGGTTATGAGTACAAACACTCACGATTTGATATTTTGGGAATTTGCCAGCAATGCCGTGTTCAAGGTGAAGATCATCAAATTGATGCTGCTATCTCAAGTATAGAGAAGGTTCTCATTGCTTGTGAAACGGCTACGCAAAAGCTTGAACAAGCGCTTGAACAGCTTCAACTGCGCAAGGAAAGCAAAGCAAAAGAACTCATTGAAGCTGCACTTCCTGTCTTGCAAGATTCGTGCCGTGATTTGGAAGATTGCCTGAATCCGGTCGAGACTGATGTAGATGACGAGCTTGACGAGGGCGAATAGCTCGCTTCCTCTGCTTGCTCTTATCTCCGGAAATTTGAGAAATCTGCAATGAGATTCCGCAAGATCAAATCGTGATTCCTTTTCGTGGATGGTGTCTTTCTTTAGTGCTTGCTTTGAACAATCAGCTCTTTGAAGCGAGTGATTGTTCAATCAATCTCTTGCGTGACTCAGCCAGTTCCATCTCAGACTTCACGATAATTTCTTCCATATAGGAATGTGGAACTCTGCGTTTGCGGTTTATTTCTGCGCGCTTTTGCAGCATCTTTGGCATAAGGCAGAGCGCATTCCATGTGCCGTGCAGCCAGGGAATTACTTGACCTCCGCGAACTATCACCACGGCAAAATAGTATGCCTGCCAGTAAATAATTTGAGGCATGAACTTGAATAGCAGTGCCAGCGGAATATTCTTTACTATGGTATTCCAATTGTTTTGTGCTGACAGTCGAACAACCAGTGGATGGTAGCCACTGCCTGTGGTGCCACAGCCGAGGTGGTACATGATAGCGCTTGGAACATAAAGGCATTTGTAGCCAGCGCTTTGTGCGCGCAAGCCTATGTCAACATCTTCGAGATAGGCGAAGTAATCGTCATCGAATAATCCTATATCGTCCAGCATCGAGCGACGATATACTGCTGCGCCACCACATGGACCGAGGATGTAGCGCTGTTCGTTGAATTGTCCAAAATCTTTCTCGCGATGCCCGATTCTTCCAGGCAAACCTCCGCGACGGTAGCCATCACCTGCTCCATCCAGCAGAGCATGGTCATCGTACGCAAGCATCTTGCAGCCTGTCGAGCCAATCTCGGGATGTTCTTTCAAGACGCGAATCATTTCGCTAATCCATTTTTCATCAACTACAGTGTCGTTATTCAGCAGCGCGACGTATTCACCATCACAAGCGCGAATGCCAGCATTTACTGCCGGGGCGAATCCTGTGTTGACAGGAAATTTAACGAGACGCACTTGGGGGTAGTTCTCTTCCAGAAACTCAACAGAACCATCTTTAGAGCCATTATCGACAATGACTACTTCAACTTGTGGATAATTGCTCGCCAACAATGAGTCGAGGCAGCCTTTGAGGAATTTCTTGCCATTCCAATTTGGGATGATTACACTGACCAATCCCTTTTTCACGGCTGAATTACTTTCTGCACCGGGTTGAGGTTCTTTGACTTGCATCTGAATATTCATGTCTCTGCAGGTTGTCGGGAGCGCTTAGGAGAGCATGTTATCCTAAGCCATATGTAAACATAATTATGGCTGGCTAACGTAAGTATCCAAAGTTCCAGTCCCGACTAACCCCCGGCGTCCTTTAAGCCTCCAAAATTGGCACTTTTGGGTCTTGCGTCTTGAAATTTCATGCTATTCTGAGCCGAAACATTATTTCTGTAGAGCTTGGAGATAACTAAGCTTGTCGAATTTCCGACGCCGCGTACTTCTCATTACCCTTGAGCCGATTTCAAAAAAAATGGCGGGGCCGGCTATTCGCTGCGTAGAAATTGGAAAACAACTTGCGACTGAGCATGAGGTCACTGTCTTTTCACCTCAGGCAACAGATTTCAAAGACTCGTCAGAAGTTTGCGCCAACCCCAACTTCAAGCTTTTTTGCAAAGCTGGAAAGTCGCAGCTCTATCGCCTGGCGCAAAATCAAGACATCATTTTTGTCCAAGCCAATGTGCTCAAGCCTTACCCTGGCTTGACTGAACTCGGCAAGTACCTGGTGGTCGACCTTTATGATCCCTTCCTGCTGGCGGTTTTGGCTCAGTTCGAGGTTGACAGCGCCAGCGCGAATGCAAGTTATCGCCTCATGCATCAAGTCTTGAAAAAGCACATGGTCAATGCTGATTTTTCTGTTTGCGCTTCTGAGAAGCAATTAGATTATTGGTTTGGGCGCTTTTGTGCAATTGGTCGGCTTACTCCTGAGATGTATGGCTTTGACCGCAGTTTCCGTAAGTTGATTGACGTAGTACCATTTGGTTTGCCGGACAGCGAACCAAAGCGCACCGAGGGCGGTATCAAAGGTAAAGTCGCCGGAATAGAGAAAGATGATTTCTTATTGCTCTGGGGCGGCGGAATTTGGGAATGGTTTGACCCTCTTACAATTATCAGTGCAGTGGCGAAACTTGCAGATCGCTATCCTAAACTGAAACTTTACTTCATGGGGTACCAGTCACCAAACCCGCAAGTTGGTCTGATGCAAATGGCTGTGAAAGCCAGAGAACTTGCCGAATCAAGCGGAGTTTTGAACAAGAATGTATTCTTTTCTGATTCATGGACTGCGTATGATGAACGAGTGAACTGCTTGCTAGATGCAGATGTCGCAGTGTCGGCACATTTTGATTTGCCTGAAACCCGCTTCTCTTTCCGCACAAGAATATTGGACTATCTCTGGGCTGGCTTGCCGATCATCACCACAACGGGCGATCAGTTGGCAGATCAAATTGATAGAACTGGGGCGGGGCTGGCTGTTTCTTATCAGGATGTGGACCAATTTGCCAATGCAATTGAGGCTCTCATGACAGACAGTGAAAAATTGCAGCGTTGTGCTGCAGCTTCGAAGAAACTCTCAGAGTCCTATAAGTGGAGCAAGGCTGTTCAGCCACTTCTCAATTTCTGCAATGACCCATATCATTCGCCCGCATATCGGAAAATCAAAATGCCAAATCTACTTGAGCGTGCGCAAGCTGTGTACGAACGTGGTGGCAAAGACTTGATTGTGCGCCGTTCCCGCGAGCTCTTGAAAGACGTTCTCAAAGGCTAATTTCTGTTTGTTGTCCAAATAATTTTCGACTGCTCAGTAGAAAGCCAGTCGGTTTCCTGTTTTCGCACCACAAGTTTGCCCGCAATTCCCTTCATCACAGATCGAAAGCGCTGAAAATCCCTCTCCGAGCCTGACGAGGACGATGATGCCGACACCTAATACAATAAAAAAGACTCCCGCTTACGAAATGCCGGTATAGCAAATGTACTGATGAAAGAAGCTGGCGCTGTCGAGGTTCTTGAGTTTGTTCGCAGACTTACTTTCTCAATCTTGATCAGCAATGCAGATATGCATTTGAAAAATTGGTCTCTCTTATACCAGGATCCTCAAAAACCAATTCTCTCTCCAGCTTATGATTTTGTCTCAACTATAGGGTATGTGGATGATTTTGATCTTGGCTTAAGTCTTGCAAAAGAAAAGGACATGCGCAAAATCGACAAATCACACTGTAATAGTATTTTGTTCGAGACCGCTGCTTCATCCTGGTGCAGTTATGCATGGACAGGCTTGCCGATGCCACGAGAGGCGCTTGTGTTCTTGCAGTGGCACTGGGCAGCTCAATCTCGCTACAGCATTCGGCTACGACGACATTGGAAATGCGACGAGCGTAACGGATCCGAACGAAAATACCACGAGCTTTGATTTTGATAACGAGCGCAGAATGATTCAGCAGACGGATCCCTCACCGTTTGGCTTTGTTACTAACTGGAATTACGATGAAAACGGGTGGAGAATCGCCTTAGAAAAGCAGACTGGTGATGAGGCAAATCCATTTCAAACATGGCAATGGATCTACCAGGAAAATGGCTCGGTAAAATCGACAATTGACCCAGCGAACAATGCCACCACTTTTGAATACAACACAAATAACTGGTTAACAAAACGAACTGATGCTGAGAATCGAGTCTGGTCCTACAGCTACGATGAACTAGGCAGAATCAGCACCGTGACCGACCCGCTTTTGCAGATTTCTGAGACTCGGACTTACACAGAAAATGGTTTGCTTGCCTCGCTCACAGACGCAAACTTCAACACGACAAGCTATGAGTTTGACGGTTTCGACCGGCTGGACAAAAGAATCTATCCAGATGGCACGTTCGAACAGAATTCTGTTTATGACGAAAATGGGAATGTGCTCACCTATGTCACGCGTGCTGGCAGCGATAGCGACCCACCGAGTCCTGGCGACATAATCGTGAGTACCTTTGACCCGCTCAACCGGCTGGATACGAAGCAGTCAGGAACATTGGCATTGCAGACCATGACCTATGATTTGGCAGGTAGATTGTTGAATATCAACACGCCGACCGACCCTGATGACCCTACCAGTGGTGACTACGGCTACGATTACGATTCGGCAGGAAGGCTGATAGAGCAGACCATGCCCGATGCTAAGGCTGTCGGTTACGAACTGGACGACAACGGCAATAGGACGAAGCTAATTTATCCAGATGGATATTATGCATCTTATTTTTACGATGAGTTGAATCGGCTTACGGACATCAAGCTCAACGGAAGCAGCACGGCAGCTGTCCATTTTGATTACGATGATCTCTCCAGGCGAACTCTAGTTACCTATGAGAATGGCTGCACATGCGACTATGCCTACGCAATTAATGATGATTTGACTGCACTGAATCAAGAGTTCACCGGAAGCGCTGTGAATTATGGTTACAGTTACAACAAAGTGCACCAGGCGATTGCCATGTCTTGCAGTAACAAGGCTTTCGTTTGGACTCCAGTTGCATCTGCCACCACGGTGTATTCCGCTGCGAACAACCTTAATCAGTACCCCTCAGTTGCGGGCACCGGATATTCTTACAACAAAAATGGCTGCTTGACGGGAGGTCCATTCTCAGCAGCTTTTGATGTGCTCAATCGGATGACTCAAGTCGTGCTTGGTGGAACGACTAACGACTACATTCTTGACCCGATGAATAGGCAGGCTCGCAAAACAAGCAACTCTGCTGAGACTAATTTCCTATATGACGGGCAGCAGATGATTGCCGAATTTGATGACGGAGATGCGCTCGTAAACCGCTTCATCAGGGGTAATCGGGCAGACGAGATCTTCATCAAGATTTCTGGCTCTACCAAGACTTACCTGCACCATGATAGGCTGAGATCTGTGATTGCTTGCACGGATGACACTGGAGCTGTCTTGAACCGGTACAAATATGGACCATTTGGAGAGACGGCAAACCTTACAGGAACGCCGTTTGGCTATACTGGGCAACGCTACGATTCTGAAGTGGGATTGTACAATTACAAGGCTCGGATTTACTCACCAGCGATTGGTCGGTTCTTTCAGCCAGATCCGATAGGCACTACTGGTGGTATTAACCTTTATGCTTATACAGGAAATGATGCTTTGAATTTGACTGATTCTACAGGATTGGCGGCGGGGTTCGGTGGGGACTATCGGGACGATTCTTCACCTATCGCTCTTACTATTGTTCAAATGCCCTCCTTATTGGCCGGAACCTTGACAGAAGAGCAAATACTGACCGTTCTGCTTGCATCTCTGCTACCTAGCAACGCCAGGAAGGTAAATCGCCATTTGACGGAGCGGCAGCAAGCTGAAGAAATCATGGCTTATGCCAGGTTAGAGATTCAGAACGCAACAATGAGAGGCGAACGATTAAACACGGTTGGTTACCTGGGAGGAGAGTTAAATAATGCATTGATAGAGTTTGGATTGACACAGTGTGAAGCATGTAACGGCCAAGCTGATACTATTGGCAGCAGGTTGATTGACAAATACATAAATTCCTTCGACCCCAATTTCAAGGACTGGATAGTAAATACTCGAATGCTACCAATCATTAATGCTCATAGCTGGACTGAAGTGGTGAATACGAAATCTGGTGCAATCATAACTGTAGATCCATGGGCTGGCACTTTTGAGTATGATCCATTTCCAATGCGGAATATACCAATATGGGATAAGAAATGATCTATGAGGATGAGTCGTGCAAAATCGTAACCAAAACAACTGCAAGCAGCTTAGATTTGGTCCTGTAGTGTGGCTGATTCTATTGGGACTAGGTGCATATGTTCATTTCTCTCCATTCAACGATAGACCAGATGGCCAAACCTTGATTAAGCGTTCACAAGTCCTTAACCAAATGAGGGATTGGCAGCTTGCAGCTATAGAATATTCCGAATCCCACGATGGCTTGTTTCCAAAATCAGCAATGGATCTTAGGGGCTATTTTCATAAGCCAGAGCCAATAAATCCTTTCACAAAAGAGCCACAATGGCCAACAGACGGACGCATCAAATCTTTATCGGAGGCAAGAGAACGGACCGGTGAGTTTGTTGGAATTGGCGTAGTCGAATACAGTGTCATTCTTGATAGCAAAGGTCGTCCAACAAGTTTTGGAATACGCGGCGGAGATAAGGATGGAAAAGTACTCCTGGGACCTGCCGGAAAAACTACTTTTGTATTTTCGAACTAATAACTAATTGGTGGGCGAAAAATACAATATCAACACGCCGACCGATCCTGATGACCCTACCAGTGGTGACTATGGCTACGATTATGATTCGGCAGGAAGGCTGATAGAGCTGAGCATGCCCGATGCTAAGGCTGTCGGTTACGAACTGGACGACAACGGCAATAGGACGAAGCTAATTTATCCAGATGGATATTATGCATCTTATTTTTACGATGAGTTGAATCGGCTTACGGACATCAAGCTCAACGGAAGCAGCACGGCAGCTGTCCATTTTGATTACGATGATCTCTCCAGGCGAACTCTAGTTACCTATGAGAATGGCTGCACATGCGACTATGCCTACGCAATTAATGATGATTTGACTGCACTGAATCAAGAGTTCACCGGAAGCGCTGTGAATTATGGTTACAGTTACAACAAAGTGCACCAGGCGATTGCCATGTCTTGCAGTAACAAGGCTTTCGTTTGGACTCCAGTTGCATCTGCCACCACGGTGTATTCCGCTGCGAACAACCTTAATCAGTACCCCTCAGTTGCGGGCACCGGATATTCTTACAACAAAAATGGCTGCTTGACGGGAGGTCCATTCTCAGCAGCTTTTGATGTGCTCAATCGGATGACTCAAGTCGTGCTTGGTGGAACGACTAACGACTACATTCTTGACCCGGTCGACAGGCAAGCTCGCAAAACAAGCAACACAGCCGAAACTAATTTCTCGTATGACGGGCAGCAGATGATTGCCGAATTTGATGACGGAGATGCGCTCGTAAGCCGCTTCATCAGAGGCAATCGGGCAGACGAGATCCTCATCAAAATTTCTGGCTCTACCAAGACTTACCTGCACCATGATAGGCTAGGATCAGTGATTGCTCAGACGGATGATTCAGGTGCTGTGTTAAATCGCTACAAGTATGGACCTTTCGGAGAAACGCCTAGCCTGACGGGGACGCCGTTCGGCTACACAGGGCAGCGCTATGATTCTGAAGTGGGTTTGTACAACTACAAGGCTAGGATATATTCACCTGCGATAGGAAGATTCCTGCAACCAGATCCGATTGGATTCAGTGCCGGTGATATGAATCTCTATACTTATGTTGGAAATGATGCTGTTAACATGATTGACTCAGCAGGACTGACGGTGGGTGCAGGAGGAAACTACAAAGCTCCGAGTTCGCCGATTGCCGGTGGAGGCTATCAACTTCCCATAGTTCCTCCTACGCCTCCACAAGACCAATCGGGACAGAATCAGGCTCAGCCGCAAAAGCCAGATCTAGTTGCTATGCGCGATGAGGATTCGCGTGGTTATTATCAAAAACGAGACACCCCATACGGCCGAGCCGTTGATACAAACAATCAAGTTTACGGTTCAACCCCAGGACATCCAGGCAGATTCTACCAGTCACCAATAGCCCCAGGAGATCCCGGAAATACTTCTCCACCACCGCCTATTCGACCTGGAGCGACTCCGGATTACTGGGACTGGGGAAATCCTTATTCAGACACCGATCAGCGAAGACAATACCGGTACAATCTACAGATTAGGTTCGCCTAAGTTCAATTCGCAAGTGCGCGGGGCCCGTTCCAACGAGGATCGCACACATAGTCGCTCATAATGTAATGGCAGCTGCCAGCTAATAGATACTTGCTTTCAAAAATAGACCCAAAGCCCAAAAAACAAAAAAAAGCTATCACGACAAATGGCCAGAACCGGACTATTTCTGAATGACGCATCTTATCTCATCTCTTACATAAATAAGAGCATTATACAAAATTTTACCAGATGAGCAATCGTAACTCTACGTCTTTATCGTCGATACCAAACGCCAGGTGATGCCCTTCTCTCGACTTTTGGCGAAACGCCGGATTTGACAGAGACGACGTTTGGCTATGTCAATATGGATGGAACGATAACCTTCCAGAATCCGCAGAAACAAACATGGAATTTCAATACCGATGGAACGATCCACACTTACGTGGATCCAGCTGGAGTGACAGTCACCTGGACATATTCATCTGGCAAGCTCACTTCGGTTAGTAACGGACTGGGCCGAACCCTTACGCTAAGCTATACAGGCGACCGGCTGAGTTCTGTGACAGATGGCAATGATCGCTCAGTTTCTTTTGAGCTGGACCCCGACAAGAATCTAGTCGCTTTCACTGATACTGAAGACAACACGATAAGCTATCAGTATTCAGCACCGGGGCTCTTGTCTCAGATCTTCTTGCCTGCGAATCCGACTGTGGCGGTGATGACCAACACCTATGATTCATTGAATCGAGTGAAAACGCAATCTGGTTCAAACACGGGCACCTCAGAATATTTCTTTGCTGGTTCGCGCTCGGAGGAAGTGGATCCCTTAGGCAACAGCCATGTGATGTACAACAATGAGCTGGGGTCGGTAGTTCGTTCAATCAATGCTTTGGAGCAAGAGACGAGCTTTGAGTTTGATGGGCTGAACCGCCAGACTAAGGTGACCTTGCCTGAAGGCAACTACACGGAAATGACCTATGATGACAATAACAACGTTCTCACGATAACCAATGTCGCAAAGCCTGGCAGTGGGCTGAGTAACATTGTGCAGACAATGGAGTACGACCCGGACTAGAATAAACAATCTTCTTACACAGATGGCAATGGAAACACAACGACATTCGAATATGACGAGACTCAAGGGACTCTGCTCACGATAAGCAGACCTGAAGTAGACTCGGAAACTCCGATCGTGACTTTCACCTACAACGCTAGAGGGCAGGTTCTCACACGGACAGATGAAACTGGAATAGTCGATAAATTTGAATATGATACTGCCACCGAAGTGCTGCAGAATTCAATTCATGACTTTGGCACTGGGCAGCTCAATCTCACTACAGCATTCGACTACGACGACATTGGAAATGCGACGAGCGTAACGGATCCGAACGGAAATACCACGAGCTTTGATTTTGATAACGAGCGCAGAATGATTCAGCAGACGGATCCCTCACCGTTTGGCTTTGTCACTAACTGGAATTACGATGAAAATGGGTGGAGAATCGCCTTTGAAAAGCAGACCGGTGATGAGGCAAAGCCCTTTCAAACATGGCAATGGATCTACCAGGAGAATGGCTCTGTAAAATCGACAATTGACCCAGCGAACAATGCCACCACTTTTGAATACAACACAAATAACTGGTTAACAAAACGAACTGATGCTGAGAATCGAGTCTGGTCCTACGGCTACGATGAACTAGGCAGAATCAGCACCGTGACCGACCCGCTTTTGCAGGTTTCAGAAACACGCACCTACACAGAGAACGGCTTGCTTGCCTCGCTAACAGACGCAAACTCCAACACGACAAGCTATGAGTTTGACGGTTTCGACCGCCTGGACAAGAGAATCTATCCAGATGGCACGTTCGAACAGAATTCTGTTTATGACGAAAATGGGAATGTGCTCACCTATGTCACGCGTGCTGGCAGTGTAGATATGTCGCCGAGCCCTGGCGACATAATTGTGAGCACCTTTGACCCGCTCAACAGGCTGAGCACGAAGCAGCCGGGATTGCTAGCTCTGCAGACCATGACCTATGATTTGGCCGGTAGATTGTTGAATATCAACACGCCGACCGACCCTGATGACCCTACCAGTGGTGACTATGGCTACGATTATGATTCTGCAGGAAGGCTGATTGAGCAGAGCATGCCTGATGCGAAGGCTGTCGCTTACGAACTGGACGACAACGGCAACAGGACGAAGCTGATTTATCCAGATGGATATTATGCATCTTATTTTTACGATGAGTTGAATCGCCTTACGGACATCAAGCTCAACGGAAGCGGCGCGGCAGCTGTCCATTTTGACTACGATGATCTCTCCAGGCGAACTCTTGTCACTTATGAGAATGGCTGCACGTGCGACTATGCCTATGCAATCAATGATGATTTGACGGCACTGAATCAAGAGTTCACCGGAAGCGCTGTGAACTTCGCTTACAGCTACAACAAAGTGCACCAGGCGATTGCCATGTCTTGCAGCAACAAGGCTTTCGTTTGGACTCCAGGTGCATCTGCCACCACTGTGTATTCCGCTGCGAACAACCTCAATCAGTACCGCTCAGTTGCGGGCACCGGATATTCTTACAACAAAAATGGCTGCTTGACAGGCGGACCTTTCACTAGTGCCAGCTACGATGTTTTGAATCGAATGACGCAAGTCACCGCAGGCAGTGTCACTAACGATTACATCTACGATCCGACCAACAGGCAAGCGCAAAAATCATCTAATGGTGTTGCGACTAGCTTCCTTTACGACGGACAGCAAATGATTGAGGAATACGATAACGAAGGACTGCTTGCGAATCGCTACATTCGCGGCAACCGTCTCGACGAGATTTTTATCAAGATTTCTGGCTCTACCAAGACTTACCTGCACCATGATAGGCTAGGATCAGTGATTGCTCAGACTGATGATTCAGGTGCTGTCTTGAACCGGTACAAATACGGACCATTCGGAGAGACGCCAAGCTTGACGGGAACGCCGTTTGGCTATACCGGGCAACGCTATGATTCTGAAGTGAACTTGTACAACTACAAGGCAAGGATGTATTCGCCCAGAATAGGCAGATTTCCTCAACCAGATCCCATTGGTACTGCTGGCGGTATTAATCTTTATGCGTACGTGAACAACGATGCTGTAAATTTAATGGATTCGGAGGGGCTTTTAGCCGGGACCGGTGGAAACGACTCTCCACACGGATCCCCCATTGCGCCATACGGAAGAGACGCCCTATTGGCTTACGATGGAGCTTCTTCACAACCGGATAGAAATAACAATCGGTTACAGCCGTCCGTTCGCTATTCACCAAACTTTTCCAACAAGGGGACGGTGCCAAGATACTATGATTCCAATGCTCCTGAAGGAAAAATCGATGTTGGTTCTGGCAACTGGTCAAGAGATGTGCGTGGACAAATCCTGTACCACACTGATCCACGTACCGGTGATATTGACATTATTCAAGACAGGAGTGGTGCTGATAAGCGAAGAAATTATCAAGGACCACCGGCAATGGTGCCTTATGAACAACCGCTAGGACCACCACTTCCTAAGCAGCAACGATTCCTCATCGATCAACCTGTAATGAATCTCAATCCCTTTAGAGGAATTTCCACTGAGCAAAGTATTCCTTCAACAATCTACGGTCATATTAGAAATTGGGTATGAAGCAGCTTCAATAAACCTTAGTTGGCTTGGCTCATTATTCAATTCGTTTTGGATACGAATCAGCATCTCCTACATAGCGATGGAAATCCGATGAAGTCAGATTTTTTTTCCTCGGAATAAATTTGTCCGTTTTGTTAACTGCCTCTGTCCCGCAGAGACTGACTAACTGTTTTCGTATTGAGAATAGTCTGGAAAAATTGGAGGAGTCCCGATTCTCGTGCAAGGCTAGAATTCTTGACACCCAATCTTTTCGATCAGGGATATTTTCGATATCTGCAATAGAATTTAGAGAGGATTTGTAATCACTGTATATGGAGTATAGGAGGCGGACCTCTTCAGCTTGCTGAGGTTTGCTGCTCGTAAGTTGTCTCATCCCTTTACTTAAAATCCGTAGCGATGGTTCCACATTGTCTTTGCCAGCACATGGTGAGAAAGATGCTCCATATATTGCTGTGTAAATCATCAGTTTATAGGCAAAACGCATAGAGTTATTCACTTTCATACCTCTTTTCTCCAGTATATCCCTGAAACGTCCAGACCAATAGCGTTTATTCTCCGTAATTTTGCCCTTTTAAAGTATATTTTTTTGATTTATCTTCGTCTGATTTTATCCATTGGATGAGCACTGAATGCATGCTCTCGGCGAAAGTTTTGTCTCCCACCCCAGATGGACGTAAGCCATGTTCATGCAGCTTGGAAGGCTAATGCGTGCATTTTTGCACAGTTTATTCCTGCTAATTCTCCTTTAGATTATTGACATGGGGATTGCAGGAATTGCTGAGAGGGTTGAACAAATGATTGAGAATGAAGCCGATTTGGCCAAAAATATTCAAACGCTTCGTGATACCTGCGGTGAATTTAAGCAGAGTGATGAAGCGTGCTTTAAAGCCATGAACGAAGTAATGGAGTTCATGAAAAAAGAAGGACCCCTGCAAACGCAAATCCGCGAAAGAGATCTTATCTCCGTCGACAAAAATTCGATCAGCTTTCCAACAACGCTTTACCCGGGCGGCACTCTATCGCGCGGCATTGAGAAGAAGTAACTAAAAGTTTTTCTGCTTCTCAGTAGCTTTGTTTAACCACTCCTGGCAATCAGGAAATTTGTGTTCCATTGCATCGCACTTCATGCAGTCACCAAATTGTTTGATTGAATTTTTCAGAGAATCAAGCGCGAAATAATACCTGCCGAGCCAGAAATGAACTGCCGCATCATACGGGTTCTTCTCCAGTGCTTTGGCTAGATTGTTCAGGCAACCTGAATAGTCTTTGTCTTCGAAGTTGAGAATTCCAAGATTCAGATAAGCGTCATAGCTTGATGGGTCGAGATCCAAAACCTTCTCCAACTCTTCTTTGCACTTTGTTTTGTCGCCTTTCTCTTTTGCGATCAAAGCAAGTTTGCAAAGCACAACAGGGTCTTTCGAATTCACCGCTAAAGCTTTCTTGTAAAAATCGACTGCTTTGTCCAGGTCTCCTGCGTCCTTTGAAATATCGCCAACCCGCCAGAAGCAGTCTGTTCTTGCAGGGTCTTCTTTCAATACTTGTTCGAATTGTTGAATCGCTTCATCGTTTTTTTTCTCAAATTGCAACACGCAAGCGAGGTTGAATCGCGCTTCAATAAATTTTGGTTTTAGCTCAAGCGCCTTTTTGTATTCGGTTTCAGCCTTCTCAAGGTCTTGCAATTGTTGCGAACAAAATGCAAGGTTGTTGTGCGCTTCAGCATAGTCGGGGTCTTTTTCTACGATTTGGTCGAGCAGTTCTGCTGCTTCTTTGTATTTGCCTAAACGTTGATAGCTGGCTGCGACCCAGTTTTCTATTGCCGTGTTGTTATTGCTCAGTTCGAGTGCCTTTTGAAAGGTTGCTAGCGCTTCCTGATACTTACTTTTTTTGAAAAGCTCAACGCCCTGATTGAGAAGTGTCGAGCAAGCTGGGTCGAGAGGTTTTGACTCAACTCGAGAGCCACCAGGGTGGCTGGGTGTTGGTCCTGTGCTTCCCGCGGTGCCGCTGGCTGACCCCGCAGCTCCTGCTGCTGACCCCGCAGCTCCTGCTGCTGCTCCTGCTGTTGACCCCGCAGCTACTCCTGCTGCTGTCGTGGAGCTTGCAGCTGCCGCCGGTTTAGCGGTGCCCGCTGCCGAAGCTGCTGGTTTTGTTCCAGCTGCCGCTGCTGCGTCTGCTGCATTCGCCTGCAGATGGTTTGCCTGTGAGAGCAAAGAAATTACTGATGCTAACAATATCTTCTTACTATTGATTCGCTTCATGCTTGTCTTTCTCTCCTCCGCGCTAACTGGTTCGCGCTTGCATTCGCTGACACAATTCGTTTGCAACGCGTTAATAAACAGACATTTCCAGCAAGCTGGATGTTCCTTTATTTAGTTTCCACAAAAGTACCCTTGGCATGCCACGGCAGTCACGGTATGTCGATTTATTAAGATGGGATCCCCTACGCTCGGAGGTTTAGGGTAGGCTTCATAAAATACAGAGCGCGACCCGAATTCGTCCGGGTCCGACGATCTTATCTAAGGCAATGGATGCCCTGATTTTGAACCCACGAGAAGACGGAACATACAGCAGTCCTGCGCACCTGACTTCAGAAACTTGGGTGGATTTCGAATTGCGGGCGGCTTTGAGCTTGCTTCGAACGATGGAATCTGAGCTCAAGAAGCTAAAGTTGCGCCTCATCAAAGAACGTGTGCACAAGTCTCGGGTCTCGCTTCGTCGCTGGTACTCGATTTGGGGCTTTCTGGCTGAGGATGGTTGGGAAGAAAAGAAGTTCAAAAAGAAGGTGTTGACGCCCCTGCGCGAGTTTTTGCGTGAGCTTGGGCAACTGCGAGACTGCGATGTCAACATGGAAACGAGCGAAAAGCTCGATTGCGATGTGGCTACGCTGGAAGAGTTTCAAGCAGAGCGGAAGGTTTTGAAGGCTCGAATAGAAAAGTCGCTAGCAGAGCTCGACCCGCCTAAGCTCTGTTCTCAGATAGAGAATTACCTCTTAGAAAAGGCTGAAGACCTTCGAGAACAGATGAATTTGTCTCCAAACGCTGACCATAGCGCCTTTTCGCATTTCGATGTCTATCTTGCCGCTCATGAAGAGGTCGTAAGGAAGCTGGTAGAGCGAGCTTCCACGCCTGAGTCATTGCACAAGCTGCGGCTGGCGATTAAAAAGTGGCGATACTTATTGACTGAATGTATGGGCTTGACCAATCTTGAGCTGGTTAAAGCGCAGACTCTCCTGGGCGAAATTCATGATTTTGACCGGCTTGAGCCAACGCTTGAAATGCAAAACGACTCGTCAGGTGCACTTTTGCGATTGAGACTGCAACGAGACAGTCTGGTAAGAGAGTTTGAAGAGCTTAAAAACAGTCTTCCTTTCGGTTTGCGACCTGGAAACATTTCCTATCCAGCAGCTCTGGAAAATCGCTAGTTTTAGATGATTAATTTCAAATGTCCATATTTAGAACTAAGGCGCTCTGAGAACTTAGAATTGAGAATGACAGATGTGGATATATACTTGATAGCATCTGTTTTTTAGCAAAACTGTGTTCTTGCCTGTCACGGCAAGAATTAAGTCTTCGGCTCAAAGAGTCGAGACAGAGGTGAGAGGACACAATGGCCATACGCAAGAAGGTGACAATTTTGGGATCTGGCGCTGCTGGACTGACTGCAGCCATTTATGCTGCAAGAGCTAGCCTTGAGCCCCTGGTCATTCAAGGCTTGCAGACTGGTGGTCAATTGACAATCACCACAGATGTCGAGAACTTCCCAGGTTTTCCTAACGGAATACTCGGACCAACTCTGATGGAAGAGATGCTGAAGCAAGCGGAGCGTTTCGGCACGCAATTCATTTATGACAACGCTGAGTCGGTAGACCTTTCGCAGCGCCCCTTCGTGATTAAGACAAGCGGCGAAGAGATTCACACTGACACACTCATCGTGTGCACTGGTGCCTCGGCAAAATGGCTCGGACTGGAGTCAGAGCAAAAGCTGATGGGGCATGGCGTTTCTGCCTGTGCTACCTGTGACGCTTTCTTCTTCAAAGAGAAGGAAGTGTTCGTCATTGGCGGCGGCGACACAGCGCTTGAAGAAGCTGTGTTTTTGACGCGATTTGCGTCGGTGGTAAACCTTGTTCACCGCCGTGATTCATTCCGCGCATCGAAGATTATGGCTGATCGCGCGCAGAATAATCCCAAAATCAAATTCTTCCTCAACACAGTCGTAGAAGACATTCTTGATGTGAGCAAGGGCGAAGTTACGGCTATCAGATTGAAAAATTTGAATACGAACAAAGTAGAGGAATATCCTGCTGATGGTGTGTTTATCGCTATTGGGCACCATCCTAATTCCGATTTGTTCAAGGACCAGCTCAAGCTGAACGCCAATGGTTACATCGAGACCGATGGCGTTAAGACCAGCGTGCCTGGTGTGTTCGCCGCTGGCGATGTTCAAGATGAAACTTACAAACAAGCTGTCACCGCTGCTGGTACCGGATGTGCTGCAGCGCTTGAGGCTCAATGGTATTTAGAGCGTCTGGAAGCTGGCGAAGGCACTCAAAAAAAAACTGAGTTGAGCGATACTGGTAGTCAGCAGAGAGCCGCAGCAGCAGTGCACGATTAACGTGCTGGTGGGCTGATGTCGTCAGAACTTCGAGTTGCGAATCCAGATTCGCGTGAGTCTAAGTACTCGCACGATGAACGACGCCGCAATGAAATTTGTGCGCATCTCAGGGCGATAGCGGAGAGGCATCCGTGCTCAAGCCATCCTCTTTTTGATTATCTTGAAAAAAATGAACTGAGCAATCGGCAGGTTGCTGCTTTGTTGCGGAACTATGATGCACACGCTTCTGTGCTGCGAAGATTCCTCTTAAATGCTGCAGCGATTATGCCTGAGTTTGCGGTGCCATTTGTTCTCGAAAATGTGCGCAATGAATATGGAAACGGCGACTATTCCAAAAATCATCAGGACCAGCTTCGCGACCTGGTTTGGGCAAGTGGAATTAGTCGTGATGAGTACTTCTCCTGTAAAATCGAAAAAGGTGTGTCCGATTTCTTGCGCGACGCCGCGAAGTTTTATTCGCCCCGTCGGCACAATCTCGGCGGCAAGTTCAAGCCTGCTGCTGTAGTTGCTGGAGCTATCTCGGCTACTGAAATTCTTGCTATTAAGGAATTTGCCTTCATTCAAAAACCGTTTTTTAAGCGCGGGCTAGAGCACCACATATGGTTTCATCATGTATTCATCGAGGCAGAACACACAGATGAATCACTCGAACTTGCACTGTGCTTCATGGATAGTGCCAACGGAATGAAGTCAGTTGAGCATGGACTGAACGGTGTCTTAGATGCCAATCTTCATTTGTATGATGGACTGCTTTCTTCTCTTGATTTCTAAATCGACTACAGCTTGTATAATGAACAAATCATTGGATGCGAGGTTTCGAAATGGGCAACGGGGTAGTAAAGAGTTTCGTTCTGGTCGCTGCTTTGAGCATGATTGGCTCCTCGGCGTTCGCTGAAGATGCAGCAATGGCTAAGGGTATGGAGCTGGTAGCCAAGAAATCTTGGGCTGAAGCAATTACTTCATTTGATGAGTCGATTAAGGCTGATGCAAAAAATTCAGAAGCTTATCTTGAAAGAGCTCTCTGCAATTTCCACCTGGGCAATTACTCGAAGGTGGTCGAAGACTGTAAACAAGTTACAGAGCACGATTCGGCGCATGCAGTTTCAAAAAGACAGGCTTACATGATGATGTCTGGCGCATTGAATGCTCAGAACAAGTTCGAGGAAGCTATCGCCAGCTGCAACAAGGCTCTGGAACTGTCACCAAAAAATTCACTCGTTTATGACGATCGCGGTTTTGCTTATTTGCGATTGAACAAGCTTGAAGAGGCCCTCAAAGATAGCAATGACGCGATTAAATATGACCCCAAGCATGCCGGAAGTTATGAGCTTCGCGCTGCGGTCTACAAGGCTCTATCGCTTAGAGATTCGGCTAAGTACAAAGAGCTGATGGACGGAAAAAATCCCAACGAAAAGCCCTGGGAAAAGAAAAAGTAAGCACTCGTAATTTGTGAGCGCTTTAAGAACTGCAATGCTAGTACGCCAGTTCTCTCCGCATGGAGGGCTGGAGTTGTACGCCCACAAAGTGGTCGAAGGGCTTCTAGAGCAAGGCTTGCAGGTTACTGTTGTTTGTCAGGAAAACAACAGCCAGTTTGAGCATCAAAATCTCAAATTTAAGTTGATGCCAGCAGAGAAAAAAGGAAGCAAATTTCAAAGGCTGACGCGGCTGTGCGGACTAACAAACCAAGCCATCAAAGAACTGCGCACGAGTACAGATGTGCAGTTGGTGCATTCTCAACATTGCCCAAATGATGACTCAGATGTGGTTACCTTCCACAATCACAGCACACAGCGGCTGAACGAAGTCGGCTTATGGTGGGAGGGGGCGCTCAACGATACGAAAAGGCGCTTTGTCAACGCGTATAAGATGCGAGATGAACATGATGAGGCGCTTTTGCGTCGAGCCAACTGCTTGATTTTTCCTGCTGAAGTAATGAAGGCTGATTTTTATTCCGCGTTTCCTTTTCTTGCTGGTCCACCGCCTAAACCGTATGTGGTGGCACCGCCTGGGGCGGCGATGCAGGAAGAGGCGCCGACGCTATCGGCTCTAAACTCTGCTGAATCGTCCGGTTTTCCTGCCAATGAACCGTTCTCATTCCTCTTTGTAGGCAGAGGATTTCGCAAGAAAGGATTAGACGTTTTGTTTAGCGCATGCAAATTGCTGAAAACAAAAACATCACGTCCGTTCACTCTTTCCATTGCCGGGTTAGCTCAGAAAACTGCGGATACCTTTCGACTGAACCTTCTTGGACTCAACGGAATAGTCAACTATCTCGGCTTTCAAAAAGATATGAATTCCGTTTACGCCAGGTCTGCTGTCATTATTCTTCCCTCTCGCGTCGAGCCATTTGGAATGGCGCCTGTGCAGGCGATGCAGCATGGGCTCGTTCCGATAGTGAGCAGGGTCTGTGGTGTTGCAGAAGTTCTGCACAATGATTTGGATGCACTCATTTTGCAAAATCACCTTGACGCAAATGAGTTAGCTGATTTGATGTTGAAGATTATGAGCGACCCTGCACTTTTGAAAAGGCTATCAGCGCAAGCCTTACAGACAGCTCGAAATCTAAGCTGGGCGCACACTGTTGAGCAAACAATTAAGGCGTATGAGATTGCGCTGAGCTTAAAGAAATAGAGTTAAAAGTCCTTGCCGGCAAAATTCGATGTACTTTAGTCAGGTGAATAAATAGAGGAACGTTTTGTGTCAGAAAGCGATAAAAAGGGGCATTCTCCAGCGACGGCGAGAAAAGCAAACAAACTTGAACATGAAACGAGCACCTATCTTTTGCAGCATGCATACAATCCGGTGCAGTGGTATCCGTGGGGACCTGAAGCGTTAGAACGATCTCGAGCGGAAGACAAACCAATCCTTCTATCTATTGGTTATTCTGCTTGTCACTGGTGTCATGTGATGGAGCACGAATCATTTGAAGACGAAAGCACTGCCGAAATCATGAACACCCACTTCGTCAACATCAAGGTTGATCGCGAAGAACGTCCTGATCTTGACGAAATTTACATGAAGTCGGTTCAGCTTTTGACTGGTCATGGCGGCTGGCCGATGACTGTGTTTCTGACACCAGATTTGAAACCATTTTACGCGGGCACCTATTTCCCTCCGCAAGATAAGCATGGAATGCCTTCCTTCAAGAGAATTATGCATGGTGTAATAAACGCCTGGGCATCTCAACGCTCTGACATTGAGGAGAGTTCTGCCGACATAACCCGGCACATAGATTTGCTTGATAAAACAGCAGCAAGTGACAAAGACTTGAATGATGAGCTTTTGCTGGCTGCTGTTCAACCTCTGCTCAGGGTTTTCGATAAGACCTGGGGCGGCTTCGGTTCAGCACCGAAGTTTCCGCACACAGCAAGTCTCAGTTTCGCCATGAGGCAAATGAAGCGGGGGCGGCGAGAACATGTTGCTCAGCATCACGAACTTAGCGAAATGATTGAGACCACTTTGAACCGCATGGCTTGGGGCGGAATACATGATCAGCTCGGCGGCGGCTTTGCGCGTTATTCGGTAGACCGAAAGTGGTTGATTCCTCACTTTGAAAAAATGCTCTACGACAACGCGCTTATTCCTAGAAATTTTCTTGATGGCTATCTGATTACGAATAATCATTATTGGTTGGATGTTGCAAGAGACACTCTAGACTTCGTTTTGCGCGAGCTGCTGATGCCCGAAGGTGGCTTCTACTGCAGCCTTGATGCAGATAGCGAGGGTGAGGAAGGCAAATATTATGTTTGGAAGCCAGAGGAAATTCATGCCATTCTAGGTAAAGAAGAAGGCGAGTTTTTCTGCAAGGTTTTTGATGTTAGTGAGCGTGGAAATTTTGAACATGGTAGCAGTGCGCTGAACTTTCCCGAGGGGACGAAAGCCGCTATGGCTAAGGTCGGAATGGAAGATACTGAATTCTGGACTGTGCTTAATTCAATGAAGTACAAGGTTCTTGAAGCCAGAGAGAAAAGGGTACGACCTGGTCGAGACGATAAGATGCTCACCAGCTGGAGCAGCTTGATGATTTCTTGCCTTGTAGAAGGCTACCGCGTAATTGGAGACAAGAAATATTTGGCAGCAGCTGTTAAAGCTGCCACATTTATTCTCGACAAGCTCTATCAGAATGGGCGGTTGTTGCGCACTTATGGGCGTGGTGTTGCCAAATTGAATGCATATTTGGAAGATTATGCCTACTTGATTCAAGCATTATTAGATCTGGCTTCATGCGAAGGCAGCGCCCGTTGGTTGTCTACTGCTATCAATTTGAACAATGTCGTTATAGAGCATTTCTGGGATAAGGAAAATGTTGGGTTCTTTTTCACAAGCGATGACCATGAAGAACTGATCACTCGTACAAAGCACTTCTTTGATGGATCCACACCTTCGGCGACTTCAGTGTCGGCGATGAATCTTTTGCGACTCTCTAGAATTACTGGTGACGAAGAGCTTTTGAATAAGTCTGTGGCTACAATGAAAGCCTATGCGGCGTACTTTCATAAGGCTCCCGATCAGTTCTCTAACCTGCTTTGCGCAGTCGACTCTTACGTAGCTAAGCCAGTCGAAATAGCAGTCGTTTTTGATGATGCCACCGCTTCTGGTGCCCATGAATTGCTGCTGGAGCTGCGCAGTTGGTACCTGCCAAACGCTGTGGTCCTGCTTGCAAATAAGTCAGCCGACAGCTATTCTGCGCTTACCGCGTTGACACCTTTGCTGGCAGACCGAGGGCTGCATGAAGGTAGAGCTAGCGTCTATATATGTGAAAATTTCGCATGCAAGCAACCAATAACAGATAGAAATGAACTTCGTCACGCCATTACTGAATTACTTGCAAATCAACTTTAAGGCGCTGGTCAACAAGGTGCAAAAACTTAGCTTGCTCAGTGTTAGTGATGTGGCGGTTCGTTTCGTAAGCCAGTAGCGGCATTCTTCTACAACATTGCGCCCACGTAAACTGGTGCTTGTGCTGTTCTTGGTTTGGCTGTGTAAGCTCCTCTTTTGCCACCGGTGACAGTGTGAATAGCAGCTGCAGTTTTTAGCAGGCTGTTAATGAGTTTTTGTTTCTCGGCAGATTTGGAATTCTTGATGCTTCCAAGATAGCTTGTGTTTTGTACAAACGAAATGATGGAAAAGTCAGAGACAGTGATGTGCGCTTTTTCACTGAGTTGATGACTCGAAACCTGGCGTCTCCCAATTCCATCTGCTGGGGTAATTTGCTCGCTGCTGGGTTTTGCGTTTGTGATGAGCAATTCTTGTCCTGGTGAGATTTGAAGCTTTCGTCCTGCAATTTCGACATGCACGTGGGTAGGCCCACTGCAAGCTTTTATTCTTACCGAATTGTCATTGGACTCGATGGCTACAAGCGCGCCCTTTTTGATTCGTATTTTGCCAAATGATCCGTCTAGTTCCATGTCATCATCGGGTTGCAGAAGTGCTGCTGTAACCCGAGCTTCCGTGGAGTAGGCTATCGGCTTGTAAGCACTTACATTTACACGCAGCCCATCAAAGAAAACTGTAGGCGCTAATGGCACTGTATTTTTTACAGTGAAAACAATTGCCCCGCCATTTAGATTGAGCATCGACTGATTTTGAACTTCGTCTACCAGGTCAATAGCCGTCAGCGCTTGCGCTGTATTACTTGTAATCAATTTCAGTGAACCAGTTCCGCCGTTATCATTTATCAGAATCTCAGAGCTGGAACCACCGAGTTGGTTGGTTGATACGGTGCCTTTTGTGCCAAGAGCTGGGATTAAGTTCGAACTTGAAGAAGCTCCTGTGACAAATTCAACTCCACCGCCAATTGAGTCGGTCTTGCTGCTGCCATAGGCTCGTGCTGTTATGGTAGTAAAGCCAGGGTTTGATACTGCGCTATTATTGTCGTGAATCGTAGTTTTGGCAAGAATCTGGACATTACCACCATTCGACGTTATCGATACAGGGTTATCCATTTGTACATCTTTCGTAAACGATTTGATGGTGATGTTACCTGTCGCGGAGAGTTGCGCTCCAGACGATAGCGTCACGGCTGCTACTGGTGACGTTGCCGTGCTGTTCCCTGCTGTAACCTCGATTGTACCTTGTCGTCCAAGCACATGTGCTTTTGTCAGAACGCCAGTTGATGGTGCTCCGGCAGCAAGAGTTCCTGCGCTGATGGTGTTGTCCAGAGTGACGCCCATTGGTCCCTTTATGACTAAGGCACCAGTGGCGGTGCTAAGTCCGCCGGTCGAGCCATACACTTGAACGATCGACGATTTCGATTCGAGCGACAGACCTTTACTGGCGCTAGCAAAGGAGTTCTCAATTCCCAATTGTTGGGTCGCAAGCACTCTGAAGCTTCCTTGACTCGAGCCGACCGTTGTATTGGTGTCGATGTCCACATATCCATTGAGCGCTGAAATGGCTGAGTCGCCAGCACCACGGAATTGTGAATTTGTAATACTGACATTCTTCTGTGACGTGAGTGTTGCCTTTGCAGACGCTTGGGCTACTGTGCTATCAACATCTCCGGCTGAAAACTTTGAGCTAATGAGTCCAACCGGGCCGACAGAATCAATAAGCAGAGTCGTTTTTGACTTAACATCCGCCGCAAAAAAGTAAACAGGAGTGGGCACAGCACCGACAACGCTGCTGTTTGCCAATCCTTTAATTGAAACTGTTTCTCCGTGTATTCTTCCGACAATCGATGGGTCTGATCCAACACTCTGCCCATATTTGAATGTGAGGGCGACTGTGCGCTTGTTTGCAGCAAGAGGCAGCGCGTTTTCTGCCGCCTTGCCGAAGCTCAGCCCTAAGGGCAGTTCTTCAAAGTATAGGGGACGATTTCGTGCACCCGTACCGGCAGAGTTCGTGCTCAAATTCACGAAATTGATTGTTGGCAGTTTTCCGTTTGCAGGAAGCACCATTTTTGTATTGGCCAACGCGGCAGGAATGAGCCCGCCGAATGTTTGACTTGTGTATGTAAGAGCCGAGCCAGTCCCAAGCAAAACGAGCGCGTCAGTTTGAATGGTTCCAAGATTGGTCCAGGCAGCACCAGAGCCGGTAATGATCAACTGAGCCGCAGCGTTCGTCTTAATCGTGCCATACGCAGTGAGCGGTAGGCTCTTTGTTCCAACATTAATGAGCGCCCGCGCTCCATTGTCGGCGAAGTTTAGTGTCCCAGAGATATTTGAACTTGCTACTCCAGAGAGGTCAACCGTTGGTCTGGGACCAAGCACATTCATCTGAACTTTAGTTCCAAAAAATTCACTCTTGCCAAAAAAGGTGCTTGGTGAGCGCAAGTCGAATTTGGTAAAGGATGAACGCATATCACGCGCATCCACAGAAAAACTGTTGTCTACCGCATTGAAGTCAGTAGCGATTGATCCGTCAAGTTTGATTCCAATCGATTGCGTTTGCTCATGTGTAACTTGATAGAGCGCAACTGCTGCTGCTGCGGGTACCTTGTTGCGAACACTGTTGGTTTGAATGTTTGCGGTGAAGCCTGGTGTTCCTGTTGCAATAGTTATTGGCACGTTGCTGCCGTGTACATTGACAGAGATTTCTGTTGATGGTGCCACTGAACTTGTATAGCGAATTTTGCCTTCAGTAATGGAGCCATTTTTTAGATAACCAGCTGTGCCATTAACCAGAGCTTCGCCTGCTGGTAGGCTAAGCGAACCAGAACTTGCTGAACCCTGGATTATGAACAGTCCGCCCGGTAGTACATAATTGTTCTTCTCTGCTGAAACCAGATTGAAACTCGTCGGAAGGGGTTGCACAGCATAACTGTGAATAGTGATTTGACCGAGGCTGCCGCTGCGAGTTTTGTCTGTGCCCGCAGTGCCAGGACTTGTGTCAACACTTGCCCCATTGCTTAGCTTCGCTGAAACGATTACGGTAGCACCATTCAGATACGCGCTTCCACCGTCTCCGGTCTTACCGCCAGATATTGCAGCAGTGTTGCCTCCTTTTGCTTCGATAGTTCCATTAACGTAAATTTGAGCGGTCGCAAAATCATTCCCGGAGACGTTTACTGATCTGGTTGAATTGAGGAATATTGCGCCACCAGCGCCTCCCTTCGCCTCACTTCCAGGACTTGCTTTGCTGACACCTAAGGCGTCGCCACCATTAGCAATAAGGGTGCCGTTTACTTGAACTAATGAAGGAGATGCAAGTACGATGCTTCCGGCATCTCCACCGTTCATAGAGGATGTTGCTGCAATATCGTTGCCACTGACGTCAATGCTCTTTGTAGTGACCTGGTCATCTATTGATAGGATTGATACATGTCCTGCACTGACGTTGCTTTTGCTTGCACTCTTTGCTGAAGCATTTATGTTTCCGGTTACGTCAGCACGACCATCAGTGTAAATCTCGATGTTGCCTGCGCTGCCATTCAGCCCATTAGTGCTGATGGCTCCAACATTCACTGCAGCACCGGCACCAGCTCGCTCGGGGTAGGCGTCGAATCTTGCTGCGCTGCGATTGTATCCGTCTTGAAAGACCATTGACCCGCCGACGATTTTTGATTCTGCACCGAGAACTCTAACGTTGCCACCTTCAGCGCCACTAGTTGTGATGGCGCCTACTTTTACTCCTCCTTGCCCGATGAGGAGAACGTCTCCGCCGCTTCCGTTGATTGAGCTGCCTTTTGCAGTGACGCTCTTGAGCATGATTATGCCCGGGTTGGTGCTACCCGCATGGGCGACGGCGACTACGTCGCCTGCTATAGCGCGCTCGCTTGTAGTTGTGCTGGAACTTGTGTCTATTGCAACTCCCGACAGAGCAATGGAGCCACCCGTTGCTGATGGACTGCTGAGCGTGTGGAGTACGCCATAGGTCGGCGTGGGACTTGCATTGCTCTGTCCGCTTTCCGTGAAGTTATAACCGGCAACAAGAGTGACGTTGCCGCCTTGCCCTTTGCTGTTTGATAGGTTGATTGAAGTTACAGCAGCGCTTGCTGTGATATTGCCACTGGCCAGTATGCTCAGGTGGTGACCTGCTAGTACAATGTTGCTGGTCAGGTTCACATCACCAGATTTGTTGCTGATTGTTCCGACCCCATTGGGCGAGATAATTCGGATAGGATTGCCATTGAGCGTTCCTGCGCCTTGAAATCCTTTACCAAAGATCGTAACTTCATCTTGTCCTGATATGATCGAGCCTGAGCCAATGCTCACCGCCTGTTGATTGTCACCGTTAGAAATCAGGTTTAATGGTCCCAAGAAATCTTGATGTGTGTTATCAGCAAAGACAATTCCATTAGCATCAACAACGTTTCCGATTGCAGCCATTGTAGTGGTACCGAAAGTGGTGCCATCGCCGGAAATAGTTAAGTCAGAACCAGAGACGCTGTAGACAGATGTGTTATTGCTGCTGATTTGTCCGTTGTTTGTCAGATCGTTTGTGAAAATTGTCGCTTGTCCACCCAGCGTGCCGACAGAAGCTTTATCATTAATCGTGACAGCACCGTTTTTTGCATTCAGGCTCAGCGATGACGACCCTGTCGTGGAACTGTCTATGGTGATATCACCGTTGCTCACTGTCATAGTTAGATCGGTGGCAGAAATAACATTCGTCGTTGTTATTCCATTGTCCGCAAGAATGTCTACAACTCCTCCATTCACTGCTCCTAAGTTTAGAGTTTGCCCTGTCTCTGAGCTGATGTAGGCATTGTTGCTTTCTGAAATACTTAGCAAATCGGTTTTGACCTTGATTCTTCCTGATGCATCAAGTCCAATGTTACCGTCAGTTGCGGCTAATTTTACGGTAGGAGATTCAAATGCGATGCCGCTAAATGCTGAGTATTCAATGTCGTGTCCGGCTGTAGCAGAAATGGTACCAGGTGAGCTTGTGACTGATCGAGCTCCAACCAGGATATTTTCGGCAGCATCAAGTTGAATCGTGCTATTTGCACCTACGCTAACGGCGGTTCCTGATGCTCCGATCAGTGCGATGTCTTTGTAAGACTGTATGTCAACGGTAGAGCCATTTCCCGCTGTGAGATTGTTTAGTGTAATGGTTGATTTGTTCGACTGCGAAACGAAGTGAAACGTTTTGCCACTTCCAATAGAACTATTCAGAACTTCGATGTTAGCCAGCGGAATGTAATCTAATTCGCCGAGGACACCCATTTCTCCATCAGGGCGCTGAATCAGTTCAACATTTCCTGTGGTGCGTGCCTGCACTTTCGGAGTTGCGACCCACATGCCCAGCTCTACATCGGTGACGCCTAGTATGGCGTTGGTCCATAGATTTCCCAGTCCGATATTTCCACTGCCCGATTCTAAAATCAGTTCAGAACCAAACATGGCTATGATGCCATCTTGCCGGATGTTACCTGAACCGTTTGCGACCAGCTTAGTCGTGGCTGACGAGCCCTGTTCGTTGAAGCTTGCCATTGCTTTTCCGAAAAAGCTTACAAAGTAAATTTGTGGGTCATTACCCTTGAGAACAATATCGCCATTGTTCGTCGTTTGTACTTCTAAGTAATTTTGAATCTTACTGCCGAGCACAGTGATATTTCCCTGCCCCTGTAACCAGGCGTTTTGCACGAATAGGGAAACTGATTTGTCTGCAGCAATTTTGACAGGAGACAATGCTGAGCCAACGTTTACACTGTTGCTGAATGTTGTTTGGCGTGCGTTAACAAGTCCGGTGACATTGAGGTCTGTACCCGCAGCTAATAACGCCTCGTCAGCAGTCACATTGTTAACCGTAAGCCCTGTTATTGCGCTGATAGAGACATCGTCGGCGAATACATTGTGAATAGATATGAGTCCTCCGGTCGATGTCACTTCAGCTGTTGGAGCATCAGTCGTAAGGTCCCCAATGATTGTGATGTTGCCATGTCCCTCTATGTTTACTTGCGGACTGCTCAGGAGGTTGAACTTGTCTAGTGGGGCTAAATCCTGAAAGGCTTGTCCGTTCGATTCATAGGTTACAGCACCGATAGTGATATCATCTCCTGCGTCTACGTGGATCGGCAAATAGCCCCCCGTCGCCTTGAGGGCGGTGGCGACAATAGAGTTATCTTGAAGTATGAGTCCACCAAGTCCGGTCGGAACATATTCGGGATAAAAGTAATTTCCTGTGGGTAGCCCACCATTGTTGTCTACTAGAAGGGTAGAACTCAGTAACCCGTTCGAGAGCATCACAGGAGCTGCCGTGTATAGACGAATTGAGCCTTCTGGTCCAGCACCGCCAGTGGTGTCGACTGAGCCCAAGATAATCGCAGCAGATTGCGCAGATTTCTCCCCAGCAATTACCCAGAAATTACCATTGTTTCCGGAACCTTTGCCACCGGTTGTAACTGAAGAGAGAAGTGGCAAGAGCACCGTGCCAGAAAAGATGCCCGAATTCACTCCGTCGCCACCAAAGGCAACAAGCTGAACGAATCCACCGTCCCCGTCAGAACCACTTGGAGATGTGTTCATTATTGCTAGTCCAGGGCCTGTTGATAGATCAATCTGTCCACCCTGTTTGGTGCCGCCATTTATCAACACCGAACCGTCGCCTTGAACCGTGAAATCGGCACCGGCAGCCATGAGGATTGTGCCGCCTGTCGTGGCACCGCCGGTGTCGATCACAACTGCGTTTCCTGGATTTAGCGGATCATCCCCAGTCAAGATATCTCCACCTGCGATAATCGCTAACGGATTTCCGTTGGTTGTGATTTCAACAGTGCCGCTTGTAAGTGTGATATTTCCAGTAGAAGCGATAATTGGGTCGCCGGTTAAGCAAACATTGCCTAAGTATAGAGAGGTGGAGTCCGCATACAGGTGAGCATTTTGTGCTTTCAGATTCAGGGTGCCTGATACTTCGCCCACGTTGAGCAATAGCGACCCAGCGCTGTTGCTGATATTTAGTGTTTGGCTCAGCCAATCACCGCCATGCACGTCAATTCTTAAATTGTCTGCGATTGGGTTTTGAATGTTGATTGAGCCTGCAAGGGCTTTTATTGTGCCAGAGCTTGCATTGACCTGGAGGTTGCTTGCAGAGCTGTTGGCAATATTGATATTGCCCATGGTGCTCTCGATGAATCCGGCGTTTGTTAGTTGTTGTGTGTTCAACACTATGTTCTGGCAGGCCTGCAACAATGGTGTAGAACTTGATGCTCCGGTTGGCAATGCATTGACGATGCTCACGCCTGCACTCGCGCTCAAGCTACCGGCACTGCTGATGGTGCCAGCATTTATTATGTTTGTGAGAGCGGTGAGATTAAGGTTAAGGTTGCTGATTGCGTTTGGATACCCAGTTAGACCTCCAGCCGGCAGCATTGTCGTTAAAAGGGCATTAGCGCTGTTAAAAATATTAGCAGCTGAAATATTCGCTGTATGAGTGGCCGGATTTGTAGAAACACCAAAGAATGTTCCGTTATTACTGAGGTTGCCCAGTAGGTTAAGAGTTCCAGCCGTGCGCGCAAAATCGTGAATTGCAGTGACGCCACCAGGAATTGCAAGCGATGAAATAGCATCTTGGGGAAGTTGGTGTGTTGCAAAAGACCCGGAAACTGCACGCCCTGCGCCATCCAGCCCCAGGCTCTGGGCGCCACTATTCAAGACTTGGTGAAGTGCCGCGAATTCTGCAGGGGTGATGTAATCGCCGACATTTATCGTCTTAAGTACGCCGCCTACCTTCACGGTTACTGGTGAATTGATGATTGCATCTGTGACCTGCATCGATTTACCAGTACTGCCAAGATCCATTCCTTGTGCAAGTGCCGAAGTGTCTAGAGTAAGTACGTTCAACGACAGGAATGCTAGTACAGCTCGATTCACCAAACTTAAGTTAGTCACAGTTTTACCCTTATGATTTCAAAACAAAAAACGAGCCCCGACAAATGCGACTGCTTCATTGGTGCAAATTGAGAACATACCTACGGCATCGATTATGCCATAGCCGCGAGGCTTCAGTAATAACATAAAAGTGACTTTTGCTTATTAGTAAGGTAAGAAGAATTTCTTGAGCAAGCGAAAGCATATTAAAGCAGGAATTAGCGCCAGCAACAGGATTCAATGCATGGCCATGTACATTTCAGTCTTAGTTACTTGTCGATATGGACCTTGCTTATTGTTACTCATTTGAAAAATCGAAGCGGCATTTTTCAGGCATTTCATCATGAGTACTCTGTGGGCTGGCGCCTTTGAATTACGAAGTTGCGTAAGCCCGGACAGAGCCGACAAAATGGAAAATTCTGAGCTAAATATTGTCATTCTGTTATTGCTTTCTCGGCGAATATTGCGATGTGCAATGCAGTCGATCGCATTCACTTGAGAAAGCTCGAGTATTTGTCCAGCTGCGACGGTAAGATGTTGGCCGATAGGGATGCAAATTTGTTGACCGCTGGCGTCGAATCTAACTTCTCCAAGATTGCGATCGTGCAAGTTGAATATCGACAATGCTCCAGAGTCTTGCAGCATTGTTAGCACTGCGGCTCCGGCTCTTATTCTTAGTTCACCAAATGCTGTGAGAACCGTCAAGTCTTTTGATGGATTGAACAAGGTCGCTCCATAATTCAGCTTAAGAAGACTTCTCTTGTTTGCTAAATCCTGCTCGGCTGCTTCATTAGCTGGGGTGATCATGTTAACTGTCAGCAATTTGCCTGGAGCCGTGAAGGTCGTGTTGCATACAATATTTCCAGCTAAGCTAGCAGCTTCAGATTTAGTTCCTGTGCTCAAAGTATAACTCTTGTTGATTGCTTCCTGGTTTGCGGTTGAAGGGGTCAAAAGTGACTGTGTCGTGTTCGTATGAGCTTCTATTGCTGAGGCTGAATCAGTAAATTCAATGTGGCTAACTTTTTCAGGCAGCATATATTCGGTACGCGTTTCAGATTTGTTTGTTACTGCTAGTGTTCTGTCATTGTTGATGAGTGCGTTTGCGCCTGGAGGATCTGCCGTGACAGTCACATTGTCACCAAATTGAATCGAGCCTGAACTTGCCGAATTGAAAATTATGTTTCGTCCCTTTGCGTTCAGCGTGATAGCTTGCACTTTTGCACCAGTAGCCAGCAATGCATTTGGATTTACTCCGCCAAAGACGACTCCTGGTGCAGTGTTGTTAACAGTAAAGTTGCCGTTGCTGCTGAGTGGGTTGCTTGGGGCTGTTGGCGGCTTGCCAATCGCGATTTTGATCACTCCATTTGTAATTGGTGATTTGAGATCAACCATGGTGTTTGTGCTTACACCATCTGCAAAAACTATTTTACCGCCCAGGTCAAGGGCGTTGATGAGTACACTTCCGCCAGTGACATTTAGATCAGCGTTTAGTGAGATTGCACCATTGCTGCCTGTTTCAAGCAAGGTGAGATTGTTAGTTCTCTTTGCTAAGTCGCCAGCTTGTCCCACGGTAATTGCTCCGTCAATGGAGAGCTGTCCAGTGTTGTTTGCTATTTTGAATGATTGTCCACTCTGCGAACCATTTACAGATAGTGCGCTGCTTCCAGAATTCAGCAGGTTGACAGAACCTTTGTCAGTCTTTGCACTTACGACATTAGCTGATATTTTGATAGCAGCTAGTTCGCTGCCGAGATTGCCAGTTTGCCCGGCTCCACCCAGATTCAAAATTGATGCTTGAAGCAAGCCGTTTCCTGAAGTACTCAGGGCACCACTACCAGAGTTGAGGGTAAGAGCTACAGTTGCTTGAAGCGGAGCCTTAACGACTATATTTCCATTGTTAGTCAAGACGAACTCAGCACTGATGCTTGTTTTGTCTGGCGATACATTAATTGTACCGGGCAGTATGTCGACGATGAAAGCACTTCCGCCATTCTGCTTGATGATCAAATTGGACGCATCTAGTAGTAGATCATTATTCGACCCTATTGCTCCAATGTCACCACTGCCGGTGCTGAGTAGTACAGTAGCCCCAATAACAGTTGCTGAACTAACACGACTGATATTTGTCGCTGAAATGTTTGTTTTTCCGCCGATTTTGCCAGTGTTAGCAGCAATTATCACGTTTCCGCTTGCTGTAATACTCACGACTGGGCTAGTGATGGCACCATTTACCGTTATGTTGCCTGCACCACTGGTGATGTCGAATCCGTTACCAGAAAATGCGTTTGTATTTAGATTCCCAGTGCTGCCTACATTGTTGATGAACACGATTCCTTTAGTATCTATGGTCAAATTACTGGCATCGACCTGAATGCGTGCTTGCGCTGTACCGAAGTTTGCAGCGCTTATTAAAGCCGGGCTGACAGCGCTGGAGAGCGACACTGTTGGCGCGGTGATGGCAACACTGTTGTTGCTCTGAGTTAGAGTCGATGTTGATGAGATGTTAACGACGCTATCGGAAGAGAGCTTTCCAGCAATATTCGTGCTGCCGACATTTTGGATGCTGAGCCAGCTGTCATTGCTGGCATTGTCGGAAGAGGATGTGTTCAGTGTGAGCTTGCCCGTGTTTCTTATGTAAGCGCTGCCATTGGTGCTGACTACAGTTATTGCTTTTGCCTTAGTCAGGACGGGGCTTGCTCCGCTTCCAATGTTTCCGTTCTGGCTCATGAGGGACAATGCAATGGTGGCAGCCAGAGTGTGCTTCGAATTTGTCGATGCAACTATGTTGCCGTTTGCCGAAATTTGAATGTTTGGGCTGCTTATACTTCCTGCAATGCTAATATCGGCGCTTGCATCGCTTGTAAGATCGAATTGAGTTCCTGCAGCGCTGTCAGAAATAGTTGCCGAGTTCTTCAAATTTAGGAATACAGCTGCTGCTGTTTTTGCCAAAACAGTGCCGCTGCCAATCTGTAGTCGAGATGTATTGCTACCGATATTTCCGTTCGTGCTGAGAAGGTTGATAGTCTTGCTTGCGCTTAGAGTGGCTGTTCCGCTCAGGTCAGTGATCTTGCCTGCACCAAAAGCAGTTAAAGTGATGTTGTCCGCGTTAATCGAATTGCCATTAAGGTTAATGCTGGCATTGTTGCCTTTTGTTTGCAGAAGCAGGTCCTTTACTGCTGTGATAGGCGTGGAGAGAGAAATGTCTCCTGGGTCGCTGACTGTTCCGGTAGTTTGCAGGCTGAAGGTTCCACCCGGCGAGCCCGAATTTAGAAGGACGATGTTGCCCGCATTGCTTATGAAAACACTGCCATTTCCCGAAGTGCTGGCAGATAGCGTCTGTGACGAGGTTGAAATTGGAATCTTGGCGCTACCGATATTTTCGTCTTCGCTAAGCAAAATTGCTGTGGAACTGAGGATTGTTCCTGTGACGCGCACGATGTCTGCAGACCCAAAACTCGTTTTGTTGCCTGTATTTGATGCTGTTAGTGAGCTGCTTCCTGTTCCGCTGGTGCCAATGTTTGCTTTGATGGTGATGTCTCGAGGAATGTCAGGTAAGACCGTGGCATCGTTAAACGTATTGATGCTTACGTTTTGCGCTGTGATTGCACCGGCTATAATGAGCGGACCGTTTGCATTTATGCTCACGTCTTTGACGCTCGATGCCTTGACCGTGAGTGCGTAGCCAAACAGCGTAGATACAGAATTGGCGTTTGGCGCCCATCCTATATATGCATCGCCGGCCGTGTTGAGAGCCAAATTTATTGCGCTGGTCTGAAGCGGCGAACTCTTTGAACCTAAATCACCCGTGCCAGTCTTCAGGGTGACGTTCAGTCCCTCGATGACTCCCGGAATTGGTCCGGGAGGGTCAATCGTAGTTATAGTTCCGGTGCCCGCTGCGTTCAGATTCACCTGTCCAGAACTGGTGCCGCCTAAGCGACTGGAAACGATGATATTCCCATCGTTTTGGGTTTGGATATCGATGACAGGTCCACTCTGGAGTAACTGTGCGACGGTAACATCTCCATCATTCACAAGTTTGTATGTGCCAGAAAATGCGAGAGAATTGAGAACTTTCAGATTGCCCGAGTTGGTTGCAAACGCTGAAACTGGAGAAATCATTCCCAGTCCTTGTGCTGTTGTACGTATAGGTAGCGCTGCCGAACCAATGTTGCCTGTTGATGAGTTCAATGAAAGGAAGACGTCACCACCAAGAATTCTAAAAACACCAGCGGTTTGAGAAATTGAAGCAGCTGCTATTTTTATGTTGTTTCCAGCCGAGCTGAGGCTTCCCACCTGTGCAGCCAGTACGATGTTCTTTGGAGTTTCAAGCTCTACTCGTGGGGAAATTATGCCTCCGCCTTTTGCAATCGTTATGTCGCCTGTATTGAATAACTTAAACAGGTCTCCACTTCCGGAGGCATCTACAGCCAGCGTGCCCGAATTGTTGATGTTGACCAATGCACCGTTAGTGGTGACCGACAGCTGGGATGTTGAAGTACTGACAGGGCTAGCCAGTGAACCAATGTCTCCAGAGGCAGCGTTCAGGATAATGCTTTTGCCAATTATTTTTCCGGCTGATTGGCTTATGTTGCCATTACCACTTACAGTTAACTGCACAGACGCTCCTGCTTTTCCGATGTTGGCTCCGAGGGAAATATTGGCAGTTGCTGAGCTTGTCTTTATGCTTACTTGGGGCGAACTTAGAGGACCTGTCGTAGTTATGCTGTTGAGTGAGTCAATTTCAAATTTACCAGAGGGGGCGTTTGACGTTCCGATGAAACTGTCGCTAGCAGACTTATTTGTCAGTTTGATTGCCCCAGTTCCTGAAGTCGAGGCGACCATTGTGCCACCAGAATTGACCGCATAGTTTAGTGTAATATTGCCAGCATTTGAGTTAAAGCTCACGTTGTTGCCAGTCACCGTACCGTTGTGCACCGCTCCCAGAAAACCTATGCCCGATGCGGTTCCTGTCGTGTTAAGCGTGACGTTGCCTGTCGAGCTTATGTCGTTGACAATCAATCCAAACTCTGAGGCGACTTTCGAAGGTGTTGAGCCCGCCGTTAGCATTACATCACCAGATGCTTTTATATCGCTGAATAATGCAGTACCACCTGTTTTTGTCGTGAAGCTGCCTCCAACATCACTGTTTGCATTTATTTGGATTCCATTTTTTGAATAGGTTCCAGGAAGAAATGCGCCACTGGTGATTGCTCCATCAACGATGCTAACGCCTGTGCCAACCAGGGGTGTAGCGGCGTGCACTTCGGCGTTGCCGCTAGGCAGGCTGCCAGCTCCGTTGGCATTGATGCCACCAATTGTAATGGCATTGGAGTTGCTTGAGCTACCGTTTGCGATAATCAATATGTTTCCGTTTTTGCCGGCAGCAGCTCCACTGGTGTCAATGCTAAGACTATTGGGCAAGTTGATGCTGCCGGAATTGGTAGCGGAGCCCTTAAACGCGATGAGCTTAATATCTCCACCGGATGCCCCAGCAAATGTGCTCGCTGAACTCAACTGTGTCACATCCTTATTGTTAGTTACGTTGAGGTCAATCTTGCCTCCAGTTGTAGAGCCTCCGGTAATTTTAAGCGTAGTTGCTGCGTCCGCTTTGCCCGGATATGCTGATGATGTTGCAGGGTCAATTAAAGTGAAGTTGGCTCCAGCTACAAGGGTAATCGCCCCTCCATTTGTTGTGCTCGAGCTGGTGTTGATAGTCAGGTTGTCACCATTTGCGGTGATATCTCCTTTTGCAATAATTGCTAGCGATTCGCCTGAAAAATTGAATGGGCTTGTGAAATCTATGTTGCCGAATTGGTTGTAGAAGCTTGGGTCGCCACTTATGTTTAGCTCACCAAGATTGAGACTTGCTGTTTTCGTAGCTATATGAACTTCACCGGCATGAACGTTTACCACACCGGTTAAATCATGTACGTTGATACCCGCGAGACCGTCTCCGGAATTAACGTTCAACGTATCGCAGAGTATATTACCGCCAGTCAATGAGAAGTCTGATTTAGCGTTGAACAAAGTATCGCGGATGTTTATCAACAAGGCTTGCAAGGTACCGTTAACATTGTTGATGGAAATGCTGCCGCTGTTCAATGATGAGATATTGATGTTACCAGTTGCTGCTGTGATTAAGTTGCTATTCGTGAGCGTATTGCTGATCACGTTCAGGTTATTACTAGCTTGCAGAACCCCAGTGTTTATAATTGAGTCCCCTGCTGTTAGCGTCAAATTTCCAGCACTTCGAATGACTCCCGCATTCATGATGTTATGTACGGCACTTAAATTGAGACTCAAATGCGGATTTATGATTAGTCCGTTGAGTAATGAAGCGGGCACCATTGTGGAAAGTAGGCCGCCAGTGTTGTTGAAGATATTCTGGGCAGCAACATTTGCCGTCACTGAGTGGGCATCATTTGAATAAAAGAAAATGCGACCGGAATTGCTCAGCGTGCCACTGATATTCAAGCTGCTCTGCGCTATGTTTTGAAGTGCCGTGACGCCTCGTGGAACGACCAGTCCTTCCATGTTATTAGCAATGTTGTCAATTCGGAAGGTGCCACCGCGTGCGGTGCCGAGGGCGTTCAGCAACAAGGTCTGCGCACCGCCAGCTGACACCTGATTCAAAGCCAATTGTTCTGCGTCAGTTAGAAGGTCTCCCGGTGCTATAGCCTTTACACCAGTTCCAACTTTGATAGTGCCTGCTATTGCTGCCACATTATCTCTAGTTCGAGATGAGAGGTCGGTAGTAGGGTCTGCCCAAGTGGGTGCAATGCTTGAGCTCAAGCAAAGTCCTAAGCCCGAAGACAGCACCCTTTCTCTGATTTTTGCTTCGCGAACTTTTTTGTTTCCAGGACGCATGATGTCACCAAAGGGGCAGGAGGATTGAGCCCTACAAAGCGTCATCCTCAATACCTACGAATTATAGTTGAGCTGTCATGAGCCCAACTGCAAAGGTGCTTA
Organism: Obscuribacteraceae bacterium (SeqCode); assembly: GCA_044226015.1. GTDB lineage: Bacteria > Cyanobacteriota > Vampirovibrionia > Obscuribacterales > Obscuribacteraceae > JAIEPM01. Next base: position 782,944 of record JBGAHS010000001.1, read on the forward strand.
TTGTTAATAAATTGCAGACTTTTCGTCTAAGGTGCCAGGCGAACTTCTGCAAAAGTATGAATTCAGAAAGATGGGACAGGCTTCGTAACTAAGCGTTTACTAGATCCTGCGTTTCATTTTGAACTACAGTTTTTGTCTCGGCGCTTACTTGTTTTAGAGGACCGCTGCGAACTCGTTCAAATTCGTTTTCGCAATTGTGGCAGCGATAGTAGGTGATGAAATTCTGTCTCTGACCTTCAGCTGCAGTGTTGACTGACTCTAAATGCTCGAGCTTTTTCTTCTTGCAGACTGGGCATTTGCTCTTCAGCAAAATTGGAAAGAATGGTGTCAGCATAATGGCTAACAAAACGAGAATCATGTAATTGTCTTTCATTGTCCTTCACCTTTCGTTTTCGAGTTTCCTTCAGTGCTTTTGCTTGGTTCTGTTTTGGGTGCAGTTGCCCCCTGACTTTGTTCGGCTTTTGCCGAATCAGCCGGCGTTGTGCTGCCAGTCGCGGAGCTTGGCCCGCTAGTGCTAGAACTAGATGTTGCTGAATCTGGAGTGGTCGTTGTATTAGGCAGAGGATTCGGCATCGGCGAACTCACATCGCCAGTTCCAGTAGCCAGCGGATCTGGCATCAGTGTGCCAGGGTTAATCGATTGCGGACTCTGCTCAGCATGATCAAGATCACTCAGAGGAAAGCTCGTTTCGATAGAAGCGTCTTCGTGCTTTGCGCGTTCCTCATATTTCTTAGCCTGGTCTTGCTTGGAAAAATGCTTGTACATTCGAGACATCATATACAGTGCTTTAGCGTTTTTCGGTGAGCGATCAAGCAGAGTCTGCAATTGGGTGCTCGCCTCTGTTTCGTCCTTATTGAGTATTGCTGCCTCTGCCATCATCAATCTGGAATCTTCGCAATCCATCGCGTCTACATACATTTTTCCGGCAAGCATAGCTTGTGGATACATGCCAACTTTGATCGCGCTTCTCACCATGTAGGGCAGGCATTCCGTCAATGAGGGGTCCATCCCCATTGCTTTGTCGAAGGTCTGTAATGCTTGCGAGTAGTTTTCTTGTTGGTATGCGGCAAGACCCACGATGTGGAATATTTTTGCGTCTCCCGCTAATTGCTCCGCGATTTTGCGAATCAATTCGTTTGCCTCGCTCTCTTTTTTATCGACAACAAAGTACTCAAGCTTGGCCAGGCTACAGTCAGCTTGCACTGCTTTTGGAAGTTTCTGCTGCTTTGCAAACTCGATAGCGTCGTCAAATAATTTGCCTGCTTCCGCAAGTTTTCCCTGAGCCATAAGCACTTTGCCTTTTGCAAGGTTTGCTAACACATTCTTCGAGTCGAGCTTGTAAGCAAGTTCTGCCTCAGTCGCGGCAGCGGCCACGTCCTGTCTCTTTATATACTCTAAGGCAACGCTTGCATGTGCTATGGAACTCTCAGGGTTGAGGCTTATTGCAGATTGCCACAAGGTCATCGTTGATGACCACTGCCAATCGCGGTGAATGGTTAGTGCGCTGAGAGTCATTGAACCCACCAACAAAATGATTGCTGCGGCTTGTAGATTCTTTTCAGCGAATGCGCAGAGACCATAAGCTGCGAAAATCGCAACTCCGGTCAGGGGCAGATAGGCAACCCAATCTGCCACTGCATCCGGTTGTACGATGCAGAAATGTGGTAGAAAACCCGCTATGAAAAGTAGGGCGGCCAGTCCGAATATTGCCTGCCTGGTCTTGCTTGCAAGGAAGATTGCTAAGCCGATGAACAAGAGCAATGCAACGATTGCAAGCGGGTCGGAAGCTGTTTGAGCGATTGCAAATGGTGGGTCGATTGATAACCCAAGTGGAAGTACCAGGCATCTCAGATGGTAAAAGATGAGTGATTTAAACTGCGTCGCCACGTATGGAATTGTCGCTAATGTTGGAGTGAACAGGTTATTAGCTGTTGTTCGCTCAAGCCCAAGAAGGGGCAAGAAGGGCACTGCCAGTGCGCAAAATGCGGCACCTCCACTGAGGAAGGGGGCGTCCTTCATAGACTCTTGCCAATCTTTCAGTGGACCTTTGATGATCAACAAAGTAAAGAAAGCCACCGCAGGTAATGCCATGCACTCAGGGTTGGAACCGATGGACATTGCTCCAGCCCATAGGGTTAGAACTACGAAGCAGAATTTTGCGATCGGTTGTCTTGTTAGAATTGCGACAAGAAAGAAATCTAAGCAAAGGAAGAAATTGTTCGTTCCTAAAAGCGATGACCGAGCTGAAAGATATGCTACTGATTCGCTTGTGAGAGGGTGGCAGGCGAAAATCAGGGCACTTACTGTGGCTAGATAATGCGGTGTTATTCTGAGTCTTCCCTGATGGTGAAGGTGTCTGGCTACCGTGAGGACGAAAAGAAAGACGAACCCTGTCGTGACAGCATGCCAGAAAGCGTTGACTACGTGATACCAGGACATCTGTAGTCCGTATTCGCTGTGATCGCTGATAAACGATGACTTCAGCCAGGGCTGCGTCATGGGAGCGCCGCCTAACATGTCTGCCATTATGCGCTTTGCTGCTGCTTCAGCGAGCATCGGGTTGAGCATATACCGCAAGTTGAAGCGGTCATACAAAACCATTCCGCCGTTTATGCTGAATATGTGGTTGACCAGCCCAATGAAGACAACGGAGACCATTGCAATGGATGAGAATTTCCAATCTGTTTTTGGACCGGCTGTGTCTCCCTTATTCCTGCGTCGGGTAGATGCGATCGTACTCCCTCTTTCGCTGTTGACTTTCGGTGCTTGTGTCGAAATTGTGTTCTTAATTTTGTCCAGATCAAGCGGCCGCGATTTTTTTGCGCCGGACTCTTGCTGTTTTATTTTTTTTGCGGCAGGCGATTCAGTGGACTTTGGGCTGTTGTCATCTGAATCGGAATTCGGCTCGTCTTTCGACATTTCATGCTCCAAACTTGTCATGTAATTATCTACGATGCTTGAAAGCCTCTTACGAAAACCCATTTAAGGGAGACTTGTCCTGTTCGGAATCGAAAAGTCTCTTGAGCCCAAAGTGCTTTTGTCACAAGCTATTCGGGATATTGCTTCTCCCAAAGCTGTTGATGTCAAGTGGATTGTCTGTATCAAATCTTGTAGCAACGAGCCCGGCTCTTCGTGCCAAATGAATATTAATCGGAGTAAAGCAAAGAAAATTGATTGATGGCGGAACATATCATCCAAGCCCGTCGTCGACAATTTTCGTGTCGCTTATCATAGTTTGAATCTATTTGTGAGTTTGAACGGTGCCACCATCTATGGAGCAAATCTCTTCTTGCTGATAGACCAAGATTGACGTAAACTACGGGGGAGGCTATGAGTTCATCCAGAGCTTCGCTCACCAGTAACAGGAAGGATATTGTATGAAACTGCTAGATCGCTCAGCCACTGCACTATTACTAGCGGCTACCTGTCTAAATGTTGCGCCGGTACTTGCGGATACGATCCAGGGCGGTGTAACCAGAACGAACATCTCTAATAAGACTTATCTTCAGAGACATCCTGTAGTGAAGCGCACCGCAATTGGTGCTGGAGTAGGAGCCGGTGCCGGCGCATTAACCGGTATGGTAACTGGCAAAGGCGCTCTTCGTGGTGCTGCAATAGGTGCAGCGACCGGTACTTCCGTCGGGCTTATTAAATCCAGCAAGACGATGAAAGCTCATCCCACAGCTACCAAAGTAGCTGAAGGCGCTGCTATAGGCTTGGGACTGGGGCTTGCAGCCAGCAGAGGACATAATACTGGCAAACGTGCCCTGACAGCTGGCGGCATCGGAGCTGCGGTTGGTCTTGGAGCTGGATTACTCTCAAAAGAGTTCCAATAAAAGTTAGAGGTTACTTTGAAACGGGCTAAGCGTCACTTTAGATTGATTGGCTGGCCCGTTTTGATTTTGTTTGCAATTGGTTCAATCACATCGGCTGTGCTTATCTTTAAGCATCCGCCGTCTTTTTCTGCACCCGAGAAATATTGCGTCGATACTGAGGTCAGAAGATTACCAGGCGGGTTCAATGACAGAGATTGTTTCAATAGTAATTCTCCTGAATTGGTTCTTTCGGAAGGTATCCTCCTTTCCACCTTTCCTGCCCAAGGAATGCGGCACCCCGAGGCTCATCTGAACCATGCCTTTGAAGGAGAGTTCAATCTCTTTTCTCACCATGTTGCCAAAAACGAAGACTCTGAAGACGACCGCTGTCTTTATCTGGGCTACGTGATGGGCAATCGAACTAATCGCAAAATCAAAATTGAAATTCAGGCAGGTGCATCCTATTTAAGCCAACCAGATGCTCCATTTATTAGTTTGCCAGAAGTATGTCTTAATGATGACGGTAAGGTATTTGCTGGTCCTGGTGACAGGGTCGCTCTTGAGGTTTTGCGAGGGCAAAAGCCCGCGAATATACCGGAATCTATCGTTTTAGAAGCAGGGGAAACTCGTCTGGTTTTTACTTTGCCGGTGCCAGTCAGGCATCTCAAGCCTGCCTTAAACGGGCGCTCGACACTACTGAAGTTGAAGTCTAATGGTCCCGTTTATATCGCGGGTATAGCAAAATTTTCCAAGCGTGGCGAAGAAGGTGTCTCACCCTCTGCCGCTGAGTATTTGAGTCTGCTTACTGATGCTGATTTTGTTCGTCCGCGAGATGAAGCTCCGACTCCCCCAGCAGAAACTTCACGCATTAGATATGGGCGAGTTGCTGGTATTCAACATGGTACCAGGTGGTCCGGAGTAATCAGTGACAAGGGCTCATCGGACTTGAAAATTCCCGAAGCTGGTCAGAGTATTAGCTACCCAATAAGCACAGTGAGTGGTGGCACATTTGGTACCAATCAAGTGCAAAGTGCGGAACTGCCATTTCGCTATCCTGATACTGCTTATCAGGCTCATGGCAATTATGGCGTGGAATATGATTTCGAGCTTCCGTTGACGAATGAAAGCCAAGAAGAGCGAAGTGTGCAAGTCTTATTTCAATCGGCCTTGAAAAGCAATGAGAAAAGTCCTCAAGTCTGCTTTTATAATAATGCCGCTCCCCGTGCTTTTTTCCGAGGGTCCATTAGAGTTCGCGACGGCAGTGAAAGCAAATTCTGGCATCTGGTGCAAAAGCAAGGTGCTGAGGGCGCAAAGATAGCCGAATTCAAAATGCCCCCAAATTCTAAGCACAAGATTGAAGTGAGCTTTATTTATCCTGCTGATGCAACACCGCCGCAAGAGCTTACGATTAAGTCGAATGTCGTGGAATCTGATTCCAATTAGGGCGGAGTTATAAATCTGGGCTCAATTCTTTCAAGTCTTTTTCCCTGCCAATTTTCACTGCGATTTCTCGCATGTCTTCAAGTATCATTCGCTCGGTAGAGAGGTCTGAATGATTCGTTTCGCGCAAATGTGATTTTATATACTCATAGTCCTCGCTAGCCTTCTCGGGCTGCTTCAAAGCTACCAGTATGACAGCCCGCACAACCCGGACATAAAGGTAGGAGGGGTCGTAGTCTTTATCGTAGTGATGGTAATTTGAAATAGCTTTATCAATGTGTGTAAGTGCCTTTTCTAAGTCGCCATATTTTAGTTCAGCTGAGGCCAGCGTCGTAAGGGCCGAGGTTCCCAGGTATGTGGCTAGATCTTTTCGTTCCTGGCTAATCTCGAAGCTTTCCGTTGCTGTTTTGATTGCGTTTTTGAAATCACCAGATTGAGCCTGTGCGCTAGCAAGAGCATTGAGTGTAATGACCCGTAAGCCACGTATTTCCATGCTGGAACTTGGTGTGGACTCTGTTAGCAATAGGGCTTCTTTTAAGGTTTCTTTAGCAGACTTCGCATCTTTTAGTGAATTTTGTGCACTTGCTTGCGAGCAAATCAGGGCAATGTACATAGTGCTTCTCTTGTCGTTATTTGCACGACAGAGGTCGATCGCTTTTTGAATATTCGTCAGGCTGGTTTCGTAATCAGCCTTTCTTGCGAAAAGGTCCGCTAAATATTTGTGAGCACTACAAATTTGCTGCCATTTGTTGGTGGTGTTGTTTCGTTTCATCCACGATTGTATTAGCGAGATAGCGTCATCTATTCGTCCCGCGTTTGCTAGTTTAGTTGCCTGATTGTTAGTAGCCTCCAGGCTCAACGGGCGCAGCGGAGTGCTCAGGGATACTTTCTGATTCGATTCAGTCACTACCTCGAGAGCGGCCATTCGCTGTTTGACGATGATGGCTGCACATACTCCAACCACTGTCATTCCAATTAGCATTGTCCACAAATAGAATGTACCGAACAAATCCTTTCCTGTTTTTTGTTCGGGTGGCAGCGCGAAATGCATGCCAGATTTTGTCGATGCGTCGCGCAGGCGCACAAGCTCTTCACGCAATTGCGTCGCTGTTTCCGTTCTTTTATCGGGGTCTTCCTCTGTTGCTTTTGCGATTAGTGAGCTTAGTGGTTCGGTAACTTTACCGTCTATGGCAACAGACTCAAACAGAGATACGCCTAACGCATAAATATCCGCACGCGCGTCCGCCTCGCGTCCAAGATATTGTTCAGGGCTTATATATTTTCTGGTACCTAGAATTTCGCCTTGTTGGGTGAGTTTCTGATGAGCCGCATCATCTTCGAGATTTAATTTCGACATTCCGAAGTCAACTACTTTAACGTTTGAGTTGAGGTCACCACTATTTAGAATCAGTATGTTTCCGGGCTTTATGTCTCTGTGTATCACATTTCTGGAATGAGCATGTTCGAGTGCCGCTGCTACCTGACAGAAAATGCTAACTGCTCGTTCGGGGGTGAGGACCTTCTCTTTAGCTAGAACTTCGGCAAGGTCTTGCCCTTCCAGGTATTCCTGTGCCATGTAGGGCACACCCTGTGCAGTCACTGCAAATGAATAAACTTTGGCGATATTTTCCTGTTCGAGGTGTGCTACTGAAATTGCTTCGCGCCGAAATCGCTGCAAGTCTATCAACTCAGATGATTTTAGGATTTTTAGCGCTAATATTCGGTTTAGCTCTTTGTGTCTCGCTTTATAAACACGGCTCATTCCACCCATACCGATAAAATCGAGAATCTCGTATTTGTCATCAAATATGGTGCCAATTCTGGAGTCTCTTTCGCTTAGCCTGACCCTGTCAAATGGGCATTCCTGTACATCATTCGCAAACTGACGGTGGCAAACGATGCAAATTTTTCCAGGTGAGGTCGACATCAGCTTCTATTCCATTCGTTTTGGCTGATGTTCTTCACCGAGCTAATCATCCAGCGCCCTTTTTTGCGAATGAGCTGAAATGCAAAATGACCAGTTCCACCTTTGCTGAAATATGCCATGTCCACCAGTGTTTTAGCACTGTCCTTTGACACTTTGATAACCTTGGTGGCATTTCCAGGAGCAATTTCTGAATCGGGGTTGTGATTTGATAATTTGAATCCGCGCTTGAATTCTTCAAAGTTGTTCTTTCTCAAACTCGAAGCCGGGTCAATGTTGTCGTAAGCTGCTTCCCATTGTCGTCGTCCTAATTGCCCGTAGTGTCGTCTCACCACGGAATCGGCATCTTTTACTATGGGGTCTACCACACCTGTGAAATCGGCTGAGTCCAGCTCTAAACCGTTAATGCCCTGGTGATAAGTGAAGTTCCAGAGCGCTCCGTTCAAGAGCCCTTCAGGATTGCTGATTTTTACTGCTTCGTTATTATAAATTCCAAGCTTCAGCGTCTTGCCTTCTACGTTCAATTCGCATTCCGCATTATCACCATGGCGATCGTAATAATAGAGAACCCCATTCACAGTGTGTTGTGGCGGGGCTTCCTTTTTTGATGGCATCAAAACTGCTGTTGCTGTGCAAATGAGGATAAGAGCTGCAGCAGCGAATCCCCAAAGTGCCATTCTGGCGCTATGACTTGTAATTCTGCTGATTTGAGAAACTTGTTCTTGTGATGAGTCCTTATCGGGACGAGCAGATTTTGTTTCCAAACCAGCGAACGTGTCAGCCTTGGGCGAGTCGGCTTGTTTCAACTCAGCATCTGACTCAATTGTTTTTTGTTTTGATTCAGAAATTACAACTGTGCTTTCGTCGGGTTTTTGTACTTTTTTCTTTTGCTCAGCTTTGTTGCCGTTAGAAAGCACAGGCTTCTCCAGCTTTTGACTTGCGTCTGCAGCCCGGGTCTGAGGAGTTCCTTTTGATTGACCCTGTCCGCCACCTTTATTCTCTAGCTGCAGAAATGCAGTCAATGCTGCGTTCAACTCACCCATTGATTGGAAGCGTTTCTGCGGGTCCTTTTCCAGGCAACGCATTACGATTGCTTCCATTTCTTTTCTTATGGTTTTGTTTTGCACCACATCTTTTAGTGCCGGCGGTTTCTCCTTTATTTGCATGCTGAGAACCTGCATTAGGTCCTCGGCTTCAAATGGAAGTTTGCCGGAGAGTGCTTCAAACATGCATACGCCAGCGGCATAAATGTCTGAACGCTGGTCAATTTTTAAGCCACGAGATTGCTCGGGGCTCATGTAGTCCGGCGTGCCAAGGCATTCTCCTGTCCTGGTGATTTTTTCTTTTGAGTCGCCGCGAGCATTGAAAGCTTTTGCTAATCCAAAATCCAGTACCTTGATATGCGGTCCGCGAGAGGTTGAACTTATGAAAATGTTCGTCGGCTTCAAGTCTCGGTGCAGAATTCCCATTCCGTGCGCATGTTGCAGTGCATCACAAACTTGAGCAAAAATCTTGGCACATGCCCTTTCGTTGAGCTGCCCATTCAACTCAAGAAATTCCTGGAGACTGGCTCCCTCAAGATATTCCATCACCAGGTAAAGGTCACCGTTTTCGGTCACCCCAAAATCGTAAATCGTTATGATGTTTGGATGATTGAGCAGGCTTGCGCTCTTAGCCTCTTGCTCGAACCTCTTCCACATCGAAGGGTCGTAGGTCAAAACCTCGGCAATGCATTTAATTGCCACTGGGCGGTCTAATGCGACATGCTTTCCTCGATAGATAACACCCATGCCGCCGCGGGTGAGTACTTCTTGAACTTCATATTTCCCGGCGATTCGCGTGCCTACCATTCGGTCTGGGCGGCGGGAGATAAGTGGTCCGCCATCGTATGGGCAGACGGGGTGATCACCCGTAACCTCGCGCTGGCAGAGGACGCAAATCTGCGTCTTGCAAGGGGTTTCTTGTTCCGGGGTGGACATAAATGCGTCAGGACTCCCATTTGGGGAGAATTTGTATGGATGTATTTTACCGCAATTAACTACTCCCAAGTCAGCTTACCCCCGGCAGCTCTTAATTAGCCGGATTCAGACCTTTGAAATCCAGCTATAGCGGTGTTTTATTTTTCGATATTTGAACCTGTTGAAGCCTGTTTTAACGGAAGCTTTACAATGAGTGCATTCATTTCCTCTCTGTCTCTGTGGTATTCGAGGCTGCCTCCATGGGCGCTTATGACCCGATATGAGAGCACTGGGGAGAGTATCGAAAGGTGCAAAGAGCTAATTACAGAGTGATTTGCAGTTTTTCGTCTTAATAGATTGCTAATTAGATTGGCACTGGCTTGTCTATCAAATAGTCCGCTAATCTCCTCCTCTGTGAATTGCTCCCCATTGTCTTTAATACACCAGAGCACATGTTCCGTCGTGTATTCAGCGCTCACTTGTACCGTTGCACCTGCAGGAAGCCTGGCTGCGCTGAGAGTTATGAGATTTGAAACTGCCTGAACTATTCGCTCAAACTCAAGAAAAAGAGTTATTTCATCTAAGGCTTCACGCAGGTCAATTTCAACCTCATACTGACGCGACTGGGCAATCTCACAGGACTTTTCCAGGCACTCTGCGGAAGATACTTCTGAGCGAACGAATGTCATTTTGCCAGACTCTATTTTTTCCAGGTCGAGCAGGTCGTTTATCAATTCAATCAATACTTCGCTCTGATAAATAATGTCTTCGAGCAGGGGTCTTGCATTCGCGCCGACGGGACCTGTGGCACCTTCATGAATTAGCGCTGCTGTGCCAGTCATCGATGTTAAAGGGCTGCGAAGGTCATGGCTTACAACTGCAAGAAATTCTTCTTTCAATTGCTCTAGTTCTTTTCTTGCAGTGATATCATGTGCGATGCAATACAGGTAGTTTTGCTCACTTGTTCGGGAAAGAGAGACTAGCATGTATGCCATTTTTCCATCGCTGGAGCGGATCTTAATCTCGCGATTCTCCGCTGAACTTAGCTCTGAACTCAAAAATCGAGTGAAGATATCGCTATCATCTTTTTCGACAAAATTGAAGATTGATTGATTTCTCAAATCATCTTTATTGCACGATAAAATATCTTCTGCTGCCGGGTTGGAACTGAGGAATCTTCCTTGATTGTCCAGTATGCAAATCAAATCTCTAGAATTGTCTAAAATTGCGCGTTCTTTCTTTCGCGCCGCAGCCAACTTTTCTGCTGTGTCGTGAAACGCCTTATCTAATTTTGATATTTCGTCGCTACCTTCTACCACCGGATTTAGCGGCAGCTCTCTTGCGACTCTAGATGCATTATCGGCTTGTATAGCAAGCCGTGAAGTGATATCTCTGCTGAAAAATCTTGCCAGAAACAATGACAGCAAGAGATTGAAGAGTAATCCCGAGTTCAATGCTATTCCCTGCAGCTCGCGCAATTGATTTTGCTTTTGCGGGTTGATGAATTCGCGTCGCTCGGCTTCATCAATTAGTTTTCCTACTCTCTTGGAGATGCCCGTCGAAGTTGCCCAGAGTTCATACCTGTCTGGCTTATATCGCCCAATGTTGTTCTTCGTGTAACCATTCTCTTCTAGAGCCCGTCGTGAGGCTTCGATGTGACTCACCATTCGGTCATGGAGTTTTTCGGCTGCCCCGAAAAGTTCTGCTTCTTTCGCGTCATGCCTGACGAGTCTTTTCAATTTGTTGCCAGAGTCGATCAAGTGTTCATTTAGTTTGTCATACTCAAACCATTGCTTCTTCGTCTTAATATGTATCACTGTCACGCAGTTGGTGAAGTAGGCGTCGAGCAGCCTGTATGCGGTTTGTGCAATCTGTCTTTGTCTCGATTCCTCGACTCTGCTCTTTTGTGTTTGAATCAATAGAGTAGTTATGCTCACCACGAAAATGAGTTCGAAAAGAATTGGAACCCCGATTAATAAAGCACCTTTTTGAAACAAGGACAGCTTTGAACCTGCTGACTTAGTCGTCTGCGATATGACAGGGAAAGCCTGGCTTCGCGCTGTTGCAGCTGATTCTGCCTTTGCTTTGACTATAAGCTTTTGTTGATTCTCCCAATTGGAAAAAATCGCTTCATTCTTTGGCAACGTAAATACGAATTCGCTGCCAACGCCCTCTTTGCTTTCTACATAGATTTTGCCACCGCTCGATTCAATTATGTCTTTGCAAATTGGCAGCCCAAGCCCGGTGCCAGCTTTTGCTTTGCCATCTCGCGCGTCAACTTGTTTGAACTTCTCGAATACGGACATTCTGTGTTCTTCTGGTATACCGCGACCTTTATCGAGCACGGACACTCGTATATATTCCTCTTCTTCCTCTCTGGCAATTAGAGTTACGCAGCTGTCTTGAGGAGAGAACTTGATGGAGTTAGAACCCAGGTTTACTAGCACTTGAATAATCTTGTTAGGGTCAGCGTAGCAAGTCGTTGCATCGCATTCGATTTCGAACTTTATTTTTGACTTTTGAGCCATGCCTTCAAGGTCAGCGATTGCTCTTTCGAGAATTGGTTTAAGCGCAACTATTTGTCGGTTTGCAGATTGTTGTTCTGTTTCGGAGTCAGTTAATTCAAGAAGCTCGTTTACCAGAGATAACAATCGTGCGCCGTTGCTTTTGATTGACTCTAGCCTGCTGATTGCTTTGCTACTCAGTTCGTTTTGCAGCGACCCTACAAGGGTTTCCACATTTGAGGAAATTCTAAAAAGCGGTTCTCTCAAATCAGAACTCATCATCGAAATGAATGCGTGTTTGTTATGCTCAAGTTGTTTTCGCTCAGTTATGTCATGCACTACGCAGTAAAGTACATTCTCCTCTTCGGCAAAATAAATTGACCACAGCGTTTCTATCTTCTTTCCGCTGGGTCCATAAACGCTACTTTCGATGTCTTGTTGTTCGTTTGTTTCTCGGGCTCGGCGAAATTTTGATAGAGCAGATTCTATTTCTTCCTTGTTCTCACCAAGAATTTGTGATACTGAATGTAGTAGCAGTTCGTCTTCTGCATATCCCCATACCCTGAGGCATGCTGGGTTGATCTTGCAGAACTTAAGGTCTGCATCAAGTACGCAGATAACGTCGTTCGCACTTTCCAGGAGCAAGCGCTCTCTGTCCGCTGCATCTTTGAGGCTCTGATGCATTTTGTGAAAGGACTGGTCGAGTTGCGCTATTTCGTCGGCACCTCCAATCTGAGGCAACAACTCGTATCCCTCAGCAAGTCGAAGTGTATTGCTCATAATTGACTTGAGCCTGCTCGTGATGCTTGTGCGGTAGAAATATACGAGAGCAAGCCCAGCAAGAACATTCACTGTGAGTCCGACCGCAAGTATCTGGAATTGCAAATTTTGCAAGGTGGCGCTTCTTTTACGGCTATCTTCAGCCATCTGTTCTTGCATTTGAGTGACTATAGACATGCGTTGCATAGTCACTTCTCGCTTTTGACCGAATTTGTCTTGTATTCTGTGTAAATCAGCCGCAATTCCGAAGAGGCTAGTTCCATGCCTAGCCGGTGCTATTACCTCATCTAGGATGGGTGAGAGATCGTCGATGCTTGTTATGAGTTGTTCGGCGGCTTGTTCAGCTTCTCGATTTCCTTGAGAACAGGCCCTGAGCGCCCTTTTTCTGTCCTCCATGCCTGTTCTGTCCTGGTCGAACAGTTTGATGAAAAACTGAGGGTCGCCCTGGTACGCTGCAAAAGCAGCAATGACAGCTTCGTTTGCTAATTGCATCAGCTTTGCCGAATGTGCTGATGCTTGCCTGAATCTATTCTCGCGAACGCTTTCTCTGTCAGACTCTGCTAGCAACAGGGCTAGTGAAACAATCAAGGTAATTTCAATTATTAGCGGGGCGGCGACAAGAATGAGCCCCTTGTGGAAAACTTGGAGCCCCATTGTTTTCTTAGGTATGTTGGCGACACTGCTCATTGGTTTGAGCTTCCGCGTTATTTTAGATGAAGCGAGACCCCTACTAATTCAGGATACCCAGTTGTGACATCAAGTACTCGCTCAAACTTCCATTCTTTGCTGAAGTCGTGCACCACAATTTCGCATGTTGTGTAAACCAGATTGCCTGGCATCAAGTGCCCACCGAGTGTTTCACCGGTTGAGTTGGAAAACGAAGCATGAATATGCAAGCCAGATTTTCCAAGCGTGCCAGTGGCTGATACGATTTCGAGCGGACCCTTGATTGTGCTGGCTTCTGGCTGATCGGCAAAACGAAGACTTCCCGTTTTTAGCGAACCGACAAGACTGAGAACAACGCCTGCATCAATGTGCTGTTCGGCTACAAGCGCTTTCAGTTCGTTGTAAACGTCTTGGTCTGGTTTCAAGCGTTTTACTAGAATCGGCATGCTAAAACTTTGGCTTTCCTGTTTTCAGCCATTCTCTGAAAGACGGTGCTTCGGTACTGCTTTGTTCGCTGGAAGATTCTTTCTTAGCGAGAAACTCGGCAAGCATTCTGTTGTACTGGGAGATGTCCGACTCGCTGAACTTGTGTGCTGGAGGCGTGACCGCTTTGTTGGGATCGATCGTATTGCCGCCTGCTGACTCGGTTGTTCCAGCTGTTGCCGATGTTTCAGTGCCAGTCTCGGCATTCATTTTTTCAATTTCTGGAATAACTGGTATTGAGAGAACCTGGCGCTCGCTGAGTTCCCGAATAGCCGGTCTGCTGGTGTTTACAGGAGGCTGTTCTGCGCTTCCAAGATTAACTGGTCTTTGTGAGGATTCTTTTGTATCAGTGCTTGTGGACGGATCAGCCTTCTCTTTCGCGTCTTTATTTTCTTGCACCGTGGGCGATACCGACTGCATAATTAGTTCTTTCGCTCTGGCAAAATGTTGAGAATCTGGCGGCACTTGATTCAGAAACTCTGTGCCTTTCTGTACGTCGCCAGCCTCTAATGCCTTTTCTCCCAACCTGAAAGCAGCTTCGCTAAACAGTGTCTCCTGTTGTTTGAAGTCTTCGGTTTTTCCCTGTGAGCGCAGCTCATTGAGTTTGTCGTAGACACCCTGATAGTTGTTTTTTGTGGCGTCATCTTTGACTTTCTCAATGATGGCACTCGCTGATACTACTGCCTTAGCATTTTTCTTTGCATCAACGTCTTTGTACATTTTATAGCCAACGAAAGAAAAAATGAGTCCGAAACCAACGATCGCGATAACGACGGCATTATTGACGAGGACCATGCCTGAGCCACCACGGTGACCCAGATCATTTTCAATAGGCTTGTCTTTACCGAATAGTGGCGAATGTAATTTTGTTTCTTCCTGGCTTTCAGGCGCTGCACCGCATGTGGTGTCAACTGTTGCACATATTGCTGTCTCAGATTCGACAGCTTGAACAGAAGAGTTGCTCTCCAGATCTGCGCTCTTGCAGCAGTTCTGGCTTAACGCTGTTTCAGCTTTGCTTTCATCAAGTGCTTCATCGCTGACAGCTTCTGACAGGTCTAGCTGATAATTAGAAAAATCATAGGTTTCGTTCTGAAGGCTATTGACCCGATAATCAGCTGTGCCTGCAGCGCTGCTTGGGTCTTCTAGTGCCGGCCAGTCAAAGTCAGACATGCCTTGTCCCACAGCGCTTTGCGCTGACTCGGGGCGCTTCTGCGTCAAGCCACATTCCTGACAGAAAGTATCTTTAACCGCTACTTCTGAGCCACATCTACGGCAGACTAATGTAACTGGCACCGTTGTTCTCCCGCAAAACCAAATCTCTACTGCGTTATCGCTCATAGCTTTTCGGCATCTTCGCCGCCAGCATGAGTCTAGAAGAGAATAGCGAATTCCTTCCTGCTTGTCAGCCCATCTTTTTCTAACTCAGAGCGGGTTTTATTTGTTTACACGCCTTCCTGTAACACAAGGTTGTTCGGATGCTAAGATTTGAAGCGTCGCATAGATTTTGGACCAGGGAAACAGTATGAACGAAGTAGATAAGGCTGAGCTTATTCAAGGGTTGAAGGCGTTTCTTATACCCACCTGTTTGTTTATTTCCTGTCTCCTGGGCGCTGCGGGCATCTTCCTCATTCGCGAAGGCTACGGAGTCGGATGGGGATTCATCGCTGCCACAGTCACGATCATGGTCGCCTCGTTCGCAGCTTTCATAAACTTCCAGAACAAGCTGCGTTATGAAGGGAAGATGGTTGACCCTTATGATGAGCTGATTCCTGAAGCCGAAGCGTCCGAACCATCTGCTCTTGAGCAAAGCAGCGAAGTTAAAGCTGAGCCTCGCCAGAGGGCCGAAGTTAATTAGATTTGCCCCAGTGTTTTGGCAAGCTTAGAGCTAATTCCACCATGCTGTGGTGGAATTACCATTCTCGCCGCGATAGCCCACGCCTATGATGCTCGTACGGTTGGTTGCCGTGGGAGAGTCATATGGAAAATTCCAGGGATCAAATCCCTGTCTTAAAACCTGGGGAAAAGTTTGCGGAGCCAAACGAGCCTCAGTCTGAGTTAGAGCCTTCAGTTAGAAAATTGTACCTGGATAGCCTGCCGAAGACTGTCCAGATTAGAGCAGACAACGCCACCGGAAGCGGTTTTTTCATGGACAAAGATGGAAGAATCGGAACGGCGGCTCACGTTATTCTTGGTTCAAGAGAGCAGTTTGCAATCACTAGCGATGGTACGAAGTACAAGTTGCAGATCGAAAAAATTGATGATCTGAACGACATCGCAATTATGAAGCCGCTTGGTTATAAATCGGGTTCCTACCCTGTAGCAGAGATGGGTGACTCGACTTCCATAAAAAAGGGAACTGAATTCTTTCCGATGGGGCATCCTCAGGGACGACGCCCTGCGTATATCTCTCCAGGTGAATTTGGCTCCGAAATGAAGAATTCCCAGCTCTTGCTGGATTTCCATCAGATGACTCAAGAAGAGCTGGACGAGCGAATCGGTGAAGCCATAACTCCGAAGGAAACGCCTTTCATGAAATCAGCTCTCGAGCGTGATCTATTGAATGGAGTTGTTCATATTCGTCCGGGTGATTCGGGCGGACCAGCCTTTGATGCAAACGGCAAAGTAATTGGCATCAATGACATGATCACCTCGTTCGAGAACGGGTACTTTGTTCCGGTAGAGAAAATTCGCGCTCTATATGAGCAGAAGAATACTGACTTTGAAATAAGCTATCATCGTTCGCCAACCGCCTGGGCAGAGTCATATCAAAATCAATGGACTCAGAAGCCGATTGCGGCAGCGACTGAAACTGCGACTTTTGCTGGAGCCGCTTATCTAGGTAGCAGGGTCATTGGAGCTTCGCCACGCATGGGAAGTCTTGCTGTTGGGCTGGGCGAAGGAATGATGCTCTACAGCGATGCGGGTCAACTCATGCGCAGCACCGACGGAAGAGACCAGCTCAAATATACTCTTGCAAGCGCAGCGGATGCGTCTGGATTGTTAGGCAGTGCTGCATTTCTGACTCGAATGCGAACAGGCGGTGCAATTGGCATCGGAGTTGGCATACTCGGACGCATAGCGGCAGATTTTATTCCGACTCGCATGGTTATGACAGATCTGGTACGTAAGTCAGACCCTACGATGCCGCCTTTTACACAAGACATTGAGAAAAATCTGGGACTTTAATGCGGGTAATCAAAAGTGAGTGATTTAAATATTCCAGTGCTGAAACTTGAAGTTCCAATCGGTAATCCGAATGAACCGCAGCCAAAAGTCGATGAAGCTTCTAGTAAGCTGTATATGGACTCTCAGGATAGCGTCTTGAGAATACAAGCCGGCAACAAACATGCCAGTGGTTTTCTTATTGATGACAAACAGCACATAGTAAGCTCTGCACATAACATCATAGGCTCAAAAGAGCAGTTTGCTGTTGATCGTCAGGGCAACCGCTATAAGCTTGAAATCGAGAAACTCGACGACCTCGCTGATATAGCCATTCTCAAAGTCAAGTCAGGCGAAGTCAAAAATGGGAAACCTCTTGAAGTAGGCAGCGTTGAGTCGTTGAATCCCGATGATAAAGTTGTAGCACTGTCATATCCTGCTGAGCTTGACTCGAAAAATCCTTATCTCTCAACTGGTTATGTTAGAGGTGTAGAGGTTCCGATGGAATTGCTCACCCACATTGACCCTTCGGTTCCAGAAGTCATTGGGAAGAACATGCAGAGCATACATAATCGAGAAATTCTTGAGGAGGCAAGATCATTCTTCATGCAGCCTCTGCTGGCTACCAAGCTTCACATTGAAGCTGGCGGTGGGGGTGCGCCGGTTCTAGACAAGGATGGCAAAGCCGTTGGCTTTGTTGCTATGAGCGATGTAAGTCACGCTGTAAGCGGAGAGACGCTGGTAGCTCCAGCCGAGTACATAAAAGGTCTTAAATCAGATAGTTCGAAATTTGAATTCAAATATTCCGCGCATGCTGCGCCCTGGGCAGAAAGATATCTTTCTGATTGGCGAGATGATAAAACTGCAGCGTTGACAAACACTGCTATGGTAGCGGGCGCCGGCTTCTTGGGCTACTATGCTGGAATGCGCTACCCAACGGTAGCTACCGCTTTGCTGGGTGGCTATGGAATTACTAGATTAGGTGCGGATCTTAGCCGTTTGATGCAAGCTACCGATTCAGCAGATACGACAAAATACGGCTTGGCCGCAGCTAGCGACCTCGGCACCATTGGCGGTGCTGCGATGACTCTGGTTCCTCGTCTCAAGCCTTATGGGCTGGCGCTGGCTGGAGCAAGTTTACTTGGACATGCTGCTACAGATTTCGTGCAGAATCGCTGGGTGCTTGATTCAACTACAAGGTTGCAGGGCGATCCAAAAAGACCTCCATTCATGATGGATAATTTCTTGCGCTAACTATTTCACTTTTCGTGATTGCATGGAATCGAGCGTTTTGGCTATGTCCCCATAGCCAGACCATGATTTTTGAATGCCCATGAGCCCTTTTTCGTACATGGTGGATGAAGCAGTTCCGGCTTCTGGATTGCTAAAGGAAGGGAATTGCGATGCCGCATCCTTTGCTGAGCTGATGCCGCCCGCCGCGAGTCCTGCAAGCCACGACTCGCCTTGTTGAATTGTTTCTGCACCTTCTGCCTGAATCTTGTTCAAAGTCAATTGCGCTTCATATGCACCATGCTTTACAGCACTTTGAAGAAGCGTGACGCCTTTTTCCACGTTTTTCTCAATGCCGTCACCGGTGATATGCATGAGACCTAATCGGTGTTCTGCATCGTTGAACCCCTGCGAAGCTGATTTCTCCAGCCAAAATTTAGCACGCTTTGAGTCTTTTTTTGTTCCAATTCCCTTTTGATGCATTATTCCAACAATGCACTGTGAGTAAGGACAGCCTTTTTTTGCTAACTTTTTGAATTGCTTATAGGCTCTTTTGTAGTCAGCGTTCTTTACGTGCTGATGCCCAAGGTTTAGCTCTTCCTCGCTAGATTGAGTCGAAAGAGAATTCACATTCTTAGTAGAGCTGCTTTCTTTGCTAATTTCTCCATCAGCCAACGCGACGGGTGCGGTGATGCTAGAGAGGAACAGTGCAAGCGAAACAAATAGAGAATTTCTATTGCGCATCATCGTCAATCTTTCCCCAACACACGATTTGATATGTCTTCTTGCAGTTTTTCCAGCTCAGCGCGAATTAGAGTTTCTTGTCGCAGTGATATCCGTCCTGTTTTCGACATCATCACGTGCAGGTTCTTTTTCTGAGCCAATAGTCTTGAGGTAAAGGAGTCCATATCGAAGGAACCGATCTGATTTTTCTCGTGGTATTCCAGGAGATCGTTCTCAATCTTTTCCATTACTTTTATGACCGGCGTTGGAGCGGGTTTCTTGGGGTGATGCACTGCCGGTGCAAATTTTGTGTGTTCAAATTCAGGTTTTTTGAGGCCGCCATGTTCTTTCTCTGAACTTGAACCCAGTTCTCGACTCTTTGTATTTCCCGATTCGGGGCGTCTGATCCGATTATCTGTTTTGCTCAAATCGTCTCGTAAGTGAACCTTGTCACCAAAGTCTCTGTCAGTGGAGATCGAGGTATTCTTTCGATTTTTGAAGAGTACTCTGTCCACCATATCAAGGTGGACCTGTCTGATTCGTGCAAGAATGCTATCAATTTGATTATCGCCAAGCGCCAGAAACTCCTTATTAGTTTCTTCTTTAATAGCCTCTATTCTCCCGGCAATTTCAATCTTATCGTCAAAGTTAAGCGAAGATTCTTTGTTTTTGAAATCTGCATTAAGGCTGTTAACCGCAGTTTCTAGCTGCGCACGTTTTCCTAGCCCTTTCAGATTTGATTGAATTTCGCTTTCTAATTTCAAGGCAGCTTGATTGACGGTTGATGCATCTTCGCCACGAGAAAGTTCTAGTAAGGCACTCTGACGAAGGCTATATAGGCGGCTTTGAAAGTCATAGTATTCGGGCTTGCTTAGATTGTGTCCTGCTGAATTTAGCAAGTCGTCGATGCGTTGAAGAGTACCACTTGCTATTCCGTAGTTTCGGCTACTACTGACCACATTCTCTTTTGAGAAGTTATTTGATTCACTTGCCAATGCTGATTGAGCAATAAACGACAGCACAAATATTTGCAGCACAATTAAATGCTGTGCCATGATTCTTGTTTGGTAAAGGCTTTGATCCTGTCGGCTAAATTTCAATATACAAACTCCTTAGCTCTTATTCTAGAGCAGAGTTGCAAGATTTGTAAGCGCTTCAATTCTTGCGTCTGGTCGGAGCCAGGTCAGCACCGAATAACTTGAGCATAGCCGGTATCATAACCAGCGTCAGGGTTGTAGAGCTAACCATGCCGCCCAGTATCACGATTGCCAGAGGTTGCTCAAGTTCTCGACCTGCCCCTCCCAGGACTGCAATAGGTAATACCCCAAGAGCTGCTGTCAAAGCTGTCATCAATACAGGGCTCAGTCTATCCAGAGCACTTGCCATAATGATGCCATCGTAGTCTGCCGCGGCTCCGCTGAGAAGGTCATTGAAGTGGGTCACTAGCATGATGCCGTTTCTGGTCGATATACCAAATAAGGTGATGAACCCGACCATTGAACCAACGCTGATGACTGCACCCGAGAATAGAACTGCCCAGATTCCTCCAATTAGCGCAAACGGTAAGTTTGCCATGATGAGCACTGCAGCGCGCGCAGATTTGAAAGCTAGCGTTAAGAGCAAAAGCATGCCTATTAATGAAATGACCGCCAGGATGGAAAGTTGTTTTGTAGCAGCTTCTTGAGCTTCGAATTGACCGCCATAAACCACATAGTTGCCCACGGGGAGCTTTACTTGAGTTGCTATCTTTGTTCTGGCTTCATCGATTACACTGCCGAGGTCTCGTCCTGAGACATTAGCCTGAATCACTACTCGCCTTGAAATGTTTTCGTGGCTGATTGTGTTGGGGCTGCTGCCTTCAGAAATTTTTGCCAGTGATGAAAGGGGGACTCTGGCACCGGTTGGCGTGTCAATGAGAAGTGATTGCATCACTTCTATTCTGTTTCTATATTCGGGTTTTAGCCAGACGTAAATATCGAAAGTCTTCTGCCCCTCGATGACCTGGGCAACCGCGACGCCTTTGAAAGCTGCTTCTATAGATGTGGACAGGTCCTTCACCGTGATACCATATCTGGCGGCATTTGCCCTGTTCATTTTGATTGAAATTTGTGGAACCGGAATAATTGGCTCGACGTGGACGTCGACAGCACCTGATACGGATGAGAGAACCTTTTCGATTTCCAGTGCCTTGGAATGTAACTCTTCCAGGTCTGTTCCAAACAGCTTAATTGCTATAGCAGCATTAATGCCTGAGAGTGCGTGGTCCATTCGGTGCTGAAGATATGAGCCTGAGTCTGTAATCAGCCCGGGAACATGCGCAAACTCATGTCTTACGTGATAAAGAACATCCTTTTTTAGTTTGCTTTCGGGTTTGAGTCGAATGTCGTACTCACTAAAATTACTTGCACCATAGTCCTCTCCACCTTCAGCCCTTCCCGCTCTCTGGCTTGCAGCCAGTACGTCATGTCGTTTCAAAAAGTGTGAGAGCAGTTCCCTTCCAATGCTTGTAGTTGTGGATAAGCTGGTGCCAGGCATCGAGGTGCTTACGACTATCAAATTGTTTTCATCGAATTGAGGCAAAAACTCGCTTCCTAGAACAAATAGGGGCACGAGTGAGCAAATAAACAAGCCCGCCCCGCAGGCAAGTATGCTCTTTGGATGTTCGAGGCTGAGTTTGACTACGGGTTTGTACGCGGACTTCAGAAGCTCTACGAGTTTACTTTCTTTGTCAGCAATCTGGCGCGGATACCTGAGCAAGAAATAGCAAAGTGCAGGTGTCACGGTGAGCGCCACCGCTAGTGATGACATTAAAGCAAGTAAGTAGGCAACTGCCAGAGGTCCGAAAATTTTTCCTTCAAGCCCACCCAGCGAAAGCACTGGCAAGAAGACTAGCGCTACTATGAATGTCGCGTAAACCACTGCGCTGCGCACTTCTATGCATGCATTAAGTACTACTCGAAACACTGTCTCCGGTTGAGCAGACAATTTATTTTCCCGTAATCTTCGATAGACATTTTCGACATCCACGATGGCGTCGTCAACCACTTCTCCTATCGCAATAGCAAGCCCGCCCAGTGTCATCGTGTTGATGCTTAGCCCCATAATTTTGAGCAAGATGATAGCTGATAAAAGAGACAGCGGTATGGCTGTAAGCGATATGAAAGCGGTGCGCCAGTTTTGCAAGAACGCAAAGAGAATAATCACAACTAGCACGCCCCCTAGTGCTACTGCCTCAGTGACATTTCGAATTGCAACTTCAATAAAATCTGCTTGTCTGAAAGTAAGTACTTGGGCTAGATCTGGAGAGTATGTGGTCTTAAGTTCGTTCAGAACCTTTTCGAGATTCTTACTTGTCTCAAGGGTATTCGCCCAGGGCTGCTTAAACACGGTCAAGACGACTCCGGGTCTTCCATCTACAATTGCATCGCCGATTTTGAACTCCGGACCTATGTTTACGTTTGCGACGTTCTTTAGTAAAACTGGCAGCCCTTTTCGTGTAGCGATTACCGTGTCGGCGATTTCTTCCGGTGACGAGACTCTGCCGAGTCCTCGAATCAGCTCCTCTTTTTCTGTGCCCCGAAGCAATCCCCCTGCAGCATTAACGCTGCTGCCCTGAGATGCTTGCAGAACCTGGGCCAGGGATATGTCGTATTCTCTGAGTTTATCCGGGTCAACGAGCACCTGGTATTGTTTGACTTCTCCTCCAATGATGACTACGTTGGAGACACCTTGCACAGCCATGAGGCGCAATCGAAGTGTCCAATCTGCAAGTGTGCGCAAATCCATCATGCTTGTTTTGCCTGACTTGCTGTAAAGTCCAATTTTAAGAACATCGCCTGTGGCACTGGTAATCGGAGCCAGTACAGGGTTGCTCACGCCAGCCGGTAATTTATTGTTGCCTGAATGCATTACCTTTTCAGCGACTAGCTGTCGAGCTGTAAAAATGTTGGTGTCATCCTGAAAAATAATTGTTATTACGGAGAGCCCAATTGTCGAAATTGATCTGACTGTTTTTATATTTGCAGTTCCGTTCAAACTTATTTCGAGCGGGCGAGTGACGAGACTTTCAACTTCCTCGGGAGCGAAACCGGCTGCCTCCGTTAGCACTACAACTTGAATTGGCGCAAAGTCTGGAAAGACGTCGACTGGCATCAATGCTGCCGTGTAAATGCCATAAAACAACAGCAGTAAGGAGAGGATGTTAACAATCCATCTATTTGCTAGTGACCACTTTATGATTCCGTTGAGCATTATTTACCTTCAGGCTTTTTGCTAACGCGAATCATGATGATGGCGAATATTGCGATTATGATAGCTGCACCCAGCCCGAGACCGAAGCCCATCACTAATTCCGCTTTGGAGCTGACTGGCGCGCTTTCTTCGTGTTCATGCTGCACATGGGCATCATGCTTTTCGCCTTCGTGTTCTTCTTCCTCACCTGCCTTTAAAATCGATTGTGCCATCAATTGTGTTCCGCCAGATGACACCACAAGCTGCCCCGGCTTCATTCCTGCTATCACTTGAACCTGCCCGCCGGCTTTGTTTCCCAGGGTAAGTTCGCAAGGGATAAAATCACTTTCGGACTTTTCATAAATGTATGCAAAAGGACGCTCTTTGTAATAAACAACGGCTGATTCTGGAATCAGCATTCCCGATTCTTTACTTTCGCCAAGAATAATTTCTGCCGTGACGAACATTCCAGGACGCAGCGTCTCGTGCTCGTTGTTTGTGATTATTCTTACGTCGAGAGTCTTGGTAATTGAATCTACAATGGTACCAATTGAGGAAATCGATCCCTGTAATTTCTCTTTGGAGGGTGTTTCTAGCAACACTGGCTGCCCGGTTTTTATGCGCGGAATTTGCTCCTGATATATATCCACCAGCACCCAGATTGGTGAGAGGTTGACTATGGAAAAAATGCTTTTGCTGGGATCTACTCGTTCTCCCAGGGTTATCTGTCTGCTGACGACGCATCCACTTACAGGCGCTCTAATTGAAAGATTTGGATCGACCGTACCTTTGTCCATTGCAGCTTCGATATCATCGTTGGCAACTCCGACTATTTTAAGTTGTCCTCTAGCGGTCTCTGTTGTAACTGCTAGTTGCTTCGAGAGTAAGATGTTTTCCTGTTCTGCCCTCTGTTTCAGCGAAGCTAATTTCACAGATGCTGTATCGAATGCATTTTTTGTTTCCTGGAAAGTCTTACGAGCTGTGATGCCTAATTTCAACAATGACTCATCGCGCTCTAATGTTGTTTTTGCAAGGGCAGCCTGATTCTCTTGAATTGCAATATCTGCTGCGTATTGAGTTTTGACACGGGCCATTTCTGCTGCAATTTTGGTGCGCTCACTGAGCAATTGCGTCAAGCTGTTTGCTACTTCTACGCTCTGAATGACAGCGAGTTCTTGCCCTTCGTGTACGATGTCTCCTTGCTTCACAAGAACTTGTTTTACCACTCCGCTAATAGTCGGTGTTACATTGAAAGCCCTTGTCTGGTCAGCCTGAACATCTCCCGTTGCCCTTAGCGATTCTTTCAGTTTGGCTAAAACAACTGGCACTGTGTGGATATTGAGAGCCCTGATTCCTTGCTCATCAACTTTCAAAGTTTGAGGGCCCGCACTGTTGTTATCAACGAATTTCTCGTTGTCACCGCTGTGTGCCCATGTGCATAACGGTAGTCCGAAGCTCATGCAGAGGAGCAGGCTTGAAACAATCTTATTCAATTGCAACTTAGAAAAACGCAAAGCAATAATCCTTATTCGAATCAAACGTCGACCCTACGACGCAAGTTCAAATAAGAAGTGTTCGTTTTGCTAGATAAGTCTTTGTGCCAGGCTGTGTTTCTGGCGGTGGAGCGCGCGATGAATTGACAGAAATCGGTTTCTTGTCCTTGAATTCTGAAAGAAAATCGAACGTCTGTTTTGCTGCCGCATCGAACAAATTCTCATTTGCATCGACTGTGTTGATTGTGACCAGGTCAGGTGAGTTGAAACAGTCAGCGCAACAATCATCTTTGCAAATACTCATGGATTGGCTCGCAGAAGAAACCGATTGCTCGTTGCTGAGTTCTGATAACAGGTTTTGTTTTTCAAACTCAGCGTGTATTTGCGTCAATTTTTTCTGTAGCAGAGGATTGGCGAGACCCTGGCATTCGTCATTTTCAGAGCACATGCAGCTTGCTTGTCCAGCGCCGAAGCTAAACAAGAAAATGATATTCAAAACTATTGTCAGAAATCTCAAAATCAGCTCGTACTCAGTTTTTGCCCTATGACCTAATCATATCTTCTTCCCAACCCAATTGGAAATGAATCAGGCGAACAGCTGATAATTGCGTCAGCTTCGCAGTAATTAGGGTGCAAAAAAGCACTATTTCGATTGACTGTCAGAGCCAGCCACTTGATTGTCTTTTGTTTTCTGGGCTTCGGTGCTGGCATCAGTTGCTGGCTCAGATGCACTCGCTTCTTTTGCTGGCTTTGGTCCATCCGTAGTTATATCGGTGCTGGCCGGAGCTTCGCTTGCTGCTGTAGAACTGGAATTGACCGTTGCCGGTAGTTCGACGTCTTTTACTGCTGCGCTCTTTCCACCGTCTGTGTTTACGGGATTTTCTGTGTTTTCGCTTTTGCCATTTGCTGTGCCTGAGTTGCTCGATTCGCTCTGGCTTGCTTGAGCCGTACTATCTGTCTTGCTGGACTTATCTTTGCTGCTTTCGCCTTCTTTTTCCGCCGTGTCAGTGCTTGCTGTCGCTGGCTGTGGTTTGCCGCTAGCAGCCGCAAGAACTGACTCCATGTAAGGTTTGAATTCAGCTTCTTTTGCAATCTTTTCGCAAATTTCTTTCACACGAGGGTGTTGCTTGATGTTGCTGATGATCGACCAGCGAGCGCTGCTAGCAATCATCATTTTTGCAAGATCTTTTGAACCTTGTTTCGACCAGGTCAGAGTGCTGGCAAGTCGTCGTACGTACTTTTCATCACCGGTAGCGCAGAAACAAGCCCAGAGCATGTCTAGCAAATCTGGAGATTCTATCTCCATTTTGTCAATTTCCTGTGCTGAAGAGTCGATTTGTTTGTGAAATTCAGCTTTAGCCTTGTCGGGCAAATTTGCTGCTATGGCATCGAGGACTTCTTTTGACTCCTTAGTGTTTGACCACCACATCGCAGTCAAAACAAGAGTTTTACTGCTGTTACTTATTGGAGCCAGTTGCAGGTACCAATCGCGGACTTTGCTTGGATTTTGGGCCATCACGCGACTAGCAAAAGCTTGCATCGGTGGTGCGGCATCGCCCTGAAGAAGACCCTGCTTATCGGCTAAAAGAAGTGCTGCCACTAGTAGGTCTGGTTGAGGGTGCAGATAGTAATAGGTCATCCACCTGTTCAGTGCGTCGACATTCACCATGTCTTTGAGGTCAACTGGCTTGCTTGCCTCTTTCAAATCAATGCTGTTAGTTGACGTGCTAGTAGCTTTGCTGCCAGCATCATCGCTTGCTTTTGAATCATTCTTGCTCTTTTTTGCTAGCGCATCCGGTGCAACGAAAACATTGCCAAAAAGACTCAGAACTACTGCGCCGATGGTTAGTGAATTAGCTAGTTTCATTTTCAACCTTCTGTTTTGCCGAATTAAATACGCGTTACGCCTTGGAGGATACCGAAGAATTCATTGCCTCCATTTTCTCTAAGTCTCTGTCTGGATGCTGGAAAAGGAAAACCAGTAGAGCGGAGCCAAAACTAAATGCAGCCAGCAACAAAATTCCAGAATTGAAGTTTCCAGTTGTTTGCGAGAGCCACCCTGTCAGTGCTGGAGCTGCGATGCCCGCTATTGCAAGATACGAATCCATGAGCCCCAGGCTGGTTGCGGCGCGGTCTTTTGCCAGGTCTGAGTTTAGAGCGTAGTATGCAGCATTTGGTGATAGCCCAAAGCCCAGTCCTAGCGACATAAACAAAATGACCATCTCCAGCGATCGCATCTGAGTGACAACTATGAAGCAAACGGCAGAAAGCATTTGTGTTACCCAGATGATGTGTGTTCTGGATTTACGAATGCTCTTTGTTGTTCTGTATAAGTGATCTGAAACCGCGCCGGAAATTGCGACGAAGATCGCTGCAGTGAGCCATGGTGCGATGAGATAAATGCCTACTTCCTTTACCTTCATATGATAGGTTTGCTCAAGGAAACCTGGCAGCCAAATGGTTGCAAAAAACAGCAGATAACCGAAAGCAAAGAAAGAAAAATTGTTGGTCACCAGTGATGGGTTGAACAACAAAAACTTCCAGGTGGTGGCACCTACCGACAGGCTGTGCTTCCTGATTTCAGCATCGCTTCCATGCACCATTGGTGCCTGTCCGTCGTGAATGAAATCCAGTTCTTGCTGGGAAACATGTTTACTATTTTGTGGATAATCTCTAAACATCATCCACCAGAAAACTGACCAGACCACGCCGAACGAGGCGAGTACAACAAACATTGCTCTCCAACCGAGCGAGACTATCAAATTCGAAATCAGCGGCGCGCCAATTACTGAAGCAAGTGGAACCGCCGCCAGGCATATCGCAGACGAACGTGCTCGTTCTGTTATCGGCAACCAGTCGGTCACTGCCCGAGTCATGGCTGGAAAACAAGGTCCCTCTGTTATTCCCAGCATTACCCGCAGTGCAATTAGATGACCATAGCCTGTCACTGCTGCAAGCAGTCCGGTGCAAATTGACCAGGTTAATGCTGCACCTGTCCAACATTTTCTAGCGCCCCAGGCATCTACCATCATGCCGCCACCCAGCGTCATCACTGCGTAGCCGATTGCGAATGCAGAGCCAAGCAGTCCGAAATCAGTGTTTGATAAATGGAAAGTTTCTTTCAGTGGTGTCACAGCGTAAGAAATCGCTGTTCTATCCATGTAGTTGATAACGATAATAATGAAACTTAGTGCCACCACTGTCCATCTGTAGCTGGTCATTCCATTCGGGCGTACTGCTGCTGGTTTCGGCTCGATTGCCTGCTCTTCAGGCTTAATTGTGTCCATCGTAATTAAATGACCTTTTGTCGCGCGAGAATGGCGGCTCTTTACAAGTGCGCCGGCGGCTTTCGTTGCCCCGCAAGTAATTGTAGAGAAGTTTGGGAGGCACAAAAATGGGGAACTACTAATTTAGAGATAACTACTTTGTCAAGAGATTTGCATATGGACATCAAGGATCTGAAAAGAGCCGGTTTACTGGTCATGCTCGCTATGCTCATAGGCAGCGCGCCTCAGTGGTTAAATCCTGCAAATCAGCATGCTTCTAACTACGATGCCCCCTGGGTCTACCCAGCGTTAGAACCACAAAGTCACTAGCAACAGCTTCTAGAATTTGAGTTCGAACATTGTTATCATGCGCTTTCGTCACGCGGAGAAAGCCCATGGTTGGTTCAACGTCCAGCAGTATCGACCCAATCAATCTATTTGAATTTGAAGAACGTGCGCGCGAAGTTATCGCGAAAATGGCGTACGACTATTACTCTTCAGGCGCCAATGACGAAATTACTCTGCGCGAAAATCGCCAGGCTTATGAACGTATTGTCATTTATCCCAGAATGTTGCGCGATGTAAGTGGACGCAGCATCGTAGGGGCGGCTCTGGGGCAGCAGATTCAAATGCCAATTATGATCGCTCCCATGGCATTCCATAAGTTGGCTCATCCAGATGGAGAATTGGCAAGCGTAAGAGCTGCATCCAGAGCCGGAACCATTATGGTACTCAGTACGCTTTCGACTTGTTCGATTGAAGAAGTTGCTGCCGAGGCAAATGGCAATCTCTGGTTTCAGCTCTATGTATACAAAGATAGAGAATTGACTGCTTCGCTTGTTCAGCGGGCAGAAGCTGCTGGCTGTAAGGCTCTGGTTTTCACGGTGGACTCGCCGCTTCTTGGGCGGAGAGAACGAGACATCAGGAATGCCTTGCACTTGCCTGAGGGTATTAGCGCTGCCAATCTTTTGTCGGCGGGTGCTGGCACGGTTCCAGGACGCAGCGGTGAGTCAGGGCTAGCCGCTTACATTCATTCTCTCTACGATCAAAGTCTGAGTTGGAAAGATGTTGAATGGTTGCGAAGTATAAGCAAGCTACCGGTTCTGGTGAAAGGTATTCTACGAGCTGATGATGCGGAACTTGCTGTGCAGCATGGGGCTTCAGGAGTCATTGTCTCAAATCACGGTGGGCGGCAGCTTGATACCGCTCCTGCTACCATTTCGGTTCTGGAAAAAGTTGCTAATGCTGTTGCTGGTCGGGTTGAAGTTTTTGTTGATGGCGGTATAAGACGGGGCACCGATGTGCTGAAAGCGATAGCTTTAGGTGCTCAAGGTGTATTTGTGGGGCGCCCTGTTCTGTGGGGACTTGGCTCAGCAGGAGAAGCTGGAGTGCTATCTGTGCTGAACCTCTTAAAAGAGGAATTTGATCTCGCCATGGCTTTGAGTGGCTGCAAAAGCCTCGATGAAGTAAACGCAAGTTTATTGTCACCCTGAGGGATGCTCAATTCGCTGCTCAAAATTACTCGATGCTGTTGCCCGCTTGCCTATGATTTGCTGAAGCTTATGCCAGGATAGTAAGTGCTCAGTATTTTTTTGTATGTGAACTTGGCTTTGGACATACCGCTGGCGCCCCATTGGCAAAGCCCTACACCATGCCCTGCGCCGCGCGAGCTGATGCTGACTTCTGGTCCCTTTCTTTTTACTACAAATCTGGTGCCTGGTGCCTTATCCCATCCAAGTTTTTGTCCGAGTCGAAGCCAGTAAGCGTAGGCGCGTTCTTCTCTGCCATCTTGATAGCGCAAAATCAATGGACGACCAAACGCATCACGTGCCGAGATCTCTGGAATTTCCCTGCCCATTGCCTTGCTGAAAACTGTGTTGGGCACATGTGAAACGGTTTCTCTCCAGAAGCTAGATGCTCGGCAAAATTGACAGGGGACGCCTTTGTCATACTCTGCGGGGGGGGCTTTTCCTGTGAAATAGGCACTGCTAGTGGTGCCACCAGCGCAAGAGGAATGAAAGAACAACGTTGGTACTTTGCCCTTATAACGTATGGTTTCGCCCCAGGTTGATTCAACTGCGGTTTTAACTGTAGGTCTAACAAAGTCTTTGCCAAGGTACGCCTGTTTTTCGGTACTGTCGTTGAGTTGGTCGCCTAACTTATAGCGCAGCATTGCTGTTTGAACAATGACAGATTGTGCTTTCAGCGCTTCAAGTGGAGCCTCCGGAAGCGTTTCGCTGCCTACAACTGATTCTACATAATCTCTCATTGACACAAGGTTGTAGCACGATAGCTCACCTGCATTTCTTCTTATTATGATTTTTCCATGGTATCGTCTCATGGCATTTTTTGATGCACCCATGGACAGGGAATTGCCTTGTGCAATCAATGTAATCTTGTCTGCATTTAGCAGCCGTTTGGCTGAGCCTTGCATAGAATTGCAAATGACAAATACGCTTTTGTCTGAAGCTATTGAGTTCAGTCCTGGTGCAAGCCTTTCCTTTGTTCCGCCAAATTCTAGAAAGCATGGTCCTGCTACAAGAAGCTCTTTGTAGCCATGATGCGAGTAGAAGAGTTCAACGAGAACTTCCTTCTCTTTTGAATGAGCAGGCAAAGAGCAGCAAAAAAATGTCAATGTGACAGGAAGAATTAGAGCCAGTGGCTTTGATGACAAAACTTGGCGCATGCTCTATACTCAGCTCGCTTAAGCTTTTGCAGGAAAGTGCTGTGACGGAACTGTCCTTGAGTATAACACTCCTGCTAACTTCGTTTCTTGTAGGAATATTAGGTGCGATGTCAGGCTTGGGTGGGGGCTCCATTTTGACTCCCATTCTCTTCCTCTTTCTGGGAGTTGATTTGCGTTATGCGATGGGAACGTCGCTCGTAGCGGCGATTGCGACTTCCTCCGGTGCAGCAGCAGCCTATGTAAGGGAAGGATTTACCAATTTGCGAATTGGAATGTTCCTCGAGGTTGCCACTAGCGGTGGTGCTATCTTGGGGGCGTTTGCCGCTCCGTTCGTTCCAAAATCCTGGCTTTGTTTCATATTCTCCCTGGTCTTGTTTCAATCTGCCTGGTCAGCTCTAAGTGCTCGAGCTGAGCGATCTGACGATAATGCAAAGCCTGATGCGCTAGCCGCGAAGTTAAATCTGGATGGACACTATCCTGTTGCGGGAAAAATGGTCAACTACAAAGTTCATCGCGTCTTGCCCGGGTTCTTTGTCATGTTGCTGGCCGGCGTAAGCTCTGGTCTCTTGGGAATTGGCTCTGGACCCTTGAAGGTGCTTGCGATGGATCAACTCATGCGTTTGCCTTTTAAAGTTTCCACTACGACTAGTAATTTCATGATTGGAGTAACCGCGGCTGCAAGTGCCGGCGTTTATCTAAACCGGGGGTATGTCGACCCGGTTCTTTCCGCGCCTGTGATGATAGGCATGGTAGCAGGTTCTATGTTCGGAGCGCGAATCTTGCCGAAAATGAAGACCGAAAGTTTGCGCAAAATTTTTGCTGTTTTGATCATTCTTATTGGCGTTCAGATGTTATACAAAGGTCTGGGTGGAACCTTATGAAAAACGAGAAGCTAACTGGAAACTCAGGAAATTCTGCCAGCAAATTGAATTTGTATATCTCTACGCTTTTGTTTGCAGGGTTGATTCTGTCTTTAGTTGTGGTGTTTGGCGGCGAAGTGCTTTCTCTGCTGAAACATGCTTCTGACCCAGTTCACTATCACATTTTTAGTGGTGAGCCGAAGAGCATGGAGAGTATCAGTGCAATAGTAAGAGACAGCTTGTCGGGAGACGCAAAAGGAATAATGCAATTAGGCGTTATTATTTTGATGGGAACTCCAATAGCTCGGGTGCTGGCGTCTCTCCTGGCTTTTGCCTATGAGCGTGACGGGCAATATGTCGCGATAAGTGCGCTAGTGCTAGCCTCGCTTTTTTATTCCTTGTTTTTGTCGTAAGGCGACAACAGGTCGGACCATCACACAAGCGCTGCTGCTATAGTATTAGCCGTGAAACAGATGCGATTAGCAAACATCATTTCGTTCGACCCAGCCGAGTCGCATAAAACTGCGATGCTTCGGGCGGCATTTATTGGCATGGTGGCAGGTATTTCCGGGTTGTCATTGGAGTGGGGTGCTTTTTATCTGAGTCAGTGGCGCTTGTCTGCCTGTAACATTTACCCAGCGTGGATTGTGCTGCCAGCCGCCGGGCTTATCGGCGGACTGACATCGGGTTATCTAGTTCAACGTTATTCGCCGACCGCCTATGGAAGTGGCATTCCGCAGGTACGCGCGTATTTACTCGGCGCAAATCAACCACTGGCTTTGCGCCTTGCTGTGGTGAAATTAATTGCGGGCAGCATCGCTCTGGGTTCAGGACTTGTTCTGGGTCGAGAGGGTCCAACGGTTCACGTGGGCGCTGCGATGGCAGCAGAAGTAAATAAATGGTTCCCTGCAAACAAGATTCATCAAAAACAGCTCGTTGCAGCCGGGGCTGGGGCTGGACTTGCTGCCGCATTCAATGCACCAATGGCTGGAGTGTTGTTTGTTGCTGAGGAATTGTTGAAGGACGTTTCTAACTCAACGATAGGAACTGCCATTCTTGCCTGTTTCGTGGCATCAGCCTTCACACATATTCTTAATGCGCCTCACACGAGCACAGCAGAACAGATTCGAGCGCTCGATATGCAATTCAACTGGATAGATTGCGTTTTCTGGGTCGTTCTCGGCATCTTCGCTGGGGGCGCCGGCACATTATTCAATTATGGAGTCTTGTTTTTTCTAAAACAATATCGACGCTTGCCGAAAATTCCTGTGGCACTGCGAGTTGGTTTTGCAGGACTGATCTCCGGCGCTATACTCGCGGCGATGCCGCGTCCAGACCATTTTCGTAGTTATTCGACGTTAACAGACTTGATAATAACCGGTCATACAGACTGGACTACTGCCCTTGCTGCTTTCGTTGCGTTCTTCTTTCTTTCATTGCTGGCGTATGGATCTGGAGCCCCTGGTGGGCTTTTCGCTCCATCATTACTTCTGGGAGCTTCTCTTGGCTCACTGGTCTCTTACCTGGAGGGCTGGTTAGTTGGTTCGAGTTCTGAGCCGACAATGGCGATGATAGGCATGGGTGCGTTTTTTGCAGCTGTGGCTCGAGTGCCTATAACTGCAGTGGTAATTATTTCGGAGATAACGCATCACTATAATTTAGTGCCACCACTTATGGTAGTAACCGCTGTGGCTAGTTTTGTGGGGTCGAGGATTGAAAAGGGCTCTGTATATGACATGTTGCGGGAATATAGCGGTCTTGATGAAGAAGTACGCAAGTTAAGGGAAGTGGAAAAGCAGCCAACTGCTGCAATGTTGATGAAGCCTGTTTTGACCAGTCTGGCACTAGATAGTTCGCATGATGATTTGCTGCTTGCCGTGAGAAACCTCAAGCTATCTGGTTTACCCATCGTTGAGAATGGAAAGTTTATTGGTTTCGTAGAAACGACTCTTTTGATGAAGAATGCACACATAGCTCTTCCCTCTGATGTTAATTTGAAAGACCTGTTAGCCTCTGAGAACTTCTCTGTGCTTCCATCCACACGCCTGGAAGAAGTGCAGGCAATTTTTGAAAAGTCGCCTTGTAACACCATTGCAGTGATTGAAAACGAGCAGCTAATTGGGTTGATACATCGCGAAGATCTCGAATATGCTCTTTCTAGCTTGCTAGAGCGTACTGAGATGAACCTTGAGCCGATAGCTCTTCCGCCTGAAAGTTAAAAGGATGCTAAGCTTTTCTGTGCTGTTTTGTCGCTTAAAGTAGCCCTCGGATGGGCATAAACAGATGCGTAAGGAGCATCGCCCATGTCACATTTTAAGGATTTTCGGCCCAGTCGTAGTGCCTCAGAACCCGATTTGTCCGCCACTGTGCCGGATATTTTAGCTCCTGCAATGAGTAACCGTGCAGTTCCATCAGAGTGCACTGAGATATTCCTGTTTCCTTCTGGACTCCTGAATTTTCCAGGCTCCTGGGAAAAAATTGAGCACGGTGAAGGGTCAATGCTCCTGAAATACGCCGATAATTCTGCTGTGTGTTATCGCGAAAAATATGGGCTGACGGCTTTGTTAGAAGTCGGTGGCAAAATTCCTGGTGAACGCGCTTCCATAATGTTGAAGAGGCATGCCGCTGCAGGACCACGCATTCTCAAAGATTTTGAAATATCTGCATTGGATGCTTCGCTTAGTGCCTCCAATCCCGCAGTGGCTCAAGAACCGCTTACGGGTAGCTTCGAGGAGTTGAGCGGCAGGCTCATTCTTGTGTTGCAGCGTGAATTGAGCCAAATTCGAATGATAGAAGCCCAAATCGTTTACCCGCTGGAGAACGGAGATGACTTCGCGCAGTTTCGATTGCGTGCGGTTAAACCCGAGTTTCCCTTTTATTTCGATTTGCTGCGCTCTGCCCTAAGAACTATTGTTTGGTCCTAGCTTGAGCTAAGCTTACTCGTTGCTTGAATGAGGTTTCGTTAGTAGGTGATATTGTGGTATCAAATCTGGTGCAAATCGCCTTCTTGCAGAGTATGAGTATTTTTTCCAGTGAACTTGGAGTCGAGCAAAGCATAGTGATCGACAACAACCCACTTATAATGTAATTTGTTCTTGTAACTGCTTGTCATCGGGCGCCTTGGAAACAACTTCTATTGATTTTATTTGGGAACTCGCCGTGGTGCTACTAGCCACGGGACTTCTCCTCTGGTTTATTCTGGTTTTTGTTCCGCAACACATTGAAGAAATTCGGCGCCCAAAAGACTAGCTTTGCTGCTCGTGTTAATGCTAAGTCTGTCTGATCGAGTATGATCTCCCTCACTAATCCTATTGCAGGGGGTTTTCATGAGCATCGCGCCAGAGCTAAAAAAGATTGTTTCAACCAAAGCAAGCACTTTTACTGAATCTGTTATTCGAGAAATGTCTAGAATGGCAGCAAAGTATCAATCAGTGAATCTGGCTCAGGGCATGCCTGACTTTCCCAGCCCGCCTGAGCTGAAGGAAGCTGCTTGCCGGGCGATAAATGACGACATTAATCAATACGCAATAACCTGGGGCGATAAGCCTTTTCGCGACGCTATCAGCGCAAAGAACAAAAACTACATTGGTGTTGAATACGAACCTGAGACTGAGATTACAGTCACGTGTGGCGCAACCGAAGGCATGATCGCGACGATGCTTGCGCTGGTCGACCCTGATGACGAAGTTATTGCATTTGAACCTTATTACGAAAACTATGGTCCAGACGCAATTCTTGCTGGTGCGAAACCGCGTTATGTTTCATTGCACCCACCACACTGGTCATTCGATGAAGCCGAGTTGGAGAGCGCATTCAATGCCAAAACAAGGGCGATTGTTTTGAATACTCCACATAATCCTACGGGCAAAGTTTTCTCTCGCCAGGAACTTGAAGTGATTGCGCGTCTTTGCCAGAAATGGGGAGTTTATTGTTTTACAGATGAACCATACGAACATATTCTTTATGATGGCGCGAAGCACGTGGCAATGGCGTCATTGCCTGGAATGAAGGATTTGACCGTTACTGTCAATTCTCTTTCGAAAACCTATAGTGTCACAGGATGGCGCCTTGGAACTGTCTGCGCCGCAGAAAAGGTCAGCACTGCTATTAGAAAAGTACACGACTTTCTGACTGTTGGTGCTGCAGCACCGCTACAAAGGGCAGGAGCTTTCGCGATGAGTCTTCCCGAAAGCTATTATGTGGACTTAGCCACTGCTTACCAGAAGCGTCGTGATACCATGCTTGAGATTCTCGACGAAGTTGGAATTCCTTATTTCAAGCCATCAGGCGCTTATTACACCTACTGTGATATTTCCAAATTTGCTTTTGAAAACGATGTTAAGTTCACCGAGTTCTTAGTGAAACAGGTCGGTGTTGCTGTTGTTCCAGGTTCCAGCTTTTTCAGACCAGG
The DNA here is from genome assembly GCA_044226015.1 of Obscuribacteraceae bacterium (SeqCode). Lineage (GTDB taxonomy): Bacteria > Cyanobacteriota > Vampirovibrionia > Obscuribacterales > Obscuribacteraceae > JAIEPM01. The sequence continues at coordinate 818,575 of JBGAHS010000001.1, forward strand.
CGACCGTGGCAAGAATTATATTCGTTTCTGTTTTGCGAAAAAGCCGGAAACACTAGCTCTGGCAAAAGAAAAGTTGCTCATGCTGCCAGAAAAGCTAGAGGCTTTCAGAAAGGGCTAAGTATTGGTGAGCTGCTGGATAGTATAATTACTTAAGCAGTTACCTGAACGTTTTTCGTGGGGTGCATTTGCATGTACATTTGTCCGGCGTGTTCTGCTGAAAATCGCGAGAATGCAAATTTTTGTCGCCAGTGTGGTGAACGGCGCAGCGCTACAAACCCTCTGAATGAAGAGGACAGTCGAGACCGTTGTCCTTGCTGCTCGAGGCGCGTTCGGCACGCTGACCGATATTGCATGAGTTGCGGTGAGAAATTGCAAGTTAAGCCTGCTCCGCCAAGTAAGATGTGTCTGACTTGCAAGGTTGTATTGCCTGATAAGGCTACTTTTTGCACCGCCTGCGGCGAGTATGTCGCTGAGAAATCGACCAGGAAAGTGCAAATTCCAGCCGAATTGTTTGGTGATGATAATCCCGATTTCAGCCCACGCTACGAAGCATAGAGCATAGCAATTAGATTCTTGTGGAGGTCTTCGTTTGGCTACGTCTCTCGTTGTGTTTTTGCTTGCTCAGGCGCTTTGGCAGGTTCAAACTTTTGCTGATTTTGAAAGAGTAAAAAATGAACCTGTACTGAGTCCACGTGCTGGATTATTTGATTCAGCTGGTGCTTTTAACCCTGCTGTGGCTGAGTACAAGGGCAAAGTGATTATGCTATATCGTGCCCAAGACAAGGATGGCGTGTCGAGAATCGGGTTTGCTGAAAGCGATGATGGAATCAATTTCAAAGCCGACCAAAAAGCTCTGCTTGATCCCAAAGAAGCTTATGAAAAAGATGGTGGATTGGAAGACCCTCGTTTAGTGAAGATCGATAGGTTCTATTATTTGACCTATACCGGATACAACAAGAAAGATGCACAGCTCTGTCTGGCTGTTTCAACAGACTTACGCAAGTGGAACCGTATGGGAGTTATAATGCCCGCCGGAAAAGGCATCTGGAACGTTCGCTGGACTAAATCTGGTGCGATTATCCCGAAAAAAATAGATGGCAAATATTGGATGTTCTACATGGGTGATGCCGCCAATGGTGGCAATGATCAGACGGGTATTGCTTGGTCGAAAGACCCAAGCAATACATGGCTTGATGCAAGCAAGGAACCTATTCTACCTCGTCGCCCCGGCATGTTTGACTCGCGAGTTGTTGAGCCAGGACCAGCGCCTATTTTTACAAAAGATGGAATACTGCTGATATATAACGGGGCTGACGACAATCTGGTGTATCGCACAGGCTGGGCGTTATTCGATAAGACTGATCCTCGAAAACTTATCGCAAGATGCAGCAAGCCGATCTTTGTTCCAGAGAAAAAATGGGAAAAAGAAGGACAGGTTCCGAATGTTGTTTTCGTGGAAGGTGCGCTGAAAAAGGGTGATAAATGGCTCTTCTATTATGGCGCTGCTGATACTCACGTTGGTGTGGCAGAATCAAAACTGCATGATTTGATTCTGCATGACGAAGCAAAAAAGTAAACTGCTGGACTAAGTCAGGCTATGAAGCAAGCAAATAGTCGTGAGTTTTTCCTGTTCAAATTTCAAATACTATGGGTGGATTTATGGGCACGTAGTCTTCATCACAGCTAGATGCATTTATCATTTTTATGATTTTTCCATCAGAGCGTTTGTGCTCAGCAATGCCGTAACCCAAATGGATATGACCAAATACCATATATTGTGGCGGATAACTCAATTGATTTGAAACCACTTCAAGCAAGTCTGCGCATCCAACATGTTCGCCGCGCGGCACATAGTCCAGATAGCCGTAGGGTGGTCCATGCGTCATCAAAATGTCGACGCCTTCTGGAATCATTCTCCAGTGGCGTAGAATGTCTTCTCCGCGCTGGCGATTGAAAGCCCAGTCAAAGAACCAGGGAGTGATGGGCGAGCCCCAGATGCTTATTCCATCGAGTTCTATGCCCGAATTTTCCAGATAGACAGTACCCGTTCTCTCGGCAATATCGTAGGCTGCCTGCGGGTTTTGCTCAATGCCGAATTCGTGATTTCCAGCAATCCAGACTTTGTGTTTCTGGGGCTGTTTTTGCAGCCAATCTTCAAACCAGGCCAACTCATGACGTTTGCCCTTAAACGTCATGTCTCCCGCCACAAGAAGCAAGTCTGCCTCTGGCGTGACAACATCACGCATATGGATGTCACTGACTGCCACGCATTTCATTTAGGCTTGCAACGCCCTGGGGCATTCCTTCCAATAAAAAAATGCCAAGAGGCGGAATTGAACCGCCGACACGAGGATTTTCAGTCCTCTGCTCTACCAACTGAGCTATCTTGGCACAGGCTGTTATCGCACTCATCGAGTGCAACGCGGTTCAATATACCACAGAAAAACACCCTTTGCTTCTAAGGCAGAGTGCTTTATTAAGCCAAGAAAACAAGTTCTATAAAGCCATGCTGGTGGCGAGTTTCTTCAATTGAATCATGTCGTTTTGAACCATCAATGCGGCTCCGCGCCAGACCGTATGCGTTGGCAGAACATCCAATTTTTCGAAGATTACCTTGAGCTGAATTTTTCCATTTGCAAGTGCAATAATCTCTTTCATCGCCTTCTCTTCGTCAGGCGACGGTGGGTCTTTCATAGCTTTCATCTTGGCGAAACCCTCGCCATTTTTTGCGCTGGGCTGGGGCCATACATAGAGAGAGGTTTCTCTAATTACCTCTAATGCTGAGGTGTAATGGTCTCGTGCCAGGGCACCGTCCATCAAAGCTCGTTCCAGGCTGCCCGGAACATCGAACGCTTTCGGCAGTTTGCCAATGTCATCTAAGGTTTGTCTATCGATTGCTGTCAAATCGCTAAATGCAAACTCTCCAGATTCAAATAAGACGAGAAATTCGATGATTGATGCTGTTCCAGTAAACTTTCCTAATCTGGCTTTGGTCGGCTTTCCATTCTCCAGGAAGCACCAGAACATTTTGCCTTCTGGGTGAGTTACTGTGAGAATGCCGCTCTTTCTACTTATTGAGAGTGATTGCATCAACGCTGCAGGGTCGAAGACATCTAGAGACCCACCAAGGTTGCTTGCCAGTTTTGCTGAACGAAAAGCTTTTGGAACAGAATTGATGTGGGCAATCTTGTTTCTTTCTGATTGACCACGAGCGTATGACAGCGCTGTCTCGACATTGATGATCAGCTCATCCATGCTTGTGGAATCTTCGGGGTAGCTAGTTATACCGATGCTCATGCCCCAGCGTCCGACACCACATGGATAATCTTCGCCCTCGAGCACCTGTCTCAATCGTTGTGCAAAAATCGTTGCTTTTTTCGAATCTACCTGACGCAAAATAAGTAAGAACTGTGCGCCTTGATAGCGAATTAAATGATCGCCCCAGCTGCCCATGGTTTCTGTACGTCGTTGCTGCAAAAGTTTGTCTATGCGTCGTCCGAGTTCCTGAATGACGGTATCACCCGCGGGGCGTCCGAATTTTTCATTGATGGAAAGTACGTCGTGTCCTTCTACAAGAAAGACAGAGAAGGGACGCTTTTCTCCACTAGCTGATTCAGAAGAAGCAAGCAGTTGCTGAAACAAGTGAGGAACGTAAGCTTTGTTTGGCAAACCAGTGAGTTCATCTGTTCTGGTAGCTTCAACCTGCTCTTCATATATGACGATGTGATGAAGAGCTTTAGCCGCAACGTTGGAAGCGCGATTCATTACTCTTGCAATATGCTCAAGGCTTTGATCTTGCCCTCTGAAGAACAAGACCAGAAGTGCAAGTCGACGTCCCTGAAAACGCAAAGGCGATTGAATAACATAGCGGGCGCCGGTAAGCTGTGCGATTTCTCTGAACTGTGATTCAGCTATATTGCTTGGTTCCATCACAGTGCACAGATCAGTGTCAGAGTCTTGCAGTCCCTTCATCACGCCGAGACCTTTGTACACTTCTAGAGGATTATTTTGAAATCCAATATGTGCTACTAGATTTGCTTCTTGCTTTTTGTTTATCGTGAAAAACAGCGCAAACTCAAACGAGTTCGGAAACTCACTATGAAACATTTCAAGCAAGGTATCGCTGATTCCAGAAATTGTTGTGTGATCATCAAACGCGTGACCGAGACGATCGACGAACTGGTTTTCTGCTTCTTTCAAATAGAGTACTGTTTTTTCTTTCTTCGCCTGTGTGAGTTCTTGTTCAAAGCGAGAATTCAACTTCTTAATTGTGGTGTCGCGCTCACGTAGGGTTTCGTCTCGCTCTTCAATGATTTTGTATTTGGAATCAATAAATAAGCGAGTATCGAGTACTTCCTTAGCTGCCCCGGCAAGGTTCAAGTTTGGTATAGCCATGCCGCCTGATGCTGCTTCTTTCTTGCGATAAAACGCGAACATTCGTCCAAGAGGAACGGTGACTGAAAGTGCATACGCTAAAGCTGTCAGAAAGAGCGTGCCCCCAGTCATACTGAGTGCTAAAGCTAGCGGTACATTCGTGTCTAGCATATCGCCCGACAATGACACATCGCTTGCGCGGAAACCGGCGTGGAGATTGAAACCTGGCGCGATTGTAGCTACTGACTCGTAGTAATTTTTGTCTTTGAGCGTTACGTTTCGCGAGCTTTCTTCGTATGTTGGAAGTGTTGGCGCATAGTCACGGGTTTGAGGAAGCACCTTGCCTTGCTGGTCTGTGATGTAATACCAGGCAAGGTTGTTCTCGGCCATAAGTCCCAGAATTGAGGGCAGTTCTTTTGGAAGAGTGGCTTTTGGCTCGGGCTTGTCTTGTTTTGGCGTGTCGGCGTTCTGATTCTTGTTTTTCTTGCCTTTTTTCTTTGGCGGTGGATTGTCTGGCTGTTTATCCGGCTGTGCTGGGGGCTGAACCATCTGTTGGCTTAGTTCAGCGGCTAGCTTTGCGCTGACAGCATCTCTGTGTCCGGCTAGCATTCCTGGCAGCAAAAGATTTGCCAAACCGGTGATTCCGAAGATACCGATTAAAGCCACAATCAAAAGGCGTATGAAAAAATTACTCAACCAGCGCGCTCAGTTCTAATTAGAATCAACTTTTCGCAAGACGACCCGATCATTATAACCAGCTGTGAAAATCTACGCAAAGTTTGACTTTGCTCGACTTGCGGATTCTTTATATTCAAAATGCCGCGAAATCGACATAACTTGCATGCTTACTAGCGGTATGGCTAGATTAAATGTATTGCAATTCCTACAATCGTTTTTCTATTAGTAGACACTGTTTCCGGGAACGGCAGATGCCCGGTTGAAAAGTCCTCCGATTCGGAGTCCTCCAGAGTCGCGTTTGACAAGATAGTCAGTACTTAGATTTTGCACTGATGGGCGAGGACCCTGTTGCAACATGAGCTGTCCGGTGACGTTTACAACTACACTGCCGTCTGGGTTTGCGGCGATTGGGGTCACTGAAGTCGGAGTAAAGGTGCCTCGAATTCGACCGGTCAAAATTGCGTCGGACATTTCGGGAGTCCAGAAAGCTTGGGTATAAGAGGGCTGAACCTGAGGGACCACCCACTGAACAGCTTCTTGTCTGTTTTGGGCAGCCGTTTGGGGGTTGAAGTCCATGGCTTTACCAATCCACCAGGTTACGAAGTCGTTAGCTAATTTTGGAGAAAGGGGCTCTGTCGCTGGCGCTGCTGCCGCCGCCTTGTTTTGAGCAGCTTTTTGCTGAGGAGCTTGACTTTGAGGGCGATGCTCTGGGCCTTGCTTCGCTTGATTATCTTCAGCCTCGTCGTCCTTGCTCTCGCCGGTGCTTGCTTTTCGGGAATCGCGCGGTCCCGTGGCAATGCGGTCGCCACCGTGCCCACCGCCGAAGCCGCCTACAAAAATCGATAGAACGCCAACAATAACAAGGCCCGCAAGGATCTTGTCTTGAAAAATCTTCTGAACAAATGCTCTGGCTAACTCGTAAAACATGTGACGGGGAAACCAATGATCAACTTTATAGTTATCCTCTATTTTGTTAAAAAAGCCACAAAAATCAATCGTGAAGTTCCCATAATGCGGACAAATCAGCATGTTAAGCAGATTCTGGTTGTAGAATTTGAAGCGTCTGTGTAATGTCTTACTGACAAGGCACAATTCACAGCCTGACATGGTGGACGGAAATGAGTGGCGAAAATCCGGACAAGGACACTCAATTGGTGAAGGATGAAGAGCTGGCAGAGGATGATGCTGCTGGTGATGATGCTTTCCCCTTTCCATTTTCTGCTGAAGATGCGCTGGCTGGAAGCAGGAAGTATGTGGCTTACACAGTGAAACTGCCATCAGAGCAGCTCGCTGCCTTACAAAGTATTTGGCTTGAACTGAAGCGCATGTATGGCACGCACTCTCCAGACAAGAGCGGAATAATTCAGCAAGCGATTACTGAATGGCTCAAAAGATGGGACAGTGAAGGTCCAGAGAAAGCGCAGCTTCTGCGGCAACTTTTGGAAATTCGGCAAAACACAAGAAAACGTCAGTATCGCAAGCAATAATCAGTTGATTGACATTGCTAAGAAATAGCTTTGATTGAAGTGATACCACATACGGTGATTTCGTGGGTCCTTCACCATGCATTCTCACGATTGCTTTTCTGCTGATGCACTCTGAAGAACTGCGAGCGCTTAATTTAAAGGCAAACGGCAACGGACAAAGAAGTCCGCTGCCGTTTTGTTTCTCAATCAGAGCTGGCTTGTGAGAGGCTTAAGCTTTGTCGTCATGAGAAGGACCACCTGGGCCGCCGGGTCCACCATGACCACCTTTGAAGTGGCCATGGTGACCAAAGCCGTGATGACCATGGCGACTACCGAAGCCCCCTTCGAGCATACGGTGTCTCATGCCATCACGTTGTTCTGGGGTTAACACAGAGAGCATGTCCAATTTAAAGTTCAGTCTTGCTTTGTCGAGGTCGGCTTTGACCGCTGAAATTCTCGATTCCAGATCATTTGCTTTATTGCGATCAATGTCCTTCGCTGTAAAAACGTCTTTCATCTGGCGTCCCAGAGAATCCAATTCTGCGCGTTTGGAAGCCGTGCTATCAAGGAATTGATTCTTTAGTGAGCTCATCTTCTGCAACTGCTCATCGGAGAATTTTGCACGATGTCCTCGCTCACAAGCGCCGTCCTTGCAGCCATCGATTTTCTTTGCAAAGCTCGGCTTTGCCTCATCTTTGCTGTCTGTGTCGGCTGCAAGAACTGGAGTTGCGACTGCCAGACTCGCAAGGACAATGTTGAAGATTTTTGTTTTCGTATCGGCCATGATTTTTTCTCCTTTTCAAAATCATCTTTCGAAACTTCATTCCAGGTCAAAGCAAGCTGCAAGGAACGGGAACCCAGTGCCCCTTACAATCAAAATTGTTATATGCCTGAAGCTTTTAGAGATTCAAAATTCGTTTTCGTTTTGGTCGCTCGTCTTTTTTGAACCTTACTCTTTCACTGACGCCGTGCTCACCAAAATGTTCGATAAAATAGATTAACTTGGATTAATCTGTATCTGGAAAGTATTTGTCCATCAGGTGGCGGATGTGAATTGGTTTGTGTAGCTGATCAAATGAAAAGCGAGACCTCCTGGTCTCGCTTCTAATCTATCTATCTATCTATCTATCTATCTATCTATTTCGGACGGAGCTTAGTCGTGCTTCAAGTGATGATAGAGGTAGAATCCAAATCCACCCAGCACCACGAGGACAATAGCTATATCGAATTTATGCCAGAGATCACTGAACACTTCCATGTTCTCACCGAATTTGATACCAACCCAGGTGAGGAAGTAACACCAGATTAGCGAACCGACAAAAGTAAATAAGGTAAACATCCAGAAATGCGCTTTTAACATTCCTGCTGGGAATGAGATGAACGTGCGCACTACTGGAAGCATCCTACAAATAAAGAACGCCCAATCGCCCCACCGGTCAACCCACTTATCTGCATGTTCCAGGTCTTTTTCTTTCAGCAACAGCCATTTGCCGTGCTTTTCCACGAGAGGGCGTCCACCCCACATACCGAGGAAGTAAGAAGGTATAGAACCGAGCACGCAACCAATGGCTCCAGCAAGCGCTGCAAGGTGAATATTCATTTTTCCTTGCTGAACCAGAAGTCCTGCCGTGGGCATTATTGCTTCGCTAGGTAATGGAATATTGGCTGATTCAATAGCCATCATTATGATAATTCCTGTATATCCCCAAGATGCAACAGCATCTCTTATCATATGAAGAATAGGATCAATGAACTGGTGTAACACGGCAGACCTCTGCGTTAGGATATTGTTGGCATTCTATACGTTTGGCTTCGGTCTTACTGGAAACCAAGTTCAGAAAGGGATTTCAAGCGGAGCCTTTTGCGTGAAATCACGGGAATACTAAAAGAAATCGCTCTAATCTAAGCAATCGATAATTTAGGTGGGAAATGACAGCAACTCAAGTACAGTTCAATGCCTCCACTCGCTTCTTTACTATAGCCACCGCGGGTCATGTCGATCATGGCAAAACTAGCTTGTTGCGCAGGCTTACTGGTATTGACCCTGACCGCCTCAAAGAGGAAAAAGAGCGGCAGATGACCACTGATCTTGGCTTTGCTTATCTACCCTTAGATTCCAATCTGGTACTCGGTTTCGTGGACGTTCCTGGCCACGGCAAGTTTTTGAAGAACATGTTAGCTGGAGTCGGGGGAATTGACCTTGCACTGCTGGTGGTGGCGGCAGATGAGGGTCCTATGCCTCAAACTCGCCAGCACGTGAGAATTCTTAGTATGCTCGGAGTGAGCAGAGCCCTTGTTGCTGTAACGAAAATAGATCTTCTGCAAGACCGAGAAGAAATAGAGCTGGTCATTGATGATACTCGTGAGATGCTGGAAGCGCATGGAATTAAGGCACTCGACTTCATCCCGATATCTTCAAGCAGTGGTGAAGGCTTTGATGTTCTGCAACTTGCATTAAAAAATGTTTTGTCGGAGCTGCCAGAGCGAGACCTTCGTTCGACATTGTTTTTGCCGGTCGACAGAGTTTTTAGCAAAGCGGGCTTCGGGACTGTAATCACTGGTACTGTTGTCTCTGGAAAAATTGCCGTCGGGGATCAATTGTTCATTGAACCGGGTGATATTTCAGCTCGTGTCAGACGATTGGAAACGCATGGTCAAACTGTAAATGAGGCTCATCCCGGACAACGTGTTGCTTGCAATCTCGTGATTAAGGAAGGAGAGAAGCTCAGTCGTGGGTTCGTGTTGACTGGTGCTGCGATCAGTCCATCGCGCTCGCTGATTGTCAGTTTGTCTGATCGCCCCCGTCTTTTGACTCAGCCGCTTAGCGAGCGACTCTCCGACCAACCTATTCGTCTCTACCATGGCACAGCCGAATACCAGGGCTACCTGCGTTGGGTGGAAGATGAAGAACTTGATGCGGCAGAAAATTCTAAATATCAGCAGGGCTTGGGCTTTGTTGCATTGCAAGATGACGGAGTACTTTCTGCTCAGGATAAGTTTGTGATTCGCTTGACGGATGACACCATATATGGTGGCTCAATCCTTTTGCGGGATAGACCCAAATGGCTAAGTAAAGGCGAGATTCTTCAACTCGCAAGAATGCTCGATAAGGAACAGTTTGCAGAGTCGCTGAAGCTATTTCTAGATGAGGCTCCGGCAATGATGCTTCGAGAAGCGCAGCTCTCGATGATAATTCCTGAGTCAATATTAAAAATACAAATTGAGCAAGGACTAAAAGACGGTTCTCTGCTTCGCTTGAGCGAGTTCATACTAAGTAAAGACGCTCGCAAAACACTCAAGGAAAGGTTATTACACGCTCTCACCGAGTTACTTGCGCTTCCTGAAAATGAGGAGGGTGCAAACATCGAAGTCTTGCGTCAGAAACTTCAACCGAAAATTGAGAGAATTGCATATCAAGCTTTAATCGAAGAAGAAAGCACCCAGAATTCTATCGTTCGCAAAGGCGAGTTTGTGCTTCTACCTGGAACCACTTCCAGCAAGGCGGCTTCTCCGGCGTTGGCAGAGGCTGAGCAAAAAGTGCTTGCTGTGTTGGACAATTGCTGGTGCCTTGAACTTGATGAAATCGCTCAACAATCTGGTTTGGATCTCAAGACAGTTAAGTCTGTTGTGAATAAGCTGACAAAGGCGGAAGAGCTTGTTGTTGCTAGCTTCGATTTTATTGCGCGAAAATCGAAAATCGACGAGGCACACCAGGTGCTGGCAGACTTGTGGACAGCAAAACGAAGTATCGCACCGACTGACTTCAAAGAGAAAATTGGGGTGACACGCAAATATGCGATGGCATTGTTGCAATACTTCGACGATAACAAGATTACTCGCAGGCTTGAATCAGGAAGGGTTTTGCTAAAGGGCCCAACCCGCCGTTAAGCGCTCCCTCCAAATTTAATCAGCGCCACGTTAATTCTGATCTTTGGACTTCAAATTTAATCGATTATTCCAAGCGAATAATTACGTTCAGTGTTTTAATGGCATTGGGTTGGCTTGATTTATTTTGGTCCTAACACTTGTTCAGGAGATAGCAAATGAATCGTCCCGGTTCCAACCTTTGTCGCGCTTCTTTCGTTTCAGCCAGACCAAAGCATCTGATGTTAGCAGCTCTAATATCACTGGCTTCAGCGATGCAGCTATCTGACGCAAGTTTTGCTGCTAAAGAAAACGTTCCGCAGAAACCGAGCATCGCAGCGTCTGCAGATGTGGATTTTGGACCGTACATGGCTGATTTGCAGAAAAAGATAAAAAAAGCTTGGATGCCGCCGCGGCAACAAAGCTCAAAACGAGTCACAACTTGCTTCAAGGTACACCGCGACGGTAGCGTTAGTGATGTGAGAGTTGACTCTTCTTCAGGTGATTCTGCCACCGATGAGGCCGGGCTGAATGCTGTAAGAGACGCATCTCCTTTTCAGAAGCTACCAGAAGGAAGTCCCGACCTGGTAGACATTCAATTTACCTTTGATTACAACGTCATGGGCAAGCACGCAGGCTCAAGCGGTGCTGCTGCTGCCAGTGCTGATGCCTTTGATGGAGGCATCTCTAACACTGAAGCGAAGTCCCACGAGTCAAACATAAAAATGCAAGCCGAATCTCTTGCTAGAGACGGAATGAAGCTGTTTAATTCTGAACACCAGGAAGATGCTCTTCCAGAGCTGGAAGAGCTTTATAGTTTGGTTAGCAAAAACAATTTGTCAGATTACACAGAAGAGTTGAGTAGTCTTGGTGATATTTACTACAACAATGATGATTATGAAAAGGCATTGCCAGTTTATCGAAAGGTCGATGAGCTCCTGGCCAAAAAACGCTCACAAGATTACTACGCTCAAGCGTCAAACAAGCGAGATATCGCATACACTTTGTTGTATTCAGATTTAAGCAAGATTGACGAGTGCCAAAAATATTTCCACAGCGCGCAAGAATTGAGTAAGAAAGTAGATGATCTTGATTTGAGCAGTGATATTGCATGTGGTGTCGGGCATTGTCTCTGGCAGAAACATCAGTACAACGAGGCTAAGCTTCAATATGAGCAGTCCGCTGAGCTTGCCTTGAAAAGTAGTGGGCAAGAGAATCTGGACTATGCGCAAAAGCTCAAAAATGTTGCAGACTGCCAATACAAACTTCATGACGATAGCGCTGCATTTGATACCTATTCAAAAGTTGAAAGAATAGATCGAGAGTTCGGTCATTTGGCTGCCGATGATGAGGACAAGGAGTTGCATGCAAACCTGAAGGCACTTAGTGCATCAGTAAAACCATCAATCACTCATGAACTGGGCAAGAAAGAAAACAATTGGTGGTACTACGCCTTTGGCGGCATAATCACTGCGATTGTTTTGCTTTATTTGGTTGGCAGACCGCAAGGAAGCGTCTTTGGCAACTTGAGCGCTAAGAATTTCAAGTGAAACATTTCCTGATATACTGAACCCCTTCAGTAGATATATAGGAATGTGAGTATGACTAGTCGCAAGACAGCCTCTTTTGGCGCCTGGCAGTCCCCAATCAGCGCAGAAATGCTGAGTTCCTCAGCTCTGAAAGTAGGACAGACTTTTATTGACTCAAACCGGGCTTACTGGATTGAAACCAGAGCTGCTGAGAAAGGTCGTAGTGTAGTCGTTTCTGCAAGATTTGATGGCTCTGATGTCGCTGACTTTAGCGCACCTGACTTCAATGTTCGAAACGCTGTTCATGAGTACGGCGGTGGTGCGGCAATAGTTGAAAATGGAGATTTGTACTTCAGCCATTTTGCCGATCATAAAGTCTATGTTCAGAAAGCCGGCAGCAAGAGCGCTAGTGCTCTGTGTAAAGAATCAAGCTCACGTTATGCTGATTTTTGTTTGGATTCGAAACGCAATCGTTTGATAGTGGTTCGCGAAGAACATTATGGTCCTGGAGAAGAACCACTCAACTTCCTGGATGTTTTGAACCTGGATGGCAGCAGTGAACCTGGAATGTTACTTGCTGGAAGTGATTTCTTTTCTTCTCCAAGAGTCAGCGAAGACGGACGTTTGTTGGCCTGGTTAAGTTGGAACCATCCCAACATGCCCTGGGACGAAACGAAATTGTGGACGGGCAATCTTGGAAATGATGGCTCTTTGTCAAATATCCAGTTAGTCGCAGGCGGAAATGGAGAATCAGTCACGCAACCGGAGTGGGGACCAGACGGTACGCTCTACTTTGTTTCTGACAAGAATGGTTGGTGGAATTTGTGTGCATCTTACAGTGGTCTGGTTGAGCCACTTATCGAGATGGAAGCTGAGTTCGCATATCCTCAATGGGTCTTTGGATTATCGAATTACGCTGTGCATAAGACAAGCAATAACATCATTTGCTCTTACAATAAGCATGGTGTATGGAGTCTGGCTGAGTTTAACTCCGAAACGAGAACTCTTTCAGAGATAGCAACGCCCTATCAGGACATAAGTTATGTCCGCTGTTCTGAGGACAAAGTTGTGTTTCGAGCTGGCGCATCAGACCGCTTTGCTGAGATAGTTTGTCTCGATTTGAATAGCAGAGAAACGCAGGTCTTACGACGCTCAAATGTCTGTGATATTGATGCAAAGTATTTTTCTACGGCCGAACCAATCGAGTTTGCTGCAAAAGATGGTGGCAAAGCCTACGCATTTTACTATCCAGCAAAAAATCCTGACTTTGAAGGTCCTGCTGGCAGCTTGCCGCCGCTGATAGTGAAGAGCCATGGAGGACCAACCTCTGCGTGCAGTAGCACGCTGGAATTGTCAATTCAGTATTGGACTACACGCGGATTTTCTGTTGTGGACGTGAACTATGGTGGCAGCACTGGGTTTGGCCGTCCGTACAGGGAAAGATTGAAAGACAACTGGGGCATAGTGGACATTGATGATTGTGTTAGCGCTGTCGAATATTTGAGCAAAGCTGGAAAGGTTGATACCTCAAAGATTGCAATCACCGGTGGTAGCGCAGGTGGCTACACTACTTTGTGTGCTCTTACATTTAGACCTTCTGTCTTCTCTGTTGGCGCCTGCTATTACGGCGTAAGTGATTTGAGCGCTCTTGCAACTGATACACATAAGTTCGAGTCTCGCTATCTAGATAAGCTTGTCGGACCATATCCTGCGCGCAAAGACATTTATGATCAACGCTCTCCAGCTTTACATGCTGACAAAATTACCTGTCCTGTAATATTTTTTCAGGGGTTGGAAGATAAGGTAGTTCCTCCTTCTCAATCTGAAGTGATGGTGAACGCTCTGAAAAAGAAGGGGCTTCCTGTAGCATATTTGACATTTGAAGGTGAGCAACACGGATTTAGAAAGGCAGATACTATCAAGACCTGCTTGCAGTCGGAATTGACGTTTTACTGCAATATCTTTGGTATCAAGCGCGATGATCTCAGCCAACAACTTGTAATCGAAAATTTCGCGGCAGCGAAGTAAGCTCAGCTTTCCTTTTCTGCGGACTCTTGCGTTTCTGCTATTTCGTTTTTTCTACGAAGGCAGAGCAAAGCGAGTGCGGTGTAGCTTGCTAGAACAATTCCAACCGCAAGGGCACCAGCATACAAGCAATCAGGTCTGAAATAAAAGTCAACTTTGTGTGCACCTGCAGGCAGCTTAACCGCTCTGTTTATAAGGTTTGCTTGATATATTTCGCTGGATTTTCCATCTATGTATGCTTTCCAGCCGGGGTAGTAAGAGTCTTGTAGAACTAGATACGAATCACTCTTCGAAATTGTGTCTATAGAAACATGCTCGGGCTCATCCAGGCTGATGTTCGCTCTATCTCCATTTGAGTTGAGTGTCGTGGGACTGTTCGAATCGCTAAGGTTCTTCGCTTCTCTTAACCTTACAGTAGAAAGAGGATCTAAGTTCAATTCTTGCGAGCTTGAAAGCTCGGACAAAAAATCAGCTTCTTCATTTTGAACTGATGTGGTCAGGTACACTCTTTTACTGTTTTCGCGAATTCTGTAAAGCAGAAGATTCATGTTGTCGTCTCTAAGGACTGGCTCAAAGAGTTCAGGGTCAAGAATCGGCAGATAGGATTTTGGATCGCCCTCAACGTTGAGTGTTGCGATCTGTGCTGTTAAATATTTTGTTGCCGTGATGCGGCAAAATCTGTAGAGCGGAACATCGTGATATTTCGAGCTGATTTCAGCTTGCCTGCTAAGCCTTGAACTCGCCATCGACCCCATGGCCAATTTGCTGTGTAAACCAGTTATTGCCATGTCGTAGCCGAACGAACTTTTGAGGTCGCAATCCATATTTGTGTTAGGAAATAAGGTTTGTCTGTTGTATTGAATGACTGCTTGGGTTGGTGTGATACCACCAGCGGTGAGTCGCTCCAGGTAATGTTTGCTAGACATTGCATCACTGTAACTGCGTAGAACTCTTGCTGTAGCTGGTTTAGGGTCTATTTTTTTCAAGAGTTCCAGGCAATATCGAGGTTTCGCGAAAAATCCAGGCGGAGCTGTTGCTCGAACGTAGTTGATAGCCGGATAGAGTAAACTGGCGCTTACAGTGACGCCGGTCAGAATGAAAAATAATGGTTTCGCTATTTTTCCATACTCTAGCAAGAGGCAAAGGAAACAAAATACAAGAGCAGTTCCCGAAGCTTGGATGACTGAGTTTGCGATCAATTGTTGTGCTGCCGTGGCAATTGACGAGTCTGCCTCAGGAAAAAAAACTCGGACTTGAAGTGCATAAAAACCGAAAAGCAAAAGTCCTGCCCATAAGGCTTGAGTTACAAATATTGTTTTCTTTGCCAGTCCCCCGGCGCTTAGAAGAAAAATGCCACGAGCCGCAAGCAAAATGAGGGCAATATCCACAAAGAAAAGCATTTTGACTGGATAGCGCATGAGGCTGAGAGAAGGCAACAATTGCAAAGCAAGCGGGGCAAATGGCGTGTTTTTTCCAAGTGCCAGCAATAGAAAGATGCTGAGGGCGACAATAAGTAAGTATCGCGATTTCCAGGTTCTATCAAGCAATCCCCAGAAGGACAGCGTGAGAATCACCGGGCCTATTAAGGCGGATTGTAAATAAGCCCGGTGATTTGCGTATGAGCTGACAAGTTTTAGGAAGGGAGATTCAAGTTGGGTGAGGTCTCCTAGCGGTTGTGCACAAACAATGCAAAGTAAATCGTACCAGTTTGCACTCCAGCGAAAAACTTCGTCTGCGCTGAGTCCTTCAGCGCGTGGAGACAGTCTCAACCATTCGAACTGTGCAAGTAGGAAGGCTGTACTTAGCCCCAGTCCAAGCAGAATGCTCAGAGTTTGCCAAGCAAACCTTCGTTTTGCAAAGTCGAAATTGCCTTTTGCAGAATTCAACTGTAAAAGCATATAGATTGCTACGGACAAGAAAATGGGGACGTATATTTCGAAGCGTCCACTGCTCAAGACCATGTAGCACGCAAATGAGCCTAAAAATAAATCAAAAACAGCACGAACTGAGGAAGCGTCTCGGATTCTGCAAATTGTCCAGAAAAATAAAGGTCCCCAGGCACAGGTTGTGACTATGCTGTATTGCGATTGAATAGAGAAAATGTAGCCACAAAAAGCAAAAGACAGTCCCGAAATCCATGCGGCAAATTCACCCAGGTTCCATCTGCGTACCAATAAAAACACACTGGCACCAGCTAACAACTGATGTGTGAGTAGAACCAGTGCCATAGCGGCACTGAATGGAAGTAGTGCAAAAATATAATTTGGAAAAAAGAATATTGACGGTTGCGGATTTGCCAACATGGATACGCCACAATCAGAAAGGTTATTCCAAAGTGGGAAGTGCCCCGCACGAAGTGATTCTCCAATGAACCGGCATTGAGGTTCAAAGTAGTAGGTGGTATCACCTGCGCAAAAATCCTTGCCTTCAAACAAATATGGAAAATAGTAAATAGTCAAAATAAGGACGACAGAGATGCAAAATGCTGCTTGAGTTTTAAGAAACTGGATTCCGCAATTCAAAAAGCTCACCCTGTGTTTGACTAAAGCATTATAACTGACCTCGTTGCGATCTACTTCCATTGAAGAATGGAACTGCAGTTACACGGTTAGTTGGCGTGTTTTCTAAAAGCTTGGAATCTCGGGACGCTCGCCTTCCTGGAAGTTTTTCCACGATGCAATCACTTCTGCAGGTGCTTTGTATTTGCTGTCGTAAACCACTAACACATTGGTTAAGCCTCGGCCGGGCTTCATAACTACGGTGTTGTCGTGGGCTAAAGCCTTTGATGCGCCACCATCTAGATTCATCGCTTCATAGCAGCCTATTGCCTTCATCAATTTAGCTTCTTGATTGAGCGAAAGTCCCTGTAGGAATGTAATGAGGATCAACCTATCTCTGCTTTTGTTAAATCCTATCGCTGAGCGTGGTCCACAACCTAATACATGCGGGTCGGCAAATCCCTCCAACTCCGGATTCAGCCAGACCTCACCTTCCTTGAGTAAGCGGGGCCCACAGGTGAGGGAAAAATAGTGGTCTTTCCAGTTAGGCTTGCCCTCTGCGCGCGCCGTTATCATCTCTGGATAATCACTTTCCCTCAGTGCCAGGGTGGTTCCATAATTTTCCCAGGGGCTATACTTCAGGTTTTTGCCATCGGAGACAAGATTTCCCATCACTCTTTCTTGCTCATCTTTGCTGAAGAAAGTCCCGTTGACCATTGCTGCCGCCGGGTAGCGCTTTACGAACGTTTCGAAATTGTCGTGCCCTGCACTATAGGTGGTGCTGTTAGCTTCTTTTGCATTTTTTGGAAGCCGCACAGCAATATATGTTTCAGGGTCGTTCAGGTCGATTGTCAGTTGATAGAATGGCACTCCCTGAAGCTTTCTTTTTTCAAACTTAATCGGTTTACCGTGACCTGTTCGCACCTTCTTCGCTTTGCTTATTGGCGGAGGAGAGTAGAACAGATTTGCCAGGTTGGGATCTTCTTTTATACTTCTTGCTTCTGGCGGAATGCAGTCACCAGGAACCTCCGAAGCCAGCTCCTCCTCCGTTGGAGGGGGTGGTGGCACAAATGCTGGCGGCGGTGGTTCGTCAGCTGAATCTTCCGTCTGTGCATTTTCAGTTTCTTTTGTCTTTTCAGGTACAGGTTTCTTCTCCCAGGCGCGGGAGACCGTGTTTACGGATATCGCAACTGTCTTGTTGAACCAGGACCCAATAGTCGCCCAGAAACTGGCTTGGTTTTGTTGATTTGAGAAATACCAGATAAGAAGCACAACAATTCCTATGTCGAAAATCCAGCTGAGGGCTGTTTTCAACGTTGAAACTTTTGACTTTTTGGGAGGAGGTGTTTTGCTCATCGGAAGATAGGACTAGTAATGCTAATCATTCTAGAGCAATCTGGAAATTATAGCTTCTGTCCTTTTTCCTGAATCTGCCTGACAAAAGTCATCCTGGCTTTATGGATCTAGCCGAATGCAAGGTTATTTCAGTAAACCTGGTTTGCTATTGATTGATACTATTTGGGGTCGACTGAGATTGCCAAATGATCTGAGCCTGAACCGCAAATATTGCCAGCTGAATCCAACGGGAAGAATCGAATCTCATACAGCCCTGGTGCCTTGAACTCAGTGAACTTCGACAGTTCCAAAATAAACTGTCCGGACTTTTTGTCTGTGACATGCCAGCCATCAGCGACTTTGCTGCGCACCTGCGGATTTTGTTCTTCGAACAATAGATTCGTTCGCGTTATCTCGGCGGCATACTGAGAAGCTCCAGGAATGGCGCTTACATCGACATTTATTGTGCATGGTTTTCCCTGTGCCGATAAGTGTATAAAACCTTTGCTTCCGAAGTACCCTGAGTTTTCGAAAGAGACCAGAGGCATTACCTGTTCTTTTGTCAAAATTGAAATTGATTGAATTGTGGCATCGGTTCCCGAAGGCAGCATCAAGCGGAATGGGTGGGTGTTACCACCGAGTGACCATTCCGGCAAACCTCGAAGGGCAAACAAAATTCTCTGTTCTTTTTTTCCAGGAGCAAATTGCGCTCGGGTGCGTCTACGCAGTTCGAAATCAGGAAACAAATCATTCGTATACAAAATGTCTGCACCGGTTTCAGCCGCCGCTTCCTGCGCCAGTGTTAGTTTGACCTCGACGAAATCACAGTTAAAGCATGAGCGTGAGCCGAGGTCGAGTTGAATGAACTGCGGCTGTGCAGATCTATAAATCACGTGCAGACTGCCGTCCTGGTTAGAGCTCATCTCTGGCTTGGTTTTTTGTTCTGGTAGGCTAGCGATTGTGGAAAGGTCTTTGCCTTGCCAGATTTGGCTAGCACTCTTTTGCTTCTCCGGGCTTACGTCTACTGCTGCAAAGTGCTTGGAGTCAGTATCCCAGCGATAGATATGTAGCTTGTCGCTTGATTCTGAAATTGACTCCTTAAGATAACCAAACGGGAAAATTGGGTCGAACCCATTTACCATCAAACACTTGTAAATGTCTTTGTTGAGCTGTGGTTTCTTCGTCATTCCATCTAGTGAATTGCGACAGGTGTACGCTCCATTGATTTGATCCGGCAATCCTAAGAGCATTACTTCAGGGTCGCCATCAAGGTTTGAATAGAGCTTCTGCAATTCTGCTCTAATTGCATTGTTCTCTTCTCCGGCTGCCTTCCATGGCAAATTATTTGTCCAAAGCACAATAGTTGCCAGCACCAACAACAATGATGAAACAGCCACGGGAGCAAGCGATGCAAGTTTGTTTTTGATTAGCTTGCCTGTTTCAAGCACTCCGAAGGTCAGCAACATGCTGAGGGGCACCGTTGCAAGATAAGCAAGGCGACTGCCTTGTAGGTCGCTTCCGATGTTGAAAAGTTTGTATACAGGAACGAGGCAGAGCACCAGCCATCCAGCTAAAAACACAAAAGCTCGGCGGTGTTTGACTGGAATCAATCCATTAAGGCTGGCAAAAATGATGCTGGCTACAACCGCTGCCGGATAGATCTTGCTGAGGATATTGTGCGACCCGATTAGCATTTTGTTTAGTGGAATGATGAACATAAGGATGGCATGCAGCCAGCCTATGATGAATGCTTTGGGGTTGGAGATAAATAAGAGGGAGTCGTCGTATCCACCCACCACTGTGCCCAGAGATAATACTCTCACGACAAAATATGCAGCAAGTAAAATCCAGAAAGGAATAGTCGAAAAGATTGGCTTTAGACTAGCAACAAAGGAGACGCGCTCAGCTTCCTGTGATGAGGACGCCTGTGCTTTCGTTTGAAAAAGCACATTGAAAATGAGTTCGTAAGCGACGAAGACCGCGGGCAATGTTATCGCCATCTCTTTTGAGAGAAGACCCAGGATTGCTGCCACCATGCTTAATGTCATATCGCTGATGCGTTTGCTTTCACTGAACCGCATGTAAAAGTAAACTGAAGCCAGGCAAAATGGTGTGACTACAGAGTCAACGCGACCAGTAATCCATGAAACAGCTTCCGGATGCAGAGGATAGAGCGCAAACAGAGCAGCTGCAAAGAATGGCCAGGTTAATGAATTCGCGAGCCTGGACTTTAATTGAAGCTGTTTACCAAGCAGGAAGATGAAGACTGTGCTTGCTAAATGGAAAAGAATGTTGGTTATGCGAAAACCAAGTCCGTTCAGTCCGTACATCGCATAGTCGCTGACCATGAAAACTGAAATCAGAGGGCGGTAAAACTTTGTGGTAGTGCCATCTAGCCAGGACGTATGGAAGTTGCGCCATACAAGCTCTGGTTCATGAATTGCTCTACTCAACCAGGTCAGATGAACAAAATCATCGCCGTTGAAGAAATTGAAAAATACAGGAGAGTAAGCCCAGAGTGTTAGAGCTGAAATTCCAATCAAGAGTAGAATTTGTAAGCCAGCTTTTGCTTTCTGACCATTGCTGTGTTCGGCGCCCGAAGCTAGCTCTGGCGATTTTGCATTCACCTGCTGAAGCTCCATGCCACTAACTCACCTACTGTCCGCTAGATTTCACTGACTCAAACGCAACTTCGTAGGCTGGTCGGTCTTCAATGTGACAGCGTACTTCGTCTCTTTTCTTGATTGCTTTGGCAGGAACTCCTGCCATGACCATATTCGGCTGAACGTTGTGAGTGACTACGGATGCGCCTGCTATTACGGCTCCGGTGCCAACTCTAACACGAGGAAGAATAAGTACTTTTGCACCAACTGTCACGTTGGCTTCAAGATATGGACCTTCACGCCCTTTCTGGCAAGGCGGATGCATGCTATCCACGGTGCAAGACATCGGGTAAAAATGGACATTGTCTTCAGTCTTAGTGAATGTAGCGATAAACACATTGTTGTGGAAGCGGCAATTGTTGCCGACTTCGATGTGTCCATCTGACTGTGACATTGTGCCGAAACTGCAGCCGTCTCCGAAAACACTATTCTCTCTTATGCAAGCCCGGTGTCCGGTTTGAAACCCTTTTCCGAATTTGCAGCTGGCGTAAATAATTGTGCCACTGCGTATAGTGCTATGCTCAGAGATAATAGTCTCTGGGTTGTTGTAGTTAGGGTCACGAAACCCAGCTAGCCTCTCACCCAGAATGCACTGAGCGCCGACAAAGCAGTTTGGTCCAATCTTGACGTTTTCGTAGATGACCACGCCTGGCTCGATGATGCAGTTGTCGCCAATTTCTGCACCATCCATGATGATTGCATCGTCGTAAATTCTACAGTTTTGTCCAATTTTGGCTTTGCTGGAGATGCGACTACAAGACGATTGGCTCTCAGGCATAAATTATTCTCTTTAGTTTTAGAAGCCGACGAACGGTGTTGCCACTGCTGCCGGTGTGGCGGCACCAAGCTTGCTCACCATGATTTCGGTAATGGCTTTGGATACTCTCTTAACTTGTTCTTGCTTAAGTTCAGGATACATCGGCAAGGACAATACTTGAGCTGCGAGTTTTTCTGAAATCGGGAAGTCGCCTTTGCTATATCCGAATTCTGCAAAAGCATCTTGCATATGCAGAGGTACAGGGTAATAGCACATGCTGCTGATTCCACGCTTATTGAGTTCTGCTCCCAATGCGTCACGCAGAGCTGCATCGTCAGCATGGTTGCTGCTGCCGCTGGAGACTTTTATCGTGTATTGGTGCCATACGTGAGTGTTGCCACTCATCACTGTTGGCAGAGTCACACCAGGACAGTGTTTTAGTTCTTCCTGATACCACTTCGCTACTTGATTGCGTTGAGTGTTCCAATCTGCCAGAAATGGCAGTTTGGCAAGCAATACTGCAGCTTGAATTTCATCTAAACGGCTGTTTCTACCAATTTCATCATGGTAGTAGCGTTTGCGCATGCCGTGAGCACGAATTGCGCGCAGCTTGTCTGCTAGCTCATCATCATTAGTAGTGATCATGCCAGCGTCACCTGCAGCTCCCAAGTTTTTTGTTGGATAGAAACTTATGCAAGCCATATCGCCTAAGCTGCCTGTTCGTTGCCCATTTTGAGTGGCACCGATCGCTTGCGCGTTGTCTTCAATAACTCTTACTCCATAACGAGTTGCGAGTTCGAGTATCTTTGCCATCGGGGCTGGCTGCCCATATAAGTGAACTGGCAATATTGCTTTCGTTTTCTTATTGAAGAGCTTTTCGATGTTATCCGGGTTCATGTTGAATGTGTTCGGATCTACATCAGTAAAAACTGGTTTTGCACCGCGGGTCGCAATCGCTTCTGCTGTAGCTGCAAAAGTGAATGGAGGTGTGATTACTTCATCTCCAGGACCAACTCCTGCTGCCCATAGTGCTAGCTCGAGAGCGTCAGTACCATTGGCCACCGCTATTGCGTGCTTAGCGCCGCAGAATTTGGCGATATCTTTCTCTAGCTGACTTACATATTGACCAAGAATATAGTGTCCGCTGCGCAATATATTGATGACTGTTTCTTCGAGCTGCGGACCGAACTGTTTATATTGTTCTTTGAGGTCGAGGATTTGAATTGGTTGGTTTGCAGTTTCTTCTACCAAGGTTTCCACTCCTGCCGGTCTTACTTGTCTCCTGACTCGAGGTTTCAGAGACGCTGCAAGTCTAGTACGGCAGTTGGCATGTCTCCAAGTAGCAGCTTATAAGGTTGGCAACTCCTAAGAATGTAAACAAGAACTTCATAGCGCTGCTGTCGCTTGACATGGTTGGCTGTTGCTTAAAGGGTGAGGGTTTGAGATTGCGGGTGTTGTCAGTGGAAAGAAATTGCTGTCGCACCTAAAAATAAACTTACAGCAGTTTGATGAAACAGTTTTTTATCAGTATCTCTTTGAAAGTATATCTGTATTATAGGCTTAAGATGGTCTTTGTTTAATCCTGGCTACAAGTGATTCCGGCTTCGTCTACTTGCCACTTTATGACGGCAATGGCAGATGCGCTGTTCGGTTTTCTTCTAAGTTTACAGCGAACTATGGTGGCGTATTTGGTGGCAGGACTATGTGGGAAAGCAGCTGCAAAACTCAGTCTCTTTCTCTACAGTTTCAATCCTGCTTCAGTTTCGCTAAGACCTTCGCGCAGAGCCTAGCGCGAGAATCCTGAATTTCGCCGGCCGGATATCAAAGACCTGCTCTTCTAGCGGACCTTTGGAAAACGAGGGGGGGCTGCCATCCCCGACATGATTCGCCATTGGCGGTCACATCGGCCCTCGTTTCCAGATCCGCACTATTGGCCTGATCCAGAGATGACTGCATCAGCTTCGCTGACTGCAATCACTTAAAGTATGCCATACAAATGTATGTTTGTCAATCAATTTATATATTGGGTGGGGCGGCAGGGGGCCAGAACCGGAACCATGGGCGGGGCGGCACCGGATTCGAAACCGGAACCATGGGCGGGGCGGCACCGGATTCAGAACCGGAACCATGGGTGGGGCGGCACCAGATTCAGAACCGGAACCATGGGCGGGGCGGCACCAGATTCGAGACCGGAACCATGGGTGGGGCGGCACCGCCTCCTTCATGGCAAGGGGGCAAAGTCAGAAACCCTTGCTATGTAATGTTTTAGCAAAAGAAAAAGCCCCTCCGAAGAGGGGCTTTGAACATCCTTGCCGTTGCTTTAATTACTTTCTCTTGCCGCCAGGAACAGCAACTGTTCTCGACAGAGCGTTCGTAACGAACAGATTGAGGCTGACGCCTTCTTTTTCAGCTCTGTCAACGAGTGCTTGGTGTAGAGAGCGGGGAAGACGAACTGTGAACTTACCGCTGTAATCAAGGTATTGTTCGTCCGAGCGTGGTGCGCGAGCTGGTGCTTTAGCCGGCTTTGGAGCTGGCTTACGAGCTGGAACTGACTTTTTGAGAGCTGATTTGAGTTTTGCCGCTTTGCTAGCTGGCTTTTTTGCTTTAGCTTTTGTAGCCATGTTGTTCTCCTTATCCGAACCTACTTGTATTAATTCCGGTTACCTGGTGCCTACTAGCTGCCTGGCAGCCGGGCTCGTGCACTGGACCCTCAGGTTTTGCCGAAGGGCAAAACCACCTCCGAAAGCACCAAGGTGCCTTCTGGAGAAATTATGTGATCTTGCCACCTAATACCACCTTAGGTGGCATGATCATTCTAACAGAACTTATACCCTAGAGAT
Organism: Obscuribacteraceae bacterium (SeqCode); assembly: GCA_044226015.1. GTDB lineage: Bacteria > Cyanobacteriota > Vampirovibrionia > Obscuribacterales > Obscuribacteraceae > JAIEPM01. The sequence goes on from JBGAHS010000001.1 coordinate 842,604, forward strand.
CTTTTGGATATGCATTAATATCTTTCCTGGTGCACCTCGAGAATGCTAAGCTGTCTAGGGTTTCGAAACCGGCACCAGCAGTGGGGCGCACCGGTTTTGATGGCTGGTATCACGGGCGACACTTAGCATTAATTTAGAAAATTAAGGCGGAAATTCTTTTGAAAGTATTGATTATCAGGCTCAGCGCTATGGGAGATATAGTCCACGGACTACCTGCTGCTGCTTTGCTGAAAGAAAGACTGCCTGGGCTTGAGCTGAGCTGGCTTGTAGAACCCGCTGGAGTGCCTTTGCTGGAGGGAAACCCAGCTGTGGATAGGGTAATCGTTTTTCCCAAAAAGAAGTGGTTGCAGCAACTACGTACGGTGTCAAGGCTCTATGCCACCGCCGCTGAGGCTAAGACTTGGGCTTCCGAACTGAAGACCCTTCAATTTGATGCAGCTATTGACTTTCAAGGATTGTTGAAAAGTTCTGTCCTTGGCCTCGTATCTGGTGCCAGAAAGAGATTCGGATTTCAAGGCACCAGGGAAGGTGCGGATAAGTTCTTGACGCATCGGCTTGATGTTGGCGATTACTTTAGCCCTGAAACCCATGTGGTAGAGCACAATTTGCGTCTTGCCGATTTCGCAGCTCGTGTCTTACTTGGGCAAACTGAAAGCTCAGCTGATCAATCCTATATATATGAAGCAAAGTTCCCCCTACCGGCACCATCGGCGACGTCGTTAGAAACGCTTAAACTGAATGCGGGGCAGTCTTTTGAAGCATTTCTTTCCCGACCAGGGCAGCGGCGCTTTGCCTTTATCCCTGGTACCACTTGGACAACAAAAATTTGGGACTGGCAAAAGTGGGCCGAGCTTGCGGAAATGTGTTCGGAGACGACTCGTTTGCCCTTACTACTCTTGGGCGGTCCATCTGAATTGGAAATGAATCAGCATATCGCTGATAGGCTCGGAAGCAGAGTTCTCAATTTGACCGGAAAAACCGATATTCCGATGTTGCTTGAACTTTTCCGGCATGTTGATACCGTTATTGGTGCAGATACAGGACCTTTGCACCTGGCTGCTGCTGTTGGCATGCCTCAGGTGCTGGCAGTCTTTGGAAGCACTCCGTATAAAAGGAATGGACCCTACGGAGCTCACTGTTGTTCTGTTGCATTGAATCTGGAGTGCCAGCCCTGTTTCAAAAAGGTCTGTCCCTTGGGAACGCTAGCGTGCTTAAAAGAGCTAAGTGCCAAGCAGGTCTTTGCTGCAATACCTGAAGAGTCTTGAACCGTCTGAGAATATTCTTATCTTTGCCGCGCCCGGGATATTGCTTCAATCGACATTGCCTTAAGTTCGTAGAGTCTGGCAGATTCAAATTATTCTCCACTCCAGGACTTCGAGCTCCGTCCGATAAAGCGTAAATTACAGCACTGACTCTATTTGCACACGCAAAATAGTGACTGATATTGCTACTTGCAGATTTGGATCACTTAGTTTGATCAAGGTACGTCTCATTTCTATCTCTTCAATTAATTCACCATTTCAGATAGCACAGCACTTTCTTTTTTTTAATGATGGTATCGTATACGGTATCGATGATTCAGATCAGAGCAAATCAAGCTGTTGGGCTTAAGTCTGGAGTGCAAAAAGCGAGAAAATCCCTTTGGCGAAAATCGCCTTGAGCACAAAGAAAAAGCGCTTGCATTCGCAAGCGCTTTATTCAAGAATGCAAACTATGGGTTACTTATTCAGAAACCCAACATTGTAATGTTCTGTTCCAATCAACGAGTTCTTTATCGCCGAAGAAGATACCGAGCTCGCGCTTAGCACTTTCCGGACCATCAGAACCGTGAACGATATTTCTTCCGATTTCTAGAGCCAGATCACCACGGATGGTGCCCATGGCAGATTGAGCAGGATTGGTGGCACCAATGATATTGCGGCAAATGGTAATTGCGTCCTTACCTTCAAACGCCATAGCAACAATTGGTCCTGAGGTGATAAAGTCAACCAAGCCAGCAAAGAATGGTTTTCCTTTATGCTCACCATAGTGGTTTTCCGCTAGTTCACGGCTTACTTGCATGAACTTCATACCAACCATCTTCAATCCTTTTCTCTCGAATCGGGAAACAATCTCGCCAATCAAACCTCTTTGTACGCCATCTGGCTTGATTGCTACGAATGTTCTTTGAACTTCAGCCACGGTAATTAATCCTCCAATTGTGTTTTACTTTTTAGTCCATTTTTACAAGCTTTGCAAAGCGTGGGTCGAGAATTCTCTTTCCAGCGCTATCGAATTTAACAGCATATAGTTCTTTGTTGCCTTCGCCGATTACTTCGACTACTGACCCAACTCCGAACTTGCTGTGCATCACCTTATCGCCAACAACAAGTTTTTCAAATTCAGCTGACGGAGTGATGTGGTCTTTGTCTGAACCCCACTTTGTTGATTCTTCCTTGGCAGAACCTGGTCCTGGAAGTCTTCCAAGAACTCTTGGTTTAGCAGGTGGTTGTGATGGTGAGGGACGAGATGGAGAACCTGAAGAACTTGAACTGCTGCGGTTGCCGTATGGAGAAGAACTTCCTGAAGATCTGTTTTGTCCGTAGGAGTTGCTGCCACCACCCTTAGAGCCATAGGACGAAGACGAAGCTCCTTTACTCGAGGAAGATGAACCGCCATACCCAGAGGACCTGTTTTGTCCGTAAGAGTTGCTTGAAGATCCTGAACCATAGCCACCCGAAGATCGCCCCTGGGACGGGCTGGAAGAACCTGACCCGTAAGAACTTGAACGATTGGAATTTCCGCCATAGCCGCTGCCGCTTGATCCGCTACTGCGATTTTGTCCGTATGAACCGGACGAGCCACTGCCATAGCTACCCGAACCACTGCGTCCCTGACCATAGCCGCCGGTAGAACCGCCGCCATATCCACCAGAGCGGTTCTTGTTCTTAAAGCTCGAGTTCCCGTCATCGTAATCTGGGTCGAAATCTTCGTATTCAGATTGGCGGCGTCCAAATGAATTTGAGCCAGCATAACCGCCACGGTTTCCGCCACCATATCCGCCACCACCACCATAGCTTGGCTCTGGTGGAAGTTCTTTCATTGATTCCAATCCCATCAACATCTCAGGGTTGATTTCTTGCAAGAAGCGACTCGGTAGCGAGTAATTGGTATTGAAACCACCACCCTGGGCAAAAGATGAGCGCTTGCGAGCATACGTCAAGTAGAGACGCTCTTCTGCTCGAGTAACCGCCACATACATCAGTCGGCGTTCTTCCTCAAGTTCTTTATCAGAGTTACGCGAACGTGAGTGTGGGAAAAGTCCCTCTTCCAGTCCAATTACAAAAACGTTTTCGAATTCGAGACCTTTTGAGGCGTGAATGGTCATGAGTTTAACTGCATCCTGACCGGCTTTGATAGCGTCGAGATCGCTTACCAACGAGATATATGTCAGGAATGATTCCAACGTAGGTTCGTCTGCTGTGTCTTGAAACGCAGCTGCGACATTCACAAATTCCTCAATGTTCTCAACTCGTCCAACTGCAAGTTCGTCCTTCGAAGAAGCTGCATCCTCTTTTAGCTTAGTGATGTAGCCAGATTGAACAAGGATAAGACTTACCAGTTCTGCAACCGGTATCTGGCTTGACTTGTTGTGCCAGTCTTGCACAAGTAAGCCAAACTCTTTGAGTCCCTTTGATGCTTTAGGTGTGAGGCTTCCGCATTGCTCGGCTAGAAGGCATGCTTCCAATGCACCGAAATTTTGCTTTTCGGCAAAGTCTTTCAAATGGTCAAGGCTTGTATTGCCAATGCCTCGTTTGGGCACATTGACACAACGCAAAAACGCTTGCATATCTTGTGGGTTAAAGATGAACTTTAGATAGCCGATGATATCTTTGATTTCAGCGCGTTCGTAGAATCGCGTTCCACCTACCATGATATATGGAATATTGCTTCGAACCAGAACTTCTTCTATTGCGCGGCTGAGTGAGTTCGTTCTGTACAGTACGCAGGTGTCTGACAACGATATGCCGCGAATCTGCAATCGTTTTACTTCTTCTGCAACAAAGTACGCTTCATCGATTTCGTCCGTTCCTGCATTGACTCTGACCTTGCCTCCCTTGCCTTTATTGCAACGAAGTACTTTGTCAATTCTCTCGGAGTTGTTTTTGATGATGTCGTTGGCGACATCAAGTATGGTGGCATTAGAGCGGTAATTCTCTTCTAGCTTGATCATCAAACAACTCTTGTAGTCATTTTGAAATCCTAGAATGATTCTAAAATCGGCCTGACGCCATGAATAAATAGATTGGTCTACGTCACCAACAACCATCAGTGTGCGTTGGTGCCAGAGCTGCTCGAGGTCCGCTGCGGTGGCATCCTTTGGCTCTGCTGGTGCGAGCATTCGCACAAGTTTGTACTGAGATTGATTTGTGTCCTGAAACTCATCAACGAGGACATGCTTAAATCGTTCTTGCATTCTTTGTCTGACTTCAAGATTTTGTTCAAGCAACTGACTGAATGTAAGAATCAAATCATCAAAGTCGAAGGCATTATTACGTGCTAGCGAGGCTTGATATGCGGTGAATATCTCTGAGAACTTCTGATCGGCATATGCCTTTGCGTTCTTTGAATATTCGTAAGATGTGACTCCGTCGTTTTTGAAGGAAGATATACGACTGCGCATCTCTTTTGGCGGATACATTTTGTCGTCCAAGTTCAATTTCGAAATGGCATCTTTGACGAGGCTCAGGCTGTCGGTCTCATCGTATATAACAAAGTTAGTCTTCCACTTATATCCTTCTGGCGTTGAATAGTTTTCAATCTCAGTTCTCAGCAATCTTGCGCATACGCTGTGGAAGGTTCCAATCGTCAATTGCTTGGCTGTTCGGGTTCCTACAAGTGCCTCGAGACGATCTCGCATCTCGCCTGCAGCCTTATTAGTGAATGTGACTGCAAGAACTGAGTGGGCTGGTGCTTTCAGTGCACTAAGCAAATAAGCTACACGGCGCGTCAGAACTGTTGTCTTACCGCTTCCGGCTCCAGCGATAACAAGAGATGGTCCCCATTTGAGACTAACTGCCTGCTGCTGCTCTTTATTTAGTCGGGCAAATAGATCTTCGATATTCACGATAGTTACGACATGGGCATTGGTGGTTGTGCTTTGCATGGAGTTACCTGTAGTCAAGTTTGCATCGAATAACCAAGAACCTGCAAAGTTGCAGATTCACTTTACAAGCGATTTCCGGACACCGAGATCGGCGCTCGACGCTTGAGGGACATACACCTTGAAGCTTTGCTTTCGTAAGACTAAATTTGTCGTCCATTCAGTATTGAAGAAAAACTATTTTACGACTTGTAAACTGAGACTGTGAAGGCTTCCTAACGGAGACGACAGAAGGTACTCTTAATGGCGATAGCAATTGCTGGTGGGAGAGGCCAGAATAATACCAGAGGCCAACAGCTCTCACCCTAAGAATCAATTCCACTTGAATTGGCTTACTTCTTACTTAAGTAGATGGTGACTAGATGACTTCACAAGGTCCAGCACAATCAGCAACGGTACCAACCGTCGATGAACTCGCTCAAGAGCTGCTCCTAATTCAACAGTCGGGACCAAGACGTGTAGCCATTATTGGCTCGCGAAATCTCCCTCTGACGCATCAGCAACTCGTTGAGATGCTTGCATATGCTCTGGTGCTTTCGGGCAACCAGGTTGTAACCAGCGGTGGTGCCAATGGTACCAACATGGCTGCAATCCGCGGCGCTCAAAGAGCCAACCCAGATCGTCTGGAGATAATTCTTCCTCAGACAATCGGGCAGCAGCCGCCAGAAGTTCAAGACTTGCTGATTGGCGTTCGCAACATAATTGAATATCCTGATAGAAGAAACATGACCCTGGCAGATGCCAGTAAGTTGTGCAACCATGAAATTGTTGACCGCAGCCAGCAAATAATTTGTTTCCTCTGGCACACAAGCTATACACTGTTAGAGTCGGTCAATTATGCTAAGGATCACAGAAAGATAGTTACTAACTTCTATCTGGACTAGGCTGAATCTTCAGGATTAGTGCTTGAACCTTTCAACGTTGAATGAGAATCCGTTTTTGCCGCTTGTTTTGACGGCTTTTGCGGCGATGTTTTTGTGTCTTGGTTTATATCCACTGTATATAAAGTGGCTAAAAGCCAAACAGATCTCTCAGTATATTCGTGAAGAAGGTCCCAAGAGTCACGCCGCTAAAGCGAAGACTCCCACGATGGGCGGTCTTTGCTTTATCTTTTCTATCGTGCTTGTTGCCGGCACATTCCTTCTAATAAACAATCTGGTCTCGGTTGAGTATAGAAGCCGTGCTTTGATTGCACTTCTAACCCCAGTATTTTGTGGGCTAATCGGTTTTGCTGACGACTACGGAAAAATCACAAGCAAGTCAAATGCCGGACTTTCTGCCAGGCTGAGACTCATACTTGAGTTCGCACTTGGCGCAGTACTCGGTGTGGCTATCTACTATTGGAACCTGGTACCTGATTTTGTCTACGCGATAGATATTGGGCCCGAGGGCATCAGCACAAAAACATTTCCTCATTTTACTGGGCTGCTAGAAATGGCTTACGTAGTTCTGTTTGTGCCATTTCTTATGGCGGCGACCAGCAACGCGCTCAACCTTCACGATGGCATGGACGGACTGGCTGCTGGTACCTCCTGCATCGTTTTTATTACACTGGCTTTGATGCTGCTTGCATCTGGCCAGTGGACACTTTCCTGGGTTGCATCTACTGCCGCCGGTGCGCTTTTGGGATTTCTCTTTTTCAATAAAAATCCGGCTAAGGTTTTCATGGGCGACACAGGCAGTCTCTTCCTGGGGGCATTGATGGCCAGTCTGGTCGTCTGCGGCGGTCTTGTCATTTGGTTTGTGCCACTGTCTCTCATTTATATCGTCGAGGCAGTTTCTGTGATGGCTCAGGTCTCTTATTTCAAGCTGACGAAACCTTACACGCCAGCAAAGCCGATGGATTCAATATCTCTAGCCATTTACAAGCTAACCCACAGACTTCCTGGCGACGGAAAACGTTTGCTGCGCATGGCGCCAATGCACCATCACTTCGAAGCGCTTGCTGCTGAAAAGGGGATAAAGGAGAAGGAAGTAGTAGTCTATTTTTGGTTGCTTCAGATTGCTATCAGCTCAATTTGCATCTTGTTTTTCAGACATGTACATTCTTAGCTATACTCTTTAGGTCCACGTCCCTAAGGTCCCCGTGACTGCAAAGATCAATCAGCTTGTAAACGAACTTTTGTCCCAGGGACGCTGGGATGAAGCCTATTCTGTGCTTGCCAGTCATGTTTCCAAGAATCCCGATGATCTAGAAATGGTTTACCAGCTTGGCAGCTTTTGCTACACCTCAGGGCGTTTTCCTGAAGCTGAAAAAGCATTGCGCCAATGTTTGACCGGTCCATTTGGTGCTGAGGCGCAATATGTTTTGGGGCTGACTTTTCTGAAATTGCGAAGACCCACTGATGCTGTTGGTGCTTTTCGTGAAGCGTGTGAGAAGAAGGAAAATTTCTCACTTGGACATTTGCACTGGGGCATTGCTCTGGCTTCGATGGGAAGCTGGAAAGGTGCTCTTGGGCAGTTCAAGCAGGCTATCAAAATAAATCCTCAACTTCTCGTGGGCTACTATCAGGCTGGTGTTGCTTCCTACAAACTACAGAATTACGACGAAGCAAAACAGTTCTTCGTAGAATCGTGCAAAATCGACCCCGAATTTTCGGAGTCATGGACAGCCCTTGCGATGACTCAAGCAGCAGCTCAAGACTATCCTGCAGCTGTTGCAAGTTTTGAACGAGCCTGGCAGGCTGACCCTAATCAAGCTGCTACCAAGCGTGCCTGGGCAGCTTTATTGATGCGTCTCGGTCGTTTCGATGAAGCTTCAAAGCAATACCAGGATGCGCTGAACATAAACACACAGATGTTGGACGCACGGGACAGAAGTCTGATTTACAACGACTGGGGTGTAAATCTGTTTCAGCAGGGAAGGCTTGAAGAAGCCGCCGATAAGCTCTTTCAAGCAGAGGGCGTTGACCCGACTTTGATTGAGGCTCGAATAAATCATGGGCTTGTGAAAATAGCCATGCAAGAATTTGAGCACGCACAAGAGGAATTCGAGAAGATTCTCGAAATTGACCCTGAGTGCGCAGAAGCAATGATGCAGCTAGGCATCAATAATTTCCTGATGAAACGTTATGCAGAAGCCCAACAGTTTTTGCAGCATGCCTTGAGCAAAGGTTTGGATGTTCCCAACCTGCGATTGTGGCTTGGTTTCTCGTTTATGTCATTGCGAGAGTTCGAGAAAGCGGAAGATTGTTTCCACAAAATATTGAACGATTATCCTGACAGCGCGATTGCACTCGATGCTCTTGGTGCCAGTCTTGCGTTTCAAGACAGGCATATTGAAGCTGTACAGAAGTTTCAAACTTGTATCGCCAAGAAACCGGATTATGCTCTGGCACATTTGCATTTGGCACGTAGTTACGAAGCCTCTGGTCGTGGAACTGAAGCCATGCAAGAATACAAATTGGCTGTGGCAAAAGACCCTGAGTGCTTCTCTCCAGAAAAAGAACTGGTGGAAGAACTGTTGAAGCAATCTCAGTACGATCTTGTTCAGAACAAATCGAAACGCCTGCTTGAGCTGCTTCCTTCAGATATTGAATCGTACCTGGCTCTTGCCAGAGCATACAAAGGTCAGGGAAAAATGGAAGAAGCGATGGCTGTCTTGAACTCGCTTACTTCGCTCGATCCTAATTATGGTGCTGCTTATGTTATGCAAGGGCAGCTGTATCTTTCGCAGGGATTGTTGCTCGATGCAGATGAGAAATTTCGTGTTGCATCGCAATTATATGAAGGCGATGTGATTCTATATTATGGCTGGGGAAAGACTCTTGGTCTTCTGGGCTTGCATGAGCTTGCGCTGGAAAAATTCGAAAAGGCAAATGAAATAGATCCTTTTGACGCCGATACATACGAAGCCTGGGGCGCAACACTGAAGATTCTCGGCCGCTATCAGGAGGCGGCTGAGATTTACAGAAAAGCTTCCGAATACATTTAGGTGCTGCTGCGATGCATCCCCTTCTTTTAGATCGCCTGGTTAAGTCTCGCAACCTGACTTACTTTCGTCTGGCTTTTGCGCTTGTCGTGCTTGTTTCTGCTCTCGTTATTCAGCGTTTTGGTGTGCAAGATACTAACCCGGTAGGACTGATTGCAGCTGGCTTTGCTGTATTAGCCTCAAATCTTCTTGCGCTTGCGACTCTTTCAAGTGCAAAGCAGTTGAATAAGTTTAAAATCGATATGCTCAATGCCGCTTTGCTGGCAGTGGATATCGGTGCACTTTCCTACGTGGTGCATTTCACTGAAGGCGTTGAGTCTGATTTCTTTTTTCTATATTTGCTGCCAATTCTCCTTGCTAGCAATGTTTATGAACGAATGGGCATCTTCCTCACTGCCTTTGCAGTCTCTTGTGCATACCTCTTCACGGTTGTTGCCGAGAATGCTAGCTTCATTCCTTATTTGAATCCTAGTTCAAATCAAGATGGGCTTACTGCGGCTTACGCGCAGCGACTCTGGTTGCAGATTTCTTCACGCAGTACGATTCTTTTTCTTGTCTCTATGATATGGGCGGTTTTCTGTCACCGCATGATGGGAGTCGTGCAAGAGAGTACTCGGAGGTTATCAGAACAATTATCAGCAAACACTCTGCTTCTTGAACAACTTAAGTCCAAAGCCAAAAGAGAGCAGCTTAGCAATGCAATAAGTCTGGCCTTAAGAAGAACGCTTGAACCAGAGACAATCTTGAGCACCACCTGTAGTGAACTGAGCGAAGCGCTGAGTGCAAACCATTGTTTGCTTGTGACTTCGAACAGAGATGATGGCGAGCCTTTAGTCTGGGACTCACGAGTTATAGCTCATGAAGCGATTGATCCATCTCTTCCTCAATCAGTTTGCAAGTTTTTCTTGCAGCACAATTGGTTGCGCAAATCGGAAGAAACTCCAGTCGGCAAAATGATTATTAGTGATGCTCCTTTTCTTGACCCTGATCTGGCGCCTGTCAAAGACCGGCTTCTTGAAATTGGTGTGTCCAGCATGCTTGTTCGACCAATTAAATACGGAAGTTCTCTGAAAGGGGTTCTGAGCATTTTGACGTTTGGGTCTCCCAGGCAATGGCTGTCCTCCGAACTTGAGCTGATAGATTCTGTTGCTGGGCAAGTCGCCATCGCGATCGAACATGCAGAGTTAGTTGGAAAGCTTTCCAATACCAATCAAGATCTTTTGCACAAAAACGAAAATCTGGACAGCAAAAATCTTGAGTTGAGAGAAATGCAGTCTCAGATGATTCATCATGAGAAAATGGCTTCATTGGGGCGAATTGTGGCAGGCATTGCTCATGAATTGAATAATCCTATCAATTTCGTTCACGGTAATTTGCCTTATTTAACTCAGTACTTTGACGAGTTAAAGCAAGTAATTTCTTGCCTGGATGAGCTTCCGGAAGAGTATCAAAAGGTGGTTCAAGAAGCCAAGAAAAAAATAAATTACGATTTCGTGGTTACAGACTTAGACAACATAATCGCAGACCTTGTTGAAGGCACTGAGCGTATTCGCCAAATAATACGAAACTTGCGCAGTTTTAGCCGCCTGGATGAAGCTGAATTGAAAGAGGCTTCAATTGAAGAAGGAATTGAGTCAACAATAAAAATTCTCAGCCAATACTATGGACGAGACAAAGTTGCGCTCGAACTCGACTTTTGTGGACTACCGCCGTTGCTTTGCTTCCCGGGTAAGTTAAATCAGGTTTGGATGAATTTGCTTTCTAATGCAGCCCAGGCACTCGAGGGCAAGCCCGACCCGCGGGTCTTTGTGAAAACTCAAATTGAGCCCGATACTGATACTTTCATCGTTTCGGTGGAAGACAATGGGCCTGGCATTATGAGTCCAGATCAGAGTAAAATCTTTGAGCCCTTTTTCACGACCAAGCCGGTCGGTCAGGGGACGGGTCTCGGTCTTTCGATTTCACATTCCATTGTGGAAAGACACGGAGGTCGTATCTGGTTTGAATCTGAAGCAGGCAAGGGAACAAAGTTTTTGGTAAGACTCCCATTGCATGCACCCCCCGCAGAGTTGCAAGATTTGGAAGATCAGTCGGTTTCTGATGTAAATTCCATAGTGTCCAGATGAGGTCAGTCCAAGACATGAAGCACAGCGTACTGCTAATAGATGACGAACCCGCCAATCTCAGGTTGCTCCGCCGCGTGCTTGGGGCTGAGTATGAAACCAAGCTTGCAGAAAATGGAGCGGATGGTCTGAAAATTCTCGAGTCAGAGAAGATTAGTTTGATAATCTCTGACCAACGCATGCCTGGAATGACGGGTGTACAAGTTCTGGAGGCCTCACAAAAGATTCAGCCAGAAGCGATTCGAATTCTATTAACAGGTTATACCGACATTCAGGCGCTAATAGATGCAATTAACTCTGGCCGAATTTATAAGTATGTCCAAAAACCCTGGGATGCTGAAGACTTAAAGCTTACTGTCAAAAGAGCTATTGAAAGTCTTGAGCTAAAGCAGGCTAACGACAGTTTGGTTCTTGAGTTGCAGGCCGCATTGAAGCAGTTGGAGAACATCTCAATTGGAACAATTGTTGCCCTTGCAAACGCCCTTGATGCAAAATGCGATTACACATCAGGGCATAGTTTAAGGGTGAGTCGGTTTGCTCTGGGCATCGCCAGGCAACTGGGTTTTAGCGCTGACGAATTGCGTGATATTGAGCTTGCCGGAATCTTGCACGACATCGGGAAGATTGGTGTCCCCGAATCGATTCTCTGGAAGCCTGAGCGATTGAATCCGGAAGAGCAAAAAATAATGGCTATTCATCCAGTTCGATCAGCTGAGATGATTCAAGAGATTGAACACTTCGAAAGAGTGCGCTTGTGGGTGAAGCATCATCATGAGCACCTCGATGGAAGTGGGTACCCTGATGGACTAGTTGGAAACGCTATTCCCATTGGAGCGAGAATTGTTCTGGTGGCAGATGCCTTTGATGCTATGACAAGCGATCGACCTTATCGCAAATCAATCGGATTTGAAAAAGCTAGTGCAGAATTACAAAAATATTCTGGTCGTCAATTTGACCCTGACCTCGTTCAGGCACTATTGAATTGCAAGTGCGAAGATGACAGCCCACTCAGCGAAGGTGGAATTCCAGCAAGTCATTTAGGTCTTAAGTTAGGCGCAATAGATCCGCGGCAGTCTGGTAAACAGTATCTAGCGGAATCCGAACGGCAGGCTCGGAATCAGGTGTGATCGACGCCGCCTCTGCCGGATGCTCTTTTATAGCAATCACGCGATTATTTTGCAGCAATAGTTTGTCTGGATCTGTGGGACCAAACAAGGCAACAATGCTTTTTTGCAATGCCGATGCAATATGCATCGGAGCCGAGTCGACACAAATCACAAGCTCTGAAAGTTCCATCAATGCTGCCAGTTCCTGAATGGAAGAAGTCTTCCCATAAGCATCTATGAACAAACCACCCTGAGCATCAGGCATGTCGCCGAGCTGCTTTTTGATATCAGATACGGTGGCTTCATCATCTGGACCACCACAAAGCATTACTTCCAAATTGTGAGCAAGAAGTTTGCGCGTCAATTCAGCCCAGTTGCGTGACGACCAGGTCTTAATAATGCCTTTTTTGAGAGCCATTTGGCTCATTCCAGGATGAATAATTATCAGCTTTCCACTGGTTATGCAGGCAGCCTTCTTGCGTTCGTCCTGCACAAATCCACGCATCTTGTTGAGAGCTTGATGGTCCAGGTCCACCCGCGGTGCGGATGAGGGGAGCTTTATATTCAGCCCGCGCACCAGGTCATGATACATTTCGCCAGCGTACTGTTCTTTGTTCAGTGGCACGGCACTTGTCAGAAGCATTCGAGAAAGCGAACCTGAATCGTAGCCCACCCTCGTTTTGATACCACTTAGAAACAACAAGATACAGACCTTGCTGGATGATCCGGAGGAAAGGACGATGTCATATTTTCCTTTTCGAATCAGGCTGACAAGATCTAAATAATCGCCGACCTGCAGGTCTTTTTTGATGTCAAATACGATGTTCTGATCTATCAAGCGAGACAGCTGGGCGATAGCCTTTGATCGCGGTTCCGTGAGCAAAGTTATTTCCCAGTCAGGGTTTGCAGCTTTTACACTTTTCAACGTGGGTAGAAATAAAACCTCATCGCCAAGACCACCGAAGTTGATTGCTAAGAATTTCATTTGACCTTCCCTGGGTGCCTTAACGGACAAGCAATTTGAGCTTCGCTTATAATAAGCCAGTTCGGTTTGAGATAAAAGATTGAGAACTCAATCAAATTGGTTTCTGATGATTGTAGGCTGCGCTCTTCTGGGCGTAGGGCTCGGCTACATCGTCACTCTTTTGATTCGTCCGCAGATGCTTCCGCCGTCGCTCAGGCTGGGAGGCTTGGCAAGACCGAGCACCGTTTTACTTTTGGGCGTTGATATCGTCTATGGTGGTGACCGTCGCCATCTTAAAGCAGACCCTGCTTCCTTTCAGGGGCGCTCAGATACCATAATGCTGGCTAGATTTGATCCTCCCAGAAACTCATTCTATGTGCTTTCTATACCACGCGATACCAATGCGAGTATTCCTGGACATGGAAGACAAAAGATAAATGGTGCCAATGCAATCGGTGGTGAGCAGCTTGCCATGGAAGCTGTCGAAGAACTCACAGGAATGCATATTGATCATTTCGTCATTTTGAATGTGCACGGACTCGTTGAAATGGTTGATGCTCTTGGTGGTGTCACTATCCAGATTCCGAAGAAAATGAAGTATCGAGACCGTTCAGCAAAGCTCAATATCAATCTTGATGCGGGTCCCCATACTCTCACCGGAAGCGAAGCTATGGGGTTTGTGCGTTTTCGGCATGATGCCTTGGGTGATATTGGAAGAGTTCAAAGGCAAGAACTCTTTATTCAAGCCGTTATGGATAAAGCGATGAGTCCTGCTTCATGGGCCAAGGTTCCAGAATTGCTAGCAATTGCACAGAAGCATGTGAAAACCGACATGAAGATTCCTCAAATCATGCAAGTTCTCTCATTTGTCAGAGCTGTGCCAAAACCCAATCAACACATGATCATGCTGCCTGGAAATTTTTCAGGTACGGGTGATTGGGCTGCAGATGATAGCGCTCTTAAAAATGTTGTTGCCACCATGACTGGTTCAGCCGTGACAGTTTGTGATCGAAGTGAAATGCGTATCAGTATTGAGAATGCCAGTTCTAGCCCTGGTCTTGGGCGAAAAGTCTCAAGATATTTAGGCAATCTTGGTTATCCTGTGATTTCGGTGTCCGGTAAATCTGAGATTTTTTCAAGCCCGCAGGCGTTGACTAAAATCATTGCCATGAGAGGAAACTTCAGCGAAGCTTCTTTACTGAAGGGAGACCTGGGCAAAAATGGGGAAATAATTAGTGCGTCAATTGGTGATATTCAGAGTACACTTACTTTAGTGGCTGGTGATGACCTGATACCGCTGGTGGAGTCATCTGCATCTACTGCTGACACAAAAAGACGTCGTCGCTGACCCTTAGAGTTCTCAAGTTAAGGTGTGTAACCGAAATTTACGCCATTTTCGAGGAATTCTATAGTAATTATTACGATTCGGTGGCATGATGAACGCGTCGATTATGTTTGAATAGCTCTTGGCGAGCGCGGCGGCGGTCTGAAACAAAAGGTGGCAAATTTATGATTCATTATCTATATGCAACACGTGGTGGTTACTTGTACATGGTTGGACGCTACAATTCCCAACCCAAAGCAGAAAACGAAGGCGAATTCGTGCTTTCAGTTCCAGACAAAACTCCACAAGCTGCAATAGATAGTCAAGCTCACCGTCGTTTCATGGAGCATTTGAGACGCCCACGCAGAGCAAACCACCACCACCACCATCGCGAAACCGCCAACGTGTAATCGCATTAGCCAATGAATTCTTGAAAGACTCGGTAAATACCGGGTCTTTTGCTTTTGAATTGAATTTTCGCTCAGGCAAAAAACGCTTATGGAGATGTGTAGAAGCTAATAAATGGAATCGTATTTCAAATATGACTTTCGCAATTCAAATAAGAGTTCGGATTATCTTTTTCCTGTTTTTTTTTCCGAACTGTTATTTGATTCCCCAAATGAATCGTTCATATATAGATGGCGTCCCTTATCGATATTCAATCTGCTTTTTCTGCTTGCTGGCTGTATTCATCAGCCTTTAGCCTCTATGAGGCGCGGATTTGACTACCGGGTATCTTTCCCACTTGTCAAATAAAAAGTGCAAAAATACCGCGCAAAATAGGGTTTGTGAGATACGTTTAATTTTTCTGGGGCGTTATGCCGTTATTCCAAGAATTTTCACGGGCATTTCCTTTGTAGGAGAAGCGAGTTGTGTTCACTCCATTGAAGGTTGAAACATTTTGCTTTTGAGATTTCGCGATCTTGTTTAGGAAGTGTGTGTGTTGAGAGGAAATGAGTTAATGAGAAAGATAAAAGGGTTTACTCTAGTCGAGCTTCTGGTCGTCGTTGTAATTATCGGTATTCTTGCCGCTATCGCTTTGCCTAACTTCATTGGAGCTCAGAAAAAGGCGAAAGCTGCTGCTGTTAAAGGCAACTGCCGTACAGTACAAATTGCTGCTGAGTCCTATGCTACAGACAGCGGCGGTGCATACGCAGCTGACGCAACGGGTGCTCTCTTGAATTACCTACCTGGTGGTTCGAACACCATGACTGGAACAGCTGGAACCATGCCAGTCAATCCCGTTACTGGTGCTGTTGGCGCTATCGCTAAGGGAACTTTGGTAACATCCGCTGCAATTACAGCTCAACGTGCCAAAGCAGTGGGCGCTGGTACTGCTGCTGCTGGATCACAAGATTACGTTGCTGCTGACAGCGGTAACTCTTATGCCATCACAGGAAGTGACCCAGATGGAAATTACCTGTCAGGTGTAGGCGGTAAATGTTTGGTTCTTTCGAACCAATAATCTAGTCTAGTCTAGTCTGGTTGTAAAAGCTCTCAAGGAGTGGACCGATTCAGGTCGTGTCTGCTCCTTTTGGCGCGTTCTTGTTCATGGGGGATTCTGCGGTGAGAAACAAAGGGTTCACTCTGGTCGAATTGCTAGTAGTTGTTATTATCATTGGTATTCTCGCTGCAATTTCTCTGGCCAATTATGTTTCCGCGAGCAAGAAAGCGAAGAATGCATCTATACGTTCTTGCATGCGGACAATACAGATAACCTCCGAAAACTATGCCACTGATAGTGGTGGCAGATATTCGACGACAGCAGCAGGACCTTTCTTGAATTATCTGCCGGGGGGCAGTAATAATCCATTTGGATCCGCTGGTATAATGCCTGCTAATCCATTGACTGGGCAAGCAGGGTCTATATCTGATGCTGGAATCGCGACATCGAAAGCTCTGGTGACCTTGCGTTCTAAAGCTCCGACTGGTGCGACAGCATCAGCAGGCAACACTTCATACAGTCAGGTTGACTCGGGTGACTCTTACGCTGTAACAGGCAGTGATGTCGACGGTACCTATATATCTAACTCCGGAGGTGGGACTCTGGTATTATCGAATCAGTAAGTATTGTGATTACTAAAGGGGGGCTAAGAAATGCTCAATAAAAAGCGCAGCGGTTTTACGCTCGTTGAACTTTTGGTGGTGGTTGTTATTATCGGTATTCTTGCTGCGATAGCTTTACCGAATTTTATTGGTGCTCAAAAGAAAGCCAAGGCTGCTGCAGTCAAAGGCAACTGTAGGACAGTTCAGATTGCTGCAGAGTCCTATGCGACAGATTCCGGCGGTGCTTATGCTGCCGATGCAACTGGAAGTTTGAGAAACTATTTGCCAGGTGGTTCGAACACCATGACCGGAACTGCTGGCACGATGGCTGTTAATCCGGTGACCGGGGCTGTTGGTGCGATTGCAAAGGGAACTTTGGTGACTTCTGCTGCCATCACCGCTCAACGTGCCAAAGCCGTTGGTGCTGGAACTGCTGCTGCTGGTTCGCAGGATTATGTGGCTGCTGACAGCGGCAACTCGTATGCCATCACAGGAAGTGACCCAGATGGAAACTACCTGGCAGGTGTAGGTGGAAAATGTTTGGTGCTCTCAAACCAATAGGTATCTAGGCACTGTACTAAGCAAGCGAACTTCGGAGCAGGATCTATAATGGTCCTGCTCTCCTTTTTACCCTAAACGGTTTTCACTTTTTGCAAATGACAAAATCTGCCTGCTCGAGTAACACACTGAAGGCCCTGCTGGTGCTTATTCCAGCTTGCATTGTCATGCAACTTAGTCATGTTCAATTGATAAAGGCGATTCCGTTTCAGTTTAAGTTTGAACGAACAAGAATGATCTTAAAAGCCGAAAACGCAAGAGCCGCTTCTCTTGGCTTCACTCGTGTTTTGGCGGATCTCAATTGGCTCGGTTTCGTTCAATATTATGGCGATAAGAGAGTTGTTCCTGAAGGATTTAAGTTTGCCTCGGATTTTCTAAATCTGATTATTGAGTTAGATCCACACTTCAAGGCTCCATACTGGTTCGCTTCTTTCATACTCGCTGGTGAATTACACGACAACGAGGCCGCCACAAAGATTCTCGACAAGGGAATAAAGTTGAACCCCACAAACTGGGAGCTCTGCTACATTGCAGGGTTCAATCAGTACATGTATGGATATGACAAAAAAGCCGTTCGCCGACAAGACCCGGCTGCTATTCGGCAGCGCAATTTAAGCTTGGACAAAGCCGCTGACTACTATGAACAGGCGGCTAAGATTGCGGGAGCCCCTTCCTGGTTGAAGGGCTTTGCGAAAATTATGCGTTCTCATGCTCTAGATATAGTGTCTGAGATCAGGCAGTGGGAGAAAACATTCAATACTAGTGACAGCCTGGTAGTTCGTCAGCACGCTGTTGAACAATTACAAGAGCTGTATTCGATTCTCTACTACATCTCACCCAATGATGCCTATCGTAATCGTGCAACAAGCGGTCTGCATCAGCTCGACGTTCCGTTACTTGAGAAGTCCAAGCTGCCAACGAATTGGCAGGATAATAAATTGTAGTGAGAAATCGATAAGCATCTGGGATAATCGTCTTGCGTTTCTATAAAGTACAACTGGAGCTTCTGTGCAAAATTTCAAGGGGAAGTTTGACACCCGGTTTTTGATTACTGCTGGGCTTTTTCTGTTCTCAGGATTAAGCAGCTTAATTTATCAAGTAATCTGGACCCGCTTACTTGTATTTGTTTTTGGCTCAACGACATTTGCAACTTCTACAGTACTTTCAGTCTTCATGGGCGGTTTGGCGCTTGGTTCTTATCTGGCAGGAAACCGGGCTGATCGCATAAAGAAACCTCTTTTAGCTTATGGAATTTTGGAATTCGCAATTGGTGTCTGGGCTCTGCTGACGCCTGTACTCTTCTCTGCGGCAATACCAATTTACAAAGCCTTCTTTGAATCGTTGCATTTGCAACCGATCGTTTTTGGAATGCTTCGTTACGCGATTGCTTCTGTAATCTTGCTTTTACCGACTGCCTGTATGGGCGCAACGCTACCACTGTTGTCTAGATATGTGACCGAAAGTTTGGAGCAGGTCGGTGACAGGGTTGGCACCTTGTATGGCATAAACACGCTTGGCGCCGTTTTAGGATCTATACTCGGCGGCTTTGTGCTAATTCCTAATTTGGGGCTGAGCATGACTACCAATATTGCTGCGGCAATAAACGTGCTGTTGATGCTAGCTGTTCTTGGAATTTCAAAATTGCCTTCTTTTGCAGCAAGAAACGCAAGCATCGCGGAATCCATCGAAGCTGCTCCGAAGTCGGAGGGTGAAAAACTTTCACCGCTTGTAAAAGCGACGATGATCAGCTTTGGCATTTCTGGCGCCCTGGCTATGATTTATGAAGTGGCGTGGACTCGTGCCCTTTTGATGGTTATAGGCTCTACCACGTATGCGTTCACTGTTATGTTGTCGGCATTCCTTGTCGGAATTTTTGCAGGAAGTTTAATAGCTGCGCGTTTTGTAGACAAAATGAAAGCTCCGGTTATTGGTTTTGCAATAGCTGAGATCGTTTTGAGTTTTTTCGGTTTAGTAGCGCTTTTCACGTTCAATCATCTTCCTTATATAAACTTGATTGCCGGAATTCAATTAAAAGAAAGTCCTGATCTGACATTGTGTTTCCGATTCTTTGCGGCTGGGCTGGTACTTCTACCGATCTCACTCTGTCTGGGAATGATCTTTCCTCTTGCAGTAAAAGTTTGTGCGCAAGATCTCGCCAGAATCGGAAAGTCTCTAGGGCAACTCTATTCAATTAACACGGTGGGCGCCATCATTGGTGCCTTCCTGGCGGGCTTCGTTGTGATACCAGTTTTTGGTACAGAGCAAGCGCTCGTGCTTACTTCCCTTGTTAATTTGTTGCTTGGCGCAGTGCTCTTGTTCATGTTCTCACAGCTCAAGTACTCGATTAAGTTGTTGACTGTCGCCACGTCTATCATTTCCATCGTCGTTGTATCCGTAAACCCGCCTCGCTTCTTTGACATTAATCAGATTGTTGGTGCGCAAAGCTTCCGTCGTTTCTTGATCAACCAACCAAACGTTACGACAGAAAATGCTGCCAGCATATTTAATGATCTACTTGCTGACGGTAGCATTGAATACTATAAAGAAGGCAAGTCAGCTAACGTCGCAATCAGAAAGAGTGGATCGCAAGGCTTTCACTCGCTTATTACCAATGGGCACATTGATGCTTCTGATGAGTTTGATATGAGCAATCAAGCAATGCTAGCTGCTCTTCCTTTGCTTTCCAAGCCAAATAACAACGACGAAGTATGCGTCATCGGTTGGGGCAGCGGCGTGACTACTGGTTATGCACTTCGCTTTCCCATAAAAGAAATGGTTTGCTCTGAACTAGAGCCTGTGGTTATTGAAACCAGTCCTTTTTTCCATGCCGTAAATTTCAAGCCTGAAGAGGATAAACGATGCGTCATCGAGCCTTCAGATGGAAGAAACTATTTGCTTGGAACTTCGAAAAAATTCGACGCAATAATTTCGGAGCCCTCTAATCCATGGCAAGCTGGTGTTTGTAATCTCTTTACGAAAGAGTATTTCCAAATTTGTAAGGATGGATTAAAGCCTGGTGGTGTTTTCACAATGTGGTCTCAGGTTAGTGAGATTCCGACGAAAGATTTGCGCAACGTTTTTTCTGCTCTGCACTCCGCTTTTCCAGAAGTGTTTATTTTCGACAGTGGAAATGGTTGCGACGTAGTTGCTCTTGCTTATCCTGAAAAGCATAAGTTCAATTTTGAGCAAGTAAAGAAGAATATTGAGTTGCCCGGAGTTCGCGACTCACTAAGGCGTTTTCAATTGTTGTCTGCTGAAGATTTCTTTGCGCGTCTTGTAGCCACACCAAATAAGGTGGATGGTGAAATCGCTGGAATTGAGCCAAACTCAGATGAGCGAAATTATTTGGAATATGACATTGCAAAGACTTACGAAAACAAGTCTTTCAATTTGAACAATCAAGATTGGCTTCGTTCGATGCATGGTGCCGTCTGGGACTATGTTGATTGGGGGCAAATGTCCGATGAGGACAAGGCGAAGGAGTTTTTGAATATCGCAAGGTCGTGTGTTAGCTATCCTGCTCTTGCCAGGAGTACTCGTGCATTAGATTGGGCTCAAGAGTCAATGAAGCTAAAGCCGAGTGCTGATGCACTTGCTTTTATTGCCGACATGCATGTTTCGGACAGACAGTTTAAAAACGCTGAAGAGGTGCTTGCGCAGGGGCGAAAATTGTATCCGACTGATGCGCGTTTCTTCGGGCTTGAAGGGGTGATGGCTCTCAAGAATTGCGACTATAACAAGGCGCTGTCGTTTCTTTCTGATGCGGTTAAGATTGCTCCAGACAATTTCAATTTCCGCTATTACCTGGCGCTTTGTTATTCGAATTTGAATCTGCAGCAAGCGTACAAACTTTATGTTCCGCCGACAAAGACTGACCCTGCCAAAGTAATTGAACTGTGTCTCAAGCCAGCCGACGACCAGGCTTTTGTCAAAGGCAAACCACAAATCCTTGCACTTATTGCTGACTCCTATCTGAAGATTGGTAAGCCAGCGCAAGCCATTTCTTATTTGCAAAGACTGCTTGCTATCAGTCCGAATGGTTACTTGACCTGGCGCTTGCTCGGTCGAGCTTATGATGCACAGAATGATTGGAATCGGGCGGCTGTCTCGTACTCGAAATCAATGTCGATTGCAGCAAAAGAAGCTCCTGCGTTTACCAAGCGAATTCAAGGATTTATGGATCGCAAAGTCTATGATCTCGCTTTGAGAGAGGTTCAAAGTCGTTTAGATATGAACCCAGTTGATACTGAGGCTCTTTCATATCTCGCCGTTCTATCCAGTCTGGATGCCCAGGCGAAATCGTTCCAGCAAGCAATGATTCAGGGCATCAGGATAGACCTTCCCAAGTCACCATCTGAAAGTACCGTGCCTGCTAAAGGAGCGAATCTCGAAGCTAACGCCGCAAAAGCAAATTCCACTGGCGAAGTGAAGTCCAGCGAAGATAGAGCGAGTTCTGTTCATCCCTCAGTTAAGCCTTAGCAGACTTTTCCTGAAAAGCATTATGCAGCTGGCCGCAAGCTGCGTTGATATCAGTTCCCCGTTCGAGGCGGATTGTCACCGTTTTTCCGGTGGACTCCGCAATTCTCTTGAATTTTTGCTGCGCCTCGATGCTTGGTCGCTCATAAACTACTGCGCCGTCTTTTGCTCGAGTTGGGTTGTAGGGAATCAAGTTGATGTTGCAGTGCAGGTCTTTCACCAGACGAGCCAGTTCTTCTGCTTGTTCTGGGTAGTCAGTGACATCGGCAAGCATCACATATTCAATGGTTATTCTTCTTCCCGTGCGATCATAATATTTGTGCAAAGCTTTCATCAAATCTGGAATAGGAAATTTCTGATTTATAGGAACTATGGCGTCTCTTGTCACTGTATCTGGTGCGTGAAGTGAAAGCGCAAGTGTGATTTGAAGATCTTCTTCGGCCAATCGATTGATACCATTTACGATACCAGAAGTTGAGACTGTGATGTGCCTTTGCCCGATTCCAACCGAATTGATAACTGTGTGTAGTGATTTAATCACTTCCTCAGTGTTCAGCAGTGGTTCTCCTTGTCCCATATAAACTATGTTAGAGATTCGCTTCTTGCTTTCGCGCTGAATACCCATAACCTGATCTACGATTTCCTGGGACGTCAGGTTTCGTTTGAAGCCCATGTATCCCGTTGCACAGAAAGTGCATCCGACTGCGCATCCGACCTGGCTCGATACACAGGCCGATAGGCTGTCACGGTCGGCGAATGTCATTAATACAGACTCCACCATTTGCCCGTCAGGCAGTTCGAAGAGATATTTGCAGGTGCCGTCAAAACTTCTTTCAAAATGTGCCATTTTGAGAAAGGGTACAGTGAATTTCGAGCTGAGCTGATCTCTTAAGTCTTTTGACAAATCGCTCATTTCATCGAAGGATTCAGCGTATTTTGCGTAGATCCAACTATGTATTTGTCTTGCTCGAAACGCCGGAAGTCCCATTGCTTTGATAAGCTTAGTCATTTCTTCCAGTGTTTTGCCTGACAAAGCGATACGTTCATCGCCGGCTGTGTTCATTTCAATTTCTCCGTCGGTGAGCATCTCTGGTTCGCGGACTCTCGCGCTTGGCATGCCGGTTTTTGCCAGAGGTATACAGAGTAAATTTATCATTTATTATTTCAAATTCCCGATTTTACTGCTTAATCGGCTCCCTATTTTTTTTGAAGTTTGTCTTTCGCCCCCTCAACAGAGCGTTTAGCGGCTCAGGGAAGTTTTTTGAGTTCTTAAGCGGGACTCTGAAGAGAAACTGATGGTTTGTGGATGTCAGTAACCGGCGTGATAGAATTCTTCTCTGTAATTGCTGTTTTTGCAGCAGCCACTTTAGGAGCGAATTACTCAATGACGGAATTTGAAGAGCGGGCCAGGTCCTGGTTCAAGGGCTTGTTCGGTGACACCAATGAGAAGAAACTGAAGTTTCTTCAAGACAAGGTAAATCGGGCAAATTCTCTTGCAGACGGAATAGCCAAACTTTCAGATGATGAACTGAAAGGCAAAACTGCAGAGTTTCGTCAGAAAATCGAAGCAAAGCTGAAGGGGCATGCCAACACAGCCTTACTTCCTCCCGACGCTCCTAAAATGCCGGGTCAATTCCGCTTTGCTCATGATAAATTGCTCGCTGAAGTGCTGGACGACATTTTGCCAGAGGCGTTCGCTGTTTGTCGTGAAGCGAGCCAGAGAGTTTTGGGAATGCGCCACTTCGATGTGCAGCTCATCGGTGGTGCTGCCTTGCACTATAACAAGATCTCTGAAATGCGCACAGGTGAAGGTAAAACCCTTGTCGCTACCTTGCCTGCCTATCTTAATGGGCTTACCGGAAGAGGGGTGCATGTAGTTACTGTCAACGATTACCTGGCAAGACGTGACTCGGAGTGGATGGGACGGCTCTACAAATGGCTAGGTCTCAGTACTGGTTTGGTCTATTCGCATCAGCCAGATGAAGAGAAGTTCAACGCTTATCGTGCTGATATCACATATGGTACCAACCACGAGTTCGGTTTCGATTACCTGCGCGACAACATGCGCAACTCATTGGATTCTCTTGCACAGCGCAACTATTACATGGCTATCGTTGACGAAGTCGATAATATTTTGATTGACGAAGCCAGAACGCCGTTGATTATCTCAGGATATCCAACTGAGTCTTATGTTGAAATTTATAAGCACATGGCTCAGCTTGCTCCGATGCTTCAAAAGGGCAAAGACAAGGATGATGAAGATTGCGACTACTGGGTGGATGAGAAGCAGAGAAACGTCCTGCTAACTGAACGTGGTCACACCAATTGCGAACAAGCTCTGGGCATTCAGGATCTGTATGACGTGAGATGGAATATCGCTCATCATATCTGTCAGGCACTGAGAGCCAAGGAGTTGTACAAGCGCGATATCGATTACGTTATCCATCCGGACGAGCATGGAAAACCAGAAGTTGTAATCGTTGACGAATTTACTGGAAGAATGATGCCAGGTCGTCGCTGGAGCGATGGTTTGCACCAGGCTGTTGAAGCGAAGGAAGGCGTTCCTATTCAAGAAGAAACGATGACCTACGCGTCAATCACTTATCAAAACTTGTTCCGCTTGTACCCGAAATTATCGGGTATGACCGGTACTGCTATGACCGAAGCTGCTGAATTCAGCAAAATCTACAACCTCGATGTAGTCTCGATTCCGACGAATAGAACATCAATAAGAAAAGACCAGGCTGACGTTATCTACAAAACTGAGAAGCAGAAATATTATTCGGTAGTTGAAGAAATAGTCGAGTTGCACGAGCTAGGACGACCGGTTCTAGTTGGTACTACCAGCATTGAGAAATCAGAGCTGGTGGGCGATTTGATGGGCTCGCCGCAGCGAATGGGCGAATATCTTAACCGTAAAATCAAGCGAGTAATTGATCAGCTGCGCAATAAGAAATTGGAAGGTGAATCGATAGCTTCACTCAAGAAAATCTTTGAGCGCCCAGGATTAATTGATTCTGCCAAGCTTGAAAAAGCTATCGTTGACTTTGAACAAGAGTTTTCAAAGCAAGGTGAACTTACCGACTATTTGTACTCGATGCTAAGAACATCGAAGGTTGTGAGTGCGATTCGAAAGGGAATTCCATTCAACGTCCTTAACGCCAAGCATCACGAAAAGGAAGCTATGATTGTTGCTCAGGCCGGTCGAAAAGGCGCGGTCACCATCGCAACGAACATGGCAGGTCGTGGTACCGACATTCTTCTTGGAGGTAATCCGGAATACCTGGCCAAAGAAGTGCTTAAACAAGAAGGTATTGATGAGTTCAATAATCTTGATTATGAGTATAAGTTGAAAGAACTCAAGACTGAAATTCGCAAAGAAACGGATCTTGAGCACGATGAAGTAGTTCGTCTGGGCGGCTTGCATATCATCGGTACAGAGCGACATGAGTCCCGCCGTATCGACAACCAGTTGAGAGGTCGTGCAGGACGACAGGGCGACCCTGGTAGTTCGCGATTCTTCCTCTCGCTTGAAGATACTCTGATGAAGATATTCGGTGGTGACAAAATCGCTCGCCTTATGGATTTCATTCAAGCTGACGAAGAGATGCCGATTGAATCCAATATGGTGACCAAGTCGATTGAGAATGCCCAGAAGAAGGTGGAAGCTCACCACTTCGACATGAGAAAACACGTTCTTCAATACGACGACGTTCTGAATACTCAGCGTGAGGTCATCTACAGAGAGCGCAGAAGAATTCTGGAAAGAGCAGAACTCAAAGACGCTATGCTGGAACTTCTCGATGAGTACGTTGAAATTGTCATCGGTACTCACATCGATCCTGAAAGTCCGCCTGAATCGTGGGAAGACAACGATCTGCCTGAATTGATGAAGGCTCTCACCGCGGACATTCCAATGTTCCACGACATTGCTTTGAGTGAAGTGCAGGGCATTTCGTTTATGGATTTGGAATCGAAGTTGCGTGGATGGGCTCGTGATGCATACGAAGCGCGCGAATCGCATCTGGGAACTGAAGTGACAAGAGATCTCGAAAAGCAAATTCTGCTTCGCACCATTGATAGTAAGTGGATCGACCACTTGCACAATATCGAGCTTGTGAGAGAGGGTATTCACTTACGCGGATACGGTCAGCGTGATCCTCTGCAAGAGTACAAGAAAGAAGCTTTCGGAATGTTCGAGCAACTGCTCAGTTCAATTCGACAAGAATCTATTCAGTTATTCTTCCACGCTCAGCCGCAACCTCCAGAACCGGAATTCAGTGTCGAAGAGCTCGCAGCATTGCTCGGAGAGGAAGGCATGGCTGCTCTTGAATCAGCAGATGAAGAAGCGATTACTCGCTATCTGCAAGGACAAGGTATCGATCTTTCAAATCTAGCTGAGATTATTCCTGGCTCTGCTGAAATAATCGAATTGCAGCCATCGCAAAGTGAAGGTGCTGAGTCCTCTGATTTTGCTGATGGTCACAGCGCTGAGAGTTCGGAACCATCGGAGCAGCTCAGTGAATCGAGTTCGGAGAGTTCAACAAGTGAAAACGCTGGCTACGTTAGCCCGCAGGCTTCGTTTTCCAGCGGACCTGTTGCAGCTGAAGGCAATGGAGCCGAGCCTGCGATGAGAGCTGAAGAAACGCCTGCTGAATCGAACCCAAAATAGCGGACAATGCGATTCCTATCCTTTGACAGCAGTGGCATGAATGTGCAGCTAGCTCTGCTAGACGAAGGCAAAATCGTCTTTGAGCAAAGCATTCCACCGACTCAGGTTAACCGCCAGGAGTCGGCTTCTGTGCTGCTTCCGTCAATCGACGAAGCGCTGAAAGAACTGTCATGGGACAAGGCGAGTCTCGACCTCATTACTGTTGGAGTTGGTCCGGGAAGCTTTACGGGTGTTCGTGTTTCAGTAATTACCGCTCGAACCATTGCTCAGGGACTTCGTCTGGCTGTCTACCCCGTTTCCCTTTTGGAGGTTTTGGCAGCAACAGTAGAGCGGCCTTGTTCAATTGTGCTCTCCGCGGGTGGTGGCAAATTTTACACCGCTGCTTACGGAGCCGATTTAGCCGGCAGTGATAAAGGCGAACTCTTTGCTCCCCGCTGTACCGATCTTGAAGAAACGAAGTCAGCTCTCGCTTCGCTATCTTCTGTGCAGCACCTCCTGCTCGACAATGGCTTGGAAGAAGCTCAGTTCATCAATGGTAAAAGCCTCGTAGCGTATCCCTCATCAATCAATGTAGCTACTGTTGGCGCCTTGCTCAGCTGGGAGCGCTTGCTCAATCTGGCTGATAAACTTAACCGAAATTCGCTTGCAGCACTGTTTCCATGGGATAATGTGCTGCCTCTTTATTTACGAAGTCCCTCTGTAACCTTAAAGTCAAATGGAAGTTCTAGTAAGACGTCTCACTGTTGATGATCTGAATCAGGTCATGGAAATTGAACCTGTGGCTTTCGGAAGCCATCACTGGTCGCGTCATTCCTTCATCAACGAGCTTGAAAATCCAGGTGGTACCTACTTTTGCGCTGTCGAGTCAAGTACAGGAACTTTATGTGCTTATTCAGGTTTCTGGCTCATTGATGATGAAGCGCATATCACCACCCTCGCCGTTCACCCCGATTACCGCCGAAAAGGTATAGGGGAATTAATGCTCATAAACAATATACAAACGGCAATGAAAGTGGGTGCGAAGCGTATGACTCTGGAGGTAAGAGTGTCGAATGATCCCGCACAGAAGCTCTATTATAAGTATGGTTTTAAGAGCATGGGGCTAAGACGAAAGTATTATCAGGACAACAGTGAGGACGCACTGGTACTCTGGATGGAGGATATTCGTTGCGACGAGTTTCTCGAATTATTAGATAAGAGCATTGCCGCTTGGGAAGCAAACAAAAATCGAGTAAGCTTGAATAGTCCTTTATCGCAAACGAACAATATCACTACGAAAAGTTAGACGCACTTAAGAGGAGTCATCAATTGCCATCAGGTTTTACGAAAAATCTGCGCAGTTTGAGGAAACGGTCTTTTCTAGGCCAAATAGTGATCACCTTACTTTCGCTGGAGCTTCTATTTTTCGCTTCCTTTATCTCTGTGCCGTTGCCGACCCCAACGAGCAGAAACATTCAGCTTTATGTTCAAAATACAGCCAAGGAATTGTTCACGGTCAGTCTCTCTCAGAAGCCTGAACTGAAACAAAAAGTCGAAGAACAAATTCCCTTCTTCAAGGAGCCTCCTTCTGGCTCGGTGCGCTTCGGAACCTATGTGCCCTTGCTTCCTATAGCAGTTGCGCTGGGCTACATTATAGGTTCTCCACTGATTCTCATTGTCACAGGACTCTATTTAATGCTTGGACTGCTGGGTAATAACAATGGACTGTTCTTGTTTGCGTCTGGCGGCGGAACCTCGTACATCAATGAACCTGGTTTTGGTTATCTGCTTGGTATCATGGGTGGTGCATGGTTCGCAGGGTTCATATGCCCTGACGAAGAACGTAAGAGTTGGCGTCAGATTCTTGCTTCAGTAGTCGGCGTTTTGATTGTTCATGCCATTGGTTTGTCGATTGTATTCGGCAGCAGCATCGGTGTTCTTCTATTTGAGGGTGAGCAGGCTTATCTCTCGTTTCAGCCCTGGCTTTCCGAACAGCTTCGAAATCTCAGCTGGTATACCCTGCCTTACGATTTGCTGTTTGCTACAATGTTAATTGCTCTGGTTTTTCCATTGCGACTATTGTTTACGATGCTTATGAGCCCCGATATTTCAAGCCGGCACCGTCCGCGCGTCGATACTCAGCTTGAAGTTTTGCAGGAAAGCGGCGTTTAGTTCATGAAACTACCTCGATTCCTTGAAGATCCGCAAAAGCGGAATGTAGTTTTTGCTTCCTTAGCAGGAGTAGCTGCAGCCGCTGGACTAGGTGCATACTTGTACGCTAGCAAGGTCGAGTCGCGCAGTTATAAGCTCGATTCCCTCAGAGTTGACACAGGAATGAAGCGGGCCGAGCTATCTTCCAGCGACGATGACGTCACCCGTCTGCGAATTTTACACATTTCGGATTTGCATCTTTCAAAGCCAGAAACGCATAAAATTGAGTTTCTGCGCAGAGCTACTGATGCGCAATACGACATGATTGTCATAACTGGCGACATATTCGAGAATTATTCAGGCATGGAGTACGCCTCTCAAATAATCGCTAGACCTCCTCGCTTAGGTACTTTTGCCGTTCTGGGCAATCACGATTACTTCAATTACTCGATGATGCATCGCACCATCGGTAGAGTCATAAGAAAATTTCGCTCTCCCAAGGCAAAACGTGATGTTCAGCCAATGGTAGAGGCACTCGAGGCAGCGGGAATAAGAGTCTTGCGTAATGAAGCTGTCACCTTGCACGATGAAAAATTGCATATTGTAGGAATTGATTATCCAGGAATAGCCGAACATGAGCTACAGCGACTGTCTAAAGAGGCACCGCCTGGATATTTCGTGATGGCGCTAGTGCACGTGCCCGAAAGACTTGAGCGTCTTTCTCGTGCAAACATCGACCTTGCTTTCGGCGGTCATACGCACGGTGGACAAATTCGCATTCCCGGTTGGGGTCCTCTGATTACTAATTCTGATTTACCGCGTCATGAAGCCTCTGGGCTCATCTGGAGAGGTAATACAGCTATTCATGTTTCAAGGGGTATAGGGGCTGACCCTCGTACCAATTTTCGACTTTTCTGTCCGCCACATGGCAGTGTCATAGAGTTGTGTCATAGAAGCTAATATCCAAGTTATGGATCAACAAACCAGCGCAACAATAAATCTAATCGGGATGCTCTTTGATGCTGCTGGTGGGCTCTACCTCGCTTACGATTTGTTGGGTGGCGAAAAAGGACCCCTGAGCACGTTTACGCGCATTTTTACCTATAGCTTTATCATCAGCAGCATTTATTCGCTTACTATGGGGCTTCGCTTTGGCTTGCTTGCTGGAGTTGCTCTGGGCGTTGCCATAGGACTGCAGCTTGACCGCCTTGGTCGGAATCTAAAGGATACAAAAGGTTTTTTGTTTGGAATTTCTTTGTTGCGAGGTCTTGGTCTTGGTGCGGCCGTCGCCACCATTGATGGTGTCACTAGCGCCTCTATTGTAGGTGCCATTACCTTTCTGGCATCAATGATTTTACCCAGCTTTGGTATCTCGCCTGAGCTGTTGAAAGACACTGACAAGCGACCCAGGCTAAGTAAGCGAAAGCTTTTACTCGTTGTCGTGTTCCTTCTAATCGCATTGTTGTGTGATTTCCTTTTCCTGGCATTGGGAGTAAGTCAATCGCAGAGTTCATTTCAAAATATGGTGAAGATAAGCTCGATTGTGGTAGTCGCAATACTATTCGTAAGCTACATAAGTCCAACAATTGAGTGGTATGCCGATAATGTTGAGCCGCGCGTACTTGGCTATGTAGGGGCTGTTCTTTTTACAATCGGATTCTTCATTCAATCGCTGCCTTCCCTGCTCATCGTTTTGAGTAAATAAGCAGGATTCGAGACGAGAAGCAGAATTTAGTTATTTCGAGAATTTCAGTCATTATTTTGCGTAAAAATCATCGATTTTGGGAACTGCAAAAGAAGAAATAGGGAGCTATTCATGTCTGCTGATCCATACGACGAGGTCCTAAAAACTGCCGAGGCGTCGCTGCGAGACACAGTCTCGCGACTTGGCAATTCTCATCCTGAAACCTACGCGATGTTAAAGCAATACATTGCTTTGCTGAGACAGTGCGGTCGGACGGAACAGGCGGACAAGCTCGATGTCAGAGCACAAGCTCTGAAAGACATTCTTGACCGTGAGCAAGCGGAAAAAGCCAGGGCGAAAGCTGAGGAAGAGGCCAAAGAAGCTGCCCGAAAGGCTGAAGAAGAAGCCAAGGCTGCCAGCGCTGCCCTTGAAGCTGCAAAAGCTCAGGAAGAAGCAGTAAAAGCCGCTAAAGCGGCAGAAAAAGCCCAGGAAGAGGCCCTGGCAAAAGCTGTAATGGCTATGCAATCGCCCCAGCAGACAGAAGCTGACAAGAAAAGTGAGTTAGCAAAAAAGGCGCAGAAGGCCAAGGCTGCGGCTGAAGAGGGCGTTTTTGACCTCGATATGTTCGAGGATGATGACGAAGAAAGCCTTGCCCTTGCTCTCGAGTTGGTTAAAGAAACTCCAGAACTTGCTGCACCAAAAGCCGCAGAGCCTGTAGCTGAGCCGGTGAAACAGGCTGCTTCTGACGAGCCCGTTTTCCTTTTTAACAGCCATGGAGAGCACATTGCCGTTGCCTGTGACAAAGCGCTCTTTTCTCCGCAAGGAGAGAATATAGGACGCTTGCTGGAAGACTACGATGTATATCTTGACCGTAATGGCTGGTATCTTGGTCAAATAGTGGACGGCAACCGGCTTGCGCGCGACGAAGCCTGGATACATCGCCATCTGAACTTTGGTGACCGTGGCAATGAGGGCGACCGTGCTGGTTGGGGCAGAATTGCTGATGTAGAGCGAACTTACTTTGACCGTGGTTTTGAAGATGTGAAGTTAGGTAGTGAGTAGGCTCAGGCGCTTGCACCATATACGCTACCATCGCCAGTGGCTCGTCTTGCTTACGTTAAGCTTAGCCTGGTCTGCGATACATCAGGCGGAATGTGGCTGAGTCTTGCCATAGCAATGCCGGTTCTACTTTTCTGTGCCATTCATGATTTTGCCATACTCTGTGACCAGCACGTAATTCGTTAAGACAGCGAACTATGGAGTCTTCGTCGCTAGCCTCGTAGATTGTCAAACGACGTGTCTGTTCACGATTGATGCTAGCGTAGCGTCTGCATGCGATCCATCCTGGAATATCCGCTATTTGAATCGGTAAGTAGGACTCCTGATACCACTCCTGGAATTCTTCGTCGACTTCAGGTTTCATTTCATGTTGCCAGACAAAAATCGGTCGATTTCCGAATGGTCCGTCCCAGGGAAGACGCTCATGAGACCATGTGTTCAGAAAGGTTATTCTTGAAAAATTGCGCAGATGATTGTTTTTCCATTGCTGGAATTCACCAACGAGATCGGCTACAGCTGGTCGTTTGAAGAGGTCATCGCAGTTCTCTACGTCAAATTCTGAGCTGAGTTCGTAGATTGTCCAGAACTGTTTGTTGTACCAGCGCAAACTTCCATTTGTGCCAATTTCCTCATAACGTCTAATGGAAACTATTTCCGGGCAGTCTCTCAGCATGGCTGGAAGAAAACGATGTTGATAAAACGCGTTGAATTCAGATTCCTTTTCCGGTGGAACGGATAATGTGACCACCATTATTGGTTTTGCAGCCATTGATAACACTCACTTTTCGAGCTGATTCTGGTGTTGGATTATACTCCAAACAGATTCATTTTGATTCTTTATTGTAAGATCTGGCGTTCCGATCACTTGATTTTAGAAGGTGTATATGGCACTAAATACGAAATTTCCTTATGCAGTCTGTTCTTTGCTGCTTCTTCTTGCTTTAGTGGGAGCTGCACCCTTATCGGCTAAATCGAGCAAGCCCCCAAAGGCAAAGACTGAGGAAACGAAAAAACTAGAAGGAAGCGCGGCTGAGAATGGCGCTGCTTCTGAACCTGTCGATAGCGACTCGAGCAAACGTATAGAGCAGCTGGAGAAGATGCAAGAGCGGCAGGAAGAGCTCTGGTCAAAATGGCGTGATGATCGTGATAAGCTGGATGCCCAGAGGCTCGAGCTGGAAAAGACCCGAGTAGAGCTTGAAGAACCACGGCACAAGCTTGATTTAGAAAACGTGCAGATTGACGAAAAACGATTTAAATTGGATGAGAAAAATCATGAGCTTGAGATGCAGCGGAGGAAGCTGGATGAGGAGCGTGAAAAATTAAGCCAGCAGTTCAAAGAGTTAGATAAGCAACGAGACGATATTCGGCAAGAGCATAGAAGAATTGACCAGCAAAGACTCAAGACGGAGAAGCAGCGATTGAGCCTCGATGAAGTTTCCCACCAGCTTGATTTGCGTCGATTATCACTTGACGAAAGCTCACGAAACATTCAACACGAGAAGAGAAAATTAGAAGAACAAAAGCGCAAAGCAGATCAGAAGAAGCGCGCCGAATCAAAAAAGAACTAGGGTTTGAAAGTGTTTAAGCCTATCTGGACCCTGAATGATGATGCATCATTCAGCGGAGGACTGTGCATAAATTGACAGTCCATATTTACCCTGATGTCACGCATAATTCTCTATATTCATAACAAGGTCAGAAACTGTTTTGAATAGCGATTTGCGAGGTTTCATGAAATTGGCGTTTATTTTCGGCGGCTCGACCAGGCTATCTTTATTCCAACTCACCCTTGCCTTTCTTCTCTTACTTTCGTTCTTTCAGGTTTCTCCTGCGTTTGCGCAGTACTATCAGAACTACGCTAGTAATAAAAATACGAACTCGCAGCAAAATGCAAACCTGCATCCAGGCATTCGACCCACTGGGGCTATTCCAGGCTCAAGGATGAATAGTCTAGAGCGGGCTTTGAATTCTGTTGAATCCAGAAGCAATTGGGCACAGGCGCCTGTATCTCCCGCAGGGCGAAGGATTGCGATGAATCCATTTGCGCAAATGCCTGCCAGAAATGTTGGGACGATATCGGCTCCAAATCCTGCCGGGTTTGGTGGATTTCCTGGTTTTAATAAGCAGGACTTGATGCGAATCTTCTTAGGTGGCTCTAGCACCGCTGGTGGTGCTAGCCGCGCGCCAGCGCCCAAGGACTTCTCCTCCCAAAATTCTAATGCCTATAATGCCTATCAGCGAGCTGAAAATGAATCGTCAAAAGCTCATGGCTGTGCCAATGGTGCAAGTTATGGAAATGATAAGTGGGGACGAAAGAACTATGCCGACCAGGCCGAGTATGCCGCAAATGCTGCTTACTACGCTGCGCAAGAAGCTCAGAATGCTGCTTATAATGCCGGTTCTGAGGCTCAGGGCTATGCAAATCTAGCTAGAGCTGCTTCTGATCGTGCCAGAGCTGATGCGGACCGGGCTCGATACAACGCTGATACTTTCTAGTATTCTCTTTTTAACGATATTCAAGCAATCCGTTGCTATATGAATGTGTCGCCGGTGTGTCGCCGGATAATACAACGCATTTCTCTGATTGCTCATAGTCTTGTAATAGGCTAATGAGGATTCGACATGATACTTGTAGGTACAAGCGCATTTTTGTTTGACTCATCTGAGTTTCGTGTATAATGCGATAAGAGATATTTGATTGAGGTCAGCCAGATGAATTTCCGGCACGAAAATTTAGCTTTCTGTGAGCGAAGATATTTTTCGTTGCATTTCTCTGTTCTCTCACTGATACCCACGTTGAGCCCGAAAACCCAAGCCATGGGCAGTTTTTGGCTGCGGCAATTAGAACCAAGGTAAAAAGAATCAATATCAATAATGATGTGAAGACTTTGCCTGAGGATCGGCAAAGTCTTTTTGGTTTAACCACAGTAAGGAGTGTGGATTATGACAAAGGAATCGAACTATTTGGTATTTCACGACAGTGGAGTGCCTGTGAAGGCATGGATTAATGGTGTTCCTATTGAGGATGAGGCCAAAAAGCAATTGCTAAATATCAGCAGAATGCCATTCATTTATAGATGGATTGCAGCCATGCCAGATGTTCATCTCGGCAAGGGTGCTACCGTCGGTAGTGTCATTCCAACAGTCGGGGCTATCATTCCTGCTGCTGTAGGGGTAGACATTGGCTGCGGCATGATGGCTGCTAAAACAACTTTGAAGGCAGAGCAGTTGCCTGACAATTTGAGACCGTTAAGAGAGGCGATTGAGAAGGCTGTTCCTCATGGACGTACCGATAATGGTGGCGCGAATGATCGCGGTGCCTGGTCTGATTTGCCAAAGGCGCAGCAAGACACCTGGGAAGACTTAAAACCACGATTTGACCGAATTTTAGAAAAGCACCCAAAACTAAGAGGCGGGCACGTGAACCATGTTCGTCATCTAGGCACATTGGGTACGGGAAATCACTTTATTGAGATTTGCCTGGATGAGAGCAATAGTGTTTGGATTATGCTTCACAGCGGTTCGAGGGGCATCGGCAATCGCATTGGCAGCTATTTCATCGATCTTGCAAAAGAAGACATGAAGAAGTGGTTTATCAATTTGCCTGACCAGGACCTTGCTTATTTGGCTGAGGGAACTCAACATTTTGATGAGTATATCGAAGCTGTAAGCTGGGCTCAAAAGTTTGCACGCTGCAACCGTAATTTGATGATGTCTGCTGTTGTAAATGCGCTTCGTTCCTCTGGGGTTGTTCCAGACTTCGAGATGACTGATGTTGCGGTGAATTGCCACCACAACTATGTTGAGCGCGAAAAGCATTTTGGGCAAGATGTTCTACTTACGCGAAAGGGAGCGGTGAGCGCGAAAGCTGGTGAGTTGGGAATTATTCCTGGTTCAATGGGTGCATGCTCTTACATCGTTAAAGGAAAAGGCAATGCAGAAAGTTTCATGAGCTGCAGCCATGGTGCAGGACGTAAAATGTCTCGCACTGAGGCGAAGAAGACGTTCACGGTTGCTGACCATGAGAAGGCGACTGCTGGAATTGAATGTCGCAAAGATGAAGATGTCATCGATGAAACACCTGCTGCGTATAAATCGATCGATGATGTGATGGAAGCGCAGAAAGATCTCGTTGATGTTGTGCACAAACTTAGACAGATCATCTGTGTGAAAGGTTAGAGTTGAGAGTCGCAGGCAAAGCTTGCGGCTCTCTTTTCTTCTTTTCCTGAGCTTGCGGGTTCCTTTGCCATCCTGCTTGCAAAGTCTGTTGGGAGAGTTCTCGCTCTTCTGTCTTAGTCGGTTAACTTGCTCAGCACTGCTTTTGCCGCTTTTTCTTGACCGGCAGTATCTGGTTTTGTGAAAGGTCCACACATAAAAATCAACCAGTTGTTGCCTTTGAGCACGCAGAGTTGTGCCGGGGTTGTTGTTCGGTAAGCCGCTTCGCCGATGCCTTTAACTTCTACGCCTTTGTACATGTCTTTGCACTGAACATAAGCGCTTTTGGTCTCTTCCTTGCTTCCGTGCCTGATTAAGACACTAACCTGTGAGTTTCCGTTCTTAAGCATGTAAGCGGCAGTGCTGACCCATGTATCTCCCACTTGAGTGTCAGCTACCGAGTTACGGCTAGATTCCTCAACCGCACCACCTAAAAGGCTCTGCGCAAGTTCTGCTGTCAACATTTTGCGCGCTCGGTTGCCAGGTTCGGCAGCTGTGACATTAAGGTTGGCTGTGGATAGTGACAGAATAGCCAAAACTGACAGGACGTGCTTCTTCATCGTTAGCTCCTGATAGAGGCTACAAGTTTAGCGCGAAGCTAGAGGCTTTCCCTTAACTTCACTGAAAGATATGGATTTTAGGCGAGTGGAATGCAAAGGCATAATTGCTTGTATGCGAACAATGAATCCTAGCGAAACGCCGCGGGATGCTTCTTTTCCCATGCTCTAAGCGCGCGTACTCCCACTTCAAATGACTGAGCGTTCGCATAAAAATTATGAGCACCGTCATTGCGGTCAGGATTGCGCACGTAATAAAGGTAATTGGAAGATGCGGGATTGACTGCCGCTTCAAGCGAACTAAGTCCGGGTGAAGCGATTGGACCTGGTGGAAAACCTTTGTTCAATCTTGTGTTGTATGGAGACTTGCGATCTATATCGCTCTGATAAACTTTGCCATCGTTTTTCCAGGTGCCTGCGAGTTTTGCCGCGTAGATCAATGAAGAGTCTACTCCAAGTGGAATGTCTCCTCTGATGCGGTTCTCGATGACGGATGCTACCAGTGGTCTTTCAGATTTCAATTTGGCTTCGGTTTCAATTATTGACGCTTCGGTCACAACAGTGTGTGCGTCCATCTTTCTTGAGTCTGCCATAGACTTGAGTTTGTTGAACCAAACTTCTCTGAATCTTTTCACCATCTCTTTCACTACTTCTGTTGCAGTGGAATTCGAGTCTATGAAATAGGTATCGGGAAACAAGTATCCTTCGAGATTTTTTGCTTTAGTATCGATGTCTTTGATCAAAATCGTCGCATCAAGCAACTTCATTGCTTGCTTGCGATCCCTCAATTTGAATGCTGGCACTTTCACCATAGCATCTGCTATTTCAAATCTGGTCCACCCTTCGATGATGGTTAGACGCTCGAAATCGCCGCCTTGCTTCAATCTTTCCAGCGCTTCTAACGGAGTGATGGGCGATGGAAAAGTATATGAGCCTGAGCGAATGACAGGATTTGCTTTAGTCAATTTCAAATAGACGCGCAGCGGAAGCGTTGTGTCCAAAATTTCTTTCGATTTGAGATCTTGCAAAATCTGGTCAAGGCTCTCACCTCTTGCTACAGCGACTGAGGCACTTGCACTCTTGTGAGATATTTTTGTATGGAGTTTCTGCCAGACCCACGCTGCAAAACCACCGCCAGCCAGTACTGCAAGAAGTAAAATAATGATGATACCGGTAAAGAATGTGCGTAACAATTTGAACATTCGATTGCAGGCAACACGCAGTGGGTCGATTTCATAATCTTACCCGGCTTTCAGCTCTGCAGTCAAAGAAAGAACTCATAAAGGCTGTTAGCAACCGATTGGCTCGTCAAGCATAATTTCAAAATGACGAAAAGGTAAGCTTTCGCCTACCTTCTCGTGGTTTTTGTGGTTGCCGGGAAGCTTTGAAGATTTAGCTGCCTTCACCATTGGCGGTGGCAGGCGTTTGCTTTTCTTTTTTCTGGAAAAAGAACCAGAACAAGAATGAAAGCAGAATTACGAACAACACTCCGTAGCTCAATACTGTTGATTTGACAGAAATCGATGCGGTGTTGCCCATTTCAAGCAATCCACTTGTGAGAATGCCCGAAGAAATCATGAGGGCTGGTGTCAAGGCGAGGTTTTCAGCACCGCGGCTGTTAGCCGCTTGCAGTGAAGGTCCCACAACAGCAAGTAGGAAACAGCTGGTCAGCGCAGCGGTGAACAAGCTGCAGCTTGGTTCAGAGTGAAGCAAGAAGTTGGAAAGCACTGGGGTAATGATGCAAGCGGCTAGCGTCAAGCCCAGCAAAGTGCGCCGTTCCATTTTTTCTTTGAGCAGGAGTAGCATTGCAACCCCAAGTAGCAAACCACCATATTGTGCAGCCCCTGTATAGGCATGATTCAAATTGATGCCTGTGACGTTTAAGTTGAAGTGTTGCAAATAAACTTGCATCAACGCTCGGCTGGCAAAATAAATTCCAGGAAATAAAGCTGCGCTGGATATTGGTGCAACCATCGCGGTTGGTGCCAGTGCGAGAAGTCCGAAGGTTCCATAGAAGCGCATTGCAACCAGTGTCAGAATTCCAACTGCAAAAAGCATTCGCAGAGCTGGTTGGGCAAACATGGAATAACGTTCATCTCCGCTGAGATCCTTATATAGGTAACTAACGAAGTACCCTGCTCCGCAAAGAATGGCTAGATTTTGATATTGAACAAGGTTGAGAACTTTGATGACGACGCATAGCACTGCCAAACCAGCGCTGACAGAGAGGACTGTGCGTTTCACTAGTATGCGGTCATCGTTTCTGTTTCCGACCTTAATGAATGGACCCTGGATGAATCGCATGAGAAATGACACAGCCATAATGCCGAGGAGTAAACCGGCTTTTTGCGTAAGTTGTGCTGGCGCGGTGTCCACTGAGCTCAGCCACATCGCTGACGTGAGCCAGATGAAAGGCGGCACGATATCGTCGAGGTCGGAGGACTCTCCATATCCCAGGTTTTCTGCTAGCTTCACCATCACAAGACCGGTGAGAGCTGCTGCCATCCCCACGAATTCTCCTGCTGGGGCCAGGCTGGTTAAAGCAACAGCTGCACCAGCAAGCAAAATACCTCTTAAATATGATGGCAGCCCCAACCCACTCAAAAGGTAAGTGAGTATCGATGCCCCCGCGAAATAGGAAATTGAGTTAGCGCTGGCAACTCCGAAGTGTTGTGCCAAAAACAGTAAGCCAAGGAATGGCAGGAAGACCATCGCGAATAGACCCAGATGATTGATCACCGGCTTGAAGGAGATTTGTTTATAAACTCCATCTTTGACGAAGCGCAGTCCAAACCCCAAAAGGCTGGCAACTATGTAGATGATTAGGACTGGGTCTGGAATCTTGATCATGTTTCTGCTGTCCTGCATGTTAGACTGAATTCAATGTAACACAGCGCTGTTAACAGATTTCACTTTCGACGCTAAGCGAAGGTAAAAGCATTGTTAGACAGAAATTTTACAGAGGGCTATTTCGCGCAAAATGGCAAATCTGAGAATTATTTTGTTGATGAGTATCTTTGTTTTGACCATTGGAGTCATGCTTACGAC
Source organism: Obscuribacteraceae bacterium (SeqCode) (assembly GCA_044226015.1). GTDB lineage: Bacteria > Cyanobacteriota > Vampirovibrionia > Obscuribacterales > Obscuribacteraceae > JAIEPM01. The sequence goes on from JBGAHS010000001.1 coordinate 881,640, forward strand.
TCTTGGTTCAGAACCGAGCACCGATGAAGCTGCCTTCTTTTTGCGCAAAGTTCAGGAAGCTGATAAGCCAGTGGTGATTGCTCAATTTGGCGACAACACTTGCCATTGTCAGCCTCGAGGTGGCTTCAATGCGTTCCTGCACTTTGAGTCAGGTGAAGATGATAATCTGGCTTTCATCTGGGGGCAAAAGTTCTTAATCGGAAGCATGAGCCAGCGGGAAATTCCAACCGTTGAAAAATTCAAGGGCAGTAATCTTCCCTGGGAGCAGCCAGAAAGTACGCAGGTAGATGTTCTGATTGCTTTTGATAAAGGCACCTACAGTCCCTACTTCTTGCCACTCGATATGGCTTATGGTCATCCGGTAAAGATCGCCGATTTGCAATCTTTCTGTAAGGACCCAAGTGCAGACTTCAATAGATCACTTGCTCTCAGGCTGCGCCCAAGTTTAGAGCCAGGTCTGCTTCCTGTTGCCGTCAAGGATCCAAACAAGAAGCCAGAGTTCACATCTGACTATTACCTGAGCTTGCTTCCTGCTGAGCAAGCAATTTATGTGAAACCTACTGATGCTGCGGATGTCCTTATGTCTGACGGAGCAAAGAAAGCTGCTGCGAATTTTGCAGATCAGCTTCCCCGGCTGAAGTCAGCGACTTTACGCCTTGAGATTGTTCGACGAGGACGTTTCCAGCGATGGGCGGTTAAGAAAGGTTCGGTTCGCGATCCCGTTTTTGCTCTTGCTGATGGAAAAGAACTTGCGCTTAAAACTCCAGCACTTTTGCTTCCCAAAACTGAAGAGAAAAGTAGCGAAGATGCTGAGCATTGAGTGCTGTTTTCTCAATGTTGAAGAAAATGCGAATGACCTTAGAATGCATGCTTTCCGAAAACCGGAAATTCAGACAGTCTCTAGGCTCAGAACGCTTTGACCGGTTATAATACGTGTTATAGTTGCTAAAGCCACATAAGTGGTCACTGCGAAAGGGAAGCGCAAGCCTGAAAAGCTTGTCATTAAGGAGATACGAAATGGTTGTTGTCGATGAAAAAGCGAAGCAAGAAGCCATGATGGCTAAAATCAACTCTGGCCAAAAGCTTGAGTCGCTTGATGAAGTAACCGAAGAGTACAGAGAGAATCTCCTCAAGCTGATGATAGCTCAAGCTGATTCAGAATTAGCTGGCGCTTATGGATACGTACCGTGGATTCAAGGCGCACCGACAATGGCTGAGCGTCTTGCAATGGCAAACATCGTCAAAGACGAAATTCGCCATGCTCGTGCTATGTACGATCTTCTCGATAAAGTTGGTGTCGACACCGATAAGTTGATCGCTGACGATATGAAAAATCGCATGAAAGTATTTTATGAACCAATCAAGACCTGGGCTGACCTCGTCATGTTCAACTTCCTTATGGATAGAGCTGCCGGTCACCAATTGAGAGATGCTGCAGAGTGCAGCTGGGGTCCATGGTCACGTGCAATGGTTCAAATTGAGAAAGAAGAGTGGATGCATGTTCGCCACGGTGAGCATTGGGTCAAGAAGCTCGCCGGAAGTCCTGAAACCCATCAGGAAATTCAAGCCGCGCTTGACTTCTGGTTCCCCAAGGTCAACCGTGTATTCGGCAAAGGCGGCAGCAAAACTAACCAAGACTTCCAGCACTTCAAGCTTAAACAGCGCGATAACCACGATGTTCGCGAAGCCTGGTACAACGAAATCAAAATATTGCTAGAAGGCTATGGATTGAAGGTTGCAGGAATTGACGTAGTCGATAAAGACTAGTTTCAAGCCTGTTTGAATTATTGAGCAGAACGGATTCATTGAAGCCGTTCTGCTTTTTACTTCGGCAGCAATTTTCTTTTGCCGGACGCTTTCTGACTGGTGAAAGTACTGAACTGTGATCTTCTTGTTAAACCCGCTCAAATAGCGACTTCGAGGCGATCAAAACGGTTTCCGAGAGGGTATCATTTGACGCTATATTCGTGCGTAGGTGAGGTCTTCGTCTTCCGATGTGGAACGACAAGGTCGAGAGCATGTCCCGGGCAGAACTGGAGAAACTCCAGTCGCAACTTTTCGTGCGTATGCTGCGCCGCATCAACGAGTACGTTCCATTTTATGCAAACCTGTTATCGTCCAGTGGTGTGAATCTTGATTCAATAAATGGTATTGGCGACATTCATCGCCTGCCATTCACTCGAAAGTCTGACCTCCGAGACAATTATCCACGCGGCTTGCTTGCTGTTCCCCAGGCTGAACTTCGGCGCTTTCACGCCTCATCGGGAACTCGAGGCAAGCCGACGATTGTGGCATACACCCAGAATGATTTGGACAACTGGGCAGAACTCGGCGCACGCTCGCTATTTGCTGCTGGGGTGAGGCCTGGTGATATTGTTCATAATGCATATGGCTATGGCTTGTTCACTGGCGGACTGGGCGTTCATTATGCAATTGAAAGACTCGGTGCAATCGCTGTCCCCGCATCTGGTGGCAAGACTCAGCAGCAAATTAGTTTGCTGAAAGATCTTGGCGCCAGGGTAATTTGTTGTACGCCCTCATATGCATTGAGAGTGGCAAACACCTTGTTAGAACTTGGGGAGACTATCGATTCACTCAAGCTTGAAGTTGGCATATTTGGCGCTGAGCCGTGGAGCGAACCTATGCGAGCTCACATAGAGTCTGCGCTAGGTTTGAAAGCGATAGACATCTATGGGCTGAGCGAAATTATGGGACCAGGAGTCTCCATTGAGTGCAGTCAAGCCCGTTGTGGTTTGCACATATGGGAAGACCATTTTTATGCAGAAATCGTTGACCCCGTAAGCGGTGAGGTTTTACCGGAAAACGAAGAAGGCGAGCTAGTAATTACGACACTTCAAAAAGAAGCCATGCCACTTTTGCGATTCCGCACCGGTGATTTGTCTCGGCTTAGTCGTGAGAAATGCGCCTGTGGAAGAACAATGGCGCGAATGACTCGCGTGCGCGCTCGTCTGGACGATATGTTGATAATTCGCGGTGTAAACGTTTACCCGTCTGAAATCGAGAACATTTTGCTGAAGGTTGATGAGCTGGCCCCTCACTATCAGCTTGTACTCAAGCGAGAGGAATCGCTAGATCAGTTATCGGTGCAAGTCGAAATTACAGAAGAGATTGTGGCTCGATGGGCCGAGGTTCAAGAAGAAGGTTTGCGTATTAAAGCTCTCAGCGACCGCATCAAATATCTGTTAAAGGAAAACCTGGGGCTTACAGTGGCGGTGGAGTTATTGCCTGCAAAATCCATCGCGCGCAGCGAGGGGAAAGCTTGCCGTCTAGTCGATTTGAGACAGAGTTATTAGAGAAAAGGAGAAATATATCATGGTGGCAAAACTAATTACTCTACACAAAAAGCCGGCCGACGTTAAATCGTTTGACGAAGTCTATTTCAACGAACATATGGATGTCGCTCGCAAGATTCCAGGCTTGCAGTTAATTGAAGTGTCTCGCGTTGTTGGAGCTCCACAGGGAGAAGCTGATTTCTACTTGATGACGGAACTTTATTTCGAAAATTTGGAATCTGTCAAAGCAGGTATGGCGAGTCCGGAAGGTAAAGAGGCTATCGAGCATTTGAAGAGTTTTGCAGGAGAGCAAGTTAGTTCAATGTTTGCTGAAGTTGCAGAAAAAAACTAGATAAGGGTAGAGCTACGCGCGATTGCACCGCAAGAAAGCAAACGCCAAAAATGAGGCAAGGTAAATGGTACAACAAATTGAGAAACTGCTAAACGGAATGGATCCTGAGGAGTTTAACTTTCAGCGAATCCTTTATAGCAAGCAAGGCTATGTAGCCACGATTACTATAAATAGACCCGAAGTATTGAACTGCTTCGACATGATTACCTTGAAAGAACTCGGACTTGCTTTTGAAGATGTGAGCCGTGACGACAACATAGCCGTGATGGTTTTGACTGGCGCTGGCGATCGCGCTTTCTGCACTGGAGCAGATTTGAAAGAGCAAGAGGAACATATTCTCAAAAAGCCAAATAATTACTACAAGTGGATGTATCAGTTTATCGAAATGCACGATCGGCTTCGCAATATTGGTAAGCCAACCATTGCAAGACTAAACGGTATGACTGTCGGTGGTGGAAACGAATTGAACATGGCTTGCGACCTGGCTGTTGCTGCTGATCATGTAATCATCAGGCAGGTTGGTGCTGCTCGTGGTAGTGTCGCCGCTGGTGGCGCGACTCAATGGCTGCCGATGATTGTGGGCGACCGCCGCGCCCGCGAAATGCTACTTCTTTGTGAAGGACTTGATGCTTACACGGCACTAGACTGGGGGCTGGTAAATCAAGTGGTGCCAATGTCTATGCTTGATGATGCCGTCAATCAATTGGCTGAAAAACTCTACAAGAAATTGCCAGAATGCACGCGCTATACAAAGCAGCAGTTAAATTTCTGGAGAGATTTCTCGTGGTCTATGACAATTGGTCATGCTCGCGATTGGCTAAGCCTGCACGCAGGCTCGCTTGAGACTGCAGAAGGGCTTCGCTCGTTCCGTCAGAAAAATGAAATCAATTACCCCGGCATTCGCTGCAAGGCTGCCGGTCCTGTGCCACCACCCTCACCGATTGGCAGTGGCATCGAGTAAGGACAAGTTCAAAGTCTAATAGTTAGCAGACAAATGGAGATGATACGCAAATGACAGTAATAATGAAAGAGGAGAAGGAGATGAGTACTTCAACGTACAAAAACATCAAAACCGAAACTGAAGGACAAATCGCGATTGTTTCGTTGAATCGTCCCCAGGTTCTGAATGCTTTGAACCATGAGCTGATGTCTGAATTGGCTGATGCTCTAGAAGGTTTTGATCGCGACGAATCTATCCGCGTAATCATTCTTACTGGAAGTGAAAGAGCATTCGCTGCAGGCGCCGATATTAAAGAAATGGCTGATGAAGGTGCCGTTTCAATTTTGTTGAAGGACAGGCTCGCTACTTGGGACCGTGTTCGTTTCATCAAGAAGCCTATCATCGCTGCCGTGAGTGGATTTGCCCTCGGCGGTGGTTGCGAACTGGCGATGACCTGCGACATGATTGTCGCTTCTGAGTCCGCTCAATTCGGTCAACCAGAAATCAACATCGGTGTAATTCCTGGTGCTGGTGGAACGCAGCGTCTCACCCTGGCAGTTGGAAAAGCAAAAGCCATGGAATTGATTCTGACTGGTCGTCCATTCACTGCACATGAAGCGCTGTCTATGGGGTTGATCAACAAGGTTGTTCCAACCGAAATGTTGATGGACGAAGTGAAGACACTTGCTGCTGAAATCGCTAAGAAATCACCACTAGCGGTTAGAACTGCGAAAGAATCCATTCTCAAAGCTTATGAAATGACCTTGACCGAAGGCTTGAACTTCGAAAGAAAGAACTTCTACATGCTTTTCGCTTCTGAAGATCAGAAGGAAGGTATGAAAGCCTTCATGGAGAAGCGCCCAGCTACATTCACCGGTCATTAATATCGAAAGAGGATTTTAGAACAATGTCAGACGAAAAAATATTGCTTGTTGAAAAGAATGATGGTGTTTGCGTCATTACTTTGAATAGACCCGATAAGCTAAACGCCTTCAACGACGAACTTAGCTTTCAACTAATTGATGCTTTGAAAGAAGCTGAAAAAGATGCTGCAGTTCGCGCCGTCGTCATAACCGGTGCCGGACGTGGTTTCTGCTCTGGTCAGGACCTTGCAAACCGCAAGTTCAGTGATGCCAGCGAAAAGCGTCCTTCGCTTTCTGAATCTATCCGCAGAAGATATAACCCGATGGTCATCAAAATTCGCAAGATGGAAAAGCCAGTCATTGCGGCCGTCAATGGTGTCGCAGCTGGTGCGGGTAGCAGCCTCGCGCTTGCTTGCGATTTGCGTGTTGTAGCAGACAATGCTAACTTCATTCAATCATTCACTAAAGTCGGTCTGGTTCCTGACTCAGGTGCTACCTTCATTCTGCCAAGACTAATTGGTGCCACTAAAGCATTCGAACTGATGCTTAGCGCTGATAAACTTAGTGCAAAAGAAGCTTTCGACCTCGGTATCGTGAATAAGTTGGTGGCTCCAGAAAAAGTTCTTGAAGAAGCTATCGAATGGGCCCAGACTCTAGCGAAGGGACCGACCAAAGCATTCGGATTAACTAAGAGAGCAGTCAATGCAGCCATATTCCCAGACCTCGAAGAACGTTTGGAGTATGAAGCTTACATGCAAGAAATTGCTGGTCGCAGCGACGATTTCCAGGAAGGCGTTACAGCGTTTCTCGAAAAACGTACTCCAGCATACAAAGGCAAGTAGTTGATACAGTTCAGCTACGCATGAGTATCTAAATCATTCAGACCCTGTCCCTCTTGTGGACGGGGTCTGAACCTTTGAAATTAGAAGAGCAGTCTGGAAGCCTGCGCTCTCAGATTCGCCATCCTGCCGGCTTCGGACAGGGATCGCCTTCATCCTGCTAACGAATTGAGAATCACTCTGAACTCCTGCGATAACTAGAAGCCTGACTCACCAGGGGGCAATGAATTTTTTTCTTCTTCTTGTGGCTGCCCTTGTTGCTGTTGGCGCATGTAAGGAGATGATTTGACTTCTCGCTGTTGCTGTGTGCCCGCAAGTTCGCCTTGAAGATAGACAATTCGTTTGTTGATTGGATCTGCATTGAATGTCTTTGGTGCCGTTCGAATTGCTTGCTGGTACTGGTTTACTGCGGATGTGACGTGCTTTTCCTCATCGAAGATGTGAGCAAGCGCCAGATGGCTTTCGAAATGATCGGGATTAATTTTCAAAGCTTCTAGCAAATGGTCAATCGCGCTCTGGTGGTCGCCTCGTTTGTAGAAGCATTCTGCCATTCCGTAATAGCATTCGACCCAATCGATGTCTTTTAGAAGAGCATTGATCATTCCTTTGTAATCAGACAATGCCTGCTTATAATCAGGCGGCTTCATGTGGCGATAGCAGCGCGCCCTGCCCATCCAAGCTTTTGTGAATGTCCAGGGGGTTTCTCCAAGAGCAGTCGTGTATGAGCCGATCGCCTCACCATAACGTCCCAGGCGCTCTTGTAAAACGCCCATTGTGTAATAGGGACGTTTGTTTTTGTAGTCTGCTTCAATTCTTGCTTGTGTTATGTGCTTATCTGCTTTATCGAACTGTCCGGTTTCGATGTAGCATTCTGCTATGTCGCAATTGGCATCGGGTGCGCCTTCGGTTGTTTGCGCCAGGTGGGTTGAAAGAGCATCGATTGCCTTGGCCCAGTTTTTCAGCTGCATATAGCAGCGACCGAGTGCCAGCCATCCTTCAGGATTGTATTTGTTTCGAGCGAAATAGCAAGACTGTTGGAATTCGTCGGCTGCAGCCTCTACATCTCCTAACTTGAGCAGCCTCTGCCCCTCTCTCATGTGCTCAACGGTGGGCTCGACGGTAGCGGTGTCTTTGCGTTTTGCTATCGCATCGGGCGAAGCCACGAAGCAGGGAATCTGCGCAATTATCAGTGCGCAAATTGATGTTTTCAGAATTGACGAGTAATTTTTCTGGACCATTCTCAGTCTAAGTTTTCGGCATCTAGTTCAATTTGAATGATACCACTTAGATATAATGCTGTCGCAACAGCCAAATAGAGCAAAAGCGATTGCCACAAATTAATTGGCGGTAGCATCGAGCACATTGGCACAAATTTGTTCCAGGACCAATTAATAAGTACGACAGGATAAACCACCAGCCCGCCTATAACACCCATTGCCAGCACGGTGAATATTGCAGCAGCGCCAAATGGATTAACCGGGAAGCTTTTCACTTTTAGTCTATCCCCAAAAGTTCTTTGAATTGGTCCTCGTCTAATACAGTTATACCTAATTCTTGAGCTTTTTGGAGCTTAGATCCCGGATTCGCCCCCAGGACAAGGTAATCCGTCTTTTTCGACACGGAGGAAACCGGCTTTCCGCCCCTGGCTTTAATCATTTTTTCGAGGTCGTCGCGCTCTATGCTAAGTGTCCCTGTAATCACAAAGGATTTACCTGCAAGGGTTTGCGGTAGTTTCTCCGTTTCTTCCGGGGCTGTCGTCTCGATAGTGACGCCAAGTGAGGACAGGCGGCTGATGAGACTTATATTTTCTGAATCGGCAAGGAATTGAACTATGGCTTCTGCAATATTCGGACCAACTCCTTCTATCTTCTCCAAATCTTCAACCTTAGCATTCATGAGGTTTTTAAGATTGCCAAAGTTTTCTGCCAATATCTCTGCCATTCGAATACCGACGTGTTTAATTCCCAATGCATGTATGAGATTGGCTTGGGGGCGACCTTTCGATAGTTCGATGTTTTTGATGAGTTTTTCGGCAGACTTCTTTCCCATGCGCTCAAGGCTGAGCAGTTTTTCTTCGCTGAGAGAGTAAATGTCTGTGGGGTCTTTCAACATGCCGTTTTGCGTCAACTGGTGTACCAGCACTTCGCCGAAACCTTCAATGTCCATTGCATCACGACTGACGAAATGACTTAAGCGTCTTTCGACTTGAGCCGGGCAGTTGAAGTTGACGCAGCGGAGTACGACTTCTTCTTCACTCTTCTCGAGCTTTCCTTCACAGCATGGGCAGCTTGCCGGAGCCTCTACTGGGCTGGCTGATAAAGGACGCTTTTCGAGTACAACTCTGAGAATCTCCGGAATGATTTCCCCGGCTTTTCTTACTACGACAGTGTCTCCGATGCAAACATCCAAACGTTTAACCTGGTCGAAATTGTGCAGGCTGGCGCGTTTTACTGTAGTTCCTGCCAATTTTACAGGCTTCAGGCAAGCAACTGGAGTGACTGCACCTGTCCGTCCCAGGTCGAATTCGACCGCTTCCAGTACTGTTTCTGCTTCGTCTGGAGGATACTTATATGCTACCGCCCATCTCGGGCTGTGAGATGTGGTTCCCAGCGCTTCCCAGAGTGCCCGTTCATTTAATTTGATTACTGCACCATCTGTCTGATAATCAAGCTTGTGTCGATCTTCAGCCCAGTCATCGCAGAACTTTTTGACATCATCTATTCCTTTGACGAGTCGTCTGTTCGGATTCACCGGCAGTCCATAAGATTCGAGCAAAGCGAGCGTTTCTTCGTGAGTATCTGGTTCTGTAATCTCGGGGTCATTGAAGTAGGCAAAGTAAATCCACGCTGACAAATTTCTGCTTGCTGTCACGCGAGGGTCTTTCTGGCGCAAAGAACCAGCAGCAGCGTTGCGCGGGTTCGCGAAAGGCTGATCTCCGGCTTCCTCGAGTGCCTGATTCAATTTGTTGAAACTTGAAACAGGAAAGTAAACTTCGCCACGCAACTCAAGTACCTCGGGCAATTTCGAGCCATCTGGCGCCTTGATTTTGTGCGGAATGTCTTTAATTGTTTTGAGATTTAGGGTTATGTCTTCACCGACATCGCCATTACCCCTGGTGGCACCTTCGACCAGTCTTCCATTTTCGTATTTGACTGCAATAGAGAGCCCATCAATTTTTAGTTCGCAGACATATGGCAGTTCGGCTGCTTCCTGCGGATTTACCGCCAGTATTTTGGCGATGCGTTCCTGCCATTTGTCCAGGTCATCGTTGCCCATTGCATTTGCAAGAGAGAGCATTGGAATCTTGTGTCGAACTTGTTTGAAGTCGGTGCTGGGTTGTGCACCGACTGTTTGGGTTGGGCTGTCAGCGGTAATCAGGTCAGGGTTTTGCTCTTCCAAACTTTGCAGTTCACGAAAGAGTTTGTCGAACTCCGCATCGCTTACTGCTGGTCGGTCAAGCACGTAGTACAAAAATCTATGATGAACAATTTCTTTGCGTAATTCTTCAATACGTTGTACAACGACTTGCCTTTCTACCGCTGTGCTTTCAGCCATCTCTCTGTCCTCTTATAGACCTTCTCTGCTGAGAATTACGCTGTCTCCCTGTCCGGTTCCGGAGCAGATTGCTGCAGCACCGTATTTAGCACCACGTTCTTCCATTTCTTTTGCTAAGCTCAGAAGAATTCTTGCGCCGCTTGCACCGATGGGGTGGCCCAGAGCCACGGCACCACCATTCACATTAACCTTCTCCGGGTCAATTTCGAGCATTCTCATTGAAGTGAGAGCCACAGCTGAGAAGGCTTCGTTGATTTCAACGAGGTCAAGTTGAGAGGCGCTCAATCCGCATTTTGCCAGTGCTTTCTTCGTAGCTAGCGCTGGGGCCGTTGCCAGGTAAGGTACGTCTTGTCCCAGTGACGCGTGCGAGAGAATTTTTGCCAGTGGTTTCAAGCCGAGTTTCTTTGCCTTCTCTTCGCTCATTACGAGCAGAACGCAGGCACCGTCATTAACGCCAGGTGCATTGCCTGCGGTAATTGTGCCTTCATCCCAAAATACTGGTTTCAACTTTGTCAACGCTTCTACTGTCGTGTCTGCGCGAGGGCCTTCATCGTTTTCGATAATCTGATCTTGTTTCTTTTGTTTGATTGTTACTGGGAGAATTTCTTTTTTGAAGCGTCCGCTTTGAATTGCTTTGTTAGCTTTCTGGTGGCTGCCGTATGCCCATTTGTCTTGATCTTCTCGGGATACGTTTAGCTCTTGTGCTACCTTGGCACCGTGGACTGCCATGTGGACGAAAGCTATCGGGCACTCTAGCCCATCAGCCAACATTGCGTCTTTGAATTGAACGTGACCCATTCTCTTGCCGAAACGAGCAGCATTAGCGTCCACCAGATATGGTGCCTGACTCATCGATTCCATGCCACCAGCAAGCATCATCTCGCCGTCTCCGGCACGAACGCGCAAATCACAAAGAGTGACCGAACGCATACCAGAGGCGCAGACTTTGTTAACCAGTGTCGACTCACAAGTCACAGGCAATCCTGCTTTTATGAGTGCCTGGCGGGAAGGAATTTGTCCGCATCCGGCCTGAAGTACCTGTCCCATGATGACTTCGTCGATTTCTTCTGCGTTGATTTTGTTTCTCGATATGAGTTCTTTCAAGAGGGGAGCAGCAAGATCAACCGCAGAAAGGCTGCTGAGCCCTCCGCCTAGTTTGCCGAATGGTGTTCTCAATCCGTCCACAATGACCGTTGCGCTCATCGCTGTTCTCCTTAATTGCTCTGCTGGACTTACAGTCCTGGTAAGAAATGCTAACTTCCCTGACAACTCAGATTCCTTATTCTTTCGAATTGTTCAAAGATTTGGGCATTGGAATACACTAATCGACCCCGAACCTTGAAAAGTATCGATACGATCGGCCGATCTTGCCTGATAAAATGGTCCTGCTGTCTGGTAATCTCGCGACTTTCCACCAAACCATCGCAAGTCGTCTGCTATCGGGCATATATTTTAAGCAGAGCAGTTGGGGATTGGATAATGTCAAGGTCATTCCGCGGTCGACCGGACCCGCAAGACAATCGTGATCAAGGACCTGACGACGCCAATGCGACGGGCGCACAGCGTCCGCAGCCGCGTGGCAACATGCCGCAGCGTTCCTCAATGAGACCAAATGTGAGGTCTGGTCCGCAGAGTCAGCCTCCAGCCCAACGAAAGGCAGATTATTTGCCTGAGTATGCCGAGGAAGAGCAAGGCTACAGCAATGATTCAGAAGTTTCGCAACCAAGTGAGATGAACAAACGCTTTGTGGCTGCCTTAATCGACGTAGTTGTTGGTTATATTCTCAACTTGATGGTTAATTGCATTCCTTTTGTGAACGTGTTTTTGCACGACCAGATTGTTATGGTCTCTTACTTGCTTGTCAAGGATTTCCTGTTCGGCGGCAGGGGCGTTGGAAAAAATCTGATGGGCTTGCAAGTTGTTGATGCCCGGACTGGCGCCCCCGCCTCTTTGCTTCAGTCCATTCAGAGAAACATAGTCATATTCGGACCTTACATCTTGATGTACATCTCGAATTTGATAATCAAGTTTATTCCTGATGAGAACATCAAGTCTATTGCGCAGAGTGTGGTTCTGGGCATCGGCGCAGTTTACATCATCATCGCATTGCCTTACGAGGCTTATCGCCTCTATTCTAGAGCTGATGGAAACCGTTGGGGAGACCAGATTGCAGGAACCACGACAGTTCCTGCTGACATGGATTTTGGCAATCCGGCTGGGCGTCGAAACTAGAATTCATCGTTACCTTTGAATTAGGAAACAATTCCGTGCTGATCGAGTTTGGCACGGCTTCCTCGTGCTATCTTAAGCAAGTTCAAGTGCAAGCAAAGAAGTTCCTCCAACTTCGATTAGAAATGTGTTGTTAGAGATTTGGATATGAGCATAAAAACCGCTTACGTCTGGGGTCCTGTTTCGAGTTTCTCTTCGAGCTTGTTAGCCACAATGCTTGAAAATGGGTGGACAATTCACCTGGCGACAAAATCTGCCTTGCAGATTTCGCTGTCACCGCTGGATTTGTCTTCTTCTGCGCAGCAAAACATTGAAAAGTCTGCCGGAGCTGAAAGATTTAAGTTATTGAACGAGCGCCTTGTGTTCCTGGACAATGGCGAAGTTCAAAAAGGCACCACATATGATATCGCGTTGTTCATGGGCTTGCCGAGTAATTTCGACGAGCCTCGTGTGTCGCGTGCTCCCTGGGCTGCGGAAGAACTGCCGTCCATTGCAGCTAAATTAAAGGGTGTGCCCATTATTATTTTCTCGGCTCTTTCTGGTGGCATTCAGTCTGATGGATCTGTGCCTGAAGAAATTGAGTTCGAGAGACGCAAGCCGCGGAGTCATTTCGAAGCCGTTTGCCAGAGCTACGAAGCTAAGATTCTCAAGGCGGTCAACAAGCTCGAAAGCAAGTGGCATCTGGTCCGAATTCCTCTGGTCTTGGGAAGCAAGGAGGACGGGCGCAGCTTGAATTTCACTGGGCTCTACAATATTTTGCACGAACTATACAACGCGAAGATTCAGCTTGGTGATAATCCTGAAACCAAGACACTTGAGCTGCATTACGATCCCAACGCTACTTGTTGGATGCTGCCGGCAGACGTCGCGAGCGCCCTGGTTTTGAGTTTGATCGAAGACCCTCAGCGACCATCTATATGCAATATCGTATCGACTCAATCGACCCTCTGTCAGGAGTGGATGCATGAGCTTGCGCTGGGCTTGGGCGTCAAAGAAATCGTTCCGGCAGATAAAGATGCAGTCAATCTGCCTGGTACGCTGCGAGCTGTTTTGAGTGATAGCATTCATGTGAAGACGAGAAATCTCTTTGAATTGCAAGGGCGTCACCAGCACGTTCCCGTAACTCTAAGCAGCGACTATTTTGCCCGAGTTATAGATTATGCAAATCAGCATAATTGGGGACAAGCAAAATTTAGTGCTCCGGAGCCAGGTTTCTCTGCCGAGCACGCAAAAGATTACTTCGAGAATTTCTTGCCAGAAAAAATGGATAAGAAGCTCTTGAAAGATCTTGCATCTTTTAATGGTGGCATTGCTTTTCAGATAGCCGGAGAGGAAGAATCCTCTTACTTAATTCAATCGGTTGATGGAACTCTTCTAGTGGCAAAATTCGAGTCTAGCAACCACAAACCGGCAGGCACATTTGTGATTGCTGCAAACACTTTTGCAAAACTGGTTGCTGGCAAAATTTCTTTCGAGCAGGCTTTGATAACTCGAGCTGTGCAGGTGAGTGCGGGACCCCTGGCTATGCTTAGAGTCTGTGATTTCGAACGAAAGTTGTTGCGCAAATATCATTTCAGTTCTACAACAAAATCAGATGACTCGCGCGTGCTTGAAGGCGCCGTAAAAGAATAAGGAGGTCCACTGTGGGCATCGCCAATGAAATTACCGAGACCTTTGGGCATACACCGATGGTCCGTTTGAATTCTCTGAGCTCAGGGCTCGAAGCAACTGTAGTATGCAAGCTCGAGTTCTATAATCCGCTGAGTTCAGTGAAGGACAGAATTGGTATTGCCATGGTGAACGATGCCGAGTCCAGAGGACTAATCAAAAGAGGTGAGAGTACTCTGGTTGAACCAACCAGCGGAAATACAGGTATTGCATTGGCTTTTGTTGCTGCGGCAAGAGGATACAAACTCATTCTCACCATGCCAGAAACAATGTCTATTGAGCGGCGAAAATTGCTAGCAGCTCTAGGGGCACAAATTGTTCTGACACCAGGCTCAGAAGGTATGCGTGGTGCGATTGCCAAAGCCAATGAGATTGTTTCTCAAACCGAAAATGCATACATGCCACAGCAGTTCGACAACCCTGCTAATCCGCAGGTGCATAGAGAAACTACAGCTGAAGAAATCTGGCGTGATTCTGACGGTAAAGTTGATATTTTTGTTTCCGGAGTGGGAACAGGTGGCACCATTACTGGTGTCGGGCAGGTCTTGAAGCAACGCAAGCCTGGTGTCAAAGTTGTCGCTGTAGAGCCGCAAAACAGTCCAGTAATCACTCAGAAACTTGCTGGACAAGAATTGAAACCAGGACCGCATATGATTCAGGGAATTGGTGCAGGTTTCATCCCCTCGATTTTAGACCTGAGCATCATCGATGAAGTGATTATGGTCACCAATGATGATGCCATCACGCATGGTCGTCGTCTTGCTACCGAAGAAGGAATCTTTGCTGGTATCAGCAGCGGTGCTGCAGTTGCTGCTTGCCTTGAGCTGGCAAGAAGACCAGAAAACAAAGGAAAAATGATTGTTTGTATCTTGCCGAGTACAGGTGAGCGTTATCTATCTACTGTATTGTATTCGGATATATCACAAGAGTTAGTCGGTTCAAAATAGCTCATAAGCGTGCGGAGGCGCTCTAGTTCGTAATAGAATTATTGAGCTATTGCCGGAGGCATGCGTTTCCATATGGAAGGCTTTTCGCAGCGAGATTCAGAAGCTGAAGCTTCTGCCTTGTCGTCGTCTACGAACGTCGAACTTCTATTGGGACCATACCGAAGTGGCAAGACCGTTCAGCTCATAGAAGAGTTACTTGATTTCAAAGCGTCCAACCCGTTTGCTTCGGCTTTGATTCTAGTGCCGTCGGCTCGTTATGGTCGAATTATGAAAGAACGCCTCAATCAGGGGCTTCGCCGGCGTGCGGCAGCAATTGAGCAATCTTCTCTTGAACTTACAAGTGCTAAACCTCTCAGACCGCGTTTGAATGGGCTTTTTGGAGTTGAGATACAGCCGTTCTACCATGCATGTTTAGATGTGGTGAGCGATGCAAGGGAAGAACCAAACATCATTCCGGAGGAAGTCAGACCTGCACTGGTGGCTGAGATTCTTCTTCAAATGAAGGCGGAAGACAAACTCCGAAGCCTGCTGCAAATAGCAGCATTTCACGGCACCAGCGCCTCCTTGCTTGAACTTATTGACGAGTTGCAACGTGCTGGGCTGTCGCCAAATGAATTGATCGGAAACTTGAAACGTTCTTCATGTCGGGAATCACATTTGCTCGAACTTGCTTCCGTGTATGCGATGTATATAGAGAGGCTGAATGAACTTGACTCTTATGACCAGAAAAGTCTGGCACTTGCAGCACGCGAAGAGTTGTTTGCTTCGGGGAAATCGCGCATTAAGCATGACCTGATCCTCATCGATGGGTTTGACCGAATCAGCCATTTGCAGGCGCAAGTTTTTGCAGGGCTTGCGCGCCAATCGCGTTCATGCAAAGTCACGTTTGATTATTTGCCAGATTCCGAAATTGAAGGACACGCAGCATCGCTGATGCAACGATCTACCGACTATCGGTGGAAAGACAGAAGCTATGATGAGCTTGTTCGCAATTTGAATCCTCGCATTCGGAACTTTGCAGGCACAAGCACTCAAGAGCAGCCGAATTCTTCTGCTGTCAAAGTGCATGTGCAGAGCTTGCTTGACCCCTATCTCGAAATGATTGAAGTTGCGCGTGAAGTCAAAGAAGCCTTGCACTCGCGACAGATTTTACCGCACGAGCTAATTGTCGTCATGCGTTCTCCTGACTCCTATAATGGAGCTATTGAAGCCGCTTTTGATGATGCTGGCATTCCTTATTTCATAGATGGTAGCAACCGAGTTGTTGACCTGGTTCCGCTAAAGTTTATTTTCTCGCTGTTGAAACTGGCAGAGAATGAGTTTCGCAGAAAAGATGTTGCTGACCTTCTTCGCAGTCCATACATAAATCTCGAAAAGCTCTCCATGACTCCAAGGGAAGTGAGTGCTATTGATAGAGAGTCTTACAATATCAAAATGATTGGAGGACTCGATTCATGGAAAACTTTTCTGAGTAAGCCTGATTTCGTAGCCTTTGGCGAAAAACTTTATACATTTTTGGCTAGTCTAGCGCACTCTGAAAAAGCGGAGACAACTGAGAAGCATGTGCGCAAAATTGAAGATATCGTAGACAACTTTATGATATTTCCGGCAAGCGATCATGATATTCGCTCTCTTGCTGCTGTTTATGAGCGCGAGTCTATAAGGGCGTTTCGACGTGTATTGAAGGTTTTGATACAGGAAGAGAAAACCCTCGAGCTGAAAGAAGAAAACTTCGCGCATTTCTTGAATCGTTTTGAACAGCTAATCGATAAGTCTAACTATGCCAGACCTAAGCCGGAAGCTCCGGTTGTGACCATATGCTCAGCAGAACTTGTTCCAAACATTTGTTTCAAGGAGATGTTTGTATGTGGTCTTGTCGAGGGCGAATTCCCTCGACATCAAAGAGCCAAGGGCTTTTTGAGTACAGATGAGGTGCAACTATGGCTCAGCTTCGGAGTGGATATACGCAACCCCAGGCAAGAGGCCGGATTCGAACGTGCTCTTTTCTATTCACTAACCGAGCGTTGCACAGCCAGGCTGAATTTTTCCTACAGCCAATTCAGCGGTAAGGGTGAAGAGACTATTCCCTCATTCTATCTGACTGAACTTGTCGAGTCTGATTTTTGCAAAGTCGAAAAACTTCGTCCCTTCGAGACAGCAGCAAGCAAGCCGGTTTCACCGCGTGAGGCACTGTCTCTTGCTTTGTGGGAAAAAGGGACTGCAGCGGCTGAGTCACTTTCCTCGGCTCATGATTCTATTGCTTATCGCTGGCAAAACTTAAGTCTGAGTCTTGCAGCTGCTCTCAACCGATCCTCGCAAAACAAGAGAGAGAACCCTTACAATGGTTATCTGGAAGAGTTTTTTAGCATCGGTGCACTTTCTTTTTCTGGGCTAGATAGATGGACTGCCACCAAAATTAATGACTATGGTAAGTGCCCATTTCGTTTCTGGTCTTCACATGTTTTAGGTTTGAAGCCTCGCGACGAGGCAGAGCCTGGGCTGAATTTCGCACTGGTAGGACAGTTTTATCACAAGGCGTTAGAGCTGTTTTTTGCCGCCCGAAAAGAGAAGAGTAATTCTTTTGAAGGCACTAATTCGCCGTGGGCAGACTGGGAATTGCAATTTGATGAAGCCTTTAAGGGTGCTCTCGTTTGGTTGGAAAACCGGGCCGACTTTCGCCCTGGTCCTTATTGGCAGCAAGAGAAGAAGTCTTTGAGATTTCGCCTGGACAAATTCCTAAGAAAGGAAATAGTTCGTTTGCAAGAAGATTACGCAAACTTCCAGCCATCTTTCTTTGAGGTTAATTTCGGTACCAGGGCCGCTAACTCCTACCCGCCTCTTCTAATTAAGGGTGCCGACGGAAAAGACATCGTTATTGGCGGTAGCATCGATAGAATAGACCTGGAACCTGGTGTCACATTTGCTGCAGGCAATGCTAAAAAACGAGCAAGAGTAATCGATTACAAATCGGGCAGCAAGAGAATCTCAGCTAAAGAAGCAGAGCTAGGGCGTAACTTGCAGCTGCCAATTTATGCTCTTGCGCTTGAGCGTGCGATCATGCCAGACCATCAAGTGACAGAAGCTGATTACCTCAGCATTGGTGCCGCTGATTCAGTAGGAAGGCTAGACTTCGAAAATGAAAAACATGCTGGCTTGAAAGAGCTTGCTGAAGCTAAAGTTGTGGATTTTGTCAATGCAGCCAAAAACGGCATTTTTGGTGTAAAACCGAAGGGGCAGGTGGCATGCTCTGATTGCGATCATGCAGCTGTTTGCAGGGTGAAAGAACTGAAATTGCAGATGGAGGATGAGAACGATGCCTTCACTGACTGAAGAACAACAAAATGCTATTCAATCGATTGATAAACATGTGCTTGTTTCCGCTGGTGCAGGCTCGGGCAAGACCTTTGTTCTTGTTGAAAGATATATCAGGGTCCTTGCTGAAAATCCTCATGCTGGCATCAATGACATCATTGCTGTGACTTATACAAAAAAGGCGGCAGAGGAAATGCGAAGCCGCTTGAAAGCGCGCTTGAAAGAACTGGTGGAGAAAAGCGAAGGCGATGAGGCTAAGCGATGGATAAAGTGCCTGGCAGAATTAGAGTCTGCTCGCATCGGTACGATCCATTCCCTGTGTGATTCCATACTTAAGACCTTTCCTGCTGAAGCAGGTATTGACCCTAATTTTGAAATTCTAGATGAACTAGAGCGAGCCGAGTTGCTTTCGCAAAGTATTGATGATGCTTTGCATATGATTATTGATCAGCCGATTGATCAGTATTTCGAACTTCTCGAGTATCCCGTTGAGAGCATTCGCACTTGGGTCGCCGATTTTCTGCGTAGCCCTTTGAAATATCGTGAGTCTTTGCGACGGTTCGGAAATTGCTCGCTCGATGAAATGCGTTTGTTCGCTGCAGAACTAATTGCTGCTGACATAGAAAGGTCGCTTAGAGAACTGACTGCTGACCCGATTTTCAAGGCTGAGATGAGTTATTTGATCGACACGCCCTGGTCAGATCGTGAGAGCAAATTAGGTCTCCTTCAAAATGAGATGCTCTCATATCTCAGGGTGATTTGCGACTTCAGTCTGGGCATTGGTGCGCGTTGGCAAGCTGTCAGCGCTCTTGCCGCAATGGAATCAGCAAAAAATGCTGGTGGTCCGAACGCCAAAGAAATGCGTAACTGTATGAGAATCATTCGAACAGCGGTGGGCAAGCTGGCTTTGCGACATCGGGCTGAGCTCAATGAGGCTGACCAGCGTTCTTTCATGCTGATAAAAGCGCTGATAGAGTTGAGCAATGATGCGCTTTCTCGCTATGAAAGAATCAAACAGCAGCATCAGAAACTTGATTTCGACGACCTCATCGAACGCTGTCAGCAATTGCTCAGCCCCGATAACTATCGCTCATCATTTGCTTTGAGGCAGTTGTGCAAGACACTACAGGCAATACTTGTCGACGAGTTTCAAGACACAAATTGGACACAAGCTAAGATGCTGACTGCGCTGGCTAGCAACAAAGCTCACCTCTTTCTTATTGGAGATGATAAGCAATCGATTTACAAGTTTCAGGGTGCAGACGTTGGTACATTTAATGCCTGCAAAACCTATGTTTCATCAATGACTGCTGAAGCCGTGGATGAAGACAGGAAAATGATTGCTGAAGCCTACAGGCTGCCGCTTCTGTCGGGTGCGGGTGAAGAGATGACATTGAGCATGTCATTTCGAAGCCATCCGCAGATTGTCAATTTCGTCAATCATATTTTTTCGTCATTATTCGAACTCAAGCCCCGGAAAATTGCTTCGTCCAGGACTATCCTTCCTGTGCAAGATTCAAGCCCAGCAGCTGATTCGCTTAAGCGAGATGACTTCAAATCACAATTTCAGGCGCTGCGCCCTGCTCGCTCTGGGGAGGAGGACGATATTCGTGTAGATGTAATCTATACGCCTTTGCCTGAGGCCGAAGAACTCGATCAGCGTGCGGAGATTGACCGCCTTGAAGCAGAGCAGACCGCACTGTGGATTCGAGATAAGGTCGAAAGTGGTGTTGAGGTCTTTGATAAGGAAAAAGGAATAAATCGGCCACTCACTTATTCTGATTTTGCAGTGTTATTGCAAGCCAATGGAGACTTTGCTGGAATTGAAGCAGCGCTTGCCAAGGAAAATATTCCTTTTGTTAGTATCGCTGGGTCAGGCTTTCTTGATCGACAGGAAGTTTATGACCTGGAGAATTTGTTGAAGTGGTTGATTTGCCCGCAAGATAGCCATGCACTCTTTGCGATTTTGCGCTCGCCCTTGCTTGGCTTTTCTGATGATATTTTGCATGAGCTTAAAGCCGGAAAAAATACTTCTCTCTGGCAATGTTTGCTCCTCAAATCGCAAGAACCGGGGCAGGATGAGTTGAGGGTGGCGCGTAGATTATTGCAAGATCTGCATCGTGATTCAGGTCGACTAAGTTTGCCTGATATTTTGCGCCGGGCGGTTTTGTTGACGGGCTATGATATTGTTTTGTTGACAGCGTCTTCTGGGAAACAAAAGTCCAGAAATGTCTGGAAGTTTCTTGCGTTAGCAAGTCAGCACAAGCACATGAGTGTTGCTGAATTCTTGAATGCGCTGAATTCTATGCGGGAACTGGGCGTAAAAAATCTGACCGATGCGCCTTTGTGTGCAGATGATGCGGTGAAGATTATGACAATTCACCGGTCTAAGGGTTTGGAATTCGCTGCTGTCGCTCTACCGCGTCTGGCCAGAGGAGTGCAATCGCAGCCGCGCAAAGTGCTCTTTGGTAAGGACTTTGCCATTGCTTTCGATTGCACACGAGACCCCGAAGAAGAGAAACCCGCCTTTTATATCGCCGCTAATAACCTCAATAAGAGAATGGACGAGGAGGAAAAGAAGCGACTGCTCTATGTTGCTTTAACTCGTGCGCGTGACTTTCTTGGTTTGTTTGTTAATTCGCGTTGCAAGCGTGGCGTCAACTTCGGCAAGTGGCTCATCTCGTCGCTCGGTTTGCCCGAGGCAGATTGTGAGGTCGATAACTTCACGATGAGTGCGGGTTTTGGCGCAGAGCAAAGCAACTGGAATGTCATTCAAGCTGTTGCAGCTTCTTCTCAGAGTAAAGCTGTTGGTGAGAGTGAAAGCCAGCTAGCTTTGCCGCAAAATATCGTAAGCAACATGTTTTTGGAAGAGTTTCCGGAGTTCACAAATGAGTCGCTTGAACTGGCCCTCGAGAGTAATTTTGCTTGCGAGACTCTGGACATTTCAAAGATGGACCTGTCCTTGCTCGATGAATCTTTACTTGCTGAGCACACTTATAATCCTGTTCCCTGGCAAGCCTTACTGCGGGCCTGCCCAAATGATGCTGTGCCGAGTGTACACGCCACCATTGCTGGAAACTATTTTCACTTGCTGATGCAACGCTTAGGTCCAGCGCTAGAATTGCCCTCTGAACGAGAGCGGCGAAACTTGCTTCTGCATCATGAAGTTGCGATCAGTGATGAAGCTCAACAAGAATTGATGCTTCGCGAATCTGAGCGTCTGCTCTTGTTATTTAGCGGGAGTAAGTTGCACAGTCTGATGCGCAATGCACGCAGAACTTTATTTGAGCACTCATATACTATTGTGCGAGACGGCAGAGAGCGTGATTTCCGCCCAGACTTGCTCATCGAAGATGTGCAAGGCCAGTGGCATATCGTGGACTTCAAAACCGACCAGTTTGAAGTGAAACAGATTTCTAAACAGATAAAATCACACCAGGCTCAGCTGGCGACTTATGTTGATGACTTGGCGCTTTTGCTCGGCATCAATGCGAAGGCTTGGCTTTACTTTGCGCATCATGGAAGGTTAGAATCTGTCGATATGGCATCGCCTTTCCAACTTAGCTTGTTTCCTCTTTAGAGCTATTAGACTACTCTGCCAATGCGCAATGGATGGATCTGAGTCATGAATTTGGATATTCGCGAAATCAAGGCAAGGTTTGATGATAGAAGCATCCGTGTCTATCAGGCCTATGGCAAGGATATTGCTGAGGCAGCTTTGAGAAATAATCGCTTCGTTTCACCATTCAAAATGGAGCGCATGACATGGATAAAGCCTTCATTCAACTGGATGATGTATCGGTCTGGCTACGCGAAGAAGCCCGGGCAAGAGTACGTTCTTGCCATAGACATAAGCTGTGAAGGATTTGACTGGGCTGTGGAGAATGCAGTCTTATCTCATTTCGTACCTGAAATTCATGGAGACTACGATTGCTGGAAAGAGTTGCTTGCAAACTCTGAGGTCAGGGTTCAATGGGACCCAGCCCGTGATTGGCGCATCAACGAAATCGCTGGTGAAAGGGCAATTCAAATAGGCTTATCAAAAAGTGCAGTACAGAAGTATGTAAATGAGTGGATTCTCTCGATAACAGATGTGACATCAGTTGCTCATGCTGTTGATGAGTCTCGCCGCTTGAAACAAGAGCCGAGTGAGCGTCCAGACCTTCTTGAGAGAGTCTACGCGATGAGTGAGACTGCAAAGCTTAAGCTATGCTCTGTAACTAATCAGAATTAGATGAATCAGGCTCGTTGAATTTTGCCAGATCCTCTTCGCTTACAGTATGTCCACTGGTACCGTATGAGGTGCCACGAAAGTGGGCAAGCGTTTCATTGTGCTGGTTGCTAATCGTTATATCGTAAAGCCCAGTTCGCCCCTTCAGGGAAACTTCTTCGGCACGGGCTGTAAGGGTGTCGCCTTCCACTGCACTTTTTACGAAGCTTATGGTGCACTGAAGCGCAACTGTCTTTCTATTTCTGGAATTACATGCGTAGGCAAAAGCTGTGTCTGCCAGAGCAAAAATAAATCCGCCGTGACAGATTGCAAGCCCGTTGAGCATATCTCTTCTGACTTTCATTGAGAGACTTGCCGTACCTTCACTGACAGAGTTGATGGAGATTCCCATGGACTGCGCAGCGAAGTCGCGAGTCATGACTAGTTCCATGATTTTTCGGGGGTCGGGCTGTTCTGTTTTTATTGTCATTTGCTGAATCCGCTGGCAACGCCGAGCATTGTATCACTTGCGCAGAGATGGCTCCACATCCTCTTCATTTGCGGTTTCATTTGCAGTTTCATTCGCAACAAATTCTTCTTCAACGAATGGTCGATATACGCTTTCTTTTGCGCCGAATTTGAGCAAACCCACAATTCCGAGCAAGAGGAAGGCGACCGCAGTTAATGCAATTCCGGTCTGCGGGCTAGAGTTCTCGTATATAAAAGCTGCCATCATCAGTCCGACGCAGCTACCAAGATACATAACGCATTGTCTCAGGCTGAAGACTTTCCCGAGATCTTTTCTGGGAACATCCGTTTGCAGCATTATCATCAACATGACGTCCCCAACGGGTCCACCAGTCGCAGCCAGCAGGGCTCCGAAGCAAGCCCAGAGCATATTGGGGGAAACAGAAATTATGGCGAATCCAATCGCAAAAATGATTTGTGACACCGAAATGAATAGCATTCGTTTGCGGCTATTAACGGTTCCCATGATTACATTTGAACTTACGCTTCCGATGCCGTAAGCCGCGACAATAGTTCCATAAGTGCTGACATCAGCGTGGGGAAGTGATTTCGCCCAGAGAGGCAGCCCCACCATGAAACCAGCTGCCCATGCGATATTAGCTCCCACATACAGTCCGAATGACCAGAGTATTTGTTCCTGCGTATAGACTATTTGAGCACCGCGCTTCAGGTCAGTCCAAACGCCGCGCAGTCCTTTCTCTGTAGTTTGTGCTGTTCTCCATTTGTAATTTCCACGAATCAGGAAAACGACCAGAGCTGATACCAAAAATGTGAGAGCATCGACGGAGAAAAAGTGATGCAGAGCTGTCACGGCGACTAACCAGCCTGCTATGAGAGGTCCTATGGTGCGGGCCAGGCGATGGTTCACTTGCATGAGCGCATTCATTGCTTGCAGGCTTTTTTCATTTCCCTGGGTCAACTCTGGCAAACTCGCTGCCAGTGCCGGGTCGAAGAGCGAGCCTAAACCGGCAACGATTACGGACGCAATACCCAAAATCCACAAGTTTAAAGGCATGAAGCTGCCAATTACTCCCAAGGCGAGTACCGTTATTGCCCTTAGAATATCGACAACAACCATGGTTGTGCGCTTGTTCCAGCGATCAGCATATACTCCGCCAATCAGCCCAAAAAGCACTCCAGCAAGCGAGCCAGCACCGGTGACAAACCCAGCTGAAGCACCACCTGTTTGAATAGATATCCAGACGATGGCAATTGAATAAATCTGGTCGCCGATCGATGAGAACACCTGGCTGAGCCAGAGTCCTGCCAGATGAGGTTGTTTTGCTATTTGACTGTAACCCATCTTTCCCTGTCTCCGGGAACGGCTCAATCCAAGTCTTATACTAATCGCGAGCGCTTTCTTTTAGTGTAAAAACTCATTTAGATCTCTCACTCAACCTTTCAAAGCACCGAGTGGTGGGTCCTGTAGACATTTTAAATAATCTACTTTTGTTTCAGACTGTAGGAATACTGAGGCTGTCGCGCTCTGTGCTCCTGTTTTTTTTCCAGCGTTGCCATCTCTCGGCTCGGTCGAGACGAGCACGTAGCGTTTGCAGGCTCACACCCTCAAGATGCTTTTGGGATTTCTCTTCGTGCAGGTCGCAGAGTAATTTTGCTAGCTTTGCGGCTTTCCCTTTGCCTTCAACTCTTTCCAGATAATTTCTTGTCTTCAAATTTTTG
Source organism: Obscuribacteraceae bacterium (SeqCode) (assembly GCA_044226015.1). Taxonomy (GTDB): domain Bacteria; phylum Cyanobacteriota; class Vampirovibrionia; order Obscuribacterales; family Obscuribacteraceae; genus JAIEPM01. Next base: position 906,056 of record JBGAHS010000001.1, read on the forward strand.
ATGATGTACCCGCTGCTCACACAGCTGTCGTAGAAGAGTTCTAGTAAGGGAATGGGTGGCTTGCTGGCTGTCTGCAGCGGTAGCTCAGCAATGCAGATCTCTAATGCACGATGAACAAAATCCAGGTGCAATGGCGATACTCTCATTGTCTCCTTAAGTGCTGAAACCCATCTTGATAGAGTTATCTTGCCTGTGCTGAGTACCTTTTCCATGTCCGTGCCAAACGCTACCGGGTCTATGCGGTTTTCTTCTATTGCCGCTATGCACGCATCTAACGCCAATCTCGCCTGGTCTGCTTGTTTTGCCGATAAAGCAAAGACTAAAATCCACGCGCCCATTTTGTGTAAAGGCAAATCGGGGTCAAAAACACAGTTCCACGAACTCTTCCAATACTCGCCCTGGCTGTCCATGAAAAGCGCCGTTCTTCTGCCCAGATACGCGAAATAGGGCTCGCGATTTTGTAGGAAGTAGTATTCCAATATGTCATTGCCATCGAAAAATCCTGTGCGATCGTGAATTAGTTCAATTGGAAAAAATCTCAAGTTCGCTCTTGGTACTACCTTTGGTGACACCTGAAGTGGCAAAAGGTCTTCTGCCTGCTGATTCCATGTAAAGATTCTGTCTTCTCTTTTTTTGAACTCCTCCATGCTGTCGTGGTATTTTGCTGCGATTGCCGAGTCTGGACCCAGCCCAGGAAAAGAGTTGTTCAGTAGCTCGCTGCTTCCAAAAGGGTCACGGCATCGGAATGCTGCAATCCAGAGTTCTGGCGTCTTCAGTGAGCCTGTAATCTCTGCGCCGAAAGCGTAAGCAATTGCTCTAGTGATTTCGTCAGCAGCAGCAGGCAATTTGACGCCGCTGCGTCCATCAGGCGCAAGCCTGAGCATCATTTGAATCACATCCGTCATTAGAAGTGGAACATCCGCATTTTTCCATGCCTGTATTCTTTCTGGAATAACCTGTGGGTCTATCCAGCCTCCAGCGTGAGTAGGAGCCGAAAGCAAAGGCAGCGAAACTCTCTTGTTGATAATTTTCAATATTTCTTTTAGGCGCTCTGAAAAGAAACTCAGAGGCATCGCTTTGCCTAGATTGAAATCTGATGAGGGCTTTAGATAGTCAGGAATAAGGTTCAAATCATCAGTGATTCCGATAGTTTTGAGAACCTTTGTGAACAGACCTGATGGATTTCCAGGCGCTTTTACATCCATCCATCCGAGCGCAAGAGCTTGAAGGTCAAACTGATAGGAAAAGCCTCCGAATGCTTGTAGCGGGCGGGGAAACTGTGTCAGATTCATCTCCGTATTCGCTACTTTCTTTCGTAGTGATGAAACCCTGTTTTCAAAATCTAGAGGACGAATATTGTTGAGTCTAGCGATGCCATCGAGTAATCGTTCGATATCATCGCAGTTAGCTGTGCCCTCAAGAATATGCAGGTATAGGAATATCAAATCGTCGAGATTCTCAACTGGAGTCATTCGTTTGTCTGGGTTGAGGCGAGGGTAGTCGTTGGATTCCGACCAGTCAATTACACCAATTGCTTCAGCAGCTTCGATCGCGTTGAACGCAGAGCTCACACCTGCAATATCTAGAAATCTCTCTTCCAGTGCTGAGGCTTGAGCCTTTAGTCTCTCAATTTGATTTGCAAAATCTGTTGTTGAAATGCTTGCATTCATTTCTTCTTGAGCTGGCTTTGCACTTGTAGTATCTACCTGCATGTGCACTGCACCGGCGGAAGCTATACTGCCTCCTACGTGCGAAATTGAATCTTGAGATGACTCGTGCATTGCGGCTGTCCCTTTTTTCTTGAAAGGAACGATGTTTCCCTCTGCACCGATTGGAATTGGCAGTACGTCGTTGTTCTTATTGCTCAGGTCTTTTGTTGCTTCCTCTCCTTCTTTTGATTGAAGAATTTCGTTGAGCTCTTGCCTGACCAGGCCGCTCAATAGATGCTGACGAGCTTCTAAAGCAGACTGTAGTTCGGGATTATTGACTTGTTTCGTTTTTTTCAAGAAAGACAAAACCTTTTTCTGCACCTCTGTGGAAGAGTGTTCAAGACCTTCTACGGCTGCAAGCGCAAGCTCTGTTGCTTTGCTCTTATCGTTTTGGTAGAGGCGGTCTAAGAATTTCAAAGCCGCGATAGCCGGGTCTTTTCGTTTGTGATAAAAAACGCGAGTCAGACTATTCAAAACGTCTTCGTTGGCTACATCGTCAAGCGGCAACCCGGCCACCTTATCTATAGCCCAGGTCAGAGTCGAGGTATCTTTTAGAGAAAGTAAGCTGAGATATGAGCTCGCGTGAGATGCTCTCTCTGTTTCGTTGCAATTGAGCTCGTCATGCAAGGTTTGAAACCAGTTAGTCGGTGCAAATTCTCCCATCAAACCGCTTGATGATTTTGACTCTGAGTCTGCGGCGAGTCTTGCAAGCCAGTGAAAGCAAATTTCCATCAAACGCAATTTGATTTGCTCGTCGCGTTTTGAAAGTTCGACTAATGCCAGTTTCCATAAGTAAGTAGCGCGTCTGTTGTTTTCTGCCAGGTGCGATAAGAGTCCCCATTGTTCCCTACCGCCGCCTCTAACCAGCTGCTGTGTGGTGGCTGTAGGGTCGGTGAGTCCGCGAATTGCTCGGTCGTTTTCGAGCATCTTCCAGAGCATTTCGTCTTTCATCTCAGCATCGCTGAGAATATACGATGCTAAATCATCCGGTTGCATTTGCCCCAGCTCGAGCGCCATTCCAAGCCAGAAACCGTCGCCGTGTTCTATTTTGATGCCTTCTTCTCGTTCTATTTTGCGCGTATAGTTCCAGCAAACGTGAGGCGCCGAGTCGCAGGCATGGTTTAGCCACTTATCGAACCATTTGGGCTTTCGCTCTTTCATAATCGCAAAGGCGTGCTCTGGTGTTCGTACTCCTATTTTTCGTAATTGAGGCAAAGCAGAGCAGCCCAGCATCGATAGCTCGGCTAACACAATGCACTGAGGCTGACGAAACTTTGTTGATATTTTTATTTCCTTTGCATCTACTTTTTTTAGAAGAGCTATTTGGTTTTGGGTTCGTTTAGGCAAGAATTCGTTGCCATTCATCCAGCCCATAGAGCCATTCCACATGCTTGTTTCACGGTGAGCAACACAAAGATCGTGCCAGAGTTCCGCTCGCTCAGAAAAACTCTTTCGTTCACTATCTTTCATTCCAGCAAAGAAGCTTACGCAATTTTCTGGGTCAAAGCTGCAAATCATTGCATCAAAGTCTTCAGTTGTTTTCACGCTTACCTCTATTCAAGCTTGCTCAGAAGCGACAATGTCCACCGCAAGAATGTGGCTGCACGGTCCGCGCTCTCCTGGGTGTTTTGAGTACCAGGGACAGGTACATTTAGCCTCTCCATCGTTGATGAGGACACGGTGTTCGGCGCCTTCGCCTTTCACATATGCTTCAATTTTTTCGTCTGATCTTACAGGAATGCGCACAGCATTTTCTTCGACGAGTTTTTTCGCTTTCACTAAGCGAGGTTGTAAATCTGAAACAAGGTCGAGGTCAAATGGAAGTTCTCGATGAAAGTATTTCCCTTCAGTCAAATCGTAGCCAACTAGACCTCTAGTTCCTAGCATCGATAGACCCGACAAGACCGCTTCGTTATCGCTTCCTGTGGCCGCGGCAAGTACTTTGGGATCAATCTTTGCCTGCCATTGAAGTTGCGCACGAAGCTTTGCTAAGGTTTCGTCGCTGGCATCATTTGTCAGGTGATTTAGGGCTTGCCCTTCGCCGGAAAATCCGCGCGAAGCATCTGGACTCAAGATGAAGTGAAAAGAACACTCTGGCGTAACCAATTCCCATCCAGACACCCCCTGCGTGCCAGAATAAACGCGGACCACTTGTGCGTGTCGGAGTATGTCCTCCATGATTTTTAGTCGACCAACCGCTCCTACAGCGACTCCTTGAGCGTGCTCTCGTTGCGAAATACGAACTCCTTTTCCGGCTGGAACCAAATATGATACCGCTCCTCTTTGCCAGGTTTGATGCTGAGGCAGCGAACTGAGTAAACGCCTGAACTCTGACGCGGGAACCTCAAAAGCCGGTTTCAATTTTGACTGATACAGTTGTACCTCAACAAAGCCTTTTAACCATCTAACAGGCAACTTCACCTTCTTCTCGACTACTTTGCCTTGTGCCCGTTCCAGTTCGACACCGTCGGCCCCAACATTCAGTCCTACTTGTTCGGAGTTGAGGATGCCCGCTAAAGCAGCCCTCATCGGTGGGTTGAAGTCTACGTTTGTTGTGCCCCTTCCCATCCAATCGCCATCTATAGCGTTAGGATTTAGGTCCAGTCGGCAATATGCTCCGCAGCAAACTGAAAATGCTTCGAAGCGCAGGCGGTCTCCACCGCTGGTGACGACCGGGTCTGCAGCTGCCAGCAGCCGCTCACGGAGTTCTCCAGGATGAAAAAATCTGCTGCGACTGATAAGCGAACAGGCTAAAAGCATATCCGCAGTGCGCCTGGGCTGTGTCATTCTGCCCTGGAAAAAATAGGGGTTCTGAGCGACTCCCCCACTCGTTGCCAGTCGCAAGCGCGGCTTGCCTGCACTTGTGTCTAGCAAAGAGGGGAAAGCATAGAGATATTGGACTTGAACCGTCGCAGAAGCCATGTTTTGTTTCCTATACGTCTTATGATTAATGTGCCACTGGCAAAATCCATATAACGTATTGTGGTCATCTGAACGGCTAATTTATTTTGTCTCGAACTCTGTGTCGAGCTCGAAGAAGTGCGAATTTGGGAGTGATAGATCGAGTGAAGGTTGACTGCGTAGCTCTACTTTCATGTTTCGAAACTCAACAGCTCCTTTGCCTTTAAAGACACCATAGTCCAGAACTTCCCACCATGGACGCCCCAGGAAATTCAGCCGTACATTAGTCATTTCAATGGGAGTGGCTAGCATCTTGCCGTCGGCGTCCAGAGTTCTGATTGGTTGTGTCACTTCCTCAAACGAAAACTCACGCCACTCTTTCTTGGCTTCCAACACCTGCGGTGCCAGCGGTGCAAACTCGTCAAACATACGCTCGCCCTGCTTGAACGTCTCTAGTAAAGCAATTGATGCACGAGTGTTCTCTGCTTTTGCCCGCAGCTGTCCTGAGACTTTTATGCGAAGTGATTGTGATGGCAGCGCTCGAAGGTCTCGCATGAAAGTCTCAAGAGAGATGTTCGCAAGACCGAGTCTGTTTTTTGCGTTAATCAGCTGATCAGCAAGATCAATGGTTCGAACCCACAACTCGGGTGGCGACGGATCGAGAACGCCCAGTAAATATGCTCTGGGCTTCAGATGGGTGGCTTCTCCACCCATGGAAAATAGTTCCAGTCCTTTGTTGTTAGTCTTGGGCCATTCGTCAAGCCGCAGCTCTCCCGGACAATCTGCAAAAAATCCTTTTGTCCAGGAGAAGTTACGCAGAGAGACTGTATGTATGCGGTTTCCCATAGCATCCGTGAAGTCAGCAAATATCTTGGGACGTGCTTTATCATTTTCTTTCAGGCTGAATACAAATTTGTTTTCCCCTGGTGAAACTATATTTTCTGTTGGCAAAGCTGTGCTAATCCACTGGCGGAAGTCGCTGCAGCGCTTGCTCGACGAGTAGCCGAACACGGCAAAGTACATTGCCTCGCCACGCATGCTGCGGTCAAGATTTAGTAGTGGAATCCAATCTGGTTTCAGGTCTCGTCCGTTGGCTTGCAGATTCAACCCGGAAAGAATGGCTAGGTCTCTTTCTGGAACGCTGTGTGAGGAAGCATCATTTGCATCTATCACTAAATACCAACGATTGTAATTGCTTCCCGTCGGAATATTGATTTTTGCCACCATTCTGTCACGATCGACCGAGCCCATTTTGATTACGGCTTCGCTCGCCATAAACTGATGCGAGACAGTAATGAAGCAACAAAATCCTGTAATGAGAGCAAATGCACAAAGCAGTAGTTTTGATCTTCCGCCACGGAAGAACGTAAACGCAGGAATCAAAATTCCACAGCTGAGGACAATTGTCATAAACAGCCCGGCGCAGACTGAGAGTGGAGCCAGCCCCATGTCGCAGCTGAGGTCTGAAATGCGACCATAGCCCGGCACCAGCAGGTAATACAGGAGCATCGACACGAGAGGCGCTGCGATGAGAGCTGCCAGCGGAATTAGTGCTTCCTTTTTACGCTTGAGCAAGTTACTCAAGAAATAAGACGCCGCAACTATACCTACAGGCATCGCCGTTATGTAATATCGACTCATTGAAATGAAGGCGCATGATACAAGGTGGAAACACATGAAGACGCCAATCAATAAGCCGGTGAGCAAGAGCACGTAATCTGGTCGCTTTCTGCCATGTTCGAGCAATAGAGTTATGCCTAATACTGCAGCTAGAAGGATCAATTGATGCTCAAATCTCTGTAACAGAATGGGCACAGCAAACGTCTTTACTTGAAAGTCGTTCCAGGGCGAATCTATGAGTCTGGCTGGCTTTCTGAGCATCAGGTCGACTACAGCAGCTGGTCTGGTATTGAGCTGATCTAAAATTCCATGGACTACTTCACCCATAGATTTTTCAAATTGTTCAGGGTGTTGCACCAGCGGTGATGGCAGTGCGTCGAACCCATCTGTTCGTAAATTCATGCCTTGTGATAGGTTGAGTGGTCCATAGCGATCAATCATGACCGATGGCTTGCCGCTCAATACTTGTCTTGTCATTGCCCATGGAGTCAAACAAACGCTCACCCCGAGCAAGAAAGCAACTATTGCTGCTGGGTGAAATAGGCGCTTGTTTCGGCTAAGGGAAGCGACCAATAGCAAACAAAAGCACATCATCGCTGGCCAGGGTAAGAGGGTTGGGCGTCCTAGCATCAACATGCCAGTGCAGCAGCCAGCTACCGCTGCCAACCCGAAAGCCCTCATTCCAAATCTATTTTTCTTGCGTTCTTCGCTTAACTTTGCTACTGATGGAAATTCCTCTGAACTCGCCTCAGCCACCGCTGCTGCTGCATATTCTTTGCGAATATCGTCGGGTTGAATCAGCATCTCCTGTCGTTTGCGTTCTTGATGTCGAGCATAAAGAAAGACGCTGTAGAGAGCAAAAATTGAAATGCTCGTAGCTGGAATTTCAGTCAAAATTCTGCCGGCGTTTGCAAGAAAACCACTGTAAGTGATGGCTAAAATTGCAGCTATTCTGCCTGCCATGGTGCCGCCGAGAGACCGAGCAAATGCCCAGATGCCAACGCAACACGATGCTAAGCAAATGATCATTGCCAACGCTCCAACGTTCCAATTTGGCATGATGAGAGCCTTGCCTGAAACGCCGTACGCTATGAGCAGAATTAGTGGCAAAAGAGGACCAGACTTTTGCAACTCAAGAATTCCAGGAACGTGCGAAACGATTGCAGTCCTCAATACATCATCGTGACAGGCACCAGCAAAATAGCGGCAAACATCCGCAAGATTCTCTCGGTGCAAGAGCTGTTGGCACGATTGGGTTATCCAAAGATAGCCCTGCGAATCAAAAAGAAGTGAGGTATATGGGCCAAAATGAAAGACCTGAAGATAGAATGCGCAGGATGCAGCGGCGAACACTTTCAAGGCTTCAATAAGATAACCTTGCGCTAGTGATCCGATTCTAAGCGGCGAATTAGTGCTGCTTTCGGATGCCTCTGACTTAGCATCTTCAGGCATAACGATGTTCACTGCCAGCTGCCATTCTTATCAAAAGCAAGACTCGACCCGTTTGTGAGTTTGTCTGCAAGTGCGCTAAAGAATTTCAGTCCACCCTTGCCAGTCATGTGTGCCGTATCGCAATATAGGCTCTTGTCGAAAGTTTTGCTGTCCTGCAAATCAACAAATTGCGTGTGGTATTTGCTTGCCAGCTCGTTGACGCTCTTCTTGTACAGGTCATATGCACCCGGTGGCATAAGATTGATATTGTCTTGAGTGAGCGGCATGTTTACCAGCATTACGCTGATGCCCTGTTGCTCACAAAATGAAAGGAACTTCTCAAAATAACTAAGTTGCATTTTGAAGTCTTTCATCTTTAGAGGTTGGTAGCGCTTTCTGTACTCGTCGCTATTATCAGTGTAGTGAGCCTCTAAATTTGGAAGGGCTATTCTCTCGTTAGAGCCGATGTCCTCCGGCAATTCCAGTAATGCAAGTCTGCGCAATGCAAAAGGTGTATGAACTTCTTCGGTAGGTTTATATCCAATCAATCGGAGTAAACCTTTTGCATAATGCTGCTGCAAGTAAACAAAATAGTTGCGATGGTCATAGAGACTGCTGGCATTCTCGGCAACGTATTCCACTTTTTCCCAGAGTGAACCGCGCGCTTGCCATGCCACATCTCGAGTTCCACCAAGTTTGCTCATAAAGCGGAATATCTCAGTACTCGCTGGGCTTCCCAATGTGTTGTCCATGAAGTCGCGTGGCGCAATTCCATACACGATTACCTTCGGTTTTCGCTCGCCTTGAAACAAGGTGCTGCTCAAGACGTAGGCATCAGACGCCATTTGACCTGCCAGCGCAAAAGCAAACGAATTCACCTTTACGCCAGTTTTCTTTTGAATCAAATCTTCCAGCATCTCTGCTTTATGGTGATAAACTTCGTTCTGCGGAAGTTTCAAATACTCCGCATCGCCACCGTGAAGCGCATGCATCAAGAGGCTTGAGCCAATCAAGACAATGTCAGGGTTGGTTTTCTGGCGGCGAAAATCGTCTACCGTCCACCAGACCATACTTCGGTTTGGCGATGCATAATGATCAAGTTTCAGATTGTTCCAGTTGATTTTGCAGAATAGGTCAACTACAAGCAATGCTGCTAATGCCCACATGGCATAGCTGGAAAAGACCCAAGAACCTCCGCTCTTTGGCTCTGGCACCACCTGCGGTGCTACAGCTTCCTTCTTTATTTCAGTTGCCGTTGGCATTTGATTCGACCCTTAGAATTGGAAGTAGATGAAACGCGGTGATTTGTCTGGTGAGAAGGTCAGAATGATGAACATCATTGCAAAACAGTAAATAGCTTTGACAGGCTTTGGAATGTTCATCAGAATGTTCTTTTCCTTCACATAGTTCATTGCAAAATGGCTTACTGCTAGGACCGGCAATAATAAGAAGACCGAAGGATAAACCAATGGATAGTTGATTGCAGGAAGGTTCATCGCCAGCGCAGAACCGCTAGAAGCTGGTGCCAGGAAGAACATTTTCTGCAAAATTGCAAAGCATGACTCTGTAGTCTCAGCGCGGAAAAATACCCAGCCAATACAAACTGAATGGAATGTCAGCAAAATAGAGAACGCTTTTCCAATTTGCGACTTGAAGAAAGCATCAAGCACTGTGATTTTGCTTTTTACTGCCTGAAACTCTTTATGAGCTATCAATGCAATTCCCTGAAATGCACCCCAGAAGAGGTAGTGCATAGCTGCTCCGTGCCAGAGTCCGCCGAGCGCCATAGTCAAAAATAGGTTGCGATAATTCATCCACTTTCCGCAACGTGATCCACCTAATGGAATAAACAGGTAGTCACGCAACCAGGTTGAAAGCGAGATGTGCCAGCGATGCCAGAAATCAGCTATGTTGCAAGCGATGTATGGAAGATTGAAATTGATTGGAACTTTGTAGCCAAAAAGTTTTGCTGAACCGCGCGCTACGTCGGTGTAGCCTGAAAAGTCGAAGTAAATCTGGAAAGCAAAAGCGTAAGTGAAGATCCATAAATCCGTGCCAGTGAATAGTTGTGGGTTGGCAAATCCACCCTCAACAAAGAAAGAGAGATTGTCTGCAATCATCACCTTCTTAAATAGCCCAAGTAATATCAAGCTGATACCTTCGTCCAGGCAATCAGGGCTGAATTTCGCTTTTGCAAGAAATTGCGGAACGAAATCTTGATAGCGCTTGATTGGTCCTGCGATTTGTGTTGGAAAAAAGCTGGCAAACAGTGAGAATCCCAGGAAAGAGCGAACCGGCTCACTTCCTTTATAGACGTCTACAACGTAGTGAATGAATTCGAAAACGAAGAAGGAGATGCCCAGCGGCAATATGATCTCAAAAGGAATTGCCGGAACATTCACGCCGGCTGGTTTCAGCATTGCTGATAAAGTTTCATCGAAGAAATATGCGTACTTGAAGTAGGCAAGTACGAGCAAGTTAGCTGTGACCGAGAAAATCATCCAGAACTTCTTGCGATGAGGCTGGTTAGCAATAAGCAGCCCTGCAAAATAGTTGAATACTGTGAGGCCCAGAATCAAGAAGATATAGATCGGGCGCCAACTCATATAGAACACGTAGCTGGCGACGAGTAAAAGTGGAACACGCAATTTTTGCGGACAAATCCAAAACAGAATTGCCACTATTGGAAGAAAGAGCGCATATTTGAGCGAGTTAAAAAGCATCTTTTCCTGCTACTTGAAACATCCAAAATTCGCGAACTGACACTATTTTGAGTTTTCAGTATCTCAGCTAAATGATAGCCGCCAAGAACTAGATAAGTCCAGCCGGCGGCGATTTTGACCTGTTTAAGATTGGAGTGCTTGCTTAATTCGAGATAACTTGAGATCTCAAACACTGCAATGTTTGCAAGGCTCTTGAGGTATTGCTCAGAGCTGAGAATGAAATCTGCAATCACCACATTAGGTGCGTCTTCATTTTGCAGCTGTAGGGTTTACGCTGAGTTGCCATAAGAGCCTGCTTTTGGAGGATTTGTCCTCGCCTTTGGCTTGTGCAGCCCAAACGAATTTTTTCTAATTGTCAAATTGAAAAGTGTTACGGAGAAGCCGGCTTCTTAGCAATTTGCTTGCTGTTGATTGCAGTCGGAAAATTCCAAAACTACGAGGGATAGATTACTGAGCATTTTTAGCTGGTCCGCATGGATAAAGCGTCTTGCGGCATTAGAAGGGATTTATCATAAAACGGAATATATCCTCTTGGATAAATCAACATATTCAGTATACTGGTGACAGGCTCACAATTTTTCCTTTATCTTTGATAGGAACCCCTCCTTCTGGAGGCGGTACTATTGCGAGCTAACACCAGTTTGAAGTCCTACCTTCAAGCAAAATCTGAAGAGGTGGCAAGCTGCCCTGCCGCCTCTTCTTTTTTGGTATCACTGACAGAGTTGATTAATTAGTATGCTTCGGAATCTCAAGTTTGAATGTTTGTCTCTTAGTTTAGTAATGACTCTGCTGGTATTGTATATGGTGCCAGCGACAAGCTGGGCTCGCGAGTCGCACGTCATAGAGTCTCTGGACGAGCTAAAGTCCTATATTAGCTCTGGTGCGAAGTCGGAAACACTTGTCTTGAAGAAGCTGTCTGATACGACTACTCTTGATTCTCTTCCAGATAACCTTAGTTCTTTAACTCTTCGCTCTTGCTCTGCGTTGGAATCAATCGAGAACTTACCTGACTCACTTAGAACGCTGAGCATTCAAGATTGCCCGAATTTGAAACGGCTTCCCAAGCTTCCTGCTCGCCTTGCTTCTTTGCACGTGGAGGGTGGAGATGAGTCATTCGTAAGTGAATTGAAGAATTTTTTGTCGCAATCCTCAAATAGCACAACTTTGAACCTGAGTGGGATAGAAAATCTAGAATCGTTAGAGGGCTTGCCCGACTCTCTGGTTTCATTGACGCTCACAAAATGTCCCCAGCTCAAGAGCTTGAAAAAATTGCCAGCACATTTGGGGTCATTGCATCTGAGGCAATGTGAAGAATTGACAGCGTTAGAATTGCCTGAGCAGGTTCTAGATTTGGGAATTGTTGATTGCCCGCATCTTGATGCTATTAGCAAGCTACCTCCCTCAATGAAGAACCTTGCAATCTCTCAATGTCCCGGTATAAGCAAACTGCCCGACTTGCCGAATGCATTGCAAGCCATTTCGATTTCCGATTGTTCAATTAGTGCACTGCCGTCATTGCCGGATGGTCTCAAATCAATCTCTCTGGCGAAAAACAAAGTCTCTGAGCTTCCCGCCTTGCCCAAGACTCTAGAGCTTTTGAGCTTAGATGGATGCTCTCAATTGAATGCTCTGCCCGAGCTTCCGTCTTCTCTTGTCAGATTAGACCTGGCGAACTGCGACGAGATTAAGGTGCTTCCCGCGCTTCCTGACGATTTTGCTTTCCTTGTGCTGACAGACTGCAAAAAGATGAAGGAATTGCCCAGCAAAATGCCTCCTAAAGCCGAGCTACGCATATCAGGATGCCCTGAAATTGAGAAAAAGTCTGACTGATGTCGCTCTAGTTCGCGGCGGCATTAATTGCGGTGGCATTGATTCGCGTGCGTGATCAGTTCGTGCAGGTCAAAGACCTGGAATGTACTTAATCTGTTCGCTCAGTCAATTCGCTTGGAGTGAGATTTTCCGCAATTGGTTTATCGCCAGACTTGGCTAGTTTTGTTTCGTTTTCCATCAAGTCTGAGAGAATCCAATCGAAGATTTTGTGGGCTCCGAGCTCTGGTGCGAGTTCATCTCTAATCTCTTTTGGCAAACCTTTTGGACGATAGCCATCAATGAACGTGATGTGGTCAATCTGTCGGAACACTCTGCATTTTGATACATCTACATTCTTACGAATGGTCGAAATCGTGGGTTCGCGACTAATGGGATGCTTCGCAAGTACGTCTGATGGAAGGAACAGTGCGCTCACAAGTGGAGTAATGCCATCATTCAATCCGTAGCGTCCGCTGCCTAGAATGATATCCTTGCCATCGGGGCTTGCTACTGGCATTCTGCCCATTTCAAAGTTCAACGCGCGCAGTACTGGGTGCTCAAAACCCAGGTGATATGGAACTGTACAAGTGGCGAACCACCAGGGCCATCTCAGTGCCTTGTAAATCTTGGCTGTCTGGTGTGGTGTTACATACGGTGTCAATAGGTAGCCGCCGTAGCAGATGAACTTCTTCTTGTCTAACCTGATGTTTTTATTGACTTGAAGAATGCGGTTGTTGCTCATCGTATTTACGTCCACGTCTCCAGTGACGTGAAACGGAAACCATGTGGAGAACTTGCCTACATTTGGAATGCCGTTGTCGCTGTTATCCCAGCGTAAATCTTCGAGCAGGTTCGGATGGCGCGCAAAATACAACTTATATGAAAGGCAGAGGTCGGCTCTAACCCAAGGCACATCGTGGTTTCTAACAATGCTGTATCTCAACCAATCAAAACAGAAGAGTGGTGCACCGTGAAATGGTGTTCCTAAAGTCAACACCTTTTCAATGCAAGCATTCACATCCATGTCTTGCATTGACTCTTGAACCATGTTTCCGCCCATGGAAAGCGCGACTATTGTAATTTGTTTGTTGCCAACGGAATGGAAGAGCTCATTAATTGCTTTCTTGAAGTGAGGCATATTTGTTGAAAGCAAAGTGTAGGTATTGAATCTTGCAAAATAGATTTTGTACTTCGCCTTGAAATCAGAATCACGCATCAGTCTTTCGACAACACGCTCCCAGCGGAAGCCTTCGTTAAATTCACCACGCAATCCGTGAACCATCAGTAGTGGCTGACGGTTGCCGATAGGAGTCTCGTCGTTCTGATAAATCTCTACTCCAATAGGAGCTTGCTTCAAATATTTTTTCGCCGGAGGTAATTGGTAAGAACCCGGCATCGAAACAGCGACGGAGCTTTGCAGCTTTGATGCATGCGATGATGAGCTGCCAGTAGGCTGTCCGAGGGCTAGTTCTTCGGCATATGCTGGTGCTAAAGTAAATGAGCTTACGAGCATCGAGAAAGCTAGTGAAACTATTGTCAGCACAAGCTCTCTGGTTTTCAAGTGGTTCTTCATCACACCATACCGGACAAGAAAAAGTTCAAAATTTTGTCCAAACCTACAGAATAAGACGAGAGTCTGGGTACAAGACTTTTAGTTTATTACTTGCAGAGATAATTTACTATGGCTGAAAACATTCTTCTTTACTTCTCGGACACTGGTCGAGGGCACCGCAGTGCGACAGAAGCAGTCGAAGGCGCTTTACAACGAATCGCCGAGGAACATTTCCCCGGACGAGATCTGAAACTTATAAAAGAACCCGTTGCGGAGAAGTCGAGCGGCGTAAACCGCGCGTTCGTCGAGGCTTACAACTATTTTCTCCGCAATCATCAGCATCTAATGAAGTACTACTACGATTTCGTCCAGTGGGTCAAACCCAATGAACGGCATCTTGCTTACCTTGGCTGCAGAGAGTATTTGACACAGCACCTTATCGAAACTCAGCCTTCAGTCGTCGTATCTATGCACCCGATGACGAATCATTTTATTTACAAAGCCATGAGAGATGTAGGCATTGCTGGTGATGTCAAGTTGATTGTGGTCATTACTGACCCTAATACCAATCTTTGGAGAGGATGGGCTTGTCACGAAGCTGACCTCATTGTGGCGCCTAATGAACTCGTAAAAGATAAATTGATGGAATGGAAAGTTCCAGAATCGAAAATCAGAGTATTGGGAATGCCAATCAGCCCTGAATTCTTGAATCCTCCCACGGTGTCACGCGGAGAATTTTTGAGTCATCTGGGCTTGTCGACTGACCTTCCGACATTGTGTATCAATGCTGGCTGGGCTGGCGGCGGCAATATGCTTTCAGCTTATCGTTCACTTAAAGAAGTTGAGTCGAAATTCCAGGTGCTCTTCCTTTGTGGTCATAATAAGGATTTGTACGAAAGAGCGAAAGCAGAGGCTATCGACTCTCGTATTCCAACTGCAGTGCTTCCTTTTCATGATCGCATGCCAGACCTGATGGCAGCCGTAGATGCAATGGTGACAAAAGCTGGTGGACTGACAACATTTGAATGTATTGCCCGAAAACTTCCAATGATCGTTGATGTAATCACAGCACCGATGCCCCAGGAAGCCGGAACTGTTGAGATGCTTGTAGATGCCGGACTAGCGCAAAGGCTGAGTAGTCCTCAGCAATTGCCTTCACTGGTGAAGAATTTGCGTCACGACCCCGATCGAATGAGCAAGCCGCTTCCCGAGAAATACTGTTTGAACCGCACTGATGCTGTGTTCGAGATGGCAAAAATCATCTTGCACAACACCAATCAGTTTGACACGCCCAAGCGCAGTCACAGCGATGTTCATTTGAAGGCACTTAAGCCGCAGACGAGCAGCAATTAAGTCACTTTAGTCCTGATGATTTTGAACCTGCGAGAAATCGCAGGTTCTTTTTTTCAGGGGGCAATTCAAGGCAAAAGTCGCCGACAGTATCTTGCTTCTGCCTGGATCTCGGCTGGGCGAGCAGCTGCCGGGCAGCTGTCCTTCCGCGCCTGTCCGCGCATTTTGGAAGCAAACTCACAGTAGATTAACTGACGCCCTGCGACCCATTGTTCGAATAATCAAATAAAATAGGGGTAGTTTTGGGAAAGGACGCCAACCATGAAACTAGCAATTAAAGAGTTTGGGACTGGTGGCAGTAAAGGCGATGTAATTTTGATTCATGGCACGGGTGCCAAGGCAGAAATGTGGAACCCACAAATCGAAATGCTCGTTAAGGATGGCTGGCATTGTATCGTTCCCGATTTGCGAGGGCACGGTGAGAGTGCCGAACCCGAAGAGAAAACCGATTTGAAGACTCATATGCAAGATCTTTTTGAGACCTTCGATGATTTGGAAATTAAGTGGCCCGCCGTATGGATCGGGCATTCACTGGGATCAATTCTTTCTCTTGAAGTTGCGAGTGTGCAACCACAACTGGTGTCGAAAATTCTGGCGGTTTCTTTTCCTGGTAAAGTACCGGCGGTGGTGGCAAATGCGTTTAAAGTGTTTTTGAATCTGCCTTATCAAAGCCTTCGAAATACTGCCATTCATCGCAATCTTGGCTGGCGCGAACGTGTTCTCTTAGATACTAACAGTTACAGTCTTGGACAAGTGGTGGAGAACTTTCATAGTCTCGATTACATCAATAATATTCCTAAGGTTGATTGTCCTGTTCATTTTGCCGTGGGGCGGTTTGACCCGGTCGCGCCTTCTATGCATGTTGAGTCAATTCACAAGGCTATGCCAGGAAGCAGCCTGCAAATCATTGAATGGGCGGGTCACAATCCGATGGACAGCCAGCCCATTGCTTTCAATAAATGGTTCCGGAAAACGATGGAATTACACTAATCGAGAACTTCAGGCAAAGTGTTGGCAACAGCATCAATTGCTCATTCCAAAGCCCTTTTTGACCCAGCCAAAGAAACCTTTCTTTTGTTGTTCCATTTGCTGAAGCAGTTGTTCAAGAGAAGGTCCTTGCATTGGCTCAGATTGTTGTCTGTGCGGCTCGGCTTGTGCTGGCAGCAATTTGCCTAACAAATTCAAGCTGTATTGCAAATCTTTTGGCTTCATTATGTCAGGACGACGTTCGCGGAGAACTTTCTCGGAGTCTTTTGACTCCTGCAATTTTCTTCTTTCGGTAGTACCATCTGAAAGAAATAGTGTTCCTTCGCCGGTAGATTCTGAAAACATGAAGGCTTCCCCGCGTTTCAGATTGCCGGTTCCATGTTCCATCAAATAGCGCATGCGTTTTGTAACCGGGTCTTCTGGTGGCTCAGCCACAGGCTCTTGCATCTTTCCAGGAACAGGGCGAATAGTGCGTACCTGCTTACTCGAAAGGAATTGCTTATCACCATCAATTAGAGGCTTCATGAAAGTGAACGCGCCCGATTTGCTCTTTTGGAAGTCGATGATTTTGTTGGCAGGTCCAGCAGACATACCACCAGGATAGTACTTGCTCATGTCCACGCCCACCGGCACTGGAACTTTATTAGGAACAGTGTTTTGACTCGCTGTTTCCAACGGAACAGGGCTCGCTATTTCACTCTTTGGAATTGCCAGCGGAGATATCGCTTGAGCTATGCCGCTTGCTGCATCGAGCGCCGGCTTGAGAACTGGTTGTGCGCTCGCTACTGCATCTTGCACCGCTGGTGGTAGTGCTGCAATAAGTGGTTGAAGAGGACCCTGTTCAGGGCTGGTGAGTGGACCAGCCGTAGCAGATTTCCGCTCTAGCCCTTGTGCACCCAGCTGTGGCAAAGCTGTTTCTGCAGCCGATTTGTGCTCTACCGGTTTCGGAATCATACTTTCTAGAGTTGATGGTGCTGCTGCTATCGGCAAAGATGCTGACAGTCTGACTGCCACCGGAGGTGGTGCCGGTGCTGTGGGGCTGCTGAAGCTGTTGATTATTCGGCTCACATCCAGCGGCACTGGCGTAGGAGCCTTTTGTTCAGGAACCGCGCCCGGTCCTGCTGCAACCGGCGCAGTCTCCGGCGAAACGTTTGCAACAATCGCCTCTGGTGAGTTGTCGCGGTTCGTTCCTGGCAGTCCTGGCAGGCTGGGCCATGACCAAGACACATTCGGAACGAAAGAAGTAAAAGTCTTTTTCGCCTGCGACATCATGTTTTCAAAGAAGCCTGGCTTCTTATCTGCTTCATCCATCTCTGGAAGGTCAGTCGATGCAAGATGTGTTACTGAATTGTTTTTGAGGAGACCGTAGTTGGGACCAGAGACTTCGGGTCTCTTAACGACGCGATTATCTTCAGGTAATTTTGGAACAGCAGACAAAATTTGCTTCAGTTGCGGGTCCATATCTGGTGATTTTTCCGCTGGCTTCGCTGCTGTCTTTGATGTTGTGACGTTCACGTCGCCGCCATACCTACCATCGAGAATTCGTGCGACCTCTGGTGGAAGGTCTGCTTTATCAGGAAGTGACTTCTGATAGCTGCTCGTGACTGTAGTGGTAGTGTTAGTTGTTGTTGTGACGTTGACTTTATTGCTTGGCGTTGTTTCATGCTTTATGAATGGAATGTGTGACTTCATGTTTTGAGCAACGCTTCCAATAGAAAATGGTTTTTCCTGTTTTGGAACCAGGTCAATTGGGTTCACCGCATGTGGTGCATTCTTAACGACTGCTGCATCTTCAGCTCTTTCAGTGAAAGGTATATGATCTTTGATATGAGAAAGCATGTTTGCAGCGCGTGAGACCTTCTTCTCCTCGGGCGCGGGTGGCGCTTGTGCTGGTTTGTCAGCACCAAACGGTAGCTTGTCCTTCATCCAGGCAAACATTGAGCCCTTTTCTTCTTTCTGCTCAGTGTGTGCGGTTTCTTGCTGCGCTTGTGCTGGAAGTCGGCTCTTAATCCATTCGGGCATGGGCGGCTTCGGAATGTTGCTAACAGCTCTGCTCGCGCCGGTTCTCATGCGAGCTAGCAATCCCTGGGCATCTTCATTTTGCGCTGCTACGCGAGAATCTTTTTTGTCATTCTTTTCTGATGGAGTATTTTTGAGAGCGTCTGACACTGAATTTGGTGTCAACTTTCCGAATTCTTCAGTCTCTGCCTTGCTATCCTTTTGCTCATGCTTTTCTGCTTTCGGAGCTGCTCCAAGGTTGTTTATTATGTCATCGATGGCTTTTGGACGTTGTTCGTTGCGAGCTTCGCTCACTTGTTCTGGCGCTTTTTCTGAAGCATTGCTCTGACGCGGCTCGTCTTTGAAAAATGCTCCGGGTCCATTTGACTTAGTGCTCGGCGACTGGCTGAAAACTAGTGATATCTTGCCTCGCCCAGATGGTCTGCTTGCGGGTTCTGCTGAAGGCGTCTTGTCGATGGATGCTTCTGTGTGTGGTGCCACTTTCTGTGTTGGAGCTGAAGCGGAATGCAACCATTGTGCGGCCGGGTCTGAATTTTCTGCAGTGGGAAGCTTGCCCGTTGTGGCTACGCTGATCGCAGCGGAAGGTGCTTCCAAGTCTTTGCGATCTGCAATTGTAATTTTTTGTGCCGGAGGTTTCTGGCTGGAAAAAATCTTTCCTACTTCGTTTGCAGCGCCAAGCAGATTGCCGCTCTGAACATGCAATTGAACCAGGTAAGTTCGCATTTTTGTATCGCGCGGCGCTAAAGCCAAAGCCTGTTCCATTGCAGATTTGGCTAGCTTTGTTTGTCCTTCCGCTTGAAACAGCTGTGCTTGTTCGTAGAACGCTTTGGTGTTGCGTGGGTTCTCATGCGCAGCACGTACAAATTCAAGCAATGCTTCGTGAGGCTTGTTTTGTTGCTTGTAGTAATAGCCTTTCTCCATGTGTGTTGCAGGATAACTGGCTTTGAGCAAATTAGTATTTATTGCAGCCCGAACAGAGCTGTTTAGGGGCACGGCTTTTCTAACTGGCACCATATTAGGTGCCATTGGCATTCCAGAACCTAGCGCTACTTTTTTCTTGTTGCTACTAGATTGCTGCGCTTCAACCTGTGAAGCGTAGCTAACCAGTGTTATCAAGAGTGAGGTTTTTATCAAAACCCGCGATGGTGGCATTCCGGCTCGGTTCCTTTCGACAGACAGTCTTCAGGTCGTGACAAGACTTGTCAGGCAATATAATAGCCTATGACTTGATTACAAAACGCTCTATCTTTCTCATCATCTTTATCCAATTTGGCTCTTTTTGCGTTTTCAAGGGCCAAACCAGAATAGTCTTCATTCCTGCCCGTTGTCCGCCAAGCACGTCTGTGAGGGGACGATCGCCAATTACAGCAACCTGGCTAGCTTCCATCTCAAAACCCTTCAAAATCTCGAAAAATGCCCAACGCCGAGGCTTCGCAGCTTTGTATATGAGCGGCATTTGTAAAAGCTCTCTCACTTGTTCGATATATGCTGCATGCTTATTATTGCTGACAATCGCAACTTCGAAGTTGTCGCGCGCTTCCTTAAGCCAGGCGGTCACTTCGGGGCTCAACTTGCCTGCCCTTGGTTCCATCAAGGTGCTGTCGAGATCAAATATTAAACCGCGCACACCATCCTGCTTAAGTAAAGCCAGGTCAATATCGGTAACGTCGCCGTTAATAAGGTATGTTGGTCTTAATAAAACCATTTGCAGAAACAGTTAATGCTTGCCGATTGAGCTACAGTTCATAATGGCAATTGACAGTTTGATTCTTCCACAGATGCGTCATTTTTGAAAGATGCCGCCTCAAACTCGGTAGAAGTCATTGATTAAAAACCAGAACAGTAAAAACCCAAAAAATCAGGACCTTCCGGTTTTGCCAGAGTCCTTGCAGCACGTTGCTATCATCATGGATGGAAACAGGCGATGGGCTGACAAGAAACATGTGCCCAGAGTTTGGGGGCACAAGGAAGGCGTTCAGAGTCTTAAAAAACTTGTCAAATATGCCGCAAAGGTAGGACTGAAATACATGACAGTCTACGCTTTCTCCAGTGAAAACTGGCAGCGGGGGCAAGAAGAGGTCGATTATTTGTTCGAGCTGTTTGCGCGAGTCCTCACCGACGAATTGGAAGAGCTGCATCAAGCAAACGTCAGATTGCGTTTCATTGGTAAACTCGAAGATATGCCAAAGACTCTGCAGGATGGCTTTGGGCGGGCGATGGAGCTGACTGGAAAAAACAGTGGACTGAACCTGCAAGTTGCATTGAATTATGGGTCACGGCTGGAAATTTCAGAGGCTTGCAAGGAAATTGCAGCCCAGGTTGTATCAGGACAAATAAAGCTTGAAGATATAACACCAGATTTGGTGTCAAAGAATTTGTACACGCGCGACATTCCTGACCCCGATTTGCTTATTCGCACCGGAGGTGAAATGCGCTTGTCCAATTATTTGCTCTGGCAAGCTGCCTACACCGAGCTTTACGTGACAGATCTTATGTGGCCTGAATTCAATGAAAATGAATTTGCGAAGGCTATTGCTGATTTTGCAAATCGCCAGCGTCGTTACGGCGGAAACTAGGCAGTCTATTTAGAACTTTTCTGCTTTGTGCTGCTGGTTGTTTTCGCTTGCACTTGCTTCTTGCTTCCGCTATCTTGTTTGTCAGTTTTATTGCTTTGCTTATTTGAAGGAGTGTCTTCCGGCGAGCCTTTCTTTGAAGTATCTTCGGTAGTTGGTGGCATTGCATTCATTGGCTCGTTGATGTCCACCGATGGTGCTGAAGACTCAGGTGTTGTTGCATTTCCTGAGGGAGTGTCCTTACCTTCTGCTGCAGCTGTGTTGGAGGGTGCGGCTTGCACCGATTGTGGTGCTTCTTGTGCTTGTGGGGACTCCTGTGACTGCGCGGATCCTCGTGACTGCGCGGATCCTTGTGACTGCGCGGATCCTTGTGACTGCGCGGATCCTTGTGACTGCGCGGATCCTTGTGACTGCGCGGATCCTTGTGACTGCGCGGATCCTTGTGACTGCGCTGATTCTTGTGACTGCGCGGATCCTTGTGACTGTGGGGAGCCCTGTGTCTGCGCGGATCCTTGTGCTGCTGTTGAGGATCCCTGTGTTGCTGGTGAGTATCCTTGAGCTGCTGCTGAGGACCCCTGTGCTGCTTGCGAGGATCCCTGTGATGCTGTTGAGGATCCCTGTGATGCTGTTGAGGATCCCTGTGCTGATGTTGAGGATCCCTGTGCTGCTGGTGAGGATCCCGGTGGCGGTGGAGCCGAGTCTTCGGTTTTGTGTTTAGGTTGTTTTTGATGTTTTTGCTTTGTTTGTTTTGCAGGTTTTTGTTGTGCGCTTTTAGCCTGTTTCGATGACTGTGCTGGTGTTGAAGCTGACTGTGGAGCCACTGGTTGCGATGGTTGGGGCGGCGCCCACTGTCTCTGCTGAAACGGCGTTTGATACGCCGAATTGTAACCGTTGCCCTGGGGGAGTTGAATTGGAACCTGATCGTCTAATTTGATGGGTAGCATTGTTCCAGCTGATAACTTAAGTTCTGAACCTTTCTTAACCAGTGCTGTGACGCCTCCAACGCCTGCACCAATGGCGGTGCCAAACACTGCGCCCATGCCGATGGCTGTTCCCATATTGCCATTCGAAGTTCCGCCCACGATCGCGCCAAGTGCCGTGCCAACTGCGGCTCCAGAGCCAGCACCTATGCCTGTGGTAACTAATCCCTTTCCAATACGACCAGCTGTGCTAGATCCAGACATTCGTTGGTCATCTTCATCAACACTAGCTGAGAGCGGAAAGACTCTTCCATCTGGCGTTTCGCATGTGGTAAATTTGATTTCCATCTTTCCAGGGGCGCCAGCTTTGAAGCGATGTGCTGGTGACACTGAGCTTGCACTACCTGTTAAGCGACTTCCCGCAGGTATGACTTCCGTTCCATTGGCATAGATAGGTTCGTTGATCGTTACACGTATCTCCTCACCAGCTTGTGTTGAATCAGAGCTTATCGAGTTTTTCAGCTCTGCGCGAAATTTTGTTCCTGCTGCCAGTACGATAACTCCACCTTGCAGCTGGGTGCCACCACTTGCGGTGCCTCGCTGCCCCTGCGCTGCTGGCGGGGAACCACCGAATTGCGGACTTTGCCCGCCGTAATTATTCTGTGGCGCGGTATTTGCTCCGAAGTAGTCACCTTGCTTGTTTACTTGACCCTGGTAATTGCCAGGGTATTGATTTTGTGGTTGTCCCTGGAAGTTGTTTGAATTAGTTCCGTATGCACCTGAATAAGATTGAGAATTGTTTGGTGGCTGGTATGAACCATAACCTAGATTGCGACTGGCTCGCTTCAATACATCTGATTCATCACGACGAGACAAATACTCGTCTAGTTTGTACAAGAGCGCGATAGTGTCGGCCCGCGACGCGAGTTGATCTGCTCCAATTTTTTGAGTGTCCGGACCAACCAGAAGAATGCCTGCCATTGATGTCTCCGCGACACCAATGCGAGCCCAAGCTGGGACTTTTGACGCGTCCTTGTATTTTTGCAACTCATCTTCTACTTGAGTTTCATCTGGGGCTGGCTTGTTTAAGGCGCGTGAAATTATGGAAACAACTTCGCCCTTTTGTATAAATTGGTTGGGTCGAAAGCCATCCGAGTATCCCGAAATATAATTATTTTGTCTGATGATTTCCACAGCTTTGTAGAACCAATCAGTTTCTTTGACATCAGGAAATGATGGCTTTGCTGGAACAGGCTGATTCTCGATACCAAGAATTTTAACCAGCCAGGCTGCAAACACCGCGCGAGTCACAGGCTCGTCAGGTTTGAACTTCCCATCATTTTCTGCAGCAACGATTCCCTTATCAGACAGAATGTTTATATAGGTTTCAGCCCAAGAGCCATTTGTGTCCAAGAACCTTGCCGCCAGAGCTGCGGGGTGGCAAAGGACGAGCAGGCTAAGGGAGAATGCCAAGGCTGACTGTCTGTATTTTGATTTCATCATATCGTTTGGGAAGCATAACCACCCGATTTATACCCAAATTGGACACCTTGAAGCGGCGTAGATTGTAGATTACAATCGAGCGGAGGTGATTAATGAGCGGTTTTCCCCAGCCCGGAGAATACTTCAATAAGCGCTACTTTCTTGAGTCGGTGCTTGGTACTGGTGGTATTGGCACAGTATTTAAGGCTGTACAACTGGACTGTAATCGAAAGCTTGCAATTAAGATTCTTCATCCTGAAGTTATGGGCGATGAAGAGTTCAAGAAACGATTTCTTCGTGAAGCTAAGGTTTTGGGCAAGCTCCATCATGAAAATATTGTTTCTGTCTATCACATAGCGGTTTCAGGTAGAGGACTTCCATACATAGCGATGGAACTCTTGCGAGGCGAAAGCTTACGTGCAGTCATTAACAAGAGCGACAGATTTCTACCATTGCGTGCACTGAGCATAATCACTCAATGCGCTTCTGCTCTGGCTTTTGTGCATCTAAATGAAGTTGTGCATCGAGATTTAAAACCAGAGAACATTCTTCTTGTGAATGAGCCCCGGCCTGATACGGTCAAGATCATTGATTTTGGTCTTGCTCGAGCAAAGGATACGAAAGAACAAAAGCTCACTAAAACAGGTGTGCTAATCGGATCCGTTTTGTATATGAGTCCCGAGCAGTCGATGGGGGTTGCTGTAACTCCTCAATCAGACATCTATGCCCTTGGTGTGATTCTGTTCGAATTGCTTACTGGGCATCGGCCCTTTGATGCCGATAATCCGATTGGACTGATGTACATGCAAAGCCACTCGGATGTTCCGCTTTTGAAAGCGGATGATATGGTTGATTTCGACCCTCGGATCAATGTCATTTTGCAGCGTGCGCTGGCTCGTGACCTTGAGAAGCGATATCAATCCATGTCTGAATTTGAATCAGCTCTGCACGAGCTTATATCGACGTGGGGTAAAGCTGATGCAATGAAACTTGGTATGGCAGTGAGCACCTCATTCAAACCAAAGAAAAAAGTTCGCGGATTAATAGTTGTTTCTACTCTTTTAGGTTTGTATGCGGTGTATCTGTGTTCTTATTTTTTCAATAAAGGATCTCGCGATGCTAACACAAGCATTCAAGCTGATGTCGGTAGTTCAGATGAGCAGGTTGAACAGGGGCATTCTCCCAAGACATTTGAGTTGAAAATTCTTGAATTGGAGAGGCAGGGTCACCACGCAAAAGCTCAAAAACTTCTTGAGGAAGTATCACGCAGGCGTAAGTCCAGTGATTTTCTAAATTTACACAGCATTTATTGTGCTCCTCATTTGCAAAAGGCTAGAGCACTTGCTCGAAGCTTTGCAAATGAGCCTAACTGCAAGCTGCTTTCAGAGCAAACCGAACTTTATTCAAAGCTGTCTTTTTTTCTGGGCGATTTCCAAGTTCCCATTGATATTGGTTATCGCATAAGTCCTGAAGCTATAAATAGAGGTGTCGGCATCGCGAATCGTCTGGTGCTCTTGCAGTTGCTTTCAGCATTCTATTCGAAATCGATCGTAGGTCAGGACATTTTAAGAGAAAGAGAAATCGATTATAGAAGTGATGAGTTGCTAACTCATTTGGATGTGTTTGCAAGTCTAAATCGATACAGCAAAATTGACGAGCTGTTTCGAAGTCTCCCCCAGGCAGAAGAAGAGGAGGCTATGGTAACAAGAGATGCTTTATATATCGCTTTTGTTTGTCGGATTCACGACGAGCCTTTACTTCGAAAAGCTGCGCTCGATTTTGTGAAGAAACGAAGATGCCGAAGAAAATATGAGGACGTTTGCGGAGATTTAGGAATCGATCTGGAAAATTTAGAGCAAAGCCCAGAAGCTGAGAGCGATCTGTTAGCTCACCGCGCGAAACTTAGAAAGTTATTCGTGAGATGGAAAAGCCTTGCCACCGCAGCAAACTCTCGTGAGCTGGCTTGCAGTGCAATACCTCCAGCGATCATCGTGCAGGCACTTCTAAATGCGGAAATGTATGATGAAATCAATGAAGTGTTAGATGTATCCGGCATCAAGAAACTAGTTTCTTATCGCTGCACTTTGAACGAAGCTTTGATGTGTATTCGTGTTGCAAGCATTTTGAATTCGAAGAATGAAATTCCAGCTGTGCAGAGACTGCTACAGAGCATCAGTTCTGATTACAATTTGGATAAATACCGGAATACTAGCTCTGCAGGAAACCTTCCAAAATCTTAGGGACTTCATGGTCAACAAAAAAGCAGACGCAAAAGCGCCTGCTTCTCAATTTGCTTGTTTGGCTATTAGCCCAGTTTTGGCTTGAGGTTGACGATTTGCTCTTCGACTGCGCGAATGAGTCCTTCGAGATTGATTCTCTGACCCTTAGCAGTGAGTACGATGAGGTAATGACCATCAACCTGGCAGAAATGAAGTATTCCCTGGTCTGTCAGCAGCGTCATCTGACTCAGCGCGCCGCGGTTCATTCTTTGGAGTGACACATCGTTGTTTGAGAACAACGTTGCACTCAGAGCACCCAGCGTTGCAGTGTCGATATCAGCCGGCAAACTGCTCGATATGATGGAACCGTCACCGCCCGCTAGTAGGCAGCCTAATATTCCGTTTTTTCCATTCAACGAAGATAGTAGCGTTTGAATTTCGCCGTTATCCGCCATTGCCGTCTCCTTAACAACCTGCATAAATTACCTTTAGCATTATCCACTGAAGAGGCGCTAATGTCATTCTACATGGCAAGTCGATTTAGCAATTACTTCGCAGGTTTTGAGTCACTATCCTTGCCAGCACTGCCTTTATCGTTTTTTGACTCAGATGCTTTTGTATCATCTTTCTTATTCTTAGAAGCGTCAGCCTTCTTGTCATCTGGTGCGCCACCAATCTTTTTCAGACGAAGAATTTCAACCCATGGATCTTCAAGAGCTGCGCTGAAAACTTTCCCGGTAATCTCAAGCACATCGCCTTCTTTGAGCGCTGCCAGTAGTTGGGTTTCCGGTCCTTTTTCATCTTTTGGTGTCATCATTGCAAGTTTCAGTTCCGACAATGGAATCTTTTTCTTGGGTTGAGATACCAACAATGAAATGTGTGTTTTGGATGATCTAAACGCTGGCTTGTAGTCAAGCGCCAGGTTGCTGAATGCTACGAAGGGCGCCTGGAACTTGACGTTCTTGCCCAAATATTCATGTGGCTTATCGACCAGGTCTTGAGCTTGAACGTTGACAACGTTCTCTATTGGAACTTCTGGCTTTGCTGCTTCTTTAGTGTCTTTTTTCTCTGCATCTTTTTTATCAGAAGCTTTCTCGTCCTTACTATCTTTCTTATCGTCTTTGGCGTCTTTTTTGTCGCTGTCTTTCTTATCGTCAGATTTGTTGTCTGCTCCGGATTTCTCGGTCTTGGTCTTGGCTGGCGCTTTGGCCGGCGCTGCCATGGCTGCTCCAGCTCCATTAATCATCAGGCTCATTGCAAGCGTGTAGCTCAAGCCCTTCAGGCTGAAAAGTCTAGAAACGGATTTGAAAATAATTTCTCTGTTCATCAGATATTGACTCGATATTTGTTGGAGTAGTCCAGCCCATCATATTACCAGATGCTCATCATGCATGCTTCTTCTCAGGCGATATCATTGATGCATTGAAACAAGTTCTGCGCACAGTATATGCATTGTCTATGTACTGGTCGCAGGCATCGCGCTTTAGCAATTCATCAGCTATTGACCCAGAGGTGAAGAGAATGAAAGGAGCCCAGACCGAAGCTCTTAAGGGAGCCAAAACCGAAGCTCAAGAAGCTGAAAGCAGCCAGAAGACTGGCGAGCTCTCGGCTATGATGCAACAGTTCTGGGAAATCAAGGCTCAGAATCCTGATGCGCTGTTGTTTTTCCGAGTGGGCGATTTTTATGAATTGTTCGATGAAGACGCACATGTTGGAGCGCGTGAACTCGACATCACATTAACCAGCCGACCCGAAGCAACATATCCCAATGGACGATGTCCAATGGCGGGTGTTCCGGTCAAATCATACGAAGCTTACATTTCTAAATTGATTGGTAAAGGCTACTCAGTAGCCGTTGCTGAGCAAGTCGGAGTCGTGGGACAGAGCAAGGGTCCTGTTGCCAGGCAGGTCGTGCGAATTCTCACCCCAGGAACTGTGCTTGAGTCGAACCTGCTTCCAGCGCGTGAGAATAATTACCTTGTCGCCATCATGAAAGGTGGCAATGTTGAAGTCAATGGTAAGAAAGAGAGTCTCTGGGGACTGGCAGCTTGTGACGCAAGTTGTGGCGAATTTATCGTAACTCAGCTTAGCGAAGAACGGCTGATTCTTGAGCTTGCAAGACTGTCGCCGCGAGAAGTTCTTGTTGTTAAGAAAACCGTTCGCTCTGCGACTATTGGAATTCCAGTCGACGAACTTGAAGCACCGCCTGTAGTGTCTGAGCGTTATCGTTGTGTTGGTCGTCCCGGGATGTTTTTTCAACTAGAACCCTCGAAGCGACGCATTCTAACCCTCTTCAATGTGAGCACTCTCGAAGGGTTTGGCTGTCATGAAATGCCACTTTCCATAGGTGCTGCTGGGGCCGTTTTGGAATATCTTGAGAAAACTCAATCTGCATTAATGCCGAAGTTTTCGGGAATCAGCACCTACTGTGCTGACGAGCATCTGGTGATTGATGAAAATTCACGGCGCAATCTTGAGCTTACTGAAACGTCCAGAGACCGCAGTTTCCAGGGCAGTTTGCTCTGGTGTCTTGATAATTGCAAGACAGCCATGGGCTCAAGAATGCTTCGTAATTGGCTTCTAAAGCCATTGTTGTCGGTAGAAGCCATTAATGATCGCCTGGATGCCGTTGAAGAACTTACTCAAGATAGTGGGCGCCGCCGACGCATCGAACAGGTGCTTGCTGATCTAGCTGATCTTGAACGTTTGGGTGTACGCCTGTCCTCCGCGACAATTTCCCCGAAAGATCTCTGGGCAATTGCTAACTCTCTGTCCCTGCTGCCTTCTATAGGGCAGGAACTCTCCCAGACAAAGTCAAAAGAGTTCCTGCAGTTGCGCACCATACCTGGTGACTTGATTGATCTCGCTCGACAAATTGCAGATGCTCTTTCTGACGACCCACCTAGAGAACTTACTGTTGGTGGTATCTTCCGCACTGGTTATTCAGCTGAGTTAGATGAAGTCAAGTCGCTCTTGGGTGGTGGAAAACAATGGATTGAGGACTTCCAGAAGCAAGAAGTTGAGAGAACTCAAATCAAGTCTCTCAAGGTTTCGTTCAATTCAAATTTTGGTTATTTTATTGAAGTAACGCATGCCAATAAAGACCTCGTTCCTGGAGACTACATTCGCAAGCAAACCCTCACAAATGCAGAGCGCTATATCACTCCAGAGCTGAAAGAATACGAGTCGAAGATTCTGAATGCTGAGAAAAATCAAACTGATTTAGAGTACAGATTGTTCGTTGATTTGCGTGCAAGGCTTGCTCCTTACGGTGCTGCAGTGAGAAAAATTGCGCAGTATGTAGCCGCTCTGGATGCTCTTACGAGTCTTTCTTCTGTCGCTGCGCAAAACAAATATGTGCGCCCTCAAGTTGATGATTCTCTTTCTCTAGATATAAAAGATGGCCGCCATCCAGTTCTTGAAAAGATTTTGCCGATGGGTGTCTATGTTGCAAACGACACCAAGCTGAATGGCAACTCGGAAGATCAACAGATGATAATCCTTACCGGACCTAACATGGCTGGTAAGTCGAGCTTGCTTCGCCAGGTTGCACAGATCGTCATAATGGCTCAGATGGGATCTTTCGTTCCTGCAACTAGTGCCCGCGTCGGCCTTGTTGACCGCATATTTACAAGAATAGGTGCCGTCGATGATTTGAGCCAGGGGCAATCGACCTTCCTTGTTGAAATGAGTGAAACGACGCAGTGCTGTCTGTGCGCGACGCCTCGTTCGCTAATTTTGCTAGATGAAGTTGGGCGAGGCACAAGCACCTATGATGGTGTCGCTATTGCGTGGTCAGTTTCTGAATTTCTTGCCAACGTCGTAAGAGCCCGCACAATTTTTGCGACACACTATCACGAGTTGAATGCGCTTGCTAACTATATCAGCCGCGTTGTCAATTATCAGGTTCAGGTTGCTGAGCTTGCTGGTCGTATCGAATTCCTGCATAAGGTTGTTCCTGGTGGAGCAAGCCGCTCGTTTGGAATTCATGTTGCTAGCATGGCTGGGCTACCGCCTCAGGTAATCGACAGAGCTCACTATTTGATGGGTCAGATGGAGAAGAGAAGTGGCGCCAGTAAGATTCTCGACGGTCCGAAATTGAGAAGCATCGCCATTGATGAAGTAATGCAGTTGTCTGTTTTCGCTAATCCGGAAACTGTCAAGGAGTAACGTTTAGATCGCCATCCAATCCGATTATTGCTACTATAGTGGCGATAAAACTTGAGGTTTTGGCTGTGAATCATGTTCTTCTTACCGCTCTAAGCTCTATATTGCTTGCATCAACGCTCAATATGTCTCTTGCTTACACTGACTCGGCGGCGGTTTCCGCATCTTCTAAAAAGTCTGCAGATAGTAAGAAAGCTTCGTCCAGTAAAAAGTCTGGCTTTAAAAAGGCTGCTGCTGATAACGATGGAATAGCGCCATCGGTTCGCGCTTTCATCAACAAAGGGCAATGGCCAGATGCCATAGCAAAACTTGAAGAACTAACCGCCTCTGACACGACGGCGGGACGCAATGAGGCCTGGTTGGCTTTCTGTTATCTCTACACAGGCGCTAAAGACAAGATTGGCGACTTGAACAAAAAAGTAAAAGCGATGAGCGTTGACGATAAGGACAAAAACGCTCCGCTCATTGTGGAAGGACTTACTCTCACCACACAAGGCAAGCTTGATGATGCGGAAAAACTCTTGAATAGCATTGCAGTGAATGACGATGCTTTGTTAGAGTTCAGCAGAGCATGCGTTGCGCTGAAAAAGGGAAATGCTGCTTCCGCTGCTGAGTATTGCGAGAGAGTTGTAGGGCTATGTCCGAACTTTGCCTGGGGCTATAGAACATTAGGATTCATCCAGGAAAAGTCGCTGAAGAATCCACAGCTTGCCGAACGTGCTTATGTGAAATCGCTTTCTATTGAACCTGATTCGACTCAGGTCAGAAACCTTCTAATTGACATACGTCTTGCAAAAAATGATTTTGACGGAGCAATAGATGTCGCTCGTACAGCCATTCAAGACTTCCCTCATGATGCGGCAAATTACTATCGCCTTGCTCAAATTTACCAACAGCAGTGGCGTTTAATTGAGGCGCTTGAGCAATTGAACAAATCTGTTTCAATTGACGCTAACGAACCGCGTTATTACAGAGCTATGGCAACCATCTATAGATATCAGGGTAAACTTCAAGAAGCTATTAATGAGCAACAGCACGCTGTTGAGCTTAGCAAGAAGGACCAAGATTTTGAACTTGTAGAACTTGCAAATTTGCAAGAATTGAATCAGAACACTAGCAAAGCAGTTGAATCGCTTCAGCAAGCATTGAAAATTGCGCCATCGAACGCAGTGGCAGATCAAAAACTCGTCGCCTTACTCAAGAAAGAGGGAAGAAACGATGAGTTAATTGCTGAGTATAAGAGAGTTATAGAGCTGCAGCCCAAGGTCTCTTCTCTCAGGTTGAATTTGGCCGATGCTTACCGCCATGCGGGAAAAACAGATGAAGCAATTGAGCAATTGAAGGAAGCTGCAAATTTAGATCAGAAAGATCCTCGTCCGCACAGAGCCATTGCAAAAATAGAATTAGAAAAGAAGAACTATGGCGCGGCGGCGAAGTCCTACATACGTGCGTTGAACATCAACCCTGCTTCCGTGGAAGATCTGGTGGCGCTCGGATTTTGTTATGCCAATAACTACGATTATGTTCAAGCAGAAACCGCTTTTACGACCGGTATTGCTCTGCAACAACTTGGACAGAGCACGGGCAACGCAAGCCAGGTAAATCCGAATGACATTATGCGTTCGCTCGCTTCTGTATTTTTCTCGGAGGGACGTTATAGAGAATCAGTAGTCACGCTCGAGGGAGTTGTGCTCAGCGAGAAAGAGGGCAAGCAGAAGAAGCTTGACCAGTTCTTGTTGAGTGAAGGAAAAGCTCTGAGAGATCGAAATGCAGATTCATTCAAAGAGTTGCAAAAAAGCTTTGACGATATGGACCATGAAGATCAACTGTCGAGTCTCGATGATTATGTGCTGACTCTGCAGAAGTTGAACAAGAAAGAATTTGCAATCGAAGTGGTTAAGAAGTTCCCCGAAGGAGAACTTAAGGAAAAGGCGCCACTGGTGCTTGCTACTATGTGGATGGCTGATAATCGCACCAGAGAATCTAAAGACCTTATCAATGCTGTCATCGAGAAGAGCAAGGCTGA
Organism: Obscuribacteraceae bacterium (SeqCode); assembly: GCA_044226015.1. GTDB lineage: Bacteria > Cyanobacteriota > Vampirovibrionia > Obscuribacterales > Obscuribacteraceae > JAIEPM01. The sequence goes on from JBGAHS010000001.1 coordinate 937,544, forward strand.
CGCTGCTGATGAATCAACTGCTTACCTTGCTCTTGCTAAAGCAATGCAAAAAGACAATGATAGAAAGTCTGCAGGTGACGCGCTGCAAAAAGCTGTTGAACTAAATCCAAAAGACTTCCAGGCTCTAGTAGATCTTGGACGTTTCCAACTTTCTGAGAAAAAATACTCCGAGGCTCAGCAGGCTGCGCAAAAGGCTCTCGAAGTCAATCCTTATTGTGTGCCTGCATTCATTTTGCTGGCTGAGAATTACGCGGCGCAAGATAAGTTGAAAGACGCAGAGTCGAATTTCTTGAAAGCAACAGAGTTATATCCAACATCAATCGATGCACATAAGGGTTTGCTCGGTGTTTTCCAGAAGGAATCAAAGACTGCAGAAGCTCAGCGAGAGCAAGAAATCATCAATAATTTGAGCAAAAACGGTTAAGTACCGAATCGAAACAGAGATCAGTTTCTAAAGTGTCTGTCGCTTAATTTGGTTTGCCTCATGTAATCGTGAGGTATGATCGAAGGATGAAAGAGAAGCTGCTTCGACTTGGAAAACTCCTTATACGGGCTATGCTTATAGCGCTTATCATAGTTTTGCTTGGCACTTATATTTTGCTTTGCCCGTCGGTGCTAAGCCGCATTTGTGGTGACGTCATTCTGATACCACGCCAACCAGGCGAAGAGTACACATGTGATTCAGTCAACAACATAAAGCGCGAAGAGACTTTCATCACAAATAACAACGGTGATAAATTACATTCGTGGTTATTCAAGTCGCCAGAAGCGGATGCGCCGGTTGTTTTGTATTGCCATGGAAACGCTGGCAACATTGGACATCGACTTATGCTTGCGAAGTATTTACTTGATGCAGGTGCTTCTGTTTTGCTATTTGATTATCGTGCTTATGGAAAAAGCAGCGGAAAAAAGAACTTGCCGGGGCTCATTGACGATTCTCAAGCTGCCTACGATTATCTCGTCAATGTAAAAAAATACAAGCCATCGCAGATAGTAATTTATGGTGAATCAATTGGTGGTGGAACGGCTTGTGCCCTTGCTTCGAAGGTTGAATCAGGTGGGCTGATTTTAGATTCGACATTCACGTCCTTGCTTCAAATTGCAAAAAAGAAGGTTTCGTACTTCCGTCTTTATCCGGACTTCTGCCAGTTTTATCCTGAATTCAATAATCTAGAAACGCTCAAAGGTAAACATGCTCCGCTTCTAATAATGCATGGAAAAATTGATGAGTTGATTCCCTTCGAAGAAGCACAGCAGAATTTTGCTGCGGCCAGCGAACCAAAAGAGCTTCTGGAGTTGCCCAATTCCACTCATAATTGGAAACAGCCTGACGAAAAACTATATATAGATGGTGCGCGAAAATTCTTCGAGAAGGTTCGAGCGAATAGTTCGACTTAAAGCCAATCAATAGGCAGATGTATTTTAGGCAAATAGTCCTGCTTATGATAGCGTCAATATCACATCGTAAAAACACCATTGAACTGGAAGTCGGAATTGTATAGTTTTCTCTCAGGCTATGTTTTTCGGTTATCGGTAATCGTTGCGTGCAAGATCCGGGAGGTTGCAGCACGCGAGTGATTAGTGAGCGGCACGATTCTCTTCGAGAATCGACACCCCGAGTCCGTCTCTTAATTTCTCCTGTTTGTGCTGGTGCTTCGCGTATACGAAGCCTGAGTTATCTCAGGTATAGGAGCCAAACAGATGCCAGATTTAAACAACGCTGAACTTTTGAATGCACCAGAGAAAGTAAATCAGGTTCCACAGCTAAACACTGTGGGAGATAGACTTCGTCTGGAAGCAAATCTACTCGGGGGTGGAGTAAAAGACGGATTTATGGATCGCCTTAATCAGGCGCGAGAAAACCCAGGTATAACTGCTCTTGAATTTGCTGGTGCTGCTGCACTGGGGGCAGGGCTGACGGCCATGAAAAGCGCCGGAGGTCGTTGGGAGAAAGCTGCTGCTATTGCTGGTGAAGGACTTAAGTGGGTTGCTATCGGAGATGCCGCTCGGCGAGTCGTTCCATCGGCGTATGCTGCCGTTGATACCATGATTAATCCGCAAAATTATTTGGAAAATCGTGCGATAGTTGCTCAATATCTTGGCGGTGCTGCTTTTGATTATCCATTGATGATGGCAGGAGGATATGCAGGGTCGGCCGCAGTAAATTATGGACCGCGTGCGCTATCATCGATGACCGAGCGCTTCAAGTCGCGCGCATCAGAGCCGGTAACAATACCGAATGCTGATGTGCTTGCGAAGGTGGGTGAGATCAAATTTCCTACAAACACTCCCGGAGATCTTTCCGCAAAACTGGCTAATGGGCAGTTCGCTGCCAATCCCGCCAAAACACTTGCTGAAGCCAGTGCTGCCAGATCTGCACCGAACCTTAAACTGCCAGAGCTCAAAATAACTGATGGAAAGCCAGTTTTAGAAATGCCTGCTAAGACAATAAAGCCCACTGATTTTAACCCATACGAGTTTAAGCCTTTGGATGCTTTGATGGTGAAGCCGAAGCTTGATTTCAGCATAAAGCCTATGGTCACAACCAGAATGACAGTGTTCCCAATCATTCCTTTGCCCACCACAGATAGTGTCGTGCTGCAATTGAAAAAAGCAAAAGAATAGAGATGCGTCTCGCCTGAAAATATGGTACTCACATCGAGCCTGAGCCCGATGTGAGTATTTCCATTCACGGATGCTAATTGATTTATACCACGTCTTTTCTTAAACGTTTCCGCGATTTAACGCTTCATCTGACGAATTGCGGCGTCAGTTCGTTGCAACAATGTAAGTGACGCTAAAGGTATAAATAGAACGAACATAACTTCGAATACCGAAAAGCCGGCAATTTGCGAGTTAGGTTTTAGCAAGTAGACCATGCAGAAGAAAATGAGCAGAATGATGCGATTAGATTTGCAAAGCAAACCTCCGTTGCAATCTGTGGCGCCCTGGCTTCTTGCAAGTTCACCAACATAACTAACCAGTAGCATCGAGACGATGGCTAACAAAACCAGGTGAACTCGAAGGGAATCCCAGAAGGCAAAACCTAGCAACATTGATATATCAGCCAGTCGTGCGCATAGGCTACTAATCAGATGGCTCGGTGCTCGCTCCGTGCTGGCTCCCATGGTCAGAAGCTCTTCAGTGGAGTCACTTACGAATCTTAGAGTCAAGACCAGCGCAGCCACAGCCACCAGGGCTGGATAGTACTGCGCCTGAGCAAAATAGAGCAAACCACCTGAGACTGATGAAAGGAATAAGGAACAGTAGGCAAACGCCTCTGGCGGAACCTTTTCCAGGTTCTTTGAGTGAGGCTTGAGTTGCTTCTGGAGCCAGACTGTGACTCCGTTCGTGTCCACTTGACTTCTCCTTCTGGTAAATGGAATGTACCCACTTAATGAATCGTTCTAAGCATCAATTGGGATATCTCGGTTTTGGCTTCACTTTAGGCATCGCTTTACCTTGGGCATCGCTTACCTTGGGCATCGCTTTACTTTGGGCATCGCTTTAAGTTGTAGTGCAGCTTCGGATTGGTGTGGACGGGTTACTTCGATGACTCTGGGGCTGGCTTCGGCGGCTGGCGAATCTCTTTTGCTGCCTGGAGTAACTCGTGAAGCACTCCACGATTTCTCAGCTCGGCGAATGGCTTATATTCGACCATGTGGTATTTCGCGCCTTTTGCAACTAAGTTTCTGTCGAGGTCATCAAAAAGTTCCTCCGCTGTGATGGATTCTCCCACCTGCAGGAATGTGACTATGACCTCTCCTTGTCTTGTCATTTTCTTTGATGCTTCGATCAAAACTTCTTGCAGCGGCGGTCCGATGTTTTCTATTCCATCTGTTATGACCACAACGATGCAAGGTTTAGACTTTGCCTTGCGTCGAGAAAAGTAGTCTTGCAATACTCCTTGCAGAGGTGTACCGATGTCCTTATGTTCCCCTCTCGGGCGGGCCCCATCAAATACCTGGCGCAAATCGAACAGAGTAACACCTGTTTTTGTTTCCACTCTGTCGCTAAAGAGATGTATGTCAAAACCACCTTCGAGAACACGATCAGTTGCAAGATAAACGTTGTCGATTTGCTCTTTGCACCACATCCATTTGCTGATATCTCCTGGAACCCCAGCGTGCATGTCTTCCATTGATTTCGAGCGATCAAGCAGTATCACAACTTTGATATCTCGCAGCTTTTTCAGCTCATTATCAAATGGCGAATCACCGAATGAAAACTTGATTTTTCTATTCTCGAATTCACTTCTCAGTCCTTTAACATTAGTGGCGATTTTTGCCTGGTATTTTTTGCCAGCGCGTTCAATGTCTAGTGTCACTGAGTCATCATCATATCTTGCATTAAGTATGGTGTCTCCAGTTCTCAACCCGGAGTATGCAGCCGCGCTTCCCAGGCTTATTTTCTCAACTTTTCCGCGAAGCTTGCCGGACGAAATGCGCAAGCCTGTTGAAGAGCACAAATATGAAAGTTCATCGATTTCACCATACAAGGTGATGCCGCTAGATTTTTGCTTTGGGCTCTTGTCGGAATGTGGTGATGCTGCTGATACCGAATGTAGTGGTACGACGAAGCACATTGCGAGGCAGCTTATTATTGTACCTATGTTATTTGGCGCCATTGGCTTTCCTGTCCGTTGACGGTAGCTTCTTCGCTTCTCCAGCGCTGAGTGGCACTGCTGGTTGGACTCGGAGCTTCGCAGTGGTTTGTTTGACGATGGTTTTATTGTCTGAGCGATCACCGAAGTTGACGTAATTCCTCGTGTACATATCAGTTCCTTGAGGAACGAGTTGAATATTGCCGCTTGGCTTTTGCAGCTGAGAATTCATCTGTCCGGTTTGCGCCACCATTCCGCCTAGTTTCTCCTTTCCACCAGCGATGATGAGGTCGGCTTCTCGGTAAAAAGTATCTTCCATTTCCTTGATGCGTTTCTTCGAACGTTCCACAACCAGCTGAATTTCTTGATCCATCGGAGACAATTGATCTTTGTTTGCTCGCGGAACTTTTGCAGCAGCAATGTATGTCGCCGGGTCGTACTGCGTGTTTCTCAAGTTGTATTTATTGCTGCCATAATTTACTTTGATTGATATCACGTCGTGAATCAAGTTCGTCTTAAGCAGGGCTAGTTGTTGATCTAGAACGTCTTGTTTTGTTTCAATGCTGCTCTTTATTTGAAAGAAAACCTGTTTCGCCAGTCGTCTGGCTGAGCCCTGATAAGTCGGCAGCTCTCCAAAAATGTCTTTGACCGTCAAAAATTTTGAGGTCAACTCTGGAGTTACGTCAGTAGCAAACGGATCAAATGGAGTTTCTGTTTTGAAGTAATCCAACAGCGACCCTAGAGCGGTTTTGGAATCATCGATTTTTTCTGTTGGCAGTTGTGGAATTGCTCTCACATCGATTTTGTCAGGCGCCATGATGCGGTTTTCCGTGCGCAGTTCTTTTGTTTGTAATTCCTGTATTTTATTTTCTGTTTCTCGTTGTAGCTTTTCGAGATCAGTAGCGTAGTTCGGGTTACCTTTGGCACTGAGCGACTGCATGTCTTCTTGCATCAGCAACCAGTGATGGTCTACTTTCGCCTTGAAAGTTTGCCTCAAGGCTCTAATGCGCACGACTGCATCGTTGAATGCCTTGTCTAGTGCTTTATTGCTCATAAGCGAATCTTTTGACGCAGCGGTTTGTGCCGGGTCTGGACTCTCGTCTTTCGGAGGAGGGGGCGGTGGCTCGGACTTTGGCATCGTTGAAAGCGTTTCAAGGGCGCTCAGGGAATATTTTCCTGCCTGGCTTGCCGGAGCGACTCTAACGCATGCACTGAACATGTGCGCGGCCTGGTCATTCTGCTTTATTTGTAAATAGCAATTTCCCAGATAGTAGTAAACTTCTGCATCTTCAGGCTTTAATCTGGCACGTGCTGTCAAAAATCTTATGGCATTGTTGTAGTCCCCACGTTTGAAGCACGCAACACCTTGTTGAGTCATTTTTGTGCTATCAACCTGAGTAAGTTCATTTGCCAGGGCGGAACAGCTTGGGCACAAAACAAGCCCAATACTAAAGCTGAAGCTCAAAACTCGGTTTATGAGGCTCGTTTGCCTTTTTCTAGTCATTCCGAATAAGCCTCGGGCAGCATCGCGTTCCTACATTTTACAAGGTACCCGACTTGGAAATCTGCCTAACTTTTCGTGACTTTATTAGACAAAAGCTTGCTGATTGTCGGCGGAGAGCTAATAGCGACTTGCTGTTCAATCCTTCTGGGAGAAATCGGGCGCGATTCGCTATGCTCAATCCTGCATGTAGCTGGAGCGATTTGCTGATCTCAATCCTGCGTATGGAGCTGGTGCGATTTGCTGATCTCAATCATTCGGGTAAACCTTGCGCGAAAGGCTATTAGCAGTTCTTCCGATAAACCTGGCGAGAAGCTAGTCGCGACCTTTCGGTGGACCACTATTTCCGTCAGCATTCCAGTTTTGCAGCCAGTCATATAGAAGCGATTCTAAGCTTGTCTTATAGATTGCTGAGCTTTCCCCGGTCATCATGAAGCACTCGTCTGATTGCTCTTTTCCTTTGGTCTTCTCAGTCACCTGTCGATGCGGACCAGTGCTCACCATGGTCGGTTCGATTCGAAGTTGATTTGAGTCCGGCTTGAACGCCGAAGAGCCCAACTTTAGTGTGGCTGAATCTGTCTGGCCAACAGCGGAGCCCTGGAGGTCGCATGCTGTTGCTAGATAAAAAGACAATTCAACGAAACTGCCCAAATCGGCAACGTCTTGTTGCGTCAGTGGATCGAGGTTGCCGTTTTCTCGCCAGTCTTTAAGAACCGTGTCTAACACCACTTTCGCGGTCCAGTCTCGAATTTCTTTTGAAACAGTAAGCGGCAAGTATGAGAGTACAGGATCTATAACAACCTTGATCTGGCTTCTAATAAGCTCTTCAGTGTGCTTTTGGATGCGCCCAAACGAGCTGCTGTTACTGGGCTCTGCACCGTATGCGGTGCCTGTCTCCTTGCCCTGCTCGCTTTGAGTTCCGTCCTTCAAGCTGATTCGCGTGATGAACTTCTGTAGAATCTTTTTCAATCTTCAAACCATCGACTAGGAAATAATGGCAGAAACTACTATAGCTGCAATTGCTATCATTACCGCTGCTAGCTTGATTGCTGCTGCGATGTTTCCTTTTTCAATTTCTGTTTTGTAATCGATTGGGTCTAATTTATCGAAAAGTACTGAACCAAAATAGAAAATCATCACTCCCAGAAAAGACCATCCTAGCGATGCTACAACTCTGTAAGCCAGATCTCCAAGGTCATGTGAATGCATTGTTTTCTCCTTACTTACCGAGTTGAGCGTAGTTGTCTTTTTCTTAGCGAGGGCGGGCCGCTGTTATCAGAACCGTTCCAATTGTATAACCAATCGTCCATCAAACTCTGCAAAGTGCTCTCATAAATAGGCCTTGTTTGGGCACTGAGGGTTTTGCCGGCAATATCAGCTGCCATCGAGACAAAACTATGGAAGTCAGCCCAATCTCCATCTGATAACTCTTCATAGTTTTCGTTCTCATTCCAATCTCTGAAAGCTGTTGAGAGAATCTGATTTAATGTGAAAACTCGAATTTGCTCATCTGCGCACGAAGGCAGAGCCGACAGTGTTTCATTTCTGGCACGAGAAATCGCTCGCTTGTATCGCGCCACTGTGGAACTTTGAACTCGCCCGAAAGTCTCAGCCATAGGACTAACAGTATATCCTCATGACTTGCAACTCATTCACATTTGGTTCACTAAAGCTCAAGTATGATGTTGGAGTCCAAAATCTGTTCGAGGAGATAAGAGATGAAAGTTCTTATTACAGGAGCCAATGGACTTTTGGGCTCAAAGCTATGCGAATTTTTCAGAAATGAAGGGCATCAGGTCGTGCGGATGCTTCGGGGCAACCCGGAACGCAATACTTCAACTGAGCTGTATTGGGATCCCGTCGCAGGAAAAATTGATGTTTCGTCTCTAGAAGGGATGGACGCCGTTGTTCATCTGGTAGGAGAAACAGTGGCGCAACGTTGGACTGACGATGCGAAGCAAAAGATTATTCAGAGTCGCATCAAGAGTACTGACCTGCTTTGCAGAAGTCTGGCTCAGTTGAAGAAGCGCCCCGAAGTGCTCATCGCCGGTTCTGCCATCGGATACTATGGCGACCGCGGTCAATTGTCGGTCACAGAAGAGGCTTCTGTCGGTTCTGGGTTTTTAGCTGATCTGTGCGTGAAGTGGGAAACTGCAACGAAACCCGCTACAGAGGCTGGTATTAGAACCATAAACATGCGGACTGGTGTCGTTCTGAGTAAGGAAGGCGGTGCTCTGTCGAAAATGCTCACGCCGTTTCAGATGGGCGCAGGCGGCATTCTCGGCGATGGCAAGCAATACATGAGTTGGATTGCAATGCCAGATGTGTTGAATGCTGTGAAGTTTATGATTGAGAATAAGAATCTGTCAGGACCTGTCAATCTGGTTGCTTCCAACCCTGTAACCAATCAAGATTTCACAAAAGCGCTGGGCAAGGTCTTGCATCGTCCAACTATTTGCCCGGTTCCAGCACCGGTGGTGAAGTTGCTCATGGGTCAAATGGCAGACGAAATGCTTTTGTCTGGAGCCAAGGTTCTCCCGAGTAAGCTTGAATCTGCTGGATACAAATTCAAATATCCGTTTATCGAGGACGGATTGCGAGAAGCGGTGAGTCACTAGAAGCCCGGCTGCCGAACGGTTTCTGACGCCAATTAGTGAGTCGATGAGTCGGTTCGAAAAACATAGAGGGAATCCGCAAGATGCGGATTCCCTCTATTTACCAGCCCGCTGACTCTGGGTTCGGGGTATAGGTCAGCGTTTCAAACTTTAATGACGTGGGGTAGCTTTGCGCAATTGGTCGGGCGATTGAATTTCGCAGCCGCAATCAGCGCACTTTGGCAAATAGCCTTTCCAGGGTCCTTGAATGACGTGACCGTAGAATTTGCACATACTGTTGGTCTTCTTTTTGCTTTCGATAGGCGTCATTAGCAGAGTGCTCATGCTGTTCATGCAGTTATGAATGTTCTCGAGAACTTTGTCTGCCAATGTTTTCTTATAGGCTGAGACGTTACGCAGAGTGACTACTTCTTCTCTGGTGATGCGGCGGTTGCCGCTGCTGTGGAAACTTGATGATTTTGCTGCAAATGTATTCATTGTGTTCACCCAAACCCTTAAAACCCTTCGCCCGGTGGAGCTCTCAGCCGTGCTCCTGATGTATTTAAGATTACTCATCTTGCTTGGCAAAGTCCGGGCAAAGATTTGGCAGAAATTTGGCATATGGATTTTTTCAATACATATTTATGCGGACTTACGCATGCGGTAAATACGAGTTTTACTGTCCACATCTGCTCTAAAACACATACACTTGAGAGGTTGGCTGGCTGGATTGCATACTGGGGAGAGAAGTAATGCCCGACGATTCCAAAGCCATTGCCATACCTATATTGAAGGTCGAAGACAAAGATGTAGTTGAGAAAGCACGTCTTGTCGAAAGCGCCGCCGCGAAGCTGTATAACGATGTGCGTCCCGGTGTTGTTCGAATTGAAGCTGGTGAGGTGATGGGCAGCGGTTTCGCCCTTGATTCGCGGCGTTTCGTCACAAACTACCATGTGGTAGCTGAGCAGCCCGAGTCAGTGGTTAAGACCCAAGATGGGTTGAGTTATCGCGCGCGCATAGTGAAAGTCGACGACGTGAAAGACCTTGCCGTCCTTGAGATAGTAGGCGACACGCCCAAGGTGCAGCCGCTGAAACTAGGTGACGAGAATAAGTTGGCGGCAGGGCAAGCTATTAATGCTTTCGGTCACCCTGACGGGGTCGGAGCCACGCTTATGTCGCCAGGTAAGTTCAACTCTTTCACCACAAATGAAAAAAGACTTGCGCCTGAAGTCCGACAAGATTTTGATACATTGCGTCTCGATGGCGCAGACAAAGCTGATTGGCTCAAAAATAGACTTTTGGCTGCAGAGATTGGTTTGCGCCACGGAAACTCAGGTGGTCCGGTTGTCGATGACAAAGGTATAGTCGTTGGCGTAACCACTTATAAAAGTGGAGCGAAAGATGGATTCATGGTTCCAGCATCTGAATTGAAAGCTCTGATTGAAAGCACCAAGAACAAATATGAATTCAACTATGAATATCAGGTGACACCTGGAGGTTTGGGCGCTCAATATGCAGAACTGATGAAGGCGAAGCCCCTTGCCACGATAGCTACGACTGCAGGACTTGCTGGTGCTGAAATTTGGACTTTGAGAAGACTCGGTGATCTCGGGCGTGGCTCTGCGTTCGTGACTGCCGGCTATGGCGGGCTCAGTTTGCTTGATGATGTTCCGAAATTGCTTGATGCGACGAATAATAGAGACCGTCTTAAAGCAGGACTGGCAACGATTGGAGACAGTTCGCTGTTAGCTGGTGGAGCCTTGCGCTTTTCTTTGGGTGTGGGTGCTCGCGAAATTGTGCGTCCTTCTCTCAGAACGAGTTTGCTCGCTGGAATGGAAGGTAAGCTTGCCACCAGTTTTGGTGCCGAGGTTTTAGGTGCTACAAAAGGAACGGTCGCGAACGGACTCTTGAGTGCTTCGGAACGTGCGCTTGCTAGCAGCGCCGGAACATCGATGGAAAGATATCTCTCCAAGACTGGCAGAATTGGAATCGGTTTAATTGTAGTCGGTGCTGCAATTAAGTTTGGTTCCGAGTATATTCCGACGAGCCTTGTGAACACGAGCATAATACGAACTGATGGAGAGCCGCAACGCGATCCGTTTTTTCTTGGTTCAAAGAAGGCCTGGTAGGCGACTGGTTTAGCCAAGTTCTTCCGTTACGATTTTGCGGACAATGTTGCCGTCGGCAAGTCCTTTTAACTGCGGCATTGCCACTCTCATGACGCTACCCTGGTTTTTAGGACCTTCTATTTCGCTGATGATCTTCTTGATCATTTCGCGTATTTCCGCTTCTGATTTTTGCTCTGGCATATACTTCATAAGAATGTCGCGCTCGGCAGCTTCTTTGTCAGCCAACTCTGTGCGACCAGCTTTTGTATATTCGTTAATAGAATCATTCCGTTGTTTGACTTGCTTCTGAATTACTTCAATTTCTTCCGCTTCGCTGAGTTCATCGGCGCCAGATTCGGTTCTGCGGTATGTAAATGCGGATAGAGCAGCTCTTAGCGTGTCGACCTTCACCTGGTCTCTAGCCTTCATCGCTTCTTTCATATCTGCGGAAATTTTTTCTTTCAAACTCATGTCTGTCCTCTTTTCTTTGTTACTGATTTCGTTGCTTGATTATGCTTTGTTAGTTTATCGTCTGATGGGTTACTTTTGAATACTGTTGTTTTGTAAGTCTGGCTTTTGCAGCGCTTTAACGAGCAATTCTGTCTGCTGTTGGCTTGTCGGCGCCACGCAAAAAAGAATTTTTCTGTCTCCTTTTTGAACAACTGTGAGACCCTTGCTACTTATTACGTTGTCGATTTCTGTTGCGGAGAAACCCCAACTCCGCAGCGAGCTGACTTTGTCTTGCGGAACTAAGAATGCCATCAGTCTTGATGCTGAGTTACGATATGCTTCTAATGATTGTGGGTTATCCAGGGGGCACGAAAGCGAAAAACTGTGAAGTCGTGGAATTGCAGTTTGAATGCTCTTCCTGAGTTCTGCACTGCTGTCCAACTTGTCGCAATAAACGTCGAATGCTGTTATAAGCTGCCGACTATTCACCGTATTTTTCAATTTCTTGCTGAAAATCTCAGTTGCAAGCCTCGCGAATTCAGCATCAATGACTTTGTCACTGTTCATGTATTTCGTAATTGGCGGGTAAAGAGCGTGGGCATACTTGTCGACAACCTCATCTACGTACCAATTTTTTTGAACCTTTCCGTAAGCTTGTTTGGAAAACCAGCCCTGCCCGAGGGCAGTTGCCATGCCTTCATTCAACTCTGAAAAGGCTTCAAAACCGTTGGGGTGCTTTTGAAATTCCTTGTTAGTGGAGTCTTGTGCTCGGCTGGTATGCCAGAGGGCGTGGCAGCATTCATGAAAAACCACGTCGAGATTAATCTTCAACTTTTCTCCTGGTAGCACTTCGACAATTTGTATTCTTCCGAGGTTCTCGCCACTAGTGTTCTTGTGCTCCAGTTTAAATTCGGGCAACGGAATCAAAACTACGTTGCATGAAATACCTGATGGCCAGTTTGCATTCATAAAGTGCTGAACCTTTTGAAGACGTTCAGTTAGCTGAGTACTAACCACAGATTCTTGTGCTGTGGCGAGCTGCTTTTGTAGCTCTGGCAGTCTTGGTAGCCAGAGCATTTCATGATAAATCGGAGAAAAGTGTTCAATAACGGCTTTGAGTTTCTCAAATTGTTTTTCTTCTAGTTCTTTTTTTACCTTGCTTACGAAATCAGGAATGTTCTTTGACTGTGAAGCAAGGCAAAGAATGTATTGGTCCAGGTCCTGTTCTCTGCCAGTCTCATCTCTATAAACCTTGTTTGCCGTTGACTGCATTAGGTTCTGGTAATCACTGATAAATTTCTTGTCTGCGGCTGCCTTTTCGCCGCGGGCTTTTTTGTACCATGTTTTCACCCAAGATGTTGTGTGGTGGCGCTCGCTGATGCAATCCATGAATCTCATAAGTGAGCACGGTTCGCTGATCAGCAAATTAAGCTGGACAAGAGATGAACTAGTCTTCGTGGTGGTCGCTTGTTGTGAGGTTTGTTCTGCACAGCAGCTGGGTGCTGAATAAGTGGAAGACGCAGCAAGTAGCAGAAGTCCGGCCGCCATACTGAATATTGCAGTGTATCTTTTCTGTTTTGAATCGTGTTCTTTATTGATCAAACTACAACGCCCACGTTAACTCTGATTGGAAATTTTGCGTACTGCATCAAAGGCTCTGTTGCGAATACTTCAATTACTGTCTGTTTCAAGTTCTGGCGGATACTTCAAAAACTATGGCTTCCAAGCTCTTTGATGTTCCCGATATTGAAAACAGTTCAACTACTTTCTGCGTTTGCAAACGTACTCTTAAGCGCGCGTTTCCATCCTGTGTACTCTTTGCTGCGATTCGTTTTTGGCGTAAATTCCTTATCTACAATCCAGTTCTTTTCTATATCGTCTAAGTTTGAAATTAGACCGGCTCCGAGCCCCGCCATTGCCGCGGCTCCCCAGGCAGTCGCTTCGGATTGTCCGCTGCGAATAATTTTAATTTCGAGCACATCAGATTGGAATTGCAGCATCAAATTGTTTTTTGTCGCGCCACCATCAACACGCAGTTCGCTAAATGGTAGTTTGTATTTTTCCATTTGTTCAGCTACGTCTTTGACCTGATACGCCATGGCTTCTAGTGCGGCTCTAACGAAGTGAGCTCGGTTTGTACCGCGCGTTATTCCTACAATTGTTCCTCTCACATCTGAATTCCACCAGGGTGAGCCCATTCCCACAAGAGCTGGTACGAAGTAAACTCCATCATTAGCGTCTAGCTCACCTGCTAGCTTCTCTGCCTGATCACTGCTCTCAATTATGCCGAGCCCATCACGAAGCCACTGTATTGCTGCACCGGCTATGAAGATGGCACCTTCAAGTGCGTAAACAGGAGATTGATTTTGCAGTTGCCACGCCACGGTGCTTAGCAAACCGGGCACCAGATTCGGTGTTTCCCCAATATTTACGAGCAGGAAGCCACCGGTTCCGTAGGTGCATTTTGCCATGCCTTTTTTATAGCATGACTGTCCGAAAAGTGCCGCTTGCTGATCTCCCAGCACTCCGTGAATGGGTGCCTCTATTCCCAAAATCTCCTTGTTTGTGATACCAAAATTCGCATTGGCGGCTTTTATTTCAGGCATCATTTGTTTGGGAACATTGATTTTGCTCAGCAAATCATCGCACCATGCTGCCTTCGTTAAATCATATAGCATGGTTCTGGAAGCGTTGCTCGCTTCAGTAGCGTGGACTTTGTCTCTGGTCAAATTCCAGATAAGCCAGCAATCAATATTGCCGAAGAGCAGCTCACCTTTTTCAGCTCTTTCACGGGCGCCTATCACATTGTCTAGAATCCACGCAATTTTTGGTCCTGAAAAATACGCGTCAGGAACCAGCCCCGTCTTCTCTCTGAACTCGTCTGATTCACGCAGTTTTGCTGCGATGTCTTGGGTTCTGCGGCACTGCCATACAATGGCGTTGTAGATGGGTTCGCCGGTGTTTTTGTCCCAGACTACCGTTGTTTCTCTTTGATTTGTGATGCCTACGCATGCTATTTCTTCAGGTGCAATTTTTGCTTTTGCGATCGCTTCTTTTGCGCAGGCAATTTGAGTGCTAAGAATTTCTTTTGGGTCATGTTCAACCCAACCAGGCTGTGGGTAATATTGTTTGAATTCTTGCTGCCCCACCGATATTGTTTTGCCTGCGGTATCGAATATGATGGCACGCGAACTTGTTGTGCCCTGGTCAAGACTTAGTATGTAGCGTTTCATTCGCGCGATCCTTTTCTGAGTTTCGAAGCAGACAACGAATTCTGCGGGTGCTAAATCGACACAGAACGCTCTGGCGTTGCTGAGCGATAAAGCACATTTTGCTCAGCAAATACTAGCAAAAAAGGGGCTCTTGGTTTCTCTCTGCTGGCTTCAGAGGGGTGAATTTAAGCAAGGAAAGTAACTGCCCTCACTCCATGGCAAGGTGCTAAAATTTCTCCTCTGCCGATAAGAGAAGGGTCTTCAAAAGCAGAGTCAAGGATTTTGCTAGTCTGGCCTCACGTTCAATGTTCTGCGCCCTGTAAGCGCTAAAAGAGAGAAAGACGGAATTGAGCGATACTGAAAAGCGTCGAGAATTTTTACTGAATCTGAGTGGTCTTAGTCTGTTCAAGTCTGGCGAGTTGCTCTATCGACTGCAACTTGGATACATGCCGGGAATGCCTCAGAGCGGAGTCGTTTACAAGCCTGACGCTAGCCGATGGGAGAGGTTTTGGGAAGAGATTGATGAGCTTGGTGTTTTCAACTGGAACGAGCCGCAGGCTTGGGCTATAGCTGATCCAGAGCGAGAGGGCGCTGCGGCTTGTGGTGTTTCGCACTTGCGATTTGCAATAATTGATGATGAGAACATTGCTATTTGCAAGGGGGCAAGTAACCGGTATCCGCCTAATTGGATTGAGTTTTGGGCTTGTGTAGAAAGGCTTTTTAGCCCTGAGTTTGAGCGAATAAATCAGGAAGAATTAGATAGGGTAAAGTCCGAGATGCTTGCTGCGTGGGAAGCTCTTTAATTGCGGCTGATCGACCATTCTAAAGGCTGGCGCGCCGCAAGTCAGGATTTTTTGAAAGGGGCAATGTCGTTTAGAATGTGGTGGCTAAAATCATCGGGAACGACGCAGTTCTGTCCATTCGAAAGGCAGGAGCGCCGCAAGTCAGCCGGCTTCTTCGTTTTAATCAACAAGAAATTTGATTGCATCTTGTAAGCAAGCTG
This sequence comes from Obscuribacteraceae bacterium (SeqCode), assembly GCA_044226015.1. Classification (GTDB taxonomy): domain Bacteria; phylum Cyanobacteriota; class Vampirovibrionia; order Obscuribacterales; family Obscuribacteraceae; genus JAIEPM01. The sequence continues at coordinate 953,015 of JBGAHS010000001.1, forward strand.
CGTAGGTTTCGCGGCGTGGGCGCTCGTCTTTGATTTCGGTGTTGGTGTGGCTGTATTTCTCGTAATCGGGCACATGTACAAACAAAATTCCATGACAGCGATCGCTTTCTTGCCATTCATTTAGCGCACGGAAGTAGGTTTCATTGCAAACGTATGAACCTGCATGATTCGAAATGTCGCATGCATAGTTCATTCTATTCAAGTGGTCTAGAAGTTTTCGCAAGGGCAATTTGCTGCGAATGGCATCAGGTGCGCCTTCTACGATGTGGTCATGGTCCCACGAGTGTTGATTGTTGTCGGGAATGCGGTATTGGCGAACATTTAGCGCGAATCGCTCCAGGCAAATTTTGTCCCGTCCGCCTGCCACGCCAGACATCAGAAGTAGAAACCGCTCAGAGCTGTTCTCCACCTCTTTCTTTACTTCTTCCCAAGCAGAATCGCAGCAGGTTTCTAATGTCAACTTGACAATTTGGTGGGCTTGAGCCTTGTTTTCATTCTTAACAAAATCAGGAAGCTCATTAACCGCTTCCTGGCTGGGATTCATCTGCGAGTCGCCGAACGCATTAAACCCTGTGACAATTACTTTCATGTTTAGAAACCTGACTTTTATTCCCTGATCTCTCAATAGTGTAGAATGTATTCCAGTTATTTGCCGAAGTGGCGAAATGGCAGACGCAGCTGACTCAAAATCAGCCGGAGCAAACACTCCGTGTCGGTTCGACTCCGACCTTCGGCACCAAGTTTCGAGAGAATGCCTACCTATGTTTTAGGTGGGCATTTTTGTTTGTGGGACTATTTCGGGACTTCAGAAGCCTTGTTAGTAGCAAATTCACTTTCGCATGGAAACGAAGGTTTGTAGTTCAGTTGTTTTGCTTTGATTTCATCGGCTCTTGCTCTGTCAGACTGTTTCAGGCGGCGAAACAGCTCTGCGCGATAAGCATATGTACCAGCGAATGAGGGATTCCATGCAATTGCTCAATCCAGATCAACTAATGCTTTCTTGTAATCACCAAGCATCATGTACGCCAGCCCACGATACGCATGGGCAAATGCATCACCATGATATTCGTCAAGGTAATTGTTAAAGGAGAGCATCGCATCTCGATAGTTTCCATTTGCAAGCAGACCTATTGAACAAAGAAACCCAGTGCAGCAAGTATTAATAACTCCTCCTGCCCTTTGCCAGAGATCAAGAAAGTTTGTAGCGAGTGCCCTGGTCATTTATTTGTCAAAACAGAACAGTCGAAACTGACTATAATCGCCAGACAGCTAAGACACATAGGCATTACGGAAATTGTGCAGCAGGCTGCTGCACAATTATTATGGGGTGTCCTCTGCTAAGATTGACAAGGACCGCTAAAAGGCGGCATAATAACATTTGAGGGTTCGGCCTCGAAGTTGCTACGGTGGCTTCAACGGCGTTACCCTCTTCTTTTTTGATCAGAATTTTTCTTATGGCCTGGCCGTGTACGGATCTGGCACATAGGCTATCGAGAAGGCTGTGATTTTCTCGCCGGAATTGAGTTCCAGCACGGCTCGGTGCTGCAAAGTACCCAAGTAACCTGCGAACTGATCGGCAATCTCCTGACGAACAGGAGCATCCATACCTCTTGCAGGAATGCGGAACGCCCAGTTCACGCAATAAATACAAACGTCAGCAACCTGCACCGGGTAAGTCATGTCGGACGATACGAAAAGAGGGGAAGGAATTATCCTCGATGCACGCCATCTACCGGTTTGAGTTTTGTTGAAGTAATTTTCCACGTGCCGCACGAACTTGCGATCCAGAGATTTGTCAGTTTGGTCCATTACCAACAACCCTGTATCGTCCATTTGATCCAACAGTTGAAAATACCGCTCAAATAGAAAAACGATGTCCTTCCTGAGGAAATCTTGTGCAGTAAAGTTCGCTGGCTTTTGAATACCGCGAGGTATTGCTACTGCAAACACTCTTGCATCATGACCGATCAGCAGTCGAAAAATACCATGCACCATTTCTATACTAGATTGCCCGTATGCCGTGAATGAATCCCTGTGGGGAGTCTGACCTTGCGCATTGTCGTTGAGAAATCTGAGAGCGGCCTTGCGCCTTGCGACGGGCTCCATTAGCGGACTCTGAGCGGCCCATTTGAACCGTTTCTTATTCAGTAGTTTTTCACCTTTGATTTCGCTGCCATATGTATGCAGCGCGTCACCGAAGCAGGATTGTTCTAAGTCCCGTATTGCTTGAATAAATGCCCATAGTTTTTCAGCATGAATGGCTATCCCGCCATGAATTTCATAAGGCAAGTTTCTGTGATCGTGTCCGCTTTCGTCGAGAAAAAGCAAAAATGACATTTGATCTCTCCAAACCTCGACATATTATTGCACTTGTCTGAATGTGCTTCAGGTTATAGGACCCCCAAATGGGACAATGGTACGAAGAACAACGTGCTGCTCTAGAGCAGGTCAAATGCGAGCTCATGGACACAGGTCTCTTTGGAGCGATTGAGTATTTGGATGGCTGGTGCCCAATTCAGGCAGAAGGACGATTGAAAAATGGATGTTGGTTGTGGTGGAGTCGGTCGAGGGAGCCGGATATCTTGAAGCATCAAAAGTTAAAGCTCTATTTTTGCGTTGGATACACCAACTTTAGAACGAGGTCGACAAGGAAGTGAATGAAGGAGACTTGCAAGGTTGGGCGATTCCCGGACTTACGTTCGTAAAAATTTCTGGCGCTGATGGTTCGAAAGGGGCTGCGCAGGAAGAATCTGAAACTGGTAAGTCGTGCGCCAATCATAAAAACTTGAGCGAGGCGTCTAAGAGAATTTATTTAATGGGTGATGCTTTATTTGCCTTGAACTGTCAAAGAGCGCATGTTGCTTTTCTGATGCTCGGAAACACCGCTAGTCTCAGTTACTTCATGGGGATGGCACTACAGCCGATACCGCAAGGACTAGGCGAAAACGACGTTTCTGAAATCTGTTATAACCTTCAGAAATCAATCTTGCATAGCGCTTACAGCAAAGTTGATATTCATACTCGTGCCTACTCAGCAGAGACTGTAAGAGGTATGATGGAACCGTTGGCAAACAATGTTGGTATTGCTACAGGTTTTACCCCGGTGAAAAATAGATCCGAGGAGTCAAGCGTGCCTGGGCTAATACAAAGCATCGCCAGCGGTATGAATGGGCTTGAATTTGGTATGTTAGTGCTTGCCTCTCCGTTGACTTCAAGCGTGCTCAAACAAGAAGAGTTCATCGTTCCCGAGCAGCCTCAAAATGGCGAACGAGACAAAGACGAAGACGAAGAAAACAATCTTAGCGTCAATAAATACCTGGATTCGCAGGCGGCTAATCTAAAGCATAAGTTAGAGCAAATTCGAGGCAATTGGCTTGTTGGCGTTTATTTTTTCGCGCCAAGGGAATATGCTTTTGTTCGATTAATGAGTTTAGTCAAGGCAACTCTTGCTGAGGAAGAATCGCACCCTGGGGCATTGCGTATTCACGTGGTCAGGGGACTGAAAAAGTACATGCTGGAATTTGCACTGCTACGAAATTTGCCCCCTTCTACTGGGAATAACAATAGCTCTAAATTCAAACTCTTAACTCTAATGAGTTCCAACAGTTTCGCCACCTTTATAGGTCGACCTTTTCTCTAAAATGATTTGGAGCACAAAGTTGAAACGAGTTTTGGGTTGCGGCACTAGTTCCTGTTACGCCAGATTTTACGCTTGGTGTATTCGTTCGCGGACGGAAAGAGATCCGCTGTTACAGCTCTGTGCTTGACTGGCGAAACTTTTCTATTGGCGGCAGCTTATCGCTTATGCGGTTGATGGTATCTGCCAATTCGTCAGCTTCCTTTTCTCTACCCTTCTCACGCAAGAGTTCAGAATATTCGTTCAAGCATTTTAGCCAAATATGTTTGTCAGCAGAGAATAGGAACACTGTGTCTGCTTCTTCATAGAGTTTGGAGGCTTTCTGAAAACAATCAAGCGCTGTCTCTGGCTTATTGAGGCGTCGAGCGCACTGCCCCAATCGGGTTAGCGCCTCTGCCATATCACTCTTATGATCACTGTCCTGCTCTGCTGTTTTGAGAGCTTTTGTGAAAATCAGTTCCGCTAGTCCATACTGTTTTGATTCCATGGCAGTTTCGCCCAATCCTAAGAACACTCCCAGTACCACTGGTGAGTTGCCTGGTGAATCAAGGAGCTTCCAACAAAGTAAGCCACACCCGCAAAACAAAAGCAGCACCGCTGAGAGAATTGAAGCAACAATTATTTTCTTGGACTTCAATCGAATGCTCCACACGCAACGGCTCTTCAGTTTACTACTGTACTCGAGTTTTTAGGAAAGCTAACCTAGACCGAATAGGTAGAGTGGAATTTCTCCGAATTCATCCTTTGATTTCTCATAGTCTGCCGCCCCCGATTCATCGAAACCGCAGGCTGTCCAAGCCTTAGAACGATAATAAAAGTCGGTCTTAGTTTGGGCCTCTGTTTCCGTCATCTGTTTGAGAAGTGCCTTCCGTTCGGAGTCCTTCTTCATCTCGCCCAGGCACTCTGAATGCACCCACATTGCTCGAATTGAAATAGGACGGTTCTTTTGTATCTCGTTCAGCATTGATATAGCTTGCTCATACAAGTAGGCGTCCATTCGGATCCAAACTGCATCTAGCAGCTCATCTATCTCTTGTTCTTGTTCGGAGATAGCTTGTGGATTCTTTTTTTCGTATCTCATTTGAGAGAAAAAATCCTCCCTTTCGTCAGATTCTGAATTCGCAGAAGTCGTCAGGTTTGATAAAAGGGAATCTTTTGATGGTACCAAAAAATCTGGCGCGCCCACTTTACTTGGCACTCTTCCTGTTGAAAATCCTGTCAGCAAAGCAAATATAGATGTGGGAATTGAGAAAAACATGTCCCATCGCGATTCTTCATTCTGGGAGTAATAATGCTTGCTAATGGCTTCCTTCACAGGTGCGAAAATTTCAGGTGGAGAGCCTTTTACTTGAAGGTCGGTCGGTGACTTGTAAAAGTGGTGATTCATTTGCCAAACTAGCCTCTGTTCGCTCCATGCGCTGGCTGATGAGTAGTTGCTAGAATTGCAACTTTCAAGTCGCATTATTTCAGCACTCTCAGACGCTGAACAGAGTAACTCGTCGGATGCTGTTGGACCGTATTTGTTAAACTGCAGAATATACCACCCTGGTCTCATGTAAAAGCCCTGGATAACGTCCTTGAATGTCCCAGTTCTGTTACCGTCTTCTGCACACAGCTCAAGACCTAATCTACTCCAGGCTTCTTCCTTCGAAATTCCTCTCGCTGCAAGAACGTCAGAATTAAACCCCATATTTCATTCCTCGCAGTATCTTCTGCATAGGCTAAGCTGTTTGCCTGAATGATTTTTGAAATGGCACTGTTCTAATGGATGGAACTGCTACAGCTGTATTTCTGAGCCGTTAGTCGCAGCTAGTCAACACTTGCAGGAATTTCAGCAAAGACTGCGCGCTTGACGGTGGTTAGCTCCCAGGCTCTCAATGGAATGTAAACCGCCAGTGCCATTAGCCATGCTTGCAAGCTCGGGATTCCAATTGCAAAACTTGATGTACCTGGAACAATACCTGTTGTGAGAATGCCTAGCAAAGCGCCGCTAGTCCAGGCTATTGAGGCTGAATATTTTGCGCTCGGAAGAACTTCGTTCAACCCGTGTTTGCGTCGGAATATGAACCATTCAGCTGTAAGAAGTATAGTTGCTGTCGGCAGCAGCACCGCATTTAGTGCGCAGATTGATTCGAGCGCGCTCACCGCGCGTGAGAATGCTAGTCCTCCGGCGGCAACTGCAGCCAGGCATGATACTGTAAATACAACCTTACGATGAGACATTTTACAGAAGCTCTCGAAAGCGTGCGCGAAAGCATAAAGATTGGAGTCATTTGCCGCGAAATACTGGCAGCCTATGAAAAGCAGTGAAAGAATGCTGAGTCCGCCAAAGGTGAACTTGTTCAAATAGGCTGTTGCTGCTGCTGATTCAGTGATACCAGTTTGTGAAGCAATTAGCCAACCGGTTATCGGAAAAATGATTTGCCCGATGAAAAGCGCAGCGCCCAATGCAAGACCTATGTCTAGCGGCTTGGCTTTTCCGTGGCGCCAGTAATCAGCTTCATTGCCCCAGATTGCAAAGCCTATAACGAATTGCGAAACCGTGCAGAATGCCATTGAAAACGGTACCATATCTTGTGAATGTGCCAAGCTTGCGGGTACAGTCGGTGCAATCTTGCAAAACATGAATATAATCCAGCCGATGACAGCTGGTGCTCCTACAAATTTTGCGAAGTTCGCTATTCCCTTGAAACCGAAAAAGTTATTCAAAGCCATTGCGAAACTAAATGCCATCGCCAGCAGTGGCAGGTATTGTTTGCCACCGCACAGACTGCTGTATGCGTCTGCCATCAGGAAGGCGGCGACAGCATACCAGCCCATGAAAAGCACCATCAGGCAGATACTCATTTTTGAGGAAAATGATTCGCCAAAAAAGTGGTTGCAGAGTTGTTTGAAGGAAAGCCCTGTCTTTATTGCGATGCTACAAATGGGAATGGAATAGAGTAACAACAGTCCAAGACTGATGAATAATGAAGCGAGAACTTGTGTAAACGACAGTCTTTGTCTGTACCATTCAAAACCAATTAGCACCGACGGAAATGACGACACCATCGTGACCCAGAGCAGGCTCATAGTTACAGGACCTCGCCGCTCATGAGTGCTTGCAGTACAGCCTTCTTGTGATATTGGTCTTGATGTTTTTACCGCAGTTGTTGTCATTTAATCTCTCCATAACAGCTAGAAAATAAGCTGGTGGAGGACTTGCTGGCAATCGTGGTTCTACGATGCTCTACAAAATGCTGAATATGCTTGCCGGTGGATGCTGCCGAGATCTCTTCAGGATTGGTTTGGTGGAGTCTATAGCAAGATTTCCGGAATGTTTTTGCTTGGACCTTGAGCAATTCCGCTCTCCTTAATCACCCCTAAAACACTTTCTTAACTGTCATAAGCTCAGACGATTACGACTTTTGCATCCTATTATCGAAATAGTTGATTTGCTGCAGTGGGCTCTGCTGCAGTTTGTCCTGGCAAGAAGCTCGACATTCCCATCGAAAAAGGTGAAGTAGATGAAACTAGCAATGGAACTGTCTTACAACCCGGTGTCTTTGGCTTCTGCGTTAACTGCGGCAAAATTGGCGAAACTGGTTGCATTCCTGATCAGAACCTTTTCAATTGCTTTAGCGATTGTTTCTGTAGGAAGCTACATCGTTTTGAGTCCACCAGTACTAACGTTGTTAGTGCCAGGATTGATCTTGTGTCCTCCGAAGAGCGCATCATCTGTACTTCAGATTACACATATCGATAATGTGCCAATCGAGAACGTACAATTCGAATCAGCTAACAAGGCTAAGCTGCACGGCTGGTTCTTGCAGTCGCCAAATCCGAATGCCAAAGTGATGTTATTTTGTCACGGAAATGGAGGCACTATAGGGCATTGTAAGAGCACCTTTTCGCGCTGGCTGAAAGCCGGTGTTTCTGTTTTCGCTTTCGACTATCAAGGCTATGGTAAAAGTTCAGGGAAAGCGATAATGTCGGAAGCTTTGAAAGATGGTGATGCTGCTTTCAGTTATTTGACAAATCAGAGGCATGTCCCAGCGAAAAACATATTGGTGTTTGGTCAATCATTTGGCGGAGCGGTGGCATGTGATGTCGTCAAAAAACATGACTGCGCAGCCTTGGTAGTCGAGTCAAGTTTCTCAAGTTTGATGTCTGTTGCCCAAAAGGACGTAGGCTTCTTCAATATGTATCCTTCATTTCTAACTCCAATTCCTGCCATGGATAATGCTTCAGTACTTGCTGCAAAACACCCGCCACTTCTGTTGATTCATGGAACGAAGGATCGCCTAATTCCAGTCTCTGAAGCAGATAGAAACTTTGCCGTGGCAAGCGAACCGAAGGAGATTTTGTATTTGAAAAATTCCGATCACGGAATGGTTCAGGAAGATTTTGAGACGTATCAGGAAGCCATCACTGATTTCGTGGCGAAACTCTAGTCAGGGACAGCTTACTTCTTTGCCAGTTCGCTTAACGCCAGTTTTCTAGCGACTTCCAATGCCTGCTCCTGTGGAACCTGGATGTCTGGTTTAACTCCTGTTTGTTCCCAGTTCTTATGTGTTCTCGGGTTGATTGACTGTGCGGTAGGCATGGCAACACCGAAATTGTCCGTTAGTCTAAATGCATAAGTTGGGTTTGCGCCACCACCTGTGACACCGCCAATGACTTTAGCCCGTCCTAGTGATTGCAGATCGTATGCAAACTCTTCACCCGCGGAAAACGTTTGGTCGCTAGTTAACAAGTAAATCGGCTTTTGCGAACCGAACTTTTGCCCTATTGGTTCGCTTGTGACAAGACGCTCCTCTCTGTTGATGTTTCCTTCTCGCCAGTGGATGGAATTCACATGAGTACCTGCATCGAGCAAATAGTTGAGAGTTCGAAGCACTGTATGTGGGTCGCCACCTGTGTTATCGCGCAAATCAATAATCAATGCACTCTTGTCCGACAGTTGGGACATTGCGGAATCGATTGCCTTTTTTGTTTCTGCTGCCGCTCGTGGATCTGCACTGTCATTGCTTGGAAAAAATCCGGTCAACCTCAAATAGCCAACATTTCCTTCCAATGTTTGCACGGACTCCACTCCAGAGCGCTCACAAGTCTGTTGACTGAGTTGCTTGTCTAGTACATCTTGAGGGGTCTTAGCAAAATCGGCAGGGAGAGTTTTGTTATCGAAAAATACGCCGAGGTGTTTGTCTGGAATAATCTTGTGAAGGTCTTCATTTATAGTTTTTACAAATTTTTCGGCACTTTCGATTGATGAATAGTCAGCTTGCTCTTTCTGTTGCAAAATACCCGCCGCCTTCTCTGCTGACGAAGGGTCTATGTAGCGAGACTTCAATTCTCGGGAAAGACTTTCGATAACAGAATGACGGGTTTGACCACTAATCTTAAAGTCTTGAGGCTTTTCCATAACTCCAATCCAACATGAAGCCGAAATTTCAGCTGCAGTCCGTCCCAAGTTTTGTTTCTCATCTGGGGCGGATCGGGAAGCCGGAATAATCAAATCACTCTCAGTTGAGACTTTTTCACTACGTGAAATATATGTCGGGGGCACCTGCTCTTTCAGATCGGGCAACAGTCCCTGCGAATCACTTCGATCAACATTTGCATGCTTGTCGATGTTTTTATTGGGAGCATCAGATCGTAGAGAATCGCTTCCCATGTACAACCACCCGAATCGCCTTTTGTTTGCACCAGCCTGGTATCGTGCTTCAAGCGCTAGTTCTTCTATGACGCTTGGCCCATTAAACCTTACAACTTAGTGTGTGAAAAAATCGTGAAATGAGTAGACTGAAGCGTTCCTTCCGTGAGCCGCGTCGGGCGCAGGAGAGGATCTAATTTGTTTCCCAGAGCTAAACAAGAAGCACTGGCTGAGTGGGAAATCAACCAATGCTCCTCATTTAATGGTGTTCCAATTGTCGTTCGTTATGCAGGCAGACGGTAACCTTCTAGATTAGTACCATTGGTTCTTGCAGGCAGACGGTAACCTTCTAGATTAGTACCATTGGTTCTTGCTGACAGCCGACAAAATTTAGCTCTAGTGTCTTCGGGTCGATGGGCTCAAAATGTGCCTGGAAAAACCTCAGTGTTTCGGGCTCGAACGACATGCGTAGTCCTTTTATTTCGTTGCGCTTCTTAAAACAGTTTGATACCGAATATGCCACTAGATCCATGTGGTTTTTTGTATATACTCGTCTAGGAATCGTCAAACGAACAAGTTCTAACTTCGGGTAGCGGTGTCTTCCCGTGTGGGGGTCTCGACCTGCTGATACAATGCCTCGCTCCATTGCGCGTATGCCTGATTCAACATACAAAGCTACGGTGAGTGCTTGTGCAGGAAACTCGTCCTGTGGAACATGTGGCAGAAATGCTGCTGCGTCAATGTAAACTGCATGTCCTCCAGTTGGTTTGACTATCGGAATTCCTCGTTGCTCTAGTTGAGAAGCCAGGTAGCAGACCTGTCCGATGCGGGCATCTAAATGGGCATCTTCAACTGCTTCCTCAATTCCCCGAGCCATCGCTTCCATATCACGTCCAGCCAGGCCGCCATAGGTGTGCAATCCCTCGAACAAAACTGAAAGTTCGCATGCCTTTCGGTACAGAGATAGGTCATTCAACGCCAGAAAACCGCCAATGTTGACGAGAAGATCCTTCTTTCCTGACATGGTGCATGCATCAGTGAGTTCGCACATTGTTTTGAGAATCTCTGCACAAGACTTTCTCGTATAACCAGGTTCATTTCGTTGAATGAACCAGGCATTCTCAAGGGCTCGTGTTGCATCCAACACAACTTTTATGCCATTTTTTCTGCACAGATGGCTTACTTCCTTTAGATTCTCCAGCGAGAAGGGCTGTCCACCTGCCATGTTTACGCAAGCTTGCACATTGATGTATGGAATGTTGTTTGCTCCAACGTGTTCAATCAAATTTTCCAGTTTAGATATATCGACATTTCCCTTGAACGGATTCAAGCTGTTTGGATCGTGCGCATCATCCACAATCACATCAACAAATCTTGCGCCTGCAAGCTCTTGGTGTGCTCTGGTTGTTGTGAAATACATGTTTCCTGGTACAGTGTCACCAGGCTTGATTAGAAGTTTGGAGATGATATGTTCGGCGCCTCTTCCTTGATGAGTCGGAAGCACAAACTTATAGCCATAATATTTTTGAACGTTCTCTTCCAGCTTGTAGAAATTCTTTGAGCCAGCGTAGGCTTCGTCACCGAGCATCATTCCAGACCACTGATAATCGCTCATTGCTGCGGTTCCACTATCAGTTAGCAAGTCAATATAGATGTCTTCTGACTTGAGTAGAAATGTGTTGTAGTGAGCTAGGCTGATGGCGTGTTCTCTGTACTCGCGAGTAGTTTGTTTAAGGGGTTCCACCATTTTGATTTTGTATGGTTCTACCCACGATGGCATGAAATCGTCCATGAATAACTCCTATTGACTCAACTGGGCGTCGGCGGAAGTGCCTGCCTCTGGCTAGTATGCAGCTGCCTATTTTTGCCCACGACAAGGAAATCGAAAATCGTCCGCGCGGTGGTTTCTCTTTTGACACCACTGAGAAGTTGAGATTGAGTTCACATCTATTACTTTCGCATACGGCAATGTCGCAAAGTCATTCGCAGGTGTGACAGCTTTTTCTCAAATTAGAAACGGAATAAATCTCCAGGGAACCAACTTTGTATAAGCCCTGTAATTCTCATCTTTGAGCAGGTGTCTCTCTTCTGTGATGGCACGAAGATAGAATATTGACGTGACGAGAATCATGCCAAGCAAGGTCGTGGCTAGTTCTGTTCCACTTCTCTCGAGAATAAACGGAATTGTGCAAATCCACCAGCAAGTTATTTTAATTGAATAAGCGGGGTGCCTTACAAAAGCATAAGGACCAGATGCAACTATTCCTCTGTTTGTCAGGTTCGAAAATGCCATGCCAAAACTCAGATTGCTCCAGGCATATAAAAACATGAGAACCATAAGTAGAGCAGTGGCAGCACACCATGCAAGTGGTGCGATGGTCAGCCATTGCTCTGGCCAGGCATATGTCGACACAGCGTCCGCGTAATGATCTACCATGCAAAATGGATGGTAGCAAATCAGTGTGACGAACCAACCCATCCATGATTTGTCGATTGAGCGAACTTCCGTGCCGAAAATGCGGCTTGCCGAAAGATAGCCAATGGCAGCAATTCCCGAGTCAACTGTGCAGAGAATTCGCAAAATTATCACGTATGCTACTGGCAATAACGTATAGAGATGATTGAACGAAAGAGAGGAGATAAGGCTCAGGCTATGTCTTTGTAAGTCCTGGAAATTTGTTATGAAGTAAACAAATAGCAATGTTCCGAAAAACGATCTTAGCCAGGCACTGAGCAGCATATTTGAAAAACGATTGCCTGTTGCTGTGTTGAATGTGTGGATTTCGCCAAGATTCATCGAAAACAGAAGTGCCATGTTCCGTTTCAACAAACCTGGAAAATCAAGCCAATCATCGTGTTCAAGAGAGCCTATTCCATTGCGCTCCCACAAACAAAAGTAACAAACAGAAATTGCTAGGGCTAAGGGGAAAGCTAGAAGAAACGCCGGAAAGACGGGCGCATAAAATAAATGAATAAGCAGCACAGGAATTGCCTGAACCAGGAACAAGATCATTACCGAACTTGCACGTCGTAAAATTCGTTTGGCCGCTACTCTATCAATTTTTCTCGACTCAGAAAATGAAAAATGTGTTCTATAGCTCTTACAAACAAAAAGCTCTACCGCAGCCATAACGGTAAAAGAAATTGCAAGTACAAATATTGCATTTACCACTATCTCTGCCGCATTAAGTGAGCGATTTAAGAGAATTATTGAGCACGCTGTACTTGCAATTGTCGCAGCCCCTATTAGCCCCGTTAAAGTGCTCTTCCTGAATGTGTGATCGCTTACGCCCGGCGCCCCGGGCGAATTCGCAGCAGAGTCTGCCTCCGCTTGGTTGATTTGTGCCTTGCCGCTTGATGTGGCAAAGTCGGAAAAATAGCTTTCGGCCATAGTAATTCGGGCTGTGGAAACTAAGAAGAGTACACTTATCTCTAACCTAGCACGCTTATCAAATTCAGGTTAGTGGCCTCATTGGTGACACCACTTGAGTCATTATTATTGAGGGTTTTCTAATATCGGCAATTCTTGACTCCACATCTAGGATGATGAGGTTGAATTGACAAAACTATTCGGACGGTTGATGTCCGCAGGCGGCAAACAAGTTATCGTCTTAGTCGATGTTACTGCCCGCACTTACGTGCCCGAAGTGAATTACATCTGTTGTCAATTCGTACCTTCTACATAGTCTGGAAAAATCGATGATATCGCCTTTTATTTTGAAAGGCGCTTTTCATATAGATATATCTGATTTAGGCGACTCCTTTGAATGGACCTGATTTGTAAGTGAACATGCAACAAGAGGATGAGGAAAAGCAAAAGCTTGAGTTTCAGTTCACCCTCCTACAAGAGAGGGAGGACTTTCTTTCTGTCATCAACCATAGACTCCGAACTCCTGTGCTTGCGAACAAACGCACTGCCCAGCTGCTTCTTGATGGTGCCTTTGGACCCCTATCCGATGAGCAGCTGCGGGTTCTCGGGGCACTTCTTGAAAGTAACAATGAAATAGATCGGTTACTTGGAATGCTGGTTGATCTCTACAAATACAAGAATTCGAACGGCGCATTGATAGTAAAAGAACATAGTCTAGACAGCGTCCTCTTGCCTATACAGAAGCTGCGAAGCAGAGCCGAGAACAGGCAGCTTTCGGTGGAAATTACTGTGCCGGCAGGCATTCGTGTTTTGGGGGACTCAAAGGAGCTGGCAAAGTTGTTAGCTCACCTTATCGAGAATGCAATAAAGTTCGCGAAAACGAAAGTCCTAATTTCGGCGAGCGTTGTGGACAATGGTGAACTTCAACTATCTATTGAGGATGATGGAATCGGCATTGCAGGTGATGATCTGTCTCACATTTTCGAAAGATTCTATCTGATGTCTGCTAAGGGAAAATACTCTCCGATGACCGGTATAGGTCTGTGTTTATGCGCAGAAATTGCAAGAGCGCACAATGGACGGATGCACTGTGAAAGCCAGTTAGGAGTGGGAACCAAGTTCACGGTGGTTTTGCCTGGGGCAAAGTCCGCATCATAAGCTCAGTCTCTGCTCACTTACTTGTTGGTCGTATATATTACTTTCTTGTTGCTCATCATTCTTTAGGCTAGGAGGCTTATTTATGCTCTTAGCTGATTTTTCTATAAGCTCGAATGTGTAAAAAGAGCACCACTCTATTTAATGGTGCTCTTAAGAATCGATTCATTTCTCTGCTGCGGGCACTCGTTTGAGAGCCATCCAGGCTTAGAGATTGGATTTGCTCTCGATACGCAGCCTTGTTATTCGGCTAATAGTTGCTTGCTGATTATCAATCTTTGAATTTGGCTTGTGCCTTCATAGATTTGGAAGATTTTTGCATCACGCATGAGCTTTTCTACAGGATATTCGCGAGAATACCCGTATCCACCAAAAATTTGCACAGCATTCGTAGCCACGTTCATTGCTATGTCAGCGCCGAAAGCTTTAGCTATTGCCGCTTCTCTGGTGTTGCGCACTCCAGCATCGATAAGGCTTGCTGCTTTCCAGCACAGTAATCGAGCTGCTTCAATGTCTTTGTCCATATCTGCTAGCATGAAGCCGATGGCTTGATAGTTTCCGATTGGTTGCCCAAATGTTTTGCGTTCTCGGGCATATTTAACTGCATGATGCATAGCAGATTTTGCTAGTCCTACTGCTGCTGATGCTACAAGCGGGCGGGTATGGTCGAATGCTGCCATAGAAATTTTAAAGCCCTGACCTTCGCCACCCAAAAGGTTTTTTGCCGGAACTTTTACATCATCAAACGATAGGGAACGTGTGTCGCTAGCGCGCTGACCCATGTTCATTTCTTTCTTTCCAATGGTTATTCCTGGCGTATCTGCCTTCACAAGGAATGAAGACATGCCTTTGTGTCCTTGCGCTGGGTTGGTGTAAGCGAGCACGTAGTACCAGTTCGCTACTCCAGCATTTGTGATCCACATCTTGTTTCCGTTCAGAATGTATTCATCGCCCACCTTCTTTGCGGTGGTTTTGATACCAGCCACATCAGAGCCGGCATCTGGTTCTGTAACGCAGTAAGCGGCAAAGAGCAATTCTTCTGTCATTGGAGTGAGAAACTCTTTCTTTTGCTCGTCTGAGCCTGCCACTATGACTGGTGCCTCGGCGAGGTTGTTTGCCTCCATTGCAGTTCCGATGCCGGTGCATCCATATGCGATTTCTTCTGCAACCAGACACGAGTCAAAAACTCCCAATCCAAGGCCGCCATATTCTTCTGGAATATGACCATTCATGAGTCCAAGCTCCCAAGCCTTTTTGCAAATATCGCGGGGAAATTCACCTGTTTGATCGTGATGCGCAGCTTTTGGCGCAACTTCGCGTTCTGCGAATTCTCTAGCCAGGTTTTGAATTTGTTTTTGTTCGTCACTCAAAAGGAAATTGACCATGACAGCCTCCGCAGCGGGTACATAACTGATCGTATCTGTTATCTGAATGCTTATTCTCGTCCATAAGAATGAATTCTCAGAACTTTACTTCCAGTGTGCATGCAACCTGTCAAGCTTGCTCTCTTTGTGTTGCTTGGCAACCCGCTTGCATTCCAATCTTCGGATTTCTAGCTTTTGTCAGAAACTCAGAAAGCTTGATTTGGCAAGTCATAAGCAGGTTCCAAAATTGTGTGTTAGCATCCTTTTGTGATTGATTGAAGTCCAGTCCCATTGGCAGAAAGCTCAAGTTATGAAAGCACTTCTGCGGAACGTCGCTATTACCGCTTCTGGATTGCTTTGCCTGATTTCATTAGGTAGCTTTCTCGGAAAATATTCCTCTATTCTGGAACTCTTGAGTCATTTTCGTCTCGTGTATTGTTTGGCGTTTGTGCCATTTATTCTATTTTTGCTTTTTGCACGACGCTGGAGACTTTTTCTAATCGGCTTGATGGTGTTTTCTATTAATCTGATTCCTGCAGTATCCTTGTTTTTTCCTCAAAAAAATTCCACAGTTGCTGGCGAGATCGCTGGGCATGTCCGTGTGCTGCAAATAAATCTTTGGGGAGACCGCAATCACGATACGCGGAATACACATGCAAAAGTACTTTCTTTAATCAGAAGAACTTCTCCAGACGTGATTGGATTCTCTGAAATAACACCAGCCTGGGAGCAGTTCTTCAAAGTAAATCTTCCAGATTACAAAAGCCAAATCGTGGAGAATCGATTTGGTGGAATTGCTCTGTTTAGCCGCCTAGAGACGGAAGCATTGGAACTTTGCTATTTTGGAAATATGCATAGACCAAGAATCAAAGGCGTTTTGATTTGCAACGCTGTTAAGATTCGTTTTATGCTGGCTCATCCCTTGATTCCTAGTATCGGATCTACTTCAAGAAACGATGAATTCACATTATGGGCGCAAGAGGCAAAATCTGGAGACGGACCGTTCTTTCTATTTGGTGATTTGAATTGTAGTCCGTGGTCGCCTTATTTCGGTAAGCTATTGCAGGAAGGTGATTTACAAGATTCTGAACAGGGGTTTGGTCCGCAGCCTACCTGGAATGCATTCCTCTTGCTTCCATTTGTTCCGATTGATCATTGTTTGACAAATTCAAGAATTAGAACAGAGGAACGAAAAATCTGTGAATCAGTCGGCTCAGATCATTTACCGGTTTTCGTTCAGCTGGGATTTTGTGAATGATCCCGCTACAAATCACTATCCGAACAAACCTCATTTCTTAGTTATGGCTACTGTACATGCCCCTATTTTTCAACACTACATCGATAGTGGCCGCGGTTTTCAAAAGTCTTGCAAGTATTCGTTTATCTGCATTATCGTTTGATTTGCGGAAATGACTAAGGTGATTGCTTGTTGTCATCAAACTGACGATAGAGAAGTCGCTGATTGATAGATAAGAATTGCCAGAGCGATGAAAGCGAGTGTTCCTTCGGGCGAGTCTATCGCTAAAAATAGAAGTCTTGAGGTCGAAAATATTTTTTGACACTATAAGCTCCTCGCCCGAGTTGAGTGAAAAAATATCTTTGCCAACTTGTACTCTTACCGATCCTGCGTGACTACAAGACCTGATGAAAGTTACTCCTTCTTCGTCTCTGATAGATGCCAATGCGCCTTTCATTAACAAGATTTGGGCAGCTGAAGTGTTTATTGAAACAGCAGTTGTTGCACTAATCAAGGCTTCTGAGTTTGTAATTCTGAATGACTCTGCTGTGCCCGTAATGTTTTGAGGTGCGTCTGAATATACTCGCGCTAATTCTTTGTTCGGGATTGCAGAAGGATACGCTATCCGTGGGTAAGATGACTGGTTGCTGTAACTCACACATCGTATTGGTAAATTCACTCTCTTAATTGGACTGTGGTGCTCGTCTTCTAAGGCTCCAGCGATATCCTCTTTGACCTGAGCAATATTTGTGGAATTCACATTTATGGTGTTCATTGCAGTTGAAATCTGTTGACCTGAACCCAATTGTATCTTGGACACTAGATCAAATTGCGTCAGAAATGACGATAAGTTCACAGACTTTGTGTTTATGTCCGTGACTGTCGAAATGTTGTGCAGTGATGCGGCCATGGTGCTGTTGCTGGTTGGTGGAAGATACGCAAACGGGCTCGTCATGTAGGATACAGTGCCACCGTTTGATGGCAAATCAAGTAATATATCATTTAGTGTGATGTTGATACCGCCCCCGGTGGCGCTAAATAACGCATTCCCTGCTATCAGTTGCCCGGATCCATCCAAGCTTCCAGCAGTGGCTCTAATTGCCAGAATGTCTGCTGGTGAGCCTACAGAACCGCTTATGTTTACAGATTGAGCCGCGATACTAAGAGATGTTCCTGTGGTTAAGATGGAACCAATCGTCGCCGCGCCGCCAACATCAATAGTCAGTTGTTTGCTTCCCATAGTTAGTGTTTGACCAGAGGCGTTGAATCCCCCGTTCGGACCTTGCAGAAACTGAATGTTGTACAGGTTTGAAAAGTCATAGGAGCCGTATACATTAACCCCACCGCCCGAAGAGTTTGAGCCTAAAATCAAATTGCCTGCATGAATGTACTGCATCGTTAGGTTGCTAAACACCATGCCACCACTACCTCCGAAAATGTTGATCGGAAAATTGTTGCTTGGTGGCGCGAGCGTCACTGTACTACTTCCTGCTTCTATGTAAGCATAGTTGGGGTCCGCGTTTCCCTCGAAAGTAGGCAGTGCAAAGTTTACGTTTAGTGTAATGGGGGTGTTATCAGTGATAATTCTGTTATACCCTGGTTGGAATGAATCTCCGGCATTCTGTGAAATGTTGATTCCTTCTTTGGCATATATCGCACAAGAACTCACAACTAAATGATGGTAGCCGAGTTGCGCTATATCTTGAAGTTCGATATTTCCTGCATTTATCAGCGTGATGCTCCCTGTTTCAGCGTAACCTGTGAAAAAGACATTTCCAACATTTGACACATTTATGTTGCCATCTTTTGCATACAGATAGAGGATACCAGTGCTTGCTGTGTTTAGTGGTCCAATTGAGCCACTTTTGCTGGAGAGAGTCAGCCCATAAGGTTGAGCTGTTACCAGTCCGGTGCCCGAAATATTGCCATTGTTGGATATCAAAGCCCCAACAACTAATGGTCCGCTCACTTCGATTGAGCCTGCTAGAACCACACCGATGTTTGAACCTGAAGCTCCTACTGTGGCTTTTCCGTTTTCCAACAAGATATTAGTTATTATTAGCGGGAATCCGTTTTGATTAAAATTGCCATCCCCACTTTGTGCAAACGATATCAATGGAGCTTTCAATGCTCCGTTCAAGTTTATTCCACCGAATGATTTCGCGCTGTAAAAGATGACTCCCTCTCCTTCCCTGAAGGATGTGTCAAAATTGCCTATAGTCGGTGTGTGACCAGCCATACTCAGTAATTCAAGTTCGGAAAGGTTTAGTCCTCCTGTCCCGCCGCAAACATTTATCGGTGTTGACGCGTTGCTAGGAGCAATGTTTACGGAACTTCCTGAAATGCGAGTCTCATCTGGATTTAACCCATTAATAATTAGGTCATCGGTTACTATAATCACCGTTCCGCTTGAAGTTGGAGTAATTAGTTTTGCTCCATTTTCTAGAGTGATTGAATGGTTGTTAGCTGTGGACAGAACGATTGAGTCGGCTTTTATTTCATTTTCTACCACTAAATCGCCTGTGCTGCTGACTGCCAAGAGTCCCTTATCGTTATTTATTGAATCGAACAGATAGGCTGAGAGCTTTGTTTGTCCACTTTTGTTATTTATACAAATAGTTGGGGGAGCCTGTATGTAATAATCACCATCTGGCCAATAGTAGAATGAAATTCCATTAGATTTAGCTGTTAACATTCCCGAAACCGAAGTTTTTAATTCAGTGAATTCCACGTGCATGCGTTGACTTGTTCTTGATTGATCACCTCTTGTGACCAATCCTGTGCCAATTGCGCCAGCAGAATCTAAAGTTAGATTATTTGCTATGATTAAACCTGTTCCACTTATGCCTTTCCTTAATGGTACGGTTAAGTAATAAGGATCTGGGAACGGTCCTGGCACAGTGGTTATTGAGATGTCATCCGATGGTGAACCTACGGTGCCATTAACAACAACAGCGGCTGCGCTAATGTTAAGAGAGGAGCCTGTCGTCATTATTGAGCCTAAGGTAGCTTCCCCACCAATCATCAGATTGAGTGAATGAGAGCCCATGCTAATAGTGTGATTGTTGCTGCTGAAGTTCCCGTCGGCGCCTTGAACAAAAAGCAAATCGAACTTGCCGGAAGCGTCCAGATCGCTTTGGAAGAATATACCACCTGTAGATTTACTTGAACCAATTGTGACACTACCTGCGGTGATGTTGCCCAGTTGCAGCGGAGATAATACGAGCCCTTTGTTTTGCTGGTCACTAATGTATATGCTTCTATTGTTGGTCGCTGGGAGTATTGTAACTGCGCCCATTCCAGCATCTATTGGGTTCTGTCCCGACAGAGAATAAGAGTCTAAAATTAAACTGATTGGCGCATCGGTAGATTTGATCTGAAATTCGTTATTCGTCAGCAAATTACCAGCGCCCATTTCGATTGAAACGCCTGCTGGTCCGATAATGTTTGACGCTAAAGTAAGGTCACCATTGTTTTTGATTGCAACGGTTCCCGTCGCGGAGGCAATCTTCAGGCTCGCGAGATTTCCAGTGTTAAAAATGTTGATGCTTCCGGCGCTGGCTGAAATACTCCCGTTTATCGCTGTGCTGAGTCCGAGGATGGAGCCTGCTGATACGGTAAGCGTGTTTGCTGTTAGTAATCCTCCGCTTACGTTGCCGCCAACTGAACCGGTCACGAAGCTGCCGCCTGATAGAACCCCATTGCTGATTTGCATTGTGCCGGGGTTGGATAAGCTCACTCCAGTGACAGAATTAAGAACAATGTTACCAAAGTTTGAAACTTGATTTGCCGATGCGTCAACTTTTCCTAAAGTGATACCATTGGCGACTATTGTAATGTTGCCTGCAGCGCCGTTGGTGGACTTGCTGCTAATACTGCCAATGCTAAGCGAGCCTGAAGCGGAACTGCCTGAACTTGCGATTGCGGTTATAGATCCGCCTTTACTCAATCCGCTTGTAACAATGCTAACATTTCCCAGATCTATAGAACCGCCCGTTGCAGAATTTGAAATGAGCGTGTATGGGCGAGAAAGTGGTCCTACTGCGACTCCATTCGTGTTAGGTGAGAAATTGAACCCGGCCACTAGCAGTAGGTTGCCTCCGCTTCCTTTTGTGCTGGACAAATCGATACTCAAGCTGTTTCCGCTGTTAATGATGCTGGCGGAAGCAATTATTGCAATGTTTGTTCCGGGAAAGCTAAGAAGGCTGATTTGACTCAAATCAACATTGCCGTTGCTATTTGCAATGGTGCCAGAGCCCTCAACTGCATAAATGGAAAAGGTGGAGTTCTGATTCGGATGGGCAGAAGTCTTTACAGAGAACTGAGACGGATTTCCAAGGAAAGAGTTTGTCGCTATGCTGATATTTGAGTAATCATTCGGAAAGTCATAAGTTGTGTTTGCATCCATTGAGACCGTCGACCCAGTTGTAGCCGAGTAGGGAGTGCTGATGCTCAGTGCCGCACCGGGTGCTGCACCGGAGCCTAGTTGAAACGACATGTTTCCTGGACCTAACACCACATATGGAAAGCGAGAGCCGCCCATCGCTGTTATGCTAGCCGCGCTTGGCGATGAAAAAACACCGGAGCCAGTTCCTACGATTTTGATGTCTTGACCGGCTGCACTTTGCACAGTAAGACTACCCTGGCTTGATTGAATCAGTCCTGAGTTGTCGACCAAGAGATTTTTTCCAGCTGCGACAGAGCCATTTGCTGTTTGCCCTTGAATCAAAATACTCGTGCCCAGAATCTTGCCGGAGGAAGCAATAGTGATTTGGTTTCCAAAAATCCAGGTTACACCAGAAGTATTTTGGACGGTTGAAGACGGAGAAACTGAAAAATACCCTGAGGGGCTGAAGCTCAGCCCACTCTTTGCGTCAATGACATTTGAGCCTGTGGCAGTAATATTGTTAGTAGCCGAAAGTGATACTGTTGATGGTGTCGAGATAAGCGTCCCAGAATAGCCGGACAGTTTAATGTCAGTTGCTTTCAGATTTATCTGCCCGCTTGCATTAATTGGCGCTGACAGGTTTAAGCCGTTGTTCGTGCTTATTTCAATGCTGAGAGGTTTTCCACCGCTTATTGTAATTCCCAAATCATCTGAAGCTATATTGATAATGGATACATTAGCTGTTGTTCCGATTGTGAGATTTGTCGTTGAGGTGCTTAAAGCTCCAATAGTACCTGTTGAAGAGATCAGAGTCACTTTGCTCCCGCTGATTAACGGTCCTGCTGTGCCCATCTGTGTTAGAGAGCCGGACCCATCTGCCGTGAGGCTCACGCTAGCTCCGGTGACTGTGCCACCAACTGTTATATTTCCGTTTGAGCCTGTGCTTGTACTTAGACTTAGATTTGAACTTGCTGTAACGGATGAGCTCTGTCCAATAATTATCGAAGCTGCACTCAACGAAATGTTGGACGAATTCGAAGTTCCTTTGGTCTCTAGATTTGAACTGGAGCCAAGTAATGTGGTATTGCCAGTAGTATTGAAGGAGACAAGTTGAGAGCTGAGATTCGAAAGGTTTATGTCTCCACTTCCTGATTTTATTATGAGTTCAGAACTGGAGATGCTTCCGGCTCCATTGATTGAGCCTTTCGAGCCTCCGTCAATAGTAATTTTTCCGTTCGCTACAATTGGAGCATTTATTGACATTGCCGCATTGTCGCTGCTGATCGAGATGCTGTTACCCTTTGCATTGTTGTAGGTGACATCGATTTTGCTGTCAATGATTATTGGACCAGATGTCGCTCCAATGGTCTGGAGAACGATCGACCCCATGCTGTTGAGAGCTTCAGTTATGTGAATCCCGCCAGGGTTTGTATCTATCAAGGTTATACCCTTGTTAGTTGGAACAGTTGTCGAAAATTGTTCAAGGGAAAGGGAGTTAATAACTTTAAAAGATGCACCAGTGTGTGCATACACTATGTGAGCGGCACCCACTAAAGATATGTCTGCGTAAGAGGTAGCGGAAAGAGTTTCTGCTTTTATGGACGTTCCAATGGATTGGTTTAGAATTCCGCCACGAAGATCAACCAGTCCGCCGTTTGAGTCTATATCACCATTCAGATTTATTACTGAGCCTCTAAGAATAATGATCGAGGGTCCACTGATTGTGCTGATCTTTCCCGCGTTGAGGACTTTGTCGTCTGAATCTATGTCTAGCGTCTGTTTTGAATAAAGGGTGATGTTGCCGAAATTATTTATGCCTCCAAGTTTGATTTCCAATGTTGATGTTGAAAGAGTTGAAACATCAAAGTTGCCGTAAAAATTAATTGTTCCTTTTTCTCCTTGATAGGAACCCGGTAAATTTGATATACCGATATGGATTTCACGAGACTGAAACCTCTGCAGCTCGGCGAGGGTGAGCTGCAGTCCACCAGAGCCGCCTCCTAAATTTATGTTAGTAGATGGAGTGAAAGGAGAAATTGTGATGCTACCAGAATAACTGGTTGGACTGTTTTCGACCTGCAGCCATCCGTTGCCTACGCTTAATCTGTCGGTTGTAATCCATATTTGACCGCCCGGGCTAGTGTAGATCTTGCTGCCATTGAGAGATAATCTGTTTCCTACGCCTGTAAGGGTGAGCGTTATTTTTCTGGTGCCGTAGATATCACCTCCTAATGTGACATCTCCATTGTTGGTCAGAGTAAGATCATTCCAACTACTTGCACTAAGACTATTTATTGAGCCTGAGTTGCTAACTACTATGTCGTTTCCCGCGCTAAGTGACAGAGAATCGCTTACTTGAGTTCTTGCATTTTTGATAGCTCCTGAAAGTGCCGACATGTTGAGGCTTTTGGCTGCAATTAAGCCGCTTGCGTTCACTGTTATGTCACCCTTATTGGCTACAATTGACATTGAATCAGAGGGTGAACCAATGGGCTGACTTATTGTTATTGATCCACCATTCAGTTGGACGCTAGAGCCAGCTGTTGTTATTGGTGCTGCGACATCCAGTTTGTTAGTTTGAGCAGAAACGGTTACTGAGCCGCCAGTTCCGTTGTTGATGTTAATTTGGCCATTTAAGGATATCGCAGAGTCTGTTGGGGTTGTCGACGAAACGTCGCCGGATACAGTGCCAGAAGCGTCAAAGCTGAGGCAGTCGGCGCAGCCTCCCTGTCCACCACTGAAAGCTGCTTGAGCAGCAAGGATGGTTACGTTACTAGCTTTCCCGCTTCCTCCATTGGACGTTATGCTACCGATGCTAACACCTTGTCCAGTTGAAGCGCCTGCTGCGATGAATACGTCTCCGTTTGCACCGCTGCCCAAGCCTGATGAATTAATGGAAGAGATATTGCCTCCGCTAGGAAGCAGAATCTTTCCTCCCGCACTTCCATTTGCCAGTGCGACAAGTGTAACTTTTCCGCCTGCGTTGCCAGCGATGGTGCTGCTAGAGTCGATTAGGGTCTGACCTGCAGCTATTGTATTGTTTGCACTCAAATCAATGTTGCCGCCGCCGGAGCCCGTACTACTCACTTGTATGAGACCGCTGGAAACTTTGCCTGGCGACCCTGGGGGCAACGCGAGGGTGCTACCGCTGTTGCATGTCACGCAAGTGCCAGCGCTTGTGTCGATTTTGGCCCCGGCGACCAACCATATATCATGTCCGTGATTGATAATCTGGGCTGCACCGCTGGCGGTGATATTGCCGCTCGCGATTATAGCTAGATTCTCGTTCTCAGAAACTGTCCCAACTATCTGAATGTCACCACCAGCATTGATGTAAGTTGGATCGCCAGAAATCTTGGCGTCGCCTATAGTAAAAACGGGTGTATTGGCTAGAATATGGGCTGAATCAGCATTGGCGTTAACTGTGCCCGACAACATCTCGACGGAGGCGTTAAGCGCTCCGCTTCCTGAATTGAAATTCAACTGCTTGGATAACCAGTTGCCACCATCCAAAGTGCTTGCTCCAGTTCCTGCGAATGCTTGCCCTCTTAAATTAATAGCACCGTTTATCGCTTGGATTGTTCCTCTGGCTGTTGATTGGAAATGCAAGTCAGTCAGTGATTTTGCGGTGTCGATGTTGATGCAGTTAAGAGCTTGAATCAGTCCTGAATTGAAAAATTGTCCACTACCGGAAACAAGATTAATATTCTGCGCTGTCAGAGAGGCAAGGCTGTTAGAGCTGCTCTGATTGCTAATGGAACCGCCAGCATTTACAGAAAGAACACCAGGTGTGGAGATGCTGCCCATGTTAGTGAAATCATGTAAGACTGTTAGATTGAGACCATTCGAGGCAAAGGCATTTCTTCCTAAATCAAAATTTGATGGAAGGCTTCCGGATATTGAGGCACCCGCTTTTACTTCCAGGTTTCCGATTCGAAAAGCTGAACTGACGTTGGGCATATTTTGGAGCGCGTACAAATGTCCAAGTACGCTCACATCGCCGAGCACATCTAGCGGTTTTGCAAGGCCAAAACCAATCATGTTCATTGAAACGTTTTGTGGAACAACGATAGATTCAAGCTTTTGATTGCGGATGCCGAAGGAATATACTGAAGTGTAGCCGCCAATTGCCTGTCCATACTGCCCAATTTGCAGGGTTTGAGCTCCCCTCATTGTCTCTTGAACTGCTAAGTACTGGGCAGGGGTAAGCAGTTGTCCCGGAATAATCGATAGGAGCGTGCCACCGTAAATGGTGCCATTGCTATTCGCTTTTCCACCTGTGAAAATGTTTACAGGGCTATGATTCGGAGCCAAAATCGACGCGCTTGTGGATGAAAGATCCATATTAGAAGGCAATCGAGTCAGGTTTGTTTTGTCGACAGACCCCGGGCGTGCAAGCTGAGCCTGAACAGCAGCAGGGAAAATAACGTTTGAAACTAGCAGCACGGCAACAACTGAAGCCATGGCGTACTTCAGTTGCCAGCTTGTTGCGTTTTTTGCAACACTTACCATCGGTTGATCAGGTTGCATTTTGACCCCGCGTTCCGTAATTCAATTCTAACACTTTTACTTATCCAGATTCGGGAAAAGTCCTTGGTGGCTCAGGTTGTTATGTGTTGTCCTTCGTCTACGAGAAGCTGTTTCTTTCTTTGAATTTTGTTGCTTAGCATACAAATGCGGCACTGGTATCAGCTTTATTACTGACTCTTACCGCGGTATTCTGCGGTAACATAAGAGGGGGAACTGGAAGGGGTAAGTCTACGCGAAGATCTATCTTCTATCAGGTAACAGCTATTTCTGCTCTGGCGATGCTCATTACTCAGGCATCAGTGGTGAGAGCGCAACAGGTTGGCGACTTTAATTTGGGGTCTGCATCAAAATCTGGCAGCAACCTTCTTTCCGGCGGGCAGTCTGCCACAATTCGAGTAGCTGGAACAAACAAAGTTGTTCATCCTGGTATGTTGCTAACTGCAGCCGAACAAGTAGCTTTGAGCCAGGTTTTATCAACTGGGCATCAAAATATCAGGTTGAATGGAGCTGGTATAGCGGTTGGCGGGCAGTTTAGTATTGACACAGGTTTGATATCTGCTTCGAGTAATCTTCGCATCCCACAGAACGTGACTGGTTACATAGATTTCAGTCAGCAGTCAGCATTAAGTATTAGCGGCAACCTCATCAATCGCGGAACGTTGTTGGCATTTTCTACCAATGCGATGTCTCCGAGTGGAACCTTGAGTGCCAAGAACATTGTAAACTACGCTTCTATATCATCTGTATTGCCCTCGACATTTTTCGCTGCAGGACAAGCGATTCCCAATTTTAATTTGGTTTTGAGTGCTGTTAATAGAATTACTAATTTTGGCACTATCTCCAGCTCTGGAGCGCTTTCGTTGATTGCCCCCAACGCGGTAGTTAACTCTTCTCAAGTCATTAATCAAACCATCCCGGCAAGTCTTCAAGCACAGTCTAATCTCAACATAATCACCAACAATATCATCAATTCGGGTAACCTTACTTCGATAGCAGGCAATGTGAACTTGCAGTGTTTGTCAGGTTCTACTCTTAAAATCAATAATGTAGGCGGAACGATTTCAGCCTTGCTTGGCGATATAAAAGTCACTAATCTTGTATCGTCGACACTTGCAAATCTTGAACTCCGCGGTGGAGATTACATTTCTTCGAATTTGAATTTGTTTTGTCCGGCAGGGGAAGTGTCTGCGGACCTTAATAGAGTTACTGGCTGGATCAACGTTGAGGCTTGCAAGGCAAACGTTGGGGCTGCAACTCCTAACTTGAAATTGGGCGACTTGAAAATTACTGGAGACCCAACATTTTTCAACAGCGGCGGAAGTCTTACTCTTGCAAGTCTTTCTAACACTGGAGGATTTGATCTTGCACTCATAGCGAGCCACGATATCATCGTCGCAGGTGGCACTATTGATACTACCAATCCCTCGGGTGGTAATGGCGGCAATCTAACAATTATCGCGGGAGTAGATTTTTCTGGTGGCATTTCAGGAGCAGGTGATACCAGCACTTTATTGACGTTAACGGGACCGTCGAGTACCGGTGGTGCGATCGACTTGAGCGCAGTTTCACTCATCAATACTAGTGGTACTTTGACGAAATCTAACAATGGCGGCAGTGGTGGAAATGTTTTTGTTGCCGCTTTCAATGGCGCCAAAAATGGAACGCTAGAGCCAGGCACTGTTAATTTCGGGACTTCAGGAGTCGTAAACACAGCGGGAGGGGGACGCGGTGATAGTAACAACGGAAATGCAAGTGGTAATTTGACTGTCATTGCGGGAGCAGCAGCAGATCCTAGCGCTGCTGCCGCGATTATTTTGCCAGCTATATTCACACGTACAGACCCTTCCTATTCCCAGGCAGGAGTTTCTGGTGGTGCAGTTAGCATCTTTACTGCTACACCTGTTATTAATGGAACAGTGACTGTATTGAATGGAACACTCGGCGGAGCTGGCAACATTACGAATGGGGCTCAGCAGAATGCCTCAATTTCAATAGCTTCTACTGGTGGCGGAAGCAATATAATTGTTAACCCAACTTATTCTCAATGGCAGCTTGACCAGATGAATGCAGCTCTTGCGAGTATTAATGCTAAGCGAGCGCTTGATGCTCCGAGTTTGCCGCCTCTGAAACTCAGCCCTTCCCTTAGTACCTTGGCGATGCAGCAAGCCATCTATCTCGCTCAAACTGGTCATTTGGGACACTTTACGGTTCAGGGCGGGTCGCCTGTTGATCGCGCAAGAGTTCTTGGGCTTTCCTCTGCTTGTTGTGCTGAGAATTCAGGTTTTTCATCTGGACTAACTGTGCAAGGTGGTTTTGATATCGTTAACGCCGCAATGTTTCAAGAGTCGAATACGCCAGGGACTCATCGCTACAATTTAGTGGGAACGTCCGCCAATCACAATAATTATGTTGGATTTGGATTTGTGACAGTTGGAACCGATATGTACTTTGTCGAAGAGTTTTCTCGGACAGATCCAGGAGTTGCTAAATCATCTATTCCGAGTTCGTCTCTGTATGGCGGTTTGGGTGCTCAAGCTGGAAACCGTGCCGTCCCTCCGGTAAAAGCTGGCGTTAATAACAGCCTGCAATCTGTGGGAGGCACAAATTATCTGCCCACAAGTATCGTCGCTGGTGCTGACATTATATTGAACGCTGGCCAGAAGGTTAGTCTCAGTGGTTCGATAATAGCCAATGGTGCTGCCGGTATTCAAAGCAACACAGGCGGTTCGCTTGATGCAAAGAATGGAGCAAGCGTCTCCATTAGCGCCGGGGGCGACATCAGTTTGTTCAATATTCAGTCGGGCGGCGGCTCTGGTGCGACATCAAATTCTTCGGGACTAGGTGCGGGCGGCGACGGTGGAATAGTTTCTGTGACCTCCATGAATGGAAATATATCAATTTTGCCGTCAGTTGCATCGTGCTCTCCGTGTGTTGCAGTGGCTGCGCAGGGAGGTGCAGGAGGACAAGCTCTTTTTCCCGGTGCTGTGGGCGGGGACGGTGGCAAGGGCGGTAGCATAAGTCTCTCGGCGCCCAATGGCAGTATTTCTGTCTCTTCTATTGAGGCTGGCGGCGGTGGTGGTGGTGGTGGTGCTGGCGGGCTAGCTAAAGGTGGTTCTGGCGGTGCAGGTGGAAGCGGCGGAATCGTTTCTTTGAGTGCAAAAAATTTACTTGTTCAAGAATATGTGAACGCCTCTGGTGGTGGTGGCGGAGGTGCTGGGGGCAGCGGGCTTGACTCTGGTGGTGGTGGCGGCGGTGCTGCCTTCGGAATGGGGGGATTTGGAGGTGCTTCTTCTTCGCTGAAAGCCGGCGGTGGTGGCGGTGGTGGTGCGCAGATTCCCGGTTTTGGAGGACCCACTTCAGCAGTCAACTATTCACTTGAGTCTGGTGGAAATGGCAGTAACGGGAGCAGAGGAAAAGGGGGGAATGTCGGTATTGTAGGCGCCGGTGGCACAGGTGGGGCTGGAATTGGAGGTGCTTTATCCAGTGGTGGTGCTGGTGGCGATATGGGTCTTGCTGGGAAATCCGTTGGTGCGGCGAGCGGTGGTGCTTCAGGAAACGGCGGTAGCATCAATCTTAACGGTGATCAGGTTGAGGTTCTATCCGTAGTATCAGGATTTTGGGGGAAGACTTCTGTCAAATATGGAACCAATTCTCTTCTCGCGATAGGTCCAAGCGGAACTGTAACGGTGAGTAGTACTGGTGGGTTGACGAGTTCTCCAGTGCTAAATGCGTTAGCTGACTATTCGAGCAGTAAGGCTACTTTATCTGTGCCTTTAGGTAATAATTTTACAGTCGGTTCCCTCGCTGGAAAAAATGGAACTGCGGGCGCCATATCTGCGGGTCCTCAATCTAATTCAATAACTATTAACGGGGTTGGTTTAAGCAATTCTATTGAGCGGCGCAGTTTTGTTACTGCCGGCTCTGCTTATGTGACCATTGTAGAGAATTCATTGCCTGTGCTTTTTAATAGTAATTCGAAGGCTACGCCTGCGGAACTTGTCGCAATTGAACAGGTGCTATTTGAGGGTGGGCAAACAGTTGTTCTTGATAGTAATGGTACTGCTGTTGGTGGCAGCATCACTTTGCAGTCCCGAAATATTCCGGCAGCTGGCTTCAGTACCCTTGTGTTACCGCCTAATGTCTCTTTGTTCGATCAGGTTGACAATCTGAGTTATTCGGAAAGCGTTTCTATCTATGGTACATTTCAATACAATGGTTCCTCCACTCTGGCTAAACTTACTACTCCTTCCATCGTAAATTCAAATAGTATTAGCAGCGGCAACTCCGCTATTTCGTTGATCGTGCAAAGTCCTCTGGGGCAGAAACTTGCTGTGTCGGGAAACGGAAATTTTTCAGCTGGGACTATCAGATTCGTCGGCAGCGGAGGAAGAGTAATTTTTCTCTCTTCGCCTCAATTAACGGCCAACAATGTGTACATAGACGCAAGAGACTCTGTTCAAGTCTTTTCC
The DNA here is from genome assembly GCA_044226015.1 of Obscuribacteraceae bacterium (SeqCode). Classification (GTDB taxonomy): domain Bacteria; phylum Cyanobacteriota; class Vampirovibrionia; order Obscuribacterales; family Obscuribacteraceae; genus JAIEPM01. The sequence goes on from JBGAHS010000001.1 coordinate 982,799, forward strand.
GGCCAAAGTGTTTCGGCTCTAGGTGCAAATGTTATCGTGACGACCGGTGCGATTTTTAATCCACAATTTGTGGGAAGTAAGAATGCATTCAATCTTGCTCCGATCGGCACCACCATTGGAGTCATCGCTAATTCGGACGGCGATCTTGTTCTCGATAAGAGTATTTTGGTCAACACCAATGGCAAAAACCTTGCTTTACTTGCCTCTGGCAATATTATTTCCAGCGGACTCGCTAGTATCAATTTGTCGAATTCTAAAGGAAATGGAGGTAGCTTGCTTGCTATCGCCGGAGTTTCCTTCACTCCACTTACGACTGGACAAAAGATCGATACTAGCTCTGTCTTCGACATCACCGGTGTTTCCGCAACAGGTGGCAGCATCAATTTTTCCAATACGTCAATAAATACCTCTAGTAGTTCGAAGATTTTGGGCGCTGACTCCGGTGGCAATATAACCCTTGTTGCGAATTCCGTTTCCGGTTTCAGTGCTGGAGTAGTTCTAACTGGTTCGATAGATGCAAGCTCAAGTATGGGTAAAGCAGGGAGCCTGTCAATTTTTGCATCTGGTGGTATCGTCACTGGCAAGATTAACGCTCAAGGCACTTACGCAGGTGGTGCGGTATCGTTAACTTCAGCGCCTGCCGTTCTTTCTGGGGTAGAGGTATCGAATGGCTATCTGATGCCTATCTCAACAATTAGTTCTTCTCCAGTAATTAATAGTGGGGCTGCAGTTCTCGTCAACGGTGGAATTGTCTCCTCCTCTGGGATGGGAGCTGCTGGAGCGATATCCATTGTTGCTGGCTCGAATATCCTTGTCGCAGGAACTATTAACTCGGGTGCAAGAAGCTCTGCCGGGTCCGTTAGTTTGAATTCACTATCGGGGTCCATTGTTATTGGTGGCAGTATCATTGCTAGTGGGCTACCTGGTACTAGTAGTCTGTCTCCTGGCTCAGCCGCTCCGGTGAGAATCTCCGTTCCCCAATTTGCAGCGATAAACGGTAGCATTGATACAAGTGGTGGCAAGGCACTTGTATCCGGTCAAAATGGAGGAAGTGGAGCTGACATAAACATTTCGACTTCTAACCAGGATGACCTCCTGAACGGTTTTTATTCAGGAAATGTTTCTATAAGTGGTTATCTGAATAGTTCTGGCGGCTCTGTGTTTGCTAAGAATGTGGGAGTCGGTGGAAACGCTGGGACTGTCTTCCTTAGAGCAGGTGCATTACAAATAAAGGGTTTCACCAGTGCTGCGAGTGTTCTGGCTAGTGCTGGTACCGGTCCGTCTGCTAACGGGACCAGCGGAAGCATTTCGATCTATACCTATGCTGTTCAGCCCATCCCTTCAAATTTCAATCTCTTGAGCTCCGCTGCCAGTGAATATGCAATTCCTGGGGCTTTGTTTACTACAGGCACGGGGTCTGTTGTAAATGGGGTTTCGGGTAACTTAGTAAGTGGCTCTCAATCTCTAAACAAAAACACTGCTGCTTCTATCTATAGTGGTACTACGGGGAATACCAACATTTCTGTAAGTGTGGCTGGGGGGACTCAGTCTTTGAATATTGCGGGCTCGACAGCTCTGATTGGGCCGGGTAGCGCAAGCAAGCGAAGCAAGGTTACGCCTGCTGTGGCTCTAGCTTTGAATCAAGTTTCCCTGGGCAACAAGCAGACACTTGGAATTAATGCAGCACATCAAGCAAATTCATTGAACCCACAGGGGGGGGGGTCAAAAATTTCGATACCAGCTCATGCGCTTCCTCGAACATTTAGCAGCTTTGTATTGGAGTCTCAGGGAAACAAGAGTGGAATTGAACTCGATTTGACGGGACCTATGCCAATTCTGAATATACCGGCAAGCTCGATATCAGGAACTCTGCGATTTAGCACAAGTATCAGGGCTTCAATAAATGCGCCTTCGTTGACCCTTTCTTCTGGTGCGGTCCTAGATGCACCCAACTCTATTTTGTTCAGCGGGACAAGGCTAACAAACTCTGGAATCATAAATGCTGCTGCCTTTGAAGTAATTTCGCCATCCTCAAGCTTTAAGTTTGATAATCTGGCTGCCGGTCAATCTAACATTTCAAACCTGGTTTTACCGTCTGATTTTGCACCGTCTTCCATTTCTATTGCCAACAATTTTGGTGGAAAGTTTGTCACAGCTGTCAGTTTTGCCAATGTTCAACTTTCATCGGGGCTTTTACCCAGAATTGCAAGTGTGACCCCGGGCTCCTCTACTACGAAAGCTACGGTTCTCAATTTCAGTCTTCCCGGTGCCACTGCCCATCTTGCAGGTGTCTTGAAGAGTAGCGGCTCTCTGTCAATAAATGCTGTTTCCGCTAAACTAGGTAGCGTTTTAACCCCTACCAATCTGACGCTGGACTCAGGGAGTGATTTGTCCGCAGATAACGGTATATCCATAAAGTCTACTGGTACCGTGTTTTTGGATGGAAATCTAAGCGCAGGTTTGTTGGTCGGTGTCCCATTAAACACTCAACTAAGCGCATCTTACGTACAGAAAGCCGGAGGCTTATCCGTATTGGCACCTATCATTAGTTTGGGAGCTTCTCATTTAATCAGTTCATCCGGCGGCAATTTGCTTTTAACTACTAGCTCAGGCGACCTGCATTTGGGAAGCGCCAATACTCTCAGGGCTAATGGTGGAAACATTATTCTGTTAGCATCTGGCAATCTGAGCGGAGCTGCATCAAACAATTTGGTTGCTGTATCAGTTGGAACCCCGACTAAGTCCACTGGTGGTGGTATCGAGATTGGTGCAGGATCGACAAAATCCATACTTTCCTCAGTTTTGAGTCTTGCAGCAGGTACTGTGACAGGCACCTTTGCGAGTTTCTCTACCGTCAACAACTCCAGTGGAACAAGTGGTGTTGTTCTGAGTAATGGAACTGTTGAAGTTGGACCGTCCCTTATGAATCAGGCTCTGTTAAACCTATCTGGCGGAGCTATCATCTTTCACTCACAAGCAGGCAAGAATGTGCAGTTAGATGGAGCAAGCTTTTCTGTCGCTGCATTCAAGCCTATTTCATACACAGCTTCTGCGAATGTTCAAACTAAGCGAAAAATGTTTGATAGCGCATCTGAAAACAAAGCTGCTGCTCATATGTTCATTCCTGCTAAGGATGGAGCAGAAGTTTTCTGTCTTGTTCATGAGCACCGCCTTGAGAACAGTGCCGCTCTCAGTCTTGAGCGTGGCGAGTTCTTTCTAAGTCCAGAGATTGATGTTGAAATTGCAACGCCGTTAGCAAATGTGAAATGTCGGAAGGGAGCTCTCCTTGGAATTTCTTACATTGGTTCTATGCTGAGGGTTCTAAACTGCGGTTATTCGGGCGGAGTTAGCTTTGATTTGAATGGAACCCAAGTGTCCGTGGATGCCGGTGAGGAGATGATAATATCCAGAACGCGGATTGGAGATAGTGATTTTTGGAATCACGACAACTTAGGTCGTAGAAACATAAAACACCACGCTGGTGCGCGGAGTCTTTATGTGAGTTCTTGTGATGTTTCTCTTTTCGGTTTTTTGTCGGCTGCTAAGCACCTTGCTGGCCTGCGACAACCGAAGCTTGAATTTGAGAAGAGAATCCAAGCCAAGATTCTCAAAACCGCAACTGCTCTCAATATCGCAACTGCCAATCGAGGCACTTACAGCACGAAGCCATTGTATCGATAACCATATTTGGCAACGCTTGGAACTACAGTTAAAGCACTCGTTTTAGCACCCAGGACCTGTCGGTTGCGGTGAGTTTGTTTGAAGGAACGAAAGACCTTGCGAGCACAGGGAGTACTTTTGTTGGGTCGCAAAAGTATATGCCAGAGCCAAAGGCTGGGTTTGATTCGATAACCGCCCATTTTGAATTGTCTAGCAATCCAACGTCTAGTACTGCAGCTGGTGGCAACTTAAGTTCGGTGTCAGCAAGAATGTCTTCAACAAACCGACTAGCTTTTGCGTGCATTTCGCTGGAGCCCTTGTCAGTTGCCAGTTCTCCATTAACAGCGTAGAGCGAGCCCGTCGCAACAGTACGTTCTAAAATGAAAAAGCGATACTCCAAAGTCCATTTTACGACATCGGAAATTAGTACAGGAATATTTCCGGGAAGTAATTCCGAGGCTTTGATTGAGCTGCCATTTTTGTAAACAGAAGCGGCGAAACTTTTGTCATCGGCTGGTTTAGCGAAGAGTTCGCCTTCTCGTTTTCTTGCCTCTTCAAGAGTTGTTAGTTCAATATTTCTGCACCGATATTTTGATGGGAGATTTGGTAGCCAGTCAAATCGAGGTTCGATCAATGCATAGTTAAATGTCTCTGCCATGAGGGCAACAAAAAGTGGCTCGCCATAGGCCATAAGGTCATTCCGTCCTGAATGCTCGGTAGGTGGCTGCCAGGTTTCAAGCCTCAGTGTCTCGTAGTTGGATTCTCGAGCAGCATGTTCTATTGCTTCTGAACTGGGATTCTTTCGTGGTGGGAGAAGTAGTAACATAAGCCCTAATGATTTATTGGGGATGGATTGAACAGCCTATGGCTTGGTATTCTGTCCATCTTATCGTAGTGGAAAAAATTTTGCTTGTGTCAGCTAGCCATCGCCTTTTTTAGATCAAGAGCGTCACCTTCCAGCCTGTATCTCGTCCACCCAGCTACTGGTTTTGCACCAATTCGCTCGTAGAAATCAATTGCCATTTCATTCCAATTTAAAACTGACCATTCGAATCTTTTGCATCCACGCTCTCTTGCAAGCTTCGACAAAAACTGCATTAATGCTGCTCCCATTCCCGTTTTGCGGTAGGCTGTGCGAACGAATAAGTCTTCAAGGTAGAGAGTTTGCGTTCCTTCCCAAGTGGAGTATGTGTGGAAAAATAATGCGAATCCTGCAGGGCGTTCGTCGATTTCGGCAATGATGCACTCAAAAGGAGGTTGCGGCGAGTTTAACTCACGAACTAAATCTGCCGGCGTAATCTTCACTGCTGCTGTTTCTCGCTCATATTCCGCTAATTCATAAATCATCGAATAGATTAGCTCTGCATCGTTTGCATTTGCCATGCGAATTGAAATGGACATCTCTTTGCTCCCATGTGGTGGAAGTTCAATCTATCGTTAAAGGGAGAGCTTGTAAAATTTTTCATCATTTGATACAAAAGAAGAATATTTGTAATATTCATAACATTTTGATTTCATGCTTAAAGTAAGCGACATAGTAAAAGAACTTCTTTACTCTTCAGAGCCTGAGCTGACGGTGCTCTCACGCGACTTACTCAACTTGTCTGCCTATGCTAAAAGAATTCAACCTGAGGTTGAGCGGCGGGCACGTAAACCTGTTCAAACGGGCACCATAGTGGTGGCTCTTTCTCGCATTGCTGCACAAATAACAGAGGAAGACCCGCTTATTCCAAAGATAGAATTAGAAGGACTTTCGCTGAAATCCAACTTGGTCGAGATTGCATTCAATAAGAGTTCAGCTAATAAATTGCGCGTTCAAAAATTGTATTCTGAGAAGGAATTTGCGCAGGCCGATTTCCTCACCATAACTTATGGCGCTGGCGAGGTTTCCATTTTTGCTCCGATGACTCATACTAAATCCATCTTAAGCATATTCAAACCTGACAAGCCCAAGTTGGTTCTCGACCATTTGGCTGCACTTACAGTGCAGTTTGGCGACCAGTACATTGATACTCCGAACATGTACTTTGCTCTGATGCGTGCTATTTCTGTGCGCAAGTTGAATATTGTGGAATTGATTTCTACCTTTACTGAACTCACTTTTCTCGTGCGACAGAGTGATGTAAATGAACTCTTTCAACTTATGAGTTCTCTCATGCGTCAACGGAAGTGATTGAATGAAGAATTTCGTTCTGCGTGCGATAATACTTAGCCGACCATGAAGAGGATTCGTGATGACAAAGGCAAGTACACTTCTAGACATGTTGGGCGCTGGTAAGGTTCCTCCAAAGCTCGCTGACACAGCAATAATTATCGTGGATGCGCAGCGTGAATATCTGGATGGAAGTGTTCCACTATGTGGAATTGATGACGCGCTTGTCGAAATAAAGAAGATTCTCTCTCGAGCCAGAGCCATAAAGGCACCAGTTTTTCATGTTGTGCATCACACCGTATCTGGTGCTCCGATTTTTGACCCTGATGGACCTATGTCAGCTATTATTGATGCAGTTAAACCAACAGATAGTGAGCAAGTCGTTAAGAAAAATCTGCCAAGTGCTTTCGTCAACACAGAACTCGATGCATTTCTCAAGGAATGCGGAAAAAAAGAGCTCGTAATTACCGGTTTTATGACTCATATGTGCATCAACGCGACAACTCGCAGCGCGGTAGATTTAGGCTATAGTCCGACAATTGTCGCCAACGCTTGTGCAAGCAGAGATTTACCTTCTCCCACTGGCGGTGTTGTTCCTGCCGCAGAAGTGCATCGTAGCAATTTAGCCTCTCTGGCTGACCTGCTTGCTTGCATCTGCAAGACTTCAGACGATTTGAAATAGGCAATGTTAATTTACTAAGTCTCAATCAGTCAAGAATGAAGAAGAAAGAATATCGCAATTTATTTGATAGCAAGTGAACTCTTGAGTTTAGCGACCTGTGCTGCTATTTGTTTGGCTTCCGATGTCCTTTTTTGCTTTTGCAAAAGCATCAGCTTGGTGTTTAGCCAAAGATAGCGAGCAAACATTGGCTTGCTTTCGCCACTGTTCTGCAACCCCGCTGAATAATTTAAATTTCTATCGGCTGCGGCAAGGTCTCCGCTTTTCAAATAGGATAAAGTTTCAAATGCTGCGATGTAAGCTTGGTCTGTCAGTGTGGATGAGCCACTGTAAGTTCCTGTATAACCGCTTTTAATTAGCTCTCTAAGTTCTGGCATTAAAGGAGCAATTTCGTCGTACTTGCCCAAGGCATACTTGCACTCTGCTAGCTTTTCTAGTGTCATGATTGAGAAGTTATGTACATTCACTAGATTAGCTGATTCGCCGGAATAGAGAGCTTTCATGATATCGGGGCGTTCATCTTTTGGACGCTTTCTCAAATCAGCGAGGACTTGAAACAATAATTGCTCGGCTTCAGCATATTGAGTACTGTCAAACTTATGTGATGCTTCAAAGTACAGCTCACTAGGCCTGATGCTAGCAGCGAAGGACGCTCCGCTTGTGGAGTTCAGAGAGACTAACAATAGTGTGCAAATTGGTACTAACGAGGTAGATAGCCAATTTCGGCATAGTCCGAGCGGCTTTTGTAGTTTGATTCCCATCTTAAACCTCCGTTTAATTCAACGTTATTTGAAATGATTTGAATTGGATTGGATTTCGAGCAGGAATGCGATGTAGTAGAACCGTTAATAGCCGAATAGATGTTATAACGAAATAGCTTTCCGTTGCCATCGACAGGTTCGTTTAATCAATTGCGTGTATATAGTGCGGAATTTTGCACGTGTCTTGCACGCAACTCTGATTATTCTTGTTCCATAAGTCGGTGAGGGAATTGAAATGGCTGATACAGCAATGAATGAAACAAGATCAACTGAAAAGTCAGGCGAACAATTGCAGAGTGCAATGGACTCAGTTAAGAGCAATGATGACGTAAATAACCTCGCTAATCAAACGCTTCGTGATATGAATAGCATGGATGGTAAGGCTTTTCGCGATATGGTCGGGCAAGCCATGATGAAGGAAGGGTTTGGCGGATACAACAACAAAGGTATGGACATTGCCGAGCTTAGACTGGACAAGGAAGGCAATATAAAGGAGCTCAGCTTCACCAATCCATTCTCGAAAGATAAGGATCATGACAGAGTCACGCTAAAGAAAGGCGATAATGCTGCAGTAAATACCAAGTTGTCTGACAAATGTCTCTGGGCTGTTTCACCTTCGGGTGGTGGCGGAACTAACGATCTAGGAGCACCTGTTGCCGCAGGTTTCGAGGATATGCTCAAAACTATTACGCAGAAGTTGAACAAGAAATGTGCTGACCTTCAAGAGGGAATGTGGGATAGAAATCGAGTCTATAACACAGAATCTCATAAGAACTGGAAATAAAAGTTTAGGTTGACCGGGTTCGTAAGGCAAAAACAGGGAATTGCATATGCGATTCCCTGTTTTACTTTGGTACTGTATACGGTGCTTAGAATGTTTCGTCAAAGAAGTTCTTCGCGGCTGTCCATGAGCGATTCGCTGCAGACTTGTTGTAGAGAATGCCGTTGTCTGCCATATTAGCTTCAGGGTTTGTGAAAGCGTGAACGACTCCGCCGTAAGCGTGAATTTGCCAGTCTGCTTTCGCATCGGTCATCTCTTTGGCCACACCTATCATGCTGTCTGGTTTAGCCATTGGGTCATCATATCCATGAAGGATCAAAACCTTTGCACTAATTTCTTTCTGTTTGCCGAGTTTTGGTGGGTCGAACAAACCATGAAAACTGACTGCTGCTTTAAGTCGAGGGTCGGCGCTTCTGGCTAAGTCAAGTGAGCACAAACCGCCAAAGCAATAACCCATTATTCCGATTTTCTTGCTATCTACATAGGGCAATTTTTCAGCAGCGTCGAGAGCTGCTTTTAAGCGCTTCAAGAGCAGTTCTCTATCATCCATAAAGGGTTGCATTAGCTTTGCATTCTCTTCCATTGTGTTGCCGCGTTTGCCCTTCCCGTAGATGTCGATTGCAAGACCAACATATCCGAGTTTTGCCAGATCATCTGCTTTCTTTCTTTCGAAATCGCTCTGACCAGCCCACGCATGCGCGATTAAGATACAAGGCTTTTTATATCTGTCGAGGTCGTCGTAAGAAACATAACCTTCGCACGTAGTTGAACCTTCTGTGTACTCGATATATTCTGAAAGCATGCCGTGACCCTTTTGTAAGTTCTATTGCCGACAATTCGACGAAGTTGAATTCTAGCACGGTGCATATGAATTAGATATGATGCGGGTTCTTCTTGTCAGGCTGAGTGGTCTGAGCTGTCTGTGATTGTGGCTTTCCTGTCGTTTCAATGATTACAATTTTTTGCAGCTGTAAGTCGCCAGTACTATTTGCAAGTAATTCGCATTCAATTAGAACTCCATATTGAAATCGCCGGAAAAGCGAAACGCTTCGTTATTAACGAAGCGTTTCGCAGTGAGTTTTTTTTCTTGGTTCTTGCTTATTGTTGGGATGCAACAGATAGCAAATTATGATTCTCAGCTTTAGTTGCAGCTACCAGTGGATTCTCCGCGCCAAGCACATTAGTGCGTATCAACACTTCTTCGTCAAGCAGTGTCTTCGCTTCCGAAATTCTTCCCATACGCAGCAAGCATACTGCTAGTGCATGGTTGGAATCTGCGACTGAAAGGTGATTTTGTCCGAACAGTGCTTTTCGCTTGCTGAGTGCTTCTGTTAGAAGCGGCTCTGCATCCATCTCGGCACCTAGCGCAATAAACATTGCACCGACACTGTTCATTGACTCGAGCGTATCTGGATGGTTATCACCTAACGCTGCTTTGCGAAGTTTGAGTGATTTCTCCAGAAGCGGTGTGCCTTCCAGAAGTTGATGTTCGTCCCCTAGAGTGCCGCGCTTCCAGTAGAGGCGACCGAGGTCGTGAACTGACGCTGCTGCGCTCGGGTGGTTTTCACCAAGTGTTGTTTTGCGAATATACAACGCCTGGCTGAGGAATCTCTTGGATTCATCATAGTTACCCATGTGATAATGCAGAATTCCAAGTTGGTTGAAGCTTGCTGCTGTTTCGGGGTGGCGTTCTCCAAGGCTCTTCTTGCGCGTGGTGAGTGAATGCTCAAGCAGTGGTTGCGTTTCTGCATAACGCCCCATCTTGTTCAAGCACTCGCTATAGTGCAGCAAAGTTTGTGCAAAGTCAGGGTGTTCGATTCCGAGATGTTCTTTGCGATATGCCAGCGCCTGCGAGAGATATTTCTCAGCTTGCGTCAGCTTATCGAGCAAGAAATAAAATCGACCCATGTCGCTCTTACTTTGGGCAGTGTCGATGTGATCGTCACCAAAGATTTTGGTGCGCATCGCCAGTGCTTTCTCATACATTGTAGTGGCTTCCGCGTATTCGCCTTGCATCATATGGAGAATCGCGATGTCGTGAATTGTTTGTGCAATTGTTTTATGTTCTTCGCCGAATAGCTGCTTACGCAAATCAAGCGCTTCATTTAGAACACGTTTCGCTTCTTTGTAGTTGGCACGCTTTGTATATAATTGACCGAGGTCGTTCATAGTGCTGACTGTGTCAGCGTGATTGCTTCCGAGTGCCATAGCTCTCCGGACAAGCGCCTGCTGGAAAGTCTCTTCGGCTTCTGCGTACTTGCCTCGTTTGAATGCGATTACCCCAAGCTTATGGAGAATTTCTACTACTGCAAGATGTTCTCTTCCAAGAACTTCTTCCAGTGTTGGCAAACCGGCTCGATAATGCTTTTCTGCTTCTGCGTACTTGCCCTGATTGTAGAGACGGTCTCCATGGTGAGTGAATGCTTCCGAGAACGGTTGCTCGACAGTCATTTGGGTGTCGAATTCGGGCACCATCGGTAAACCTTGCGCCTGCATGCTCATGAGGCGCTCTGTGGCTTCGTCCAGTTTTTCTTGAGGGCGTGATCTTTCAGATTCTTCAATTAACTGGCGCGCTTCTTCTTCGAGTACTCGCTCAAGTTCTTTTTGCTTCTCAGCCGAAATCGGCACGGGGGGTGATGTTGGACCTGGTGCTAACTCTCTTGCTGCTGGAGCCGGACCAGCCATAGCTGGCTGGGCTTGTGGCGGCACTGCCTGCGGTGCTACCGCTGCTGGGGCTGGTTCAGCTAGAGGCGCGGCTGGTTTCCCTGCATAGAAATTCGCCCCTGGTGCAGCAAGTTGCAATTCCTGTACTGTGCTGTCTTGAAACTGAGCCGCCAATTGTTTTTGCTTTTCAGCTTCTAATTGCTGTCGTTTTAGTTCTTCCTCTGCAGCGAGTCGCTTTCCTTCTTCTTCTGCTGCGCGGCGAGCCGATTCTATTTCGTCTGCTACTCGTTTTTGCTCAGCTTCTTCCTGAGCTCTCTTTGTAGTTTCTTGTTCGATGGCTTCGAGGCGCAAAGCTTCTTGCAATGCAGCTTCTTGTGCAGCTTTTCTCGAAGCTTCGGCTTCCAATCTTGCTGCTTCTTCCTGTCTAGCATTCTCAAGACGCTCAGCTTCTAAGCGTGCGGCTTCGAGTCTTTCCGCTTCCAAGCGGGCGGCTTCTTCTCGTGCAGCCTCTTCTTTGGCAGCTTGCTCACGGGCGACATTCTCTGCCTGCAGGCGGCTTTCTTCAGCGGCTCTGTGTATAGCAGCTTCAGCTTCCTCTGCTGCTCTCTTAATTTGCTCAGTGTCAGTGGGGGCGACACCTGCATTTTGCAGTGTACCTACCAATGCTTGAATGGCAGCTGGTTCAGCACCCTGAGGCATTAGCAATTTGAACTCTTTGACCAGGTCTCTGTTTTGCACCAGAGAAAGCGTAAACTCTATGACTTTATCTGACTCGGCATTTTTTCCAATCATTGGAAGAAGTTGTGCCATCACTTGTAGCTCAGCGATCTTATTCATTCGCTCGAGCGCAGTATTGAGAGTCTGAATCTGTTTCATTGATTCAGCGTGTTGAACCCGCAGCAGCTCGGCTTGTTGGCTGTGCAATTGTTCTTGCTTTGCAACCATAGAATTGACCTGGTCGCTAATAAGTTGTTTGAGTAGGTCAGAATCAGGTTGCGCTGTCATTAATCCGTTGTTCTCATTCATTATTCGAAAATTCCCCACAGAACCCGCCTGTCTGCAAGAGGCAGTACTATATTGTGCCCAGTTAGCTTCGCTTCCCCCACTAAGATTCTAAAATTTGGGAGCTTTGAACTTCTTGACAAGCGGGGCGTATGAGATTTTGTTCAGTAGTTCTAAATTTTTGTCGACTTCTTTTGGCTGAAGCAATTCAAAAAAAAATTTCTGGGTAAATTTAAATACTTTTTCGATTTCGGTTCAGTGGCTGTCGGTTTCAAGACGGTTTTTCGGAACGTCAGGACAGTAGCAGCTTGGGCCGACTCGCAAAAGCTTTGCTTTGTCAGCGTTTTCCAATATCAACAGATGAAATCTTTCAATTCGGTTGTCGCAATTTCGAATCAAATGCATATATTCAATCGGCTGAATCAGGAAAACGATCAACTCAATATCTTTGAGTGATTGATTAGGCTGCGCACTGTGGGGACAGTGCTGGTCTTTCGCGTGTCGTGTCGCTGAGACACGGAGGAAAGATTATGGCTACACCTGGCGACAACACAGTTTCTGAAAGACTTCCACGCGATATAGAAAATGCTCTGGCTGATTTTGGGACGCAACTGCTGACCGAGACCAAGCATTTCTCGCGTTCTATCAATAAGATGATAAACGAATTGCCCTCGTTATTTCCGCGTCTTGATCTTATAGATCAGAAACCAGCGAAGTCCGAAAAGTCGGCATTGAGTGAGTCTCACAAGGTTCTCTATGGGAATCATGAGAATCCGCTGGATGCCGTAAAGCCCGACGCGTGCACTCAGCCCGTCGGAATCGGAAATTGTTACTTTGTCGCAGCTATGGCTTCCCTCTCAAAATCAAATCCACAAGCCATTGTCGATATGATCAAAAGTAATAAAGATGGAACCTACACTGTGAAATTCCCTGGTGCTTCTGAGACCTACACCGTGGAAAAGCCGACTAAGGACGAGCTAGAACAAGTGGGCGGTTCAAGCTCTTACGGCGACTGGCCGGTCGTTATGATGAAAGCCTTCGGTAAGCACTGTGGTGGTGGCAAGGGAGGTATTGAAAAGACTGACGGTGGTTCGCTTTTCAGTCTGGGCGTCAGGGTGCTAACTGACAAAGGTGTCGTTAACAATGGTGTAGGGTATATGGTTCCGCTATTGAGTTGGAAAGATCTCGATAGCCACTTGAACGGAGCTATGAATTCCAAGGATGCATTGCCGGTTACAGCAAGTACACGCTACTCTTTCTCCAGCGAGAAGACGACTAAGGCTGGTTTCCGTAGTGAGCACGTTTATAGCGTTCTTTCATACAAACCGGACTCTAAGAATCTAAAAGACGGCAAGGTGCTTGTGCGTAATCCCTGGGGAGGTAAGGACGCAACCAGTGAAATAACTCTGCAACAATTCAGTGACAACTTTTTTCAACTGAGCATTCCAAACCGTTAGCCCAAAAACATTGCTGCAGCGGGATCTTTTGACTACGAAAAAATGAATCGTATTATGAATAAGATCCGTTAAATGGCAATAGGGCGGGCGTGAAAGTATACTTGAAACCCAAATCCCCTTATAAATTGTCATTTCCGAGTTAAGGCTGTCACGATGACCCCCGGTACCAAAGCAAATTCAAACAATCCTCTTTCGCGTCAACAAGGCAATGCTGCTTTTCAAGAGGCGCGCCGTGTTGTTGGCGTTTCAGCCAGAGACCAGGTCATGATTGAGTTTCAGCGCACGTCGTTGGAAATGGCTAAGCGTTTCATGGAAGCACAGCAAAACGTCATGCTTGCTTATCTTGGCGCTCAAGGGCAGACAAATAGTTTCAATTCAGAGTTCATCGACCTGGCTGTTCAATCTCAGTCAGCATGGGTTCAGTCACCTGTGAATTATGCAGTCAGTGCCGAAGCGCCTGTGACCAATCCGACGGTGCAATACGAAAGCAACAAGGCTGCAGTGGTCAAGGTTGAACCTGCCATTGTGAGCAATGAAATCGTAGTGGCTCCTATGGTGGCAGAGGCAGCGGCGGTTCCGGCGAACGGTGGTTCTAATGGAAAGTCGAACGGTGCAAATACTGAAGTAGTTAGTCTTGTTAAGTCGGGCAATAATGGTAGCGGTCCGCTTTCACCTAGCAGCACCACATCTGGTGCTAGTAACGCGCCTGATGCAGAGCAGTTAGTTGCATCTCTTATAGAGATTGTGAGCGAAAGAACCGGCTATCCACCCGAAATGCTTGACCCTGAGCTTGATCTTGAAGCTGATTTGGGAATTGATTCAATTAAACGTGTTGAGATTTTGAATAACTTCAGAAAATTACTACCGGAAAGCACACAGTCTGTTTTGGAAGAAGGCATCGAGCGTTTAGCTGGAGTCAAGACTCTTGCTGGAATTATCGATTGGATCAGAAATGATCTAGACCTGGGTGGATCATCATCTAATTCAACAGCTATTAATAGCCTGTCACTGGCTCCTGGCTCCGCAGAAACTAGCCAGATGCAACGAGAACTGGTCTAATGTCCTCCGCAAAATCTGACTGCATTGCAATCGTTGGAATGTCCTGTATCTTCCCGGGTGCCGAAAGCCTGTCGCAATTTTGGTCAAACATTGAGAGTGGCGTAGACTCACTTAGAGAGCCCTCTGCCAGTGAGTGGGATGCTGTCTTTTACAAGAACAAATCTGAGTCGCAGTTCGGCCGTATCTATTGCAGCAAGGCGGGGTTTATCACCGAATATGCGAATTTCAACCCGCTCGATTTCGGCATAATGCCAGCCAGTTTGCGCGGAGCTGACCCAGATCAATTCCTCGCTCTTCGAGTAGCCGCTGAGGCTTTGCTAGACGCTGGATACAGTCATAAGAATTTCAATGGTGAGCGAGCAGATATAGTTATCGGCAGAACCATGGCACCAGGGGTGGGGTCGCTCAATCTGATTCAACATGGACAGACTATAGACCAGGTTCTAGCTGCATTGCGTGTGGTGAACCCAGGCTTAAGCGATGCTGACTATGAAAAGATTTCTGCTGCCCTTCACAAATCTCTTGAGCCTTGCAATGCTGACACTATTCCTGCGGTCATGCCAAATGTTCTGTCTGGACGCATCGCAAGCAAGCTAGGATTTCGTGGACGAAATCTTGTTTTGGACGCTGCCTGTGCTTCTTCTCTGGTCGCAGTTGAGACCATAATGCAAGGGCTATTAGCAGGCAGTTCAGACCTCGGTATTGCTGGTGGAATTCATGTCAATTCCAGCCCGTATTTTTCTCAAATGTTCTGTGAGCTAGGCGCGCTTTCGAGCAATAATTCAATTCGTCCTTTTGATGAAGCAGCTGACGGCACCATGCTTGGCGAAGGCGTCGGCATGGTTGTTCTGAAGAGATATGCTGACGCGTTGAGAGATGGCAATAAAATTTACGCCCTGATTAAAGGCATTGGTTCATCGAGCGATGGAAGAGGCAGTTCCTCTCTTGCGCCGAGCGAAGATGGTGAAGCTCTCGCTATGAACAGAGCTTACAGTATGGCTGGCGTTAGCCCTTTGACAGTGGGGCTTTACGAAGCCCATGGCACAGGCACGAAGGCAGGCGACAAGGCCGAAATGAAAGCTGTGCAAATGGTATTCAATAGAGAGGCTGCAAAAGTAGAGCCATGGTGTGCTCTGGGCTCAGTTAAAACAAATATCGGGCATACGCAGGCAGCCAGTGGCATTGCCGGTTTAATAAAAGCTGCATTGGCTTTGCACTATAAAGTTATTCCACCAGCCATCAATTTCAGCAAGCCGAGTTCTCAGATAGATTGGGATAAGTCTCCTTGCTATTTGAGTTCAGAAAAGAAAGCCTGGGTCCTGAAATCCGGAGAACATCCGCGTAGAGCTGCAATCTCAGCCTTTGGTTTTGGCGGTGTCAATTCGCATGCTGTGCTTGAGGAATTCGTTGCTGACGCTTCTTACAATCCAACACCATTGGTGCTGCCTAAGGTGCGAAGCGCTAAATCGATTAGGTTGAACCTCCGTTATCCTGAGCTATCACTTAAAGGGTTGGAACAGGATTTTCAGTCTCGCTCTGAATTGCGAGCTGACGCGGTCTCTGGGGCCGACCAGAAGCAAGCAAGTTCTCTTACTTCAATTGCGAAGCCTGGCAGTCTCGCTCGTGCTCGAATTGATATAAAAGCCTCAGCTCCAATTGAAACACAATCTGCCGCACCGGCTTCCCCTGCTGTTGTCCGACAGAAAGTAAGTCAGCTTGTTCCTCCAGCAGTTTCGTCGACTCAAAATCAAATAATTGAGTCAGTATCAGTGACTGAAACCAATCAGGACGAGGTAATGGTGACCTATCTTCAGACGGTAGGAAGCTTTCAGAAGAACTTACTAAATGTTCAAGAGCAGGTATTGATGCAATACCTCTCTCAAGAAGAACAATAAACCCTGACTATTCGTTTGCGCTTGCTGATTTCTCTTTGTTTGCTTCAGGTTCATGAGCAACTGGCGTGAATCCTAACGAACGGCTGGTTTGCATGTCTCTGCTGGCAGCTTCGCGATTGCCGAGTTCAGAATAAACACGAGAGCGTTTGTAATAAGCTTCGCCTTCTTGATGAAACATGTGAACCGGATCGGGATTCAAGGAAATAGCTTTCGTGTAGTCTTTCAACGCTTCTTTCAGTTTCTTTTGCTTGAGATATGCATCGCCGCGAGTGATATAAGAGTCTGCATCACTTGAGTCAATTGCGATTGCAGAGCTTGCGTCAGTAATTGCTTTATCGATATCACCCTTTCCCAGCTCGACCTCTGCTCTGTTTTCGAGAATGTCTCCACGTTCAGGGTCGAGGTTCAAAGCGCGGTTGATTGATTCAATTGCTTCATCGAATTTTCCAAGTTTGTATAAGCAGAACCCTCTGCTGCTCAATGCGTCAACACTGTGGGGGGCGCATTTCAAGGCCGCGTCAAATTCTTGCAAGGCTACGTCCATTTTTCCTAAACGGCTGTATGCAAATCCTCTGGCGATGTAACCATTGGCAAACTTCGGATTAATACTCAACGCGCGGGTGAGCACTTTTACCGCCTCTGTCATCTGCCCGTTTGCAATCATACGCTGGGCTCTCAAATAGTCGTCGTTAACAGCATCGGCGAACGCGTTGTTGTTAAATGATGCGATGAAAATTGCCAGCGAGGAAATGGTTTTGAGTGTTGTCTTGTTTTTATTGTTCAACGCAATACCCTCGGATTCTCTAGACAGTTGCTGCTTGCTTGAGTTCAGACAAAACCTGTTCGAGTGTTTCGGTGTCGTAAATGTTGAAGATGTTCGCAGCGCGATCAATCTTTTTGACCATTCCAGTTAGTGCCTTGCCGGGGCCAATCTCGATGAAAGTATCGACGCCCTGTTGCAACATGTATTCGATGGAGTTTGACCAGCGAACTGCACTCGGCATTTGCTTGGAAAGCTTCTGTTTGAGCTCTTCCTTATTTGTTGCAGACTTCGCGTCATAATTTTGAACAACTGGAATCTTCGCATCATTCATTTGCCAGTTATTGAGTTCTGCGGCAAATGTTTCAGCTGCTGATTGCATCAATGGAGAATGGAATGCACCTCCAACTGGAAGTGGTATCACACGTTTGGCACCGCCTGCTTTTGCTTTGCTACCCGCTAATTCAACTGCTTCGGGGCTGCCTGAAATGACCAGCTGCTCGCCAGTGTTGAAGTTTGCAACTATCACTACGCTTCCAGGCTTTTCGCTCTGGGCTTCTTTACAGCAATTCTCCAGTGCCTCGGCGCTCATTCCCATAATGGCTGACATGGCACCAGCGGGGCATTCTTCCATCAGTCTTGCGCGGCGGTCGACAAGGCGAACACAGGCTTCTAACGGAAGAGCCTCGGCAGCGCTGAGAGCACTAAATTCACCGAGGCTGTGTCCTGCTACAAATGATGGTTTCGGTCCGCCTTGTGCTTCATAAGCCTTCCATGCTGCCAGTGAAACCGCAAGAATCGTTGGTTGCGTATTTATTGTTCTCTTCAAATCTTCTTCCGGACCGTTGAAGCAAAGCTCGGATAAACTGCGTCCGGCGATTGCATCAATCTCTTCAAAGGTCTTTCGAGCAATAGCATTTTTTTCAAACAGATCTTTGCCCATTCCGACGGATTGCGCTCCCTGTCCGGGAAAAACTACTGCTATTTTTTTCATGATGATGCTTTTCCTGTAGATACTTGTTCTGTGTTTGTCTCTGTGGTTTCCGGTTTGCTTTCTGTGATTCGTTTATCAACTGCTGTCCATCTGGTGATGGCTGAGCCCCATGTGAGCCCGCCTCCGAAACCAACTAGCGCAATGGTAGATGGATTCTTGATGGTATTGCGACGAACGGCCTCGGCAAAAGCTAGAGGAATTGATGCTGCAGAGGTGTTGCCGTAGTCAGCTACGTTGCTGATTAATTGCTCCAGTCGCATTCCAAGCCGTTCTGCCACAGCTTTGATGATACGTTGGTTTGCCTGGTGGGGTACCATGTAATCTAGATCTTTGACTTCGATTCCAGCTTTTTGGCAACAGTGTTTGACGGCTTCTGGAACTTCTTTAACAGCGAACTCGTAAATGGCGCGCCCATTCATTTGAAGAAATCTGTCCATCGCTTGAGGCTTTTCTGTACCAGCGTGAGGAAACATTGTTCCGTAATTCGGAATCCAGAGCAGATGTCCACCGCTGCCATCAGCCTTCAAGTATGTCGCAAGCACTTGGTTTTCTTCGCAGGCTTGCATAATGAACGCTCCGGCGCCGTCTCCAAACAGGATGCAAGTATTTCTATCTTGCCAATCTAAAAATCGAGAGTGAATATCAACACCACACACAAGAACTGTTTTGTACATTCCAGTATTGATGAATTGCTGAGCGATGGTGAGGGCATAAATTATGCCTGTGCATGCAGCTTCTACATCGAACGCCGCTGCACGTTTTGCTTTCACATGCGCTTGAACCATGCATGCTGTTGATGGATACAAATTATCTGGTGTCGAGGTAGCGACAATAATCAAATCTATTTCTTCAGGGTCTATTCCTGCAAAGCCAATAGCATCGCGAGCAGCTTCTGCAGCTAGTTCGCTTGCTGTCTCGTTCTCGTTGACGACGTGTCTTTGTCTAATTCCAGTTCTTGAAGTGATCCACTCATCAGATGTGTCGACAAGTTTCTCGATATCAGCATTTGTCACCACATGTGGTGGAACAGCTGAACCGACTCCGATCAGTCTAGCGCCTACTGGAAATTTCACTTTTATTTTCCTGCTGTGCCCAGAGCCAAAATAGCAAGTGAAAGTGTTTGACCGATCTTTGTGATGACGTCTGCTTTCACCATGTCTTTTGCAACTCTGATGGCATTTTTAATTGCTGTATGCCTTGAGCCGCCATGAGCTATAACGTAGACGCCTTTGACTCCCAGCAGGAGCGCGCCACCAAGCTCATTGTAGTCCACGCGCTTTCTTAGAGCGTTGGTCGCAGGCTCGATAATTTTGGCACCAATTTTGGTGCGTGTTGACGACAGCAACTCCTGCTTAAGAATCACTGACATCATTCGTGCGATTCCTTCTGAGGCTTTCAGTACGCAGTTTCCGGTGAATCCATCGGTGACTGTTACGTCCACCTTACCGAGAGGAAAATCACGACCCTCAACATATCCAATATAGTTGATGTTCTCTTGAACCTTTAGAAGCTTGTTGGCATCTTGAACTAGCTTGGTTCCTTTGCTTTCTTCTGTTCCTATATTAAGCAAACCCACCCTGGGTGGTTTGCCTGGATACAGTCCCTCGAATAATACAGAGCCCATTAACGCAAATTGCAAGAGCATCTTCGCGTCGCAGTCTTTGTTTGCGCCAACGTCTAAAACGAGTGCGCGTTTTTCAGTATCAATGGAAGGCATGAAGCAAGCTATAGCTGCTCTGTCTACATGTTCGATGCGCTTCAGATAAAGTTGCGCAGCAGCTGCCGCTGCCCCTGTAGATCCTGCCGCTACCACTGCGTCTGCCAGACCTTTGCCGACCTGGTTAGTTGCCACCACTATAGATGAGTCGGCCTTTTTGACTACGGCTTTAGCGCTCTCGTCCATCGAGACCACTTCTGCAGCAGGCACTAAACTGATTTCGAGCCCGGTAGTGTCATGGCGCTTGAGCTCTTGCGCCACCTGTTCAGGCGGACCAACGAGCTGTATAGCCACGCCATACTCTCTAGCAGCCAGAACGGCGCCATGCACTACTTCTCTTGGTGCGTGGTCACCGCCCATGGCGTCAACAGCGATGCGAATCACTTCGAATACCTACCTGTGTTTGCAGCAAAACAACCAAACGCTACGAAGCAAATCTATCCGAGAGGCGCTAAGAAACGTTTAAGACCGGTTCCTACCAGAGAACCGATTTTTCGAATCTTATTCGCTTAGCAACCAATCGCGACGGCGTGCTGGACGACCGCGATAGTAGCCGCAGCCTGGGCATGCGATATGAGGAAGTTTGGGGCTATTGCAATTAGCACAAGTTGATTGAGGAGCTAGTTCGAGTTTCCAATTAGCTCTTCTCTGTGCTTGTTTTTGATGTGATGTCTTTTTCTTTGGTTGTGGCATTGACCTATCTCCAGAACTGTTTGGCTTTCAATCTGAGCGTTTGCTCATATACGCCCGGTATTCTGCCGTTTTTCGGGGAGCTTATTATAAGCCCTCCGCAGAAATCGCCAAGGCGATAAGACGGCTACCGTCTCGGCTGACATGTGAAAGCCGGCTGAAAATCAGCACCATATTATCTATTATTTTTGCTCTGTTTCGTCGTTTGGAAAGAGAGTCTTCAAGTTTTTCCATCTTGGATCGATAGGTTTTTTATGACTTGAAGAGTCCTTATCACTTGCTAATGAGCTGCTTTTGCCTTCCCCATCAGGAAAAGCGGGACCCGGGCAGTCGTCGCCACATAGACAAGTGACGGGTGTTGCAAGCGTAACAGCTTGATACACAAGATCTGTAATGTCAAGAATTCCATCCTCGGGAAGCTCTTCTACAAAGTCTTTGCTCAATAGTTCACGTTCTCTTGGATAGTCTTCGTGACCTGCACTCTCGACCATAAATTCTTCCAAAGGTACATTTATGTTCAAAAAATAAGGTCGCAGACAACGATGGCAAGTGAGTTTTAGAAGGGTTTGCACACTCCCAGTAACTTTCACTCCTGTTGAGCTAGCGCTGATGCTCAGTTCACCTAAAACCGGTTTTACTGCGCCGATGTCTTCAATGGTTTCTTTGAAATTAACTGAGAGTCTTT
This sequence comes from Obscuribacteraceae bacterium (SeqCode), assembly GCA_044226015.1. Classification (GTDB taxonomy): domain Bacteria; phylum Cyanobacteriota; class Vampirovibrionia; order Obscuribacterales; family Obscuribacteraceae; genus JAIEPM01. Next base: position 1,003,755 of record JBGAHS010000001.1, read on the forward strand.
GATGCGGCAGATTTCTCAGCTCGTCTATACTTATCTTCAATGCGATTATTTTTTATTCAGGAACGACAACGAAATTTCGCCCGGCTGGGCAAGAACGGCCCACCTCGGGCGTTTCGATAATAGTACACCACACTTTCAAAGGGATTGCTAATGACCGAACTCAGTCAAGCCAGCCAATTTTTGCAAGCACGATGGATTCTGCCGATTTCTGAGGCTCCCCAAGAATTTGCCTGGTTGGTTTTGAATGAGGACAAGATTATTGGAATCATTTCGCAAGAAGAGTATGCGAGTTTGCCGGAAAAGCTCACCAGTGGCGGCAGCCGAAAGCTCGGTGACGCCATTATTTGCCCTGGTTTGATGAATCTGCACACGCATCTTGATTACTCGGCGTTGAAGCATTTTGACAATTACTCTCCCTTCTTTAGCTGGATTCAGGGGCTAATTGGCAATTCCTGGCAGTGGTCGCCTGAGCAATGGCTGGAATCGGCTCTGCTTGGAGCTCAAGAGATAATGCAATCTGGAACTAGCATGGTTTTGGATGCTTCCTACAGCGGAGCTGCTGCTCGCGCCGTGGCTCGTGCGGGCTTTCGAGGTGTTGTTGGGCTTGAATTATTTGGCATTGTCGAGGGGGAGGCTGATATAGCATTTGACGCCTGGCTGGAGAAATACCGAAAGTTTGTAGAAGAAGCCGAACCAACGCTGAAAGGCGCTATAAGTGATGGTCGAGTGAAGGTCACGATTGCACCTCATACTCCGTATTCTGTCTGCCCAGAGTTAATTCGAAAGGCGCTGAATTGGTCGAATTCACAGGGGCTGCCGATGTTGATTCACATATCTGAATCAGAGGCTGAGTGCCGATGGATAGCTGCAGACGATGCCGACCTGAACCAATTTCTTGCCCGAGCTTTTCGGGTTGAAGTGCCTCAGCTTGATTGGAAAGGTCATGGGCTCAGCCCCGTCAAACATCTCGATAAGCACGGTTTACTTGCTGATAACGTCATTGCTGCCCATTTAGTGCAGGTAGACGAGGCAGACATTAGCTGTCTGGCAAAAGCTGGCGTATCTGGAGTGCACTGTCCGAGAAGCAACTCCAGGCTTCGTAACGGCATTTCTCCTTTGTCAAAAATTGTCGACGCTGGCGTGCTTATGGCTTTTGGCACGGATAGTGCCGCTTCTGGTGATGACCTCGATGTTCTGGCCGAAGCGAGATTTGCCTGGGATTTGCACCGAGCCGTTGACAAGTCTTTTGATCTTCAGGCTGAAAAGGCACTGTTTTATCTGACGTTAGGTGCTGCGCAAATTCTGAAAATGGATAAAATCTTGGGCAGTTTAGAAAGTGGGAAGAAAGCTGACCTGGCTATATTTTCTATAGCCCATCTGCCAAATATGGCTAAGCAGCGACCTTTTGAATCACTAATTTATGGCGGAGCGCAGCTGAAAGAGCTTATTGTTAATGGAGTTAGCTTAGTTCAAGGAGGGTACATTGCTAATGACAAATCTGAGCTAAAGGCAATTGTCTAGCCTTATCGGACGTTTCGAATTACTAAGCTGAAAAGGCTAAAAAGTCTCAGAATTGTCAGAAATTCGCCCATATACTGATCCTATGCGTTAGATCAGTCAGCGAATTGGGAACATTAAATTTGCACGCAGCCGAATTTAGCAAACTTTTGAGAGATATTTATGGCAGGTACAGGTAGAACAGATCACATTTGCAGCGGTAGAACATGCATGTTTTGCCGTGTTCTCGACAATCCTCAACGCTCTCGCCTGACCGGCAACCAGGGGCGTTCAGCTGTTGATTCTCAAGTACTTGAAAGGGTGCGTGAGTTAGAGAGCAGGTCGATGCTTCAGAATGCGCAGTCGAACATGACGACCGCCAAAGCTGATGAGCTTGAGAAATTAGCACTTCTTGACTCTCTTACAGAGTTGTATAACTCAAGAACTTTGATCAAAGAATTAAAAGATGAGCTTAAGCGAGCCAAGCGTTACAAACGCCCAGTTTCGTTGCTGATGATCGCAGTTGATGGTCATAGAGAGATTCAAAGGCAATATGGTGCTTTGACATCAGATGCGGTGCTCAAAGTAATCTCCAACGTTCTTCGTGATTGTGTGCGAGATGTAGATGTTCCTGCCAGATATAGTGGCGATGAATTTGCGATTGTTCTGCCAGAAACAAATGCAGCGGGCGCTGCAGTAGTGGCTGAGCGTATCAGGCAGCGTGTCGGTACGCAGGCTATCACACACAATTGGAATAACTTGAAAGTTACAGCTAGCATTGGACTGGCATCATTTCCAGCTCATGCTCGCGAACACGATGAATTAATCGCTCGTTCAGTGCAGGCTCTAGAGCTTGCGGTGCAACGTGGTGGCGACCGCGTCTGCGCAATCTAGCGTTGCGGATAGATCAGGCTTCGGGCTTCACCTTCATGGTGGAGCCTTTTTTTGACTGGTTCCAATCAAGTTCAAACCGCTAATTCAATACTCTGTCCATGTCCTTTATTTGTATCTCGAGTTGGTGCAAGTCACGATATTCATCTTCGAGTTGTCTGTCCAGTTGATCAAGCTCGCGTTGAGATTCAAGGCTGCGATCACGCTTCAACATATCGACTCGCTTTTGATGTTCGTCAACGTCTCTCCACAGAAGGTCATATTGTTTCATCAGCCCTGACCTTTCCGCTTTCACAGACTGATATGAATTTGCATCAAGGTTATTGGCTGCGTCTGCCGCAGGCATGGTGGCAAATGCAGTGCTTGAAACAACCACGGTGCTTGCGACAATCGCCGCATACTTATGCACCACCTGATGGAACCTGGCATTGAAGTCGGGCGGAACGATATTTGCCAGGCGCGCCGCTAACACATCTAAGTGAGCATGCCAGAAAGCCATGAATTCATGCATTTTGCCGTGTGGCAATCTGCTGTGGTTCAGCACGAGAGCCGTTCCATCAGCATCTTCATGTAGCTCGATGGAGACTGCAGAGTCTAGATCATTCTCAATGTCCATCCAGGAGAAGGCGAGGCGCTGCACAGGCTCGAAAGCTTTGACCAAGCCAATAATTCTTGAGCCTGATTTTTGCTGAACTTGCATAGCACCATCGAATGCAAGTTCAACTCGTCCTCCTGTTTTGTTTTCCAGTGTCGCTTGTGACGCGAGCCACTTGCGAAGCAGCTCAGGTTCAGTAAAATGGCGCCATACGTCTGCGATATTTGCTTGCAGTGAGCGCTCAAACCTTATCGTGTCGCCACTAACTACGGTGCCTAGTGACTCGGGCGGAGGTCCAGCTTCAATTAATCGAACTCCGGCTTCCTGGCTCATGCTCTCCAGCATCATTTGGGTCTTTTCGGACGACTCTAATAAAAGATTTTGTGCTTCGTCGAGCTTTTGCGCGCTCTCGATGAGCATTTGTTGTGCATAAGCTGTTCCATCTTTAAGCTCGCTGACATAGTCCGTCAACTTTGAGACTATGCCCTCAAGCTGCTGGACTCTTTCGGTGAGCGCATCGGAACCGCGCGATTCGATTTCGACTGGCTTCTTTCCACGCTCTAAATAAGTGATTAAAGGCTTCCTCATTACAATTGCTATGACGAAAATCCAGAAACCGATAATTGCGATCGTGCCGTCCATTTCGTTTCCTCCGCCAACCTCTTTGAATGTGTATTGCCATTATATGTAAGTAATTTAGGTTTCGACTGAATATGAACTGGATATAAACGCAAACAAGCGTAGATAGTGGGACTTGCCTCATTCAGAAAACTAGCGCTACGAGTTTTTATACTGCCAGAGCGAGCTAAATGCCCACTGCTACTTGTTTCTGAGTTGTCGAGCCAGCTCAGATATCGGGGTGCATTTTTGAGCAGAATGAAAGGTAAAGATTCGCCATCAATAGGTGGGAGTATTAACAGTCTTCACTTGGCGCAGAATGGCTGCACGGTAGAATTGAAAACTGGTAATTAGTTACATCGAGAATAAAACATGTTCGCAAGGAACTGGAAAGTATTTGTAGTTTTGGGTGTGCTTATCTGGTCTCTTTGGACGCTGGTTCAAGTAATTCCAGATGACAAATTAGCGCGCTTGCAAGCTATGTCATCCATGCCGCCGAGTCAGCTTCAAACTGAGATTATGAAGCGTCTTGAAAGCATGCCCGACTGGGGCAAAATGAATCAGTTTCAAAAAGAAGACTCCATCAAAGAAGCGCAAGACGAAGCAGCTTTCGCTAATAACTTGCAAATTCTCGGACATGTAAAAGGCTACACTATTGCAACCAACTTGAAGCTTGGTTTGGACTTGCGTGGCGGCAGTCAGCTGGTCTTGCAGGCTCAGCCTTCCAAGCTCGTACCAGAAATTACTCCTGAAGTCATGAAAGGTGTTGAGACGGTAATTAACAACCGTGTCAACACGCTTGGCGTATCAGAAACTGTTGTTCAACGCACAGGCAAAGACCGTTTGATTGTTGAACTTCCTGGTGTGAAAGACCCACAGGAAGCAAAAGACAGAATTGGTACAACAGCACTTCTTGAGTTCAAAGAAATGCTTTACGAAGATGATGGTCGGCCAAAAGTAAACGAAGAAGGCGAGTACCAGTGGAAAGATGTGGGACTGACAGGGTCCGACTTCAAGCGCGCCCAAGCGATGCAGATGGCTGGCGGACAAACTTACAGAATTCTTTTCGAATTCAAGCCGGACGGTGCCACCAAATTTGGTGACCTTACCCGACGCATGGTAGGCAAAAGCATTGGGATTTTTCTGGATGGGCAACCAACAGAACGTGGACCAGATGGGCGTCCTGTTTCATTCAAAGAATACAGAGGCATCAATGTCCGGGAACCAATTCTCGGAGGAACTGGTGAAATCACAGGAAGTTATACGAAAGAACAAGCTTTGGATTTGTCACTCAAGCTGAACGCTGGCTCACTTCCGACTACGGTTGTGATTCTTGAAGAAAGGACTGTCGGAGCAACTCTCGGCGCAGATTCTATTGAGAAGAGTCTCATCGCGGGCGCAGTAGGTATCGCACTGGTTATGTTGTTCATGTTCTTGATTTACGGTGTGGCTGGTTTCGTTGCAGACATAGCACTGATTCTCTACACCATCACAACACTGGCAATCTTCAAAGCTGTGCCCGTTACATTAACTCTGGCTGGTATAGCTGGTTTCATTCTGTCAGTTGGTATGGCAGTTGATGCAAACATCCTCATCTTCGAGAGAACAAAAGAGGAACTTGCTAATGGCAAGAGTCTGTATAACGCAATTGAGGCAGGCTTTGGCAGAGCGTTTTCTTCCATCTTCGACAGTAACATGAACAGCCTCATAGCGTGTTGCGTCTTGATGTTCTTCGGCACATCAATCGTAAAAGGTTTCGCTTTCACCCTGGCGATAGGTGTTTGCGTGTCGCTGTTTAGCGCAATCACTGCTACGCGAGTGCTATTGCACTTGCTGCCGAAAAACGTGCCAATCTTTGGCGCAAAGATGCAAAAGACCCAAAAGAGTGCAGAGAAAAAGAGCTAGGACAAGAGAATGCGTTTACCTCACGTTGATATAGTTAAGTACAGAGCCTGGTGGTTCGGCATTTCCGCTGCTATCACTCTTCCCGGAGTGCTGGGCGTGATCATGTGCCTCTATCTCTACCATGCGCCGCTGAAGCCAGGAATTGACTTCACTGGCGGCTCCATCATGCAGTATCAGTTCGCGCCTACCGTCAAGCTTGACCAGGTGCGAGAAGTAGTCGATAAAGTCTTGCCTGGTTCGCAGGTGCAAGAGGCGCAGATCAGCGGCAAGACCGTAATGGTTTTGCGCACCAAGGCGCTTGATGATGAGAACAAAGATGAGGAAATGAAGAAGTCGCTCAAAGCAACTTTGCAAGAAAAATTGGGCGAGTTTCAGCAGCTTTCCGTTGACAAAGTTTCGGGTGTTGTTGGTCCAGAACTCTTGCAGAGCGGCTTAATGGCGCTTGTTTTGACCTTCGGTGCGATGGTTTTGTATATTCGCTATCGATTTGAATACTTCGATTATGCAATGTGCGCAATTGCTGCCTTGTTCCACGACGTGATGGTCTTGGTTGGTGTCTTCGCTCTTATGGGTTGGCTCATGGGAACAGAAGTTGACAGCTTATTCATAAGTGCCATTTTGACTGTAATCGGTTTTTCCGTTCATGACACCATTGTTGTCTTCGACCGTATCAGAGAAAACTCCAAATACGTGGGAAGCAAAGGGCATGACAAGGATGGCAATGAGTACAAGAAAACCTTCGGACATATTGCAAACGACAGCATCAACCAAACGCTGGCACGTTCTTTGTACACATCCTTAACAGTTATTATTACCCTTACCGCACTTTACTTCCTCGGTGGTGTAACGACCCGAGATTTCGTGCTGGCAATGCTTATTGGTATTATTTCGGGTACATATTCTTCTATTTTCAACGCCAGTGCTCTGCTTGCTTGGTGGAGAGAATTGAGGTCGAAAAAGAAAACGGCCAAACCGGCTGCCGCTTGAGCCCCTATAATGTTATTGTTCTTTACCGCTAATAGGTGACAACATGGTTGAGCAAGAAGCGCGAGAATCTTGGACCGACGAACAAAAGTGGAGCTACCTGGTGCGACATGAGCGCCTGGGTGAAGTCCTCGTTCGGCAAGGCAAGCTCACACTTGGTCAGCTCGAAGCTGCTTTAAAAGACCAGGAAGGTAGCGGCAAGCATCTAGGTGAAATCATAGTTGAAAAGAAGATGCTCACCCTTGATGAAATCATTGATGCGCTGGACAAGCAGAAACAGAACCAGCATACAAGCGAACAGACAATCAAAGAACTGAAAGAAAAGCACGAGTAGCACCTTGGAACCTAGAGTCGCCTTAGTTACTGGTGCGGGCTCAGGAATTGGTCGGGCAACCGCACTGAAATTACAAAATGATGGTTTGAGCGTTGCTGCATTAGATTTGAATGCTGCAAGTATTGCCGCACTTTCTGAGGAGCTAACTCGGGTTGGGAAACGTTCCTTTATATGTCACGTCGGCGACATTTCAAAAGAAGACGATGTACAGAACTTTGTGAGCGCAGCCGTGAAGAAGTTTGGACGCATCGACTACCTTTTCAATAACGCTGGTGTCGAGTTTGTGGCTCCGCTGGATGAGACTTCGGTAGAGCAGTGGCAGCATGTTCATGACACAAACATGAAAGGCACTTTCATGATGAGTAAAGCTGTTATTCCACACATGCGTGCCATCGGTGGTGGTGCCATTGTGAATAATGCATCTGATGCTGGCTTGAGGGGAATAAGATTGAATGCTGCCTACAGCTCGTCCAAAGCTGGCATCATTCACCTTTCTCGTTCCATAGCACTTGATTATGGACAATACAATATACGGTGCAATTGTGTTTGCCCTGGGTGCATCAAAACTCCTCTATGTGAACGGTTCAACGAAGAGGTTGGCGCACGTCGCGGAATCTCTGGAAAAGAGGCCTTGCAAGAATTTGTTGATGCCAATATTCCTATGCTTCGGGTTGGCTATCCCGATGAGGTGGCTTCGTTAGTTGCTTTCTTGTTTTCTGATAGCGCTTCGTATATTTCTGGTGCAGTTATTCCAATCGATGGCGCATTGACCGCTGGAATGTAGCCCTGAGTCATTAGCTCCATTCAGAAGATGCGCTGTAAATTATCTCGCCAAAATCTTGCTTTCTTTTTGCTGCAAATCCAACACGTTTGTTGTGGTTTCTCGTTATATTTTGCAAGAAACTTTCTGAGAATTGGGAACCGCTACTGCCTTTAGTCTGAAGCGGTAAAATAGTGCGAATTTTTTTCCATCCCGAAAGACTTTCGCTAACTGCATCTTGCCATTCTCTGCAGATGTCTTTGGAGGTGGATATAGGGAAACCCATAATTTTTCGGGGAATCCTGAATGGGACGATTTCTGCTTGGACGATATGATTTTCTTGTGAATCGGGCAGAGCAGTCAAAGCATTTGCTGGGCTGATGACACTAAATACGGTGCCCGCCAAGATTGCAGGAGAATGAGATAAATGAATACTCAAGTCAATGTGAAGAGAAACTATGCAGAAGTCCCTACCGCGGACCTGGTTGTCTTGTCACAGAGAAAAGATGAGGCAGCATTGACCGAACTGTTGAAGAGACACAAAGCTTTCATTTCGAATCGACTCTATAAATTTGCTCCAGACTGGAAAGATCAATCAGATTTGATTCAAGAAGTAAACATAAGAGTCTGGCGTTTCATTGGTCAGCTCAAGAAGCCTGAATCGTTCAGAACTTGGCTGTCGCAACTAGTAATGAACGTATTTTACGATGAACTCAGAAAGCGTCCTCGCGACTTTCATCTCGTCTCGCTCGACGAGCCAATGTCTGATGACTCGACTGACACTCGTGATGTTAGAGACAGCAGCCAGTTACCTGATGACGCCATGCTTGGAAAAGAACTCATGGGCGTTCTAATGGATGCGATGGCTGACATACCAGAGCAGTTCAAGCAAGCTCAGTTGTTGCGTGACATTCAAGGGCTATCCTATGAAGAAATCGCTAAGCTCACAAACACCGAGCTCGGTACAGTTAAATCAAGAATCGCACGTGCAAGAATGCGCATTCAGGAAAAAGTCGGCGCATATGTGAACTGCGCATAGTTTTCACTCAACCACTCACAATAAACAAAGGCTCTGAATGATTTGATCGGCTCGCAGGCTCACACGTGCGGTCCCATCAAGTCATTCAGACCTTTGCTTTTTGAACTCCCTTCTAAGCGTTCAGTCGTATCCACCTGTTTATTGTTTAAAGTTCTATTTAAACCTCCTTTGTTTTGAAATTTTAGTTCGTGTGTGTGATGCATACACTGTTATGATTTAGGAGGGGCAGACGACTTACTATTTTTGGAGTGAGCTGATGGTTGATGCCGGCAAGGGGGATTTCAAGCCTATTCTCCTGGTAGATGACAATCCAGTTAATCAGAAGGCTGGTGAGGCTATTTTGAAGAATCTGGGTTTCATCGTCCGGATAGCCAAGAACGGTCAAGAAGCCCTTGAGGCTTTTAGCAAAGAAAAGTTTTCAGTGATTTTGATGGATTGTCAAATGCCTGTGATGGATGGATTTCAGGCAAGCACTGCCATTCGTAAATTAGAGCAATTATCGGGGGCATACACACCAATCATTGCTGTGACTGCGCTTACTATGTCTGGAGACAGAGAGCGCTGCATCTCTGTGGGAATGGACGACTACCTTTCCAAGCCAATCGATATGCGTCTGCTCAAGCTTAAGCTGAATCACTGGCTTAACGCGGAAGTTGTTTATCAGAGCCAGAAGCTTGCGCGCAAGGTTCTCTTTGCTGATGCAGAAACCGATCCATCAAAGAAAGACCCCATTGACCTGGCAGAACTTCAAGATTTCTACAGTCGCGATCAGCTAGTTGATCTCTTGAATCTTTTCAAGATTCACTCACAAGACATGATAAATCGCATTCAGTTTTTCGTGAGAGAAAAAAGCTCTAAATCGGTTGCCGGACTTGCGCATGAAATGCGTTCATCATGCGCTTCTATTGGCGCCAAGCAGCTAGCAAGAGTGTGTTTGTTTTTAGAACAATCAGCAACTCAAGAAGATTGGATTGAGGCTGAAGACTCGCTGAAAATGCTGCAGCAATCATTTTCATTTTTAGATTCATTCATTCAAAATTCATTAGCAGATAAAGAGTTCTCTGGCAAAAACTCCAGATAAAGTTCCTTGTAAAAGACTGCCAGTACAGCTTCTTGCTGCTTGCATATCATCGTTGGGAACTATTTGTGTTAACTCGTGTCCTTAACTTCGCTTAGATCATTACGGAGAGCGAGTTATGACACTAGATCTTAAACAATGTGCAGCGTTGTTCGGCGTTGTAGCGTTGATGACAGCATGTAGCGCCGAATCTCAAAGGATCTCGGCTGCCAAAGAAAATGTTGATCAACAAAAAGAAGAACAAAAGAAGATGATTGATCAACGTACCGCTGAATTGAAGCGGGGTGTAGATCTCAACAGAGATAAGTACAAACAATATATTGCAGCCAGGAAACAAGAGCTCGACACTGAGAAGAAGAACCTGGATGTAGAAGCGAAAGATGCTGATCGTTATTCAGATCTCGCTAAGAAAAATCTTGATGTGCAGCAAGACGCTTGCAAGAAAACAGTTGATCAAAATGCTCGGGAACTCAAAGCAAAAATTGACGACTATGCAAATGCTCGCAAATAGCCCATTAGAAAATTAGTTTTTATCATCACGTCGTTTGCCAGGCAAACATTAAAAGGAGAAGAAAATGAGTATTATTGGTTTTATTTTGTATTTGATTGTAGCTTCCGCATGTGCATGGCTAGCTGATTTCCTCGTCCCAGGACGCATACCAGGCGGATTCTTTGCCTCAGCAATCGTCGGTATTCTTGGTGCATGGATCGGTGTTAGCTTAATGGGTGCTGTCGGACCAAGTCTGGCTGGTGTTCCACTTCTGCCTGCAATCTTCGGTTCCGGTATCCTCGTGTTCTTGTTCTCGCTTTTGTCCAATCGATTTTCACTTCGTTAATCGGTGTGAACGCGAGAAATGTTTCCGCTAGATGAATTTAGCGAATATCAAAGAGACATGGAAGCTAAGGCAATCGTTTTGGGATCTGTAATGGTCGCCATTTTGATTGCCTTAGCTTTTATAACAAAAGTTTTTTCCTGAGCAGGAACTAAATCACAAAGCTCACGCCATAGTCGTTGTTAGAGATTGAATGAGACTTTCAATTTTTCTGCTTTAGAAGGAGTATTCACCATGTACGCTGATGCCAGAAACCTGACAGCAAGCCGCAATGAGATGGACTATAACGTCATCATCTTGGGCATTATAGTCTGCGCCACAATCAGCATTCTGCTTTTTTATGGTGCAGCTCTTGGTTCGTATGAAGAAATTCTAGAGAGTTTGCACATCATCAGTCCTCAAAGCATAGCTAGTTGCCCGAGAGGTTAAGTTTTATGGAACCTACTACTGCTCATCCAGACCTGGTGTTCATGGTCGACGAGCCTGCGCCACCATCGCCACAGCCGGCACCTCCAGTGCCAGAGCCGCAGCCTCAACCGCCAATTCCAGAGCCAGAGCCGAGCCCGCCAGTTCCAGAGCCAGAGCCGAGCCCACCAATTCCAGAGCCAGAGCCGAAGCCACCAATTCCAGAGCCGGAACCGAAGCCACCAATTCCAGAGCCGGAACCGAAGCCGCCAATTCCAGAACCAGCACCGGTGCCTCCGATACCTGAGCCTGAACCTATTCCTCCAGTCAGCTAGTCCGAGCTGCATTAGCGTGGTAGATTAGATTCAGCAGAAATGAATGCAGGATTCCTTTATCAAATTCCAGGTGTGATATGAATACCGCTACCAACAATAAAGACTACTCTCCTCCCATTTCAGAGGTGCCGTGTCCGATACTTCTGGTTGAAGATAACATCATCAATCAGAAAGCGACATTGTTGCTGCTGGAGAAAATTGGACTGCAGGCTGATGTTGTTTGCAATGGAATGGAGGCACTAGAAGCGGTGCGCCAGAGAAAGTTTTCTTTGATCTTAATGGATTGCTACATGCCAATGATGGACGGCTTTGAAGCTACTGTAGCAATTCGCGAACATGAGATGGAATCAGGAACTTACACTCCGATTATTGCAGTCACCGCACTGGCAATGTCGGGTGACAGAGAACGTTGTATTTCTGCCGGCATGGACGACTATATTTCGAAGCCCATAGACTTCAAAGTCTTTCAAGCAAAACTGAATTATTGGCTCAACACAAATTTGGAGTTGCAGCAGCAGAAGGCTGGTCGCAGACCGTTGCGAACACATTCGCACCTGATGTTGGTTGAAAATTCGCCCGTTGATCTGGCAGAATTGCGTAACTCGTACAGCAATGATGAAATCAACGAGTTGCTACAGGTATTCTTGAAGTGTGCGCGCAGCACAATTGCAAAAATCGAATCGCAACTCCGTGAAAGAAATCCGGTTTGTGTTTCGAAGCTTGCTCATGAACTCAGAGCCGCATGTCTCTGTGTTCGCCACAAGCAGCTGTCGCAACTTGCACTTTATTTGGAGATGGCAGGCGGTCAGGAGGATTGGCTTGAAGCATATGAAACAGTACGTTCCATGCTTCTTGCTGTTGGTGAATTTGACGCGTTTCTAAATACCAATTTCGCTCCAGGATCGGGGAGAATAAAAGGACAATGAGATATAAGGCGCTTGCCTGCGATTATGACGGCACCCTTGCCGAGCATAAGCAGCTTGAACCGGATCAAATAAGTCAATTATTGAAATTACAAGCAAATGGACGGAAGTTGCTTCTCGTAACGGGGCGGCTACTGGAAGACTTGCTTGTAATTATTCCGGATATTTCAATTTTTGATTATGTAGTTTGCGAAAACGGTGCGTTGTTGTACGAACCACGCTCACGCAAAGAGACTTTAATTGGTCAGGCTCCGCCTGAAAAAATGTTGCAACTTGCTACAGAGCGAAATGTGACACCACTCTATGTTGGGCGCTCAATAGTTAGCACCCTTGTGCCTTGGGACAAGACCATGTTCGAAATAATTCGTGAACTCGGTCTTGAATGGCAGCTTATATTTAACAACGAGGCTGTGATGTTGTTGCCTCCTGGCGTGAACAAAGCTTTCGGTTTGCGCTCGGCACTCAAAGAGCTTGGCTTGTCGCCACATAACTGCGTTGCTATTGGTGATGCTGAAAATGATCACGCCTTTTTGAATCAGGCAGAAATAGGCGTAGCGGTAGGAAACGCAATTCCGACGTTGAAAGAAAATGCCGATATGGTGACGCAAGGAAGGGTTTTTGAAGGTGTGAGGGAATTGATTGACAAGATCGTCGAATCAGACCTCGCAGCAGTGCGCCCTTCGCTGGTCAAGACGGAGCTAAAGCTTGGAACAGACGAGCAGGATCAAGCGTTTCGTGTAAATCCATATGGAAGCTCTCTGCTAATTGCTGGAGCTTCTGGCAGTGGCAAATCTACCGTTGCTCATGCGCTACTTGAGCGCTTAACGGAGAAGAAATATCAATTCTGCTTGATCGATCCAGAGGGCGACTACGAAAAACTAGACAATGCTGTGTCGCTGGGTGACCCGAAGAATATTCCAACAATAAACGAGATTCTGCAAATTCTGCGCAATCCATCTGAAAGTGTTGTCGTTAACCTTCTCGGTGTTCCGCTAGCAGATAGACCTAAGTATTTTCATGCCTTGCTGCCGCACTTGCATGCGTTTTACACCGAGACGGGGCGGCCGCACTGGTTGGCTATTGATGAAGCGCACCATTTGTTGCCTGCTAATATCTCGACTTCCAACCTGGCAATGAGCGAATTGTCGGGCAGTACTTTGCTTGTAACTGTTCACCCTGACCACGTAAGTCCTAAGGCTCTTGCTGCAGTCGACACTGTTCTTACCATAGGTCGCTTTCCTCGTGAAACGATACGCCAATTTTGCGGAGCAATAGGCGAACTTGAGCCACCGTCTGTAATACCAGAGTCGCAGAATGGTAACGTCATTGCCTGGAGGCGTGATCAGAATACTGAACCATTCGTCATTCACATGGTGCCTGCCAAACAAGAACGTCAGCGCCATCGCAGGAAATATACTCAGGGTGACGTAGGGATGGAGAAGAGTTTCGTTTTCAGAGGACCCGAAAACCGGCTCAAACTTCGAGCACAAAATCTGCAAATCTTTATGCAAATGGCAGACGGTGTTGATACCGACACTTTCACGTATCACCTTCGCAAAGGCGACTACTCAAAATGGTGCAAGGATGCTATCAAAGATGAGGCACTCGCTTCTGAAATGGCTGCAATTGAAAACAGACATGAACTAAATGCGGAAGAGAGCCTTGAAAGCGTCAAGGCACTGATTCAGCGACGCTACGGCGGACCTGAGTAACTCGTGTTCTCTGGGAACTGCTTTGTGACAGAACTTCACTCTCAGTGCTGCTTGAGACTAATATTGCTGAAGTGCCCATTGGGCATGTTCAATTAGCATTTCATCAGTTTCGTTTGTGAGAAACTTTTCTAACGCGTCTTCGCCGCCTTCAGGAAGCCTGTTTCCGATCACCACAATCGCGTTGCGAACTAATCCTTTTCTCTTCGGTCTACTCAAGGGTGTGTTGCCAAATCGGCGAACGAATTCTCGCTGACTTGGAATCTGAAGCAATTCAAATAGATCAAGATAATGCCCAACTCCGCATTCCGGCTGAAACTCGGCCCAGATATTTGGATTCGCTTTGAAGTTGTATGGACAAACTTCCTGGCAGACATCACAGCCAAAAACCCAATCGCCCATTTGTTTCCTGAACTCAATCGGAATGCCTTGTTTGTTTTCGATTGTCAAAAACGAAATGCAGCGATTCGAGTCCACAACTTTCTCTGCAACAATTGCGTCGGTAGGACAGCCCGCAGCGCATCTAAAACAATTTCCACAGGTGCCTTTATAGGGAGCATCACTTTCCATCTCAATATCAGTGAAGAGCTCAGCAACGAAATGGTATGAACCCAACATCTTTGGTCCAATTATCAAACTGTTTTTTCCTGTAAACCCAAGCCCGTGCCGTGCAGCTAGACCTTGCTCAAATAGATTCACATCATCTGTGAAATATTTTCCTAGCAATGGACGCGATAGCTTGTTCTCGATTTGCTCTTTCAATTCCTGAAGTTTCTTCGGAAGGACATGGTGGTAGTCTTGCCCGACTGCATACCTGGCAACCTTTCCATATTGAGCACCGGGATCTGGCGGTCGCTCGGTATAATAGTTTGCAAACAGAAGGATTACAGAGTACGCTCCGGGAACTAGTAAAGATGGTCGGTTTCTGCCTTCAGGGTCACGTTTCAAATAGTTCATTGTTGATGCGTAGCCCTTTGCCAGCCACTCTTCGTAGAACTTTTGTTCCGCTTCCATTGGTTCCAGGCTTGCGATTACAGCATGCGCAAAGCCCATCGATGAAGCGCACTCAATAATCGTTTTCTTAGCATCAATGGTCATAGCAAAGGTGAAAACTTGTCAGCTCCTCAACACGATAAAAGTATAACTGAAGCCGAGCGGCACTTAGAGATTGAAGATTTTGATTATGAGCTTCCTCCTGGGTTAATTGCGCAAGAACCGGCAGTTGAAAGAACTCATTCGCGCCTGATGGTTCTGAACAGAAGTCAGCAAACAATTGAACATAAGCAATTTTTCAATTTGTCTGAGTATTTAAAATCAGGCGATTTGATTGTTTTGAACAACACAAAAGTCATTCCCGCACGCATAATGGCTCGTCGGCAAAGTGGCGGTGTTGTAGAGGTGTTGCTTCTTAAACCAGAGGCGACAAGACCCGGGGTCTGGCAAGCTATGGCAAGTCCATTGCGTAAGTTGAAAGAAGGAGACGCTTTGCTTGTCACTACTGGTGATGGCACTGACGCTGAAATTAAAGTTGCTGGATTTTTCGAGTCGGCTGATTCTCAGAGACGAGTTTACGTTGATTTCGGAAGCCCAGCTGCCGTTCACACCCTCTTAAGTAAGGTCGGGCAGTCTCCTCTGCCGCCCTATATTCGAAGTGAAAGAACAAAAAGCCATTCAGAACTGTTTACTCCTCAGGACCTCAGCCGCTACCAGACCGTTTTTGCTAAGGTTGACGGGGCCGTCGCGGCGCCAACTGCTGGGTTGCATTTTAGTGAAGCTCTCTTCGGCGAACTGAGAGAAAAGGGAGTTGATATTGAGTTCCTGACACTTCATGTAGGTGCAGGGACATTTAAACCCATTTCCGGTTCAGTGTCGGACCATACCGTGGAGTCAGAAGAGTTCTTTATTAGACCTGCACTTGCAGACAAAGTAAACAGCTGCAAAGCCGCAGGAGGGCGTGTGATTGCTGTTGGAACGACTTCCTGTCGGGCATTGGAAACCGCTGGAGCAAGTGGAAAGCTCTTGCCTGCAGAAGGCATAGAAAGTCATCTGTATATCAGTCCGGGACACGATTTCAAAATTGTCGACTGCCTGGTTACAAACTTCCACTTGAGTCGATCAAGCTTGCTTGTTCTTGTTTCTGCTTTTGGAGGGCATGAACTGGTCATGTCTGCGTATCGGGAAGCGATTGAACGAAGGTATCGATTTTACAGCTACGGCGACGCCATGTTCATTTTTTAACAGGCAATGTACACCGAGTCGCCTGGTTTCTGCTGCGCAATGGTCTCTAATTGTAGAAGAGTTTTTTTATTTGGATCCCAAATTCTATCGAGACGAGTGCAAGACCCTGTTTGAGAGCGCCGCCATCATGGCGGCTTCTGTCTGATTAATGAGCCGTAGTATTTTTAACGGAAATGTCGACTACCCTTTCGTCTTTTCGTAGTATCTCAGAATAAAGCAAATACATGCGCACCATATTCAGTGCTTCATTGCTCGCCCTCATTCGGATACCGCTTCTGCCCATTCTCGCCGGAAAGAGTTTCTTTATGACGATGGTCTCCTGTTCACTAGCGAGGCTGATGTACACCAAACCTACGGGCTTTTCGTCTGTTCCGCCATCGGGTCCTGCAATACCTGTAATGCCTACTCCAATGTCAGCCTTCCCCACTTTTCTTGCGCCTTCCGCCATAGCTTTTGCGCATTGCATGCTAACCGCACCATGTTCTTTCAAAACTTTCTCATCGACGCCGAGAATTTCTTGCTTTGCCTCGTTAGCATAGGTAACAAGATTCAAGCGAATGAATGTCGAACTTCCTGGAATGTCGGTAAGCCGCTTGCTGACTAATCCGCCAGTGCATGACTCTGCGGTAGTGAGTGTAAGTTTTCGTTCAGTCAAGAGTCGAGCTACCACCGTTTCGAGAACGTCTTTGTCAATTCCGTAACAGAGGAAACCGCTTTCATTTTTGATCTTCTCAATGACAGGAATGGCTATTCGTTTTGCTTCATCGACGGAGCTGGCTTTGGCTGAGACACGCAAGCGGCATTCGCCGGTTCCTGCAAGCGGTGCGACCGTTGGATTGGAGCCATTTAAAAGGTCTGCGTATTTTTCAGCCAGATTTGATTCACCTATTCCGAAGTGTTTTAGTTCTTGCGACCAGACCACCGAAGAATCAAACTCTTTGGCCAGGAACGGAGCTGCAGTCTCTTCCCACATTTTGGTCATTTCAGAGGGCACTCCAGGAAATGTGAAAATGTATTTGGGGCGGCTACAATCATCTATGCCAGCGCGCTTCAGTTCTTCTTCTGAGAGCTTCCAGATGATACCAGGAGCGGTGCCCGTAGGATTTGCCAGAATGTTGGCACCAGCTGGTCTTGTTGCTTGTTTTTTGTTGGAGTCAACCATCTTGATTCCCAGACCCTGGAAAATGCCCTGTATATGTGCCAGAACATTCTCGTCGAGCATCATCTGTACTTTAAAGAGTTCTGCAATTGATTCATGTGTGAGGTCGTCCGCAGTAGGTCCTAACCCTCCTGTAGTGATAACGACATCAGACCTGTTCAGTGCTAACTTCAGCGTCGAAACGATGCGCTCCATGTTATCGCCGACAGTGCTCTTAAACATGCAGTCGAGACCCAAATTTGCTAACTCTGTCGAAATAAACTGACTGTTTGTGTCTAAAATCTGTCCTAATAAAAGTTCAGTTCCTATAGAAACAATTTCAGCTGATGGCATGGCTTCTCCTAAATCTCTGGCACTCCATCTGCGATTTTAGTCATCAATTTATCTAGCAAATCGACGTCAGCTGAGAATTTGTTGCTATTCTTTTTATATGAATAGTAAGTTTGCTCCTTTTGCATGTTGGTCTATCGCTGCGGCCGTATTCGGATTGCTGGTATCTCCGGTTGGGTCAGTGGCTTCATCTGACGTGGAAAAGTCGAAGTCGAAGTTGTCAGAGTTTTGGACTGATGACGAAAAAGACTTCAATCTAGCAATCGAAAACGGCAGTGAATTCAGCAAAGTTTCAGATGATGTCCTGCAGCTAAAAAAGGGTAGCTTTCTGGTTGAAAGTGAAGGGGCTGTGAGCTTGCGCTTGCCCATGTCAGAGCTGCAATTGAAACCCAAAACGATTATTTTGGTGCGCATCACAAACAACAGTGAACGCTTTTTTTGCCTGCTGGATGAAGCCGTGCTGACCGTCTCTGGAAAGTCATTTATTATTCACTGTGGTGAAGAGAGTCTCTTATCTGATCACAATCCTCGTCCATCCGAGCTCACAGGCGAGAACGAGGTCTGGGTCAGGCAAGGCATAGGTACGGACATTGCAGATGACAGAAAGTTGGCAATGATGGAGTTTTCCATTATTCAAGCAATGGAAAGAGAGCCCTTGCTATATCAAGTGTCTCATTCCAAGCACGGTCATGATCGGGCATTGCGCGACAAGCTATTGAAAGCCGTTGCGGTCTTGAATTTTGTAACTAACAAGCATGGGCAATATCGGCCCACGAATTAGAAGACATTAGCCCCCGAATTAGCAAAAGCCGGTGCCCACGAACAAAGCCGGTCTGGCGTTCTATACCCACAAAGCAAAAAAGGTTTGACTCTGCAAACCTTTCTTTGACTTAATTTATTGCTCTTCTTAGGCGCTTGGGAAGCTGAACGCATGGGGCGCCCATTCTTCGTCACCCTTCGGAATAATCATGCCGCCATGTCCGCCACCGCTCGGTTTGGCTTCCGGCGCATTGCAATCGTAACTGAAGATAGCCCACAGCCCTATCGCCATGATGCTCCAGAAGCACACCATGAAGAATATTAGCCAGTTGTGAGACGCATCGCTATGATGTTCGGTACTCATTGACGACCTCTTGTTACCTTTCAGATCTGGATTTTAGTAAACGATTAAAGAATCATACTTATGATAAACCTGCTGACAGCTTAGCGCTAGCCGGAATTTTCAATTTCAGCGGAAAAAGTTAATCATAAACGGTGAATGACAAAATTGAGGTGCACTTTGCTGATTGTCAGGAGATGTTGGCAATCAGTTTTGTATAGAGTTCCGGGTCAACATTTCCGCCGCTGGCTATAGCAAGCACTTTGCTTCCTCGAAATATAGCCTTGTTTTCCAAAACTGCTGCTAGAGCTAACGCACCCGTGGGTTCGACTTTCAAATTTGCCAGAAGGAAAGCTGTGCGGACAGTATTTTCTATAGCTTCATCGTCTACTTCCAGCACTCCTGCTAGATTCCCATTTAGTATCGCAAAGTTGCGTTTGCCCAGGCTCAGCGTCCTGGCTCCGTCAGCGATGGTTTGTGCCTCTTTGGCAAAACTGACTATTTCCCCTTTTTTCATTGATTGCGCAGCATCATTAGCAAGGGCTGGTTCTGCCGCATAAACTCTGGTGTGTTCATTTTTTGCTTGGCGAAGACCTTTGATAATGCCCGCGCATAATCCGCCACCACCAATGGGGACAACAATATAGTCCAGGTCGGGAAATCTGTTTGCAATTTCAATTCCGAGAGTGGCATTTCCATCTATGACGTAGTCGTCGTCGTAAGCGCTTGCAATGTATGCTCCAGGATTCTCAGCTGCAAGCTCAGCCACACGCACTGCTCGCGGTTTCACCGTGGTATCAACAAGCTCAACTCTGGCCCCCCAGTATTTCGTGGAAGCCACTTTTATTGCTGCTGAATTGTGTGGCATCACTATGATGCTCTTTTTGTTTAAGAGTGAACATGCGCATGACAGAGCTTGTCCAAAGTTTCCAGAAGATGCTGTTATGAGCATTTCGTTTGGGACGCTAGATGCCAAATTGTAAGCTGCTCTAAACTTAAAACTTCCCGTAGTTTGGAAGGTTTCCGACGCTAATAGAATGTCCAGTCCGCTCTCTTTTTTGAGTCGAGCCGAATTGATGATAGTTGTTGGTTGAATAATTGATTCGTTCACTTGAATTTTTTGATTGCTGAGAGTAGCTCGATCGCTGCATTCATGTTGAAACTGGTTTCTTGTTTTATTGTCTTAGCTTGCTGCGCAGTGTTAATGTCTCTGGCTGAAGTTTTTTCCGTTCTTAGCGTTTCTGATTTCGCGTCTGCCGACTTTTCTGCAGCCGGTGCGCTTGCCACCTTTGTTGCGCTCATGTTTGTGGCATCCGTTGCAGCGTCTTTATCCTGTGAGTTTGAAGGCACTGAATTTAGAGCCTTAGCTTCAGAATTAGTTGCATCAGCATCGACATTCGGTACGGACTGGGAGCTTACGCTTTTCTCGGTTTGAGTACCCGCTGCGCCACCATTGGCGGTGCTTTTAGGTTCGGTGCTTCCCGCGGCTTGCTTAACTGGTGTCAGCCCATAGAGTAAAACCGTTCTGCCGTTTTCTAGCATGATGCAACCTATGAAACCACCAAACTTCTCACCGTTGCGGTCGTCAGCTGAGCCTAAAACGTATTCGAGTTTTTCGCCTGCAATATCGAACGAGCCTTTTCCTTCAATGTGCATTTCATTGGAGAGCGCAGGAATGCCTTGGTCAGCCATCTTATCGGCTAAGGTTCTTGCTGTCTCGTCTCTTCTATCTCCCGGAGGCAGAGAGCTTATGAGGAAGGAAGTTTGGTCTGGCTGATACAAGAGATTGACCATATGAACATTGAACATTGAACCTGCGAGTTGGTATTTAAAACCCGGCGGCAAGGTACTGTCGATCTCAGCTATTCTCTCCACGACCTTTGCTATGTAGTTTGGCTGCGAAGCTTGTCGTGCGACATTCACCGTGTTTGCCACTGTGGAGGTCACCATATACGCTGCCACTGCCCACAAGAGAACCACTAGACCAATAATAAAAGAAGCCCACCAGGGATACGATCGAGGTCGTTGCTGATTGCTACGCCCAGTATTTGCACCTTTCATATCTGGCTTATTTGCCATATTTGGCGGATCACATCCGTGTTAGCTAATTTTGCTTTTGTATGCCTGAACCGTATTCGATAGCAGCATCGCTACTGTCATCGGACCCACACCGCCAGGTACCGGAGTGATGTGGGATGCGAGGTGTTTTGCCTCTTCGAAATAGACATCACCACAGAGTCTTGATTCGCCTTCTTGCATTTCAACTTTGTGGATGCCTACATCGATAACGACAGCACCTTCTTTTATCCAGCTGCCTTTGACCATTTCCTGTCTGCCAGCGGCCACAACGAGGATGTCGGCTTCTTTGGCAAGTTTTTCCAGCTCAGGACTTTTACTGTGGCATATTTTCACAGTTGCATTTTTCTCTAGCAACATGATTGCAATAGGTTTTCCAACCAGATTCGAGCGACCAATCACAACTGCGTTTTTTCCTTCAACTGGAATCTGATAGCGCTTAAGTATTTCGATAATGCCTTGGGGAGTGCATGGTCTCAAACCTTTCTTCCCAGAAAATAATAATCCCATATTCTCTGTATGCAATCCGTCTACATCCTTTTCCGGAGAGACAGCTTCTAGTATTTGGTCTGTGGGAAGTCCCGCTGGAAGCGGCAATTGAACCAGTATGCCGTCGACATCAGAGCGTCCGTTGAGTTCTTCAATCAATTTGAAAACGTCATTGCTCGCTACATTTGCTGGCAGCTGAAACAGATGGCTTTCAATGCCTGTTTTCTTGCATGCCAAAACTTTGTTCTTTACGTAAACATGACTTGCAGGGTTGTCACCAATTAGTACAACAGCCAGGCCAGGTCTGCGTTCTCCTTTGTTGACGAATGACTCGACTTCACGCGCCAATTCTTCGCGAATGTCTTTTGCTGTTTTGGTTCCGTCTAAGATAGCCGCTGTTTTGGACTTGTCCTGCACTTGTGACACTGTTGATGTCTCCCTCGGTGAACTCATCAAGAGCCTATTAACGCAGCTGCTTCAGTAAAAGTACAAGGCTGTTTCTATCAGCTGCAAGAAATATCAATATTAATCTTAGAGACAGGCGTGGCCACTATTTCGAAGAATGTGCCGCTTTCCCCGTGCCGGCTGCTTTTCGAATAGCGGCTGCCTGCGCCTCGAAAGTTTTTGCCTCTGAATTGCTATTGGCTTGTCTGGCAATATATGCAAGGTTTTGATAGGTTGCTGCCAATAGTTCATTGTCACGCCCAGGTTTTACATATTTCAGCACTGCCTGAAAATGCTTTTGAGCCTTCAATAATTGTTCAGATTTTATTTCTTGAATGCCTGCTTTGAAATATGCTTTTCCTGCATTTATCGCGTAATTCGGATTTCCCGGCATAATGGCTGTTGCTTTCTCAAAAAGCGCTGCAGCCTCTAAATATAACCCTGCACCAAATTTGATTGACGCTTCATTGTTCGCCCTGTCTGCAGATTTTTGTGTT
The DNA here is from genome assembly GCA_044226015.1 of Obscuribacteraceae bacterium (SeqCode). Lineage (GTDB taxonomy): Bacteria > Cyanobacteriota > Vampirovibrionia > Obscuribacterales > Obscuribacteraceae > JAIEPM01. The sequence goes on from JBGAHS010000001.1 coordinate 1,025,993, forward strand.
TCACTGGTGGTCTCGAACATTGGGCGATTGCTGCTGCGAGAAGCGTATCGCTCCATTTCGTCACTGGAAAGCGAGTAGAGCATTAAGATCGTGCGCTTGTCTCTTTCGGAGAGCGCAGCTGGTTTGTCGGCGCTCTTGGTGAACATAAACATGATGTCGCTCGGGTCGCTGCTGTGTCCGCTGAGTCCAAGTGCGTGACCAATTTCATGCAAGCTAACACTCTTCATGTTTTTGCTTGAATTGCCTGTACTGTCTACCGTCAGCAGCAGAATCTTTGCGCTCATCAATCGTCCCGTGCTGGCGGTGAAAAGAGTTTCGCCTTCTTCAAGCTGGCTGGACATGTCTGCTTTATTTGCGGTCCACAAAACGGTAATCAGAGCCTTCTGTGCTGAGTCAACAAATTTGAACGAGAAGCGCTGATTAGCTGCACTTGACCAGTTTTGAAATGCATCTATGACATACTGTCTAAATTCTGGCTGATAGCCCCTTGCAGATGATCCATCGGAAATGAAAATAGGCACTGGCATTTGTGCTAACCTCCATCTACAGACGCTGACGGAAAGTGTTTCCTCAAGATAGTTGTCTTTTCCTTTGCTATCGGCAAAAATATTTTTGCGCTGATTCTCTTCTTTGAGTGAGTCGATAATTACTTTCACCTGTGCAGCGGTTTTCCTGTCTGGATATAGCCACAAGTATCGCTCGTACTGCCTAATCGCGTGATCGCGATCTCCATTCATTTGATAAGCATTTCCGAGATTCCAGAGTACGTCTGGGTCATCCGGCAGAGTTCTTGCTGCACCTTCCAGCTCCCAGATCGCATCCGAAATCTGTCCCATTTCCTTCAGGCAAATCGCATAGTTTATTTTTGCCGGAACAAAATTAGGTAATGCTCGTGATACTTCTTTGTAGTTTTCCGAAGCCTCGGCATATCTCTTCTGTTGAATCAGGTCTATTCCGGAATTGAACAAATAGCGATACTTTTCAGGAGTTTCCGCTGCCATTATTTTTCGACTATCATTGGCGGACGTCTGGCACTCACTCAGTGAAGCGGTGAGCGCTACAGTAAATACTGCGATGAGGAAGGCTGTTGCCAGCGTTTTCAATGATGCGAGTCCTGCCAGTACTTTAAAAACATACCAAGAACCATTGAACATAAAGCTCGGTTCTTTGCCTAATCGCAGAAAAGGGTATTGATTTAACAATGTCGATCAATCATTCTGACCCAAGGCACTACTGCTAGACTTAATTATTTGCAGGTATTAGTCGAAATGGCGTGGACAACTTCGACCTATTAAGGAGTCTTTGGAATGACTACCCATATGAATGACTACAGGGGCAAGCGATTTCTTGCGACTGTGAGAAATGGAGACTATGCGCACGCTGGCGAAGAAGAGTCTATACAACTTGCTTTTGCAGGACTCGACGAAGACCCTACACGTCTAATTCTCGATATGGGCTGTGGCAGAGGTGGAACCGCTTTCTATATCCAATCTCGAGCTTTTGGAAAAGTCACCGGCATCGACATAGAAGAAGCTTCGATATTGGAAGCGAAATTAAGTTACCCGTCAGTGGAATTTTTGGTTAGCGATGTCGCGGAAATTGGTAAAAAATTTCCTGCTCACTTTGATCTCGTATATTTGTTCAATGTTTTTTATGCATTTCCTGACACAAATCTTGGAATGGCTAACTTGAGACAAGTCGCGAAGGACGGCGCGAAGCTTCTTTTGTTTGACTACCTTGCCTATAAGCCCGAGCTTTATCCAGCTGAGATGCTTGCATTCAGCCCTCCCACCGATGAGCAATTCTCAGATCTATTCAAAAAAAATAGCTGGCGCGTGGACGAAGCAGTAAATCTTGATAGAAAATATGTCGATTGGTATGCTCGTTTCCTTGAGAGATTTGACAGACCTGAAGTTCGCGAGAATTTCGATGCGGAATATATAGAAAGCGCGAGACAGAAATATCTCGCGCTCTACAAGGTTCATGAATCGGGCATCTTTGGTGGGCGGCTATTCAAATGCACCGCTGTTTAATTGGATCGCTTAGCAATTTTGCTTTCAATTATCAGCATTCATTGGCTGAAAGCTAATGCTTTTTTAGCGGCTTCAACAATGATTCTTGCGGCTGTCGTTCCACTTGCCAGGGAAGCATCTGCAAGGATGTCTTTTTCGCCAACCCAATCGCCACAAAACAGTATGTTTTTTAGATCGCTGTTGTGTGCTTCAGGTGCTGAAATACCATTGCTGCCATTTAGAGCAGCAGTTGATATTGTCGAGCTTGCTACCATGTTTGGCAAAAATCTCTTGTACACCAGTTCGCTTCTCCATCCGTCTTGCAATTGATCCATGAGAGAGAGCATGGCGTCTTCGTGCTTTTCATTGCCCTGCTCATCTGAATTCAGATAGTACCCAAGGCATACCAGGGCGGCTCCTTTCGGTGCTAAATCGGCCGCTGCGGAGTGCACTGAATAATAGAGAGGCGTTTCAAAGCCTAGTGAAAAAGTGATGTGTTCATTCGGCAATTTCTTCAAGCAGAGGTCAAGGCATGCAATTTTTGCTGGCATGAGCTTTCTCTTTGTCGTGTCATCCACAAGATTTGGCACTAGCTTTTCAGCAGCTTTGTATGGCAAAGCAAACACTACTCTGTCGAACTCATATTCACTGGTGGCGGTGCCGAGTATTACTGTTCCACTTTCGCCTTGCTTCACTCTTTTCACTTCCTCGTGAAGGAAGCTAGTTTTTGGACTTAACGCTTTTTCTCGCAACGCTTCTACTATTTGTTGCCAACCACCATGTAGATACAAAACGCCTTCAGTGATTGAAATCTTCATCTGGCGAATGCTAACTCCGGCCGACAGGTTGTTCGTGTCGTTTGCATAGGAGCCTAGTCTGGCAAGGGCGTGCAAGAACTCACTTACTCTCACACTGCTGGTTTTGGACTTGACCCAGTCACCATATTTGGTGCCCATGAAGCTGGATGGGTCAGATGTTGTTATTTCACCCATAATTATGCCCAGCTCCATTTTTTCGCTTATGGAGAACAGCTCGGTTCGAGCCATAGCTGGCAGGCTGCGAGGTAGCTCATATTTCTTGCCATCGAGGATGGTCACGGCAGAGTCACTCTTGGGCGGATTTCCTTTTGCTTCAATGCTCATTTCATTGAGAAGCCTGAAGCCGGCGGCTCCTTTGTACAACGCGTGAGCACCCTGGTTAAGCTGATATCCATCCTTCTCTGCAGTAGAAGCTCTGCCCCCAAGCTGTGAAGCCTTCTCGAAAATGCTTATTTCCAGCTCAATGCCATCATTTTTCACAGAACGTACAAGCTCTACTGCTGCGGCCAGTCCGGCAAATCCGCCACCAACAATACCTACTCTAAGTGCTTGGGACTTCATGGCTCATTCTCCTGGTTGATTCTGATGATGGTTTGATCTAATCATGGATATTTAGTATCCACAATAGCCAAATGGATGAATTTTAGATAAAATGTATCCATAATGAAAATGGGTCAGGGAGTCGAGTGGTCTATACATTGCTGTGCTCTGCTGGGAGTTCTGCCCCCGGGGCGCAGTCTCAGGCTTGAAAAAATTGCAGAATACTATGACCTTCCTGTTCCGTACCTGCGAAAACAGTTTCAAGCTCTCTCTCGTTCAGGCATAGTTCAAACCAATACAGGTCCACAGGGCGGCTACAGGCTTGCCCGTCCAAATGACGAAATCTCATTGCTCGATATCTATCTGGCTTTGGAAGGGGATGACCCCTGTTTTCGCTGTACTGAGATTCGTCAGCAAGGACCGGCGGCTAAAGGTGACTGCAACTATGTATCACCTTGTAGTATTGCAAGTTCAATGTGGAAGGCTGAGGCGGCCTGGCGGAACGAACTGAAAAAGGTGTCCATTACTCAAGTAATAAACGATGCTCGTCCGCACATAGACGATGCGCGAATGGCTCGCTCTCAGAAATGGCTTGAAGAAGCTCTTCGCGAATAGGAAAGGGTCAGGCTAGCTTCGCTGAAAAAGGAGGGGGAGTTCTTTTGACGTAAAGACCGGAGGAGGCTCTGTCTAACCATAAAGAAGTTCCTGTGTTAAAACGAAAGACTTTCCCTTTGCCGCCGCTTGCAATTTCAGTCCAATCATTTGTTCCAGGTTAGCGCCACCATCCAAGACGAGAAAAATGTCTCGGAGATCGATGCCTAATAAATTTGAAATGGAATTCTTGGCAAAAAATTCGCGTGTGTCTTCATCAAAAGATGGCAAGCAAATGATGATACAGAGCTCTTCTTGTGCGGACTCAAGAATTTCGCGAATTTTGTTTCGATCACAGTCTGCTTGCCACAGTGCATGCAGTGCGGCAGCTTCTTTTCCAAATTTGAATTTGCCAGTCACCTCCGTTTGTTGTAGGCGGAACGGTGCGATTTGTCTCAAGTCAGAGTTGGCAAAAAGCTTGTTGAGAAAAAGTTCGAGCGCATAGTTTCGTTCTGACTCAGCCATTAGCGTTAAGTCGATTAGCTCTTTTCGCATTCTAGAATGCAAATCTGCCATGGGAAGCTTTTGTAAGGCTTCGGTTGGTCTAGCCGCAGATTCTCCTCGAGGCAACGAGTTGAAGTAGTCTTGCGATTCTAGTTTTTCCACAGCCAGATTTAGTTTGCGCAGGCATGCTCGAATCTGCTCAAGTTCCATCTGAGAAAAGCTATGGCGCTGTGAGCGTAGCGAACTGGAGTGCTCAACTATTTTTTCAATTAGCAAAGGGAATTTTTCGGGACACTCTTTCATTGTGCCTTCCAGCAATGATTTGATCGAGTGTTCCTTCATGTGTCCGCGCCAGTGCTTTTGAAGGTCTAGTTCTCTGGCAATGCCCTGAAAACTCGCGGGACTTATTGGATAACCTGGACCGGGACCAGGTAGGTAGTCCAGAAACAAGGTTGCCAGTTCATCCATCGCGCTCATTTCTTGCATGCTTTCTCCGTCTGGCTTAGTCGAATTGCTGCCATAATTTTCTTTCCCGTTTTTGCCGAAAAGTTTCATTCGCTCTGTGCTGGAAGTGGTGCCGGATCCACACGCCGGGTCCTGAGCGAGCGCACCTGGTCCTGCCGGGTCCACCACGCCGGGTTCTGCCGGATCCATGCGCCGGATCCTGTCGGGTTCACACGCCAGGTCCTGATCGAGCCACGCGAAGGACCAAGAAGCCCGGTCCTGCCGTGGAGCCGACCCGTTGCTTCCACTCGTGCCTCACACCTGTTGCCTGGCTCCCCAGCGCACGTTCCACCGACGCAGCAAAGCATCCACATCAGCTCGACGCTCAGCGCCTCGGATGCTACGTCGTAGCGACATCACGCTAGAGTCACAAGAATTCCACAAACCTAAATTACTATTCATTCATTCGGGTGGATTCGTTTTGTCGCATAGTCTGGCTGGTGGCTGTGATGCCGTGTAGGTCTCGCCGATGCCACTTCCCGCAGAAAAAGATGACCACGAGCCGCGTGGTCAGAATGACTTTTTAAAACCTGATCCGCAAATCTTCCTTGCTGATTCCATGCCTAAGTGGAAAGCCCTGGAGATTCTTGATCAGAAGAATTCAGACAAGTCAACTGAAAGGAAGACTGTCACAAGAACTGCTGCCGAGGCGCTTTCGGCTGAATATACCAATGAGCAGTTTGGACATTTGCGCCGCTCTCCTTTTCTTTCCAAAAACCGTTCAGCTGAAGGTCAGAAAGACGCTAAGGCTGAGTCTCCTAAAAAGCAGGCGGGTGACAATCCCGCCGTCGCCGTGAAGCCCGAGCAAGTTACAAAGCCGGCCGATCCTGAAAAGCCTGTGGGTCCTGATAAACGTGCCGAGGAGAAGCCATCTGCTATTGAAAAAATGCCCGTGAATGAAAAGCCTTCAGTAGCAGACAAGCCGGCTGAAGCGACTGCGTCCGAAAAAGTTGCTGACAAAAAGCCTAAAGACAAAGATGTTATTCGCGCAAGCTCAACTACTCCTGAGCCGGATTCCTCCGCGAAGAAATCTTTGCCCGAGCTCGTAATAGAAGACAAAGCTTCAAAATCTGCCGGCAACCTCGACTTCACATCGATGCTGCCGGTCATCAAGGACGCAGGAAGCAGGGCTGCTAGAGAACTTGGCAGTTGGGTCGATCAGCTTTCTGCAAAAGCAAATGAACTCAGTGAGTCGCTCAAGAAAATTCCGCAATCGATAACGGCTCCAGATGGTGGAGCGTGGAAGAGTTCTGACGGAAACTGGTCTTACGTTGACAAATCTGGCAAGACAGTTGAAAAATACGATGCGAAAGTCGACGGAGTCACTCGGCATGAGAATGGTGGCACTACTGTAAATCTTGCTGATGGAAGAAGCATCAAGGAAAACTCCGATGGTTCGACATTTGAATACAATGCAAATCAGAAACTGAGTTCGATAAAGTATAAAGATGGCTCTACCCGCTCATTCGAATGGAGTGGCGATGACCTGGTTAAAATGACTTCCAAACTCGGCGAATGGACAAGAGTAAAAGACGACAAAGGTTCAGTTAAAGACCAATGGTTGCCGAAAGGAACGAGCACCCCCTGGTCAGGCGAAATCAATATTGACCAAAAGTCTGGTGAGCTTAAAATCGCTGGAAATACATATCGATCCGATTCCTCCATTGAGAAAACAAATGCTGATGGGACTCGGGAGATCAAATATGCAAACTCAGACACTGTCAAATTTGACAAGGAAGGACGCTTAAGCGAAATCCAGACGCAAGACGCGAAGAGAATTTTCTCATGGACCACGAACCCTTCAGCGACAGGCGAAAATGACAAGCAAGCTCTCTCCGCAATTCAGGTAATTAAAGACGGCAAAAACTATTTCCACACAAGGCAGAGTGATGGAAGTTGGAATGTCCAGACCTATGAAAATAACGCGTGGTCAGCATCTCAGTCAGAGAAAATTTCCTTTGCGGCAAATAATAAGACTGGTGAATATTCCTATGAAGAAGATGGAGCCAAGCACGTTCTTTCCCCCGGAAAGGGCGAAAAGGAAACCAAGCCTGACGGAACTGTACTTGAATATCAGGGCTCTCAGATTGTAAAAGCAACACAAGGTACGAATGTTCGTGAATTTGAATGGAAAGACAAGCAAATCGTTTCAGTCAAAGACTCAGCCAAGAACACAAGCTGGAGTTCTATCGACGGGAAATGGCAGTCGGACAAGGGAGATAAACTTCCCGGCAAGGCATCCATTGATGACAATGGCAGTCTCATCGTTAAAGATGGAAACAAGAGTTCTGTTATCAAATTGGATGGAACTCAATATCAGCGAATTGAAAACGCGGCCGAAAAATCAACTGTAGACATCTCGAAGGACAAGGTTCAAGTCAAAGCCGGAGATGGTTCTACTCGCGAGTTCAAGCTCGACGAAAAAGGCGAAGTGGTGCAAGAAACCGTCCTCCGTAATTCGACAAGAGAGTCGTGGACCCGCGGAGAAAAGAAAACTGACGGAAGCTATGTTTGGACCAACGACCAGGATGCGGCTAAAACCGAAATTCGCAGTTCTGTGACACAAAACGATGGGCAGTTGAAGATTTCATATCCAGATGGAAAGCAATATCAGGCGGACACCAATGGTGAAGAAGCTCTCGAAAACAAAAAGCAAGATTGGTCGATTAAGTGCAAGAATGGGCAACCTTCTGAATCGAAGTTTCCCGATGGAACTGTTCGAAAATATACTTTTGACAAACCTGGTGAATCGCCAAAAACGGTCGAAGTCACAAACAAAGATGGTTCAGTAGTTAACATCTCTCGTGAGTCAGAGGGCGTTTACAACTACAAAACAAAGACATCAGAGATGAAGTGGAATGTCAATTTCACAGTCAGCCGAGATGGAACATACAAATTCGTTGACAAAGACGAAAAGAACAAAGTGACCACGCGCACAATTGATGGAAGCAAAACTGTTGAAGATCCAGCAAATAAATCTGTAGTTGAAAGCTACCGAGACTCGGTGCGCAGAGTGGTCAAAGACGGGAAATCCGTAGAGTTGGTGAAGGATGAGAAGAACCAGCTGAACGAATTGCGTGATAGTGCGAACAATGCTTCTTACAAGAGAAATCAAAGTGGAGAATGGGTCGCTTCTGCTATCGATTCCAGCAAACCATTCAAGGATGATGGACTTGCACGTAAGGGTGAAATTTCGATTTCTGAAAAAGGCGCAGTCAGCTTTTCTGATTCTGATGGACGCCTCGTTCGACAGGAACTTGGCGAAAAAGGAAAATTGATTAGCAGCAAAGAAAGCACTGTCGAAGCAACTCATCAAAACACAGCGATGAGTGATGCCGACAAGGCAGCGCTCGAACAAACAATTCTCAACTACGCTAAAGACGCCAGTGTTTCAAGCATCGCAAAATCTGTGTTCCAGGAAAGCTTAAGCAATTTTGCTAAGAGAACAGACATATCAGAAAAGGAGAAGGCTGCAACCTACAAAGAAATTTCTCGTTTGCTCGACAGCAAGAACGAGGTTATTTTCTCTGCCGCAGACAAATCGTTGCTTGCTGCTCAGCTATCGTGGCACATCGGAAACTGTGTGAAGAATGCTCAGGGTGAAAATCCGACATGCCAGGTAACATCTCTTCGTGGACAACTTCTATATGAGAGCCCATCAAATTTTGCAAGGATGATGACCGATGTTTTGACCACGGGTCAATTCAAAACAAATGATGGTTCTATCATCAAACCTCCGGCTAATTCTATGAAGCGTACTGAGGGTAGCGAAGAATCACGTTTTCCTCCAGAAGATGGTGTGCGCACCTGGCTTGGAAAAATTTCAGACATCACAGTAGCTAACATTCACTGGCAACGACAGACTGTTGCTCCTAGTGGTGAAGTCGTGCCCAAGGGCCAGCTAGTATACAGACAAGAGCCACCAACAGGGCGCAAAGATGGCGGTCACCGCTTGTATAAAGAACCAAATAATGGCTACATTTATCCTCAAAATAATTCTGATGGCAAGCTCATTGAACAGCCAACAATGTACGCTAAAGACATTGCTGCCACCTACAATCAAATCGTTCCGTCGAACAAGAGCAACCCAGTAGTTGTGGTTGAGAGAGCCGACATCAAGGGCGGCGCTGGTGTCAGTTCGGTACAAACAGAAGACCAACTTCATGAGCTTTTGAGCAAAGAGCCAGGCACTCACATTACACAAATCTGGACCGGCGCTGATTGGTGCTGGAGGGAGCCCGCTCGCAAGTATAACTTCAAGCCCAAAGACGAGTCCGATGGCGAACATGCATTGATAATCAAAGATTACGATCCTAAAACGAAGACTGTGGCCGTGGACAATTCCTGGTCTTCACTTTATGACAGAGTGGACGGATCTCGACGAATAAGCCTGCATGAGCTATATCTTGCAATGGCAAAGAAATAAGCGAGGACAATCGAATTGATAATCAAAAACGTTGGGGCAATCTCGGAGCTTCGACTGCCAGCTCACTGGAAAGAATTAGGAGTTGTGCCCCAGTCTGAAGGCGAGTACGAGCTGCCGGCGGTTTCACGTGATTTCTCGCCTGGGGACCCCAAGGTTACTCTGTCGTTGTTCTACAGAGGAACTCCAATTTCTGAGAATTCAGCAGGTGCTTTGAAAACTATTGTTTCACAGCCAGACCATGAGTTGAGTAAAGCCGAATGGAACTCCATACATCAGGTCTTGAGCAAAATGGCGGACGAAGAAGCGTTTCAAAAACGTAAATGCTTTACACTTAACATTAAAGGACGTCGGGTCTTAGTCATTGACGGGGAATGGAGTAAAAGTCAGAATCAATTCTATGGGCTGATGTTGGGTATCGATGGGTCGGGGCGAGTAATACAAGAAGTTTTCCTGGAAGGTTCGGAAGGTTCTTTTAGCACCTATCTGGAAGAAGTGACTTCAGCAATGCGCTCGATTGAATGGAAGGGGCAGTAGCGTGCGTTCTAAATACAAAGTCTCTTTATTGCTGAGTTCAGTTTCAATACTTGTTTCTCAGATGCCGGTTTTTGCTTACATCGACTGGAACTGGCCGATGAATCAGATTCCCAGTAACCCTAAGGAAATTGAACGAGCCATGACCGCCTACAACAGTGGCGAGATCGATACAGCGATTTCTGCATTGACTAACGTGAAAGGAATGTCGCCTGAAGATTGTCGTGTACGACACATTTTAGCCGAGTTGTATCGCGAGCAAAAGCGCTTTACCGAGGCTCGCAATGAGTACCAGGAACTCATTAACTTCGAAACGAAATATATGTCGAACAACTCCTCCAAGCCCGGCTGGATGGACCCAACGCAGCTGAAAATGGAGATCGCAGACTCATACTTTGAGCAAGGAAGCATCTCGGAAGCACAGCAAATGTACAGAGACCTGGCACAACAAAGACCCACTTGGCTCGAACCTCGCAAAATGCTTGGTCGTTGCTTAGAAATGCAGGGTGATTATGAAGGTGCCCGGCAGCATTACAAAACACTGCTAGACTCAGGAGCTGCCGCCAGTGCGGGTGACAAGAATTATTTGATGTCCATGGTCACAAACTTGGATAAAGCGATTGAGGCTAAGAGTCAGTCGGCGCAGGGTCAACAGGTAGCCACTCAACCTGGTGGTCCTGCCGGAGTGCCAGCTAATGGTATGCCGGCCAATATGCATCAACCGATGGGCAACAACTCGTTTGGTAGTCGCAGTTTCTCTGCAGCTCCTGGGCATGCTATGCCTTCCTCTCCCTACGGTACGCCTGGTGGCATCGGCAGTGCCTCGCCATCTCACACTGTTGTTGCAACAGGACCTCTGGCTGAAGCAACTGCAGACATAACTGGAAAGAAGTACGATGCTGCTATAGCTAAGCTGAAACCAATAGTTCAAAAATCTGCGGGTAACGCGCAGGCACATTACCTCATGGCTATAGCTTCGGTGGGAAAAGGCGATTATAAAACGGCTAAAGAAGAGTATGAGTTGACGCTCAAGTACGCTCAAGATTTGAAGTTGCAGAAGCTTGCTTCAAGTGGGTTGCTGAAAATTCAGAACAAGAATTGAGTGCCACTGTCCATGGTGTGCATTGTGCTTAGCTCCAGTGTTGAAAGATGCGTTCTCTCGTTATAGCTTCTTCCGAACCATCTGTGTGAAGCATTTTTACTCCGCTTCCTTCAAGCACAGTACCTATATATACGAATCCGCTATCTTCGCAGTCTGCAACGGCGGAGGGTGGAACGCAAGCCACCAACTCATAGTCTTCGCCCCCATATAATGCAAGTCCCAAGGGGATTTTTCCGGAAAGTTCAGCGGCTGAGACTGTTTCCTGGTGCACTGGAATTTTGCTAGCGTCAATCTTAATTGCAACTCCGCTCAGTTCTGAGATTTGAAGCAATGCATCGGCCAAACCATCGCTGGCATCCATCAATGCTGCTTCGCCTGCGCATGCGTTATACAGTGCCTTAGCTTCAAACAAGCGAGGTTTAGGACGCAAATGTTTCATCATCATATGTGACGCAGACGAATCGGCCACCTGTTCCAAAAGAATAAGTTGCAGTCCCATAGCGCTTGCGCCAAAGTCACCACTTACCATTACCTTATAGCCGGCTTTAGCTGCAGAACGAAGCATTGGCTTTTGCGGGCTTTTAGCAAAAACGGTAATAGAGATTACAAGCGCGTCGCTGCCAGTCAGGTCACCCCCTACGATACGGCAGTTGTAGGTTCGAGCGCAATCGATAATGCCTCTGTACAAAAGCTCGAACTCTTCATCGCTCATGCTCGTGGGAAAAGCAATGTTTACCACCGCGAACTCACTTTGGGCACCCATGGCTGCGATGTCTGAGAGATTCACCGCTAACGCTTTCCAACCGAGGTCGTTCAGATTCATTTGCGGCAAGAGAAAATGCTTTCCCTGAACCAGCATGTCAGAGCTGACAAGCATTCCAGATGGAAGCACGGCACAATCATCGCCTATTAACTCTTCTCCCGTAAGGGATTTGATGAGCTTGATAAGTTTGTCTTCTCTACCCAAGCTTTTTTGATCTCGCCATCAGTATTTTTACCGTCGACACTCGAATCGATAATGTTACAATCTTGGAATATAGGAAGTCGAGAGGCGATTGTAATATGGGACAACCGGGAGCCATTCTATCCACCGTAATTGAGGGATACACGTTTGTCATCATTCTCTGGTGCCTTCTAAGCTGGTTTCCAAACATCAGATGGTATGACCAACCTTTCAAGACTCTAAACATGCTTGTCGATCCAGTGCTGTCGCCTTTCCGCAAGCTTATTCCGCCACTTGGCGGCATTGATATATCCCCCATGGTAGCTATTCTCATACTACAATTCATAGCGAAACAGGTTGGGAATTTTTAGTTTGTGATTTCAAGACGAGCTCTTCTCGCAACTTGGCTGGGTGCATATGCCTTAGCTCAAGTCCCGTCGTTTGCTCTGGGTCGAAAGCCTAAGGTTCAAGCAGCCCCTGTGCTTGGCGGACCGAGAACGCTTGCCCGGCAAGAATGGCCACCGGCAATAACCCCTGAATATGTTGGAATCGTGGACAAGGGTTACGCTTGCTTTGCCGATGACATGGGAAGGCTGGCTATAGTCGATTTGAAGAGGGAAGACAACCCACAAGTCATGGGTGAACTCTTTGGCATAGGCCGGAAGGTTGTTGCCCTTGCGATAACTCAGCATCGGGCGATTGCCGTTGTTCAAGTTGACTCGGGCACAGATGTGCAATTCCAAATGGTCATTGCCAGCCTGACCCCGGCTAACGACATATCGATAATGTCGAAGACTGTTCTTTCTAACTTCTCTGAGCCTTGCTCAGTTGCTTCGTTCGGCGATGTTATCGCTGTTGGTGGAACTGGTTTGAACAACGAAAACCAGCTAGTGTTCTACTCCATAGGAAAGAAGAAAGCCGTTGAGCCGGTGCAGATATCCGCCTTGACGCTTGAACACAATCCGTTCAAGCTCGATTTTCAAGACAGGCAGCTACTCGCTTTGTGTGGTGCCGATAGCACCGAGCTGCTTGCTGTGAATCTAGCGAACCCGCGAGCCCCTGAGCTAATTGGTAGCGTTCGTCTCGACGGAAGCTTCCAGTGTGTGGCGCGCAACCGAGATCAGATTTTGGTGGCTGGCTATGGCTTCGATCGCAAATGCCAGGTCAAGCTTATTACCATGAAACCTAGTATGTCCGTGGCAACGACGGTGGCTCTATCTGCGGTGACTGAAATTCTTGATCTTGCCGCACAGAGAACGCAGTTTCTACTGCTGGTAAATCAAACCGAGCGTCAAGCCGTTGTACCTGTTATTGTTGGGCGCAAGAATGCACTCTCTGCAGGGGCGACTGTGCCACTACCTGTAGGGGCACGTGGCTCTTCGCCTCGAGCGCATATCGCTGTTAAAGAAAAGGACGCTTATATTGCAACTGATTGGGGCGGCGTGCAAGTTCTGAACATCGCTAAAACCGGTTGGCAGCTCAGTTACGCTAATACGATTCCACGCCTTCCAGCCTCTGCTCTGGTTCTCAGCGGCACAAACGCCGTTATCGCATGTGCAGAATTGAAGCTTTACGATCTCAAAGACCCGCACCATCCAGAGCTGAAGAGCTCGACTGATATTTCCAGTACTGTCAGATCAATGCTCTCCCTTGGCAGAACCTTTCTTTGTTTGACAAAGGATTCTCTGACCATAAGGTCAGCAGATAAGCCATCGGAGATTATCGCAACTGCCAAAAGTAGTGGGAATTCGCTGGCATACGATGAATCGAAAAATACTGCGTACGTGCTCAAGCCGAATGATAAAGGCTGCCAGCTCAATGTTTTCAAAGCAACGGAAGACAGCCTGAAGTTCCTCGTGAGCCGAGACATTCCATCGCCTGGGCGAAAAGCCATTGCGCAGCAAGGCATGATTTTGCTTGCCGGGCTAAACGAGCTAAACCTGTACAAGACTGATGACACTGGCACAGCGCTGCTTGCCTCACGCAAGTTGCCCAATTTCGCTATTCGTGATTTTGTTATGGTTGGAAATACCATATACGTTTCATGTGTTGACGAAAACTTGAAAGGTTCGTTGCTGGCGCTGTCTGCCGACAAAGAGGACCTTGCGATTGCTGGCGCCTGCGAGCTACCTGTCGATGCCAGCGCTTTGGCAGTGTCTGCGGGCAAGGCTGTGGTTTTGGGCAGAGCGAAGAACGGAAAAGATTCAGTTGCTCTGGTCTCAGTGGCGAATGCTGCTCAAATGCGTGTGCTTGAGTCGTTTGCGACAATCGAGGCAGCTTCTGCTGTTGTAATACAAAACAGCACAGCTATTGTTGCCGGTAGGGGATTGGAGCTTCTGAATATCTCCTGACTTCTGAATTAATCTTGTGGAGTCCTGACTGAGGTCACCTTTTTTACTTTACGGGCTCTCTTCCTAAGCAATGTTTTTCCAAATCGGGTAGAAAGGAAGATAGATCCTTCTGCATTTACCATACTGGAGATGAAATGAGCTCAGTCGAAACCACGAGACGCCGATTTCCTCGTATTAGTTCAAATGCGTTCGAGCATCCCCTCGATCGCGCCGCTCTGGAAGCCCTGCGTAAGGTACCGGTCTTAGACACAGTGCTGAAAAAGTTCATGGAGCTTGGCGTGGAGCGAATGTTCCGAATCATGCTCATGGGCAATGCAATTCATGTGACGACAAAACAGTGCCACAAAATTCACAGAGTGTTCAAAGAAGCTTGCGACATTCTTGATATGCATGAGCCAGATTTGTTTTTAATGAACAACTTTCAGGTCAACGCCTGGACATTCGGCGTAGAGAGACCATTTATTGTCATGAACTCTGCACTAGTCGACCTTCTGACGGAAGAAGAGTTGATGGCTGTTCTAGGTCACGAATTGGGTCACGTAAAAGCTGGACACGTCCTTTATAGAAGCCTTGCCTACTTCCTTCTGCAGCTCTTGCAGAGTTTCATCGGTATCGCAAGACCTGTTATGGAACTCGTTTTGATTGCCCTATCTGATTGGGCAAGAAAGTCGGAATTGACAGCAGACCGTGCGGAGCTTCTTGTAGTTCAGAATGTTGAGACCTGCATCACTCTGCATATGAAACTAGCTGGTGGATCAAAGACAGTTTTCGACCAAACTGACATCAAAGAATTCTTGCGTCAGGGTGGTTCATATGAAGACTTCGATTACAGCACTCTGAACAAGTTCTACAAGCTCATGTACGAAATGCGCCTGTCGCATCCACTTCCAATTTACCGAGCTAAGGAAATTAAGCAATGGTCTGAAACCGGACAGTACAAAGAGATTCTGGCTGGGCGATATCCAACCGAGGATAGAGCCGATGACCATGGTATTCGCGATTGCCAGCATTGCGGGGCCAAGCTAAGTCCATCGTTCTTCTTCTGTCCAGATTGTGGAAAGAGCGCTCGCGTCTAAGCTTCCTGCTGGATAGCATAGATCTTGTGGGTCCATCTTATCGCTTCGGTAAATCACCAAATGTGATACCAGTGTCGGCTCATTTCCTAACGAAGCGGCTACTAGCAGAGCATAAATTTGAAAGGTCCACCAGAAGGTGGACCTTTTCATTCTGAACTCAAGTCAAAGAAGTGAATCGTCGGTCTTCATCCTGCCTGGCTGAAAGGAATGAGGATTGCTGGCAAGAATGGTGAACAATGGTTCGTTCTTTTTCATTTCCCAGAGGAGGTATCCACCGACAAAAGCAAGCTTATTGTCTCCTCTTTCGACCTTCTTTGGCAGATGCTTCAAATGCCGACTGTTGCCACCACCCATGATGAGATAATCGGCAAGAAATGCCTCTCGAAGTGCTACTGCCAGTCGCTTAGCTCTGCGGTTCCATTCTTTTTTTCCTACCTTTCTTAATTTTTCTTTGCTGAGAACATCACCTGCCAGGTCGGTATTTCCATAATGGAGCGCCCCTAGCTCGAGGTTAATCACCATGTGATCTATTATCAATGCTGAGCCCACACCAGTTCCAAATCCCAAATAAAGCATGCGCCCACCACGATAGCTTCCTATGGCTTGGAGAACAGCGTCATTCACAACTTTTACCGGCTTATCGAGAGCCTTTTCGAAGTCGAATTTTACCCATCCTTTTCCTAAGTTGAGTGGTTCTTCGAATATTCTATTTTCTCGATTGACTCGTCCTGGAAAGCCGATTGAGACGCAGTCATAGTGCCAATCTTCAGGAAGCTCTTCGATTGCTTTTAAGAGGTCTTTCGGAGCAAAGCTTTTGCCCGTCTCGACTCTTAGCGCCTTTAGCTTTCCGCTAAGCAAAAATTTGCATGTACCGCCTCCAATGTCCACTGAAAGTATTTTCTTTTTCTTTGATGCCATGTTGTTTACTCAAGATGATGTCTGCTATTGGCGTGCTCTGAATACTAAAAGTTCCGTGTCTGAAAATGCCTTTTCTGCTTGGTTTAAGCTTTGGCATTTGCTAAAAGTGGTTTGGTATTTTTCAGATCAAAGCTTTCTTCAATCTTTCATGAATCAGTAAATTCTTTTCTTTTGCTTGTATGTGATACTACTGGTGGTGGCGTTGGCGTCGTTGATGCCAGCCGGGCTTCAGCAACCACGATTTGGAAGTTTCGGATAAATACTCATTTCATTTTGCAAGCAAAACAGAAGAGGGAGCATTTCTGCTCCCTCTTCTGTTTCAATATTCATTGCGTTGTTAGTCGCGAGCTTCGCTATCACCATTGTCGCTGGGCTTGCTTGACTTTTCTGATTTCAATTCGCCACCACAAAAAGCGCAAAATAGCTTTTCTTGATTGGCAGGCTCATGGCAGTGAGGGCATTCAAATCCAGGTGTTCTTGCATATCCAGCTTTGCTTTCGCTCTTAGTTCTTCTAGCGGCGTCGGGATCGTGGGCTTCCTCATAAGCTTTCACTTCAGCTCTTACAAGCTCCATCTCTTTTTCAATTTCAGCGATTTCGGTGGTTTTACGCTTAATCACGTCTTCGCCAACTTCATCGCCTCTTTCGTATTTGTCATAAATCAATTTGCCAAGATTTTCCAGGGCAACAGCTTTCTTCGCTTCTAAAGATGTGAGGCGGCTTTGCTGGGATGCGTTTTGCATCATCTCTTGAGACTTCTCTTGGACCTTATTAATGGTGTCACCGACCTGCTTGATTCCGGTATTTACACCCTTAACTACCTCGTCTATAAAACCCATTTCGTTATTACTCCTGTCTTGGATTTAGCTGGAACCAGTGCCACCACGCTCTACGGACCTCCGAGAGTCATATCGTAAACGTAAACCTGATCTCTGCCTTTCTCTTTTGCTTTGTAGAGAGCTTCATCCGCTCTCTTGAACAAGTCGTCGGGGTCGCTTGCATGCAGAGGAAAGTTTGCAACTCCAATTGACGCTGATATTGTTTTCCCCGTGCTATCGAGAATTGTCTCACTAATCAACTTCCGCACGCGCTCAGCAATGAGGACTGATTCCTCGAGCAGAGTATTCGGAAGAAGCAGGCAGAACTCTTCACCTCCATAGCGAGCTACGACGTCAATGGATCGGGAAGACCGGGACAAAACACTCGCTACTGCTTTTATAGCATCATCTCCAGCGGTGTGCCCGAACGTGTCGTTTATTTTCTTCAGGTAGTCCAGGTCAACAACCGCAAGGGTCATGGGCTCTGCATAACGCCTTGCCCTCTCAAATTCTTTGTAGAAACATTCATTAAAATTACGACGATTGGACACGCCGGTTAAACCGTCTGTCACTGCCTGAAGTTTCTTTTCTTCATGGAGGTCTGCGTTTTCTACTGCTACGGAAAGATGGTCGGCAAGTGCTCCGAAGAATGTTAGGTCATCGATGCTCCATGGGCGCGGCATCTTGCAATCTTGCAAGAATATTGCACCGATAGTTCTGTCGCGCATAATTAAGGGAATGATGAGCCCCGAAAGAAAACCAAAGCTGTTCAAAAATTCTTTGTCGAAGCCTTGCGATGGTCCGAACTCGCCATCGCCCAATTCGCAGGGAGCAGTCTTGCTCATTATGCTACTAACGAAGGCCTGACCCTGTTCAGAAAAAAACTTTGATTGAGCTGGTTCGATGCTTGCATTGTTGAACTCATAAACTTGTAAACTTGCTGCCGGTCTCAGTATTAGACATCGGCTCAGGTCAAACTTCTGTCCGAGGCTATTAACCGAATTTTGCAGAACCTTTTGAATCTCTACCGAGCTGCGCATTGCGCTGGAAATTTCGTAGAGAAGCTTATCGCGCTCTATAGTGCGGAAGCGCAAAGCGTCTTTAACAGTCAAGTCCTGGATAAGCTTTCTAGTCTGATCTTCGAGATTTGCGTTCTGATCTTCCAGGTCATCGTAGCGGCTGCGGAGTCTTTCGTTTTCTCTTTTGACTTCTCTGATTTCCCATGCGTTTGATAACGCAGTGTGGAGTGGTAGCTCGTCCAACTTAGCCTTCACTGCTTCGATGTCAAAGCTCTTACCAGCAAGTAGTAACGCTGCACAGAGCTTTCCATCTTCCTGAATTCTGACATAGACAAGTTCCGTGTCGTCTGGCAGGTCTTCATCTGTGTCGTACTCTCCGACGGTTTTCTCATCGAATTCGCGGCTCTGTTCGAGTTCTTCGGCGAATTCGTTGCTTATCGATGTAAGAAGTTGCCTGTTTTGTCCGTAAAAATATTTGTCACTTACCGTCTCAACGTCATTGTCCCAGATAAGTACTGCTAGAGATTCTGGTTTGAAAGCAGATAGGAATTCGTCCGCAACTGACTCAAGCACCTCATTAAATTCCAGGGTGCCGAGCAATCGGAGATATTTGTTTGTCTGGGTTTTGGTGGATTTCATATCAGATGTATTCTTCCCCGTCAGTTATTGCTTATAAACCTCCTGACAACGCCGCTTTGGCTAATTTGTGCGTTTGTTTGCCTCTGTAAATGGGCTTTCTGATGACTTAATGAATCGAGACGAGTCCAATTCGCTTTCTCTGAAATGATTTTGGGGAATTGGCGAGAGTTTATCTATTTGCGCGGACAGACAGAGCTAAAACCTCCTCGGATTCGTTTGAGTGAGTGAGCATCCTCTACTCCCGAATCTCCCATAAACTTTGGCCGTAACAAGAGGGTCAGATTCAAAATTGAGGTGTGTTTGGAACAAATTCGGGCAATTCAATTCAAATTCGATTTGCGTACAAGCCAAAGCTGGAGCCCGGAAGCTGTGGGGCAGCTCCCGGGCGCGGTTCATGCGGTGAAAAAGTCGTAGTGAGCCGTTCAGCTCTTTGTAATTTCTGAGCTATGACGTGGCGCGGAAAAGGTTTATTCGAACTCTTTCATTAGTTTCAGCATCGTATGTCGGCGTTGCTCTCGAGATAAGTCCGGGGTGTAATGCACAGCGGCCAGCAATTTGCTTGAACTCATTTCTTGCCAGAATTGCTTATTGCTTGTGTATTCTTCATTGTCGAGACAGTCTTTTACGCAAATTGTTTCGTCTAACTCAATCAGTTCAAACTCGCCTTTTCTTTCAGTGAAGAGCGCATAAATTCCTGCCGCGTCCCTTAAGTCTTCCGCGTCTGCAAACGGTCCTTCAAATTCCAATGGTCCAATAAAAATTCCCATGGGGTACTCCTGCCGTTACGTCTTTAGAGTGCAATTTCGTTGGAAGCTTCTTCGTTTCGATGCGAATATCTTGCCAGCGAAATACTAAGGAGAGGTTAAAGTAATCTCCTGACTTTTCGTTTTACTAAGATTTTGTTCGCACCGTATGTGGTGCTTGCCGTTTGGCAGTTCTTGTTTCCATTTTTTGCTCAGCAATCAGTTGTCTTAAGACTGTTCACTGTGCTGTCGGTTACCGAGAGGGGCGCTTCTGTGAGCCGGTGTTAAACCGAATCTTTACTTTACATATGCATTTCGAAATCAATCTTTACCAGCGGCAGGCCTTATCATCTAATGGCGACCGTAAGTGATGAAGTTGGGTTCAATTTCATCTATCTCGAAAGTAGTGATCAGAAGGAGCGGGCAGCGTGTCTGCAAACAGTGAGACCGAAACTGCCAGCTCAAACCCCTTCTTCGTTTTGCGGGATGCCAACTCCCAGAAGGTTTTCTGGGGGCAATTGATTTCGCAATCATGCGATAAGCTTCTCTCGGTTGGAATGATTTGGGTTTTAAGCACCAGATTTAGTCCTAAATGGGTGCCCTGGTTCATCGCGCTTGGAGCTCTGCCACACTTCGTTTTGGCTTTGAAGTCGGGAGATCTTATTGGGCGATGGGGCACTCTGCGCACTGTTATCTGGACCGATATTCTTCGAGGAATTTTGTTTGTTGGAATTGCAGCATCGATGCCGCTGCTCTCTGATGACAAAGTGCTTTTGGCGATTTTGATGGCTGCCGCGTTTGTTTCTAATATTGCTGGTGCTCTCTTCAACCCTGCAATTTTGACCCTGCCATTGGAACTAATGCCTGAAGGCGAGAATCGTGACAAATTGACCGCTTTGATTGATTCTTGTTTTTCCTGGGGTAACGTTTTGGGCCCACTGGTATCAGCGCTCAGTTATGCTTGGGTAGGTCTTGGGGGAATGCTTGCGTTAAATGGTTTAAGTTACTTCATCTCTGCGGCGTTGGCGCTGACGATTAAACTTCCCAAACTGATTAAGAGCGAGGAAGCAAAGAAGCAGGAACCTACAGCGAGCGAAGCACCCAAAACGAAGACCACGAAAGAGATTCTGAAAAGTCAACCAGTTATTTCTGGAATGCTTTTCACTTTTTTATTTATGAACTTCTTTTTGGCGCCTCTCATGATATTCATGCCCTGGTATGCGAAAAATGTGTATAGCGAAGGAATCGCAGCATTAGCAAAACTCGAATTCTCGCTGGGAATGGGAACTGTTGCAGGTGGTCTTTTGCTTTCTCTCGTCAAACTACCAGGAGCTACTTGGAAGCGTGTGAGCTTATCACTGCTTCTGATGGCAGTCTCCTATCTTGCATTCACGTTCTCGAAGAACATTTGGATAGCCTGTTCTGCAGTTCTCATGCTTGGGTTCTTTCTTTCGCTTGCAAATGTTGTTTGTTTGACATTTTTTCAAAGCACGCCTGAAGCCGAAGATGTGCCCAAGGTGATGGGACTTGTAAATTTGATCAGTGTTGCTTCCCTGCCTATCTCCATGGGTGTTGTGGGAGCGATCATCGAGAGAGTTCTTGTTCCTGATTTCGCCGCTATCTGTGCTGGGCTTGTAATTGGAATCGCACTGTTGATTCCGTTCATTCCTGGAATCAGGAGGGTCTAACATGCGTATTGTTATCGAAAAACCAGCCCTTGAGGATATCGATGAACTGTTGAAGTTATACTTCATGGTTTACGGACAAAACTATCCTATTGCGTTAGGTAATAACTCAGAAGCTGCTGCTCAAGCCGTTCTATCTGATGATTATGTTTGGTTGATTGCGCGAGACAGATCTCGCTCGCGTATGATAGTCGGTTCTATGGTGTATGAATTAGATCGACTCGACAAAGTGGCAAAAGCGCTAGCTCTGGTCGTTCACCCCGACTACCGTAAAGTCGGAATCGCCTCTCGCTTGTGTGCCTGGGGCGACAAACTAATCGAAAAAGGTGGACCTTTCAATTCGATTTATACGACGACGCGAACGCAAGGAATTGGTCCGCAGCTAATCTTTTTGAAGGAAAATTATCTTCCGCTGGGAATTTTTCCGAACGCGCATAAAATAAAGCGGCATGAGACTACAACGCTGTTTGCCAAGTTTCAAGAGGGCGTGTTAGAAAGACGAGTCGCTACTGAAAAAATCCCTACGCGCTTGGTTCCGCTCTACCAAATAGTTCAGCGGTATTATCCCGGTTTGCAAATTCCTCCAAGTGAAAATCTGTCAGACAGATCGATCAAAATGCACTCCCCATGGGATACAAGCTTTGAGGCAATCTTTGCACCTCACTATGTGCTTCGAAGGTTTAAGGCTCAAATTACCGATACCAACGCGCAGTTCTATCCATTCCATTTGCCAAACTTGCTGATAGCTGATGACTCAGGTAAGGTCGAGATTTTTGCTTATTACAACCAGTTAGACGGTTATTGCACGCTAATTTCATGCAATCAACCGATGTACGCCTTGCACGAAACTTTTCCTTCATTGTTGGAGAAACTTCGTTCGCTCGGAATAACTTATGTGGAAGTCTTGATTGGAGCAAACAGATTCGAGTCGCTGGAAGTCTTGATGCGAGCTCAATTCTTGCCCTCGGCTCTTTACCCTGGCATGCGAGAAATCAATGGCGCCACTTACGACTACGTGATCATGACTCGCACAATGGAACCGCTCGATTTCCGCGGCATGCAGGTCGAGCAAGCTTTCAAACCGTATGTTGACCAGTATGTTGCTCTCTGGAAGAAAATGCACCTCGATGCCCTGGAGGTCTTTGATGACTACCGCTAGTGTTTTGGTTCCTGATTCAAGTTCACTCCGAAAAGTGCAGCAGCTCTGCGATATCAGTGAACCATATCTGGTATCAAACGAAGCGGACGCCCTTTTCGTAGAAGCCATGCAAGAAATTGTTGCCTGGCATTCTGAAAAAAATGAGTTCTACAGGAAACTACTTGAGCTGAAGCGCTTTGACCCGCACTCATTGAAAAAGGTTGAGGATTGCGCTTCAATTCCTTTCGTGCTTGCTAATTTCTTCAAGGCACACGAGCAAAAGTCAGTCAGTGAAGACAAAATTTCTGTTCATCTAACTTCGTCCGGCACCACCGGGCAGAAATCTCAGATGTTTTTTGACGATTGGACCTTGGGTTCGGCGCAGCGGATGATTGATTTCATATTCGACTTTAATGGTTGGACCAGTGAAAACCCATGCAATTATCTCTTGTACTCATACGAGACCGAAGCTGATTCAAAGTTAGGTACTGCGTATACTGATAATTTCCTTTGCAAGTACGCGCCCATTAACCGAGTTTTCACCTCGCTTCGGCTCACGGGCAGTGGAACTCACGAATTTGATATTTTTGGTTGCATTGATAGATTGCGCGAGTTTGAAAAGGATGGTCGTCCTGTCAGAATATTTGGATTCCCAGCGTTTCTGCATTTTACGCTTGAGAGAATGCGGGCTTTGAAAGTGCCACCACTTAAGTTGTCTGAAGACTCGCTTGTATTCTTAGGTGGCGGCTGGAAGGGAAATGCGGACAAGGCTATCGATAAATTAGATTTATACCGTCATTGCAACGAGCTTTTGGGAATTCCAGATAAGCGCCTTCGCGATGGTTTTGGCTCAGTAGAGCATTGTATTCCATACATCGAATGTGAGAACCATCAGTTTCATGTTCCTGTATGGTCGCGAGTTTTTGTTCGCGATTTGAAGACTCTCGAGGCACTTCCCTATGGTGAAAAAGGTTTCTTGCATTTTGTGTCCCCCTACATAACATCAGTTCCGGCAGCAAGTGTTTTGATGGGAGATCTTGCCTCTGTGCATGAGGCGAAGACCTGCGGCTGTTCCCTAGAAACTCCATATTTCGTGGTTCATGGTCGTGCTGGTTTGTCCCGCAACAAGAGCTGCGCAGTCGCTGCTGCAGAGCTAATGGGTAAAGGGGGCAAGGTATGAGCACTTTAGCAACTCCGCACCTCTGGCAAGGGCACTGGCTCAGCGATGAAGAACTGGAAAATCGCCTGCCAAATCTAGCAGGTGATGTGCGTGTAGCACTTGCGTCTCCTTTTGAGGTTCGACACTTGCTTGATGCATGCGAACGTTTGAGCAAGCGCTTGCGCAAGAAAGATGATGAGGTATATCTGGCTCTCGAGAAGCTGCTTTCCACCGGTTTTCGAATGGAAGAGGCTGAGCGCAGGAAGGAGTTAAAAGAGTTAGCTGACTTCTTGCGGCGAGCAGATCTCGAAGAAAAATTGGCTTGTGAGTTGGGCAAAGGTGACCCTTTCAATTTTGTTCGAGCTGATCAACGCGAGGACAATTTTGAACGCTGGAGCCCTCTAGGGTTCCTTGTTCATATTGCCCCAACAAATGCTTACAGTGCTGGTGCCTGGAGTATTCTGGAAGGTTTGTTGAGCGGAAACGTCAACTTTCTCAAGACTGGTGGCAGCGATGAAATATTTGCACAGTTGTTTTTGAAATATTTGACCGATGAAGACTTGTCTAACACGATTGCGCCTCGTATTTTTGCTTGCAGAATTTCTTCCCGTAACCAGAAAATGCTGACAGAGGTGCTTTCGCTCGCAGATGGCGTTGTCGTCTGGGGAGATGAAGGTGCAATTTCTGGTATCAAAGCTATTTCGCCGCCACATGCCCGGTTTATTGATTGGGGTCCCAAAATTTCGTTTGCTTATTTTGCAGAAGATTGCTTAGAAGATGAGGAGTCGATTGAAGGGCTGGCGTTCGAGTGTTGCCGCATGGAGCAGCAAGCGTGTTCGAGCCCTCAATGTGTTTATGTGGAAACAGAAGACCGCGCTATTCTTGCGAAGTTTGCGCAACGATTGGCATCTAGTTTGCAGCAACATTCGTTGCAAGTTCCAGTAAAATCACCTTCTGGGCAAGAGCAGGCTGAAATCACTTCGGTGGTTGAGCTATGCAGGCTGGAATCATGCCTTGGACTAACGGACTTAATAGAAGACCCAAATGGTGACTGGCGCATTTTAATTGATTATTCAAGCGTGATGAAGGCATCTCCGCTCTATAGAACCATCTGGGTTAAACCAATGCTGCGTGGAAAAATCGTCGAGACGCTCAGTCCCTTCAGATTTTTTCTACAGACTGCTGGTCTTGCTGCAAAATTGAACTCGATTTCTGAGTTGAGTGAGTCGCTGATTCAAGCAGGTGTTTTGAGAATCACAAAATGCGGTGAGATGCTGGAAAGCTACAGTGGTGAACCGCATGATGGTGTATATGCGCTGCAGCGCTACTCAAAGAAAATAAGCATGCAGCGAGGTGCAGACCTGGCAGGAATTTCGACATTTGCAGATTTGAAATTGTCTCAATTCTCTCCGCCTTCCGCCCCAATTCTTAGTAAGGAAGGCTTTCAGGCTCATAAAGTTGAAGAAGAATACTCCCATCTGTTTTTCAAGAGTGGTGGAAGCACTGGAGAGCCAAAGCTGTCGATATTTAGTTATGATGATTACCATCACCAAATGCGAGCTGCTGCTTATGGACTTGTTGCTGCCGGGCTCGACGTGAAAGTCGATCGTTGTATGAATCTCTTCTTTGCTGGAGGTTTGTACGGCGGTTTTGTGAGCTTCTTCACGATTTTGGAAGAACTCGAAGCCATTCAGTATCCTATGGCTGGAATTAACGACCTTGAATTAGT
This sequence comes from Obscuribacteraceae bacterium (SeqCode), assembly GCA_044226015.1. Taxonomy (GTDB): domain Bacteria; phylum Cyanobacteriota; class Vampirovibrionia; order Obscuribacterales; family Obscuribacteraceae; genus JAIEPM01. The sequence continues at coordinate 1,051,238 of JBGAHS010000001.1, forward strand.
TGCTAGAACAATCGTTTCCCAGAAATGCAATGTGCTTCTGGGCATGCCTTCTTACATCATTCAGCTGTTTACCAATAATGCTGAGCTGTTTCGTAAGAATCAAGTGGTGGAAAAGATTCTCTATGGTGGCGAGCACTTCAATGAAAGCCAACGAAGACATTTTCAGAGAGAGTTCGGAATAAAGACTATAAGATCTTCCGGCTATGGAAGTGTAGATGCTGGTCCGATTGGCTACCAGTGCACACACTGCACGGGCGCTGTTCATCACCTTCACAGTCGGCTGCATATTATGGAACTGCTGGAACTTGATCGCGATGTGGCGGTCGAAGATAAAGAGCCCGGCAGGGTGGTTCTCACTTCACTCGCTCGCGCAGGGCAGAAAATCGAGCGATATGATATTGGTGATCTGGCAAGACGGCTAAGCGGAGATTGTGAATGTGGTCGTCGCTCACCCAGGTTTGAGTTGCTGGGAAGGCACGGTGATGTTTTCCGGATAGGCTCTGCGTTTTTCAATTATGGAAAGTTTGTACAGATAGCTGGCGAAGTGTTCGATTTTGCAGGCGAGCTGCAGATTGTGCTGCGACCTTCAAGTGGTAGCCGACAGGAAGAACTCGCACTTTATCTGTCCAATCACAGGGCTCATTCGACAGAGGAAATTAAAGCCGCCTTTCTTGATAATTATGCGGATTTGCATGAAATCGTAGTTCGAGAGAATCTTTTAGATTTGACAATTACTCATGTCGATACCGACTCTTTGAAGAGAACCACAGGTAGTGGCAAGCTTCGAAGAATAATTGATGAGAGAGCAGGAGTTTGATGGGACTAAAATCAGATGAAGATATTTGATTGGAAAGAACTTGCTAAATTCGCTAAGCAGAATTCAGTTTATTATGGAAAGCTCTACTCGGGCATCAGTCATTTCGAGAAATTGAGCGATTTGCCAGTGGTTGATCAAGCCGAGTTTTGGGCTGCAAACACGAGTAAAAACAATCAAGTATTCACCTCGAAGCAGACGGATGGAATTGTCTTCAAGAGTGGAGGAACAACCGGCAATCCAAAGTTCTCCGTTTTCTCCAAAGAAGAGTGGGACCTATTTACGAGATTTTTTGGGGAAGGTATGAACAAGGGCGGTATGGTCGCAAGTGACCGCATTGCTAACCTATTTTATGCTGGAGAATTATATGCTTCGTTCATTTTTATAATGAAGTGCATCGAATCGGCGCCGACACCGGCATTGCAATTTCCTATCAGTGGAAGCACCAAGCCGGAAATTATTTTGCAGACCGTAAGAGAATTTGATATCAATGTTCTTGCCGGACTGCCCACCACAATAATGAATGTAGCTGAATTCTATGCACATAACCGGGAAGCCTTCCCCGAAGTTAAAGTGAGCAAGATTCTTTTTGGCGGTGAATCTATGTATCCCGACCAGCGCAGGCGACTGCAAGAATTGTTTCCCGGTGTTTCCATTCGCTCAATCGGATATGCCAGTGTTGATGCTGGTCTGCTTGGTTATTTTGATGATAGCTGTGAGGCGGATGAACACAGATGTTTTGGAACTGCCACAGTGCTTGAGATTGTGGATGACGATACCAACGAACCTATAACAGAGCCCAATAAGCCGGGCAAGGTCCTGTTGACGAGTCTGATCCGAGGATATATGCCGATAATTCGCTACCCTGTAGGCGATAGAGCAATATGGACGGAGGAAGCTTCGGAGTCAAATCTTGATCGCAAGTTTCTAATTCTTGGACGTTCTGAGGAAGCCGCAAGAGTGGGACCTGTTTCGGTTTACTATGAGGACATGCGTTCATTTTTGGATGGCTTAGAGCTGGATTTTCAAGTGACCGGATTTCAATTGCTGATTTCGCATTCCGAGTTGAAAGACAAGCTGACGGTGAGAATAGCATGTCCCGAGAAACCAGCTGACACCAAAATAATTGATCAATTCATCGCTGACTCGTTCGGTCGAGAGCGAAAAATGTTTGCTGAAGCCTCAGCAGATAACAAGATTCATCCGCTGCATATCGACTGGGTTGAGCCGTCTGCATTTGAAATCAATCCTAGAACAGGCAAGCTTCGCAGAGTAATAGACAATCGAAATTGAGTCTAGCTTTCATAGCTATTGATCGCTTTATGACTTTTGAGCTTGCTGATTGGGATTACCGATTTGTTCAATACCGGAGCCGACCTCTGGTTCAATCAAGAATTTTTTTCAGCCATAGCTTAAGCGTATCAACAGAGTCGAAGTCCAGTATGGATTCAACTAGCAATTCAAGTTTCGAAATCGAAAGTTGTTGTATTTGTGCCTCAACAACACTGTCAATTTTTCCGAATCGCTTGCTCAGGAGGCGCAAAAGCGTTTTTGCTGTGAGCTCACGGGCTTTCTCTAGTCCTTCCTGTCGACCTTCCTCGCGACCTTCCTCGCGACCTTCCTCGCGACCTTCCTCGCGACCTTCCTCGCGACCTTCCTCGCGACCTTCCTGTATAGCTTTCTCTCGTGCTATGCGCAAATCTTCCTGGTATGAAACGAGGCGACTAATTTCATCCCTTTGAACACGAACTCGAGCTTTGTATCGCTCTCTTTCTAAATCGTCTTGACTCAGCATAACTAACTCTTCAAGTGCCTTCTTTATATGAGTATTGCATAGAGACTTTGGCAGATGGCTGCTGTCTAAGTGGTCAGCATGGCGAAAAAAGTAGAGCCATGCGTCCAAACCATTGCTTATTTTCTCGGGCATTAGATTGAACTTGGGCAATTCCAACACCACTATTAATATATCAGAACTGAAAACAAAGCCGTTTTTTCGATTCCGAAGCTCAAAGGGCAGGCAATAATCTTCGGTTTCGGGAAAGAGAACAAAATCACAAAAGCATATGGAAATAGTTGGTCTTAGTTCATTGTATGGGTCTCCTGCGCGCAGCTGTTGCTGGTGCAATTCTGCCCAGTAGAAGAGTAGTCGTTCTTTTATTGGCCGCTCAAAAAGCAGCTGCATCTCCACATCAAATTGTCGCCCACTGCAATCACGAGCTTTCACATCGACAATTGAAAGCTTGTCGTCAATGCTATCCTGTTCACTGAAAGGGTTCAGCAATTCAAGTGAAATTATCTCTTCCACCGCAAGAAGTGGTTTTAAAACAGCATTGAGCAAATCTATGAGTAAGGCTATATTTTGCTCTCTTCCGAAAAGCCATTTGAATGCCAGATCAATTTTGGGATCGATTCCAGGTTTCATGGTTAATCCTCCAGAATTGTAAGAAACTGCTGAGCTTGAGATCTTCTGCCAATTCTGAACTGATGTCCAATGAGGCATGGCACTGTATATGGTGCCAGTTCTCCCGGTACCTATCAAAATTGATAGAGCGCCAATAACTATTGGCAAATGAGATTTCGCAGGAGGTGAAAAACCGCTTCAACTCCGGCAAAGCATGTGCACGTATATACGTATGGTATCCGTGCGCGTGTTCAATTGCAATTCTTTTCAACCCAAATCTTTTAGCAATTTCTTTTGCGAAAGGTCTATCTTTTGACCTAGAGAAAAGAGCTGTTTCTATCTCTAAGTGAATCGGGTTTACTTCACTTTGAGATTAGATTTTTCCCTGATCGTCTGATAATGGCAAGCTGTTCGATGTACGTAATGTATATTCGATTGGTGGTACCAGTTATGGTGACTTGTGAAGCGTTCTTCCAGTAGCAAGAGAAACACAAATGCTGCGTCACACACTGTGCGAAAGAATCGGAGTGCTAATTCTGATTGCGCCAAAGCTACTGAACAGATTCAATACTTAAGTCCCAATGTCAGCAGTACCAATATATGTGTACCATTCTCTATAAATAGCTCTGACCTGAAACAAGGAGATTTTTCCATTGCTCTTGGAGGCTCAAGCAATTCTGGAATTGCGTTACCTCATACCGCTAGCCTCAATACTGACGCTACCATTCAGCAATCGCATTCACAGCAATCTTTAGCTCAGTCGTTAGACAGGAAGACTTCGGAGGAAAATCAAAAGCCTCCCGCAAAAAGAGTTTCCGAAATTGAATTGGCCAGGCAAAAGTACATCCGTTTTTTGCAAAAGGAACGCGGTCTTTCGCTGAATACAAGTAATGCTTACAACAACGATATTTCTGCTTTTATTGCCTGGCTTGATTCCTCAAAAGTTGAAGTCAATCGCAATAGTTTGACCAAGTACTTGCAGTACTTGAAGGCGGAAGGAATGCAAGCTAGCACTCTTGCACGAAAGTTAGCCACCTTGCGAGGTTGGTTTGATTGGCAGAAGAGTAACCAACTGATTTCGAGTGACCCTAGCGATGGAATCATGAACCCTAAACTTGCGCGAAGGCTGCCGCAGGTTCTCAGCAATAATGAAGTCACAAATATGATCGGCGCGGCTTCTACCCCACGCGAAAAGGTTATTGTTGAATTGCTTTATGGTGCCGGTCTTCGGGTTTCTGAATTGATTACTCTGAGTTTGAATGATGTGAATTTATCTCACGGGTATGTTCGATGTTTAGGTAAAGGCAGCAAAGAAAGAATTGTGCCAATAGGTCGTGCAGCGATCGGGGCGATTAAAGAGTATCTTGACTCTGACGAGCGACTGAATCCAAAGGATGCGCCGCCGAGCACGAAAAAGAAGCGGGGGCGTCCTAAGAAAACTGTGAAAGATATTGCCACTACTTCTGGTGGCAAGCGCAAAAAATTAGAGTACTCTGTCCCTTTGCTTGCTGACCGGCAGGGAAAAAATTTGAATCGACTTGTTGTCTGGCAGACCGTGAAACGTCTAGCCCAGACAGCAAAAATAAAGAAAGAAATGTCTCCGCATACTCTCCGGCATAGCTTTGCGACTCATTTGCTTGAAAACGGAGCAGATTTGCGGGTGGTTCAAGAATTGCTAGGACATTCCAGTGTTGTGACAACCCAACTCTACACACACATAAGTCGCAAACATCTCAAGAAGGCCTACATGAGTGCTCAGCTGAAGTTAGACGACCTTGCTTTTGCCCGAGAAGTCGAAAAACAGGCAAGTCTGGGTGATTGAGATGAGTAGTCAATTAGCTGATTTGTTTCTTCTAATTGATAATTAATCTTGAAAGAATACATGGTCTTGACTGTAATAGGGTACCTTTAGTGCAGGTTGCTTTGTCTTAGAGCGACCTGGGTCATCAGGAAACGCGTTCTTCGAAAGCCGGGTTTGAGCAGCAGCTCCCCTGCAACGAATCCCTAGACCCGAAGTCACGGTCAACCACAGCGAGTACTTTAATGCGTAAAAAAACAGGTGAGGGCACCAAAATCGCCCAGGCAGCCAAAGAACTTGGCGTCACTTCAGTTACGATTCGGCGATACATTACTGAGTTCAACATTGAAACAACCTCCGACGAGAACGGCATCAAAGTTCTTCCGGCTCAAGCGATGGACGAGTTGGGAGAAATTAGAAAGCTAAAGGAAGAGGGTCTGACGAATCCGAAAGTTCTAGAAATTTTGGAAGAGTCGAGAAACAAAGTCTCGGAAAAACCAAAGTCCAAAAAGGACAAGGAAGAGAAAGAAAAGGAAAAAGAGAAGGAAAAGGAGAAAGAAGCTCCTGTTGCCAGGCGCGTTGCTAGAAAAGTGCAGGAAGCTCCTCCTGCTGCATCTCGTCGCAAAGCGAAAGAAGTCGTTGTAGAGCAGGAAGAAGAGGAAGAAGAAGAAGACTCTGAAGATGAGTCTGAAGAAGTTTCAGAATCCAAATCGGCAGCATCTGATGAAGATGATGAGTCCGGCGATGATAAAGAGCCATCAGAAGCTCCTGTCCAGATCATCAGCGCAGATGGCAAATCGAAATACTCACTAACTTGTCAGACTTGCAATAAAACTTTCGAGCACATGAATCCACGTTTGCGTGATTGTCTTGATTGTTATCGCATCAAGCGAAAAGAAAGACGCCGCGGTGGCGACAAGCACAAGAATGTTATTCAAAATCCGCTTGCGCAGCAGGTCGTTAGCAAAAATCAACAGCTCGCACAGCAACAGCAGCAAGGTGAGATGGAGCCAGCGGCACCAGCAGCAGCTCCTGCAGCTCTAGTTGCTCCTCGCGAACGTGTGGAACCAAGAAAAGTTTCCGTACGTGAACAGTTGAATTTTGCTCCAGTAGGAACAACTCCTACTGTATACCAGCAGCGCTCGCAAGTCCGCAGCTACAGAAAGGCGATTGAAGAGACAAGACAAATTACTTCGAATTTGAAACGTCGACTTGAGCGCCCTGACCTACCAGAAGCTGAACGTCGTTTTCTTGAGCAGATTTACGCTTACCAGCTAATCTTGCATCAGGGGTGGAAGCATTTGTCAGAGTACAAACAAGGTGATGGCGGCGGCGGTGGAAGCCGCGGCGAAAACCGCGCCGAAAACTAACACTCATTAGCTGGGCAAATAAAATTCCGCAATTTACTGCTCAGTTCACGTCCGATTCACGGACAGACATCAATAATAGGCATAGTCAACTTCATTGAGGCTATGCCTATTTTGTCATCAAATACTTCTCGCACTGAGTATCTGGATGAACGGGTTCTTGAGCTACTTCTCAAAGGCAAGAGTTGTCGCGAGCTTTCGGACGAGCTTGCCGTGTCTAGTTCAGAAATTCTCGATTCGATAAGAAGATTGATGAAAGCCTCTCCTGAAACTCAACGGAGTAAGACTTTTGATCAAGAAGTGAATTAGTTTCGCTCCAGGTTTAATTGAGTCGTGGACTCACTTTGTTGAATGTAATATCAAAAATTGATGCCTATTACGCAATAGCTGATCCGCCGCTAATTTAAAACGGTTCTGGCATGTCTTTGAGTGGCTGCGTATTAGCTGCAGGGTTGACTGGTGTCGCGAACGGGTCGGTTTCTCCTCCAACCAAACCAGGTACTGGCTGTGGCGGAGTTGGTGGACGATATTGTCCGACCGTGTCCGAACCTGTTAGTCCGGGCACTGCCCCTGGTGCTATCGGTGGAAGTGTATTGCTCATTCCTCGTGCATCAGGTGTTAATCCGTTGAGTCCAGGTGCTTCCGGTGCTGCGCCTACCGGTTTCACATATTCTTCAGGAATAATCATTGTTTTGTTCAGCCGCACAGGGACTAATTCGTCTTCGTCCATGTAAAAGTCTTTGCCGCGGTATTTTTTTGCATACATGAAGCCCACACCGTTTGTGAATGAGCCCATCATTCCAGCAATGTGGTGACCGGTGTCTCTCACATCAAAACCGGCATTACGTTTCTTAGGTTTATCAAATTCGTGATTTGGATTTACCGCAATGAACCCCGCAAAAGGCAGATGCCGTCCATCTGGCAGCACGAGCGATTGAAGACTGACCTGCAGCGAACCTGGTTGTCCCGCTACTTTTTGCGACTTCGCAGGCACCACATGTGTAATCGCACCTACGATTTTGCTTCCGCGTGGTATCACTTGCAAATTGTTTTCTACGTAACCTTCATCCAGTGATAACGCAAAAATATCGCCTATCTTATTGCTTCCAGAAGAAATTTCATCCTCGAGCCTTCCAGTCAGTACAACACCTGGTTGAATTCTGTTAGCGAAGCCTGACATCTGACCGCTTTGCCAGAAGTTTGGAGGTAGTTTACCCGGCATAACTTTTGACTGATTGAATGCTGGCGGTACTCCGGTGTGCAGAGTTCCTGGCAACTGTCCGACCTGGTAATTCGTCGGCGGTTGCTGAGCAGGCAGCGTTGGATGTTGCATGTCCCACGGCGATCGAGCGTCAGCCGATTGCAGACCATTAATGGACCCTGTCAAGCTGAAAGCAAGAGCTGAGATCAAACTTAAAAGTCGTGAAGTGCGCGAGAACATTCTTTTACAGGCTCCGATATATCGATCCGGAGTCTATCCAAGAATAGAAACGATCGCTATGTGAGGAATACGAAGCATGGTAAGATTCAAGGCTTGTGGTCTGCCTTACTGGCAGATAAACAAGATATATACATCACACCCTTGCCTGCTCGAAAAGCAGGCCGTTTAGCCCAGAAGGGAGCTTAAAATGTCAGAAGATTTGAGAAAATATGAAACCGTGTTCATCGTTCGCCCAACATTGGACGATGAATCCGTCGACCGCTGTGTAAACACAGTCGAAGAATTCATTAAAGGACAAGGCGGCAAAATCATTTCCACAGATAAGAAGGGTCGCAAGAGACTCTCTTATGAAGTGAAGAAATTGCGTGATGGTTTCTTCGTAACACTGCGCTACGAAGCTAAGCCAGAGACAATCACTGCTTTCAGAAGAATGATTCAGTTGAACGAAGATATTATCCGTTCAATCACCGTAACCCTTGAAGAAGCAGCACTACAGCTCAATATCTAATCGTTCGAATTGCTACACACTAAGGGAGAAACTCTATGAGCAGCCTCAGTAAAATCGTCATTTCAGGACGTGTGATTCGTCCGCCAGAAAAGCGTTTTACGCCAAACAACAATATAGCTGTCACTGAGTTTGCCATTGCTGTAGATAGCAAGCCACGCCAGGATGGAACTGTTGAATCTCACCCGGTCAAAGTCATTGCCTGGAGAGACCTCGCAGAGCGCCTCGCAAATGAACTCAAGAAAGGCGATCTCGTAGCTGTTGATGGACGTATTCAGTTCAATAACTACACAAACTCTGAAGGTCAACGCCGCAGAGACGTAGAAGTTGATGCTATCGACGTTGAAAACCTCAGTCAGGTTGCGGCTGGTGGCGGAAGCGCTCCTGCTGTTGTTCCTTCGAGATCACCAGTGAAAGCCGCGTCTAAAACTAAAGGCGAAGCTGCGCCTGATGACCTCGACGCGATTTTCGCTAGCGAAGACGAAATTCCGTTCTAAACCTAACTTGCGAACTATTTAGATTAACCAGGCAAGCGCGGTCTCCGCGCTTGTGCGGTTTTTGCTGATCGGGAGGAAACATGAACGTGGTCAAAGAAGCCCGTCCAGTGGTCGCGAAAACTTGCCGTTTATGCGCAAACAAGACGGTCGTCGATTACAAGGACTCTGAGCTGCTCAAGAAATTCCTGAATGAACAGGGCAAAATTCTGTCCAGGACGGTCACAGGCTGTTGTGCCGAACACCAGAAGGAAATAACTCTGGCTGTGAAGAGAAGTCGCGAGATCGGACTCATTTCGCGTTGACAACCATAGCCGCTAAGCTTGAGCGTATTGATGCCATGAGCTCGTCACGATTCTTCAAATTCTCGAGGAATCTAAACCGATTTCAGAGGCATTTAGCAAAGCTCTTGCCAGGTAGTGGACCTTGCTTTAGTCCCTGTTGTAAGATTACTAAATTGCCATGGAAGTTTTGAACTGAGTCTAGTGCTTAGTCGTAACTTCGAAGGTTTGACTACTGTCAACCTTGATTAAGCCCCGCCGAAGTGGTGAAATGGCAAACACGCTACGTTCAGGGCGTAGTGAGCATTAGCTCTTGTGGGTTCAAGTCCCACCTTCGGCAAATTTTTAGCGATATGGAGTGAGAACGAAAAGGCTTGACACATTCAGGACCACCAGGACAAGGCGGACCCGGCGCACCCGGGCAAAGACCAGATGGCAGAAGAGAAATGCCACTGCTCAACGAGAGAATTCGTGATCGCGAAGTGCGATTGATCGATGAGGAAGGCACTCAGATGGGTATTATGCTCACTCGTGAGGCACTGTCAGTAGCTCGTGAACGAGGCTTGGACCTATTCTTGGTGCAACCGGATGCAAGTCCTCCCGTCGCTCGTATCATGGATTACGGTCGCTACAAATTCGAACAAGAAAAGCGCAACCGTGAAGCCAAAAAGAAGCATCACAATGTTGATGTCAAAGAAATCAAAATGCGCTACAAAATCGAAGATCACGATTATCAAGTGAAGCTTCGGGCAGCTCAGAAATTCCTACAAGACGGCGATAAGATCAAGGTTTTGATCATGCTTCGCGGTCGTGAAGTTCAGCACAAAGGGCTTGCAATCGAACTGATGAACAGATTCTTGAAAGAGCTTGATGATCTTGCGATTGTTGATCGCGAAGCTAAGCTTGAGGGCAAGAGTGTCATTATGATTCTTTCCCCTAATCCGCAGAGAGCCCGTCAGAGCTAATAGAGTCGAATCCTGTCAGTGTCTCTCTGCAAATTGTTTGTAGTGCTCACAGGGCTGTAAAGTCCCGCTTTGTTCATGTCAAGCAATAAATGCACTTAGGCGCAAATATGATTCCAGTGCAGATTTTGTGCAGCACGTTAAGGGCTAGATTTTCAGAATTCCCCTAGAGTTGGCACATCCCTTGGCAGTCTGCGATACAATTCCAGCAATGTCGAGTGCTTAACTATGTCGCGAATTCTAATAGTTGAGGATGAAGAAGGTCTTTCCGGAGCCATTCGTGAATGGTTGGAAGACGACTACTATGTCGTTTCCGTTGCTACAGACGGCAGCAGTGCACTCAGCCGACTCTTAAACGAGAAATTCGAGCTTGTACTCTTGGACCTGATGCTTCCTTGCCTGAGTGGAATTGATGTTTGCAAGAAATATCGGGAAGCCGGAGGGCTTGCCCAGATACTTATGCTCACCGCGAAAAGCACCCTTGCCGCGAAGGAAGCAGGTCTTGATAGCGGCGCTGATGACTATCTGACCAAACCATTTGATATGCGCGAATTGTCTGCTCGGGTACGTGCTCTTCTTCGTCGTCCGCAGACGCAACCGCGCATCGTTCTTCAAGCTGGTGACATTAAGCTCGACCGTAACTCCCGCTCTGTGACGAAAGCTGGTCGTCCCCTGAAGCTTTTACCCAAAGAGTTCTTGCTTCTAGAAGTCTTGCTGGAATACTATGCACAGGTTCTCAGCACCGATGAATTAATCGATCATGTGTGGGGCGTGGATGCTGAAATAGCACCAGATACGGTGCGGTCTCATTTGAAGACACTGAGGAAGAAAATCGATGATCCTTCACGGTCATCCCTTATAAAAACTGTCCATGGTATGGGATACAAAATTGAGGCGGACTGATGTTTCGTAGTTTTCGCTGGCAAATCGCTCTCTGGTTTGTCGGACTTTCTTCGGTTGTCTATCTAGCATTAACAATAGTTGGAGCCTTTTGTTTTTACAGCAGTTTGTCCCGCTCAATGGATGAGGAACTCAGAGTGGTGGCATCACAAATAGGCCATGCGATTGATGTGAGCGGAAATCAACCAACTTTTCGTGATTGGCTTCGTGTTGTTGAAACTGAACCTGCACGCTCTATGATGAGTATGCAGCTCTTTGATTCAAACGGTCGTATCTTAGAGCATTACGGACCGCCTGGTATTCCGCGCTTACTTGAAGGATTAAGTGAGTATTCTGAAAATGAACAGACCGTCAGAATTCTGCAAAGCAAGCTAACTCACAAAGGACGCCTTGTGGGCTATTTGCAGCTACAGCTTCCTACTGGAAAACGAAACGACCTTACGAAAGAGTTTTTCGAAACAATGGCGTTGATGGCACCTTTAGTACTGGTGGGTTTTGGTATCTGCAGTTATATTGTTTCGGGAATTGCCTCGAAACCAATCGAGCGACTGGTTCTTACTCTACAGCGCTTTGTCGCTGACGCCGGTCATGAGCTAAATACGCCCGCTAGCATAATCCAAGCCAGGTCTCAATCTCTGGAGCGAAAGCTCTCCAAAAGGGAGATAATTGTTGACGATTTGCCGATAATTACGGCTGCAAGTCAACGCATGGGGCAGATTGTTAGGAACCTCATGTTGTTGGCCGAGCTTGATTGCGGAAATCAGAACCCTGTAATTAGACAAGTGCAGTTGAACGAAATCGTAAGCCGTATAGTGCAAGTATTTCAGCCTCGCGCTCAGGAAAAATACATTGAACTTCAGGTGTTCTTAGAGGTGACTGTTGTCCTTGCCGAGCTTGATGCTCTGGAATGTATTTTGACTAACTTGTTGGAAAATGCCCTTAAATATACTGAGTCGGGCGGAGTCATAACGCTTCGCTGCGCTGAAGTAGGAGGCGAAGTCTGTATTTCGATCCAAGACACTGGCATTGGGATTTCCGAAGAAAGTTTGCCTTTAATTTTTGATCGCTTTTATAGGGTTGATAAGTCGCGCAGTCGCGCATCGGGTGGAAGCGGGCTAGGACTGGCAATTGTGAAAACTGTAGCCGAGAGGCTATATGGAAGAGTTGAGGTTGAAAGTCAACCAGGAATAGGTTCCTGCTTCTTTGTCTACCTGCCGCAGCCAAAAGGCGTTACACAAAAATTGCACACATAGATTTAATCTCTATTCTACACTGATCGGCACTATTTACTACTCTGCCATGTGGAATAGGAGCGGCTTTGAAAACCATTGAAGTGCTTGTATCATTGCGGTTTTCTGGTGCTTTCTTTCCACGAGTGAGACGAAAATTCAAGCTGCGAAAGCTTTTCACTTTTCTGTCCATTGTGATGGTCCATTTTATTTCCTTTGCTGCTTCAGCACAGGAAAAACCGATAGAACTGCGTCCATTGGTTCCTTTCAAACGTGCTCCGATTACTTTAGTTGGTGCAGTTGCCTTAGCTGAAAGAAATTACCCCAGGCTTCTCCAAGCGCAAGCCGAAGTTAGAGCTGCACAGCGACAAGTCACCGTTCAGAAAATTAAAGAATACAATCCGGACTCTATGCTCTCTTATCAAGACGTTGCCGGCTCGCACAATCGCCTTACACAAACACTTTTTTCCAGTCCTGTAATGCCGGCCACCCCTGGACCAGGACCCGAACAGGTGGAAATGCGCGGGCGTGCCTATAGTGGCGCTGGATTTATTGTTGACTGGGCTCCGCTCGATTTTGGCTTGCACAAAGCCCGAATAAATTTAGCCAGGGCAGAGTATGGGCTCACAAAGGCACGGTATGACTCTACCCTGCTTGATGTAAGCGTAGAGGCAGCAACTCGATATCTGGATGCGCTCGTTATGCAAGAGCAGGTCAAAGTTGCCCAGGCGAACGTTGATCGATTCGCCGACTTTAGCAAGGTTGTTCATGCTCAGGTAGATGCCGGTCTTAAAGCAGGTGCGGACGCATCTTTAGCTGATTCTCAGCTTGCAAACGCACAAAACGATTTGATTCGAGCCGAGTTGAACGATGAACTATCTAAGGCCGCTTTGGCTTATATCGTAGGACTTGGCGGTGAGTTTTTGGAGATTGATTCTACTGGCATAGTTTTGGTAACAGAGCCTGCAGATACCCAAAAAACTCCACCGGTTTTCCAGCATCATCCGCTGGCGCTGGAAGGAAGAGCCGCTATCTATACGCATCTTGCTTCCAAGCGCATTCTCGACAAGGAGTACTATCCAGTTTTTCGTTGGCTTGGAGGAATCAATCTGCGAGGCACCACTTTCGGTAACAATCGAGGAGATGTCCCGAGCCCTGCTGTTAGCGGCATTTTTCCGGTCGTGCCCAACTGGAATGTTGGACTAATGATTGACCTCCCGTTTTTCGACATCATTCGTATTCGCGCTGAGAAAAAAGTTGTTGATGAACGCATATTGGCGGCAGAGCATGCATATGACCTTATCATTCAAGGCTTGAAAACAGAGGACGCTCAAGCTGTGGCAAGATTGCGTGCTTCGATCAAGCTCGCTGCGAATATGCCTGTTCAGGTGAAAGCTGCTCAGATGGCAGCACAACAAGCGCAGGCGCGCTACGAAGCTGGTTTGGCGACTGTTGCGCAGGTTGCAGAGTCCAATCAAATACTTGCCGATTCTCGTGTAAAGCTGGCAGTCTCTAATGTCGGTGTCTGGAAAGCTTTATTGGCGGTGGCATCAGTTCATGGAAATCTACGAAACTTCCTGCTTGAGGCTCAACGAGTAAACGGGGGGGCGCACTAATGTGGTTGATTCGCCTTGCCATGAATCGTCCGGTAACCATGATGGTCGCAATTGTCACAATTCTCCTTGCGGCAGTTTTATCGATCGCGCGCATGAAAGTCGATATTTTTCCCAATTTGAATCTTCCGATCATATATGTCGTTCAACCTTATGGCGGAATGGATCCAGCTCAAATGGAGGCATTTTTAGTTTCGCACTATGAGAATCACTTTCTTTACATAACTGGAGTCGACCACATCGAATCAAAGTCAATCCAAAACGTCTCAGTAATGAAAGTGGTGTTTCAGCCTGATGCGGATATGGCAGAAGCTATGTCACAGGTGGTTGCGCAGGTACAGCGCTCAAGAGCCAAGATGCCACCGGGAACGGTGACACCATTTATTTTGCGATTTGATGCCGGAAATGTTCCAATTGGATACCTGGTTCTTTCCAGTGAAACAAGCGATATTGCAGAGATTGAAGACCTGGCCGATGAACGCATTCGTCCCATCGTTTCGACTATTCCTGGTGCTACCACGCCGCATCCTTTTGGCGGAAATGTTAGAACAATAGTAGTTACAGTGAATCCAGATCGATTGCGCTCATATCACCTTTCTACTGACGATATTGTTAATGCCGTTACGACAGGGAATATGATCGCTCCATCTGGACTGGTGCGCACGGGCGGGTTACAGCGGATAGCAAATATCAATTCTACTGTAAGCGGAATAAAAGAGCTTTCCGATTTGCCGCTCAAAACTGGAGAGGGAGTGACAGTCTGGCTTCATGATGTGGCGTCAGTTGAAGATTCCATGGATATACCCACGGGCTGGGCGCTTGTTAATGGGCGGCGAACAGTATTTATCGCTGTGTCGAAACTTGCCGACGCTTCGACCGTAGAAGTAGTGAAACGTGTAAAAGATGCTTTGCCGAAAATGCAGGCACAGCTTCCCGATGACATCCATATTGATTTCGATTTCGATCAGTCAATCTATGTTACTGAAGCGGTGACTGGAGTGCTTTCCGAGAGTGTTCTTGGCGCCTTTCTGACTGGTCTTATGGTCTTGCTTTTTCTGCAGGATTTTAAAAGTGCTGTCATTGTTGTTGTCACAATTCCAGTAGCCCTTTTGACTGCTGCTGTCGGACTATGGCTAAGTGGTCAAACCGTAAACATAATGACTTTGAGTGGTCTATCACTGGCGGTAGGAGTGCTTGTTGATGAAGCAACGGTTGCGATTGAAAACATCCATACTCACCTGGGAAGGGGGGCACCGCTTTTTCAAGGGATATTCAATGCCTGCTGCGAGGTTGTTACTCCACAGCTGCTAGCGATGCTTTCTGTTGTCTTTGTATTTCTCCCCTCTTTCCTGATGATTGGTACTACAAAAGCTCTGTTCGTTCCGTTGTCACTGTCAGTTGGATTCGCCATGGTGGCATCGTATGTTTTATCAAACACTTTGGTACCGGTGCTCGCGGGATGGATGCTGGGTACGCAAAAGAAATCTGAGCACCATAAGGGAGAAACTAAGAATGGTTTGATGGAACGCATCAAAAACTTTTATGCATCTATTCTTACAATCTTGCTTAAGTTCCGGCTGCTGGTGCTCGCTGGATATACATTGATAGTGGTGATGATCTTAGCCGGTACCGTGCCTTTTTTGAAAACAGAAATTTTTCCCACAGGAAATCCCAGAAGCTTTCAAATGCGACTGAAGGCTGAGCCTGGTACGCGAATTGAACTAACCGAAGAATACACGCGAAAAGTTCTCGAATTGATCAATAAAGAAGCTGGTTCTGGAAATGTTGAGGTTTCTATTTGTTATGTTGGCACGCAGCCTCCAAATTTTGGTGTAAGCAATGTCTACATCTGGACAAGTGGACCACAAGAGGCGGTCTTGTTGGTCGCACTGAATCACAAAGCCAAAATCCAGATGGACGAATTTAAGGAGAGGCTACGTGCAAAACTTAAAGAGGTACTGCCTTCTGTTAGTTTTACCTTCGAAGCTGGCGACATAGTTACTCAGATAATGAACTTAGGTGCGCCTACTGCTATACAGGTCGATGTTAGCGGATCTAACTTGAGCAAAGATTTTGCCTTTTCGCAAAAGCTGCTTGTTCAGCTAAAAAAGCTTCCCAATCTGCGTGACGTAAGCATTGTTCAGCCCCTGGAGTATCCGACCGTCAATATTCAGGTTGACCGAGCCAGAGCTGCCCAGATGGGAGTTACAACGGCCGACATCAGCAGAGCTCTTGTACCAGCAATTTATTCCAGTCGATTTATAAAGCAAATCTGGTGGCGAGTGCCAGGAAAAGGGCTTTCCTATCAAGTTCAAGTGCAGTACCCATTGCAGAACATGGAATCACTTCAGGATGTAGAATCAGTTCCTGTCCACGCAGAGGGCGCATCGCCTTTTGTGCGAGATGTCGCTAAAGTAAACTACGGAACGATGATAGGTGAGTATGATCGATACAACTTACAGCGCATGCTCAGTATTACCGCTAATGTTTCGGGGGGCGATTTAGGCCGAGCCGCAAGAGATGTCCGCCGGGCAATTGCCAGTCTGGGTGCGCCTCCGAAAGGTCTGTCTGTAGCTGTCCGCGGACAGGTGCCAACTATGGATAGTACTTTCGCTGGGCTCGCTAGCGGACTGTTATTGGCAGTGGGAGCTATATTTCTAATGCTTGTGGGCTATTTTCAGCGCATGCGTTTGGCACTTGCGGTACTGTCTGTGATACCAGCGATTCTCTCGGGGGTAGCCTCAATTATTCAAATGACTGGCATAAGTCTCAATGTTCAGTCGTTTATGGGAGCAATCATGGCAATTGGAATTGGTGTTGCTAACGCGATTCTAATCATTTCCTTTTCCGAGACAAGGCGTATTGCCGGCGAATCAGCCGAGCTGGCTGCCAGAGAAGGCGCTGTAAGCCGTTTGAGACCTGTGCTAATGACGAGTATAGCAATGATAGCAGGCATGATTCCAATGGCGCTCGGCTTAGCTGAAGGTGGAGACCGCACAGCTCCGCTTGGAATTGCTGTAATTGGTGGTCTTCTCTTTTCCACTTTTGTTGTCTTGTTCGTTTTGCCGATGGCTTACGCAACTCTGCAGAAGAAGGCCTCCACTGTATCGCCTGCGATGATAGCTGCTGACGCTATCGTCACTTCAGATTTTCCGATTGAAACTTAGGAGCAAGATTTCAATGAAGTCAATTTTGAGGACGATTATTTTGAGCATGCTAGCTAGCCCGTTGCTTGCAGGATGCCAGTCTGCGCCACCTGATATCGAAGTCGGAAAACATAAAACGAGCGATGGTCTAAGTGTTGCAAGTGTAGCGGTTCAGTCGAAAAATCTTCAGAAACAGATTCGTATTCCGGCAGAACTGATTCCCTATAGAGATGTTTCTATTTACTCAAAAGTGCAGGGTTTCGTAAAACGAATAACCGTCGATAGGGGGTCCGCTGTATCGAAAGGGCAGTTGCTTATCGAGCTGGATGCCCCTGAGCTTATTGCGCAATACTTGGAAGCAGAAGAGAGGGTGGAAGCTGTAAAATCGGCATCGTTAGAAATGCAATCAAAAATACAAAGGTCTGAAGCTGACCAAAAAGAAGCTGAAGCAAGGCTTGCCAGTGAAGAAGCTGTTCAGAAGCGAATATTGCACGCAGCTAAGACACCAGGAGCCATAGCAGAAACTGATATTGATGAAGCTCAACAAAAGGTGGCCGCTGGAATTGCCAGGGTTCAGGCTCTTGCTCAGTCAGTTGAAGTTGCACGATCCCAATTTAAGACAGAGCAAGCAAAGGTAAAAGTTGCACAACAAGCCCTTTCGTCTGCTAAACAAATGAAAGAGTATTTGATTATCAGTGCTCCGTTTGACGGAGTCATAACTGAGCGCAATGTGCATGAAGGTTCGCTTGTCAGTTCTTCGTCCATGTCAGTCAAGCCAATGTTGCGAATTCAGCAGACCTCGATGTTGCGTTTGTTAGTGCCGATTCCAGAATCTGCAGTGTCTGGGATGGCGTTAGGCGTCCCTGTTAGTTTCACTGTTCCTGCCTTTACCGGCAGGGTATTCAGGGCCAGCATAAGCAGAATTGGTCATGCATTAGATACTAAAACGAGAGCGATGATTGTTGAAGCCGATGTTAAAAATCCTGATGGAGAGCTTGAACCAGGCATGTACCCTGAAGTTCAGTGGCAACTAGAGCGACCTTATGCGACTCTATTTGTTCCGACTTCGGCTGTGTCAAGCAATGCTGATCAAACCTTCGTAATCCGCATAAAAAATGGAGTCACACATCGGGTTCAGGTGAAAGTTGGACAGACCATGGGTGACCTCGTTGAAGTCGTTAGTGATGATCTCGGGTCTGGCGATGAGGTGGTTTTGAGAGCTAGCGATGAGTTAAAGGATGGAACCAGCATTGTGAGTCGTAAAACTCTCGGAGCTGCGCAATCAGAACACGAAGAGTAAGTCATCGCTAGAGTGACCTTGTAGTTTTCTAGGGTCAAACATTTCAATACATGTCGGATACTTTACAAACTGGATAAACTTGAACTCAGCTTCCGATCATAGTTATGACACACATTTTCTGCTGTAAAGAAGAGTCTTTTCTTTGACTACAAAGCTTTGCGACCGCTTGTCGGGCTTCAATCTTGAGCTCTGCTTGAGAAGCAGCCCGAGGAAGGTCCTCAGATGTAGCATTCCGTGACAGAGCGCTTATATTTCCGAATGGAGATGCTATCATAGGTCATCCTGCTATACCCATGAGAGTACGCAGGCTCTGGTTGACCAACAAGTCAGTGTGGTCGACGGATACGTTTCTCTGTGGAGCGCGCATAATGCCTAAAATGAAAACGAACAAGGCAGCTGCACGCCGCTTCAAGATCACCGCTACCGGTAAGGTCTTGCACAAGCAGGCTGGCAGACGCCACTTGAACGAATGGAAATCCGCCGATGTTAAGCGCAATTTGCGCGGCTGGGCGGCTGTTTCGCCAGCAATGGAAAAAGCAGTGCTGGAAATGTTCCCATACAAAAAGTATCTTCGCTAAACCAGCGGTTTTGATATCAGCTGCATTGGTGCAAGTCTAAGGGAATCTCCTCCCCGATGGCGATTAGCGGTGATGCTGTTGGTAGAAAGAGCGGTTGGGTCTGGGATCTGTGACCCGACGCTGATACGAAAAAGATCAAAGAAGGAGAGAGCAATGGCTCGTGTAAAACGTGGAAATGTTCTAAAGAACCGCCACCGCAAAATCCTGAAATTCGCAAAGGGTTTCCGTGGCTCGAAATCAACTCTGTTCATAGCCGCTAACCAGGCTGTAATTCAGTCATGGCGCAATGCGTATCGTGATCGTCGTAAAAGAAAACGCGACTTCCGCAGCTTGTGGATTACCCGCATCAATGCTGCTTGCAGAGCGAATGATATTACCTACAGCTCGTTCATGAATGGCCTTAAGAAAGCTGAAATCACCTTGAATCGCAAGGCACTTTCTGAAATGGCAATCAATGACCCTGCGGCTTTCGAAAGCTTGTTGAAAGTAGCAAAAGACAAACTCGCTGTAGCCAGCAAGTAAGTCGTTGAGTTAGACCTTTATGAAAGGGGCGGTGCTGATGCTTCGCCCCTTTTAGTTTCCAGATGAAAATCAAATCGATAGTAAGCGATTCTAATAGCACACTCAAAACCATTCGCGGTTTGCATAAGAGACAAACGCGAGAGAAGGAACGCCTGTTCCTCCTGGAGGGTGAGCACTGCTTGCTGGAGGCTGTAAGCAAAAGCCTCGAGCTAAGATTTATCGTTGCCAGCGAAAGTTATTTGAATGAGCATTTGGACTTGCTCAACTCGCTTGGGCTTGAGGAAATTTCAGTTGTCGAAGACAAGGCTTTTGCAGACCTTATTACGACTACTACAAGCTGCGGTGTCGTCTCCGTTGCGAAAATGCCATCAGCGAGATTCTCTGATGTAGAGCACTGGCAGCCGCGTGTTTTGGTTGTTGCAGATGGCATTCAAGACCCAGGCAATCTTGGCACCATTATTAGAACCGCTTATGCAGCCCAAGTTGGTGGATTGATCATTCTCAAAGGTTCAGTCGATCATTTCAACCCTAAGGTTGTGCGCGCCTCCGTCGGTGCCTTGTTTGATTTGCCAATCATTGCTGATATTGAAGCAGAGCAATTGATGGAACTGCTGAAGCAGTTGAAAATCAGGCTCTTGTTATGTGAGGCAAGTGGAAGCAGAGCTTATTTTGATGCCAATTTGTCTAACAATGTTGCCATTGTTCTAGGCAACGAAGGACAGGGGGTAAATCCAATGCTGCAAGATGGCGCAGATGAAACCATTTCAATTCCCATGAATCCGAAGAGCGAATCGTTAAATGTTGCCATAAGTGGCGGTATCATTTTATTCGAATCGCTGCGACAACGTCTGGCAGTTTCCAGCAGGTAGCAAAATAAAATGCAGGGTCCTGATACTGAAAAGACAGAAGGTGCTGGAGCAAATGAGCCAGCACCTTCAGCCATGTCTCCTGAATCACCGAGCACCTTTTCGAACGCAGCCGATTCTCTCACGCAAACTGTTGACGCAGAACCAGCAATTAGTTCGCCAATTGGAATTAGCGAAGAGGCTGATCTTTCGCAGCTTCCCGAAACTGTGCCAAGTAAGTTTCCTGACTCAGCTATCGAATCTGCACCTCCTGAAGAGGAAGCCGAAGAAACGGAAGATGGACACGGGAAGATAATGTCTGTTGTCGATCATCTCGACGAGCTGCGAACCAGGCTGATTCGAACTCTCATTGTCTTCGGTATTGCGATGTCGATCTCATTCTTCTATGGAAGGGAAATCATCGGATTTCTTGAGTTGCCTGCAAAGGGAATGCACTTTCAGGCACTTTCTATCGAAGAACCTGTGCTTGTATATTTCAAAGTTTCATTTTACGCTGCTGTCATGATGGCAGCACCCTGGGTGCTCTGGGAAATTTCTGCATTCATAGCACCAGGGCTAAAACGCAGTGAGCGAAAGGTTCTTGCACCAATTGTGTTTGGTGGTCCTCTGCTATTTGTTGCAGGCGCATACTTTTGCTACTCATGCGCTCTTCCGCCTATGCTGAGTTTTTTCAATTCTTTTAGCGGACCTATCGCACCTGTTCAACAGCGTCTCGATTACTATATTTCGCTCGTTACCACGATGATATTCTACATGGGTTTGTGTTTCCAGCTGCCCATCGTGTTGTTTGCGCTGTCTCTTGCTGGTATCGTGCGCTCCAATCATCTAATCGCTTTCTGGCGATATGCCTTCGTTGGTTGTTCTGTTGTTGCAGCTGTCATTACACCCGACCCAACGGTGATATCCATGCTCATCGTTATGGCTGCGCTTCTGGCTCTATATTTCATGACGATTATTCTTTTGAAACTGTTTGGGCGTTAGAAACTCGCTTCTTATAATCGGAATGGCACAAACAAGTTGATATTTGTACGCGCAAGCGCTGCTGATTTTCGCTCAAAGATTCACTACTCATTCGAGAAGAAGTCGCTGAGTAGTGAATCTTTGAGCGGGCTCATACATTCTGGTTGTGAACTACCGTACAATTTAAAGAGAAGCCAGAATATATGCTTCGAATACGATGGTGGATATGGGTGATGACAGGTGAGAGCGGCAGCGTGAGCGCGGAAATCAGTAACTCAAATCTAAACACTGGAGCAAAACTCGATACCTCTCAGTGCACAGTTGCTTCTAACAATGTGATTGATCCAAAATTGCTTGAAGCCTGCATCCATTGCGGGTTGTGCTTGCCTGCTTGTCCCACATATCTTGCAACTGGGCGTGAAAGTGAGTCTCCGAGAGGACGAATTCACCTGCTGAAACTCTGGCAAGAAGGTGAGCTGCCGCTGGATTCGAGAATCGCTGAACACATCGATAGTTGTCTTGGATGCATGGGCTGCCAGACTGCTTGCCCTTCTGGTGTGCAATACGAGAAGATGCTAAATCAAGCGAAGCCACAATTGCTTCCCTTCCGCAACAAAAAAGTGCGTCGGCTCATGGCGCTTGCTTTTTCTTCAATCTTGCCAGACTACCCTCGGCTGCGAATTTTGGGGAAACTATTGCGCCTGTATCAACAAACGAAGTTGAACAAATTCTTGCCTGCTTTGCCAATTCCATCCAAGCTCAAAAAGCGACTTGCTGAATGGGAGAGTTTTCTTCCAAAGGTTCCTAAGTATGCGCCTTTGCCGAAACAGTCATGGGCACCTGGTCCCAAGAAGGGTGGGGTGCAACTCTTCTATGGCTGTGTTATGGATGTTTTCTACAATCACGTCAATCATGCATCAATTCGCCTTTTGACAAAACAGGGAAAAGTTGTATCTACCCCCGAGCAAACTTGCTGTGGTGCCCTTGCACAGCATGCTGGTGAAGTCGAGATTGCACGAGATCTCGCCAAGAAAAATATCGAGTATTTTGAGAATGTTCAGGGGGACATCGTTGTTACTTCCGCTGGTTGCGGAGCCATGTTGAAGGAATATGGCGAAATTCTTGGGGATGATCCGTCCTGGTCAAAACGTGCGCATGAATTTTCTGCAAGAGTAAAAGATATTTGTGAATATCTAGGTGCAAACGAATTCAATTCGCCTCCAGGTCCTCTGAAAATGAGCGTTGCCTATCATGCAGCATGCCATTTGTTCAACGTTCAGAAAGTGAAGGATGCCCCCACTGATTTGTTGAAACTGATACCACAACTGCAAATGATTCCTTTAATTGATTTTGAACAGTGCTGTGGCAGCGCAGGAATATACAATCTTTTGCACACCGACTTGAGCCTGAAGGTTCTAGACAAGAAAATGCAGAACATAAAGGCAACCGGTGCTGATGCTGTGGTGACCACTAACCCCGGATGTTTGCTTCAGTTAGAGGCAGGCATTGCAGCTGAGAATTTGCCTATGAAGGTTTACCACCTCGTAGAATTGCTCGATGAAGCATATCAACAGAAATGATTGTGAATCGTTTTACTTAACCTGATTGCGCAACCACATCAAAGCTTGTCGCTGTTCGATGTCTTGATTTTTTGAATCAGTGCTGAAGAAAGAATCTGAATCAAATAAGGATTTTGCGGAGAATGTGCTCTTGCTCCAATTGATGCCCCCAGCTTTGCCCGCGGTTTTATCTTGAAGCGCTTTATCGATTTCGGATAGAGTGCGATCAGTGACTACGAGATCTTCATCAGCAGTCAACTCCAACTCTTCTTTGGTTTCTGCTTTGAGTTTAACTTTGACGGAGTTTTCTCCAGTTTTAGCCATTACTCGGACGCGGGTAGAGCCTGGATTGACAATCTCTACATATGCTGTTGAACCGGGCTCTACGCTTACTCGTGCAGACGGCGTATCAATCGAGATTGTCTGTCCAAAGCTCGAAGCAAGAATATGTCCTTTGTCTATGCTGAAATTTCTTCCGCTGACTGCTTTTAGTCCTTGCGGTGACATCATGACGAAAGAACTTTCTTGAAAGTTCTTCCCTAAGCCAATTTGTGGCGATGGCAGCGCTTGCGGAACTGTCCAGAAGTGGAACTCAGAATTTTGCAGGCGAGCGGGTTCCTGAACATTTAGTGTTATCGGATGAGAAAGTGCAATCTCACCGACGTTTTCACTTACTTCGGGTCTCTCATTCTTCTTTTTGTTGGAATCGATCGAGAATTTGCTTGAGTTGAAGATGAGCGAAGGACGCTCTGAATCAGTTGAGTTGTCCTTTTTTTCTTTTTCAGATTTGCTATTGTTGGCACCAGGCATGGTGCCGTCCGAATCAGGAATAGAGGTCACTGAAAGTGATGGAAAACCATCTTGCTTAGATTGCTTTTGTGGTACGAAAAAACGCACCGGCGATTTTAAAATGCCTGTTTCGTACAAAAGAATAGTTCTTAAATCTATTCCGTGTGCACGGCCGCCCTCGGAACTCAGGAAGAAACTTGCAGGAAAGCCATTTCTGGCAAGAGACTTTGCAATGTCCGACAGGAATGGATAAGAGAAGGGGTTGCTAGGGTCGCCTTCGGCGGTGACAGTGCGTATCGCAGCTACAGCTGCTCCAGTACCAGGATAGGGCGCAGCTAGAGCCGGAAGCGTGGCGCCAAGCGAAGACATCAGCAAGGTAGCACTGATTAGCTGGCGGTTGTTCCAGAGGACACGTTTCAAATGCTTTTGCGACAAGCCCTTCAGTTCACGCATAGCTACCTCTTATTCCTCATGCTGACAAGCGTCTATGTGACTGCTCTAATCTTAAATCATATACGTTATTGGTTGAAAAATGAAACTGCTCGACAACACAGGAAAATTAAGCGGGACGTTGCTTAACAGATGAGGGCAAGAGAGTGATCAATCGCCCAGGGAAGCATATAATTTGCTCTGCAACAGGCTTCTTTAGCTGGGAGGACGACTTTGAAAGCTGAGCCGATAACCCGCCATAAACCGGAACTTTTTGAGGATGACATCCCAGACCATCGGCTGAAGCAGTATCTAGCGAAGTCTCTCATCGCAATTGACACTGAAACTCGCGGGTTGATCATTCCTCGCGACCGCCTCTGTCTTGTGCAACTCTGTGATGACGAAGGTGTCGTCAGTTTCGTTCGTTATCACGGCAAAGACGCTCCTAATCTGAGAAAGCTATTGCTAGCTGAGAATGTCACAAAGCTATTTCATTACGGAAGATTCGATATCGCCGTCATGAAGCACTATATTGGTGTTTGGACTACACCTATCTGGTGTACCAAGATCGCTTCAAAGCTGGTCAGAACCTACACTGACAAGCACAGTCTGAAAGAGCTCTGTCGCGAACAGCTGGGCATGGAGATGGATAAGTCCGACCAGACAAGCGATTGGGCTCGCGATGACCTTAGCGAATCACAGCTTGAGTACGCCGCCAATGATGTGCGAGTGCTGCCGCCGCTTTATCTGAAAATGAAAGCACTGCTAGAGCGTGAAGGCAGGCTAGAGCTGGCAGAGAAATTATTCAAATTTTTACCGACTCAATGTGAGTTAGACCTCATGGGGTTTAACAACACTCTGGAACACTAAAGCAATCTACGAGGTTAGAGGTTGATAAATGAGTAAGCTGATTTACGAAAAGTCCACGCCTGGGCGCCGCGCTGAGATATTGCCTCAACCCGGAGTGCCGCGCAAAGAGTTAAGTGAACTCATTCCAGCGAAGTTTATTCGGAAGCAAAAACCAGCGCTTCCCGAAGTGAGCGAACTCGATGCAGTCAGGCATTTTGTTACTCTATCAACCAAGAATCATTCCATTGATACTGGTTTCTATCCACTCGGCTCTTGCACGATGAAATACAACCCAAAAGTGAACGACGCAATGGCAGCCCTTGATGGTTTCCGTGAGTTGCATCCGTTGCAACCTGAAGAGCAAACTCAAGGTGCACTTGAGTTGTTGGATACACTGCAAGGTAAGATTGCTGAAATTGTAGGATTGCCGTCTGTGACTTTGCAGGCAGCCGCTGGCGCACAGGGTGAGCTTCTGGGTTTGATGTTGATCAAAGCCTACTTCCAGCATAAGGGTGACCACAAGCGCACCAAAGTGATTGTGCCTGACACCGCCCACGGTACTAACCCTGCCTCCGCTGCGATGGCTGGATATGACGTAGTTGAAATTGGTTCCAACGACCGTGGATTGGTTGACCTTGAAGCCCTCAAGAAGGTTTTGGGTCCTGATGTTGCAGCTATCATGTTGACGAATCCAAGCACGCTCGGCTTGTTTGAAGAAGACATTATGCAAGTGCAAAAGCTCGTGCATGAATGCGGTGGATTACTTTATTACGATGGAGCCAATCTGAACGCCATTATGGGGCTGGTTCGTCCTGGTGATATGGGTTTTGACGTTTGCCATTTGAACTTGCACAAATCATTCTCGACACCGCATGGTGGTGGCGGCCCTGGTGCCTGCGCTGTAGCATGTCGTGATTTCCTCGCTCCATTTTTCCCGGTACCCGTTGTCGCTAAGAAAGCTGACAAGTTTGTTTTGGATTGGGATCGTCCTCACACTGTAGGCAAAGTCAAAGGCTTTTACGGAAACTTCGGTATTTTGGTTCGCGCATTGACGTATATCGCTGCTCACGGTAAAGAGGGGCTCACCCAGGTTGCCCGCGATGCGATTTTGAGTGCAAACTATCTCAAAGAGAATTTAAAGCGTTCATTCAAATTGCCTTACACACAGCCTTGTATGCACGAATTCGTATTGTCTGGCGTATGGCAAAAAGATCGTGGTTGTAGCACAACGCAAATTGCAAAACGTATGCTCGATTACGGTGTACACGCGCCAACGGTCTACTTCCCGCTTGTTGTTCCTGAGGCGATGATGATTGAGCCAACTGAAACTGAATCAAAGCAAACACTGGATGAATTCATCGAGATAATGCTTCAAATCGACAAAGAAACCAAAGAGCAACCAGATTTGGTGACCACTGCTCCGACGCGCACCCCAGTTGGAAGATTGGATGAAGCTCTGGCAGCGAGAAAACCAAATTTGCGTTGGACTCCACCACAAGAGTAATCCGCTTCCGATTCGTATTAGAGTCCAACGATTTGAAGGTCGCCGAGCAGTTCGGACATGCCGTCATCGCCGCCCTCTTTTAAATAGTCCATGTAGTACTGATAGCCTTCGGCGATTACTTGCATACCTTGCAGGTGCTGAGGAGCTTCTTTGGTTTCGTTTCTTTTGGATTCTTCGTTGGTGGTTCTTGCGTCCATTGCTCTCTTCCTCGCGACCCCTGATGCTTTTTAGATTACGCAGCCTTTAGGGCTGACCCTGGTCTTGTTCGGGTCAGTTTTGGGTCAACAGTTAAAACAGTGGCGACCACGCAGAATTGCGTGGTTGTCTCTGTTGTGTTGGGGAGCGGGCAGGGTTGGGCGCGGACAGGGTTGGGCGCGGGCAGGGTTGGGCGCGGACAGGGTTGGGCGCGGGCAGGGTTGTGAGCGGACGGGGTTGGGAGCGGACAGGTTGGGAGCGGATTAAAGTCCAACGATTTGCAGGTCACCCAAAAGCTCGGACATGCCATCATCGCCGCCCTCTTTCAAATAGTCCATGTAGTACTGATAGCCTTCAGCAATTACTTGCATACCTTGCAGGTGCTGAGGAGCTTCTTTTGCTTCGTTTCTTTTGGATTCTTCGTTGGTGTTTCTTGCGTCCATTGTTTTGTCCCTCGCCCGTCCCTTATGTTTAGAGAATATCGAGGGACTGGGTCAGCCCTCGGTCTGGTTTGGGGCAATTTTGGGTCAGTAGATAAAAACGCATGGGTCATCTAAAACAAAAGCTGGCAGATGCTCTTAACCTTCAAAAAACGGAAGCGGCAGGGGGGGGATAGATATTCGTCTGAGACACGCGTGCAGAAATTTGAAGTTGTTTTCCAAACCCAAAGAGAAAAGAAGCAGACCTTCGATGCCTGCTTCTCTTTTCTTTCATCTGGGGGAGTTAAACTTACGAAAACATGGCTATCAGCGCCAAATGTCCTGCTCTTCTCGGAGCATGTAGGTCTCGATGCTGAAGAAGACGCAGCCAGCACCTACAAACAGCAAAATCGTTCCTGGAATAAAGTATGCCGCAGGGTCCGTGCTGACGCCGGTCATATAGAGCATCCAGCATCCAGTGCCAATGACCAAGAGCCCGAACAATGCAAAGAATAGATAGAATGTTTGCTTGACGCTTTCGTAACTATATCTCATGGCTCACTTCTCCATCTTTTTCGCAATAATAGCTCCATGAATGTTGTGAGACCTCGTCCCTGTGGATGATGTGCTGTAAATGTTTGTGATCGCAAAACGGCAGCAGTCTCTTTACCAAAGCGTTTGAAAAGATAGTTTGGCGATGATTTCGGATGCCGAGTTAGAATAGCGATTACTTGCCTGAATCATATATTTGCTTAATGAATAGTCTTTTTGCAAAAAATAAGTTGCTACTCTCGATTCTCCTGATTGGACTACTGCTCATATGTTCTGTGTTTCTTCTGAAAGCGGTGCGTCGATGCTCAATGGCTCGGCAGTTTCGTGGACAACAAACCATTGAGTTGGTGCTGCAGAAATACGGTGACCAGGCGCGTATTCGTCTAAAGGCAAAATTCGAAAGAGCCGGTGCCATATATCCCCCTGCCGGACTCATCTTTCTTGGACTAAAGGCGGAAGAAGAGCTGCAGATTTATTCGCTTGATGAGCATAGCAATTCGCCTCGATTCATCTGCTCCTTTCCGATTCTCGGAACAAGCGGAGTACTTGGGCCAAAGCTAAAGGAAGGTGATAAACAAATGCCAGAAGGGTTTTACAGAATCTCTGAACTTGAACCAAATACACCTTATCATGTGGCTATGAGAGTCGATTATCCAAACGAGTTTGACAAGGAAATGGGTAAGCAAGACGGACGTGCCACTCTCGGCGGTGACATCATGATTCACGGTGCTAACTGTTCTATAGGTTGCCTGGCTATGGGCGACCCTGCCTCAGAAGAGCTATTCGTCCTTGTGCACGATGTTGGTATAGACAATACAGAACTGTTGATGAGTCCATTTGATTTTCGCCATCCACCAGATGGCATTGTGCTTCCTGTTGAACCAGAGTGGATCGGCGCTGTTTATTCTCAGCTAAATGCGAAGCTGAAGTCTCTTCCAAGCCCTGTTGAGAGATAAGTCGCTTCATGCCTGAGAATGATAGTTTCTGTTCTGCACCTTGCTGGAGGAATCGACTGTTTCATCGGTCTTTTTTGACCTGGTAGCAGGTCAACCTGAATCGATTGTCGTGCATGAAAATTGAGTGAAATCCGACCTGTCAAATTGTGCAGAATTCATGCGTGCTTATCCCTGTGAGGAATTAAGTGGGGCGATTACGATGTTTCCTGTAGGACATCTAGAGGGCGGGCAAATGGGCGAACGTAATAACCAACCAGAAAACAGCGATTGTCATGAAAAAGGCACTTCTGCCGGCGAAAAATCAAATCTTTGCTTACTAGACATTGTGAATGGTGGAAAAGCTGGCGCATCAAAAAATGATGAAATCGTTGGTGTTGCGAAGAGTAGTCTCGGAGACGAACTCTGGCGTAAGACCGAGGGCGTTACTGGTTCTATGGGGGCGGCTGCAGCGGTCAGCGAAGTGTTGTTGAAGGCTGGTCTTATGGACCACAGCGTTGGAACTGTTAAAGATGTGGCTAAAATTCTGAAAGAAAAGCACTGGGAGCCACGTAAAATGGATGAGCGTCAACCAGGTGACGTGATGCTTCGGACCAATGATGGTTTCAGTAACATTGGTATTGTTGGGCCAGACAACACAGTTTTCGTGAACCGTCGCAATGGAGTCTTTTCACAGATGTCTATAGGCAACTCAAGCTTACGTGAGAATGCGCTAGTCTTTCATCCACCCGAAAAGAAGTAAATTTCGATCGATTCCAATTAATGTGATAACAGGTCTGATCGTCGGACCTGGTATTTTATTTCACAGTAAATACGACTTACTAATGCAAAAGCGATATATATTCACCCAGAGTTCAAAATGATTGGGGAAATTAGAGTGTGCCGATTGGATCAT
Organism: Obscuribacteraceae bacterium (SeqCode); assembly: GCA_044226015.1. Lineage (GTDB taxonomy): Bacteria > Cyanobacteriota > Vampirovibrionia > Obscuribacterales > Obscuribacteraceae > JAIEPM01. The sequence continues at coordinate 1,080,559 of JBGAHS010000001.1, forward strand.
TTAATCCGGTTGACTTGACTTATAAGTCATTTAGAATTAGTCTAATCGTGTAATTATTCTAACTGTGGGGAAAATAGTATTCCGATGTCAAAGCAAATAAAGAAGGTTTTGCTGCTCCCATCACTTTTGCTACCGCTTCTTACCCAGACGGTTCCAGTTTGGGCTGAAGATCAGGCACCAAGAAGCAACCAGTTCTGGTGGCCGAACACCCTTGACCTCTCTCCTCTCCGTCAACATTCGGCCGAGTCGAATCCATACGGAAAAGATTTTGATTACGCCAGGGAGTTTAGAACGCTTGATTTGAACGCTGTAAAGCAAGATATCAAAAGCGTTTTGAGTAGCTCGCAAGATTGGTGGCCCGCTGACTATGGGAACTATGGACCATTCTTCATCCGCATGGCGTGGCACAGCGCGGGTGCTTACCGCGTTTATGATGGGCGCGGTGGAGCTGGCGGTGGTCAGCAGAGATTTGAGCCTCTAAATAGTTGGCCGGATAACGCGAACCTTGATAAAGCAAGACGCTTGTTATGGCCGGTAAAGAAAAAATACGGACGCAAATTATCCTGGGGAGACCTCATGGTGCTGACTGGGAACGTCTCCCTGGAAGCGATGGGCTTCACGCCGTTCGGATTTGCCGGTGGAAGATCAGATGATTGGGAGCCCGACCTGATTTATTGGGGCTCTGGCGATAAGTTCATGAGCAGCAATCGCGACAAGAACGGTAATTTCGTTAAGCCGCTCGCTGCGACTCAAATGGGTTTGATTTACGTCAATCCTGAGGGACCGAATGGCAATCCAGACCCGCTTGCTGCTGCAAAAGATACCCGAGACGCATTCGGAAGAATGGCAATGAACGATGAGGAAACGGTTGCCCTCATCGCAGGTGGACACACGTTCGGTAAAGCACATGGTGCTGCTTCCGCCACTAACGTCGGACCTGCGCCAGCCGGGGAACCAATTGAGAAGCAAGGCTTTGGATGGGAAAATAAACATGGTACCGGTTCTGGTGCGGATGCTATCACTTCAGGGTTGGAAGGCGCTTGGTCGCCTGACCCGACCAAGTTTACGATGAATTATTTGAACAATTTGCTTAACTATGATTGGGTGTTGACCAAGAGTCCGGCAGGAGCTAAACAGTGGACACCGAAAGATGAGGCTTCTGCTCGTCCAGTTCCTGATGCTTTCGATGCAAAAAAGAAACATCCGCCGATGATGTTCACGACAGACCTGGGTCTGAAGATGGATCCTGAATACAACAAGATAATCAAACGATTCAAAGACAATCCAGAAGAATTCAAGCTGGCTTTTGCAAAGGCATGGTTTAAATTGACCCACCGCGACATGGGACCTCGCTCACGATACCTGGGCGCGGAAGTGCCCAAGGAAGCCCTTCTCTGGCAAGACCCTGTGCCCGCGGCCGATTATAAAATGATCGATGCAGCTGATGTTGAAGCACTCAAAGGTAAAGCTCTCAGCTCAGGTGTTGCTCCTCGTGAACTGATTAAAACTGCATGGGCGTCAGCTGCATCTTTCAGAGGAACGGACAAACGTGGTGGCGCGAATGGTGCCCGTATAAGTCTGGCTCCTGAAAAGGATTGGGCTGTGAATGACCCAGTAGAACTCGACAAGACCCTACAGGCGCTGAAAAAGATCCAGAATGACTTTAACAAGCAAAGTGAATCTTCCGGTAAGAAAGTTTCGCTCGCTGATTTGATTGTAATTGCTGGTAATGCAGCAGTTGAGGATGCAGCGAAAAAGGCTGGAGTTGAGGTCAAGGTTCCGTTCGCTGTTGGTCGAACAGATGCTACGCAAGCGCAAACTGATGTTAGTTCAGTGGCGTTTCTTGAACCAAAGTCTGATGCTTTCAGAAACTACTACGGAAAAGAAAATCAGAAAACACCAACAGAGATGATGGTTGATCGCGCAAATGCTCTAACTCTCACGGTGCCGGAGATGACGGTTCTGCTCGGAGGAATGCGGGCTCTAGATGCGAACGACGCTCACAGCTCACTCGGTGTTCTGACTGAGCACCCTGGAACATTGAGTAATGATTTCTTCGTAAATCTGCTCGATATGTCTACGAAGTGGACTAAGTCTGCCGACAAAGATGGGCTCTACGAGGGGCATGATCGCAAATCAGGTAAACTCAAATGGACGGCAAGTCCAGTTGACCTGATCTTTGGCTCTAGCTCAGAACTGCGAGCTGTAGCAGAGGTATACGCATCAGATGACTCCAAAGATAAGATGGTTCGCGATTTTGTCAGCGCCTGGAATAAGGTGATGAATCTTGATCGCTTCGACCTGAAAGGCTAACGCTTTCCAAAAAACCAGATGACTTCATTTTAAGGCGGTTCCGTCAAGAGTCGCCTTATTTCTTTGAGGACAGACGAGTTCAAACAGCCAAGGTTTGACTGGCGCGTTTTAGCGCCTCGTACAGTTCGTCCATGCTTTGATATCTATTCTCGGGAGCTTTCTCAAGGCTTTTATGAATGATCGCTTCAAGCACTTGTGGTAGGTCGCCTTTGTCTCTTGCAGCACTCAACTGAATGGGTTTGTCATTAATCTGTTTTTGTAGCGTGTCTAGTACGTTGTCGCCGACGAATGGTGGATGACCCGCCAGCACCTCGTACATGATGCATCCAAACGCATAGACGTCACTTCTCTGGTCTAATAGCTGCCCCTGACAGTGTTCAGGACTCATGTATGTCGTTGTTCCAAAAACCTTGCCTTCTTTTGTGAGCTGTTCACTCGCTTTGCTTTCGGCTTCAATCTTCTTCGCTACACCAAAGTCCACTATGGTTACGTGTTCCTTGCCATTGAGTTGACCAAGAATAATATTGGCTGGTTTCAGATCGCGGTGCACCAAACCAGCCTTATGTGCATGTCCTATACCAATGCATGATTGCTGAAAAATATCGATGCACCTGGCTAGAGGGAAAGCTTCGAAGCGATTTAGAGCTCGGTACAGCGAGATGCCTTCGACAAAGTCCATAACGATATAAGGATGCTTTGATTCGCTTAAGCCGTAGTCGTGTATTGCTACAACGTGAGGGTTAGCCATTTTGCTCAGGGCTTGAGCCTCTAGCTGAAAACGCTTTAGGTACTCAAGGTCTTTTGTACGGGAGAAATCCATGAACTTAATGGCAAAGTCTTTTTGTAAAACGCGGTGGCGCGCTTTGTAGACAACGCTCATTCCGCCACGTCCGAGAACGCCTGTTATTTCAAACTTCTCGTCGAACTGTTGTCCACCGAGAAATTCAACTTCGTCTGCAGTTAGATTGACATAGCAATCAGCGCAAAATTTCACGTCGGCATCATATATGGTGCCGCACATTTGACACGCCATTACTTTGAATACGTTTCGTTTCGTCTCTTTTGGCTGTACTCGCTTCAAGAGCGCTTTTACCTTTGCGCTCAATTCCTTCAGATGGAAGGGTTTCACCATGTAATCGTCGACGCCCGCGTCGAAGCCCACTTCTTTGTCGGCTAGCTCCACCCTGCCCGTAAGCAATATTACGATTGCATCGCCGCCTGCAGCTCGATATTCCCGAACTATTTCAGGACCGGAAGGACCCGGCGGCATTTCCCAATCGAGTATCAGAACGTCAAACTTTTCAAGCTTTAAGATTTGCTGTGCTAGCTCGCCACAGGGTACAACAGAGACATCTTCACCGAAATGGGCAAACCATTCGAGTAGTGAGTCTCTGACTTGTTCGTCATCTTCTGCGACAAGTATTTTTGCCATATACCCCTGCCATGGGCACGCCTGTCCTCATTATGCCACAAGACGCTTGCTTTAAGCAGTCCGTGGCAAGATTTGATAAATTCCGGAAGCCTTTAGGAACCCAAAATGCTTCCAGCAGCTCAATTTATAGCAGGGGCCTTACTGAATTCCGGATTTGTCTAGCTCCTTCGGCTCAGCCAGGTCTTCGGGACATTCGGTTCTGGGCAATGAACTGTTGTTCTGCCAGGCGGCGATGCAATTATTTTGATTTTTCAATTCAACACGAATTGGCAAGTAGGGCTCTCAGAACTTTTTCAGATTTGCCCTCTAATATTTGCATTGTGAGTGTTTGGGAGAGAGAGAAATGAGTGACACTGTAATCGGACCAGTAGAGCAACAAACTAAAGCCTCTGTAGCTGAAGGTAAGGAACTGGCGAAGATTCTCGAAAGCGACCGCAACGGTGGGGAACAAAAGGTTCGCACCCGATTGCTAAATGATGCTTTTGATTCGGCTCATGGAAAATTCAACATGGAAACAATTAAGAAATCTATGATTGAAGATTTGAATGCTCAACATTTGCCCGGATTGGAACTAAAGGAAGACAAGCTTGGCAATGTATACAAAAAGGGATTGTCGATTCCTGGCACGAACATAGAATTGAACAATGTCTCCGTGTTCGATCGTTCGCAAGCAGATGCATACGTTGCTCACATGGATGAAATCAACGGGCAACGACCACAAGAGCAAAGCAAGAAATCCGACGCAATTGACACCAGACGCGTAGACATCTTCGGTGCTGTCAATAATCTGGAAAAACTTTTTGGACAGATTTATGAAGCAGGCAAGGAAAAGAAGAAATAGTCCGATTATGCGAAAGCTCGCGCTTTGAGTTTTTCAATGTGCGATGGTTTTAGTCCAGCTTTCATGATGCGCTCAACGTGCGAGGCATTTTGTGACTCTTCTAGGACTATTTTGTAAACGTCCGTGCCTTTCTCTGCCAGATAATTATCGACCTTTATTTGCCCAGCTTTCTCTAGCTCGTTTCCGTATTTTAAGCGGCGCGCTCGGCTTATGCAGTAATCATTCGCAATTTGCTCTGGTACTATATCCAGTATCATCAATAGAAGCATGCTGATGATTCCGGTTCTATCTCTTCCTGCAATACAGTGAAACAAGACCCCAGCCGAGTCTGCCTCGGCAATCGCAATCAACACCCGCGCAGTTCGTTCTGGCATCGCTGCTAGATGCTTTCTATAATAAAGTGGCGTGCTACCAAGTCTTGCGCCTTCATCCCAAGACTCGCTGTTCCATTCTCCCCAAAAGAGTTTGTTCTCCAGTCCATCATGCGGCAGAAACACAAACGATAGGGCATCTCCTATTTCGTACGCTGGAATTGCTTCGACTCGTTCTGATTCGTTTCGCAGGTCGACTATTGTTTTGATGCCGTAGCTTTTAAGGCTTTGCCATCCAGACTTAGTAAGATTATGGGGTGAATCCGAACGCACAAACAGCCCGCGTCGAATCACATCGCCTTTCTCGGTTTCCAGACCACCGAGGTCTCTGGTGTTGTGACAACCTTCCCAATTTAAATTGCGATCAATCTTCATGCCAAAACGCTATCAGGACCACTGGGACCAATTGCAATTGCCTGTTATTTGTCTAGCTTTATGCCTTGAAATTCAAATGACCATAGTCCAGTTTGAACTTCGCATGGCTCAGTCTTTCCTTGAGCCTGGCTATTTCACTTCTGGTTCCTTTTATTGGAATAATGACGAGAAGTGCAAGTGAGTTGATGAACAAAAATGGTGTGGATGCAATCATGATCTTGGACATTTCATCACCGATGAAGTCGTAATAGCACTTCAATGCTATCCAGCATCCGAAAAGATTAATCGCAAGAAATGTGAGCAGATGCGCGTATAGGAAAATTCGTTCTCTTGCCAGCAAAACCATCGTCTTCGATACTTCGGAATTGATCTCGCCCGCATTTTGAGTCTCTTGTTTGACTCGAGCAAACGTTGGCATGCTGTCTGGAACCTTGATGCGCTCTTCTCCTTCGCCGATGCGCGCCGCGTGTTCTGGATATTCGTTTATATTGAACGAATTGGGAGCTACGATAAATCCGCAGCCCCCACAAAATTTTGCCAGAGATTCAAGATGGTCGCCGCAATTGCTGCAGCTTTGCCCATACTCTACTGTACTCGCGGTGGCGTAGGTCATCATTTACGTCCCCTATAAATTCTTTGCTTTGGCTCTATCAGTAATATCTGATCGGTTGCCCTACTTGTCCATGGGAGTGTTCCCCATGCAACTGAAAGCTAAAGAAAACCTATATGACGATCCCAAAGTTACAGGACTCAGTATGGGAAATCAAGATATTTTTCTTTATCATTAAGAAGCTTTTGCATTTTTTCTGACCTTGGCTTGAGCCGCATGGAATGCGGCTGTTAAGCATTTCGACATTGCAACATTTGTCCAGGTTTCCATGTGATATTGGAGCAATGATTTGCAAATTCTCAAGTGCATTTATTAGTTGCGCGTAAGCTTCAACTAATTGCGTGTGAGCTTGTAAGCTGTCTTCACTAAGTTGAATGCAGCTGATGCGCTGAACTTTCCTTCCTGGAAAACTTCTTTGATGATGGCCTGGCGAATGCTCGCACCGCCCTCTTTCCAGATGAGCTTTTGCGCAAAAGGAAACGCCGCATCAACGAAGTTGAACTCAGGGTTGATTGTGATTGCGACTCCTTCCAGAGTCAGTAGCGCTCGCATAATGTATGTGAAATCAGATGGCAATTTGAATGGATATCGGTAAACCACATCTGAGAAATCGAAAAGAACTTTGCGGAATCGCACGCGGGTAATTCCCTCGTTAAATCGCGCCTCCAGAATCGGCGTCAGCTCCTCACACAGTGCGTCACGATCGGCAGCTGGGTCCAGGAAACCCATCTCGACGAAATCGTCAACTATGTGCCTGTATTCGCGTTTGACGACGTGCATGAATGCATTAGCCATTGCTTGCTTCAAATGAGGTTGGACACGTCCAACCATGCCGAAGTCGAATATGCCTACGCGTCCATCAGGCATGATGCGCATGTTGCCCGGGTGCGGGTCGGCATGGAAGAAACCATCTTCAAGCAGCTGCTTCAAGTAGAAGTTGACCCCAACCGCGGTAAGTTCGGTGCGATCGATGCTCAATTCTTCCAACGCATTTACGTCAGTGATTCTGGCACCAGGTACATACTCAATGGTGAGCACACGTCGACCGGTCATCTTCCAGATAATGCGTGGAATGTAAATGCGTTCATTGCCACGGAAATTATTTCTGAATCTATCAGCGTTTCTACCTTCTCTGATGTAATCAATTTCTTCAAAGGTCGTTTTGGCAAATTCTTCGATAAGGCTTGGCCAATCGGTATGTCTGCACATGCTCGGATAACGCATGACCTCATCAGCTACGGCGCCAAGAGTTTCAACATCACGGGAAATAAGCTGAGTCAGGTTTGGTCGTTGAACTTTCAAAACAACTTCGCGACCATCATGCAATCTCGCTTTATACGCCTGGCTCAAACTTGCCGCAGCTATAGGTTTTGAATCGAATTCAGCAAATAACTCTTCAGGAGCTTTACCCAGATCTCGAATGATGGTGGCACGAGCGACATCATAAGGAGTTGCTTGTACTTCTTCTTGTAAGCTGGTCAGCTCAAGCATCGTGGGCAACGGAACGAGGTCTGCCCTCGTGGACATAGTCTGTCCTATTTTTATAAAAGTAGGACCAAGATTGAAAAGTTTGGTGCGCAACCAGCGTCCAAGTTCGCGATATTCCTCGAACTCTTGTGCACTCATCGCGTGTTGCTCATTATCCGAAGCTGGTGGAGACATGTCTTCAACACCGAACTCAGCCTCACGAATCATGCGCTCGTATTCAGCCTGGTGATATTTAGCGAAACCTTTGACCGTGACGATGATTGTCCAGGCGATCGGAATCACGCGCAGTGCTCCATCAAGCCCCTGCGTTCTGTAGATGCGCCAGAAAACTCTCCAGCAAGACATAAACAACTTCCAGGCTGTTACGTCTCGAAAAGTCTCTTTGATTGGGTCGTAGCCAATTTCTGTAGCCAAGCTTTTTATTCCGAGTTGGGTTCGCAAATAGGAGTTAGATATCCCTGGACCCCTATATTACGAGTATAGTTCCGTTGTCAGGCGGAATGGGACATAAAATTAAGCTTGTTCGAAACAAAGAGCAAACGCACCTGAATCCAACTACATCCGGACGCCGATGGCTTGATTTTGTAAATCGATTATCTCTTTCACACCTTTTTCGGCCAATTTCATCAGGTCAGCCAGTTTTGTGTGGTCGTAAGGCTTATCCTCGGCCGTCATTTGGATTTCGAGAATTTTGCCAGATTCAGTCAGCACAAAATTACCGTCCATTGCAGCCTGTGAATCTTCCTGATAATTAGGATCAAGCAATAGTTGTCCATTTATGTCACAAACGCTGACCGCTGCCATCGCTTCGACAATTGGAAGGCTATCCCACTGGCATGATTTGCGCAGCTTCAGCAGGGCATCATAGAGCGCAACGTAGCCGCCACTTATGCTGGCGACTCTGGTGCCTCCATCTGCCTGTAAAACGTCACAATCGATGGTAATGGTTCGTTCGCCTAGATGTCTTCTGTCTACAATTGCTCTAAGCGATCTACCAATCAGTCTTTGAATTTCCAGCGTTCGGCCGGAAGCCTGGCCCCTTGTCACTTCTCGTGTAGAGCGTACCAATGTGGAACCTGGTAGTAATGAATATTCGGCAGTTATCCAGCCCTCACCCTTGCCCATGAGAAACGCGGGAACGCGCTCTTCAATCTTGGCGGTGGTCAGTACTTTTGTATCGCCAAATTCGACGAGTACCGAACCGTCTGCGTTTTTTGTGAAACCGCGGGTGAATTTTATAGGTCTTAGCTGGTCCCATTGCCGATTGTCTCGTCGGCGAATCATGCGCTCGCTCGCTTTCTAGTCTTATTTACTAAGGGGATGAGAGGTATTTTAGCGGCATATACCAATCAAATATACCCGCAAGCGACCGAATAAACTCTATTGCCAGCCTGCATTGGAATTTTTATGAAGTTAACTTGATAACGTCCAAAAATTTTTTGGCATTTTCTGGAACCAAAATACCCTCATTCACATCTAGGGTGCCAGAAGAAAGATGAAAAACTGAACGAAAGAAAAGAAAAAACAAAACCGCACTGAAGCAGTTGCTCAGTGCGGTTCTGTTTACGATATCGTTTGAGTTTCAAGTTAGTAACTTGCAACTTTATGCTGCATCAAACTACATCAAACTACTTAGACTCAGTGCTGGTTTCGGTAGTGGTGGTGGTGGTAGCAGCGGTATCAGTGCCAGTTGCAGCAGCTGTATCGGTAGCAGCAGCAGTCGACGTTTCAGTTGTTGTTGTCGTTGTTGCTGGTGTTGTAGCGCTGGTGTCTGTTGAAGTAGTTGTAGTGGTTGTTGTTTCACCACCACCACTGCAAGCTGATAGTGCAGCAGCCATTACAACGCTTGTAGCAGCTAGAGCTATTGTTTGGAATTTAACCATAAAACCTGTTCGTCTCCTTCTCTATGGTACGCCCTTCGTGGATGTATATCCTGTTTGGCTCCGCCCACTTGCTCATTGACAAGTTAGTAATTGCAGCCAATCTAAGCGGCCGCAATGATAACACCGAAATCAACTGTGAGCAATTACTTTCTTTTATAGCGCTTAACTTTATGCGTGCAGAGCGCCGTCGCAATTAGATGCGGTGATTAACAAAGCGGACATTGTCGTTGTCAACGTAAGATAAGTGATTTGCCTGTCATCTCTTTAGGCTTCGTAATCTTCATGATTTCAAGAAGAGTCGGTGCGACATCTTCTAGCGATCCATTGGATAGCTTTGTGGATCCGCCAAGTTGACCGCTGAAGTCTGCCACTATCAGTGGTACCGGGTTGGTCGTATGAGCAGTGTGTGGTTCGCCAGTTTTTAGATCTATCATCTGTTCAATGTTGCCATGGTCTGCAGTGATGATTAGTGAGCCGTTCATCTTTCTGGTCGACTCGAGAAGTCTGCCGAAAGCCTCGTCGACGCTTTGTACGGCATCTATTCCTGCTTCCATGAAACCCGTGTGTCCGACCATGTCGGGGTTAGCGAAATTGATTACAATAAATGGATATTTTCCAGACTCGATTGCCTGGCAGGCCATTTCGCAAACTTTTGGCGTTTGCATGTTGGGTGCTTTGTCGTAGGTCGCTACCTTCAGAGATGGAACCAGTACTCTCTCTTCATCTGGATTTTCAGCTTCCTTGCCGCCATTGAAGAAATATGTAACGTGAGCATATTTTTCAGTTTCAGCAACGTGAAGTTGTTTTATGTGATGGCATGCAAGCAGCTCTGGCAGAGTCATATGCATATCTTGCGATGGCAATTGCTCGGGCGAGAAAGCAACCGGCAATTTCAAACTGGAATCATATTCGGTAAGGCAAACATAAAAAATGTCTGGAACTACCGGTCTTTCAAATCCACTGAAATCAACTGTTGTGAGAACTCGGCTGATTTGTCGAACTCTATCCGGACGGAAATTAAAACAAATTACCGCATCACCAGTTTTGATAGGACGATTGTTTACGACTGTAGGAAGAACAAACTCATCTGACTCGCCTCTTTCGTAGGCGAGTTCTACAGCTTCCAATGCTGATTTTGCTTCTAGTCCTTCTGAAAGTACAAGTGCACGCCAGTATTTCTCAATTCTTTCCCAGCGGCTGTCTCTGTCCATCGCGTAGTATCTGCCGCCAACGACACCAACAATGCCGTTCTTTTGAGCTAGCTTTTCTTCGAGTTCTCTCATAAAACGCTTAGCTGATTTTGGTGGCGTATCACGTCCATCAAGAATAGGGTGCACTACAAGTTCGGGCACCTTTTCTCTGCTGGCTAGCTCTAGAAGACCATCGAGATGGTCCGGGCTTGAGTGCACGCAGCCATCGCTCACTAGTCCGATAAGATGCAATGCCGAATTATTTTTTCGTGCATGCTCGGAGGCGGCGGTGAAGCATGGGTTTTTGAAAAAGGTTCCATCAAGAATGGTTTTGCTTATTTGGGTGAGTTTCTGTATGACAACTCTTCCGGCACCAATATTCAGGTGTCCGACCTCAGAATTGCCCATCAAACCAGGCGGCAAACCCACAGCAATTCCAGATGCATCCAGCAAGCTGTTGGGAAACTTTGCCAACATAAGTTCGTAGTTAGGTGTTTTGCTGGCAAGAATTGTATTTCCGCGGCGCTCTTCGCTGACGCCCCATCCATCAAGGATAAGAAGAGTTACTGGTCCCACGCGTCCTCCTTCGATTAGTAGCAATTGAGCTTTAGTTGCTAAGAAAAAGTTCCTATTATAGGTTGGTTTGTAATTAGTGATAAAAACTTCTGCGCTTGGCTGAGCTTTGCGCTACTCTTTTTGTACGCGCCCGAGAAGACACGATGCAAAGTCATGAGCTTTCGAAAAAAGATGAGGAAAAGGCTCTGCCAGAGCCTGATCAGACGCAAGCTTCGGGTGATGGTTGGGAGTCGGCTGGCGCCGCATTGCCAGCCGCAGAGCCGATAAAGGAAGCATCAGTTGTTGTCGCCGAGGCTGCCCACGAGCTGAGATTACCTATCGCTAATATAAAACTTCTGGTTGAAACGCTTCTTGATGGAGCGCTTGACGATAGAGAGGTTTGCAAGAGAATGCTCAAACGTGCCTATCAAGAGGTTGAGCGCTTGCAGGCTTTAGTATCTGACTTGCTGGCACTTGAGCAGGTGGCCGAGCGGCGCAATGATTTGAAATGCGAATGGATGCTTTTGAAAGAACGCGTGAAGTACGCAGTTGAAAGTGTCTCGAAACAAGCAAGAGAGAAGTCCGTGGAAGTGCTCATAGACATTGATGATGCACTTCCCATCTTTGCCAACAAGGGGCAGCTCGACCAGGTGATTTTGAATCTATTGGAAAACGCTGTGAAGTTCACCGAAGATGGTGGGCGCGTTTCGATCATTGGTGGACCGAAGCCCGGGTGTTTCCGCATCGAAGACACCGGTATTGGTATGCCCGAGTCAGAGATTCCCAAAATTTTTTCCAAGTTTTATCGCATCGACAAAAGCATTTCAAAAGGCGGAACTGGTCTCGGACTTTCTATCGTGAGGCAAGTTCTTGATCTGCACGGTGCTAAAATTTCAGTCAAATCACAGGAAGGTGTGGGCTCCTGTTTCTCACTTGAGTTTCCCAGTTCAAAACCAGGAGTTCGTTGAGTATGAGCAAGACACAACAAAAGATCATGCTCGTCGATGACGATGACACCATAGTAGAGACTCTGGAATTCAATTTAAGTCGGCAAGGCTACGGCATAACTATTTTTCGCAATGGTCAATCTGCACTTTCCGGTGTGGATCGTTCTAGCCCTGATTTGATTATTCTTGATTGGATGCTGCCTGATATGGTGGGTCCAGAAATCTGTAAAGTCTTGCGCAGCCGTGCGGTTGAAGTGCCAATCTTAATGCTTACAGGGCGTTCTACTCCGAATGATGTGGCGGAGGGGTTGCGTTCTGGTGCAGATGATTACCTGGCTAAGCCTTTTAGTACCGTTGAACTGCTAGCCAGAGTGCAAGCGCTTCTGCGCCGAGCTGGAAAAAATCCACGCTCCAGCAAGCTTATTGTTGGCACACTGGAATTAGATGAGGAAGCTCGCTCTGTCACTCATAAAGGCAAGAGCATTGATGTTTCTCCAAAAGAATTCAATTTACTCAAAGTGCTGATGATGAATGCTGGTAAGACGATGTCTACAGAGGTGCTGCTTAACCAGGTTTGGGGTTATGATTTCCAGGGAGACGCTAAAACGGTTGCTGTGCATATTCGGTGGCTGAGGCAAAAGTTAGAGAAAGACCCGCAAAATCCAGAATTGCTGGAAACAGTGCATCGATTGGGTTACAGGCTCAATCAAAACAAAGAAGAGCTTAGTGGTGGCAGCAAAGAGTCAACGCAGGAGAATGGAAAGTGAAAACTAGAGCTGTCACTTTGATGAAAGAAGATGTGCTTGCTCTGGGGCGCCTTGTTAGTGAAACCATGCAAGAACTTTCACGTGTGCTCAAGAAAGATTCAAGTGCTAAGTTTGAACACATGATCAAGTATGAGGAGCAAATCAATGCTGCCTGTCAGAAAATTGAGGAGAAGTGTCTCGACCTTCTGAACGAGAATAAGGATTTGACCCAGGCTGAAAACAGAGCTCTGGTTGGTAGCACGTTGATTGCTGCGAAGTTTGAGCGCCTGGCTGACCATGCTTATCGCGTGGCGAAGTATGTTTCTTGGGTCGCGTCGGAAGATGTTCAGATTCCTCCCGAATTTTTAGAAATAGTGGGTGTCGTCTCTCGCATGGTTGACGACGTGTTGCTCTGTTTTCTGACTGATAATGTTGAGCGCATCGAAGAGATTATGCAGCGCGACAGTCAGATCGACTATTTGCATGATTGGCTCTCTAAGCAACTTTTGCAGGATATTGGAGAACAAAATCAGGAAGATGCTCAGACCACAATGCAGCTTCTATTTTGCATTCGTTATCTCGAGCGTATGGGTGATGCCTGTACATCTGTGGCAAAACGCGTACACTTCATAGTTACTGGTAAACGTATTGGAACTTAGTTGAGGACTTAAGATTTGCCCATTCTAATTCTTGCTGGCGAAGAAGAGTTGCTGATTTCTGAACGAATTGAGCATGCTAAAGAGCAGCTGCTCGACCCTGCCTGGGCTTCATTCAATCTTGCGCGCATCAACAAACCTGAGCTAAAGCAGGTAATTGATGAATCTGCCACCGTTCCGTTTGGTCCTGGTAATAAGCTCATACTATTTGAGCAATGCGAGTTGTTTACCAAAAAGCGTGGTGGCAAATCTGATGATGATTCGTCAAAGGCCAAAGCTAGCGGAGCCAAAGCAGAGAAGCTGTTAGATGACCTTGATAAAGCGCTTGCAGGTGTCGCTCCTAACACTTATTTGATATTCAGTTGTCCCGCAAATTTCGATAAGACCTTGAAAGTTTCAAAGGTTTTTGAAAAGCACGCTGACATTGAGACTTTTGAAAAAATGAAGTTCTGGCCCGGAGCTGCCAACCCAGAGCTTATGAACTGGTGCCGCAAGCGAGCCCATAAATTTGGTGCAGTTATTGATGATGAGGCAAGTGATTATCTAGCTGAGAGCAATGATGCTAACTTGCGAATGATAGCAATGGAAATTGAGAAAGCTGCTATCTATATTCTGCCTGAAAAACGCATAACACTAGAGGTGGTGGCACAGCTTAGTCCGCACTTCTCCAATGTTTTTGCTTTGCTAGACCATTGGGTTTATGGAAACAGCGATCAGGTGCTTTCAAATGTGGAAGAGGTTCTTTCCAAACAGTCTGCTATTCCAGTATTTGCTGCAGTTCAGACCACGCTAAGTAAGTGGCTGACAATTAAGGCTGCTTCCGAGCGTGTTATCGCTAGCTTGCCTGGCGGTCGTGGGATTCAGCGGCGTGAATTGCCGGTTTCTGAAATGCAAAAGAGGCTGCAAACAGAATTGAAAATAAATCCTTGGGTTTTGAAAAACGATCTCGAACGTTTGCAACGGGTCAGTCTGGAGAAATTGGTTAGCAAAAAGCGAGAATTGACAAGGCTGGAGAAATTGGTTAAAAGCGGCATGCTGGCTGATTCGCATGCCTTGACCATGTTTTTCAGCTCAGAGGACCTGCACGCTCATTAACAATAAAGAGGAAGCCGTATGCCCGAATCGCAGTTCGTAATTGATGAAATCACTGCCAAAGACACCTGGCGTATTTTTCGCATTATGTCAGAACTTGTTGAAGGTTTTGATTCCATGTCCAGGGTCGGACCTGCGGTAAGTATATTTGGTTCTAAGCGTTGTTTGCCCGGCGACCCTGAATATCTGTTGGCCGAAAACCTATCCTTTAAGTTAGCCCAGGCTGGGTTTGCTGTCATAACTGGCGGTGGACCAGGCATCATGGAAGCCGGCAACAAAGGCGCCATGGAAGCGGGTGGAAGGTCTGTTGGACTGAACATAAAGTTGCCAGAAGAAAAAAGACCCAACCCGTATCAAACCGTGAGTCTAGACTTCAGGTATTTCTTTCTACGAAAGCTGATGTTCATCAAATACGCTATGGCATTCATCATTTTGCCTGGTGGCTTTGGCAGCCTTGATGAATTATTCGAAGCGCTAACACTAATGCAGACCAATAAGATAAAGCGCTTTCCACTTTATTTAGTTGGTTCGGATTTCTGGGGCGGACTTGTTGATTGGATGCGCACCACTGTGGTTAAGCGGGGATTACTTTTTGAAGACGAGCTATCTCTTCTTACTGTAATTGATGACCCTGATGAACTTGTGCGTCAGATAAGCTGGTGCGAAAAGGAAAAGTGTTATCTCAGTCCTGAAGGTATTCGCGCTTTCTATAAGGGGTTGACTTCAGATGAGCCCGAAAAATAAGTCAAGATGAATTCTTCCGGCAACTCTCCCAGATCTGCAAGCATTTCAAAAAATCTGAATGGTTCGGTGATGCGAAACAGCGGAGCCGCCACACAAATCTTTTTGCAATAACTGTTATCGCTCATGGGCTTGCTCTGATTAGTGAGAGTGCCTTTTACGAAGTGCGAGTTTTTCCAATCTTCGCGCCTCTGCTTTTACAGAAGCAATTCGTTCTTCATTGAGTGGATGTGTTGAGAGCAGCCCCAGTGCTTTGTTGTCTGAACTGCTCGGGTCTTTTTGCAGGCGCTCGAAGAATGCAATCATTGCATCTGGACGATAGTCGCTGTCCAGTGCGAGCTGAACTGATGCCATGTCCGCATCATGCTCTTGTGCTCTGCTGTAGCGTAAGCTGTCCATGTCCTTTGCGGTAGATAGGGTCTGCGCAATTTCGTCTGCATGCTCTGGGCTAGTCAGTCCGAGGCAGACTTGTACGACAGTCCAGAGTCCCATCTGGTGTCCCCATTTTTTCAAAGTATCTCGATGAATGACATGTCCGATTTCATGCCCTAGAACGCCAGCAATTTCGGAGTCGTCCGTGGCGCGTTGCAGCAGTCCCCGGTTTACAACGATGATTCCGCCGGGGTAAGCAAATGCGTTTATGTGGTCATCTGATGCCACAATAAATTCAAAACTATAAGGGTTGTTTTTCAAGTGAGAGACCAATCGCTGTCCGATGCGATTTAGTCGCTCAAGATCAGGTCCGGAAGGATCCTTTCTCACGTTTGTTGAGAGCAGCCTTCCAAAGCTTGATTCTGTGTGGGGATCCATGCTGGTAATTAGAGTGGTGCACAGCCAGTCTGCCGAAAAGTAAAAAGCTAGAAAAAACACACCCACAATTCCTAGTGTTTTCCACCAATAGGTCTTTTTCTCGCTGCTAACTCTGTAAAGCTTCAGTTCTACTTCCTTTGCTTGGTTGGCAATCCTATTTTCGCCACAATTTTGCAAAGCCGATATTAACTGGTGATCCTCCGAAACAATTGACACACCCCGTGTCGCATCAACGAGTTTTATGCGATCCTCATTATGCCCGCCTAACTCAATCTCAAAGTCTGAAAGAGACAGAACTTCGTTGGTATTCTCATTAAGAATGATCGCAACTTTGTTGTTTTCCAAAAAAGAAAGGTCTCCATTGGAGAACTTTCCAGAACTATCCCCATAAAATCTGACTTTGTAATTGCGTTCGTCCATTACATGGTCTCACCCTATGAGCGAGAGCAGCCCGCCACCACCGGCGGGGACGTATTTTCTAATCCACTGTCCGAATGCTCTTGGGTTTCGCGTTTGAATCCATACTCTGCCTGGTCCCGTAAATTCGCAGCCCAAGCCTTCTCCGCTCGTCACAGATGAAACCCATCCTGTTCCTGCTTTCACAATTTTGTAGTTGGTGTCACCAGACCATGCTACAAGATGTCCGTTATCGACTACCATTTTTTGTCCGGCTTGAATTGGCAATTCCATGATTGCTCCGAATGCGCTGACTGCGAAATGCCCCTGACCTTTCAAATGCAAAACAAAAAGACCTGCTCCTGAAAATACACCTGCTGTTAGTTTTTGCGCTCGGGTGTTCAACTCGACATTTTCAAATGCGGCTAGCATACAACCGTTTTGCACGTAGTAATCTTGACCGGCTTCAATCGAAATTATCTGCACATCTCCTGGAACGGAGGGCGCAATAATCACATCTCCAGATCTGTCTGTAGCTCTGATGTCTTGGAAAAAGAGCGTTTCTCCTCCGAGAACTGAGCGTTTCATCGCGCCCATGAAACCGCCCCACATGTGTCCATGAATTTCGAGATGACCGCTCTTCGCTACCATGGCACCTGACTCAGCTTTCATGGACTCGCCGGCTTCCAGGTGGGCCGAAATAACTGCATTGGTGCCTGCGTGCTTGATTTCGAAGTGCATATACTACTCCCGTAAAGTCATATTCCTTGATACCCGATCTGTCTACAAGCAAAACAAAACATGGACGAACAGGTCTTAGACTTCCAGAAGTCCGATATTTTGAGGATAGTTCCGAAGTGTTTCCAGCAGAATTGCAACAGCTTCACGTTGGCTACGCCAGATAAATTTCTCGCGTACTTCGTTTTCGAGAATCCAGCGAAAATCGTCATGCTCATCATTCAGTGTTGGTACTGCGTCGGGCTCAATTTCTGCGGCGAAAACAGGAAGATGTACAATGCAATTTGTTGGACGAAATAGAAATGTTTCAATATATTCCACCATAAACATGCGCACAGGCATGAGGCTGGTTTCTTCCATCAATTCTCTCTTCGCGGCTTCTATCGCGCTTTCGTTTTTTTCAGCAGAGCCATAAACTCCCTGCCAGGTGGATGGGAATGCATCGTCCTTTTCCGACCGATGGAGTTGAAGAAACTCGTAGCCGCTTTTGCTGCAGCGATAAGGGTAAACCGCTACACCTTCTGCTATGAGTGGAAACATTGTTTGTCCTTTGTTGTCGGCTGTTCTTGCTTCTAAAGGTTTTATTCACGAGTTGTGCGGAATATTCTATTTGACTTGTCCCAAGTTCGCTACTTCTTATAAGGAACTCGTAATAAGGCGCCGATTTCCAAATTGAGGCAGAGTCTGCAAGTAATGCTCAAATTGGTGCTAGAATCAAAAAGTATGACAGAAAGCCCTTATGCAGCTCTGAGGATTAGAGATTTTCGTTTTTTGCTGGCCGCAAGACTTTTTGTCACGGTCGCTGTGCAAATTCAGTTCATGGCTGTTGGTTGGCAGCTCTACTCATTAACAAAGAGTCCCCTTCTTCTCGGATTGCTTGGTCTTGCAGGTGCTTTCCCTGCTATTGGGGTTGCGCTCTACGCCGGACATGTCGCGGATATAGTTGACCGTCGAAAAATTTTGATTTGCGCTGTCGTGGTTTTAACTACATCGATGGCTCTTCTTGCGTGCTGCTCGTTTGGATTAGAGTCAAAATTTCTTGTCCCTTTGATTTATATTTGTATTGCTGTAACGGGCTTTGCCAGAGGTTTCTACGCTCCAGCGATATTTGGTCTCATATCTGACATTGTGCCTCGTGAGCTTTATGCAAATGCTGCCGCCTGGAACAGTTCGATGTGGCAAACCGCAGCTGTCATGGGTCCTATTCTCGGCGGGTTGCTTTATGTGGCGTTTGGTGCAGGGCTTACGTATACCTTCTCAACTTGCTTGATTCTTGGTTCTTTTGTTTGCTTCATGATGGTAAACGCGAAAACTGAATTCAAGAAAACCAATAAGGAGAATGGTGCGGTTGCGAACATCAAGGAAGGTCTGAAATTCGTCTTTTCAAATCAAATTATTATTGGCTCAATGGCGCTTGATCTGTTTGCTGTCTTATTTGGTGGTGCGGTTGCACTTCTGCCCGTGTTTGCATCTGACGTATTTCATTCTGGTCCGCAAGTGCTTGGTTTTCTGCGCGCGGCACCATGTGTGGGGGCACTTCTCACATCAACTTATTTGACTCACAATCCGATTAAGTCGAACGCCGGATTGATGCTTATGATTGCCGTTGCGGGCTTTGGGCTTTGCATGATTTGCTTTGGACTGTCTAAGAATTTGTATCTTTCCTTTGGATTGCTAGCATTTAGCGGATGTCTCGATGGCATTAGTGTGTATGTTAGAAGCACTATTTATCAGCTTCTCACTCCGGCAGATATGAAAGGTAGAGTAGCTGCGGTCAACAGCATGTTCATCGGTTCATCGAATGAAATCGGCGAATTTGAATCTGGTCTGGCTGCCCGCTTGCTTGGTCTGGTTCCTTCTGTGGTTTTTGGGGGAACGATGACGATTCTTGTTGTACTGGTGACGATGTTAAAGGCTCCGAAGTTGAGAGCGTTAAACATGCAAAGTCTTTATCCGGAATCGACTAAATCTGAAACCTCTAATGCCTGATGCTGCAATAGATTATGGCGCTCGGTTCGCTAATTGTGAATTGTTTTTTCAGTAACAGAGCATAAAGCGTGGCAGAAATTTTGCTCCAAATGTGTGATTTGGGGTTAGGATGGTTTTAGTAGGTGTTTCTCGGCAGAGAGCACTTTGCTTACTGATTCAGATGTGGCAGGCTTAGTTGCTCAAATGAATCAGAGGAGGTGAAAGTGGCAGACTCAGAAAAAGACGCTTCAGGCTTTGAGATATCATTGCAGTCTCTGGCGGAGCAGCAAGAAAAGCTGCTGAAGCAACAAGAGTCAATTCTGGCGATAATTGCAGAGTCAAGCAAACGCTCAAAAAAAGATGTGTGGGATCGAATCGGTGCCATTGCTCCCATTCTAAGTGGCACAATCTTGGCTCTGGGCGGTACCTATTTCACCGTTGCGTACAACCAGCAGCAACTCAAATTGCAAGAAGTGCAAACAATTGAGAAATTCATTCCTCATATGCTTGGAGATGAAAAAAGCAAGCGCGCTGCAATTCTTGCTATTTCATCGATTGCAGATGCGAAGCTTGCAGCTAAGGTTGCCTCGATTTTTGCCAGTCCTGGTACCGTGTCTGCGTTGGAGTCGATTGCAGAGAATGACTCGAATGCTGACCACAAAGCATTGAAAGGCGCTCTGGCACGTGCTCTCGATAATATGGCTGAGTCCTATCGTATGGACAAAAAATATGATGAGGCAATTCTTGCATATCAAAAAGCGTTGCAGGTTCAAGAGCAAGCATATGGCAGATTTAGTCCAAAGCTCGTTCCCGAGCTCGGTCGTATAGCCGAACTGAATATGATTCACAAGAATTATTCAGATGCCGAGTCCATGATAAAACGTTCCGCAGACATTCAAAAGCAAACCTATGGTTCTGACTCTGCTCAGTTTGCTTCACAGCTGAGAAGGCTGGCGAGCATCTATAAGGAGCAAGGGCTTGATGCTAAAGCGCAATCAGTTCTGAGTCAGGCCAGCGCAATTGAGCAGAAAATTCCTGGTATTGCTCGTGGTGGCGATATCGACGTTGTGGCTGAGCCGACGCTTGATAATTTGCCTGAGACTAATCCGCTTCCTGGTACTGCGAACCCTACTAGTCCAGGTTTAGCAAAAGAAGGTTCTGCTTCTCCGCCTGCAGGTGAGAAGCCGGCGAAAGTGATTTCCAGTGGCGAAGCTGTGCCTGCTTCTGATGCGGCAAGCAAAGCTCTCGCTGACAGCAAGCCGAGCCAGGACAGAAGCACTCATTCTGGCAGTACTAATGAAAGTAAGCCGGAAGAAGAATCTGAGCGTCCCGAAACCGTTCAGCCTTTTCCTTAATAACAGTTTTGTCATTAACTTAAAAGCTGTTTAGAGTCCTGTACTGATTGGCGTCTGGCTTTGTTCCAGAGCCGTCTTGTTCTGAATTAAGCAGTCAAATGTGCTAGATTATTGTTCCTAGAGCATCCATACCTTCGGGGGTTTTATGGCGGAAACGGTGCACGCGTCTAAGCTTGCCGACTTCTTACTCGAGCTTGGAGTATTCAAGCAGGAAGAGATTCAAGAAGCCGTCCAAATTGCGATACAAATAAACTTGCCCCTGGGTCGTGCTCTTGTCTTATCCAACAAAATGCCGGAGAAAGACCTTCGCATCGCTTTGCAGCTGCAAGCATTGCTGCGCGAGGAAGCCATAGACATTGAGACTGCGCGCATAGCGTTTCAATCGGTAAAGAATGAGAAGTCGAGTTTGTCTGATGCTTTGCAAAAACTTGGAGTATCAAATCGAACAGGCGCTGAAGATTTGCAAAAAAGCAAGCTTGCGACTTTGTTGATCGATGCCGGTTTAGTATCACAAGAGCAAGTTGATGAGGCTATGAAAGTTGGCTATGAGACGGGCGCTCCTGTGGGACGTATGCTCACTCTGACTGGTGTAGTTGAACACAGCGTTTTGGCTCGAGCTTTGGAAGTGCAAGTGCTGCTGCGTGAAGGAAAGATGAGTCACGGCGAGGCAGTTGAACTTCTGCGCTCCGAGAGTTTGCGAATACTGCCGGTTGAAATGACAGCACAGCAGCGTGGTTTATCAAAGCAAGACCCGAACAAGCGGGTGCGTTTGGGCGAGCTCCTCATGCTTTCTGGCGTCCTCACTGAAGGCGACATGTTGAATGTTCTGGAAGTTGGTTTGACGACACCAAAACCGCTTGGAGATATTCTCATTGAAATGGGTTTGATTTCGCAAGCAGTTCTCGATATGGCGCTTAAATTGCAAAATATGATTTCGAGTGGTGCAATCGACATTCGTGCAGCTGCCGCTGCTCTGCAAGAGCTTGCGATTACAGGAAAGGCTGTTGACCCTAAGGACTGCAGTAAGTTGAGCGAAGAGTCAGATATTCGTCTTGGTGATTTGCTTCAGCAAACAGGACTTGTTGACACTGCTGACATTCAGGAAGCAATCGCTTTGAGTTCTACCTATCCGGCAATGATAGGTAAGATGCTTGTTGTTGCAGGTTCTATTGATGAAGGTACTTTGTTGGCTGCACTGAGGTGCCAATTCCTACTCAGAAACAAGGCATTAACAGAAGAAGAAGCAAGCCAGGCGCTTCTTTATGCCCAGCGACATCGCATCAGTCTTGATGACTCCCTTGAAGAACTGGGTATTGCTATACCCGCCCAGCTTCGTCGGGATAGTTAAGTATGCGGGAAAATTTTACGGTGCGTGCTTTCCGGAATTTCCGGATTTTTTCGCATACAGTGACTTTCGCGCTTTTGTTCTGTCTTATTGCACAATCAGCGATAGGAGCCCAAGCCGGTTATGCCGCGGAGCTGGCGGCGGACCGCAGCGCGCCAAATGCCCCTGCGGCAAGTGATGCGGCGAGCCCAAACGCTGAAGGCAGCAAGAATGCTTCATCAGCCAATCCATCCGAAAAAAATACCCAAGCTAAGACCTCATTGTGTGATGAAACCGTATCTGGTGGCAAGCAACTATCTCTTGAGGAACTCACTATATTCAACGGTGACGATAGTTCCGCCAATGAAGAGAGAAAAAAAGATATCGCAAAACGTGTTTTCGATGAAACAGGACTTGTGAAGCCTCGCCCCATGAGTACTAAGGAAAAAGACAGATTGCGTAAGGCTTTTGATGAAGGTAGCGCGAGTAAGTACTCTGTGCAAGAGCTTCTTGACGCTGGCGTCTTCAAATTCAAACCAATCGTTAATCTCCACCCTAAATGTAGCAGCAGCGAAGATGATAAATCTGTTCGTCTTCGTGACGGATCTGCTCTCGATATAGACAATGCAAGTTGGGGCAAGAAGAGCATTCCAGCTAAAATCGTTTATGGAGTTATGCACTCCACAGAAGATGGCGACGCCGGTGCCAGTAAGACAATAGATTATTGGAATAACGATTGTAGTGCCGGAAAGCGGAGTTCATCGACTCCGTTTGTGGTCGACCGAAATGATGATATTTATGTGACTGCTGATTTTGAATCTCGCTGGCAACGACATTGCTCTTCGAAATTGACTGGCATACCTGGAGTGGTCAATTGGAATTCAGTTGGGGTTGAAATTACTCATTCCACCGAGAAGCAACTCGACTATACCAATGAACAAATGTTGAATGTCGCGCGTCTCTGGACCTATATTTTGCAGAGAGCACAAATTCCTGACAGCAAGATATACACCCATGCTGAGCTGCAGGGGCATCTTCCGAAAGACCATGTTAGTTTCAGAACAGACCCCGAAGGTTTTGACTGGGCGCGGTTTGGAAAAGACATGAATGAATTGCGAAAAATGAGCGGGCTTAAGCCTCCTGTCGATACCGATCTGGCGGAAGGGTCAGGGAAGACCGTTCCCCAAAAAGCCATTGAGGATGCTTTTTTTGATACGCAACCCAGGTCCTAGCCAATCGAGTGGCTTTTTGCGATCCAGCACCAGATAAGCAACGGAACGCCTTCCACACGTACGTCAGGTTGTTGCCAATCGAACACGTTTGAGCAAATCGTCCAGCGCAGGTTTCGCTCCTGCGGATTCAGGCAGCAAGCTTTTTTGCCCAGAGACTTCCAGATTTTTGAGCATTCGCTGAAACTCGTGTTCGTGAAACTCTAGATCCTTATTGCTGAGAGTTTGTTTTTCTTTTGTGCTGCTTTTGCGCTCTATTAGTTCGTCAATGAAGTTCAGGTGAAATCTTGTTTCATTCAATTTTTTCAAATTCGCTTCGATTTCTCCCGTTTCCATCAAATGAATGCCGGTCAAGATTACTCTGTATGTGTACAGCAAGGGTTTTATTCTCGCAGGATTTTCCTTGTTGAATAAGTTCCACTGATTGTTCGCAAACCCTAAATAGTGGTGAACATGCATTCGGGTGATGCAGTCTTTTGCAATTTGCTTCAGTTCTTCGTGCTCTGGCGATGTTCTAATTATCAGTGGTGAGTAGAGTTGCTCGAGCACATACCCATTCTTTTTCAGGAGCAGTTTGAAAAACTTCTTTATGTCATGCGTCACAAGGTCTAATTCTATGTTGTTGCGAAACTCAGAAAGCTCTGTCGTCTCCTCGCTTTCATCCAGCCCGATGATTTCACTAACTGGAAGTATATGCACACCGCGCAAATCCCAATCAGAATCTGGAGAAGGGAAACCATATAAGTGTGCACCACTTACAGTGGCAAAAAGCAAGGGGAATTTGTGCTTGTCTGAGGCTTCAAAGAGTTCGGCTGGGAAATTCATGGCTTCCTTTCAATGCTTGTGATATGTTTTGTCAGTTAAGATGATTCTGCTTTGTCGTAACGAGCTCACGAACTCCGAGAGTTTACTGTGTCTTAATTAAGGCTGTTTGTTACTCAACTCGGGACTTTCGTGCCTTAATCAAAAACTCGTTGCACCATTCATAATCTGGACGTTCAGGAAGCTTCGTATTTTCGAAGGCGGCATCAAAGTCTTTGTGAAGATTCAGGCGCCACTCATTTACTTCTTCCCATGCAAGCTCACCATTGCGAATCGCCATGAAGCGCTGGCGCTCATCTGCAACTTTCACAGGAACAAAGCCTTCTTTTAGGATTGTGATTCCGGATAGGAGAAGTCGAACAAGGTGCATTACATGCTTCCATTTCAGTTTGCCCAAAGTTCGCAAATCTTGCTCAAGTTTTCTAAATTGCGATATGACGTAGCCGTTGTAGGTTTGATAGACCAGGCACGATAAGAATTTTTCCCTGTTTTCCAAGAGTTCCGCAGCAAGGGCATCTTGCTCTTCGATAATCGGAGTGTATAGGCACTCAAGTACATTCGGGTTTGCCTTCAACGCAAGAATTAGGAACTTTTGCATTTCCCAATAACATTCTTGTGTCTCATCGTTTTCAATTTGTTCTGGAATTCCATAGAGTGACCATTGCATTCTAGTTGGTGGAAGATAGATGCCTCTGCGGTCAATGTCCGAACTGTCGACATCGAGTCCAAAAGCGCGAGAGCCGACGATGCAACGATAAATTACGTATTGAAATAGATCGCGGTCTCCAGGCTCTGCATCCGGGCGATCGAAATGCAGGTTTTGCAGATGCTTTCTGATAGCTAATTCGCTACGGTGCAGGCTTGCGCTCTCGCCATCGGGAAAAAGCACCTGATAGGCATTTTTATTGTTTTCCGGCGCTTGTACTATTTTGCCGACAGCGCCCTGTCTTCTAATTGAGTTGCCGTCTCGATCTCGCAGCTCAACTACAGTGACAACTTGTGTCCCCACAGGTAATACCAGTGACTCTTTAAGTTTTTCATGCTCTTCTGACATAAATTCCAATTACATTACAAGCGGGTCGAGGTGCCAGCCGCCATAGAGCCTAAAAAGATGAATCCACGAACCAATCGTGACTGCCGCGTTAAACAACAGGAAGCTCAACACTGCGATTTCTCCAACAGAAAGCTTCCACCTTCCGATAGATTTAGTCTGAGCTCCACATTGCATTAGCCCGCCAATTATCAATGCCATAATTGGTATTTCAGAGGTAATGAGATATCGTCCTTGCGGACCACCCAGGTTTTTTGTCGATGCTGCGATCATCAATGCGATGTTAATTGTCAGGCAAAGCGCAAGGCTGAACCACATAATCAGAGGTTTGCCTTTGCCTTTTACAGCCAACTTTGAGCGCATGGTGGCAAGAGCAACTTGTGTCAATGGTGCCACTGTTGCAACTAACATGTAGAATCCGTAAATCCAGTACACTGGACGCCAGATGTATCTCGTCATATAGCCAAAAAGGCTCCAATAGCTGAACATTGTCAGCCGCCACCATTTGTGATCTTTTATTATGTGCGATGCGGGCAGGTAGTATGAAAGTGGCTTGTGATTAGCAACTGCCCACGACTTAAACATGGTTTGTGTTCCAGAAAAATCGCCAGGGTACTGAGTGTTGTTCTGATAGAACCACCAAGCTGAAACTACCACAGCAAGCACGCCTGCTGCTACGAAAGATGCCAGACCTGCAAGCAAACTTGTTCCATTTAGAAAGATAGATGCTATCAATGGTATTGCCACCACAGGTAGTATTGCGAGTCCAGCGTATTTTGAAATAGCAACCCAGCCGGAAAGTGCTCCGATTATCATCGTTCGGTTAAAGCGCAAGCCCGAGGACAGCGATTCAAAGCTCAGCCACAAAATTATGCTTGCAAGCGCAGAAGATGTTGAATCACAGTTTGCGTACGAGTGAATAAATACAAGTTGGGGGTGGAGAATTATGGCTGCTGGCAAAGCCAGGGCTGCAATCAGATTCTTGGGAAACAAAAGTTTTCCGATGTAGTACGCCGCTAGCATCATCCACGCGCCCATGAAGAGGCTTCCAAGGCGTTCTGTTAGGGCGATTGATTCAATAGGAAATAGTGACGAAATAAGCACATGAGGGATATAACCCATTTGCGGAAGCGAGCCATAAACCGCTGATGCGCCACCATCAAAAACCTCTTTTGCCATAGGCAGTCGATGATGTTCCGTCAAGAATTTGATCACCCAGTGGTGCGCAAATTCGTCTGGTGCCTCGACCATAGGTAACATGAAGAGCCACGGCAGGCGAAACATCAAGTAAGCGCCGCCCAGGCAGAGGTATTCTTCGAGCCTGACTTTGCCGGAAAGGCCAAACGCTGAAGGGTTTGAATTTGTCTCAGAAGAGGATGAAAGCTGCTGCATTGGACTCTCTTGCTATCCCCTTTGCATTTTAGCTGATATGTTTGCTTGAGAACTCAAATCTTGTTTAGAGGAGATTTATTTGCGAAATTGATGACGCGATTAATTTTTGGCTTATTCCCTGGTGAGCTTAATTTTGCGGATTCATTTGGGACCTGGTCTATGTTCCAAAGAACCCAAAGACCTTGGGTTGCTTTGTATGGAAGTATATTTGTGGAAACGCTTTTCAGGCGGAATGGTGCTGCGTTCTCATAGGTGCAAAATCAAATGAACAAGCATGTCCTAGTTTAGTCTCACTGCCATTTGCAAGGAGCTGCTTGTCCGACTCAGCTATACGACCCCTTTATTTCGTCGCCCATGAGCACCAGGTCTGCCAGCTGGCGCATTGGCTCGATATATCGTGTGTATGCCTCTTCAACATGAATGCTGTGCTTTATTGTCTCGATTGTGTCACGACCGCGTTCAACATCTCGCCGAATGCGTCTTGCCATCCTCTGATCAACCGGCGTATCTATAAATATTTTCAGGCTGCAGATTTCATCGAGCGGGCTGTGAAAGGCGAAGATGCCCTCCACAATGACAATTCCGTTTTTCGGCGCGGGAATTAGCTGTGTGCCTTTTCGGCTGCAACTGCGCATGTCATACACGGGAATCCAAACATCTTCGCCATCTTTCAGGCGGAGGCATGCATCCGCACAGGCGTCCAGGTCGACCGCCGACGGGTGGTCGAAGTCATAGGAGCCGTCGGGATTCAAATCGAGCTTGTCGAGGCTCTTGTAAAAGTGGTCAGTGGCTACAATCGATGCGCCGACAAACTTGTGCGAGAGTGTTGACTTTCCGGACCCAGAGCCGCCGCAGACGGCAATAATTTGCGGAGAACGTTTTCTCATCTTTACCAGTTGTTGTTTTGAGATTTTTTGGCGTGCCCATGAATTAGACTAGATGAGCCTCGGAAAGAGTTCAAGCCTCTTGTTAACACACGATAAACTGCTTGGCAGATTATTAATTGGCGTTGAGCATCTTCACGAAGGAATGCACCCTGTGGGGAACTGAGCAAATGTGGAAAGTGCTGCTTGCACTTGTATGTCTGGTAATTCTAGTGGTGCCGTCAGTCACCTGGTGGGTCACGCAACGCCCAGTTCCAGTGCTCGAGGGAATCGGCTCCGTCAACGGCTTATCTAAGCCGGCTCTGGTCAGATATGACGGGAGGGCAATTCCGTACGTCAAAGCTGAGACTGACGAAGACGTTTATGCTGCGCAGGGTTATGTTGTGGCACGAGAGCGCATGTTCCAGATGGATATGCTTCGTCGGGCTGCGGAAGGGCGCTTTTCGCAGGTCTATGGCATCTCCGCGCTGCTGACTGATCGAATGAATCGAACAATCGGTTTCGAGCGTCTTGCAAAAGAAGAGTTGAAGAGTTTGACTCCGCAAGCTCGTAATGCACTACAAGCTTATTGCCGTGGTGTCAATGCGTACCTGACAGAGAATGACGACAAACTTTCTGTTGAATTTACTGCTCTCGGTTACAAGCCTGCTCCCTGGCGTGAAATCGACACATTGGCAGTCATGAAGTATCTAGCTTATGAGCTAGATGAGTCATGGAAACTTGATGAATTGCGCTGGCGAATCACGACACAGGTCGGTGACAATATGGCCGCCAAGCTATTCGAAGACAACTACTCTGTAAGTTCGTGGAGTCCAGACCTTGCTATTTCCGGTGTTGCAAAATCAACTTTAATAAGAGCCGCCGCACAACCTATTAAGCAGGCAGGTGCAGATTCGTCTCCACTTCCATCGCCGGGTGCGCCTTCAACAGCGGCGCCTGCTGGGGCTCCAGCTCGGGGAACTGTACTGAGAACGCCCGGGCGAGTTCTCAATCCATCAAATTCTAGAATGATGGGACCATCAGGTTCTACTCAAAACACTGCACCAAATGTAGTGCCATCGACATCATCACCCCAGACTCTCGGTCCTGATCATTCACCTTTGCGGATAAGTTCTCTTTCTGGTGCGCAGTCGAACGCAGCGGTTTCGTATAGCCGCAGTTCAAGAGGGACCGCGAGCAACCTGGCAAAGAGAGCCTTGCCCACTGTGAGTGCTGGCTTAGGGCAGGGCATTCATCAATTAGCTGCTCAGCCACCATTCTTCCGCAAACCAGATAGAACCTGGGGAAGTACAAACTGGGTTCTTTCTCCGGCATATTCAAAATCTGGTGGCGTAATGCTTGCTTGTGATAAGCACTCTGCGCTGACTTTCCCTTGCGAGTTCTTTCTGATTTCATTGAGTTCTGCAAACTTGCATGTTGCTGGTGCCACCCTTCCAGGTGTGCCAGGCGTAGTGTTCGGAAGGAACGATCGCATCTGCTGGTCAAGTTCATCAATGCATGCTGACGTGCAAGATTTGTTTGTTGAACATTTCACATCTGAGGTAGAAAACAAATACAAATCGACTAGCAAAATCGAAACAGCTCAGGAATTCAGAGAAGCCATACCCGTGAGATTTGGTGCCGATGTTGAGCATAAAGTGACGATAACCCGCCATGGTCCTGTTTTATTCCGTGATAAGGACAGTGGAATTTCGCTTAATTGGTCAGGCTATGAAACAAAGAAACCGTGGCTAAACACGATATGTGCAATCAATCGCTCAACTGATTGGAATGACTTCCTCAAGAACTTGAGCATTTATGGCGGACCTCCTCAATTGTTCGTCTACGGCGACAAGTCTGGTCACATCGGCTGCCATGCTGCGGGTGATGTGCCGGTGCGAGCTGGTGGTGGACAAGGCACCACGATGACAGAAGGCTGGAATACCACTGGCGATTGGGTCAGCATGGTCGATTTTACTGAGTTGCCTCAGACCTTCATTCCTGCGGGCTCTGCTCCGCGACCTTCAGGCGATTTCTGCATCGCTGCTGGTCAAAAAATATATTCGATACCAGCTACAGCGAGTCGATATGGACAGCTATGGGGACATCAGTGGGATTCGCCTTACCGAGCCGATCGTTTGGCTCTGTCGCTTCCAAAAGGAAAGAATGGACAGAAACTAGATTTGCTCGACTTCAGTGCCTATCAGGGAGACCAGCTACAGATGTTGGCGAAGCTGGTGGTCGATGAGTTGAAGAAAGCCATGGATGCAAGCAAATCGATTGACGCATCGCAGACCAAGGCAATGGAGCTCATGCAACATTGGGACCTGATCGTTAAAGAAGACTCGGCGGCAGCAAGCTGTTTTGAATCATATGTTGGAACTCTCGCTCGACGCATTCTCGAACCCAAGCTTGGAAAACAGACTACAGATGAATACTTCCAGCACTGGCCGTTGTGGACTACGCTGGTTGAACACTATCTGCGCACCAAAGACAAAGACTTGACGCCGACAGAGGAAAGAATTCCAGACACGTTTCTGATTACGACGTTTGCGAAATCAAATACGAGACTTAAACAGTACTTCAATAGTGAAGACGTTAAAGACTGGCTCTGGGGCAAGGCTCACCTGGCTAATTTCAAATTGGTCGGAATGTATGACGGAGCGAAATGGTTGCACAATTTGCTTGATATTAAAGGAGTACAGGTTGGCGGCGACAGTAATTGTTTGAACGCATGCGATATTGATAGAACGATTCAGTCTGGTCCATTTCAAGCAAAGAATGGTCCCACCGTTAGACTCTTGATCGATCTTGCAGACGATGACACGTTCTATGGCAACCTGGCTTTAGGACAATCAGGGCATTACAGCTCTCCTTTTAAACAAGACCAACTGAAGTCATGGTTACAGGCAAACCCATTGCCTATCGCATTTTCAGAAGCACAAGTTGAGAAGCAATGTCGGCAGAAGTTTTACCTTTCTGCACCCGGCAGCAGATAACTGAGGAAAAAAAATGGCTAGAGTACTGGTAGCAGATGAGATTAGTCCTGAGGGAATCGAGCTTATGAAACGCTCGGTTGACGTGGATTACATTCCTGACGTGAGTCATGAAAAGTTGTTGGAAATAATTCCACAGTACGATGCTCTGCTAGTTCGAAGTCGCTGCAAAGTTACTCGTGATGTTCTCGAGAAATCTGTGAACTTGCGCATCGTTGGGCGTGCCGGAGTCGGTGTCGACAACATCGATTTGCAAGCTGCAACAGAAAAAGGAGTTCTGGTGATCAATTCACCTGAAGGGAATACTGCAAGCGCCTCAGAGCATACAATCGCATTAATGATGTCATTGTCACGACAGATTCCCACAGCCGACTCTTCTATGAAAGATGGACGGTGGGATCGCAACAAGTTTATGGGTTCGGAACTTTTCAACAAGACTCTCGGTATTGTCGGGCTCGGAAAAATTGGAAGTCGCGTTGCAAATACTGCTCAGGCATTGGGCATGAAAGTAATTGCATTTGACCCATTTATGAGTGCTGAAAAAATTCGCGAGTTGAATGTTAGGGCTGCGACATTGCAGGAAATTTGGGAAGAATCTGATTACATCACTTTGCACACCCCAAAAACAAAAGATACTGCGGGCATGATAAACGCAGATGTGCTCAACAAGATGAAGAAGAATGTTCGCATTGTGAACGCGGCTCGTGGTGGGCTTATCGACGAAGCAGCTCTTGCTGCAGCAATTAAAGATGGACGCATAGCGGGGGCGGCTCTCGATGTCTTTTCTGAAGAGCCTCTGAAAGAGTCAGTATTGCGTGAACTCGGTACAAAGGTGGTTTTGACTCCACACCTCGGCGCTTCTACCGAAGAAGCTCAGTTCAACGTGGCAATTGATATTGCTGAGCAAATTAGCGATTACCTCACAGGTAAGCATGTTCGCAGCCCCGTCAATTTGCCGTCGATGAGACCAGAAGTATTGAAGCAACTGGGTAAGTTTGTTTGGCTTGCTGAAGCTATGGCCGCTGTTGCCGGAGAGTTTCTGCAAGGCAACATAAAGGAAATAGATATTGTGGTGAGCGGCGACCTCGCGAAGAAGGACACAGCTCCTCTGGCGACAGCTGCATTGCGTGGGCTTTTCGCATCCAGAATGGAAGGCGTGACCTATGTGAATGCTCCAATCGTCGCTAAGAACCATGGTGTTTCTGTTAAACAAAGCAATCTCGGAAGTGATAGCGAGCGTTCAGAAATTATTCTCACCCTCAAAGGTGACAATGGTGTCTCGCGCTTGACCGGAACTGTTCTTGCGCATGATGAGCCTCTCATCACTCGCATCAACGATTTCCCGATCAACCTTACACCTCAGAGGTACATGCTGTTTACCAGCCATCGCGATCAACCAGGTATGGTTGCTAAAGTGGCAGGTTTGCTAGGCGAATTCGATGTAAACATAAGCACTATGTCTGTGGCCCGTGTCGGCGTGCGAGAGGAAGCCGTTATGGTCATGGGCTTAGACGATTATCTGAACAAGCGTCTTCTAGGAGACATTGAAAAAGCAGATGGAATCCATTTGGCACGATTTGTTTCACTAGATCACCTTCCGCAAGAGACGGTGAAGCTCAGGTAATTTCTCATGCTCGCGTCTGTTTCGAAATTAGTAAGAGTAAGCTGCTTGCTCGTACTCCTTATCGGACAGACGCTTGTATTTTCGTGCTGCTCAAGCCCTGTCTTTGCTCTTGATGTCGAGGGTATGGTTAAAGACGGCTTGAAAAATCAAATGCCCAAAGTGATTCAGCAAGAGCCGATTAAGGTTGAACGCAAGGCGCAAAAACTTGACGATCTAATTCCGCGTCAGGACATTCCTTATAGCTATCCACCGATGATTCCTCTTCAAGGCATCACCATTGGTGGCTTGGGTCCTAAAGCTGTTTTGAGCCTTGGAGAAAACTATTTTGTTGTTCGCAGTAATTCCGGCGTCACCAGTATGGTTGATCTCTACAAGCAAAACAGGCAGGCTGGCAAAGCGAACTTCGTAACTCTAGACTCAGTCTTGCATCCTTATTTCGCGTTTTGTAATCGCGTAAATGCATCCACGATAAAACGCTATCTCTTGCCGCAAATAAAAGCCTTGCTTACATCAATGTTGCGAATTGCGGTGTCTGATTACAAACAAGCAGATGATGTTGAGGTTCGAACTGACGTTGAATGCAACATTGCCTTTCTCAGCCTTGCCTTGAAACTGATTGACCCTGAATTCGCCATACCAGCTCTTGGACGAGTGCCGCAAATGGTACAAACAGACTACGATGCTGTTGTGTTTGCAAAGCCGGGAAAGAGTGCAATCTTCGATCGCAATGAGGATTTTACTTGCTATAAGCCACAAGGTTGGTTCCGCAGCAGCCCCGAGCTGACCACATTCTTTAGGGTTAAGACCTGGCTTTCCAGGCTCAGCTATCCTATCAATGATGTGACCTTTGAAGCTGATGGCATCAAGGTAAATAACTTTCGTCGTTCTGTCTTGCTTTATAGATGCCTTGATCTCGCCCGGGTCGATGGCAAGCCTGCCTTCGATGCTTGGACAAAGATTATAAAAGGTATGTTCTTACTTGGCTCACAGGTAGAAAATTGGCAAGATAGAAATCTCTATGCTCACGATTACAAAACTGTTTTCAAAGTAAATAACCAGAGTACAGAATTGAAATGGACTCTCGGTGCCCTGGCAGAGCCGCTCTACAGAACCAAGCTCTTGCTAGCAGTTCGAAAGCAGAAGCCTTTGAGTTTGGGTTCTACCTCTATTTTTGACCTTGAGGAAACTCAAAAAGCAAAAGAATCAGTTGCCGCATTCCGCTTTATGCCAAACATTGGTTCGCCGGAAGACCCGTGGTTGACGTATGCAGCAAGTCTGTATCCCAAACCCGGTATTAGCACCAATGTATTTCCTGTTGGTCTTCTGGATTTGAATGCGTGGGGAGCGCCTCAGGCGGCCAATTTCTTACTTGATAGCGCCTGGGCAATGGACGAGAGTATGCCGAAGACTGTCAGCGAACTCAAGCGATGGGTGTTGCGCAGAGGTCTGGGTGGGCAAGTACAACCAGTTGAAAGTCGAATTTGGGGGTTGCTCTCGCCTAGCTGGCGACTGCTTCCGGAAGGCATTCAAACAGCGCTGCGTGGTGAGATGTGGGCAAATCGAAGATTGGAAACAGTGCTTGCTGCCTGGCTCGACAGTCAACTTGCAATTGCTCCTCAAAATTATTCGGCAGGAAGCGGAGGTCCATCGAACTCTGATGTCGCAGCTGGTGACAGTAGTGATGAGGGTGTTGAAAATGCAATGGACAAGATGCCGATAGGTGAAAGCCGTCATCGTCCAAGTGCGGCTACTGCAGCAACTAAGAAAATAGATACAGCTGCCGGAAAAAGTGCAGCTGTCGTAACCGGAAACAGCGGTGTCAATCGCGCTGGGACTCCCAACTCTAATGCACAAAGCGCGGGCATGCAGAACCCCGGCACTAGCATCAAGACGCCCAATGCAGCGACAGGCTCAAGTTTGAATTCCAGACTGGCAATTTCAAACAAGAGTATTCCCGAGCGTCCATTGAACGCTGCTGTAGCTGCTAATGCTGTGACTACGCCAAAGCCCATGAAGCCAGCGATGCAACGTAGAGCCGCCCGCGGACATTTCCTTGACCCCTGTCCTGATGTGTACAACAGATTACTTGCAGACACACAGCGAGTTGATAAAGACCTTACTGCATTGGGCTTTCCTCTTGACCCCAACTTGAAGAGAGGTCTGGACGACTATACTCGTTTATTCCAGCGACTGGCAAAAATTGCAAAAGATGAGTGTGAGGGACGCACACCAGTAGCCGAAGATCTAAATCTCTTAGGCAACATTGACTTTATACTCGATAAAATCGATGTGCCACTACCAGCGGTTCTGCCTGTTTACCCTTCTGCAAAATTCGATGCATCATCTTCTGCTGACGATAAGGGCTTTACTATGTCCTTAGGACGACCCGGTCTTCTATATATTATTTTGATGAATAAGAACACTAAGGAGTGGACGCTGGCTCGTGGAGCCGTTTACACCTACTATGAGTCGTTCGGAACAAGTTTGACTGAGGAAGAGTTAGTTTCCAAAATTGATTCTGGAACCATGCCAGTTCCGTATTGGACCGAACGATTCGATCTCTTGCAAGCGGATAGAAAGTAGTCGAGCGCGAATTGTAAGGATTTTGGATCTTCTGTAAATCGTAAGTAAGAAGCCCGTTATTTGTTGCTGTCTCGCTAGTTCAGGCATGTCTCTTGCGTGATAAGCTGCGATTAGCGATTGTTGAGGCAAATCTATGACATCATCTTTTCCTGCAGAGAACAAAACTGCCCTTGAACTTCCCGGAGCGGTGCCATTTGATTCTCAAATCTGGTTGCAGTATTTCAAACAAAACAAAAGCCTTCGATCTGCAATACGCTTGCCCGAGCGCATTGAGATAAACGCGGAGCTACGGAAACCATTGTTGCGTTCACTTCAAAAATTTCAGATTGGTGAAACTGGAGAAGGGAGACACTTACGTTATTTTGCCAAGCGAACTAATGATTCCTCATATTCGCAGTGTATCGATTTGTTTGTTAAGGAAGAGCAGTCACACGGACAGATGATTGCTGAAGTTATAGCAGCAATTGATGGACGGGTTCTTTCCTGGCACTGGACTGATTGTGCGTTCATTTTGCTGCGCAGAGTTATGGGGCTAAAAACAGAATTGATGATTTGTCTCATAGCCGAAATAATTGGGAAGTGTTTCTATAGGTTGCTTGCAGATCGAATCAACAATACCCAGTTGAGCAATGTTTTTGCTTTCATTGTGTGTGACGAAATTGCGCACTTGCGTTTTCATTCAGAGTTCTTGAATAAGCAGCTGGGTGCTTATCACTGGCTGCTGAAGTTTTTTGTGTACTATTCCTGGAGCATCCTTTTTTATACAGCTTGTTTTGTATTTGTGCTTGACCACAAGGACACACTCAAGAAGCTTGAGCTGAGTCCCCCAGACTTTGTCGGACTTTGTTCGAAAGAGTTCCAACGGGCAGCCAGATGTGTTTTTAACTAGTTTTGCCAACTGCTAATTGATTGTCCAACAAGACTTGCAGTTCAGCATGAGTAGTTTCAGGTCGAGTTAACGCCGCCGCAGACTTGCTGTCACCTATTATTCAATGTCAGATGGGATTCACCAGGGATTCGCTGTATCCACAGTGAGGCGGTTTCACTGCCACACGTGATTCACTGTCAAAAGGGTTCGATGCCACGCATGATTTACTGTCAGGCGCGATTCAATATCACACGCGATCTGCTGGCAGCTGAATCTACTGTGCAGCTCGTCGGCGTGCGGCTTCAATTGCTGCTACCGCATCTGGCTGTTTAAGGCGTTCCATGGTGGAATCATATGCATGTGTTACCAGTTTGTTTAGTGTCTCCAGCGAAACACTAAACGTCGTTGTCGCCACATCCGGAAGCCCAGTTTCGGCAATTATGTGTCCTTTAGGGTCGGGAAAGCGAGCTTTGAAATCGTTGTAATAACTCATTTCTCGCATATGCAGGAAGTAATCCCACGGGGCAAGCGGTCCTGTTGGAGGTTGACGAACGAATCCAATCTTTGACACTATGGCTGGTGCCTGTGAGAGTTGTGCAGGGGTTGGATGGTAATAGAATCCATCTATCAATTCTCTTCCCTGGTACATTACAGGCTTCATATTTAAGCCGTTCGTCGCTGCAGTCGAGGCTGCCAATGCGGTGGGTAAGTCAATGTTTTTGCCTTCGAAAACAACTGGTGTTTTCGTTATCTTGTCTGCGGCAACAATGCGCAGGTTGTCCTTTGGTTGAAGCTTGTAGTTATCTACAAATTCCTGAAGCCATGGCTTGAAGTCAATTGAGTAAGGGTAGAGATTCCATGGATCCATTACATGAAAGCACTTCGCCAGGGTGTCAATGCGTGGGTAACGAAACTCATTGCTCATAAGAATGTTTCTGATTTCTGCAGCCGAATAATTGTTAGCAAATAGTGTTGCAACGAGTGAGCCACCAGAGACGCCGGTAATCTTTGAAACAGGCACCTTCGCGTCTTCGATAGCTTTCAAAAATCCGGCATGAGCTGGGGCTTCAATGCCACTTGCGCCTAAAACAATCTCCAGCCCGGGCAACTCACCATCTTTTGGAACTGCATTCTTCGCCGCACGTGGTGCTGCTCCAGATTCCTCGGTTTTCGCCAGAAGTCCATCTTTTTTCACAGGCGATGTTGCCAGCTGTTCAAGTAGCTTTGTTTTGCCAGCGTTAGGACTTTCGCCTGCTAGTGCAGCTTCTTTCTTTACTGTTGCTCTGGCGAGCTGTTCTAGAAAATCGACTTGCGGACCATTTGTTCCACCGTCGGCTTTTATGCCCATCTTCCTGATCGCGTCTTCAACAAGTTTGACTTTCTCAGCCTCAGTTAAATCTTTGAGGCTGCGCTGACCTGGTTTTCCGTCGAGTTCTATATCATCTGTTTTCTTAGAGACGTTCCTGCTTTCAAGCCACTTAGAACCTAATGCAAAGGTTCCGCCAACGAACGCCATGCTCGCCATACTTTCTTTGATTTCTTGTGCGTTGGCCAGTCTGCCTTCTTTTATTGCTGCTGCTTCTGCGCTTACAAAACCCGCTGGCACACCTGATGCAACTCCTGCAAGAACCTCTGAGCGCAAGGTGGCGGCAACTGGTGAACTCACCATGGTGTTGAGTCCGCTTTGCTCGATAGCTGAAGCTGCTTTACTTAAGCCCATGCCTAAATATGGGCTGCTGAAGCCGAGCATGGCAAAGGCTGCACCTTGTGCTAGCCCGGTCTTTCCTTTCTCTTTTACAAAATCGAATGTTCCAAGGTTTGCATCATTTAGTGGCGTAAATAGCGATCCGTAAATCAAGCCGGTTGTACC
This sequence comes from Obscuribacteraceae bacterium (SeqCode), assembly GCA_044226015.1. Classification (GTDB taxonomy): domain Bacteria; phylum Cyanobacteriota; class Vampirovibrionia; order Obscuribacterales; family Obscuribacteraceae; genus JAIEPM01. Next base: position 1,117,688 of record JBGAHS010000001.1, read on the forward strand.
GGACAGTGCAGCCTCACGCGACGCGAATTGAAGCATGCTTTGGTTTGCAGCAGCTTCTCCTAGCAGCTTGTTTGCAGCACCGCCAACGGTGGCTCTCAACGCTAAGAAAGGTACCATCATACCGACCGCAGAACCTAGTTGTTGCGCATACCAGCGTCCGCTGCCAAACTCGGCATGAGTTGGTGCTTCCACTCCGATGGATCTAAACCCGTTCTGAACAGCGCTGTCAGCCTTAGCTCCGCCCCATTGTGCGATAGCTCTGACCGGAGACTCAATTCCAGCATATGCGGCTGATTGCAAAAGTTCAGTTGCGAGACCATGCGACTTTTCAGGCTCTAGCAAACTCGTTTTGCTTAGCCGAACAAGATTATCATTGTGAGCCGCTGACTCCATTCCACCGCCTGACTTCCAACCCTCAGCCAGTGTCTCATTGGGTCATATATCTGTCTGTGGGAAATCCACCACGGACATCCATCCTGTAAAAAAATTCATTAAGAGAGATTGCGAACTATTTTTTCTTCTTCTTCTTGCTGCTTGCTGGCTTGTCTTTAGTCGCGTCGCCTGTGTTCTCGCTCTTCTCTGTCGATTTCTGGCCCGGTGCGGGTCCTTTGAGTGAGTACATGTACTTCTGGTTCCATGCAATTTCAGGGTCGTCTGGCGCAATTTTTAGCGCGGTGTCGATTTCTTTTCTAGCGTTGTCTCTGTCGCCCTTGTAGAACATCGCAACAGCTTTGTAGTAATGCCCATTTGCATTCATCGGGTCGATATCGAGCGCTTTGTTGTATTGATTCATCGCTTCATCGAAATCACCACGAGCAGCATAAGCGCGCCCCAGATTTACTCGTGCGGGAGCGAAATCTTCTAGATTTGCGACTAGCTCTTCGTAGTCATTAAGCGCTTCTTTGTCTTTTTTCGCTGCAGCCATTTTAAATTCTTCGGCATATTTGTCTTTGATTTTTGGTTTCGGTCCGTAAATCAGCGCCTCTGGTTTAGGTGTTAGTTTTGCAGGAACACCTTTAATTGCGCCGAGATCCACATCGGCAAATGTTCGTCGGTCGCCTGCAGGCACTGAGCCAGGAAGCTCAACAATTCCTTCTTTCAGAGTGGTGTCAGAAGGGTCTGCAATTCTGTAGCTGACTTTTATGTGTCGAATTGGTGCAGGGTTGAGGTTGATGACCTGTACATTCACAACTGCTGTTGTATCTTTGACTGTCGGTTTCTCGAAGTTCACATCAATGTTTTCCATCGCAGAAACATTGTCGTAATTGATGATGTAATTGACGAGATAGTACATCGCGCCAGCAGTGCCGATGCCGAGCAAAGCAATTATCAGGTTGAACAGTTTGGTTTTTGCACCACCAACTTTGTCCGACTTTGCATGATTGACGAAAAAGTTTGTTTTGAGTCCGCCAGCGTGACCCGCCTTACTCAGCTCTGACTCTTTCAGTGTGGGCTCAACGCCAAGCGAACGAAGTCCGTTAATCGCATCCTGATTATCAGGGTCGAGATCTAAGACTGCTTCGTACTCACGAATGGCGTCATCTGATTGCCCCTGGAAATGGAGTCTCTTAGCTGTTTTTAGATGCTCCAGAGCAGACCGTTCCGACATTCTTTGTCTCCCTTATTAGAACTTACTGACCGCTCGGCGCGCGGAAATTGTTCACATAATCCAATCTTAGCTTGCCATCGTTATCCTGGTAATACTGTTGCAAAATTTGGTCGAAACGCCAGCCTTTCATTGCCAGCATGTTGGCCCCGTGTTGGCTGAGTCCGCGGGCGCCGTTTCCTGGACCTCGGTAGGTGAATATCCAGTTGCTTCCCGACTCTTGAACGTCAAGAATGCCGGCGGTGCTGAAGCCCAGCATCTTTGCCAGTGCGACTCCGTAGACTTCTCGGGACTTCTTATAGCCCATAACCTGTATGGAGTCAGCGTTTCCGGTGTTAGGGTCCCAGCGCTTTATAGTGACGCCTACAATCTTGGGCACGCCTGTTATTTTCTCCAGCAAAACCTTGCTGACTACCGATTTGCGGATGTTCAGGTTCTCCATTTCATCGCCTACCCAGGCGCGATAGAAACCTGGCTTTACTTTGCCGGAGTCTTTCAGAATCAGCCCTCTGGTCATCATGACTGCCTGGAACGTGCTCGCTGCTTCGCGTCCCATGCCTTTGTAAGCCTGGTCTCGCACATCGGGAACCAAGTCAAAGCCTTCACTTTTCCACTTCGAGCCAGTTCCCATATGGGCCCAGGCATAACTGCGTGCTGCTACTGCCTGTGCTTTCAGAGCCTCGGGATGCCAACTGGCAGGCATTTCTGAGGGAACAACACCCAGCAAATAATCTTCCAGGTCGGTCAAATCAATCATTGTGACTGAGTTTCCGAGTCTGATTAACTCAAGAGAACCTCTGTACCAGGCATTAGCAGCCCAGAATCGATAGTCGGAAGCTGTGACGTGCACTCGCTGTCCGCCCGGAATCTGGTAAAAGCGACCTGTTCCCAGTTCGGTGATGCATCCGCTAGATATTGAATAGGGTAGCCCTGGCTTGAGTTCAAACACTGGCTTACCATTTAGGAAAACAAAGCCGTTCGACCAGATTGCAAACCTGCCCACTGGCACCCGAACCGCGATTCCGATTCTTATTGGGTTCATCATTGGCGGGTAAGGCAAAAATGTTGCGCTCAGGCTCTTCCCGCCGCTCGATGCTGCAGCAGGTTTAGTTTTAGCGAGGGCGCCCTGCTGCGCGATAGACGCCAGCAGCAGTCCGGCTATTGCCAGACCTGTTCCAATTTTTCTTTCCCTCGAGCCTGCCACGATTTTGTCTGCGCTGAATTCGGTTAATGTGTTGAAGCGGTCAATAAATGTGATTTATATGACATCTTCTCAGAAATAGGGCTTATTTTTCAATATCAATGAGCCCTCTCGATGATACTATGAGTGCCGTCTGTCGTTGCTAGAAGCGAAATGTTGCCAGTATGAAAAGTATTTTGATAGTTGACGACGAAGTCGATATCGCGAACTCAATTCAGTATGTTCTCAAGCAGGAAGGATATTCCATTCTGCTTGCTCACGATGGACTTCAAGCCATGCAGGTTATCGAGAACCAGCACCCTGATCTCGTGATTTTGGATGTGATGATGCCTGGCATCGATGGTTACGAAGTTTGTCGAAGAGTCAGGGCAACGGACAAAAAGACACCGATTCTCATGTTGACAGCCCGGACTTCAGAAGTTGACACTGTCGTTGGTCTGGAACTCGGTGCCAATGACTACATTGCCAAGCCGGTGCGCTTGCGCGAGCTGGTGGCGCGAGTAAAGGCGCAGTTGCGCGAAATGCCGACCGAAAAACCAGTTAACAGAGAAATCAAAGCTGGTGATTTGAGCATAGACCTCGACAGCCGCATTGTGAAAATCAAGGGTGAAACAATTGAACTGACGTTCAAAGAATTTGAGTTGCTCGCGACAATGGCGAAACAGCCGAATAGAGTGTTCACACGTGACCAGTTGTTCTCGCAGGTTTGGGGTTCGAGCTTTCTGGGCGAGAGCAGAACTGTTGATGTTCACATCAGATATTTGCGTGAGAAACTTGAAGTTGACCCGAGCCATCCCAAGCACATTTTGACAGTGCGCGGTGTTGGCTATCGATTTATTTGGGAATAGTGCAGCCACCGTATTTGGTGCCACGCGGCATCAGAATACAACCCTTTTCAAATTCAAGCATGGGGCTAACAAGTGCTAATATCTTGCTATGACTAATCAATCTGAAAGACCCCATCGCCCTTTTTTGCCTGAAGCACCTTCTGAACTCTTTATCAGAGCTGCCCAGGAACTCGTGCATGAGCAGCTCTTGCATCAGAACGAATTGCACATATCGAACTCTGCGCTAGAGCGACTCTTGTGCCTTCCTGCGGGCTCTGGTGTGATACTAACACCAAATCACGCCGACGAGACAGACCCCCGGGTCTGCCTGGAACTGTCGCATCAAAGCAAGAAACAATTCGTCTCGATGTGCAATCGAGAAGCTTTCGATGAGTTATTTGGACTGGCTGGTTTTGTGCTGCGTCGCCTCGGACATTTTTCTATTGAGCGAGGCGCTCACGATCAACCCGCGCTCGACCATGCAATCGAGGTCGTCAGTCAGGGCGATAAAGTGTTGGTGATTTTTCCAGAGGGCGAAATTTTCTATCTCAATGAAAGAGTGCAGAATTTCCACGCCGGTGCCATCGAAATAGGAATGCAAGCTCTTTTGAAGAATGGTGAACAGCTTCGCGAGATATTTATTTTGCCGATGGCTATCAAATATCACTATACTCAGCCAATCGATGCCACCATCGCGCGTCATATTTATCGTATGGAGAATCAGCTCCTCTTGCCTCACAGCGAAAAGCCTGCTGCTGAGCGACTGTTTGCTATTCAGAAGAAATTGTTCGAAATTGAAGCTCTGCATCAGGGAGTAGAATTGAAATTCGACGAAAGCAAACCGCTTTCGGAGCATGTGCAGGTCTTACAGAGAGCTGTAATTGATGCTATCGAAGCACGTCATGCGAACTTGCATACCTATCAAAAGCAGATTATTGATCAAACATGGCAATTGCAAGCAGAATTGCGGGAAGCCATTGATGTGACCCAGAATAATACTGAAAAAGAAGAGATGCAAAAAGATCTGGAAGCACTGGAGAAAATGGCTCGGCTCACGAGTTGGCGTCCATCTTACTACCGTGAAGAGCCCAGCGATGATCGCATGGCTGAAGCCCTTATGAAAATCGAGCGTGAACTCTATCGCGTCAAGCGTCCACACCAGCTGGCCCGGCGCCGTGTGTCTGTGGACATTTCACAAGCAATTGCTCTATCTGATTACAAGGCTGCGTATCAAGCTGATCCAAAAACAGTGCGGCACCAGCTGACCGAAGATTTGCACAATCGTGTCCAAGCCATGGTTGATAAATTGCGTTAAGCGCTCATCTGAGCTGTGGTGATAGATGAAACGGGCTTCTGTCGGTTTTAAGTAACGGTATTTGAATTTGTCGCTGCTTCGGTACTATGTCTAGGCTTTTTGGGGAATTTAGTTACTAGCTAGCGTTTTTCCCAAAGAGAGCAAGAAGTATGCCAGATCCTAAATCAGATTCGGTCAGCCCAGCAACGGATGCTGAAAAATCTGAAAAGACAGTCAGCGCGTCGCAAAGTCAGGCTGTTAAGGACCTGGAGCAGGCTGCGGAGCAAAGCAAGCTCAGGGACTTGCCACGGTCGAAAACCGCGAAGTACACAGGCAATCTCTATACAAATTTGACGCTAAATCACCATACTGGCGAAGTCAGGAAGATGCTTCCTGGCAAAGCTAATGTGGCAGATGAATCCGAGTCAAAAGACAAAAAAACTTCCAAGAATGGAGACACTAATTCGTCGGAAGCTGCGGCGGCAAAGCCGGATCTTGCGAGTGCCACCGCTAAAGCCGCTGGCGATGGAGTTGCTAACTTAATACGGAACTCCGATGGCAAAGTCTCTGACATTGAATATGCTAATGGTCGCGATTTTGCCTCAATGAATTACGATGAACAGGGCAATCTGAAGTCTGTTAACGGTCCGATTGAAAATCTGCAAAAACAAGCTGATGGTTCCTGGCTGTCAACCAACATGGAGCCACCTGGCAAGTATGAGAATGTGACTGTCGATGAAAATGGCGTCATTACCATGTATGAAAAGGGAAAGAAGCCCTTCTCGATTGATCCAAAATCTGACTTCAATGAACAGAGCGAAAAGAATGCCACACTGCAGAGTCTTCCGGATGGCGTAAATATAGGCAGAGATCAGCAAGGACGCGTAAGCGAGATTACATACGGTAATCAAACCGATGGCGCTTACATTCAATACGACAAGGATGGAAAGCCTGAACATATAAACGGTCCCATAGAAAATCTGCAGCGACAATCCGATGGCTCCTGGCTGTCTACGAATACTGATCCACCGAGCAAATACGAAAATGTTACCGTCGACGAAAATGGTGTAATTACTCTATATGAAGCAGGTGAGAAACCTTATTCAATCGATCCACGAACTGACTTTACTGCTGATACCGCTGGTAGTGGTGGTGAAATTGTATATCCGGATGGGACAAAAGCTGAAATAAGGCGCAATGAAAGCGGAGAAATCACGGAACTAACTTTACGTGATGGCATGCATTTGCTTAAGCAAGAAAATGGATGGCAAGCCGTAAATGAAATGGGAGAAGGCATCGCCGGCAGCGCTGTTAAAGATGTGGATGTCGCGGAAGATGGCAGCATTAAATTAAGCGATTACCACAATAACACACTTGAATATAAGCCGGACGGTTCTCAAATTGAGGTCCGCAACGAGGGCTCAATGGTCGAGGTGGACATACATGGTCGGCCGACCAAGGTGACTCTTCCGAGTCCTGCGCATGGCGCCACTTCTTTCGAGTACAACGATGAAGGCGAACTTGCAAGCATTGATTATGGCAATGGAAATAAATGGACTCATGAATCTGGAGAGACATGGAAGAACGATCAGGCAGGTACGACATGGCAAGGTGAAATCAGAGTTCTGAGTGACGGCACCTATAGTTATCGCGCCACGGGAGAAACAGAAGTACATACACAATTTCCTGATGGTTCCCGGATGACTATGGATGCATCTGGGTATCGAATCCAAACTAAAGATGGTGCGACAATATCCTCTAGCACAGACGATCGAATCAACAGTATCGATTATGCAGGATCAAAAGTGCATAGAGACTTTGAATACGACAGCAAAGGAATCTCATCGGTCAGCTATCAAAATGATCTAAATGGTTTTAAGGACACTTGGAAGAGGCAAGGTGATTCAAATTGGGTTCAATACGATGATTCCGGCAAACCTACAGGACAAACCTGGCAAGGCGAAATTGCAATAGACCAAGAAAACGGCGAATACATTTATCAAAGCAAAGGCTCCAGTGAATATGTTGTTGAACGTCCTGACGGTTCGATCGTCAAGGCTGATGGCAACCACGTTACTGAAGTCACGCGGTCAAATGGTGAAACAATCAGTTTCAACAAATATTCGGATCAGGGATATCTCACAGCCTACAAAGATAGCAGCGGTTCGTGGACAAGCGAAGATGGCATCAAATGGCGCAACCAGGACGGAGACACAAGAATTGAATCGGTCACTGTTGATAGTGAAGGAACTATCAGTATCAACAACGGCGGGGAAACAAAGAAACTGCTTAGCAATGGTGCTGAAGTAGACGTAGATAACGCAAGCGATGCAAAAAAATTCTACGATGCGCAAGGACAGCTCACTGAAACGATTGATCCAAACAACAATATTTATAAGTTCACCTATAACGATGCAGCTGCTGGGTCCGAAGCCCAGCTAGCCTCTGTGACAGAGCCAGACGGAATCACCTGGACGCCGAAGGAAAAAACGCAGCTGGGGCCACTCGACACAATTGCTTCCATATTCGGGGGCAACAAGCAGGTCTGGGTATCGGCTGATGGGCAATACGAGAAAGTCGGAGACTACTCTATAAACCAGAGGGATGGAAGTCTCACCTTTAAAGATGAGAGCACGAAAATAGAAACGACGGTTCGTCCAGACGGCACTCATACAACAAAAGACGAAAATCTTAAGAGTGAGACATATGGTCAGGTCAAGACTACTGATGCAAATGGCAATGAGAAGGTTGACACGCCTGCTGTTGATCGCAAGGAAATAGAAACAGCGGCAAAGGCTTTCCACGATGCTATCGGTTTGATGGAAGCCACCACTGACACCGATCTGATGAAGACCATGCTGAAGGGCAGGTCAGAAGCCGAAATTACAGTGATGGATGACTATTACAAGACTAACTACGGCGTATCGCTGAAGGAAGCCATAGCCGCAAGCACATCAGGTCCCGATAAAATTGAGTTGGAGAATCTTGTCGATCACGTCGATGGTCAGGACGACAATGCTGGATTCATAGAAGTGAAACTTGCTGAATTGGCAGAAACTAAGTATCTCGATCCTAAAGCCATTGATGCTATTGGAACTGAGATTCGGCAAAAACTTGCATCGATGAATTCTGAGCAGATAGCACAAATGAACGCTGATTTTGCGAAGGAAGACCCTGAGCACAGAACGGTACTTCAAGCCATTAGCGATAATCCAAAAATTTCTCAGGCGACAAAAGATGCCGTTGCTGTTTACGCCAGGGGGACGGACCAACTCACCCAAAAAGATTATCAATCGATTGTCGAACAGTCCTTGACGAATGGCGATCTGCAACAGTTTAAGGAATCTATTGCGCATATGTCGGCAGAAGCACGGCAAGACTTTATGGCGAACGGTGGTGAAAGCAAAATAAGTGAAGCCTTCTCGCATTGGTACGATTCTGATGAATTTGTTTCAGCGCTTGATTATGCAAGAAACGGTCGTGAAAGCCTTGCTCATAAGATAGCTACTGAAACCGGCAATTTGAATGACAACGAAGCAGGAATTGAAGCCGCCGTTAATGAGATGTCCGATGCTGACCATAGAGCTTTTGCAGAGGGGCGCAAAATATTTGCTGAAAAGGGAGCTGATGCTGACCCCAGTTCAATGACAGCTGAACAAAGAGACTCATATCAATATTACAAAGAAGCGCATGCGGCATTCCAAAGCGCGGGCAACCAATCTGAAGTCTTGAAATGGGAAGACAAAGCGATTGCGGGCGGCGAAGGAACAATCATTTCTAAAGCACTTAGCCATGCTGGAACCGTTTATGACGACAAGATGGGAGCTGTCATTGCTGATATCGAAAATATGAGCGAGAAAGACTTCAATGAATTCAAGAATAATCCAGATTTTCAAAATCGCCTTCAAGAGATGTACTCGACCTATTTGAATGCAGATGAAATGGCTCGAGTACAGGAAGTCATGGATAAGAAGGTGCAAGCTGAGGATTTTGATGCGGCATCACAAGCAAGACGCCCCTTTGCAGAAGCAGTCGCAGATGCAATTGATGCTGGAGACGAAAAAGCGTTTCTGGAAGCAATTGCGACGATGACGCCATCTGACCGGGCTGATTTTCAAAATAATAAAGATGGAATCAGAGATGCCGTCAAAAGCTATGCATCTGACAGCGGCACTCAAGCCGCGGTTGATTACTTAAGTGCGAAGATAGCGCGTGGTGAAGAAACGAGTAAGGACGATATTGTTGTTAAAGCAAGCATTCATTATGCGACTGAAACTTTTGTCGATGAGGCTCAAGTTACAAGCGAGGTGTTGGATGCTTTTAAGAAGGATCCAACACTGCGAGATCGCATTATAAATCCTCAGAACGATGCTGACCGTGAGTTAGCCACTGCTTTTGGTACCGCACTCAGCTCTGCAATGGGTAGCTCCGATTACGAAGCTTACATAAAGCCGATTTTGGAAACAGGCGGTCTGACTTCCGAGGCTATGTCGAGCCTGTTCAAGGGGACGATTGATAGCAATGAGACCGGATTTTATGAAGCTTTGTCCTCCTTGCCGGCTGCTGAAAGAAAGAAAATGCAAGATGACCCTGGCCAGTACATGTCATTCATGAGCGCGGAAGATCGTGCCGTTGCGATGAATATTCTTGCTCAAGACGGGAAAATGTCTCCTGAAGACAAAATTCGTGCTTATCAACTTGGTGCCGGGACAATGGAGAAGGAGATTAAAGAGATGCTCTCAACTATGTCGCCGGAAGAGATCGAACTAATGAAGCGCAACTATGCCAAAAAGTACGACTCTAATCTAAATGCAGATTTGATGAGTGAACTCTCTGGAAAAGATCTCAGAGATACAAATAAGATGCTTGAGCGTCCACAAAGCAGCGGGGAAGCTTTTAACGATGCACTCGATGACGCAAGAGATGTGCATACTGGTTCTGCTTCGCAGTATAGCGATTACTTCAATGGAACTGGCGAGAGCGTAGACGATGCCGCTATACAATTCGGGAAGACTGTAGCCGAGTATTCGAAGAACTTTCAAGAGCTGCCACCTGATATTCAAAAGCAACTTGTTGAGACAATGAAAACAGCTGTTGATGCGCACAAAGAGTCTAAAGAAGCGATGGCTGATGCCATGGTCAACGGAATTGTCACAGTCGCTGCAGTGGCTGGAGCACTCCCTACTGGTGGTGTCAGTCTTGCCGGGGTTGGAGTTTTGGCGGCAGGTGGTGGTGCCTTCAAGGTAGCCGTGAAGAGCACCATGATGGGTGAATCATATGACTGGGATGCTAGTGCATATTCTGATTTTGCCTCTGGGGCTCTTGATGCTGCAGTTTCTGCATCTATAGCTGGAAAAGGGCTTGCAAACCTGGGCGAGGAAGCTGCAACTAAGACCGCGGAAGTGATGAGCAAGTCTGCCAGTGCCATGATGAAGGAAGGGGCAGATGCTGTTTTAGCCTCGGAGATCAAGAATGCAACGAAAACTGCATTAGAGTCCGGAGCCAAAGAAATCTCAGAAGCAACCCTGGAGTCAATAGCAAAAGCCTATGCAAAACCTGGCATGGAAAAAGCATTTCAGCAGGAACTTAAAGAAACGCTCGAAAAGGAGATTTTAGCCGAAACAAAGGATAGAGCAAAAGCAATTGCAATTGCATTTGCTGAAGAGGTTGGAGCTAGTGGTGTTGGTGGCTCCGCTGGTGGTGCAGCATCTGGAATAATGACCGCAGACTACGATTATGGCTTTCTTGGCAATTTGGAGAACATGGCTAAATCGGCAGCTCTGAGTGCCGCTACTGCTGCCGCTGGAACGGTTGCACTCAAAGGATTATTTTCTGTTGGAAGCGAACTTTACGCGGGTCTAAAAGGCATTGGCGGTAAATCGCTAGCTGACGATGCAATAACAGAAATGAACTCGCCTACAATACCTGATCCACCCCCGCCTACGATACCTGATCTTGAAAGTCCAACGATACCGCGCCTGAATCCCGCCACGATTCCGGTTTTAGAAGCGCCTGTTTCACAAGGTATGGAACCATTATCTATCTCGGATGTCGACACTCCGACATTAACGGATATAGAGCCAGTAATGATATCTGATTTCGACTCGCCTACATTAGTTGATTCACCAGCAATCTCCGAAGTCGAATTAGCTAGTTCGCCAGGCATAGATCAATCCATCACAGCTCCAGATCTCGGACAGGTGTCAATTGATACGCCAGTTCCGCCTGGTGATGCTCCTACAGGAGTGTATAAACGTCCTCCTGCAGTGAATAAAGATGGCGAAACAAATGTAGCTATTCCCGTCAGCAAAAAAACATTTGATGCCGACCCAAAGGCACCAGAAACGGTGCCCAATATCGACCCTCTTGCTAATGCCGATACGCTGCCAAATCAACAAGTAATCAAAGGCAAATTCTGGCGCCCGTTAAACCGTGATGGAGAGACGCAAGTAGAGCTACCTGGACTCAAGAAACCGCAAGCGGGTGCAGATGCAAACGCTCACGTGGAAGCCACCAAGCAGTTCAAAGATAGTCCCACAGTGAAAATCGAAACTGCCGAAAGCAAGCTAAAAAAGATTCAAGAGGCCGAGACTATCATTCTCAAGCGTCCTGCCGAACTCGACGCAATGTGGGCTGATACCATAAGCGGGCAACTACCAGAAGTCGTCAAAGCAATTCAGGAAGCAAAAACAGTTATCATTCAAAGACCTGAAGGTGCTGTCAATCTCGCGGATGCAGAGGTCACAATTCAAATAAAATTGCCTGAAGCGAAAGTTCCAAATCGTCCGCCGATGGATGATGCACTGGCTAAGAAAATTGAGGCAGCAAAATCCAATCCTTTACCGCGAACTGACATCGATGCCAAACTTGATGTTATGAGCGCAATTGATGATGAGATGGAACATAACGGTGAAAAGATTCAAATTGGCTTTCTCGACGTCAATATCAATGGGGTAGATGCATCGCTGGTCAAGCCTGGTGGAGCATTCTACTATGACCATCAACCTGGAGCTAAGACAGGTGCCGTTGAAAATAAAGTGCATGTTGAAGCAGCAAATCCAGAGGAATTAGCGAAAATGCAAGCAGTGCTAATTCCAGCATTGAAGACCGATCCTGCTTTAAAAGATCTGGTCGAAAATTGGAAAACGATTGATCCTCGTTATGGCATGGAAAATCCGAAGTGGGCAACCGCCGATGGCAAAGCACCATCTGACCAGATTGGCCCTGGTAATCGAGGACAAGATGCAAAAGCGTTCACCATTTATCCTAAAGATGCAAAAGCTGCGGAGGCTATCGCAAAAAGAATAGACGAAATCTTGGCTCAATATCCGGAGTTCCGAAATAAGGATATTATTCCTAGTGGTAATGCTGATACGCTTGTTGGAACAACTAACCGCGTTGGTGTGGTAAAAGACTACATCGAGAAAGCACCGGGTAGTACTGAAGATCGGCCTCAAGGGCTCATCGATCAAGAAGTCGGTGATGCCATCAAGAATGATGGTGACCTACATGAGCGCGCTGTAGCTAGCGGTGTCACCGCGCTAGATCAATTAAGCAAAGAGCTAGGGTTGCAGCCTGGCATTCTGCATGAAGATGCTCAAGGAAATATCGTAATTGACTTGCCTCCGGCACCTGGATATAAAAAATTTCCAGTCGTTTACATGGACGAATCGGAGGCCGGAAAAAATTTCGGAGAGTTTAATTCACGCCCGGCAGTTTATGAGATTTACAAGAAATACGGTTACGATCCCAAGGACTTTTGAGTGAGTATGAATCAATGACAAGCAAAACCTTCTATTCTCCGCTATCGCAAAGAGTGCGTCCTTTTCTGGTTATGTCCCAGGCCAGAGCTGCAAAAGCAAATGCAAGACTGAGCATAACGCGTCGCTTTGTTTTGGGAAGTACGCATTGGCTTCTCGTCACAAATCCTCAAGATCAATCAAGTCAGGAAGTTTCCATAGACTGGCTTTCGCCTCGGTATGAAGGCGTTTTTGCTGCACTACTACCTGCCTATATGAGTTTCGACCCCAGTGATGGTGCAGTGGAACACACAATTGTTGAAGTAATTAATAAAACCGAACTTAGGATTTTAAATGAGCAAGAAATAGCAGTGCTCTTGCCTCATATTCAAGCTGAAATTGTAGGGAGGCGAATTTGGACCGAAGACCTGCAGCAAAGCACCCTATTTGGTGACATCAAGAATTCGTTGGGTACCTTCAGTGAAGAGCCTTCAGTGAAAGAGTCTTCAGTGAAAGAGTCTGATGCCGTTGATTTGCTTGCTTCAGCTGATAGTCATGGTGCGGTCCCCTCTACAGGAACAGATGTTTCGTCTGCAGCAGTAGCTTCCGCACCAGTTGCTTCAGATAGTTCTGAAAACTTGCCTGATTCTGCTAAATCGCCAAGGAAGAGGCGTTTTTTCTGATGAAATTGCTTGAAACGGCTAGATGTCTATTCTTTTTGAAGGACCTATTTCTCCAGACACTCTGACTGGTGACCCTTATGTCGTCCACAACATCTGCCCGTGGTGAGCTGATTGGAGGCAAGGCGCCGGGGCATAAAGCAAGTAATGTACCTTTCGCGATAATGGCTAGGAGCTGTTTTCATGCAATCAAAATCAACGCGTGAAATGTCTTGGGTTCTGGATGGCAGCTCAGAAACAACCGGCGAATACATCAAAGGCAAAACGATTACTACGGGCAGTCTCAAACGTAGCGTTTGGAAGCTCTGGCCTCCATTGGTTTTAATTTCGCTTTGCTTTGCGTTGATTCGCCTGGTCCATGTAATGTGCGCTGGGTATGTTAGCAATGGAGCTCAGGCAATCATTGGCATCTGTGACCTCTATCTTTCACTGGGCTACATAATTCTGGTTTCGCTGTCCTCGGCCGCTTCAGCATTCGTCTCGCGTTGTGCCGGCAAAGACTCAATCAAAGAAATCGCGGACTCTACCGGACAGGCTTTGAGACTGTGCTTTTTAACTGGTGTTGTGTTAGCGTTGGTGCTGCGATTCAGTGCAGACTATGTTTTGATTCCTTTCTCGGGTTGTGTCGAAGACTGTGATCAAACCTTGAGTTTTGGAGTAGCGTATCTGGATTATGCGGCGTTTTCACTTATTCCCTACGGCGCACTCACAGCAATAAATGCGGCCTTTCTGGGAATGGGTCAAAGCAGGGTGAAGCTCATAACAATTGTGACACTCGCTGTAATTGACATTGGCATAACTTATTGCTTGCTTGTGCTCAATTGGCCGGCGAACAATCTCGGCATAAAAGCCATCGGCATAGCCTCACTAATTGGCACTTCGGTAGCAAGTTTGCTTGCCCTTCTCATGCTTGCTGCCTCGCCACTTAATGCCGCATTCTCAGCACTGCTAAGCAAGCGAAACACGGTCGCAAATGGCATCATTGCAACAGGAATTCCAGCAGCGCTTCAAGATATGTGCTGGAGCTTGAGTGAGTTTGTGCTGTACTACATTCTCAAAATGGTGCCTGATTCGACGTCTGTTGTCGCAGCGTTGAACATCGGGCAGCGGCTTGAGTCAATGGTAACATTTCCTCTTACTGCATTAGGATCGACAATGATCGTAATCACCGGACAAAACCTCGGTGCTCGGCGCTTGAACAGAGCCTTTCGCTCTAGTGTCGGAGCGCTTGCTGGCGCTGCGGCAGTGATGGCAGTCGCTGGACTTGTGCTTTTCTTTTTTGCAAATCACGTTGCTGCTGCGGGCAATGCTTCAGCCGAAACCTTGCCTTTTGTTGTGAACTATTTGAAGTTTGCTGCCATCGGATTAGTTTTTGTGGGATTTGATCTCGTAGTCGCAGGCATTCTGCAAGCTCTTCACGACACGAAGATTCCCATGATAATTAATTTCGCCACGACTTGGTTGGTAAGCCTGCCGCTCATGTACCTTCTGGCTGTAAAGTTGAATATGGGTGCAAACGGAATATGGCTATCCATTCTGCTTGCGAACATCACACTTGGCTCTTCCGAATTAATTCGTTTCTTTCTCAATCCCGAGTGGAAACATCTGAAATCCAAGAAAGGCACCAATGGTGGTGATCAGGATGAGGATACTTTGCTGCTTGAGCCTGATGACGAGGTTCTAGATGCTAACGCGCAGCACGTCTCCAGGGGACGACCGTGTCAGGAAATCAAAAGAATGATTCCCGAACCAACACCAGATGAAAGTGAGCCGTCTCAGTAAGACCGGGCGGTTATCATCTTTTGGCAGTTTCTATGAGCCTTTTTTATTTTATGGTCAACAGCAATTTCTAGGCGAAACCTCTTTGTTCCCTGAGTCGCTGGGCAATCTCTCCCCAGGTAGGAACTTTGTTGGTGAAGGTTTCCGAATCCTTGATGATTGCTTGCGGAATTAGACTGGCAGACTTGTTAACTACGTTCGGCATCTTCTTTATTGCAGTTCCAATTGCAATAAGCTCAATTACACCACCTCCAAGATCGTAGACATAGGTCTTTACGCCGACTACATCCTCAGCCCCGCAACTTGTTGCATCTTCCTGGACCATGTTCAATGCTTTCAGCCTTGCTTGATAAATTAAATATGTGAGTTCTTTGATTTCGCCGCGAACGAAACTCTTGAACATTGCTTTGATACCACCTGTGATTCCAATCGAAAATACGGAAACACCAAGAACGAGCTTGACAGGGCAGTAGCCAGCATGCACAACATTCCACATTTCTTCATTAGTGAGATCGCTTGTAATGGGTGATTCTGTGTACTCCTGAGGCAAGCCGGGATGATGGGATGCTGTTCCTGTCATAAGCATTTCTTGAACGCCTGCTAGCGGTGAGATGAGCGTTTCAATGCCTAAGACCGCATTTGCTCCGGCTTCTTTTGCTTCTGCTACGATACGAGACAAAGCTAGATGTCTGGTCTTGTTGAGCATCTGCGAGTATTCGATAACTTCCCCGCTTTTCATACTGCGCAATGAACCCATTATGCCGCCTGCAATTCCAAGAGAGTAGGCAACGTTTCCAAAGACAAATTGAACTGGCTCGAAGCCGCAGTCCATTTGGCAATACAATGATTGTCCGTTAGCTGAAGTTGAAAAAACATGGTCGGGCGTGTGCGGTTTGCCTTGACCAACGCGGTGTATTGTTGAGCCAATCGCGAGGTATTCGATGTTAGTATCGTGAAAGATGAGTTGACTTGTCACTCCTGTTACGCCTTCACCAACATGTCTTCTTGCTTCTTCAACCATGCGTAAGTAGGCTTGCTGACGCCCCTCTTTGATAATGCTGGTTATCTCGTGTATTTCTCCACCAGCAATTGTGCGGAGTCCAGAAGCAATGCCGCCTACAACTCCGAGCGCAAAAACGCTGTTTCCCACAACTAAGTTTCCCGGCTCAAAACCTTTTTCACGCATGCAATAAAGTTCGTTTCCCGATAGTCCGGTAATTATTGCCATTTGCTGATCTCCCTCTATCTAAACTACAGCACGCTCAATGTTCGTGTATTGTAATAGCTATCATACCCATCATTCGCGCAGCTGCTGTTTATCTCGCAAGCCACGATTCGTCGTTGATTCGTTAGCTGCGATTCATGACTGGCTTGGATATGCTTGCGTTTAACTACAAAATCGCCGAAGTCTTTCTGTCTAAATTATTTACAGGAATAAATTACTTGTTGGCCTTTTCGGGAATAATGTAATTTATGTAGCAGAGGTAATCATCATGAGCGCCCACCCAGATGAGTCCGAAGGCGTCGAATCTCCGAAGACGACGGACAGGTCTGAGAAGGCAGAGAGAGGCGCTCTGACGCTGCAAGGCAGCGTCTCAATGGATGAAATCTCGACATTCAATGATAAAAACAAGCACGAACTTAGTCCTGAAAACAGGCGTGACCGGCGCACAGCAGGGCGTGGCACTTTTGGCGAATGCGAAATTCAGACAATTAAGACTTGTGGCAATGACAAGCAAACCTCTGTGGAATTAAAAAACGGTTTGCCGGAGAAGATATTTACTCACGGTCAAGAATGGGAGCGCAGCAGCAATTCTAAAGTATGGAACGTTACCGAGGGAGACAAGAATTACGACCTGAAAGCTGATGTGCGCTTAAAAGGAAACGACCTTATAGCGAAAGTACATTATGAAAATGGACGGGAAGTAACCTATAAGAATGGTGAGCCGACTGCGATTCATCATCCGAATGGTGAGATCTGGAGCAAAGACACGAAGCAGGAAGGACGGTGGAATGTTTCTGTTCCTAACAAAGATGATCCTGCGCATCCACACAAAACAACGATTACAGACGTTCAAGTTAATACCGCTGATGGTGACATAAAATGGCACGTTGATCAGGGGGCTGCGAAGGGGCACGATCGAGAAATTACTGCGGATAAGCAGTATCACGACCGCGTGAATGGCGTAGAGGTGAGCAATCACAAATTGGAGCAGGCAGTTAGAAATGGTTCTCCAAATCATCAATTAGAGAGGGCTCCTCTCAAGGCGGAGCATGTAGAACAGGTTCTCTATAAAGCAGAGAAGCCAGCAGTGCCTCACAGGGAAGCGGAGAAGACAGCTCCGCACGAAAAATCCGCGGCGCAAAAGCTCGAACACCGATCACCATCATCATCAAAAGCAGAGCATGTAGAACAGGTTCTCTATAAAGCAGAGAAGCCAGCAGTGCCTCACAGGGAAGCGGAGAAGACGGCTCCGCACGAAAAATCCGCGGCGCAAAAGCTCGAACACAATTCGGCTTCGAAGGCAGATTCAGAATCATCGAAAGAACACAGAGCGACCAAGAATTCAGAACAGAAGGGCGAAATCAAGCACGAAGAAAAGGAAGAAACAGATCCTCGGCGCATTGGTTTTATGCCAGATCTCTACAAGTACTACGAAGAGAGAGCCACCCGTGAGACTGCGGAACGAGCAAGAGTGATGTCAGAAATCTCCATGGCTATTACTCATAAGAACTATCAAATTCCGGAGTCAGAACACCCGAAGTATGACGCCAGGAACGAAACTAAAAACGATCGTTTTGCTCCACCGGGCATCGGCGAAGACCTTCACAAATTCTACGCTGAAAGAGCCCGAATTGAGACGGAGGAGAGAATGCGTTCTTTCCGTGAAGTAAATGTCGCTATTGGACGTGCCTTCGAGAAGCAAGGCGAACAGGCGAGAAGAAAAGCCTTTGCCGAGTTGCTAACAAATACCCAAGTAGTCAAAGACCACGTGATGGAACAAGTTAAAGCAGCGGCACCAAAAGTGATGGCAAATGCGATGAGCATTCCACCATTCGATCGGAATACTGATTCGAACCATGCTGGTGGAAAAAATCAATTGCTAAGTCGCCAGTCAATTGATAATGGCGCATCATCAGATCATGCAACTCCTCATGTTCATCGTGGTGCGCTACTTAATAGGCTCGCCTCTCCGCATGAGGAAAACACTGAATCGGCACCTCATGCGAACAGACCTGGCGTCCTGCTTAGGCACTTGCAGGAGAGCAAAGCTGCTTCAAGAACAGATGAAAATCACAACGCCAGCGAAGTTAAAAATACAAATAGCATCTGGGAAGCTGGCAAAAACATGCTCAAGACTAACTGGCATACACAAAGTCATATCAACAATGGTTCAGAGGCACACGTGCGATCGTCCTACAACGGACGAATTCTTGAGCGCGTGCCGCAGAGCTTCATCTCACAAGGTGGGGACAATTCTCATCCGAATGCGTACCAGGCTCGCCCTCGGGAGCTGCCGCATTACAATTCCAGCAACGATGTTAACACCAACAGTATGCTCCGCGCGGCGTCAAATATGTTCGTAGTAAACAAGAGTTTCGTCAACTACGCCAGTTCTCGAACAGATGGTGGCGGTTTCAAAACTTACAATGGTCAAGCACTGCACAGAGTTCCAACCAGCTACATTTCACGACGCATTCATTGACCCGAAGCCTAATGGAAAATAATCATCTGTTGCTTTGATCATTGTCCTGAAGATGTACCATTCGTCCAAAGCCGATTACGTTGCTCATCGTTGGATGAGTGATCTCTTTGTCGCCTTCGCCCCAATATGAACCTTCCCAATAACCGATTGGTGTGTCGTCATTTGAAAGAACTATGCGTATGCACCCTACGCCCAACCCGTTGCGATGCTTCTGGTGTGCGCGCGGTGGAAGGCTCTCTGGGGCAAAATGGTAAACCGATGAAGCATCAATTACGGACACTTCTATATACCTATAGCCGTTGCTTTCTTGCACTGTTGCCGGTGCACGTTGTACCATCATCACGTGCCCAGTGTTGCCACCAGCTTTCGCTTTCCCCGCCTTCCATGCAATTATGTCGCCTGGTTTGAGATCACGCCATCGTCGAATGCGAATCCAGCCATCATGCACCTGGTCGTCATCCATTTCGGTGAAAAAGGTTGCCCAGACTTTGGCTTGAGGGTAACTATGTCCAGGTTCTCTGGAGCGCACAACTGTGTAGTGTCGTGGTGCTACAGTGTGCACAAGGTAGCTTATAAACCCTGAGCAGTCAGTGAGAGCCTTAAGATCGTTTCCACCATCTGCGCTGATCTGATTGGCCGCGGGAACTTGATGGTGAGAGTAACGGACAACGGTGGCACGATTAAACACTGATTCTGCCAGGTGAAGCGCTCTCTCCCCCAGGGTTTCACCAGACGCATCTTCTGCCGCGGTTTGACTCGTGTTGGTATCTTGCCGTCTCTCGGCATCGCGATCGAGTCGCTTTTCACCGTCTCTTTGTGGTGCGTTGCCTTGTCCGCCTCTGGCGCTCTCGCGATTTTTTTCAAAGGCTTCTTCATGCTCGCGATTTCCCTTCCCGCCAGATGCATCTGCCAGAAGCTTTGGCGATCTCAAATCTGAGCTAGTCTCCGGCGCACTGTATTTGGCAAGCGAAATGTTTTCGCCAGCCTTTCCATTACTCATTATTTCGCTCAAGTTGGAATTGCGGTGCTCATAGAGCCAGCGTATTGCATGCAGTTCTACTTGTTTTAGTCCGGGGCTTTCCTCTGGATGCGGGCTGATTACGAGAATAGACCCTTTTCCATAGCGAGAAAAAATTGCTGCTGGCGCACCGACCATCACTCCCGGTTTTCCGCCCTCTCCTACAACTTCTTCCCGGAAATATCCCAATGAAGTAAAACTGTCATCAGGTTTCTCAAACGGAGGGGAAAACACAGGACCATTTTCATATGCTACGCGCACAAATTTGGACTGTACTCCGAACACCTCTTGTCCTGCTGGTGTTAGCTCAACTAGTAGTTTCGGGGCTCCATTTGTGCGCCACCAATGCTCTGAATCATTCGTCTTCAACGGAAGCAGACCTAAATACACTTCCTTGAGGCTTGATGCCAAATACGCCCCTGCACAAACACCGAGGTAAATGCCACCATCTTTGATGAAGCGCTTTATTTCATCGCGTGCTTCAGGACCCATTGTTGTGGACTCTGTGGTGGCAGAACCCCCAGGAATTATCAGTGCTTGATAGTCTTTGAGCGATCCATATCTCAAGTCTGAGTTATGAATGATCTGGTAGCTGATGTTTTCATCGACATTGTTTCTCAGTTCCTTTCTAAACTCACTGGCTTCGGTGCCAGGATTGATCAAAAGTGCCACTTTTATTTGTGCTGATTCTGCTTGCACCACCTGAGAAACGGGTGCAATGCTTAACGATACTGCGATCAACAAACTGCTAAGAAAGGTGCAGATCGATTTATTCCAGTTCATGGTATTTTTCATTGTCTTCCTAGTGGAAATGAGTTGTGCTTGCTTCTTCAATTTTTACCTTCCTGCACGCCTGTCACCTGGTGCTGATACATCCATTGCAGAGCGTGCATGAGTATATGTCCCAAGTGTGGTGTTTTTTCTGGATGCGGGCTCAACGCAAGTACAGTGCCACGTCCGTAATGGGCTAAGAATCCGATGGGCGCTCCCAACATTACGCCGCGCTTGCCACCTTCGGCAACTACCTCGCTGCGGAAATAACCGAGCGGTGTAATTGGCTCATTCGAACCTTCAAAAGGTTGACTGAAGATTGGTCCATTTTCGTACAAAATTTCCAGATCTTTGCGGGAGGCGCCGAATACTTCCATTCCACGGTCTGTTAATTCGACTTTTACGTCTGTTCCATTTGGCGTGCGAAACCAATGTTCCTGGTCTAAGGTGCTAACGGGAATAAGTCCTAAATCTTTGTCCTTAGCTTTTGAAGACAAATAAGCGCCTGCGCAAACTCCAAGATAAATTCCACCTTCGCGAATGAAGCGGCGTACCTCTTCGCGCGCTTCTCGTCCCATGCTGCGCGCTTCTTTCTGCGCACTTCCTCCGGGCACGATCAATGCATCGTAACGCTTTAAACGGCCACTTTCTATGTCAGAGCCTTCGACAGTTTTCCAGGAAAAATCGCTGTTTGATAATAAACGCTTGAAGTTCTTTTTTGCTGGGGCTGAGGCACCTTTATCTACGAATAGAGCAACCGACATCGTTTGTCCATCTTTGGCTTCGGCCGGCAGATAGAAAACCTGGTTGATGAATGTAATTGCCATTAAAAGTAATGGAACAGATTTCAAAATGCACGTCGCGAAATAGCTTGGGTTTGGAGTGTTTCCAATCATGCACGAATCCTTAAAATCGGACCTTCCAAGTTTGTATTACCCTGTTTGCAATGAATTCTTTTGCTGACATCTGCTTCGGAATTGTTTTATCTCAGCAGCGGGAATGGCAACTCATCTATTATTCTGAGAGTAAATCTTGATTTGGCGATGACGGGTGCTGACCGCGAGAACTTTCTCAGTATTGCTGATCATCAACAATTCATCGATTGCTTTTCTTATGCTCTGGCCGTTTTTGCTCTAACAACCAGGGAATCAACTCAGGTTCTGCATACGCTTTGTCCCAGCTGTCGTGACCTACGTTCTGATACAAAGTGAATCGGACGTTGCCACCAACTTTTTTCAGTTCATCGACCATTCTTTGATCGTTGGCAGTGGGAACCACTTTATCATCAGCACCATGAAACGCCCAGACCGGTAAAGGTGTTATTCGCTCGGCACCATCTGTATCACCATAGCCACAAACAGGAATTAAAGCCGCGAGAGTCTCAGGGTAAGCTTCGGCGTAATTCCAGCTTCCAATGCCTCCCATGCTTAATCCGGTGAGAATAACACGATCAGGATTGGCATGAGTTTTGTGCAATAGCCGTCGTCGCAGACCTTCAATTTCGTCGACGTCCCAATCACGGTGCGCGGGTGCCTGTGGGGCGACCAGTATAAATGGAAATGATTTACCTTTCGAGGCCATTTCAGGCCAACCATGTACCAAAGTCTGGTGCAAGTCGTTTCCGCGCTCGCCCGAACCGTGAAGGAAAATTACCAGGGGCCAGCCACCTTTGGGTCGTTTTCCGGATGGCATCCAAATGAGGTATCGCAAGGAGACAGGCTTTTGCAGCTTTGAAGAAAAGCTGCTCACTCTTCCGCCGCCAATAATTTCTTTGGCAGAAATCACTGGTGGTGCGATAAGCGATAGAACTATCGGAATTGCAAAACAAATTAGAAAACGACTCATGGACTTTTCTTTCGTCTTCTTGAATTGCATAATCTCTTGACCGTCCCATTCGTATTTGGATAGGTCAATGCTACCTCTCTCGCGGTCGAACACCACGCCTTCGGAATGAAGCAAGCTCATCTGCAAATCAAGTCTTTCAATGCTCTTTCCAGTACTCAATTTGCCCTGGTAATTAACAACCCGATGCCATGGAACATTTGCGGAAGAAAATTGCTTGCCTTCTTTGGCTTCGGCAGGGAGTGCTTTCATCGCCCAGCCTACCCATTTTGCGGACAATCGACCAGAAAGCAATCTCGAAATGCCTCTGTACGTGATCACTTTTCCTTTGGGAACACGTTGAACTATTTCGTACACCTTTTCGAAAACTGTCATTTGAAATCTCGCAAGGTTTGACATGTCCGGCTAGATATATAGTAGAACTGAATTCATTGACTCATGCAAGAGTGCAATTTTGAGACTTTCGTAAAAACGAAAAGAGAGCGGGAGTTACCCGCTCTCTTAAACGAAATCAAACTACTACTTGGGTTTAGTAGCGATAGTTGTCCGTTTTGTATGGACCTTCGACCGGAACGCCAATGTATTTAGCTTGCTCGGGGCTTAGCTCAGTAAGCTGTGCATCGAGTTTTGCGAGTTGCAATCTTGCTACTTTTTCGTCCAGGTGTTTTGGCAATACATAAACGCCAGGAGCGTATTCACCTTGTTTTGTGAAAAGCTCGATTTGTGCCAGGACCTGGTTTGCAAAACTGCTTGCCATTACAAACGATGGGTGACCGGTTCCGCAACCCAGGTTCACCAATCTTCCTTTAGCTAAAAGGATAATGCGGCGACCGTCTGGGAATATGACGTGGTCGACTTGCGGTTTGATTTCTTCCCATTTGTATTTCGACAGGGAGGCAACTTCAATTTCGCTGTCGAAGTGTCCGATGTTGCAAACGATTGCATTGTTCTTCATTCGGGTCATGTGTTCGTGTTTGATGACATCGAAATTGCCGGTGCAAGTGACGAAGATATCGCCTTTGTCTGCTGCGTAATCCATAGTCACAACTTTGTAGCCTTCCATGGCAGCTTGTAGTGCGCAAATTGGATCGATTTCGGTGACCCATACTTGTGCGCTGAGAGCACGGAGAGCTTGTGCACTGCCTTTGCCTACATCACCATAACCGCAAATAACAGCGATTTTTCCTGCAACCATTACGTCTGTTGCACGCTTGATGCCGTCAACCAAACTTTCGCGGCATCCGTACAAATTATCGAATTTCGATTTTGTGACTGAGTCGTTGACATTGAAAGCTGGGAACGGTAGGTCTCCCTTCTTTTGCAATTCATACAAGCGATGAACACCGGTGGTTGTTTCTTCGCTTACGCCTTTGATATTGGCACGAATCTTGCTGTAGAACTTCGGATCTTCAGCTAGCTTCTTTTTGATTGATGCAAACAAGACAGTTTCTTCTTCACTTGTTGGATTGCTTAGAACCGATTGATCCTTTTCAGCTCTTGCGCCAAGCAAGATGAGCAATGTAGCATCGCCACCATCATCCAAAATCATGTTCGGAGTTCCACCATCATGCCATTCCATGATGCGGTGGGTGTAGTCCCAGTATTCTTCCAGGCTTTCACCTTTTACAGCGAAGACCGGAGTCTTGTTATCAGCGATTGCTGCTGCTGCGTGATCTTGAGTCGAGAAAATGTTGCAGCTAGCCCATCGAACGTCAGCTCCGAGCTCAACCAATGTTTCGATCAGCACCGCGGTTTGAATGGTCATGTGGAGGGAACCAGCTATACGCGCGCCCTTCAATGGACGGCTGCCAGCGTACTCTTTTCTGATTGCCATCAGGCTGGGCATTTCGGTTTCGGCGATCGCAATTTCGCGATGTCCCCATGCGGCTAATCCTATATCTGCAACTGCATAATCAGTTTTAGGGGAATTTTTTACTGTATTCATTCGTCCTCCAATCGAGCAATAAAAAACGCTCGCAGGTAGATTACCTCACGAGCGCCGTTACAAGTTAGGGTCATCCCCACTTCGCCGAGCCTGGTCTGAAAAGATCGCAACGCTCCTCGGCGACTCTTATTATGGCACATAAGCGATTCGGAATTTCAATGAATTTGGCTGTGCTGCCTAAGATGACCTTGAGATAAGGCTGCCGGGCTTGTTGTGTGATTCATTATTCGCAATAAATCTGCTCCTGCAGCGATGTAGTCTTGAATCTAATTGAGCTACGATTAATCTGTTCATTCAGATTCCGAATTCTCCTGATTTAGTGCTTCATACAATCACACGCTTTGCTGG
Source organism: Obscuribacteraceae bacterium (SeqCode) (assembly GCA_044226015.1). Lineage (GTDB taxonomy): Bacteria > Cyanobacteriota > Vampirovibrionia > Obscuribacterales > Obscuribacteraceae > JAIEPM01. Next base: position 1,142,445 of record JBGAHS010000001.1, read on the forward strand.
AATTCTGGCTAATCTCGTTGTCGTCCATTCTTTAACATCGTCCTCGTAGTGGACAAGAATGCGTTCGCCCATTTTTTCGATGATTCTGCATGGGAAATAGATAGGTGCGCCTTTCCATCGACACTCAATCTTGTCTCCCACATTTAGAGCATTTTTGCTGATGAATTCCTGGGTGACAAGTCGTTCGCCGCCGAACAGCATGTGTACGACAACTTCGTCGCCACTAATGTCGACAATCTCTGCCGGATACAGGCATCCATCTAGGTCCCAGCAGAAAACACGATCATTTTCTTTGAAATTTAGTGGCGCATCAATTGGGCATTTCCATGCGCGAATTCTGCTTACCTGATTTGACTCGGTGCTGCCATCGATGAGTTCGAGATCAACCACTTCTTCCTTCGAGTCTTTTACCAATGCCGGTACAAATACGGCGCCAAGTTCCTTCTTGGGGCGCACATATACTTCTTCGTCCTCTTCCAATGTGAGAGGACGCAGGGCTATCGAGGGCAGCATAACTTGCCAGCCATCATCATACAAAACATGGTAGTAGTCGTAAGTAGCACTGAGATGTTCGCGGCTATCGACCGTTCGCTGAGTGTTGAGAATCGTGGCGGAGTACCAGAACAAATCTTTCCATCTGGCGAAAACGCGGTCGCCAATCGTCCAGTTTAGTTCTTCAAATGAGTCGTTCTCAGGAAAGACCATAACAGGCACGCTGTGGCGAACCACTTGTGATGGGTCTGCCGCTGGTACGAAGACATTGTTTTCCGCTGCTTTCTTTTCCAACTCTATCTTGTTAGCATCGACAGCTTTTGCTTGCTCAATGCTCTCTTTTGCTTTGTCTTTCATGCCGAGTTTTTCGTAAACAAGCCCTCTTTCGAAGTAAATTGCGCTCTCTGTTGGGTTCAATTCAATGGCGCTGTTAAAATCTTTCAATGCTTTTTTGTAATCGGCAAGTCGTTCATAGCATCGTGCGCGTCCGAAATAATAAGCGTGCTCTTGGGGATTTCGCTTTATTGCTGCTGTGAGATCCTTTATCGCTGCTTTCAGATCGCCTTTGTGCTCGAACGCTTTAGCGCGATCAGAAAGAATGCTGGCGTCGTCGGGGTCGAGTTTTGTTGCGCTGGTGTAGTCTTTGAGCGCCTTTTCAATGTTTTCACTCTCCAGGTACAAATCGGCTCTTTTGCAGTAGAGCAATTTGTTCAGGGGGTCTCTTCTCAGCGCTCTAGAAAGCTCATCTATTGCTTGCTTCTCTTCCATTTCTTCCTTCTTTTCTTGGCACTGAATATGGTATCGATGAGTGAGTGATTATTCTCAAAGGTCAATTCCATGCATGATTTTTGAGTTACTTTTAGATGACCAAGTCGGCAAAGCTACTCTAAATCTATCTTTACACTAAAAGATGATTTTAACTGTTATAAACGATTTGGCAGGCTGCTCAATGAGTGTTCACTTTCTTTTCATAGATTTAGGCAAATTAGCTGCGCTTTTCTGTCTCTATTCTTGAAAGTACTTCTTTTGCGGGTGCGAAGTCGGGGTTCTTATCCAGCACCTTTTTCAAAATGGCTCGTGCTTCTTCATTTCGTTTCTGGTCAACCAGAAACGCTGCATAGTCTGTTGCAATGTCTTTGTCTTCGTTGCTTCCTCTCATGCTGATTTTGAATGCTTCGTCAGCATGTTTTGCTTGCCCTGCCATCGCATAAATCTTTGCCAGGCGCATGTATGAGTTGCCGTAAGTCGGGTAGAATTTGATTGCTTTCTTTTCGTTTTTGATAGCAAGTTCAAGATTTTTTTGGTCTTTTGAATCTTTCTTTGCTTGCGCCCATCCGAGTCCAGAAAAGGCGTTCGCTGCCGTGAGTGGATTCAGGCAGCCCAGCTCATCATATCCATTTGCAGCGATTGCTTCTTTGTATGATTCGATTGCCGCGTCGTAGTTTTTGCTTGCCAGAAAAAGATTGGCAAGTTGCAAGTGTGGGTCGGCTTTCTTCGGGTTGATCTCCACAGCCTTCTGCGCAACTTTTATCGCTTCTGGAACCTGCTCTTTCTTTTGAAGCAAGGAAGAGAGGCGCAGGTGCGCTTCAAGGCTGTTTGGCTTCAGCACGATGGCTTTTCTCAATGCCACTATAGCGTCGTCATTTTTACCGGCAGCCACATAGGCGATAGCGAGGTCTTTACTCACTGAGTAACTATCGGGCTTAAGTTCCTGAGCCTCTTTTAGAAGTTTGATTGCCTCGTCGTGTTTTTTCAAATTTGAGTAAATATGCCCGAGTATTCTGCGTGCGCCATACGATTTTGGGTCGAGCTTCAGTGCTGTTTCTTCCTCGGCAATAGCTTCTTCGTATTTGTTATCTTCAACCTGAGCTGCCAGGGCAGCTCCTAATTCCATGTGCGCTTCGGCATTCTTCTGATCTGCTTTAAGCAATTGTCTTAATATCGTGGCAGCCGCTTTGGGTTTCCCCTTGTTCAGAAGATCGTCTGCTTTGCTAAGTTGCGTTTGCTCAGCTGTGGAACCTTCAGCGCTCAGCCCAAGAATTATAGAAACTGACAATAAACAAACGCTTACGACTTTGCTCACTTAATTGGCTCCTGCGGAGTAGTGATGAGATCTTTGCTTGTTTCGCGCAAAATAACACTAGTATTCATGCGTTTCTTAGCGAAAGTTTGAATTTGAGTGTCGATATCGACAACGAACCGCTAGAGAACTGTTTGGTAGTAGAGACGTGATTACCAAGCCACTGTATCCGGTGCTAAATACGATTCGCCAACAGGCAATGATAGAGTCCTTCTATTCGCACGAATTTTGAGCAAGAGTAAATCAGTCCTTGAACATTTGAATGAATTACTCGCTGCCATTGCTTAGCACGTTGTATGTGCACTATCAGAAACAAATCACCAGGAATAGATGGCATTCTTCGCTTACGTAGACTTTTGTGAACCGTTCTGCCTTAGTGAGAAAAAAATGAAGTCAGTTTCGTGGGATTTTCCCCACGCTCACGGTGATGCCAAGCATTGTTATTCGTACTTCTCCCAGTGACTGAACCTATAGAGAAAGTTAAATTAGAGACCTCGTTTGAATTTGTTGGTGTTTCTCCTGGTGGTTTTGGTATTACATGAAGCTTTCGTCGGTCGTATTGCTTAGTGTCAATTTAGTAGCTGCGTCACAAGTCGCAGCAAATGCGGCAGACACCGCGTCGTTCTTGCAAGATGCATTGACTCCGTCAGCTGCTTCTGCCAAGGCGGCATCGCGTCCAGCTGCTCGTCCTGTAGCGAAGAAACGCGCATCAAAAACGTCCTACGTTGCGATGACACCGGTGATGGATGGCGTTAAGTGCCGTCCATTCATGCCTGGTCGCTATCTTCCCAGCGAATCTGAACTTGAGGCGAGGAAAGAAGCTGAACGCGCTCGTCGTGAGGCTGATGCTGCTCAGCGTGCTATGTCCTTCGCTCCTGATGTGCTCACAGGCAGAGTCGCTGCCACCAATGATATGTCGAACATGGGCGCGATGATGGCTCCTGCTGCGTCGTACTCGATGTCTCGTCCGGCTAATCAAGACTACATGCACAAGGTTCAAGGAATTGTGCAGAAAGTCAAAGAAGCCGCAAAAGGTTATTCACTTGCGCATACTCGCTCTGTGCCTGGAATGAACCCAGTCATGCCCGGGCAGTTCGCGCATAATTCCGGTGCTACTGCGATGCCTCGCATACCTGAGCCGCAGCGTGCCACAATGCCGCTGAATGTTCCGCAACCTCCTGTTGCGCGCAGCATGCCAGTGCAAGTGCCACAAGCACCACAACACGTTGCAGCCTCCACCCCCGTAGTGCCGCTGCCATCGCTCAGCAAGTGGGACAACGCTCAGCTCGATAAGCTGATCGACAACAACATGCCTGAGAACGTTTACGCAAATGTCAACGGAGATATGAGAGCTGGTCAGGGTAATCCGGGAGTGTCCGGGGCAGGCCCGACGCCATACCCGTTGAATTCTTCTATTAATCGCCGCGGCGTTCAAACCATTGGCGCCCAAGCGCGTTTCGGTTCATGGCACGGCGGTCATGAGAATCTGCCGCAGAGTTCGTTCCAATCATATATGCCAGTGCATATGGCTGGACCAATGTCTGTAAAGATCAATCATTACAGCGGTGGGTCAAAGAAAACAGGGCGCCAGGCTGCGCGCATTGCTGGCAAGCACCACGCGTCTTCAGCTTCCACGGCGGCAGCTTCGGTCGTGAAAGTCGACAAGGTTAAATCTGTGCCGGCAGCGAGTTACCCGCCATATCGTCGCTATGGTTCGATGTTCTAATCGCTTCCTTTACTTAGATGCATGATTAACTCCGAGCCGCGAGCTTGGAGTTTTGTTTTGCTTGCAATTGCTGCTGAAATGCTCAAAACTAATTTCGGACTTGGAGTTTCCATCCTTTTTATATTGACCACGCCGAGAGATTAAATCTAGAATGAGCTTTAGGCTGCAAAACTGTCCAAAATCCGTTGTCATTGGATAAATACCCATATCACCACCAGTGGGACAGCAAGAAAACGAGCTTGCCTGTTTTTAGGAGAGAGGGTTTGACACCGCAGAATACGCATGATGAGATGAACCAGGCTTCGGATAGAGGCTGGGAAGCGCTTGCGCAGTCTGAGTTTGCGGTGGCGTTAGAGCAGTATGAAATCGCTGCGGCGGCTGCCCGTGCGCTCACGCAGCGCAGTGCGGAGGCTGTCTTTCTGAGCTACGTCGGTGTGGCGCACCGTGGCTTGGACAATCCGGAGGCGGCGCGTCGCGCATTAGAGTCGTCATTGCAGATTGCCGAGGAGGAGAACAATCTCCAGGTAATCGGGCACGTTTGTTATTTGTTGGCGGAACTTTGTTGCGATGAAGGCGACGAGAGTTCGGCGATTTCGCTTTTGTGGCGTTCGCTTGATTGCGCGCTTGAGGTTCATGATGGGGAAACCGGCGAGGTTGCCCTCGGCCGTGTTGGCGAAATCTATCGCAATCGCGGTTGGCTTGAGCAGGCGGCTGAGTGTTTCAGGCAAGCTGCAGAATTAGGTAGTGACAAACGAAATAGAATAGCCTGGTTGGGAAATCTTGGGCAGACGCTCACTGAGATGGGCGACCTCAAGGGGGCGCTGCCACGCTTTCAGGAAGCATTGCAATTAGCTGATGAACTTGGAGACGAAAAGTCTAAGTCGCATTGTATATCTAGTGAGGCGCTCGTCTATTTTGAAGAGGGCGATCTGGACAAAGCTAAGGAGTGCATGCAAGAGGCATTGACGCTGGCTCGACAAATGAACGACCGCCGGGCTGAGTCTTGTTTGCTGGGAAATTTAGGAAACGTCTATCTAAAGTTGAAGGAATCTGCCAAGGCGTCAGAGCTTTGCAATCAGGCGCTGGAACTGGCGCAGGCTGCCGGTGACAAGCGAACGGCTGCGGCGCAGTTGGATAGTCTCGGCGATTGCAGTATGCAAGTCGGCGAGTATGAGAAAGCCCTGGAATATTATTCGCAAGCGCAGAAAGAAGCTGCCGAGATTTGCGACAGGCTTGGTGAACGTGTTTATCGTGCGAACTGTGGCAAAGTCCTGCGGCAGCTCGGTCGCACCGATGAGGCACTTCAGCACTTGAGTGCTGCTGCCAATCTTTTTGAGGAACAGCGTGCGCGAATTATTCAAAGCGACAGTTTGAAGACTTCATTTGCCGCTGCGGGGCAGCAGATTTATCGCGACATCATATCACTTTGCATAGAAAACGGACGGCGCGTCGAAGCTGTCGAGTATGTTGGTCGAGCGAAGTCTCGTGCGATGCTCGATTTGCTGTCAAATTCGCCAATCGATATTTCGGATCTTGAAAAAATCGATGATGCCTCGATTTCAAAGCTGGTTGAAAAAGAATTTGAACTGCGCAGCCAAATCGCTGCGTTAGAACGTTTGTTTGGTCAAGCGGAAGATACTGGACACCGCGGTGCCACTCCGACGATGGAAGATGTTCCGCGACTCTACAGGCAGTGGCATGATGTGGTGGATCAATTACGCCGCAGGCACCCGTCTTATGCGAGCATGGTGTCGGTTGACCCTTTGAATTATCAGGATATTTCGGATATGTGGCAAGACGGAAGCAGCATGCTTAGTGCTTCTGACGCTATTGTCGAGTTCTTCTGGTCCGACGGACTTTTCCTTACTGCTGCGATGTGGGACGGCTTGAAGCAACCATATATGCATTTGGTTCCTGAAGATCAATTGATGGAACTTGAGTCTGATTTATACGATTTCCTTGAGATGTCGTCGACTGAGGGATGGGAAGTTCCTGTCAGCATTTGCAAGAGACTGGGTGAAAAACTTCTCGGCTCTTTGCTCAAGTCCATGCCTGAGGCAATCGAACGCATTATTCTTGTTCCACACGGAATGCTGCACAAGCTGCCTTTCTCTGCTCTGCACGACGGCGAGAAATATATCATTGAAAAGTATGCAATAAGCGTGTTGCCGTCTAGCAGTCTAATCAAGCTATTGGGTGACCGTCACCAAAATGCCACTGCAGATGGTAGCTACCTTATTTCTGCTATCAGTGATTATTCAGCCACAAGAGACGATGGCGTAAACTTTAGCGCTAGATTGAGATCTTCTGCTGGCTTAGAAGATCTAAGCTATACGATTGAAGAAGCCAAAACCGTATACGGTTTGGCTGCAAAAATTGTGCCTGAGGCGCATTTCCTTTCGAATGAAGAAGTGAAGCCAGCATTGCTTGAACATTTCCGTAACTACTCGGTAATTCACTTTGCAGGTCACGCCGTTTTCAATCCCGAAGAACCGATGGCATCTGGTCTTGTGCTGGCTGACGGAAGCGTTCTGACTGCTGCGCGTATTTTGCAAGATTCTTCTTTCCGGACTGACAAAGGTAAATTGTTGATTCTGTCAGCTTGCCAAACCGGGGTGAATGTAATCACAAGCGGTGGAGAAATCGTGGGGTTGGCACGTGCACTTTTCTATGCTGGAATGCCCAATTTGATCTCCAGCTTGTGGGAAGTAGCAGATCGCTCAACTGCTCAATTGATGCAGGACTTCCATGCTTTCTGGCAAGCCGGAAAAATAAGTATTTCGCGAGCGCTGAGGGAAGCTCAGGCTAAGGCAATTAAAGAAGGAATGCCTGTGCATGCCTGGGCACCATTCATCCATCTAGGTATAGATTAGAGGACCCCGGCATCGCGTCTGTTTCCGTCAGGTATCGCGTCTGTACCCGTCTGGGATCGCGTCTGTACTCGTATGGGCTCGCGTCTGTACTCGTATGGGCTCGCGTCTGTATCCGTCAGGTATCGCGCCATCCTGGTGGCTTATGCGGACCGTGCACCATTGATGGTACCAGTCTGCTGTCTGACTCGAATCGACAAGGCATTTATTAATCGACTTCAATAAAAATGGAACTCGATGCCTGGCAGTACGCTCCTGGTTTCACAAGACTGCCGCCTGGCTCGTTTCTCGGCTTGTGTTAGGATTCCTTACTCTACCACGCAAGGCGCTTGTTTCACCAAAGACTCCGTCAAGTCGATAGTGAAACAAGCGGACCGAAGACTGAATTTTATATTTACAAGCAGATGTAGCTACGCAACTAATCATGCGCGTTCAAGATGCTCGAGAATCTGATCGATTCTGTTTATGCGATCAAAAAAGTATGCATCTGCAATTGCAGTTGCAAGCTTGTATCCGATGAAAGCAAATAGCAATGGAATACAAACAGTAGCTACGACTCCTACGCCAATTGCCTCTGCTGGGTGCAGAAAAATGTGCAGCTTGTTAAAGAGCAACCCGAGTATTGACCAGCCGGCTAGAATGCCCACGATGAATGCAATGGTGGAAACATTCAGCCCTGCTCCTTCTCGCAGGCTCTGGAAGTTACCGTCGTAGAAGTTTCTGCGATTGATGTCCTGGCAGAGCCACGAAAAAGTATTCAAATCTGAATAACTTACGTGCTCTGTTTCTTGGCGCAGAAAGCAATCATGAATAAGGTCGCTGGTACTCTTCGCCGAGAATGATAGCTTTGATAGTAATGGCATGTTTGTATGTAGAAAGTCTTTGAGGCGTTGATTGCCGTTGAATTGGTCAATCTCATCATTGCTAATGCAGCCGTTGTGATTCTTATCGATTGATTGAAAGTTCTCAGATATCAGTGAGTATATGTCCTTGGCGATTTGAATGCCTGGGCGTTCGCGATTGCTAAACACTTCTGGCTCAGCTTCGATTTTTGTTTTTGGTTCCATTTGGAGCAACATAAGTAATCCTTTCCTCTTCCTGTACAGCAGTTAGACCGAAAGAAGCGCACTCTCTTCCGCATCGTTATGCAATTCACTGCCGATTAATAACCAGTTATATGCGCAAGTCCGCAAATCTTGCCGCCGCTATTGCGGGAAATCCCACTTTGATCGGTGCTAAAGATGAGGCTGCTTTTCGAAGCAGCTGTAACGCTTGACTCAGCAGGTGAATGCATCATGTTGTATGCAAGGTGCGCCTCGTTCTGCGATAATTACCTTGCACAGGCAACCAGGATGATCAAATGAGCAGAGCAAAACACTTCAATGTGCAATTCATCATTGTCAGTACTATTTGCGCATTTTCAGTAATAAGTAAGCAGGCTTTTGCAGCGACTCCGGAGAAGAAAGATCCACTTCTTATATATAGGAATGCTGGAATTAACTCGGAGCAAGAGGCGAAGATCAAACAGATTGTGCAAGAGTATGAAAAGGCTGGCAAGGTGCGTGTTGAACGCCTGCGTAATTTGTCGAAGCAGATAAAGGATTTGTCTTATGATGCTGAGTTGGATGAGAACAAAATTCTCAACGTTCAATCTGAGATAAACGAGTTGCAAGCGACCGTAAATACAGAACGCACCAAGCTAATGGTGAAACTGCGCAGCGTGCTTACACCTGAGCAGAAGGAAAAGTTCGTTGACCTTATGCGCGAGGGCGATCCGCAGGCTCCACCCAAGAAGGCAAAGGTTGAGAGTCCAAAGTCAGCTTCTGATGCTAATTCGCCGGTGGCAGCACCGCCATCGCCCTCGCCCACCCCTTCACCTGCAGCAACTACTTCACAGCCAGAGCTAGGCGGACCTGCACCTTAGTTGTGGACGCCGTCGTAAGGGGTTCTGTGAATTGGAGTAATCTCAATCAGCGTTTACGGTTTGCTCACGTCATCTGATTTGTCTAACGCATCTGCTTTTTCGGTCGATGTTTTCTTATCAATCGGATCTGCAGAGAATAATTTGAATCTTTCAAAGACAAGATTTTCGATTTGCGACTTTTACGCCCGTAAGGCCATGTAATGCATCGTAGCAAAGTTATTGCTGTAATCAATTCTGCTAATCGAACCTGTAGGAATCGAAACCCGCCAGAAATTGTCGATTGGCATTCCGAGGGCTTTCACTATGGCAGTGCGAATAACGCCAGCGTGTGTGACAAGAAAGAGTTTTTTGCCCTGGTGTTCTGTAATCACCTTGTGCAAATCTATGTCCACCCGTTCCGCAAGTTCTTCTATTGATTCGCCACCCGGAGCCGCATTGCGAACCGGGTCAGCGCACCATTTCTTGTACATATCTGGATGCTCTTTTTTGATCTCTAGATAGGTGCGACCTTCCCATTCGCCTACATTTTGTTCGTTGAGCTCAGGCAAAACTTGCGTTTCTAGACCGAGTTCTTTGCCGATTATCTCTGCTGTGCTTCGTACTCGCACAGCCGCGCTGGATAGCAGAATCGCAGGCGATTCTTTCTTCAACCACTGAGCCGCTTCCGCCGCCTGTTTCTCTCCTCTTTCACTCAGTGTCGCGTTCATGTCGCAATAGAGCTTGCCTTGCTCTGTCTGTTGCGTATGTCCATGTCTGACAAAGATAACGCTTGTAATGAGTTCTTCTGGGTGCAGTGTTTCAGCCAACGCAGTTCTTCCTATTACATGCCGACTCTGACGGGGCGAGTTAATCCATAAACCGAGCGAATTGCCAAAAGCTTTTGTACTTGTTCTTGTCCGAGTACCTGCTCGCCGCCTAGAAGATTCGCAACCAACAGCGTTTGCGCATAATGTTCGACTGTTTCCATTTTGTAGAATGCATCCCAAATGTCTTTGCCGAGAGTGATAGCACCATGGTGGTCTAGCATAATTGCGTCATAGTCATTCAAGAATGGAGCAATGCTGTTTGGAACTTCATCAGTGCTTGGTGTCGCATATGGTGCTGTTGGAATTGAGCCGAGAGTGCATAGAACCTCTGGCAATGTATTAGAAGTAAGCGACTTGCCCGCTACTGTGAAGCCGACAGCCGTACAGGGATGCGCATGAACGATGGCGTTGATGTCAGGTCGCGTTTTGTACGCAATCAGGTGCATCGCAAGTTCTGTCGAAAGCTTGTTACCCTGGCTTTGATAAATTGAGGGCATGAGGTTGCCGTCAAGGTCACACAGCAAAATTTCACTGGCTTTGATTCTTCCTTTGCAGGTGCCGCTTGCCGTCGAAATCACGAGTCCACTTGAAAGACGAATACTGAGGTTGCCTTCAGTTCCGCAAGTATAGTTCCGCTGATACACAAGGCGACACACTTCGATGAGTTCTTGCCGCAAGGCCAATTCTTCCGGTTGAGAAAGCAATTCCACCGCGCTCCTGTTTGACATGCTAATCCATTCTATCGGCAGAATTCGGTGGGGTATAGCTTTTCTGCTTGTGTGGCTTAATATTCCAGCGCTGGCTTCCAAAATGTTTGCAAACTCTTTGCTGTCAAGGAGCGCCGAAGTTAGCATTATTTCGTCCATATGGGTATACTTAAAAATGCGTAATCCAAAAAGTCTCGCGAAATGACGTAAATATGTAGGTTCAGAGATTTTTGACCGTTCTGAAAATTGGTTCGTTGTCAGTGGGTGAAGAGTAGGCGCAATGCGCTGTCCGGAATGCCAAAAGCGAAATTCGGTTGCTGCATGGAAATGCAAATTTTGCGGCGCCAAATTCAAGCGTAAGACCATGTCTATGGGCAAGCGCGCTGTATTGTTTGCCGCGGGATTGCTTTTGGGCGGTGGCATCTATCTGGCGTTTGCGTTGCCGAAAATGGTTGACCCTGCCGAGCAGTTGATGTCGACAGCGAAGAAGGTTGCCAGCGGTCCGACATCACCGGAAGACGCAAAGAAATCAAAAGCAGATTTCGATGAAGCTGTTAGGAAGCTGCTCGTTAAATATGGCGACAGCAGTTTGACTGCACTCTCAGCGAGACTGAAGGGGTGTCTTCCGCCTAATGGACCTTTCGAAGTCATGGTTGTTGAGCTGCCGAAAGCGCTGAAACTTGTTGAAGTAGACACAGTGCTGCAGGCGACAGATTTCCTTGTGATGAAGGGAACTAACGATACTCGAGTAATTCCTCTACAAGGCTTTGAGGTCTATGACGACGCGCGCATAGTCAACGATCAAACAGGTTCGGTGATTGTGCTCTTGGGTCATAGCAGTGGACAATTGCCGCATCGACCGATCGTGAAGACTTATGCGCTTCTTCCCGACAATGTTGAAGACGACACATCATCCATGGTGCCATCAATTCTTGGTGATGGAACCGCGAAATTTGGAAAAGACAGCACGGACATTTTCGTTGAACTATCTCTTCCGTCTATTGCTCTGGCAGAGAGAATAACGATTAACACCCAGCTTCCGCCTGAGCGATTGGCGAAAATTAAATTGCAATGGAAAGATGCGAAGTATATTCCAACGATGGATTTTCCTTCAGATTTGCCATCTGCAATGGTGCTTCTTGCGCGCTCTCTGAAATATCCAGAGTTCGCTGGCTCAGTTACAGCTGCCTTTGGGGCTGAGGCTGGAAAGCTTATGAAAGAGCATTCGTCTAATGATTTTCAGGACATGGTGATTACCAAAAATCCTGACAAAAAGAAAACGAGTTCTTATACGATTGCATCCGGAACCAAGCGAATTGATCTTGAGTTGAAAAAGGCAGGAAATTACTGGCAGGTTGATTCATACAAGGTTAGTGTGCAGGCGGCACCAATTGCGGTGGCAACATCAACTAGCACGAGTACGAGCACTCCGGCGAACACAGGTGCCGACACTACGGCAAGCAGCAGCAGCACTAGTTCTCAGAGTACATCGTCTTCTGGTTCTGTTAGCACTGTTGCTTCGTCTAGTTCCGAATCAAAGAGTGCTACTGTAGTTAGCACTCCAGACCCCAACGCCAAGCCTGCTGAAAACAAAAGCAATGCTGACCCAAGGCAAAAGAGTGGTCAGGAAATTCTTGCAGGACTCAGTCCCGCTAAAGCTGGGGCCAACGCCGCAGACCCAGGTAAAAATGGCAAGGCTGCTAGTTCCAGCTGGCTAGATGACCCCGCCGAGAAGACACCAGTGGCGGTGCTACCATCAAATAGCAAGAATGATAAGAAAGCTGCTGAAGAAAAAGCAGCACGTGAAAAAGCTGAAAAGGAAAAGCAAGAACGCGAGAAAGCTGACAAGAAGCAAAAGGAAAAGGCTGAGCGAGAGAAGGCTGAGAAAGAAAAAGCGGATAGAGAAAAAGCCGACAGAGAAAAAGCCGAACGGGAGAAAGCCCAGCAGGAAAAGGTTGAGTCTGTTTCCGTGTCATCTGCAAAAATTTCCGACACCCTTGGTACTGAGTCTGTGCGCATGAGGTCGGGTCCCGGCTTGGGCATGAAGACTCTTGATGAGATACCAAAGGGCAGGCAAATCCAGATTTTAGGCAAGACGCAGGGCTGGTATAAGGTCAGCTATGGCGGAAAAGTTGGCTACGTATATGCTCCGCTGGTTGACACTAGCGGCAAGTCAAGTGCTGCGCCTCCGAGCGAACCAAAAGTAACCAGGAACACAACAGCTCCTAACACCGCTGTGCCGGCTGATAGTGGAGGTAGTGGCTCGGTTGTCGTGCGCCCGATGAATGTTCGTGACGAAAACCGACGAGTATTAACAACAGTACAGCCAGGACAGCGTGTTCAGGTGATTGGCGGGTTAGTCAACAACCGTTACAAGATTCGCTTGCAGGACGGAACCGTAGGCTACGTCAACAAAGAGGCGATCAGAAATGCCAAAGTTGAAAGCCCTCCTGAGTTCGTGCCCTAGCGAGCAACCAAACTCCGTGTTATATTAGTTTTCCGCCTTGTGGTCTTGACCACGGCATCTCGGGACGTAGCGCAGCTTGGTAGCGCGGTTGCTTTGGGAGCAATAGGTCGCAGGTTCAAATCCTGTCGTCCCGATTCAAAAACCAGACGTAGTGCGGAAGTTGGAGCACAGATATTAGATGAAATTGGTTTTTATATCAAGACCTTATTCAACACAAATATCTGATATAAACTGGAGGCATGTTATACGTGATTGATAATGCTGCAAGGAAATCTATTCCTGGGCGAGATGCCAATCTGCCTCCGTATATTGTGCAGAGAATGAAGGCGTTGGAAGTGAAACCGACGCTGTCTCAGCTTGCGCTTATGACAGGCATAAAAATTATGACATTGCAGACCAACCTCGCTGGCGCAACAGCGATGAAGTTGCCAAATGCTTATAAGCTTGCCAAATCCTTGGATATATCGTTGAGTGAACTTGTCGAGAATGTTCCGTTCCTAGCCGAAGACCAAGAGTAAGGAATCAATTTTTGAAGTGGCTGGCCAGCTTTAGTTGCTTGATAGTCTGGGGCTTGGCAGCAATAACCAATAAAAGAGCAGTGACACTGCTCAAGTCCTTTGAGGACGGTTTCCCACCTGATGTCCTTGAAGGACCTTTCGGACAACAGTTTGTCTCGATGGGAAACGCTAAGTGTTTATATGATAACTATGTCTCTGATAATCCTTCACCGAATGCAGAGCAAAAAAAGATCATTGCTTTGTATCAGAGATTTCTCCTTTTACAAAGAGTTCTTTGGTTTCGAGCTTTGTTCGAATGTTCCAAATGGGTCATCAGTTGTTGGGTTATAGCCATTTTGTTGATGTAAGGTTTTCAAGAGTTGCGCTAAATTACAATTTCTTGTAAATTATCCTTCGTCGGAAGATTAAAAACCGGCAGCAATTAATATTCACTGCATTTTGCGGTGAAGAAAATAGCAAAAAGTAAGCAAGGGCTCTCGTGTGAGCACCGGCAGTAGTATCACGTTCGTTATTTTATAACTAGAAATGTAGAGGTGCTTGTGTCAGACAAGCCTGTTTTGTCGCGTGCTTTTGCTGAACTTTGGTTGTGTGAAGAACACAAAGATACGAAATTTCCTAATCAAATCACTGTTCGTGCTCTAACTGATTATGAGTTGGAGCAGTACCGCTCATGCAAGCTGACAGGACCAAGAGGGTCGGCGGTTATGTGTGAAAATAGAGCCAGTCACTGGGCCGTTGTGCCTATCGAAATAACCCTAGCTTAGGGATGCTTGCGAGAAGGAGATCGATTCGTCTCCGGTCTCTTTCTCGCAGGTATCACTTGTGCTGGAGGAACAATGGACAACGGTGGCTTGATTTTCGGTCAAGGTCGAAACATTACAGATAATTGGAGCCTTCTTTCAAAGAAAGAGAATTCGCGCTTCGTACTGTTCTACGTACCAGGCTGGCGCGATGACTTTATTTCAAAGTTCGCTCTAAAAGATCTGCGAGATTTCGCATCTGCAATCGATAAAGCCATCAAGCATCTTGAGCGGGTTGAACAGTCTTTTGAAACTAGAGATGGAGCACATCATGGATGAGGGTGCGACCTGGGTTGGATTTTTCGTTGCTGCATTCTGGCTCGCAGCAGCTTATGAGGAATTGAAATGCAAATTCGACAGACACTCAGCGACAAAGCTTGGAGAGAAAACTGGAGAAGAAATAACAGATCGGCTCTGAGAGCTAAGTACGAGACTGATCCTGTTGAAGCCGAAGCTTGGGACGCTGTGAGATTCGCTCTGCGCACCGCATTTGGTGACGAGCAATTAGAAACTATACCTCTGGTGGCTTACCAGGGGACTAGCAAACTTGATTAAGGAGTAAAAATGGAAACATCACCACAATTACCAGCGGTAATTCCGCAAACGGGCGCGGTTTTAGCACTGCCTGACACAGTCGCATTCATGCCGGTTTTGTCGCCGGTGGAGATGCTGGCACGCAGGAAAGAACTAATTGAGGTAGTAAAAAACATCCTCAAAGATGGCGAACACTTTGGAAAAACGCCCGGAACAAACAAGCCCTCGCTATTCAAGCCAGGTGCTGAAATTCTCAATCAATATTTTGGGCTTTATGCTGAGTTCGAAGTCACTAGCCGTGTTGAAAAATGGGAACCAAAACCAGAGCTATTTGATTACGAGTTCAAATGCACCATCCGATCAAAACGTGATCAAGTGAAGGTCTCAGAAGGTGTCGGAAGCTGCAACAGCTATGAGTCTAGATACAGATATAGAGACGCAAAGCGCAGCTGTCCTGGTTGCGGAAGAGTTGGAACCATTATCAAAGGTAAGGAGGAATTTGGCGGCGGGTGGGTCTGCTGGGCGAAGGATCAAACTAATTGCTGCAAGGCTAAATTCAAAGACAATGATCCTTCCATTGTGGGACAGGCTCTAGGAAAAGTCGACAATGAAGATATCGCTTCTTTGAAGAATACAATCCTGAAGATGGCCGCCAAGCGCGCATACGTTGATGCCACGTTGAAAGCTACTGGTGCATCCGAAATCTTCACTCAGGACACAGAGGACTTGCCCTTTCAAGTTGAAATAATCACTGCAGAAGTCGTTGAAGTCGCTGCACAAAAGCAAAATGAGCAACGTGAGGCGGCTCGGGGAGCCAAATCTGAACCACAACAAGATTTCTCTCCCACTGCTGATCGTATTCCAAGTCAGCAGGAAGTAGCTGAAAAAAAGTCGGAATCTGTGACCAATGCAAGCCAAGGCAAGGAACAAGGCACCGCTGCATCTCCTGCCAAGCAAAATGCGCCTGCCAGTACTGCTACTCAAGCGCCGGCCCAGAACAAACCGGGCAGCACTGGTGGAGCTAACAAAGTCACAAGAGAAGAAATGGGAAAACTGCTTGCTGCTGGCGAGAAGAACGGCTGGAAGCAAATAGATATTTCAAATTTCGTTTGCTTCGCATTCAAGATGGATCCAAAAACAATCGCTCAAAAATTCACCCAGGAGCAATACAAGATCGCCCTTGGTCTTTTGTCGCACGAAAAGAACGCGAACGGCAGAGTCCTTGTAAATGCAAAGGGCGCTTCGTTGCCCTTAGAGCACCAATGGCCGCCTAAGCAATAACTTGAAATCACAATTTTGAAACTAGAGGACGATAAATGATACCCGAAGAACAAAAAGAATCGATTAGCCAGGAGGATTACGAAGCCACCTGGGCGACAATCGAGCAGACCGCGAAGGAAGAAGATCCCGCGGCTTTTGAAGATATTTTTGCTCAGTTTGCTGATGATTATGAAATTGCCCCGGAAGGTGATTCTGAGCCTGCTCCCGAGGCACCTGAGAGTGGTTCACCTGAAATTCGTGTGGGTGAAGATCCCATTCATCCTGGCAAGTTTGCAATATTTGCAAATGGTCAAATAGTTGAGCAATTTTTTCCGACTCGTGAAGACGCTGAAGCGATGCTTGGTGACTGGGAAGAGTTCTATAGCGAGTCAAGCAATGCAGGTAACCCGTATACACTGACCCCGGTCTCTTCAGTCGAACCAGAGAAGAATCTGGATTATTATTTCGCTCTGATTCCTGACGCTCATAATCTCAAGAGAAAAATAGATTCAAGCCTGCCTTTGACTGCACGAGTTGCCGTCATTCAAGATCCATATCATGTTGACGAATGGGCAATTACACTCGATGGAGAAATTGTCGAACAACACTTTCCTACGCTTGTTTTTGCTGAACAAAGATACCTTGAATGGGAGCAGTACGCGAGAGAGAACCCTGCTTCCGATCCTGACGAGCTACTCGATCCTGAGCCTGTGCAGAAGAAGCCGAAAGCAATGTGCGCCATTTGCGGTGTCGTCTCCGTCAACAAAAACAGTCCGATTCTGAATGGGGAAAAGGTCTGCAAAAAATGTAGTATCGATTCTCAGTCTGTTGCGCAGGAGTCTGAAACCTCACAAGAGATCCCAGAGTCCACTGAACCGAATGGTGAAGGCTTCATAGCATATGCTGAGGAAGCTGATGTTATTTGGGGCTTGGGCGATTCAATATCTGCTGCTGAAGAGGACGCTCGTCAGAGCTGGAAGGAATTCTACAATCGCCTTCCAGAAGATCACGAAATCAAGACGGTTCGTGCTTCTGCATGTCTGTGTGACATGGTTCGAACTTGGGGCGGTGAACTAAGCAACCAGGGCGACTGGACAATCACCAACGGGAAGGCAAACTTCGTAGAAGTTGATGAAGAAGTACTGAAAATCCGAAGAGCGCCTTTTATTGCTTTTGAGAACGAAGGCGAGTTCATTTTCGCGAATGGACCGACAGAGCAAATAGCAATCTATGAAGCAAAGAAATACATTGAAGCTGAAGATTATCTTGTAACTGGTGAAATCAGAGCCGCCAAGATCTCGGAAGCTTTATACGACGATTGGATCGAAGATCGTCCGCTTCAGTGGAGGCTTGATTCAGAAGGTGTCGCTCGCCGCATTGACGAACCACAGATGCAAATCCAGCCTTGTTCGGCTACGTGTCCGCAGGATTGTACCAACCATCAACAGATGCAAATCCAGGAACAAACACCAGCGGAAACCGTAAAGACCGAAGCTGGGTTAATCGATCCTGATACGGGAGAGGTTATTGATCCCAGCCTCATCTATCGGAAATTCGGTTGGACAGAATTGCCTGTTCTTTCAAAACTTCCCTCAAAAGAAGAGATTGCAGAGTTCAAAGGCAAACTCGACCAGGTCGCGGATCTCATGCTGACATACTCGGAGAAGGTTGAGCGCTGGACCGCCGCTAATGAGCTTCGCTGTAAGCCTCTGGTGAAAGCCATTGAGTTTTACCAGACTCAATTCATCGAACCCATGAGCAGAATGGTTGGACCTTACGGACTGCCCACCTATCAGAGCGGTAAGAAGAAAGGGCAATATTCTGCAAAATCAATGGTGTTGCCGTCTGGCGTTATCTCATTCATTGCCAGTGGTGGCGCTTTCGTTCACGATTCTGCCCTTGTCAAAAAACACATCGAAGAGAAGGGGATCGGCATGTTCGAAGCTATTGGCGCTGAGCGAGTGATCAAATACGACCACAATAAGCTCATCTCGGCATTGAACAATGGAACGCTCCAATCTAAAGACATTCCTGGCACGGGGGTTAAGCCAAAGAACGAGTTCGCAAAGGTGTCTGTAGCTTCACCGAAGCGCACAGCTTCGCAAGTTGAGGAGCAGGCAAATGGCGAAGACTGATAAGGAAATCGAAGCTGAGGCAAAACTCGCTGTAAACGGAGTTATTCGCACTCACAAAAAAATGGCAGTTGAAAAACTTCGCCCAGAAATTAGAAAGGCTTTTCCTTTCGGTCCCACAGCTTCGGCTCGTGAAAAGCGCATCTGGGAAGACACTGTAAAACTCGCCCTGGACGAAATGTCTCGATGGCCGCAAACGCTTCCAATCATTTTGCTGGTAGCACTCACCCTAACAACACAACCTGCGGTTTGCGATTCGTTCAAAAAAGACGGCAAGCAATGGTATGTCGTGACCGATGACGGCTCCATGCACATGAGCGTGGCACCAAATGAAGTGCCACTTAAAACACGCGCTACTCATGGTGCCAAGGTGGCAGGAAAGTGGCTCTGGCTCGGATTCAAGACGCTCGGACAGAAGGCTAGCCGCTCCAACATAATTTTCATTTTTAACTAAGAGCGCTCGTGCTCGAAATTTTGGTGCCAATAACTAAACAGGAGAAATATAATGACATCAGCAACACAACCACTTCGCTATCGCCAAGGCGACGTAATTCTAGAAAAAATCGAGAATATTCCTTCAAGCCATACCGAAGAAAAGCCAGGTCCGAAAGGATTAGTTTTGAAATTCGGATCGGCAACAGGACACATGCACCGTATTTTGCAAGGTGCGCGACTATTGAAGGCACCCGAGAATTCCGAAGGCACTAACGACGTTCTTGTCGTCGGAGACGAAGGGGCTGATTTGGTACATGAAGAACACGCCACCATCCACCTTCCGGCAGGTAATTACGCGCTTTTGCAGCAGCGTGAATATTCTCCCGAAGCAATTCGGACGGTGATGGATTAATCGCGGGATTTGTTAGTTACCTCGTTTTAGCAAAGGATTTTTCAAAGTGCCTATATCAACAAAAATTGAATCAATGACATCGGAGCAGATTGCTAGGCTCCCAGAGTTCGCAAAGAAATGGGTAGAGATTGGACTGCATCCAGGACCTACCGACGAAGCAAAAGCGATTGAAGCAGTTCAATCTCTTTACACAAGCGTTGGCAAGAAAGCACCACGGGTGGCACTATGCTCGTCACCACTTGTTGCATGCCTAACGATAGCGATTTTGAGAACAGTGAAGTTCGACTTCTCTAAAATCAAAATCGACGGGCAAACAACGGAGATGCTATCGTCTCCCGCCCATACTACCACCACCAACCTGAGCGATCAGGTCCTCGCTCAGGTCAGCGCTCAGGTCAGCGCTCAGGTCAGCGATCAGGTCAGCGATCAGGTCAGCGATCAGGTCCTCGCTCAGGTCAGCGCTCAGGTCAGCGCTCAGGTCAGCGCTCAGGTCAGCGCTCAGGTCAGCGCTCAGGTCAGCGCTCAGGTCAGCGATCAGGTCCTCGCTCAGGTCAGCGCTCAGGTCCTCGCTCAGGTCAGCGCTCAGGTCAGCGATCAGGTCCTCGATCAGGTCAGCGATCAGGTCCTCGCTCAGGTCAGCGCTCAGGTCCTCGCTCAGGTCAGCGATCAGGTCCTCGCTCAGGTCAGCGCTCAGGTCAGCGCTCAGGTCAGCGATCAGGTCCTCGCTCAGGTCAGCGCTCAGGTCAGCGATCAGGTCCGGCAGCTCACCAGATACTACTGGTACTGGTGGCTCCCAGGCGCATACGGCACCTCACACTGGCTGGCATACCTCGATTTCATCAAAGAGGTTTTGAATCCGCCAAATGTGGACTTCAAAAAGGTCGACGCCCTGATAGCGACTGCAAAAACTGTGTGCGCCGTCTTCACCTTCGAAACTACCGCATTTGCTGTTAAACAAGCTTTGTGGACTGAAAGAGATGAGCGAGGACGGTTGCACTCACCTGATAAAGCGGCAGTGCAATACGAAGATGGCTTCAATGTTTACGCTTGGCACGGTGTAAGAATGCCGGCCGAAATCTACGAGAATCCAAAGAGCTTCACAGTTCGTAGAATCGACAAAGAACGCAATGCAGAAGTCAAACGAGCCATGCTGGAAAGATACGGCTGGGACAAATATCTGCATGAATCGAATGCTAGTTTGATTGATGAATCAGCAGACCAGCTAGGGAACCCTCTCAAGCTCTGGGAAAAAGAGATTGAGGGTGAGCCGGAAAAATTGGTTATGGTCGAATTCGTTAATTCGACTGCAGAGCCTGATGGCTCACACAAACACTACACAATACGAGTTCCGCAAACGATAAGAAAAGCGGCTGAAGCGCAGGCTTGGGTCTGTGGCATTCAAGCTCCTTCGATATCATTTGTCGCTCAATCTTAGGAGAACTAAATGATCAACAACGTTGTTATTGTTGGCCGCGCCGGAAAAGCACCAGAACTGAAAACGTTCTCGTCTGGTGCTCAGGTTGCTTCACTCTCGATGGCAATCAAGCGTCCAACAAAAGAGGACGAAACAGATTGGATCGATGTAAAAATCTGGGGCAAAAGTGCAGAAATTGCCCAAAAGTACATCAAGAAAGGTGACTTGTTTGGCGTCGAAGGACGCCTACATCAAGAGACCTGGGAGCAGGAAGGACAGAAACGTTCAAAGCTGATAGTTGCGGCCAACAATGTTCGTTTGATGCAGCCAAAAGCTGAGGGTGCTGAAGCGTCGAAATCATCACCGTCGAAAGAGTCAAAGAGCTCAAATCCATATGACTCTGACAATGTTGATTTAGACAGCATCTTTGCTAGCGAAGACGAGATCCCCTTCTAAAGGTGCCCCATGATTCACATTGAGGTGTTAGGAATTCCACGCCCAGGCGGGAGCAAAACTCCAGGACAAAACAAAAAGACGGGAAAGCTTTTTGTACGTCCGAGCAATCCTAACACCGCAGTGTGGAGATCTGAAGTTACCCAGGCGGCTTCACTGCAATATGCAGGACCTCTGCTATCGGGTCCAGTGAAGATGACCTATGAATTCCTCTTCCCGCGTCCTAAAAAACATTTTGGCACAGGCAAAAATGCTCAAAAGCTGAAAGATGCCGCTCCACGCTGGCACGTTACAAAGCCAGACCTTACCAAAATTATTCGATCTACAGAAGATGCACTAACAGGAATTGTTTGGAAAGACGATTGCCTGGTTTGCAAAAGGCTTGAGTCCAAACGCTATTGCTACGAAGGCGAACGCCCAGGCGTACGACTAACTATAGAAGAAATACAAAATGCTTGAAGTTGCCCAAATTGTTTCCCTACTACACGCCAAGCACAGTGGTAATGCGTGGATAGCTAAGTGTCCAGTGCATGACGATCAAACAGAAAGTCTAACAATTCGCCAGGGTGACAAAGCGGCTCTGCTTAAGTGCCACCGTGGTTGTCCAAATAATCAAATCGTTGAAGAGATAAATCGAATGCTAGGGCGTCCCGTTAGAAACGAAAAAACATTTCCAACACCACCAAAAGCTGGATCGACATCAGCTAAGAAGGTTGTCGCAACATACGATTATGTGGATGCCGCAGGTAATTTGCTCTATCAAAAACTGAGATTTGATCCCAAGGACTTCCGAATCAGAAAACCAAATGGCTCCGGCTGGGATTGGAGCCTGACTGGAGTAAACGAAGTTCTGTATAACCTACCTGCAATAAATCAGGCTCTTTTCTCCGGAGAAACTATATTCATCGTTGAAGGTGAAAAAGACGCGGATAACATTTCGAAGCTTGGGTTTGTTGCGACAACAAACACACATGGAGCCAGTAAAGAAGAGACCAGGAGCAAATGGAAGCACGATCTGAGTAAAAGTCTCCAAGGTGCTTCAGAAGTTGTGATCCTTCCAGACAACGACAGTACGGGGAATGCTCACGCCAATTCAGTAGCTGCTAGTTTGCACCAGTTTCAAATCCCTGTGAAGATTGTTCGCCTTCCAGGTCTGCCAGAAAAAGGGGATGCTTCAGATTTCCTTGCAGCTGGTGGCACGAAAGAACAGATTATTTCTTTAGCTGAATCAGCCCCTTTCGTTCGACCGGACGGACAAACTGCAGCACCAGGGCTGTCTACTTTGACTGTCGCGGAGCTGATGAATCAGCATTTCGTTGCACCTCGCTGGGCAATCGAAGACTTACTACCAGAAGGGCTTACCCTGCTAACCGGAGCTCCAAAAATGGGGAAATCCTGGATGTCCTTGCAGATAGCCCTAGCAGTCTCCCGCGGTGAAAAAGTACTTGGCGATTTTCTCGCAGATAAAGGCGAGGTTCTCTATCTTGCTTTAGAAGATAGCTTCAGACGATTACAGCAAAGGGTATCAATACTCGCTGACGATTCCAAACTTGTTGACAACAAGAATTTGATCATGTGTACCGAATTGGAAGGTATGGAAAATGGCGGTGTCACCGCCCTTGAATCGTTTTTAGAGAGTCATCCTAATTGCCGATTGGTGATAATTGATACATTGCCTCGCTTTGTGCCACCACCAGAGACGAAAGCGAATGCTTATCAAAACGATTACAAGGTCTACAGCAAACTTCAGAAGCTGGCGATCAAACACCGAATAGCGTTAGTAGGAGTTCAGCACTTACGCAAAGCCAAGGCTTCAGGTGGCGATCAATTAGATGAGGTCTCAGGCAGTGCTGGCGCTACCGGTGCAGCCGATACCATTTGGGTTCTAAAAAGACAGCGAACTGAATCAACTGGCAGTCTCATGATTACAGGGCGAGACGTAGACGAGAAGTTGTTTGATACTGAATTCAACAAAGATACATGCAAGTGGTCTCTCGGTGGAGACAACAGAGGTGAGCAACGCCGGAAGACTTTAGTCCAGCTAACGACACACTTTGGATCTGAAAGTTTTACTTATGCTTCCGTTGTTGATGCCTTAGGCATGTCTTTAACAAATAGTAAAAGGCTTGTCGGCGATCTCGTTTCCGCTAGCTATGTGGTTCGTTTAAAAGAGAAGATCGGAAGAGCATTTCAATTCAAGCTGACAGATCGTATGACTGATGTCGTTCTCGGAGGTGCCGAGGATGAGTGAGGTCAGATCTGAATTGCGCGCATGGATTGCGCGAATGCTCAAATGCAAAACGCTGGAAGAGATCAAATCGTGCCTTCAGGAATTTTCTTTCTATCGGTGGACACTTGAAGAAAAGTCGATCATGTCCTCGCTGTATAGCCCAAAAGCAAACAAGCTGTTGTCCAGCAGTGAGGACAAATGGAGGCACTTAGAGGACCTGGAAGAGCTTTGTTGGACCAACAAGAACGTGAGGCAACAGAATGAACAAACTAGTAACAATTTCAAAATATTTTCCGGGCTGGAAGAGAACCAAGTCATTCTCCGCACTGATTTGGACGCAAGAGCATGAAAACGAACCCGACTTCGTCATGGAGTCAGAGAACAAAGAGCAGGTGCTCAGAGAAGCCCAGAGCTTTCCTGGTGCGCGTCTTGTTCAGCTTGAGAATTCTAGCTCAATTGAAGAATACAGACTTGGCTGGACCTTGGCGTTCTGCGAAACACACTAGAAGAGAAAACAATGGCATTTGCAAGATTTGAAAAGAATGGACAAGTCGCTTTCTCCGAAGGCTCACGTATATTGAGAGTTCCTTCAGAGAAGGCTTGCCGAGAGCGATTAATAAAACTCTTGGAAGAAGTTGGCGGTGATACCAATCACGATGATGTCAAAGAATTTTGGCTTGAGCGTTCTCGTGAGACCGGAAGCAGTGATGATTTGATTGCTGCATGGGCTGCTGAGACTTTCGAGCGGTTGAATAACGTCTGGAAAGATATTTGTACGCCACCAGATGCGGTGCCGCCGCCGGCAGAAGATGTTTTCTCGGCATTTGGATTCGGAGGTGATTGATTGTGGACGAGATAAAGCCCGTCGAACTGTCGAAGGAGCAAGTAGAGTTTCTCGAAAATCAGGCGAGAATTAGACGAGCTATAGAGAGGTTCTTCGTTAAACCGATTCACTGTGAGCGGTGCGATGAACTGACTGAGAGGAACCAGAGCAAGAGCTGGTGCGCTAAACATATGCCGGTTGGTCCAAAAACTAGGTGGGGGTGAGCGATGAAGTACTTTGATATGTCAAACCATAATGAAGATTGCCGAATTCGTCAGATCGGTTTGAAGGTCATGGAGAATCCGGGAGCGATAATCGGCTTTGTCACAGATGATGACGAAGGTAAGCTTGAGCGATACATAGCAAAGATCCAAGAATGGTTTCCGCTGGTTGAGCTGATTGATAAACATCCGGGACCGGTGCCGAAGACGGTTTTGGCTAGATTGCGACGCAAAGGCGATTAACTGGAGCTCGAAAAGTGATACCACTTTCACCTCGAGCACAAAGTGATATCACAATCACCTCGAGCTAAAACTGACATCAGTTTGAAGGATTCAAAAATGACACGACATCGTAAAGAAACGCGCATGGTGACTACGTTGCGGCTGCCTGAAGCTCTAATGAAAAGAGTGGATCGCTATGTGGTTATGAACAAGACAAAGCGTTACGGGGAAACCCTGAGTAGAAATCACGTGATCGAGCAAGCGCTCACTGAGTTTTTGGAGAAACAAGAGAAAGCAAAATCAGAAAGGAGAACGAGCTGGTGAGAATTACGAGCGGCAAAGGCAGCAAGCAGGATTACCAATCACCTTCTGATTTTATCGAAGTGGTTGAGTACACTACCGGTCGGATATCCTTCGATCTTGCCGCAAGCTATCACAATAGACAATCGGATCTCTACTTTGCCAAGCCTGGCTCAAATGATCCACACGCCCAGGCGATAGATTCACTTGCCCAAGATTGGGTAGCTTTGAGTCGCAGAGTGCCGCCCGGTAGCCTGCTTTGGCTCAATCCAGAATGGTCGAACATAACGCCCTGGGCGCGCAAGTGCTTTGAGTCTGCACCACATTTGGTGCGCCGCGTCAAAATTGCGTTTCTCGTACCTGCGTCAGTAGGTTCGAACTGGTTCCTAGATTATGTCTTTGAGAAGTCATACACAAGATTTCTCAACGGTCGTCTGACTTTTGTTGGACATCAAGACGCTTACACAAAAGATTGCATGTTCTCGCTCTTCGGTGCCGATGTGCCGTTAAGAGCGGAGCCTTGGAAATGGACAGAAACACTCAAACAAATTCAGGAGGTCACGAGCAAATGCTCAATGCTGCACAAATAACTAATACTGAGATTCTTCAATTCATTTGCGGGTGGCAGGGTGGAACCATTCACCAACTCGTGAATGCTCTCAATTCTGTCAAACATCCTTTCGTCAGGTTCGACAAGCCAATCACTGATACCGAGATCCTGGAAGCCGATTATGACAGGATGCAAGATCTCATGCGTCAAGCTCAAATGGTGAGGATTAGCAAGGAAATTGAGATCGCAAAGCCTCCACAGATGGAGACAGAGGCAAGCGTAAAGCAGATGAAAGATCCCTACTTCAACCATGGAGAACACGCATGAATCAATCAAGAGAATATTGCCCAGGATGCAAGACAACGTTCTGCAAAACCTGCGGTTCTCAGAGTGAGGGAATGCATTTCGCATTAGCAGAATGCAAAGACTCTTTTGCTTGCACATATGATGTCGAAATAATAGAGCGAGAAGCTTGCCCAAATTGTGCTTCGCCCGAGGCGCCCGGAATAGGAGATAGCTAGATGCAGGACGTTGATAAGGTTATAGAGGAATTGAAAGACAAGATAGTGTGCCTTGAGTTTCAGAACGAAAACTTGGACACAAGGTTGAACGCAGTGTACAAAGAGAGAAATACTTTGGTAGCTCTTCTCTCTTCGATTTTGCCATCCTCTCTGGAAAGGCACGATGAGAGTGATGAAAACTGGGAAGACGATTGGCGCTGGATTGTGTTTGTTATGCTTCCTGGCGGTAAACAGGCATCATGGCACATTCATGACTCTGATTTGAAAATGTTTTCGCATGTAACCAGACGTGATACAAAGCGATTCGTTTGGGACGGACATACTACCGAAGAAAAATATGATCGCGTTTTCGAAGCCATGGGCATTGAAGATGCCGCTATGAGAAAGCACCTAATGCACGATAAATTCGATTGCTGCACCTTCTGTAGTCCTGCGGAGGGAGCATGAACAAAACTTCTGAAGCGATAAAAAAGGCAAAGCAAGACATTTTGATATACGCAGGTGCTGCTATCGGAAGAATTACAGCCTCAAAGCAACGATACGCCTCTGGCGGTGGTGGCATCATCGTAAATGTGGTTTGCTGGCTGAAACATTCAGATTTCTGCACTACGTGGCTTCACAATTTTGTAAAGTCTCATTTTGAGCGTCGGCTGAAAGATGTTGAGTTCTCTTGGAATGGGACATCAATTCATATCACATATCGTGATGCGGACGGAAAAATGCTTCATCCAAAGGAGGGCAGTCAAATTGGACTCAGATAAACAAAGTGGATCCTGCACTTGGCTGAGCAAAAAAAATGGCTCCTGCCAAAAGACTGCTGTTAAGCCACAGGCAAGTAAGGATGGTTCGATATGGGCTGAGCTTTGCGAGCATCACGAAGGTGAGCTGATCAAGGCAATACAGAGTGGAAATCCTTTGGCAGTGATGGGTTGCTACGTTGCCGCGCAGGGGGGACCCAATGTTGCGGCGCGCCGTACCGTCGATCAAATGTTTGGGAGGTAACTAAATTGAAAAACGAAATATTGTGTATCGTCGTCTTATTTCTGATTGTCTTTGGTTTGACCGTTTTGGAGAACTTAAACACAATGAATGACTCTCAAGCTCCAACGATTTTCGGGATTGATGTTAGCGAACAAGAAGATCGCACAGTTATGGTCTTCAACACAAACAAGCCCTATGAAATAGGTGGAAGATATCGCACCGTATCTGGTGCTGTTGTCGAAGTTGTTGCTTGTTCTGGACCCGGCAAGAATGGAGTGTTTCAAGTCGCCGCACAATACTTACTCCGGTTGAGGACTGCTTCACAGAAGAATGGAATGTCTTTAAAGAAGTTCACTGCTGATTTGTTGCTGTCAAAGCACGAAGGAGACTAATTGGAAATACATGGCGTACGAATTGGTGATCGCTACATGATGAATCACCATTGCGAGGCTGAAGTGATCGCCATTCACGAAGTAAAGGATTACATGACTGGCAAACACATAAGGTTTGAATGCATAGCCAAACACAGCATGTCAGTGAATAAATTTACGGTTCCATTCTCAACGGTTGTGCGTAACCGCACATGGCGAGGACCGGAACCATCAGGAGCCGAGCCAACACCAACAAACGGTTGCTGGGGATGCTTCTATGGACTTGAATCAGACGAGCATTGTTGCAGATATGGAGAAAACGCGAAATGAAAAGCACGCTTAAAAGAATTAGTGATTGGAGCGAATTGGACCAGGCTTACTTGATGCTTTATTGCATTCAGAGCAGTGCTCTAAAACAGCACGAGGAAGGCCAACCAGATCAAAAAGCTGATGCTCTTCTGAAAATACTTGAAGAACTGGCTGTCCCCGGTGGGCTTACAGTTGATCTAGCAAAGGCTGTTGACCAAATGAAGAAAGTTGTCCCAGCCTCTAAAGTGGCTTTGTTCTACTCACGGATGAAGAACGAAAGAAGACAGATGCTCAAAAGCAGAAAAATGGAGACTAACAGTCCGGTAGGCGAAGGTGTGTAAGTGAGCCAAGCTGTAGGGCGGTAATAGATCCGCTCCCACCTCCAGTTTTCAATACCCCACCTTCGCGTACCGGACTAATACTGCCCCTGGTACCAATTCTCTTTTTTGACCGCTTCCAGACTCTTTCCGCCTATCAAATCGTCTTCAACACGACGACGGCGACGGAGACCCGGGAGCGGGCCTTTTTCTCCGTTGATCCATTTCTTCATCCAGATCCTGAACTGTCTCATATCTCCTTTAACGAGAGCGAGACGAGTGTTGCAGTGCGGATTGAGCCAGACGGAATCTTTCATGTTATAGCGAAAGCTGATGATTCCCGCTAAGGCGAGAGCTGAGAGCGCATCCAAAACAGCGGCAGGAATCTCTTTCCTCAATGCAGCAATCTTGCCGTCCAAGATCTTTTCAAACATTTGATCCGCTTCAGCCTGGGTAATTTTTCGCGGGTGCTCTTTCAGAGATATCGCGCAGCCCCAGCCGATTGTAGCCCATGACTCAAGCGGGAAAATATATGATTCAAGATGGCAACTTTCAAAATGCTGAATGACCTCTCTTGCAATTTTGCGAGCTTCAGCCCATTTAGTTTCTGTCATTATTACCACCAATCCTCAACCCAGAAAATGTCGTAAACCTTTGAATTACTGACGATTGCTGAAGCTTTGAAATTTCCCTTTGCTCTGTAATGCTCTGCAAAAAGCTTCTTCGAAATCAGAGAAATCGGCAGACCGATCGGAGCTGTAGCAACACCAATAAATCCAGCTGCTATGTGCTTCTTCGAAGATTTTGCTTCCGCCGCCGGCAGCGCGAGCTCCATCACCACCAGTAGTATCACAATAAGCTTCAACATTTACTTTTCCTCAAGCAAAACCCGAGCTTTCTTCGGGATCTTTAGGGCTGTAATCAAGCCTGCGGCGAAAGGCGCACTGGCGATGGACACGATGATGAAGGGAATCTTTGGCATCTCATGCCCGTTTAGTGCGTGAATGACCCACACCGAAACGACTGCAAGTGCGAAAACGCTAGAGACAACTAAGCCACTGATCGCGGTTGCGACTCCGACGCGGATTTGTCCTTCTGTGAGTTCTCTAAGTTCTTCGTATCTACGGATCTCACATTCTTCGATTGAGCAGTGGTCATGGGATTGGATTGAACAAGCATCCAGCCCAAGACTAAGCTCAATAACAGGCTCAGCATCCACTGCAGGCAGATTGTCTCTAGCATCATTCACCTTCATTTCCTTTCGTTAGTACGGCTTCAGATCAGTCAACGCCCAATGCACCAGCCAGGCTAGTCGCTTGATTCACTACTTCCATGATCTTCGGCTGAAGTGAAGCAAGCCTGGTGGCACCTGAAAGTATTTCTTTGACTTTTGGATTTTGCATTGTGACAGGCAAATGCTTCGACAGATAATCCTGGATCTCTTTGGCGATCTCTGGATTATCGTGTTTGATTTGCTCAATCAATTGGGCGATGTGTTCAAGCTCGTGGACTTCTTTCTCAAGAGCATCAATCTTTTCTTTCAGCTCTATCACGTCCGGCTTGTTGTTGTGATTGAGGTCGATTTTCATAACCTTCTTTTTAGCGCCATCGAGCGCCATCTTCATCGGGTCTACTCCAAGCATGTCTGCCTTCCTTTACTAGTGGGCATAGTGTTATCTAGGCTAGTATATGTTTGAATCAGAAATCGTGCGCGAAATTAATTTCCTTCCTCGTACATAGAGCCCGTACATAGAGCCCAATCCATACGAAGCGGCGCTCGTGGTGAGCGTTCGTACACCTTCTTGAAGTTGTAGCAAGATGCTGGCATTAGGCAGTGTTGTGCTGTTGGTGCCTTTCAAAGCCCCGTCTATGTAAAATTTGACGTTTGCCGGGTTTGATAAATCCATTGCAAATTTATTTGTCGTTCCGCTAACCGGAGTTACGCCTGTATCGGTAACTGTATCTGAGCTTCCGTTACTTGTTATCACTTTCCATGTGGTATCGCCGGCCGCCGTAGAGAATCGAAAATAAGCTCCATGTGCAGCCGCTCCCGCACCCAAAAGGTCAGCTGTCACAGTGCTCGTATTCGAATATCCCAGAGCGATTCTTACGTTGGTCAATGTACCTGGAGTAAAAACCATATTGCAGGTCGGACCCAAGTTATAGCTAAAAATAGCCAGTCCGCCTTGTTGAAATGCTGTTGAGTTCGTGGTGGCAGCTGTTGAGCCGGAGTACTGATAGTAGCCATTGGTTACACCAGGCGTTGCCGACCCCCCAGCAGCAAAGGTACCTCCCAGACTGGTGCCATAACCGTAGGAGTAATAGCCACCATTCGTGTAAAAGTTAGAACATCTTCTTTTGTAAGGATCTGCTGAGAAGCCTAGGGGGAGTGCGGCACCACCACCACTGCTAGCAGGTGGAATGTACTGAGCTAGAGCAGGTATGCAATTTAGAAGCAGTGCGATAAAAAGGGTGAAGGATTTGATTAGAATGCGATCCATGAGATTTTCCCCGTAGTTCCATTTCCGTAGTAGTTAACTTGACTGATTGCAGAAACCGGGCTGGCTACACCATAGGCGAAACCAGCGCCTGAATCAATTAGAGCATCACTTGTGGTGGCAGTGCGCTCCAGGAAATTCACATTTACAGTGCTACTTCCGGTGCTGAGCCAAATCACCACGTGGCTGAATTGTCCGCCCAGGGCGATACTTTGTGCACCGGAAGCGATCGAAGCATTACCGCTTGCACCACCAGCAGCAAAGACAGGGATAACAGACATCACAAATGCCATTAAAAGAAGTGCTAGCCGTTTCATGTTCTGTTACCCCTTGTAGTGTTACTGCTTGTAGTATCTGTTCGCAAAAACAGATTAGGTGAGATCAATTACTCTTGCAACAATTTCCCACTCAACGGTTCCGTTGCCATTGATTGGATTTGATGTAGCGTTTTGCAGATTGACGTTCTGGTTTATCCAATTGGTTGGCGAAGCGCCATAGCCCGCACTGACTTGGAAATTCCAATACGAATCAGCGCTATTGTAGAGCCCGGTTGAATTGGTTACATTGCTCAAGGAGAATGCGGTGCCGATACGAATATTCATTGTGGTGCCACCTCCCGCATAAGAGATACCGCCATGCTTGTAGTGGAAGAAAGCTGATAGCATCTGCCAAGCTTTTCCGACACCCGGAGCCGGAAGAAGTTCCACCGGTAAAGAGAAAGAGTTCAAAATTTGACTGGAGCTAATCGTTCCTTTGTAGACTTGGTGCGTGTTTCCTACGAGAACAAGCCAATAGGTCACATTGTTAAGTGGGATTTGATTTGTGTTGTTCGCTACGCAAATGTAAGTTGCACCATTGTAGATAACTGCGTCATCAACTACGTATGCAGTGGCATTGCTCCATACTCCCTTGAAGTTAAAGCCTTTCGCTCCCGTGTCGCCCTTGTCACCTTTCAATCCTTGGATACCCTGCGCTCCCTGTCCGGCTAAAGTCTGCCAATTGCCTGATGGCGGTGGATCGTTCAAGCTTGAGCCAACGGCAATATAGGAGGCGTTGTTGTAAGCAACAGCTTCTCCCGGAAGATAATTTACGAGCGCATTCCAGTTGCCACGCCAGACAAATGTTCTTTTGTCTATATCTCTACGCACGTCTTGAATCATCAAGACAGTTTTATCGAAGGCGGTCTCAAGCGAAACGCTATTTATTTGCGCCTCAGTTCCAATAGCGAGATCTTGTGTTTCCTCTGTATTTCTACGCATTAGTACCGATTTCCCGTTTGCTGGTGGTGTTGAAAAAAGAACCACACCGCCAGGGCTGGTTTTTTGATTATCGTTCGGAAGAACTGAAATCCCTGAGGTTTGCAACACGTTATCGACGTAAACATCTACGTCAGGGTTGTCTCTCAGGACAGCGAAAGTGAAATCAAAATTTGTCTTCACGCCGTTTGCAGGGAGTGTGTTTTCAGAGTGTGTTGTTTGTACTGTCATCTTAATCCACCTTTATTATCAAAAGCAGGGCTGTTTCTATCGGTCGGCTAGACTCTACGTTTGCTTGAGTGTTGCCGGAGATACTTGCTGTGTGCGCGTGGCTTGCGGGATTGAAGTTCATAGTCCCATTAAGTGGTGCTTGGCTGACACCAGAGCCAGCTGCTACGCCTGATGCTGTGATGGTGCCACCTGCGCTGGCATTCGCAACGGTGACGGTTCCGCCGTTGCCGTGCTGGTGCGTTTTTGTTCCGCTTACTGTGCCAGGTCGTACGGTTGAGCCCGTATAGCCAGACGAGCCAGTGTCGTCGACAGCTGCCCCCAAAACATACTTGCCTCTGGTGTCAGGAGTAGTTCTTGAGACACCGTTGATAGTGACATTTTGACCATTGCAGAGCGCCCATCCTGCCGGGATCGCAACTGTTGCCGGATCGAAAGGCCAGAACATTACAACACCCGAAGGGATGCTGGCGGCCCCAGCTGAAGCTGTCCAGACTCCGGAAACAACTTTTAGAATATCCCCATCGTTAACCGGTGCGATACCAGCTTTTAAGAGATTGCCAAGAGTACCATTCCATAAAGGGATCGCGTTGTTTACCGTGGTGCCAGGTCCACCTATGGTGCCGCTTGGTCCTTGTGGTCCTTGTGGTCCTTGGGGTCCTTGTTGTCCTTGTGTGTTAGCAGCGGCTTCTTGTAACAGCATTGTGAGCTTATCGAATACCAGCTCAAGCGAATCTGTGTTGAGCAAAGATTCACGAGTAAATGCAACGTCCTGGACCTGCGGAGTATTGCGCTTAATCAAGATTGCTACCCCATTTGCAGGTGCAGCTGTGAAAGTGATATTTCCGCCTGGCGATTGTTCTTGATCAGAATTTACTGAAATGGTGAATCCTGTAGTTTGTAAAACACTCGCCAAATAGACTTGCACGCTTGCGGCATTGAGAACTTGGAAAGTGAAGTTAAAGGGCTTTGTACTGCCATCGCCAGTAAAGCTATTGCTTATGTGTGTTGTTTGTACTGTCATTGCCCTTCACCTGCTTTCTGCGTAGCCTTCACTCCTAGCTCTGAGTATTTGAATAGTCCCCAGAAAGGAAGCCCTGTTGCCACGCTTGCGACACCCGCGATGCTCTTGAACGCCTTAACCCAATCCTCACCCTCAATTTCTTCCCCGGTTGCCATCTTATTGGTGATAGTCCAAAGTCGCTTTATTAACTTAGCAGAATCACCAGCTAGTCCGCCCAAAATTGTTCTGGGCTCTTGCTGACCTTTGAAGCCTGATAATGCACCATAAATGACGTCAAAACCAATTAGCGGAAGCTGGCTGTAGCTGCCACCAATTGCAGTGCTAAGGATCCTGAGTCTTGCCTCTTCTTGCTCTTTCTCGTCTCCAAATAGAAAAGACGGAGCGGTGTTGATTGTTTGAAAAAGTGTCTGCGCTACATGGATGCTTAGAATGACCCTAGCCATTCTAGCCAAGCTTTTTTCATCTTTGTGAATAAACCAATCTCGGATCGCTCCGGATTCTCTGTTGAGGGCCTGGATCCCTTCTTTCGCAAATGCTAGAGATATGTTTGCTACGCCACCTTTGAATTCCGCAGGAACCTTTTGTGATGCACGGGAAGACGATTGTGTTCGATCCACTAGCCTATCACCAGCAAGAGCTGCTTCTTCAATTGAAGCACCCCCTTTACGCATTCGATTGAATTCGATAAATCCACTCAACGCTGCCGCTACTCCGTCTCCCCACTTATGCATTGGCGTGAGGAAAAATGTTTTGATCGCCGGGGCTCTGTCTTTCATCACGCGCGGACCCACTGCGTCTATAAAAGTTCTCTCTTTTGTGGCTTCCATAAGTTCATTCAAGATATGGTCTTGTCGGTCAGCATAGAGTTCGGAAGCAGAGAGATATTCCTGCAGATTTTTCTTGTTAGTGGCTTTCCGCAAACCGTCAAGAAATTCCCCATAGTTGTTAGTACTCAAAGTAGCAAGTACTGATGTCCACTGTTTTGGAGCTTGATCGAGGCGTGCTCCAAGCAGACCAGTGGCCATGTTGCCTTTCAACTTTTGAAATGATCGATCGGCTAAATCCATAATTCCAGTCTTTAGATGAAATTGAAATGCGATTCGACCATCAATAAGACCTGTATATTCTTTTCCTAGCTTGTGTTCAATAACATCTCTCAGTCCATCTTTGGTTGAGTCTGAAAAAATGTAAGATAGCAGCCTGGCTTTTTCAGAGTTCGCAATCCAAAACGCCATCTCGGCTCTGTGGCTTTGCACTTGATGAAATGGATCGACAAGCTTTATTGGCAAACTGCTATTTTTTCTGCCTTTTACAGAACCCGGATCTAGACTTTGTTTCGCAAAGTCGTGGACACCTTGCAAAAGATCTGCTGCTGTCTTAATTCTTTCTAGTTGCCTGTGCACAATTTGCCCGCTGTAATTTGGATCCATCGGAAGTTCTACGCCGTATTCTTTCAGATAGTGGTTTGCTATTTGCGGTGCGAACCATCTGTAAAAGTCTCGTACTGCTTCAGCGAGTTTTATATATTTACCGCCTTCGTGATCAGTCAGTAGTTGTTGAACTGCTTCCTGGGTAGAAGTGCCACCACTTTCTACCATGCCTTTTAGAGTATATTTGTTACCATTCACCAAACCTGGAACCGCACCCTGATCTTCAAATGCTAAATGCAGATATGCTAGTTCATTTGGCGTGAGCAGTTCTACTCCGGTAGCGCCAGTAGCATCTGTGTATTTAAGTTCCAGACGCTCTTTCTTATTTGCACCATTTCTAACAAGTCTGTTAACTTCGCGCATTGAGCCGACAGCTTTTGTATATAGCTCCGTGAGTTTTTCCGCAGCTTTAAGATTGATAGCCGATTCTTTATTCTCCGTTTCCGTGAAATCCAGCGTGCCATCAATCAGCTTACCTCGCTCTTCAAAGGGGGTATCTTGCAACAATTTATCCCACAAAGATGTGGATGTTCGTCTTAGTGAATTTAGCAACTTACCAACATCGGTAAGCTGTTTTGGTCCAGCTTCATCCAGAGAGGGCGTGATAGGTTTATTGCCCTGAACACCTTGCAAAATTTCGGCGCGGGCATTCTCTAGTTTTTGTTGTTCGGCTTGCTTGCGTTCGAAGTATTCTGATTTGCCTGTCTTCACCATGGTTTCGATTTGATCAGCCAGAGATTGGATCTTTTCGGCATCCAAAGCGTTAGACCAATACTGCATTGCTTGCATTGCAATTCGTCTTTTCTCGGCTTGTTCTGCGGGCTGGTTGAAGATCTCTGATAGTTCGTTGTTCTCCAACTTCTCCAGCTGTCTTTCCATGTTGATGCGTTCTGTTTCAATTCCTCTATCAACATACTCAGAGGCTTTACGTAACGCCGCTTCCTGAGCAAGTTTTGCTGTCTCTCCCGCCGCCCTCCTGCTTTCGGATTTTGGGATCTCCGGAGCCGTAAAAAACTCCTTGTACCATTTCAGGGATGCTTGCACCGTCGGAGGCATTTCAGCTTTCTTTCCGTGCAGTTGCCCAGACTCGATGACTTTTGCCAGTCTTTTTTTTGCGGCTGCTAAGTCGTTCGCATGTTCCCGACCGCGCTGATCTTCAATGAAGCTCTCGCCTTCTCTCAGCAGATCTTTGACACTGTTGATTTCTACAATTCGTCCCAATAAGCGTGATTTCATTGGCGCATCCAGCTTATCTGAATTGGTCACCATTCTCTTAAGTAGCCTTTGAACACGTTTAGATTCTTGAATCTTGGTTTCTGCGGTCTCTGAATAAAAACGAGAATTGACAGCAGCGAATATTCGATGGATCTCTCTTTCAGCTGCTTCTCGCTTCGCAAGGCGCATTGCTGCATTTCGTTTTTTCTCAATTGCAGTTTTTGATTCTCCATTTGCTTCTGGAGCTTGAGCGCTGTCTTCTTTGGGAATCTGCGCTTCCTCTAATTTCTGAATCTTTTCTTGTTGCTTTTGAAGGTGAGCATCAACCCCTTTCTTTAGCAGTGTCTTGAAAGCAAGACCTGAAGCTTTGCCAACAACCTTGCCGCCAACAAACAATCCAATGCTACCCTTCAATGTTTCGTTGAAAGTATTGGTAAACTCCTTTACAGCTTCCTCCATTGTCGGAACTGCGCCTGGTGTCTTTGATACGGTACCGGCAATGGCTTGAGTCAAAAGTTTGGTAGCTGTTTGCGCCTCCGCCATAATTTCCTGCCCCAGTCCGAATTTTGCCCCTTCACCAATGAAATGGGCTATCGCCTGGGCGTGTTGTGCCAATACATTCCGAGCTGCATTTGTCGCCAGCTTTCCAACGCTTCCGAACTTTAACCCTTGCAGAGAACCTTGGACAAAACCACTCAAAGGCGCTGCTACGGCTGCGACTTCATGAGATAACCCTCTGCGCCTCATCTCCAGGTATTCTTGCCCAGTTATGAAATCCATTGCCCATCCAGCGGCGGCTGTAGTACCAGTGGCTAGTCCAACTGGTACTGCTAACGGTGCCCCCAATCCAGTCGCAGCGGCTGCACCACCACCGACGACTGCGCCACCTATCAACGGCTTTAGCGATTCCTCAATCATAGGTAATTGTTTAGCAGTTGACAGTGTTATTCCTGTCAACCATGGAATTGCAGACTCTTTCTCATAAGCGTCAAGATCGCCCGTCAGCTGAGCGAATTTAGTGTCTTCGTTGATTTGCTTCTCTGCATCTTCAAAAGACATTCTGCCGTCCATCACAGCGTGCCCTAGCGCGGATTCCTTGAATCCTAGTTGGCCAACTTCTCTAGCTTCTTGTATCTTCTGCGCGAAAGTTATAACGCCAGAAAATGGATTATCCGGAGTTCCTGCACCCTGGACCGGTTCGGGTTTGGCTGGATCAGCTGTTTCTAATTCCATAGCAGCGTCTTGAAACGGGTTACCAGTGCCAGCCGTGGCTTGTTGCACTGGTGCTGAAGGTTGCGAAGGTTGATTGTCTAATTCGTCTGCTGCGTCTTGAAAGGGATTCGACATTATTTCAGCTCTCCCTTTCTGTAGCTTTCAACCATTTGCCTAACAGCGCTAGCCCTGCGCTTTGCCTGATCCGCAGGTGATAGCGCTTTGTACCCCTTGCTCTCAAGCAGGATCGGGAGATTAGCGGTTAGATATTGAGTCAAAGTCGTTCTCTCCAGCTTGCTCGTGGTGATAGACGAAAGATGCTCAATTGAGGATTGCACGGCAGAGAATTTCTCTTGCTGTAATTTTCTGACTCCAGCCAGCTGAGCCTCTGCTGTATCCTGTGCCTTCTTCAAGGCATCGCCTTTTAGAGTGACAGTGCCGCCTCCTAATCCAAACCAGCCAGGAGGATTTGTCTTATGCGCTGCACCATCTTTGGTGGCTTTGGTAAGCTCATCGTTGTATTTTCGGTAGCTATCTACTCCGATAATTCCAGCACTCATCGCGGAGTCTAATCTAGGAATTGCCTCATTGACGATTTTGCTTATCTTTTGCTGCTGGGCTGTACCCGCCGGTTCTGACCAGGCAGATTGCAAGCTCTTTAGAGTGTCAGCCCACAAAGCATTGAAGCTCTCGGCTTTCGCTGCCCGTGCCTCGTCAACAGCTTTTTGCTCTTGTGCGTGCTGTCGATCTTCTTGCCGTTGCAAAAACATCATTTGACCTTGCTGGAATTTCAGCTGTCCTTGAGCCCATGTAGTTACCGAGCGCTGGATTTGTTCGAAGCTTCTGACCAACTTTAGATCAAGACCCATTTCATTGATGAATGCATTTTGCTCTGATTTGAGTCCCGCAAGCTTTGCATTACGCACTTTTGAATCGGGTTCTTTTGAAACGAGTGCAATTTGTTGGTCGAGCGTTTTGAATCGATCTTGTACTTGCAATGAAAGCTGATGTAACTTAGAAGGATTGTCGGCTGCGCTTATCAGATCAGCTTTTATTCGATTCGCATCCAGTATGCGAATATCCGAATCACCTTTTATCGTCGTTATAACATCCTGCTCATGAGCGTTTCTTTGTGAATGCAATTGTTCAAGAAGTGTCTTTTGGTCTGCCGAGGACATCGCAATGCCCAAAGCTAGTGGCTTCTCGAAAACGGTTTTTAAGCTGTCGATGTATTTGAGCCCTTCTTCTCCGTCAGGCGTTTGCGCCACCAGGTGGTCAGCAAACTGTTTTGCCGCATCATGGTTTAGTTGCAATTGCTTCGTGTAGATCTCATCATGATCTGCTTGAGACACTGTAGAGAGGCGCATGGAATCGTAAACGCCATTCGTGTCCTTTAGCGCTTTCTGATAGCCCTGCAATTGTTCAAGCATATTTCCGGACAAAGAATCTATTCTGTTAGAGAGTTGCTCTGGCATCAATGAAAGTCTTTTGCCAAGATTTTGATTTTTTGTTGTTCTGGCCCATGACTGCAAATCTGACAAAGATGAGCTTTCAGCCGCTCTCTGTGAAGGCATGAGCATTCGCAATTTTTGCTGATCGTCTTTGTGGCGATCTTGAAATTCTTGTCTCATTACTGGGACTTGTGCCTGGAAATCAGCAACCGCCTGTTGTGGATTGTCCCCGTACTTTGCTTTTAATCCACCAACGAAATTGGACATCCGATCATCTTCATCGATTCGATCAAACTGAGCTTGCAAGCGTCTTTGCTCATCTTCCTGCGCCTTATCTAGGGCGGCTTGTCGGCGCTGTGCTATAGCCGCTTGCTCGGAAATGTAATTGAATGCATTTGTAGCCTGATTGAAATTTTGTTCCGCTTGCTGCAAGTTCTGAACATTCAGCGCGCGCTCAGATGCCTGCGCTTGTAACTTCTGCGCCTGCATTTGTTGCGCCGATGTTGCGATCTGTTTTTCAACTACTCCGGCACTCTGATCGACTCCAGGCGTACCAGTCACCGGAGAGGCAAGCTGTCCCTGCTGATATCTTTGAACCATGACTAGATGCCTCCGTTACTCATGCTCAGTGGGATCGAGTTCGAAGACGGTTGAGTGAAATTGAAGAAGCCTAACAGGCTGCTCCCGAGCCCTTTCGAGCTAGACGCGCCAAAACCGCTGACAGCAGATCTCAGTCCAGAAATGCCTGTTTGTATCGCTTGATTCTTTTCAGCTGAGGCTTGCAATCCTTGCTGATAGCCCTGCACTTGTGACTGAAATTGTGATTGAAGAGAATTTGCGAAGCCGCCAAAAGCAGCAGCAGAGCCTTTGCGAAGCATCTGCAAACCTTCTGCTTCATATAGCGCAGATACCTCTTCCCCTCGGCGCTTGATTGCGTCTGCTTCCTGTTGATTCAATGCGCGGGTTTCTTCCAATACGCCAAGGGGCGAACCAGCTAGCGTGATACCATTGCTTGCCATTCGCAGAGCTTGCTCTTCCTTTATGGCTCTGCCTTGCCTCTCTTTTTGCGCTGCATCTTGCAGCGACTGCTCGTAAGCCAGACTTGCCTGCCTGCTCAAAGCATCAGCCTCAGACTTCGCTGCGGCTTGCTCTTCTTGTCCGGAGAGCATGTACATTTGCGGAGCAAGCCCCGGACCAGGATTAACACCCTGAGACTTCGCACCGCGCAAGCCACCAATCATTCCGAAAAGCCCTGAAGCCAGACTTAGACCACCTGCAATTGCTGATACCATTAGTAGATCCCCCAAATCAACATGCTTTTTCCTTCCACTGTGTAATTGGACAAAGTGCCTTCCAATTGAAATCCAAGAGCCGAAAGCCACCTGCGAGAAAGTTCGGTATCTTCTCCCCAGGTCTGAACCCTTCGATATGAATGCTTGAGATAATGCACCCACCATTTAACGTGCTCATAGAAACTCTTCGGAAATTGTCTGGCATAAATCGAAGGAAAGATAAATACTTCAGCTACACCAGGAGCTGATTCACACCAACCGCCAATATAAAGAATTCTTCCGTCAAGCATGTGTACACCACACTGATCATGCTTGCCTAGCAAAATCAGCTGAGGCATTGTTGCTCGAAAGTCAGCGGCATAATCATCCGCAGGCGCGAAGATATCTGCGTGACTCTCTCTAAATGGTTTGGTGATCACTTCGCTTTTCATTAGTCGTCCGCCGTATCGAGCATGATATCGAGAGATAGCAGCAATTGCGGTGAGGGAATGTCTTGAATCAAGACTACTTGTTTTGTCTGCCGCGTGAAGCTATCTAAAGGTCTTAAATGCTGGACTCCACTGAACAACGCCGTCGGTCTATCGGTTAGATCATCGACAGTTTTGAAAGTGACTTCTTCGGCATTCCATAATGTAGTGCCGATCTTTGCTCCAACTGTATTGTGGAAACGTGGTATCACTTCTCTGATTTTCCGAATCTTCGCTTCTGCAGATCCTCGTTCACCAGCTACATCGAGATTCATAGTCGTAGCGATTCCTCGATACGAGAAGCCTACATGCACTTTGCTTGATTGTGCCGGTAATTGCACTGAGCCATCAGAGGCAACAACAACATCACCGCCAGGTGATCCATCGACTTGCAAGGTGACTTCCTGTCCTGCTAGATGCAGCATTCCATAAACCTTGTCAGCGGTGAGGAACCACGAGCCAGCGGGAATTGTGTTCGTGTTATCGAAGTCAGAAAGCACGCGACAAATGACCTGTGTCACGCCTACTACTCCGGTAATCTCCGCCCGTCCTCCGCCAAAGCCTTTCGAATCGTAAGCTTTCCAGATTTGCCGACCAACCATACTTGAATCGAAAAATGCAGCACTGGCTGTGATGTTTATGACATCACCTGTGGTATCAGACGGGGTCATAGTGATCGTGGTAGACAGAGCTGACCCATCATAGGTTATGGCTGAATCTACATGAACCGAGTCTTTTAATTGCTCGTAAGTAGCGTCACTGTAGCGCTGAGTGTCGAGAGCCTGAGCATCATAACCTGCCTCTGTAAAGAAATCTTCTATCTCAGCAAACCTAACAGGCTGAGTCAAATATTCTACTGACCTGTAAGTTTGGGACCCGATCTTCCTTTCAACTATGGCCCACAATACCGACTCTTCATTTAACCGCGGCTCTGTTGTTATCGAGATAACTTTAGCTCTTTCTTGGGCGACTCCATTAACCACTGATTGACCCCCAAGGTAATGGCGATGCCAACCGAAAATGCTTTCTAGCTCATTGAAGGTTAGCCCGAGCAAAACACCGTCCTGCCTCAAAACCCACAGTAGCCCAGAATCGCCTCTTTGTTGCGTCAACGCTTGGAAGGTGGAAGCGCCTAGGTGATTGCTAGCTAGGTTTTGGTTGATGGTCACATAGTCATTCGACTGGAAAGCAAATTGAAACGTTTGTACACGCCTGCCTGTAGCATCCAGGTAGAAAATTGATTGCCCACTAGAATATGGTTGAATTGATGCGGCACCAATTGAGTTAATTGGCTTTGCGTTAATTGAGGTGGGACTGATAGGATCGTCGATCGTTTCACCATGAACACGACGAATAGACGACAGCGCTCCAACGATAATTTGACGATTAACGTTAGCAATCCATTGAACAGAATCCATTTTGTTGAACACTGGTGCCAATGTGGTGAACACTGCATCTGTGGCATTCGTGCCCGTAGTAAAGTCATCAAATTGCGTGGCGCCTGTAGTTGAATTTGGAGCCCGGCTAAAAACCAATCCCGCGGGATTCGCTAACCAGTTTCCGTATCCCAGCCTTGTATCTGTAAAAGCGCAAGTCTTCGGGCAGTTCTTAGTTGCGATCACGATGCCACCACTCGTGTAAGTGGTAAATGCTGTGGTGTTGAGAGGAGTTCCTGTATCAACATCCTTAAGTGTAAAAGTCGTTCCAGCTGGGACTGTATTGACTTTGTAACGCTTGAAATTGACTTCAATCATTCCGCCAACGCTTGCGATAAAAACTTCATCGTCTACGGCTAGCCCATGCGCAGCCGAAGTGGTAAAGACACCAGGATTAGCTTTAGTTATTCCTGAAATGTTCTTTTGTCCGAAAGGATCATTCGTTCGGGCGTAGGTGCTTAAAGACCAGCTGGTATGTCCCGATCTCGTCAGCTTGAAAGGCGCATATTTTTGGTGAGTGATGTAGATAGTATCTGCGCTCTGCGTAAGGTGCAGCTCGTTTAGATATAGCTCTTCATAAGGCGTATCGATATTGTAGATCGTGTTAAATATGCCACCAGAGGTATAGGCATTGAATTGGGATGAATCAATATTTTGAAAGAATGGATTTTGCAATTCAAAAGTGTTCGTAGTCACGTTGGCTACATGAAAGAATTGACCATTCAATTCCTTCATGCCGGCTACGTTCTGAATACATATTTCCTGTCCGTTGGAAAGCCCATGGCTAGCC
Source organism: Obscuribacteraceae bacterium (SeqCode) (assembly GCA_044226015.1). Classification (GTDB taxonomy): domain Bacteria; phylum Cyanobacteriota; class Vampirovibrionia; order Obscuribacterales; family Obscuribacteraceae; genus JAIEPM01. Next base: position 1,184,619 of record JBGAHS010000001.1, read on the forward strand.
GAAGTAACAACAGCTGGGTTCGCTTTTGTAATTGCTGTTATGTTCTTTGTTGAAGAGTCCAAAATGGTTCCAAACTCACGATAGAATCGAATCTTTTTGTCAGTCAGCTCAAGCACATAAGTGTCTTTGTCACTGAACGTAAATGAAATGAGCCTGCCGGTCTGACAGCGACGAGTATTATGGCAATGCTGAAAAGCATTTCTGTATTCAAGCCCGCCCTGTGCAAGAACAACGTAATTTTGGATTCTCTGATTTCCACGTTGATAAATCGGAAGATCAAGACGCGCATAAAGCTCAGGCGACAGTTCGCCACCTGAAACATTCAAAAGAACGGTGTTTCCTCTTCCCATTTTGAACCTCAGTAAAATCCAGCAACATTAGTCCAATTGGTGTAACCAAATTCGGCTTGATTTCGTGCGTCCTGGACAGCGGATTCCTCATGCTTGCGGAGAGCTTGCTCTTGTCCATCTACACCAACAGCATCCTTCAATTCTTCGGTCAAAAGCTCGTTAAGTAATTGAACTTGTTTGTCCTGTCCAGTTATTCCCTTCGCAGCATCGAGCGCCAACCAGAGAGCAAATACTTTTAACGCCAGTGGATCCCACATCGAAAGAAGTGTGATATCCGGAGTGTATGCAATCTGCAATGTGTCAGCCCCAGAGTTGTCGATTGCAATTACCTTTCGGTAATCAGGCTTCCCTTGATTCAACATTCGGAAATCAATGCGGTCTCCGAATCTTGGCTCACCCACTATCAGTAGTCTAAGAAAATCATCTGGCAAAGCGTAAGCATCCGAATAGCCCCAGGGAGGTGCTGTCGTTTTGTTGATTGCGGCCCAGGTCTCAGCGAAATTCCAAGGATATCGCCTGAGTACTTCACGACGGCATTGGTCAAAACTGCCAACGATATTTTTTCCCGCAGGTGTCTCCGGTCGGTCTGGATTCGTGATTGGACGTTCTCCCAGGAAACCCAAAGCTCTATTGATCAGAGTCGTTTTGTCCATCAACTAACACCCATAGTATTACTGGAACAAGTAGATTATAAAGAACCCCCGCTTTTTTGGCGAGGGTTCTTTTGGTGGATCAGGAGATTCGCAGTAAATGCAGTTTAGACAGCCATCATGTAGGTGGTTCTGGCAACGAGTGTTCCGCTGCCCGTGCTCTTGGTGGTTGCCTTTAACCCGATTCGATACTTCGCTCTTCGGGAAGTTTCACCGGCCGCCGGAAACGCTTTGTTAACGTGTCCGGCAAGTTCAAGAACTTTTTTGGTCACGTTCGCTACGCCAACTGCAGTCATAGCCTGACGAATAGGTGAGCCCGTTGGACCGGTCGGAAGACCTGCTACAGATGACATGTCCATCGCTGAGGCGAGCTGATTACCAGTTCCGATAACGTTACCCTTCTCATCGTACAGTCCTACGTCAAAGCTGGTACCACCTGTGATGGCGGCGCCTTCCAATGTGATTGATTCAAGCACTGCCTGATCTGGCACTTCTGCAATAAGGTAGATAGAGCCATTGTTGTCGCCCGTTGCGATTGTGATAACACGTGCAACTTCAACCATGCGTGCGCCTGAAAACTCTACAGCGGACTGTGGATGTCCGTAAGAATTTGCTGGTTCGTTAATTAAGGCCATTTGTAAAACTCCTTTTAGTGATTAGAGAAAAGAGAGAACGAGAGCCGCTTATGCAGCGACTCTGATCTTCTGGACTCTAGCGCCTTCGGCTCTGAGTGCACACACAGCCATTTCAGCTACGATTTGTGTTGGAGTATTGAACATATCAGGACGCTTTTCGATTCTGATTGAAACAATACCTTTTGCGAAAACGATGCCGTTTTCTGCGAGAGCCAAGAGCTGACGCTCTCCAGCTGCTGCTACGAGAAGAGGGTCTTGGCTGGCTGAAGCGTAAGGAACAAGCTTGGTTCCGTATGCTTGACCCATGGTGCCTTTAACCAGCGGCTTCTCCGTGTTATAGTCAAAGCTGGTGAGCTGAGTTTCGCCCATGAGATTGTTCATGCGCTTGCCGTCAACTGTCAAAGCTACGTTCACTTCAACGTCAGTGGCAACTGCTGCATCCACGAAGTTTTGCTTTATGGATCTCAGCGTGGAGAGACCGAACCCACCGGTAGCATCAATCGTTTGTCCGCCATCATTTGCGAATGTAACCGGTGTAGCAGATGCGCCAGACTTACCGACTCGCACGTCTGCGAATGCAGCTTCGTAGATGATTTTGTCACGTCTGCGCATCAAGGCGTTAACGCAACCTTCAGCCAATTCAGGATTAGGATCTCTCTTGAGTTTTTCAAGATCCTTTCCATCAACGCCAACAGCAACTGCGAAGAAGCGAGGCGCCATCCATCTGCGATCCCATGCGGCATCGGTAAGCTGGATTGGCTTGAATCGTTCTACGATTTCTTGGTCTGCAAGCAAACCGAAGCGGTCATATGCAAAGTCTTCACCATTGAAGTCAACCATTTTGACATAAGGGATCAACTTCGAAAATTTTTCTTGGGCGAGCACGTGAACTTGCTTGCCGAATTCAACTACGTACTGAGTATCAAGATTCTCATAAGGAACGGTAGACATAGCAAAAGTACCTCGAAAAAACGAGTGTGAATCGTGTTTTTCGAAGCACTCCCCGATATTTTTATTCGGATGCTTCTTGCGGGACTACCGCCATGAGATCCAGATCCAATTACGGGTTGTCTGATCTGCTATAACGAATAGCAAGCAAAAAATCTTTTGTCAAACGATTTATTTTGAAAAGATTTGCGCGCCCTTTTCTTTCAACTGTTTCATTTCTTGTTGAGCTTGAAAATATTCAGGGCTTCCAGGTGCAGCTGCTCTCTGCTTGGCGAAGATTCGCGCATACTCATCTCCGTACTCTGCGGAAGTCATGTGCTGACTTGCGCGGGGCACGCCTAAGTCTAGGCGATCTTCTCTGATATATTTTTTTGCAAAAGCTTCGTACTGCTCAGCAAGGATAACTTTCACTGATGGATCGAGACCCTGCAAGACGGCTGCCTGCTCTTTTGAGAGCAAGCTGTTTACGGAACCATTCCAGGTGTCGAGAACCTGGTTGCTCTTATCTCCAAATTTTTGTTTGAAGCCGTTTTCCAATGCGGACAAAGTTGAATTCACATTCTCAACAGATTTTTGTAGCTCACCCATGTAGTACTTATCAAAGGCTTCAGCCATGATCTGAAATCCTTTTGGAGTCAAGCCAGCCTTCATTCCGGCTTCTCGCATTGCTGATAGCAATTGATCGTCTTGCGCAAAATATTGCTTTAGATTTTCAGGTACTTCCGGCGCCTTATACTCATATTTGTCCGCGGACTCGGGCACCCCTATCGCCTTGTGGAAGGCTGACCATTCTTCTGGGGTTGCGTTGTCACCTGGCACTCTAAGACCTTCGGCTTTTCTGCCGACCAGACTCATTTGATTGTCATAAGCCTTGGCGAGTTCACCCCACGGATCAGCAGTCTTTGCGAAGTTTGAAACCCATTCTTTTTGCGAATAGGCTTCTGGAACGGATTGCAGAAATTTTGTTGCAGCTTCTGATTGCTGTTGCTGTGGAGCTGGGGGTGTTGGTTTGTCGATATCGACTCCATAACTAAATCCCGCAGTTGTAGCTGTTGGCGCTGCTGTACCTTCAGTCATAATCTAATTGAACCTCCTGCTGTTTTTGCATCATTTCGCGCAAGATTGAATCAGCTTGCAATTGATGCTCCCTAATCTCGTGGTGCTCGATCAAACTCAGTTTGTCGACCGGAATAAAGTTTCGGATTGTCAACCAAACATCTCTTCTTGCTGCGTCTTCTAAAGACATTGTTGACTTATTCCAGCCTGTCAGTCTGACTAGCCAGCGCAACAGAGTTATACCAGCATCACTTTTAGAAACGGCTTCAAGAGTGTATTTCTTCTCCAAGTACTCGTCAGAGAGCGTGTTCTCATGCAACTGATCCAAAATCTTTTACTCCCTTTGCTGCGTCTTTGAATGCAGCAGCCCCGGCAGAAGCTGCCTGCAATTGATTGACTTCTTGCGCCTGCTGAGACTGCGCTTGTCTCATTCTCTGAACTTCCGCAGGTGATTTCATTGTCTTCTGGCTTGCTCCGGACAAACGCTGATAGCCTCTTAGCGTCTCGTCGAAATTCATATTGTCCAAAACGTTCGGCTGTAATTGAGCCAGACCGCCAGCGAAGCCTGTCAGTTTTTCTAGTCCCTGCGCTTCTTCAAGCTTCATAAGCCTAGCCGCTGGGCAGATGAAATTGATTCGATACCCTTTGAGTCCTGAAGAGCGTTTCGATATGAAATCTTGAGAAATATATTTTGGCTGCAGTCCTAGCATTTGCATTTGCATGTCTTGCTTGCTGCCACGAATCACACCAAACATTCCCATTTGAAGCATGATGTTGAATGAACGATCCAGAAATGGACTAATCAATTCAAGCAGGATCCTAATCAATGGTGGCGCCGCCATGTACATTCTCAGCTCATTGCGAATATTGGCTTCGCCAAGTGTTTGCCTCGATCTGTTGTTCAAGTCACTCAACAGGTCGAGCATGAAGTATTGCATAACGTTGTCTCTGAGATCTGAGATACGTTGCTGCGCCCAGGACGGATTTGCCACCGTTATGATTGGCTCTATTGGCGCTCTACCATTTTGCAATCTTCCTGCATTGTGGACCGCAATCTGTGCGCCTGGATACCATGGGATTTTCCCTGCACCGAGAACATCTTCTGAAGAGACCATCTTTGGTGGATTGAGTCCCATCTCACCAGCCTTTTCAAAAATTTCTACAAGCTTATTTAGAGCGCGAATATCCGGCAATGCATCCATCGCGGGTGAGCGTCCTTGGATTTCTCCCTGGTTTTTCCAGAATCGAAAAACGATGATCGGCATTTCGTCATAGCCAGATTCTTGCAAGAGCTGCTTTTGATCGATCTCGATGTGAATACTTGCAAATGCTGAATCTAAGTTGCCCAGCTTGAGTGGGTTTCGCTCTCTTCGTGGTTCGATTGCATGAAGTACTTTGACCTTCTCTTCGAACTTGCCACAATCATAAAGTTTTCGGGTTCGTTCACTGCAATTCTCATACCCGTAACGTTGAACGAGTTTGCCGACCGTGAAGAGCTTCTCCAAATAGACTGTGTCAATTTCGCCCTCATCATTTTCAGCAAAGCTCATTGTTTTTGCATCGACAGCCTTAGCTCTCACAGGCAAGCTGTAATCGCCTGTTTCGATACATGCCAGTGCCCCGGTGCCGAAGACAACTGCATCATTAACCGCTTCAAGAATTGAAGGCATGACACTGGCTCGAGGTAGCGCTAAATTTGTTGGCATGACGTCATTGACGTTGAGCATCATTTCCCATGCATCGCTAAAGACTTCTTCGTCTTGGCTGATCTGCGGCATGAATTCAAATGACTCGAAAGGATTTGGCCAGATTTGTCCGAGGATAGATGATGCGGTCATGTGAGCTGCATGGATAGCCGTACTATCAAAAACCTGATTGAACAAAAACGGTCCGTCAGTTTGTTCCGACGTAAAGTATTGCTTGCGCAACAGAACATACTGAGCCAGCGCTTGATATAGCGGATACCAATGCTGCTTAGCCCGCTTCAAGGTTTCATGTCTGTCCAGTATGTTCTGTACGCGCTTTTCCATTAGCATTTACCCCGACAACTTTGTGCCGCTGAGAATTGGATTACCCAACAGACCATTAGCAGAAGTAAGCAGCGTGCCAAGCTTCACTGGGCGCCCGATTTGCTTTTTTATACCAGCGTCAATTTGTTGCTGCTGCTGCTGAACGTTTGCAGCTGCCGATTGATTCTGTTGTGCAAGCTGAGCGCTGTATGCTGCTTGCTCAGACGCAAGTGCTTGCTGTTGCTGCAAGCGTTGCTGCATAAGCTGCATTTCAAACATACTGCTTGAAGGAGCGGGTGGCTTCTTGCTCATTGAAGAGCCTCCATTCTTGCTGCGGCGCCAGCACCACGTGGTCGAGGACCAGCAGCTACTGCCACCGGCTCTGGAGCACCTACGATAGTGATAACGTCATCGATCGCCATAATTTCTGCGCTAATCTTGAGCTGGCTACCCTTTTGCTGCTCAAGCTTGTTTTGCAGGTGTTGTTGACCTTTGGGATCGATTTCGTACAGGATGACTTCATTACGAAGCTCATTCGGAGTGTAAAGAAGCGGATTGATAGGCATTCGCCTCTGACCGATATATTTCAAAAGATTGTCATGAGATAAGGCTTTTGGATTTTCGATAGCACTGCCGTCTAGCTCTCTTGCTTCGACCAGGTCATAGAAATACGTGTCGATCATGTCTGGATAGAGCTTTCTAAGCAGCTCTTTGTAATAAGTGGCGAAGAGTCCATTCAGTCCTGGAGCGTCCAAACATTCGCGCTTCATCTTCACTTTCACGTGAAAAGGCTTGGTTATATTCTGATCGCGGATGCCGTCTGGATGCGGTGCGCGATAGGTGCCTTTGAATTCCGCGAGAATATAATCACTCATTACATGAACCTCCTAACAACCCTAATACGATCATGGCTAGTATTTTTACTACAGCCTATAACAAGAGCTATCGCCTTGCAACTAATTCCCGTAGGAGTAGAATTTAGAGTTCGGATCCCACTGTTGTTGCTGGGTTCCAGCCAGTTCTTGAAAAATATTCTCAGTCACAAGCATGCTCTCTCCACTCTGCTGGGTTGTATAACTCGCAGGTAGGATTAGCCTCTTGCTTTGAACTGGATGAGCAAACGTCAAAATCGAAGCGTCAAAAATGTCTGGTGATTTTCCGAGCTCCGCTTTGATCTCTTCCTTGCTCACCAACTTGAACTTGCCACCATCGGCTGCATATTCAAGATCGGGCACCATTCTGATATCACGGAGAAACTCTTCTTTGTCTGGAACCCGCGCGACACCACCCATGGAGCTGGGTCCTTCTTCAATCCAGTCTTGGAAGTTCCCAGCCATTTCTGCACGCTTGTTGAAGTAAAGCATAGGATTATTTGGCTTTCCACCAAAGTGGACGCCAGTAATGTTGAAGAATCCTAGTGTGCGGATCAGGTGATAAGTGCCATGACCATAACCCATGTCGATAAAGACATGGTCGACACCGAGCTTATGCACTCGGTCAAGAACAATGTTTGCAAGAGTAACGTCGTCCATTTTGTTAAAGACTTCGTAGTCTGTGATCACGTACCCTTGCCGGTAGACTAGCGCCGTTCTATCACCTTTGCCTGCCGGGTCTACGCCAAGAATCAAAGGGAGTGCCGGATTAGGAACGCTCTGGCTGTTGATTGCATTGAGCAAGACAACGGAATCGATTAGCTTTCCTTCTGCGCTACTAAAGGCTTCTTCGAAGGTAAGAGGGTACTCTCTCTGAAAAGCCGTGAGATTGCCGCGCATTTGATCATGGAGCTTGACGTGTCTCCAGTAGATTTGTTGCATGTCCAGCCCGTGTTCTTTCATGAGCTGGACTTCTTCCGAATCAGGCACCCACTTTGGTGGAGGGGGAAGCCTGTATTCAGGCATCTCATTAAAACCGAAGAACGCTGTAAACCAGGAAGACTTGGAATTCTTGTAGCCCTTCTTCGCTATCTCGTGGAAATAATTACCTTCACCGCCACTGGTGCTCTCCCCTATCATGATCGCACCTTCTTCAGCAGAAGCATGAGCTTGCATAGCGCCCTCTTGAACGTCCATGACATGGCGGTTCCTGAAACGACCCAACTCAGACAAATGCAAAATCAAACAAGGGAATCCGCGCCCGCTGTCTGTTCCAGCAGTGCCAACAGATATTTCAGAGTCATTCTTCCAAGAGATTTTGTAATCGTTGTTCTGGGTTGTTTCCATCTTCATTTCAGATGGCATCTTCTCTTGAAACCGTTTCAGGTTTTCGAAGACTTCAGTGGAGACTTTTGCCCTGTGGGTGAGAATGAGCGTCTTAAGACCCTCGATGTTATAACTCATGTGAAACTCTGCCGAGTTAAACAAAGTCGTTGACATAATCTGACGTGGCTTCACCACAACGATATTGGCTCTCTTCCTCACTTCTAAGAGCTTTTGCATGAGAAACAAAAGCCGAAGCTGAATGAGCGTAAAGCAGAGAGTCTTAAGCCCTGCGCCTTTAACGGTTATCTTGTAATGCTGATTCGCCACATGTGGCAGCGTCTTCAATGAATTCAGCATCAACTGTAATGTACTTGCCGAGCCGCTCATCTTCTATCTTCCTTGCTTCTTCAATTCGCAAATCAACATCTGTCTTTCTCTCTAGCAAGACTTCTTGAACGTCTTTGAGTGTATAAGAAATTTGTTCTGTCTTGACCTGGACGGTCGGCTTACCCCAGCCTCGATCAAGAATCTGCTTTGCGGCCTCCAGCCTGGTTGAAGGATCGACAAGTGGATTCTCCATGATTTTCATCATCACGTCGAAGGCTTCCTGCGTTTTCTCTTGGGCCAGCTTTTTGATTGAGTACGGGTTTTTTGGAACCGGCTCCACTTTTGCAGGCAATGCGGGAGCAGACTCGATGAGTGCGTCAACCTGCTCCACGAGTTCGGGATTGAAAGCCGCAAAAATATCCAGCTCATCAGCCATAGACTTCTACACCATCTTTCGGTTTCGGTGGTGCTATTGGACGGAGAGCCAGCACTGTCTTGAGTGCAGTAAGAAGATTCAGGACTCCAGCTTCTGGGATAGCGATCCCCTTTCGACCAGGCTTCCAAATGTTTTCTTTCTTGCAGAAAAACCAGTACCGTATGTGGAGGTAAGCTTCGCCTCTGAATTCTTCCCAATAGCAATAGAGCCTGCCAACTGATGATTCTGTCAGCAAAACTTTGTCGTCCATTACTAACCCCCATAGTACGAGTCGCAATTATAAAATTGCATGGAGGCTTATTTGTTGTCAAACGAATCTTGCTAAGAGTTTGCCGGCGGGAATCCACAGTCCACAGGAGCGCCTAAGTGCTTAAACAAATCATCGCTCCTGCTCGAAAACGCTGACGCTCGTTCGTGCAGAATGGGAACACCAAGAATGGTAGAAGTTCCGTCAACAACGCTTGGAGTAATTACATACTCATCTGTGTCTTTCTTCTCAACTAACAGCTTTTTGAAATCTTCGGGATGGATCAAAATAGCAACGTCTATTTGTCCTTGAGTAGCATTGCGAGATACAGCAACATGCTTCACTCTTCCTTGCGGAATTATTCCTTGAGGAATTGAGTAAAAGAGGCTCTGAATCTTATCAAATATTCTCATTGAGCTGCACGCGGGTATCGGTTGCACAGGGCTGTCTGTCGAAGCACTAAGCATAGTATCACTGAAAACAAAAATCAAATTTTCCTATGGCGGCGGACACATGGTATTCATCACGCGCGAAGCCACCCGCCTGGGGATCGCCATAGGGGGTCGGCTGGAAATTCAGACCCCACCTGGCAATGACGAGCTTGGGAAAGCCCAGTGGTTCTAAGCCCCCTCTGCCCTAAGACCTGTCTTTTAGAAACACCGTGTTATAGCACAGTGTTAGCGCTAACCTGATTACAACCGGTTCAAGCCTTGGTACTACACAGGCTTCTTTAATTAAAAGGCTGATGAATTGGCTAACCAGAGAGATATGGTTAGGAAGTGGCACGTTGGATAGGGCGTTGCAGCTGTTTTGACCTAAACCAAAGTAGTCGAATTTAAATGAGTGAAGATCCTCAAGCATTAACACTCTGTCCTATCAATGTGTATAGAGATGTAGCTCTAAGAAAAAAAAAAAAAAAAAGAGTTTATATGGTTAGTTGCTCTCTATAGAGCTATGACAAGGCTTTCGACTGACACACTGCTAGATGGACTGTTGTGGACTGTTGGACGGTTCGTTTCTCTATAGGGGAACAGTCCTGGATTCTTATGAACAGTCCACTTACCTATGGACGGTTGCTTCTCTTGTCTCGCAATGCTTTGCTGTTAACCGTCCAATTATTCTTTAGTGTTTATAGGGCTGATTCGATTCGTTTACACAGTGCAAGAGAAGTGTAACGGAGTGACACAGTGATAAGAGCGCGGTGTTAATGCAATGCGTTCTGGGTTCACTTGACACAGTGTATATCCACCGTGTTAAATACTCTTATTGTTAACACATTGAACCAGCAGCGTGTGAGGAAGTATGAAAGCTAAGCATGACAAATTGATCGCTTTGACCAGGGCGTCGAGAACGACACAAGCAGAATCACCCGCGACTCAAATCAAAAAGATTGAGGAATTTTGTGAAAAGCAGAATTGCCAGATAGTTGGCAAGATGAATGCATTCGAATCTCGCAAGAAAGCTAATAGAGATACCGTGAAGGTTGCACTTGAAGAAATAAGAGCCGGCAAGGCTAATGGAATCATTTGCACTCGCCTTGACCGCCTTGCAGGTAACCTGCTGGAGCTGCTGAAGATTGGTCAACAACTGGACGAGCACAGAGCAGTTTTTGTATGCACTGACCAAAACATAGATACTCGCACTCCTGAAGGTAAACTCTTCTTTCACATGCTTGGAGCCATTGCCGAGTTTGAACACGGATTGATTACCGCGCGCATAAAAGACGGCAAGGCTCATGCAAAGGCTGAGGGTAAATTTGCTGGTGGCTCAGTTCCGTTTGGCTACGATGTTGTGAAGACTGCTCCAAAAGAAGTTGGAAGGCTGGTTGAAAAGCCTGAAGAGCAAAGGATTATCAGGCAGATAATCAAATGGAGAGATACCGACAATTGCTCTTACCAGGCTATTGCTGATTTCCTGACTGAACAAACGGGTAAAACCTGGCATAGGAATCAAGTGGTTAGAATCTATGAACGAGCCTCAGAGAAATAGCTCTATTCCTGCTTCTTTCTTCGCTTCTTTTTCTCTTTCTCTTGCGGTTTCTCGATGAAAGGGTCCTGCTTCTCGATATTCAGTCGATCCATGATAGGTCCGAGAAGCCGCCCCCTTAAAATGCATTCGCACCAGGAGCAGACCCAGTATTTAGTATCCTCTTCGTTTGGTGATGTATATTGTCCGCATGACGAGTTGCCACAGGTCTGCTTTGTGCAATAGATGCAGATTCGAAAGCGTCCGCTTTTGATCTCGCCAAGGCACCTCTGACAAATTCTGGAATAGTTTCTTCTCTTAGCCATGACGGCGTTATACCCAGAAAGACCAAAAGAGACCGCACTCATTGAAAACGGTCTCTTTATCAGTCGGAATGATGGCTATTTCTAAGCGTTTCTACGCTGATGTCGGTACGAGAACAAAGCGTCCATTGCTTTTGTCATAGCGCTGATAATAGGCTGCCTATCAGCACGAGCATAGATTAGAGTTGAACGCGGGTCTCTGTGATTGAGCGTCTTTTGAATAATTGCTAGAGATGCGCCCGTTCTAAGCATCCAGCTTCCTAGCGTTCGCCTGAGATCGTGAATGCGCAAATCGTTCAGTCCAGCACGGGCAACAATGTCATACCAAGTTTTTCGAGGGTTCTGCATGTGACCCTGACCTCGAGCCCCAGGAAAAACGTACACCGCTGTATCTTTGAACGCAGAACGATTTCTCAGCAGGGTTATAGCTTCCGGAAGCAATGGCACAATGTACGGATCTCCATTTTTCGAATCCTGGGTTATCCAGATGCCTTGCTCAAGGTCAATCTCGCTCCACTTCATAGCTTTGACCGTGCCAGACCTGGCTGCTGTGTAGACGCAGATATAGAGAAAGTCTCTAACGGTTCTACTCTCGCACGAATCAATTGCAGCGAACAGCGGCTCAACTTCATCTGGAAGCAGAAAGCGATCTCTGCTCCGCAGGCGAAACTTTTTTATTCTCTGAGCCGGATTACTACCGGCATACAAATCCCAGTCCAACATGCGGTTGTAGACGCTACTAATAACTTCGATTGCTCTATTTGCTGCTGTCCTTCCAGCGGAGTTTCCGATCTCAGTGTGAAGAACTTGCAATTCGTAACGACTGATTGTGTGTAATTTGCGTTTTTCGAGATTCTTCAAGTAGCGATTTCTCAGTCCGATTACTTCGTGAAAACTCTTCAAATGCTCTTTCGCATATTTTGCATAAAGGTCGAAGGCTTCACCGAATGTTGTTAGTTTGGTTACTTTTTGCATGAAATCACTCCCAGGGATACCACTTGAAATGGTGATGGTCGAATCTGAAATTTTTCTGGCGAGGCTCCCGCATTGAGCTACGTGGTATTTCCCTCACAAAATCGTGTAGCCCGAAAGTGTGTGGTAGCGCTAGTTTTCGGACGGGTTGACAGGTTCAAATCCTGTCGTCCCGATTCTATAAATTGAACGTTCCGACACTGTTGTGCTTCGCGACGTATTTAATAGCATCGGTCCTTGCGTGACTCGTTTTCTCGGACCTGAATTAGTTGTCGGCGGCGTGTTTGTTTCGCAAAATGTATTATTCGCGCAGTGTTCGTCCTGGCGCGACGCTTTCTTTGTTGCGTAGTTTTTGAGACTAGTTCGTTCAGTGCTGAATCAACTTTAGGCTGGTCACAAAGGCTGCTTTGTCGGCTGCAGCTCGGCTGCAAGGTCCATTCCTAATTTATTGAGAGGTTCGAGCAGGTCTTCTGGCAAAGAAGCGCGCAGAGTGAGTAGCGCACCATTCGGATGTTTCACATCAAGCTGAATCGCATGGAGAGCCATGCGCTCTAAGCCATACTCGTCTTTGAAGAATCTATTGATTTCGCCTTTTCCATAGCGAACGTCGCCGATGATGGGGTGGCTGATGTGTTTTAGATGCCGGCGGATCTGATGCAGTCTCCCTGTAACGGGTTCGGCAAGTACAAGTGACCATCGGTCTTTGTGAGCGAGCACGCTGAATTTTGTAACGGCAGGAACCCTTTTGCTTTTCTTGCTTTTCTCTTTTGGAACTGGATGGTCAACGAGTTGGTCTTCTCTCATCGGACCCCGAACCAACGCTATGTATTTTTTCTGAAAGCGCTGTGCTTCTATTTCCTCTTGAATGAAGCGAGCCGTCTCTGCGTTTTTTGCGAATAGAAGAACCCCGCTCGTGCCTCGGTCAAGACGATGTATTGCGTGCACCTGAGCGTGTGTTATCTGGTCGCGCACAATGTCCGAAACAGTTTCGGAATCAAGACCCCACCCGCGGTGCACAATCATTCCTGCTGGTTTTGAAACAGCAATAAGGTAGTCGTCTTCATATATTACTTCGATAAGGTCTGGCATTGCAGCTCGGTTAGCTTTGTGATTGAAATCGCCTATTACGTAGAATTGGTCGAAATCAACGGGGGCAACCATACACTCTTGAAACTGTACGTGATTCAGATCTCGCGTTTGTTTGGAGTTCTATTATCAGAGTATCACTACGGTTGAGGATAAACCAATGAAGAAATCACTCTTAGCACTTGCACTCGTTCTTCCTTTTATTTCAATTCCACAAGCTCAATCTGCTGAACTTTCGGAATATATGCAAGACACGCTAATGTTGCCGGTTCGTGGGGCTGCCATTGTGTCTGCATTGGGCGTAACAATGCCAAAACGAGCTATTCGAGGCGCGCTAACTGCAGCCAAAGATATGGCTCCTGAGTCTGGTCCAGACACTGTCGTTTTCGAATATGCTGCTGTTCCGTTGGGATTTGCTGCAGGTGCTCTGGCAGGTTCTGTTGCTGTCGATGACACCGGCAGTACTATCAACAAGGCTTGGGATAAGCCATTCTCAAATGAATCTTTCAACATCGATCAATAATTTTAGATAGTGAGAGTCTGTCCTGAAGTCAACGATTCCTGGGGAGATACCGGATAATTCAACTCTGAAATGATATGGACTATCTAGAGGGAGGCACCAATTGCGGTGCCTCCCTTCTCTTAGCTGAAATTCAGTGCTGATGGGGGGATGCTTGCGACAACTCCATTCTTTATTTCAAATTCTGCAAGTGATTGGCTGTTTGAGCCTATGCCAGGAACTTGATTGAACATATGCAAAAGCATCAAGGGTACAAGAACTTTTGCTTTGACGATGTTCAGTTGTTGCTCGAAGGAGCGATTAGACCGGTCGTCTAGCTTTGGGGCAAAAAATTTTGCGCTTGCGGCTGTATTCCCCGAAAATCCTGTGGATTCAGGAGATTTGAGGTGAGTTGGCTCGAATTGGTTTTGAAGCTTTGAATTCAGGAGGTTTTTATGGCTAAAGCCCTGTCCCTCTGCCATTGTTGGACCTACGGCGCTCTTGCTATCGTTAGTCTGAACAAGGTTTTTCGGCGCTTCTGCCAAACAAACGTTTGCTGATTCTTGAGCAGGACATTTCTTGCAATTGAATGCTGAAGGTAACATTTGCTTCGCCTCGGTTGAAGGTGTCGATAGGTTTATAGTAGACCGGTCGGTCTAGTTCGTCAAGCCCTGATTTGCTTAAATCGATAACATCTTCATTGGAGTGGCAGTTTAGGTATGACTAAAGCTCGCTGCTAATGCAGTCCAAGCAGGCTACTGGTTTAAGTAGGCATGTATGGTTTATCCAAGGCTGGCATATGATGCGGCTCAAGCTGAGATTGTTCTACACGCAAAGAAGGTGAATTCACTTCCTTATATGGGGATTTTTGTGTGAATAGCAGTTGAAAGTCGCTTAATTTGAGACATGCCCGCAAGCCATGAGCTGCTTCTGCTGTTGAAAATCTGGTCATTTTGTCTTTCGCATCAATGGCACTCATTATATTGAGGCTTCCATCCCACGCCAGAACCTGATGATCAATGAAGGCTGCTTTCTGGTGGCACTCGGAAAGGACGTATATTTGTGCTCCAAGCTCTCTTAACTTATGCAGGCTGCTCCAAACAGAGCTTTCGTCAATGCTTCCATGTTCGCAAGGTGGGCGAGTATAGATCGTCACTTTGACTCCACGATTGATCAATCTTGCAAGTCTCTGAAGCATTGTCGCCGAGCGCCATTTCCCGACGAATCCCGTTACGATTTCAAGGCTTTCCCTGCATCTTTCGAGATCTTGATAGAAAACAGGCCAAAATGATTGTGCATCATAAAATTGTGTTTCAGCTGCACTTCTTTCCAGTTTTGCAGGAGCTTCCAACATAGAAACGATGCTATTTCTATCAGCCTCCTGGTCAGAGCAGATTTGCAACCAGTCAAAAATATTTCCGCCAAGCCATTTCGTCACTATCGCCTTCTCGGACTTTGGCGTGCTTTGCAGTGGCTTGTATTCACCTATTAATGTAACCGCCTTCTTTGCCATGCTTGCTGCCCAGTAAAGCGTGGCTGGTGTGGACTGGCTCGGCTCATCGACTATGAGTACGTCTGCGTTGAAGAAGTCTCTGCCGTAGCTTGTAGTTTTCATAATTGTGGTGGCAATTAATTTTGCGTCGTTAATTAGCGCAGCCGTATTTAGTGCTGGTGTTTTATCAAGTACACTTTTGCTCTTTTTTGAGTCTAAAATGTCTTGCTCTAGGGCTTTTTCGAGCAGCTCGATGTTTGTCTCTTCTGTTCGGAACTGTCTAAGTTGCTTTTCTATTTTCTCCGTCAGCTCCATCAATTGAGAATAGAGCTTTTGTTGTTCAGCAGCTAGTGTGATGCACAGTTTGTCAATGTCAACGGCTTTATTGACGAGCATATTCATCCGCTCGAAACAGTCCCTACCGCTTGCAATTAACCGTGCTGTCTCTGCGGTTTTATCGAAGTTTTGACTGATAGCTAAGTATGCTTTCTCTAGCTCTTTGTGTTCTTGTTCAATTGTTTTTCTTTGAGAAAGTAAGCTGCCTAGTTCGATCGAACATTTTTCCGACTTCTCTCTCAGGAGATTGCGCTCTTGAATCTGAATCTGAAGTTGTTTGAGTTCTGCTTTTATTTGGACGCAAAAATCAAGCCTCTTATCGATGGCAAGCGCATTCTCTGCGCGTTCGCTCTGATCTTTACTTAGAAGTTCTTTCACAGAAAGCAGCGGAAAACGCTCGGCTAGCTCTGACGATTTGAGTTCGCCCAGTCGCAGTATTTGCCGGTTTTTGTAGTAAGTGTTTTCTAGATGCTCTGCCACCGCAGAAACTGCAGAATCTACACCGGCATTCGTTTGGCTGACCAGCAAGACTTTTCGACCAGCATTCATGTGTGCTTCAACAATGCTTGCAAGCAAGCGGGTTCTGTCTTCACCTGCTGGTCCCCAGATCACCGAAAGAGAGTGGGTAAGTGTGTGTTGAATAGCCTTGTTCTGGCGCGCGGTCAGTGCATTGTCGGTGCTGAGTGATTGCGCCAAGTCTGTGACTGTAATTCTGCTTGCTCTGGAATCCAGCATTGCTTCCGCTAATTCAAACTTGTGCACTTCGCGAAAGTTATCTAGAAGTTTTTGTTTGAGGAACTCTAATGGAAGATTGGTCGCAGATGTTAGTACCGCATATGGTATCGTTTTGCCTAGATTGACTTCCGTCCTGACTTTGACTTGCTGATTGTCACGATAGATTAGTTCTGCCTTGTAAGCGCCGTTCTCGGTTTTTATTGATAGAAATCTTTCAGAGATTTCCACATTTTGGTCTAGCAATTGAAATGAGTACGTGAATTTCGTCAGATTATTAGCTAGCTCACCATTGAATAGTTTGCTAATTTCAACTGATTCACTTTGAAAGGCTTGAATCTCTTCCTCGATAGCCTGAACTATCTCAAGGATTCTTGCCTGAGTCCGACTCATATTCAATTTCACCTTAAACCACAGTTGGGATGTTAAAGATTAATTTGAAAAAGAGGCAGTCGGTTTCCCGCAAAGGCGGGCTTTAACACCAGGCTATGCGACTGGCTGCGCTAGCGCGAACGTCAATTTTCTTTTTCAATTCAGAGGCGCGTGTATCTTGTTATTTGTTGTGGAATAGGGTTCTTGGTTACTCATAGGGTTGTGCAGCAGACCATTGAAGGATGAAGCCGTGACTACTGAAAGTTTGTGGAAACTTGAAATCAAGCATGACAGCAAGGGACGAATTGAAACAATTCGACGTCCTGATGGACGGAGCGTTAATTGCGAATACGATAGCCAGGGTCTTCTGGTGCGATTCAAGTTTCCTGTCGATGGCGATTGGAGCAGAAATGCTGATGCCTGGCTTAGACATGATAAAAACGGCAATGTTATAGATCAACTTCGCGGCGAAATCACAGTTAGTTCGAACGGCGACCTTTCGATAGTGGATGTTGAAGCTGGTGAAACTGAGGTATGTCACGCTGATGGTTCTTTGACCACTCGGTATTCAAACGGCTCAAGTCTCACGCGCAGCCGAGATGGACTTGTTCTCGGCATTACGCATCCGAACGGGCGCTCAGACACTATGGAATACGATGAGCATCGCAATTTACGTCGAGTCATCTTGCCTGACCGTGGTGAATGGTTGAAGACTGACAAAGGGTGGTTGCGCCGAGATGCAAATGGATTGCCCGTAGAAGTCGTAGATGGTGAAATATCTGTACGCGACAACGGTGACATTGTTCTCTATGACTTCAAAACTGGAGAAACCGATACAACTCACTTAAACGGCTCAATAAGTATTGGGAATGCGGACGGCTCGCAAATGACCGTCGATTTTAAAGGCAGAGTTCTGGCTGTTACACGACCAGATGGAAAATGGGCTGTCTGCGAATACGATGATACTGGAAGGCTCATGAAGGTTCGTCTGGATATTGGTGATTGGCACAGGGTTGATCTCGCCTGGGAACGCCTGGATGAGCAAGGAAATGTTGTAGATAGATTAGACGGCGATATGACTGTCACCGCAGATGGTGATGTTGTCCTTCGGGACAGAGCTGGTTTTGCGGAGATCAGCCATCTCGACGGCTCACTCACTCTAGCTAATCCCGATGGGTCCAGGCTGACCAAGTCTGCTGATGGAAAGGTAATTGCGATTACTCATCCTAACGGCGGTTGTGACTCGATTGAATATGACTCTGCGGGGCAAGTGCAGAGGATTGTTTTGCCTGATGACGGAGCATGGATCCGCTCATCCGAAGGCTGGCAACGTGTTGATGACGAAGGCAATCTCATCGAGGAAATAAGAGGCGAGATTCTGGTTTCAGATGAGGGTGACCTTGTATTGGTTGATCATGCAAGTGGTGAAACCGACATCACACACCTCGACGGAACGGTCACCGTCATTAATTCTGATAATTCACAGATAACGATAAATGCACGTGGTCAGGTAATTGCTCTTACGCAAGTTGATGGCAACTCCATAAGAGTTGAGTACGCGTCCGATCACAGCGCGTGCAAAATTATTTTTCCAGGAGGCGACAGCTGGAGCCGCGTAGCTGAAGGCTGGGCGCGATTGGATGAAGAAGGGCACACCATTGATATGCTCTACGGAAAAATCATTGTGGATGAAAATGCATCAATTATCCTCGTCGATGAACAAGCTCAAGAGATGGAAATCAGCTATCTCGATGGCAGCCACGAAGTCAAACCACTTGCTTAAAGCTTCTTGACTCTAAGGACTCTCAAGGTTAGTGAGTTAGAGGCTGACGACTGCAGGGGATGCAGTCGTCAGCAATGTACTTGGGACGGGGAAAAGCTTTAATAGTAGCGGACCTTACCAGGACCTGGTGGATTGTATGTCCAGCCCCGTCCATTTCCGCCAACGGGTCCTGCCGGATTGTAGTGCCAGTATTTTCCGTGACCAGCACCTCCTTGCGGTCCTGGAGGATTAGCACCATAGCCGTAATAGTTGTGATAGTTTTGGTAGACCGTTTTTCCGGGACCAGGTGGATTGTAGACCCATCCTCTCCCCGCGCCGCCTTTAGCTCCAGCAGGGTTGAAATGCCAGTATTTACCATGTCCTGGACCGCCAGCGCGACCGGGAGGGTTGTATGACCACGCTTCTTGCATCGACGTGAGTCCCAGACCCATCACTAATGCCAATGCCATAATGTTTAATTTCATATTTTTATCTCCGTGTAAGTTTGCCTTACACCTCTATAAACGTAAAAACCTTGCAAAGGGTTCAATTTTTTTCCAAAAAATTTTTCCAGAAAACAAAAATGTTATCCTTTGCAATAAATGTCATCGGAAATCCATAAAAATGAACACTAAAAACGCCAGATCGTTCTTTGCTGCACTTACGGTTACAGTTTCAACACTTTGTTCTGCTAGCGCTTTTGCGGCACCTTCAATCCAAACTGATAGCAAAACTAGTTCAACTGAAGCTGTTCCAGGCAGCGAGAAAACAAAAAGCGAGAAGACTAGCGTTGCGGGCAAATCCGAACTTGCCAAAAATAATCAGGCACTTGTAGAGGGCGATTGGGTTTCCGAATGGGGACCTGTTTTATTCAAGAAGGATGCCGCCGGAGTTTACTCGGGACAGTGGAACGAAGGAAAAGACGGTAAAGACAAAATTGGCAAAATTGAGCATGGCAAGCTGGACGAGAAGACATCTGCGTTCGAGTTTGATTTTCGCGAGACATGGACAGGTCTTGCGGGTCACGCCAAGCTAAAATTGTCTGCTGACAAGAAGAAGCTGAGTGGTGACTGGACTAGAGAAAAGAAAAAGGGAAGCACGGAAAAGGACAAAGGCACCTGGTCCATGACGCGTCCTGCTAAATAAGTGAAGTGAACACAATCTATTCAAAAGAAGAGCTTATAGAAGCGATCAAAAATGGCTCGCGGTTTAGTTTTACCTTCTTCTGGGGACATCGTAGCACCGCTGATAGTGGCGTTGGACCCAGCTGCATGAGTCAGTGGTTTTCAGCTAGTTTCAAAATTGATGACACCACTTACGCCACTGCCGAGCATTATATGATGGCTGAGAAAGCAAAACTGTTCAAAGACGAGAAACTCCGCTCTTTAATTTTGGAGGCAGCTTCGCCAAACGAAGCAAAAGGGCTCGGCCGAAAAATCAAAAACTTCGACGAGGAAGTCTGGTGCGCTAACCGATTTGAAATTGTTGTGAAGGGCAGTATAGAAAAATTCTCGCAAAACCCTCGCCTCGGCAATTACCTGAAATCTACGGCGCCTACAATTTTGGTGGAAGCGAGCCCCGTTGACGCGATTTGGGGAATTGGTCTGCATCGCGACGACCCCTCAGCTGGCGACCCTGCGTCGTGGAACGGGCTTAACCTATTAGGTTTTGCCCTCATGAAAGCTAGAGATACCTTACTCAGCAAATAAGGTATACTCCTGCATATGGCAATGGGAGAGTCAAAGTGTTTCCGCTTTCTGATGATAACAGCGACCGGCAGACAACGCCCTGGGTCAATTACATTGTTATAGCTTTAAACGTTATTGTGTTTGTGTTTTTTCAGGCTCTTGGTCAAAACGAGGCGTTCAACAACGCCTTCTCGTGCATTCCAAGAGAAATCGCGACTGGTCATGATATCGTAGGACCGATGCGTATAAGTGATGCCTCAGGACAGAGCACAACGTTGATGCATTACCTGACCCCAGGCTCGGTTTATGTAACTCTGGTTACGTCCATGTTCATGCATGGCGGACTTGCCCACATCGGTGGCAACATGTTGTATCTGTGGATTTTTGGCGATAACCTGGAAGATCTCATGGGACACTTCAAGTATTTTGTTTTCTACTTGCTCTGCGGAATCGCTGCAAGCATGTCTCACGTTATTTGCACTGAGCTAATGAACCTAAATGACGTTATACCATCTCTCGGCGCTTCTGGTGCCATCTCCGGCGTACTAGGTGGGTACATCTTGTTGTTTCCAAATCGGCGCGTCACCGTGATTTTTTTGAGACAAGTAATGCACGTTCCAGCATATGCATGTCTGGGATTATGGATACTAATGCAGCTCGCTGATAGCATGGGATGGCTGGGCGGACAGGCTGACACCTCTGGCGTTGCTTATGCTGCTCACATCGGTGGTTTTGTTGCCGGAATTTCACTGGTGAAACTCTTTGCCAAGCCCATTCAGACTCGTTCTAGCTACTACTAAGGAGTCGATTCGCTTGTTGTTTTTTTACAAAGGGAAATCGCTCTGCTTGTCCTGCTTATAATTCATGCAGGGAGAACAGCGTTGAGAATCATCATTACAGCGATAGGCAGCTCGGGCGACATAAATCCGATGGTGACCATTGCCAGTAAGCTGCAGGGGATGGGACACGAAGTCGTTTTCATCGCAAGCCCTGTTTTCCATGAAAAAGTGTCGCGGCATGGCATTATATTTGAGCCGCTTGGAACTGAAGAAGACTACTACACTGCTGTTTCGGACCCCGATGCCTGGAAGCTGGAAAATGCCTTTGGCGCAGTTTGGAAATATGTGATTAAAGCTGCTGAATTGAATTTCGATGCGATAAAGAAACACATAAGGGAAAATCAGACATTGCTAATTGGTACCAGTCTGGCAATTGGTGCAAGATTCGTACAAGAAAGGATGGGACTGCCACTAGCGACGGTGCACCTTTCGCCATCACTTATGTTGTCAGCTTATGACACACCTAAGTCTGATACCAATCCGATTCCTGAGTGGGCACCTACTTTTGTCAAATCACTTTTTTTCGGCTTTTGCGAAAAGACCTTTCTCGATCCAATCTGTATGCCGCCTCTGAATGCCGTTCGTGCTCGATTGAGTTTGCCGCCGGTAAACAATGTAATGACCCGGTGGATTCACTCTCCCGAACTCGTTCTCTGTGCTTTTCCTGAATGGTTTGCAGCTGTTCAACCAGACTGGCCGCCGAATTGTTACAACACCAATTTCCCGCTTTTTAAGACCGAGTTCGATCCCCCCCTTCTTCCCGAGATTGAGCAATTTCTCGACGCAGGTGAAGCACCGATTGCCGTCACGGCCGGTACGGCGATGGCGTTCGCTCGACCGTTCCTGGAACGGGGGCTCGAGATGTCTAAACTTTTGAACCGCCGTTGTTTGCTGGTTTGTAATTTCAAGGAACAGTTGCCGCCCGATTTGCCCGATTGGGCTTTGCATGTGAGTTATGCCAATTTTCAGGCATTGTTTAAGCGCGTATCCATGGCTGTTCATCACGGTGGCATCGGAACCAGTGCGATGGCCATTTATTGTGGAACGCCTCAGATGATTTCTCCTTTCGCCCATGACCAGTCTGACAATGCTATGCGCTTGCAGAAAATTGGGCTGGCCCGGGCGGTTTCGTTAAAAGATGGCGCCAAGACCTGGGCTAAAGCCGGAGAGGGTCTTATGAGTGAAAAGGTGAAACAGGACTGCCTTAGCTTTCAGCGGAAGTTAGAGTCGCAGCCATCTGGGACGGATACTATGATTGAACTGATACAGAAGAAATTGATTAAACCGCAAATGTCCCGTTGAGACGGCATTTCTGCTATCTTCGCCAGCGAGCCATGCTTCTAATTTTGGATCGGTTTCCTTTGTCACAAATCGCATGTTTGATGCCTTTGCGTGGAACAAAGTAAAGCGGAGGATAGAATTTGACTGCTGACGCCGACCTATACGAAGTTGATGAGCTTCCAGAATTAAAAATTCTAGAGCCAGACAGCATTGTTGCTGAGCGCTACCGCATTATCGAGGTGCTCGGAAAGGGTGGCATGGGCGTGGTCTACAAAGCTGAGCATATCCATATGAACCGCTTTGAGGCGCTCAAGATGATGCTGCAAGCCAGCTCTGCTGCGGCTGCAGCTCAAGATTTGCGTCGATTTCAGCGGGAGGCAAAGGCCGCGAGCCTTTTGAACCATCCTAACATCGTCGCCATTCACGACTTCGGCATTTTTGAAGGCAGTGCCTACCTGTGCATGGATTATCTTGAGGGTCAGTCGCTGGATTTTGTTCTTGCGAAAAAGCCTCTGACGCTTGAGCAGTTTCGACATATTTTTGCTCAGGCTTGCGATGCCTTGCAACATGCTCATGAGAAGGGGATTGTGCATCGTGATTTGAAACCTAGCAATATCATGATCACAGAGCGTCGCAACGACCCAAATTATGTGATGATTCTCGATTTTGGGCTGGTTAAGCTAATTCAAGGCAGTGGTGACCATAAGTTGACCGCAACTAATATGGTGATTGGTAGCCCGCTGTACATGAGCCCTGAACAGTGTCGCGCCGTGGCATTGGATCACCGGTCTGATATCTATTCGCTAGGTTGTGTGATGTATGAGAGCCTAACTGGCACACCGCCATTCCTTGCTGACACAGTTTTTGATGTGATGAACGCACACATCAGCAAAGAAACGGTGCCAATGAAAGACCGTCGGCAGGGTCTATATGTGCCGACTGCGCTTGAAAAAGTAATTTCTAAAGCCATGGCAAAAGATCCCGCTGCCCGCTACCAATCAATGAGCGATTTGGCAAAAGCTATCGAAGATTCGTTCAGTGGTGCTCCTGAATTGGCTGTCAGTGCTTCCACCCTAACTAAAGCATCCAACACTCAAGCTGCTGCAAAAAAATCAAGCCGTCGTCGGCGTGATCGTAATTTAGTGCTGGCAGGGTGGAGCATTATTGCAGGGCTCTTGCTAGTCATTGCGGGTGTGTTGTTTTTCAACTCAATTAACTCACATTCTCCAGACCGCGTTGCGTCCAAAATTCAATCAGAAACAAATGGCACAGTCAGACCTGGTCAGCTGGGAACCAAACCGATTGAACCTCTGAGCTTCAGCAATTCCATCCCGTCTGGCACGGCATCACCAGCCAACCCATCTGCAAATGGTTCTTCATCAATTGGCAAGTTGCCACCACCACCGGTGTCTTTGAATTCGCCCACAGGAAAAACGGAGGGGCATATTCCGGTAGCGATTCCTCCTGTAAATCCTAAGTCTGCCCCGTCTGCTGATAATGAACAGTCCAGGGCACAGTCTGCCGCTCTTCCTCCCGCCCAGGCTACCTTTAGTTCGCGCCCTGCAAACTCTTCAGATGCGGACTCTGAGCAGTTGTTGCGTAGTGCTGACTCCTTATATCAAAGAAGTGAATGG
Organism: Obscuribacteraceae bacterium (SeqCode); assembly: GCA_044226015.1. Classification (GTDB taxonomy): domain Bacteria; phylum Cyanobacteriota; class Vampirovibrionia; order Obscuribacterales; family Obscuribacteraceae; genus JAIEPM01. The sequence continues at coordinate 1,208,456 of JBGAHS010000001.1, forward strand.
AGTCCTGCCCGCAATAAGTATCTGACGTTTTTGAATCTCAGTCCGAGTCCTAAAAACGATGACCAGACCAGAGTGTATGCGAAGTTAACCGTTATTGCATCTAACCTGGGCGAATCAACTCAAGATTATTTGTCTCGCTTCAAATATTTGTTCAACTTCAACCAGCGTCCAATGGAAGACGACCCAGGCACGCTCTATAAATTGGCTAAAATAGCTGGTCGCGAAGACCTCAGCTTTCTGGAGAAGATTTTGCGCACAACAGTAAGTGGCTATGAAAGAATTCATAGAAGTCCAGATAGAAATACAATTATGTTAAAGATGGAATTGAGTAAGGTTTGTCTGGAAGAAGGCAAACAGAGTGATGCTGACTCTTTGCTCGCTGAAGCCGCTCGTGATGCTGCGTTTGTGGCACCGGAACTTGTTGAAGATGCGAAGCGCCATCTGGCTCAGATTCGAAGTAGGTTGAACAATAATCCAGAGTTCTCTCCATTGCCTGCTGGCGAGGGTGGTGGCTATGGAGGTGGTTACAACGGCCCGCCTAATGGTTTTCCTCCTGGTGAAAATCCTGGTGGCTTCCTGGGCCCCCCTGGTTTGAGGCGTGGACCTATGCGTGGCGGCGGTCCCTTCGGTGCTGAACCGGGTGGCGGTGGACCCATCGGTGGTGGACCAATGGGCGGCGGTCCCTTCGGTGGCGGACCCAATGGCGGCGGCTCTCGCTGATGATAGAATTTCAATCGGCGAGTGGAAAGCGGAAGGTGTATGAAAACGCAAGAGACGATTAGTCTCAACATCGGAGCCACAATTCTCGCTGGCTTGCTCAGTTCGCTTTGTATCCTGTTCATGAGCCCTGGAGCGCCTCTTTTACTATTGGCAAGTCCCTTCGCATTTTCAGTTTTGGCTGCCTTCTTTCAATATCGATTTGTAATGAAACCCTGGCACAAAACCCTTGGCGACTTGCTAAGCAAGGCGCTCAATTTGCAAGAGTCGGCTTCTGCTAATCCAGGAACGCCACCACCTTCGGTGGCTGCGATTGAGTCCAAGTCTAAGGTGGGAATTACAAGCTCGCAAAATCAACTTGGGCTATTACGGGAGTCCATCGAGATTGCAACCGAGCGGTTCAAAGAAAATAGACTTCGAGAGAATGCTCTTATTCAGCACGCTGTCGATGTGATTTGTGTGATTGATTTGAATGCGAAGTTGCTTTCGGTAAATCCTGCTTCAACCTCTGTGTGGGGCTACCGACCGGAAGAACTCATCGGAAAGCAAATTACGGATTTCTTGGTAAGCGATGATGTGAAGAACACCATGAAAGCTCTTTTAGGAGCAGAAAAAAGCATCGACAAACTTTATTTCGAAAATCGTTTTCGCAAAAAGACTGGTGAAGTAGTCGACTTGCTGTGGTCTGCTCATTTGTCGGCTACTGATCGCGGGCTATTTTGTATTGCTCATGATATTACAGAGCGCAAGCGTGCTGAACAAATGTTGAGAGAGAGTGAACAGCGTGTTAGAGGCATTCTTGAAAGTTTGCCAGCTGGTGTTGCTGTAATCGTAGACAACGGCAAAATTGAATTTATGAATCAAACAGCGCTCGATTTAAGTGGCTATGCAACTGCAGACTCCGCGAAAATCAATGCCAAGGATTTGATCAGTCTTCCAAGTGGTGAGTTATTTAGCCCTGAAAAAAGTTTGCAGAGCCCGGAGGCAAGCTTCGACTGCATTGTCACAAAAGTGACTGGCGAACGATTTCCTGCAGAAGCCTCTGTTCGTCAACTTTCCTGGGGAAAAGGTAAAGCTTGTTTGTTGATATTTTTAGATGCCACTTTAAAGCACGAGGTTGAGCAAGCGAAACGAGAATTTGTCGCCATGGTTAGCCATGATCTTAGGACGCCATTGACTGCGATATCACTTATCTTCTCTTATCTGCTAGATGGGCTTGCAGGAGAACTCACGGAAGATGGCGTTGATTTCGCTAAGAGAGGACAAAATTCTTGCGAGCGTTTGATGAATCTGGTGCAGGACCTTCTCGATTTAGAAAAAATGCGCGCAGGGAAATTTGTTATGGATCGAGTCGAAACTTCCATAAAAGAAGTTGTCGACGCTTCGTTTGAAACTGTAAAGCCCTATGCGGATGCCCAGGGGATAGCTCTTTCGCAGAACGTTCCTGATCTGAAGTGCCTTTGTGATGGTGGACGAATAATTCAAGTGCTTGTGAATCTACTGAGTAACGCTGTGAAATTTTCGACATCTGGCGGAACCGTTCACCTCGGTGTAAAAGAAGACGCTGAACGAATTGTTGTGCAGGTGAGCAACCGTGGTAGGACAATTTCAGCGGAGAAGTTGAACAGTATATTTGAGAAGTTTGAGCAAGCTGATGCACGCGGCGCTGTTGAGCGAAAGGGTACTGGTCTAGGTCTTACCATATCTAAAACGATCATCGAGCAGCACAATGGAAAAATATGGGTCGAGAGTTCTGACGATCTTGGCACGACCTTTTCGTTTACGCTGCCGCCATTCGAAGGCGACGAGAGCTGAAAAGTTAGTATCACTAGAATCCTGCTGGCTCGGAGATCACTAGTAGGCTTCGGAGGTCACCAGTATCCTGCTGGCTCGGTGATCACCAGTAGGCTTCGGAGGTCACCAGTATCCTGCTGGCTCGGTGATCACTAGTAGGCTTCGGAGGTCACCAGTATCCTGTTGGCTCGGTGATCACTAGTAGGCTTCGGAGGTCACCAGTATCCTGTTGGCTTCGGAGATGGCTTCTATCATGCTAGCTTCAAAGATAGCTGTTATCCTCGCTGGAAGAATGGGGAACGAAGCCCTATTTACTCACTGGAACAGCAAAGCTAAATTCAGCATTCTTGGCGTCGGTTGAGTGAAGTGTCTCTCTTCTATTTTTCAATACACTAATTTCGACTCTGCTTGCTTTGTTTAGGTCGGTACTGATAAGAACTTCTTCGCTCCAGTGAGTATTCGCTTTTACCCGCTGGTTAAGACCATCTTGCTTGTATGTTATTGAACCGAGTGGCTCGTTGCTCTGGCTAAATACAACAGCCTTTACCGAGAAGTTTACTGGTTCAGATTTTGTAGATTCCCAAACAGTTGTGAGCTGAAGTTTGTCACCTACCTTGCGAGCCTCTGCTGCATTGCAAATTAGGTAGGGAGCCAGCCCAATATTCTTTACTGTTGCATTCGCGCTCAATTTCTCTGCCTCAGTAATGGATATTTTGTGAATGCCAGGCAATGTGAAATAAATCAACGATATGAAAGCTATAAGCTCTGCTCCCATTATCAGAGCAAATTTCTTTGAATATGGTTTCTTCGGTTTGCTGCTCGCTTTTCTGCCAATCTTCAATAGCAAACTTCGAAGTGGTTTCTCGAAGAGTTCAAACATAATATGCGATGCCATTAGCAGCGCAATTACGAAAACGGTGCATGCTGCAACTGAGTCTTGCTGCGGAAAGTTGATCGCAAGATAGGTAAGGAATACGCCATGCAGCATGTAAATTGGGAAGCTAAGGTCTCCTAATAGAACTGCTGCTGGATGATTCAATATGCGAGAGAAGATGCCACGATCCATCGCAAATACCGTTACGAGAAAGGCAAACCCTAGAAGAGATGGTCCGCTGTTTTGCAGCCAGTATGCACCCGCTGGACCCAACCACGGTTCCAGCAAATAGCGGAGTGGATTTGAAAACATATAGATCAAGCAGACAAGGCTCAGAGCTGTAGCTTCCAGGGCGCTTGCTAACGGAACGGACAAGTTCAGCTTACAAAATCTGTCGCGCCAGAGCCTTGCGGTGAGCATACCCACACAGAAATCGAAGACGCGAGAGAATGGATGAATATACGTGATGCCTTGATTTGATAATTCTGTAGCGGAGAACTCTGGTAGATGTGCACAATTTCCGTAGGTGACCAGCGCCGCGACAATGCAGCCTGTAACTAGTAGTGGAAGATACCAGCGTTTTTTCAGACCTAAGAGGAGTACTGGGAAAACTATGTAGAAAAAGAACTCGCAAGAAATGCTCCAGGAGGACGCATTGTAAGAGAAGAATTCACGCCATGAAGGAACCCACGCTTGAACAAGGAAAAAATTCTCCAGGAATCTTGGCCAGTCGCCAGCCCTGACTTTGAATACTTCAGGAATTAGACCAACTAAAAGCAATAGGCTTAAAACATGTGCTGGCCATATGCGAGCGACTCTTGCCTGAAAGAAAGTTTTCAGTTCTTCCCGTTGGTATTTGAGGTCATAGTAAACGTGAGTGAGGATGAATCCAGACAGTACAAAGAAGAATGTAACTGCTTGCCCAAATGTACTTGCTTCGCTTACGCCACGCCAACACGTGAAAGACTCTCTGCCGTGTGCCAGAATAACTACGATAGCCGCTAGGAAACGAAGCGAGGTAAGTGGTTTGATATCTGGTCTTATCGCCGACGCAGCTTTTGTTGGCGCCACCGTGGGTGGTGTCAGCGCGTTCTGATTCTCTAGGGTGACTGCAGTGTCTGACATTTGTCCTTAAACTTGATCTGCGATGGCTCTCTCAAAGAGGTTTCGAGGCTGTCATTATATAGGTTGGCTGGCATGTAAGTATGAGGTAGCTTTCAATTGACATGTGTCTAATGCTGGGACCAGCCTGAATTCAGCCCTCTCTAAGCAAAGCTGGATACAGAAAAAATACCAAAATGCAAAACTTTCCATAGAGCCACTGTTTGTAAAAGCTTCTTCCTCAGTCTGCACGGTGCGTTTCGGCTGCCGGTCCTCACTGAGTTTCCGCGGACAGCATTCGAATGAATCTTAGTATTGGCTAAGAATGCCCGTTTCTGTGAAATTTTTAGTCTCTCTCGAAATCTATATCTAGTGGGCTGTTGCAAGTGAGAGTAAATGTCAAGAAAGCCTATCGGCAGATATTTTAGTGGACCATTGTTAATAGCCCTGTATCATTTTGTATATGAATAGTTGGGCTGCTGACTCATTGACAGCAGCAAAAATCATCAGCAAGAACGATGTTTTTTCGAAGGAAACGAACTACTGTTCATAAGTAATGGGTTATCTGGAGGATTTATGGATCTCATAAGCGGCTTAGCCGTTGTTATCGTTGCTACATTCGTCGGCACCTGGGTCAACGACCATGTGTACAAGGGCGATTACATTTCAGACGAGTCCTGAGTTCCATAAGAATCCAACATTAGTTTAGTCAGAGTACAGTTGTACGTTCTGCGAGTCTTTACCTTATAATTCATTTGTTGATTTGAGGAGCGTCTCGCCATGGCTGAGTCGAATGTTCACGCCGTTACAAGCAGCGTAAGACCCATCTTTCTAGATGGCGAAAAGCTGTTTTTGCTTGATCAGCGCAAAATACCTGAATGCGTAGAGTATTTTGAAGCCAGTGCGCTCGATGATATGTATTTCGCTATTAAAGACATGGTCGTCCGTGGCGCCCCTGCAATTGGAGTTGCAGCAGCTTTGTGTTTAGCCCTGGAAGGCAAAAAGCTGAGCGAACGATCTTCTGACTTCGCTGCTTTCGTTAGCGACTTATCTCGTATAAAGGACAAGCTGCAAGCGGCTCGCCCGACCGCTGTAAACTTGAGATGGGCTACTGAATTTGTGTTTGAACTGGCAGAAAACAACTCTCAGATGCCACTGGCTGAGTTGGGCTCATTCTTGGTTGAATCTGCGCATGCGCTAATTGAGAAGGACATCTTGATCAATAAGGCTATAGGCGAGTATGGCGCACGACTGTTAAAGCCGGAGAGTGCGGTCTTGACTCACTGCAATGCTGGGGCTCTGGCAACCTGCGGTTGGGGCACCGCACTTGGTGTCATACGTTCAGCTGTGGGCAATGGCAAGAATATAAAAGTTTTTGTTGATGAGACGCGCCCGCGCCAGCAAGGTGCGCGGCTCACAGTTTGGGAATTGTTACGAGATGGCATAACCCCAACATTGATAACGGACAACATGGCTGGGTATGTTATGTCCAAAGGAAAGATTGATGCAGTCATTGTTGGCGCTGATAGAATAGCCGCCAATGGAGACGCTGCAAATAAAATTGGTACCTATTCGGTTGCTGTTTTAGCTCAGGCTCACGGCATTCCGTTCTATGTTGCGGCGCCAATTTCGACAATTGATGCTCAAACTGAGTCGGGTGAACAGATTCCTATTGAAGAGCGTGACTCGGATGAGGTTCTTTGTATTCAGGGGCAGCCGGTTGCAGCAAATGGTGCCGATGTGTTTAATCCTGCCTTCGATGTTACCCCAGCCAGGTTGATTAGTGGGATAATTACCGAAAGGGGAGTTTTGTACGCTCCTTTTGAACAGTCAATTCGTCGTGCACTTCAGGACTCATAATCAGGGGGAAGTATGTCCGAACTTCAAGATAACGCTGCTCACTCCGCAGTGGATGACTGGCTTCACGCCTATATTGAGGAGATTACTGGTCACGCTGTGACCGAGAAATCATATGCTGGCAACATTCATAGAGATGCAATGGAAGCAGTCAATTCCAATGAATTGCATGAAGTGTTGATTGCACGGTTTGACGAGTTGGATTTGGCTCCCAAAGATGGCATTGTGTCTTACCACGAAGTGAAGAAAGCCCTTGCTAACCCGCTTTTACACTGGACTCAAAAAGATATTCAGATGATCAAGCTCTTGCAAAAGTACTATTTGATTTTGACAGAGTTGGTAGATGATGACGCTAACGAGCAAGACCGGGGAATTTCGCGGCAAGACGTTGAAGCACTAGCAAACAGCCTCTCAGAAGAATGTGAAATGCTGAAAAATCAGATGCAGTCTGAATTCTCATCATAGCAGCTTCGGACTCTCTAGTTGCTCAAATGAGGGTCGTTCGAATCGTCATTTTGTTTTGGCGTAAGAAAAAAAACGAGGACTGCAGCGCTACCCGTCGAGTTTTTGATTTTTGTGCAGAATTGTTTCTCCGCTAGCTCTATCTTGAAGAGCTAGCTTCAATTGAGTTAGCAGCAGCGAAGAGGAGACTCACCAGTTTCTTCGCCGGGACCTGCGTTTGTTGAACTTGGATCCGCCTTTATGAACCAGGTTTTGATGGCGGAAAACAGAATGACCAGCACTAGTACGATGAACAGCCCGCCAATTGCTGCGTCGAGATTGTCATTGAAAATTAGTGTGTGCAGTTTCGCTAGTTCGGTCTCTGGCAGCGACTTGTCGGCTAGTTTCGCTGTGAGCGATTTTGCATGAGCCAGGAAGCCCAGCTTAGGTGAGTTTGAGAATATCTTGAGGTAGCCACCGTATATAGTGACAGTTAGCAGCCAGCAGAGTGGAATGAGCGTTACGAATGAGTATTTCGCTTTTCCCATCTTAATAATGACGGTGGTGCCAATGCAGAGGGCTATTACCGCTAGCAATTGATTTGAAATACCGAAGAGTGGCCACAAGCTATTGATGCCACCTAGAGGATCCACAATTCCCTGATAAAGAAAATAGCCCCAGCCGGCCACAACAAGTGCAGAGCTGAGAATGATGGATGGGTACCAGCTTGATTGACCCAATGGCTTCCAGAGAATTCCAAGAAAGTCTTGCAAAAGAAATCGCCCAACGCGAGTGCCTGCGTCGAGGCATGTAAGAATAAACAGCGCTTCAAACATTATGGCGAAGTGATACCAGAATGCTAGCTGCTCTGTTCCGCCCAGGGCTTTTGCAAAAATGCCTGCCATGCCGACCGCCAGGGTTGGTCCACCACCCGTTCTTCCCCAGAGTGATTGCTCTCCGACCTCTGTTGCTAGCGCCTGCATATTCTCCACAGAAACTGGATAGCCCCATGAGCTTATCATTGCAGATGCCGCTGCGGGGTCTGTGCCGACCACACCTTCAGGGCTGTTGATAGCAAAATATTGTCCGGGCAAAAGTGAAGATGCTGCGATGAGCGCCATTATTCCTACTGCTGCTTCGCAGAGCATTGAACCATAGCCAATCAATCTGGCATCAGATTCCTTGTTCAGCATCTTCGGGGTGGTGCCAGAGGATACAAGGGCATGGAAGCCAGAAACAGCTCCACAAGCTATGGTGATGAAACAAAACGGGAAGACTTGTCCTGCAAAAAGCGGACCCTCTCCATTTGTGAAGATGGTCAGTGGTGGCATTTGCAGATCTGGATGCACGACGAAGATGCCGATTCCGAGCAGTCCGATGGTACCAATCTTGATGTATGCCGACAGATAATCGCGCGGCAACAGCAGCACCCACACGGGCAGAACTGAAGCCAGAAAACCATAAGCCATTATTGACCAGGCAAGTGTTTCGGCGCTGTAGGTGAAATACTTTGCGAGATCTGGACTTTCGCCTATCCACTTGCCTCCGATGACCGCTGCAAGAGTCAGAACCACTCCGAGAATGGATCCCTCTGTGATTTTTCCTGGACGAATTGTTCGAGTGTAATAGCCGACCAGCACCGCTATTGGTATCGTCATAATCAGGGTGAATGCACCCCAGGGGCTAGATTTGAGAGCCTTTACGACGACCAGAGCTAGTACAGACATGAGAATAAGCATGATGAGCAAGATTGCAGTCAATGACACAATTCCTGCTATCGGACCGATTTCTTCCCTGGCCATTTGACCCAGCGATTTGCCATTTTTTCGCATTGACGCGCACAAAATAACAAAGTCCTGGACAGCTCCAGCAAGAACCACTCCGATGATAATCCAGAGTGTTCCCGGCAGAAAGCCGAATTGAGCTGCAAGAATTGGCCCGACAAGAGGACCGGCGCCGGCGATGGCTGCAAAGTGATGCCCGAATGCAACCACTTTGTTTGTTGGAACATAGTCCTTTCCGTCGTTAATTTTGTGTGCTGGCGTAGGGTTCTCATCATTGAGGACGAATATTTTTTCAGCAATGAATTTGGAATAAAAGCGGTAGCCAGCCACGAATGTGCAAACGGCTGCCGTTAACAGCCATATGGCATTCACTGGTTCATTGCCGTGAAATGCAATAAATGCAAGAAGTCCAGCTCCGGCTAAAGACACCAGAATCCATACGAGAGTAGAGAGCGCTTTTGGCACTGACAAGCTCCTGACTAACCCGGCGTAAAGTATAGGTCTAAATTTGAACGATCACAAGCTTGTCACACGCCTCCCCCAAATCGATCACAGTAGAGTCACATTTGAGCAACAACTGTCCATATTTGTAGCTTCTTCACGAAATAATCACAGTCCTATATTATGATTTAGATTGATGGCTTCCAAAAAAGTAATCGATTTCGCTAGCTTCCACTTCAGTCGATTTTATGTGCCGGAAACAAATCATCCTAAATTCTTTGCCGCAAGTGATTGCGCTAGTATTATGCTTGCCGATTTTACATAGTTGCGCAGGTGTGAATGCCGTTGGCACTAATACCGGAGCCGAGAGCGTATCTGAAATTCCCGCTCCTAAAGAACCTGTCAAATTGAGCAGCGGACCAGTTGAGCTAAGTCCAGAGGCTGAAAAGGTAGCGGGCTTGAAGGTCGAGCCTGTCGGAAAAAACTGCGTTGACGAGACAGTGAAAACTACTGGTGAAGTGCTTGCCGATGCGAATCTGGTGACCCACATTGTCTCTCCGGTAACTGGAAGAGTTACTGAAGTTATGGCTAACCTTGGGCAGCATATGGTGCAAGGCAAGCCTGTTTTGATGATTCGCAGCCCCGAAATTGAAGATGCTGAAGGGCAGCTCTTGCAACAAGATGCTGAAATCAAGGCAGAACTCAAGAAAGATTTACTACAGATAGATTCTGATATTGCCACTACCCAAGCTGAGTTGGCGCTTTCTGAAAAGGTTTTTGCAAGAATGCAAAATCTAGTCAATGAGAAGATTGCATCTAAAGCTGATTGGGAACGTGCACAAACGCAGCGAGATAAAGACCTCATAGCACTCGATTCTCTTCAAAAAAGGAGAGAATCGACAATCTCTCTTTCCCAGGACAAAATAAAGCTGGTTACCGAGCCCATAAAACAGCGGCTTACGCTCATGGGTGTGCCTGATGCAGAATTGGTGCGTGTGCTTCAGACTCGAAAAATTGCGGCTGAGGTGCCTGTCCTGTCACCTGAAACTGGCATTGTCTGCGAGAGAACCGTTAATGTTGGAGAGCTGGTTGATACTCAAAAGAATTTGCTTACCATCGGTGACTTCCACAAAGTCTGGCTGAAAGCCGATGTTTTTGAAAAAGATCTTGCCAAGCTAAAGGAAGGTCAGCACATCGATCTTGAAGTAGATAGCTTTCCGGGCGAAGTGTTTCATGGAAAGCTCGACTATTTGTCTGATTCTGTCAATCCTGAAACTCGCACTTTGACGGTTCGTGCGGAAGTGCAAAACCCTGGCGACAGGCTTAAGCCGAAAATGTTTGCTCGCATGACAATTCAAGTTGGGCACAAATGCGTTCTTACCGTTCCTCTCAATGCTATTCAAGATGCTGGTAGTTACAAGGTTGTCTATGTTTCTCTTGGTGGCGGCAAGTATGAAGAACGAAAAGTTGAGATTGGAAAAACCTGCAAAGACAACATTGAAGTTTTGCAGGGATTGAAGGAAGGCGAAAACGTTGCTGTGGCTGGTACCTTCCAGCTGCGTTCGCAAGCAATAAGTCAGAATGGTGACTGATATAAATTTCCAGATGGTACCGTCAACGGTGATTGGTTTGCGAAAGGGTTCTTGTGGATAAGTTTATTGACTTTATCTTAGAAAAACGTGCGCTCATAGTTTTGCTAGCGCTCGCTTTGCTAGGAGCGGGCGTGCAAGCTTATCTTAGCCTGCCTCTTGAGGCGTATCCGGACGTCGCAAATATGCAAGTTCGCGTGATAACGCAAGTAAACGGCAAAGCCGCCGAGGAAATGGAGCGCATGGTCACCATTCCTCTTGAAAAAGAACTAAATGGAATTCCACGCTCTGAAACACCTCGCTCAATTTCCATTTTTGGTTTGTCAGTAATCACTGTCGTTTTTGAGGACGGTGTCGATCCCTATGTTGCAAGGCAACAGGTGCTAGAGAAAATCTCGAATGCCAGTTTGCCTGACGGTGTTCATCCTGGCCTCGACCCTAATGCTAGCCCTGTAGGAGAGATTTTCCGATATACGGTAGAGTCCAAAAAGTGGAACGCTATTGATCGCAAAGAGTGGCAAGACTGGTATCTTGATCGAAAAATGAAGTCCGTTCCAGGTGTTGTAGATGTCACCGGATTTGGTGGTCCTGTAAAAACCTATCAGGTCGAGCTAGACCCTGACCATATGAAGGCGCTAGGCGTCACCCAGGCTCAAATCAGTGAAGCTATCGTTAGTGCCAACGGGTCTACTGGCGGAAGTTACATCATTCGCAACAACCAGGACTTCATGGTTCGTGGTATGGGGCTTCTCACTAGCGTTGATGATATCAACAACATCGTTGTTGAAACCTCGAAGGATGGCGTTCCCATTCTCTTGAAGCAAGTCGCTCAAATTAATATCGCACCTGCTGTTCGTAAAGGTCAGGTGGGCATGAACGATGACGACGACGTAGTCGAAGGCATCGTGCTTATGCGAAGAGGCGAAAATCCCTCCACCGCAGTAAATGGTTTAATGGAGGTTTGGAACGACATTTCTTCTGGGCTTCCACCTGGAATGAAGCTGGTTCCGCTCTATGATCGAACGGCTCTGGCTCGTCGCACAATGGTCACGATAGGTCACAACGTTGCAGAAGGCATATTTCTTGTAGTTGTGATTTTGATGCTTTTCTTGTTTCAAATCAGGTCAGCATTTATTTGCGCGATAGTCATTCCGCTTGCACTTTCTGTGGCATTCATTTTGCTCAATGTGGCTGGAGTGCCAGCTAATTTACTTTCTCTCGGCGCAATCGACTTTGGCATAATTGTAGATGGCGCTATCGTGATGATTGAAAATACATTGCGCCACCTCGGGCATCTGCACGGAGACAAGACCCCGAAGAACCTCGTAGTTTCCATTGTAGGAAAGGCATCCAAGGAAGTCGCCAAGCCTATTCTTTTCTCAAAGGGAATTATCATTCTTACATTCCTGCCCATTTTGAGTTTCCAGGGAGTGGAAGGAAAGCTGTTTCGTCCACTTGCTGTAACCATGAGCTTCACGCTTGTCGGGGCTGCTTTGTGTGCTTTGACTATAGTTCCTGTTATATGTGCAATCGTATTTTCAATGAAGGTTCCGAAAGAGAATATTTCGCCTATCAATAAATTCTGCACCGCAGTTTATGGACCAATATTGAAGTTTGCGATGAATAACAAAGCCATTGTGGCTTTTGTTGCAATTGCATCAGTGGTTGGGTCGTTATTGTTGACGCCTATGCTTGGTGGTGAGTTTATTCCAGAACTGGAAGAAGGCAACATCTGGTTGCGCGTTACAACTCTCCCCACTAGCGTGTCTCTCGATCACCAGGTCGAAATTTCGCGCGAAATTCGGCGAGTATTGCGCAGCTATCCTATTGTGACGAATGTTGTATCGCAGATTGGTTCATCAGACGATGGAACAGACCCAAACAACTACAGTTCGATTGAGTTTTTCGTCGATCTAAAGCCGCAAGAAGAGTGGCCCAAGAGTGTTGAAAGCAAGCAAGCCGTCATCAAGAAAATGAATGCTGAGCTGCAACAGAAGTTGCCTGGCTTGCAGTTCAATTTCTCGCAATACATCAAAGACAACATGGATGAAACCATATCTGGTGTTAAGGGCGAATTTGCTATCAAGATTTACGGTAAAGATCTAAGGATATTAAGTGAACTTGGAAATAAAGCTGTGAAGCTTGTTCAGCAGGTTCCAGGCATGGTTGATGTGTCGTGTGACCAGTTGCTTGGGCAGCCCCAGCTAGTAATTCAAATTGACAGAGAGCGTGCTTCTCGATATGGCGTCAATACAAGAGACATTCTTGATGTCGTTGAAACCTCGGTAGGTGGAAAGACTGCGACTCAACTGATTGAGGGCGAACGCTTATTTGATGTGATTTTGCGCTATAAGGCTAGTTCTCGTGCTGACACCCTTGAGTTGAGCAATATTCAGCTGCCAACTCCATCGGGTGCAAAAATTCCTCTGGCTCAAGTAGCGACTATAACTGAAGAGCATGGAGCTTCGGCAATTTTGCGTGACAAAAACTCTCGTAGAATTGCGATTAAAGCCAATATTCGCGGACGCGATTTGATGTCTGCTGTAAATGAAGCTCGTGCGAGCGTGACAAGAAATGTTCATTTGCCCCAGGGATACAGCATCATTTGGGGTGGGCAATCCGAGCGAGCAAAGCATGCTATGCAAAGATTGCTGGTGGTTTTACCTCTAACAATGGTGCTTATCTTCTTCCTCTTATATGCCGCAACCGGCGTCGCTCGAATAGCTGGACTTGTTATGTTGGCGGTGCCGTTATCACTTCCAGGCGCGATATTAGGGTTGCTGCTTACGCAAACGCACTTCAGTATTTCAGCTGGTGTTGGTTTCATTGCGCTGTCCGGAGTGTCGGTTCAAAACGGCGTAATTTTAGTGTCACTGGTTTCGCAATTGCAAAAACAAGGACTTTCCGTTCGCGACGCTGTAATGAAGAGCGCAATGGTGCGAATGCATCCAGCCGTCATGACCACTTGCGTTGCGATGGCAGGATTGATTCCTGCGGCGCTTTCTACTGGAATTGGTTCGCAATCTCAGCGTCCCTTCGCTATTGTAATCGTGTTTGGTTTGATACCAGCCATGGCATTGGCGTTGTTCGTGCTGCCACCAATGTATGAGTTTATCGAATCTAAGTTCGGCAAGAAGAAAGTAGAAGACGATTCTGAAATGGACTCTAGCGAGCCGCCAGAGTCCCATGAATTGAGCCCTGTTTAGCGAAAACCTGGCTTTGCGAATTGGTGGCTGCTCAGTCACTTCTGCCGATGAATCTTGGTTGATCAGGGCAGCAAGTACAATATATCGCTCGCACCTCGGACCAAATTAGCTCAGACCAGACTAGCTCAGACCAAATTATCTCGGATAGCGAAGTCCATCGATTTTGAGCAATTCCAAACTCTATTGTCTCTGTTGATTACTTTAGAAGCAATGGTAAGACTTTTTCTGCCGGACCGATTACTTCGCGGTCAAACGATTTATTTGGTGTTGAAAGCTTTTCTATGTTGACTAAGACAGTGTATGCGCCTGCATACTTTGCCCACTCAACAAATCGGGCTGCCGGGTCTACTTTGCCGGAGGTGCCGATTGCGATGAAAAGGTCGCAGTCTCGCAACGCTTTCTTTGTTTTCCATTCTGCATCAAGCGGTAGCATTTCGCCGAAAAGCACTATGTCCGGACGAAGTGGTGCCGAACATAACTCGCAGATTGCTACTTGACCAGAGTAAGCATTTTCGTCTTCGAACATAGCTTTGCTGCATTTCTCGTTTGAGCATTTTGTGCGAAAGAGCGAGCCGTGAAGTTCAACAACATCAGTGCTGCCTGCTCTTTGGTGCAGGTTATCTACATTCTGTGTAATAAGGACGAATTGCTGATGTGGTTCAATGTGTTTCTCCCATTGTGCCAGAGAAATATGTGCTTCATTTGGTGCTGCTTCCAGTGTTTTGTTTTTTAATTTTCCCCAAAAGTCCCAAAATTCCTGGGCTGCGCTGCTAATTCTGTCTGGTCCTGAGAGCTTTAAAACTTCGGGGTCGTTCCAGATTGCATTGTCTCCACTTCTGAAGGTTGGCAAGCCTGAGCCGGCTGAGACTCCAGCGCCAGTCAAAACCACAATCTTCTTATATTGTTTCAACGAGATGGACATGCTGACTCTTATCACGCGAGTAATAGATTTATCAAACCCAACCGCTGGTTCAATCAAACAGCAGGCTAATGTGGCGGAGTGCTGAAGCTTTGGTTCAATGCGCTCAATTGCTGAAAGTATTTGCTCTTCTTTGCTTGCCCATAAAGCATATTCCAAAACTGTTCTTTGCTGATTTCTTTTTGCGATGATGGCAATTTTTCATTTGCGCCCGAAGTTACGATCAAGAGTTTTGTTTTGCCTGGATAGAGCTTCTCTAAAATTCTCTTTGCTGTGTCTGCATTGCCCTGATACACAAGCTTTATTAGGTCTCTCCATACAAAAGGAATCATGACTCGGTAATTCGTCGCCTTTTGATACTTAGAAATTTCGACTTCAGCTTGTAAAACATACAGATTGAAGTTTTCCGCGCTGGTTGGTTTGTATCTCGTGAATTTTGCGCTCGGCTTGTAGGTCTTAGAATCAAGGACAATTTCCGGGTAAATGGAATCGGCGTCGGAAGAATCAAGCCACATTGCAAAGGCATCGTCTTTGATGAGTAGCTCGAATCGCTTGTCTTTATCTATGTCTGTAAATTCTGGTTCGATTACTTTTTGGTCGAAAGTGCATTTCAAAACATCAGTGCCATCAAGCTTGAAAATCTGTAGCCGTTCCGCTGGATGGCCGCCCGCTTCCGAAATCTCTTGTATTACTAGCTCGGGTTTTCCGTCGTAATCTAAGTCTCTGGCAACAGGAATTTCATTCGTCGTTATATTTCCTAGTGGATCCACAAATGCGTAGTGTGGCTCGCATAACCCCTGCCATCTTGGTAGCTCTTTCTTTAGTAAAAGCTTTCGCTTGCGAAATAGCTTTATGTTCACAGGACAATCATCGCAATTTTCGAACCAAGCTCGGTAATCAGCTAGCGTGCCCTCTTTCTGCAATATCTTGTGCTCAATCGGCTCTCCTAATGGAGATACGCTGTATGTTTGTTCTTCTAGAGATTTACACTTGAAGTATGGTGGTGTTTTATACTCCATTGAATTTCTGGAAGCAGTGACTTGAATACGTAGTCCATTTGGAAATTCTCTTGGAGGTGCTTGGAATGGTCTCAGTTTGCTGATTCTATCCGTAAAGTATTTGTTAACAGCAGCGAAGTTCGACTCGGTAATGAAACTCCATTTCGCAATCCGTCCGTGTTTGTCAATTTCGAAAAGTAACACAACATTGATAGGGTAGGCTGCCAATTCCTTTTCGTCCATGATGTGGCTTACTTGCTTTTCCACTAAGCTGACGTATTGCACTTGCTTTGTCTGCGAATCGGCCTGGCAGTTGGCTGGAAGAAAATAAAGGACACAAAGGGAAATTAGCCCGCTGCTTATAAGAATGTCCTTCACGTTCCACCCTCTGTCGATTTCTGCCTGCAAGAGTAAACCACGTTGTGTCAAAAAATAGGCGAGAAGTCTTTTCAAAAGAACTGTACCGTAGTTTAAAAGTGTCGGTCTCGGCGCTATCCATTCAGTTAGAGCCACTTAATCAGGCTTCTGCAGGAATAAGTGTGAAGCTGAAAGTTATTGCTGAGTAAGGTATTACTCAATTTAATCAATCCCCCCTGGGGGGTTGTGTATAATCTTCGATGAAACCCCCTGGGGGGGATCTGGAAATCAATACCTTATAAGGAGTAATCAAATGAAGAAGGTAGTTCTTTTCGCTATTGCAGCAATCACATTGTCAGTTGGCGCGTTCAGCGCAAAAGCATATGCAGATAAAACAAACGCAAATTCCTGCTGTGTTCAAAACGCTGCCTGCTGTCCAGCTAGCGCTTGCTGCAAGTAATCAATCAAACCAAATAACTCAAAGGAGAAAATAAATGAAAAAAGTAATTCTATTTGCACTCGCTGCAGTAACACTTTCAGTTGGCGCTTTCGGCGCTAAAGCATATGCAGATAAAGCTAATGCAAATTCATGCTGCGTAAAGAACGCTGCCTGCTGCCCAGCTAGCGCTTGCTGCAAATAAGAGAACCGGACTTAGAGAAATGATTTCCACTAGCACTATCTGGAATAAATTGATTCGTATCTTCTGCAGTCTAACACTGCTCTGGTTTGCCGTGCCGAAGCATGATTGCTTTTGCAGCAACCTTACAGAGACCCGTGTTGAAGCGCATGAAAGCATGCCATGCTGCAAGAAAGAAGAAGCGGAGTCAACGCCAGATTGTTGCAAGAAACATGTCGTTTCTGCCCAGAATGAAAAGTCTGGAACAGAACTGAGTTCTGACTCCTGCAGTTGTGCTCCCGAAAGAGCCCTGCCAGGTGACACCAGAAAAACCAATACCAGTGCCCAGCTCGATCTTTCAAGTGATGTTGATATTGCGTTCATGCAATTGCAGGAACCAATGATGTCAACCGTATCTTTGCGAGATGCTGAGTTGCAAAACGATGTATTGAAGCCTAGAAAATTATTCCTGCTCAAGTGTGCATTGCTGAATTAAACAGATGCTAAAAAAGCAATATTGAATTCATCAATGCCGGCGCGAGTCGGCATTTCCTTTTTATACCCGTATTTTTTATGTCTGGTTGTTGTTCGCAAGAGGCTGCGATTGCACCGCTTCGCCTTCCTGGAGATCGTCAGAGGGGCTAACAACAACTGTTTCGCCGCCGCTTAATCCAACTCTGATTTCTACCTCATCACCGTAATCGCGGCCCATTGTTATTGGTTGATAATGAGCCTTGCCATCTTTCACTGTGACAACATACAAACCATCCGTGCGTGTAACTATTGTGGTGCCCGGAACGCGAATCCAAGGTTCTGAACGTAAGGTGCCGAGCTTAATTTCGGCATACATGCCAGGCAGAAGTGTGTGGTCTTTGTTTTCGATTTTTATTTCTGTTTGTCTGGTTCTTGTATTTGGGTCGAGCGCTCCACTAACGTTTGTCACCTTGCCTTCGAATTTTCGCTCTGGATATTCTGGCACCAGAATGTCCGCTGTCATGCCGTTGTGCAGATATCTTGCAACTCGCTGTGGAACACTGACGTAAATTCTCAGTGAGTCGATTTTTGCCATTTGATAAAGCTCGAGATTGCTTGACTGGCTACCTTTTGTAATGAGAGCTCCCGGGTCTACTTTACGCAGAGTGATGATTCCGTCGAAGGGAGCTAGAACTCTCTGGAAACCTTTTTCTGCAATGTACTTATCAACATCTGCCTGCTTTGCAAGAATGTTTGCTTTCGCTTCTTTGACCTCGGCCTTTGAAGCTTCTACTTGAGCGACAGCTGCTTTGTAATTAGCCTTTTGTTCATCTAATTCTGCTGTCGTGGTGTCAAGCGAGCGAACCTTTTCGTCGCGTGATTGCTGACTGACCGACCCTCTTTCGCACATGTCTTGCCAGCGTTTTGCTGTGATGGTGGCATACGCGACGTTGGCTTTTGACTTAGTTACAGCGGCTTCAGCCGTGTATTGTTTTGCAACCGATTCCTTTAGGTTTGCTTCCGACGTTTCGTAGGCAGCCTTCGCTTTTAGCAGGTCGGCTTGTGCCTGTTTGAGATCCTCATCCACCGTTGGCGTATCTATAAGCGCGATGAGTTCGCCTTTCTTGACCTGATCTCCTATGTCTACAACTCGTTCGGTGAGGTAGCCGTCGACTCTAGCGTAGATTGTCGTATACTGTATTGCGCCTATGTTTCCCGGCAGTGTAATTGCTTCAGTATGGTTTGCTGGCGCCGCAGTCACCGTATGGACGATAGGAACTGCGTCCACAGTTTCAGCATGAGCCTTTTTCAGCTCACCCTCACGTTCGATTTTGGGAATCAGCCCCAGAGCAAACAAGGCTCCCAGTCCTATCACCAGAATAACGAGAAAAATTACCACTCCTGCGGAACTCTTCTTTTCTGGTCTGCTGTTGTATTGGTCCTCTGGCATATTGCCCTCTTCTTCAATCGTGGTGTGGAACTTGACTCGCTTCTAAAATCATTCGCTTGGATGTGCCACCTCTGCTGTTGGCGCAGGTTTGTTGTGTTGCCTTCTCATCAGGCTGAAAATTAGAGGAACAAAAAATAGTGTCGAGAAGGTTGCGACCATCAACCCGCCGATGACAGCGCGCCCGATTGGTGCGTTCTGAGAGCCGCCCTGACCGCCCCCGATAGCCATTGGAATCATTCCTATTATCATTGCCGTTGCGGTCATCATAACCGGGCGGAAGCGCTGATAACCGGCGTTCAGTGCAGCGTTGAATCCGTCGTAACCCTCAGCGCGCTGTTCGTTTGCAAACGTGACCATAAGAATACTGTTAGCAGAAGCAACCCCAATGGTCATGATTGTGCCCATCAGAGCTGGAATGCTGAAGGTCGTTTGCGTGACGTACAAGCTCCACAAAATGCCAGAGAAGGCGCCAGGAATAGCCATCAAAATTATGAGCGGGTCGGTCCATGATTGGAAATTCACAACGAGTAGGAGGTAAACGAGCACCATTGCAAAGATTAGTCCAAAGAGCAAAGCCTCGAAAGCTGTAACCATGCTCTTCACCTGACCGCCCATTTCCAGAAAGCTTCCGCGTGGAAGATTCGGGCGAAACTCTTGCATAACTTTCTTTATATCGCGAGCGACACCGCCGAGGTCACGGTCCTGGCAAGCGGCGTACACATCATAGACTGGTTGCGCATTTAAGTGATTCACTACCTGCGGTGTTGCCTTGCGCTCAGGAACTGCCACGTTGGTGAGCATTTCAGGCTGGAATTTTTCAGATTGCTTTGCCATAGCATCCGCCTGGTTGCCCGCCTGTGGCGTGACCGCCATGGTTCGCAGAACATCCAGAGAGTTATTCACGTACTGAGGCGTGTACGCGGCCATGTTGTAGTTTACGCCATTCTTGGTATTGAGCCAGAAATTTGGTGCAACCTGGAAGCTATTGCTCAAGGTTACAAGCGCAGAATTTGAGATATCCTTTTGCGTCAGCCCAAGTTGATTTGCTCTGGTCCGGTCAACATTGTAGACGTACTGCGGTGCGTTTACAATTTGATGAACGCAGACATCGACGGCGCCAGGAATTTTTGCCACTCTTCGTTTGAGTTCTTGAGCAACCTTGTAGTTCTTCTCTGGGTCAAGCCCCGTGAGTCTTATGTCGATTGGTGCTGGCAATCCTGCGTTGAGAATTTGCGTGACGATATCCGCAGGTTGGAAATAATAGGTAACTTCTGGAAAGTCGTGTGTCAGCATTTTGCGAACTTGTTTTTGATACCAGACCGTATCGTGCTTCCTTTCTTCGGTTAGTGAAACCAGTATTTCGCCATCGGCTTCGCTTACTGTCTGACAATCAGAGAAGGCATAGTTAATGCCGCTTACAGGCATACCGATGTTATCGGTGACCATGATGATTTCTTCTGCAGGAATGATTTTTCTAATTGCAGCTTCAATGCGCTTATAAATACGTTCGGTTTCTTCGACTCTCGTTCCTGGTCGAGCGTTGACGTGAAGCCTTAGCTGCCCCGCATCAATTGCTGGGAAGAAGTCCTCCCCGATGTGAGGTAGCAAAAAGAAGGAAATTGCGTAGAAGCCAAGGAAAAGTCCAAGCCCGATGGCGGGTCTGTGTAGCATCCACTCCAGCCCGTGCCGATAGATTTCGCGTGCGTGCTCAAACCTATCATCTATGAATTTGTGAATGGCTCCAAAAAAGGATATTTTCTTTGGACCCGGTTCATGCTTTTGCTCATGCTCATGGGCAAGCAAGGCTTTCGACATCAGCGGTACAACGGTTCTCGACAGTCCATAAGATGCGAGCATCGCGAACACGACAGCCATTCCTAACGGCACGAAAAGTGAGCGCGAAGGCTCTGTCAAAAACACGACTGGCACAAACACAATACAAATTGACAAGGTGGACACCATCGCAGGTAGTGCCACTTGTTCTGCCCCGTCAAGAATCGCTTTGACGATGTCTTTACCCATATCCATATTGCGGTGAACGTTTTCAATTTCAACTGTCGCGTCATCAACGAGCATGCCTACTGCCAGAGCAAGCCCGCCCAGAGTCATAGAATTGATAGTCTGACCGCAAATATGCATACCTATAATTGAACAGAGCATTGCTAGCGGAATTGATGTCGCAACAATGAGTGTGCTGCGCCAACTGCCGAGCAGCGCTAACATCATCAACGCCGTCAAGCCCGCTGCTGTAACCGCTTCTCTTATTACGTCAGCAACGCACTCTTTTACAAAAACGGACTGGTCTGTCATCAGGGAAATCTGGCATTCTTTAGGAACTATCGCCTGAATTCGTGGAAGGGCTTCTTTGATTCGATTTACAACTGCCAATGTCGAAGCATCCCCGTTTTTGAGAATGCTGAATAAAACCGCTCTGCGCCCATCTTTATTGACGATATTCAGCTGCGGCTGGTAGCCATCATGAGCGTTAGCCACATCTCTGACAAAAACAACAGCACCCTTGTATGACTTGATGGGAATTTGGTTCAGCTGCTCGATGGCATTCGGAATATTGTTCAAGGTCATTATGTACTCATACGTTCCCATCTTTGCTGTTCCGCTGGGAGCGATGATGCTCTGGTTGTTGATTGCTTGAACTACATCATTGGCAGACAATCCTGTGGCAACTAATGCTGCTGGATTCAAATCGATCATGACCTGCCTGTATTTACCGCCCGAGGGGAAGGGGATTGTTGCCCCTTGGATTGTTGCCAACTGCAGTCGTACGAAGTTCTGTGCGATGTCGAATAGCTGTGCTTCGGAGAGTGTTTTGCTTCCAATCTGTAATTGCAAGACTGGCACATCTGTTGCGCTTGAAACTGTGACGAATGGTGGTGTTATGGACGGTGGCAGGTAGTTGATGACCGCGTTGCCGACAGATGTCACCATTGCGACGGCTTCACCAATATCGGTGCCTTTGTGCAAGTAAATCTTGATGACCGACATTCCGCTGAGAGACATCGACTCCATGCGCTCAATGCCGTTTACCGTTGAAGTGAGCCATGTTTCTGTAACTGTTGTTACCAGGTTTTCCACGTAATACGGCGACATGCCTGTATAGGTCCAGATGCAGCTTACGATAGGTACATCGATTGTCGGAAAGATGTCCACCGCCATTTGCGCCAGCGATAGAACGCCGAAGATTGCAATGGACAACGCCATAACAATGAAGGTATGCGGTCTAGTCAGGGCAAGCTCAACAATCCACATGCTAGACTCCTCCTTCCGTAATTGTCGTGTTGGCTTTTGTCTTGGTGCCTTTTCTCGTCAGGCTGAATATGAGAGGCACAAATAAGAGTGTCGAAAAGGTCGCAACGCTTAACCCGCCGATAACTGCGCGACCAATAGGGGCGTTTTGTGAGCCGCCTTCTCCCGCGCCGATAGCCATCGGAATCATACCGATTATCATTGCAGTGGCGGTCATGATGACTGGGCGAAACCGCTGGTAGCCCGCGTTCAATGCTGCGTTGAACCCGTCGTAGCCTTCATCGCGCTGCTCGTTTGCGAAAGTTACCATCAAAATGCTGTTTGCCGATGCTACGCCAATAGTCATTATTGCTCCCATTAGAGCTGGAATGCTGAAGGTCGTTTGTGTGATGAAGAGGCTCCACACAATGCCGCTGAGAGCACCAGGAATCGCCATCAATATGATTAGCGGGTCTGTCCAAGATTGGAAATTCACAACCAGAAGTAAATACACCAATAGAACAGCGAAGGCTAAGCCGCCGAGTAGGGCAATAAAAGCCATGTTCATGCTGAAGACTTGACCTGCCAGGAAAATGAAAGAGCCGCGTACGTTGTTCTTGGTTGCCTCGGCTTTGTGCTTTTCCACTATGGCGCGTATGTCTTTTGAAACGGCTCCTAAATCGCGGTCCTGACAGTCTGCGTAAATGTCATAGCAGGGCTGTACATTTAAATGATTTATGACGATCGGGGTAGTGCTGCGCACTGGTACAGCTAAGTTTGTCAGTACGGGGGGCTGTTCGGGAATCTGAGTTTGGGTCGGCTGGGTAGGGTTGATCGGCAGAACTCTCAGGTCATCTATCTTGCTCATTCGGTATGGTGGCACGATGGTTGAGAGATTGTAATTGATTCTATTCTTTGTATTTAGCCAGAAGTTTGGTGAGGTCTGAAAGCTTGAACTCAAAGAAGTGAGCAGCGAAGTTGAGATGTCCTTCTGGGTGACGCCCATTTGTTGTGCGCGTGTCCTATCAACTTTCCATTCCATGTGGGGTCCGTTGTTTATTTGATGAAGGCAAACATCGCAGGCACCGACAACCTGCTGAATTTCCTTCTTCATTTTCAATGCAAGATTGTAGTTGTGTTCCCTGTTCATGCCAAAGACTTTAACGTCGATTGGTGCGGGCATACCTGCGTTTAGAATTTGGGTGACGATATCAGCTGGCTGGAAGTAGAATGTCAATTCTGGAAACTCATCTTTCATGAGCTTGCGAACTTTCTTTTGATACCACGATGTTCTGTGAGGGCGCTTTTCTGCGAGGCTTACGATAATTTCTCCATCTGATTCGCCCACTGTCTGGCTGTCCGACAGGGAGTAATTGATGGCACTTACTGGAAGCCCGATGTTGTCTATGATTGATTCTATTTCTTCCGAGGAGAAGGTCTTACGAATCGCCTGCTCGACTTTTTTGAATTCTCGCTCTGTTTGCTCCAGTCGTGTTCCGGGTTTCGCATTTACGTGCAGTCTGAGCTGCCCTCCGTCGATTGTAGGGAAGTAGTCTTCACCTATTGTGGGAATCAAACAGAAGGACAACGCGTAGAAGACCAAAAAGATTGTCACTACAACTGGTGCGTTATGAAGCGCTAGTTCCAAAACAGATTTGTAGCGTTCTCGCAGCATTTCGAAAGTGCCATCAATAGCAAGGTGGATTTTTCGGAAGAAACCCGGTTCTTTTGTGCTCTGTTCTTCTCCTGCTCCATGATGTTCTTTCGCCAGCAACGCTTTAGACATCAAGGGCACCACAGTGCGCGATAGCCCATATGAAGCCATCATGGCGATGGTCACTGCCATGCCCAGCGGCACAAAGAGTGAGCGTGAGGGCTCTGTCAAGAAAACCAGCGGAACAAATACGATACAAATCGACATCGTCGAAACCAGTGCGGGCACTGCGACTTGTTGTGCTCCGTCGAGGATAGCTGTAGTGATGTCTTTGCCCATAGCCATGTTTCGATGGACGTTTTCAATTTCCACTGTGGCATCGTCTACCAACATGCCGACCGCCAACGCAAGCCCACCCAGTGTCATCGAATTGATTGTTTGTCCAAAAACGTTCAGACCTATGATTGCTGAAAGAATAGCCAGTGGAATTGATGTTGCAACAATCAATGTGCTGCGCCAGCTTCCCAGAAGAGCCAAGATCATGAGAGCCGTCAGCCCTGCCGCTGTTATCGCTTCTCGAACTACTTCGGACACGCATTCACGCACGAATGTCGATTGGTCTGTCAAAATTTCAATGCGACAATCTTTCGGCACCAATTCGCGCAGGCGAGGCAGCATTCCTTTTAGCTGATTCACAACAGTTAGCGTCGAAGCTTTGCCACTCTTCAAAATGTTGAACATTACAGAGCGCTTGCCGTTTATGTTTACGATGTTTAGCTGAGGCTGATTACCGTCATGTACATTGGCTACATCTTTCAAAAAGACTACCGACCCTTTGTACGATTTTACCGGTATTTGGTTGAGCTTTTCGATTGAGTCTGGAATGTCGTTCAGGGTGACAATGTACTCGAATGATCCCATCTTCTGTGTGCCACTGGGATGCAAGACATTTTGTGAATTGATTACGTTGACGATAGCTGCTGGCGAAAGTCCTGTCGCATAGAGCGCTTGTGGGTTGAGGTCAACCATGACCTGCCGATATTTTCCACCATAGGGAAATGGAATTCTGGCACCCTGCACCGTTGACAGTTGTCCCCTGATGAGATTATTCGCAATGTCAAACAAGACCGACTCGCTCAGAGAGTCGCTTTGAATTCCAAGCTGCAAAACAGGCACATCTGTTGCGCTCGATGCTGTCACAAATGGTGCGTTCAAACCACGGGGCAGCTGACGCAAGATTGCAGTGCCTACTGCTTCTACCATGGCGACGTTTTCGCCGATGTTTACTCCCTTATTTAAGTAGACCTTGATTACAGAGATTCCTGCAAGGTTTACAGACTCCATTCTTTGAATGCCGTTAACTGTAGAGGTCAGAGCTCGCTCATCAACAGTGGTAATCAGGTTTTCCATGAAGTATGGAGCCATTCCGATATAAGTCCAGGCGCAGCTTACAATTGGAATATCGATTACTGGAAAAATGTCTACAGCCATTTTTGAAATGGAAATGACGCCGAACAGCAGAATGGTGATCGCCATTGAAATAAATGTATAAGGCTTTGTGAGCGCTATTTGAACGATCCACATTCGCGCATCCTCATTGTCTTAACGGCGACGTGGCTATCAATGTTGGAACCGAAATTTTTCCAACGGCTCTCAATAGTTCTGCTTCTGCGGTGTTGAACTGAATAATTGCGTCGGCTTTATCAACAAGCGCGGAGGTGTAATCTCTTTGAGCGTTGACGACGTCTAGGTTTGTGCCCACGCCATTTTCAAGACGGTCTTTTGCTACGCGCAATTGTTCTTTTGATGATTCCACTGTGGAAGTTGTCTCGATGATCAAATTCTCTGCAGTGATTATGTTCAAATATGCATCATGAACTTGCTTGTAGACGCGATTTAGCTCTTTGAGAAACTCAAGTTGTCTCTTTCTTGCTTCAGCCCTGGCTGCGTTGATTTGCCCGATAGTCGTGAGACCCGCCCCGCCAATTTGCCATTGCATGTCTACGCCTATAACGTAGAGAGCGCGTCCAGATTTATGTCTTTCTCCCGAGCTAGAGCCGGTACCCGCCGGCAACCCTGAGGCACCAGAGACACCTCCTACTGAGGCACCACCTGAAGTGGCGAACGGCACTTGCGACGCATTGCTGCCCGATGAGATGCGGGCAGATGTGCCAACTATGCTACCCAGCGCTTGAATTTGTGGCAGTAGCGGTGCTTTTGCTACTTTAATCGATTCAATTGCAGCCAGGCGTAGCTCTTCATATCGCTTTAGTTCGGGTCGATTGTCGACAGCCATTTGAAGCAAATCTTTTATGCCCAGATTGCCATCAACCAGTCGAATCTTCTTTATTTGCGGATTGCCGAGCGTGAAGTCGGTCATGCCGTTTTCATTGATGATTTCAGCAAGTTTCACTGCTGATTCTCTGCGTGCGACCTGCTGTTTTATAAGAGCTTGTCTGTCTCGACTGAGCTGCGTTTTTGCTTGCAGTACTTCAAGCATAGTGTTCACACCATTAGCGTACAGGTCTTTATTTATGAGCAAAAGTGCTTCTGATGTTTCAACTGTTTTGATTTTGATCTGCAGCTTAACTTCGTTGAGTGCCAGTTCGTAGTACCTTTTGGCGGTTTCATACAACTCATCATTTGTCGCGAGTTTTACGCCATGCTGTGCTGCTTTATAGTTATGCTTGTTTTCCAAATAGGTGTGGATGACGCTACCACCGCGATAGAGATTTTGCGCAAAACTACTATTTGTGTTGAGATAGTAATTTTGAATGGGAATGTTTGCGCCTGCGGGGCTGATGTAATTTCCCGTGATGCCCTGATAGGTGACTTCATTTGAAAGGGTTGGCAAAAATCCGCCGATCGAACTGAAAAGCAACCACTTCTTCTGGTCTGCTTCAGTTGTTGCCAGTTTGATTGTCAGGTTTTGCCCGTAAGTCTGATTGAGAACGTCGGCTAGTGAAATTGCGCGCGACCCGGTTGACTCAATTGAGTAGGGGTTCAGCTTTTCGTTCAAAGTAATTAACGCAGTCAATAGAGGCGGCTTGACAATAACTTGTTCAGGGTCAATGAACATCGAGCCCATGCTCTTGATTGAATCTTCTACGATGGTGTCAAGCTTCTCTGAGGCCGCCCGAGCTGCTGGAGTTTCTTTTGAGTCGATTGGAGACGGAGTTGGCATGCCCTGAGTGTTGGGCGGCAACGGACCCTTTAGAACGTTTGGAGTGGGCAGCGAGCCTCTGCCGCTGTTATCAAGAATCTGGTCTGGTGGCACTATGCGCTCACCATCCGCAAGGGCGGGGGCTGCGAAGAGCCCGCTAGACAAGAGAAAAGCGGCAATTAAAGGCGTAAACTTGATACTATCGGACAGCATGCGGGATTCCTGCAATCTTCAGAGCACATTGTCCCATAGAAGCTAGATACTATAAATCTGGAAACCCTGATTATTACATAGCCATTCAAAGTTCGACTTTCTTAATGGTGGTATTATATAGTTTGAATCTACCTTTTTCTTAAACTCAGATGCGCCAAATTCTAGCCATTTTCCTTGTTGCGATTGCCTTTCTGCTGTTCGGTCTCGGAATTGGCGTCGCCTTTGGATCTCAGATGAAGTCAGCCTTCTTTGCAAAAGTTCCGTGGGCGGTTGGAATGGAGAAGGACAAGAATGCTGCATTTGAACTTTATGACTACCCGACAATAAAGTGGCGGGCAAAACCGCTCGATGCCAACGGCGCGATAGTTCAATTGTGGACTCGTTATGAAAACGACGGCGGCAAAGATGCAAATGGCAAAATGAATTACAAATTGACTGTGTTCAAGGCGCCGGACAAAACAAATTGTGAAATTCAGTTGCTAGACGATATGGGTTTCAAATTAGCTCAGTTCGATGCGAGTGACTTTCATCAGTTGCCTGGAGCTGCAGATATCACAGAATCACGAGATAGCTTTCAGGTAAGCGAAGACATTTACAGAAAAGTGCGCGACTACTCCATCAAATAAATGATGTTGAATTCTGCACCATCGAAATATTTGTTTGTGCTAGTGCTCGTGATGCTTTCTGGGCAGTCTCTGGCGCTAGCTAAAAAGCCGCCTGTGCGTAGAATGCTCAAATTGATGCCGATGGACAACATGGTCGATCATAGCTATGACATTGGTCCATTTAAAGGCTCGGTTGAGACCAAGCAGTTTTTGACTGGAACCACCCTTAACGATAGGCTCAAGTCTCAAGCCGGCATTTTGGATGGAACGACTCAGGGGGCTGAGCTGAAGGCTAAAGTGTCGGACAACGGTCTGATGCTGAAAGGTCGCGTTGCTGATGCTAACCCATATTCAGTTATAGATACGAAGGAACATGAGATTCAAGCTACATTCTTTGTTGATTATCACAAATTGGAAGCTAAAATCGCCCCTGATATTTCTCGTGTAATGGATGCTGCTATCGCAGCGGCGAGAAGGCGAGTCGCATTCGAAGTCGCGAAATCTGAAGCTGAAATGAATCGCGAATTGAAGGCGCGGCAACCCATTAAAGATATGCCGAAGCTCAATAATATTGGACAGGCCGATCCCGAACAAAGTAAGGCACTTCAGCTTAAGCTGGCACAAGCAAAGAAAGGTGATTTGCCTGGTTCGCAAAATTCAATGAGGCAATTTGAGTTTGCCCTGGCGCAGTCTAAGAATTCGCATGCACAGATTCCCGAAGAGCAGCAGAAGCAAATTGCCGCTGCTGATGCTGCCGAGAAAGCTAAGAACGCATGGCCGAAGTTTCCGAAAATGCCAGGCATTCCTGACCTGGGTGCTTTGCCTAAATTTCCCGGATTTCCTCAAGTCTCAGGTAGTCCAAAGATGCCCGCTGCTGATAAATCGGAACCACCCGTGGTGCCACAAATTGCGCAAGCGAACAGGTTGAAATTTCCTTCGATTCCGACCAGTAATAGCCCGAAAATTCCAAGTACTTCAATTGCCTTGACCTCAAAAACGCCAGCTGTGGCGAGTCCTGATTTGGGTGATGCTGTGCGGAAAATGAACGAGGAAATTGCGCGAGCAAAACTTGGATTGCCTCCTGAAACAAGCGTTGATGCACAGCTATCTCATGCGAAGGATAATGCTCAAGCGGTCGTTAAGAAAGCACAGCCAGCGATGGATACTGTATTGACCTATCTTCGACATGTTGATGCGCCGAAGACTCTCTCCGCTAATTCAGCTCCTGAACCAAAAGAGGATGAGGCAACGGTTCTGCAGTGGGATAAGTGGCATGCTAATTTTGCTTCTCTGGCGAAGGGTCCTATATTGAAAAACGTTAGTCATTTGGAAAATCCCAAGGGTGACGATACTGTCGAGATTACTGTGAAGGCTGACAAAACCCTCAGCGTGAGAGTGGTGAAAGCCAGTTCCACCGAGTTTGACAAGGCAATCTTGCAGGCGTATGAGTCGCTAAATGGCAGTGCTTCACTCCAGTTTCCGCCTGGCTCAAGGCGCAGCAGTATTAGTTTTCAAATCGACAACAAGCACTCTGGCGATGGTATTCCTTCTGCTGTTAAAAGCGAAACTACAACAGGCGATAGCGAGATTGTGCGCCACCGCAGGTAGAGTCGGGTTGCCTGGTTTCGTGACGTAAAGTCCTGTAGGCAGTTCATGGGGCTACAAGATGATTATTAACTTGGCAAATTGGTAACCTGCTGCTTAACAAGTATTCAAAGACATTCACAGCTGGAATCAAACCCATTAAGGGTGCCGCTTTGATGGAAAAGTGAAGATGCTTCCATTTTCGTTGACTCCATAAAAGATTGCCAAAACATCATCAAGATTGCACGGGTGTTTTTCTCCATCCTCTAAGTATTCAAAGTTCCAGCTGGAATCAAGAAACTGCCTACGCAAATACGACTTCATCAAGGAGAAAGCACCTGTCAATGCTCTAAATGAATCTATGGAATCCCAAACGAGAAGCTTGCCATTTTCTAATTGCGCTGCGCAAGTCCAACGATTTCTAACTTTCCTGGGTTTATGAACAGTCATTGCCAATTCAATTTTTGACTCATTTCCGACGGCAGTGATGATCACGCTGTCAGTGATCCGCTTTCCAAGCTTGGTGGAATCTCGCGCTATTCCTGTAAAGTCGTGCTCAAACAATGCTTCGAGCGCAGTTTCTAGATTGACTTGTTGCCTTTTTCCTGAAAGTCGAAATCGATCGCCCGGTGCAAAATTCTCAAGCATCTTTTTACGGATTGCTCCAAACGAGTAGGCTATAGATTGAAACTCCGAAGTGCCAATTCCATGAGCTCTCAGTACTGTTTGATTATTCGAATCTTTCAATACCACGAAAGTCCAGCAAGCTTCTGGTCTGAATTTGTCCAGTCCCCATGTAGGTGCATGCACAATCAAATAATAGAAGCCCGAGCGAAAACACTGGGATTTTAGAATCTCCAGTTCGCTAAATCCAATCAGTTCCAAATTGTCAGATCGTTTTTTCATTAGTCATCATCAAGTCCTTGATTCTGTCGGCTAATTGCATCGGCTTCGTCCTGTATAGCCTTTTCGAAATCTGAAGCCTTCCATCTGGCGCGTCCTCGACTTCGAATGATTCGCTTGTAGACGTTTCTATTATCCTTGTCTAACATTCCTTCTGCTGACTCACCAAGCGTGCTTGGTTTCACCCTGCCTTTTCTTTTTTTGGCCGCCGAAAAAGGATCCTCTGGCTTTTTTAATCTTGGACGCGGATCTCGTCGAAAGTCTTCGAAGATCTTTTCCCACCATGGTGTACCTGGCTCTCCACCTTCGTCATCGGGGGCACCACCACCACCACCACCGGGGTCATCACCATCACCACCGTCCCCATTATCATTGCTGCCACCGGGATTACTTTGATAGCACCTACCAGGAATTAAAGGTTTCGAATTGCCAGCCCCTTGTCCAAATGGTACTAGGTTTCTTCCAAGAAATGAACCACGGTGTCCTCCGGGTACCGGAACTGCCGTAATAGCTAGGGTTCCATCAGGATCTACCGCCAGAATCGGATTGTTTTCAACATAGTCGAAAAGATTGATTCCGCCGATTTCACCGAGTGGATCTCGGTTGATGAATCTGCCTTGGTTGGCCGAATATGCTCGTGAGGTAGTTAAGCTGAGTTGACTTCTTTCGTGCAGGTAATAGCTTCCGTATCGAAACGTCGCTTCCTGTGCACCAGCCAGTTTAGTCACTAGCCCGTACGGATCATATCGGTACTGGGCCTCGATGGTCGTTGTACCACCGTTAGTCTTGGTCATCTCTGTCACAGAGCCTTCGTGATTCTGCGTATAAAAATAGCTGGCACTTGGAGATGAAAGTAAAATTTGGCCCAACCAGAAGTATTGTTGGGATGAATTACTTGAAAGATCTCTTTCCTCACATCTAGCCGTTCCACACCACAAATGTTGCTTCGTCGAAGTGACACTGCCAGCAGTGCGCTCCTCGATTTTAGTTGCGCGCGAAAGTGCATCATACGAAAATTGGGTGATGTTTCCGGTGGGATAAGTCTTGATTTCGGTGAAGTCGAATGATTAAGCCAAAGTCTCTGGGTGAGAAGTCCGTCGTGCTTTTAATTCTCCCAGTGGAAGAGGTTCGAGGTTTCCGCATCCTCACGGTATTAAAAGTCAGCTGAAATCAAGGCAAAGCATTGCTCAAATTTTTGAAATGCATAACAGCGTCCGCATCAACTATAATTTAAGTCACAGTTAGTTATGACTTACAAAAGGCCATTTTTTAGCCGTGGATCGATTTAAGGATTATTCGCAATTGAAAACATACTCGGACAAAGGGATCACCGAGTACGTTTCGGGGAATGGAGAGTTATTGCTTCTGGCAAGCTTTTCGACAACTTTTGAACGTGGCAAGTTGATTATCTTTGATTACAAAACCGAAACCAGAACGCCGACAGTAGGACGCGACGGAAAATTACTTTTTAAGGGATTTAGCCCCTTCTTTCAATGCCGAATGGAATTCGATTTCAAGAATTGCCATCTGACCTACACTCCTTCGAGTCCTTCATTGAAGGAGCTAAGAAAAGGCGGTCAGCTCGTAGATTTGATTAGTGAAATAAGAATTGTCTCGATAATTCCTTCTATGTTATTTGGACTCTATTCTCTGCCATTTGCAAACTCAGAATCGATCATTGTTCCATCAGAAGTTGAACTCGCAACAGGAACATCAACTAGAAAAATCCGCTACAACAACAGTGGCTACATTGAGGAAATCATCAGAGACTCCGTACAGGAAGACCGCTCTGTTTTCCTTTCTGGATTGCAGCTAACTAAATCTACTTCCTCTTACCGCACTAAAATTCTGGTGGCAGAACATCGCCGGGAGGAGTAACTCCCAGAATGCATAGCAGAATGTCCAATGAAAGTCTTGCTTCGTTCAATTGCAATCGATACTTTAAGGTGAAGTCGTCATTACGGGCAGCTCGCAGGATCTCCCTCATATGTCTCCTTTGATATCTGTCCATGGCTCTTTGAATGCATTTATAAGCATCATCATAATCATCTCCACCTTCGGGTGGTGGAGTTATTTTGTCTCCGTCGTCATTACCGCCTCCGCCAGGTCCGCCACCACCACCGCAGCCACCTTTTTTGCTACCATTGTCAGGCTCATCGTTTTTTCCAGGTTTTGGCTCAGGACTATCGAGCATATCCGCTTCACCAAACCTAGTTTTGTTTCGCCCTCTGTATGCGCCGTCTGTAGCTAGTCTTCCGACGTTCATTCCTATCCCACCGCGCAATATCTGACCTGTAGGATCCGTCGCTAAAATTGGTGAGCAACCAACATAAGCATATAGATTCAAACCGCCATTTTCTTGGATCGGATCTCTGTTGATAAATCGTGCAGAATCGGCGCTGTAAGCCCGATAGACAGGCAGATTTAGACCACTGCTGGGATGGAAATAATAGCCCGCATATTGGAAATCAGAATTTTGGGTACCCAGCAGTTTTGTGGAGCGACCAAACGGACTGTAGATATACTGGGCTTCTATAGTCGTAACCGGGCCCGCGACAGTCTTGGTAATTTCCCTTACAGAGTTCAAATGGTCCTTAGTGTAAAACAAGTCAGTAGCCATGCCGGTCGAAAAATTTCTTTGAGCGAGCGACAGAAATTGCTTGCCATTACTCAAACTACCAATGCCATCTCTCTCCTCACACCTGGACAAGCCACACCATACATGTTGCTTCGTCGAAGTGACACTGCCAGCAGTGCGCTCCTCGATTTTCGTGGCGCGCGAAAGTGCATCATACGAAAATTGGGTGATGTTCCAGGTTTAATCTGATTGGATTTCAGAAGCTTGGAAACATAGCCGCTCTGTGTCAGAAGTTCCTTAAGATGACTACTCCGGTGAGAAAAGTAGGTAGCCAGCAAAGACAGAAAAATATAAGAGCATGATTGTTGCCGCGTAAGTTCGGAGGGCGTGTTTTAATCCTAAAAATAGACGTCAAAATACAACAGCCCAATTTCAAAGGAAGCAAGCTTCTTCATGGCTTGTGGTGCAAGATTGATAACACCATGGTAGGATTCTGCTGACAAAAAAATAGAGATGTCAACTCTGTATCCATTTGACCTGAGCATTCGAATGAGGCTTCTCTTACCTTCAATCTTTTCCAGCAACCACAGCAGGTGGAAATTTATATCTTTAGAAATTAAATGCGATGTTCCGAAATACCAGGCACCGAATTCATGACATACAGCAAGCTTAGTGAAGGATGAATTCAGATCGCCTTTTCTGAAAGACCTTTGTGGAACCAATTCCAGAAGCTGTGAAATATAGCTAGGGTCGAGATCTGGATGAGCGATCCTCAAATCTAAATACAACTCAGATGCTTCGCCAGTCATAGTGGAGCCACCCCAGAGCTCGCCCACATATCAAAGATAATGGATGAGTCATACCTCGCTAAATCTTTTAGGCTACGATCACTAATAGTCCAGCTCATGTTCGTAGATGCGGACACAGAGTAAACGATAAACTCAGTCCTGACGCCGAGTGCAATAATTTCTTTCCACCTTCCTTGGCATGGAGCTAACTTATCCAAGAGCCATTGTAAGTGGGCTTCAAGCCTTGTAGACTGCACAAATTCATGACTGGATAAAATCCAGCCGTTCTCTAAAACTGGAGATTCTTCTTTCTCCAAAGTAATTCTCAAATCGTTTGATAACCATGACCGACTCGGAGTAATCCCCAAAATTTCGGTTATCTGCGCAGGGTCAAAATCTTCTCCTACAATTCTAAGACAAACGTGGATACAGGATGGTTTTTCTGAATTTGTATTTTTTGAACTAATTGGTTTGGCTCCTGTCTTCCGAGTTATTCTATCGGTTTTCCGTTAATGCTTGTGATATTACCTTCGCTATCATATTCAATATTATCAGCTCCGCCAAGGTCTAATCCTGCATCATCTTTTACAGTATGCGTGCGTCCTCGATCTCCCTTCTTCTCCGTTTTCTCACCTTTCGTTTTTCCTTGCTCTTGCCTCGATTTCCATCGTTCCCTTTCTCGTTCCCTGTCCCTTTTTGATTTACCTCGACTAGGGCACTCGTTGTCTTTCCCTTTTGGCCCCATTGCATTCGATAGATTCTGGAGCGCGTTCTGTATACCTGGTGCTGCGATTCTACCGACCTGCTCACCGATCGCCGCGGCTGCCACTGCTGCCCCTGCGTAAGCAATTCCTGCTAAATACGGAACCGCTGGGGCTAAGGCTACAAGAAATGTTCCATTCGGGTCTTTATAGTTTATTGGATTATCTGCAACATATGAGTAAAGATTCGCGCCCCCGTTTTCCTCAAGCATGTCTCTAGTGATGAACCGTCCTAGGCTTGAATAATAAGCCCGCGTAACAGTTAGGTTTAGTCCACTTCTACTATGTATGTAGTAACTAGCATACTGAAACTCTGATTCCAAGGAGCCGGCGAGTTTTGTTGGACGTCCATACGGATCAAAATCATATTGCGCTTCAATTGTGGTGGTGCCAGAAACTGTTTTTGTCATTTCTCGCGTTGAACCAATGTGATCTTGAGTGTAGAAATAGTTAGTAGGTGTGCTGCTGGTGAAATTGCTCTGACCAAATTCGAAAAATTGCTTGCCATTACTCAAGCTGCCCGACGCATTTCTTTCCTCGCACCTTTGCGTCCCGCACCAAATATGTTGCTTCGTCGAAGTGACACTGCCAGCAGTGCGCTCTTCGATTTTTGTGGCGCGCGAAAGTGCATCATACGAAAATTGGGTGATGTTCCCGGTGTCGGTAGCTATGATTTCGATGAATCTGCCTTGGTTTGCTGAATATGCGATGAGTCGTCCCGATACTTCACCCGAGCACGCTTTGGCGTTAACAATCTTCTGAAGCATGCATTCACATTTTGAACCAATCTCCCGATTGTCCGAATTTTCGCTTGTGCATTTCTGGTAAATCTGGAGTGATGAGAGGCATTCCATCTGTTAGATCAATTCGTAGAATCAATATTTTGTCGCCAGCAACCAAACTGCCTACAGAATGAGACCATATCAACTTACCCTTCACGCCGCTGCTTTCAATGACTGCAATGTAGCATTCATCGTCCGTAGACTCTCCTACGATACAGAGTTGACAATCGGAGTATTCCAAAGTTTATTCCTCAGGCAATGGCAATCGAGTACAACTGTCGGGGCAGCCAGCTAGACATCTATTTAAAGCTTGAATTGCCGCTTTAGTAAGTCTAATTTTTTCTTCTTCAGAAGCATTTGGCGGGATCTGCGCGATACGCCAATAATACCAAGCATGGCTACTCTGGCCAAAAAGATCAGCGCATAACCCTTCCACAGATCCATGTGGCAGTGCTTTGAAGTCTCTAGAAGCTGTTTGATAAGAGACTCTGCCGTTATCAAATCATCGTTTTGTATGCAAATAGGTATTGCTTGTTTTAGCAGTCCAAATTTTCACCGCAAGCAGGAAGTTTGGAACTCAAGACAGATTGTCCGACAAGCAAAGCTGCTTCTTCGCTCTAACCTTGCTTGTTTCGTAGTAGTCAATGAGAGATTTCGACAACTCGAAAGAAAAGTCATTAGTGCACCTTTTTTGCTCTTTCTCACTTCCCGTAACAAGAAAGTATGAACTCGATGTTGCTACTCGGCTTACCGATTTGTTCTCAAGTTTCGCTACTGGTATGATGGACACACCGATTGCCAACAATACGGAGCCGCCGTGCAGCAGTTGCCACCTGAAGATTTTTTGTATATTGAGAAATCCTGTTACGAACACAAGTTCGATTCAGGAACCAAAAATGGCATTTTTTGGATGACTTCAAATAGATTGCGCATTGATACACTGCTTGAGATTGTCCTTCCACCGAAGCAATTTTGGTTTGTAAGCATCGGAACACGGACTGGTGAATACACAATCTCGAAGGACTTATCTAGTTGGCCGAAAGATTTGATGTGTGGCAAATTCTTCGTTGTAGAGAGTGAAAACGTTCAACCAGGCGGGAGCTTTGAGTTCCCTCCTTTAGTTAAAATGAATTGCATTGCTGGCCATCCTTGCCTGGAAGATAGTGATTCATGGACATTGTTTGCAGAACTTAAAGCAACATTTTACATATGCGCTTCTTTTGTAGGAGTCGCCACGATATCTCACGCTCGTGCACATATTGATCAGGTGCTTCAAAGCGAGCAGTTTTGCTCCTTAGAATTTGAAGAACAGTCGAGACTTAGACAGGTCAAGAAAAAATTTTGGTTAGCAACCGGACCTGAAACTGGACCAGAAACATGCATAGAGCCAGGCTGCAAGAGGCTCAGGTCTCGAATCGCCGTTCGATGCATCAGGCACCAATGGCAGTGGGGAGAGCAATTTTCATCGACCGGATTCAAGCATCTTTGAATAGTCGCCTACATTGCCTGTTTGAGTGGAGGAGTAGCTGGACAACCACCATCGTCGCCGTTGCCAGGACCTGGACAGCGTCGGGCGCATTCCTGCCCAGCTTGCGAAGCAAAGTTATAGGGTACACCATAATTCAACAACAGTTGAGCAGCAGCAGCACAGGCTGCCTTACAACGCTGTCCTCCATTAGGTCCGCGGAAATGAGACCAAGGCTGGCCGGGCCAGATTACGAATGGGTCTCTGTACTGGTCTGGGTGTTCCCATTCTCTCCATTCTGGAAGTGGTGCAAGGTTTGGATCAAACAGTTCCTTAATGTTTTTGTTTAACTCCGGTCCATGATCTTGCAACCATTTCATAGCCGCGGCGGCTGAAGCAGCAGCACCAGCTGCAGCGGCCGCACCACCTACAGTAAGTGAACCTGCTTCTGTAGCAATGATCGGAATCGCCAGTACAGCAAGGATTTCGCCACTAGGGTCTGTAAATTTTGTGGGCATGTTGTTTACATAGGCATAAACATTGAGTCCTCCGTTTTCAGCAAGTGGATCTCTGTTCAAAAATCTCCCAAAGCTTGAAGAGTACTCTCTGTATACTGGCGCACTCAATCCAGCACGTGTTTGGAAAAAATATCCAGCATAAAGAAAGTCCGAGTCAGTGCCACCTGCAAGCTTGCTTCGACCTCCAAATGGATCGTAGCCATACTGAGACTCAATTGTCGTTGTTCCTGCAACATATTTTGACATTTCTCTCACTGAGCCTAAGTGGTCCGCAGAGTAGACGTAACTTGTGGCTGCACCTCCAGAGTAATTTACTTGACCGAGTCCTAAAAACACCTTGCCGTCATTCAAGCTACCCGAGGCGTTGCGCTCCTCGCATCTACTTAAGTGTGACCACAAATGTTGCTTCGTCGAAGTGACACTGCCAGCAGTGCGCTCCTCAATTTTCGTGGCGCGCGAAAGTGCATCATACGAAAATTGGGTGATGTTTCCGGTGGGATTTGATTGGATTTCAGCGGGTTTGGGAAGATTCTGTTGGCGGAAGTCGTTGCAACAGTCACTTCAAGTGCTAACACGCTGATTCCGGTCAAATGGCATTGTGATAAACTGGTGTTATTATCTTGGTGTATCCAATGACCCCAGCCAGATTGATAGAGGCTTATAGAAATTGCTCCATCTACTCTGATAGAGGAATCTCTTTTGGTTGGGTTGGTCATAGCTTGCTCAAGACTGAATTCTCGACGCACTATGAATCACCATCTCAGTTTACTCTAGATTGTCGACAAACCATCGATCAAACATCAACTATCCTGGGCGAATGTCACATGGAGCTTACGCCGGGTGGATTTGCTCTTCACGAATCAGAAGGTGGAAATTCCTTACCAGTGATGAGTTTAATGTCTATTGATTTAGCGATTCACCACACTTTAGTGATATCGAATGGGGTGTCTCTCTTGGTGCCTGGCTTGCTGTTTAACAGAGTGAGTGGTGACTCTCTCAACATGAGATTCTTTGAAGACTGGGCTGAGAACGATGATGGATCAATTGAGGTCCATGGAAGAAAAGGTTATATGAGAATTTGGCTTAACGGATCGCTAATTGAAAGAGCTATTATTTTGTTAAAAAGTCGGGATAAGAAACATTCAATCGAAATCGCGAGGAACGCAGGATTTGATGGCGATTTTACTCTACCCGCGCAAACTTTTAGCATCATCAAAGAGTTGGGAGGCCGATTAGTTGGCGATCTTAGCCAGCTGACAGCTTGTTATTTGTTAGATTACAAAGAACATAGATTTATTTAGTCACCTTATTCACCAAATATGTCTTTGATATTTGGATATGGATCTTTGCCTTCTTTGCACAGTTCAATATCCTCAATTAGGCGTGCAAAGTTTCTGGCTCTTCTTGCAGCATCATCGAGGTAATTCATAAAGTCTTGCCCTTCTATATCGCTTTCTTCCAAATGAGTTCGCAACCTTGAATTTCTGATTACCGCAGCTGTGATAGCTTTTAAGATGCAGTTATCAACCGGATCGGCGTCTGGTGAATTTTTGCCACCACCGCCGCCACCATCACCGCCGCCACCATCACCGCCGCCACCACCGCCGTCATCGCAATCACCTTTGTCGTCGTCCTTGTCTTTGTCCTCGTCGTCCCCACTGTTATTATGCCTGCCTGGATGAGGATTTGTTGGTGCGGGAGGTTCTTGTGGTTTGGGCCTAGGAACTGGCATGGGACGAGGAATCATTAGCGGTGGTACCCGCATGGCTATTGTGCCCATCCCGCTGGAGTCTTTAGATGAAACTGGGTTATTGTCTACGTATCCATAAAGGTTTACCCCGCCGTTTTCGCCAATCGAATCTCGATTGATGAACTTAGCTCCGTTCGCATTGTAAAATCGTGTGACCGTTGCGTACAAAGACGATCTTGAATTCAGGTAATATCCGGCGTATTGAAAATCCGAGTCTCCGGAGCCTTGGATTTTTGTTTTGACTCCGTACGGATCATAGCTATACTGCGCAATCACGCCACCGGTGGCGTCAATCATTTCTCTGATACTTCCGGGTGAAGCATCCAAAGTGTAGAAGTAATTACTTCCAACTCCGCTCACGAAGTTCCTTTGTCCCAGAGCCAAGAATAGCTTTCCGGTGCTTAAGGACCCTGTTGCGTCTCTCTCCTCTACTCTTTCAGACCGACACCACAAATGTTGCTTCGCAGACGTGACACTGCCAGCGGTGCGCTCCTCGATTTTCGTGGCGCGCGAAAGTGCATCATACGAAAATTGGGTGATGTTTCCGGATTTTTGAACGGTAGCTTCGTCTTTGGAAAATATGAGTCGTGCGCCTTGAAAATTTGGATTGCCACCATTTAAGGTGCCCATGGTCAAGACAGAATCTATTCACCACACTCAGCGTTTTTGCCTGTCCAGAGAGTACAGCCCCACTCTCACTGCGGCAGTTGCTATTCTTTTGGTTATCTTTTTTTTTTTGACGAACAAAACCGGTTCAAAATTTATTCTTTTGTTTTCGCTCCCTAGCAATCGCGGTCTGCTTAGCGACCTGAGATGGGACTCTGTATTTTTTTACCTGAATCGATTTCGAATATCATCCCAATCGCAATCTGACTTCCATCCACCTAAAGCTAGTTCCGGATGAGCTATAAATAAGTCGGTAAAAATCTTATCGGTTTCAACCAGCAAACTCCCAATTCGTCTTCTGTAGAGTCTTTTATCTTCGTCGCTCTTGCTCAATTCATAAAGAAAACAACTTCTATTCAAGAGAAGTGTTACATGAGCCATAATTTGCCTAATTTGGATAGCAATCACTTCATCATCAAAAGCTAAGTAATTTGCTACTTTTGGACGTTTCCTTTTCTTGGAAAAATCAGTTGGCGTATTGATCTCATCTGAGCTTGAGTCTTCATTTTCAGGACTCAGAACTTCATAGGAAATATGCCTAAATTCAGGCATGCGAGCCACTTCCAATAGTTCTTCAACGTTCGCAAGGAGCTTATGCAAAAGTGGATTGAGCAACTTAATCCGCTCGGCAGGTTCTTCCTGCAATGCCCACAGGGTGTACTTTAGAATCCACTCAATTTGCTCTATTGTTTCCTCTGTAGCAACATCACCATAGTTTTGCTTATTCATTATCTCCTCCCATTCGGTATCCATCGGGTAAAAGTTCTGTTCCAGAATCCTGTTTTGTACCAGTCTCCGCCGAGAGAAGGACAACCGGCCCTAGCCTTACATTCATCTACACATCTACGAAATGGCCACCCTTGGGGACAATGTGTAGGCAGTTCTTTACCACAATC
The DNA here is from genome assembly GCA_044226015.1 of Obscuribacteraceae bacterium (SeqCode). Taxonomy (GTDB): domain Bacteria; phylum Cyanobacteriota; class Vampirovibrionia; order Obscuribacterales; family Obscuribacteraceae; genus JAIEPM01. The sequence goes on from JBGAHS010000001.1 coordinate 1,248,644, forward strand.
GTCGATGCATTTTTCTTCTACTTTTTTACATTTTGGGCTTAATGGGGTCCCCTCCCCAGTTCCAGTGCGTGGACCGAACCTTGGACCCATGCTTCGCCCCATAGCATCCCAAAGATCAGTAAATGCGGGGCCAATTTCATGTCCATGTTCCTGTATCCATTTTCCACCAATATAAATTGCCACTGCGCCACCGGCAACAATAATGATAACAGGAGCAACAACCACAGCCATACGACCATCAGGATCAATTTGATTAATGGGATCCGAATTCACATATTGGAACAGATTAGCCCCTGAAGTTTCTTGGATGATGTCTCTACTTATGAATCTAGCTAGAGTTGAGCTGTAACCTCTGTATTCAGATAAGCTCAAAGACGCTCGCGCTTGAAAATAATAGCTTGTAAAAAGGAAGTCGGCAGCACTTGAGCCATTGATTTTAGTGACTTGGCCAAAAGGATCGTAAGCGTATTGCGCTTCTATAGTAGTAGTGCTTGACACAGTTTTTGTCATCTCGCGTGTTGAGCTGAGGTGATCTGCTGTATAGAAGAAATTAGTGGAAGCTCCACTACTGAAATTAGATTGACCCAGTTTTAGAAATTGTTTTCCATTGTTGAGAGAGCCAGATGCATCTCTTTCTTCGCAACGAGTTTGCTCACACCAAAGATGTTGTTTCGTCGACGTAACACTGCCACCCGTGCGCTCCTCAATTTTTGTGGCGCGCGAAAGTGCATCATACGAAAATTGGGTGATGTTCCCGGTGCAGGCAACTTGGATCCTCGATGTTTTCTGGTTGCGCTTGGTTTGGAGTATTTCGAGTGCTGCGTGTATTGCGACTGTATGCTATTCTTAAATCCAAAGGTCGCAGCAAGCAATAGGAGCGTAAAGTATGACGAGATCAAGCTTGGAACAACGCTCTATACTGCCGACGCCCGCCGATATAGAAGTCGCTAAGGCTTCGGAACCGAAGATTTGGGACATGATTGCGGCGAAAAAATCACCGCCCAGATACACAGTTTCAGATAGCAGAGGCACTAGCATCGAGTTAAGCGAGGCCGTATTTAAGGTGCTGCTGGAAGCACTTAGAGCGATGGCTTGTGGGAACGCAGTTATGCTGGCGCCGATTGAAGCCGAAGTGACAACACAACAAGCAGCTGAATTGCTCAATGTGTCTCGTCCTTTTTTGGTTGGACTGCTGGAGCAGGGCAAAATTCCATTTCGCATGGTAGGCAGATATCGCCGAATCAAATATCAGGACATCCTGGACTATCAGGCTCGCAGAAGTCACCGCCGCAAACAAGCAATGGGTGAGTTGGTTTCATAAGCGCAAGATCTTAAGCTTGGTTACTAGATAATTAATGGACCACAATTCCGCTGTTGTCTACGACGCATGTGTGCTGTTTCCTGCGCCTCTACTTCATCTCTTGGTGGAGTTAGCAGCCGAGGCGCATGACGCCGGCTTGTTTAGAGCTAAATGGACTGCACGAATTCATGATGAATGAAGTCGCCGGTGATGATGAGAAGCCTGTTGTCTTGAACGATACCAAAACTTTGGAAAGCTGATAACGAGAATGCCTTGCTCGCTAAGTGCTTTTCCTCAAGTGTGAAAACTCGCGTTCCATAACCGAGAATGCCACAACAACAGCGATTTATATATTACTGCATCGTGAATTCCAATTTGCAATTTGCCATGTCCTGTTGTTCACGAGTAAATCAGCCCTTTGGCAGATCAGATTCTGACAAAGATTGCCCGGACTGAACCTTCTGCATGAATTTCTCAACCTCCACAGATAGAGCCTTGTACTTCAGTACGCGATTCATTTTCAAGATCCTCAAACTCTGTTTTTTACCGGCAGATAGATTTGAATCATCAACAGAAATTTGATCATCCTTCGACAGAGCGAGCAAGTAATTCCTCAAAAAATTCAATACCAAATTGGTTTGACCCATGCTTAAAACTTGAAGAATGAAACCAAGGTCGATGTCTTTCGGATAGCAAACAGTTGAAGCGCAGATTGCACCTAAATGCACTTCTGCTTCAGGAAAATTATCTTCCAGAAGGCAAGCTTTAAGCATTGCTAGCTTTCCCCAGAAGAAAGCGAAAGGCAAAATCGTCCCAATAGGATTTTCTGCGAGAGAAAGCAAAATGCCTCCGCATCGCTTGGCTGAACCTGGCATTTCTTTGAGCAAGGAAAGCGAAATCAGATCATTCAGCATCATTTGCTTATAGGTGTTTACATAAGAAGAACTATCATCGACAAATTCCAATGCCTTTTCTAAATAATCTATAGCGAGAGTGACGCATTCGTTTGATCGTGGACCAGAGCGATATGATTGCTCTGTATAGAGCTGAGCAAGCGCTGTAAGCCACTTGAGTTGGTTAGTTGGATCAACAGATAGTCCCCTGGAAAAAAGCTTTTCGCTTATCTGTTCGTCGAATAACTGGTGAAATTTTGCAGCATTAAAAATGATGGCAGCGTTTTCAGGGTTTCGTTCCAGAGCGTCCAGCCACAGAGCAGATATACTCTTGTAATGATCGTCATTTCTATCGAATGTTATCTGAGCTAGAATTTCAAGATTGGCACTAGTCTTGATCAACTCAGCTAGAAGTGCTGAGAATTTGGTTAAAGAGTTTTCGTCAGAAGAAACTCTCAAACATCCTAAAAGCGATATTTTCTGCAACAAAGTTGCACGCCCTGTTTCTAAGGCTGTTTCAATAGTCATTCTCTCGTTTTTTGATAGCTGCGAGCCTTGATTGTAGGAATAAAGCAGGACTGCTGTTGATTCCGGATCAGAAAATTGCATGGTACTTCTTCCAAATGCTACGTGAATATATTCTATGCCAGTCTTCTAATTAAGGACAGATTCCTTCGGAATACGATTACCGCGAAAGGCAAGTGAATCCGATTCTCTATTGACCACTACCAGGTTCTCCTCGCTCCCATAGGGCATCAATGCAGTTTTTCCAGTGACTGCCTGGGAATTTTGGTTCGTTGGACCTCTTACAAGCCTCACCTTTGCCATGGCAGCAGCTAATACATTCTTGATACTGTTTTTCATCTGGAGCTAAACCTTCAGGTCCCACCCAGTAAGCGCAGGCTGACTTGCATTTTTCAGTGTTGGTATCACAACATCCATGATCATCCTTCTTGCGATATACAATCTTCATTTTCCGAGGATGTACCTTCAGCATGTGCTTGGAAAACCGTCGCACAATCATGTCTCGCATGCAGTTCGCTTGCTTCTGCGTTTCGCAGTGAACAAGCGCGTCGTCTGCATATCTCGTGAATGGTACATCTGGGAAGCTTTTGGATAGCCAACTGTCGAACACGTGGTGCAAAACGATGTTACTCAACAAGGGTAAAATAACTGAGCCCTGAGGGCTTCCGCTCTTTCTTTCTTCCAATGTTCCATTCTGCTGAACACCACCACAAGTCATTCACCGATCAAAGACTGGTTCAAATGGTCCACGACTGAAACAAACACCATTCCTGTCATTTATTGCACGCACGCTGTGAAGCACGATAGGATTAAGAATATGTCACTTTAATGAAGTTCCAGCGCAAGCTGTCTTGATTTATGAGCCTTCATATGGATCAAAACCTTCCACTGCTTTCCGTCACGGGTCAGTTGCGCGCTCATAGATTCATAAATATGTTTATTTTCTGGGGAAGTCGGAAATGGACTACGAAATTCCAACGGAAGATTTCCAATAGATTGAATACAAATGAGATTAAACATAGCGTTCTTGCTTTTTTTCAATGGTCTTATATTCTGCACTTTGCCTACTTCGTTGATCGAAAAAAAACACTGGCTTGAGGCTTCTTTAGCCGAGGTATCTATCTTTTCCGCACAAGCTTTTTGCACATTTTGAGCAAGAACATTCTCCATCTTGTGGTGCCAGTCCGCCCATGAAGGAGACTCATAAAAGGGCGCCGAAAGATCAGTGCTCCACGATGGTGTGATCACCGAGGCGGAAAAGAAAATGGCTAGAAGTGCTACGTTCCTCATGGCGTAACTTTCAATCTGATCTGTCGTGGAGGATTATATTCTTCGTAAGGCAGTCCTGACATAGTACGTGAGAAATTTTCCAGCAGCATGGAGTATTTCTCCCAGTCGGGTGTGGATCCCCGATGCGATGGAGGATCGTAATTTGGATCCTCAGGACTTTGAACTCCTAAGACTATTCCAAGAGCATGCCCTATCTCGTGAGCTAGATTGATTTTTGAGGGGCATTTGCGTCGTCGGTTGCCTTCAGATGAATCATGGCCTAAGTGAATCATAATTGCCCCACCACTAAATTCTGTAGTCGAAGGAGCAGTTCCACCCTCAATGTCTTGCATAATGAAAATGTTTCGATCTGAATTTTCCAAGAAGTCCATGACGCTGGGCATTTCCTTTTGGAGAGTTTGAAAATCGGAATTCATTTGATCATCCCCCGTCACCCAGAATTTCAATCCAAGTGGATCTGAAAATATAGTGGACATATTCCTTACATAGCCATAGAGATTGATGCCACCGCGTTCAGCGATTGGATCGCGGCTAATGAATCTTCCCAGCCCAGCATTATAAGCCCTATATACCGGCATGTTGAGTCCACTTCGAGCATGGGCATAATATCCAGCATACTGCATATCAGCTGACACGGAGCCACTCACGAAGGTTTCAGTCACCACACCATAAGGATCAAAGCCGTATCTAGTCTTAATGGCACCAGCTGAATCGGTGAGTTCTCTGCTAGAACCAAGGTGGTCGCGGGTGTAGAAATACTTCGGAGGCGTCCCTGAAGCGAAATTAGCCTGTCCCATAATAAAGAACTGCTTCCCATTGCTTAGACTGCCTGAGCCATCTCTTTCTTCGCAGCGTGATGAGCCGCACCAGACATGTTGCTTCGTAGAAGTGACACTACTAGCGGTGGTTTCCACAATCTTGACGCATCGGCTAGCCGCATCATACGAAAATTGGGTGATGTTTCTGGTGCAATTTGAATGGATTTCAGCGGAGCAAGAAGTTATTCACGCCTGCCCTCCGGGTAACAAGGACGCAATTCGACGACTACACGCAGGCATGTTTGTAGGCAACGGTGATAAGCAAAACATTTCTGAAGCTTGTCGTCCAAGTCGCATTGCTGCAAGTGCAATTTGTTAGCTCGTTCAGGTTGTTGTAGCCATAGGCTGTGTCCAGTACCTGGCTCAAGCGCTCTTGTAACTTACAGATTGTTAGCCAGCTTGTTTCTTGCCGTATTTCTTCTTTTGCTCAGTTCGCAATTCCTGGTCTAGAATATCACTTATCTGATCCAATCTAAGCTTCACATGTCTTTTTAAAACAGGTTCCGCATTCAGATAGACATTGCTGAAAAGTACATTAGCTTCCGTGAGTACTTTGTTGTAGTTGCATTCGGCAGAAACACGCTCATTTGAAAGCGGGACCATTTCTGGAATCTGCGCTTTGAGTGCAAGTGCCTGCGCAAACAATCTATCAGCTTTTTCTGTAATTTCTACAGGTGTCAGCAGTCTCTCTATTTTGTGTTCATTCTCGCGAACATGTTGCGTGATAACTTTGCGCACATATGGTTGATAGCCAATACCTTCAAGCCGGGCGAGTTGTTTCATTTGCTCGATTAGTATTTTGGGCATTCGAATCGAAATCAATTGCAACCCGGTAGCATCATCCAAAGCTTGTTGTTGCACTTCAGACGCAGGGCGTGCATGCTCCTCCGAAGCACCTAACTCTTTATTATCCCATCGCTCTGCATCTTCATCAAATCGGCCAATGTCTTTCCTGCTAACCATGTTTAAAGCCTCACCGAGTATTTTTGGTAAATGCGTTCTTCGTTTTCATCAGGCTCATAAGCTGACTTGATCACAACTTCCAAAGCCGTCAGCTGAATGAAGACAATCTTCAAACGTCTGCCTAAGTCGTTCTCTGAGATGAACCATTGTGTTGGAGGATCGGTCCTGTGTTCTTCGCGATCGTCTAACATTGCAGATTTAGTTTGGTTGCCGAAGCACTGGAGAATATCGAACTGATCTACACCGTGACGATCACGTAGTTTCTTTTTTCGATTTCATTGCTAATTAGCAGTATCACGGACTCGCTCCTCGTATGTACAAGTCAATTAAGTCCGGCAGAATTTATGGCTCCTGCAACAATACCCTTTTTGGGTGCTTTTTTGGTAATCCCGGGCTTTCCACCTCGAATTTCAATTCATCGGTCTCTGCCGTTTGGATTTGAGACTCAAGTGCTTTAGCCGGGTTTTCTTGCGCGCGCAGGCAATACTGCAACGTCAAAATGTTCGGCCATGTGCAGAAAATCGGGGTTGATTTCTGGTTCGTATCGGTCGGCCCTTGTTACAACGCCTTTCGGATTGTCTGGCTTTTGTGTCCAAAGGAAATATGTGGCCGATTAGCGGCCGCACGGCTGTGCGGCTGGGGGAGCCCTTTGACCGCGGCACATAATTGTCAAAGTGAATTTAGCCAATTTAGCAAATCCTTGTCGTCACGTCATCGAGTATTTTGGCGGTGCTTCTCTTCCGATACAGGTGGACGACAAGCTTCAAGTGCGGCTGACTTCGAACGCATGCTGATCTCCGCATAACGGTTTGTTGTATCTAAACTGACGTGACCAAGCCAGCCTCGAATAACATTCATTTCTACACCTGATTCAAGGAGGTGAATCGCTGTCGAGTGCCTGAATACGTGGGGAGAGACGGATTTTGGTGTCCCATCAACTCGCTTTTTGGAAATTTCTGTGGTGTACCTTCGAACGATTTTGTAGATTCCAAATCGAGTCAGAGCGTTTCCCTTCCGAGATTGGAATACCGAAACGTCCGGTTCATGTCCTCGCTGCAAAAGCAGCTCCCGAAGCGCAGCTGCCGTTTCTGACCACAGCGGGCAGAGTCGCCATTTACCTCCTTTTCCATACAGTCTGACAAGTAACCGCTCTAGATCAATCTGGTCTGAACGCAAACTCGCAATCTCCTGCACTCTTGCTCCCGTGTTGTACATGAAGAGCAGAAGCGTTTTGTCCCTTAGCGACAAATTAGAATTGGCATGAGAAGAAGCGCTTTTCAAAATAACACCTACTTCCTCTTTCTCCAAAAAGAATGTTTCAGGCGGATGACATCGTTTGCTTCGAATTGCCGAGATTCGTTTGGCTTCTGCGACGAATTCAGGTGCTCGAAGCGCCAGATATTCGAAAAATGTATGGAGCACTGCAAGTCGCTGATTGCGCGTTCGCACTGAACATTTGCGTTTTTCCTCTAACCAATTCAGGAATTGCAGCACAAGCTCCATTGTAAAATGCCTTTCTTCCAACTTAGTTACTTTGCACTTAGCCTGCTGTGACGCATAGAGCAAGAATATGCGGAGGCAATCGCGGTAGCTTTTTACAGTTGAAACACGCAGCCCTCGCTGCATTGGCAAGTAATCAACAAAAAAGGATTGTAAAATTAAGCCGATCATTTCAATTCCTCCTTCAACACTGGGGAAGCAAATTTGTGGAAGCGATGATTCGCCTCGTTTAACAAGTCGGTGGTGATGGTCAAATAAACTGCAGTAGACTCCAGGCTCACATGTCCCATGAAAACAGATAAGTAGAGTAATCTCTGTGACGGATTTGCTCCTTCTCGGTACCAGCGCAACAAAGTGTTGACGGCAAATGAATGTCGCAAGTCATGCAAACGAGGTGCCATTTCACCTTCAGAAGAGCTGATCTGCATTTGTAGTACAAGCTGATGAAAGATTTGACTGATTGTGCAAGGATTGATCGGACGACGTTCCTTTCCTCGAAACCAGAAAACTGGATCCAAGCCAGCCGACTTGTTGCCACACTCGTCGATGAATTCATTTAAGCGCTGGCCAAGCTTCGGCCCCATAGGTACCAGACGCGTTTTAGAAAACTTGGTCTCCTTGATAATGAGGATGTTTTTCTCAAAATCCACGTGCCCTATTTTCAAACGAGATATTTCACCCACTCTTAATCCAAGTCCATAAATCAGGGCGAATATCAATTGGTACATTTTTCCCCGATTCAGAGCATTTGGTGCATCAGGCAGTCGACCTGCCAAAAGCAAGATCTCTTTAACTTCTTCATGCTTTAGAATGTGAGGTCTCAGTTGAGCAACTGCACGACGGGATACGGCGCGAAATGGAGAAAGAGGTAGTATTTCCTGACTAACCATCCACTCAAAGAAACGTCGGACAACACCAACTAAATGATTGTAGCTGCGGGGTCGAGTCCGTGTTCTTGACGCTAAGAAGTTGTCCAAAAGTTCGGCAGTCAATTGCTCCATTGAGGAAACGCTGCATTCAACCAGATAGCGATCTAGCAGTTGAAGGGCGCGTTCTTCCGTATGGAATTTCTTGCGTAGTGAGCGTTTGTATTGCAAGAATTGCTCAATCGATTTTGAAAGAGGACTCTTAAAACCTGTCCATTGACTATTCATACAAGATCCTCCCCGAGCCCGTTCGCTAGCTCTCGAAGGGACTCAAGATCTACCTTTGAGTATATTCGGGTAGAATCGGCTGAACGGTGACCAACATAATCGCCAATTTGCTTGAAGGAGAATTGTGCTTCCACAAGTCTTTGCACACACGTATGCCTCAGAGTGTGCGAGCCGCTTCTTGGGACATCGATACCGGCTCTCCGCAAATAATACGATGTTCGACAAGAAACACCCTGCCACGTCAAAGGAGCGAGTGGTGCAAGAACATGGAGGAAAATATGTCGCTCAGTTGTTTTTGGACGATCCTTTTTGAGATACTCAAGTATCGCATCGCCACAGACTTTGGAAAGCGGATAAGCAGTTGAATGGCCAGCCTTCCGTTCTGGAATTCGCAATCGCTCAGCCTTCCAATCGATGTCATCCAACGTAATAGCCGCTACTTCACGAGCGCGCAGTCCGTATGTCACGAGTAACAGAAGGATTGCATAGTCGCGCCTTCCAACAGATGTTCGCAAATCAACAGACTCTAGCATAAGTCGGACTTGATCCCACGTAATCGACCTCGGATAATCAGCGTGCTTGTACTTTTGAGGAGACTCCAGCGCTGTGCTTAGGTCCCTGTCAATTAAGCGCTCCCTGTATAGATACCTCAATAAAACTCTCACTGCGCTCGTAACGCTAACGAGGCAAGATTTTCCCATTTGATCTTTGATATCTACAACAAAGCCACTAAGTATGGCTGGAGAAAGCTCATTGACGTGCTTTACTTTTATTCGCTCTAAATAGGTTTGAAAGATACGCAAAGCATAATCGTAAAGACGCACCGTCCACTTGCTCAACCCTCGTTCATCTTGCAAGTACTTGAAGAACATGTCTGTGAACTCAAAGCTCGGTGCCGCACTGTAGCGAGTTCGAGTGATGCATACATAGTCGGGTAAGACAACCTTGATCATTTGTCGCAGTGGACCGCTAACTTCCTTCATTAGGGCGACTTGCCTGTATTTGCTTCGGTTGCTTTTACTTTGTTCTTGGTGACGAGCGAACTCCATGATGAAAGGTGGTAGATCCGAGATGCTCTTGGCGCCCCGCTCTTGAGCATAGTTGGCGAAATTGATTAGTATTGGTACTCGACGTGTAATCGTTTTTGCAGAATAGCCTCTTTCTTCGAGCCATTTTACGTAAAGCTCGATGCTATCTGAAATCCAACACTGCTTTATTCGATCAACTGTTTGGGGTTTTAAGAAGTAGCGTTCTAACATGACAATCTCCTTTCGAAACGGTTCCGAAGAAGATATGCCGCAACCAAAGCAAAAATTATGTGTCCCAAAACTCAATAGAGACTGACGCTTCTGCGTGCGGTCGCAACAAAAGGAACATAATCAAGAAGGGCACAAAAGCCAGATTATGTTTCGTGGAACATAATCTGGCACGATCGCCTGCGGGCAACCGCCGAAATACTCAAACGCATGCGCTTGTCCTGTGCACCAGCTTTGAGCTGTTTCTCCAAAGAACAGCTCAGCATAAGAATAATTGCTTGCACCGAGTGTGCAGACAAAAAGTTTGGCATCGCGCGTCACTCCTGTTTCCGGATCGGTGATTGCGAGCGTGCCACCTGAAAAATCGGAGAAAGCTTTGTCACCACCGCTGTGGTCTTGCTTCATCGTCAGATTGCGTTCCGAAGACCAGCGCCGAAAATACTCGGTGAACTGTGTGTACTCATAGCCATTTGGATTCTGTTGCTTGTATTCAAGCCACAACAGGCTCAGTGTCACACCTTTTCGTTTTCGCTCCTGGTAAACATGATCAAAATCAGGCAGTGGTCTCGCCTCTCGCTCGTTCTCTGTGAGCTTGGGATAAAGCAACAAGTAGTTGCACAGAGCCAGGATGTAGATTCTTCTTCAGGGCAAGCCCTAGCAAGAATGCAGATTTCATCGAAATGGTCGTGCACGGCTGCACTGTTCGTATCAACCATGGATCGGATTTCACGCTTTTGGACCGAATACTTAGTTTCTTGTTTCTTTGCGGAAAGAAGAATGCTAATGCTTTTGAAACTCGATTTTGCGAATACGCCAGTAACCATCTATTTTCAGCAATACAAACGTGATTAAACCAAAACTCTCTTTGAAGAAGCACTTGCTATCGACGAAAACCCTCACCATGTTGGGAAGCGACATCTGAATCTTAAATCCGGTAGGATTCATGATTCTTCTTCCTGTTTCAAGGTCAATAATGCATGGATCTAAACTCCTAACGGGCGCGGCATTACTTGTGGCGCGCTCTTGCTTCAGTGAATGCAGTATGAGTTCATTTGCTGACGTTGCACCAAAAAGGCGTAACGCTGTCTTTCTATCCAAATTCTTCATCAGAACTTGATTAATAGAAATGTTAGGTGCTAGTACCGAGGAAAAATCTCTTGCGTCCGAGCGGGTTGCCACGATATCAAAAAACTCAACAATGCAGTCCATTGCGCTCGCCAAGGAGGCTCCCTTCTGGTCGATTTCAAGGCTGGTCAAATCATTTCCACTGGTTGTTCTTTGAAAAGTGAGCGACACTGGAGTTCCGATTTTTAGCCATTCCAGATTGTAAACTGAAAGATATTTCTGTGCGTTCAAAACTACAATCGTATTCGTAGAATCGAGAATTTCAATTTGGCTTATTTTTATATTTGAATTTTCTGCATCGGTCCTAATCGAAGCTATGACGCCGGATACAGCATTTGGCTCAAGACTCTCAATTGTGCTATGAGGAAGGTAGTACGCAATGCCTGCTGACACCAACGAATAGTAAATAAGCAAAGATGTACGCTTTTTGGGAAAGTATTTGGTGACATAAACCACGGCTTCCGGCTCTTCGGCGTCTGCAAGTAAGCCGAAGAGCAAACTGTTAGCAAAAGTCGCATATACAGAAAAGATTGGCACAAAACAGTTTCGCTTAGGTGCTAAAAAAATTGCTACTGCAGAGCAAATGCTCCAAAATTGCAATGTATATAAAACGATGGTCGAAGATTCCTGCCAACGAAGATTTGCCGCGATAACATACGTGGTGCCAGCTATTGGAGCGATAAGCATGTACCAGCAGTAAGCGCTACTTATTTTGGCTACTTTTCCTTTCCATAGCTGCCATCCAGTGGCGAGAACGGGTAGCAATAAAGCCGCCCAGCCCAACAATGCTCTGACTATTGAATCCATTCTTACGAGCCTTTTCTTAACCGTAACCGAAACGAATGCCTTTTCCGTAATTTTTCGTATGGGGAATTCCTTCTGGATTCCAGGGGTGGTCAATGACAGGAGGCAGTGGTGACTTGCCCTTGCAATCAGCAGGGTCTTCTGGTTCCGCGCCTGTCCCAGGTCCGCCTGGAGACCATGGGATAGAAGCCCCAGGAGCAAATCGATTGGGATACCCGATTCCAACTGATTTAAGTAAATACGGCCATATTTGATTACTGGTAGTACCAGTACCGGTAACTCCTGGTACCAATTGATAAGGGTGCGGATGTTCCAGAAAGTACGCCTGCAATATAAAAGCCCGATGGATTAACTCATTTATTTGGGCGTCGGTTGCTTCGAGCGGTTCAGGATCTAATCCGCCCCATAGATTAGTTCCAGGCCGTTTAACATCATTTCTAATCGTAACTCTCATGTTTCCAGTGAAATTAGAACCATACATTCCGTTAATGGCCCATTTTGTGCCATCGGTTCTTTCTATGTAGATTCCTGTATGGATGCTAAAAATGATGTTGTATAAATAAATCTTATCGAGCCCCATGGGGTCGATGGAGCTGATTGGGTTTCCATCCACGTAGCCATATAAATTTCCATTACCTTTGGGGTCTCTACTAAGCCATCTTCCTAAACCTGCGTTGTATTGCCGAAAGAGGGTTAAGTCGAACCCTGACCTCTGGTTTATGTACATCCCAGCATATTGAAAATCCGCGTCCTGACTGCCAGCAATCCGAGTGACCTGTCCATAAGGACTATAGCCATACTGAGCTTCTATGGTAGTGGTCCCACTGTTCGTCTTAGTCATTTCTCTTATGGACCCCAAATGATCCCCGGTGTAAAAGTAGGTGGTAGGCGTTGAGCTTGCAAAGTTGACCTGCCCCCCGTCAAAGAACTGCTTTCCATTACTCAAGCTACCAGATATATCCCGCTCCTCGCATCTTGCTGTGTCACACCAAATGTGTTGCAGCGTCGACGTGACACTACCTGCGGTTCGCTCTTCGATCTTCGTAGCGCGAGAGAAGACATCATACGAAAATTGGGTGTTATTTCCCGAGCCCGGATAAGTAATCTGAATCAGCCTGTTTTCGGCATCCCAGGAGTAGGTGTTTGTTCCGTCGCTCGTCATATTGCCATTCGCGTCGTATTGCAGTGTTGCAGATGACGCCGAGTTGATGGTTATCGGATACGAATTGGTTGCCGCTGTGCCGCCGCCACTTGCCACGTTGCCCGGAGTCGCACTAATGTATTGCGTTTCTCGCTTGTTTCATAATAGCCGACTTGGTAGCAATCTCATTCATCACTGGTGCTGCTATTTACTAGAGCAAAGTAATGTTTGCCTTCCTGTTGCCCGCCATAGAATAGAGCGACAGTCGCTCCAGGAGTGAGACTCTTGCTCGTTATCAGAAATCCGTATTTTGTGAAACCATCCACTTCCACCAGATAGCCTTCTTTGACCTGCTTCACAACAGTTCCGCCATAGAGTTTCTCCCATTCCACTTTGCCGGGTTTGAACAGCTCGACCGGCAATCCCACGCTTTTTCGGTGGGCAAAAAGAGCAGAATGACAGGACAGGCACAGAACTGAGATAGGGTTGACTTCACCGGGTTTGTGCCACAAGTTATCGATACAGGCTCTACAGAATAGTACTGTATCGCTTGTGGAGCAATGATATGCATGTATCCAGAGAAAGCACTGATAACAAATTGTCGGATCTGGCTCTTGTTCCCCAGGGGTACACATGATGCAAAAATTAGTTCTCACTCTAGGAAGCCTTCCTTAACGGTGGTCGAGGTTTGAATGGTTTTACGTTGTCTGGTTTGGGAGCCGGCTCTCCGCCATCTCCATCTGGGTTAGGCGGTTTGGGTGAGAAGTGGTTGGCGCAATCATTCAAGCACTTGCCGTAGGCTCCCTCAACCGCAGTCAAGCAGTTCATTTTCCAAAACGGATTGTGCGGGCACTCATTTTCGCATTTCTTGTTTAGCTCATTTTTCGCCTTGTCACATGATGCCAGGCAACCTTCTAGGGTTCCCCTAAAATCAGGAAAAATTTTGACTTCGAAGTAAGCCCTTGCAACTTCTTTGCCCCTAACGAACATGTGTGCTCTCGTTAGCTCCCATCCACCAGCACTGGGAGCAGTTCCTAGTGGGTCGGTTTCTAAGGTCGGCGTGTTTTCTCCATACGAATAGAGGTTCATTCCGCCATGCTCATCAATAGGGTCTCTATTTACAAATCTCGCAAGATTAGGATTATAAGCCCTGAATACCGGCATGTTAAACAAGCTTCTAGTGTGGAAGTAATACTCAGCATACTGAAAGTCAGCATTCTGACTGCCAGCCAGCTTGGTAGCTTGACCATAAGGGTCATATCCGTACTGAGCTTCTATTGTTGTACTTCCAGCAGCAGTCTTAGTCATCTCGCGAACAGAACCTAAGTGATCTGCGGTGTAAAAATAGCTTGCCCCTATGCCGCTGTCGAAATTAATCTGACCAAGTGCCAGCAATCGCTTGCCATTACTCAAACTACCAGTGCCATCTCTTTCCTCGCACCTAGCCGATCCACACCACAAATGTTGCTTTGTCGACGTAACACTGCCACCCGTGCGCTCCTCAATTTTCGTGGCGCGCGAAAGTGCATCATACGAAAATTGGGTGATGTTTCCAGGATTCTTCTGCAAAATCCTGGCTTTGTTACAACGCTATGACCTGAAAGAAAGTACCACAAGGTAACTTAGTATTGAGTAGAAAATGAGAAGGATGATCCACAGCCAGCGTGGCGCTTTCGGATGGAAAATGAATATAGCTGCAATTAAGTGTGTTGCTAACCACACAACGCGGCATGTAGCGGATGCTTGAAACCCTAGCACAAAGGTGAGGCAAACAGAAGCTGGATTGAAATACCCAAGTAAATCTCCAAAAGCTATATTGCCAAAATGGTAGACCACTCCTGCACCTAATGCCGTGCCCAGGTAATTGCTTAAGAGTACAAACGCGAACTTACTTAGCAAATTAGTTGGGGAGAATGATTGTTGTGTCAGCTTCTTCATACTGCTTAGTGTATCGGCCAAGGTCCGGACGGAAGGGGATATTGAGGTTGATTTTTGATGAATACGTCTTTGTTATCGTTTGGAGGGAAGTCTTTGAACAAAATGATCTGAGCACCTGGGTCACCAATTTCATATCCATATTTATTAAATGCACCGGAGAGGCAATCACCTAGTTTCTTATCACAGTCCTTCCTTTTTCCACGCCTGCAGTCGTCTTTCTCTCCGGCCGCATTGTGTAAGCAGACGTCGTGATAGTAATAACACCAGTCTCGCGCATCCAAAGGGCGGCGTCATCCCTTCTGCCCTTCATGAGGAAATTTTCCGAGTTCGCCACCGATAGGATGTCCGCCGTTCGCTAGTCCTTGTCCTCCCCATTCTCCATAATTAAACTCGCGAAAATCAAACCCCTGCTTGTAAAATTGTCCCTCATCTTTAGGCATAAATCCAATCGGATCTGTGAGCTGGGTGGGACTATTAGCCACATAGGCGAACAGATTGACTCCGCCTCGCTCGCTTATGGGGTCGCGATTTATGAACCTTCCAAGCAAAGGACTATAGAGTCTGTAAATTGGTTTGCAAAGTTTGCTTCGCTGATGAATGAAGTAACCCGCAAACCGAAAGTCGGATTCCTCCAACCCGGAAATCTTCGTGGATTCACCAAATGGTGAATAGTAATACTGAGCCTGAATTACGCCTGCGCTATTTGTCATTTCTCGTACGGACTTGATGTGATCAAGGGAATATAAATAATTCGTTGCACTAACACTTATGTTTAATTGAGCCAGTCCGAAGAACTCTCTTGTCAGGCTACCGAATGCATCTCTTTCATCTATCCAATCAGCATCACACCACAAATGTTGCTTCGTCGAAGTGGCACTGCCAACGGTGCGCTCCTCATTACCGTGGCGCGCAGAGAAGTGCATCCATACGAAAATTAGACGGTGTTTCTCCTGTTGAATCTGATTGGATTTCAGAAGATCTGGAAAGAGAGTCGGCTTAAGTCACCAACAAAGTTTCTTAAGTTCAATGTCAAGTCACTAATTTCGACTTGTCGACGACATGGGATTGATCCGTTCTCATCTTATTTAACTGCTGTCATCCAAAAACTTAGCCAAAACCCTTGCTTCCTTTCAACTGAAAACTTGATGATTCGGGCGTCTAGATCCGGCGGTTTACCGAGTTAAAAAAACAAATTGATCTACGGTTAGATAAAGAATCGATGCCAGTGAGCACTGATATGTGTTTTGCAATTCTCCTGCAAGTCACCGATGGCAGATAATCGTGCCACTTCTTATGGTGGCAGATTCTGTCCTCATCATTGCGTTAGCTTACGCATAAAAGCGGGAAAATATATAGAGGACTAACGACACTTTTATAATAGGAAAAGATCACATTCTCATTTGGCACCTCCCACCGGAGGAACAGCTTAATGGCGACTCGCTCTAAACTTCTGTCCGGGAACATGCGCATGAACTCACAATATCTTACGACTTATAATTCCTGTTCAAAATATGAAGATTGCGGAACAGCAACGCAAAATCATGATGATTACATAACAAAGACAAATTTTCACACAGAATTCATTAGAAATAAGTGGTTCAAATTTAGCTGCAAGAAATATGCAATTAAAAATGACCATTGCTACGAAATGTATGCTGTGAGAATAACTTATGATGGGCAGCGAGCAATTTTTTCCCTCTATTCAGAGGAGGAAGAAATGTCTTTGGAAGCTTGCGTCGGAAGGGCTTCAGTCTACTCTAATAGAACCGTCGATGTGATTCCCAGATTGCTGCTTGAACTTCCAAAATATGACTGCTGGTTAGAGACTGGTTCTGAGGAAGGTATCGTATCACTTGAGGCAAGTTCAGAGTTTGAAGGTAAGCTATCAGTTTTTGTAAGTCTCCCTGAGCTGGTAATTACGTGAGCTGTTTGCCATTGGAAATTTCTGTGTGAAGGGCAAACAATGTCATCCTCCACCGATGGGACTGAGACAACCTCAATTGGAATTCGCAGGTATTTAATTCGTTGAACCTATAGTTTGTAACCAGGATCTCTAGGAAGTCTCCGAGGGGTTAGTCCCGGAAAATTCGGCAAATATTTAGATAGGGGTATGCCATTTGGATGCCGATCTTGTCCTTTCTTACAGGCGGCAACATCACTCGCGAAAGTAGCCTCGGCGTCATCCTCATAGACTGGTATCATTCCACAATTCATCTGCTTTCCCTTATTTATGAGATAGTTGAAGAAAGCTTTTAGCAAGCAGTAGTCAAAGCGCGAACGATATGTATCCGTAGGTTGGTCTAGCGAAGGGGCTCCGCCGCCGCCACCACCGCCGCCACCACCTCCGTCATCGCAATCACCTTTGTCGTCGTCCTTCTCTTTGTCCTCGTCGTCCCCGCTATTGTGTGCTTCCCTGGATGAGGATTTGTTGGTGCGGGAGGTTCTTGTGGTTTTGACCTAGGAACTGGCATGGGACGAGTCATTAGCGGTGGCACCCGCATGGCTATTGTCACCCATCCGCTGGAGTCTTTAGATGAAACTGGGTTATTGTCTACGTATCCATAAAGGTTTACCCCGCCGTTTTCGCCAAT
Organism: Obscuribacteraceae bacterium (SeqCode); assembly: GCA_044226015.1. GTDB lineage: Bacteria > Cyanobacteriota > Vampirovibrionia > Obscuribacterales > Obscuribacteraceae > JAIEPM01. The sequence goes on from JBGAHS010000001.1 coordinate 1,265,942, forward strand.
CGAATCTCGATTGATGAACTTAGCTCCGTTCGCATTGTAAAATCGTGTGACCGTTGCGTACAAAGACGATCTTGAATTCAGGTAATATCCAGCGTAGTATTGAAAAATCGAGTCTCCGGAGCCTTGATTTTTGTTTTGACTCCGTACGGATCATAGCTACACTGCGTAATCACGCCACCGGTGGCGTCAATCATTTCTCTGATACTTCCGGGTGAAGCATCCAAAGTGTAGAAGTAATTACTTCCAACTCCGCTCACGAAGTTCCTTTGTCCCAGAGCCAAGAATAGCTTTCCGGTGCTTAAGGACCCTGTTGCGTCTCTCTCCTCTACTCTTTCAGAGCGACACCACAAATGTTGCTTCGCAGACGTGACACTGCCAGCGGTGCGCTCCTCGATTTTCGTGGCGCGCGAAATTGCATCATACGAAAATTGGGTGATGTTTCCAGTGGGATTTGATTGGATTTCAGACCAGCCGGAAGAGTGTTGCTTAGATCTTTTTTTGCCGCAAGGCATTCAAAATCCAGCTACAGCCAAATTGTCTGGGATGCATAACTTCGGTAATTCAGCTTTGACGAAGATAGCTTATGTGAGCATATGTTCCGAGATTTCAATAATAAAAGAAATACTTGCGCAAAAGCGCTTTAACCTTGTAAATATAGTATCTGTCAACAGTCGGAGCTAGTCATTTGAAAATGATTTGAAAGACGACAAGACCTGTTCTAGATTCTTGGGGCCGCAAGCCGCATTGAAAAATCCGTCTTCAACCCAACAGTGAAACCAATCTGTATCGGTAGTTTCCACTCTTAAATCAGCAAACTCTCTATTCTCCAAGTTTGTGTCAGTTAATCTTATTTTTAATCTCCAGCCCGGATTATCGAGAGTGGAAATTTCGATACCATAATCGTGCTCCCATTCACCATTGCATTGTGCGGAATACCATTCTTGTAGGTAATTTAACGGCGAATCCATTACTAGTCCTCCATATACCAATCTTTTAGGGGCTGGCTGCATTTCCTGGAATTTCATCGGGGGTAGCTGGTCTGACGGATCCGTCAGGAAATTGCGTGTGTGGTGTCGGAACATATTGTCCTGTTTCTTTATCATAATGTGGTCCACCCGTTAAATCGGTATGTTGCTGTTCGTCGAATCCAGATGGGTTTTGCGGGTTTTCAGTCCATGTTGCAGTGTGAGTTGTTTGCCCAGCAGCATTTGTCGACCAGGTGGAGTGCGGTCCAGCAGCTCCAGGCACAGGCCTAAGCCTGGGAGGTCTGGAACAAACAAAATTGGGGACCAGCTGACCAGCAAGATTACTCAGTCCTCCTGCAAAACCTCCTAATGCACCTAATCCAAGCCCGCCTAGTCCTGCGCCAGGTAGGGCTAGGACGCCCCCAGCCTCTATAGATATGGCGCCGCCAACTATCCCCCCGCCAAGCATGCCTGCTTCCATACCTGCTATGGCGCCAGAGTTAGCTGCCTGTCTAACCTGCGCCCAATCAACTAAACCAGTATGATCCGAATATCGGATTGGATTTCCACCAACATAAGCATAAAGATTGGTTCCGCCTGTTATGCCGATGGGATCTCTGTTGATCCATCGACCAATTGATGAGGAATACATTCGGAATAGTGCCATGTTCAATCCAGACCACTTATGGGCGTAATAACTGGCGTACTGGAAATCGGCATCACCACTACCGGCAATTTTTGTGACTACCCCGTAAGGTCCATAACCGTACTGCGCAACGATTGCACCAGAGGAATCAGTCATTTCCCTTATGGAGCCCAAGTGGTCTCGCGTGTAAGGGAAGCTAGCAGGAGTTCCGCTGGTGAAATTTACTTGTCCCATTGCAAGAAACTGCTTCCCATTGCTCAGGCTGCCGGATGCATCCCTTTCTTCGCAACGAGTTTGCTCGCACCACAAATGTTGCTTCGTCGAAGTGACACTGCCAGCAGTGCGCTCCTCAATTTTTGCAGCGCGCGAAAGTGCATCATACGAAAATTGGGTGATGTTTCCTGGGTGGATTTTTTGAACGATAGATTCATCTTTAGAAAAGATGAGTCGTGATCCAAGAAGCTTTGGATTGACACCATTCAAGGTGCCCATGGACAAGGCTTAATCTCTCCGCCGCTCGCAGCGTTTTCGCCTATCCAGAGCGTAAAGCTCTCCCCGCGACACTTGTTGGTTAAAACACCGCGCTGCTTATAGTAGTCCGCAAAAATTCTTCTATAACGAGCGGCTGAAGCACGGCGACCAGGATCGCTTTGCCCCGTGACTCCGGAAGTGGTACTCGACTAACTCGCGCTTCACCGGAGTGATACTATTCGCGGTGCGTGGCCGAATTCTTGAAGACGGAGAAATGCTTGAGGAATAGCTTGTGGATCACGAATTCCGCACTTTCTATGCGTTGAGGGACTATTTTGATTTGGAACAATTTTCAGTCTGTAATTCCTCCTGTCCATTTACACAGAGACGTTTTATAATAGGATTGTGTAGGGATTTGCCTTGTTTTGGACCATTGCACGTGAGGTACGATATGGATGATGATTTCACCGTTATGCAAATTGGTTTGAATCTGTCTTTGGCTAAAGCTAGAGCTATGAAGAACACTTTAAGTGGAACAGCCTGCGCCGAGGAGCTTGAAAAAAGACTTATGTTGGCAGGCTTTTTTGAAAATAGATCGGTTCGTGATGAGCGGTTTCTGGAAGAATTTGCTGCTCAACTAATATTTTTGATCGAGAACTATCCAACTCGGAAGATTCATCAGTTTCTATTTTTCTCTCATTGCTCGACGGCGTACAACAAAGTAAAACGACGCTGGATGAATGTCGTAAATTCAAATCCTAACAACTTAGAAGTACTCGATAACGCTGCTAGTTTTTGCAGCTTATGGAGTCCTAGAACTGCTGAAAAAATTTATCTTCAGGCCGAATCAATCGATAGCAATAATCCTCACTGGGCGTTCGCCCTAGCTGAGTTTTATTTGCGACATGCGAAGTGCAAAATAAGTCAACGAGATCCTTTGCTTAACAAAGCAGTGAATACACTAGAGCGCCTATTCTCAATTTTAGAGGAGCGAGGATGCGAAAATTTTAGACTTGGATCTCTCAATACGATGCTGCATGAGCTTGAGAGCTACTCAAATCGTGCAAGTCTGTCCCACAGAATATTCCTTTTAACAAACAGGCTCACTTCACTTAAATCCAGAACAAGTTAATCAGCTGAAACTGTATGAGCAGGTACGCTACTGCTCACACAGCCAGCGCAATGGTGCATTTGTCATTTCTGAGCGTGAGGAGTCTCAATATTCTCCAATAAAGTTCGCCTTGCTCTACAAAATAGACAGGAGTCCAATATCTTCAGTGCCATCTGATACCGAACTCTCGAAAAATGTCGTACCATGGAGGATTGGCAAAAACAAACCCCTGAGATACAGTCAAAACGCAATCCTTGTATACCCCCGAGCATTTTGAGATGCAAGTGTCATATTGTTCCTTATCGATACAGCCACTGTCGAAAAGCTCCCGACATAGGTTTATGCATTTATCCCTATTGGTTAGACAGCAAACTCTCGTACTACAGTTCGTAAATCGATCAGGGCGTCTAAATGCTCGAGCAGAGGAAATCGAGAACGAAACGGAGGTGCTACAGGCACCGGAAGTACAAGCAGGCGTTGGGCTTCCAATTGAACCCAAAAGTCCCATTGAATCAACTTCTTCAATTGGTTCATTTTCTGCATAACAGTAAAGATTTGCTCCTCCGTTTTCAGCAATCGGGTCCCGATTGAAAAAACGACCGAAATCAGAATGATAATTTTCTGAAAACTAATAAATTCAGTGTAGTCCTTGGATGCAGGTAATAACCTGCATACTGAAAATCTGCATCTGAGCTTCCAGCGACTTTGATAACTGTTCCGTATGGAGCATAGCTATACTGGGCTTCTATTGTCATGCCACTCACGCTCGATTGCGTCATTTCGCGCACAGAGCCTATATGATCGGCAGTATAAAAGAGGCTTGTTGGGGTAGCGCTGATGAAATTGGCCTGACCAAGTCCCAAAAATTGTTTACCATTGCTCAAGCTGCCAGACGCATCTCTTTCCTCGCATCTCGCAGAGTCGCACCACAGGTGTTGCTTCGTCGAAGTAACACCTGTGGTGCGCTCTTCGATTTTTGTGGCGCGCGAAAGTGCATCATACGAAAATTGGGTGATGTTTCCGGTCGGATTTGATTGGATTTTAGAGGTCTTTAATCACCATTTTTTTTTCGAAACTCCATTGCGGTTAGACTGGGTGACGAAACTGAACCACCAAATCCTATTCGAATTGAACCACCACTGGTAAGGGCACCATCACCGCTATCCCATTGCTTTAGTGACCGCCGAAGATTGCTTCATACCAAAATTTATTCTCATCTCTAAACCATGACTTGTTTTCGTCGGTACACAGACCAGACAGCGATTGCATTTCCGTTGAATAACGGAACATAAGTCCAATCAGGTTTCTCAGGCTGTCATCATCTAAGGTGTTTTCTTCTAACTGAAGTTCAACTTGATTGGGCACGCCCTGTAGCGGCTTTCCCGGAAGAACAGAAATCGATTTTACACCCCTAAGCTGCTTTAATCCGTGGAAAAAAAGCTCTTCGTCAAGTTGAGAGAACCACCTCAAGGGCTCAGGAACGCTAAGGACATAACTCATAATTATCTCCGAACACCATTAGGATAAACGTTAGTATAACCACCACCGGGTTCTTGCACATCCCAATGAGGTCCGCCATGAGCATTAGGAGATCCTTCTGGTCCAGTCGGTACCCAAACATTGCCGCTTGCATCTTCCCAGCCGTAGCCTGACCCATTGGGATTTTTTACCCAGTTTGGACCACCTTTGGGCTCTTCGTACCCAGTCGCTGGATGATTCGCTGGATTACCAGGAGCTTTTGGACCATTAGGATCGTGTGCATTGTCAGGTGGCTTCATGCAGAGGGTGTTCGGCAAAATACCTTGCGCTGGCTTGTAGCCAGCTAGTTGTCCAGCCAAATTGCTAAGTCCTCCAGCGAAGCCGCCTACAGCACCAAGACCTAATCCCCCCAACCCAGCTCCTGGGAACGCCAAGATCCCACCTGCTTCGATTGAGATTGCACCTCCTGCAATACCGCCAGCAACCATACCGGCCTCGATTCCTGCAACGGCCCCTTGGTTGGCAGCTGATTGGACTTGCCCCCAGTCAATCAAACCAGTTGGATCTCGCCGTGAAATCGGATTGCTCCCTGCGTAAGCATAGAGATTCGAACCACCTGCAATTCCAATGGGGTCCCTGTTAACGAACCGCCCACGAGTGGGCAGGTAAGCTCTGTAAGAGGGCAACAGTAAACCGCTCCTGGGGTGAGCATAATAACCCGCGTACTGCATGTCGGCATCACCACTCCCCTGGGTCTTGGTTACTTCACCATATGAAGAATAGCCATACTGGGCAACGATAGCGCCAGCGCCATCAGTCATCTCCCTGATACTGCCAGGCGGATCATCCTTGGTGTAGTAGTAGCTAGTGCCACTACCACTTGTGAAGTTCCTTTGCCCCAAGGTGAAGAATTGCTTTCCATTGCTCAAGCTCCCCGACGCATCTCTTTCCTCACACCTTTGCGTCCCGCACCAAAGATGTTGCTTCGTCGAAGTGACACTGCCTGCAGTGCGCTCTTCAATCTTCGTGGCGCGCGAGAGTGCATCATACGAAAATTGGGTGATGTTTCCAGTGCGTGAGGACTTGATCTCGCTGATGAAATGAGGTCAATGCACTAAGCAAAAGTCGGAACATGTGCCGTGCTGCAAAAGAAAAATGATCTGGTGCTAGCGGGTGCTTGACTGTTATCTTGCAGGTTCCTTAGGTGTCTGATCACTTTTAATTCTTAATTCAGCTTAGTCTGCTGCTTTGCAGATACGCCTCAAACACAATTATTTTTTTTGCGCGTAGCCGCATCCTCGGTTCTTTCAGGTTGTCCTAACAAACCTTGTCTATTACTCTATTACTAGAGCATGGAAATCATTTCTTCCTCGTTCAGTCTATAGTTCTTTGATCCTTGCGTACGCAGACGCAATTCGACGACTTTTGAAACACGCATAGCATGCCTATAGTCAACAGTGATAAGCAAAAAATCTCTGAAGCTTTGCTACAAGAGCCAGGTCTTTTACTTCAGCTTGAGTCAAATTCTAGAGCTCTTCGATCAAGATCTGTATGTTTAATCGGTGCCAAATTTTTTAGCCGAAAATGGTGTTTGAAGAGATATGCGGTTTGAAATAGGCGAAAACAACGGTCAGATGGTTCAAAGTCAAAGATAGCTGAGAACAGTCCTTTTCGGCTATCTTTATGTAGAGACAGAGGTTAATGGCTCTAATCTTTGCAAAGAAATTCTTTCTATAGGGAGAAGGGTGACATTGTCATAAAGCCACTCTGATAAATACTTTCTGATTCATCCTATCAACCAATTCACATGCGGATTTGAGATCAGTAAGTATTGTCAGAACTGATTTGTCAGTATAGTTACGAGCTATTACAGGATCGTATTTCTTCCATTGCTTGACCAAACTTTTTAACTCTTCCTTACTAGCTCTCCATAGAAAGTTGACCACGTCGGCAGGTATTTGGTATAGCCAAACGGTCTCCGCAACCGAAGTGTATAAGATCGGAATTGCATCCTCGTCATACTTAGTGCGAGTTACGATGGATAACAGGCTAGCCACGTTCGCTGGCATTAAATCGGGGATCAGTAATTCCCCTTCTTTCTCAGAAAAGCCAGGGTGCTCACACCTCCGCTTAGCAGAAGCAAGTGTTCCGACAAGTATGTGTGTCATAATGCCCAAAATAGAAGACCCAACCTTCGATACTGATGGTACAAAGTGGATCACCGCAGCCGCACTCAACTCTGAGACCGACGGCTATTTCATGATTCCGTCAGATCAAATGAGCGCTGCGTGGACTTTGCTTGATGCTGACCAGGCAAAAGCAATTTGGGGAAAGGGTTACGCTCTGCTTCCTCAACAATTCAAAACACCAAATTGCCCCAAATCACCTTGTACAACAGGCTGCAGTTGCCCAGTAAATGGGATGCCGAAAGCTTCAGCTTTTTCTATGAATGCCACACTCAATATTGTGGATACGCCGCTGTCTTATTCGCCACCAATTGGTCCAGACATGGGCGTGGTCGTTAATTACAATTACAACGAAGCTGAGCAACCCTCAAATTTCACCTTCACAAATCTTGGGCATAACTGGAGCCTGAATTGGCTCTCTTATCTCACTATTGATAGCACTGACCCCATTCATCGAATAGTGAAAGTGAGAGTTAGAGGCGGCGGTTATGAGCAGTACACCGAGCCATTTGGGAACAGAAATCCTTATTCTCTTGCGATTATTGCAGAAGTAAACAATGCAGGAGTAATAAGTTGGGAACGACGGATGCCTGACGGAAGCGTCGAAAAATACGAAAGAAAAAATGCTGCCGGAGACACCTTCTTTCTTACCCAGGTTGTTGACCCTCAGAACAACGCAGCCGTTCTGTCTTACTCATCCAACACAGTTACAGATCCAGGCTATTTCCGCCTGGCTTCAATTACTGATGCCTGTGGCAACTCTCCGATGACGGTGACATACGATTCAAACAGTTCAACAGACCCCGGCTATTACAAGGTTACCAGCGTTGCCGATGGCTTTGGCCGCTCTGCCAGCTTTGCATACAGCTCTGACAAAAGCCAATTGCTCAGCATTACCGATGCGGTTGGAAACCAGTCAAAATTTTCCTATCAGACTGACACGGACTCAACCTTTATAAACCTTATGGTCACGCCCTACGGATCTACTGGATTCTATCGGTACACACCAGCGGGTGCGACGGGAGCCGTGCCGGAAGGAATGACGTTCACACTACCAGATGGTTCAAGCACACGAATTGAAAATTGGTTGGGCGAACTCAAATATACTTATTTTTGGGATAGAGAAGCCTCTGAGATGTATCCGGACGATGCATTCAACAATGTCTACACGCACTGTCAGACTACTCGCTGGCTGTACACACCTAATTCCGTTCAGACATCTATCCCTAGTTGGACCAGAAAGCCACTGGAAGCACCCGTAAGCTATTACTTTCCGGGTCAGACTGGCTGGAACCAAATTTCTGGTGGATTTGTGCGTGTCCAGCAGATGTCGCAACAACTGGTTCCCATTAAGAACACGATAACTATTGGCGGAACAATTACCGCAGGAAATATCATCAAGGTAGAACTCGATGATCTTGGTCTCCCCGAGGGACTTACACAGGTTTCTTACACGGTTGTTGCGGGAGACACGACAAGCACAATAGCTGCGGGGTTGGTTCAGAGTATAAACAATTCGACGCCCTTGCAAGCCTTTGGAATCACCGCCACTTCCGTGGGCAACGTAGTGACAGTTAGTTCCCTTACACCAAATGACTTTGATAGCAGCAAATTTGTTAATAAGTCAGGAGCGGTAACTGAGACTTTGACTTTTACCACTGGAACCAATCGAGTTCAGAACTTCACTTGTAGTGGAACCGCTACGGCGGGGCAAGTCTACGCGATAACAGTCACTGACTCCACCTTGCCTGGTGGTTCACAAACTATTAGCTACACCGTTCAAACTGGAGATAGCAACGCCGATATAGCTCAAGCGCTGTCACTTGGCGTAAATGCAAATGCAAACCTTCAAGCTTCGAAGATTTCGTCTGCATGGAGTAGTGCCTTCTATATTGGAGTTGGACAAACACCTTCAAGTACAGCCAACCCTGTGATTGGTGTTCAGACAAATTCAACCAGCAGCACCACGTATTCTGGCACCGTTAATGGTGCTGCAAGCGCTAACTTTAGCAGTGCAACCAGTGCTCATGGTCTAGTTAAGGCAAATTACAACCTCTACACTGACGTTGGCAATCCGAACCCTACTGCGATAATCGATCAATTAGGAAGACGACTAGACATCACTTATGCGGCAAACGACATTGACGTAATCAAGGTCCTCGAAAATGCGGCGCTGCATTCAAGCCTGGTTGGCTATTGGACGTATGGAACCGTTCCACATAAGCCGACCGCTGCCTACGATTCATCACTGCAGCACACTCTCTACACCTACCAGAGTAACGGCGAGCTGGCTACCGTAACAGACCGAAACGGAGCCACCACAACCTACAATTACAACGCCAACAGTTATCTCAGCTCCATCGATGGACCATTAAGTGGCAACCAGGACGTGACTACATTCTCCTTCTACGGGTATGGTCTGCCAAGCTCAATCACAGACTCTGAAGGCTACACGCTCAACTTCTCTTACGACGGTTTGAACCGTTTAACCAGCACTGCGTTTCCTGATGGCACCACAGAAGACACCAGATATAATCGGCTCGATGCTGTAATGATGTCTGACCGTATTGGCCGGTGGACTCAGCGAACCTACGACAGCATGCAGAATTTGGTCTCCGAGGTTGACCCGCTTGGACGACAAACGAAGTATTGTTGGTGCCATTGTGGTGGTCTGGCATCATTGACTGACCCTGCAGGCAATACCACAAAATGGCATCATGACCTGGAAGGTCGCGTTATTCAGAAGGAATACGCTGATGGTTCTCATTACGACTACGTCTATGAAACCACAAACAGCAGAATCGCTTCAATTTCTGATGCCATTCAGCCGACTCCGCAAAGCACCATTTTCACCTACAACCTGAATGATTCTGTTGCCGTCAAGCGCTATGCCAATGCCGTGAACGCAACATCTCAAGTTGTGTCTGCATTCGACCCATACTTTGACCGTCCGCAATCGATTTCTAACGGCTGGGGACAATACAATTACAAATACTACCCTTATTACAAGGACGCGTTCTTCAACCCTGATAATGGCTGGACATCAATTGTTGTTGGCGGCATCCCCGAGGTGCCGAACGCGACAGACACCATCAGTATTGTCTTCTACAGCTCTAACCTCGCGGGAGGACAATATACTTTCAATTACACGGTTCCTGCCGGTGATGTTGGAAACACGAATCAGCTAGCAACGCATCTTTCAGCTGCTATCGATGCTGATACGACTTTGAACAATGCGGGAATCAATCCTAGCCTCAGCAGTAATTTTGTAATTCGAATTCACAACCAAACTGTGGACCTTCGGGTGGCACCGACGGCGACTGGCGGAACCATTGTCACCTGTGGCTCAGGCAAGCTGAGCGATGTCACTAACACTGTGATTTCTAACTCGCAAATTTCCTACGGGTACGATGGCGAGGGCAGAACTCAAGCCAGGCTCATCAATGGAGGAAACAATCAATCCAGGTGGACCTTCGACGCGATGGGTCGAGTCACCACAGAGCTCAATCCATTAGGTACCTTCAACTATGCCTACATCGACAACACAGCGGGCTCTTCAAAGGGTGTAAATCGACTCGCCTCGATTACTTACCCGAACAGCCAGGTTACAAATTTCAGTTGGCTGCCGAACATCGGCGACCAGCGCTTACAACAAATTTCGAATCTAAGTCCGAGCGCGACTACCTTGTCGAAATTTGCCTATGCCTACAATTCCGCCGGTGAAATCACGCAATGGCAGCAGCTGCAGAATAGCGTCAATACCCACCTCGGGCTGGCTTATGATAATGCTGGGCAGCTGATTACAGCAGTTTCTGATTCGGGCACTCTGTTCAAAGCATACATAGCCGGAACGCCTCACGCAGGCGATGTCGTCTCAGTTACTGCCTATGATGCATCGCTGACCGGCACGACGCCGGTTGGCCAAGAGACTGCATCTTATACAGTTGTCGGCGGTGACACATCGGCGACCATCGCCACAAATCTTGCTAGCGCAATTACTTCCGTGATGGGAACGAATCTGGGTCTGAGCGCATCAGCCAGCGGCAAAGTTATTTCCATAACTACATCAGCTACCCGTGCAACGCAATTCACTTCCGCGGTCAGCGGAGTTGGTGCCACGGATACCATCATCATGGACCGTGGTCAGCCAAGCGGCAACCGACACAGCCAGCTCTACTATGCCTATGATTGCGCAGGCAATCGCACCGGGGTGCAAGGCGACAGCACTGGCAGCTTCGGAGCTGGCGGTCTGAACACAAACGCCACAGCCTATGGCTACAACAACCTGAACGAGCTAACAAACTATGCTCCCGGTGGTCCAATCAGATTTGAAGGAAGCACCACGAACCCGATCATTTCTGCGGTGGCAAATGTCACGAAAACGGTCACCGTTACGGGCTCGGTTACTGCTGGCGACAAATTGACGGTTAGTGTCCATGACCCTGCCATCACAGCCGGAAAGGACATCACCTACACGGTTGTCGGAGGCAACACAACTACCGATATTGCGACTGGCTTGAAAAATCTAATCAATGCCGACTCTACCCTGTCTTCGCTAGGCATCACTGCCACTTCAAGTGCTAACGTCTTGACCATTACATCGACTTCAGCCAACAAGACAATGTACTCGGCGAGCAAGAATACTGGAGCTAGCGAAACACTGACTCTCAACGCCTCAGCCTCGGACACTGCGCTAATCAGTCCTTCGACTGCATTCAGCTCAAACCCGAAGCTTGCATTGAGTTCGAATACTGTTAAGGTAACGGCTAAGAGTGGCGGCGGCACAGCGGCAACCAATTCGTATCCAATAAGCATCAACTCGGCGTCATCTGCGACACTGCAATACGACGCGAATGGCAATATGACGAGCGACGGAACAAACACCTACTCCTGGGATGCCGAAAATAGGCTGATTCAGATTACTTATCCGGGCTCGGGAAATAACACCCAATTTTCGTATGATGCACTTTCGCGCGCAACGAAAATCGAGGAGCGCACTGCTGGCAGTGTCACTTCGACGAAGCAACACCATTGGGCGGGACTGCAAAAACGTGAGGAGAGAGATGGAGCAGGAACTTTAACAAATGGCAAGCTTTTCTTTGCAGCTGGAGAAATTAGCTTCGTAAGCGGAGCAGCATCAAATTGCTTTTTCACGCAAGACCATTTGGGCTCAACCAGAGAGTTTACTAGCTCAATCGGAGGAACTTTTAGCGTTCAAGCTGTCTACGCCTATTCTCCCTATGGGAATGCCGTTAAAGTCGCTGGCAGCAATGACACCAATTTCCAATTCGCAGCGATGTACACAAACTTGCGCTCTGGAGTTGTGCTCACTTTAAAGCGCGAATTTTCACCAACATTGGGGCGCTGGCTCAGCCGCGATCCCCTTGGCGAAATAGTATCCAATAATCTTTTTGATTATGCAGACAACAATCCGGTATTATTTGTTGATGTTTTGGGACTAGCACCGATTACCGGTCCCACCGTAATCGGTCCCGCTTGCCCCATAAAAGGAAGAGATCCTTGCGCAGATCTACTGGCAAGTATGGCAAGCCGAATTTCTCAAATAAACCATGAAGTTGAATTGATGTATTCGGACCCTGGAGACTTGTTCCATTTGGCTTATGCTACTCCTAATCCTGCGAAAACTGGACACCGATATACTTATTTCGGACACGCTATGGAAATTGAAAACTACCAAACCAGTCTTGGTAAAAGTTATAAAAAAGCTGTCGAGATGGGATGTTTAGGCATACCCACGTCTGAAGTAAAACGAGCGCTAAATGCGGAGATTCCTATGATGCCTGCGGGCGAAACTGAGCTTCACTTGTCTGGAAACGAACTGAAAGCAGTTATGAGAATGCTCAGTGGCGGAAAGAAATAAATTGAAAGGACTCGAGGCAACTATCGCTCAACTTTACGATTCCTTCGCAGAATATAGGCAAGGAAACATGAATTTGAGCAAGAGGCTCAAAAACATTAGCAACTCCGAAATATATCAGTATGCCTCAGATGTGATAAATATTGCGGAGGTGGACGAATATCTGCATTACCTCCCGCGAATTTTGGAGTGTGCTACGGAATCTCAATGGCAGTTAGGGGACATCTTTCAAAATATCGGTATCTGTCTCCATTTTGGAACTGTAAGTTCTGAGCAAATTTCAACTTTGCGAGAATTCTTGCTGGAATGGTGGAGAATTCAAATCCAGTCCCCTTGCACGATTACAACAATTTCTCCGATTGCTGAATTCTTGATAGACCTCAACCGAGGATTTGACGATTTAGAATGGCTTCTAGAGGTATGGACCGCTGAAAATAGCGATAACGCCTTTGCCAATCTTAGTGGAATGATCTATACCGCAGTGATGCATAAGGCATTATTTTCTGAGGAATTGAGCAGGCAAATAACTCGATGGTTGAGTTGTGAATCTACTAGAAGTTGGATTGCTTTTGGAATGCAACAATACAGTGGACAGCCGTGGTGTAGCGAGTTAGTAGAAAATCTCAGCTACATCTCCTAATGAAGCAGGGGGTGGGTTGGCGAGTTTAATTGTGGAAACTGGGGACTAACGACGATGCAAACTCACACTTTAAGAATTCCCGTGTGCGGAGGAAATAGGCGCGACGACATCCAGCACACTCTTGTAGCAAAGCTTCAGAGATTTTTTGCTTATCACTGTTGACTATAGGCATGCTATGCGTGTTTCAAAAGTCGTCGAATTGCGTCTGCGTACGCAAGGATCAAAGAACTATAGACTGAACGAGGAAGAAATGATTTCCATGCTCTAGTAATAGAGTAATAGACAAGGTTTGTTAGGACAACCTGAAAGAACCGAGGATGCGGCTACGCGCAAAAAAAATAATTGTGTTTGAGGCGTATCTGCAAAGCAGCAGACTAAGCTGAATTAAGAATTAAAAGTGATCAGACACCTAAGGAACCTGCAAGATAACAGTCAAGCACCCGCTAGCACCAGATCATTTTTCTTTTGCAGCACGGCACATGTTCCGACTTTTGCTTAGTGCATTGACCTCATTTCATCAGCGAGATCAAGTCCTCACGCACTGGAAACATCACCCAATTTTCGTATGACGGCTTCGGAAAGTGCATCAAAATTGTAGAGACGACCGCCGGGTCCGTAACGAGTACTAAAAGCTTCGTCTTTCGGGGCAAGGGGAGGTGCGAAGCTCGTGATGCGTCCGGGAACGTGACCGCTCAATTCTTTGCACTGGGACAGACGATAGGCGGCAGCTCCTGCTATTACACAGTCCGGCACGACGGCTCCAAGTGCGAGATGACGAACAGCACCGGCACCATTGTCTGGCAGCAGAGCTTTGATCCTTATGGACTTCCGACGACAATAATCAACACCACCGCTGGTGACTTCGGTTATTGCGGTTACTACGTGCATAGTCGTTCAGGGCTGAATTTAACACGCACAAGGGCCTATAGTGCCAGCCTTGGCAGATTCATCAACCGTGATCCGATTGAGGAAGCCGGGGGCGTGAATCTTTATGCATACGTTGCAAATGACCCGGTGGAATGGTCAGATCCGTCCGGACATAACCCACTTGCAGGACTATTGGTGGGTCTCAGTCCGGAGGGTGCAGCAGCATTGGCTGGTGCGTTAACGGCGCTTGGAATTGCTGGGAACTGGCTGCAGAACAATGCCCAGCAGTTAGGCAAGAATATCGGCGATTTTATGAATCAGATGGGTAAAAACCGCGCCGATAAAGACCAAGAGCGCGAGGAAAAGCGCGGCAAAGCGGCTAAGCCGAAAAAATGTGATCGAAAACCGAACTATCAGAATACGCCTCAAGGGCAACAAGCGCAGAACGCACAAGCGGAGGCAGCCAAGCAAGCTGCGGAACAGGCAACCGGGCAGGAAATGACACCTGATCAAGAGAGACAATTTCACGATAACATTAGTCATCAGGATCTCGGGTTCGAGGATCTGGTTGGTGAAGCGACGCGCATTCTAAACGGAAACTGACATGCCAAAAATCGGTCCAGAATATTACGGCGCAGTCAGCCTGCTTTTCATGAGCGAGAGTTCCGATCCTAGTGAAATCACTAAGTTACTAGGGACTGCTCCTACCGAAAGCTGGAGGAAGGGAGACCATCCAACTGGCAGCTTTAAGCGTAAGCAGTCGACCTGGCGATTGAAGAATCCAAAGGAAGACACCTACCGCCAATTAGAGAGCGAGATTATTTATTGGTTGGATTTTCTGCGTGATAGGCAGGAGCCCTTAACGCAGGCGAGGCTCCTCGGCTGGAGCTGCATCTTAGACTGCTTCATCTCAGCGCCAAGCACCATTACGCTGAACTTCACTGCCGATAAGTTGCGACTGTTAGCTGAGATCGGTGCCGATTTGTCAATCAACTGTTTTCGAACAACTCCAGAACGATTTGAAAGGGGACTAAGGCAAAGTAAGCGATCTAGGCAAGTTGGTGGGAACAGTGATTAGATCTATAGCGATGGGCCGGGCCCGGCAACAATAGCCAGTTCTCATGGTCCTGAGAAGAAAAAGATTCGTTGTGCCGAGAAGGCGCTAGGATGTGTGCCTAGTAGACAAACTCGCGGCTGCGGCGACGATTGCTGCCGTTAAGGCTGGGAGGACGCGTGTCATGGGTTGGTATTCTTTGGCAAAAATAACCTCAACTTTTCCCACCGAGGCGGACATGCCATTTCCCCGTCTGGTCGAGGAAGCGATTGTCCTTGTTGAGGCCGCCAATCTGCCTGAGGCGCACACAAAGCTCCAACACAACTGAGTTTAGCAGTCGGTGAGACGTTAGAGGTTGTGTACATTTCGGATTGGGGAGGTAAACCATTTTTTGCCGCCACTTAGCTTGAATTCTTTCCGTTTCGCATGCTTCCCAGATGGGATGTATAAAGTGACGCACCATTGCTTTTATCGCCGCTAAATGTTGTTTGTTCATCAAAGGGCTAATACCTCCAACTGACATTGACAATTTTCTTTGTTCACTTCTGAGTATCCGTCCGCCACGGGACGTGGTTGTTAACCTCCGTGAAAATATGAGATCACTATTGTGTTAGTGATACTGAGTTTGTGATGATTGACAGTTTGCTAAGTGATGAAGCTCGTGGCTTTCTTCCAACGATCCGGAAGGAATTGATCAATCTCAGACAACTTTGTCTGATTGATCTTGGCGAAGACATCAGCCAAGTATTCAACGGGGTTCAATCCATTCCGCTTTGCCGAGGCTATCAGTGTGAAGTGTATTGCAAGGGCTTTGGCTCCTGCTTCAGACCCCGCAAACAGGAAGTTCTTTCTAGACAAAACGAATTGTTTGATTTCGCGTTCCGAGGCATTGTTATCGACTTCGATCTCCGGATTTTTAAGAAAGCGCGTAAGAGCTCTCCAGTGATTCAAAGAATAGTTAGCAGCCTCGGCCAAAAGATGGCTGGGCGAAAACAATTTCTTGTTTTTAGAGTGAATGTGCCGAAGCTCTCTCATCAATGGCTTCGAGAATCTTCGGCGAAGCGCGAGTCTGGCATCCGGGCTCAGCTTCTTTCCCCGTTTCTCAATTTTGTAAATGCGCTCGTAAATGTCGAGCATCTTTCCCGCAATCTCCAATTCCATGATTTGAGCGTTGAAGATTCTGCGCCTGGCGTGTGTGTTGCAGCCAGCTTCAGTGGCGCCATTACCGAGTTCATCCTTCTCGAACAGGGCATCGAAACCACTGGCCGCATCAGCTTGAATGATGCCAAAGTAGCCTTTGAAGAAATCTTTGTTTACTTGGAAATTAAGTGACTTCGAATAGAGGAAAGCCACAAGCTTATGCGAGGTGTCGCCGCGGCACACAATCATTTTGCTTCTCCGAATCTTTTTCATGTTGCTGGGAGTTCGGTCTTGAACTTTGATTTGGGTTTCATCGGTTTGTACTACTCTGGATTTCAGAATCTCGCGTTTGATCAATTCGTAGAGAGGTTCAACTGCCAGCGACAATGCGATGAACCAGTCGCACTGTGTAGAGCGAGGAATCGGAATAGAATCCCGAGCAAACTTTTTCTCTTGTCTGAAGTTTGGCAAACCGTATTCAACCTTGTCGCTGACAATTTGCGCCAGAAGAGTAGGACCAGCGTAACTGCCAGGAATTGGCAGTTCGGGCTTATGGGCTTTACGAATATACTGTTTGCATTTTGGGCACGCTCTTGTTTCCTGCTGGTGCTCGATGTGCTTCAACGAACGAAGTATGGTTTCAAGTTCGTGGGTGACTTTGTTGCAAACGAATTTTGTTTCGACGTTACAGTTAGGGCAAATTCTCTCACTATCGGGAACCAGGTGCTGCGTGATTTCATCAACGGGAAGATCGGCCAACGCTGTGTCTCGAACCAGCTCGTCATCATTTCGTTGTCTACGGTCCGAAACTGTCGGCGCTGGTCTAGGATTTCTTCCTTCTGATTTGCTGCCGAATTGACTCCGATCTCTATTTTTCTTTTTTGCAATTAGCAAGTCTAGTTTCTCTTGGACCTGTGAAAGCTGGCGCAAGAGTTCTGCGTTGCCTTCGAGAGCAGTCTGCAGAGTTTTTTGCATCTCTGAAAGCTGTTTTTTTAGTAGCTCATTTTTTTCGCGCTCGGCTTGGAAGAGCTGTTTGAAGTCTGATTCGATTTCTGGTTCGGATTCTGGCAATGCGAGCACCTTCGGCTGATTGCCTAATTATGATCCATGATGTATCTAAAGGACAGAGGAGGCAGCAATCAATTTGAGGAGATCAGCGAGATTTCATTTAGCCATCATATCTGGTGGCTAAAATATCGAGACGTTGCAATTCAGGTTCTGATATCGTTATATTATGTTTCACTCCTCGTTTCGTCAAAAGCTTATGAATAGGCAATTTTCAGCGAGCCAGAGTTTTCACAAGTACTTTTGGGGTAGTCCCAGCCTTTCGATCCCGGTGAGGTTGGCGATATCGTTTTAGCCGTTTTACAGAGGCAGTGTCTATTCCTTCAAGAAGCATGATCAGATCCGCGCGCTCAATTTGAACTGGTTCGTACTCCCCATTGACGAACTTAACTTCTGGAAATTGGAAAGTTCCAGACTCAAGCCGCTTAGAATAAATAGCCCAGCCATCCAGGTCCCACCACAATATCTTGATGAATTTGCTACGCCCTCCGTGAAAGATGAACAGGCTTCCGGAATATGGGTCTTCAGCGAAGTGATTGCGTGCAAGTTCAAGCAACCCATCAAACGAACGCCTCATGTCGGCTGGTTTTGTGCAAACAAAAATGCGAGTGGCTGGAGTAAGTTGAAACACTTTGAATTCTCCGTTCTATTTATGCTCGACAGGTTTGCTGTTACGTAATCCGTTAATTAGTCGCACGATTAGATCCACTGATGCGGTATTGCTACAAGAAATGCATGTGCCATCGATTAGTGTTACTAGAATCGTTTCGTCGAGAGACTTTACTGGTTCCGAAGACGGTGGGGAGTTACCCGATATCTCCACTGGAATGAAGGCTGGGGGCTGAACTGCTTGCCCAGTTTGCGCCGGTCTTCGTCCGAGCTTGGTCTGCCAGTAGTGCAAGGAACCACTGGTAATCCCATGCTCTTTGCAGAAATCCCTAATGCTGCCACGATATTGCTCCAAGTCAGAAAAGATTTGAGTCCAATATTTGGTTCGGGATTTAAGTTGTGAGGGGCGGTTCTCCCCGATGCTTATTTCTGATTCGAGTCCTTTTTCTTCATCGCGCCTGCGGAGTTCTGCTCGCCAAAATTGAAATGTATTTGGCGATATGTTTTCAATTGCGCAAAACTTTTTGAATGGCAGTTGGCTCGCTTGAAATTTCTTCAATATCTCGCGCCAGTATCGCTCCCTTTCGGGATCCACCCTTCGTTTCTTTCTCATCCCATTCCTTAACCAAACCAGAATCGCACGATTCCTGAACCGGCTTCGATTCTTTGCTAATGCTTGTTTGTTCCGACAACAGTCAATCACTTCGGTACTCTTGTCGCGAACTTCTTTATCAAATCATTTTTGCGCAGATGCCTCTACCACGCTCCACCTCGGACGGATACACTTCTGAAGCAAAGATAGCCGAAAAGGATTCGGCTATCTTTTCCTTTGCACTGGTGTTTTCGCATATTTCAAACCGCATATCTCTCCAAACACCATTTCGGCTAAGCTGAAATGGAAAATCGAGAAATTTGCCACCGATGAAACAAAAAAACCTTGATCGAAGAGCTCTAGGAAGCTGAGGTAAAAGACCAGGCACTTGCAGCAATGAAACTTGGACGACAAGGCTTCAGAAATGTTTTGCTTATCACCGTTGCCTACCGACATGCCATGCGTGTTTCCGAGGTTGCCGAATTGCGTCCTTCTCACCCGGCGGTTTGGCGTGAATAACTTCTTACTGCGCTGAAATCAAGACTTCTCCCACCGGAAACATCACCCAATTTTCGTATGATGCACTTTCGCGCGCCACGAAAATCGAGGAGCGCACTGCTGGCAGTGTCACTTCGACGAAGCAACATGTATGGTGTCGCTCTGAAAGAGTAGAGGAGAGAGACGCAACAGGGTCCTTGAGCACCGGAAAGCAATTCTTGGCTCTGGGACAAAGAAACTTCGTGAGTGGAGTTGGAAGTAACTACTTCTACACTTTGGATGCTTCACCCGGAAATGTAAGAGAAATGATTGACGCCGCTGGCAGCGTGATTGCGCAGTATAGCTATGATCCCTACGGAGTCAAAACAAAGATCCAAGGCTCCGGAGACTCAGATTTTCAATACGCCGGATATTACCTGAATTCAAGATCGGCTTTATACGCAACGGCCACACGATTTTACAATGCGAACGGAGCTAAGTTCATCAATCGAGATTCGATTGGCGAAAACGGCGGTGTAAACCTTTATGGGTACGTGGACAATAACCCAATTTCATCTAAAGACTCCAGCGGGATGGGCACAATAGCCATGCGGGTGCCACCGCTAATGATTCCTCGTCCCATGCCAGTTCCTAGGTCAAAACCACAAGAACCTCCAGCACCAACAAATCCTCATCCAGGTAAGCACAATAACAGCGGGGACGACGAGGACAAAGACAAGGACGACGACAAAGGTGATTGCGATGACGGAGGAGGCGGCGGCGGTGGTGGTGGCGGCGGTGGTGAGCCAGGAGAGGGCAATCCAGGGTCTTCTGATGATGACGACGTTGTTCGAAAATGTATCTTAAGACAGATCGCCAAAGCTGCCGGTCAGAGAACCATCGTAAAAATGGTTTACCCCAATAACAAGGGACAACGATGGAACGATGTTAATCAAAATAAGGCTTTTTCGAAAATTGATTACAAGCTTCAGGTAAACATTGGGCTATGTCTTCGTGGAATTAACCCTGACGCATTAGGGCAATGAACTCTGTTCCGTCAATAGTGGGGTTATTCTAAATTCCCATGCTCTCGATGCTTCGTCCGAACCAATGGAAAAGTCAACAAGGTCAACCTCATCACCGTATTTTCTAATTGCGGCAAGAGCCTCTTCTATGTTCGTTCTAGGAATGAAGTATCGAATTGTGGAAGCTCCAATCAAACAGCTCTCTGCATCCAGCACCAAATCTATCGTGCTTTCATTTGCTTCGCCTTTTACTTGTTCAAGTGTAGAACCGCACGGACTCATCACGTTTATCATTGAATACAGCTTGAGTAAGGAGCTATCTTCGTTTAGATATGGCGCGAGAAGCAATCGAGGAATTAATTCTGCTGCACCGCAGTGAACTCTTGCGTAGGATAGTGCTTGGTCAATTGGAACCATCACTTCTTCGACAGGGGTCCACAAGTGGCACCGCCCATCTGCAAAGGATAGTTCCATAGCGCGCAAGTATTCTTTCTTTGTAGGACCTCGATACTCTTCATCAGAACTCTCCATTTTGAAGGAGATGCGATTTAGTTCTCTTTGAAAATTAATGACGTACTTGCTTTTTGTTTCTAGTCCTGCATGAAAGGAATGAACCAATCCTGATTCTTTGAATCTAAAAAAGGACGCGTAGTTCTTGACCAAGCTGTCGAAGATACCTTCTCTTAAGTGCATGTTGTTTCACCGATTTCTGTAAGAAGTACATCGTCTGCGACCTTCAAACGACTCTTGTCTTTGGTTGAGCGTGTTGGCACTCTCTTGCATGCTTGTGTTATGCCCCGCATTCAATTTAGTTGAACGCTTGACTCGGGTGGAACTTATTTTGAGAGACTCACCTGGCTCAAAAAGGCAAGGATAAAGCAATATTTTTGATCTTGTTTCTCTGGATCTGTTGACGCATGTTTGCCTGCGTGTGCTCTTCCGGCTATGCCCCTGTTGAGAGCTCTGTTCTCAGGCAACTACTATTGGGTAGTGTGTAAAAAGTAAAAGACTGCATGAAGACAAACAATTGTCCAAGTCTGCATTAGTGGGATATGATTCAACTTTGACGCTCAGGTGATAAACATGTTTAAGATCAGGCGCTGGCAGTATTGGTGAGGGAGGACATGTTAATGTAAGTGTTCTGCTTACTCGAAGTCGGCAAAAAATCGTTGCGCCGAGTGATTGCACCGAGGAGGAAAAAGTCAAATTCAAAAGGCTGTAGATTCGATTACGCAATCAATCAAGCAACAGGTTCTTGATGAAATTTACTCACTTCATCCTCAATAATATCCTCGGACTGCTCTAAGCGGCGGCTTAGCATTGCGACTTCCGCATTCAATCGCTTGATCTTTTTCGCTTCAGCACTCTCCTTCGGTCCACGCTTTCTCGGCTCCAGGGACCTCTGTGCTCGATCAGCTCGCCGCTTCTGCAAAGTGGCAGCGTAAGTTTTGGAGAGCGCGGAAAAGCTCAACCATCTCCTGTGTTGCTCCAAGATGCAACGGCATTCGAATTTCCTTTCTAAGCTTTAGAAGATTCTCCTTGAGTCTGGCTAATGGCGTCTCAAGTTTCTTACAGCCAAAATCGCAAAACGGAATTTAAAGAGCCTCAATTAATCGTCTAAAGAACTTCAGAATACTCTAGCCCAGAGTATTTAACAACCTCTGAAATCCATTCAAATTGCACCGGGAAAAACACCCAATTTTCGTATGATGCACTTTCGCGCGCCACGAAAATCGAAGAGCGCGCTGCTGGCAGTGTCACTTCGACGAAGCAACATGTATGGTGTGGAACGGCTAGATGTGAAGAAAGAGATGCGTCGGGAAGCTTGAGCAATGGCAAGCAATTCTTCTCAACAGGACAAGCTAACTTAAGTGGTGGCACTCCGACAAAGTTCTATTACAACCGAGACCACCTCGGCTCCATACGGGAGCTAACTGATTCAACTGGAGCCATTAAGACAAGATACTCTTTTGACCCTTATGGTCAGGTTGCAGAGACATTTGTGGCAGGCAGCATCTCGGCTGACATGCAGTATGATGGGTATTATGTGCATGGAAGAAGTGGACTCAATATGCCGGTCTACAGGGCTTATAATGCTGCTCTTGGTAGATTCTTCAATAGAGATCCCATCGACGAAAAAGGCGGTTTGAACTTGTTTGCTTACACGCTGAGCAACCCTGTAGGATTTACAGACCCTTTGGGATTGGAATGCCCAAAAGGACCACTAGTAGACGCTATCGTCAAAAAATTCGAAATGGCTAAAGCCTTGCAAAAGAAAACGTCCATGGGCGGACTTGAAACTGGTGGCATAGGTGTATGGAACAATGGCAAGTTTACTACCTTTAAATGGGGAACACCAACAACCTCATCGTCTTTCATCCTGGATACGTTTCCCGGCATGACTGATGTAATTCAAAATCATTTAAAAGTGCCTCCTTTGACTGATGCTGATTTAGAGAACAACCCTTCCATGACCGCAATGGAAGATGTTCAAAAGTCCGTTGATAATTCGAGCCGTTTGTGGACATTAGGATCTGATGGCGATATTACGATGTACAATGGAACCACTCATACGGGACAATGTACTGTACAAACTTGTATTTACGATAGTGCAGGTAATTTTAAACGCGAGTGCAAAGCCGATTGCACTAAAATGGGCAGTGCTCATTAGATTTGTCCGTCGTGAATAATCTCGATGCCCTTTATCCAATCATGTTTTCCTATAATTAGGACGCGCCTAAAGCCCAGCCTTTTCAGAAAATCAAGAATGCTTTCTTGATTCTGATTAAATAACTCCAGGGCAAAATTTACTTCGACAACAATGATGTTTCTCGAAGAAGAATTGTTTTCTATCAATTCAAGAATTTGCTGTCTGCGATAACAATTTACACTGTTGCCATTTTTCATAGGTCCTAGAGGGGTGCTGTTACCTAGTAATTCCCTATAGCAATCAATTCCAAAAAAGCTAAAGCGGCGGTCTGCTACCGCTTGAACTCTAACCACCTCTTTTATTGATTTTTTGTCTTTGTGATAACCAACAGTAATTAAACTCTCTGGGCGAGAGGCAATTGCACTGTTTGGAAAAATAAATTGAGATATACAGTAGAACAATAAAATTACAAGCAATTTCATTATTGAAAATTCCTACCAATTACACTAATCCTCAACCAAAGAGCTCTGTCTGGTTCCACTAAATTTGGTCTCCTTATATTATAGAACCGAACCATCCTGTGTCCGTAAAATAGTGACGTATATGATGGCAAAAACGAAAAACTTGGCTTGCTGAAGTTGGCTTGATTTGGTTTGTTGAAAGCGAATCTCCCTCTGTGCCAATAAAACTTGAGATACTTACCACACAGAATTTTGAGTAGCGAAAAACTTGAAGAAGCACTTTAAATTGATTGAGGAAGAGAATTGTTCTTTGAATAACTATTCAAACCTAGCCGAACTGGTCAAGAACTTCTGTGAGTTGCTTTGTTCTCTCCATGATCCCTAAATAAAATTCGAAAATGGCGGTGCCACCGGAAGGCGTTGAGATGCTCAGCATGAGTTCTCTTTCCAGTTTTTTTTCAACCGTAAAAGGAATGTTCTTGAGCCACTGCCTTAGGAGGACATATTCTAGTCGAGTGAGTTTATCCAGAAATCGCGACCCCAGAGGCGCGTCATTTTAGCGTCTTTGCCTTCAAGGTCCTGAATGTATTTTTCGGATCGAAGCAGTTGCTTCTCATCACCCAGCACCATGTAAAAGCCGTTCTTTAGCTGTGAAGATTTTGTGCCGAGCCCAGGTAGAATTTTTCCGTACTCGATGGGCAAAGCTTCTTGCAATTGATTCAGGATGTCCGATTTCTTGCGCAAGTCGAGCAGCGACTGGCGGAATTTTCGAATAATCTCAGGCGTGATTCCATCAGCTATGTCATCAGACATCTTCTCGGCTCGCGTTTCGAATGACATGCACGCTCGTGATCTCATGTTCTGTGAAATCGCAGTGTCTAGAAGTTTTCTGCTTATCTTTGCCTTCTTAACCTCATTTGCTGTGAACTTATAGAGGTCTGGAACTGAAGGTATTTTGTCTGCGTGATACATTATGTTCTTTGCTGGTGACCATAGAGAACCATTGCTGTAGGCTAATCCTGCTGCCCATGTTCTGTTGAATAGACTTTCCGAACCGCTTCCACTTAGAGTGTTGATTGCCAGTCCATTCACCAGCGATTGTTCTCTGACATCTTCATAAGATGTGGTATCCGCGCAGTTCGCAACCATTCCTTGTTGCAGATTTGGGTAAACGAAGCCCACGAGTGTCGAGGAGCCTGCGAAGCCAGATCGCTCTTTTACTCGCTGTAGGATCAGGTCTTCCTTTGCATAGTTTTGTTTGGTGAAGGCATTAGAATTCAGGTGAAATACAAGATTGTCGATATCCTCTTTTAATGCGTCTTGTGTTTGATGTGAACCCACTACCGAGAGTCGCGCTCCACTTCGGCAGAGAAGCAGCTGTCTCAATTCATGCAGTTTTCTCAAGGTGTCATCAGGATTTGCCTGCAAGTCTGCGCTCAGCTCTGCACAAAGAGTTTTTACGTCTTTAGTCAATGCTTCATCTGGAACATCATCAAGATCCATCATGAGGTCAAAGGCGGCGTCGCTGACGATATTTCTTGTTTGATTGTCTAGTGCGTCGAAAGCTTTTGCGAGCCGCTCGATTTTCTCGGGTTGACTCGCCTTATGTTCAATCTTCTTGTTGCTCAGGTCTGACACAATAGATTTGATTTCTGCTCTGCTTAGGTCGTTGCAACTCTCGCCTAGCTGATTCATGAAATTTGAGAACGCTTCTTTTATCGATTTTGGTGCATAGCTCTTCAGTCGCCACTTCACGCGTTGAATGTTATGTGCGCAGGTCAGGAAGCATCTCGTGTTTAGATTTAGTGCTTGCTGATATCGATATGCTGCAGACACACCATATTCCCAGCTGTTTTCGTGAGAACTGTTTCGGACTGCTCGGTAGCTTGAAACTTCTTGCTCTAACAAGTCTTGTATTCTGGCAAGATTTTTTGAACTCCAGTTTGGCTGATGCAGTAAGCGCTCGATCCACTTAACTGCGCTTTTCGATTCTTCAGCCGTTGTACCGCCAGCATTGAGCTTGAGCTCGTACCTGTTATCGTAGGGGTTGGTGTCGAGGTATGCACTCAAATAATAAATTTCATTCTTTCGAAGCTGCTCCGCCTCGTCTGCCGTATATGCGCGGTCGCCATCGATGAACCCTGTTTTCGTTAGCAAAGCTGGTAGCAGTGCTACATAGATGAGGTCTTCTTCTGGAATGGAGTCGAGCCTGAGCGCTAAAACCGTTGACCCCGAATTTACATTGTCGAAGTACGAGCGCACAATTGGCACAGAATCTAATATGCGGTCGTTAGTAAATTTGAGTTGATCGTCTTTGCTTAACGGCGGCGCATCGACCAGTTTGATGTCGTCTGAATTTATTTGCGAACTGTCAAGGTCTTTTGTGACTCTGTCATAGTCGTCTTTGTACCGAGTCAGCGCGAGCTGCTCGTCCTCAGTTTTATAGACTTGCATGAGGCGTTTGGTCTCGACTGCAATTCTCTCTTTGGTTTCACGTTCGATTTGAGGCGCTGCAGATGAGTCTGGCACCGTGCCGAACACGCAAGGGTTTGTGGAAAGTAGACCCCATTTCGAGAGGTAGTCTGTCCAAATGTTCTTGTCTAATTTTAGCTCTGCAGCAATGTCTGAAAATTCTTGCTTGGAAGTCAGATTGCGTTTAAAGCCACCACGTCTTTCCAGATCGATGAATTCATTCATGAGAGTCGCACTTATGTTGCGCTCACCGAAAGGCGGCGGAGTATTTACCATTTTTCGGTAATATCGTTGATTCTCAATGAGGCTTGCTTTTACTCTATTGTTGAATGCAAGCAATTCTGCATCGCTCGGTTTCCAATTTGCTATTTTCAGGAACTCATCCTTAATCACATTTCTGTAGCGACTGAGATCTTCCCGGTTCATATGATATTGATCAATGTCGTAAATCGAAATGTAAATCGGGTTTCCAATTAGCGCATCGGTCCAGCCTCCACACCCGGTAGCGCCACTATTGACTCTTGCAGTTTTACTATCGACGAACATTTTGTAGAGAGGCGAGCCAGGACCAGACGCAAAAGCCGAGAGAAAGAGGTCGAGTAAGATGGCTTCTTTCTCGCTGAGATTCAACGTAGAGGGCCAGACAAATTCGATAAGTCCTGATTGTCTGTCATTCTTTTCGGGCCATTTGATGAATTCGATGTCGCCGTCTTTCCAGGTTTTTGCTGGCGGGAAGACTGGTATATCGTTGTTTGCATCCTTAGCTTGCAAGGCAAGATTGCTGCCCTTTTCCTGGTTCAGGCTGAGCAAAGATTTGTTTAGCTGAGAGAGGCATTCTGCCAGAGAAAGCTCTGATGGAACAGCTTCAATCATTCCCATATTGCTGAGAAGGTAATGACTTTTATGAAAGGCTCTTATTTGTTCTACGCTAAGCTGCCTGATTCCTTCAGGAGAGCCTCCGGCAACCGCCGAAAGTGGGTGATTTGGACCGTATAGCACTTCTGTCATTCGTTCCCAGAGCACATTCATTTGCCGCTGAGAGGTGCTCATCATTTCGTTGTAAACCGTGCCGCCCTCTTCCAGTGACAGTTTTCCACTGCTGTCTTTTCTTACCTGGAAATTTCGGACTTCGCGACGAATCTCCTCGTCTTGATAGTCGGGGTTCAAGAGCAGATCCAAATATTCGTGCACTGTATTGTGGAAGGTACTCGGCTTTGCAGATGTGTTGAAGTGATAGTAAGTTCGCCACTGGTCAGTCGCTGCGCTTTCCCTGACCAGCATGAGGTCTGATTGGCTGCCATGTCGCCGCGCCTTATTTCCTTTTCCGAGCAATAGATGTTCTTGCGTGTGAGGTGCGCCACTCTTATCGGTGACGATTGTATTCACCCAGAAGAAAGCCTGTGGCGCTGTTTCGATGCGCAAAAAGTCCAGAGTAAAGCCAGTTTTGATGTGTCGAAATCGAGCACCGACAACCTTTTCGGAGTCGTTCAAATAAACGGCTCGGGGTTGGAATCCGTTGAGGACTTGATTCTCTTGCAAATTTTGCAGCGTTTTATCATCGTCAGCTGTGTCTGACAATTCCGTTTTTGACGCACTTTCTTTTGCAGACTTTATCGCTTTCTTGTAACGGTGTTTGTAAGACTCCGCAACTCGCTGTTCCTTTGAATTGCCAGCACCTGTGTTGTTTTCATCCAGCGGTACAAATGTATCGCGTTTCGTTTCTGAGGCGATTACCTCGTGTTCAGCAGCGCTTTGTCCCCGGATTTGCGCTTCCTCTAGTTGAGCTGATGCGTCTTGTGCATATGTAGCTAGTTGGAGGCTCTGGCTTAAAAGCAGAGCGCTGTAAAACACCGAAAGTGCTTTTCGTTTTTGTCTTTCAATCACTATCACAACTCGCAGCTCGGTGGATCTAGTGCAGCAATCCAGCAATTGCTGCAGAGAGATAGCTGGCCATCGTGCCGCAGATGAGAGCCTTTACTCCCAATCGAGCCAGGTCGGCTCTTCTTGATGGTGCGATCTCCCCAATGCCACCAACCTGAATTGCAATAGAGCTGAGGTTAGCAAATCCACAAAGAGCAAAAGTCGCAATTGCTTCGGCTTGTGGACTCAATTTCGCTACACCGGTAGTTGCGGCATCTTTTATCATGGCTGAAAGGTCAGTGTAAGCAACAAATTCATTGAGCACAATCTTCTGACCCATTAGCTTTCCTACTATTGGTGCATCAGCCCATGGTACCCCGAGCATCCAGGCTATTGGTGCGAAGGCCAGACCGAAAACGTCGAAAAGTTTCAAGTTGTCTAGATGTATTCCGATTGAAGTAAGATTTAACCCGGCTTTGAAAAGTAGTAAACCGAAAAAGCCCAGTACTTTGTCCGTTAGTGCAATTAACGCAATAAATGCAATTAGCATGGCCACTACGTTTAAGCCAATGCGTAATCCATCTGACGCACCATGGGCGGCGGCATCAATTAGATTTGCATTTGTCTTTTCTACGTGTACCTGAACTTTTCCTTTTGTCTGAGACTCTTCTGTTTCAGGATAAACAATTTTCGAAATGACGAGAGCGCCGGGCGCCGCCATGATACTCGCTGTGAGGAGGTAGGAAGCTTGAATGCCCATTCCTATGTATACTGCCAACACACCACCTGCAACACAAGCCATAGAGCCGGCCATGGATGCAAGCAATTCCGATTTTGTCATGGAAGGTACATAGGGTTTGATCAGTAGTTGAGCTTCTACCTGACCCACGAAAACTGATGCGGCGTTTGAGAGCGCTTCTGCTCCGCTGGCTCCCATAATAAAAGCGACGACCTTAGCAACAATTTGCACGACCTTCTGCATCAAGCCGAGATAGTAAGAGATGCTCACCAGGCTTGATACAAAGATGATTGTTGGAACGACGCGGAAAGCAAAGATGTAGTTGGCTCCGGGTCCGAAGAGTTCGACCAGTTTGTCTGGTTTTGTCACCAGAGGTCCAAAGACGAATCCTGCACCCTCATCAGAGAAGTGCAAAAGTTGCGTGATGAAGTCACCGACGTTTCTGAAAATTTCCTGCCCAATTGGTATTTTCAAAACGAAAATCGCAAGGCAAAGTTGAAGAACTATGCCACTTCCTACAAGGCGTAGATTGATAGCTTTGCGATTGTTCGACATCAAAAACGCAAGACCAAAAATCGCTGCAATACCGAGTAAACCGACGAGCCTTGACGGTTCGAAGTGCATTAGCTATCTCCTTTTGGGTGACGGTCAAAAAATAAATAAGCAAGCCCAGGACAGTATTTGTCGTTGCTCTGGAAATGAATTTCTAAATTGCTGGCAATCATTATTGACCCGGTGGAGGTGCCGATTGGGGTTGGGTCTGTTGCATCATATTCGGTGCAGCCGGAGGTGCACCAGGTTCGGGGGCTCCCTGAAAATCAGGTGCTGGCTGCGGAACCGGAGTGGCTCCTGGGCTTGCTTCTGGATTCTCTTCGCCGCTGTTTGGCTGCAATGGTACAAGTTTTGGAATGCCCGGACCGAGTGTGTCAGGGGTGTCACCACTCTTTTCGCCATCAGCGCTTCGGACTGCTCTGGGCGTCGGGTCCATGAAGGTGCCAGCAGGCGTTGGGTGCGATTTGTAATAAGCTTCCATGAACTGGCGCCAGATTTTCGCCATTACAGTCCCGCCAGTCACGTTGTGACCCGGTATGGGTTCGTTCTCGTCGTTTCCTCCCCAGACTACAGTTACTGTGTCTGGTGTGAAGCCCGAGAACCAAATGTCTTTTCCAGCATCAGCAGTTCCTGTTTTACCTGCTACTGCGCGGTCAGCTAGCTTGGCTTGTGTCGCGGTTCCTACTCTTACGACGTCCTGGAGAATGCTGACCAATTCGGCTACAGCCTCTGACTCAAACGCCTTGTCGTAGCGTGATTCGAATGATTCGATTACTTGTCCTCTGGTATTCTCAATTTTTCGAATGACCTGAGGATGCACCGCGATGCCACCACGAGCAAACGTTGAATAGGCGCCCGCTAGTTCAAGAGGTGAGACCGCTGAGCTGCCCAGAGCAAGCGAAAGATTCGGGTCGAGTTTGGAAGTTATGCCCGCCAATCTTGCTGTTTCAATTACGCTCTGTATGCCTACCGCCTGAGCGATTTTCACTGATGGAACGTTGCGCGATAGAGTTAGTGCTCGTCTTAGAGTGATTCTTCCCATAAATCTATGGTCGAAATTTTTCGGCTGCCAGAGTGGAAGTCCCCAGCCCTGTTTGATTGAGAATGGTGAGTCGTCGATTGTGCTATCAGGCGTAAACATTCTCTTCTGGAATGCAGTTAAATACACAAACGGTTTGAAGCATGAGCCAGCTGTGTGTGGATTGGTCGCACGGTTCCACTGGTTTTTCCAGTAGTTGCCGACACCACCTACGATGGCAACTACTGCGCAATCTTTGACTTGAATGCAGACTAACGCACCTTGCGTCACACCTTTGGGTGCCTTTGAGATGCCTTCGTTGAGCATCTTTTCGCCGAGTTCTTGAATGCCCGGGTCCAGGTTTGTGAAGACCCTCAAGCCCTGCTTTCTCAGTTCTGCCTGGCTAAATCTGCCTCTAAGCTGATCAAGAACATAACTTACATAATAAGGATACTTTTGCAGCGGATTGACGCCCTTCTTGAAAGCAAGCTTTTCTTTCATTGCGGCGTCAGCTTGTCCCTTTGTTATGTAGCCGTAGTCCACCATCTTGTTGATGATTTCATGCTGACGGTCGATCGCTGCCTTTCTGTTCTGTGGGTCTGCCAGCACCGATGGTGCCTGCACCAGACCTGCAAGATATGCTGATTGCGCCAGCGTGAGAGCGGCTGCCGAGCGATCAAAATAGCGAACTGCAGCGCGTTCGATGCCGTAGGCGCCGTTCCCGAAATAGACCTGGTTGAGGTACATTTCAAGGATTTTGTCTTTTGAATAGCGTTGCTCGATTTCAGCTGAAATGAATACTTCTTTGACTTTACGTCCCATTAGACGGCTTGTTTTCTCTTCATCGAAGAAGAGATTTTTCACAAGCTGCATGGTGATGGTTGAGCCACCTTCAACAACGTGCCCTGCTTGCATATTGACTAAAAATGCGCGCGCAAAACTCGTTGGGTTGAAGCCATGGTGCTCATAAAAATGGTGGTCTTCTGCAGCCAGCATTGCTTGCTGCATTTGTGGCGCCACCTGCGTAAGTGAAACTACTCTTCTGTCTTCGTCACCTTCTACGGTGCAGACAAGTTTGTCGTTGCGGTCGAAGACCTGAATTGCTTCAATCGGTTCATAACGTTCCAATATTGAAATATCAGGCAGGTCTTTGAGCTGTTGATAGACCATTGCGGCGCCGTAGCCTCCGCCCACCATGATCACAAAGAAGAGCAGCAGCATCATTGTCTTTACGAAACGCCAGAAAGGACTCCGTTTTTTCGGAGTCCTCGTAACACGTTCTGGTTTGGTTCTTCTTGCCACGTCTCTGCTCTTTTAAGTGCGCAACTGACCTGAGGTCGAATTCATAAATGAACTGTTGGTACTTATAATATCTTGACGAGGCTCATTATATCCTAAGCGGCATTAAGCACGCGGATGGCTAGAGAGGTAGATTCTCCGCAATCTTTCCAGGCTTACATGAGTGTAAATCTGTGTTGTGCTTATGCTTGAGTGACCTAGAAGGTCTTGCACTACTCTTAAGTCGGCTCCGCCTTCAAGTAAATGAGTTGCGAAACTGTGTCTCAAGGTGTGCGGCGTGATTAGCTTTGTCAGTCCAGCAAGACGAGCATACTTCAACACGATGCGGTGAACCGAGCGAGTTGAGAGTGGTGTCGCCTGACGGCTAACGAAAAGCGGTTCTTCTGGTGCCGGGTTTGGTGCATCGGGAGCAATGCTGGTTTTCTCTGCCAGAGCTCTTGCGTCCAGATAGCGTTTAAGGCAATCTGTAGCACCCTGATTGAGAAGCACAACGCGCTCTCTGGAACCCTTGCCCAGAACTCGCATTTCCATGCTTTCCAGGTTGAGGTCACCAACGCGAGCCGCACTGAGTTCGCTTACACGCATGCCAGTGGCATACAGCGTTTCCAGAATTGCTCGGTCACGCAGACGGCTGAGTGATTCCGCTGTTTCGTCGCCTTGCGGTATTTGTGTCGCATCGAAAAGCTTTTGGATTTCGTCGCGATCAAGACAGGAAGGCAATCTTCTAGATAATTTTGGTCCACGAACAAGCTTCGAAGGATCTTCTTCGATGAGCTGCTCGCGGCGCAAGTATCTGCAAAAGCTACGTATCGCAGATACCTTTCGCACAACAGTTTGTCGGCTGTAGCGATCTTGAATAGATTGAATATAGTCCTTGAGCTTCTCGGCCTCCAGAGTACCAGGGGTTTTGATTCCCTCGTTGCTGGGTGGTCCGGGAAGTTCTCCTTCAATCAGTTGCTTTAGGTCGTTTACATACGCCCGAATCGTGTTTGCGGAATAATTCCGCTCGAATTCAAGATATTGGGCGAATTGGTCGAGCCATTGCTGGGGAATTTGTTGAACCTGGGGAGTGTCCAAGAGATGACGCTTTCTAGGCCTTTTCGGCGTGTCGAGTCAAGATCATTATAAAGTGCTTAAATGCTTTGTAAAGTAGAATTCGCAAGAAAGTTTCTGATATTCGAATGATTATCACCCCTTGGCATTGGGAATATTAAGGGTGGCAGTGCTTATGGGGATTCCGTCAAAATGGTTACGGAGCAAGAAAGAGAAGAGCTGGGACGCTTAACAAATCAAAAGATGAAGGCGTACTCGCATCAGCAGCCTGAAGAGCTGCATGGCAACCCTGGGCGAATGACAATTCAAAATATTGAGAGTCTGAAGCATTCTCAGAAAAAGCGAGATACGCAAGAAGCAAAGGTGAAGTTGCTTTTGGATCGAATGATGCTTTCGGTCACTACAAGCATTTCTTCGCTGTTTTCTTTGCCTGGAACCCGCGGCAAAGAAAATCGGTGTGAAGTCTATGGTCACAACCTTCCCTTGGGATCGAAGTGGTCAGGACCCTATCCGAAATGCCACGACTGTGGCGTCAAAATTACGGATTCATCGCAGTTGCGAGGTTCTTTGCCCAAAGCAGAGCGGGAGCGATTCCGCGGTTACAGCGAAAAGTAGGAACCGAATCAGGTGAAAGCCGTAGCTGCTAAAAACCGTAGGTGGCAACCTGTAGCTGACAAAAGCCGTAGCTGACAAAAACCGTAGCTGACAAAAACCGTGACTTGTTAAAACCGTTTCTGATAAAAACCGTGACTTGTTATAACCGTAGCTGGCAAAAAATGGAGCTGACAAAAACCGTAACTTGTTAAAACCGTATCTGGTGTCATTGGTTTGTTGACAATTCTCTTGTTTGGGAATCGTCGAGCTGAAAAAGAGTTAACTCCGATTCAAAACTGGACGATGCAAATTTTTAAGGCTGGAGAGGGTGGTGTCATATAGGCACCACCCTCTGGGTTTTCATGTGAATAGCTGCGATCCAAAATTCGCACTTGCAGTTAGTTCTTATCGGGAGTTTTCGCAGGCTGTTTTTCCGAAGCTCCCTCCACTGTGGCTTCCGGAGTCTTCCCTGCGGTTAGCACACAAGTTTTGAGAAACTGTAAAAACGACTCTTCTGCCTTTGGGAATTCGCTTGCAGGTCCCATGATGAAAAAGATCCACATGGCTTTCTGGACTTTACTGGAGACTGCTAAGCCCTTAAATTCCCTATCCTTCATGATGCCAGAGAATCTCTTGCCGTTCTTAGTTTCTTTTCCAACTGAAATCTTCAAATCCGTTTCAGCATAATTAGTAAACGCTCCCTTCCACGTATCCAGCGTGTTTCTTACCGCTACCAGTTCGAGTTCAGGCTGTGGGTCTGGAGAGAGATTGTCGTCTGGCAAAATGGTTGCGGTCATGAGGGGACCTTTGCCCGTTGACGAAGGTTTTCCTTCAAAGGCATACATCATTCCTGGTGAGCCAGGGTTCGGCATCTCACGTAGAGTGCTGCCCGCTGGTGCTGTGAATTCAAAATCATATTGCTTAAAAACTAGCTTTTGACGCTCACTACTCAGTGGTGTCGGGACTGCTTTCTTGAAAGCCTCCGCTCCATCTTTCTCAACTGCTGCATCTTCTTCCGGCGTAGCTGCGAACGCACTGGGGAGAAGCATGAGCATTGAAACGAGCAGTGAAGTAAAAGGTTTAGGCATGATTCACCATGTTTTGCGCTGGAAGTTAGAAGGAGCTTGCTGCTTGCTCTGTAGGTTTTCTTTTGCCGTAGATCATACACTGCAAAAGGTGTTGGAGGTCCACATCTTGCAGCTTACTGCTGTGCCTCGGCGGAGTTTCTCTTTTGCAACTCATTGAACTTGCAATGGAGATTCTATGCGAAGATTCAATTGGCTCGACTTGTAAAGTGAACCCTCTCTGAAGTCTCTGTTTACGACTGTGAACTGAAGCAAGCAAATGAAGTTTCCAACTGAAAACAAATTCTTGTTGGAAGGCATAATAGTATGTGATGGGGATGGAGCATCGCTGGTGTGGTGCACGGTCTTCAAAATCGTTGTGGGGCAGGTAAGAGCTGTCCTTGGTAGGTTCGATTCCTACGCGTCCCCGCCATCTTATTCAACCTTGTTTTGAATCCTCTTGGACAGCCCGACTAGCTTTCGGATAGTGTCAATGTCGCTGTGCGCCTGACTTCTTCAAGCTGCTTGATTCAAATTTCAATCGATACCGACTAATTCAATTTCGATCTTCAACCGATACCGACTAATTCAATTTCGATCTTCAACCGATACCGGTTGGGTTTTTGAAAGAGATGGGAAGAACCTGTTGATATCCGGTTGCCAACTGGGCTGTAGCTGCTGCTCCTGACCTCAATCCGTTTCCGATCTTCAACCGATACCGGTTGGGTTTTTGAAAGAGATGAGAAGAACCTGTTGATATCCGGTTGTCAATTAGAGCTTTGGCTGCTGCTCCTGACCTCAATCCGTTTCCGATCTTCAACCGATACCGGTTGGTTTTTTGAAAGAGATGGGAAGAACTTGTTGATATCTGGTTGCCAACTGGGGCTCTAGCTGTTGCTTTTGACCTCAATGCGTTTTCGATCTTCAACCGATACCGGTTGGGTTTTTGAAAGAGATGGGAAGAACCTGTTGATATCTTGTTGCCAACAGGCTGCGCCTCGTGCGTTTGGTCAAAATTCGTTTTCGATCTTCAAGCGATACCGCTTGCGTTTTTTATGAGGAAACTCCACCTTGTTCATTCTATGAAGTGCGAAACGGCGCGAGCTAATCCTACAGACAGTCGACAGCTGCCTTTGACATCGCGGTATTGGTGAAGCGCCGCTCAGGAAGCTAGAGTCAATACGTTAAGACTATAAAGCTGTGTGAGCGGATTTTAAGCGAAAAGCTGCCTAGTAATAATGCGGTTTTGCGAACGATTATTAAAATTTCATGCTGCGATGCGGCAATATTGCCCCCAATATCTGAAGATTTGATTATTGACAATAGTTTGAAGTGATACGATAGACAACCATTCTTTAAATATAGAATGAGCTCACTTGCAGGCAAGAAGCATATTTTCGAGGTAGTCAATGGCTCTACAAGTTCCTGACCGCGTCAGTCTTTACGGCGTTGGTAATTCACGCTTTGCCAACCTTCCCGATCTCGCGGAAATTCAGAAGGCGTCCTTTCAATGGTTCAAAAACGAAGGTCTAGGCGAAGAACTTCGTGCGTTCAGTCCAATCAAGGACTACACAGGAAGGCTTGAATTGCACTTCTTGTCTAGTTACACCTTCGAGGACCACACGGAACCGAATAAGCCCAAGACGCCAGAGGAAGCTCGCGCATTAGACGCAAGCTATACGAAGAAGCTTCGCATCCAGATGCGTCTGGTTAACCGTGAACTCGGCGAAATCAAAGAGCAAGAAATTTATGTCGGTGATATTCCAATCATGACCGACCGCGGTACCTTCATCATCAACGGTGCAGAGCGCGTTATCGTTTCGCAGATTGTTAGAAGCCCAGGCATCTACTACAAGCGCGAAGTTGACACCAACGGTAAACGTACTTTCAGTGCAACCTTGATTCCAAACCGTGGAGCATGGTTGAAGTTTGAAACTGACGTTAACGACGTTATTTACGTCAAAATCGACAAGAACCGTAAACTTCTTGCGACAACTTTGATTCGCGCTCTTGGTTACAGCGATCTTGAAATGGAAACTTTGTTCCGCCACAAAGACTTCCTCAAGAAGACGCTTGATAAAGACACAACCAAGACTCGTGAAGAAGCATTGATCGAAGTCTACCGTAAGCTACGTCCTGGCGACCCGCCGTCAGTAGCCGGTGGACAATCTATTCTTGAAAGCAGATTCTTCGATGACAAGAGATACGACCTCGGCAAAGTTGGTCGCTATAAATTGAATAAGAAGTTGGCGTTGTCAGTTCCAGAAGCCAAGAGAACTCTGGGGCGTGAAGATATCGTCGCTGCTGTTGACTACTTAATCGCATTGCACTACGACGAAGGTCAAGTTGATGACATCGACCACCTCGGAAATCGTCGTATTAGATCAGTAGGCGAATTGCTTCAAAACCAATTCCGCATCGGTCTATCTCGTTTGGAAAGAATCGTCAAAGAAAGAATGACATTGCAAGATGCAGATTCTTTGACACCGGCGAACTTGCTCAACACCAAGCCATTGGTTGCAGCGATTCGTGAATTCTTCGGTTCATCTCAGTTGTCTCAGTTCATGGACCAGACAAATCCTCTGGCAGAATTGACGCACAAAAGAAGAATCTCCGCATTGGGTCCTGGTGGTTTGTCGAGAGAACGTGCTGGATTCGCCGTCCGCGACATTCACCCAAGCCACTACGGAAGAATTTGTCCGGTAGAAACTCCTGAAGGACCTAACGCAGGTCTTATCGGTTCGCTCGCTACACACGCTCGTGTAAATGAGTACGGATTCATTGAAACTCCATATCACCAGGTCAAGAACGGTAATTTGACTCAAGAAGTTGTTTACCTGACCGCTGATGAAGAGGATCGCTACCGTGTTGCTCCTGGTGACGTGCCAGTAGACGATAAAGGTAACTTCCTTATCGAAATGATTCCGGTTCGTTATAAAGCGGACTTCTTAACTACACATCCAGAACAAGTTGACTATGTTGGCGTAAGCCCAATTCAGATCATAAGTGTCGGAACCGCACTCATTCCTTTTATAGAACATGACGATGCTAACCGCGCACTGATGGGATCAAACATGCAACGTCAGGCTGTACCACTGGTGCAGACTGAGCGCGCCTTGGTCACAACCGGAATTGAGAAGCACGCAGCGCGCGACTCAGGGATGGTTGTTTTGTCTGATGTCGAAGGTAAGGTCGAATACATTTCGGCTACCGAAATTCGCATTCGTACAAAAGATCGTCTGGCTAAGTACAAACTGGCTAAGTTCCAGCGTTCTAACCAGGACACTTGCTTGAACCAGCGTCCGCTAGTCAGACCTGGCGACGATGTTAAACCTGGTCAGATTATCGCTGACGGTGCTGCCACCAATGGTGGTGAACTTGCTGTAGGCCGTAACTTGCTTGTGGCGTTCATGCCATGGGAAGGCTACAACTTTGAGGATGCTATCCTCATCAGCCAGCGCCTTGTATATGACGATGTGATGACATCGATTCACATTGAAAAATTGGAAATCGATGCTCGTTCGACCAAGTTGGGTCCTGAAGAAATCACTCGTGAAGTTCCAAACGTGTCTGAAGAATCGCTGCGTCACCTCGACGAAAGCGGCATCGTACGCGTAGGCTCACGTGTTTATCCAGATGACATTCTGGTCGGTAAGATTACTCCTAAAGGTGAATCTGAGCATCCGCCAGAAGAAAAATTGCTTCGCGCAATCTTCGGTGAAAAAGCACGTGACGTTCGCGACAACTCACTTCGTGTTCCACACGGTGAAGGCGGACGCGTCGTTGACGTTAAAGTATTCGATCGTGAAAAAGGCGACGAATTGCCACCAGTCGCTAACAAGGTTGTACGTGTCTACATCGCGCAGAAGCGTAAGATCTCTGTTGGAGACAAGGTTGCAGGACGCCACGGCAACAAGGGTATCGTAGCGAAGATTCTTCCAGTCGAAGATATGCCGTTCTGTCCAGATGGAACGCCAGTCGACATCGTGTTGAATCCACTGGGCGTACCTAGCCGTATGAACGTCGGACAAACATATGAAACCTTGCTGGGTCTTGCAGCCTACCTGACAGGACACAGATATGAAGTGCCACCATTCGATGAAATGTTTGAACCAGAAGCATCCAATGCTCTTGTTCACCGTGAGATTCAGAGTGGCAAAGATGACTCCGGTTGGGAATGGGTTGGAAACGACGGAAAGATCAAGATGTCCGATGGACGTACTGGTGATTTCTTCGACAACGCAGTTACCGTTGGAAAAATCTACATGATGAAACTCGTTCACCTTGTGGACGACAAGATTCACGCACGTTCAACTGGACCGTACTCACTTGTTACCCAGCAGCCGTTGGGCGGTAAGGCGCAGTTCGGTGGACAGCGTCTGGGAGAGATGGAGTGTTGGGCACTCGAAGCGTTCGGCGCAGCATATTCATTGCAAGAAATGCTCACCATCAAGTCAGACGATGTGAACGGTCGTTCGAAAGCTTACGAAGCAATCGTTAAGGGCGAAAACTTGAAGAGACCAGGTATTCCTGAGTCATTCAAAGTTCTCGTACGAGAATTGCAATCGATCGGACTCGACGTATCTGTCGCGAAGAGAACCAAGGAAGGTGAGGTTGAAGTCGACCTCATGGCTGAGGTTGAAGAACCGAAACAACGCGGTCATAAGCGTGTTGGCGGCTTCGACATCGGACTCGAAACTGCAATCGGTGAACTCACCGGTGGTGGTGGCGGTGTCTCCGCTGCGGTTGCTCTGAGCGAACGTGATGATATGCATGAAGATGAGGGTGACGTTGCTGACTCTGATACAGAGACGGAGACTGAAACCACTACCGCAAGAGACACAGTTGATTCTGCGGAATCAGTTGACTCTGACGAGTTCATGGACGATGCAGCCATCGACGATGAAGAGCCAAACATGGACATCTAGTCCATTCAAGTTTTAGAGTCGGGCGATGAATTTCGCCCGACATGTTTCGACCCGGGCGATTGTATTCGCCTCTGCGCACAAGAATATTTGGAGGTCTTTTCGGGATTATGCCAACCAGTATCGACCGTTTCGACTACATCAAAATTGGAATCGCGTCACCAGAGCGCATTCTAAGTTGGTCGCACGGAGAAGTCACCAAGCCGGAAACTATCAATTACCGAACCCTCAAGCCGGAAAAAGATGGTCTTTTCTGCGAACGTATTTTTGGTCCATCAAAGGACTGGGAATGCTATTGCGGTAAGTACAAGCGTGTTAGACATCGTGGTATCACCTGCGAACGCTGCGGTGTGGAAGTAACTGACAGTAAAGTTCGTCGTCACCGCATGGGTCATATTAGACTTGCGACACCAGTGACACACATCTGGTTCCTCAAGGGAATTCCAAGCTACATTGGTTTGTTGCTTGACCTGCCGTTGAGAGACCTTGAACAAGTTGTTTATTTCAACGCATACATTGTTATCAACCCAGGTAACTGTCCAGACCTTTCGAAGAATCAACTTCTTTCTGAAGAAGATTACGAGAAGCTTCTGGAAGATCCTAATCTTCAATTTGACGTTGGCATCGGTGCTGAAGCGATCAAACAGCTATTGTTTGAACTTGCAAGACCTGATTACGGCGGCAACCAACCTGGCGAAACCAAGATTGATGAATCGCGGTTTGAAGAGCGCGCTAAGCTCAAAGACCTACCTGGTTTGAAAGAGCTTTCGCAGAAGCTGCGTCGCGAACTTATCGAAAACCCTGGTTCGCAACAGAAGCGCGCGAAGATCATCAAGCGCTTGAGACTTGTTGAAGCGTTGATCAACTCCAACACAGATCCAACCTGGGTCATTTTGGAAGTTCTTCCTGTCACACCACCCGACCTGCGCCCAATGGTTCAGTTGGACGGTGGACGTTTCGCAACCTCAGACTTAAACGACCTCTATCGTCGTGTAATTAACAGAAATAACCGTCTTGCAAGATTGCTCGACATGGGCGCACCAGAAATTATCGTGCGTAATGAAAAGCGTATGTTGCAGGAAGCTGTTGATGCCCTTATCGATAATGGTCGCCGTGGCAGAACTGTAGTTGGTCCTAACAACAGACCACTCAAATCTCTGTCCAACATCATTGAAGGTAAGCAAGGACGATTCCGTCAGAACCTGCTCGGTAAGCGTGTTGACTACTCAGGTCGTTCCGTAATCGTAGTTGGTCCTAGCTTGAAATTGCATCAATGCGGTCTGCCACGCGAAATGGCGCTTGAGCTCTTCAAGCCATTCGTAATCAACAAGTTGATTGAAAGACAGATTGTGCAGAACATCAAATCTGCTAAGAAGCAGATTGAACGCGGCTCAGCAATCGTCTGGGAAATTCTTGAAGAAGTAATTCAAGGACACCCTGTATTGCTAAACCGTGCACCTACGCTTCACAGATTGGGTATTCAGGCTTTCGAACCTGTACTCGTTGAAGGTCGCGCGATTCAGCTTCACCCACTCGTTTGTACAGCATTCAACGCTGACTTCGACGGTGACCAGATGGCTGTTCACGTTCCACTTTCAGTTGAAGCGCAAGCTGAAGCAAGAATGCTTATGCTCGCATCCAACAATATATTGTTGCCGGCTACCGGTAAGCCGGTTATCACTCCTACGCAGGACATGGTTCTCGGTATCTACTACCTCACCATTGAAAAAGCTGGCAGTGATGACCCCGCTGTTTGCAGAGGCGCTGGAATGCGTTTCGTAAACATGGCTGATGCTCGTGCTGCTTACGAAGCAGGTGTTGTCGACCTTCACGCAAAAATTAAAGTGCGCGAAGTCAACGGAGAAATGATTGAAACAACTCCGGGACGCATCATCTTCAACGAAGTAGTTCGTGCAGCAATTGCTACAGCTGGCGCACTGCAATAAGCGTCGAAAGGAAGCGGTGATGCTCGCCGCTTCCTTCAACTAAGTTTTAATGGCATCGAATCAAACGTAACTTAAGTAAATTACTGAGGAAGCTATGGCCAACGATAAAAAGGTACCTTTCGAGTTCATCAACACCACAGTCGATAAAAAGCGACTTGGTTCGTTGCTCTCGGAAATTTATGAGAAGTATGGAACATCCATCTCTTCTGAACTCGCTAACAATCTGAAAGACCTGGGTTTCAAATTCGCCACCAAAGCTGGCGTTACGATTTCCATCGACGACCTTGATGTTCCCGCGACAAAGCGTGACCTCATCTCGAGCGCAGAAAGAGAAATCGATGAAGCTCACCGCAGATATGAACGCGGAGAAATTACAGAAGTAGAACGCTACAACAAGGTAATCGACACCTGGTCCGCTACTACAGATGCGTTGACCAGAGAAGTAGTCGATAACTTTGACCGTTTGAACCCTGTATACATGATGGCGTTCTCTGGCGCTAGAGGTAACATCTCTCAGGTTCGTCAGTTGGTTGGTATGCGCGGACTCATGGCTGACTCTCAAGGTCAGATCATCGACTTGCCGATTAAAGCAAACTTCCGCGAAGGCTTGAGCGTTACTGAGTACATCATCTCCAGTTACGGAGCAAGAAAAGGTCTGGTAGACACAGCGCTTAAGACAGCTGACTCTGGATACCTCACCCGCCGTCTCGTAGACGTTGCTCAAGACGTAATCATTCGCGACCTCGATTGCGGCACCAAGCGCGGTATCATGATGCGCGCTATCGCAGAAGGCGAAAAGGTATTCGTTAAACTTGAAGAGCGCCTTCGTGGACGCTTCCTGACAGAAGACCTTGTTGATCCTGAAACAGGCGAACTGATTCATTCACACAAGGTGCTTATTGATCGTGCCTCAGGTGCGAAGATTGGTAAGACCGGGTTGAAAGAACTGAAGGTTCGTTCTCCATTGCAATGCGAAAGCCAATACGGCGTTTGCCAGAGATGCTACGGACACTCGCTGACCACCAATAGACTCGTCGACACCGGCGAAGCTATCGGTATCATCGCAGCGCAATCAATCGGGGAACCCGGAACACAGCTAACCATGAGAACGTTCCACACCGGCGGCGCGGTTGCTGGCGGCGGTGGTCGTACTCAGGTTAAGGCACCATCTGCAGGTACAGTTTCCTTCAAGATTCAATCTCGTCAACACCGCACCAATTACGGTGACGTTGTGGATCAGACAACTCGTGATGGTGTAATTACATTCTCAGGAAAGAAAGAAACATCCTTCAATGTTCCGGTAGGTACATTGTTGTACGTGAAGAACGGACAGGAAGTTGAAGCTGGTAAGGTTCTAGCTGAATTCGATCCACCAGGTCAGAAGAAAGCCCTCACAGAAAGAGCAACAAAAGATATCACCGCGAACATCTCAGGTCGTATCAGCTTCCAGGGCTTCCAGGCAGACGAAAAACGCGACCGTCAAGGTAACATCTCCAGAACGGCTAACCGTCCTGGTATCATCTGGGTACTTGAAGGTGACGTATACAACTTGCCTTCAGGTTCGCACGTCGTAGTTAAAGACGGTCAGGAAGTGACCGCCGGCGACGTTCTGGCTGAAATCACAATCACCACTGAGCACGGCGGGGAAGTTCGCTTCGGTGCTGACATGGAGACCGAGCAAGTTAAGAAGGGCAAGCATACCCTCACCAAACTTGTTAAAGGTAAGGAAGTAAACGTTGTAATCGCTTCAGTTGGTGCTGCCAACGCTAAGCTCGAAACTTCGAAGCAAGGCGCTTCGTGGAAAGTCGCGAAGAACAAAGAAGCTTACACCATCAAAGTGGTTAACGAAGAGCAAGTCGAAAACGGCAAAATCATCGCTGAACTCGTTGATGACGGTATCAACAGCGTCACCAGCGGTGGTGAAATCATTTATGATGGCGTCGAAACTGACGACCGTCGTGTGGTCACAAAAGCCGGTAAAGTTCTCTTCGTTCCTGAAGAAACACACTTCATCTCTAAAGACGCAAGCTTGAAGATGAGTGAAACCGGTGAAGTCGTAAGTGCCGGTCAGGAAGTCGTCAAAGACGTATTCGCACACATGGAAGGTGTGATTGAAATCGTCGCTGATAACGACATCATTCATGAAGTCATCATTCGTCCAGCAGATGTGTTCACTCTCGAAAACATCGATGACCTCAAGGTTCGCGAAGGTGAATTGATTGAGCCAGGCACAGAAGTGTTGCCTAACGTCAAATTCGAAGACCGTCGCGTAGTTTCCTTGATGGAGAAAGAAGATGGTTCCACCCTGGTTCTTGTAAGACCAGTTCAGGAATACTTCATCGAGCCACGCGAAGTGAAGTTCAAAGCCCGCAGCTCTGACGAGAAAATTGGTTTGCGTCCAGTAACACAGTTGCTCTTCCGTGACCGTGAAAAAGTCAGACATCTGCAAGGCGCTCAGCTGACCAGAACAAGTCTAGTTCTGCAGTTGATGGGTCAACTTCAGCAGCTCAAGGGACTTGTTGAAATCGGCGAAGAAGATATGAACATCGTTGTTCAAGAAAACATTCTGCTACGTCGTGACAGCGACCTTAACGTCACATTGCTCTCAGTAGTTCCTGGTGAAATCATTCCAGCTGGTGCACCTGTTGCCACCACGCAGGTACTGACCAAGGACGCTGCTCGTGTGCAGTTGTCCAAGGCTGACGAACGCCGCTTGCTGTTGATCACTGAAGAACAACAGTTCGTCCAGAAGATCAAGGGCGCTGCCTCGGTCAAGGAAGGAGATCTCGTTCGCGCCGGCGATCCGCTGTCGAAGTCGAGTGAGTCTGGATTGTCTGGACAGATCGTGAAGATCGAAACTGGCGAAGTCGTTGTTCGTCGTGGTCGCCCATACCTCATCGCTGCTAATACACAATTGCAGTGCGACGACGGCAATCTGGTACAGCGCGGTGACTTGCTAGCAACTCTGGTTTATGAACGTCAGAAAACCGGAGACATCGTACAGGGTCTTCCAAGGGTTGAAGAACTTCTCGAAGCTCGTAAACCGAAAGAAAACGCTGTGCTTGCTGAAAGAGGCGGCAGAGCCAAAGTCGTCACCGAAGACGATCAACATCGCCTTTATATGGTCTACAGCGAAAACATCGAAGAAGAAATCATCATTCCAGCTGGACTCAACATCATCGTTGAAGATGGCGAGGATATCGAGAAGGGCAAATCTCTTACTGATGGACCACCGAACCCACACGACATCGTTCGCTTGATGGGCATCGGCGCAGTTCAGAAGTACCTCGTAGATGAAGTTCAGGCGGTTTACCGCTCACAAGGTGTGGAAATCGCTGACAAACACATCGAAGTAATCGTTCGTCAGATGACCAGAAAAGTTCGTGTTGATGATCCAGGCGATACAATTCTGCTTCCAGGTGAATTGCTTGAGCGTTACACCGCTGATAAGGAAAACGAAAAAGCAAATCAAGCCGGCATGCGCGCGTCACGATGTGATGATGTTCTGCTCGGTATCACCAAGGCAAGCTTGAACACCGAATCTTTCATCTCTGCTGCATCCTTCCAGGAAACAACAAGAATTCTCACGGAAGCTGCAGTCGAAGG
Organism: Obscuribacteraceae bacterium (SeqCode); assembly: GCA_044226015.1. Taxonomy (GTDB): domain Bacteria; phylum Cyanobacteriota; class Vampirovibrionia; order Obscuribacterales; family Obscuribacteraceae; genus JAIEPM01. The sequence goes on from JBGAHS010000001.1 coordinate 1,310,386, forward strand.
AAAGAAAGACTGGTTGCGCGGCTTGAAGGAAAACGTGATCATCGGAAGATTGATTCCAGCTGGAACAGGTTTCCCTGGACACAGCTCGTTGCCTGAAGAAGAAGAGCAAGAAGAGGAAATCTATCCTCCAATCGGCGAAGGCAGTTTCACAACTCCTTAGTTCTATTCAAGTAAATAGACTTCTGAAAGCCCGCTGAAAAGCGGGCTTTCTCATTTCCCCAAGTTTGCTTCTAAGCTTTCCAGATTTAGTTTGCTCTGGGACGATAGACATAGATTTGCCAGAGCGTTTCGTCTATCGCTTCTGCCCAAAATTGAAGACCTCGAGCGTGCCAAATATCAAATAAGGGATTCCTGAATCTTCATGAGTAGTGTTCGAAGAGGCATATCTAGCATGGTGGCAAGTCTTCGTAGTGTTATCTGCGGTGGCATGACTTTTCGAAGCAGAGCTGACCTCAACCTGGCGAAATCATGCGGATTCAGCCCGATTATGAACTCTAAGATGTCCGGATTTTGGTCTAGGACTGCGCTAAGCCTGGTATCACCGTTCATTTTCAAATCTCCGTGCTATTGAGCTGCTACGTATTCACGCAGGTCGTTTATTAGAGAGTCGAGGTCATCAATGTGGCACATGCTGTCGCAAACTGCTAGCTCTGTGTCTAGTATGCTCTCATCACACTCTTGTTCTATGTATACTCCGTGCTTTTCGAATATTTTCGGGGCGTCTGGAAACGCATCGAGAATGCTTTTCACGGTTGTTTCAATTGTTATGTCCATGATTTATCACTCCTTTGTTTTGTTGAGCACTGAACTTTGCTGATGGCTGTTTGAAGCCATGCTCTGCCTCATGCAGCTGTTGTAAAAGTAGACGAACTTAAGAACTTTGTTTTCTCGCAGATGGAGTCATATTTCACGCAGTTGCAGGGCTGAAAAAATGCCTTTTCTGCAGAACATGACGGACAGACCCAAGCTTCAGGCAACTCATCCAGTGAGTTCGAGGATGCTGATGGCCTCGCGGTTTTGGACTCATGAATGTAATTACACAATGTGCATATGTACCTCATGGTAGACCTCCTTTTGAATTAACGAGTTATGGACCTATATATCCATAATACACCGGTTCTGAATTATGTCAATGCCGCAAAGCCTTATTTGATGGTATTCTGTATATAAAGGTAGATTTATTGGTAATTTTATGTTGTCTCAAACAGCCGAATATGCACTGCGGGCTATGGTTTATTTGTCTATGAAAGGTACGGCGGCAACCGGAAATGAAATTGCTGCGGCAACACGGGTTCCGGCAGGTTACCTACTCAAACTTCTGAACTTGCTTGTAAGAGCCAAACTGCTCCAGTCTCAACGGGGCTTAGGTGGTGGTTTTGTCCTGGCCGTCCCAATGGAAGACGTTTCTCTGTTGGACGTAATAGATGCGGTGGACCCTATCGAAGTGATTAAGACTTGCCCCCTGGGCATTGAGTCTCATGGATGCAATTTGTGCCCACTGCATCGGCGCTTATCAAAATCGATTTCAGACGTTAAAGAGAGCCTCGCCAGTGAGAAACTGAGTGAGCTTGTTAAAGAGGCAAAAAGCCCTGACTGCCAGAGTGTTCCTTTGACACCGCGCAGCCTCGAAGCCTGAGCTAATCAGCTTAGCAAAAATAACTGCCTGGAACTGGGCTGTCTGAAATGAATCGCCAGCGCTTGTTTCCGCCTAGCCGTCCGCCCTTCATATAAACCGAATTGTCTTTATAGAAGCTGAGTAAAGATGCAAACTTTTCTCCGAGGTCGGCAACAGGATAAGCAAACTCATTTGCTATCTCATCAATACTGCGGGTGTCTTCTTCGACTTCCATGCGTTGATTGGTTTCGGGGTCAATCAGCAAGCGCTCTTTAGACCAGGGCCAGGTGCAATACTGCGTCATGAGTCCACTTATGTCTGGTGTGTTTGGTCCTTGATTTAACCAATTATGATTGAAAGCAAAAACTGTTTGACCTTTCAAAACTCGCTCAAGAGGTGCCTCTGCGAGATTCCAATTGTTCGCCGCGATTAGCAAAGTGTCGTCTTGCGATGCATCACTTGTTTTGCTTACTATTTGCACTGGCAAATCGAGTATCTTTCCGGCCGCTGTCGCGATAATTGTAGAATCTCTGTCTGGCAGCCCGACGATTTGACGGGGAGTCTTTCCTAATTCGTTTAGCAAACGCTGCAGTTTGTTTAAAGTGGTGGCAAGTTGCTGGTAGGAAACTCCAACGTAAACCCATCGACCACCAGCGACTTTGAGCTGTTCTTCATCTTCATTGAAGTAATCTAGAATTGCTGCTCCGTACTGAATAAAGTGCCAATATTGAATTTCCAAAGGTGGCTTTTGCAGCACCGCGAGCCTGATACGAAGTTCGTCTAGCTTGTCTAGAGCATACAAGGCGCCTCGAATTTCATGGCTTGCGGCCTGCGATAGGAATTGTCTGCGTGATTCCTTGCTGAATTGCTCGGCACCGTCGGTAATACCACATAAAAGTGACGACCAGTAGAACTGATATCCTACCCAGAAGCTTGCGCTGAGGTCGCATTGCAGAAGAACTTCACGGGCTTGCGCCGGCTGAAACAGCGAGCAAAGCGCGATGGCTAACTCTAAACCAATATTGCTATTGCCCGGCTCAAGCTTCATGGCACGTTCCAGCATAGGAACGGCAAGTCTGTCATGACCCGCGTCGATAAAATGGTAGCCAAGGTCGAAGAAAGCCTTCGAACTCTCGAAGTCGGAGACGACAAGCTCGAACATTCGGGCTTCTTCCTCGGCCCCCATTTGCTTCAGGCACATACCTGCAAGAACATAGCTGTCTCTGTTGTCAGGGTCCTGATTAAAGGCGAATGTCAAAAGACGCAAGCATTCTTGATATTTACCTTGCGCAAAATTTTCTTTTGCAGACTCCAGCGGATCCGGTTGAGTAGTCATAAATGCTCCTGTTTCCGCATGATTATATCGCTTTAGCTTAGCTGTCTAGCATTGTCAGCTGCTTGGCGACTATGAAAGAATAGATTTAAACTGAGTTTGGCTAGCCTAATCTATGCTCGGGCGGAGTCATTAATTTTAGGTGTGACGAGATTTCTAGCAATGAGCAGAATTAGAACAAGCATTTTGGCATTTACTCTGGCACTTGGAATTAGCAACAGTGCCGACGCCCAGCTTATGCAAATGGAGCGCCATGATGTGGTGCGAATCGATGTTTTTGATAAGCCTAAAAAGCCCAGCGAAGATGCCGTGATTCTTGACGCAACTCCGGTAATCTCATGGGTTGACGAGACGAAAAAACTTAAGGCGGTGCTGGTTTGCGTCCACGGTCTCGGTTTGCATAAAGAGAATTACAAAGACTTTGGTGAGCGAGTAGCTCGCGACGGCATCGGTGTTTATGCGATGGATGTCCGTGGATTTGGTGAATTTCAGCAAATGCCCGGCGAGCGAAGGTGTGACTTCCATAAGTGCCTCGACGATGTTTGTCAGGCATTGAAGCTAGTCAGGGCAACGCATCCAGGTGTTCCTATTTTCGTGATGGGTGAGTCCATGGGTGGTGCTATTGCCATGAGAGTTACGGAAGAGCATCCGGAGTTGGTCAACGGCTTGATTTCTTCTGTTCCTGGTGCCAAGAGATATGGCCAGGGAAAGTCTAGTTTCGCAGTAGGAATGAAGCTACTGACCGGTGGCGCGCATGCAAAAGTCAACGTTGCAGATACTGTGGTTAACCAATCGACCAGCAACGAAGAGCTCCGTGAAGAATGGATGAAGGACAAGATGGCCAGATTTGTCTTGACTCCAGCAGAGCTGATTCAGTTTCAGTCCTTCATGGAATCGAATGAGAAAAATGCCGGAAAAATTACGGCTACTCCAGTTTTGATGGTGCAAGGTGCTCAGGATAAGCTTGTTAAGCAGTCTGACAACAAATCAATACTCGACCATATTCCTTGCGATGACAAATTGCTGGTTTTTGTGGATGGCGGAGAACACCTTATTTTCGAAGAAGGACAGTTCAAAGAAGACGCAATACAAATGCTTTACGCATGGATAAATGACCACACAGCCCGCGAATGATCCATGAATTATGCCTAATCCTTTAGCTCAGGAGCGCCGGTTTCCACCTGCCTTCCTGATGGTAAATGCTGCCGGCAGCGCCCTGCGCTCAACAATTGAGAGCCGACAGACTTCTGCTGCTGTCATTCTAGTGCGGCGTTGTTGAAGATAACGGAATTCTCAAGGAAACAAATTGCTTTCGCTTCAGGTCTTAAGAGCTGTGCTTACGGTATCCTTAGGTCGTTGCACAGCTAGCTCAGGAGCCCGCAAATGAAAGGCTTTGGCAAGAAATATCTAGTTTATATAGTGGCGTCAAGCGTAAGCATCGCATCGTTCAGCTTAAGTGATGGTGCGTTCGCTCAAGGCACCCCAGCCGCAAGCACGCCAGCTGGCGGAGCAAGCACCGCAGGCGGTACATACACGCCTAACCCCCGCGCCGTTAGCTTGTACATTTTGGGTTTGACTGCTCATAAGCAAAACAGCCCAGAGTCAGCAATTATTTTCTTCAAGAGAGCCTGTGATATCGACCCCAACCTGGCAGATGCGCAGTACAACCTTGGTGTGCTTTACCAGATGCAAAAGCGCTTTAAGGATGCTCAACCCCGCTTCGAAGAAGTCTTGAGGATCAAACCAACAGACCCTGATGCTCATTACCAGTTGGGCATTATCTTGCAGGATCAGGGACGTGCGGCCGAAGCACGCCAGCATTTTTCTGCTATCGCTCCTAACAATTCTCATTTTGCTGATGCTCAACGCAGAATTGGTATGTTGAATAGCATGCCAGAAGGCGCTGCTCCGCAACAGCCAGTTGCTCAGGTTCCTGTTCAGACTCAGCCAGTGGCTCAAGCACCGACACAATACGCGGAGAATGCCACTACATCTGGTGTAGTTCCTGGATATGGAAGCATGACGCCAAGCCAGTCAGCCCCTCAACAGACTGCACAGGTGCAGGTTGAGAGGGCTCCTGCTACAACCTACATTCCTCCTAATGCTTCTGCACCTCCTCCCTCTTCATCAGGTCCTGTCCCGGTTATTCCTAATTCGCAATTGCGCATCATAGCTACAGGTTTTTCGGCTCCGTCAGGATTGGCCTTTGACCGTCACGGAAGCTTGTACGTAGCGAATTACATGAGCAATAGCATCGACCGCATCGGACCAGATGGTACACGTAATACTTTCTGCACCGGCGTCAACCTTCGCGGACCCATTGGTCTGGTCGTTGACGATGCAAATAACCTCTACGTAGCTAACTACAGTAGTGGCACTATCGTGAGAGTCAGCCCCGCTGGCATCTCAGGCGTCATTGCCTCCGGCTTTCGCAAGCCGTATTACCTGACCCTGGATAAGGATGGCAACCTGTACGTCAGCCAGCAAGAAGACAATTCAATTGTTCGAATTGTGCTTCCAAAGGTTGTCGGAGCCAAAACTCAGTAGTACAGCGTAGAGCCAGCAGGCAGTTACTTAGCTAATTCAGTAGGTCAGAATGGCTGTTGAATACGATCCCCATGCATTTTCCCCCTTTCGCACAGGCATTTATATTGCTACTGCAAGGTATTTTTTTGGAACCATTTTTGCTATCCAAAACCATCTTGAATTTTCAGGACGTGAAAACATACCTCCTGGTCCTTGCGTTTTCGTAGGTAATCATCTTTCAAATTGGGATCCTCCCTTAATAAGCCGAGTAACAGATAGACCAGTCTCCTTCCTGGCAAAGAAAGAGCTTTTCTCGGACAAGTTTTTTCGGAATCTGGTTCTGGCCTATGGCGCTATTTCTATAGATCGAGAGAAGCCAGAAAAATCAACCTTCAAAGCAGTCAAAGAGATGCTAGCCAAAGGCTGGTGCCTTGGAATGTTCATCGAGGGAACTCGAAGTAAAACTCCCGGCATGCTTGGAACTCCCCAGATGGGCGCTGCGTATTTTGCCAAATTAAACAAGCTCCCGCTTGTACCAATCGGCATCGTTGGTACAAATGTAAAGCGTGGAAAAGTCTACGCCAAGATCGGAAAGCCGATTGCGCCCGAGGGGACCTTAGAAGAGATTAGCTGGAAGGTGATGGAAGCTCTTTCTGACCTGACCGGTTTCAAGCTTCCTACTGCTATTGAAGATAAATCTGCAAAGAGTGCTGACGCGGATTCGGCGGACTCACAACGCTAAGCCAAGCCTATAGCGGCGACCAAACCTAATTCCGCTGGGGTGAAGAGTTGTTCTTTATCAATTTCAGCTTTGAGCCTTTTTGGCGTTGTGGCTCTAAAGGTTATTGTGCTGTTTTCGTAGCGAAACGAAGTTGTTGCACCATCGCACAGAAAAGTGTATTCGCCGTCTGCGCTCTTGCCATTGTTGTATATTCTCGAGTGGAGAAATTTGATGCGTTTTGAGAAAGCTCGCGCTTTAGCATTGGCTACTTCCTCCACACTAGGTTTGTGAGCCTCGCCCATGTTGCGCATAAAGATGCCTCTGGCTACGCGAACAATCACACCTTTCCTGGCTAGCTCGCTCAAATTGCGGTCTATGCAGTTTCGTGGAGCTAGATGGGCAAAATCTCTCGATACGAACAGTTTGCCATCTTCTGTGTTGCGAATTTTCGCCTTAATAGATGCGGAATAGTCCATGAGTAAACCTCCGAAATGAAAATATGCGTTCTAGTCTTTAAACGTAATTTGAGTGCAAAAAGTTCAGCCCTTGACAGACAATTTTAGAAAAATGTTTTCCAGAGATGTAAGTAGATGGCTTAGCAAGCTGCTTACAATCTCGCATATTAGACGATGGCGATTTTAGTCTTGTCTGGAAAAGGCAGGTTCTCTATAAACCACTTGTGGCGGACCTTTTGACTGGTTAAGACGATCAATTGACAGTGAGGTAGCACCTTGTGAATAAGCAAGTCCATGCATCCAGTAAATCTGCGGTCATCTAGATCACAAAAAGGTTCATCTAGCACTACTGGTAGTGGCAATCGATTAACAATGTATCGGCAAAGCATCAGGCGCATGATCCAGCTAATCTGCTGGCGCAAACCACGCGAACATTTTGCATCGAGTTCGCTTTCATGCAGTGTCTGGTCCTGATCTCTGAGGGTCACGGTGATATCGAGGTTATCGTCCCAGTCAATCTTTGCCACATCAAGATCCATATCCTCTAGCATGTCTGTCGAGATGGCAGCGAGTTCTTGAGACCAGGATGTTTTGCTTTCTCTTGCAACTCGCATAAGTGTCTCTTTTGCCAGGTTAATAGATGCTCGATTTCTCCTAATCAGCTGCAGGTCTCTTTCTAAAATTTCCACCTCATGTTGAGTCTTTGGGTGAAACTCGTCGAAGTTCTTAATTGCTTCTCTGACGGAATTACGAAGGGCATTTATTCGTTCCTCACGTCCCTCGATTTGATCATGAAGTTTCTGCAAGTCACCGTGACCCATGCGACCTATTTCTTCATCTTCAATTGTTTCGCCAAGAATGTCCGGGTATTTTGCAATCAACTCTTGCATGAAGTTCCATGCATCTGCCCGGCGGTGTTGCAGTTTCGCCAGCATCTCAGTCAAGTCATTTTCAAAGACTTCTGAATTGCTGATTTCGCTTTCCACGCGTTCTAATTCTTGTTTCAACGATTCCCAGTTTCGATAGACTTTGCACTGACCTTCGAATTCCTCGAAGGAGTCATCGATGTTCTCTGGGTCGCGTAGATGTGCTCTTTCGAAGTAGTCAACGAGGACTGCATCAATCTCAGCTAGTTCGCCTTCAAGGAATTTTCTTTCAGACTTACGGTGATTTACTACTGCGGTGCTTCTTTCTAATTTGCGCATACTCTCGCGATGCCAGAGTATTTCTGATGCAAGGACTGAGATAGCAGCTGCTGTGACGATACTCGAGCCTCGGTTCACCTTTTCCAGGTAGACCATACCTTCTTTGCTCAGGCTTTGCAGATTTTGCTCGCGACTTTCCAGCATTTGCTCCAGAATGTCGAGTTGTTTCAAACGTCCGGCAAACATTGCGTAGGTCTGCAATTTCTTAAAGAGTTCAGCGCCACTTTCCATTCCGTACTTTTGCGCTATTTGTTCTCCCTCACTCTGAATCTTCGCTATCAGATCGCTGAGGTTGATTTCTTTTTGATCGGAACTTCCTTGCTGTTGAATCAGACCTTCGACTTTGCTTTCAAATTGTTTGCGCACACCTGAAAGCAAGGGTGGTAAGAGCAGCAGACCAGCGACAGACAGCACAAAACTCGTTTGGAAGATTGTTCCTAGAACTTCTTGCTCTCCAGTTAGAGAAAATAGAACAATGAGTGCAGACGCCACCACGAGTGACAGCATTACGTTTCTAATTTTTCTGAACTTCAGGTCGAAACCTTTGATTTCCTCATGAAGGTCTTTTAGCTGAGCTCCGGCTCCCTGGCTGAGTTCAACCAGGTTCTGAAGCTTGTCTTTTTGTCTCTTAAGGTCATTTGCCAGCGTATTAGCTGTTTCAATGTCTGAAGGGCTCATACCCAAAACGGTTTTTCGAATCAGTGCAATGTCGTCGAATCTCACCCCAGCATCTTTGACACGACGCATCTCTTTATCACGCTCTTGTCGCAGCTGTTCAATTTCCGCCTGTGCGCCAGCTATAGTTTTCGACAATCCAAACAGTTGTTGAGAATCTTCAATTGTAAACTGCTCAAGCTCTTCATTGTGAGCGGTCAAAATATCTTCTTGTGCTTTGGTGTCTTGAATGCTCTTTAACAGCTCGTCGTCGTGCCGTTGCAAGTCAGCGAGTCGTGATTGGCGATTGACCCACAACTCCTGCACTTTGCGTTCTCCAGCTACTGGAAAATTGGCGATGTGCTCAACTTGCTTGATTTGCTTATTCAAATCTTCAAGTTGATACAGCTTTTGCTGAACCATCATTATTCTTGCATCTAGTTCTGCTGTCTCCAGGCAGAGGCTGAAATATTCTTCTCGCTTGAGTACGTCTTTGTCTAAAGCTTGCTCTGACTCCAATTGTTTTAATTCATCAATGAGAGTTCCTGCCTCAGCTCTTTCGCGCTCTAACTGTCCAAGCCTCTCTTCCAGTACTACCTTTCCACGGTTGAGTCCGGTAAGAAGATCATCTATTCGATAAGTTTTTCCTTTGAAGGGATACTTCTCTTGTTTCTCTTCAACCAGGCGAATAGCGCGTTCGATATTTCTGTTCTGTTCCGTTTTGCTTGCAAGCTGACCCAGCAAATTGAGACGAACTCCACGATCTGCAAGCATTGAACTGCTACCTTCATCTTGCCCAATTAATAGCAAGGTCTGGAACATTTCTTTGCTTACGCCAGCGAATTGGTCATTGGCGATTTTTGCCGCTTCAGGCGGACTGAAGTCGAGCTGCTTTTCTTGAAAGTTACGTTTGAGAACTATTTGCTGATCATCTATTCTCAAATATAAACTGCCTTCTTTGAGGTCGGCGGCACCTGGGATGATCTCATCTTTGTTGCTAGAAATAATATTCGATATGGTGGTGAACAAATCAGACTTGCTCTGCTCTTCTTCAGTGCATAGCAAATTCAAACGATCAGGTTTGAAGACAAATTCTTTAGGTTCGTCCTCAATTCTTTTGGTTGAATAGTAGGCTGATTCAATCTGCATCTGGAGTCGTCACCGATCCTTCGCGAATGGCTTCCAATCCAAAATAAAGCGCATCAGTGATGATTGCTACTTTTTCAGAGTCTCTTTCCATGTTGGTATGAAGTTCGTTTCTCAAACCACCAAGAATGCAGGCGTACTTAGACTCAATCTGATTTTTCAAACTTATTGATTCTAGATAATTAGGACGAATGTTGACCTTTGATTTCAGATGGAAATAGTCGCTCTTCATCTGTTCAGTGATTAACTTCACATCTGCGCCCACAGGGTAGAGTCCGCTAGCATTAATGAGCAACACATCTATATTCTTTCGTGCACCACTTTCTTTTATTTCTTTTTCAAGGTCCATACTCAAAACATTTGGGTCTCTGCCGCTTATATCAAAATCTATGTTTATGATGCGTCGCGGGTCAAACTCCTCTGTTTGCATGGTCATCTCGATTCCCGAGCTCATGCGGCGGTCGAGATTGGCGAAGATAGCCGTTCTTGGACCCAGTTCTTTGGCTGTCAGTCCTACAAAAGTGCCAGAGGCACCGGCAAAAATGACCTCATCTTCTTCTGATTTCAAAATCGACTGATTTTTGAAACCTGAAAATGCGATGTAAGAGTAACCTCTACTCTTGAACTTTTTGCTAAGTTCGTTCCTCGATTTTTCCGTAGCTGCGTCCGCTAAACCAAGTGGTAGCAGCAGAATGTTTATTGCTGCCTTTTCAGCTTTTTGCAGCTCTGGAATGTAAGGCATGCGTCCGCGATTATCTTTGGTGAGCGCAATGCCGCTAATCTTGATTGAATCTTTGCCGGGCAAATTGAAACTATGAACAGTGTTTGCCCCGAAAATGTGAACATTATCTGACCATGGTTCAAGTCCTCTGGCTCGCAGGACAGACTCATCATAAAGAGAGTCGCTGTGTAGAGGATCTGACGCTCCGGGAGCAATAAAAACGGGGATTTCCTGCAAGCGTGCAAATATTTTTTGAACGCTTGCAAGAGTGCTAGTACTCACGTTTTCAGCATCGAACAAATTGCCTGGAATCAGAACGGCGTTAACGTCATTGCTAATTGCAACTTTAATAGCTGCAGCCAGTGCTTCGATTGATTCTTCGCTTCTTTGCTTTCGCTGCGACGGACTCAAATGAAGTGACATTGAAGCGCTAGAGTCCAGGTTCAGATCAGAAACCTGACAAAAGGAGAAGCTTACAAAATCACTCTGGCTCATTCAATTCTTCCCTACAGCAGCTCGAGTATTGTTGCCATGCCTTGCCCTACACCTATGCACATAGTAGCTAATCCGTACCGTGCTTTCTGTCTCTGCATCTGACGAGCCAGAGTACAGATAAGTCTGGCGCCACTCATGCCTAGAGGGTGCCCCAGTGCTATGGCACCACCATTGACGTTGACCTTGTCCATATCTAACTTAAGTTCATCAGCGCTTGCTAAGACTTGTGCTGCAAAAGCCTCGTTCAATTCGAATACGTCGATATCATTTACGGTTAGATTTGCTCTGTGCAGAACTTTTTGTGTTGCGGGCACGGGGCCTATGCCCATGCATGATGGGTCGACTCCTGCGGCTGCAGCGCCTACCCAGCGAGCAATAGGCTTCAATCCGAGGTGGTTTGCTCTTCCTTCAGACATCATCAGCACAGCGCAGGCACCGTCATTGATACCGCTTGAGTTTCCTGCTGTTACTGTTCCGCCATCTCTGAATGCTGCTTTCAGTTTTTGCAGGTCGGCTAGCGTAGTCTCTGGTCTCGGATGTTCGTCCCTGTCTACTATTTTGGGGTCACCCTTTTTCTGGGGAATGCTTACTGGAATAATCTCTTCGGCAAATATGCCAGCTTCTTGAGCCTTGCCGCATTTTTGCTGACTGCTTAGGGCAAAGGCATCTTGCCTTTCTCTGCTGATTTTATATTTCTCGGCAACATTCTCTGCTGTCTCACCCATGCTAAAAGGATGGTGCATTGCTGCCAGTTTGGGGTTAGTGAATCGCCAACCTAATGTCGTGTCGAACATTTTCAGGTCGCCTCGGGGAAAAGCAGCCTCAGGCTTCGCCATGACGAAGGGAGCTCTAGTCATAGATTCGACTCCGCCTGCTATGAATACTTCTCCTGCGCCAGTTTGAATTGATCTTGCTGCCTGAGCCACAGCCTCCATACTCGATGCACACAGACGATTGACCGTAACACCACCGATATTGATGGGTAGTCCTGCTAGCAAGAGCGACATGCGAGCAACATTTCGATTGTCCTCGCCTGACTGGTTGGCGCAGCCAAGAATAAGATCCTCGATTTCCGCTGGGTCAACCTGGCTGTTTCTTTTCATGAGTTCAGCGATAACATGAGCCGCCAGATCGTCTGGACGAACATCCTTTAATGTTCCACCATATCTCCCGATTGGAGTTCTGATTGCATCAACGATAACGACTTCTTTCATTTTTGCTCCTGTTTAAGTTCGTGCTCTAATTTTTCTACATTGCCAATCGAGGAGTGGCTATCCATAGCTCTTCATCTTTGCTCAGTGTGTCCAGTACATCCGCCTGAGTCTTGGGATTGCTGGCGACGGCTCTTCTAACTACTGGATTTTTGTCTTTTGACAAATTCGCAAGCACTGCTGCTGGACAATTTTTGTTTTCTGCAACAGTCATGCGCACCCAGCTTTCACTGTCAGCAGAGAGCTTCTCAAGGATGCTTGCGTCCGCCTTCGTACTTCGAGCCACTGCCGTTCTCACTTCCTGGCTAGGGTCCGCCTGTAACTGCAAGAGCAAGTCGGGAGGTGATTTCGCTTTATCAACGGATTCTGCTCGAAGATCAGCGTCGTGAGATTTTGCATACTCCTGCAACAAATCAGCCGGACAGTTTGCGTGTGAGGCAATCTGTAATTTGAGAGAGTCACCAGAAATTTTGGATAGAACGCGAATTGCATCTTCCGGCAGATCCGCCCGCGATAAGAGGAGTCTTCTGAGAACGCCATCTTTGTCATCTGAGATTGCCACAAGTGCTTCTGCGCTCGTAGAAGGGTTTTGTGCAAGCGCTATGCGTACGTTGTCGCTATCATCTTTGCTCAAAATTGCGAAGGTGGCTGCGTCGATTCCTTTGTTTTCAGCTAGATGTTGACGGACTCGTTCCACTGAATCTTTTGTCAATACAGAAATTATGCTGCCTGGAACCTTCTCGTTGCGTGCCAGTTCTCCTCTAACTACCGACGAACTGTCCTTTACCAAAATGCTAGCGGAATTGGAGCGGATTTTAGGGTTGCTAGCTAACAAGCGTCTCACCAGTGGTGAAGTGCTGTTTGCAATTTTTTCTTCCAGCTCTGGGCTCAAGTCTGCACGAGACGCAAGCCCTTGTAAAACAGCCAGAACCTTATCATTTACCAGGCTTGAAGCTGTCTTCGCGTCCAAGCTCGGATTTAGTGAGACTGCGGTGCGTACCAGAGGATCTTTGTCTGCGGCTAAAATTGTGAGAGTCTCCACAGAAGTGCTCTTGTTGTGAGCCACTGCTTCCCTGACGCCAGGATTTGAGTCCTTCGCCAGCAGCTGTAGCACTGTCAGTGGTGCGCCAGGGTTCACTGCGAGGTCCATCCGGACCTCATAATCGGAGTCTTTGTCCAGCTTGTCGAACACCTCTTTGGGAGTCGCTTTGTTACAGGCAATTGCTTGTCTGACAATGAGATTATTGTCCGCGGACAAATTAATCAGTGCTTGTGATGGAGTATTTGGGTTTGCTGCACAAAATGCCTTAACACCCAAATCACCATCGTTTGATAGGGTCAACAAAACGTTTGAGTGAGCATTGTTTTGCTTGGCTAGGAATGTGCGCAACATTCTGTCGCCAGTTTTCGCCAGACGTTCCTGGACATCAATTGGTGTGTTGGGATTGCGTGCCAGTGCAAGTAAAAGATATTCAGTTATCACAGGACTGACCACCAACTTTCGCAGTAGGTCCGCTGGCGTTTTGCGGTGCGACGCTAAGAGTTCGTATGTTGAAGGGGGCTGTCCGCTCGTCAATTTCTCAAGAATTTCGCGAGAGGGGAAATTAGGTCCTCGAAGGAGTGCTTCTCTTACGCGCTCGTCTTCATCGTTTACTAGCTGAGCCTGCAGAGCGGTGGAACAAGATGGATTTGCGATGACAGCCATCTTTACCAGCGCTGATTCATCTTTGGCGAGATTCTGCAGTGTTGAGGAGGACGTTGACGGATTTTGTGCAACCGCCATTTTGATGTGCTGTGCTGGAATCGTTATTCCGGCTGGAAGCAAGGATTGTCGGGCAGTGCTTTGCAGCGGATTATCAGCAGTCTGAGAGCCCTGTTCCGCTTGACTGATGAGGACATGGTCCACATTTCGGGATGCGTTTGCGTTTAGTTCTGTTGCAGCAAGTGTTTGACCTTGCGTCGTTGCCATAAAGCTGAACGATAAGGCAATCAACAGTTTTGCCCTGTCCGTGGACATTTCGAGCCTCCTCAATCTGAGCTGCGGTAGGCTGCTAATTATAGACTAGTACAGCGTTTTCCATATTATTGATGGCTGTTTACAACGCTCTGCCTTGCTCGATTTTCAAGAAGCTTTAAGCTCTTGCAACTACTGCCTTTCTGGCTTTTTGGACGGCGGCATTTTGTTTTGTGTATTTTGATTAGAGTTGTTTGGCTTTTGTGGAAGGGGAGGCATTTTTGGAGGTCTTGGCATGGATGGTTCGCTAGGAGCTGCCGGACTTGGCACCGTATTCGGTGGCGGTTGAGTTTCTCCGGCGCCTGGCTTCTTCGGAGGCGAGTTGTGATTAGCGGTTGATTTAGTGGTCGGCATGCTGCGGTTTAAGCTTGAAGCTTCAGACTGCATACTTGCTGATGGTAAATTTTGATTTGCGCTTTGTGGCTTAACTGGGGGCATGTTTTGATTTGAACTTGCAGGCTTAGCTGGGGGCATGTTTTGATTTGAAGTCGCTGGACTTAATGCATGTATGTTTCGATGCGAATTTTTCGGGCTCGCTTCAGGCGTGTTCTGATTTGAATTTGCAGAATTGGAATTGACTGAAGGTAGATTCTGGCTAGAACTGCTTCCATTGTTCATTCTGGGCAGCTGTGGGCTATGTCTGCTTTCGGTTGCTTTGATCGCTTTCAAGCCCGTGTTCGAATCATTTGGAGCGAGCGGAATTTCTGAATGCGAATCGCTAGGAAAGCGATAATGCCGCCCGATAAGTTGCTTCAGTTCTGAAAGCTCTAGCTCTTGTGCTGCATGCTCAACATACTTTGCTTGCCAACCGTCGAGCGCTTTTCCGAGATTTGAAAGTGATAAAGCTGAAGCTTTAGCTGCGGCGAGGTTCACTCCGACCTCGCAGTGGTTAAGCGTAAGGGCCCGTGAGATAGCCGAGTAGCCCTGGCTTTCTCTTAGCGCGATTTTCAACAAAGCTTCGGAATGTTCTGAGCCTATGCGCGAACTGACTATAGATATGATCTTGCGAAAGTTTGCTAGCGGTTGAGACAGGTCTTGAGATACGACTCGCATTAACTCGTAATGTATTAATCTAGAAATAGCAAATGCGACCTGGCATGATGTAACGTTTCCGATCTGTCTGATGATATCAGATACGGTGCTCAGCCCATCTGCGGCGCGCCACACAGACCGCATCGCCTCCATTTCATCGGGACTTAATTCATATGCTTCCTGAGGGTCGGACAGTGTCTGTGCCAGCAGCCCCTGTCTATCGGGAAGTTTCTCCAGTACGCTCTTATCTCTTAGAGCCATTTTTTTCCAAACAGACTCGATGTTGTCGCTTGCTAGAGCTGAATCTAGCAGTAATTTGTCGAGCGGTCGGGTTATTTTGCAATCTTCAGTTGAAATATCGGGAGGCGCTGGACGTTCCATGTAAACAAAAACGCCTTCTTTCCATACAGAAACAAACTCTGTGACGGCGTTGTTTGCCCGAAGTTTATTTAGCTTGGCGAATGTTAATCGTCCCTGGTCGAAAACAGCTTTAAATGACTGATCTTTGTAATCAACGACAACCACCCCACTAGCTCTGTTGCTGGCAAGGTTTTGCAATACGCCTGCAGCGTCTGTGGTTCCAAGATTACCTATAAGGGACTGTACGTGTCCTTCGTCATACTCGACTCTGACTTTTTCATTTTCTGTGTCTCGAATTTGCCCAAAGAATGAT
Organism: Obscuribacteraceae bacterium (SeqCode); assembly: GCA_044226015.1. Lineage (GTDB taxonomy): Bacteria > Cyanobacteriota > Vampirovibrionia > Obscuribacterales > Obscuribacteraceae > JAIEPM01. The sequence continues at coordinate 1,326,187 of JBGAHS010000001.1, forward strand.
AGGTCTTGCAACGCTAACTCAAGCTGTCTTGCGCTCATGAATCCCTTTGCTACAGCCATAGAGCCTATTGACAGACGAGTCTTTTTCGTCTGCAGCATTGCGCTTTGCACTTCGTCTAATTGATCGCGCGTTAGCAATTGAGATTCGATCAAGTAATCTTTCAACTTGAACTGCCTTCCGTTTTGGAAGTTCTGAACTAGAAAAGGAATCTTCGCAAATATGGGGTAGATGGCTCGCATCTTTTCCAATTTCTTCAGCTCTTTCTGCAGTGACTCGAAGTCATATTCAGAAACAAATCGTTGCGCCAGTGTATGGAGGGGCGTGTAATTGTCGATTGCCAGAAGCACAGCCTTATTGTGATTGCGTTTTTCAGAACCTGTCTTGAGCTTGATACCGTATGTGGTTAGAACTGGAATTGACGTGAGTAATATTTGCTCTGCTAAATTTGTGCTTTCTCTGCGGACCTCAATTGATTGACCCATGGCTTGTTGAATACTTTTAGCAATCAAGCTGGAGTAGTCATAGACTGCGGAAAAAGATTCAAAGACATGAAATGATAAGAACCCCGTTTGCTTCTCTTTTATAAACGCGGCGGCTCTGTCCTTCGTAATGAAAACGAGTGCTCCTTGAACTGCCAGGAAAATTTTTGCGAAAGCGGATGCGTTTACCAGAAACTCTGCGGGGAAAAGCAGCCCGGACTCAATTGTTTTCACTATGACAATGTCAAAGAGTCTTCTTGATTGCGTTAGTGCCTCGAGTTCTTCCAAGGTTCGAGGACCGAACTGCATAACCGCAATGTTCTCATCGGAGACCGCCCGTAGACGCATGGTTATGTCGTCTACATCGCATGAATCAAGCCAGCTTCCGGGATCATTTGACATGCAAAAAAAATCTCTGAGACTTATGATGAAGTTATTCCCGATATCTCATTTCTGTCGCTGAGTTTTCCGACATCCCTCTCTAATATTTGTTAATGCTGAGGCCGGCTTTCGGAATCTCTTCGTAGCGTTGGGGTTGGGGGATTCGCTATGTTTGCCCAACTGGGCCAGACATTCTTAATTATCAGCAGTTCGCTTGGGCTGGGTATATTTACTAGCATTGATTGGTTCTATAATCTAAACGTCAGTCCCCCCTTAAAGTAGTCATGGCAAAGATTCTCCTCGTTGAAGATGATAAAACCATCGGCAAGTTGGTTGCTCTCCAGCTTGAAAGAGAGCATCATCTCGTAGAACGTGTTGATACGGGGAAGGACGCGCTATTTAATCTTCGCGTTCATGATTTTGACCTTGTAATTCTTGACTGGATGTTGCCTGATCTGAGCGGCTTGGAAGTATGCAAGGGATATCGTGATGGTGGCGGAAAGAGTCCTATCCTCATGTTGACTGCCCGAGGGGAAGCCCAGGATAAAGTCAGTGCGCTTGACACTGGCGCTGATGACTACCTTGTGAAACCTTTTGTGCCAGAAGAACTTCTGGCTCGTGTCAGAGCTCTATTACGTCGTCCCAACTTGATGACTGGCAAGCAAATTTCTGTGCAGGACATTGTCCTAGACACAGCCAGCCGCCAAATAACTCGCTCTGGCAATCATGTTGAATTAACGGCAAAGGAATTTGCGCTTTTAGAATTGTTGATGAGGCATCCTAACCAGAGTTTCAGTGTGGAAGCTATTCTTGATAGGCTCTGGAAGTCAGAGACAACTGCATCGTTGGAAACAGTTCGTACACATGTCAAAACCTTGAGACGCAAGTTGGGCGATAGCGAAGAGAGCCCAATTATCAGAACTAAGCGAGGACTGGGATATCGCATAGTCAGCGATGAGGCAAATGCCAGGGATTAAGGCGTTCTGTTACGAACTTCTCTAGCTTCGGTTTCTGCCGCATCGGCATCGCCACTGCGATTCTGACTCTTGTAAAACGCCGCGAGATTGTTAAGTGCTTCTGAGAGTTCTTGAGAGTTGCCTTTGTGCTTGCGCACTGTGTTTACGTAAGTTTTGAACATTGATTCTGCTTCAACGACATTGCCTTCCTTATATAACACCTGAGCGAGGCTTCTTTGACTTTCCGCAAGCACGCTTGATGAATCTGGACTGTAGCTGAGCAGGTTGCCAGCATTGGCGCCACCGTTTTCGTTTATCTGAACGACCCGTTTCAAAATTCGCTCAGCATCGGAATATCGACCCTGCCTGGTGTACAAGGTGGCAAGACTGCTGAGTGTGTTGGAGACTTCAATTGAGCCAGGCAAGCTCGTCGGATTTTGCAAAACGTTTGAAACAAACGTCCTGGTATTCAAAAATTCGCCGTTGGAGTCACTTAGGGCGCCGGAGTATCCGCTGGTGATTATGAGTGAGCGAATGAGGAAGTGCTCGGCGTCGCTGAGTCTGTTGTTATTCATATAAAACGTGCCAAGCAGGCGCGCCGTCTTTCCGGAGACGGAGGACATAGCTCCTGCGCCTCGGACAGATAAGGTTAATGCCTGATTCAGCTTAGTTTCTGCTGTTGAGATATCGCCTTCGCCGTTAGCCTTTTGTGATTCTTCAATCAGGTTGTTAACGTCGGAGATTGTGTCAGCAAGCGAGGCTGGTGGAACTGTTAGCATGATAATTAGCAAGCCCACTGCAAAAAAGCAGGACTTAGTCCATGAGCGCCCGGTGAAGTTGTTTGCCAGTCCAAGCATGTTTTTCCAGTTTTGAATCGAGCTCTTTGAAGATGGGCAGTTCCAATTCGCTCAATCTATGAGTCTCGCTTTTATTATAGAGGAGTCTTCTCAGTCTCTGGTTGCAAACTATAACAATCTTGTTAGGAGCATTTTGTCTGCATAAGAACTGAGGGGAGTTAGCGAAGAGTTTCTGCTGTGTTTTGTTGAGTTTGGTAGAAAGGTAGTTGCTGAGTGAGGTTTCTAATTCAGTTTCCAGCCAGTTTTGTAGAGCTTCTCTCATTTCGGGAAAAGGGCGTTCAAGTTCGAGTTCTTTAATCGCATTTTCCTGCTGGCGAAGAAATTCTCTAATCACAAGTTCAGCAAATTCTCTTTTGTTTTGAACGAAAAGCCTTGTTTTTTGTTTTGCGCTTTGTTTCTCGATGATAAGGCTTTCCAAAATGGAAAATTCACTAGCAGAGCATTGGAAGCTCTCTTTTATAGAATTCAAAATAAGAGCGTCAAGCTGCTGCTCAAGGCTTTCCAATTGGCTTGCTGCTTTGTTCTGTTCTCTGATAATTTCGTCGCAAATTTTTTCCGCGTCGTCGTTTTTGGAGAGCTGGATGATTCTTTTGTCTGCGGAGTAGTGCAGGCGAGTTTCATCAAAGAATTGAATTGTTTCTTTTGCCTGCAGCGCCTGGCCTGCGATCTTCTCTAATTCTTTTCTGCCGTCATTGCCAATTTGCAGTAAGGGAATCTGTTTGATATCGCCCACCTGGCAATTGAAGGTAGGGTTAAGCAGTGCCATGCAAAGTCCAGCGAAACTTGAGTTTAGATAGGAGAGCATGTATGCGAGATCCGCCTGGTTCGCGAAGAAAAGGGCTGAGCCTCCGACATCGAATATTGCTCTTTCCGTCATTTTTCTAACCGCAAAAGCGCCGGTTGAGACGAATGAAAAAGTCAGTCCTTCTCTAAAATAGTATTGTTCGTTTTTTACTACCCAGGACGTTTTTCCTTTGAGATAGGGATAATTTGTCTCGACAGCTGCTTTAATATCGCTACCGTCTTTGCCCCAATCTACCACTGTTTGGCAGGCGGCCTGCCATCTTTCGCTGCCGGCACCTTTAATGTAGGGATGCCAGCGAACACTAATTTCTTCAGGCAAGACGTCCCACCAAAATCTGACAAAACGGTCATTATCACTGGTGGCTAGTCCTTGTTTGACCTCTGCTATTTCGCCAAGCTTTGCGGCATCATTCATGATGCGCTGGAGGATTGATGGACATTTGTAGTTAAAGGCGTAGGCGCGATTTTCAGAGAGCGTTTCATAACTTAGGGTTTGGAATTTCTGTTCTGAATTATCGTCACAAGCGAGTTGCAGTGCCTGCTGTTTGTCGCTGCATTTACTGATGTCTAGAAACTCTGCCGAGCTTCTGTCTGATGAATTAAGAGAGTCAGTTTCGTCTGGCTCATTTGGTTTTCGTGCGGATTTTGCAGGTGTTGATTTGCTCGTTTTCGCGTCGGCGATTTGTGCTTTGGCTTCGAGCTGGGGCGCCGCCTGGGGAGCTGCCTGGGGAGCCGCAGTTTGCTCAAGCACAATCAGCATGCTATTTATTTTCTCTCCTGCCACGAGTGGAAATACACCAGTGCCTAATTCCACTACGGAGAGTAAGTGGTTCCTGTTGAGCAATTCTTTTCTGAGTTCACCATAACTGGGAAGAAACAGTAAGGATGATTGTGTAATGAATGACACTCGCCCGGATGGCTTGCAAAGCTCGAGTGCGCGAACAAGAAATGCTGCGCTTATATCATTGTGAGCTGTTGGGTATTCTGCTTTCAAAAATTGTTTGAGTCGGCGGTCGAGTAGTCGTCTACCAATGTATGGGGGATTGCTAATTACAGCATCATATTTTTTTGAAAGAGTGTGATTGCTATGCCATTCTCGGTTTAATGAGCCTGTTTCTACATCTGAGTGGTTCTTACTTGCGATGGAAACATCAGTTAGATTTAGCGATAACGAGAGGAGAAACTTCTCGCCTTGCTCTTCAGTTAAATGGCTCAGAGCTTTTAGCGCCAAAGCGAAGCCGCAAACCCAAAGAGCCTGAGAATCTAAATCGCTGCCATGAATGCAATTATTCAAAATGTTGCTTGTCGAAAACTCTGGGGATAATCCTTCAAGCTGATGCAACTCATACAAAAGATCGAATGCTGCTAGAAGGAGGTGTCCTGAGCCTGCCGCGGGGTCTATGACTCTCAAGTTCGCGGCAGGGGAGGTTTCCGACGACAGTTCTCTCCTATATATACTTTTGAAGTTCGTTTGTTTCTCCCTTGCAAATTGCCAGCGTGGCAAGATTGAGTTTGCTGCAAGATAGGCAGCAATCCATCGTGGTGTGTAGAGTTGCGTAAAGTGGATGAGATCTTCTTTTTCACTTTTCTTGTCTGCGCTCTGAATTCTATCAAGGGCTTTTCTTCGAGCTGATTCGCAACTGAACTGATAAAAGTAGCCCGCAAAGTTTTCGTCGAATTGATCAAGTGTTTCGGATTTCTTTCGAAGTTGCCTCGCAAGTTCATGCAAGTTCGCCTCTCTAACGTTGTGTTCCGCTGGGATTTTGCTTTTGAAGTTTTCATCCAGAGAAGCTACAAGTTTCAAAATCTGTGTAGTACTAACTTTGTTTGCAATGCCCTGCTTCTCTCGTCTGCGAATTGCTTCTGCGATCAGCAGTTCTTCAAGCGAAAACTCGCTACTGCTCTCGCTTCCGCCAGCAGACTTCTGCAAATTGAAATAGAACTTTCGCAATGACGAGAGAAACTTTTTGGCATCGTCCAATGAAGTCGTTGGCATTAGCTCTTCTGCGAGTTTGCTTCCATGAAGGCTAGAGTCAGTTGCCATGCGTCAGTTGCGGCTTCACGATGGTAGAACTCTCTTGTGTCATTAAAGAATGCGTGTTTTGCGTTAGGATAGATTTTGATATGCGTTTTCTTTCCGAGATCGAGCTGCTTTTTCTCTAACTCATTGATGTGCACAATTGGAATCAAATCGTCGATGCCACTGAAAAGTCCAAGGAAAGGACAATTGAGTCCGCCGGTGTAAGAAATTGGGTGGCGAGGCTTTTCTGTGGTGATGTCCTGGTAGTAAATTCGTCCGTAGTAGTCGATGGCATAAGCGAGTAGGGGTGTTCTTGCTGCAAATAAGTATGCGATAGCGCCGCCCATGCAGTAACCCAGCGTCCCGATGGCTTTGGGGTTAACTCTTGCGAATTTGCGGGCGTGGTCGAAAACTGACTGGAGATCGCTTATCAGCTGCTCGTCAGGGATGCTTGCCCAGACGGCTCTCATCGCTGCCAGATCGTTACGGTCGTAAGGCAAATTTGGATGGTATGCAAAAAGGTCGGGTGCAAAAACTATGTAGCCTTCCTGGGCGAATCTCCTGGCAACTTCTCGGATGTGTTCATTTACGCCAAAAATCTCGTGAATGAGAATCAGTGCCGGATAGACTTTGTTGTCATCAGGAGCTGCACAATAGACTGGAAGGCTGCCCCCGCTTCTTTTAATGCTGAATTCCTCTTCGAAAAGGCCAGAATTCGAATTGGGATGGCGGTCATGCATTGCAAATTTCCTGTGATTCTATGTTCTAAAGATGAGAAATGTCGGTTTCAAATGTGGAATAGTCTGATTGTAACCAAGCAACGATTCGGACAGGCATTTCAGGGACTGAATTATTAAGTGCTGATAAAACGAGTTATTAGTTTAGCGTTCTTGAGCGGATTATTTCTTGGACTTGCGCCGCTTGATTTCGTTGTGTCTGAGGCGAAGGCCGAGTCCCTTTCCGTGACAAACGGCAGCAAGGGTGCCAGCACTGTTCCAGTTTCGCAATCTTCTCAAATCGTTATTTTGCCGATGTTGATAGTTGGTAGGCAGTGTACCTTCAGTGTGGTCGACGGAAATGGTAGACCACTTTCAAATGCTGGAGTGAATCTGGGTGAGCAATTATTTGTGACCGATTCCATGGGTACCGTCACTTTCAATGTTCCTGATCAGGATGCTTTTGAGCTGACTTTGCAGGGTGATGGGCGCAAAAAGATTGGCAAACGCAAGTTTAAGCGTGTCACTGACAAAGTTCTTGCAGAGAGTGATTCGCTAGCTGAGGCTGCAAGCAGTATTTTGAATCTCGATAGCACTACATCTGGTGCACCAGCTGTCTTGTACTCGCCTTCAGTCATTTCTCCGGGCGAAGTGTTTGTTGTTTTAGGGAAGAATTTTTCCGAGAAAATTTCCGACAACGTCATCGATATTGATGGGTTAAATGCAACGGTCCTTTCAGCGAGTAAAGATGGACTTCTGGCGCTTGCGCCAGTTCGCTTGCGGATGGGGCCGCAAAAGGAAATTTTTGTCACAGTGAATAATCAAGCCTCAAATATCTGTGAGCTTGATGTGGCTACACCGTTTTTCAATCATTCGAAAACTGATGACAATGATGCCTCTCCTGAGCACGGAAAGTTGGGAATGAATGGAACGAACGTGCCTTGTCTTTTGAGAGTTGTAAACGAAGACACTGATGCTGTCACGCTCTGGTCACCAAAGCAGGAGCCGATGGGGAAGACAAATATTCTTCTTACTCCTGGTGGTGATCAAAATTTTCTAGATATAGACATGCGAGTTCTAGCTCGATCGAAAAAAGAAAACCCGGTCAGTTTAAGTCTTGAACAAGCAATGGGTTCTCTGAATGGCAGTGGCACTATTCCTCCGCAATTACTCAGTGCGATTTGCAAGGCTGAGATTATTCGTTTGGAAAGACGCAAGGTTGCAACGGAATATCGTTTGGATGCCTTGCGAAAGATGAGTGGACCTGAACTTTCCGGACAAACAATTGATGCTGACAAAATGGAGACGGAGAGCAAAGCGCTTTCTCTAAGACTGCAAAGAATCAGGAAGAGTCTCAGTGCTCGTCAAGCCATTTTTGAAAGTCTTGGTTACACAGATGCACAGTACAGGCAAGTTTTGGATGATGCTACAGGTGGTGCATTATTGACGCTGGACCAGTCGGTGAAACCAATTGTCATAGTTTCAGATGGTGGCGTTGCTTATGCCTCCAGCGACTCGGATAACAAGCCAGCGCCGAAGACTAAGAAAAAGGCTATTTCACAGAGGATGATGGAGCCGGTAATACGACTTCTTCCACCGATGACAAAAGAAGAGCAAGCCATATTTGATGCGATGCAATCAAAAACTCCGACGGGAAACCTTGGGGACTCAACTACTTCTGGTCGATCAGGTGGTGACAACGTCGTCACCAATGCAGAGGGGGTTCAGCTAAGAGGGCAGAATTTTGTCGAACCAGAGCCGGGGTTTTCGGAAGAATCTCGCGCTGGTTTGGGTAAACCGGGAGATTCTGTTAAATCCCTGAAGAGTTCGGCAGGTTCCAAGCCTGCCGCTTCTGTAAATTCCAAGCCAGCTCCCGTGCATTCCAAGCCTGCAGCTGAGAAAACAAATTTGGTGAAAGATTCGAATGCAAAAAGCTTAGCTGTGAAAAAGTCCAAGCGTGGCAAGCCTGCGATTTCCTCCAAGACTGCTAAGCGTTCAATTAGTTCTGTGGTGCTTAAGAAGCGCAGGCGTCGTCGCTAAGTCTGTTCAAGAAAGATTCAAGCTCTGAATGCCGAACCCAATTTGCTAGCGTGCGGTTTAGTGCCAGTGCCTCAAAAGATTAAAGCAAAATAGGTACATGAAAATTCGATTTGTTCGTCCATACAGATCCTGAAATGTTGCCTGAACAACAAAACAAAGCTGGTTCTTAGGACAGTCTATCGGAAAGTTCCAGCTTAGCTCGTAATTGTAATGCAGCTAACATTACAGCGAAGCTAAGAAACATCAATTCAGGGCTTGGAAGCCACACCCCCTTGCTGACACCTGAAAACCAGCATGTTTGCTTTCCAGTTTCTCGACCGTGTTGGCGAATCTGAGCTTCTGTTAGCTGCAAGGACAATTTCTAGTATCAGAAGCGGTGTCAGGAAATGAAAGTCCAGCCATGGTCGCAGATTAATTCTGGAATTGCAGAATGCTGTTTCTATCGTAATACCAACGATGTGGCAGGCTAGCGTATACGTTAAATTGGGGGACAGATGTACCCGGACCGTGCGTTGTGGCGTAAACTGGTCTTATGTGCAGATAGAGACGTCAGGTTTTATGTAGCCTGACGTATGTTTCGAACTCCATCCGAGGGCTCTTGAATGACTTCACCAAGCAGAACTTCCTGGAAGCCGCTTTTGTCTTTGTTTTGCTTGCTTTCTGGGCAAGTTGCGTATGGGCAAAATGTGCCGATTCCAAGTTCAAGTTCCAACACTGCTTCTCAAGCAGGTCGGGGCATGAGACCAGGGATGGTCAATACTTCAGGAGCCACGGCGATCGTCTCGGGGCATCGACCTGTCAATCTTGACTTGAGCTCGTCCTCAGCAACGATTTCGGCGGCAGGGCTTGTGCCGAATGGCAATGTCAGCATAAATGTCGGTAATTCGACTCAGATAGTCACCCCTATGTCGATGTTGACTCCAGCGGAGATGCTGGCTGTTTATCAGGTGGTTAATAGCGGCGCTCAATCTATCCTTGTTGGCTCGACAGGTACGGCGGTCGGTGGTTCTCTGGACATAGGGGCTCAATTGAGCCACAACATTAACAGCCTTGTAATTCCCAAAGGGGTTTCGGCCGTTACTAATGTTGCTAACAGTTCCGGACTCTCGATAAGCGGCAATTTGGTTAATGCAGGCAGTTTGCTAGCAGTGTCTGATAATGCGGCGGTGAAGACTGCTCAAATTTCCGCTAACAACATCTATAACAATCCAAATGCGCTCATTTCGACTGTCGTTCCGCAAGGTGGAGTTGCGGGATACAACAATCTGGTCAGCAATTTGAACTTGAATTTGAATGCCGCAAATAACGTCGTTAATAATGGCACCATATCTAGTGCTGGCAATTTGTCCATTAGTGCTGCTGGAACGATATCAAATACGGTGGCACTGGACAGTTCTATTGCTGTAAGTACCACAACTCCGTCCTTGTTAGCTGTTGGCGATATCTCTCTTGTAAGCGGCTCTGGAAACCTGCTCAACTCTGGGCTGATTCAAGCCGGTGGTTCTGTAAATGTAGCTACGAAGGACCCTTCGACTAATCTAGCAATTAACAACACCGGTGGATTGATTCAGGCTTTAGGTACTACCGCAGGTGATCTCTCGGGCATGATCAATATTCGCGAGCACGATTACAGTGCAAGTGCGAGTACGTTGTTGGTTGGAGGCGATTGGGACTCGAAGCAGCTTAATGTTAATGGCGGGCAGGGCGAAGTATTTGCGAATGTGGAGAATGTCAGCGGTAAGTTGAATACAAATGCCGGCATTGCTCACGTATATGCAGAAACCCCTAATCTCACCATTGGCGAATGCACCATTAGTGGTGACCCGACCTATGTGAATTCCGGGGGGAACGTAACCATCAGCGGTACCCTGGCGGAAGCAGAATCTCTTGCAATCATAGCTTCCGGCAACATTTTAGCTGCTTCTGGCGTGGCGTCTAAGATTGTAAACTCCGATGGTGTTCGAGGCTATGACGTTTACTTGATTGCTGGTGCCAAAGTCACGATCACCAACTGCACGGGATGTTCTAACAGCGCTGGTGGAATCACAGTGCCAACTGGCAAGGTGACTGCGGGATTTGTTCAAGTCGCTACTGGTGGTACTGGCGGGAAGATTGACCTCACCACCGGCAATACCTTGTCTTCGGGTTCTATCATCGACACCAGTGGCACCACTGCGCGAGGTGGCGACGTATACTTGATCGCTCTAGGCGGCACGTCCGGCACGATCAGTTATCCGACAGGCACTAGTATCAACACTGGGGCGGGCGTTGACAAATCCACTGATGGCAAGGTCTTCATTTTCGCTGGGAGCACAGCCGGCACTAGCAACCTTGGTGGTATCGTCACCACGTCGGGGGTTGGTCCGAACACCCTCCAGGGCGGAATCGACATCCGCACTGCAGCTCCAGTTTTCTCGGGTGGTGCGGGCGCTTGCGGCACTTGCATCAGCTTCGACTCAACAGGTGTTCAGTCAGGATCTATAGGCAATGGAACAGCGTCAAACGGCAATATTAATCTCAATGGAAACGTCGTCACTCGAAATGGAGCTAGTATTTTGGCGACGATCGGGACCGGCACTCTCACCACTATTGGCACATTGACCACCGGGCTGAATCAGCTCGGGGCTGGTGGGTTGGTCGTCACTGGTCCTGTGACCGGTGGTATCACCTACAGCGGTAGCGGGTCTCCCAGCATACTCGCAAATGTGAATGGGGCTGTAGACCTGACGACAAGTGCGGGCAGCGTGACAATTGGTGATGCTACCCATCCTGTAACGATTACTGGCAATCTCTCCGTGAACTCTGCTAATGCTACTACACTTGGCAAGAGTGCAAGCATACAGAGTACCAATGTTTCAATCATTTCAAAGAGTCTGTCAGTGGATGCGAGCGCCAGCATTTCTGGTACTAATAGTGTCTACTTCAAAGGCGCCTCAGTCAGTATCGGTAGTGGTACTGGACTGCTTATTACAAGCGCCGTGTTAGGACAAATAACCACCAACAATCTGATGGTCGACTCAAACACTAGCATCACAGTAAATGCAAATCTTAATACCAGTGGAACTGGTGCTGGAGCTTACAATCTGTACTTTAATGCCTTGTCTACCACCTTCACTACCGGCACCAATACGGTGACATTGGGCAACAAGACTCTTGACGTGAACTCTGTGGGAGCTTTAACTATTGGAAATATCACCGCTGGTGATACCACGATAAACCTCACTTCTTCTGGTGGCGCTGTAAACCCGTCTACGATAACTGCGGGAAAGTCGACCGTCACAATCACTGCTGCTACAACGGTGCCCTTGAAGGGGGTTTCGCTTGATACCACTTCAGGTTCTCTAGCTGTGCACTCTAGTGCAGCTGGTGTCCAGGCTATCTCGCAAAGTGCTGGTAATTTGTCTGCCGGCTTCATTGATCTGCAGGTCCACAACAGCACTGCTGGGAGCAATATCGGGACAGCTGCGGCTCCTATCCTGATTTCCTCTGCTAATTCCTTTGTCAGTTCAAATGTTGCAGGAGCCTCCTCCTCTGCCTTTATTCGAAACACCAGTGGTGGTGTGATGAACTTCCAGTCCTCGGGAGGTCTCAATTCTGGAAGCACCACTTTGACGGTGACCGGAGCGGGCAGTATCAATTTTTCAGGCGACGTGCTTGGAGCTGCTTTGAAAGCCACCACTGGGTCTGGAACAATCACCGCTAGCAACAGCACGCTGATTGTAGCTGGTACAACTGTGACGTTGACTTCAACCAGCGCGGACATAGGCTCAGTCGGTACACCGATCAATGTTCGCACGACGGGCTCAGGAAACACCATCACCGCGGATACGACAGGATCTGTTTTCCTCAACGTTACCAATAGTGTTTTGCCAAAATTTGCTAGTACAAGCACTTTTGCAAATCTAACTTTGACTACGGACGGTTTTATTGAGACTAGTACTGCGCTGGCTGCGACTAATGCGCTCAGCATCAGCACTCTTGGCGGCAACATAAACATGGACCTTTCGCTGAGTGCAAAAACAGTCTTTCTGTCCACCGGCGGCGGCAATCTAAATCAGGCCGCCGGAACTGTAACTGGTTCGACAAGCGTTGCGATTGAAGGCAATAGTATAGTTCAGGTCAAGACTGCCACTCCAAGCTTACTGTTGCGAGGCGTTTCGGGTGACATTAATGTTGTCAATACTGGAGTCGTTACAGTGTCTTCCAGTGGCTCTGGGGCGAACGATGGGGTCTCAGTTAGCAATAACAACAACATTACTGTCTCTGGCAGTTTGATTGGCAATACAGGTTCGAATGCTCAGCCTTTTGCTTTCCAAACAACTGCTAACAACGGAAATATCATTTTCAACGCGGATGTTAAGGGGGCTCCTGGCATAACTGCTCTGACCAACGGCACCGGCACTGTCACTGTAGCGACTGGTGTCACACTGCAATCGCCTGGTAAAATATCGCTCGGAGCGGCGTCTGTGAATCTCAACGGAACTGCGAAAGTAGATTCCGCCACTTCTGTGCAAGTTTACCCAAATGTGGCGGGCACTTCTATTGGTATCAATGGTGGTGCCGGCACCTTTGCTGTTCCTGCCAGTTTGATTAGCAAGTTTACAACTCCTCAACTAATAATTGGAAGTCAGTCCGTGGGTTCGGGCGCGGTTACACAGTCCGGTTCGTTGACCATCGACAAGAGTGGCTACAGCACTTACGAGCTGCAGATTGTCACTAATGGCACTTACAACGGGGTCGGTAGCACCACAACGCTGACGGGCGATCACGATACATTTACAGTGAACTCCGTGCAGAAAGCAGATATCGGCACTATAAATGGAACGGGAACTGCTGGCGGTGTCGTTAACATAACAGCTTCCGGAGTGACCATCCAGGCACTTGGTTTCTCACTTCTTGGAACAGCCAGTGCGACTATAACAGCAAACGGACTTAGTGGAAACATTGCCAAGAGCGCAACTACTCCTGGTATTTTAACCGTCCCCTTCTTGACTCTTGCCGCCACTGGTACGACAAGCAACATCACGGGATTATCGATATCAACAACAAGTTTAACAACTTCGACATCGTCAGGTAATGTAAGCCTTACAAACACTTCCTCTGGGACTACACTTGGAATAGCGAACACAAATGTCACAGGCACATTTAGTGTAACTAGTGACGGACCTGTCTTCCTTTCGTTCAACCAGCAGGCGTCGGTAAGCTATAGTTTGACCACAACAGGAGCGATAACAGCTAATTCAATTGGTGCGAAAATTGTTTCGCCAAATATTAGTCTTACAACAACCACAAAAAGTCCCATCACAATAAACAATGCGGCTAATCAATTGTTGCAGGCTTCCACTTCGCTCAATTTGAGCAGTGCTGGCGGTGATATTGATGTTTTGAGTGCAACTCCTTCGGTAAAGGTTGATACTTCAGGCAATGCGAACGTATCCAATGCAACTGCTGGAACTCTCACGCTGACATCTGGTGGAGCCACCTTCAATAAGCTTACAGTGGCTGCCGATCACGGGCTCACTATCGGTAGCGCGCTTACTGCTGCGGGAGACATTACATTTACCACTGCCAACAATGGCGGTGTTGTGGTCAATGGTGGCAATGTCACATCGAATCTCGGCAATGTTTTTATCACTGCAAATGGGACTGGGACGATCAATCTTTCGAAGGTCGTGAGTTCGTTGACGAAGGATGTGACGCTCACTTCAGGAACGCTGACCGCCTTCACGGGGACCGGTGCTGTATCGGCCGCAGCCGGCACCGTGTTCTATATTCCGACTGCCGGCACTACCGTTGGAGTGGCTGGAGGGGCTGGAACCTATGCGGTACTTGCAGCTCAGCTCTCTGCTAGCACTGCCAAAACTGTGCAAATAGGTGATAATGCATCAGGAAACATCAACTCCGGGTCATTCACCCTGAATACTTCAGGGGCAGGTTCTTTTGATATCAAACTCAAGACTGCTGGAACGTTCACAGCAGCTGCTGCAACTACAATAAATTTGCAGTCTCATAATATGAATATTGATGCAAAAGGTGCCTTGTCTATAGGAACAGTTTCTGGCACAGGTTCAGCGCTTACGATGAATGCTGATAGCATCACTATGACAAAGAATATTGGGCTGGGAACATCGAGTTCTGCAACTTTGTCGGCAAATTCAGGGGCGATAGCGAACACAGGTTTCACGCTTACGGCAGCGTCTGTGAGCGTAACTGCCGGAACAAATATTGGTGCTGGATCTGGCAGTCCACTGACGATATCTTCAAGCAGCCTTTCCTATTTTGCTGCCGGAAATTCGGACATAAACAATACTAGTGGCAGCACGTTAACCGTATCTGGCATAGCGTCGGCAAATAACTCAACATTGAAGTCTAATAGTTCTATAGTCACCACGACTGACCTTTCAGCAAACAGTTTGTCTGTTGTGAGCACCAGTGGTGGTATCAGCTTCGGCGGGAACATAACTGGCGCCGACGTGGTTCTGACGGCGAGTGCTGCTAACTCAATTAGCAAGACCGGAGCGTTCACCATTACTGGTACCAATACCATTTCTCTGACCAGCGGCTCGGGAGATATCGGTGCGATTACGACGGATACTCCTTCGTTGACGCTTACAAGCACAGGCAAAGTTGACATTACGAACAATTCCGCATCACTTAACCTCGTGACTAGCGGCAATTACGCAAGTTTCAGTGTTTCGACGGCGGGCAATCTGTCAACAAGCACCACTATTAGTTCGCTTGGAAACTTGAGTTTGACTACTCAAAATGCTGGTAACATCAGTTTCAGCAACAGCCTGAGTGCGGGTGGCTTGCTCAGCCTTGTGGCTGACACAACTGGAAAGATTACGCAAAGCGGTTCAGGACTTGTTTCCGGCTCAAGTTCGATATCTGCAACGAGTGGCTCTGGCGACATTACCTTCACTGCTATCAATGGTTCTGTGTCTGCCAAAACGACTGGCTCGCTCTCCATGACCGCAGTCAGTGGAGCCTTGAGCTTGAGTTCCGGTGGCGCAACATTCACGAATGTAAGCCTCACGGACAGTTTTGGATTGGGTATTTCAACTGCAAATGTAATCACCGCTTCCGGCAGTTTCAACATTTCTGGCGCTGGTATGGTCTCTATCGCAGACAGTGTCGATGCTGGAACCATCACCCTCAACGCAGGCACGCTGTCTCTGGCGTCGTTGACTTCTCCGAAGGCTCTTAAGGCTAGCACAGTGAGTTTAACGAGCAATTCTTCTCTCACTGTGGATGGCTCAATGATCAATTCGCCGAGCTTGACGTTGAGCAGTTTGTCTGGCGGCATCACTTTGACGAACAGCAACTCGACTACGCTCAGCGCCACTGCATCTGGCGCCGTCTCGCTGACATCTACTGCCACCGGTGGAACCGTGACTCTTGGTTCTGGAAGTTCCAGTGCTTCTACCTTCAAGCTTACTCTGTCCGGTACTAATGAGTCGCTCATCATTGCCGGACCAGTGGGCGGTACCTTTGTAGATATGACTGTGAACTCAGGCAGCATAACTCAACAAGCTGGCGCCGATATTACTGGCATTAACAGTGTCACTCTAAAAGCGCCATCCGGTGGTATTAGCTTTGGGGCTTCTGTGAAAGCTACTTCAGGAACCGGAACGGTGTCAATTACAGCCAAGAACTCATTGACGGATGCTTCTGTTTCGGCCTTAAGTGCTAATACTTTGAGTCTCACATCAACGAGCGGCAACATTAGTTTGACCAGTTCTGGCTTGACTGGGAAGGGTGGCTTAACTCTCGATGGAGCAACCGGCGTCCTCTCGACTGGTGGTTTGCTCGACACAGCTGTACTGACACTCAAAGGGGGCTCAGGCTCTGTCACCGTATCCGACACTAATGCTAGTTTAATAACCGCCACCGCCTCTGGTGACATCAGTGTCAGCGATTCTGTAAGTGGGACGGTGAATATTTCCGACTCTTCTTCCACCAGTGGCAATCTGTCAGTGACCGCCACCGGGGTAGCTGATATCCAAGTTCTTACAAATCTGAGTGCTGGCAAAGATCTCACATTGCAGGCAATGAACGGTTCTACCAGCGGTTTTGGAGACCTGACTGCTGGGGCTAACGTAAATTTGATTGCTGGAAATGGCACGGTTTTCGTCGGAACAAAAGCCAGCGGCGTCGGTGTATTCATTACCGCATCTGGCCAGTTGACTGATGTCGCACTTTCTAACATCGTTGCTTCGCAGTCAATCGGTCTTACATCCACCGGTGCTGACATCTTGTTGACTGGTCCGTTATCAGCGGCTACATCGATTACTTTGAGTGGAGCCACAGGTGTCAGCACTTCGAGCACCATAAGTACTGGCACTCTAAACTTGGCTGGGGGAGGTGTGATTACCATACCACAGACTACCGCCAGCACCATAACTGTCAGTGGTACTGCTAGCGTGATTGTAACGGATCAAAATGCTTCGTCTGTCACTTTAGGCGCAGTCAGCGCCGGTTCATTTACTTTGACATTGCCAAACGCAAAAACTTTCGATCTGAACGGTGCCATTTCAGCTGGCACAGTTTCGCTCACATTCAACAACGCGAATCTTACGCAAAGTTCCGGGTCTCTTGGCGCGACAAGCAGCTTAAGCCTGATCTCTAGCTCCGGAAATGTGGGCACTGTAGGCGCATCTATAAATACTTCCTCTCCAATTATCAACTTGAATGTTCCTAATACGGTGAACATTTCTAATAAGACTGCAGGAACTTTGATTGTAAACTCCTCCGCTACGCTGGCAAATTTGTTGGTTTCTACGGACCATACACTCGATATGGGCACAAACCTCACGTCCACAGGCGTTCTGACGCTCACTAGTACAGCTAACGGTGGCTCGATTGCAATATCTAAGGACGTATCAGGTGCTGTAGTCACAATTTCAGCAAATGGCGCAGGCACCATCAGTGGAGCCGGAACTATTAGTGCAAGCACCAATTTAACGCTGAGTTCTGGTTCGGGTGATATCGGTACTGTTGGTACCCCACTCAAGACCAGTACGAACCAGATTCTCGGTCTGGGAACAACTGGGTCGGCCTATCTGAGTAACAGCATTGGGTCTGGCTCGTTTTTTGTGAGCTTCTCTGTGCCGACTTTGATGAATCTGACAATGGTGAGTGATCGAGACATCACGACAGGCTCGGCCATAACAGTAACGAATGCGCTATCAGTTAGTACCACTGCTAACAACGCTGGCATTTTAATTGGAGCAAATACGAGTGCGGCGACGGCAACCCTTTCAGCTAATGGTTCGGGAACAGTCATAGTAGCTTCCGGTAGCACTCTTAGCGGAAGCACTTCGATCGATTTGAAATCATCTTCCGGCGACATTAGAGGTACAGCAGCCCTGGCGGCGGCTGGTCTTGCAACTCCGTCTCTCTCTCTTGATACTACAGGGAACGTGATCATATCGAACACCTTTGCCGGTAATTTTCAGCTATTTAATTCTGCTGCTACTTTCACATCTTTCAGTGTTGCTACCTCTCAGTCATTGACCACGCAGAATGCCATCAAGGCTGGTGGCGGCATAACTTTGTCATCTGGTAATAACGGCAGCATATCTCTTTCTGGCGCCCTGACTGCATCGAATATTTCTCTGTCTGCCAACGGTTCAGGAGCTATCGTGGCTGCTGCGAATTTGTTAACTGCCAGTTCGCAAATCACCCTGACCTCTGGCTCTGGAAGTATCTCTGCTTCAAATCTCAACACACCTTCGTTGTTGTTGGGCAGCACTGGAGATGTAAACGTAAACAACAGTAGTGTGGGCATACTCAATCTAGGTTCTACAGGTACTAAGTTCAATAACTTGCAAGTTCAAACAAGCAATGGACTGACTACTACCAGTTCAATACAATCTGCTGGGAATCTGACTTTAGCTAGCACCGCCGGTAGCATCCTCATCGGAGCTGCGCTATCGGGTGGTGCGGTGTCTCTGACTACCGGTTCTGGCTCTATAAATGCCGGAAGCAATGTTGTGACAGGAAGCACATCTGTGAGCTTTGTCACGTCAGATGGGGCTGTAGGTGATTCCAGTGTGATGAACGTTAACACTGCAAGTCTTAGCTTCGTAAACCTCGGTACTACGGGCATGTTTGCTAATGTCAGTGTTTCTGCGACACCTGCAGTTGCTGTGACTTTCACAAAGTTCAGCAACCTGACTTTAGCTGCCGACCATTCTATTAATGGGTTGAATAGTCCTATAGCTGTGGGCACCATTAAAATGAGTACTGCGAACAATGGTTCGATTACTCTGGCAGGAGCGCTTGCTGATGTTATTCAATTGAATGCGAACGGAAGTGGCGGTATTACAGCAAGTTCTAATTTGACAGCGACCAGCAGCATTTCTCTGAGTTCAGGAACTGGCGATATATCCTCGATTTCGACCAGTACAACTAAGCTGACTGTCAACACTTCAGGTTCTGCGTCGGTACAGAACAGCAGCCCTGGCACCTTGACTTTCGCTTCGAGTTCCACTTTTACGAACCTAGATTTGCAAACAGACCATGATCTATTTGTAAGCACATCAGTAAGTTCGAGCGGAAACCTTGTCTTGATGACTACCGCGAACTCAGGTTCGATTGACCTCGCTAGCACTGCCAGCGGGAAGAATGTGACCATAACCGCAAGCACCGCTGGAAACCTAACTGCTGCCGGATCGATTAGTGGCAGCAGCACCGTTTCTCTATCTTCTGGATCTGGCAGCATAGGTACAAAAATTACGGCAATAAACACTGCCACACCCGACCTCACTCTGAACACCACTGGAGACTCTTTCATAGCCAACACAACGGCTGCAGGTCTCAAGCTGTCGGTTGGTGGCTCTACGATGAATTCGTTGACTGTAAACTCAAATCACGGCATCACCAGTGGAGCCACTCTAAAGGCAACGCAAATCAGTTTGAGTGCAGGAAATGCCGGTGACATCACTGTGAATACATCGACTCAGTCGCTCACTTTTAGTACGACTGGAAGTGTAACAGCAACTAACATCGGAGCCGGTTCTCTCGACCTCACTGTGGCTCTGGTTCCAATCAATCTAAATGTAAGTACAAATCATGATTTGAACACTCTTGGGGCTATAAGCGCCAATGGTACGGTGAATCTTAGCACTATCTTGAATGGCGGTTCTATCGCTCTGGGGGCTGACCTGAGTGGAACCAATGTCACATTGCAGGCTGATGGCGCCGGGACTATCACAAGTGCAGGGAAGGTAACTGCAACGGGCACGCTGACCCTGAGTTCTGTGTCGGGTGACATTGGTGGTGCTGGTCTGAGTACTTCTGCACCCATCATGGTGTTGAACACCAGTGGTTCAGCTAAAATCAGCAACAATACGAGTGCTGGGCTCAGCTTGAGTTCAAGTTCAACCTTCAGCAACTTGACTCTGAGCACCAACCACGCCTTAACTGTTGGAAGCAGTTTGTTCTCGGTTGGCTTGTTGCAGCTCTCCACGGCAAATGGTGGCAACATCTCAGTTGGAGGCAACATAAGCGGTGGAACGACATCGCTAAGTGCTGGTGGGGCTGGCACTCTCACGGCGAGTGGAGCCTTCTTCGTGTCAGGCTCGTCAATTAACTTGAGTTCGGGAAGTGGTCTAATCGATTTGTCCACTAAGACAACGGACTTAACTGTTGGAACAACAGGCGCTGTAACTCTCAAGAATACGATAACTGTCTCTCCATTGAACCTCAGCTCTGGTGGAAGTACATTTAGCAGTCTGACAGTCAGCAATGACAGTGACATCAACACAAGCAATGTGATCAATGCAACCGGGCTCATATCTTTAAGCACCACCAACAGTGGCGGTATCAATCTTGCTGACTCTTTAACTGGTGGATCTGTAGCACTCAATGCGAACAGTTCCGGTGCAATTAAACAAACCGCAGGAAGCATTTCTGCTGCGACCGTGAGTCTTGTGAGTGGTTCGGGGGCAATTCAGAACATTGCCACCCAAACTCCAGCATTGACAGTGGGCTCGACAGGCAATGTGTCTGTTCAAAACACTACTGCAGGATTGCTTTCGCTCTCATCGACTGGAACTAATTTCGCGAGTCTTGATATCAAAACAAATCATGACCTATCCACAAGCACCAGTCTGAGTACCGTGGGGACGCTCTCTTTGAGCACTGCTAATGGTGGCGGCATCACATTCAATGCTGATGCGTCTGGAGCTAACCTCAACGTCGTCGCTAATGGCTTGGGAGCAATTCAAACAAAAACCAATACGTTAACGGGCGTGAGTTCTGTGACCCTGACCTCAGGAAGCGGCGATGTCACTGTTAACTTGAAAGCGAGCAACCTTTTCATTGACACCACCGGTAATGTCAATATAACGAACACGGGCAATCCCATCGGTACAAACCTGGCGGTCCACAATAGCGGAGGAACTTTCGCAAGCTTTAATGTGAAGGCAAATCAAAGCTTGACTCTTGTTGAAGCGTTGAGTTCGACTGGTGCTGTCGTGCTGAATTCCTCTAATAATGGAGATGTTTCCACTCTAAATAAGGTATCGGGTAGCAGCGTTCAAGTAACGGCCGATGGATTAGGCAAAATTGATGGAAATTTCGCCGGGGTGAGTTCTGTCAATTTGAGTTCTCTTTCTGGGGCGATTGGTTCTTTCGGCGCAGTGACTTCGACTCCGCAGTTGACTGTGAGCACAAGTGGATCTGTCAAAGTCACGAACACCTCAGCCGGTGTGCTCTCTCTCATCGAAGGTGCGAAGACTCCTTCAAGTCTCAACGTGAGCAGTGACAACGGAGTATCTGCCAGCGGATTGAAGTCGGCTACGCTCGTTGTTGATGGGCAGAACGGGGCGGTCACGCTCAGCTCGATAGCAGCCACGACCTTGACCGTTAACTCTCTTGTTTCTGCAACGATCACCGATACAGCAAGTACTGTAAATCTGAAAGCTAGTTCGGCGACAGGCGGCAAGTTCTCATTGACTCTGCCATCTGGCGCACTGACAGTTTCGGGTGTTTTGAACGCGAAGTCGGTCAATTTTGATGCCTCTGGCACTGCAACGATTAACGCGGCTGTGAATGCTGGTGATTCAATCAGCGTGAAGGCTAGTTCCATCACTTTAGCTGCTGCTCTGACTGCTGCAAATCCTGGTTCTACGATCTCACTTCATTCACTTGCAGGTCTCGGGGATGGGCAGGCGAGCAAGGTGAGTGCTGAGAACATCAGCCTTGTCTCTACTGGTGGTACCGTCAATTTGACTGTTCCAATTAATGCTGCTCAGTCGATCGTTCTTAAAGGAGCCACTGGCGTCAGTAGTTCTGGTGTTTTGAATTCTCCAAGTTTGCTTGTGGATAGCAGCTCTGGTGCGGTGAGCGTCACAAGCACGAATGCCAGCGATCTCACTGTCACTTCTGCAGGCGCTGCAATAGTTTCCGACACACATTCAGGTGCTGTTAATCTGAGTTCCGGCAATACTGGTTCTCTGAGTGTGCTTTTGACTGGGGCTGCTTCCAGCCTCGTTCTTGTGGGACCGATTAATTCCAGCGGCGCCATAACCTTGAATGTGCTAAACGGAGGGATAAGTCAATTTGATTCGGCCGCTACTTTAAAAGCGACTTCAGTGCAGCTTAGTTCTGGGACCGCTGTGACGCTAAATGCAAATGTACAAGCTAATTCAGTGAGCATCACTTCGTTTAATTCAATAGGTGATGCTGGGCTGTCCTTCATCAGCACGCCAGCTTTGAGCTTGAAGTCTACTGGTGGAAACATTTCATTGAATGCGAATCTTACTGCAAGTTCAAGTATCAGTTTGACTGGCTCTACAGGGGTTACGAGCACTGGAAAACTATCTACAGCTTCGTTAACGCTGAGCAGCGGTTCGACGATCAATGTGCAGGATACGGATGCGGGTGTCGTGGTCGCCACTGGTGTGGGTAAGGTTGACCTGACGCTAAATGCGTTGAGCACTAATTTGACGGCAAATTCTTCGGGTGACGCAGTCAATGTGCTAGCAAATGGAAATGTGCAAGTGCAGAGTGCTGGACCTACTACCAATGGTGCGCTGCTTTCTTACACTGTAAGCACTAACCCTAATGTAAACGGCGATGGAAAAATTACAATTGCTGGTGATATCAATGCAAATCAGGTCACTTTGCAGTCTTCTGAATCTGGCGTGGGTGGTAAAGGCGGCATCGCCTGGACTTCCGGTGTGCTAGTCGCTCCTGTGGTCGTCCTGAAGGATGGCGCTAGTGGCACTGGAACCGCCGACATAGGTTCTCTGGCGCTGCCGATCAGCACATCTACTGGTTCTTTGACCACCCTGACTAAGGGTGACGTTTATGTGTCTGATTCATCCGCTGGAAATTTGCAGCTTGTTTCAAATACATCGAATAAGCTCAGTGTGAGCAGCACTGGCTCGATTGAGATTGTGGCAAATCCAGATGCTAACTATATAAAGTTGGTAGCTGCATCGAAGGTTAGCCTTTCCAATGATTTATCAGCAAATGCTGATGTTAGCAATGGAATTGGTGGCAGTATCTTAATTACTGCTGACTCACTTGAGAATAAGAGTGCTGGAACCCTAAAGCTGAGTGCCGATGGCAGTGGAAATGGGGCTGGCGGCAAATTAGACCTCAATCTCAACTCTGTGAGCTCTCCGAATGACGGGTCCCTGATGCTTAGTGCCAATGGCTCCGGTTCTGGTGATGGTGGCTCTGTCAACCTGACGAGTGCAGCTGGTTCGCTGAGTCTTGATTCAGGAAAAGGCTCAATAATTATAGCCGCACACGGGCAAAATGGTGGCAGCATCTCTGTTTCAGCAGGACTGAATCTGACGGTTGATCTGACAAATGTCTCTGTCACAGCGGGCACTAATGGTAACGGTGGCAACATATCGTTTAGTGCTGGTTCCAGTTTGAATTTCACAAATAACTCGCAGATCTCAGCAGATGGCGATGGCACCGGTGCTGGTGGCTCTATCGTCTTGTCTGCGGATCAATTGACCTATGCTGGAATTGGAGCCAGTCCGCTTAAGCTCACTGCAAATGCCGGGCAGCCTACCGGTGTCGCGGGCAAAATCAGTGTTTCTGTGAATAAATCTGATCTGGTGCTGACGAAGAATCATCAAACGCTATACAGTGGAATCGAAATTTACGCAGAAGCCAAAGGGACTGGCAAAGTCGATACATTGAACAAGCTGGCGTTGAATGGTGTGAGTTTTGCTACTAAGTCGAACATCGCTGTCTATCAGGATGGTATTGATTTGAGCCATTTGGCTGCTAACGGAAATGGTGGCAATGCGATTCTGGATGCCGGTAGTAAGGTTATATTCAATGGCACTAACACACCTACTTTCAGTGGTGGTTCAGCGACGGTGGCGACCAATGGGGTCGGTTCTGGTTCTGGTGGCTTGCTTGCTATCTACGCGGTTGATGGTGTCGATTATGCTGGTGCAGGGTCTGCTCCGCTTACGCTCAGCGCCAATGGTGGTCTGACAGGTAGTGGTGGCATCGTCATATTTGAGACCAACAAGTTGTCCAATCTTCAGGTGGGTACTGTCGCTACGAGCAATGTGCAGATTTCTGCTACAGGCGGGTCACTGAACAATGCTGCAATAGCAAACGGTGGTGTCATTGTCATTCAGAATGGCGGGTCACTGAATGTCACGGCGGGAGGCGTCAAGGCTGGTCCGTTGGGGCTCAATGGTAATGGCGCTACTTATGTTCTCAAAGCCGGATTCTATAAAGACGTTGTGACGCAAGGTTCGGGTAGTGGTACTTCGAATCTTGCTGTTGGCTTCGCTTTGACAGCTAACGGCGTGGGGTCTGGCAGTGGGGGGAGCATCTCACTGGGATCCGATAGTTCGACGCCGATGAATATGGGGTTGACTAAGAGCAATTTTAATGGTGTCGCTGGACTTGTTTCTGTGTTAAAAGGCAAGACCAGTACGGGTGCAAATGGATCCCTTTCCTTTGATAACGGCAGTGGATCAGTTGTATTGACCGGTTCTTATACAGCCATTGCCAATGCCTCCATAAGTGCTTTCACCGATGTAAGTCTGGGCGGTTCGCTCGGTATTACAACAAGCAAGACGGCTATTCAGAACACGAGTGTGATCTCACTTCTGTCGCAAACGGGTAGTGTGTTGAGCAAAGGCACAGTCAGCGCAAGCAACATAGCTCTTAACGCCGGAGCGGGATCAGGCACCATTGGCACGCCGACGGCCGCCTTCAAGATCGCAAGCGGTCTCTTGACACCGGTCGCTTTATCGGCGAAGGCTGGTGGCACAGTGAACATCAGCAATACAGGTACTGGTCCTATGACTCTGGGCAGCTACGGTGCAGTCGGTCTCTCGGGTGCGGGGACTTCATTCATAGTCAGTACTGCTGGTAGTCTGCAAACAAACAGCAACATTTCAAACACTGCGGGTGGTGCCGTTCTCAGTACCATATCACTAAAGGCAACCGGCAACATAACGCTTGGTGGCGGGCTGTCGACTGGAACCACGAGTGCCGGAACAATCAATCTGACCGGTACAGCAGCTGTCGTAAATGCTAGTTCAAGTGGTACGGACCGCATCGACACGGCGAACTTGAACATTAATGCTGGTGCGAAGGGAACAGTCGGAGCGCTCGGAAATCCGTTGAGAGTGACCAACCTGGTGAACCTCTCCTCGTTAGCGAAGGGATCTGTGTATATTAGCAATGCTGGCACTTCTGCGCTCACATTGACGAAGCTTGATTCTGCCGGTCAACTCGATTTAACCACTGCTGGTGCGCTCACCGTGAAGAGTGCAAACACAACAGTGACTGGAATCAACTTGAATGCTGGCGGAGACGTAACCTTCTCTGCGGCTATTGGGTCTTCCACAAAGACTACATCAGTAAATGTTGTTAGCACTGCTGGAAGCATCAAGAGTTTCAGCAGCTCAAGCATCCTGTCGGGTAAGAACATTGTTTTGAGCAGCAACAACAGTATAGGTCTTCTGGGCGTGACTCCGGCACCATTTTACTTTAACGCTGGTGCAAGCTTGAAGATGACTGCTCCGGGGCTAGTGAACGCTGTCAATAAAGGTAGTACTGCGGCGAGTCTGCTTAGTTCCACCCTTGGTGCTACGCTTGATTTGAGTTCCAGCGCTGGAAGCCTAACTATTCCTTCGACTGAGCTGATCAGCGTTTCTCAAGCTGTGAAAGTCACTGCTAAGTCTTTCCAAATCGATGGGAAAATGAGCAGCTCTGCAGCCGTGAGTCTTATAGCTGTGGGGGCTGGAAACGTGCTTGGAGCTGCCACGGGGTCTCTTGTATCTCCTGTCAGTGTCAGTCTGAGTAGCACTTCGGGCTCGATTGGCAGCAGCACTGCTGCTGTTCAAGTTGATGCACCGTCGGTGACACTATCCACTACAGGACTGATCAACGCTAAGAGCATCAATGTGGCTCCGGTTAATCTCTTGTTCGGAGCTGCTAAAGCCGCGAAGACAGTGAACTTTACTGCGGCTGGCGATATCAACGTTGCTAGCGCTATCACTACTGCTGCTACAGGTTTCACGCTGACCAGTACCGGTGGCAACATCAATCTCGGCGCCAATATCGTGGCGTCGAGTGCTGGCACTATGACTCTGAGTGCCAGCTCTATCACTCAGACGGCAGGCATTTTGCAAGGTGGAACGCTGAGCCTGACAGCTACAAGTGCTGATGTGAAAGGCGCAGCTGGAAGTCTGAACGTTAATGCTGCTAAGGGGCTCGGAGGATCCGCTGCGTTGGGAACTTTCGATGTAAACAATACTGGAACTGCAATTCTCTCCTTGCTTCCAAGTTCAGCTGGAACCTTCAAGCTATCTTCGGCTTCTTCTGTTGTTATTTCAGGGGCTGTGCTCGCAACGAATTCACTGTCGATTACGACGAGTGGGTCGGCTCACAATATCACAGACAAGGTTGGAACTGAGATTTTGCAGGCTAGCCAGGTCACGTTGTTTGCTAGTGGTGCCAATAGTTCGATTGGAACAAGCAAAGTTGGTGTCGCGGTTATGACTGCGGATCTGACAGCGAACACTGCGAGTACTGGAACCGGTCTTGTGAATTTGAACAGTTCATTTGCGGGTTCGATGCAATTGAATCCATCCAGTTCGGCTAGCTCTTTTACGCTGAAGACTGCCAGCGATACTGTTCTGAACAACATATCGGCGGGCAATGGCAGCCTCCTTGTCACGGCCAGCGGCGGAACATTGTCTACAAATTCTGGTGCGGTGTTATCTGCAAAGAACGGTGCTTTGACCTTGAACAATACGAACCTTGTCAATGGCAAAATTGTCATTCAGGACGGTTCGCAGATCACGACTTCTGGTAAGTCTGGACTTAACGTCAGCATGATCATAGGGGCTACAACAACTGTTGCTGGCACGCCGGCCGCGGGCGTGAATTACAAAGTTAATGGTGCTTCTGTGACACCGCCGTTGCCACCGAACACCTTCTTCTTTGGCAATAAGGGTATTTCGACTACAAGTCCTTCGACTATTGATCTATCAGTGCTTGGTGGTGCCAAAGTGATCTTCAACACTGATAACAGTGTGCTTGGTGCTTCTGCAATTACTGTTGTCGGAAGTTCATCGGGACCGCACACATTTATCCAGGCGGATCCTCCTGTGGTGACAGGGTCCAGCGGTGTACTGCGAAGCACCTTTCCAATTGTGGCAGTTACGCAGGACGTGGGGGCGCCGGTGGTCGCATCGCAGGGCGTGGCTCCGCAGATTGCGACTGCGCTTCCGGGTCTGGCAGCGGTTCAGGGCGTGGCTGCGCTTCAGGGTGCGGGGGCGCTTCATGGTGTGGCTGCGCTTCAGGGTGTGGTTGTGCTTCATGGCGTGGGGGCGCTTCAGGGTGTGGCTGCGCTTCAGGGTGTGGCTGCGCTTCAGGGTGTGGCTGCGCTTCAGGGTGCGGCTGCGCTTCAGGGCGTCGGGGGGTTCATGTACAGCGGCACTCAGAGTGCTACTTTGACGAATGTGTCGTCAGGATCATTGTTTGCCGACACATCATTCGCCACCCGAATGACTGCCACCGGAAGTGGTGCCAGTCTCGTGGCGACCGAAGGGGTCGACGGCGTCAGCGTCCGTGGGGCAACTTATGTGCCTACTCTCGTCGCTGACAACGGAGCTGTATTCGGACTCGAAACAGAACTTGAGGACGGAAGTTTACCGGCGCAGTTGATATCTGACAGAGACATGGGACTTCTCTGCGCTGAAACAGAAACGCGTGCTGTTTCCTTGGCCGATTCAGCTGAGCTACAAAAAATCGCATCTGCGGGTCCGCTGACTTCAGGCATTTCAATGAAGCCCAAGGTTGCACCGCTGACTGCAGGCATTTCGATGAATCGCAAGGTTGCAGTGCATTCTTCGTCTCTTACCCGCGAGCTTCAATTACCCAAGGGCTCAATATTACTTGCTCCAACATCCGAAAGTGTCGTAAACACGCCTTCTGGGCGTGTCCATGTCGCTGCCGGAGCGCTTGCGCTGATAATATCAGTTGAGGATGGTTTGGCGGTCTACGATCTTGACGATCAGCATTCTGCTTCAGTAAAAGTGGTAACTGCTAAGGGGCAACATTTCCAGTTGAATCCTGGCATGAGTGTGGTTTTGTCGCGGGCAAACGTCAGAGCTTTTGATGAAGTGAATCCAGCGCAGTCGATTGCGTATCGCGAAATTCAAAGGCATACCACGGGGGGAGAGTTTGTTGCTTTCACCGCTGAATTCTCTGTTCCTTCTGCAATGAGAGCTGTGGTTCCGTTGAGGAAGTTGCTGGAATCTAAGCATCCTATGGCAAAGCGATTGGCATTCCACTTGCTCAAGACGACTGCCGCTAATCAACAAGTTCATAGCAGAGGCGGTGGCTTCCAACTCATTCCTCGCAAAGCAACTACAGCTTGGGTGCGTTAGAGGTTTGCCGAGATGGAGATATTTTGATACGAGTCTTCCCTGTCGTTTGGACGCCTGATCTCCGTTTCTACAACACCGCAAATTCGGATCGATACCGATCGAGTTACGAAATTGGATCGATACCGATTGAGTAGCAAGAATATCTGTGCCTTCAGAAGCGAAGATTTTCCTTAGGCTGGATGGAGTTGTTGAAAACGCAAATTTGGATCGATACCGATCGGGTTGCGAATTTGGATCGATACCGATTGAGTAAGATTATCTGTGCCTTCAGAAGCGAAGATTTTCCTTAGGCTGGATGGAGTTGTTGAAAACACGAATTGCATGCGGTTGAGATGCAGTTGAGATGCAGTTGAGATGCAGTTGAGATGCAGTTGAGATGCAGTGTAACCGTAGGGGTGAACGGTTTTGCCAATAGCTTGCAATCCGATGGTGTAAGCCACCCGGCGGAGCGCCCACCCAGATCACTAGCATGTGGCGGCTTGCTCCGTGGCGTCCAGTTCCGTCCAGTTCCGTCCAGTTCCAGTTCCGTCCAGTTCCGTCCAGTTCCAGTTCCGTCCAGTTCCGTCCAGTTCCGTCCAGTTCCGTCCAGTTCCGCAGAGGTTTAAAGTTACAATGAAGCCGCACTCTTTCCTACGATCTGCTCCACGCGTGCGGATAGTTCTTTAAGGTTGAAAGGTTTTGCCATATAGTCTGTGGCGCCGGCATCCATCAAGGACTGTATTTCTTTTGCCTCTGTTCTTCCTGTTAACATCAATACTGGCATTTTCCCGCCTTCAGTTCGATATTGCCTGAGAACATCTATGCCGTTCATTCCAGGAAGTTGCCAATCCAAGACTACGATATCGAAAGCACCGAAACGCATTTGTTCAAGAGCTTCTGTTCCTGTAAAGACAGCTTCAACTGTGTGTTGCTGAAACATGAGCCAATCTTGAAGCGTTTCCGACAGATCCGTGTCATCTTCAACCAGCAAAATGTTAGCCATATAGAAGTTCCTTTTAGCGAGCGGACTGTTTACCCTTCGATGACAATTTGGCTACGTCCATTTGCTTTCGCTATGTATAGCCTTTTGTCTGCATGTAAAACAAGATCGTGAATAGTGTTTCCGTCTTCCGGAAAATCGACCATTCCGGCGCTGAACGAAGTGTAAAAGGGTTCCCCCTGGTCGCCCTGAAATTCAACCTTCTTTAGTTCATCCAATACCCGGTTTAATGCCTTTTGCATCGTTTCTTTGCGCTCGTGCTTGAACGCAAGGATAAATTCTTCGCCACCCCAGCGACCTCGCAGGTCTTCAACTCGGAATCGTCGCCGTAACAATTTGCCAAAATATTGTAAAACTCGGTCGCCAGCCATGTGTCCAAACTTGTCATTGACTTTCTTGAAGTGGTCAACGTCCATCAAGCAAAGCGAGAAGTTGAATTTGTGCCTTTCTGATTCAGAAAGCAAGGCGGTGATTTGATCCACGAAAGCGCGGCGTAGAAGTAAGCCTGTCAAAAGGTCCCGGTCTTGTCGTTCCCGTTGCATTCTGGCTCTGTCCAGCCGTACTTTCACACGCTTCAACAATTCCATGTTGATTACCGGCTTTGGAAGATAGTCATCGCCGCCTGAATCAAACGCTGAAAGTCTAGACGCGAGGTCCGTTTGCGCTGTAAGGAAAATGATTGGCAAGTCTTGCCATCTGCCTGTGCCACGTACTTTTTTGCAAACATCGAAACCTAGAATTCCCGGCATCATCACATCGAGAAGCATCAGGTCGGGTTGGTATTCTTCAAGAATTTCCAGCACGTAATTTGGATTGTTTAGAGCTTTGACCAACATTCCTTCATTTCCGAGCGTGCTGGTAATCAAATCCGTGAAATCTTCATCATCATCGACAATCAGGACCCTAGAGCGGCCTCCCTCTCTGATGGTAACCAGATGTTGTAGGGCCTGTTGAAGAGTGTCTTGCTTGTATGGTTTCTCCAGGAACAGTGATGCCCCAGCATGGGTTGCTTCGGCTCTATCATTCTCGTCGTTGTGCGAGATAAATCCTAACGGTAGAGTTTCGTACCCAACCATGCTTCTAAGCTCTCTGGCTAATTGGAACGCACTATCACGCTCATCTGGTACTATCTCAATGAGAGCTGCATCTAATTGCTGTTTTGCCGCTCTTTCGAGTGCCTCCTCTGGACTTCCTACTCCGATAATTTCTAAGGGAATACCTTGTCCAGCTGCTGTGTGCCCATGTACAGACGGATCTCCTTTACCGTTGTTGTTCAAAGAGGGCGGCTCTTTGCTGACAACGAGAACTTTTGCTTTGGCAGCATCAGGATTCAGGTTCGCCAATTCTTCGGCCGTCGGTACATAGTCCGAAAACTGTAGCTTTACGTTTTCAACTTCTTTTTTTGCTGCTAAAAGAGCGCTGTCGACGTGACCCCATTCTTCTTTGTGGTTTACGTCTGCTAGTTCCAGCATGTCTCTTAGTGAATATTCAATGCGCTCAGCGAGGTTGCCTAGCACATCGAAACCACAGGACCGGGATGTGCCTTTTAGGTTGTGAGACAATCTTCGTCCTTCTATCAGCAGATTGGGATCGGGTTTAGTTCGATCTACTTCCTGAATATTCTGTTCGATCTGCTTGACGCGTGATGGTAGCGACTTGGAAAACTTCTGGCGGAAACTGAGTAGCGTGGCGTCCGCGAATGCATTGAGAGTCGCTGTGGAGGGACTGCCAGGTAGTGGAGGACCAGCTTGGGAGCCGCCCCCTGGTAAGGGCACTGTAGCGGTCGGTTGTGGGACTTGCAACCCTGCATTCATATTGGCCAGGCCTGGAAATTCGTAGCTGTTGGTGTTTCCCCCGGCCACTGGCCACGGTGTATTTCCGGAGCCTGGCACTGAAGGACCCGACCAACTCATGCCATCTTTTGATGTTGGAATATTGGCAGGTGATGAGAGTGAATTTGGAAGAGAGCCGGGTGATTGCGGCAGGGGCTGGGGAATCTCGCTTGATTTGGCCACTTGCTCGGATTGTTGGTTTTGTGTGCCTATGTTTTGCGGTAACGCAGGATAGGTACCCGAAGTAACAGAACTCTGCGCTGTAAATGAAGGCGATGACGAAGGGATGGCGGTGAAGGAGCCTGATGCTGATGGCATTGGTGTCGAGATGGACCCGCCAGGAGTCGGTACTACTCCCATCGGCGGCGGTGTTGATTCTAACCCGCTACCTGGGAGAGCTGGAAGTCCTCGCCTCTGGTCGTGCCAGAGTGCGTCAACTTGAACCCCGAATACGCTTGATTTTATTGGACGATGAAAGATATGGGCGACCTTCAATTCTTTAGTGATTTTTTGAAAGAACTCTGCATCTCGCCAAATCTGAGATAGAAAAGCAACCTTTAGTTCCTTTTCCTTCTGTCTCAGTTTAATAATGAATCCGACACCATCAATATCAGTCAGCTCTTCACCAACCAAAACCAGGTCCGGCTTGCTGTCCAAAATCATTTCTATAGCTTTGTGACCAGAGATTTCCTGTTCAACACTGAAATCCCGCGCCTCAAGCAGAGGCACTATAAGCGCACGTAAAGCTTCGTCTGTCTCCAGCAGGAGAACCTTTCTGCCCATTCTATGTAACTAGTCCCGCCCCACGAAATTTAATAAAGGTTATTTCGAATCATGCCCAGAAATATCGCTACTTACACTTCTCAGATAATCTTGTGCAACTTGAAGGACTTTCTGACAGCTACCGGAATTCAATTCGAAAACGAGGATTTACTGCCTAACATGTGTGGTAAATTTCGATACTCAAACGGTATCGCTCGGATAAGCGACTAGTTCGATACTCAAACGGTATCGCTCGGATAAGCGACTAGTTCGATACTCAAACGGTATCGCTCGGATAAGCGACTAGTTCGATACTCAAACGGTATCGCTCGAATAAGCGACTAGTTCGATACTCAAACGGTATCGTTAAGATACGACACGATCCCTTGAATCGAATTCAGATAAGCAACTTGATAAAAGTTGCGGAACGATTATGAGTTCAGCGCACAAAAAAATTTAGCCAATCCAAATTGAATCGGGCGTGACTGTGAGCTGCAGATTCTGATGACTCCTTACGCGTCTGATGTCTAATACTCCATTATGCTTATTCACTTCTTTGAAGTTAGACAAATGAGGCAAGTATGGACGCTTGTTTCACCCGTGGAAACAATTGCGTGCATACTTGAGCGTCATGACCAAATAGCTCTATGCTCAATTGAAAGATGGGCTATGTTAACCATTAGACCGCTGACGGCACGAAAACCTTGGAAGGAGAAACATAGCTCTGGATAAGATTTCGATTTGGCGGTTCGGCTGAACAAAATTCAAACCAACAAGATTGATTCCAGTTTTTAGTGAGCGAATTCCAAAACAAAGCTAAGTACATCTGCACATATTTACGGCTGATTCTCTGCCAAATATTTTTTGTGGTTTGGAAAAATTGTTCTAGGGATGTGCCGATGGTT
The DNA here is from genome assembly GCA_044226015.1 of Obscuribacteraceae bacterium (SeqCode). GTDB lineage: Bacteria > Cyanobacteriota > Vampirovibrionia > Obscuribacterales > Obscuribacteraceae > JAIEPM01. The sequence continues at coordinate 1,358,819 of JBGAHS010000001.1, forward strand.
TCAATAGATGGTGGAATGCCTTGTGTTTCGCTAAGTTTGTACGATTGACCATTCCTAGACTCGATCAATCCTCTAAACTGTAGGCTCGTCAAACCCATCACCAAATCATCAAAGTTAATGCCGATAATTTCGATTAGCTCGTCAAGGGTCTGAAACTCATCTATCTTGAGACACTGAAAAATTGATTGTTCAAGTTCGCTGAGGGAATTTAAATGATCATTCGATTGGGAATCTTTATGTTCGAGTTTGTTTAATGCAAGTTGTTCTTCTTTTGGATGTGCATTAGCCGGAGTCTCTGAGCTCCTTCTACAAAAGAGCTCAAGAAACACTGCTGTCGAAACGAGAGGTAACTCTCGCATTCTTTCAGTGATGAAAAGCGCGATTGTCTTGATGATGTTTTGCGCTGTCGATAGCGCTGTTCCGAAAATCTTCGCAAACTCATACGCGGAGAAGAGTATTCCTTTTTCTGTGAGCCAGAGTCCTGCAAACCATGCTCGAACTAAGCGAACTCTCGCAAAGACTGTATCAGCATATATTCTGCGTTTACGACCACAATTATCACACTCGGAAATTCTAGGATTTTGCGTAACTGTGTATTTGTCACTTCCACATCTTTCGCAATTTGGTGTTTGGAAAATCAACGATAGTGCTCTGTGACAGGATAATTCATCCGGAAACAATTTGTTGAACTCCTGCATGTTTCGCTGGAGATCACTTTCTCTTTTTTCCTTCGCCATGATCACGCTCCTCTTTGTTCTTTTATTCTTTAAACGTTTTGCGTGTGAAAAAAGTTCAAAAAAAATGCTGAGAAGTTACTACTTGGGTTCTGATTTTAACTTGGCTTTGTCAAGCTATGCCTCGGTGAGAATCGTTTTTCTTCGAAAATGTCTTACGGATGCTGGTAGCGCATATGGTGGCGCTTGATTATTAGCTGAAAAGGTATTAGAGAGCAAAATTGGAAAAACTTCCTGTTGGAATTCAGCAACAGGCTAGGCAACAGGCGCTAGCGGATCATAATTACTCGGACTCACTGATTTTTTTCTGGCAAGTGCTAAGGCGCCTGCGATTTTCTACCGCCAATCCTAACGCAATTATTTCCAAGCTAAAAAATTGCTCTTACTCACGGACTTTGTTTGCTGGCAAGTGCTAAGGCGCCTGCGATTTTCTGCCGCCTGTTTTAACGCGTTTATTTACAAGCCAAAAATTACTCTGACTCACGGATTTTTGCTTGCGAGCGCCATTGCGCCTGCGATTTTTCTGCCGATGTTTCCCTCTCGGAATCTGCGTTTGCCAAGAAAAGATTGAGCTGGGTCGGGGGCTCGTCTACATGATTCGCCAAAACCAATTCTAAATAAGTTTGCAAATCACCATGCTTTCGGATATGCAAAACATCAATCCCGGATTCAGATGCAAATTTGGAAATTAAGAGATGGCGATGGCAGCCGCTAGGATCCTCCTCTCCGCACATCACGGCAACTCTGAATGATTTAATACCTTTCTGCAACCGTTCCATGCCACCGAGAAACTTACTCGATGCCGCGAGTTTTGCGTAATCCACGAATCCCTCGGAATCGTAAAACTCGTTTTCTTTCGGTTTACCGCCTATCTCATGACCAAGAAATACGTACTTGAAGTTCCTTTTTTTTAACTCTTGTTTCAAAAACTCACCTGTGAAGTGCGTTGCATAGCGCGAGTAAGGATTGCTCCTTACGTCTGCTACCACTTCTATTGAGTGCATAGCTAGTAGCTCGATGAATTTGTCCATCGAATAGTTTGAGTGCCCGATAGTATAGAGTCGAAGTGTGCTCACGCTTTAACTAATCGAAAGCTTGTGAAAGTTCCAGCTATTCGGCAACCAGTTGATATATGCGGTCGAGTGCAGCGTCAACGTCAGCCGGCAACTGCACTCTTAATAGGCGCCTTTTTCGCGAGCTCAGTGCTTTGAAGTCACCGAGCGCTTGAGCTTCTTTCAGGACTGCGAAACTAAATTTCTCTCCCGGAATTTCAACGTCTTGTTTTTCTTCGCTTGTGATTTGCAAGAAGACGCCGCTGTTTGGTCCACCTTTGTGCAACTGCCCCGTTGAGTGTAAAAACCTTGGTCCAAAACCAACAGTTGTGGCGACTTTGTATTTCTGCATTACAAAGTCGCGAATCCTTTGGAGTTTAGCCTCCAGTCTGGGGCAGCACTCAATGTATGCATTTATAGCAAAGTAGTTGCCAGGGCTTAACTGTGAGAGGTGTGCTTGAAACAATGCTCTCATCGTTTCCTTACTTCCAACTTTTGCCTTAAGTTGCTTGATGTTATCGTCGTCGGCAAACAACTCGAATCCACTTTCAATAACGAGCAATTTGTTTTCTGGAAGATACCCTTCTTCTTCGTATTCAGCGAGTATCTCTTTGGTGAAATCTTTGCTCTCTTGCACATTTGGCTGATTGAAAGCGTTAATTCCGATAATTGAGCCGCCGGTTGCAGTTGCAATTTCCCAACGCAAGAATTCGGCTCCCAGGTGAGCCAGATCGCTCATTTCAATACGAACCACTGGTTGCCCGGCTGCCTCTAGAGCTGCGATCCGCGCATCTTGATCGGGACAGGTTTTCGTTGAAAGTCGCACATAAACAAACAATCGATCAGAACCATAGTCAGATGGTTCGCTTAGCGTTTCCGCTGCAATCGGTATAATTCCTTTGCCGTCTTTGCCAGTGCTCTCTGCAATGAGCTGTTCAAGCCAGGTGCCAAGGCTGTGCACCGCAGGTGATGTCACTAATGTGACTTTATCTCTACTTCCTCTGGTTAGGACACCAAGGATTGTACCAAGCAACACGCCTGGATTGTCTCCCGGAGATACTTCTGCACCACACATCTTTTGCATGCTGTGGGCATGTTCTAGAATCTCTTTGACGTTAAGTCCCATTACTGTCGCTGGAACCATACCGAAGTTTGATAGAGCTGAGAATCGACCGCCAATACTTGGTCGTCCGTAAAAGGTGTGAGCAAACTTCAAATCCTTTGCTTTCTTCTCCATCGAAGAGCCAGGATCAGTGATAGCTAAGAAATGTTCTCCTGCTTTGTCACCAACGATTTTTTTTGTTTCGTCATAGAAGTATTGGCACAGAACGTTAGGTTCTGTCGTGCTTCCAGATTTGCTCGCCACGATGAAAAATGTTTTGCCTGGATCAATCTGGTTTCGGATACTGAGCACCTGTGCGGGCACTACTGAGTCAAGAACCAACATTTCGGGATGACCAGCTATGTTCCCGAATGTTTGTCGCATAACTTCTACACAGAGGCTGCTTCCACCCATTCCCAGCAAGACAGCATGCTTGTAATTCTTAGACTTGATCTCGCTGCTGAGTGCGTCAAGTTTGCCGAGGTGCTCAAGTTGTTCATCAACAATGTCGAGCCAGCCTAGCCAGTCGCCCTCATCTTTGTTGCTCCACAAGCTAGCATCTTTTGACCAGAGACGTTTGGGAAAATCTTTGCTGGTAAGAGCGGCGAGTTCAGCTTTTAATGCTTCTTCGAATTTTCCTAGCGAATGGCTGGTTGCACCGGTTTTGACATTCTGCGCCACACTGCTATCGGCGTTTCCCATTTCCTTATCCCCTTGTGAAGCTATCAGACTCGATGATGCCAAGACTATTATTTCCCGGCTGTCAGCATACCGGGCGAGGCAATCCTAATGCGCTAAGTATATCTAAATATGTCCCGAGAATTGAGACTCTTTAAGAGTACTTTCCTCACAAAAAGCTGTAATTCTGATGTCAGCAAGTGAGTTCTGCTACACTATGCCAGACATTTGCGCATAGAGTCGATTGGGAGGTTCTAGATGGTTGAGACTATTCAACTAACTCGCCAGGTTCAGGTTAAAGCTATTGTCACTGAAAATTTCAAGGGGCAGGTCGCCGCTGAAATCAATCGCAACCTGCAACAAATCGATGCAGAGCTTCAACAGTTGGAATTCAAAGGCAAGAGAGCTATCTCTGATATCGAAAAGAGAAGTCCCAGTCCTATGCCCCCCGAAGTGAAAGCTCAGGTTGAAACGATCAGGCAGCAGGTCGAAGCTGAGAAGCTCCGCTTAATGCAGCTGAAAGAAGAAATGACAGCTCAGAGCAACGCGCTTAACGAATTGCCTATTGGAAGTGTTGTTACTCAATTCACAGTCGAAAACCAGGTAGATGTCAGAATCGGGGAGAACATATTTCAACGCCTTGAGGGCGGTGAGATTCTCGTTAAAGACGGCATAATTCAAGAGATTCGTATCTAGGTAACTCGATTATCGCGACTCCATCGCGATTATTATTAACCTCAGCAAGAGGTCCGAAGATTGGGAAGTGCTCCTTGATCCTCTAGCGACAGCATTTGCGAGGATGCTTCGCGCGGACCCTCGGTTTGAGCTGGCTTGTTAAGGGCTTGCAATTCAAGGTTTTTCCAAATCTGAGTAGCCCAGCTAGACTGAGAGTCATCAGTCTTATCAATCGAATTTCCAGGTTTGTCGGTCATAGTAACGGGTCCTCGCTTGATTTCGCCCAATCAATGCGATCCTCATTCACTTATCGCATCAAAGAGGAATGACATTTTTGTAACATTTTTACACCTTGAAATTTCGAAGGTCAAAATCAAATGCCGAGTAGCAATTGGAAAATCGAAACGCAAACGGTAGCGATTGGAAAATTGAAACGCAAACGGTAGCGATTGGAAAATCGAAACGCAAACGGTATCGATTGGAAAATCGAAACGCAAACGGTATCGATTGGAAAATCGAAACGCATCGATTGGAAAATCGAAACGTAAACGGTAGCGATTGGAAAATCGAAACACAAACGGTGTCGATCGGAAAATCGAAGCCAACAAGTTCCGTTCAGAATTTGAATAGCGTTATCTCAAAGCGATAGCATTTCGTCAATTTATAATTGCGATATTGGGATATTCGCTTCCTCTACCTTTAGATCAATGGATTATTCGCGGAACCATGTATTGATTCACCGGGAATTTAATACAGCCGTCACTTTAGGAGGCGAGCTTGAAACCTGCTACTTGTTTCAGATAGTCTCGCAATGAGGCAATCCAGAATTGGAGCTGAGCTGTTGTAACATCGAAACCGTCGGTGGCTTCCAACTTTGCAAGGCATTCGTAAAGCTGGCGCGACGATTCCAGTGAACGAACCGACAACTCTTCGATTGTAGCGATGTGTTGCTCTGATCTTCCGGTCGAAAGGGTTATGAGTTTGTTTTGTGCACGGCTAAGACCCATGATGAAAAGCCCGCGCTTCCATGGCTCGCAATTATTCAACACCACTCGGATCATGAACTTCTCTGGAACGCCTGCTGCAGGCATCTGGTCCATATCTTCTTGGATTTCGACTACCTTTTTTCTCTTTGTCTTGAACTGTGCTCCCCATGCTGCTGGTTTCAAATCCTCTGAGGTAATTTGTGACTCAACCAATTGCGAGCCGAATAATCTGCAGGCTATGCATGTGTGTTTCTCAACTGCTTTGACTAACCCTTCGTTGTCTTCGCCATAACGTATCAATAAATCTTGGAGATAAGTGCCACCATCATTTTTTGGTTCGCCAAGCCTAATGCAAGCCTTATCGCGATTGAAACTGTCGCACACATACCCAGGTCCTAGTGTTTCTTTCAACAACGACTCCACTTGCCTGCGCAAAAAAGTCTTGAAATTAGATCCAGAGATGTAAGGCATACCTGAGAGGTCTTTTAAAGTATAGAGGTCTGGGGAATTTCGCCTTCCGTCTCCGGATTGTTCGAGACGAGCACCATTTTTACATTTGATGAAACCTGTGAGAACCACGCGGGATTGAAAACTCATTGTGGTGCTACCTCGCTAATACGAACTGTTGGGGGCAAGATATGGCACCTGACGACACTGCTGCGTAAGCAGAACGCCGAGCTAAGTAGCTGGCGGTATCAAATATGGTGCCCTTACGGGTTTCTCTCAAACTTTATTGCGTAACAGTATACACAGTTAATCTATAACAGGATCGTCGTTACCAAAAATCGCGGGTTAAAAATAGTTCTTGTCAACTTCGTGCTTACGGAATACTGCATGCTGCCCCGTTCGGGCGGGGTCTGGTTATCTAACTTGCCCGCTGATAGATGACGCCAACTGTTTGCAGGATTACCGGTAGACATTCGACGATGCATTTCTTTTGCTTGCAACACGAGCTGTTTCTGGGGGTCGGGACGGCAAGCGAGATCCGCCAATGGGTGGCGTGAGGACAGTAAGCCAGATCTGGCAGCTGGAGCCAGGCGGCAGGGCTTCAATCAGATCTGGCAGCTGGAGCCAGGCGGCAGGGCTTCAATCCAGATCTGCCAGCCGGAGCCAGGAGTGAGGACAGTAAGCCAGATCTGCCAGCCGGAGCCAGGAGTGAGGACAGTAAGCCAGATCTGCCAGCCGGAGCCGGGAGTCAGGACGGCAAGCGAGATCCGCCAATGGGTGGCGTGAGGACCGTAAGCCAGATCTGCCAGCCGGAGCCGGGAGTCAGGACGGCAAGCGAGATCCGCCAATGGGTGGCGTGAGGACCGTAAGCCAGAGCTTGCAGCTGGAGCCAGGAGTCAGGGCTGCAAGCCAGATCTGGCAAGCTGGAGCCAGGCGGTAGGACGCTAACCGCAAGCCAAGTTCATCATAGATGTTCGGAATCCAAGTTCGCGAGCAATGGTGACGAGCCGGTTTTTGTGCCGGCCCCGCGAGAAAATCTCGCCGGACGCCTAGGTGTCGGACCATTAGGTGTCGGACCATGGTTCTCTTTATCTCGCACGGCATTTGCACGGCAGTTTCTATATCGTCGATTTGTTGGGCGAGGAAAATCGATGGATAGATTCACGTTTAAGGCAGAACCGGAGTCGAGTAAGACTCATAACAATCCTGGAGATGTTTGGCTTTCTGAGTTACTCCAGCATAGCGAATTGAGGTCAGTTCCCATAAAACCACGAATTTCTGATTTGCCACCACAGCACGCGGAAAAGTCTGATGAAAAAAAGATTGAAGAAGTCGCCACCACTTTAGCTTCGCAGCTCACAGCAAAAGTGTCCACGATGAAGGATTGTACGAGCAATCGGTGTGAACCGACCCATTTGAACATGTTCAATCCGAAGGCTCTACCGCACGGTATCGTTGGTGTTCAGCTTGACTTCGAACTCGAAAGAGGCGGAAAAAATGGACGGACAATTGACGAAACTATGTTAGTTGGAAATGAGTCCAATAAGCCGCAAGAAGATCTGAATCGCACTCTAAACCAGCTAGTTAGCTCCGGTGCCGAGGACGGTCAATTTAGGCTAAAGCTTGAAGCCAAAGACTCTGCTTTAGGCTCTTTTCGGGAAATGGAGGGAACTGTTCACGTGCATCTTTTGCGTGGCTTGAACTGAGCTTATCTGTCATGTGTGCTTGTAACATCTCTTTCTCCGTCACTTGCGTGGCTTAGCTCATTCTTTTGGCGTTCGCCAGGCAGGACCAGTGGACCTGCTCGTTGTGCAGTTTCGTTAGAAGGCGCGACTCTGCAGTTGCTTAATTGAGTCACGTGGGAAGTCGCATCTAGTTGACTGGAAGGTGCTTCTGATCCGTTTGACTGGCGTGAGGCTGTCTCATCCGCCACGGATGCGTGGGGCTGACTCCTCCGTTATGGATGCGTGCTGCTGCTTCATCTGACATGGATGCGTGGGGCTGTCTCATCGTCCATGGATGCGTGGGGCTGTCTCATCCGCCGGATGCGTGGGGCTGTCTCATCCGCCATGGATGCGTGGGGCTGTCTCATCCGCCACGGATGCGTGGGGCTGTCTCATCTGACATGGATGCGTGGGGCTGACTCCTCCGACATGGATGCGTGCTGCTGCTTCATCTGACATGGATGCGTGGGGCTGTCTCATCGGCCACGGAAGCGCCTTGCCCGTCGGGAAGGTGAGCCAACGTAATCATGTCGGATGAAAAAGCCCCACATGCGTGGACTGTTCATTCGTCGTGACTTGCGTGTGTACTCCAGAGTTCACCGCCTGGGCGGTTGACCTGGTTGATCCAGTCTCCGAATTTTCCACCAGATTTCCAGATGAGTTTTGGTGGTCCACTCTTCGTCAATGAATAAACGGTGTACATGTGATAGTTCGAGTCGTTCAATTTTTCGTGTATAAATGCGATTTCCTGTTTGCCATCGTGATCTACATCGGCAGCTGAAACTGTATCCAGCTTTTGTCCGGTTTTGGGATCGACGACAGTGACATATTCCATCGGCGGAGTGTATTCGGTCAATACGACTCTTCCGTTCTTTAACCATTGCATGGCGGCTATCCATCGTCCGTAAATTTTACCCATGCGAAGAACGTAGCCGCCAACTTTGTGATTTTTCCACTCCAAGCTGTTCAAGAATCCTTTATCCATTGAGCTAGGCGGCAGATGTGATGTCCACGACTTTACTGTATCGGCCTTGTTTGCACTGTCCCCTTTTGTATTGTCACTCACAACTCCGTGCTTAACTTTGTTTGCACTCTCTGCTCTATCAGCGACGTCATCACCGTCGTTCTTATTCGCATTATTGCTCTTGGGGATGTCGCCCTTACTTGTTGTGGCAGGAGCCGCCGCTAGCATGAGACCCACCGTATCTTTAGCGGTCTTTCTAATTCCGATGGAGTCGGAGCTTTCGTTGTAGGCAGTTTCTTTTCCATAAAAGTTTGCAGAATCGGCTTTGCGATTCGAAACACAATCACACATGGTTGGTGCTGCTAAAACACGAGAAAAGGTAGTCGGCGCCAAAACGAAGAACACCGAGCAAAATATGCAGCTGATTTGCGTGGTTCGGTCCATAAATCCATTTTTCCACTGAGTGCCTTGATTGTGCTCAGGGTTATCACCGTAATTGCATTAAATTAAATTTCCATCACGAAGTCCTGATGATAATAATTACACTTTTAGACCTTTTCATCGTCGCATCAAAAAGACAAAGCTCTCGAAACCTTTGTTATTGTTGTCGTTGCTTAGGACACCCCAGTATCCAAGATGAACTGCGTTCAATGATTTTTGATTCGCATCTAATAGATCATGGGTCTGTCAACGGAGACAGGCAGTGCTATTCAATAGTTTTACCTACTTACTTTTCTTACCACTTGTGGCGTTGGTCTATTGGACGGCTCCGCAACGAGCGAGACATCTCATCCTCCTGCTAGCGAGCTATTTCTTCTACATGAGCTGGATGAAGATCTACGGCTTGCTTCTGTTCGGATTGACTGCAATCAATTATTTGCTTGGAATTTCTCTGGCAAGCTCGAAGTCGCATTCATCTCGCCGATTGATTTTTATCGCTGGATTGAGTGCAAATTTGGGCTGTTTGGCGCTTTTCAAATATACCAATTTCTTCATTGACTCGGTCCGGCAAATTAATGCCGCGCTTGCGCATGCCTTTGGTGTGCCTATTGTCGCTGATCTAGCCAGTCTGCCTGATCTACCCATCATTCTTCCACTGGGGATCTCATTCTTTGTTTTTGAATTCATCCACTATCTAGCAGATGTGTTCAAGGGCGAGAAGCCTATGAAGTCGCCTGTCAGATTTGCACTGTTCGCGGCATTCTTTCCTTCGCAAATTGCTGGTCCCATCAAGCGTTTTGAAGATTTCGAAAACCAGCTCACTGCGTCAGCACAATTTTCGAAACAACTGTTTCAATCTGGACTTCTGCTGATTTTGCAGGGACTCTTTAAGAAGGTCGTACTGGGCGATAATCTTGCTCCGCTAGTGCAGGCAGGTTTTTCTGCCCCGCAAAATATGGGCACCTTCGATGCCTGGATTTGCGTTTTTGCCTTTGCTTTGCAAATCTACTACGATTTCTCTGGTTACACCGACATCGGTCGTGGATCGGCTATGGTACTCGGTTTTACGCTTCCCGAAAACTTCAATATGCCTTACGTGGCGAAGAGTCTAAAAGAGTTCTGGCATCGCTGGCACATCAGTCTGTCCACATGGCTTCGCGATTATCTTTTTATTCCCATGGGCGGCTCACGCAACGGCAAGGTCGCTGCCGCGCGGAACCTAATAGTGACCATGCTCTTGGGTGGTCTCTGGCACGGAGCATCATGGCATTACGTAGCCTGGGGTGGCTTCCATGGCAGTGGGCTTGCGGTAAACAGAGTTTTGGATACATTAATTGAGAAATCGCCTGCGCTCAGCCGCGCTTCACAGACCTGGTGGTGGAACCTATCTGCGCAATTGTCAACATTTTTGCTCGTTTGTATTGGCTGGGTTGTTTTCCGCGCAAGTGACATGAATGAGGCAATGGGTGTATACCAATCGATGTTCACGATGCGCCCATCGACTGGACCAGAAGCAACAATTGCCGAGCTTTTTCTGCAGTCGAGTTTGCCAGTAGCACTGATACTATATGTGGTGACATACACGCTGACAAAGTACTTCCCAACTTGGGGGCTTCATTTGCCAGAATCTCTGCGCAATCTTCGCTTTCCAATTTATGCCAGAGCGATCGCGGTTGCCGGATTCGCTCTTGTTGTTGTTGGCTTAGCACCACAACGCTCCATTCCGTTTATTTATTTCCAATTTTAAGAACCCTTCAGTAGATTGAGTAAAATGGTTGAACTAAAAGACAAAATTGAATCAGGTATTCAAAAAACGCAGGCGGAGGCGAGTTCGAGATCGCTAGCTGGAGGCGTAGCTACTCTAGCCAGCGCTGCTCTGCTGAGTGTACTCATGATGGGTCTGACGTGGGGCGTCGTTGAGTGTATTTTTGCTGCAGCGCATGTTGGCGAGGATACAGTTGCACAGCCGGATCCGCTGCTGGGATACTCTCATCTCGAAAATCAGATGATTACTTTTAGATCTGAGGGCTATTCGCGCTCGCTGATAAACCCAATGGGATTCAGAGATCGTATATACGCCGTTCCTAAGCCTCCTGGCGTCAAGAGAGTGTGCATCACTGGAGACTCTATGACTATGGGTCTGGAGGTTCCGCTGTCTGCGACATATCCAAAGCTCCTGGAAAAACGCTTTCAAGCCGAAGGCAAGAACATTGAAGTGGTAAATTGTGGCATGTCGGGAACTGGAACGGGACAGCAGTTTTTGGGATGGCGTCAATCTATTTCAAGACTCCAGCCCGATATGTTGATCATCGGTTACCACCTTGGGGATACGGACGACAATGTAGGCGGTGGAACGAATCCTCCTCGCCCAACATTTCTAGTTGATGCTAAGAACAATCACTTGAACGTAGATTTCGCTGATGTGGATAGATTCTTTGCTGGGGAGAACTCTAGATTTTATTCTTCGTTTGGATGGTTTCGCCGGAACAGCCGTGTGCTTGCGGTTTTGAATAAAATGGATCTCGATTTGCACGCCGATCCTGCACATAAATTGGTGATGAATGTAATCGGAAAGCCTATTGGGGCTGCCTGGTCATCGCTGTTGAAAAAACTACCCGCGGGAAATTGGCAAATTCAAGAGCGTCGAGCTATTGTTGCTGACTTGCTGCCGGGATCTAATTCTGTTCCCAAAGTGAATGCACCAGCTTCACCACCACCACCTTCACCAACACCAGCTTCCGATGTGACTGCAGCCGCGGTGTCCGTGAAGTCGGGAGACGCAGCAACATCAACCTCTGATCCGGCAACAGAAGCTTCGGCAACGGCAGGTTCGGCAAAGCCGGCTTCGGCAACAGCCGCTTCGGCAAAGCCAGCTTCGGCAAAGCCAGCTTCGGCAAAGCCAGCTTCGGCAACGCCAGCTTCGGCAACGCCGGTATCAGGATCTTTATCAGCTTCAGGTGCGAGTTCTGAGGCAGTGCCAGCAACCGCTGCATCCGTAGCGATTCCTACTGCCGTATCTACAGTTCCTTCAACAGAAGCAAAGGCGATGCCTGTGGAACATGGACAAGCAGACATCGATTTATATCGTGGCATGATCTGGCTCCATAACCAAAGAATGCAGGTCACTCTATCCATCCTGAAAGAGCTCAATGCTGAATGCAAAGCTCACAATTGCAAGTTAGTAGTTGCTGGTCTTCCGGCATACAACAATACGATCATTTATTATCGTGAGCTCCAAGATATTCGCAAGCTTGCTGAGAAAGAGCACTTCGGATTTGTTGAGTGCTGGACTCCGTATCCAAGGCGAGGACCGCTGGAAGACAGCAAATACCATTTCAGCACGCACTTTAATTGTGCTGGTCACCAAGTAATGGCTGAAACTCTCTATAAAAGGGTTTTTCAAGACCCTTCGATGTCCCTATAAGACCTAAAAGCTTAGATCGATACCGGTTGAAAATCGAGTTTGAAGCGAGGCGCTTGCCAATCGAAAATTAGATCGATACCGGTTGAAAATCGAGTTTGAAGCGAGGCGCTTGCCAATCGAAAATTAGATCGATACCGGTTGGAAATCGAGTTTGAAGGGAGGCGCTTGCCAATCGAAAATTAGATCGATACCGGTTGGAAATCGAGTTTGAAGGGAGGCGCTTGCCAATCGAAAATTAGATCGATACCGGTTGGAAATCGAGTTTGAATCTTGTCTGTCGAATAAAAATTCTAAGCTATCTAGGGTATCAAAGTGTCAGCTAATTCGTGTCGGCGTTATACCTGGCTCTATCAGCATCTGCTCTGGCTCGATCCGACGCATCTCTGGCCAGATTAGCGTAGTTTTGCGCCTGAGTACCACCATTGTAGGCCGCAGATTCTGCTCTCTGCGAAGCATAGTAAGCATCATTGGAGGCATAATATGCCTGGTCTGCCCAATTTTTTCGACTCCATTTATCACTTCCATAACGCGCTTTCTCTGCATAGTTGCGTGCTCTGGTTGCTTCGTTCTCAGCCCTTTGATAAGCGTTGTAAGCAGTCGCTGTTGCTTGCGAATGATCGGTCGGTGGCGCCGCTGCACTTCCGCTGCCACCACCCATAGTGCCACCGAAAGAAGGACTGCCTCCTTCGAAAAACACTCGAAGGAGATCTTGTTTGGTCATACCAGGAAACATGCCGGACATTCCCCTGTTTTGTTGAGGTGGGGACGGGCGGGTATAGGCATTTGGTGTGTAATTTTGTTTCGCTACAGGTTGCTGTGGTACTCTCGATACGGGAGTCCTCGACCAGTTGCTTTTGGTATCGATAGCATTTAGCGCTTGTTCGAGATTCTGCATTGTATTAGCTCCATTAGAGGAACCATTTCTCGCAAGGTTTGGCGAACCGTACTGTTGCTGTTGTCCATAGTTGTTTTGCGGTTGACTAGCGTACTGGTGAGACTGCATTGCTGAATTCGGTTGAGGAACATACCGCTGTTGAAAGTTGTTGGAGTGTTGGGCTCCGAATTGTGTGGTTTGGTTATAAGGCTGTGCTCTACCGCCAAATGAATAGACATTTCGGGCTCCGGTATAGTTCGAGCCGGAAGCTCCGTTGTTATTTCCGTAAGTATAGTTCGAGCCGGAGGCTCCGTTGTTATTTCCGTAAGTATAGTTCGAGCCGGAAGCTCCGTTGTTACTTCCGTAAGTATAGTTCGAGCCGGAAGCTCGGTTGTTATTTCCGTAAGCATGGTTCGAGCCGGAAGCTCCGTTGTTATTTCCGTAAGTATAGTTCGAGCCGGAAGCTCCGTTGTTGTTTCCGTAAGCATAGTTCGAGCCGGAAAATCTGCCGTTGTTATTTCCAAAGGATCTGCTGGTGCTGTTGCCATTGTTGTTGGAGTAAGACCTATTCGAACCACCGAACCCGCTGTTAAATGAGCTGTTTGATTGTCCAAAACTACCGTTGTTATTATTATCTGCGGGAAAGTACTGAGCATTTGCAGATGAACTAGAAAACATTGCTAGAACGAGCAACGAGGAAAGAACCAAATTTGTCTTCGCTGGTTTCATTTCGATCACTGATTCTTCGGTAATTTGACGAGATGCATTACACTCGTATCCGGAATGGGCTCGCCATCACAACTTTGTTCAATCGATTGCCAGTTGAATTCGTTTGAATTCAAACGAGTGAATACGTTTTTTGCAAGTGTGTTTTTGCCTTGAGAAGACACCCCTGCGAAACTAAGTGTCCATTGCTCCCCATTGTGGTCCCATTTGCCATATCCAAAGCCACCGTCACAATCAAAATGCCATGAAACTAACGAGCTAGTTTTTGGATCCCATCCGATGATTTGTTTATCTACTAATTCACTATTATCTGGCTCTTTGAATATGGTTTTAGCCTCGATAAATTTGTGGTTTTCGGTCCACTTAATTTCAACGGAGCCTGATTCTCCCGGCTTTTCAATCCTCCAATTTCCAATCATCCAGGACATCTCGAGTAATTGGTCATGCGATTTCAAATTCTGAATTAGTGTCTCGGTAGCTTCGCTAATGAGCCAACCCGCATTCTCTTTTACGAGCACCACAGATATTTTGGACGTAGGCAGTTCCGCTTCACCGCTTTTGCGAGTGAGGTCTCCTGTAGCGATTGCGACGTGTGGTGCTGGAAAAGAAACTGTCTCCAGATGAATTGCTATTTTGTCAGCAGCCCGGTTCTTGAACGCTGCATTAAAGTAGTCTTGCAGCTGCCCTTTGCCCTGAAATGACTCGCCATCTTGATTAATGAATGTAGCGTTGGGATTCCAGAGAGAAAGCAATTTCGTTGCATCGCCGAGATTAATGCATTCGGCAAGGTTCCGCAATGTTCCGCGGACTTCTTCGCCGATGTCATCGCTTGTGACAATATTCGTGGACTTTTTTGTTTGTACATCCGACTCCGAAAGTTTGCTGATTTGTGATTTCTTTCCAGAAGCGGATTTCTTGTTTGCGGATTTCTTGTTTGCAAGTTTCTTGTTTGCTATATCATCCCCAGTTTGTTGAACTTTCTTCGGTTCGGTTGATGCTTCTACCGCCCCAGCTGGTAAGCAATTCTCAGCGCTAAGAGAATAAAACAAAAGGGCTATTGTCAGTGCTATTTGTGTCTTCATAATGACCCGCAGGAAAAGGAAATATTATAAAGCATTCTATTTGTCATTGAATCGGCGAGGGACGGATCTCTTTGCATCGACGCGATCACCCAACCGGTATCGATTGAAAATTTGAATGACCTGGCAGCGAGAAAATCATAAAGTGGAATGCGTAAGATTTTCCCGGATTAGGTTGTAAGAGAAACGATCACACAACCGGTATCGATTGAAAATTTGAATGACCTGGCAGCGAGAAAAACATAAAGTGGAATGCGTAAGATTTTCCCGGATTAGGTTGTAAGAGAAGCGATCACCCAACCGGTATCGATTGAAAGTTTGAATGACCAGGCAGCGAGAAAATCATAAAGTGGAATGCGTAAGATTTTCCCGGATTAGGTTGTAAGAGAAACGATCACACAACCGGTATCGATTGAAAATTTGAATTACCTGGCAGCGAGAAAATCATAAGTGGAATGCGTAAGATTTTCGCGGATTAGGTTGTAAGAGAAGAGATCACCCAACCGGTATCGATTGAAAGTTTGAATGACCAGGCAGCGAGAAAATCATAAAGTGGAATGCGTAAGATTTTCGCGGATTAGGTTGTAAGAGAAGCGATCACCCAACCGGTATCGATTGAAAATCTGGTGCTATGAACATCCGTAATTTGTGTTGGACAAATTGAGCAGCCAACCATTATCGATAGAACCTTGTAAACCAATGTTCCGATCGAAAAAATCAGTACGCAGCAAAATGCATGCGAGTGGAGGTCCTCGCATGCACCAGTGTGGTGTACATCGTTCAAGCGAATGGTTGAGAATCAATCATTTTCAAAGCTATCTTTCAAACTGCCAATTTACTCTTCGAGATAATCGCGCAGCTTTTCAGTGTGATCCGATGTTCGCAGTTGGCGTAGCGCCTTCAGCTCAATTTGGCGAGTGCGCTCTCTTGTGATTCCTACAAGTTTTCCAACCTGTTCAAGAGTTCTTTGATTACCATCTTTCAAACCAAATCGAAGGATGATGATTTCTCGCTCTCTTGCAGTAAGCATTGAAAGAACGCCTCTGATATCCAGCGCCAAGAGAGCTGATGCAGTTGACTCTTCTGGTGGAGTTGACAGTTCATCCTGCACAACATCGGAAAGACTGTTGTCTTCTTCCTCACCAAGCGGAGAATCCAACGACATCGGTGTTCTGTTTGCCGCCAGCACTTCTTTAATCTTGGTGATACTGCATTTCATTGCTTTTGCAAGATCTTCCATTGTGGGTCGGCGACCAAGCTCTTGCGAAAGCTGACGCGTCGTCTTACGCAAATTGTTAATCGTCTCGACCATATGCACTGGCACGCGAATAGTTCGAGACTTATCCGCAAGGGCTCTTGTGATACCCTGACGAATCCACCATGTCGCATAAGTGGAGAATTTGTATCCGCGTTCAGGGTCAAATTTCTCTGCCGCTCTGATGAGCCCCAGGTTTCCTTCTTGAATCAAATCAAGAAAAGGAAGACCTCTATTCTGGTATTTTTTTGCAACGCTAACTACCAGTCTAAGGTTCGCCTGCACCAGTCTTTTTTTTGCTAGCTGATCACCCTTGCAGATGCGTCTTGCTAGCTCAATTTCCTCTTTTGCAGACAGGAGTTTTACTCTTCCAATATCGCGAAGGTAAACCTGCACAGAATCTTCAGAGCGGGAGCGCCCTGTTACATCAATGTCGGGCTCGCTATCGTCGCTATTTTCGTTATCACTGAAGAGATCTGGGTTGTCATAACCGGACTGAGCAAAGTCCAGTGTGAAATCATCCAACGTGATATCTTCGATTGTTTGTGTATTGTATCTTGCCATTTTCATTAGCGGTCCAAGTCCGCTGTTTGTTGGTGTATACGATATTTCCGTGAAGTAGTCCGCGCATTGGACTACGCCACCACAGGAGTGGAGGCGCGGAAATTTTTCAGGTACTCGGTTTAGTTGACGACTCTACTATTAAAATGTTCCAACACCAATGTTGGAATGACGTTAACCCTAGATCTTTTTGTCGTAAGTACTCGGTATTCTTTTGTTAGTAATTCACGGCTTTGCTGCGAAGCTTCTTACGCCAAAGATTCTCAGGTTTAATCTTTGAACTTGCCGTAGCTGTGAAGTCCACCAAATCCCAGCGAATTAAATCCCAGGTATGTAAGGATTGTTAAAAGCATCCCGCCGACGGCCACCAGAGAAAGCTTCTCCGATGAACACTCATGGTGTATGCGCAAATGGATGTAAGCTGCGTAACCCAACCAGGTCGCCAGTGCCATGGATTCTTTTGGATCCCATGACCAGTAGCTACCCCAGGCATGGTTTGCCCAGAGTCCGCCAGTAATAATCCCAATTGTGAGCATTGGGAAGCCGATCATGATAGAGCGGTAAATCACTTCGTCATAAAGTTCAGCTTTTTCTTTATTGACCTTCTTTTCGTCAATTGTGCCAATATTCGACCAGGCTAGACCCAGCCCCGCAAGACTGCCGCCAACAAACAATCCCTGCAGAGCAAATGTGTTTGTGTCTGTAAAAGTTCCCAAACCAATAGCAGACATGCCCGAAATCAGGGCGAGTGCAGATAGCAGAACAGAACGCATGCGCCCAGCCTGCCAGAGTTGCACAAAAGCCGACAAACCAGCAATGAAGAACATCGCATACGAGACTATCAGTGGTGGCACGTGAATTTGTCGCCAGTAGCTAACGAGCGCTGGAACAAGTGGCTTTATTTCGTGTTGGCTCTGCGGCAACCAGCTTCCATAGAGGAAAAAGACGGCAGCCGCCAGGCTCGCCAGCCAGCCCAGCTGCTTGAGATCGTAAGATCTTGAGACGAGCAAATATCCGCCCATAATTGCCCAGGCGAACCACAATAGCGATTCGTACAAGTTCGAAAGAGGAAAACGTTCTGATTCAATTCCTCTGGCAATAATCGCTGCCGTTAGCGCTGTAAAGCCGATTACGAGAACAAATTGAGCAGCCTTAACGAAATGCTCTCTTTTCTTGACCAGAGCATTAGAGCCTACGAAAACCCAGAAGGAAACTACTGAAGAGACTCCTGCCGTGTTTGTTAGTGCAACCTGTAAGTCTGACATTTGCTCTACCCCGCAGTGCTGGCTGTTTCAGCAGCTTCAGCCGTGATTTCTTTATTTTCCTCCGAAAGTTCCGATTTGGCGCTTTCGATTTCAATATATTCACCGAACTTTTCTTTCAGGCTATTGGCGTGTTTCTCAAGCGCTTTGTTGAAGGCGGATTTTGCTTTCTTTGAGATACCACCCAGATACAAACCTGAATGTCCTTCGCGTTCGACAGCATATGCCCAGACCTGCCGATGAGGGAAGGCAGCCATCACGACTCCTATCATGATCACAGTAAAGGCAAAATATGTGATGGGTAAGCCAGGGTCGCATTTATATTGTAATCCGGTGATTGGCACCGGTCGAACATATCCCACATCTACCTGCCCGAAGTGTGCCTGCTGTCCAGGAGCAATTTCCGCCAGCATTTTGGGCGCCTGCCATTCAGGAATCTTCGCAAAAACTCGCAGCGGAGCGGAAGCGCTGCGCAAAGAGAAAATCATTATTGTTGTTTGGTCCAAAGGCATGAAAGCGGCATGGGTTGCGCCCATTTCGCGCAATGGTAATTCAGTTACACGTCCATTGAAAGAAATGCGAATGGAATCAAGTCCCCAACTTGATTGATAAATATCCACGCCATCATAGCTGAGTGGATTGTTTACTGAAATTTCCTGCTGCTTCAAAACCTTGCCATCTTTGCCGATGACGGAAAGCTTGCTGAACCATTGTTTTGCTTCGCCAGTTTTGTAGTCTTCACGTCTGGTGTCATCGACTCGAATTTTCCAGTCCGGCAATTTTCCAATCCAGAGTTTACTGTGCTCAGAGTCTGAAAAACTCAGGCTAGCATCCAGCGGAACCGGCTTGAAGCCATTGAATCCGGTCCATGATGTGATGGTCACACCCAGCATCAAAGAAAGCAAACCAATATGCGTGACGGTAGCAGCAAGGCGTGAGAACTTTGCCCACTCGCCAGTCAGGCTCGCATCTTTGATATCTACTTTGTATCCCTGTCTTCTCAATCCGCTAGCAAGCGCATTTAGGGCTTCGCCAGCTGGACATTTCAGGTCGATATTCTGGTAGACGGGGAACTTCGCAATTTCGCGATCACTGATAAAAGCCATTTTTTGCTTCATCAATCGAGCTTTCGGAAACACTCGTTGGAAGCTGCAAGCAATCATGTTCACTGTCAACAACGCGATCAGCAAGAGAAAAAATGGTGTGTGAAACAGGTCGGTGATTCCCAGTTGGCGAAGATTCTTCGCCATATCTTCACCAAAAGCCTCAACAACTTTTTGAAAACCGACTTGTGACTCTTGTGGGCACCACGCGCCAACGAGAATCGAAAGAGCTATGAGGCTCAGAAGGACGATCGTCAGCTTCACTGATGCGAATGCTGAAAGGCGCAAGGTCACACCTCTCAATTAGTTCTACTGATAAGCCAATCTATCATTTGATCGAGCGAGTCGCGATAAGTTGATTGGGGTACCAGTGTTAGCGTTTCACGTGCTTGTTTTGCATAACGCTGAGCCAATCCAACTGTCGATTCGACGCCGCCATTGCTTCGAATGATATTTAGCGATTCTTCGATGCCCTCTTCAGTGCTGACTGCGCGAGTGCGAATCAAGTGGGTCAATCGTTCGGCTGCAGCATCATTGCGCTCAAGAACAAAGAGTGTCGGTGCGGTGATTAGTCCCTGTGAAAGATCGCTTCCAGCGGGCTTGCCCAACTGCTGACTTGTGCTTGTGACATCGAGCAAATCATCGACTATTTGAAAACAAATGCCAATGTTCAATCCGTATGATTTCATTGCAGAAATAACATCATCATTACAATGATTCAGGATTGGTGCGCTTTGAGTTCCAGCTGCGAATAGCGATGCTGTTTTCCAAATTGACTTCTGGATATAAGCTTCCCAATCTATGTTCAGCACAAATTGCGAACGCATCTGACGAATTTCGCCTGCGCAAAGGTCTCCCAACACCTGTCCATATATTCCAACTATGGGAGGATTCATCAGCCTAGAAAGGCAGACTGAAGCTTGTGCAAAAAGCAGATCGCCTGTGAGCACTGCTAACTTGTCGCTCCATTTGCGGTTTACTGTCTCTGCTCCACGGCGCAACGCAGCACCGTCTATGACGTCATCATGCACCAGGCTGGCTGTGTGGATCAGCTCGGTAAGGACAGCAAGAATGATATGAAGTCGGTTCAGTTCACCTCGAGGATTTGCTGTTGCTTTTGCCACCATTAGTGATAGCGCGGGACGCAACCGCTTTCCACCCGCTTTGAATACTTGAGCAAGAAGTTCAGCGATAAATGGACTGTCGTCTACTAAGTTTGAATTCAAAAATTGCTCAACAAGTTCAAGTTCTTCCTTAATGGGCTCTAATAGCACGCCCATCTCTGGAGGAGATGCAATGATTGAACCTGGTGAACTTTGCTGGATGCTCATGAACTGTAAATCTCAAATGAAGCTAGCTTTTCATAGATCTAGCGTAAACGTCAACGCAAATGGCCAAATCACTTAATAAGTACTCCAATTGCGTTGCATTTCACTAGGAGGAATTTCCCCTGGCTACAAACTACTTTACAGCCAGGAAGATTCTCGAAGAACTCCTTCTGCTTGGTCTTTGTTAGAACGTAGGCACCATTGACCGCTTTGTCTGAAGCAAGAAACTCTTTGACAGCATCCTGTGACGACGGTTGTATTACCTGCCTTCCGGTGTAAAAGGGCATCGATGGTTTGCGCATATCGAAGACGAGAACCGGCAAGCTTGAAGAGCCCGCAAAACGTGCCATATCAGGCAATGGTTGCTCCCAGGTGTTGCTCAATTCTGTCAATATCTGACCGCCAAAATAAAGGAAGCTGAGCACGGTGGGACCGAGGAACGCGAAAAACGCAGTTCTATATGAACGGCGCAGCGTGAACGCGACAGCCACCATTGTGAAAATCAATTCATACGAACATAGAGACTGAGCTAATTGTATAAGTGAAGTAGGAGCGTCTCTTAACTTGCTGACGAGATGCGGCAACACCAGGCTGATTCCAGCGAATATGCTTGCCAGCAAAATTGCAGGCACGAGTGCTTTTGTTTTGTTCCGTGTTTCAAGGATTTTGTCGAATTCCAGAGCGATTAATAAGGCTACTGCGGGAAACGCAGGCAATGTGTATGGAAGTAACTTAGACACACTGGCGGAGAAAAACCCGACTGTGATCACGGTCCAACATAGACAGTAGAGTGCCAGCTCCTGATTGAGACTCATTTCGCCACAATAGGTGCTTATAACCTTTAGCGGTCCGTTGCGCCAGAGTGCTCTTACGCGCTCAACCTGGAGAGCACCAAAGAGCGCCTGTGGGATGAATACACTCCAGGGAAAGAAACCTGCGAGCATCGCTGCAATGTGATACCACCAACCACCTTTATGTGAATCGACAACACTGGTGAAACGCTGGAAATTTTCCCGCAAGATGAAGTCATTGAAGTATGCGCCCTTAGTTATGTAGATCTCGACTGTGAACCAGGGAAGTGCAATTAAACCTACAATCAGAGCACCAATAACAGGGCTATAAAAACGTAAAGCTTCTTTCCAATTGTTTCTTAGCAAATGGAAAAGCCCGAGAATCGCGACCGGAAGCACAATGCCTACGGGACCTTTCGTCATCACTGCCAGTCCGGTCAGCACATATGCTAACCAGAGGTAGTTTTTATTGGTTTTCTTGAAAGCCGCATAGAAACACATCATGCCACTAGCGGTGAACAAGCTCAGCGGCATATCTGTAATTGCCATGCGAGCAGTTCCCACAAAAAGTGGCGCCGTGCAAAGTACCATAGAAGACGCTATGGCTGCGCGTCTTCCAGCAAACTTTTCCGCAAAGCAATAGGTTGCCGCTACCAATAGGGCACCAGCTGTAGCACCAAAAAAACGCACTGCAAATTCGTTGCAACCGAATACGACTATACCGAGAGCCTGTCCCCAAATGGTTATTGGTGGCTTTGTAAATCGCACAACATAGTTCAGGTACGTTGTGATGTAATCTCCGATTGCTAGCATTTCCTTTGCTGGCTCTGCATAAAGCGCTTCATCTGGGTTGAATAGCGGGAAGTTTCCCAAGTGAGCAAAGAACAAAGTGCAAGTAACAGCGAATACGATGGCAAAGGGCAAAACACCTTGCCATGCTTCTCTGAAGCCGCTGTCTGGAGTTGCCGAGCCCTCCATCTGTGTTTTAGTGGAGATCGGTTTGACTAAGCTTTCGGGCATCCGCCTCAATCCTTTTTTGCGTCTTGAGATCTTCCTTGACCCTTTGATTTAGTACAAGGTGAGAATTCTAAAGTTGCGGCTGATGATAAGGACTGCTTAATCTTTTGGTTTATTTCCCCAGGGAATCTTCTTTTTCCGCCAAAGCCGCATGCACGCCTTGAGTAATGGCTATTTCTGCGGACTTGAGAGCCTTTTTGAATGCTGTCTTATCCAGTAATGTGCTTGTTGACCGTGGTGCAGGCGCCTTCGGTGAATTGTGTTCTAAAGTTCCGAAGAAAATCGTTTTGAGTTTTTCCGCAATCTCTCTCATTGTGCGTGGGTCTGGACCTACCATTTTCGTGGGCAAGTCAATGTTGGGAAGGTTCTTGGAAGAGTCTTGGTTATCTTTGCCTGATGGATATGGCGACGGTAGTTCCAGACCTTTGGGGTGTTTGGGCTTTTCGTGAGATGAATCCTGGCTATGGCTTTTGCCTGAGATCTCGTCAGCAGCTTTCATGGTGCGTTCAGGCTGTTTCAAATCCGGCGGTAGTTTATGGTCTGCATTTTGACCGCAGTTGCGATTTAACTCAACGGCGAATCTTGCGGAGCTGTTACTTAGAGTTTCCTGGGAATTGCGTGGTGCTTGAATACTGTCGAACATAGGCTCTCCTTATTTAAGGGTTAGCCTCCCTCATCATTAAAATTAATAGAGCTGCCTGAAAATAAATTGAAATGGCGGTTGGGTAGTTGGGTAATCGGAACTGGATCGATACCGGTTGGAAATCGAATTTGGATCGATACCGGTTGGGTAATCGAATTTGGATCGATACCGGTTGGATGATCGGAACTGGATCGATATGGGTTGGGTAATCGAATCTGGATCGATACCGGTTGGGTAATCGAATCTGGATCGATACCGGTTGGGTAATCGAATCTGGATCGATACCGGTTGGATGATCGAATCAGGATCGATACCGGTTGGATGCTCGAATTTGGATCGATACCGGTTGGATAATCGGAACTGAATCGATACCGGTTAGGTAATCGAATCAGGATCGATACCGGTTGGATGATCGGAACTGGATCGATACCGGTTGGATGATCGGAACTGGATCGATACCGGTGAGGCAACACCACTTGAAATTGTAGTCTCTATGCGACTGTCAGTAGGAACGAATACAAAATGCTTGCGTCTTCGTTCCCATCTCTAAGCTTAAGGTGAACATCATGCAAAGATACCGCGACTTGAATTTCAGCATTTTCCTCATGCTAGCGGCGCTGATATCGTTGCCGATCTTGTCAGCTTGTGGTCCTCAGCCGAAAACCGGCACTAATGTGTCGTTCCATGCTGACAGCGCCAATGCTCAAGAACTCGACACGTCTTCTAGTGTCGATGCGCCCTATACACGAGTTCAAACCGATGACTTCACAGGGCACAGCTCCGTTAGGGCTCCATATGTGAAGTTGGATTCTCAAGAAGATGGAAGAGCGACTCTGCGTGCTCCGTTTGTCAAAATCGACCATGACGAAGATGGGCTGAAGATAAAAGTAGGAAGACACCACCATCATCATCATCTGTTCGATTCCCACTATGACTATCCCGAAGAGTAATTCGCGAACCGCAGGATAGCAGCATTTGTCCTGTAGGTGCGCGTCCAATAGTCTTTTGCGGCGAACTTCTCGATTATGCTCGTCTAACGGACAACGGTATGTTCGTCCTGGCGGCGATGGCAAACGAAACAAGAGCTCAATAGTATTGGCAGGCTTGCGGATTGCTGGCGGCTTTTGTCTAGATTTGAATAGCTTCGTGCCTTTGGGGATCGGATCTCGGACTAAATGTGCTAAAAGTTCCATTGTGCATGTTTGGCACGTGTATTCCCCATCAATCAAGGCATTGCATTATGAACATCTTTGCAGCGGTCAAAGAGGATCACAAACTTTTTGATAAACATCAAGGCACTCTGGATAAAGCAATCGAGGCAATTCACAAACGTGAATTCTATGGTGCATTTGAAGAAATGCCCTCACCCAAAGTGTACGGTGAGACCGCTGAAGCAGATCAGAAAAAACACTTTGAGTCGCAACTCAAGAACAAATTTGAGCGCTTAAAACAATCCAGCGATGCCTGGCTAAACAGTGATGAGAGCAGCCCCTACACGGGCGAATCCCTGGGATTGAGTTACCCGGCATTTACGGATCCGGCTAAATATGTAGCGGCTGCTGAATCCGCTGCTGCAGATTGGAAGCGCACTGATGCTCAAACACGTGCAGGAATCCTCGTGGAAAGTCTGTTCCGAGTGAAAGACCATTTCCATGAACTTGCATTTGCAACGATGCATACAACTGGTCAATCCTACATGATGAGCTTCCAGGCAAGCGGACCGCATGCTGCAGACCGCGCAATGGAAGCGATTGCACTGGGCTATCAGGAATTGACCCGTTTTCCAAATAAGTTTTTGTGGGAAAAACCAGCGGGGAAAGTGACTCTGAAGCTGGAGAAATTTATCACCACGGTTCCAAAAGGTGTGAGCCTTGCAATTGGCTGTGCAACATTCCCCACGTGGAACTCGGTTCCAGGCATTTATGCCAGTTTGATTACTGGAAATCCGGTTATTGTAAAACCGCATCCGAAGGCTATTTATCCAATTGCGATTGTAATAGAACACTTGCAGGCAGTGTTGGCGGAAAATGGATTTTCCGCCGACCTGGTTTTGCTTGCGGCCGATACTGAGCAGAAGCCAATTACGAAGCAACTTGCCGAAGATTCAAGAGTGAAAATAATTGATTTCACAGGTAGCAGTGTTTTTGGAAAGTACATTGAATCCCTTCCGAACAAAATCACATTCACCGAAAAGGCTGGAGTCAACAGCATTTTGATTGATAGCGTTGAAGATCTTAATGCAATGGCTCAGAACGTGGCGTTCAGTCTCTGCCTTTACAGTGGGCAAATGTGCACAGCTCCGCAGAACTTCTTTATTCCCAAAGATGGTATCAAAGCTGGTGGCGAGCATGTGAGCTTCGATGCTGTTAGAGATGCCATCGTTAACGCTATCAAAGGTCTATGTGCTCATCCAAAGATGGGACCAGCCGTCTGCGCTGCGCTCCAGAGTGAAGCTACTTCAAAGCGAGTACAATCGGTTAAGGAATCTGGTGGCAAAGTTCTGCTAGAGAGCGGACCCATTGCAAACCCAGATTTCCCAAATGTTCGCTCGGCTACACCTATTTTGTTCGAAGCAAGCAGCAAGGACAAAGCCAAGTTTGAAAGCGAGTTGTTCGGACCAATAGCGTTCATAATTCAAACTTCCGGGATCGATGAAAGTATTGAGCTCGCATCGTCGATAGCGCAGGAGCATGGTGCTATAAGCTGTGGGGCTTATACAACAGATTCAACTTGCATGGATAAAATTGCGCAGCGCATGGCGGAAGTGGGAACTCCAGTTTCCTTCAATCTGACCGGTGGAATCTATGTGAACCAGCACGCGGGCTTCTCCGATTTCCACGTGACTGGCGGAAATCCCTCGGGAAATGCAAGTCTCACGGATCCGGAATTTGTGCTCAAGCGTTTCAATCGGGTCCAAGCTCGCATCAATCGCGGTTAAAACAGTTAGGGCAAAGCTGCCTCTTCTACTTGCAGCTTGTTCTTGCCAGCTGCGGGTAGCTTGCGGATTCGGTGCTTGTCAGCTGGGTAACTATGTGTGCTTGCCAGCTGCGGGGTTAACTTGCAGCATGTGTGCTCGCCTTCTGTGGGTAACTTGCGGATTCGGTGCTGGCCGGCTGCAGGGGAACTCGCAGCATGTGAGCTCGCCAGCTGTGGGTAGCTTGCATCATGCGTGCTCGCCTTCTGCGGGTAACTTGCGGATTCGGTGCTTGTCAGCTTGGGTAATTATGTGTGCTTGCCAGCTGCAGGGGAACTTGCAGCATGTGTGCTCGCCTTCTGTGGGTAACTTGCGGATTCGGTGCTTGCCAGCTGCAGGCTAGAGTTGCAGCATATGTGCCGCTGCAGCTTGGTTTGGGCAAGATTGCCCGAGGTCATGCGAATTTCATCAAGGTCACGCAGAGTCCTCCGTGCAAAATCTTGTGGTCCGCATCAATTGCGCCTTGTTACGCTGTGCGATCCTCCAAAATGTAAAGGATCAGTCCTTGACTCGCCGTTCTGAGCTTGAGATCTGCGATAATCCCCATGTTTCGCGGTTTTGGAGTGTAAAACATGGAGATTTCCAACAGGTTGAAAGCTATTCCTCCTTATGTATTTGCTGAATTAGATAAGAAACGAGCAGTCGTTGCAGCAAGAGGAGTTGATGTAATCAATTTGGGTATTGGTGACCCTGACCAGCCTACTCCGAAGCACGTTGTAGATGCTATGAAAGCAGCTTTGGACAATCCGCTCAATCACCGATATCCCCCTTTCGGTGGAACCAAGGAATACAAAGAAGCTGCTGTTGAATGGTGCAAAAAGCGTTTCAACATCGACATCGACGCTGCAACCGAAATCACCTCATTGATTGGATCAAAAGAAGGAATTCACAATGTGATTGCTGCGTTTGTTGATCCTGGTGATATCAGCTTGATTCCTGACCCAGCTTATCCAGTCTACAAATCTTCCACTATTCTGGCTGGTGGAACTCCTCATCCAATGCCGATGTTGGCAAAGAATGATTTCCTCGTAGACCTCGAGGCTATTCCAGAAGATGTGGCGAAGAAAGCCAAAATCATGTTCTTGAATTATCCGAACAACCCAACAGGTGCCGTTTGTGATCTGGCTTATCTAGAAAAAGCCGTTGCATTCGCGCGTAAACATAATCTACTTTTCGTACATGACCTTGCGTATTCGGAAATGGCTTTCGATGGTTATGTTCCTCATTCTGTGTTTGAAGTCGCTGGAGCAAAAGACGTTGCAATCGAATTACACAGCTTGTCCAAAGCACACAATATGACCGGTTGGAGAATTGGATTTGCAATTGGAAATGCATATGCAATTAAGGCCCTTGCTCAAATAAAGTCGAATGTTGACACCGATGTTTTCAAAGCTGTTCAGTGTGCGGCAATCGCGGCTTTCAAGGGCGGTAATGAAGACATCGAACGTTGCAACAAACTCTATAGGGAACGTCGCGACGTTGCGGTTGAAGGTTTCCGAAAGCTCGGTTGGGATGTGAAACCTATAAAAGCTACTTTCTACATGTGGTTGCCAGTTCCAACGGGCATGACTGCTGCAGAGTTCAGCACACTGATGCTTGAGGAAGCAGGAATTGTTGTTCCTCCTGGTACTGCATATGGTGACTGCGGTGAAGGCTATTTCCGCCTCTCCCTTTGCACTAGCAAAGAACGGTTGCAAGAAGCCTTTGAACGCATGGAAAAACATTCAGTTCGTTTCGATAGAAACGCAGCGAAGGTATAGGCTGACACCTGGACTCATATTCTTGAAAGGTTCGAATTTTGTTCGAACCGTTTTTGGGTCGAAATAGGATCGATACCGGTTGGAAACCGAAATTGGATCGATACCGGTTGGAAACCGAAATTGGATCGATACCGGTTGGAAACCGAAATTGGATCGATACCGGTTGGAAACCGAAATTGGATCGATACCGGTNNNNCCGGTTGGAAACCGAAATTGGATCGATACCGGTTGGAAACCGAAATTGGATCGATACCGGTTGGAAACCGAAATTGGATCGATACCGGTTGGAAACCGAAATTGGATCGATACCGGTTGGAAACCGAAATAGGATCGATACCGGTTGGAAACCGAAATTGGATCGATACCGGTTGAGAATCGGAATTGGATCGATACCGGTTGAGAATCGGAATTGGATCGATACCGATTGGGAATCGGAATTGGATCGATACCGGTTGGGAATCGGAATTGGATCAATACCGATTGAAAACCTGTCACGCAAATGTCAGCTTGGCAAGATATAACAATAACACCAGCCCAACCAACCCGATGTAGAAACGCACTGGACGCGCATTGTCCGGTGCGTTTTTGCTTGTCATGTCTCTTGTCGCGGAAATTGCTCAGAGTCTTTTGTACCAGAGAAGTTGTACTTCGTCGGGCAAATCTTCGTACGCCATTCTGTTAATCGCTTCTAGCGAATATCCTTTTCTCGAATAGAATCTGCACGCTGCTAGATTGATATTTTGTGTTTCGATTTTCAGGAGCTTAGCGCCTTGTGCTCTCGCCCAATGTTCTGAAGCTGAGAGAAGCTGACCGCCAATCCCTTTGTTTCGATATTTTGTGTCAATTCGAATGTCCCACAGAACTGCTATGTCATTTCTATCATCTAATAAGCGGATATCTGAGTCACCAAATGCGATGGCAGCGCCTCCTACTGGCGCTGAACCTAGCATGGCAAGCAGGAATCCCCATTTGCATGTATCAAATCTGAGTGACCAGTCCAAAGGGGTATTTCCTTTGTGCTCGTCATAATTCTTACGCTGGATACTGGTAAGTAAGACTTCTTCCATATAAAAGCCTCCCAGACCGGCCTCTATGGGGCGCACTTGTATGATTCTGTCGTAATCATACGCGATTGAAATTGAAGCGTAATCCTGCAATTGCGTATGTTTGAGTTCTACAATTCTAATTTCAGAATCTGTGTTCATCGATCTCTCAGTAAAGGATCAAAGTGTATCGAAGTCTCTTGCAAAAGAAAACGCCTTGTAAATCTGGGGATTTCACAAGGCGTTTTCAGGATCGGGTTGATTGGGCTGGTGATTGAATAATACGCAGGGATTGTGGCAATGATGTACCGGTTCAACTTCCTGGCACAGCTCTTTTATTACTCCGGCACGCCCCGGAGCCATCAAAAGGAGCTGTATCTCCGGAGCAATTAAATGAGAACCGCCGGAGCAGTAGCGATGGAAATCAAAACCAGCTGTGCTGTCGGAAAAAATCAAAAAGAAATAGAGAAAGCCCCTCACGTCCTTGCGGTTGTGTGGGGCTTTCAGTGAGTGTGTAGATGCGAAAAGATTGAATCGGTTCCCGGAATGCGGAAAAAATTTTTCAAAAGAAAACGCCTTGTAAATCTGGGGATTTCACA
>JBGAHS010000008.1:0-573461 GCA_044226015.1 Obscuribacteraceae bacterium (SeqCode)
TGGTGCTTGCGCTGGAGGCGGTGCTCCCCATCCAGTATCTTGTGCTGGTGCTTGCGCTGGAGGCGGTGCTCCCCATCCAGTATCTTGTGCCGGTGCTTGCGCTTGCGGTGCTCCCCATCCGGTGTCTTGTGCTGGCGCTTGCGCTTGCGGTGCTCCCCATCCGGTGTCTTGTGCTGGTGCTTGCGCTTGCGGTGCTCCCCATCCACTGTCTTGCGCTGGTGCTTGCGCTTGCGGAGCATCCCAACTATCTTGCCCTGCGGGTTGAGCTGGTGCTCCCCAGCTGTCTTGTCCAGAGGGTTGCGCTGGTGTTCCCCAACCGCTGTCCTTACCCGTTGCTGGTGCTCCCCAACCACTATCTGCGGCGGGCGCTTGTCCGCCCCCAGCAGCTCCCCAACTGTCTTGCCCTGCAGATTGCGAAGGCGTTCCCCAGCCGCTGTCTTTGCCAGTTGCGGGTGCGCCCCAGCCACCATCTTGTGCTGGTGCCTGCCCTGAAGCTCCGGAAGCTCCCCATCCATCATCAGCTTGTGGCGGTGGCGCCGATGGTGCCCCCCATCCGCTGTCTTGTCCACTTGCAGGTGTGCCCCAGCCGCTGTCTGCAGGAGCTGGCGAGGGACTTCCCCAACCACTATCGTTTGCTTGTGAACCAGGTGTCGGACCTGCTGTATTAGGAGCATTCTGTCCTGGAGCACCCCATCCACCGCCGCTCGGCGAAGATGATTGTGCGCCCCATCCACCGCCAGAAGGACTGTTGGCAGCACCCCAACTATCTTGTGCCGCTGGAGCATTTTGAGGTGGAACTTGTTGCTGTGGTGCTCCCCAACGGTCACCAGATACGGTGCCGGCACCCCAACCCGCGTCGGCTGCAGGCGGATTTTGCGCTGCTGCACCCCATCCACCACCAGAAGAACTACTCGATGCGCCCCAACCTGCATCAGCAGGAGCTTGCTGCGCCGGTGCACCCCATCCGCCATCACTGGCTGGCGCCTGCTGCGCGGGTGCTCCCCAACCACCATCACTGGCTGGAGCTGGTGCTTGCTGCTGTGGAGGCTGTTGCTGACCGCCCCATCCACCAGCACTTGAACTTGAGGAAGCTCCCCAGCCAGCATCGGCTGCAGGGGCTGCTTGTTGCGGAGGTGCACCCCATCCACCACCCTGCGATGGTCCTGGAGGGGCTCCCCATCCACCTGCGGCTGGTGCATCTGGATTGGCTTGCATTCCGCCCATTCCACCTTGCATTCCGCCCATTCCTTGTTGTGGCGCGCCCCAGCCCCCGCCCATGGCATTGGTGAAACCACCCGCACCCGGTGACGGTGGAGCTGGATCTCCCCAGCCACCAGTCGGAGGTCCACCGGTCATGCCGCCAGACATTCCCATTGCAGGCATATTTTGTCCCGAAATAGGATTTTGTCCCCAGCTGCCACTGGTAGATGATTCAGTTTTTTCAGCTTCGCGCTGCCGTTTGATTGTTTCAGCCAGATTGAGAGGACCATCTTCTTTGGGTCCATCTCTGTTCGGCAGATTCACGCCCATCTTCTGCGCAAAAGATCCACCTGAACCTTGAGATACTGACTGCTCTTCCTTTTCTATTCTAGAAAGACTCTTCAATTTGGTACTGGTCGCAAGCATGTCGGCATCGGCCATTTCAGCCTTCTTGCCACGCGGAGGCGGAGCTTCACTCGAAGATTCAGACCCCCGACTGATATGAGGAAAGCGTGACTCTACGCCGCCCTTGCCACCACCTTTGCCACCAGCTGCTGCTGGCTGTTTTGGTGGAGCACTTTTACCGCCACCCATAAGTCCTTTTATCGCGCTGAAAAATCCGCCGGATTTTTCCGCAGGCATATTCTGAATAATCTTGCCCGCTAGTGCCTCAAGACTTGCGGGAAGGCATTCTTCCGGCAGAGGTACTTCGAGAGCTGCCTGTGCAATCTGATCTATTTGATGTTGAAACTTTCCACAAGAGTCACAAGAGTCAACGTGCTGAGTTACCATTCGTTGGTCTGTTGGAGACAACGCAATATCAAAGCGTTGTTGAAGCAAAAATCTAAATCGGCTGCAATTCATTGTCATGATGACATCACCTGTAAGCTATCCGCGACCGAGACATTTGACTACTTGCACACGAGCTCGATGCAGCCAAGCCATGACGTTGTCTTCATTTTCATTGAGTACAACGGCAACCTGGGAGAAGCCTAGATTCAATTGGTGTCGCAGTATGAAAACCTTCTTTTGCTCTTCCGGTAGAGTGCTAATACAACGCTTAACTCTCTGAGTACCCAGAATTACGGTGGTTTCCCATTCCATGTTGGCCGAGCCATCCATAGTTGGATCCGTTATAGGTCCACTGGGAGCATCCGACTTTTGCGAATGCCAGTCAGCAACAGAGTCTACGATAAAGTTTGAGACCCATTCCCAAACCCCGTTTTGGCTGATTTGCTGCATCTCTTTTGGTTTGACTTCGCGAAGAGCTGTAATGACATTCTTCATCGCGTCGACAGTGAGATCTTCAGCGGCATCGGTGTCGAGAGTTCCGATAAAGGCTATGCAATAGAAACGGTCAACGTGCTGATACACAAATTCGTGCATGGCTTCCTTACCGCCCTTCTTCACCTCAAGTAGGGTGCTGGCGGCTGCGGAATCAGAATATGTACGTGAGGGTAGTCGTGCCATGAAATCGTTATTGAATGAACTAATTAACCCCTATTTGCAAGTAACTGCCCAGACCCAGCGAATTACGTTGCT
The DNA here is from genome assembly GCA_044226015.1 of Obscuribacteraceae bacterium (SeqCode). Taxonomy (GTDB): domain Bacteria; phylum Cyanobacteriota; class Vampirovibrionia; order Obscuribacterales; family Obscuribacteraceae; genus JAIEPM01. The sequence goes on from JBGAHS010000008.1 coordinate 2,743, forward strand.
CAAAACTACAAGTTTACCTAATATCTTCCCAACACGTCAGCTCTCGGACCAGAAACTGCTCGGGACTGTATCAATTACCTCCAGCTGCTATGCTTAGGTGCCAACTTACGCCAAAACAAACGCGTTTACAAAATCACAAACAGAGACTCCCCGGGAGGCTCCATAACGAGTTATGCCCAAAAGACCTGACTTTATTCTTCAAATAACCGTTCGAAACATTGAAGATTTCTCACCTGACGCAGTAGTCAAATCACCTCGAACTTTTCGTCCAGTTGACGTCCAAACCGCCTGCAGAAACCTGGAACTAGCTGTCGCTAAAGGCACTCCAGAACTCGCATTATCGCTTACTCAGTTCATACTGATGGACTACTTTGCGATTGCACACAGCACTGGACTCTACAACCGTCAGATAAAACTATGGGAATCAATTCCGCGCATTCAAACTGTGGAGATATATCAGACAAAGCGCGGAATCTTTGGCAACAATCCAATTCCAGAGTTTGACATCATCTTTCTAGATAATAAAAAACGGCCCGTACTCGCTGCCTATTTTCTGAAACCATCTATAACTAGTGAAAAGGTTGACTACTTGAGATCGTTTCGTGAATTCGTGAAACGGGCTTCCTTATATCAGAACATTTGTGGACTTTTTGTTTGCTTTACTTCTCCATTTTCGGAAAAGGTTGTCGAGCTTGTGATGAAAGAAACAAATGCAAGCAAAGACATCATCGCTCGGTATGAATCCAAGCTGACAAAACCGGAAGCCACCATCAATCTCCTTGAAATGGATTCGTCCACATATTTTGATCCGACAACGCAGACCAACCTTCACAAAATCAATTTGTTGCATCCACGTATTAGCAAAAAGAAAGCTGGCAACCAGGCGATGCCAGCAGTGAACTTTTCGGATCAAATTGACAACGAATTATCAGAAACTGAAATCTGAACCAACAGTCAATTCGTTCCTTAATATGCATCGACACGAAGCGTCGCAGACGTAAAAAAAGCGCGGCATGCTGCAGCAGATTTCTCAGGCACCATTACTTAGAGAGGAATATTTCCGTGCTTACGCGCAGGTCGCTCAACTCGTTTGTTCTGTTGCACCGAAAGAACCTCGATCAATACCCTACGGGTCTCGCTCGGCAGCACAACGTCGTCAATGTATCCCAGCTCGGAAGCCAGATAAGGGTTCGCAAAGCGTTCACGATAATCATCGACGAATTTCTTTGCTAGTTCTTTTCCGCCTTGAGCAATTTCTCTCTTGTACAAAATGTTGACAGCACCGTCGGCACCAATAACTGCAATTTCAGCAGTTGGCCAGGCGATGTTAAGGTCTGCACCAACGTTCTTTGAGCCCAATACATCAAATGCGCCACCATAAGCTTTGCGCGTTATCACAGTCAGCTTTGGAACTGTGGCTTCGCAGTATGCATACAACAATTTCGCACCATGCCTGATGATACCCATGTGCTCCTGGTTCTTTCCAGGCAGATAACCAGGCACATCAACAAAGGTCAGGACAGGAATGTTGAACGCGTCACAGAAGCGAACAAATCGTGCACCTTTGGTCGAAGCATCAATATCCAAAACTCCTGCAAGCATTCTTGGCTGATTTGCAACGATGCCTACTACATGACCCCCGACGCGAGCGAAGCCTGTGATGATATTCTTCGCAAATAGCTCACTAACTTCGAAAAAGTCAGCGTTATCGACAATGCGTTTGATTACTTCATGCATGTCGTACGGTTTGGATGGATCGGTTGGAATGAGAGTATCTAACTCACCCTGATTTGCAGGAGCAGCATCATCACTGCTATCACCAGCTGGTGCTGTCTCCAGGTTGTTAGCTGGCAAGAAGGAGAGAAGAGTTCGCACCATCCAGAAAGAGTCTTCCTCATCCTCTGCAAGAAACTGCGCCACACCGCTTTTTTCATTGTGAATGGAAGCTCCGCCGAGCTGCTCAAAACTGACTTCCTCACCAGTCACAGTCTTCACAATTTCTGGTCCGGTAATGAACATATAGCTCTGCTTCTTCACCATAATCGTGAAGTCGGTTACGGCAGGACTGTAAACGGCACCACCGGCGCAAGGTCCATAAATCACAGAAATTTGTGGAACGACACCTGAACAAGCGACATTGCGATAAAAAATATCAGCATAGCCAGCAAGACTTTGCACGCCTTCTTGAATTCGAGCGCCGCCACTCTCGTTCAATCCGATAACAGGGCAACCAGCTTGCTTAGCCAGATCCATCACTTTGCATACTTTTCTGGCAAAGACTTTTCCAAGGGCACCACCGAAACAAGTTGGGTCATGGGCGAAAATATAGACTGGTCTTCCGTCAATTTTTGCCTGCCCTGTAACAACTCCATCACCAGGAATCTTCTTCGATTCCATGCCGAAGTTGCTGCACTCGTGCGTTGCATAGCGGTCAAATTCAATAAACGAACCCGGGTCAACCAACTTTTCGATTCTTTCGCGTGCAAGCAAAAGACCTTTTGCATGTCGCTTCTCCACTGCTTCTGGTTTCACAGCAGCAGCATTCTTACGGCGTTCTTGCAGTTCAGAATTTGGATCGGGTTTGGTTTTAGTTTCCATCGACGTTTCTCATTAACAAGGGACAACACATATGCTGCTCATACAATCTTCGAAAGAAATGCATAAACAATCGACAAGTAAATAGACATAGTACAAACATCTAAAATACTGGTGATAAGGGGACCGCTTGCGTGGGCAGGCTCTATGCCACAGCGTTCAAAAACAATTGGTATCAATGTACCAATCAACACACCGATAGACATCGTGAGGAACAAGGAGCAACCAACTACTATTCCCAACATATTTGAGCCCTGCTGCTTAAATGCCAGACTGAGCAGAAAAGTCAATAAACCACAGGCGGTACCAAGTAGCGCGCCAACTCTGGCTTCATGCCAGACGTTTTTCAAGGCAGACTTCAAGGAAAACTGCTTCTTCTGAGTTCGCAGCATGATGCAGGTGCTCTGCATCGCAACTGAGCCAGTTAAACTGGTAAGCAAAGGCATAAATGATGCAGCGATTACAGTTTGTTTTATCACAGAATCAAAATGTGTAATGACCGCTGCTGAGCCAGACTCAATAACCAGAGTTACAATCAACCACGGTATGCGCGCCCGAAATGCAGATGAAACGTTTGTGCCTATATTCTCGCTGCCCTCAGCATCGCTAATCTCGATACCGGTTGATTTATAGATGTCTTCATCAGCTTCTTCTTCGATAACATCGATAGCGTCGTCGGCAGTGATAATACCTCTAAGGCGCCCTTCATGGTCAACGACTGGAAGAGAAAGCAAGTCATACTTCTGAATCTTTTCAGCTGCTTCTTCCTGGTCAGTGTCGACAGCAACACTAATCACATTGGTGTCCATCAGACTTTCGACAGTCGCGTCAGACGGCGCCAGAAGCAGCTCTTTTACAGACAACCAACCAACAAGGCGCTCTTCTGTATCAACAACGAAGAGGTCATAAATTTCTTCCTCTTCTTTTTTGTACGAATCGCGTAAATGATGCAGAGCTTCATCGGCGCGCATATTCGTTGAGACTTCAAGATAGTCCGTAGACATGATGCCACCAGCAGAATCATCGTTGAATGAAAGCAATTCGACTAATTCGCCAGCAGCTTCGTTATCCGCCATTTGACTGATGATCGAACTTGCCTTTGCTTCTGGAAGTTCCGCAAGCAGATCTGCGGCATCGTCAGGAGACATTGCACTGATGATAGGAACAAGTCCCATATCACCAAGATCTTTCAATAAATTTCGCTGATGTTCAGTATCAAGCTCAGCAAGAACGGCTGATGCATTGTCCAAATCTAGCAAACGAAAGCACGATAAACGACGCTCGGGGTTGAGTTCTTCAAACCACTCTGCCAGGTCTGCCGGATGCATATCGTTGAGCATCATGCGCAAGCGCTGACGTTCACCAGAATCGATCAGGTCGATCATCTGCTCATGATTTACTGCGGTCACATTGGACATGGAAATAAGGCTCCGCTCGCCTTCAGTGCCAGGCTTATGATAACCCAGTTCCTAAGCAATTAGCCTGTTGGCGGGCTCATTTTTCGGGCTAGACAAGACCGATTAGCGCCGCAGACATGAACAGCATGCTTTTGTAAGCAGGCTGTTTCAATCAAGACCTTGAAGAACAGACGAGCGCGAATTCCTGAGCTGCAAACAATTAGCAGCTCGAAATCGCGCTTACAATTTACTCATGTCGTAACAATGAGCTACGCTTTGCCTTAGCGGCTTACTCTTCCAAATAGCCAGACAATTTGCTCGACCAGGCAGGTTGCCTGAGCTTTCTAAATGCCTTGTGCTCAATCTGGCGAACGCGTTCTCTTGTGATGTTGAAAAGCCTTCCCACTTCTTCAAGTGTTCTCTGCCTTCCGTCTTCTAGCCCATAGCGAAGGTGCATGATGTCACGCTCTCTGGGAGTCAGCTGACTGAGCATGCGATTCAAATCTTGCCGCATGAGCTGCTCTTCCGTATTCGCATCAGGACGCGAAGATTCACTATCTTCAATAAGGTCACCAAGGTAGGTTTCCTCATCGCGATTCAATGGCATTTCCATCGAAATAGGCTCGCGATCAGCTTGAATAATTTCTTGAACCTTGCTCACTGGCAAATCCATCGAAGAAGCAAGTTCTTGCTCTGTAGGTTTACGACCGAGTTCCTGAGCCAATTTTGCACTGGTCTTCTTCATCTTGTTGATGGATTCAACCATGTGCACGGGCACACGAATAGTTCTAGATTTGTCGGCAAGACCGCGGCTGATAGCCTGGCGAATCCACCATGTTGCATAAGTGCTGAACTTGAAACCCTTAGTGTGGTCAAACTTTTCAGCAGCACGAATGAGACCGAGGTTGCCTTCTTGAATCAAGTCTTGAAAGGGTAAACCACGATTCACATATTTTTTAGCGATGGAAATTACCAGACGCAAGTTGGCTTGAATAAGCTTTTTCTTCGCTTCTTCATCGCCACGTGAAATGCGGCGTGCAAGCTCAATTTCCTCGTCAGGCTTAATCATTTTGACTCTGCCGATTTCTCGCAGATAGAGTCGAACGGAGTCCTCAGTAAATGAGTCTTCTTTCCCTATAATGGGATCATTCTCTTCTTCGGCAGTGGCATCATCCTCAGCCTCGAACGGTTCGTTCCATTCTTCAGACGATTCATCTGTGACTCGCGGACCCAATTTTGTCGCCCTCGGCATGGTCAATGTTCCTTCTTCCTATAGGGGATCTTTACCCAGATCGTGTTGGAGTCTAGCAGTCAAGAGATAAATTAAGTTTTGTAAAATTACATTCAATTACGGATAAGAATTCCAATAAACAGCGAACTCAGACAGGATGTCAGTATGCGCTCATCTGTTATATTCAAAGCATCGAATTTCGCCGACCTGAATTGTGACAGTAAGTCAAGCAGGTCGAATAAAAAGGCCAAGCCTTAAACCAGGAGAGAACAAATGACAGACAAATACAATGCACGCGAAAAAAGAGCACGCCGTAAAGCAAAAGAAAACCGCAAGAAAGAAAAGGTTCGCGAAGCAATTGCGAAGTCACAAAACGGAAAGGGCTAAACCTTGACCAATTCACCATCCCGGCCCAAACGCATCATGTCAGGCATGCGTCCGACCGGGCGTTTGCACATTGGACACTACTTTGGTGCGCTTCTTAACTGGTTGAACTTTCAGTCCAGCTACGACTCGTACTTTTGTATCGTTGACTGGCATGCGTTAACAACTAAATTTCAAAACGTTCAGGAAATCGAGGGCAACATTCGAGAGATTGCCCTCGATTGGTTGGCTGCAGGTATAGACCCTGAAGTTTCAACTCTCTACGTTCAGTCCGCAATACCAGAGATTGCTGAGCTGCACTTACTCTTGTCGATGATCACACCACACAACTGGGTTGAGCGCGAGCCCACACTCAAAGACATGGTGAAGATGCTTGGTTCCGATGAAAACGAAGCGAAAGACAAAGTAACCTATGGACTGCTCGGATATCCCGTTCTTATGACAGCGGATATTCTCGCGTTCAAAGCTCAGTTGGTTCCGGTTGGAAAAGATCAAGAATCGCATCTTGAATTTGCAAGAGATGTAGCTCGCCGATTCAATCATTTATATAACGTTGATTTCTTTGAAGAGCCTCAGCCGAAATTCACCAGCACGCCTCTGATAAAAGGGCTAGATGGTCAAAAAATGGGCAAGTCGTACAACAACGACATAAAGCTTGCTGATACCGAAGAGGACACACTCAAAAAGGTCAAACAAGCGATTACTGATAGAAGCAGAATTGCGAAGTCCGACCCAGGTCATACAGACCAATGCGAAGTGCCCTGGCCGCTTTACCAGATTTTTGCGAATGAAGAAATGCGTGCATTGGTCAAAACAGAATGCGAATCTGCGCAGATAGGCTGTGTTGATTGTAAGAAACGTCTGGCTAATTGCATAAACGAATTCATGCGACCAATACGCGAGAAGAGAATTGGTCTTGAGAAAGATCCAGAATCAGTGCGCAAGATTCTCGACTATGGAAACAAGAAAGCACGCAAAGTTGCGGCCGAAACGCTTGAAGGCGTTCGCGAATTGATGGGCTTGTCTCGTTGGGTATAGCTCGCTAAGCCCGGCTGAATGCTGAGACTTCACATGGCAAGAAATTTCTGGCTCGACAAAATTGCTGTTCTAGAACAGATAGTTTTGCTCGTGTTCGCGATTTGCTTGCCTATTTCGCACTCTGTCTGCTCTGTTTTGTGGATTGTAGGCTTCGTCTTGATGCTCGTTAGAGCCTTGATAGAACGCGCAGACAAGAATGAAGCAGAGGCACAAGACTCTTCCAACAGAGTTGATTCAGCAACTGAGTCGACAGCTCGCTCTTGGACGGACAGACTGCCACCACTTGCGATACCAATCTTTTTACTCACTTTATCAATCACCCTATCCGGAGCAATGAACGGCGGAGCAGGCGAAGCATTTCGCTCGTTCCGAAAAATTCTGGAAACGCTTCTTCCTTATTTCTGGGCTTACTATACGTGCCGCCGCTATCCTGTGGCACGTGCATCTGCAGTCCTGGCTCTTTTATGGGTATCATCGATTGCGGGAATCTACGGAACTGTTCAACAGATTTTTGATTACCACCCGACGAAATTCAAGTATCTGCAAGGAACAGGATTTCTTGCTCATCCAATGGCTTTTGCAGGACAGATGCAGGTTTTCAGCATGCTTGCCCTCGGGTTACTATTGAGTTCTGGCTACAAAAAGCTTTCGGACGACTGCCCAGATTCGCTGCGCTGGATTCTGGCAAACTACGAAAGAATGCCGTTGTTTATCATTCTTGTCGCTTGCAATTTTGCAGGTTTATTTTTTGCGCTTGAACGAAGCGCCTGGATAGGCGGAGCCGCCGGAGCAATCGCAATAGCGGCAGTATGCACATGGAAATGGGCTTTAGCAGCGGTAATTGGACTCTTCGGTGCTGGTGGAGCCGCTTATGTCTTGAGCCCTGCTGTTGCAGGACGAATCTCAGCTTTATTTTCCGGAAACGACCCGAGTGTAAAAGCACGCCTTAAAATTTGGTCGGAATGCATCAACCATTATTTTGCAAGCTCACCAGTGTTTGGAATCGGTTGGTTGAAATTCCCCCATTTTGATATTCCAGAAGTGATTGTTCCTGGAGTTTCAAAAGACTTAAATCATGCACACAGCAACTACGTGCACTTCTTAACGACAACCGGCCTTGTTGGACTTTTGAGCTACATCATTTTAGTGTTTTGGACGTTCTCCAGGTCATTGCGATCGTTTTACAGAAATCGTTTACTCGGAAAACAATTCACTTCAGGACTCGCACTCGGAGTATTTGGAACGGCTGTTGCTTTAGCAGTATCAGGAATTTTCGAATTCAACTTCGGGGCATCAGTCCAGGTTCGGCTTGCCCAGTGGTTTGTACTCGCCCTTCTGATTTAAGTATTGCATCAGACCGAAAGTCGGTCGTCTTGTAACAGCTGCAGAGGATTGCCTGCTATGCGCTAGTCAATTCACTTCGCGTTTGCTTGGAAATATCTGAGCCGAAGACAGCGATAGCAGAGCCACTTAACGGTAAGCATCAATCCATGAGATCTCGCATTCGTTTGTTTCTTTGAGCAACGCTGAGCATGGAATTGATACGAGGATCTTGCGTTTGTCTATTCGTTTAAATTTCAGTGGAGAGAATCCATTTGACACTCGAGTTAATGAACTCTTGTTTTCACTTGCCGAGTTAACTGATCCATTTGTATGCTCAATAGACCCGCTAGAGACATTATTAGAGAGTCCTGTGGATGTTACAGCAGATGAGGTCTTCGAATCTGGGGATCTCGAATCTGAAACTTTCGAATCCTGATTCTTCTGATCTGCTGATTTCAAATCTCCAGTTGAAGTAGCTGGAGAATCTTTGGATTCTGACGAATCTTCAGACTCGACCCAAGAGGAGGAAGTACCAGCTCCACTGCCTTTTATGTAACCAGAAAAGTTCTTAGACTTGCTCTTAATTGAGAAATTTTCCAGCAAAGGAAACCCACTCATTTCGACTGAGAGGGTCGCAGGCTTGTAGCCATTTGCAAAAATAAGATCTGCCGAATTTATTCCGCGCTTGTGCGTCACTTCGACTTTGGCTTCGTTTTTGTGGCAATAAATCGTGCGAATCTGATCATCAGATTCACCACTTCGCCTGGCTTTGCAAATCACGTTTTTCGATTCCAATCGTGCTAATGCAGCGCTTGCAATCATGCAGGCTATGACCATTATAAGAGATGCGGCAAGTACTTCCTTGCGACAGCCAACGACCCAGCCTAGAAGGCTGGGTCGCTTGATGATTTGTAGCGGTCGTTTGTCCACTGCTTAGTGCCTGAAGCAACGCTGTCCCGTGAAGAGCATGCAGATGCCTGCTTCATTGCAAGCTTTGATTACATCCTCGTCTTTAATGCTTCCACCTGGTTGAACAATAACTTTGATGCCGGCTTTAGCAGCTTCAATTATATTGTCTGTTGCAGGAAAGAAAGCATCGCTAACAAGAACAGCCCCTTTAGCCGTTTCACCTGCTTGAGCCAGCGCATGTTTCACTGACTGAACTCGATTCGTCTGTCCAATTCCAAAGCCTCTGGATAGACCATCACGAGCCACGAAGATAGCGTTGGAAGTTAGATGGCGAACCACACCCCACGCGAACTCAACATCCTTCTTGAGTTTGGGATCCAATTCTGCCTCGGTGACAACGCGGAATGTATCAGCATCTACAGGAGCTTCCAGTTCTTTCTCAACCATGACTCCCATATACTTAAGGTCCTTCACAAAGTGAGCCGAAACGAAGGTCTCGTTCAACAACTCTTCCGAAACTTCAAGCACACGCAAGTTCTTTTTCTTGGCGAACACTGCCATAGCCTTCTTGTCGTAGGCGGGAGCAAGAACTATTTCCACGAAGTTTTCGGTGATCTTCTGAGCCAGAGCTTCTGTTACTTCGGAAGTGAATCCGTAAATGCCACCGAATGCAGATATCGGGTCACAGTCATAAGCTTTCTGGAAAGCCTTCATGATGTCGTCATCAAGTGCAACACCGCAAGGATTGTTGTGTTTGATAATGCAAGCACCAGATCCTTTAATAGCACGCAGAATGTTCAGCAGCGCGTATACGTCTGTAATGTTGTTTGATGAAAGGTCTTTTCCCTGCAATTGCTTGAATGGTGGCAATTGATGACCGTACAAAGCTGCGTTATCCGGTGATGCATACCAGGCGGCAGCGTGATGAGGATTCTCGCCATAACGGAGGTCCTGAATCTTGTCCAGGCGAAGCAGCATTGTTTGCGGCATGTAACCAGCAAGTCCATCATTCTGAAGGGTACGAGCCATGTAAGAAGAAATGCTTGAATCATACTGGGCAGTTCGCAAAAAGGCGGCTTGAGCAAGTTCCTTACGCACACCTTCAGTAAACTTTCCAGCACAGCAATCAAGCGACTCAATGACAAAATCGTATTGCGATGGGTCAGAAATAACGGCGACACGAGCAAAATTCTTTGCTGCGGCGCGCAATAGTGTGACTCCACCCACGTCGATTTGCTCTACCATTTCAGCTTCTTTGAGGTTTTCTTGCAGCTTCTTCTCGAAAGGGTAGAGGTTTACGATAACAATGTCGATTTCTTCAATTTCGTGTTCAGCAAGACAATCCCGATCTTCTTTCGAAGGGCGCGAGAGTATTCCAGCAAGCACTTTCGGATGCAAGGTTTTGACTCGCCCGGCAAGGATTTCGGGGAATTTGGTCAAATCTTCAACCTTGGTTACCTTGAAGCCTTTTTCGCTCAAGAACTTGGCTGTGCTGCTTGTAGCGATCAAGCGCACATCGTCAAACCGTTCTAGCCGTCTGATGAAGTTTTCCAAACCGCTTTTGTCCGAGACGCTTACCAGGACTGATGGCATTGTTTCGTTCTCCTTTCTAGTGCTGCAGGTTCTAACTGAGATTTCTTGATTGAACTATGAATGTTTGTCTTTAAGCACAAAACTTTTGTCTTTGATAATTATTGTGCCAGCGTCCGAATTGACCTCGCCAATCACCGAAGCCTCATGCCCAGCGGCTTTGAAGCATTCTACGATTTTATTTGCCGCGTCATCTTCCGCAATCAAAGCTAAGCCCATGCCCATGTTATATGTCTTGTACATCTCTTCTTCTTCAACATTTCTTCCAATAAGTGAGAAGATTTCCGGGACTTTAAGCTGCTTTTGAATGCTGAAACCTGCGCTGTCATTCAATCTCAACAGGTTTCTCCAGCCACCACCAGTGATATGAGCGATGCCAGTGATTGCATCTTTGTACTTAGCAAGGGCATCCATTGTCGGTTTGACATAAATCGCTGTCGGTTGCAGCAACATATGCCAGCGATTCTTAGGAAGAACCTTTCTAGCTAGTGAAAGCCCGTTCGAATGAATACCACTGGATGCGACTCCGATAAGCTTCTGTCCAGGCTTGATTCTTTCACCAGTAATCAGGCTATCTTTGTGTACTGTTCCCACGGCAAAACCGGCCAGGTCATAGTGCCCTTCCTCGTAAAGCCCGGGCATTTCTGCCGTTTCGCCACCAGCAAGAATCATACAGGCTCGATCACAGCCCTCAACAATACCGTCAATAATGTGATCGGAAAGCTTGTCATCGAGCTTACCGACAGCATAGTAATCCAGAAAAATGGTGGGCGTAGCCCCTACACAAATGAGGTCATTTGCCACCATTGCAACGAGGTCTATACCAATCGTGTTGTAGGTATGAAGTTCATTTGCGACTAAAAGTTTAGTGCCAACACCATCTGTGGTGACAGCGACTGCTTGCTTGTCGTTAATCTCATAAACAGAGGCATATCCGCCAGCACCCTTCCAGAGCTTATCGTGAGCGGGTCGCCGCGCAACCTTCTTAATTCGTTCAACAAATGACTCAGCTTTGTCAATCTGTACGCCTGAGCTGGCGTAAGTTTCTTTCTTAGCAGTCAACCCAGTTTCTCCCGTCATTTCCCAACTCCTTGTGCGGCGTTAGCTATTCAATATGTCCGCCGCGTTTTTCAATATGTGCAGACCATGAGGAGTGTCATTCAAACAATCCTGATAAAGTGCCAGGTCTCCATAGCTAGGTCCATACTGCAGCTGTTTCCAAGCTGGGTGTTGATTCCATCGCACGAACGCTTCAGGGTGAGGCATGAGTCCGAGGACATTATCACCCTCGTTTGTAAGCGCTGCAATCTGATCGAAACTGCCATTCACATCCTGGCTATAACGAAGCGGTGCCTGACGTTTTACTTTAGTTTGCAGAAGCTCTTCGGAATCGCTCGCCAGTGTCAACTTGCCTTCGCCATGCCTGATTGGAAGATGTACTGAACTGAGTCCGGAAAAGAAACGACTCTTGCCGCTAACTTCTAGACGCACCCACTTGTTGATGAATTTGCCACCGGAATTGTGGCAAAGAGAAACGCTTCTCTCCGCACTTAATCGAGAGTCCGGAAGAATCTCAAGCTGAGCAAGTATTTGAAAGCCATTGCAAATTCCAATTATCAATTTGTCTCTATCGATGAATCGGTGCAAAGCGTCCTGCAATTTGCCACGCAACTTAACAGCCAAAACTTTACCGCTGGCGATTTCATCACCAAAAGAAAAGCCTCCTGGGAAAACCAGCATCGAAGCAGAGTCTAGCTGGCTAGGAGAGTCAAGCAGCTCTACGCAATGAACTTTTTCGCTTTCAAGTCCTGCAAGTGAAAGAGCATGAGCCGTTTCGTTCTCACAATTAATTCCGTCACCATAGACAACCAGTGCTTTAGCCTTTTTCATTAGAGGTCCTCCTCAAAAGGAAGAATGGCTTCCCAGGCGGAGGTAAGGTCCTCCACATCAATTGAGAGAAGCTCTTTCTGATCTGAGTTGACGAATCTCATCTTAGGTACGCTCGTCACGCGACCGATTTCGATGCAAGAGAATTCAGCCATAAGTTCCTCAAAGGGTTCTCTATCTTTGGGGTCAACTGTAAGCACGATGCGCGCGGGGCTCTCTCCGAATAGTGCAAAATCAAGGCGGGTAAGCAACTCGCGACGTAATGGATTCTCATCTCGAATACATGCTGCTGCAGCAGACGAAACTCGATGACTGAAAATCAACGCACCCAGATTGCTACCGATACAACATTCTGAGAGTGCCACTCCCAAGCCACCTTCGGACAGGTCGTGTGCAGATTTGACCAGCCCTTGCTTCATTGCCAGGTGTACCTGCTTATACATTTGAGCTGCGTTTATGCAATCAATATCAGGTGAGACAGCAGAAGACCATTCCAGAACTTCTGCCAGCAGCGAGGTATTCAAACCCAGCGCAGCGCCGCTGACTACATAAATCAAGTCATCTTCCGACTTGAATTCCATCGTAATTGCTTTTTCAGAGTCTTCGATTTTACCCATTGCAGAAACCAGTAAAGTTGGTGGAATTGACAGCCTGATTGTTGAATCATCGAAATCATTTTTCATGCTGTCTTTGCCGGAGATCAAAGGCGTACCGAAGCTCATAACCGCCTCAGCAAGTCCCTGGCAAGTCTTCACAAGCTGAGCCATTTTACGTTTGCCGTCAACGTTCCGTTCGGAAACAACGGGGTCTGGCCAGCAGAAGTTATCGAGCAATACTATTGAAGCCGGGTCTGCCCCAACACAAACAGCATTCCTGATTGCCTCATCTACAGCGCAAATTGCCATGAGATGTGGGTCAACATCACTGAGTTGCGGACAAAGACCGTTGGAGACAGCAAGTCCCTCTTTGCGCCCCAGAATAGGTGTTATAACAGCAGCATCACAAGCAGCTTTTTGAGTCGAACCCATCAGCGGCTTCACAACACTGGCACCTTGCACTTCGTGATCATATTGGCGAATAACAGCTTCTCGGCTGCAAACATTGGGATGAGAAAGTAGATCAAAGAGAATTCCTCTCAAATCTTCAATCTCTTCATCAAGCAAATTCTCAACACGTGGCGGAACCCATTCACTTTCTAACTCTAGTGTCGGTACACCCTTGTGCAGAAACTCGAGTTCTAGATAAGCTACAGTAGTTCCGTCTCTTGTAATTTTGAAATAGCCGTCGTCAGTAAACTTGCCGCAATCTGTACAATCGACATTGAACTTGTCAGCGAGGGCTTTCAGCTCGTCAAAGTTTTTGGTCGAAATGGTCATTCGTTCTTGTGACTCGGAAATCACAATTTCGTAGTCAGAGAGCCCCGGGTACTTCAGTGGAATGTTTTGCAATTCCATTGTGGCACCACCAGTGATGCGAGCCATTTCGCCAACGGAAGACGAAAGTCCGCCTGCACCATTATCGGTGATTCCGGTAATCAGTCCTGCATCTCTGGCTTCTAATACGAAATCGAGCACACGCTTTTGAGTGAAGGGGTCACCGATTTGTACAGCAGTGACGGGTGAACCTTCGTGCAACGACTCAGAAGAGAATGTGGCACCATGAATACCATCTTTGCCGACCTTACCGCCGACCATAACAATATGATCATCTGTCTTGGTATGTTTATCAATGCCTGACTTTCCAGCTACTTCGATTGGCAGAATTCCACCGGTTCCACAAAAGACCAGCGGCTTTGCTCTATAGCCGTCATGAAAACAAACAGCACCATTTACTGTCGGAATGCCACTCTTATTGCCACCATCCTGAACACCTTTTCGCACACCTTGAATTATCGTAATGGGTGGCAAGAGCTTCGGTCTTTTCGGAAGAATGGAGGATGGGTAAGCGAAACAAAAAACATCAGTATTGAAAATTGGTTTAGCACCCAAGCCCGTTCCAAGAACGTCTCGATTAACACCGAGAATTCCAGTTAGCGCACCGCCGTAAGGCTCAAGGGCTGATGGTGAGTTGTGAGTTTCAACCTTGAAGCAAACAGCCCATTTCTCATCCCAACGAACAACGCCAGAATTGTCTTCAAAAACCGAGAGCAAATCATCGCGATTTTTCATCAAGGCATAAGTAGGTCCTTGAATGTAGCTCTTATAAAGGCTCTTAATGTCGACAGTTTGAGCGCCGGACTTAGTCTTGTCTTTGTGCTTAATGTGCGCATTGAAGATTTTGTGTTTACAATGCTCTGACCAGGTTTGAGCAATTACTTCGAGTTCTACATCGGTAGGAGCAGACGGCAAATTATTCTGCTTACGCAGCTCGCTCACGTCTGCCCTTTCATAGTGAGCTTTGATAGCCTTCATCTCTTGCAAATTCAAAGCAAGCAAACGACTGCGACTTAATTCCATCAGAGCTTCATCGTCTAGTTCAAGCGATATTTCCTTGGGCTCAGGACGCTCGGGCAGATGAACTTGTGGGAAATTGAAGTAACGGTTATACAATCCACTTATGTCGTGAACCTTGAACCTATCCGTCAGCGGATGGAAAAACTTGTACATGCCGCGAGTCTCAATCTCTTGCTGGTCGGCTTCACTTTTGAACTCAAAGAGGTAGCCTGTACCAGAAGCGCATTGAACAGCCGCAGAGACTCCTTTGAGGTGCAAGGCTTCTTCGACAGTCCTGGCAAGATTGTCTGTCACGCCGGGCAAAAATTGGCATTCAGCAAACCAGCGAAAACCGTCCTGACTCCAGCGAGTTATCCAGTTTTTTCGCTTCCCGCCAAGTGAGAACCATAGCTCTTCCAGAAGCGGGTCGATCAGAACTTCTTCAAGGGCTTTGCCCAGTGCTGACTCCGCAAAGTTTTCATGGCTGAGTTCATCATGTCCTTGAATCCAATAAATGGGAAACTGCACCACTGGTGCGTCAATACGAAAACCTGCTTTCGGAATGACTGCAAGGCAAATCACCTGGCTCTGAGCGCCCTCGCCAGTGTCATTAGAGCTAAGCGCCTTACTTGCCAGATTCATTGAACCTCCATCAGTTTCTTAGAAGCGGTTTCATTGGTTGATTTGTTAGCAACGCCGCCCGATGTAGCGGCGGAATCTTTGCGTTTGCTACTGAGAATTTTGATGCCATTGCTGGCAATGTCTTGCAAAACTTTAGGGAAAAGCTGATGCTCTAAAGCCAAACCGCGAGCCTTGAAGGTCTCGATATCATCATCATCAAGACGCGAAAAAGTCTCTTGAGCCAGAATAGGACCGTGATCAACCTTTTCATCAACAAGATGCACGGTGATACCCGCTACTCTGACACCATAATCAAAGGCATCCTCATACCCATGCGCTCCTGGGAACGCCGGCAATAGTGAGGGATGAATGTTTATTACTTTATAGATGTCTTTCGAGTCATCCTTAAACGCATGCAAAAAGTTCCAAGAAAGAATGCGCATATATCCAGCCAAAATCACATAGTCGATATGACCACACTCCTGCAAAATTTGCAGCACCTGGCGCTCATGGTGTTCTCGAGGAATTCCTTTGTGAGAAAGCGATGCTGTTTTGATGCCTCTTTTTTCTGCATTGCGAAGTGCAAGAGCATCAGCATTGTTTGAAAAAACAACCGCGACTTCAGCGTCCAGCTTTCCTTGCTCGATCGCGTCAAGGATGGCGTTCATGTTTGAGCCGCGGCCTGATACCAGAATGGCTAGTCTTAGGGGCATCCTGAGAGAGTCCTCCGCCCAATGTCTTTCCTGTAAGCCATATCTTTGAATGAAACTCCTTTGATGCCCTCATAAGCATGCTCAATGGCTTCATTCAAACTTCTTCCCAGAGCGGTGACACCAAGAACACGCCCACCAGCACTCAATAAGCGATTGCCATCAAGTTTGGTGCCTGAGTGAAAAATGAGGGTGCCGTTCTTAGACTCGCTAAGGCGAATTTCTTCGCCACGAGACGACCCTTCGGGATAAGCATCAGCACATGCAATAACGCAACAGGCTGCGCTGTTCGACCAGCTAATGTTTTGCTCGGCCAGAGTGCCATCAGTGCAAGACCAAAGAATTTGCAGGAGATCGCTTTCCAAAAGAGGCAGTACCACCTGAGTTTCAGGGTCACCGAATCTGGCATTGAATTCAAGCACGTACGGCTTGAGCTTGCCCGGGCTCCTGTGCTCACCATGCATTCCTTCGCTAACCACCAGAATGCCCACATACAGTACGCCTTTGTATCGCAGGCTACCATTTTCCAGAGCCTTTCTCAGCGGAGCGAGAATTTCACTTTCAATAGATTCTCTGCAACGCGCATAAAGATCTACCGGTGCAAACACACCCATTCCGCCGGTGTTGGGTCCCTTATCGCCATCATAACGGCGCTTGTGGTCTTGTGAGGCTGGCATTGGAACCAATGTCTTTCCATCGCAGAACATCAACAGAGAAACTTCTTCTCCAATTAATCGTTCCTCAAGTACAACTTTCTTGCCCGACTCTCCGAAACGATTTTCGCGGAATATGATTTGCAAAGCGTCTCTAGTTTCCGTCTCGTTGTCGCAAACAAAAACGCCTTTGCCGAGTGCCAGTCCATCGACCTTAACTACACGCGCCCAATCATTTCCGCGAATAAAATCTACGGCATCTTCGTGCGAGTCGAGAGTGACGTGACGTGCAGTAGGAATGCCATGTATGACCATGAATTCTTTTGCGTAGGCTTTACTCGACTCAAGTTGAGCTGAAGCTTGCTTGGGACCAAAAACTCTAAGACCGGCATCTTCCAGAACATCCACAATGCCGTCAGCCAAAGGATTATCAGGTCCAATAACCACAAGATCAATCTGCCGGTCTTTAGCAAATTGAGCGACGGCAGGGAAATCAGATGCATTCAAATCACGCACATTCACTTCGCGCGAAGAACCATCTGATGAACTAACAGTAATTGATTCAAAATTCGTAGTTTTCGGAAGCGAAGCCGTGCCACCATTGCCGGGCAGGCAGAGTAACTCTTGCAAAAGCGGGCTCTGCGTAAGCTTCCAGCAAATGGCATGTTCGCGGCCGCCAGCGCCTATTACCATCACATTCACCGGTCTATCGATCACTTCAGCTCTCCCCTCACTTCAAAATCTGACACCATAAGAATTTTTTGCATCTAACTTGGGTCTGGTGGAGACTTTACTCTCGGAGCCCCGAGCTTCGCCAGTCCGACAGATTCGACAAAAGCATCAAGGTCAGGATGTTCTTTGAAATTTTCTTCCTGACTCACATGATTGGTCAGTGTGCCATAAAGTCGATTAATTACTTTCTTGACCTCAGGCTCAAATGGCTCAGGAAGGGCTTTCAGTTCATCAATGCAAATTTGCTTCCAATCTAGACTTGCGCGTTCTTTGGCTAGCTTTTGAGCTTGTTTCAAGCTCTTCTCCCAATGACTGTCGCGATAGACCTGGCGAATCATTTCCTTAGAAAGATGCGTTCCTTTATATAGCAAACGCAGCTCGTCAGGTCCGATGCTATCAGCCAAAAGAATTTCGCCATCAGCGACGATAAATTCAAACTTACCGTCCCACAGCTCGATGCCACGTTTTCCAAATAAAGCAAAAATAGCAAGAGCTATAAGCTGTGCTTTGTCAATCAACTCGAGCATCTGTGGCGCACTGAGTCCAGACATCAAGACGGCCTCTTGCAGGCTCAGAAGTCTGTCCTTCGGCTCAAGCTTAGTGTAAAACTCCAGCACCGGGCGGTCAAAAAACTTACCTTCTGTTGGAACTTGACTCAACCCCAAAACTGAGGCATAGGAAGGGTCTTTTGCCAGTCTCTCTTTGAGCGAACTGCCCTGCGGCATTCCAAATCGAAACACCACTTCTAGTGGCACAAGCCTCGATGACAGCGTCTGATCAACTGCCGGATAATGAAAAATGTTTTGCCCCAGAGCAAGCATCACTTGCGGCCGCTGCACTGCGGCTTTCTTAACTCTCATGTAGACATCTTCACACGATGACGCGGCTCTGTTCAGCGTCAATTTCTCACCGGCATCATTTACGAGTCCAGTGAAGTGAGAGTGTAGCCCTTTTGCCTTCAGTTCTTGAAAGGTTTTTGTGGCAAACAATCTCTGTACATATTCTTTATTGAGTTGAGTAAAATCACTTTCAGCAAGAGCAGACCATGTCTCTGGTTTGGCAAGATACTCAAAGAAGAAGGCACCAAAGACTGCTAAAGCCCGACCCTTATTTTCAATTGTTTCAGGCATTTTGCCCCAATCGAAGATTGAGTAATCATCAGTGAATCCGAAGAGCAGCGTGTCATCTGTCGAAGATTCCCAGACGCGCTTAACCGAGCCTTCATATGCAAGTTTCAGCTTATTTTGCTCGGCAGTGCTCACGTTCATCTCCGTTATACAGTTTCGCTAAGAGTTTTGCCTCGATCAATATTTCTCTGCTCTTCAAAAGCTGAGCCGTGAGAAACATCAGTTGGATAAGTATTGGTCAAACATCCGGTGCAGAGTCCACGCTGATTAAGTGCGCGTTTCAAGCCATCGAGAGACTGGTAAACAACGCGATCAACACCAAGTTCTTTCGCTATTTGTTCTTCGTCATGACCATATGCAACGAGTTCAGTGGTGCTCGGGAAATCAATTCCGTAATAACACGGGCTGGCGATAGGAGGACAGGTCGACACAAGTGTCACTTCACTTGCGCCAGCCGCTCGAATCAGCTTTACGATTTGAATTGCAGTGTTGCCTCTGACGATACTATCGTCAACGACCAGACAACGTTTTCCTGCAATTTCCTGCGCGATAGGGAAAAGCTTGCGCTTGATGGCAGCTTGCCTAGCTGACTGATCATCGAGCAAGAAGGTGCGCTGCACATAGCGATTCTTAATTAAGAGTTCTCGAAATGGCAAATTCAATGCTTCGGCGATGGCACCGCCGGCGATGCGACTGGTTTCTGGAATTGGAATAACAACATCAGCTTCGATGCCGCGATTTCGCACTTCTTCAGCAAGAATCAAACCGAGGTCAAAGCGAGCCTTGTAAACGGAAGTGTTTCCGAACTGTGACTCAACTCGAGCGAAGTAAACCCACTCGAACATACACGGCGAGTAAGATTTCTGGTACAGCATCTTGCGCTCAACTCGACCGTCGATGGTGATAATTACAGCTTCTCCAGGTGTTACTTCTTCGATTTCTGTATAACCAAGATAATCTAGCGCAACGGTTTCACTGGCAAAAGCATATGTCGCATCATCTCTCTTACCGAGAAACAGCGGACGCACACCATTAGGATCTCTGAATCCAAAAACTGAACAGTTTTTCAAAAGACCGACAACAGCATAACTTCCAACCAGTTCCGCCATGGCGTAACCAATCGCTGCGAATAAGGTTTCATTGTTCTGCGGTGACTCACCTTTCAAGAAAGTGGACATCAACTGAAGAATGACTTCAGAATCAGATTCGGAAGAGAACGTTATGTTCGGATAAGTGCGCTGTAAGTCTTCTCTGAGATGGTAGCAATTTACGATATTGCCATTGTGACCAATTGCGATTCCCGAGTGACTGTCAAGGAATGGTTGAAGCAAATTGGGGTCGCGGCGCCCGATGGTGGCATAGCGGGTGTGACCGATCGCTGCCGGTCCACGTAACGCGCGGAAACTGCGCTCAGAAAATATGTTATCAACGAGACCGGTGCCTTTTTGCACACTGAACTCGTTGCGCTTCGTGTCGACGGTGAGAATACCCGCGCCGTCTTGCCCCCTGTGCTGCAGGTTGAGAAGTCCGACAAATGCCTCATAAGCCGAGTCGTCAGTTCCGACTACTCCAATGAGACCGCACATAAGCAATTTCCCCGAATAAGTGAGAGGGACGGTCCAAATATAGGTTGAAAGCATACGCTGTTTCGGCGCAGGGAAAAGCGATTTCTCAGATTAATCTCAATAAAATTAACACGGTGATCTGTTTGCGCCCCGCTTTAGCAATTTAGTACATATCCGATCGACCTTGAAAAGAGCTGGAATCCAAGCGGAGAGTGTTCTCAAGCGACAGTCGCAAGGCGCGACATGCCGCACTTGAGTCACAATCAGCAAAGAGATATTAAGAACAGGTGATTGAGAAAACTGCTCCCCCCCTGGAACGGCAGCAGATTCGACCTGCAGCTTCTCCAAGTCAAACCCGTTGACGCTTACTTACCCTCTCGAATTACTTCCAGGGCAGTATCAGGATTTTCACTAAACACTCCATCTACGCCTAATTCGTAAAACAGCTTATACTCTGCCATCGCATTACCATAATTCTGCGCAGCCGCCGCAGGCTTACTTCTCAACTCAAGTGGCAAGAAGGAATTTTCATTTCTGAATGTCCACGGATGAACGACTAGTCCAGCCTTGTGCGCGTCAGTAACAACAGTGCTTGCGGCAGACAGACTTCCATCTGGCTTTCGTGGCAACAACAAATTTTTGCTAGGACCGATCCCCTGAGCATATTTTGCAATTCTTGCAAGCCCGGAGGGGCTGACCATTTCGGTGGCGGTAAGCGGCTCACGCGCGAGAATCATGTCATAAGGCTTGCCGTTTTCTTCGATAAGCTGGACCAACGGCACCTTCGTTTTGTTATGCAAACTCTTCAAAGTGCTAGGTTCAAAACACTGAATAAAGACTGGCGACGATGCATCATTCAGCTTATTTTCAGTAAGTACTTGTAAAAGCCGATCTTCCGTCGGCAGATTGATGCTGGCGAAATAGGTCGGGTGTTTCAACTCGGGGTAGATTCCTACAGTCTTGCCCAGCTCTAATCCACGTGCTTTTGCCAGATCAATGACTTCCTGAAATGTTGGAATCAGATAACGATCATTGTATATAGTATTGTGTTGCCTCAAAGAAGGCATGCGTTCTCTGGCATGCAGGGTCTGAAGTTCACGGTACGTGAAATCTTCAACAAACCAGCCCTCGACCGACTCTCCGTCAATCTTTTTCTTTGACTTTCTTGCAGCAAATTCTGGATGATCTGAAACATCAGTGGTTCCACTGATTTCGTTTTCATGCCGAGCAACAAGAACACCATCTTTTGTGGGAACGAGATCAGGCTCGATATAGTCCGCACCAAGACTGATTGCAAGATCATACGCCGCAAGAGTGTGCTCGGGACGATAGCCACTCGCGCCGCGATGGGCTATAACAATCGGGCGCTTACGGGAGGCACTTTCTTGCTGCGCCAAAGCTGACTGGACAAAAGCACAAATTGAGATGCAACTTAGCGCTATGCAAACAAATCGATGAACTGACATATAGCCTCTCCACGACACGCGCATATTAAGGTACTCAATTCCGGCGGAAAGATCCAGCAACTGCAGGATAATTTGAATCTACCGCTCGACTGGATGGACAAATAGTTGCTGCTATAATCGCTAGGTTTCTCAGCCGGCCGGTTGAGCTGAAAGTGATCGCAATGAAAGATTTCAAAATAAGAGCCTGGCATTTGTTATCAAGCGTAGCAATTTTGATAAGCATCTCTGGAATAGAGTGGAGCTGCAAGCCAGTCGATGCTGCCACCGGAAATGGTGCAATCAGCGGTTGGAAGATTCTCAATCTCGACATAGATCACAGCGTATCAGCCCAAAAAAAACTAGATTCCTATATAGATGACAGAAAAGACCTGTATGCCTCAGAGAAAGCCATCCGTTTATGGACAGGCGCCAAAGGTCTAAAAGTTCTTCGTGGTGCTATAGCTGAGTGGCGCGCGAAGTATCCGCAAGATAACTGGCTCACATTCACCGGTTCGGGAGATTTTCATCAGACAACAGCTACACTCATCGAATCTTTGCCGAAATCACAACAGCCGGTGACAATTATCCTTTTTGACAATCATCCCGATTGGTTTAAAGCACCTGCACACTTTCACTGCGGCGCCTGGGTTGTGCAAGCTCTGAAGCACCCCTTTGTCGAAAAAGTAATTATGGTGGCACAAGACAGCGAAGATATCAGAGGAGATCAATTTAGATTTGCGCCTTTCAACGAACTTTGCAAAGGGCGCGTAGAAATGCATCCATTACAAAGACAGTCAGTTCTAGTTCCTCTAATATGGCGCTCTCGTGTCGCCGGAGTCGAGTCATCTAAGAGAACATGGCTGGGCACCAAACTCAATTTTGCAACCGTAAGAGGCGCCGGCGTTCAGCCTTTAGCAGAGCGATTAGCAAAGGAACTCGCAGGCAAAAATGTCTATGTGACAATGGACAAAGATGTTCTAGATTCCGCAGACGCCATCACAGATTGGGATCAAGGCACTCTCAAGCTTAGCGAAATGCTAGGAATTGTAAGCAAGGTTGCTGAGAAAGCAAATATTGTAGGAATGGACGTTTGTGGAGAGCGGGCACCAGGAGCGGTGCGGGGCATCTTAAAGAGTTTTGACTCAGGACGTGAGTTTAAGCGCAAGATAAAGAACTTCCCCGAAGCGACACAAGTTAATGAGCGAACCAACCTCGAAATAATAAAACTCGTCCGATCAATTTCCGATGAACACAAACAAGTAAGCGGAACAATAGAACGCCCCTCAAAGAAATAGCGGGAGTTCGGGGCTCATTGAAAAAATAGGATCAAGCCCAGAATCAAGCGCGATCTAACGCCCAGAGGCTTGCATTGCGTTCGCCTGAGTTACACTAACATTGTCTATAATGATGGGTGAGAAGTCTAGTTTGCCGAAACGAATCTCAATGGCAGTTCCTAGCCCCGATGGTCCTTCCTTGAGGAAGATCTCCGCCTCATGTGCCTCCGCAATTTCTCGCACGATAGCAAGACCCAAACCGCTTCCGCTCACGTGGTTTCCGAGCACCCGATAAAATCGTTCAAAAACGAGTTCGCGCTCTGCCGACGGAATTCCAGGTCCGTTATCTTCCACTGAAAGACTTGCTCCATCAGAAGAGCTAGCAACCTTTATCGTCACACGTCCGCCCTTCTGAGTATAAAGAACGGCATTTTCCAAAAGGTTGAAAACCATCTCGTAGAGGCTTGCCCTATCACCATTTACAATGACAGCCGAGATTGCCCCCTCGAAACCGAGGTCGATTTTCTTCGCGATAGCTTGACCAATAATTTCGTTGCAAGCATCTTTCGCAACCGCATTGAGGTCAATTGCTTCTCTGGCGATATTTTTGAAAACAGCTGGCTCAACGCGAGCAAGCGCCAGCAACTGTTGCGCTAACCTTGTTGCGCGTTTTGCACTGGTGTTGATATGCCGCAGCGATTCCTGAATCTCCTCCTGATCTTTCTGGCGAAGTGCCAACTCTGTTTGCGTTTTCAAACCGGCAAGCGGAGTTCGCAACTGATGCGCCGCATTGGAAAGGAAACGCTTATGCGCTTCTCTATCTTCTTGCAAACGCTGCAATAGACCATTGATGGAAACAACTAGAGGTTTAACCTCTTTAGCGACATTAACAGAAAGCGGTCTCAAATCACCTGGATTGCGGCGCTCAACAGCCTCTCGCAACTTGCCTAGAGGACGCAAGCCTCGGGTAACTCCAATCCACACAGCCAAGGCTGCTAGCCCAATCAATATGACCTGGGGAATCAAAACACCAAGGAAAATGCTCTGCGTCAGTTGCATTCTGCCTTTTATGGTCTCAGCGACCTTAATTACAATGTGTTTCCTGTTTTGAAGAGGAACTTCGATAGCACCACAGCGCACGGGAAACCCTTCAATGGTGCTGTCATAAAAGACAGGTTCGGCACCCACTTCTTCGTCTTCAGGCAAATTTGGAATGTAAGCATCACCACTGATGATACTACCATCAGCACCTATAATTTGATAATACGTGTTGTCTTTATCACCGTGCTTTAGAATTGCCCTTGCAGCGGGCGGCATATCAACTGTAAGTTGGGACGATTTGAAGACCAATCGATTCGCAACAGAGTGAGCAACATCCAACAAGGCATCATCGTATGCATCAGTGGCAAAATCCACAGCCAGCGCGTAAGTGACTCCGGCTCCGATAAAGCACAATGTTGTAATCGGCAAAAGTAGCCAGGTAAGAAGGTGTCTTCGAATAGATGACGTGAATGGCTTCATGACTGGTCATCCTGCTCGCTTTCCAGGACATAACCTAGTCCGCGAATCGTTCGAACGGACAAGCCGTAAGACTCAATTTTTTTGCGCAGACGATGAATGAGAACCTCGACTGCATTCTGGCTGACTTCTTCGTCAAATCCGTACATGTGCTCAAGCAACTTCTCTTTTGCAACAATTTTGCCTGGACGCTGCAAGAGCAGCTCAAATACAGCTAGTTCTCTGGCGGAAAAATCTATTGCTTCACCCGAGATTGTGATCGAACGCGAAACGGTATCCATTCGAACCGGTCCATAAATAATTTCTGGTTCAGCACCAAAATGGCTTCGGCGAATCAGGGCTCGAACCCGCGCCTCGAGTTCGGGAAGATCAAAAGGCTTGGTCATATAGTCGTCTGCGCCCAGGTCTAAGCCAGATACACGATCTTCCAGTGCATCTCTAGCCGTAACGATGAGTACAGGGAATCGCTTGCCAGCGCTGCGCATGCGCTTCAGCACTTCGAACCCTTCCATGTGAGGCAAACCTAAATCCAGTATCGCCAGATCGAACGGTGCAGTCTTAATAGCTACATCAGCATCAGCACCAGAAGATACGTGATCGACTGTATATCCGCATTGTCTCAGCGCTTTGCTGATTCCATCGGACAACACCTCATCATCTTCGGCAAGAAGAATACGCATTATTTCTCCGCAAGCTCAGACGAACTTAATCTACATCGCAATGCCTTTGAACACCTAATTTTACCTGATGTCAGCAGCAGAGAGGCGAGAGGAAATTAAGACTCAGAGAATCTTCATACAGTTGAATGTAAGCTTCGTGAAAGCAAGCTTGGATATTCTGCAAGCTGACTTAGTATCCTTAACTTTCGCTCAAGAAAGCACAAAAGAAGGCATTTATGACCAATACGAACACTACCGTGACGTCCGACCAGTTAGAAAAAGAATGCCCCGGACTCCGGTTTGACCCGATGTCTGCCGAGGAATCCGCAAAAGTTAAAAAAGCAGAAGACGAGCTTCTTGAGGTGGAGTCCAAGGTGTGTTCGTACGGCGACACAGTGCACTATGCAGAGCGCCCAAACTTTTTTGAAACATGTGAAGGCAGTTTCTTATACGACGGTCATAAACAACCGTTTCTGGACCTTCAGATGTGGTATTCAGCGGTAAATCTTGGTTATTCAAACAAGAGAATCAATGATGCACTGAAAAATCAAATCGACAAACTACCGCAACTCGCATGCCAGTACCTGCACAAAGAAAAGGTGCATCTGGCAGACAAATTGGTTTCTAGTATCAAACGCAGTTTCGGCAAGGAAGGTCGCGTACACTTTAACGTTGGTGGTGCACAAGCGGTAGAAGATGCCCTCAAGCTTGTTCGCAAGCATACAGGCAAGAGCAAGATGCTTGCATTTGAGGGAGGCTATCACGGACGCACCCTCGCGGCTTCATCGATCACATCTTCATACAGATATCGTGAGGCTTATGGAGAGTTCGGCGATCGCGCAGAATTCGTTCCATTCCCATACTGCTTCCGCTGCCCCTACGGCAAAAAAGTAGACTCCTGCGAAATGTACTGTATGCAGCAAATCGAACGCAAATTCGAGCATGAATACACATCATGGTGGAACCCTAAAACAAAGAAAGCTGAATTCGGAGCATTCTTCGTTGAGATTATCCAGGGGACAGGCGGTTACATCATTCCACCGAAGGGATACATGGAGCGCCTGGCAAAACTCTGTCGCGACCACGGAATTCTCTTCATCGATGACGAAATTCAGATGGGCTTCTATCGCACAGGAAAACTCTGGGCGATGGAACATGTCGACAGCTATGCAGACGTTATGGTCTTCGGAAAAGCTCTTACAAATGGCTTAAATCCACTCTCTGGTATTTGGGCAAAAGAAGAATTGATCAGCCCCGATAAATTTGGACCGGGCTCGACCCATTCTACTTTCTCGTCAAATTCGCTAGGCACCGCTGTCGGACTTGAAGTTATGAAGACATTCGAAGAGGGTGACTATGCCACCAGCGTTCCAGAAAAAGGAAAGTACTTCCTCAACATTCTGAAAGACCTGGAGAAGAAACATAAAGAAGTAGGCGACGTTGATGGACTCGGTCTGGCACTCCGCATGGAAATGTGTGAGGCAGACGGTTACACCGCAAGCCGCAGACTTGCAGACGCTATGTTCCAGAAAGGGCTTGACGGCAATCTTTCATACGCTGGTCAAAAGATGGGACTTATTCTAGACATTGGTGGCTACTACAAAAACGTGATCACATTGGCACCATCATTGGAAATCACATACAGAGAAATGGATATGGCTCACGATCTTCTCGATCAGCTGATCACATCGTGTAAGAAAGACCTATAAGTTCGCAAGCTCAAACTGATTTAGCAGCGGCGAGCAGAAAGCTTGCTAAAGGAACTGGAAGCAATGAAAAATCGAATTCTGGTTTACTGCGATTTTGATGGCACCATCACTACTCGCGATACCGTGGATGTTCTCTTGAGTGAGCTCGCAGACCCAGAGTGGGAAGCTATCGAAGAACAATGGGTTCGTGGAGAGATAAGCGGAAGAGAGTGTATGGCACGGCAAATTCCGCTCATTCGAGGTGGATGGAAGCGTGTTCAAGCAATTCTAGATGGTTTGACCATAACACCGGGCGCTGCTGAATTCGTTGAATGGTGCAGAAGTAGCCACATTCCATTTGTTGTTGTCAGCGACGGCATGGACAAAGTAATTAACTACATTCTCCAAAAGAATGGTATCAATGCTGATGCCGTGTTTGCCAACCATCTTATTGAATCTGCAAGCGGTGAGTTTAGCTTACAAGCATCCGCTCGCCCAAGACTAGCTGGCTGCCAATCTGGCGTATGCAAATGTCAGATTGTTGGACAGCAAGGTTATCAACTCATCAGAGTGGTTATCGGAGACGGGCGAAGCGACTTCTGCTGGTCAAAAGAAGCTGATCTACTTTATGCCAAACACAAACTAGTAGACCACGCCATCGCAAACGGTATCGGCCACAATGTGTTCGATACCTTCCACGACATAAAGGCATCACTCTCAGAAGTTAAAGAGGGAAAGACTGCACAAGTCATTTTCAACAAGCCGCTTCAGACTTTCGTTGCAGGTCTCCCGAGCACACAGTCTGTTGAGTCATTCAATCAATAGATAGCACCTTCCAAACTAGTTGGTCGCTAGTCGCGGAGCTGGATTGCTAATGGATCCCAATTGCTAACGGATCCCAATTGCTAGTGGATCCCGGTTACTAACGGATCCCGATTGCTAGAGGCTCCCGGTTACTAACGGATCCCGATTGCTAACGGATCCCGATTGCTAACGGCTCCCGGTTGCTTACGGATCCTGATTGCTAACGGATCCTGATTGCTAACGGATCCTGATTGCTAACGGATCCCGGTTGCTTGCGGATTCCGAATGATAGCGAACTACGTGCAAGGCGCACTAGTTCGCCTGCGGCAAGTCGTTGGCTTTCAAGCCCATGGCTTCAACGAATAGACATACATATTGATAAGACGAATTGATTAGACGAATCGAAGCAAATACCAGCTGACAATCAGACCGATAATCGAAATATCGTTACCAGACATACGATCAAAAAACCAGTGGTGACCAAAATGTGGCCGTAAGGTCCGCGTAAGGAAACCAAAATATCCTTGGACTGTGGGAGATACCTCCGCTTGAATTCACCTCAGCACTCAGTCAGGGGCTTAGTATGGATATCGTTACTGGCAATGGTCCGGTAGAAAGCAAGAAGAAAACCGGTGTGGTCCTAATTCATGGACTGACAGGCACTCCAGTAGAAATGAAACCGCTGGAGAAGCATCTCAAGAAGCTCGGCGTTGATGTCGAGAATGTGTTGCTCGCTGGACACGGTGGAAGCAACGCGGATGTCATTGCTTCCACATGGCAGCAGTGGCTACAGAGCGCAAGAGATGGCGTGAAGGCGATACTTTCTCGTAATGAAAAAGTGATAATCTGCGGTCTATCCATGGGCTCTCTGCTCGCCAGCATCATTGCAGCTGAAGAGTCGCGTGTCGCCGGGGTGGTAATTTGTTCTCCAACATTGTTTTACGATGGGTCTGTTCTAGATAACAGCCTGATCGATTGGGTTTACGCTTCAGACATTCCGAGAAATGTGATGAAGTCGATGGTGCGCATTCTTCCGCTGCTCGGCAAGACTTTCTACTGGGAAGAGTTGCCACCATATGGAATTCGTGATCAGCGCATTCAGAGACAGATCACGAAGTCAATCGAAGCAGCCAAGATTGGCGGAACAAATGAGTTTGGTGTATTTCGTACTTACTATGGTCCCCTTGTCGAAATGCTGGACATGGTGGAAGTGGCGCGCAAGAGCTTTTCGAAAATCAAAGTTCCTGTGCTTCAGCTCCATAGCCTCGACGACACCATCGCAAGCATTCATAACTCAACCGAAACTTATTTGAGACTTGCCAGCAACAATAAACTTCTCTTTTTGATGACTGGTTGTGATCACGTTATGACACTAGATTTGCAGCGACAGTTAGTTCACAAAATGATTGGGCGATTTGTTGAAGCTTATTCAGAAAAGAACAATCAGCAAATACGAAGTGTACTTGCACCAGTTCTGTCGGAAGCAAAGTTTGCAAAAGGTGGAACCATAAATGCAATGGTGAGCCCTGAAATGCACGGTCTAAGCAAGGAAGAATGGAAGGCTGTATATCCGAGCCGCCGTTTTGCACACTTAGCATCGGTTTCTGATGTGCACCAGTTACACTCTATCGTGCTTCGTGATGCGGCAACTCCTATCATGAGTCTACCAGTATTCATTGGTGAGTATGGTCAATCAATGCCATTAGCTGCAACAAACAGCCTCTGGCGTGTAGTATCAAATTTGATGGCGCCGCAAAATGCAACTGTGTTTGGAATAGGAAGCATGGTTGACGAATTACCAGACCTCGGCATAAATGCCACCATCGGCAGTGAAGCAAAATCGAAAGCTTATTCTCACCTGATCAGAATTATTGAGTCACTGGGCAAATCAGGCAAGGTTGATGCCTTTTCAAGCGTGCTACAAAGCTCAGCTGAGTTGCCTAAACCTGCGATGCTTTTGAGAGCAAACGACAACAAAGCTCTCCGCATAAATGAGGAAGTTCAATCATTGCTGGAAGGAAAGCAAGTTTTCTCACACCGTAATATCCTGAGAAACTCGCTGACAAAGTTCATTCAGATCGCTTTACCCGCAAAAAACAGCCAACCAGAACCAATGTTGTACGAAGCTACGGCAACGGCCGGTTAGAATCGCTGCGCATCAAAATCTTCCAGGCGAGCATAGAGCTCGCAAAGAATGGATTTACTCATGCTGTGGGTAAATCCATTTTAGCTATAGGTACCTCTCGACTATTTTCATAGCCAAGCACAAATCTGCTAGTCAAGTCACAGAATCGGACTAGCAGTCAGAATCAATCTCATATGCTATAGTCTGTCGCCAAACGCATACAAGAAATTGACTTTGTATTGTCAGTAACGAAAATGCGAGAAGCAAACTTACATTGGCTTGGCATTCCAAAGAAAAAAGGATCCAAATGACTAACGAGGCATGTGCAAGAGCGAAGGAAGTATTGGAAAGAAACCGTCAAAGCCTTTTTTCCTTACCAAACGTAATTGGCTCTGGGGTTGGAAAGAAACAAATTGCAGGAATTTTTCAAAACACAATTGGAATTGTAGTTTTTGTAAGCAAGAAAGTAACTGAACTAGCAGAGAACGAGCGCATTCACGCATTTTTAGAAGAAATTCCAACAGATGTTCGAGTTGCGAACTTCATGCCGTTCAACGAAATGAACAAAACTCAGATGCAGGACAGAATACCGATGGATTCGCCGACGCCAGCTGGTGCAAGTGACTCCATTGGAGTAGGTCCGCCACCACTGGTACAAGTTAATCCTCCACTCAGCTCATATGGAAGCATCGGCTTGATTCTTGAAATAGCTGGGGTTGAGGGTGCAACACCACAAGCTACCAGTGCCTGTGCCCTAACTGCATTTCACGTGTTGTGTGTCGGACCGGCCAATAACGTAGCTGGTGCTGGCCAACATGAACAGGGCACCTATGATGCATACCAGCCAGCCAGCATAGAGGGCGGTGAATCGGAAGGCCGTGTATATGAATGGTTCAATCCATATTTGTCCCCCAGCGGCATTTATGACTTAAAAATGGATGTAGCAACAGCAATTCTGCCTGGTTTAGCTAAATCAGAGTACCGAACGAACTACATAACTGGTGTAGGGATTATGACAAATGCAGTTCCACTAGAACTCAACCAAACGGTGCGATTAAAAGGATACTATGGCAGTGGAAGCGGTGACGTTACGGCAGTTTGTTGCACACTTTTGCTTCCCTTGACTCCTAGTTTAGGATATACAATTGTCCACAACCTTTTTGAAATTAGCGCTGAAAATTCTAGCGTAGGACCTGGAGATAGCGGGGGAGCAATTTATACTCCCATGGGAGAGTTCATCGGAATCATCAATGGCGGAAGTCCAGACAACAAAAGTATCCTAGGAACAGATTATGGCTCGATAGCAAATGCCATACCATCCGCTTCGACAACATTCAAGAAACTCGCGCAGCGTTATACCATTCTGATGAAGGCACAAAGTCCTGACGGAGCACCATTAGTTCTCTCGCCAGATCCGACAGATTCCATAGGCGGCATTCTTACAGTCCAGAAATGGAGCCAGAACGAAGCCCTTCAACAGTGGTTTCTTTCATTTTGTCCAGCTCAAAATGCATTTGTAATCATCAATGCACTCACAGGACAAATGATCCAAACTGCATCAAACGAGAAAATGAGTGCTGTAACAATGGCCGATTATAAAGGAGACAAGAACATTAGCAACTTGCAGTCCTGGACAATAAATCCCTGGCTCGGTGGATACTTCGGAGTGCGACCAGCAGCCAGCTCCGATCTCAACCTCAACGCCGAAGGAGACTCGTGGAATTCAGGAACACCAATAATCCTTTACCCCTGGGAGGGATCACTTCAAAACATGATGTGGATCTTCAACCCGCTCTAAAAACTTGGTGGTACAAGACTTTAAGCTAAAGGTAAAAAAATGCAGTTCTACAAAATAACGATGAACAACCCAGGTTTAGTATTGTCACCAAATCCTGCGGCGCCAAACAATAGTATTCTACAACTGGTCAACGACAGCGGCGACTTTCTGCAACATTGGTCACTGCCTTATTGCCCATGGACTACGACGCCCGATTGGGGTTTTGCCATAATGAATAGAGTTACTGGACAAATCATACAGGCACAGTCCGAAGACTCTGGTGCCAGCATAGTGATGGCAGACTACAACACAAGCAGTTTATCAAACTTGAACACATGGACGATTGCAAATGCGTCAGACTACCCAGGCTATGTTGCAATTCGCCCTTCCGGAGACAGCGACCTCAATCTCAACGCACAAGGTGACAGCTGGCCGGTTGGAACGGCAATCATTTTGTATGAATGGGACGGGACCAAAAATAATATGACATGGAAGTTTAGCTTAGTTCCATCCTACTTCTAATAGAAAATTAGGGGATTACTTACACCGATAATGGCAAAGCACAGAATCTACACAACAAGCTTCGCGAGCGTTTACCCACTTTACCTTGCAAAAATAGAGAAGAAGTCACGCACCAAATCTGAACTTGATGAAGTGATACGGTGGCTGACCGGTTACAGTCAGAATGAGCTTGAACAACAAATAGATGCCAAAACCGACTTTGAGACATTTTTCGCTGATGCACCAGGGCTTAACCCTGCTCGCACACTCATCAGAGGCAGCATTTGCGGAGTAAAAATAGAAGAGATAGAAGAGTCTACTATGAGAGAGATTCGATACCTGGATAAACTTGTAGACGACTTAGCAAAAGGAAAGCCGATGCAAAAGGTTCTGCGCAAATAAGTTCAAGCCTTGTGCTATTGCGTCTTTAAGTGCCGGCATTAAACGCTTGACTCATCGCTTGCAACAAGCGGCTCAGCAGCAGGAGTTTGTTTCATGCGGCAGACTTGCAGAATCAGCACGAGTGCATAAATTGCCAGTGCGAAGTAAGACAATTTGCTGATGCCGAAGCACATACCGAAATATTCAATTGTGATACCAAGCAAACCACCGACCATATTGAAGGCAAGAGCCTGAGAACTCGACTGCGTTTGCTTGAATAGTGTAGAGAAGACTCCGCCAGCAAAAAACAAGGGACTAACAAATGCAAGAGTACCTACGATTGCTCCCACATTTTCGGGCATCTTAAGCAACTCACCAACTTGAGCCAGATTTGATGCAACTATCGCAAACAAGCTTAGAAAAAGGAAAACGAACACACCCTTTTCAGACGCCTTTGAAGCAAGATAATTTGCAACAAGAATGGCAACCATGACGCCCGAAATCACAAAACTATTCACCGTCCAGGTTGAGCCAAACAACAATGACATTGAGGACATTGCCCTGACTTCAAGAAGCATGAATCCCATGCCAAGGCAGAACATTTGCCAGTTCAACAGATTTTTTCCACCAGTACGCATCAAATTTCTAACGGGCCAGATGCTACAGAGCAGAACAGAAAAGAGAGGAAGAAAATATGATGAGGGAATACCGCGCGATGGCAAGAAAAGAAACGGCCAGTCATCAGTAATCTCTGGGATCTCAGGCTTGAGTTCAAGCGCTCGAGGAGGCATAGGACAGTTCAATTTAGTGTCTGCGTTTATTTGCGGACCGGCCACTATAAATCCTGTAGGCAAAGATGTCACCCAAAAGTATCCGCGAGGCTGCTGACCGGTGCCCAAAGCTAAATCTTTGCACTGCCTCGACCAGAGCCAATCTGGAATGCAAATAAAACTCACAGCGAGCGCTCCATCAGGTTTAAGTAATTTATACGCCTGCCGGAATGATTCAACCGTAAAAATATAGTTGTCGGTGCGCAGCGATGAAAGTGAGGAGAATGCCGTGTGACTGTCCAAAACCGCGTATATAATCACGTCATACTTTTTGTCGGTATTCCGAGAGAGAAAGGTTCGGGCATCCATAACGTAAGTTTGCACTTTGTCAGAATCATATGGCCGCAAGGGATGTAACTGCTTGCCCAACTGATAAATAGATGGATCAATTTCAACAGCATCGACATGTGCGCACCCACAACGCAAGGCAGCTGCTACGTCGCTTCCAGTGCCTGCACCAAGAATAAGAGCATTAATATTCTGCTTTGGCAGCAACTCGAACGGCCGAGTAAAGAAGCCTAGCATCATTTTGCGTACAGGTTCGCTTACTTTCTCCAGAGTTTCCGAACGCGTATCGAGCATACTCTGGAAACTATCATAGTTGATGTAAATGTCGTACCCAATTGGAACGCTTTTCTCAGAAGCAGGAAGGCATGAGCGCACAAGGTCAATGCGATAGTAAGGCGACCAAACAGTCTTTATATGGTCTGGCCCAAACAACTGCTTAGCACAATATGGTGCCAGAAAAGTCATGTAAACGATGCCCAACGCCATTAAGGCAAATGGCACCACCGAGCGCTGCAACAACAGGAAAAGCACACCACAAACCAGCATCCATAAACCGGGTCCTAACGAGAAATTACTCAAAGCAGCAAAGAGTAATATGCCGCACAGAGCACCACCGACATTGTATGAATAAGCTTCCAACGGACGTAGTTTTCCGAAAAGAATACCGGTTCTTTGACCCAACCCGACAAAGATTGCAGCCGTCAATATAAACACCAATATCAAAATCAGAATGCTAAATGCAAAGTTTGATTCTCGGAGAAAACTGCCAAACATCACAACTTTTGAGCTATCAACAAAGTTGAGGTGTGTCAGCCCTAAACCAATCGACACAATCATCAACCCACAAAAATAAAGCATTAAAATAGACGACCAGCGCAATAGGTCTGCCTTTTTATCGACGGATAGAAAGCCGACTCCCAAGCCCAAGAACGCAGCCATCAAAGGCAAATTCTTGAAGTATGAAAACGCCCTGATTTCGGTAGAGAGCCACCGAATCACCATCATCTCGCAAAAGAGAGAAACCAGGCTGACAAGAAACAGTTGGATTATTGCGCTCTTTCGATCATCGCTTGTCATACGAACCCTTTCGATTCCGCTCTCTATCGCAATCAGCTTACAACATTGGTGTGGTTAGAAGAATACGGCATCTATATAAAGGTAATAGATTGTCCCGCTTGACAGATGCAAGGGATCCGAATAATATATGTAAGCACTTACGTAAGTGCTTACATATTCAAGCCGTCATCCCCCGGGAGAAGACAATCATGGACTATTTAACGGAACTGGGCAGCCTCGCACTTGGCAGCAGACTTAAACGCATTTCCGAACGAATTAGCCATGAAGTCTCCACGATTTACGAAAAAGAAGGAATCTCTTTCGAGCCGCGCTGGTTTCCCGTTTTTCATTTGCTCGGAAATGGCGGAAAAGCATCCATCGTCGAAATTGCAAAAGAAATCGGAGTGACCCACCCAGCAGTTAACCAGATCGCAAAGGAAATGTTGCAAGAGGGGCTTCTAAACGAGGTGGTCGACAAATCAGACAAAAGAAAACGACTGCTGAGCCTATCCACAAAAGGAAAAAACATGCACGCGAATCTGCGTCAAACCTGGCAGTTAATCCGCATTGCAGTAAATGAAGCAATGGAAGAAAGCGAGCAAAATCTACTTGCTGCAATCAAGTCGACGGAAGAAACCCTGGACAAAACCAACTTAGCCGCACGCTTTGAAAATACAAAGACATTATTCAAGGCGAGAAAGATCGAGCTAATCGAATTTGAGTCAAGATACAGAGAACAGTTCCGAACACTCAATGAGGCATGGATTCAAAAGTATTTTGCCCTGGAAGCAGCAGACAAACAAACGCTTGGCCATCCCGAGGAAATAATCGCGGGCGGTGGCATGATATTTTTTGCAAAACTTGGAGAAAAAGTTATTGGAACTTGCGCTTTGATAAAAACAAACGCTAATACTTATGAGTTGGCAAAAATGGCAGTATCAGAAGATTTCCGTGGACTTGGCGCAGGTCAAAAGCTTCTTGAAGGCAGCATTGAATGGTCAAGAAAACAAGGTGCAAGCTCGATCACACTGGAAACGAACAAGAAACTTGAGAGTGCGGTAGTCCTGTACAAAAAATTTGGTTTCAAGCCGATAGATTCGTCCACCGCTGCGAAATCAAAGTACGTAAGAGTAGACCTTATGATGACACTAGATTTGGTGTGCTAATAGTTAGCACTATGTAACAAAACAAGCTCAAATCGGCCCGACCGGCGGAAAAGGAGAATTCATGGAAGCTTACCTTGTAGACGCATTTACAACTCGCAGATTTGAAGGCAATCGCGCAGGCGTGGTTTTCGATGCGGAGAACTTGACGCGCGAACAAAAACAACTCATCGCTGCAGAAATTGGCGCATCAGAAACAGCTTTCGTTCAGCGAAGCGACCAAGCCGATTACAAAATGGAATTCTTCACTCCAACAACAGAAATAAACTTCTGCGGACACGCCAGCGTGGCGGCATTTTACATGCTGGCAGAGTCTGGAAAAGTAAAATTGAACGGACAAGAAATCGAATTAACACAACAATCCAAAGCGGGCATCCTGCCATTCAGACTCAACAAAACAGATGGAAGAACTTTTGTCACGATGACCCAAAGAAGACCCGAGTTTGGTGCGCTCGCTTTGAAAAATGAGGACCTGGCAAAAGCACTAAACCTGAATTCAGAAGACCTTGATGGAAGATTCCAGCCAGCTCTTTCAAACACAGGAAACTGGCACCTGATGATACCCATCAAAAGCCAAGATGTGTTGAATCGAATTGAATACGACAACGCGATGCTTTCAAAAATTCTGGTAGAATACAATGCTGTCACAGCACATGTGTTTTGCTCTGGTTCCGACAAGAATACTTTCCATGCCCGAAACTTCTGCCCAACTATTGGCATACCAGAAGATCCTGCCACAGGCGCAGCAGCAGGAGCATTCATCTCATACCTTGCAAGAGAGGGTTATTTTGTCGATGGACACCACGAAATAACTATTCTGCAGGGAGAAGCAATGAACCGCCCCAGCCAGATTACAGCAAAGGTAAAAACTCAAGAGCGCGATGTTATTGAAGTGCAAGTTTCCGGCACAGCCCAACTATCATTTTGCCTGAACGATAATTTCAGGAATTGAGTCTTCAAGACAACACCAATTTCAACTTGTTGCGCTTTCTGGAACGGACGAATCTCATTCGATCTATAATACTAGCGCTATGCTCATAAATGCTTCAAAACAGCCGCTCATATCAATCTGTCTTCCAGTTTACAATGGAGAGCAATACCTTGCTGCTGCCATAGAATCAGCATTGAATCAAACACTTCAAGACTTTGAGCTAATAATCTCTGACGACTGCTCAACAGACCAGTCAGCAGATCTGATTGAAGAATACGCAGCGAAAGACAAAAGAATCAAGTATTTGCAAAGCAACCAGCGCGCGGGACTTTTCGCAAATTACAACAAGTGTATGGCTGCAGCTAAAGGAACCTTTATTAAGCCTCATGCTCAAGATGATGTCTTTGAGCCAGAACTTCTAGCAAGGCTTCATCGCGTTATGGAGTCGCACCCAGATGTGGCGCTAGTAAGTAGTGCCCGACATTTCATAGATAGACATGGATGCAAAATTCATCCTGGTACATTCGTTAGAACAGTTGAGGACTTCCTGGGAGAGCAAGATGCTTACAAAGCTGTTGAGGTCTCAAAATGCAGCCTGATTCCGCTTCTTAACTTTATTGGAGAACCATGCACAGTCATGTTTCGCTCAGAACATAAGGGTGACGGTTTCGATACTCAGTTTCGACATTTAGGCGACATTGAGTATTGGTTGCGCTTGATGGAATATGGAGATTACGCATACGTTAATGAGCCCCTGGTTTCATTCCGCCAACATCGCACAAGCGCAACGGCAACAAACAAAGCCAACTTATGGATAGCCGCTGACATTGTGAAAATGTCACGTGCGTGTGAGCACGTGTTGCGCAAGGTTGGAGGGTCACGCACAAGTTTTGTGCGCGACAACTTATTAGCCTTTTCATTGCAGGTAAACCTGTTGCTAGGTATAGGTGAATTGTCAGAGGAGAGCCTGTTTGGCGATCCTCTCATGAAAGATGAGGATGCGGTCGCGATAAAAGAGGCACTATATCACCTTCTTTTCGTCGCAGCGGACCTACATAGGCAACTCTACTCAAGTGCAGAACAAACACAATCAGCTTCCATCGAAATGCAAAAGGTAATAAGAAATAGCGAGAACTTACTTCGCAGTTTGTTGCGAAGCCCTTCTTGGGTAATCACTCGTGGCTTACGCGAGATCAATCGAATCGCAGGAGCATCATACAAAGCTGTTCCACGGAACCTCTCTAAAGACGGCAGTGTAGATGAATTGCAAAATGATTACTTGCGCTACCTAAAGTCCGAGAGAAAAAAGATTCTCCAGAGCCGTTCATGGAGGTTGACACGCGCATTTCGTCAATTCTTAAAGGGAATGCAAAAGTCCGTTAACGAAGTTTTGCCGGAGAAAGAGGTCAATTGGCAGGCGGCTGAACATGAGAGTCTGAGCAACGACAGTACTACAGCCCTAACTCCGAGTTCTTCAGCAATGCAGAGTGAATCAAATTCCAGAGCAAGACGCAAAGATGGTTATGCTCACGAATTGACTGTTGGGGCAATGTTTCGAGACGAGGCGCCCTATCTCGCTGAATGGATTGAGTTCCACCATATGCTAGGAGTGGAAAAGTTTTTTCTATTCAACAATGAGAGCCAAGATGACTTTGAAGAAGTACTGGCACCGTACATACGAAAAAACTTGGTCGTACTCTGTCATTGGCCAATGGAATCAAGAACACAAGCTGAACTCAATAACACGCAATGTGGTGCTTACCGCAGAATCGTAGATATGAATGCAGGACTAACAAAGTGGCTCGCACTGATCGATATCGACGAGTTCGTTTTTCCGGTTGTACAGGATTCATTACTTGATGTACTCCACGATTACGAAGACTTCGGTGGCTTATCAGTAAATTGGCAAATGTTTGGAACTGGGGGCTGCTCTGCCATTCCCAAAGATAAGTTGCTTATAGAATCACTTAACCAGTGCAGCAGAAAAAATCACAGACAAAACCATATGGTCAAGACTATTTCCCGCCCAGATTTGATAATGCATTTCGACAATGTTCACTTTGCGACATACGTTCCAGGTAAGTTACAAGTCAATGCCGACAAAATTCCGATGAAGGGTTCTTTTAGTGGATATGTTTCAACAGACAAAATCCGCGTGAATCATTATTGGAGTCGAGACGAAATTACTTTTGCATCCTTGAAGAAACCGAGATTGAAACACTACAACTTTGACATTACCGAAGCTGAGCTAAACCAGTGGCTCAGTGAATTTAACGAAACCAAAGATACTGCAATTCATCGCTTCGTGCCAGAATTAAGGCAACGAGTGTTCAATTGTCCTTCGACCAGATAGGCAAAAAGACTAGCCCGCAGCAAATGACTAACAACACAGCAATCACACCGTATGCGTTGTGAATTCCCACCTGACCTGCGAGTATTCCAAGCAAGAGTGGTGCGGAGAGAGTGGCACTTCCAGACGAAAGCGACATGCGGAAAGTGGCTTGACTGGTCTGTCCTGGCGCGCTTGCAATTGCCAGCGATAAGGTAAGCGGATAAAAATTTGATATGCCCAGACCAGTTATGAATAATCCGAGCAAACTAAAGAACACAATTTTGCTGTTCCAAAAAAGAAAAAATCCAAATACCCCTAAGATTGATGCCAGACGCAAGAGTGTATGAGGCTTCATCTGGCGAGCCAAACGGCTACCAATGATTCTTCCAAAAACCATGGCTACAAGAAAGGATGTGACACAAGCTGCAGCATCTGATTTAGACAGATGAATTACATCCTTGAGAAAGTCAGCAGTCCAATAGAGTATCGACCACTCTGACGCAACACTCAAGAAAACGACCGCAAAGCACAGCCAATAAGCTTTGGGCAAGCGAGCATGTTTCTCATTGATTTTATTAGCGAGTGATTCTTCATGAGTCTCGTTGGCTAAAAACTTGTGAGAAATGAAGAAGTAAATTACGAAAGCAAAAATTGGTAATATCAGCGCCGTTCGCCATCCGAGCGAGCTTCGGCTGAACCAACTTATCAAAAGTGGCGCCAGACTACAAAATAAACTAGCCGCAATATTTGCTTCGGTAATTGCAATCGCACGTAAATGCTGAAATCGTTCAGCCATAATTGTGCACATTGTTTGCGACATGGTGCTTCCGCAAACCCCACATACAAAACAAGCGGCAATAGTCAATGCAGGAATTTGCCCCGCAAGCAAAATTGCAATACCGCAGCAGAGTCCCAAACAGGCGCCCCAGGCAGCTTTCACCACACCAAATTTTCGCTTCGTTTTATCACCCGTCAGACCCGCAACGATGACGCCACATGACCAGAGACTGAAGTGAAAGGCCGAAAGTGTATAGCTTAAATGCAGCTCTTCACGCAAAAATGTCATCGCTGGACCAAGCCCAGCAGAGGCATAGCAATAAGTTCCAATCATCAAATAAGACAACCACGCGACACTGTCACGAACAAACTTGTTTGAAGATGGGTCTGCGCTAGTTTGCATCTCTGAAGTGTAGCAGCTTGGATGTATTCGGCACTCTATCTATAACTATCGTCAAGATCGCAGAACTCGTACGCTTAAAGTTCAGCTCAATTACTTTCATTTCATCTATCAATTGGTGGGACTCCAATTAATTCGCAATCAGCAGGGCAAAACAGCTCAGTACAACGAATTGAGCCACCATCAAAATTTTAGATTGAGAGAATTACGATTGCGTTTTGCACAATCATGCAGGTTGGTGTCACTTTCAATTCACGCTTGCTTGAGTAAGTTCCACTGAGCAGTGGCGACTGAGAGGATAAGATCATGTCAGATAGAAATGCAACACACGCATCATTTGTTGATGCAGCTAATCGAACAGAACAATTAAATAAGAACAGTATCGAATGTCGAGAAAATAGTACCGGTGAAGATACCCAAGAGTGTGATAAGCGCTTCACGGTTCAATGGGACAAACAGCTCAACGACAACTACAAAACCCTAACAAAATCACTACCTTCTGATGGCAATACTCTCCTGCGAGACGCTGAAAGAAAATGGATTGATTTCGACAATGCAGACCTCGCTATGGGCAAGTATATGAGTTCTGACGCAGGAAGAGTTTTCCAGAAAGAGGATCTGATTGCTGACAGAGCAAAACAGCTCGCAGAGAGGTTTGGTGTAAATCCGATAGGAAGCGAACCTCGCGACTTAGCTCAAGTAGAAGCGAACCTAAACACAGTTTATAAACAAGTAAAGGATCTTTTCACGCCAGCTCAGCAAGCTTCACTTACAGCATCAGAACGAAAATGGATAGCGTTCAAAGATGCTGAATATAAGATCATAGACTACTTGTTTCCGCCAGCAAAAGACAATGAAAGCAGCCTGCGAAACAACCTGGCAAAAGCGCAAATTCTTGATGATAGGAATAAGGAGCTTCGCACACTGGCTGCCAATATTGAGAGAAAACAATAACAGTTAAGCACCAGGCAAATTCACGATAATATCAACAGCAGTGAAGCGCTCTACTCCGCTCGTTTCTGTGAGAACTGTCAGAGCACACTAAGGAAAGGAGGAACAGCGGAGATCGTCGCTGTTCCTCGGTGTGATCCAGGTTAAGTGTGCAGGAGAGCTCTGGTGAGCCAAAAGGGTCTGCGGAATTTTTGGAACAGGCTGGCGCACCCGCAGTTTCGACGCCAGCCTGTAGCTTTCGCTTTCCTAGACGCTGCTGTCCCAGAAGGCAGCTTCTTTTCCAGAAAGCAATGTTTCAAGTTCGCGCCTCACTGAATCGAAGACAAATTTGTTGGTTGTCCAAAACGCGAGGCGTTGATTTGGTGCAATCGCAGTGTTCTTTACAGAAGCTATCAACTCTATTGCAGTTACTCGCAAGAATTTTTGAAGTTCTGGCAATTCCATGCCTAGTTTCATTGTTGCAAGTCGCTGAACGAGCTTTACTCTAGCCGTTTCAAGAAGATCTGCGCTTACAGGTTCACCCCTGTGAACTTTTTCGAATGCTTGTTCGAATTCCGAGAGGAAATGTTGAAGGTCGCTTTTCACTTGCTGAAATTCAAGGTCAAGCACAGGGTCTCTGCTTCCAAGAATAGACTTAGCAAATGAATTCAGTTTTTCCATAAAACCACCCGACGCATCTTGCTTTTTCATTAGAGGAAGAATTGGGGTAGGAGCAAACGAAGCTTCCTCTGACAATTTCATAGCTTTAAGTTCCTCTCTTGCTGACTCTGACGCAACCAATTTGGCTTTTTCTTCATGTGCGGAAATTCCCGACGCAGCATCCTTTTGAAGAGGAACTGCATTATCTTTCTTGCTAGCTCCCAGCTGCCTGAGGCTTAAATCGGCATCGAACATTTCTTTCTTCTGATCGGGACGCCCTGCTGACATCGGACGAGCAGATGGACGAGCAGGATGCACCGGTGGTATCGGCTGAGCTGATGGCTGTGCTGCCATAGAGGCTTGCTGTGGTGGCACCATTGGTGCCGAGGACGCTTGCTGGAGGCTAGGGCTTTGAGGAGGCGACGGTGGAGCAGATGACGCAGCCGGTGTGCCGCCAGGGGCAGGCAGTGAAAGAGATGAATTACATGCAGAGAACTGCTTCCACGAACCTGTGCTGCATGCCTCCTGTGCTGCTTCAGCACAATCAGTCCAGGCATCAGCGCTATGGCCTTCTGCGGCCGCCCCCCAGGAATCACGAGCTGGAGCAGGGCTGGCGCCCCAAGAGCCCTGAGCTGAGGCTTGGCTAGCTCCCAAAGAGCCTCCTGCACCGCCAGCTAGATTCGAATATTCATTTGAGGACATTCTTGAAAGCGAGCGCATTTTCACAGTGGGGCTAATCGCTTGCCATTCAGCTGGAGTTTCCACAGCCTGAACAATCTTTCTAATTGAGCCAGATTTATTCACAATTTCAGACTCGTCAACTACAACATAAGCAGTGAATTTCGAAAGCAACGAATGCTGCACGGACAGCGAGATGATGTCTTGCTTGATCTGGCGAGAATTGTTCAAGCGGAATGTATCTTCCAGATCCATTATGTGAGCTTTAGCCCAAAGATGCGCAATACAAGCCATATCTACGGGCTGAGCTTTCACCTTCTCTTCAAAATTCTTTCCATTGGCAAGTCTTCCTTTTATCCGAAGCTTACCGCTTCCGGCTCCATTGAGCTTGAAGAAACAAATGGATGCGCGTCCTGCGAAAATATCGGGGATACGAGCGGGAGAAAGTGAGGCTCTGTCGACAGAGAGATCCTGGTTCTCTAATTGTAGGTCCGTTACAATCGGAGCACCAATTTCCCTTCCAATCGAAGTCAGAGCCTCCTCCAGTTGAATCCCGGGTTCAACAAATGTAGCGGTTCCACCTCCGAGAGTTGCAAGTCGCTTCAGCAAACCTGAATTGACTGAGGTATCGATGCCGACTACAAAGAGCCTGGCATCACCTATCTCGTTCTGGATGCGCCGCAAAATCATGGACTCGTTTCCTACCTCACCATCAGTGAGCACCACTAATGATGGCAGGCGTCCGTCTCTATCAGTGCGGGACCTCAGGGCAGACAACGCATTCGCAAGCGCATTGTCCATCTCTGTGCCACCTCGCGCATTTACTGTGCGCAGGTACTTTTCGCCAGCCTCTAGCCCTGCAGTGTCCGCGGTGATAAAGCGGTCACTTCCCCTTGCAGGCATCCACTCGACTGAATTATCGAAGGAAGCGATGGCGAATTTGTCCTGAGGTCCCAACGTGTTCAATAAAATGCCGCAAGCTCTAATTGCTGAACTCATCTTGATGCCACTCATTGAACCAGAGCGA
This sequence comes from Obscuribacteraceae bacterium (SeqCode), assembly GCA_044226015.1. Classification (GTDB taxonomy): domain Bacteria; phylum Cyanobacteriota; class Vampirovibrionia; order Obscuribacterales; family Obscuribacteraceae; genus JAIEPM01. The sequence goes on from JBGAHS010000008.1 coordinate 46,181, forward strand.
TCAAGTACGAAAATTATGTCTCGCGGAGCGCCCAAATAGCCAGTCCGACGAGGCGGCAATAAAGAGAGTAAACCATATGTAGTACCATGCTCAGTCTTGTAAGTAAGAAGGGACGATTTCACAGTGTCGCTAGTAGCACGCCAACGCAAGACGAAATCACGATTCAATCTTTCATCTACGCGTCCTAGCGACACCGTGATGCCCTCCTGTCCGAGCGAAGTTTTACTTGCATGTTGAGAGCAGGCAAGGTCGCTAATTTCAACTCCATCTGCAGACAGGAATTCAACTTTCAAACTCAACTTAACATTGGAATCCACTCCGTTAGCCAGGCGAGGCGGTGAGATGCGCGAAGCATCCGGAACCAGATCAGTATCGGCAGAAATGCCATCGCCAACCTGATTTCTGTTCAGCTCTCGACCAGGTATATATCTGGGAGCAACAACCAACGGCAACCTCAGTTCGCTTGCGCCATCTTCATAGAATGGCAAACGTTCCGAATAGCTTATCTCAATTGTCACATCCTCGCCTGGCGGAATGTTTCCTACTTGAACAGTAAACACATCGTCGCGTTCTTGTTCTAGCAATGCTGCACGCTTTCCAGCGCTGACAGCCTGGTTGTAATGCTCTCGAGCTTCAGCCCGCTCACGCACAACACCTTTAATTTTGCGCTGACCAACTTTCATTTCGAAATTCGAAATAGCTGAGCCTGCGGCTAGAGGAAATATGTAAACAGCTTCAATGTGCTCTGTCAGTGTGTTCTTAAAAACTTGTTTGATTGTAACTTCAGAGACACGATCAACGACCCGCGCAACAATATCGACCGCATCAAGTGGCAATGCAATCTGTTGCGGACCTTCAATTAATAGGCGCCCTAATTCGCGCACAGCACCTTTGACTTCGTCTAACATAGGTAATTGGATGCTGGGTGGGGTCATTGAATCGTCCTCCGATTATTTTTTGTTGCGCGACCTCATAGCTTCGAGTGCCGCACTGATTTTTTTGCTTGTTTCACTGATGTCGTCTGATTGCCAGTTATCTTGAATCAGCACCTTCACTCCTGGCTCGATTTCAATTTCGTGCCATGTGACAGTTCGTACTGTTTCAGCTTTCTTATGTGCGTCTTGCTCTTTCTGTTTCCAAAAATCGGCAAGACTGGCTAGTAGAGCCTCCAGCTCGTCATCATTTCTTCCGTAAAGGCGCGTTTGTATTTCTGACAGAGGCAAATTGATTGCCTGCAACGCTTTTATTGCAAGAACCTGTAACACCTGCCGCCTGCCATAAATGGCTTGTCGTCCGTTGATACGAGGTCTATCAATTAATCCGAGTGTCGTGTAGTAGCGAATTGTCCGAGCATCCGGTACTGGCGAAACACGGTTGTCTTGTTGGGCGCCGAGCAGAGCGTATTTGGTTAACAGTTGTCCAACTTCGTCGGACAGCTCGTCAAGACTTAGCGCTTGCTCTTCCGTCTTCATGACAGTATTATTTCAAATTACTGTAATACTGTCAAGATCCCAAGTCGAACTGCTTGAAACACTTGCTGCTCAATGAGAAATCGAACTCTGGAATACAAACACGACTGTTTCCAGTATAAATACTGTCAGATTAACTGTCAGCATTTTAGAAAGCAGCAAGAATACCTCAAAAGCATTGAACAGCAGCTTTCTTAGCGAGCAAGGCAGACCTATCCGCCTATCTCAGCCGATCATTATTATATGCAAGGCATATTAACACTGTCACAATAGGATTTCCCATTACTGTCAGAATATCCTGGCAGCTCCAGCTTGCACGACAGCACCGTCTAACTCGCTGGTCCATTATTGCGGCTCCTGGCAGCTAGAAGCATTTCGGCAAGTGACTCTGAATATTGCAAATTAAAGGAAAAGAATTCAGCAGGAGAGATTTGCAAGGTTTCCAAATAGTAAGCATTATTCAGGCCAAGTTGCGGTGGTATAGCAGTGCTATGGCGATCACGAACTTTAGGAGTAAAAGAATGCGTCGAGCTTTTTTTGTCTTGCTTATGGGCGGCAATCTGGTTTGGAATTGTTTCGCTGAAAACGCAGCAAGAGCACAAAGTTCTGCGGATCGGAGTTTTGAATTCCGGCAAAAGCAGGCCGAAGCTCAACGAAAGTTTGAACAGCATAGAGCCGAAATTGAGCGAAACTTTCAGCAACATCAATTCGGGCATGGACACAGCAATGGCGTCACTACCTACAGTGGCACAGCTGCAACAAGTTCCAGAGCAGCTAACTACTCCAACTCTGCATATGGAAGCGGAAGTTCTCAGCACAGCACGAGCCAGGCAAGCCCGAGCAACAATTTTGACCCAAGAACAGCACCAGCTCCTGGAAAGTGTTTCATGAGCCTGGTGCAAACCGCACGTTCAGCTAACAGAGTAGAGTCGCTATTCGGTTATCTGCCTTCAACACAAGTAACCCTCTTAAAAGAAAGACAAGCTCAACATGACCCTGCGCTTGCGGCTAAAAGACGGGCAGAGTATCAAGCGGCAGGCACATTAGACCGAGACACAATAGAGCATTTGACTCAAGACCCCTACTCAGGCGAGTTGAAGTCGCTCAAGAATATAGCTAATAAGGTAATTAAGGTAAGGAGTTCCGAAATAAAAGGGAACAAAGCGGTCATATCCGTTCTCACTCACTCTGATGCGAAGGCAAGTTTTAACGGCGGAAAGTCCGAAGCATTTCCTTACGGCACTGCACGAGTCGACATGTTTGGAGAAGGATCATACTGGAAATTCGACCGATACAATGACGACAACCTAAAATTCAAGACTCCTCCTCGCTAAGCAAATGTTTGCCTCAGAATGGCGCACCTGAGCAACTTTCAAACACATAAAGTCAAAGTCACTCTCGCTTCAAAACCGTATAGTCGAAATCGAACTTTATATCGATGTCTTCGTTTACGCCCTCCGGCAGTGGAGGCAACGGACTGGAGGCACGAACAGCCGAGATTGCAGCTTGATCAGAGTCATCTGCGCCTGAAGAGCGAACGACTCTAACGTTTTCGATAGAGCCGTTTTGCTTTATGCGAAATTTGACCGTGCAGGTATGAGTTAGTGTGGTTTTAACAGGATGCCAGTTCTTCTTGATCAACTTCCAGACAAGTGCAAGATAATCAGAAACCAGTTGCTCGCCCTCAGTAGCAGCACCGCGCCCCGCCCCCTTCGCTAGTCCCGATCCAGCAGCCTCCCCCGAAGGCTCCAGCCCTGAAGCCCCAGAAACGCCATCAGCCGCTGCGCCACCGCCAGCAGTGGCTTCAACAGTACGGCTAGCTGAATTAGCAGCAAGCAGTTCTGCCGTTCTTTCAGTCGAAGATGAAGTTGGTTCTGACAGTTTCTCCGTCTCTAACTCAGACTTGAGCGATGATCGCAAAGCATCACGACATGGGACCGCGACACTATTTGCTTGATAAAGCTTGGTCCTGGTAGAGGTCCGTTTCTCATTTGCTCTTTCGACCTCTCGCGAAAGTGCTTTCACAACTATAGATTTGGCGGGTACTTTATCTTTCGCTTTAGCAGAGATGGCAGCGCCTTGAGCTCCGGCGGTTAATAGCAAAACAGCTGGCTCAATAGGTTTTGGAGCTTCTGGCAAAAGAAGGATGGAAATGATTTGACGAGTCGACACATCATGAGCTCGACTGAGACAAATCACGCAAGCCAACCCTATACAGTGGAATGCAAATGAACTACACAACCAGACCCTCAATTGTGGAAAAGCGCTCGATAAAGCGAAGGACAATGCCCCAGAGCTTGAATTTGCATCAGGCGTAAGTTCTATTTCTGATAGTTCGCTACTTTGCATTTCGAAGGTCAAAATTAAGCACGATTATTAACTCAAGCTAATTGAAAATGAAACTGGTTTTCATTATTATGCTCAAAGTTCGCACTTACTAAACAGGTCATCTATGAAATTCATGGGGATTCGGCTTGAAAGAGCTGGTACGTTTCTATTGACTGCCAACCTCGTTGCGACGACAGCCGCTTATGCACAAGATAGCTCTCAGAGCACGCCAGAGTTGCGCTCGGCACCAAAGACAGCAGACGAGAAAGCCCAAGAGTCAATCACACAGAAGACAAAGGCAGCTCCGCAAGCTCCCTCCACACAAGCATCTCCCAATCCATCGCCAGACGCAGCACAATCTTCACAAGCAAGCCCGTCTCCGACAACAACTCAGTCTCCGGCTTCACCCCAAACTACGAAGCCGGGACTGGCTGTTGTAAGCGGAAGAATCATTGACGACAAAGACGGCAGAGTGATTGAAAATGCTCAGATCATTCTGACAAGACATGGAAAACAAGCCAAAGACGAGAAACGCGTCGAGGCAGTTTCCGGCGAAGAGGGAGAATTCACTCTTAGGGATCTTGAGCCTGGCAATTGGACTATGCGGGTTTCGGCTAAAGATATGCTGTCACACAGCATGAAACTAGAGCTCAAGCCAGGAGAATCAAAAGCAGTTTCAGTCAAGCTTGAAGACCTGGAAAACGTCGACATTCTTCGAGTCACAAAGAAAAGAACTCTAATTCACCCTGAAAAAATTGGAAGCGACACCAACCTAGACCACAAATTCATTTATCAATACAAGACAGGAAACGATTTGCGTGACTTGATCACCAGCACACCTGGTGTATTGAATGACAGCTATGGAAACATCATAACACGCGGCGAACACAACTCAATTAACTACGAAATTGATGGAGTTGTTTTGCCGGAAGCTGCTGGTGTTTTACAACAATCTCAATTCGTAAGTCCGCGCTCCCTGCAAAACATGACGGTTAGCATCGGCGGTTATGAAGCCAGCGATGGTGGCGGACCACTCGGAGCAGTCGCACATATGAAGTCGTTGCCTATTTTGGCAAAGCCAAACTTCAATGTAGGTCACCAAATTGGTGGTCCTCTTGCAGGAACAATTTATTACAACGGCAGCTCTGCACTCAGTCAGAATGAGAGCAGCATCTGGAATAGGGTTAGAATAGAGTCTTCTGGTGCATTCCAAGGAAGCTCTTACCGCCTTGCACCACCTGTGAAAAACTACGTAAACAACAACTCATTTGATGTAAATTCTTTCTCGAAGCTTGAGTTCATGGCTACAGAGAAAAGTACTTTCAGATTGACAGCAGGTTTAAACGCAACAGTTACTCAAGTACCAACATCTACCGGAACTAGAGCAGCAGGATTCCACGCTTCAGAAACAGACGGTCAACACTACGTCATAGCAAGCTACCTACGCAAAGGGGATAGGCTTTTTGACGAAATGAATTTGCATCTTTTGAATGGTTTCTACTATTCGAAATTCAAAACCAGCCTTGCTTTCGATCCCTACCCTAACTTCAACGCAGAACAGCCACTCCAATCAATTGCTACAACCGCCCACAGAACAAACTATGTTTTCTCTGCTCAAGGTAATGTCGCAAAAACCTTGAAGAAAGAACATCATCTCAAAGCTGGTTTCCTGACAGAACTCAGACCAGTGCGCACCACCTACAATGCCTACTACTATAATGCCGATGCATTAGGCAGCATGCAACAGAAAGCTGATGCACAAGGGCAGATCCAACAAAATAATGCAGACATAGCCTCCACACAACAGAGTATTACTGAGACGACATCACAAATTCAGAGCACAAACAATGAATTGAATTCAGCGATCGCAGCAGGCAACACGGCGCAAGCAGATGCTCTAAGCGCAACACTAGGCGAATTGCAAGAAACACTAGACGGCTTGACGGAGACTCTGACAGGACTTAACGACACAGCATCTACACTAAATCCCAATCCTTTTCCGTTCGGCGCTCTAATAAGTCCCTACAACGGCGAAATAAATGGCACACAATTCCTCGGCAACGTAGGACGCTATCACGGGTTCCGCTGGCTACAGAGTGCTTACGTTCAAGATAAATACACTCCACAGCAGAAATTCTGGAACAGACTAACACTCGATGGTGGCGTAAGATTTGACTTGCAACGAAGCATTTACGGCAACGCATTACCTCTTGCCACCCAAATGGCGATGCAGCCAGGCGTGCAACAATTCAACCTGGCACCATTCCAGTCACAGCACGCTACAGACGCCCAGGCTAGTGGCCGATATGGTGGCACCTTCGTCGTTGCGAAAAACACTGTGATTCGAGGTTCATACAGTGACATTTTCACACCAACACCGGTCGACTACTTCCTTTTGCCAATCGATGTTACGGCAACCCCAATTGGTGGAATCTACCCGGGAACACCACGACCATTGAGAGCAACAAGAGGACGATTGATTGATACCAGTATCGAAACACAGATTGGACCTCGCTTTTCGACAAGAACAAACCTGTTCTGGAAGTACTTACAGAATTTCGGTGATTCAGGAGTCGTAGGAAATCTGCCTCTATACAACCGACTCACTAACGCCGCACAAAATGCTTACGGTGTTGAAACCAGAATGGACCTTAAATCATCGCGAGATGGATACGGCTTCAACGGTTTCCTATCAAATACAATTCAGGTTGCCTATCTACGAAAACAAAAAGCAGTTTCTGGCGGATTCTACGATTTTCCAGATCCTTTAGAAGGCTCCCCGAAGTTCCCTGACCATGATCGTCGCATGTCAACTGTAGTGGGTGTTGGATACAAGAGCAAACAAAACTGGTGGATTCTATGGTCCATGCAAACACTCACGGGATTGCAGGACAGTCGCGATGTCGAGCTTTATGGAGCGCACCATGCCCGGACACCTGTGTTCAACAACATGTCTATAAGCTGTGGCTATCAACCACCACAACGAGTGCTTCGCAAACACCCTTATATGCCCGCATCATTTGACTGCAGAATTGAAAACGCAATGAATCAGAGAGTTCCGATCAACCTGGGCAGCCCATTTCAAGGCACGAGATTCAGCTTACCGATTCGCGTTCTTGCAGGATTCGCCTGGCAACTGGGACCACAAGAAGCTCGATTGAGTTCAAAGCCAGCGCCTAATTCCATAAGAACACTCGCACCAGGACCTCAGCAACAACAGCCGATGCCATCACCGATTTCTATGTCGCGCATGCGCAGCGCGAACCCAATGATTTAAATCAATCTGTGCAGTTAGCCTCGTATGACAAAGCCTTCAGATTATAAAAGCACCCGCTTAAACCGAGGCGCCCAAACGGTACTGTGGGCGCTGCAAGAAATGAAAAAGATTGCCAGTGCACAGGAAATATGTCATTGGATACGATTGAACAAACCTACACAGGCACCAGGTCTGACAACTGTGTATCGCGGAATTGAAGAATTACTTATGCAACAGCTGGTGCAAGCAGTCGATTTTGGTAGTGGCGAAAAATTCTACGAAGCAATAGAGCCAGGAAAACATCACCATCACTTAATTTGCACGTCTTGTCAAAGCAGCATTCATTTCGAGCATTGTGTTGTTGACTCACTTTCCGAGAAACTGCGGAAGCATTATGGATTCACGGTTCGCTCACATGTACTGGAAATCTTCGGACTCTGTGATTCTTGCTCGAGTAAGCAAATTCAAAATTACGAATGAGAGCCAAAGCTAGCGTCGGACCCAGCAAGCCAGTTCAGACACTTTAGCAATTTTGAAGCCTGGTCATTTGCATCGACTAATTACAATGCTCTAATGAGCATTGTAATCCAGCATTGGCTTTTTCAATTTACAATGGCTGCGTGCATAAAGGTGAGTGCCGGCATTGCTCGGGGATGTCTATTTCGTGGAACGCAATACTCAACAACGCCGAGCAATTTTGAAGGTCTTCGAAAAAACGACCCGCCCCCTGAGTGTTCAGGAAGTGCTCGACCTGGCTAAAAGAAAGAGCCCTGGTATTGGTATTGCCACCATTTATCGAAATCTAAAGTCTTTACAAGAGGAAGGACTTCTCCAATTGGTGGAACTTCCGGGAGGCTCTTCAGTCTACGAGTTGCCTTCGCTGGACCACCACCACCACTTTTCCTGTACAAAGTGCCTGAAAGTTTTTGATATAGATGCTTGCCAGGTCAACTTTCAAGCGCTCGTACCAGCAGGATTTCAACTGCAACAACACGAAATTCTGCTGAGCGGACTTTGTGATAAATGCCTTCAAAAAAGTTCGTGAGCAACATTTACATTTGAGCCCCGAAGATTCTTGTCATAGCCAATATAGTTGTTTTGCCAGCGCCCAGAAATCCAGACAGGACTGTGACAGGTAGCTTGTTCATTTTTGCTCCTAGACAGATAAAGACTTGATCTCACCCTGTGAATCAATTTCACAGCTGTTCTCTTCCAGGACAAGACCATCATAAGGGTCTGGATATACGCCATCCCAGTCAGAGTTGAGAAACTCTCCTAGACGCTGAGGATGAAACGGAATTCGCGAGCGATAAACAAAACTACTTATTCCGTATTCTTCGGTTTCTGGAATGTGCTCACCTCTAAGCTCCCGCATCCAGCCAGGGGCCTCAGCAGCCCTCTTAAAATCAAACATATTGGTGTTCAAAATTTCGTTTAGTGGAACCTGCCCACGCTTACTCAATAGCACTTTGGCTTCAGGATTCAAATGCTGAATGATGCCTTGAAGCTCTCTCAATTGCTCGCTATCAACCAGGTCGGTTTTATTCAAAATGATGACGTTAGCAAATTCGATTTGATCGACAAGCAAGTCAGATATAGTGCGCTCATCTTCACTGTTAAGCTCTAGATTGCGAGATTTCAAATCTCCCCCATCAACATAATCTTTCAAGAAATTGAAGGAATCGACGACAGTAACCATAGTGTCAAGGCGCGCAAGCTCTGACAAACTCTTACCGTTTTCATCTTCGAATACAAACGTCTCTGCAACAGGCAGCGGTTCGGAAATACCAGTTGATTCAACAAGCAGGTAATCAAATTTGTTTTCTTTGGCCAGGCGTTGAATTTCTACGAGAAGGTCTTCCCGAAGCGTACAGCAAATACAGCCGTTGGTCATCTCAACCAGCTTCTCTTCGGTGCGACTCAGACTGCTGCCTTGCTTGATGAGATGAGAATCAATGTTGACCTCACTCATATCATTGACAATGACTGCAACTCTGAGCTTCTGCCTGTTGTTCAAAACTTGATTCAGAAGCGTTGTTTTTCCAGCACCAAGAAAACCGGATAAAACAGTTACCGGAAGTTTATTCATTTAGAAAAGTCCTTATTCAGCCCTCAGTCTACGCCTTTGTTTCTCTAAAGGGCGCATGCATATTGCACCCGGGACAGAATTTTCTGAGCAATAACCTGTCCGGATTATTCTTTTTGTTTTTGCTTGTGATGTAAAAGTGGTTGCATACATGTTCAGAGCAAGCCAGCTTGATAATCACTCTGTTTCCTTTTTTCATCAGCTCTCCAAAGCAGAGCTTCTGAGTCGGCCCAGAAGCTCTGCGTATCAACGGATCGTAATTGATAATACGTTATCATTATCATTAACGTCAAGGTCTCTAAGATAGTACCCAAAGTACTTTTAATAAACGCCAGGTTTTCAAGTCAGCAAACTTTTACGAAGAGGGCAAGTCAAAGCTCTCTGTTCTTTTATTGAATATGAGAATAATGAAGGAGAAGGGAGTGTCGTTACTCCTGTCAAAAGCCACTTCATATGATCCGCATGGATAGCTGTGTCCTCGAATCCCAACCAGGGGGACCTCATTGTGAGACCTTCCTTGCAATGTTATGCTGCGCTTATGAGTGCAAAACGACTGATTCCATTTCTCTTGCTGTCTATGCTGATGGGAGGCGCCTCTGCAGCAGCTCCTAGCGGAGAGAGAACACCAATTATTCAGTTTGACAAGAAAGAACATAGTTTCGGAGTCGTTGAAGAAGGTGTCGATATCAGCTGCTGCTTCAAAATTAAGAACGCTGGCAATGGGCTTTTACAGGTGTTTGAGGTGAAGTCTACTTGCGGCTGCACAATTCCAGTCATTTGCAAGAAGCTCATTCCTGCTGGTGAAAGCGTGGATCTAAAAGTTGTTGTTGATACCTCAATGAAGCAGGGTGATGTTTCAAAAGAAATCACGGTGCGTTCAAATGATCCCAAGAATCCAATCAGCAAAATTTACGTAAGAGCTATGGTGACAGATCCGCACGCAGGACTGAATGGAAATCGTTCAGCAAAAATTTTCAGCGGCAAATGTGCGTCCTGTCATGTCGCTATGGGAGAAGGCAAGCTAGGCGAAGATCTCTATCTTGCAGACTGTGCAATGTGCCACGGCTTCTCCGCGAAGGGTGCTGTTGGTCCTGGCTTACTTCAAGTCAACTATAAAGACGCTGCTACACACAGATACATTCAAGAAATCATTGAAGCTGGCAGCCTTGTTCACAGATCAATGCCTGGTTTTTTGAAAGAAAAGGGAGGTCCACTTTCAAAGGAACAAGTGAATTCGCTTATGACATACCTGCAGTGGCGGGCGGAAACAGAGGCTTCAGCGGTAAAAAAGTGATTCCCAAAATCGCCCTCTCTTCAATTTTGAAGCAAGCGGAGACGGTCGATGCAAAACTGCAAAACTAATTATCCGGAGCGCCCTCACCTGCGATTCTCATTCCTTCCGCCACTGCCGCTTTGAGGTCAGGTTTAGCAGGAACATTGATTTTGATAGTCGAAACTGCCTTTGCTGAAGGTTTTCCAAAGTCCTTCTTCAAATCTCGCCATCCCATGGAATGAGCGAGATCCAGAAATTTTTTGGACTCAGCTTCATTTCCACAACTATCATATATTTCTGAAGCTAGCTCGTAAGAGTCGGCAAGGAATGGGTTCGCGTCAAGTGCGCTCTGGCAATCCGCGGCAGCTTGAACAAAGTCGCTCTGATGCAGACGAATCCGCCCGCGTGCAAGATAGTTGGGGGCAAACCCCGGAGTCAAGTCAAAAGCTTTCGTGATTAACTTCTCTGCCTCATCTTTGTTTCCCAGCAGCTCTTCCACTAGCGCCAGTAATGCATGTGATTGAGCTGATGCCGGAACACGCTTAATCGCTTTCTTTAAATCTTCCGCAGCATCATCATACTCACCCAGGGCAATTTCTGTGATCGCTTTTTGCATGAAGCCAGGACCAAAATCGGGCTCCATCGATGTTGATTTCTCGTAGTCAACGAGGGCATCTTGCCATTTTCCTGCAGCCCGATAAACCTCTGCGCGAAGCCTTGTCGCTCGCGGAGCGAATGTATCTAATCGCTCACAAAATCTCATTGCTTCGACAGCTTTGGGAACGTCGTTCTTCATTGCAAAAGCCAAGCCGAGATAAGCCCACAACTGTGAATGCTTCGGGTTGACGACCATTGCCCACTTCAGGTCTTCCATGGCAAGGTCATATTCTCCGGCGTGAATGTAAGCAAGCGCACGGTCTTGAAGCGAGAAGTAAACTGAATCTCTATCTTTTTGTCCTTCTTGAAAGAGATAACTTGTTCCAACTTCAATTGCTTTGCTCAAGTTACCAAACTCATCATAAGTTCGGGTTAGAGTTTCTAGAGCGGTCAAATCTCCTGGAGAAATTTCAAGGCAGCGATTGATGTCTTCAATCGCACCGCGATAATTTTCCATAGCAGAAAATACCTCCCCATGATTTCGAAACCCTGCTGGGCTCTTAGGATATTGCCTCTGGAAAGTTTCTGCATCGGCAAGAGCCTTATCGTACTGGGCAATCATCTTGTACATTCCACAGCGGGCTATTAAGGCTTGTCCACTGTACTTTGGGCTCAACTCGATAGCCTTGCTAAAGTCATTTATTGCCTCTTCTCGTTTGTCTTCCTTGCTGTAACACTGTCCTCGGTCATAATACCCCTCCCATGAATCAGGAGTTTCATTGATTACTCGCGTATATCTTTCCAGGTCTGATTCCGAAACTCTGCGTTTCTCGAGCTCAGCCAGGTGAAAGTCAGGTCTAACCTTAGAAGCATCGTGCACCGCTGGCGGTGGCAAGCAATCAGACTTAACTCCAAGAGCCAGCAAAGTAGCAGAGTCATTGTTGCCTATCGCCCATGCAAAATAGCAAGCCTTCATGCCGCCATCCCGCGGATAACGGCGAATAATCTCCTCGAATCCTCGCCGCATTCTTTGCCAATCGAAAGATTCAAGGTTTGAAATATCTGTCATAAACAGAACCGTTTGCGCATAGAAAACATCGGCATCAGCCCCTGAACGTTTCCTGAGTTCTGCGTTTAGCAAAGCTTCTGAGTCGCCTAACTTTCCATGCCACTTTGGAAGCAAGCGATTTGCTCGAGCCCAAATGACTTCATCAAGTTTAGGAAATCGCTTTCTGCATTCATTGTAAACCTGGTCGTACCGCTCGTTGCTCCAGCTTTGACCAAGCCCAACTTTCAATGCCCATCGATACCAATCAGCAGGACGTTTTTTTACCGACTCAAGTTGAGCCCAGGCGTCCTTCAGCCTCTGTTCAAAAAGTTTCCACCCTTCTCGTGAAACTGTATTGGAGTATCCAGTGCCACGGGCTTGCCAGGCATAGTCAATCAAGATTGTTGCCAGAGCAATGCGTGCCGTTGGCGATTGGGGATATTTTTGCACCCAGAGACGAACATTACTTATTCGCTTCTCTGTTTCATCCTCACTAAGATTATCTAGTCCGCAAGCATCGTATAAATGGTGTATTCTCAGGTAACCTGACGAATCAACAAGCTGCTTCAATCTTATTGAATTAGCCAACTTCTCCAGTCCGGCATAGTCGCGTTTCTCTATCAAAGAGCGAGCTGATTCTTCTATTGCTCTATCATCTTTATTATCTTCGTTTGCTAGTTCGATGTACTGAGTCTGGTAATGCCCTGATTGCGCAGGATGAATTTTACAAGCGAGAGCAAGCAATGATTTTGCCTCTTCTCTTTTTCCTTGCTGATATCGTAAGAGCGACTGGGCAACTGTAAAATCTGCGATATGGTAGTCTTCGTCGCCAGCCATTTCACATTCATTAATTGCAAGTTTCACATAGTTCTCAGCACTAGCATAATCTTTCTGAGAGCGGTAAATATCTGCGAGCGCTTCATAGCAATTGATTCGAAAATCAGATGGGGCATCTGGGCTTCCCGGACGAATTTTCAGCGCCTGCAAAACCTCGGTAGGCTCAGCTTTATTCAAAATCCCATAGACTATTTGAAATTTCTTGCACAAACCTATATTTAGGAGAAAACTTGCATGCCAGCTATTTAGCTTGTGCTCTACAGCGAGATTTACTCCGGTCTTGAAAGTCTGAATAGCATCAGCAAGGTCGCCTTCCAAATATTGAGCCTTACCTAAAGCATAAATTTGAGCAGCAAGAACCCTGGGGTCGACTGCGGCAGATTTCGCTTCTGCCACAGCTTTTTTGTAGTATTTGATTGCCTCTACTGGCGACTCCTCATACATTTGATCAGCAACAACGCCAACTTTCCACCACAATGGTTGCTCAGCGTTTGCCACTTGCTGAGACAAAAGAAGCGAAACAGATGTGGACAGAATAATCGCGCGCTTCAACAGCATATTAGCCCCTTTTGTTCATTCTTCCAAAACTGGCAGTTTAGCAAGTAATCAGAAAAAAGAAGTCGGGAATGGAAAAAGATGATTCAATTATCTGAGCACGACGTACATAGAAGTAACCAAGGTATTGAGCGTGGGCAAAAAGAAGAAGGATTTCAAGCCTGTACCGGTAGGTGCAGATGCAACTCCAACGATCAACGAATTCAAGCGTTCGCGCTGGAAGCACTTCACCCGCTGGCTTGTTTTCGGTTTTGCTGTGTTCCTCTATATTTCACTCATGTACATGACTTTCAGCGCCCATGTCCTGCATGGGCAGGGCTTCTCCCTTAAAGAAGTTGTCGTCTACATTATGTGTTCGATTCTGATGGTCCCCATTCTGCCGTCCGTAGTCCTGGAAGTGGACTCCGTCAAAACGGACGAAGACACAATCACATTCAACAATTTGCTGTTCCGCAAAAAAGAGAAATGGGAAAACCTGATCAGTTTCTCCAATCCTATATATCTGAAGTTCGCAATTGTGAAATCCAAGAGCTTTTTCTACCTGCTTAATCGACGCGACCTACCGAATTTTGAAATGCTTGTTGAAAGAATTCGGATGAAGACAGATAAGCTCATCGAATAGCCGATATACTTTGACACGGCAACGGCAAACAGGACTGGAACCATGTCAAAAGGAAAAATTAGAGTTCTCATCGGAAAACCCGGCTTAGACGGACACGACAGAGGCGCGAAGATAATCGCCCGTGCACTTAGGGATGCCGGCATGGAAGTCGTCTACACTGGTTTGCACCGTTCGCCCGAAGAAATCGTCGAAACAGCCATTCAGGAAGACGTTGATGCCATAGGCCTGAGCATTCTTTCCGGTGCTCATATGACACTTTTCCCCCGAATCGTGAACCTGCTCAAGGAACAAGGCGCAGAGGATATTCTGCTGTTTGGCGGCGGCATCATTCCAGACGAAGATAGGGAAGAATTGCTTAAACAAGGCGTAGCGGAAATTTTCGTCCCTGGCGGCGCGACCCAGAGAACAATTGAGTTTCTGAAGGAAAAGTTCGCCGCCAAGCAGGCGAAGGAAGAAGTCAGCGCGAGCTAAAACCTCGTATGGCAAGCCTTTAGAGATTGTTAAGCGGTCTAAAAAGGGGAGGCTTTTCCAATTGATATATTGGAAGAGTCGCCAGATAATGGGTATAAAGGTGTAGAGCACTTTGGATAAAATCTTGGCAGCTTATATTAAATTTGCCTAGCAACCCCTTGAAATGCGTGTTATACTCCTTGAACTAGCTGAGAAGTGGAGACCACATCCGTGAGCCAACAATCCAAGAAAAAGGTTCATAAATTTGAAGACAAAGCGCTAGAAGCGCTCGGTTTTCTAGCTAAAGCTTGGACTGCTGAAATTAAGGAATGGCTGACATGTTCGCCAGCTGAAGCTCGTTCGCTCAGCGAAGAGTCTGGAGCATCGACTTTGGCGCGCATTGCCTTGCTTGATGAAGCTGCTGCTATTTACGACACTGTCTAAGAAAGTAGACATTCATTTTATTGAAGGACTCTGAATTTATCAGGGTCTTTTTTGTTTACTGCTAAAATGGCAATGGCAGTGAGCCGTACCTTGTTTACTAGTTTCCCGCATGTCATCAAAGCAACCAGCCTACAGGAAAGGCGACGTAGTCTTAGTCGCATTCCCCTACACGACTGATGACGGACAGACTCAAACCAAACGACGCCCAGCCGTAATTATCTCGAACGACTATAACAACGTCAGGTTAGATGACGTGTTATTGGTGCCTCTTACTAGCAACGTCACCCGCGCGCAACGCGAGCCAACACAGGTAGTCGTTGAAATGGCCACTCCCGAAGGAAAAGCAGGAGGCATCAGATTGGACAGCGTAATCGACTGTACAGTTATTGCCACCATCCCAAAAACACTGCTGGTCAATAAAATCGGCGCATTTCCAAATGAAGTAATGGAGCGCGTGGATATGTGCTTGATGATCGCGCTTTCGATTGGTCGACCAGTGCAGGAAGATCGCCCCGACCGCCCTGAAGATGGCTTTACTGACAAAGAAGAGCTTGACCCAGCGGCACCAATTCCAGCAGAAGAGACAAGTGAATCGGCGGCGGCGGCAAAGTCCACCGAAACGGTCGTGGACAAATTCGCAAAGTTCGATAAAGTCAAATCAGATAAGCCGAACGATGAAAAGGATGGCGATAGCCCTCCCAAACGCATCTTTCGAAGAACCTGAAGAGCAGCATCGCTAGTCATCTACCGGTATGAACGGGGTGCTTGCGACCATTCTGTCCACAACCTTCGTCAGGTCCTCCGCGCTTACGCGAGGTTCAGACTTGAACACACTAAGCAAGCCAGGTTCAGGCATCAATGAATCGTATTGCTGAATTAGATGATGAGACAGTGTGGCATCAATCTGTTGAGCGACATCAGGGTTGCACACGCCTTCCCGCTTAAATAGTGGGTTCGGTGCTGCAAGCCCATTGCGGCTCAGTTCGCCCTTAACATCGGCACCGTAGGCAATTGAGAGATTCGGCAATAAATGCTGATCGCGCAATTCCAAATTGTCCTGCAGAGAATGCCACCAGCTAGCCGTTTCTGTAGAAGTATGTTTGCAAGCAAAATTCTTGTACTCGTCTTGAAGTTGCTGGTAAGCCTTATCAATTCCGCCAGTATGTCCGTAATCAGAATAGGTCAGGTCTGAGATTCGGTAGCCCGCATTGAATGCTTCTTGCTGGAATGGATGTTTTGCTTCGTCAGCGTTTTTTGCTCCGTCAGCCTTTGCAGCGCCGTGTTCTAAATGTCCCATTAACCTGCCTCCATTACTGTATGAAGCAAGATTACAGATCAGGGTGTGAGAAGATTGTGAGTCTAGACCTGCACAAAAGTACAGTAATGGATTAAGGGCGAAACACTACGAAAAATACGACATGTCCCTTGCGGAGGCAAAAAACCAGTTGATTGTTCTGGGGGCTGCAAATCCCAGTACAAGAAATGCGATTGCCCAAAAAATGAGCTTCAAGTCGAGCAACGAATGAGTCCCTAGTATTTTGTGTGCTTTCGAAACGTGAACTATTGCTTTAGTAAATAGGGAAACACTGATTACCAAAAACAGTATTTCGCATCCATTAGCTATCAACGTCATAACTCTATCTTGTTCCTCAAATCGCCTGGCTCTTGCCTCTGCATAGATCTTCATTTGCTGCTCTGTAGCATTAGACGAATTGCTTTTATCTGTGCGCGCTTTTTCACCGAGTTCTTGAGCAGTAACCGATGCCGGTAGAGCCAGACCCGACACACCAGATACGGTGCCTGCCACTGGAAGATTCTTAGTTTTCCCTGCGATTGATCTCACAAATTTCTTCACTCTCTGATCTCCCTCAAGTGCTTAGAGCTGTTCTTGTTTTGGGATCTCTTATCCGCCAGATCAGCGCATCCGCCAAGAAGTGATGCAGCGATGCAAAACAAAGCGCAGCAACTGCAGCTTTTGTGACGGGTATTCCAAAATGAGCAAGCCCTGTGGGTAAGGCCAGATATATGAGTAGTCCCAAAACTATCGTCTGTCCCCAGAATGAAGCGCTCCTAAAAATCGAATCCACGAGCCGCCCAGCCTTCACCGATTGTCGATCTGTATTCTTCAGATGAACCGAACCGGAAACGATAAGGTACTGACTGGCATGGAAAAATGAAGAAGAAAACACGACAGCTAGCCCAAGCACAGGTCCCAACGTCAAAAGCACGAGCGTGCTAAACGCCAACGCCAACACTGCAATTGGAACTCGTCGTTTATCATTTCGCAGCAAGCGATAAGAGATTAGCGCAAATGCGAAAATGGTGGCAGCCCATGCACACGCAGCCATAATCTGCCCTGCTGACTCAGGGAACAATAGCAAGGATGGTACTTTTACTCCCATCAGTTCTGTAACCGCCTTATCAGAAAAATTGCGCAGCAAACTCGTTATTGCCATTAGAGTAAAGGCAACTTTAATTGCGACAGTTTCGCTACGGTTTGGAAGGATTTTCGCCCGCGAAAAATACATCAAGCAAATTCCATAAGACTGAGCAGTTATGTGCTGCGGCACCAGGGAGAGATAGACCTTGAGGCATATAAGGAATACCAGCGGATACAAAAGGCTGAGAACAAAGAAAAAGCCAAGAACAAGTGGCGACCACAACCACAATATTCTGTGCTTGTCGCGAAGTTCCTTCTCATTACAAATGCGCAAAACTGTTGCGGCATTATGAGGGTCGAGAAAAAAAATGGCACCAATCTGGGTGAGAATCATGAACAAAGGAGCTGTTTTGCTGGAGAACAACACAGGGTTGGCCATTGCGAATGCAACGAGAATCCACAACATGCCACCACAAACAAATAACAAGTCTATAGCTGGGTTCACGATCCACAATTTCGATGACACCGTCGAAGCGGGCTGAGGTCCGGGTTCGGCGGAATCCGATGGTCCTTCATGCAAGCCCGAACTGAGTAGCGAAACAGAAGAAGGGCTTTTGTCCGCACTGTAACACTCAGAGTTAATGGTTTGAGTAACTCTCTTCATTGATAGCATAAGTAGGAATCACGAAATCGGCTGTAGTAATGATTTCAGCGTAAACTGCTTTTGAGCAAATTCCTATTGCCCTGAAGTCACTCTTGCACATGGCAAAAGTCATTCCTAATGAGCGGATTCAAAAAGAATGACAGGCGTGTGCAAATCTGCGTCTAATTTTTCATTAGCACGCCCCTGGCTAACTGCTATTTCCAAATAGCCATGACTGCCAACAAATGCGACAGGCATACCAGTTTCTCCTGAGGAGTAAGTATTAGTAATTCGTCCGATGGCTTTCTTTCCAACCTGGCAAAGAGCAGCGTTTTTGACAAGTTCTTTGCCAATATTGCTAATCAAATTTCCGAAACGATCGACATAGACAACGGAACCTTCAACACGATTGTTCTTGACCTTCACTTCCGGAAGAGGCAATCTGACCAAATCTGCAGGATCAATCTTCGAACCTAAATCTGCAAGTGCAACACCGTTTGCAAAATGTGAGGCAACCGGTGCAAACAAATCACGCGCATGGAATGTAGTTGAAATTTCATCGCGCCAGTATCTATCAACGTTTAGTTCATAGGCTTGCAACTCTTGCTCAGAAGAGAGACGCAAAATATCAGAAAACAATCCGTTATCAGGTCCGATGAAATATTGATTGTGAGCCGCGATGGCAATTGCTCTGCGCTTTGAACCAACACCAGGGTCCACAACAGCTAAATGAATCGTCCCTGACGGAAAATAGCGAAAAGCGTTCGCGATTATCCACGAGCCAGCTGAGATGTTCCATGGTGGCACATCATGACTCAAGTCAATTAGTTCGGCAGCCTCGCAGATACCGGCGATTACACCTTTGACGATACCGACATATCCATCACTAGTTCCAAAATCAGTTGTAAGCGTGATGATCGACTTCTTCTTAGTCAAGTTCAACTCCGCTCTAAACAAGTCTATGCGTCAAAATCTGGAAATGGGCTTCGTGTTCCAAAAAGAAAGACCTGTTCTGGTGCATCGAGCGCCTCATGCAACTCAGCAACACTCTTACCTAGAGTAGGATGCATGAACTCTGGTGCAATTTCCAGCAGCGGAACCAGCGCATAAGCACGTTTCGTCAACCCAGGATGCGGAATCATCAAATCTGGCAACTTCACCCGCTTGTCACCATAGAAAAGAATATCGAGATCAATGATACGAGCTTTCTTAATTTCACCATCTGAGCACTGTGTAAGTATCTCCGGTCCATCCACTCCAATCATTGCAGCAAGGCGTCGTTCGATTTCTTTGCACACTTTCATAAGTTCGCGCGGTGGCAAACATGTTTCGATAGCAGCAACTGCATTGACAAACCACTCTTCATATTCTGTGCCAACAGGCTCTGTTTCATAAATGCTTGAGCATTCCACGACTTCAATATCAGGATAGTCCTTCAAAAGCTGCATCGCTTGCTGAACATAGCCAAGTCGATCGCCTTCATTAGAGCCGAGCCCGATGAACGCACGAACCCAGTTATCACCTTTTTCTGGTTTGTCTATTTGCTCTTCTTCTGACACGTTGTGCCTTGCCTTATGCATTGACGAGACTAAGCTTCCTCGGTCTCATCGAAACTGAATAGACCCAGATTATAGCGGCTCGCAATTATTTTTTCTGCGGAAAGCAAGAATTCAAGCGATAAAATGGACTAAGACCGATGTCAATGCCCTGACAGGACGTAAGCAATAGACTCTGTACATCCTCTAGAAAACCGGCTGAGGCATTTCTCGCGAGACAACAGAAGTCACTGTTTAATGGTTACCGAGCCTATAATTCTGGCAAGCACGCTAATTCAGAATTGCATCCATCACAGCTGCAGTGTCAGCAAGAGAGTCAAAAAGGAAATCAGGGTTCAGCTCAGACAAAGTTTCCTTGCTCGTCTTGCCGGTTGCAGTGATAATGCATTTCACACCATACCCTTTGGCGCACAATACATCGTTAACCGCATCACCGATGATTACAATCTCGCTGCGATCAAATTCCTTACCAAATACATCCTTTGCGCGCTTATGAGCAAATAGTGGCAAATCCATACGATTTGCTGAGTCCGAACCAAACGCGCCGAACACAAAATAGTCGTTGAGGGAATGCGGCTTAAGCTTGAGTCGGGCACCGGCTTCAATGTTTCCCGTGAGCAATCCTAGATAGCACTCAGGATGAGCCTCCAACTCTTTTATCAAATCCACAACGCCGTTGTGCAGACCGATTCTGTTTGTTCCTTCAATTTCATTTTCCAACAATTCAAGATAGACCTTGAACGTAAGCGGCAGCTTCTCATCTATCTCTTCTTTGCTGTAGCCATGCTTAGCAAGAAGTTCATAACAAATTTGCGGGTCGGTCTTTCCCGACATGTTATGCTGCGATGCATCAACAGAGTCATCAAAGACCTGACGCAAAGCAGCTTGAATAGCTCTGCGACCAACTCCGTCAGAGAATATGATTGTCTCGTCGATATCGAACAAGACGAGTCGTCTGTTAACTGGCACCATATGTGAGAGTCATACTTCCGCTTTAGATGCTGCTGCTATCAGCGAAACTGCAGCGTTCGGGGTTTCAGCTTCCTGAGTGATGGGTTCAATTGCAATATCTTCAATCGGTGAAACATGAACTGGTTCTGGGTCGTTCCAGACACAGACTCGGTTGCGTCCGCCACGTTTTGCAACGTACAGCGCTTTGTCAGCCTTATCAATCAACTCTGACGGTGTTTCTGCATGCACCGGGTAGAAGGCAGCACCTATGGATGTAGAGATATTACCCAGACCAGGAACAGGATTGCGATTGATGTTCTGACGCAGACGTTCTGCGATGAGCAAGGCTTCGCTCAATGGAGTTTCTGGAAGAATTACGGCGAATTCTTCACCACCATATCGAGCTGCAATGTCACCAGAACGCAGCAAATTCTTCAATACTGTTGCGACTTGTCTGATTGCAGCGTCACCGATTGGGTGGCCCATGGTGTCATTGATCAGCTTGAGTTTGTCGAGATCAAGCATGAGCAAAGAGCATGGAGAACCTTTTCTGTGAGCGCGTTTGAATTCTTCGGCAAGCTTGTTCTTGAAGTAAACATGGTTGTATAGACCAGTCAAACCATCTGTGATAGCTTGATGTTTGACTTGTGCAAATAGCTCTGCGTGTGAAATAGCGACTGCGAGCTGGTCAGCAATTGCGCCAGCTAGTCGGATTTCACCCGAATGCCATTCACGTTCGACTCGGCATTGATGCATGATCAAAACACCAAGTAAACGTTCGTTCTGTAACAGCGGTGCTGCGATTAACGAACGCGAACCAATTTTGCGCAAGAATTCTTTGTATGCGTAAGTGCGGTGATCGATTTCTACATCAACGATTGCTGAAATCGGAATTTCGCCCGTGTTCTCGTCAGAGAAATCACGCAGTTTCATCAAATCAATTCCGAGCAAATTGTTCAAGTCGAATGTATCAGAGTTCGGGTCGAAGTCGAGGTGAGAATCATAAAGACTCAAACCTTTACTCGATGACATGTCGTCCGCATGAAACTCATGAGTTACAACTAGCGGTCCTTCAGCACGAGGCATTGCGATTTGACAGTAGTCGAGTCCAAGAGCCTTGCCGAGTTCGCCAGTGACAGTGCTCAAAATGGTATCAGTGTCCAGCGACGCTCTGATAGAACGAACTATATTATTGATGAGGAATTCTTGTTCAGCCATCGTCTTGGTCTTAGTGAACAAGTTCGCATGCTCCATTGCCAGAGCGACGTGGTTTGCTACAGCTTCGACCAATTCAAGTTCAAGATCGAACCAGGCACGGCGAACATCACATTGTTGAACGAGAATCATACCGACAGCACGATCAGCAAACACAATTGGACAAGCAATCAAAGATTTGATGGAACGCCAATCTTCAGGTGAAGACTCTTCCCTTTCCACTAGCGGAGTGAATGAATGGGCATCCATCACATCGAGAGAGAGAATGGCTTTTTGTTCCAAAATCAACTTCAGCATACTGTTCTCTGTGATTAGCACAGAGCAATTACTCAATGGTGTGCCGCCTTTTGTTGGATCCCACCATACATAGTTGAATTCCAATTCACTGCCTACCAGACTGCCACGATTTGAGCCAAAGAGTGCCAAACAGCAGCGACTGCTGGACAGAGCCTGTCCAAGTTCGGTCACGGTTGTATTCAAAATCTGGTCGAGGTCTAACGACTGCCTGATTGAGTCAGCCACTTTTTCAACCATCTGTTTATAGTCGCGATTCAACTCAAGGTTAATCGCCATTTGATTGAACGCGCGAGCCAACAAACCGAGTTCGCCACCCTGCTTGATGGTGACTCTCTTGCTAAGATCGCCCCGACCTATCGCAACGGCTTCGCGAACAAGTTCATTAATAGGACCTGTGAAATAACCTGTAACTTTGTACGCCAACGCAGAGGAAACACCAATTGCCATAAGTGCTGAGAACAGCATCATCAACAATCGATCATGTGCAGATCCATATATGGTGGCAGATGGAATTCCTGCGACAACAATCCATTGTGTCTCTGGAACACGATCAAACGCATAGGTGCGCAAGGTCGGGTCAGCTATGCCTACAGCCTCGAACACACCTCGTGTCTTTTGCGAAGCATGCTCAACTGACTTAGCATGGGTAAAGTCTTTTCCCATCCACTGGTCTGGATCGATTGTTCTTGTGAGAACCTTTTTGTTCTGGTCAATTACGGCAATAACAGCGCTTCGGTCTTGTCCTAAGCCACTGAACAGACGCAGAATGGCTGAGGGACTTACACTTGCCACAAGCACGGTATCAACCTGGTTGTTCTTCATTATTGGTACGCCGAACAAAATTGATGGCTTACCGGTGAAAGGGCAGTTTTGGTAACCAGACACACCGGTGTCGGCTTCATCAACAATGTTCTTGAAGAACTCCAGCTTGCGAAGTTTCTCTTCAGCTCGGGCAGCCACTGGAGCGCTCGAATTTAGAATTTTGCCGTTGCGGTCGACTTGAATTACCGCATTCCAGTCACGCTGAGTTAGAGCCGTGTTTTCGAGTATTCTGCGATTGTCTGGATTTCGCCTATCCTGAATATCGGGAATCAAACTGAGAGACTGCAGTTCAATCTCTTGTGTCGCAATCCACTGGGAAAGACTTCTAGCCGCTATTTTGTCCTGGAAAGCCACGGTGGTCTTAGCTGCGGCAGCTAGCCCCTGGTATTCCTTCCAGATAATGAGTGCACAGATGCAGAGCAGTGGAATTGAGACAGCAGTGCAAACAAGCAGAATTCTGCTTCTGATGTTCATTTCACTGATACGAGGTTTTAGAAAAGACATTGTTCCTTACACCTAATCGGCTTTGCCCGGTTCTCTTTCAAGCTATCAACCACATAGCCATTTTCGCCTTGCCCTGCTAGCAAAATTATAAGTACTTTGGGGGAGAAGCCAAGGGGCTGAGTGTCAAATCGTGGTGATCCTGCCATGGTTAGAGAATTAATAATGCTTAAGCTGAACTGGACCGAAATATCCAGTGTACCTACACTTCCTCGCAACTCTGAAAGGAGTTGTTTTTGGTTTAGATTGTGCGAAACAATTCGTCTCCGAACCTTTTCAAGTTCAGTTTGGCTATTCCTAAAACTAATTTGGGCATTTAACATTAAGTGGGGGGATTCGGGAAACTGGTGGCTGATAACTTACTAAAGTCGGCAATTGCGAGTCGAAGGCAAACTGTCTTCGGAACGTCGGTTTTGATGGCAGGTTTTTCAATAGCCATTCTCTGCTTCTGCCATCTGATTTTTGTTCAAACCACACCCGAATCACTATTCTCAAGCCAGCAACAAGAAAGTATGTTTTTTGATTTGTTTGGTTTTATCAGTGCGTCCTGGCTGCTTTGCTGGGTTTCGACCCTGAATTCATGGAATATCGCCTCAAAGCTGGGACAGTGGATCGGGCTTATTTGCTTGTGTGTAGACCAGGGAAACCTGATCGGCATCTGGAGAGCAGTAATAGAGTCAGGCTCATTTACGCGAGGACTCTGGCTCGCACCAATGTTTTTGCAAGTTTATCTGATCGGTTCATTTTTTGGATTTTTTACTCTTCCCGGATTGACGCGAGACGGAAATCGCACCCTCACTGGACTCGGAACGCTGGCGCTGCTGCTGCCCTGGCTTATTGCGCGGAACGAAATCGTTGAAGGGTTGCAGCGATTGCAGGGATTATTCTGTTAGCGATCGCAGGGATTGCTCGCGACTACAGTGCTGGCGGACGGTCCTCAGTTATTCTATGAAAACAGCTCTGCTGGGACAAATTCTCAACCAATTTCTCCATGCATGCTTCACGCTCAGATCCACAAATTGCCATAAGTTCTTCTTTCAGCAATGGCGTTAAAACTAAAACAAGCGCATCATTTTCTGGCAATTGAATTTTGGTGGGAATCGCATCAGCACCAACAGTAACAAGAACTCCGATTGTTCCCTTGTCTGTAATGTATCGCGCTGGAGCCTCCACATCGTATAACTCAATGGTGCCCCAACCTTTTCCTTCGTAAGCCGAGCGAATATTGGGATTACTCGCAAGCAAAAAACTTGCTTGAAATACTAATTCGTATGCCCAACTACTAACAACAGCATCAAAATCAGCAAGCGTTCTGGAGGTCTCCACGGCGACTTCAACGCCAATCTGAAAACCATCTTCAGCAGGGTCGCTAAGTCCATTCGAAAAAATAACTGTAGAATTCTCTCTTTGAACGACCTGCCAACATTCTCTTACTGGCCAGGCAGGAAGCCCCTGAAGCGAGTACGAAACAATCGGAGAGATGCTAATTTTGGTATCGCCGAGTGCGGCAAAATACTGCTGCCTGGCCACAGCATAACTGTGAACAAGGGTCTCACGGTCGTTGCTCATCCAGTGTACGTGGTGTTGCGGTTGTACCAGGCGCTTGTAGCTACATCCTGCTTGGTTCGTCGCGATTCGAAGCGTTCTTCCATAGGCACATTTCTGTACGTAATGTTCACTCTTCGAGCGTAAGCTCCTACCTGTCTAACGAAATCTTCCCACAGATGTTTTGACGCCGTAGTCTCATCAGCGGGACGAGCAGTCATATAACGAGGATTTTTTGTTTTAAGCATCATACGCCACCAGGAAAATTGCCTTGCCTACTCTGAGACTAAGATACTCTATTTACTGGCAATTACCAGCGTATTTTTACGATCACCCGAATCTCTTTCAATGCACGGCTTTTCAGCCTACCAAGTCAAAAGAGTCTACGTAGTTTTCCGCCAGTAAAATACGATTGAAGCATGGCGTCTACGCACTTCTTGAGAGAAAACAAGCTTACGAGAAGTCTAAGGCACAAATCATATGCCACCATATGTAGCACCAGGCCAAATCAAGATATCCCTCGATTTTTATAGGAATGGATAGAGCTCACTCCGCCCTTACTTGATTAGCTCGGTCTGAGAAACCGCTGCATTAACGGGGCTTAAAGGCAAAATAAAACAGTTTTTGAAGAGAAATAAAACAGTTAATAATGCCCCATAGTATGCCCAAAACCAATACAGGGCAATGTCTGAAGGAAATCAATTTATTTAAATGCAGCGCACTAACTTTTTTCTCAGGCTTGTCAAGGCTGCCACACCTATAATTCGAGCCGTGCTTGGGGAATCAGCTGACACACATTGTCTCTTAGTTTCAGACAGTGGAATGTCAGATACTAGAAAAAGGTATCGATGTCGCTTCTATTTACGAATCTGTTCAGCGCCGTGGTGATTGCTATCGCCGTGTGCACTGCATTTGAATTGTGGAAGCATCGGCACAGCCTCTTCAAAGACGAACTCGATGATGACACCAAAACCCTGGCCTGGCGCGTAGTGCTGTTCATCGTACTTCCGCTAATCGTGTGGATGGACCTTCGAACAACAGTTGTAACGGCCGAGCATTTTGGTGGCTGGATACAAGAATGGAATTATGGATTACTCTGGTTCTCCGCAATTCCACAGAGCTTGCCGCATGCAGACTTGCTCGTACCCGTACTTTTTGCAGGAGTTGTGATGCAACTTTTGCTGGCAGTCTGCCTTCTGCCCTCATTGTTCTTTCGTCCACATCCGTTCGTTGCAAGCATCATCACTTATACTATTGCAATTATTCTTGCAAACAACCTCGTCATCGATCCGCTTCTGGGCCTGGCTGGCGCCGGAAGCTCTCGCTGGCAGCTGTGTTTCAGCAGCCTACCAAAAGACTACCTGACTCTGATTCTGGGAGTTTACGCTTGTTTCACCGCAGGATTTTTCCTGGGAATGAGAAGCAAGCGCGTACGTATTTGGTTTGCTGATTTAACCAGCCCAGTTCTCGCAGAACAATTGCGCATTGCAATTTCAGAAACGAACCTGGATCGCAACAATCAGTATCAACTTTGCAGACTATCTATTTTATTTGACCGAGCTGGAATGCGTAGCAATGCGGCTAAGGAACTTGCCTCATTGAAGAAGATCAGTTCTGAGAGTTTGTACTACTTACTGGCAGAAGGACTGTTTCAGTATCGCCGCCGCGACTACGAAAAGGCTGAGCTTGCATTCAAGAAAGCGGCATTGCAAGCTGAGGTAAACGATGTACTGCGTGGTCAATTCTTCTCAGCAGCCGCATGCGCCTCATTTGCAAAAGGCAACATACCTGTATCTCTAAATCTTGCGGACAGAGCACTCGAGTTTGATAACAACTCCGTTGTTGCCAGAATGGTTAAAGTCGATGCTTACCTCAAGCAAGGCAAGAAGGAACAAGCCGGAGACGAAGTTCTAAATGCACTTCGACTTGGTCTGGATTTCGAAATCGAGGAAAGGCTGCCTATCGACACTGAAATGGCGTTGCGTCAAATTTTCCGTTTGGAAAAAGCAGCTTCAGCGAAAAGAAAAGACTCCAAAGAAGTCGCAATTCCTTAGTGCATAAATGTTCACTCAATCTTGAATAAGCGCGCTTGAAAGCCGAGGTGAGGATTCCCAATCCCCAGCGAGGTGAGGATTCCCCACGATAACAATCCCTGAGCATGTCGTTGAAAATATGGCGTCCAACAGCGAGATCATCTCAGCAAATGGCAAGTGCCGTCCATTAAATCCACGGGAAAGGATCCTTGTCGCTCGAAAACCAGAACCAAATCAGAAACTGAGAATTGGAAATCTAGAAGCCTGGTGAATTCTTGTCGGATACTTCGCTGAGTTGGCTGTGAAAGCTCAAAAGCATAAGGGACCTGGCAGCATGCCCGGTCCCTCGAATCTTATGCGCTTGCCGCAAAGAACTAGCCGTTGAGTTTCTTTAGCTCTTCAGTCAACTTTGGCACGACATCAAACACATCGCCTACGATACCGTAGCTGGCGTGTTTAAAGATTGGTGCTTCGGGGTCTTTGTTGATAGCAACAATAACCTTGGAAGAAGACATACCAGCTAGATGCTGAATTGCTCCACTGATACCACATGCGATATAAAGTTGCGGGCTCACAACTTTACCTGTTTGACCAACTTGATGCTGGTGGTCGATCCAACCAGCGTCAACAACAGCACGCGACGCACCGAGAGCAGCACCGAGCACAGAGCAGAGGTTCTGCAGAACGCCCCAGTTTTCTGGTCCCTTGATGCCACGTCCACCAGCGACGATAACGCTTGCTTCAGAAAGCTCAATCTTCTGTTCATCAGATACAGCTGTATGGGTGACTTTGGCGCGAACCTTATCAACAGCAACACTCATATCAACGATTTCAGCATGATGTCCATTTTCGGATTCGCTCATTTCGAACACGTTTGGGCGCAGTGTGATGAATGAGGTTTCCGATTTCAAATCGAAGACGCCGCGTGTTTTGCCTGAGTACATCGGGTGTACTGGGCAAATCTTTTCGCCTTGAACTTTGAGTTCAGACACGTCAGTGACGCAAGCTGAATCAAGTCTTGCAGCAACGCGAGGAATCAGATCCTTCGCCATCGATGTGTTAGCTGCAAACACGTAGCGTGGTGTAACTTGCTTGATAGCTGCAGTCAACGCTGCTGCGTAGGCTTCTGTTGAGTAAGAAGCGAATTGAGCATCATCAACAACCAAAATTTTGTCCGGCTTGCACTTATTTACAGTCGCGCTCAGAGTTTTGATGTCAGAACCAACGATCAAAGCAATTACTGGTTCTTTTCCGCCAACTTGTCTTCTGGCTTCTGAAACAGCTTCCAGACTTGCCTTTCTGACTGCGCCATTTCGTTGTTCAACGAAAATTAGAATGCCGCTTGCCATTTCTATTCTCCTAAATACTTTGCTTGAAACTAAACTTAGATGACCTGTGCTTCAGTCTTTAGAAGCTGAACGAGCGTTTTGACCTGTGTATCAGGGTCGCCCTCAATGAGTCTTCCTTGTGGACGCTCAGGTGGCGTAGCCATTTCAACAAGTTTCATTGCGGCATGGTCTCCGCCGATTTTACCGGCAAGACCGAGTGCATCAGCGTTTTTCACTGCGATTTCTTTGCGACGTGCAGCCATTACGCCTTTAATATTCGGATAGCGTGGTTCGTTCAAACCCTTTTGTGTGCTGAACAATGCAGGCAGGGTTCCTTCAACTGTTTCATGCGCACCTTCAATTTCTCTGTCAGCCTTGAATTTGCCGTCAGCGACTTCGAGTTTTGTTACTAAAGTTGCTTGCGGCAAATCGAGTAATTCGGCGAGCATGGAAGGAACTTGTCCATTGTCGCCACCGACGCCGGACTGACCGAGGAAAATCAAATCATAGCCACCATCTTTGATGGCAGCAGCGAGAACCTTTGCAGTGCTCAGCGGGTCTAAATTGGCGAAGGATGGGTCATTCAAATGTGTTGCATTGTCAACGCCTCTTGCTAGAGCATCGCGCAAAACATCGGTGCACTCAGCACCACCCATGGAGAACACCATCGTTTCTCCGCCGTGTTTTTGCTTTTGCAAAAGTGCTTCTTCAATCGCGAACTCATCATACGGGCTGGCAACAATGCGAACACCGTTCAAGTCTATGCTGGTTTTGTCAGCAGAAATGTTTATTTTTGATTCTGTGTCAGGGACAGCTTTGATACAAACTGCAATTTTCAAGGGACGCTCCTCCTACGGGCACGCACTAGTCCTCGGCGATACACAGGATACGCCTGGAAACATATATAAGGTTGATTTTTACCGTTTTCCTTAATCACGAATAGCAATCATTTATTTTTCCTCTTCAGCAGGTCATCGACAGTCCTCCAGCCCTCGCTTGGCAAGCAAATACAAAAAACAGCCACGAACAAGCGAGGCTCAGGCTTTCAGGCAAGAATCAGCTTCGGTTGCAAGAAGAACAGATTATTTGCGATATCGTTCACACGAAAATTAAGTAGTCATCCGACGTGGTAAAACATGAGAAACGGTACAAGGAGACAATCCATGAAAGTGAGCTTTAGAAAAGCAGGCGGCTATGCTCCGGTTTTCGAAGGTTGCGAAATTGAAGTGGATAAGTTGCCACCGAACGAGGCTCAGCAACTTGAGGAACTTGTGCTCAACAGCAAGATCCTTCAACAAACGGGAAAGCGTCAGGATGGCGCACGCCATGTGCATCTATTCACATTTGATGTCGAGCATCAGGGACAGAAAAACAAAGTCACATTTGATCAAGTTAGCGTTCCAGACGAAGTCAAACCATTACTGGAATATTTGCTGGAACGTTCGAAAGACCTGATGCCGGACTAATTTTACTTTGCTCCTGTGATATAGGTTCAATGGTGGCTGCTCTTTTGCCAAAACAAACTTCCTTGTTAGCCACGCGAACGAAGGGCAAGAGTTCCGACATCCGCTCAATAAATTGGTAATGTGAATCACAAGAATTCCCTTATCAGCCAATCAAGCTGAGTTGCGAAGCACCGTCTTGTTTCGAGACTGCAATTTGCGTAGAGAACATCTCTTTGACTTCAGCAATATGAGTGACAACAATAATACGAGCGAAGTCAGATCGTATCGCTGATATTGCCTGGATTATTTTGTCTCGACTCTCCTCATCCTGCGAGCCGAAGCCCTCATCAATTATCAATGTCTCGAGCTTGGCGCCCGCCCTGCGAGCCAACAAGCGCGACATAGCGATTCTCAGCGCGAAGTTGACTTTGAAAGCTTCTCCACCTGAGTAAAGTTCGTAACTACGGGTTCCTAATTCATCAGCAATCAGAATATCAAGTGTCTCTACCGTGTTACCCTGCCGCGTCTTGGTTTGCGTCAACAAGCTGAGGTGCATACGATTATCAGATAGGCGGGACAAAAGACGGTTTGACTCTGCTTCAATTTCAGGCAAAGCGTTTTCAATAATGATTGCTTGGATGCCCTTTTTACCAAAAGCCTCAGCCAGCATAGAGTATTCGCTAATTTCTCGAGCACATTCATCAAGAAGCTTCTTCTTTTCCTCAAATTCCAACCGGTCTTTTTTGAGCTGATTCATCTGCAAATCGAGCAACATTTTTCGCTTTGCACAGTCTTCTTTTCGCGTTAGAAGCTCATCTCGGAAGGAAATTTCAAAATCAAGGTCTTGCTTTCTTTGCGGCAATTCCTCTAACCTGCGCGACCAATCAAACAACTGTTGCTCAAGCAAGTTCAATTCAGATGCTTTCTCCTGCTTCCTTCCAATCAACTCTGTGAGTTGCTTTTCAATCTGAGGGAACTCCTCTCTTGCTGTTCGAATATCCCTGGCTTTCTCAAGCACCGGCATCAAGTCTGAAAGGTTCTGTTTTACTTGTTGATGGTGCTCTCGCTCATAGAAAAGCTCGGAGATTACTTTTGTCAGCTTCTCTATTTCAGCTCTTTCCACGCCTCCAAAAGTTGAGCTTGAAAGAGACTCGCTAATCTCATCGATTTTCTTTTGCGCAAGCGGCAGTTCTTCTTCTAACTGTTGTAACTCGGATAAGTCACGCTGTCCTTGTTGATAGCGAATCTCAATGTGCCGTTGCGAACGCATCTGCGACTGCACACTTGAAAAAACGATAGGGTCAAAATCAAGTTTGGCAAGTTCTGCTTTAACTCTGATGAGGCTCTCCTTTTCGACAGGAGCAAACGTATTGTTTTCTATGCTGTCCTTAGCCTTTTGCAGTTCATGTTGAAGAGAATCTCTCGTAAGCTCAGCCCTCTCAATTGCCTGTTGTCGCTCATTAAACTCCCCTATGCGAGTATCAATAAGCTTCCTTTCCGCGAGCTTTTTTCGCAATTCGATATATTGGCGCCGCAGAGAATCGCGCTCATCTGTGAGTTCATTTATCTTTAGTTCAATCGAGTCAATTTCTGAACCAGCATGCTGACTGTCTATTTGGTAGCGATCAATGACAGCCTTGCTATCAACAATTGGTGATCTACAAAGTGGACAGCTGCTCAAATCAGGCGACTGGCAGAGCTCATGCACACGCTCTTCGTTTTCCTTTATATGCTTCTGCAAGTTCTGAATCTGCTGTTGCAAGCTTTCAACTTGCGATTTTACTCTCAACCCTTTCTCTTCGATATATTCAAATTCTATTTCAGCTTGCTCAATTTGCTTAAGCTCTTCTTTGAGCGAATCCTGCTCGAACTCTATCGAATCGCGAGATTTTAGCAAATCGTCGAGATCGCGCAGCAACCCTTCCTTTTGTTGAACCTGAGCCTCAAGCCTCACACGAGCCTCGCTTATCATGGATTGCAATTCAGCAGCACGTGAGTTCAAAGCTGTATGGCTTTCACGCTTCTTTGACATTTCGAGTTCGGTATCTGATAGTTTCTTGAACTCAGCGTATTGTTGTTCAAGACGCGGCAAGTCCCTAGTTCCTTTCTTAAGAGCCGCAGCTCGAGCCTTCTTGGACTCCAAATTTTCCTTGAGATGGTCAAGTTCGACTTCAAGACGACCTTGAATCATAGCAAGCCGTGAATGATACTCCAATTTTTTTGAGTTCGCTTCATGAAAGGCATTGGCTTTCAAATCCAGCGCCTCTGACTCTTCCTTGACCCTTTCAAATTCAGCCAACTGAGCCATCACACACTTTTCGTTTTGTAAAAGAGTTGAGAAACGAACAGACTTCCGAATCAAATCGTCCATGGTGGCATCGATAAGTTTCAAGTCAGTTTTAAGTTGAACACCACGCTCAGCGGCAGATTCAACTCTCGCGTTTAAAACTTCATTTTGCGCCAAATCTGCATTATAGCGATTCACCTGCGCATTCGAAATTTCAAGTCGCTCGTCTATATCTTGGAGTTCCGAATTCAGCTGCTCGACTTCGTCTAAGGACTCACCTAATTCGGTATTCATTTCCGACTGTGCCGCCAGGCTGGCCTCAAGTATTTGCATCTTTCCTCGGCACATTTTCATTTCTAGTCGGCAGCGGTCCTGCAGGCGGTCAAAATAATCGAGTCCTAGAATGTCTGCAAAAACTTGTTTTCTTTCATTGGGCGACCTGGTCGTAAATTCGTCAGCCTTTCCCTGGCGCAGATATACACTGGATATAAAAGTTTCAAAATCCATGTGCATCAATTCGCGCAGATTTTTCTGAGTTTCCCTCATATGGTTGGAGCTGAGGCTTTTCCAGCCTGGCGCATTCGCATCTCCGTTTCCGCAGCTATGATGATGAGCAAACCATGAGTCCTCATCACCGGTCCAAATCTGCAAATCCATTTGCCCTCGAGAACTGATTTGCTGCCCAGATTTCCCGTATGATTTCTGACGTGCCCGACGCACGCGATACACCTGCCCCTCGAGGGAGAAGCACATATCGACCCACATTTCTGTTTCACCCAAGCGAATTAATTCGTCCGAGCTTGCTCGCGCTTCTTCCCAGAGCGCCCATGTAATCGCATCAAGCAAAGCGGATTTGCCGGCACCATTTGAGCCAGTAAGACAAGCAATTGCAACCGGCGTAAGGTCAAGCTTTGCGTCGGAATAGCTCATAAAATTGTGCAAAGACAACGTATGAATGATCACAACTTGTTCACCCTGATTCTCCTCCTAACTACAAGACGCAAAAACTCCAAATAAAGTTCAAAATCTGCAGAAAGATTCGATAAGAAGAAAAACCTATAAATTTAGTCTACCAAGCAAGTTGCTATCTTGGCATAGAGCCTACGAAAAGCACTCAGCCGAGATCTAAAGTTTCGACCACGCAGTGTTTGTCGAAACCAAGGTGCGAATTAAAACACTGACCAAGAAAGTTATTGCAACCTATATCAAAATCGCATACCATACATATTTACGGATGCAGATTTGCTTGAATTGAAGCGGTTTTTCGCTTCTGCGATTTTGGATGAGCTAATAATTAGCGACTGGCAGCACGCACACAAAAAAAAACTTTTCGGCACAACCATCAGCACCACGAGTGGTGCCCTTCCCTCATCGCCCAACGCCAACAAAATCGTTTTCACAATGCTCCTGAGGGCTAAACTGATGATACCGGAAATCGATCCTAAAATTGATCTTGCTTTCAAATGGCTCTTCGGAAGAGAGAAAAACATTCCACTACTAATAGATTTGCTCAATGCCGTCTTGAAGCCACTACATACTTTTGAAGAGATAATTTCTCTTGAATTGCTAAATCCTTTCAGCGAGCAAGACAGTCTCGACGACAAGCTTTCAATAGTAGACGTTAAAGCTCGCGATTGCACCGGCCGGCTGTTCGATGTAGAGATGCAGCTGCTTTTTGAGCGTTCACTAAAAGAACGGTTGCTTTTCTATTGGGCAGAACTGCACCAGCAGCAACTGCACTCGGGAGACACCTACAAGCAAGTACGACAAACCATAACGATATGTTTGTGCAACTTCATTATTTATCCCCAAACCGACGACTATTGTTTGCCCTTCGAGCTTTGTAATCGCAAAAATGACCTTCTTTTCAGTTCTGATATATTATTAGTGGTACTAGAACTACCGAAATTCAATCTAGCAGCTGAGAAAATCTCCAACCAATTGGAAGCATGGCTTTATTTCTTTCGTCATGCTCATCACTTGGATAGCGAAGACCTCCCAAAGCCCCTGTCCAACACAAAGATTCAAGAGGCCATTGAAGAACTAATTATGCTGAGTCAAGACGATTTAGAGAGAGAAAAATACAGGGCGCGAGTTCGTGTTCAAAGGGATGAACTGACTCGGTACCTTAATTATCAGGAAGACCTTCAAAATTATGAAGAAATCGTTCGCAAGCATGAAGGAACCATTCGCAAGTATGAAGAAACCATTCACAAGCATGAAGAAACCTTGAAACATGCGCATGAGCAAGGTCTGGAGCAAGGTCTGGCACAGGTTCGTGACCGAGAGATAGGATTGCTTCTACGGCTTCTGAACAAGCGATTTGGCAAGATTCGTGAGGAAGTTGAAACACAAATTCGGCAGCTTTCTATTATTCAAACTGAAACGCTTCTGGAAACCTTCCTTGATTCTGGCTCTCTTGAAGATCTCGAACAATGGTTAGCCCAAAATCTCAAAGCAGAATGATGCGTTTCCGCCGGGTTGGATTTGTCATTCGCTAAACAGGAAACTAAAGTGTATCAAGGAGCATTCCGCGATGGTATCTTGATACAGACGGCGCTAAAAGCGACAACTGATGAAGGCAAAACCTGCGGTTTTAACCAACCTACTTTTCTTCTGCTCTGGCTTCTCCTGCCTGGTATTTGAGGCGGTCTGGTCAAGGCTTTTGATTCGCGCACTCGGCGCTGGCAGCACTGCAAACGCCTGCGTTTTTTCAGCGTTCATGGCGGGGGCAGCGGTGGGGGCCTACTTCGCTTCGCAGCGCCCGGATCTTCTCGAGAAATGTGGCAGGTCGAAGAACTCCGTTGATGAAGCAAGCAACTATCTGCGCGCATACGGAAGAATGGAGCTCCTAGCTGGAACCGCCGGCATTGCCCTTTCAGCAGCACTCGCGCACGGCTCTAGCAGCAGCTTAGCTCAATTCATAGGATTGTTTCAGTTTAACGATTGGATGGAAACTGCTGCAAGGTTTTTCAGTGCATTCTTTCTCTTGCTGCTCCCCTGCTCAGCCATGGGCGCCGGTCTTGCTGCCATAAGCTCCTACAACAAAAGAATCGCAAAACATCAATCGTTTCCACTTCTATACGCGGCAAACACAGCAGGCGCAGCTTTAGGGTGTTGGAGCGTTGCATTTTGGTTCATCCCTCAACTTGGTCTACATTTTGCTTGGAGCCTCGCGGGAGTTTTAGCACTAATTGTTTTCATTTCAGCGGAAGTGCAAAGCAAGACAGAGCGCCGAGAAAAATACGAGTCGTCTGCAGAGAATTGTGCGCAAAGCACAGGTTCTAGCGAAGATTTATTGGATGAAAACCAGAGTCAAAAGATTCCAGGCTCGATCTTAGCGGCTGTAGCTCTGTCTGGAAGCACTGTTCTAATTCTGGAATTGATATGGACAAGAATCTTTTCTGTACTCCTGGGCGCTTCATCATACTCGCTGGGCATCGTACTTTTAATTATTCTTTTGACTTGCAGTGCCTCGTCGTTCATGGTTTCCCGCCTGCGAATTTTTCAAGAAAAAACTACATCAAGCATCGCGATTTGTTTTTATCTAGCTGGCATCAGCATCCTTTTTGAAATGTACGCCGTGAATCTCATGCAAATGCTATTCATAAATATAAGTGGTTATCTTGCACCATTTCTAACGCAGGACATTCTTGCTCGAGTAATGATTGCTCGCTTTATACTGGGGCTTATTTTGATTGCTCCGCCAACATTTTTCCTGAGCGCCATTTTGCCCCTTGGAGTTCTTCACACGTCTGCGAATTCAGGAAAACTAAACAACCATGCTAGCTTACTTTATTCCGTAAATTGCTTCGGTTCTGCTATTGGGTGTTTAGGATTCGCAGTTGCTCTATTCCCGTTGCTGTCGAGCACAAGCAACTTCTCGCTTCAGCTTTCAATGCACATCCTCGCAGCGATCAGCCTCTTGACGAGCGCGGCTCTTGTGATTTACTGCCAAGACAGTGACACTCAACAATGGAAATTTGCCAGATACACAACAGTCATGGGAGGGCTCGCACTCTCCTTCTTACTCGCCAATCAAATTCCAGAGTGGGATCAAAAAAATCTCAGTTCAGGAGCGCTAATTTATGGCAACAACATTGACAGCGCGAATGATACTCGAGAAATTATTGAACTTAAGGATGGCATCAACAGTACAGTCGTTCTCGCAAAATCAGCCTCAAGCAACAGTCTGAGCCTGAGCAGTGACGGCAAAGTGGAATCGACCTTAGCGATTGACAGGTCCCTTATCTCTCCGGGCAGCGACCTGAGCACGCACATTATGCTCGGTGAATTGCCGATGCTCTTCCACAAACAACCCAGCAAAGACGTGCTCTTAATCGGCTTGGGTAGTGGAGTTAGTGCCAGTAGCATTCTTTCATTTCCCGGAGTGGAACATCTCACAGTGGCAGAACTGGAACCAGCTGTGATTAGTCTGTGCAAGAAATACTTGAACCAATTCAATGGAGGACTGTTCAGCAAGAAGTGTGCCGATAAACTGACAATTCGCGCCACGGATGCACGCTTTCTACTCAACTCAAACAACAGCAGATTTGATGTAATAGTCTCACAGCCAGCAGACCCATGGGTGGCGGGCTCTGGTGATTTATTCACGCGCGAATTCTGGCAGCTGGGGAAAAATCGGCTCAGAGAGAATGGACTCTTCTGCCAATGGATTCAACTCTATGCAATTCCCAGCAAAGACTTGCTCTCCATAATAAATACATTTCAATCCGAATTTCCATCAACGTACATTTTCCACGCACCTGGTGCAGGAGAAGTGATTCTGCTTGGTTCCACAGATCAAAATTTCAATTTTGAGGTAGCGGACACAAATGCAATAGAAGCGATCAATAATCGCATGGCAGCAGCAATAAAGGAAAACCGACTGCTCGCCAGTTCTGGCATTTCGTCATTCTATGATGCAGCCAGCATTGCCGAACGAATCGCAGTAGACTCTCATCCTTTCAATAAGCCGCTCCAGACCAATTCGGATAATCAGCCATTTATTGAGTTCAGCACAAGCAAATCAGTTCTGACAGGAGAGCAGCAGCTACAAAATAATCTTGACGTTCTCAAAGACCTAATTTCAACAAACTCCGCCACAAGCAAGTTCAAAGGTAATTCACATATTCATTGCGAGATGGCACGCGCATATGCGCGACTTTATCGAGCTGAGCAGGAACCTTTCAAAGCAAGAGCTGCGGCGCTGGCATTAATGGAAGTGCGGGTTGCTCAAAGATTGAGTTCAGACGATGAAACAGCATGGACAAAAATACTTGTCGACCGAGCCTGCACTGCCCACCCTCCTTCAATCTCAGGCGAATCCAGCGCTGAGCATCGGATAGAAAGCAACAAGCCTTTAGATTATTGGAACAAACTTGCAGCTTTTGACAAGACTCTAGATAGCAAGAGTGAAGATGCAGCAAAGAGCGCAAAGTCAGTACTCAATGCCATCCATGAAAACACGTCCGCAGCCTGGCTTCGACGGGGATTTTACGATTTAATGTTTGGCTCTACGAAATCAGCAAGAGATAACTTTGAACGAGCCCTGCAAATCGAGCCCGCATCATTACCAGCTCTTCTAGGTTCTTTCTATTCTCTAAAAGCATGTGAAGAACCCAGTCTGGCACGAACCAGGCTAGAGGACTACCTTAAGATAAACCCGTGGGACTTCGACTCTCAGCTTGCCTATACAAATGAACTAGTTCTTGCGAATGATCTAAATAGCGCCAATAAACACGCTGAGTGCTCATTCCAGCTCAGACCATTTGATGCATCAGCTTACATTTTATTGTTGAATGCTCAGCTAAATGATGCCAACCACTGGAACATAAAGCAAAGCACGGATAAAATAAGTGCGGCATCACGCAGGAATCCTAGTTTAGAAAAAATCACCAGGTCGTTTTCCCTCCAAAGTCCAGACAGCCTAAAGCACAGCCAGCAATTCGCAGAGCTAGTGGCCAAAACAATTCATCAGGCTGAAGATTCGAAAAACGGGTACAAGATGCTGGGAGAGCCTTAGGGAACTGGTGGGGGAAGGACAATACAATGCCATTTCGACTTCTACTGATAGAAGACAGCCCGACGCAGCTTTTGAGCATCAGAAAATCGTTAGAACAAGAGGGTTTCGAAATAATTGCGGCACGCAGCGGAGCTGAAGGGCTAGTGCTCTGCTACAACGAGAGTCCCGATTTAATCATCTCTGACGTTGTGATGTCCGGCATCAATGGTTATCAGGTCTGCAGATTGGTGAAAAGCGACCCTGATTTACAAGCAACCCCCGTAGTACTTTTGACACGACTTGACGGCTCAATCGATAGATTTTGGGGATTAAAATCAGGCGCAGACCGCTACATTCCAAAAGAACCAGGCTTCGCAAGTTTGATCAAAGCAATCCGAGAAATTCTCGCGGACAGCTCAATTCGTCCGCGACTGCGCGCGGTGGCTGACCCTGCAAAAACACCGGGCATTGAAGAAATCAACACTCGCCTGAATCAGCTACTTGAACGTCTACTTTTCGAAGCAACCATTGCGGATGAAGTCCGAAAGATAGCCGATGACATAGGCGACATAGAAGTCATAGCAGAGAAGCTATTTGTACTTTTGGGGTCGTTTGCAGACTATCAAGCGTGTGCACTGCTCGTGAACCACGGTGCATATTCACTTGTGAATCTGGATCTGGCAAGCAATGTTTCTGAGCCAGGCGTCTTATCGTATGTTATGAAAATAGCCATGCAGTTAGGATTGCCACCATTGAAAGATGACTCACCAAAAACGGTGCAAGTCTATGACAATGCAATTACCCAACCCATCGATTCATCAGGCATTCGACTTGGCTTGCTCGTGATGATACCGCCAAACGGGCAGCCGTTTAAGCCAGGCGACCAGAAGGTCATTCGCCTTGTTTGCGAGCAGTTGTCCACTGTGATTCGGCTGTACTTATCGTATGTTCAAAGGCAAGGCATGCCCGTTCCAACAGCTCCGTTTGGTGCAGTCTAGTTACAGACGCTTAGGACAAGGGCTCTGAGAGCGCTTCCAGCCGCTTCGGTCCTGTGTTTTTCTGTGACAGGAGATAGCTGCACCGCGCTGTTCGCTGGCTCTGGCGGAGATCCGAAGTTTTTCTCAGAGCTCAACCAGCTTCTATTTAATGGCTGGCGTTCGCTTTCAATCAGGACTCTTCATCAGGCACCGCTGGTGGTGCTTGCCGAGATTTAGCATTCTTACCTTTAGTCTTTTTCACTGACTTCTCATCGGACTCACTGCTACCTTCTTCCGCAGCAGCATTCATGAATGACGCTACATCATCTGGGTTAGGCTGCGCAGATTCGTTGACACCTGTGTCGTCTGCATCGCCCCAATCCATGTAAGAAGGAACGGCATTAGCAGGCGGAGCTGCTGCTGCTGTCACCGCGGGTTTCTCATGCTCATTGCTTATTTTGGCTTCAATGAACTTCGGAGCTTCAGGCGTCTCCTGGCCCTGCTCAGCAAATTCTTGTAACTCATCGAGACGCAACCAGCCTGCGGCTAGGCATATCTCAATCAGTTGCTGCTGATTTGCACGAACATATACAAACGCTTGCTCGAATTGAACAATTGATACCAATCCATTGCAAACCAGCTGGAACCCTGACTTAATCGAGTCTAACTCAACTTCAGTCAGCAAATTTGAATCCGCAAGATAAGTCCAGAACTGCTGCTCGGAAAGCAATCGTGCCGCATTGACAATAGCGAGCATCTGCTCAGAATCAAAAATACGGCACAAAATAAGTAACTCGCTGAAGGCGATTTTGACTTTCCCACCTGATTCAGGAAGTCGAGCATCAGCAGGAATTTTTAGCCCACTGAACGTGTCGGGTTCGCGTAGTCCAAGCTGACGCAAATCAAAATCGAGACGCGTATTCGGTTCTGAGAGAATATTGAAGGCTATTCCCATATTGCGAAGCTGACGTTTAAAATCGGGGGGATTGAGAACTTTCGACTTGTCACCGCCGTATTGTCGCATCAATAGTCGGCGAACTGCGCGTAAATAGCAAACATGCAACAAGAAAAACGGATCTGTCGATTCTGCGGATATCCATGGGTAGAAGCCTTCAGCTTCTGGATTTGGTGCTTCTCTCTGCGCCAACATCGAAGCGATCGATGCAGGAGCATAGTCCGAGTGTGCCACGTCATCGAAATCGCCGAAGTCGATATCAGCATAAGTTTCGCCCGCAGGTCCAAAATCAAGATAATCTGGTGCCGCCGGTGGTGCCTCAGCCGCGTACTCCGCTTCTGTATTCATGTCATGAATTTGCGAGGCTTCGATGTCAGCAGCCAGCTCTGATGGATTGACTTCAGCTGCCTGCTGCGACAAATCAATATGAGGATATAACTCTGACGCTGCTATGTCTGCGTTAAGTTCAGAAGCCGAATGTGAGAATTTTTCAGCACCGCCTGCGACACCATTTTCCTGAGTAGAATGTGCTGAAGGCTCTGCTGCTTTAGCCTCAGCAAGACGCTGCGAAATAGGTCGCAAATCTCTCAAAGTTGCGCGAGGATTGCTTTCACCAGGAGAATTGTAGTCTGCGGGTGGAACGGCTCCAGCAGACTCAGCGGGCGATTGTTCCGTGGAACCAAACCGAGATACAGCCGGTAAATTGCGCATAGTCGCAGCCGGGTCGGATTGGGGTTGCACAGGATTCACCGGTGCCATGCCTCGAAGCGTTGCCGCCGGATCGGAATGGGGTTGCGCGGGGTTCACCGGTGCCATGCCTCGAAGCGTCGCCGCCGAGTCGTAATCGGCCGGTCTACCATGTGAAACCGGCGGCATACCTCTCAACGTAGCTCCTGGGTCTACGTGTTGCTGACTCGGCTCTACTTGTGCACTGGTGGGTGGTGGTGGTGCAGATTGCTCATACCAAATATTCGGCGACTCTACCTGCGGTGGCACAGACATTTCGACAGTAGATGTTTGCTCCTCATAAACATCCTGAGGTTCAACCTGCGAAATAGGTGACTTTTCAAACAGCCCCAAGAATTCGGCATCATCAATGTCTGGAAATGTTGACGCAGCCGGAGTTGCTGATTTTTGAACGAAACCGGAAGAGTTTACCGGTGGTACCGCTTGAGGAAGTCCATGTGCAGTTGTAGTGGAATCCTCGGTCACGTCTGCTGGATCCACCGGAGGAAAAGTTGCCAATTCAGAGTACGATGTGTCCGTTACAGATGGAGAGTGATCTGAAAGAACCGGAATCCCAGGCAATGTTGAAGTGGAATCTTCCATCACATCAGATGGATCTACCTGCAGAAAAGCGGCTGGCTCATCCATCACCGGCGAAACGGCTACTTCATCCATCAGCGGCGAAACCGCCACCTCATCCGTCAGCGGTGAACCGGCTGGCTCATCCGTCAGCGGCGAAACCGCCACCTCATCCATGGCTGGGAGATCAACTTCTGCAATTGCTGGAATTCCTGGCAACGTTGAGCTTGAATTCTCCATCACATCGGATGGATCAACTTTTAGAAAGGATGCAAATTCAGGTAACGTAGAGCTCGAATCCTCCACCAGGTCACCAGGAAGCACTTCCGGTATCGCCGGCAATTCTGATGGAATCGCAAGCAAATCCACACTTAATTCCGGCGAGGAATGCTCTGCAGCTGCCGGCAAATCCGACAATGTTGCGGATGAATCGTCAACTATATCTTCGGAATTCACCTGTGGAACTGAGTTTTCTGGGCTGCCGAAGTTAAGCTCGGAAGAACCCGTTGATGTAAGCTCTGATTCTCCGGACAGTTCTGGCGAGAAATTCAGGCTACCAGAATCAGCCTCTAGAACTGGGTCAGCAGTTTCTGCGGTCACCTGCAACTCAGATAGGGATGCGGGAATAGCCTCAGGGGAGAACTCGGCGGGTGAGGTAAGAGCTCCAGCCTCACCACTCTTAGAATCATGCGCTGCATCAGCCGGACTGGAAAGCGCACTCAATTCGGCACTGACTGCGGCGCTTAGATTGCCATCAGCAGTTCCTAGCGCCGCCTCAAAACTCTTCAGCATCGCTTCAGTACTCAACAACACTTCGCCAGGAGTCTCTGCCGCTATCTCCTCGTTCAACTCGAAATCGCCAGTTTTGCGGCTCTTTGTGTTGCGTCCCTTTTTCTTTCGCTTCTCGACAGGGTCGACCTCGGACCCGGCCTTGTCTTTACTTGAATTGCGCCGCTTCACGAATTGCTCGCGAAAAATTGGAGTCGAAAGGACAATACCGGGCGCCTCTTCTTCCTCTGTCTTCGATTCCCACTCGGGTTCTGGGACGACAGAATTCAGTCCCAATTCGTCGCTCAGCGAACCGAATTCCGCACCGAGGATAGTCTCAACCAGTGGGGAGCTCTCCCCGTTGACACTTTTAGGCTCGGCGCCAGAAGCGTTAGCAATACCTTCAGACCTTGCCGCAGCCGCCCTGGCTTTATCAGACGCTACAGCGTCCAGTTTGCCCTTCTGACTTTGAATGAGCCCTCGCAAGTCCATCGAGCGCACGTTATCAGAAGCATAAACCCTGTCCATCTCATGGACACCGCCATTTTTGGCAGCTTTGGCTTTTTTCGCAAGAAGACCCACCAGCTCGCGATGAGCGAGCCGTGAACCGTCGATATCACCGCGTTCTACACTCTGCCGGAAGGCAGCCGCTAGAATTTTGGATTCCAGCTCGGGTCTATCTTCATTCCTCGAAATGATAAGGAGCATCAGGTTTTTCGAGTACCACCATTAGTAACAGGAAGCCCGGTTTTGAAATTCCTGTGCGGCAGCCACATTGGGTGCCCAGGAAAATTATTCCTTTTCGGAGCAGATTTAACACCTATTTGTTTGAGAAAATCCCCGTCAGAGACAATTTTTCGGAAGAATTTTGCGCAATGTTTTATCGGAAGCGAATCTAGACAACATAAG
Organism: Obscuribacteraceae bacterium (SeqCode); assembly: GCA_044226015.1. Taxonomy (GTDB): domain Bacteria; phylum Cyanobacteriota; class Vampirovibrionia; order Obscuribacterales; family Obscuribacteraceae; genus JAIEPM01. Next base: position 89,067 of record JBGAHS010000008.1, read on the forward strand.
ACAGCAAGCCGCCGGCAAACCATTTTGCTATGATCTAGCAAATACTTACAAATCACTCAACACGAGGTGTTCCGTGGATTTCAGTTGGGTCAGACAACTAGCCGAGCAGTCAAATCAGCACGAAATCGACAAGCAAGACAAAGAACGCCGCCGCATCGAAGACGAGCGCCTGAAAGCATTCGCCACTGTGCCCTTTGTGGACAAAATGTACATGCTTTTTCAGGCCTGCTGCGAAGAATTCAACAAGCATTCCATGTTTCCCGAACTGCGGATTACTGTCAGCAAAATCACGAAAAAATCCCGGGGAATGGAAACTTCAAATCCGGAAGAAATTGCCTACTTTACTTTTACGAGACAAAGCTGGATGTATGGCGTTCGTGGAATTAACGGAGTTGTCGAGTTCGTTGAACTTCCCGTAACCGAAGGCGCCAGCTCACTGAACATGAAACTTGATGAGTTAGGTCTCGACAGTAGCGTTAAGCTAATCGCGAGTATCGAAGGCGACCCTATGGATATGCGGAAAAAGCAAGTGATATGGACATTGAGAGATGAAATAATGGATGGTCCGAAATTGATTACTGTATGCCAAAATTACTTTACTGAATTCGTAAAGAGAACAAACGAGTGAGCAAACTAGCCTCCTGGAGCCTCCTATCGGGTGAAGATAAGGCTCTCGAAAAACTTGAAAAATACGACCTGAATGAAGACTGTTTGGAACAACTTCATCAATATGCTTTGACGCTTCAGGAATACAATTCGCATACAAACCTGGTCGCAAATGCTGAGTTGGCCGTCCTTCTCAAAGATCACATTCTAGATGCGCTGCAACTACAGCCGGTGCTAAGAAAAATTGTTCAAGACAAGAAATTTGAAGAAAGCAACAGAACCGCACTGATCGACATCGGCAGTGGCGCGGGCTTTCCTGGCATGATTCTGGCCATTACGGTGCCGTTTTTGAAGGTTACTCTTTTAGATTCTATTGGAAAGAAGTGCCGGTTTTTAGAATCTGCGGCACACAAACTCGGCATCGACGACAGAGTCAGTGTAGTGTGCGAGCGCGCGGAGGTAGTGGCGCACGACAAACGGCATAGAGAGCGATATTCATTTGCCACAGCCAGAGCAGTGGGCGCACTGCCAATGGTGGCAGAGCTCTGCATTCCGTTCTTAAGATACAGCGGCTATTTACTCGCGCAAAGATCAAAACGGCAAGCCACAGAAGAAGAACAAATCATTGATGCATATGCATCTCGATTGGGTGGAGAGCTAGTCTCAGTAACGCACTTCGAGCCTGACATATTAGGCAGAGAACTTTCACTCATTCAGATCAAGAAAACAAAAACCACACCACCTCGCTTTCCTCGAAGCGCGGCAGCAATGAAAAAAGACGCCGGTTAGTTCCAGCATGGTCATTAGAATCCAACATGGTTATTAGAAACCAGCGTGGCTATTAGAATCTAGCTTTAGTTAGAATCTAGCGAATCGATTCGTCTGAGAATCAGGCTTCCGCACCCACCAGCCAGCCTTCTGCAACAGCCTGACGACGAGCCTGTTCAGCATCAGAATCGATAGTTAGCTCCATGAAGCGGCGACGGCTTTGAATCACATATCTAGCGCGACTAATCAACGCGGTAGCATCAAGATAATCATGTGCGAATATGACATTATCCATGGTGCGATACCAATTGTCGCCGGACGGCAAAACAATATCTGCCACAATTTCGCCAAGCTCGAAAATCTCTTTGTCCTTGTTCGCTCTCGCTGGATAAGAGACGGTATAACGGGTGGTATCAAACTCAAGGCACTCAGCTTTTCCTAAGTAAGGTATGCGCTGCTCTTCGATTGAAAAACCGAGGTCGTCGAATCCCTGACGTTCCTCATCCCAAATTTCTCTGAGTAGGTCAGAAACAGTATCCATGTGAGACTCAAAGCGCCAGAATTCGCTGGTCTGAAGGTAAGGAGTAGCAGCTCGAAATTCCCATGTGTCCTCAGAATAAGCCACTTCCAGCTGGTGCGTATGCGCCCAAGCCGTCGTCAAAACGCCCATCCAATGTATGCTGTCTTCATAAACCTGCGCATAACTGGCTTTGAACCAATCTTGCCATTCATCGAAAGCACTATATTGCGCAGAGCGCTTGATCAGCCCTTCTCGCCACTCTAGCTCGTCCGAAAGCGCATCCTCAGCGTGAAAAAACTCCGCCCAGTAAGCTGCGACCGAAGCTGGTTCAACCAAACCAAAATCGCCAACACCTTTCTGTTCTTGCCAGAGACCCTGGCAAACCTTGACAGCTTCAATACAACGAGTGTAAGGATTGGACTCCTTAAAGTCCTCGTGATGCCTCACCCAATCTATTCCCGCCCGAATCAAGTACGCTGGGTACATGCTCTAACTCATTCCTCTTATTTCACTTGTTGATTGTACTAGCTGGGCTCGCGCTTGGCAGCCTCTTGTTTTCACGAATCAGCAGAGCGAGACGTCTGATCTTCGCCCCATAGTATGAATCGCTTTCGTACTGTGTCAATGTCATTGCCAAGCGCCGCGACCAGTTCCCTACATCTGCTGTACCCGGAACGTTGAATTGTTCATTGCTGCCAAGAATATCTGGAATCATAAAAATTGCCATCCAGCACGGCATTTCGAGCAATACCTCTTCAAATTTCTCATGCAGCTCATCAGTGAATTCGGTCGGAGGGTCATTTTTATCTAAACCTAAAAAGACCATCAGCCTTTGAACATCCAACCAGGCAGAATGCCCATCATCACCATGCCAACGCTTGCAAAGGTCTTCGTAGTAGAGGCGCAGAGGCATATGGTCGTGTGTACCATAAGTAGCCAAGTTCAATGGATGATGCTCTTCTGGCTTTATGAATGATTGGTCCTTTTCATTCCTTTCAAAAATAGGAATTGCAAAGCCCGGGATACCGAGCTTTTTCAAGATTGGCCGCACATAGGGTGGAACCATTCCAAGATCTTCTGCAACGACTCCTTCCTTACCAGCCGCGTCGAGAATCATTTTGAGTAACGCTTCGCCATCGGCGGCATTCAGCTTGCCGAGCTTTTCTGGATAGTCTTCACGGGGAATGAAATGAGGCAACTTTCCTTTCGTCAACTCCTCGGCTTCTTCTTCCGTCAGGTCGACAAATTCCCAGTTGCGTTCGGGAATCCACGGGAAGCCATAGATTCGGAAAAATCCCAGGACGTGATCAATCCTAAAATAATGGAATATTCCTGTGAGTTTTTGAACGCGTTGACGCCACCACCGGTAGTTCTCTTTCTTGTGCGCTTTCCAATCATAGAGCGGAATGCCCCAATTTTGTCCCCAATTTTTTGTGAACTTGTCTCCCTGGAAGAGGGGCTCAGGTGGCGCACCTCCGGACCATTCGAGATCAAATAAGTTTCGCTCGGACCACACATCACTACTGTAACGACTGACACCAAATGGAATATCACCCATTAGGGAAACAGATTTCTCATCAGCGTATTTGCGAACCTCAAGCCATTGCTTGAAAGCCAGCCATTGAACATAACCATGGAAACGTCTATCGTCCAACAACTTCTCTTTCACCTGCGAAATTTTCAGAAATTGTTGAGCGCTTTCAAAGCTTTGATGTTCCTTCGGCCATTGAGTCCAACAAGCATTTCCACCATGCAAATCAATGAATGAGCGAAATAGAGTATAAGCTTCGAGCCAGCCTTGTTCAGCCTTTTCAAAGGCTAAAAAGTCCTGAACTTCGGCGTCAGTTTTTGCACCGGCGTCAGCAAGTTTTTTCTTGAAATTTGTCCATGAATTTCGCAACAAATCCAACTTCAATTTTTTCACAACCTGATAGCGAACGAAATTAAAATCGGATTCCTTTATTCCGCTCTGATCCACGAGCCACTCATAATCTTCCTTCAGCAAACAAGGAATTTTTCCAGGCTCAACTGTAAGCAAAACAGGGTCGAGCGCAACAGAACTAATCGCGCCATAGGGGCTGTTATCGCCACCAGTTTCATTTATTGGCAGAACCTGCAAAATAGTCAAATTGTTTCGTGCACAGAAATCGATTGATTCTTTGACAGCCTCTGTGTCGCCAATTCCAAGGTCACCATTTCTTCGCATAGCGAATACTGGTATCAAAACACCTGCGCCTTTTTTCTTTGGATCGATCACGATAATTTCCTCTAGCTGGTAGGAACTCGCAGAAGCGAACTAGTTGATACCCAGTCGCTCGAACACTTGATTCAAGTTACGCAGATAATGTTCAGGGTCAAAACACTCCTCAATTTCGCGCTTCTCTAAAAGTCCGGTTACTCGCTCATCGGAGAGAAGGTTAGCGCGGAAATTTCCCGCATCATTGTTCCATGCTTGCATCGCATTTGATTGCACAACACGGTACGCATCTTCTCTGCTCATGCCTTTCTCAACCATTTTCAACATCACAGCCTGTGAGAAAATCACGCCACCATATCTATCCATATTTCGTCGCATGTTTTCCGGATAAACAACCAGCCCTGCTACTATTTTGGTAAATCTTGCAAGCATGTAATCAACCAAAATGCATGAGTCAGGCAGAATTATTCTTTCGACAGAACTATGTGAGATGTCGCGCTCATGCCAGAGCGGAATGTTTTCCATCGCTGCAATTGCATTGCCACGAAGAACACGAGCAAGCCCCGTAATATTTTCGCTGCCGACAGGGTTGCGTTTGTGCGGCATAGCAGAGCTGCCCTTTTGCCCATGAGAGAAAGGCTCTTCCGCTTCAAGAACATCAGTGCGTTGAAGGTGGCGAATTTCCACTGCAAATTTTTCAAGGCTAGTTCCTATCATAGCTAGGGACCAGATGAACTGAGCATGACGATCGCGTTGAATAATTTGAGTAGAAATTGGGGCTGGTGTGAGCCCGAGCAGATTACAGGTTAGACGCTCAACCTCTGGGTCAATATTGGAGTAGGTTCCGACAGCACCACTAAATTGTCCTACCGAAATCATCTCGATTGCATCGTCAAAGCGTTTTTGCTGGCGCTTAACTTCCTCAAGCCACACCGCAAGCTTGAATCCAAAAGTAGTCGGCTCAGCGTGAATACCATGCGAACGACCTACAGTAACGGTCTCTTTATGCTTATGAGCTTGTTCCTTAATTGCGTCGTGGAGCTCTTGCAAATCTTTTTTGATTATTTGCGCAGCTCGAAGCATTTGCAATGCAAGCGCAGTATCGATTACGTCTGAACTGGTCAAACCAAGGTGCACAAATCGCGAATTCTCGCCCACTTTTTCAGCCACACTAGTCAAGAAAGCAATGACATCGTGCTTGACCTCTAGTTCAATTTCGTCAATTCTTTTGACATCAAAGCCAGCTTTCTTTTTAATGTCTTCAAGCGCTTCTTTTGGTATTCGCCCTAATTGGCACTGAGCCTCACAAACTGCAATTTCCACGTCAAGGAAAGTCTGAAATTTCGCTTCATCTGTCCACAAAGCAGCCATTTCAGGCCGCGTGTATCTGCTGATCACGTTAAGATCTCCTAACTTATGCTTGCAACTGGGTTCTGAGTGCCACAACGCGCTGGCGACATTCACCGCCTGTATTGTACCTGAGCGACTGGCGAGCTAGAGATTTGCGTTCTTGTAAGGTAGCAAATCTATAACTTGCTGGAACTGATCGCCGGGATAGGATGATGGCAAGGGTTTAAAATGATGAACATCTCAAATCAAGGTGCATCGCAAATGAAAATTCTGCTTCCGATGGATATGGCAAATCCGGTCGACAAAATTATCGAACAGATGTCTGCAATTCTTCCGACTGCACAACATTCCGTTCATTGTTTGTTCGTTAACGAAGCCTGGCCCTCATACGAAAACGTGCTTGGCGCTCAGGGACAGTTTGCTGATGATTGGCGCAAAATCGTTGAGGACAAGGCACAGGGCAAATTGAATGAAGCCGAATCTTTGCTCAAGGGAAAATGTGCCAGCGTAAGCAAAGAGATAGTCTCGGGTCCGCCAGCAATGATGATTGAAACAGTGGCACGCGATGAGAATTGTGACGTGATAGTCATGATGCCAGGCAAACACCCTAAATACGAAGAGATTTTTCAGGGCAGCGTCACTGCAAATGTAGCGAAACATGGTCCTGGAACCATCCTGATCATTCGCAATAAAACCACATTCCCTGCAGATTTGAAAACGGTCATCATCGGTGTTGATGGTTCGTCAAATGCGCTTGAAGCCATGATGCGAGCAGTGGAAATATTCCAACTTGCAGAACGGAAAGTCAAAGTGATTCTCTTCAATTCCGCCGATGTTGCCGACCCTATCAAATATATAAGCCCTGTTGAGTTCATTTCACGTGTGGAACAAAACCTAGTCCTTGAAGGCGAAACATACCTTGCTGACGCGAAGCGAGTTCTAGCAGATGCCGGTATCACCAATACAGAAATGGTGCAAAAAACAGGCAAACCTGCCCATGAACTTGTCGAACTCGCAAAAGAGCGAAACGCTGACCTCATCGTAGTTGGTGCAGAAGGCAGAACTGCAGTCCAGCATTTCCTACTGGGTAGTGTCTCTCACCGCATTGCGATGCAGTCACCATGTGCGGTGGCAATTATGAAGAAACAAAATAAGCCGAAATCTTGATTTCAAATCCGCAGTAAGAGGCATCAGACATGACCAGAGCATCAGGCAGTTTTAGTTTACGGCTGCTGTTTTCGCTTGCAACTTTGCTAGCTTCGACAACACCCTCCGTGTATGGGCAAATTGACGACGCCGCAGACTTGCATACACAGCAAGCTCAAGAGAAACACGAGCTTGGCGACATGCAAAAGGAAATCGACGACATCAAAAACAGTATGCAAAATACGATGAAGGAGATGTCCAAGGTCCACTCGATGATGACCTCCGGTGCTCAAAGCAAAGAAATTCGCTTACAAGCAAAAGACGCTATGTGGGAAGCATTTCCAGGCTGTTTCGTTAATGGACTTTGCTATAACAACACAACCCCCGGACCAGCAATACGAGTCGCGGAAGGCGATCAGGTGAAGATTACAGTTCAAAACGCCATGTCGACACCGACGAGTCTTTATATACAAGGAATGCAATTGCCACATAAAGTCGATGGTTTACCCCGCAAAGGAAGCGGCTTAATTGGACCGGGAGAGTCTTTTACCTACCAGTTTGTGGCAGGACAACCAGGTACTTATTACTATCGCCCGCACGTCCCCCACTTAGATCAGCTCCAGAAAGGTTTGGTGGGCGCATTAATAGTTGAGCCCAAGCACATGCCAAAAACCTACGAGGTTGACCACGTCTTGATACTTACTCAAGCGCACTCCGGACAGATAACACGCAAACCAGCAAGCCCGAATAAGTCGAGTAATCTTTTCCTGGTGAATGGCAAATCGGCTCAGGCAATCGCACCTATGGAAGTTAAAAACGGTGAGCGCGTAAGACTTCGGGTCATCAACGCAAGTCCGGAATCATGTACTTTCACGTTGACTGGACATAAATTGGAAATAGTTGCACAAAACGGTTCTGACTCAACAGAACCACACACCACACGCGACACCATCACTATTAACAGTGGTGAGCGCATGGACATTGAATTCACTGCAGATAACCCTGGGGTGTGGTCGCTATCATCATTGAATGCTTCCCAAACAACTTTCAATGGACAGTTTCCCGGCGGTTTCGCCATGGTGGTCCGCTATCCAGACAATATGAGATCGGGCGAATAGGAACTCGCAAACACAATCTCGCAAGCTGTTCAGTGTTAGATAAATAGAATCGGGTAACCAGAGCCGCGCGATCTGAATCTCGCAATTTCTTTGTCGATCAAAGAATTGGAATCTCGCAAGAATCGCATTAGGAGCTGCCCGAATCGCGTTGGAATCTGGCAAGAATCGCATTAGGATCTCGCCGGAATCGAATCAGGATCTCGCGATAATCTATTGGATCCGCCAAAACCGCGTCAGGACCTGGACCGAATGATGACCCGCTAAAGCTGGTTTCCAAGTTTTTGCAATTGCTTATTTACGCGCTCGCGACTCAGTCCAGTATGATCACAAAAAGCATTCCAGCCAACATTTATAACTTGCTCCCAATTATCTAAAAATAGCTGCTGGTTTAAGAAGCCGAGCCCCTGCTCTAGCGAATAGTCAGCTATTACAGCTTTGGCCATATCATGTTGCACCATATGCTGAACATCGAACCATTGATTTTCAACAGCCAACTCGAAAAGTGTCTGCAAAAATTCCTGCTGCCTGTAATGCTCTTCGGCAATTTCTTTGAGTCTCTCATCCATCAGCGGCGTATCCGATTTAAGAGTTTGGTAGTCCAGCGCAACAGGGCATGTAACTGTTAGACTAAGCATGTGCTTACAATAAAGGTAACACAAAACCAGGAAAACGAGCAGTCTAATCCGATGATTTCGAACGAGAGAGAATTGAAAACGAGCACTCAAAGTACAAGTACGGTATCAGCAAATGCTGGCATCCACTTTGCTTGCAAGCTGGTGCCAGCCCTAATTTTGCTCGCGGCGCTTTCGATGGGAATGGTGCAGGCGCAAGACAGCTTTCAAGGAATGGTGAGCGACCTCGAAGGCATGGAGCGCCAATTACAAACGCCGAGCAATCCTGCGGCATCGCTTGTTCAACGATTGACAAATATGGAGATGCACCTCTTTGGCGCCCAGAAGACTGGCTCTATGATTGATAGATTGAATGCTCTAAAAGCCGCGATGCCACAACAGGGAAATCAATTCCGGAACAGCGGGCCGATCCAAAATAGCAATCAAATTCCCAACGGTGGCAATCAATTTCAAAACGGGAATCAGAATCAGTCCAACTCTGGATTTAGTCAAAGCCAACAATTCGCACCAGGCTCAAATCAAGAGCGTTCGTCCGGTGCAATGCCAAACAACTTCAACCATCCTAACTCCACAAATATTGAAAACAACAAATTTCACGAGAACCTGAATGCAGGAGAGGGCTGGATACCCGGCTCAAACAACGTGACAGGTGTTAATACTTTTCATGGCGGAAGAATGGAAGCTCCGACTCCGCCGCAACAATCTTCGATGCCCAGCAACGCAATGGCACCAAATATGACACCAGCACCGGTAAAAGGATGGCAAGCTGGGGTGATGAGCAAGCAGGAGAAAAAGCATCCGAAGCAGTCTTCATCTGGAAAACAAAGCAAGAAAGAAGATGATACTTTTCCAGCTACGGCGGACTCAAGGACAATGCCGCAAGGAGGCAATTTCCAACCAGCTAATTTACCTCAGGGCTCGCAACCTCTCGTGTCAACTCCGCTTCCCGTACCAGGCGCTGGGTTGATAAAAAAGAACTATTCACCAGATGCACTGCCGCTGTTAAATGGATTCCCTCCCAACCTGGTGAGGATGGACCCAGACAACACGGCACTAATTGCACGACCAGATTATTATGATGAGGTGCACAAAGCAAGCAAAGGCAAGAATATAAGGTACAAGAATCTGCCGGTGCCGGTGTACATCCAGCCTTTTCCTGATAAGGCTTTTGTTAATTGCGTACTCCGAGCTTTCGAGTCCTGGGAGATGCGCACCAATGGAGTGATCAAATTCGTTCAAACAGACAACCCTAATCAGGCGAGAATACAAGTCGTTTGGAAGCACCTGGGCGGCAATCGTGATGGAAGCGGATGTTTACTTGGCGCACATACAATATTGAAATACACAAACAATGGCAACGGAAATCTCTCAATCATGAATGTCGGAGCGGTACCTGTGCCCATCTACATTCCGCGGCTTGGACCCAAATACACCGTGCCACCACAGGTAATGGAAGTCAACCTTGATTTGATCAATGTAAAAGAGCAAAGCGTTAAGTATCCCTGCTTGCAAAACATAGTTACTCACGAGCTCGGTCACGCACTGGGAATGCTAGGACATAGTCCAAATCAGACTGATATCATGTATCCAGTAACCGATGAGCATTCCAGGCTGAGCCAGCGAGACATAAATACCGTCATCAAGTTGTACAATCAAAAGTGCGAAATGCCCCTTTAGTGTCCCACTCGCCGAAAGTCTGAAAACGAGACCTGCACTGAGCTTCGTTGATGAAAGAAGCCTAGCACTTTAAGCAGCCAAGCACTTTAAATTGACTGACCAGCCTGGTATCTGCCCATTATCAACGGAATAGATTTGAAAAGCTCTGAAGTCAGGTGCTTTGAGCCAATGTAGACTCCAGAAGTCTGCTAAAATCTTCTCACCCTTGCGCTCACTGATTTCTTTGCTCCTAATCATTGCAATTGACTTCAGCACTTGCTCCAACGCACCGATCGAATCAGCACCAGATGGACCCTACAGAAGCAAACCCTATTCATATAGATACAATGATTGCACTATTATTGGTGGCTTCGGCCACCGCAGTGATAATCAAATGGGTACGCGTTCCGTATGCAGTGGCACTCGTCATCGCGGGTCTGGCAATAGGCTTGTCGAAGGTCCTTCAACCGGTCTCCATGACTCCAGACCTCGTACTACTTATATTCCTTCCAGCTCTCCTTTTTGAAGCTTCCTGGAACCTCGACATCAAAGCACTCCGCAGAGATTGGCTCAGCATCAGTATTCTGGCAACCATTGGTGTAGCAGTCTGCATGTTTGGTGTCGCAGCAATATTACACTTCGCTGGCGGCATGAGCACAGCAACCGCACTTTTGTTCGGCGCAATGGTATCAGCAACAGACCCAGTGTCGGTAATAGCACTATTTCGGCAGATGGGCATCGACAAACGGCTAACCATGATAATCGAAGGAGAAAGCCTTTTTAACGACGGCACAGCAGTCGTTGCTTTCAAAATAGTACTTGCGATTTTGCTTTCCGGCGCTAAATTTTCAGCACTTGGCACAGGTGGCAACTTTCTTCTAGTCGTGTTTGGTGGAGCATTCTTGGGAAGTGTCCTCGGATATATCGCCTCAAAAATAACCAGCGCTTTCGAAGATCACTTGCTCGAAATTACATTGACCATGGTGACAGCATATGGTGCTTTCTTGCTGGCAGAATATTTTCACGTGTCTCCTGTAATCGCAGTTGTCGCAGCAGGCATAGTTGTAGGCAACTACGGGAGCCGCACAGGAATGTCTGCCACCACCCGACTGGCAGTCAACTCCTTCTGGGAATACGCATCGTTTCTCGTAAACTCGCTGCTTTTTCTCTTGATTGGATTACAAATACAAACTCCATTAATCCTCAAACATGCACAGAACATAGGACTGGCAGTGTTGGCTGTGGTTGCCTCACGCATGGTAGTCGTGTACGGGCTCTGCCCGTTTATCTCATCAAAGAAGCTGCCGATTCCAGATAAGTGGCGGCACCTGATGTTCTGGGGTGGCTTGCGCGGCGCGCTCGTAATGGCACTAGCACTCAGCCTTCCCCTCAGCTTTCCAGACCGCGAAGTGATCATAAATATGACATTTGGTGTTGTGCTCTTTACCCTACTTGTACCAGGCTTGACCATGGAGCCTCTCGTAAGAGTTCTGGGCATGGCGCCAAGCAAAGAGCGACTGGGCAAGTACAAAGAAAACAAAGCAATTATCATGGCTTACGAGAACGAACTCCAGGTAATCGACAAACTCTATGATGAAAAGCGAATCTCAGAAACAGCCTTCAACAGCTGGAAAGAGCAGATAAAGCATTCAATCGGTCGCGCCAGGCAGACTATCGATGACTTGCAAGTATCGGATGCTTCTCTGGGTGAATATCAAGATCAACAAGCAAGAATATATCTACTTCACACACGAAGAGATAACCTTACAAAACTTGTCAAAGATGGGATTTTGCCTGAGGGCGCGGTTCACCATCTTTATCTTGATATAGACAGCGAACTGGAAGAGCTTGCCGAAGGCAGCCACTAATTCGTTATTCCGTCATATTTGAAATGCGATTTAATGGGATATCGAACGCAATCTCAAACACAAGATGCATACCTAACGGCTCTGAACCCTGGGGAGTGGACTGTTATCCTGGCGGCATCGGGATCTAAATTCTGATCACAGCGAGCTGCAAGCCCCCGCTTGAATACCCGCTTAATCCTTCACAACTCATTGAACTTGTAGCGCGAGCACTCTCCGGCTGCGATAATTACCCAAGTCGGATGGCTTCACACGACAATTAGCCAGAAGCCGACAACCTGGAGGTCTCGACGAAGGAATGAGAAAGTCAGCTTCTCTTCTGCTTTCAATGCTCTGCTGTTTCGTAATGACTCTTTTCTGTGCGGCGTATGCAAACGCACCAATCGCCGTCGTTAAGTCGGCTAAAAATGCTGAGTCCTATCAGCAGCAAAATATAGGTACTTTCGACGAGGACTGGCAAGCATTCAAAAGAACGCTTGAATCGGCCAACCTGCGATATGACATTCTTCCAGATGCAGATCTCACGCCTTCAAAATTAAGCCAATACAAAGTACTCATTCTGCCTCTGCTCGTAGACCTGCCTTACCAGGCAGTCGAATCGATTCAGCAGTTCACCAGCAATGGTGGCAAAATTTTGGTCACTGATGGCGGTGGCGCACTTTCGAAAAACGCAGCCCTAGTAGACTCAATTGCAGGAGTCACAATAAACAACCATAACGCGACGCAAGACCCTCAGCAACTGCAATGGCGCAGCGGTAAGAACTTTAATCAAGACTTTGCCGTTGGAACTTTGGTTGCAGAAGCTACGGCAAACAGTGATGCAAACGTTCTTGCTAATTGGACTGATTCGGCAGGCAAGACGGTTGGACCAGCAATTACAAAATCAGCCGGTAATATCTTCCTGGGGTGGGCACCCGGACTTCAGGGCGAGACAAGTACCAACGCAACCATTCTGACGATGGTTCTTGATGAAGCGTCTCCGGGGTTGAGCAAAGCAGCCACAATCCAAATAAGTTCCAACGATTATCAAAAGCTGCAAGATGATCTAGATTCACTTATCAAACGAACGGATGATGCCATTGCAACGGCACGCCAAGCTGATTTGAATGTGCCGATGCCTGATATCAAAAGACATTACGAGCAAGCGTTGATACATGCCCGTGCGTTCAGAGATTTTTATTCGCAACGAAAATCATTCGAAGCAGATGGTGAACTGAATGCTGCCAGAAAAGAACTTTCGATAGCATTTGCGGAATCGATGCCTGTAAGAGCAGTCGAGTCGCGTTCTATCTGGCTTGATAGAGGAACAATCGTTTCCTGCCAGAATCAACTTGGTATGGCGGCTCTGTTCAGCAAACTGAAAAAGGCTGGAATAAACGTTGTGTATTTTGAAACCAATAATGCAGGTTTCACTATGTTCCCCTCAAAAGTGTCTGTGCAGAACCCACAGACAACGTCATGGAACCCGCTTGCTGCAGCCATTGCCGAAGCACACAAACGTGGCATGGAAATTCATGCGTGGTTCTGGACTTTTAATGTAGGCAACACATTTCATAATCCAATAATAAATCAAGATGCTGATTACCCCGGACCAGTGCTCAGCACGCACGATTTTTCATGGGCATTAGCGTCCCAAACAGGTTCACTTGTACCGCCCAAGCAACATGAATTCTGGATTGACCCCAGCGGTGAGGAAGGGCGAAAATTCATCAAAGATTTGATTACTGAAGTAGTAAAAACCTATCCTGTAGACGGCATCCAGCTAGATTACATTCGCTATCCCTTCAATGGAAAGGGCGGCGAAATGGGCTACGACTTCCTTGGCAGAGTGAAGTTTGAACGAGACACACATTTGAGTCTTGACCGAATGGATGAGAAAACTCGCAAAGCCTGGATTGCATGGAAAGCAAACAATGTAAGTACTTTAGTACAAGATGTATCAAAAACAGTCCGAGGAATTAATCCCGCAATCAAGATTTCATGCGCTGTGTATGCGATGCCACGAGATCAGCGCATGAATCTGATTCAACAAGATTGGGAACTCTGGGTTGCCAACGGATGGATCGATACTCTCAACCCAATGACATACGTCACAAAAGGAATGGAATTGCAGAAGATGGCTGGTTATGTGAAAACCAGCATCGACAACAAAGCCATGGTTTTGCCGGGCTTGTTTATTAAGGACCTTGATACTGCGGGATTCGTGGAACAGCTCGATATATCGAGGAATTTAGGAACACTAGGAAACACGATGTTTGCAGCAGCGCAGCTTGATGATAACAAGACAAACGTTTTGCAAATTGGACCCTACCGCAAGTCACCGCTGATGACACCAACATCTGACCCGATTAGAGCAGCGACGCTAATCTTCGACAGCTTTGCTCGCAGCATCAGCCGCTATGTGCAAGACCCTGAACGACCAATAGTTTCGGACCGTGCTTCTACTAATGAAATTCTAACACAGACTGAGTCTATTCAAAGAACTCTACATGCTATGCGACCAGATGCCGATGCAACTCAGATTGCTTCGATATCGAACTCGCTTAATGCTCTAAATTCATCAGTCAAAGATTGGCTTGCGATAGAAGCCTTCGCAAAGCGAGCACCAAGAGCAAACTACATTAGCACAACTATAGATCAAGCAAACTATATTTTGACCTATGCTGCTCACAAATCGAAAATGCGCATAAAATCTACGGCCGAAAATGGTGCAAAATCTTCAGCTTCGAATAAAGAATCTCAAAAAGGGTAAGTTGATCCTCGGAATCAAGATGGTGACGAAAATAGCAAGTTCTAAGCAATAATACGAGGCAACGTGTCGCAAGATAAGCGATCAAAATTACTGCCACCGGGCTTTTTAATCGACGACAAATTCGAAATCGTCAGTCTCATCGGCAGTGGTGGCACAAGCGATGTTTATAAGGCACGCCACCGTCTCTTAGATAGTTTCGTCGCGATAAAAGTTATTCACAAGGACCTTACTGATTCAAAAACCGCGGGAATTCGATTCCAACGAGAAGCTTCTGTTCTAAATTCTCTTCAGCATGAAAATATCGTTCGTTTCCTTTCATTCGGTCAACTGGAAGATGGACGATATTTCATGGCTCAAGAACTGCTTCCAGGGCTGACACTGGATCAGATTTTAGCCAAAGAAAAGACCCTAGAACCCGGACGCGCTCTTAACTTAGTCAGCCAGGTGTGCCGAGGATTGCGGCTGGCACACCAAAACAACATAGTACATCGAGACATAAAGCCAGCAAACATTGCGGTCTTCGACACGAATGAAGGAGAAACCGCAAAAATACTGGACTTCGGTATTTACAAAAACACAGAACAGAGCAAAGAACAATCTCTTACATCAACAGGACAAGTGCTGGGAACATACAAATACGCCAGCCCTGAACAATGTTGCAACAACTCCGTAACCCCGGCTTCCGATATCTATTCTCTGGGCTGCGTTTTCTATGAAATGCTCTGCGGGGCACCGCCATTCGCTGATGAGTCAGAGCTGGCTATCTTAAACAATCAGGCTTACACAGCAATAGAAAATGTACCTTCAGCAATACCTATTTCGAATCAACTCAAGAAAATTTTGCTGAAGTGCTTAAAGAAAACGCCAGATGAGCGATATCAAAATGCAGAAGAACTAGATTTTGCTCTGAGACAGGCGGACTTGCGAAAGCCTATATCTGAATATTTGCGCTTAGCCTTGATTTTTACGCTTATCTTGACCTTTGCTGGAGTAGTCTCAACTTACATATTGAGGCAAAATAAAATAGAAGCAACTGCAAAAATCCCCCTATCTCTCAAACATCCAAAAACCTCGGGCAATAACTCAGCTCCAAAAATTGACGGAAAGTCACCAGAAGATATAATCGCAATAGAAGACGAGTGGCTAGAACAACAAGCCTCGAAATGGAAGATAGAGGATGCCATCGATGCATGGTGTGCCTCAGCTAATGCACGAAAACAACGGCAAATAAAAACGCTGCCACCAGAGACACAACTAATTGAACAGAAAGCCAATGAAAAACTGCACAGAATGTTCAAGTTAAACAGTCCAAACGAACCCATACTCAATTTCTTAGAGAAATATGTGTTCTTTTTATCCATAGCTCAAAAAAACAAGGAAGCCGAAAACTGGCTAAGCATGGTGAAAATTGAACCGGGACACTTACAAGACAAGCGAAAAATGCTGTCCTGTTATATCATTCTTGCCAAACAGGGAGCACCTGATCTGAATCTCGAGAACCTTCTCCTGGAACGTCTTGCGCTCGTAAAACACATTCCATTTGCCACGTGGGATGATTACCAGGAACTTGCAGATTGCGCAAAGAAAAAAGGGGATTTAAGCAAACACCTCGAATACTTGAAAAAATCGGTGGAAGCTTGTTTTAGCAGCAGACTAGTCGAAGAGCACCATGATCTACGCGCGAAACGCCTTGCATCAAGCTTGCAACTAGCTAAGGCGAATTTCGAGGCTGGAAATAAGAATGAAGCAAGAAAAGCAATTCAGCAATTTGAAGAGAGCGTTCCAACAACCTGCAAAACCAACCTGCGCATCTATAACATCGAAGCTGATGCCCTGGGCAACGCAGACGAATCTGATTGGGCACCACTCCTAAAGGCAGCATTAAAATGCCATTGCCAGGAATATAAATCAGCGGCATCAGTTCTTGCAAAACATGCGTTCTACGTAGGTAAAAAAGAAAACTACGAAGGAAGTCTTGCAGACCTCAGAGCTGCAATAAAAATCTATAAAACCTGCGTCAGCATGAATAGCAAAACACAGCAAAAAGTACCTCTGCAGATCGGCGAGAGTGAAGCAAAAAAGCAGACTGAAGACAAAATACCTTGGCTTAGTAGAACACCTACGCACCAGGTGCCCCCTGGAGAAATAATGAACAACCTTGCTCTCGCCCTCATAATGACAGGCAAGAAAGATGAAGCAAGTAAAGTCGTTGCTGCTGTAATAAATGAGTCTCAGTACCAGCCACCGGTGAAATTGTTTGCCCGAGACATACAGATTTGCCTCAAACATGAAAATGACCCGGCAATAATGCTAGAGGAGCATCAAAAGCTTTTCGAGGAAAGTAGAACAAACATGTCCTTCGCTACAAATCAGCCATCAATAGTCGAGCACATAGTTGAAGATTTCGAGAAACTCAAGAAAATGGACGAAGCTCGAAACTTCCTTTTGAAGAACCAGGACCGGTTCTGGCTCGAATCCACTAAGGCTAGTGCACTCCAGTTGGCAAAGATAATCGAAGAACATCCTGACAACTGGCGTGATGTCGTTATTAACAACAATAAATCTCAATCACTAAAATAGGATTAGTTTCTCAGTGGTCTGCATATAGGGCTGATATCTTAAGAAGACTGTATTTCAGCCCGTTACCAGGGTCTCCCGGTGGATGGAGACGAAGGAGAAACATGTCAACACAAACGAGCAACGAATCGAAGGGAAGCGCCGCGACCCAGACGAAAGTTCCAATCACAGTGGCCAAAGGTGATGGAATTGGACCAGAAATCATGGACGCAACGCTACACATCCTCAAAGAAGGTGGTGCGCGTCTTGAAATCGAAGAAATCGAAGTCGGCGAAAAAGTATACCTCCGTGGTATCGCGGCTGGTATCGAACCGCAATCCTGGGATTCGTTGAGAAGAACAAAAGTTTTCCTCAAAGCTCCTATCACAACCCCACAAGGCGGCGGCTACCAGAGCTTGAATGTAGCTACCAGAAAGACTCTAGGTCTTTACGCTAACATCCGTCCTTGCGTTTCCTACCATCCATACGTTGACACAAAGCATCCTAAGCAAAATCTAGTAATCGTTCGTGAAAACGAAGAAGATTGCTACGCAGGTATTGAATACAGACAAACCAGAGACGTTTATCAGTGCTTGAAGCTCATCAGCCGTCCAGGTTCTGAGAAGATCGTCCGTTACGCTTTCGAGTACGCTCGTCGTTATAACCGCAAGAAAGTTACTTGTTTCATGAAAGACAATATCATGAAGCTAACCGATGGACTCTTCCACAAAGTGTTCGATGAAATCGGTGAAGATTATCCAGACATCGAAAAAGAAGCTTGGATCGTCGACATCGGTGCAGCTAAGATGGCTGATACACCAGAAGCTTTCGACGTTCTCGTCATGCCTAACCTCTACGGAGATATTCTCTCTGACGTAGCAGCACAAATCGCTGGTTCCGTAGGTCTTGCAGGTTCCGCAAATATCGGCGACCACTGCGCAATGTTCGAAGCTATCCACGGCTCCGCTCCACGTCGTGCAGGACAGAACCTCGCTAACCCATCAGGTCTGTTCCTCGGAGCAGTCCAGATGCTCGTGCACATCGACCAGCCAGATGTTGCAGAGCGCGTGCACAATGCATGGCTCAAGACGATCGAAGATGGCATCCACACTTACGACATCTTCGAAGAAGGCGTCAGCAAGCAAAAAGTTGGCACCAAAGAGTTTGCGCAAGCTATCGTTGATCGCCTCGGTCAAAAGCCAGAGAAGCTCGCACCAGTCAGCTATGCTCAAGCTCCTAAGCAAGACATCCGCAGCGTAGACAAAGCATCCGTTGCTACCACAAAAGAAACAGTCGGTATCGACGTTTACTTGGATTGGAAAGAAGGCTCAGCTGACCAACTCGGTAAGATTGTTGAGAAGTTGGGAACAGACAAGCTGCCATTCCACATGCTCACAAACCGTGGCGTTAAAGTGTATCCAAACGGTCTTCCAGAAACATTCTGCACAGACCACTGGCGCGCACGCTACCTCCACGACGACATGAAGGCTATCAACCACGCTGACATTCTTGAACTCCTCAAGAAGTTCAATGAAGCAAAACTGGACTTCATCCAAACAGAAAATCTCTGCAAATTCAACGGCGAAAAGAATTTCTCCAACTAAGTTGAAGCAGCAATAGATAATGCGCAAAGAGCACCGAATTCGGTGCTCTTTGTTTTTTGATGACTTATAGAAGGTTTGATTAGCAGGTTTGCTTAGACAAATTGCTTCGAACGAACTACCAGTTTCGGCGCTAACCATGGGCATAAGCAAAGTCAGCCAATGCGATGTAGAATGAGCGGATAGAATCCTTCAAAGGTCCGAGTAATGTACCGCCCCTCGCTTTCTCCTAAATGTATCGGCGCCTTTATGGTTGTTGCTAGTGTACTGTCTATTTCTGCTTGTGGGCTCGATTTAGACCCATACAAAACAGTTAGCAAAGACAGAGCAAATTTCCCATTAATCTCGGCAACTCGCCCACTCGGGGCTGATTGTGGTCCAAATGACTCAGCCTCGATCAAACGCGCGCTTATGCATCCATTGGGACCAACTGGTGGTTGGCACGGAAAGAAAGCACAGATTGATTACACAAAAACAAAAGATTTGAAAGAAAACATATTCCAATTGCATGACAACATGATTAGTGGCTACGTCAAAGTTAGCGAACCCGGTTATCTTGAGGCTCGCTCTTATGATGATGTGTACGGCGATGTTTACTGCGGTTGGTCTGATGATAAGCTAAAAATTGAGCCCACGGATAAATACGTTTTGATAAGCTTTGGACTTTGCACCGTGGGTGATGGCGGACTAGATCAGGTTCACGAAATTGCATTCTTTCCACAAAACTCAAACCGCGGGAAACTGATTTTTTCATCGGCGCACAAACACACCGATAACATTGACGCAGCAGAGTTCTATGAGCCGAAGCTACTGGGAACCAGCGCGACCTTTAACAATTTTCTTGCTCTCGAAGTCATTCATTCCTATTTAGCTAAGGGAGATCTAAAAAAAGCGAAAGAAGTAATCGACGATTCCTACAAAGCGCTCGCAGCATTGAGTGACTCTGTAGGCAGAGGACGGTCAGGTACTACTGAAAGAATTCCAGCGAGATCTAGCCATCTGAATGATTTTGCACTATTGGAATGTTTCGAAGCAGGTTTATCGATTGGTGAAGAAGACTTCAGTAGCAAAATGCAAGTATTAGAGAAAACGCTCAAGGAAGAATCCCAATTTTCATTCAAAAGAGAACGAGAATGCACTGAAAAAATGTTGCCACTGTTTAGTTGGTTTGGAAAGCAATTCAATGGCAAAAAACCAACCGTCCAAATAAGTCAGATTAATAAAACCGGAATGCAGAAGGGCTTTGTGGGACATGAACCAGTCCTCATTAGCGATTTTCTAAATGGATTAGTGGCGGAAGAAAAATTCCGAATGCTGAGCTCTCAATCAGCAAGTTTCTGGATTGGGATAAAAGCTTACCTTCACAATGATATGAAAACTGCAGCAAAGGAATTCAAAATTTTTCTAGACGAAAAGCCTTACCAGACAATGGCTTTTGAAACCGCAGCAGCGGCAAAATTAAACCACACAATTGACAACTCCTCAGAATACAAAGGCAGCAGCACAATTACACTGTCGAGTTCAAAAAAAGAGCGTAAATAGGAGCGGGCAGCCAAGCACTCAACCCCATCTCGCAGAATGAAAGTTCATTAGCCTGAGTTTCAAGTAGCGATTTGAAATGCTCCTGAAAGGATTGTCTGTATAGTATGTACTGCGTTCTATAACGGCCAGTACAAGAAGACCTCACATGTAAGTCATGCGCCAGACTTATTCAACAGGCAAAGGGATTGGGGTCTAAAAATGGAAGTTCTTCTGAAATTTACAGCCTGTGCGCTTGTCATCATGATTTCAGGGAGTCAACTCAGCCGCCATGGTGACGTAATAGCTGAAAAAACCGGGCTAGGGCGAAACTGGGTAGGACTAGTCTTACTCGCCACCGTTACTTCTCTTCCCGAATTGATCACCGGAATTTCAGCTGTTACTCTAAATGACCTTCCAGACATGGCGGTGAGTGGCACACTGGGAAGTTGCCTCTTTAACATGTTGGTCATAGCCGCACTCGACGTGTTTTCAAAAAAACGACCAGTATCACATATGGTGCATCAAGGTCATATCCTATCCGCAGGATTTGGCATAGTTCTCATCGGCTTCGCCGCAGTAGACATCATATTCTCAAAATACATGCCTCCCATAAGATGGCTAAACTCCATTGACCCCATAAGCCTGGGCTACATTGTCATTTATTTGATAGCGATGAAACTCATTTACTCATATGAACAGCAGAGAATTCAGGAATTCGCCGGTGAAATCGCTGAAGCGACAAATGTAGGCTCCCAAAGCCTAGCCAGGTCGATCTTGCTCTTCTCACTCAACTCCGTTGTGATTGTAGCAGCAGCCTGCTATCTGCCTGAGCTCGGCGAGGAAATAGCAAAAATGACTGGCTGGGGTGAGAGCTTTATAGGGTCCTCCTTCATAGCTATAACCACATCACTTCCAGAAATCTCGGTTTCTGTCGTAGCAGCTCGAATGGGAGCTTTCGATATGGCAGTAGCTAACTTGCTCGGCAGTAACCTCTTCAACGTCGTAATTTTGGCAGCAATCGACTTTTGCTTTTTAAAAGCACCATTGCTCAGTTGCGTTTCTCAAACCAACACACTTATGGCGTTGGCAGCCATGATTTCGATGGGCATAGTAGTTATCGGGTTAACCTATCGTTCAGAGAAAAAGTTGCTCTTTCTAGCAGGGGATGCAATTGCCATTGCTGTTGTCTACATCATGGCGAATGTCTTGCTGTTCATAGCTCATTAAAATGGCTTTCGTATGTGGATAGATTTCATTGAACTCACCACTTACACTGCGGCTCCAACAACGTCGCCGCTAACTGCATAAGTAAATTGCTCGTAAAGATAGGGCTAAGCTTGTTAGGCTCTCGTAAAGCTTCCGTCTGCACGGAAATGGACTGGCTGAATAGCGGTATCATTCACCTTGCTCGAAACAATGCACGTTTCGAAAAAGGAGAAATTGAAATGAAAAGACCATTGATTGTTTCACTGGCATCATTGTTGTTGATATCTGCATCATATAAATGCTCGGGTGCAGAACTTCCAGCCTGGCAGCCAGCCCAGGGATTCAAACAGGTTCCCATTTGGCCAGGAAAAATACCCGACCCTCTGAAAACAAAGGGTCCAGAAATTACTACACGATCGGAAGATCTCGTTGGAGGAAAAACAGTTCTTTGCTCCCAAAAAGTTGCAACTCCAACGATGACTGTCTATCCAGCTAAAGGCAAGAACACTGGCGCTGCAGTTGTTATATTCCCGGGTGGAGGTTTTTGGATCTTAGCAATGGATCTAGAAGGCACCGAGGTGGCGGAGTGGCTCACCGCTCGTGGTATCACTTGTATATTGCTCAAATACCGGGTACCTGGCGATAATTTATCGCCAAGAACCGGCTGTTATCCGAAGTGTCCCATGGCTCTGGAAGACGCGCAGAGAACCATTAGATTAGTACGTTCGCATGCAGAAGAGTGGCATATTGATCCACACAAGGTTGGAGTACTTGGATTTTCTGCTGGCGGACATCTAGTAGCAGCTACAAGCAATCACTATGCAAAAACCATATACAAGCCCGTTGATGCTGCCGACAAGCTAAGCTGCCGACCTGATTTTGCTATTGCACTGTACCCGGGCCACATGCTCGAGGGCGCGAAGAAGCCCTTCGAATTGAACCCAACGATTCCCGTTACAAAAAACACTCCGCCTACATTTATAGTACAAGCTGAGGATGACCCTGTGGATGAGGTAGAGAATTCACTAGCCTATTTTGCAGCACTGCGAAAAGCAGGCGTGCCGACCGAAATGCATATCTATGCGCAGGGAAAACATGGGTTCGGTTTACGCCGGACGAATCTGCCAATCACGAAATGGACCGACCTGGCAGAGACATGGCTCAAAACAATTGGCGTGATAAAAGACTAGCTACGCAAAGTTCCGGCCAAATTGTCGTCTGATGTTTTGGCGATTGTACCGGGTTGCGCGGAATTTCCTTGCGTATCCTTTCCAGGAATTCGAAAGGAGAAAATAGGATTTTTCAATCTCAAAATCAGAAGGAATCCTACAGCACAGGTCAACAAAGTCGCCCCAGCAAGAACAACGCTGGTAAACAGCATAGTGCGAAGCAAATTGTTTAACTCGCGAAGCTCATTTTTCAAATCAGTTATGGGCGCAGTGACCTTATTTACAGGCTCTTTTAGAGAGTCAATCTGGGTGCTCAAGCTTCCCAGCTGACTCTGAATCTGCCCAACTTGATCTTGCATGCCAGAAATCTGTCCGCCTACGTTGCCTACTTTGTTCTCTACATTTGTGAGGGGACCAAGTACATCAACCAGCGGCTTCTCCATTCGTTCTAACGGCACTTGCAACTTGATCATTTGAGCGCTCATGTTTTTGATATCGCCGCGAACTTTGGTGACTTCGCGTATGTCTTTGTGCAGATCAATCACTTCCTGCAAGTCGTGATGAACACTGTTGAGGTCATCCGTTATGTGATAAATCTTTGGTAAATCACCCGACAATTTGTTGAGATTTTCGCTCAAACCGCCAAGATTGCTCTGCATGCCAGAGAGGTGGGTGTTGATTCCTCCCATCTTGTCCTCAAGCTTTTGGAAAGCTGGCTCTAAAGCATTCATTGGACGTTGCAATTCAACAATTTGGGTCTCAAGGTCCTGCGCTTCCTGACGAAGCTTCCAGACCGGACGCAACATCCGTTTAATAGGATGAAACCCTTTGATTGGCTGATTCCATTTTGCAATCTGCTCTGGGGTCGGCTGATAGGCATCACTGTGTTTAACGCTCACTGACCCGGTTTGAACTTTGGTCTGTGGTAGCGCTCCGCCAGCAACATTAGTGGAGTCTGCGCCGCCATCAGCTGCACAAGCGCCAGAAACTGACAATAAAAATGCCGTGCTCAATAAAAAACAGACTGGGTGCCGGTTCACATTCAACCTCTTTGACTTATAGTGCCCTGAATATAACATAACGGCTAGATTCCATTATTTACGGTGCTCTAAAGTAGACAAATTCAACAGACGCCAAAACGGGCAAAATGTGGCATCACAAGCTTAACTTCATCCAATCTTGAATAATAACACCTGACTGATAATCGCGCCAAGCGTGATAGTACGCAGATTATGAACAGCTTTAGGGAGACTCATTCGACCGTTCGAGAACTAGAATTTCTTTATTAGCAAGGCTTAGCGGACTCCAATAACGTTTTCGGGTCAGAACCGAATACCCAGGAAACTCAGCATTTGAGACCAGGAAGCGATCGCCGCTAATCGGCCACCAGCGATAATCTTTCTGGGACACTCCCCCCCTTAATTCAGCGGGGAAGATGCCAATTCCGTATTGTTTGCCCAAGAGTTCCTTTGCAAATAGAGATGTATTACTACTGAGATTGAACTCAGGACCGCCGTCTATCTCTAAAGCAGAAACACCTGATTTCACAAGTCCTCTAATGAGAGACCATTTACACTGGTTGAAGGAAAAACAATCCCAGAGGGCAAGGCTCGAGTAAGCATACATTATTGCGAGCAGTCCAAAGCTGAGGTAATGCCTACGTTTTCCATGTCCAGAAAACCTCTGAGCGAAAGTGATTATGATTAACGCCGGAATCAAGAGACCGATGTTGTACCTGTCGAAATTGATCACACGAGATTGAACAATAAAGAATGCCAGACTGACAGAAAACAAACTCAAAACCGAACATATGAAGAGCGTTTTTGGCTTGACTGTCAGCCGCCGCAGTTCCTTCAAGAGTTGGATCAGGACAAGTTGAATTGTCTGCCAAAACACAAAAGCGAAAGCGGTGCCAATGGCAATCAAACAAAGGGTTAGTTGAAACTGTTCGCTGCCCGTCCATCCTTTATGACTATCTTGAAAAATACAGTATGATCCCACATAGGGTGGGAAGAAAATAGAAACACTATACGGAGCCCTATCTCCTTGAATAAGAGCCAGGCTCAAAGGGCTGCAGCAAAGGAAAAATGCACCTGCGGCGGCTACCATAGACAACGGAAGAAAACGCCTTTTTCCGAGGAGAGCAATCACCGCTGGCGGTATCAGGGCGAGTAAATAAAACCCCAAATAGGAAAAGGTCTTCGCTGCAGTAAGAACGATGTATCGGAAGGCGGCAAAACCACCGCTAAAGAGTTCAATGAATGACTCATGAAGCCTGTCTTTATATGCGATGGTAGGCAGCGGGTAGAGATTTTGACTTGTGGCAAATTGATCAGACCAATTGCAAATGAACAACGCAGGAATCAAAAGAAGAAAGGGAAGAAGCATCGCTTGCTTTCGCTTCAACACGAAAAACAAAATTGGCGGAATAAAACTGCTCACAAGGAAAATGGCGGTCTGGCGGCAAAGGATCGCGCTAATGAGGGAAATCAGACTCAAAGTCATCAAGGACGCAGAACTTCGGTTTAACGCTTTCAACAAAAAGAGCAGACAAAGTGCAGAAAAGAAAAGCCATGGCAGATCAGTCATGTAGCAAATCGACAAGAAAACGACCATGGGATTAGTCCAGAAGATCGCGGCAGCGCAAACAGCCGTATGATGACGCAAGCCTAGATGACGAATGATAGAAAAAATAGTTAGCCCAGTACCCAGCGAGAAGGCTAACGAAAGCAAATGTAGAGGAACATAAGAAGGTCCCCAAACTAGGTTCGCCAGGGCACCTAAACTGAGTGGAATAAAACAAGTGGGCGTAGTAGCCATGAACTTGAATTCGCCTAAACGACGAAGGTGGTCGATGCTCCAGAAATAGTACTCGTCATCTAGCAACGGAAAATCGGTTTGCAGCCCAAGAATAAATGCCGGCAACAGCGCTAAAAGAGCGACACAAATAAGCGGCAGTGAATAATTTCCTCGACTTTGCATGAGGCTAGTTTATGTTCTAGCTCAGCGCAACAGTTTAGACGGTGCTTATCTAAGAATTTGAACAGTGCTTCCCAAACACAAAAATTCAAATGAGGGTCAATCTCGACTTTATTTGAAAGTTCTCAACTGAATGAGTTTGGGGGGCTTGATCCCTGAAAACTGCTTTTTCAGGCAATCGAAGATTATTTAGCTTAGTTCATTTTTCTAAGCTGAAGACTAGATAATCAAACTGTGACCCGCTTTCGAAGCTGTCATGAGATAATTTTCCCGTTGTATAAGGAAGTTCGAATGACAGTCGGGTCAACCGTTACACAAGTAAAAGCGATATCTCCAATAAGGGAAGTTCGCAACCCGGTACTCCAAATGCTCACAGCCCCCGCGGCACCATTTGTGGTGACTGCGGTTTTCCTTGCAGTGCTAGCTATCTGGACCGCTCTAGATCATGCACTCCCCATGCATGATGCGGCCTGGCATAGCATTTACAGCAACTCAGTGAAGCAATGGCTCAACCGACCCAGAGCCTGGTCATTAGCTACTCTCAACGCAATTTTATGCATGCAACCAAACTATCCGGCTGGCACCTGGTTCGTGAATGGATTCTTCAAGCTTTTCTTGGGCGACAGCTTGCTTGCCGAACATATCATTTTGGCGGCGCACCTGTGCATTTTGAACGCAGCCACCTGGACTATGACACATGCACTCACGAAAGACAAAGCTAAGGCGACCTTATCAATCTTCTTTCTTGATTGCACTCCGCTAATTTTGTTTCTTCAGCACGTTTCCTTTATTGATCTTCCTCATACCGCATTTTTCGCGACCTTCTTCTGCGCGCTAACTTGCTGGTGGCAGAAACCGAATTGGGGTCGTGCCTTACTCTGCGGAATCAGTTTCGCGTTTTATTGTGCAAGCAAACAAATAGCTGTGTTTTACGGCGCTCCAATTTTAGCCGTAATGGCTCTATTACTGCTATCGCAGAGAAAATTTGCGGCGCTGGCGCAATTGGTTTCGATAGGAGTTTTTGGTGCGGCAGCTCTCGCCAGCTGGATAGTTCCCAATCACGCTGAGCTTGCAAAATATACGCAGAACAGGTCAAGTCTAGCTGCGCAGAGAATTGGATTCATTCCAGGACTGAGCCGAAACTTCGCAATGACAGCGAGTTCTCTTTTCCAGGGCTTCTCACCTCTGATGAGCATATTTTTGCTTTTCAATTTCTTCAATTTGAGACGCAAAGACATGAAGGAACTCTGGATACCAATACTTGGGGCTGTTTCTGGAATAGTCCTGGTCAATTCTATAGCCTTCTTCAATTTGCCTGAAGCAAGATATTTCGGACCGGTAATGGTGCCGATGGCGATGTTACTCGCAAGCGCACTCGTCAATTCATTTAGTAGCAGCCCCGCTGAGAAATCTGCCTGCGAAGAGCCCTCCGGAAAGACTTCAGGCAAATCACTCAGCGTGGTCACATTAGCCAGCGCCATAAGCCTGTGCTTCATTCAAGCTCTAGTCTTTTGCTTTCAAAAAACTCCCGTCATTTTGTATGAAGGTCAGGAACCCACCAACAAGGTGAGTAACGTTTACAAATGGCTTGGCGTGCTGGACCCAATGATTAATACCAAGCTTTCCTTTGTGCCAAAAGGCGACCCCTGGAAGCAGGAATGGCTCTTCAATTTCATTGAGCAAGTGGAAGGCAAAGGTCGCCCAGTTTACTTGAGTGTGCTGGCAAACTCACCTGAGTTCAATCAAGGAACAATGGTCTGCATGGCGCATATGCGCAAGCCCTGTGTCTTCCCAACAAGCTGGCGTTGCACCATGCCTGACGTCAGCGACTCTTTCTCGTGCTCTGACAGCGAGCTGCACTTCATGCAATGGGTTGTGGAGAAAACTGGTCCTCAATACTGTAGGTGGTTTGACGAACGAAGCCGTCAGAACTATGAGGCAGTGCTGACAAAATTGAAGGACAAAGCGAACTTTACAGAGGCCGCAAGGCAGCAATTGCCAGATGGCACAGAGCTTGTTCTCTACCAAAACAATTACTGGAAGTTCAACAGAGCTTTGATAACTCCAGACCTGCTGAAAGCGACCCAAAAGAACTAATACACTGACGGCAGATCTCGATTGGAACAAAATGCACGATCAAACTTTGAGAATGAAAAACACAGGAGCGCATCATTCGCGCAGCGCTCCTGTGTTGCCAATGCCACAGCAAGAGCAGGACACAAAAACTCGTGATTGGATTTTGGCTGCACTGACGGTGGTGCTCGTCTGTGTAGCAGCATTTTGGAAAACGGTCTTCAAAGGCGCCAACCTCTCCATATCAAGCCATATGTACTTGCAAGACACAATCTTCAATGTGCTCTTGCCTTTGAAAGAACTCGACTGCATTTCAGATTCGACACCTTATACACTGCTGATACCTTATCAACACCTTATTAGAACGGCACTCGAAGTACATCATAAGTTTCCTCTTTGGAATGACATGAATGCCTGTGGTCTCCCCCTGGTTGGAGACCTAATGACTTACATGTTCTCTCCATTTACACTCTTGTTTGCCTACTGCAATACTCACACCTACAGCCTTGTCCTTTGTGGGTATGTCATAGCAGGTGGACTGGGCACACTGCTGCTAGGCAAGCGCATCGGGCTATCCCCCCTGGCTGCGTGCTTCGCGGCACTCGCGTTTGCATTCAATCCTCAACTGGCAAAATTTGCTGAGCTACCGAACCAACCATTTCTGGTGCCCTGGATTACCCTGGGAGTGTTGGTCTTCGGCGCAAGAAATTTCTGGTCATCAGTTCTTGTGGGTCTCATTTGTGCCGCAGCACCATATGTGATGCATGCAGAATGTGCTTTTGCAGCAGTTGCCGGAGCCTGGGTCTTCTTATTCATCGATTTGGTCTGCCAACGTGAGGGCTCATTCAAAAGCAAGAGCAAAGCTTATTTAACGTCATTGCTTGCGGCAAGCATCAGCGGATTTGCATTTGCTGCACCATTGTTATTGCCATTTGCTGAATTTATGAAGAATACCGTTTGCTATAAAATGGCTGTTGATTGGTGCAAATTTATTCCATGGCAAGCACTGCTCTTCGACCTGGTTCACCCCTGTTGTTCTGCGGGAAGTTTTTTTGCTGGAATATTCCTCATTCCATTAATGGTTCTCGGTGCACTGAGCAAGGAAAAGCTTAGCCGCTGTCTTGTCATAGCAACAATATGCGCTTTCTGGGTGGTCGCAAGAATAGCACCGTTTGAACAGCTCTCACTGATTCGTCCATTTAACCTGTTTATGCCGATTTATGCGGCGCCATGCTTGTTGCTCGCAATGACGCTGCTTGCCGGCAAAGGCGTCTCATTCATAAAAGATAGCA
Organism: Obscuribacteraceae bacterium (SeqCode); assembly: GCA_044226015.1. Classification (GTDB taxonomy): domain Bacteria; phylum Cyanobacteriota; class Vampirovibrionia; order Obscuribacterales; family Obscuribacteraceae; genus JAIEPM01. The sequence goes on from JBGAHS010000008.1 coordinate 118,074, forward strand.
ATATCGCGCAGCGATTTGCGGCGCTCTTAACCTTAGCGCTTTGCGTCTGCGCACCTTACATATTTAACGCGATGAAACCTGACACTGCAAGCTGGCAGTTTGATGCGATAGCACCGCAGTTCTTTGCGCATGAAGCAAACCTCCAGAGCATCATCGCGTTCATTGCCGTGCTCGCACTTTTTGCACTCCCACGGCTGACAAGTTTAATTTCAACAATTCTGCCAAGACATCCTTCAACTTCTCAATTAGTTTCGATAGCGATAATTGCTTTGAATCTCTGGTCGATTTCAGGCTCTTTCAAATCAGCGCTTCCTATTTTGAAGGCATTCTCTTATCCAAAGACAGACGTAATCTCCTTCCTGCAAAAGCACGATGGGAGAGTCCTGGCTGTTGGAAATCATATGTTGCTTGCAAATACCAATGTCATGTACGGAATAAAAGACTTCCGTGTCATCAATCCACTTCTGCCGAAGCGCTATACCGATTTTATGATGCAGTCGGGTGGTGTAAGACAGGGGCTCTCTGTCTTCGTTTGGGGTGCATGGAATCTGGGACCAGAATTGGATTTAGCATCAGTTAAATACATCATTGTTCAAGAACCCCACGTTGACTTAGCTCCATCACGTTTCAAACTGCTGGGTCGTTTTGAAGGACAAATGAAGGTATACGAAAACCTCCGCGCCCTTCCTGAAGCATTTCTGGCTTTCGATACAATTGATTCTTCATCATTTGAAAATTCGCTGAAAACCATTCGCGACAAAAATTTTGACGCCTTCAGGCAGCTTATTGTAGAGGCTCCAGAAGAGAGCGAAAACGGCTCGTCAAAAGAGAGCACGGCGACGGCTGTCAGATCTTTCAAGTCAGGCATAAGTAAGGAACGCCCCCCTGAAATCAGCGCTATCTCTCAGCTCAATCGAGAATCGCCCGAGAAAGTTTTATTGAAATTCTCCTGCGACAAGCCTTGCTTTGCGGTACTCAACGATTCCTACTTCCCTGGTTGGACGGCAACACTTGATGGCAAGCCCACGCAAATTTATCCCGTGAATGCGATGTTCAAAGGGGTGAAGGTGCAAGAAAAGGGCACGCATAAACTCTGCTTCGAATATCATTCGACTGCACTAGATACTGGGCTGCGAATAATGTTAGCGGGTATTGCTTCTTTGATTCTGCTGGGAATTGCTCAGCTCATCACTTTGCTTTGTATGGCAAAAAAGCGAAACGAAATCAGCTAGAAAAGAGTTTTTTGTGCAACTGCTAGAATTTACAGCAAGCAAAGACAAAGTCGAAGGCTGATGGCAGATTTACAAAACAACTCAAAGATTCGCTGGCTCTTTATCATCTGCCTGTCCTTATTTTTCACGAGCCTACTTGTTCTCGTGAAATTACCAGCAGCCCTAATGTTTGGTCCGATGATTGCTGGCATAGTGATGGAAAGGCTATCCCTGGGTCCAAAATTACCGAAAGTGCTGTTTGGATTTTCACAAGCATCAATTGGTTGTTTGATTGCCAGAGCGATGACACCATCAATAATGGCAAACCTGACAAGCCATTGGACTGAATTCATAATAATCACAGCTGCCACAGTGGGCATTAGCTGCATTCTCGGGTGGCAGGTAAGTCGCAGCAAACTAATGCCCGGAAGCACGGCAGTCTGGGGTTTGCTACCAGGTGCCGCAAGTGCCATGATGATTTTGGCAGAAGAGTTCGGAGCAGACGCCCGGCTTGTTGCTTTCATGCAATACCTGCGCGTCGTGATAGTCGGCCTGACAGCCTCACTCATTACCCGTTTTTGGGTGCAAGGTTCCGCGCTTTCCAGTGCCTCGCAAGACTGGTTTGCCCCATTTGAAATGCCAGGGTTTATCGCAAGCGTATCGATAATTCTCCTGGGCACAGCATTGGGTCCATCGATAAAACTCCCCGCCTCAACACTGGTTATACCGATGCTAATCGGTTGCCTATTACAAATGTTTGGCATCATTCAACTGGAACTACCTCTATGGTTTATGGCATCGGGTTACTGCTTCTTAGGCTGGTACATTGGCCTGCGGTTTACGAAAGAAACACTCAAGCACGCATTTCAAATATTGCCATTGACACTTGGCTTAATAGCCATCATGGTAGTGTTTGGAATGCTTCTGGCATGGAGTCTCGTTAGCTTCGCAGGGGTTGACCCTCTCAGCGCATATCTTGCTACCAGTCCTGGTGGCATGGATGCAGTAGCTATTATTGCCTCTAGTGTTAATGTGAATATGCCTCTAATCATGTCAATGCAGATGGCACGATTTTTGATGGTGCTAGTTGTAGGACCACCCATATCGAAGTTTATAGTGACGAAACTTCTAGCACCGACAGAGAAAACCTCTATCGGAAGAAACTAGCATCTAGTCTTTTTTCTTTGAGCCAAAAGAAAGAAACAATCCGGCAATCACAGCCCCGAAACCAATCAGCAGCCCAGCTATCATCAGCCTCCAATCAAGATTTGCAGGCTTGAACTCAAAAGAAACAAAATGGCGTCCGGAAGGAATATAGACAGCCCGAAATGCATGATTTGCAGCAAAAATGTGAGAGGGTTTCGAATCAACCGTAACCTGCCATCCTGGGTAGAAGGTGTCAGTCAAAATCAAAAATGACGGCTTCTCAGACAGAGCCAAAACAGAAACGACATTAGCAGATTTATCAAGAATACGAACAACATCGGTGCCCGAAGGAGCCCCCAGACTTACTTTGTTATCGGTAGATTGCTTCAAGAATTCAAATCCTGCGGTGAATCCATTTTGAACCGCACGCTTTTTGTCCGCTTCAGATACTTCCAATACGCAGCCGTTTTTCCAATCCTTTGCTGGTGACTTGATAGACTCAAACGATTCCTTAGCGTTGCCGACAAGGTCTGCCTCATGCACCAAATAGCAGTTAGCCTTTGCGGCCAGGTTTTCATAAAGTCGCAGTCCATCAGTCGACTCAAAAACTACATTGAACCGATCGGTCCGAGTTGGTTCAGCATCTGCATTGGAAACTGTATTTGAAACTACATCTGACGTATTTGAAGCTGCACGATTAGGAGCGATTGACTCAGTCATATCCAGCTCAGCAAGAACAAGCTCACTCGCATCAGCAGCAGCAAAGCCATGCCTTACTGAAAGAATCAGTTTGAGTGGAGACTCAGCAGATTTGGGAATCGAGACCGCAACGGGAATTTCATACACGTTATCTTTCAATTTTCTCGACAGGTCCTCAATCGGCTCGCGACGAGGATAGCTAGACCAAACCGTTGCGTTATTCGAGGCTTTAAGCAAGATCTGATAGTTGTATACACGTGACCCCATCTGATGAATGGTCAGACAGACTTTTCCAGTTATTTGTCCGTGAGATTTGTTAACTCTCAAATCGGCGGAGTTTATTCTCAGGGCTGGCGCCAGTTTCCGAGCATCTTTGAACTGAATTCGCTCTTCACCCGCAACAACTTGCTCTATGGCTGCTTGCGAGTCTGGCTTTAAGAACGGAAAGCTAGGCAGCAAAGCCAACTCTTGGTTTGCATTGGCAACAGCAAGTGGTTTCTTGCTCACTATGTATTTGATGCTCGCCAGGTCAAACAAATGATTCACTTCACGAGGACATTCAGCGATATTGCAGAACGCGTCACGTAGCCCCATCAAACGAGAATAATTAGCATAACGAGTAGGATGCAAGGGTGAAGTGGAACCGAAATTATCTAATCCGAAAACCATGTTTGCGCATGGAATAAATACATCATAAGAACTCGCAATTGTTCGGAATGGCGAATTCTCCTGAACTCTGGCTAACTCTTGAATGATTGCGGGTTTCTGATACCAGCTAGCTTCCTGAACAGGCAAGAATTTGCTGGCGCAAACTTCAACTAAAATAGCATTGTTAATTGCAAGTGCAGCAACTAATCCAGTCTGCACTGCACTCTTGGGTGACTTCAGCTTGAATATTGCAAAAACAATCGCAGCTGAGACAAACACAGAGAAAAGAGAAGCAAGCAAAACAGGCTTTTCAACTGAGGCAAGGTCATAAATGAAATCTGTCTTGTCACAGAGAAAATTGTTTACGAACGGAACTTGAAGAAGAAAAAAGGCGGACCCCAAAGCGAGCCAAACAGCATATGCAGCCTTTGTCCAAAAGCTGTTACAAACTTCTTTGAGCATGGGTTTTGAAGCAGGGCTTGAAAGGACATCCAGACTCAGTCCGGCGCTCAGCAGTGCCATGAGTATCAGTACCATCTGCGCATAAGTTGGCAGGAAATAGGAAAACGGTGCCATGGACAGAATGTTTTCTAGAGCACCTGGACGAGTAATAAACACGAAAGTCAAGGCTGCAACAATTGCCAACTCGCGTTGTTTCTTCCACAAGAAAAAGGCACCAACTGGAAGCAATATTGCAACAGCCGCACCCATATAACAGCCAGTACCATCGTAAGGAGCGAAGGATTCGCTAACAAACGACCACAAGCTCACAAACGCGACCTTTTCGTCTTGGAACTTGTAAGACATACCATTCTTGACAAATTCAACAAATGTGACGAGAAGTGGTGCGGCTACAAGCAGACTGACAGTAGCGCTTGAAAGGCAGAAAAGCGTTGCCATAGCAGCGCGTTTCTGCAGCGAGCCACTCCACATTGAATAAGCTCGCAATAACAACACGAGATAACCCACACTGGCTGCGCAAAAGAAGGTTTCAGGATGCATGTTGTACGCAAGCGCAGCTACAAACAATGCAAACAGTGCAGGGCGATGAATCGACTTCTTACTTGTTGCCCACATCGCCATGAGAATTGACCAGGGATAAAAGCAGGCATTGTCGCAAAGTTCAAGCAGATTTAGAGAGCGACCGCAGAGCACAAATGCTTGGCCAATCATCAGAGAACTTATTCTTGAAAGACCGCAGAATCGAGCCAGCAAATAAGCCCCCAATGAGCCCAATACCAGCTTACTTAATATCGCCCAGTTATACAAAGCGGCGTTGTCTACAGGAAAATAAGTGTGAAAAAACGAGAATAGTAGTGTTTGAAAATCACCGATAAATGGTCGTCCTGCGCCGTTGAGTGGATTCCAGAGAGGAATTTCCGAACTACATTGTTTGTAGAATAACTCATTCGGTATGTGCAAGAGACTAGCACTCGGATCTTTCGTAATGAAGAAAGGTTCGGTACGAGCTGGATTTTGCAAGTAATCAATTTGTTGCAGAAGACCAATGCTTGATACGGTCTTACCTGACTGAAATGTGCCAGCGAAAGGAAACAAAACACATGCCAGCAGAACTAGTCCGCAAACGAAATCGAGAAGCAGTCCACGAATATCAAACAAAGGTTTATGGAGAAAAGCCGGCGACACAGCTTCAACTGGCAGTCCGAGATTTTCTGCCACCTCAATTTCTGTGTGCTCGGGTCTCGTCATTGTCTCCACCTCACGACCCCGTCCAGCAGTAAAGGTGTCCAACAAAATCAGCGGACTTGTCTCTATAGTCGAGCTGCGCACCACTCTTGCCACTATTGAAGTAATAGTATTCAGAAGGCTTGCTGCATGTATTCAGCTTCAATTCAAGATCATCATGCGATGATTGCATTGACAGCTTTGTTTGCAAAAGCCTCTCTAAAGTTGCAAGAGCTTGATCGCGCGCGACACCCGCTCCCCAGAAAACCTCAGCAGCGTAGACCTTGCCGTCACGGCAATGCAGGGTGTAATTTCCGCCAGAGCTGTCAGCGCTCTTACTCTCGTATTGCGTCTTGCCGCCAAAGTGTCCTTTTTCGTTGTACCGGAATGTTTTCCAGGACATGCGAACGGCACTAGTATGCGTGCCCAATACAACGGAGTTCGGCTGAACCCTGGCTCTCAGTGTACGTGCCCAGGCAACAAAAACCACGGCACTGACAATCAATGCACAGAGTATTTTGATTTTCGTTGTGAAAAATTTGGACACTGAAATCACCGCTAGTTAAGCAAAAGAAAACTGCCTCCCCTCAAAACAAGGTATATATCAAAGGCGCCAAACCTGTACTCTGTGCGAACACACCGAGCACTCCTATTACAAGAAACAGCACCAGGCTCGGCATGAACAAAATCTCGCCGTGACTGGCGAAATAACCAAGAACTTGCAATGGTTGAAGAAACGCGTTTTGCTTTCCTGCTTTGCCCGAAATAGCAACCAAGTTACCTTCATCGGTGCTCTTCTTCGCACACCAACCCTCAATTTTTGCAGGCGTCTGACCCGATTCCCAGGCGTAAAATGGGTCGCGACCTTTGGTGGCTTGAAACAGTAAACCAACGGGTAAGATAGCGACGAAATAAAGAACAGCAAGAAGTACACGGAAAAGCTGAGTGGCCACGAAGCCACCAACTTTCTTCATCAACTCTTGTGGATATTCAAGCAATTGCGGTGCTACTAGAGCGAACGCTAGCAAGGTCAAACCAGCGATGATGCCTAAGCCCCAGCCTTCTTCCAACAAAATGAAGTACTTGAAAGAGCCCATCAGGGTGAACACCCATCCGAGCATAAGGCCGAACAAGAGGTTCGCTTTAAGTGCTTCGTCAAACTTTCGCTTTTCGAGGTTTTGTAAATAACGGCTCTTAGTCAAGATCAAACCTCCTCAACCAGCCTTCACGTTCCGCTTCAGACAACGGACGGTTTGACTGTTCCTCACGATCGATAAAACGATTTCCCACAACAAGGCAATCAATTTCTGTGGCCATCAAACAGCGGTAAGAATCTTCCACTGTGTTGACGATGGGCTCACCGCGCACATTAAAAGAAGTATTCACAATTACGGAGCACCCCGTCTTGTCCTTGAATCTTGAAATAACCTGCGTCATAAATGGATTGCGATCACCATCTATTGTCTGCACGCGGGCTGAATAGTCGACGTGCGTGATAGCCGGAATTTCAGAGCGAATTTGCTTGAGCTTGTCGATTCCAAAAGCACCATCTTCCTCAATTTTCTTGCGACGTTTTTCCAAAACCGGATAAACAAGCAACATGTAAGGACTTTCCTGCCGAACATCAAAATACTCAGACGCATCTTCAGCAAGTACCATTGGCGCGAAAGGTCTAAAGCTCTCGCGGAATTTGACTTTCAGATTCAAACGAGTCTGCATCGAAGTATCACGTGCATCTCCCAATATTGAACGACTTCCGAGAGCACGCGGACCGAATTCTGCTCGTCCCCTGGCTAAAGCGACTACGCGACCTTTCGAAATCTCCTCAGCAATTCTGTCTGCAAGCTCTTCTTCATCGTGTGTCTTCCAAACTGCTCCGAGGCGATTCAACACTTCATCGTCATCAGCGGAAGATGGTGGAATTTCGAAGCCAAGGAATGAGCCTTGCATGTCATCAGGCACCCCAGCCCTACGGCTGTTGCCCAGAACCTGATACCACAACCATTGTGCAGCCCCGAGCGCACCGCCGGCATCACCTGCTGCAGGCTGAATCCAGATTTTGTCGAAGGGTCCCTCTCTGGACAGCAATCCAGTTGCCACCACATTCAGTGCAACGCCACCAGCGAGCACAAGATTTTTCATTCCAGTCTGCTTGTGAACATAATCACCCATTTTCAAGATAATCTTGTTGAGTACAGCTTGAACACTAGCTGCAAGGTCCATCTCTTTCTGGGTTATCAAAGACTCGGCTTCTCGCGGAGGTCCACCGAATAACTCATGAAATTTGTCATTGGTCATGGTCAGACCGCCGACATAATTGAAGTATTTCTGATTCAGAGCAATGGCACCATCGTCGTTGACCTTCATCAGTTCTTTCTCGATGAGATCAACGTATTTGGGCTCACCATATGGCGCAAGACCCATCAACTTGTATTCGCCAGAATTGATTTTGAATCCTGTATAGCTGGTGAAAGCTGAATAAAGCAAACCAAGCGAGTTCGGGAAGCGAATATGGTGTGTCAAATCTACCTTGTTGTCCTTTCCAACACCATATGTTGTTGTAGACCATTCGCCCACACCATCAATCGTGAGAATTGCTGCTTCCTGGAAAGGCGAGGGGAAGAATGCGCTTGCGGCATGCGACAAATGGTGGTCGCAGTAGTAAACACGCTTATCTACACCAAGCTCAGATGCGATCTGGCGACCAATCCAGAGCTTCTTTGTCAACCACGAAGGCATCGAGCGCAAGAAGCTAGTCAGGCTAGCAGGTGCAGTCGCATGATAAGTAGTGAGCAGGCGCTCAAACTTGGCGTAAGGGCTTTCGTAAAAGACAACATAATCTATGTCCTGCTCAGTAATTCCAGCTCTCTCAAGACAGAAGGAAACAGCGTTATGAGGAAAGTTGCTATCGCCTTTTATTCGGGTGAAGCGCTCTTCCTGAGAAGCCGCGACAATTACACCATCTTCCAACAGCGCTGCTGCTGAATCATGATAGTAAGCTGATATTCCGAGTATTCGTACTTTCTTTGACATGTCCTTTCTCTTATTGATTGAATTGAACTAAAATCATGTTGTTCGGTCCATCAAGCTCAGCACTGAGCAAGACTTCATCGATGACAGTGTTATCGGGCAGTTTGAAGTTGCACTCATTCCCCTTCTTTGTGCCGAAGTCCTTCAACGCAACAGTGTCAGCATATTTGCTTGGGTCACCCGCTCTAACAGCGAGTGAAACACTTGCCAGACTTTTTCCAGCGATATGAATTGATTTAGCTGAAACTGGCATCGCCAAATTGAGCTGAATGTATGGCCTCTGCAAGGGCAGCTGAAGAAAGTCCTTGGCATTCGTCGGATAGTACATAGTGTATGTATTGGTGTTGGTCTTTTTGCAGGCAATCAAAGGCGGAATGAAATCATTTATCTCTGGCTCTTTGGCAACAGTCACCGAAGCAGTCTTCGGACCAAGAATGTCCTTGTAATTTTTTTCTATGAAATCGGCTGCTGATGTGGCATAAAAGTGGGTAAGAGGCAGTGCGGGATGACCATTGACCGGGCTAGCAGCCAAACTCTTGTTGCCGGCACCCGAGCTGCGAGAACGTTCAGCTGTCCACGCCATCATTCCATCAAATAGATTAAGAAAAGGCACGCCATTGCTTCTGTACAATTTCTCTATCGGGTTGTACAAGACACTAGCATCTGCAGTCGGCAATGGAAGAGCAACAGAGAAAACTGGCTTCCCGGACTCCTTCGCGAATGCGCCCAGTCCGGCTACGGTATTTTCGTACGCCTTCCAGTTTTCACCCTCAAGAAGTTTCTCCTGCCAGACTTTGTACTCGTAGCCAGCGGGTCCACTCTTCTTCGAGATGAGCTTTCCATCCCGCAAGCGATTCAATTGAAAAGAAAGATTGGGAAATACGGAAGACATAGACTGAATTAAGCCTGAAACCTGGTCTTCTCCACCAGAAACAAGCTGTTTAACGAAGCCACTACCAGCGGTATCACCACCTTCGTCAGGGTCGTTAGCCACGTAACCGAATACTATTGCATCAGGACTGTACTCCTCGTTCAATTTTTTCGCCCATACTAGCTCTTTGTTGGTCGGAGCGCCACAAGCACCTGCTCCGATGACCTGAACATTCTGGAAACCTCGACGAAGCAACTCAATCTGAAGCTGACGCCACCAGATATCGTTCATATTCTCCAGCCCATCTCCCCAGGCGAACGAATCACCTATAACTAGAATTCGTTTCATTCCCTCAGCAGATTTACTGACTTGAAACGCCTCGGACCGCCACAACGGGTCGCTGGCGGTGCCTAAATTGCGTTCCGCCATGAAAGAGTAGACTCGCTTGTTGTGCTCGACCCATTCAGGTGAAGCGATGCTGCCTTTCCGAGCCAAATCAGGCAAAAGAATGCGATCGATACAAGCTAAGACAAGCAGAACAACCAGAATCGAGCAAAGAAAATAGAAAACTGACTTGAGCGGCAAAATCTGCAAGCGATTTTTGCTACCACCCTGAACAACGGAAGAAACCACGCATTGAGCCTCGCGAGGAGCGACGGACCTAAGCTACCATGAATGCAAGCGCCGCAGCCTGAAAGCGATCTAAAGTACACAAGTGGCAAATTCCCATTGCTAAATTTATAACAAGGTTATTAAGTACTAAGACTTCTCCCTTCCCTTGCCAACAGCGGAACGTGGCGTCCAGTAGGCGATGCGAGACACAGTTTCATATACTGCTTCCAATGAATTCAAGAGTCCTTCGTGCATAAATAGCTTGAATTTTGCTCCCGCAAGAAAAATTGCGCACCCAGTAACCCGAATCAGGAAAGCTCATGCCTCGGAATCCAGAAATCAACAAAGTCTTGGTACTCGGAGCCGGCCCAATTGTGATCGGGCAAGCTTGTGAGTTCGACTATTCAGGAACGCAAGCCTGCAAATCTCTCAGGGAAGAGGGCATTAAGGTCGTGCTGGTGAACTCTAATCCAGCGACGATAATGACAGATCCTGGTACTGCCGATGTCACCTACATTGAACCGCTGACAGTGTCTGCGCTTACGAAGGTCATTGAAAAAGAACGGCCTGATTCTCTGTTGCCTACGATGGGAGGGCAAACAGCACTGAACCTCGCGGTGGAGCTAGCCGAGAGTGGAGTGCTGGACAAATATGGCGTAAAACTAATCGGCGCAAATATAAGCGCAATCAAGCTTGCTGAAGATCGCGCCATGTTCAGAGATAAGATGATTGAAATTGGCGTGCCGGTTCCAAAATCATGGATTATTCATAATGTTAAAGAACTGGAAAGTTTACGCAACGAGATAAAGTTTCCCCAAGTTGTTAGACCCGCATTCACACTTGGTGGCACAGGCGGTGGCATAGCTTATAACATCGACGATTTACTGAGAATCTCTGCTGCAGGTTTAGCCGCAAGCCCTGTGAGCGAAGTTCTTATTGAAACATATTTGAATGGATGGAAAGAACTTGAACTCGAAGTTGTACGAGATAAAGCAGACAATTTCATAGTCATTTGCCATATAGAGAATATAGATCCGATGGGTGTCCACACCGGTGACTCAATCACTGTGGCACCACTGCAAACAGTTACAGACCGCGAATATCAAGAGCTTCGTGATGCATCGAAGCGCATCATGAATGCCATTGGAGTTGATTGCGGTGGATCAAACGTGCAGTTTGCCATCGACCCAGTCACTGGCGAGTACGTTGTTATTGAAATGAACCCTCGCGTCTCGCGCTCGTCTGCGCTAGCAAGCAAAGCCACTGGTTATCCGATAGCAAAAGTCTCAGCAAAACTGGCAGTCGGCTTTACTCTCGATGAAGTAAAAAATGAAATTGCAGGTGGAATTTCGGCTTGCTTCGAACCTAGCATTGATTATGTAGTCACCAAAATTCCAAGATTTGATTTCGGCAAATTCGCTGGGGCCAATGAAACGCTCGGCACAGAAATGAAGTCGGTCGGCGAAGTTATGGCGATAGGCGCGACATTCCAGGAATCAATGCAGAAAGCCCTTCGCGGACTTGAGCTGGGTCTCAACGGCTATAGCCCGCAGTCAAGCCGCATCACTAGAGACCTGGAACTATGGAAACAAAGACTTGCAAGTCCTTCTCGCCATAGATTGAACGACACTTGGGGTGCGTTCAAGGCTGGGTTCACTGTCGAAGAATTGAATCAAATTAGTGGAATAGACCACTGGTTTCTCGATAATCTTTATGAACTGTGGCAAGTTCAAGAAGCAATCACCCATCAGTGGGCGATAAGAGCTGAAAATGCGGCTGTGTGCGAACAAGAAGCAGAACGAATTTCCATCGAAGACATAGAGGAAAAGAACTGCGACTTAGAGACAGTCATCTACAAAGACGAACTCCTGCAGTTGAAGAAGATGGGCTTTGGAGACAAGCAAATTGCCAACATCGTTTCTAAGCTACCGGGCTTTGCCTGGGTAAGAGAAGACGACATTTTCGGATATCGTCGAGCACTAAATATGGTGCCTGGCTACAGCCGTATAGACACCTGCGCTGCTGAGTTTCCTGGCACAGGAAATTACTTGTATTCTAGCTATCACACATCTGCTGAGGGCGACCGAGAGTACGCCCCAGACAAGAAGCGTCGCGTGATGGTGTTGGGCTCTGGCCCCAACCGCATCGGACAGGGAATTGAATTCGACTATTGCTGCGTGCAATCAGTTCTCGAACTGCGTGACATGAACATCACCAGCATCATGGTTAATTGCAACCCTGAAACAGTCTCGACTGATTACGATACTTCGGATGTATTGTATTTCGAATCGCTTACCTTAGAAGATGTAAGCGAAGTCGCAATGCTGGAAAAACCCGATGGCATTATCATTCAATTCGGCGGACAGACACCGCTAAAACTCGCTCATGGACTGGAAGCACGCGGCTTTAAGATTCTCGGAACATCTCCAGACAGCACGGACTTAGCAGAGGACCGAGCCAGATTCGGCAGATTGGTCACACAGCTAGGCTTAAAACAAGCGGAAGGCGACACAGCCTTCAACAGCTTCGAAGCAGAGCGTATTGCTGAGAAACTTGGTTTCCCACTCTTAGTAAGACCAAGCTATGTATTGGGTGGCAGAGCAATGCACGTTGTTCAATCAATGGAACAGCTCAAGAGACTCATGAAGAGTGCTTTCTCCATCGAACCGGAAAAGCCGGTTTTGTTGGATAGATTCCTCGAAGGTGCAACAGAAGTAGATGTTGATGTAGTATGCGATGGCAACGACACAGTCATTGCAGGCGTGATGGAACACGTTGAGGAAGCAGGCGTTCACTCCGGTGACAGTTCTTGCATTCTCCCACCGCAGAATTTGTCAGCACAAATCGTTGGCGAATTGAAAGAAGCAAGCATAAAACTTGCTACAGCGCTCAAAGTTGTGGGCGCATTGAATGTTCAGTGGGCAGTATATAAAAATGAAATCTACGTACTTGAAGCCAACCCGAGAGCAAGCCGCACTTTGCCTTTTGTTTGCAAAGCCACAGGCGTACCTTGGGTAAAAATTGCCACTCGCGCAATCATGGGCGAAAGCCTCAAGAGCATGTCGCACCTGTGGACTGACAAGCCGCAATTTACTTTCGTCAAATCAGTTGTGATTCCATTCAGCAGATTCCACGGAAGCAAGGTCTTCCTGGGTCCTGAAATGCGTTCAACAGGCGAAGTTATGGGTGTAGGCAAGAACTTTGAAATTGCGTACGCTAAGGCACAGGCTGGTGCGGGTCTGCGAATTCCAGATGGTGGAAAAGTGCTGGTTTCTAGTTCTGACCACTGCTTACCTCGTGCATTGGAGGTGCTTGCTCAATATCAAGCTCTAGGTTTTGAAGCTATATTGACCCGATGGACTCCAGAATCTGACTTGAAAGATTTCAGCAGCGCAGAGCTTTTCTGCGCGAAAGACATGGACGAAGCCAGCCTGGCAAAGACATTGCAGAACAAAGGCGTGTCGCTTGCAGTAAGTGTTGGTGAACTTGGTGACATTTCCGAACTAGATCAAAAAGTACGCCGCGCCTGCATCAAGCAGAGAATTCCACTGCTGCTAACGGCTGAGTCAGCATTAGCTCTGGCTAAGTCAATCAGCGCAATTCGCACTGAAGAAGAGACTGTGCACAGCATTCAATCTTTGCATGAAATGGCAGCGGAAACGCAAAAACTTGAGTTTGCACCAATGAACTTTGAACCAGCCGTCGACACTAGTATGGTTCAAACAATCTAGCAAGAGAGTAGAATGTGCTTGCCGGTTCTATGGAAAGCCAAGTGGCAGAATCAAGCACTAAGAGTTCCAACGCAAACACGGAAGCGCCGAAATGGAGCATCTTCCTTGGGCTGACTTTACTGGCGATTGCCTGCGCCTTTTTCAAAAGCATCTTTCTGGCAGAGCCAATTTCGCGCTTTGATTTGATTACACAACTAGATGTCCTCTTCAACCCCCAGTTGAATGGCTCAGGAATAACAGTTGCGCAAGATCCCAGCGCGTGCTTACAGAGCATTCCGCGAGAATTCCTGGTTCAAGAACAACTCAGACATTTCATCTTGCCGCTATGGAACAACCTCTCAGGGTGCGGGCAGCCAATTCTAGCTGACCCGGCAAATACAATCTTTGGACCAATCGACGTCATTTTCTCTCCACTAAATCAGTCCGTTTACAACATCGGACTCATCGTTAAAATGCTGATTGGCGGTGCTCTGTCTTTCTGGTTATTCACCAGATACGGTGCAGAACCCTGGGCAGCAAGCACAGTAGCGGTAGGTTTCGCACTGTGCGCGAGAGTACTGCGCGGCATCGAGCTTGCGACAGACTACGAAATACTGCCGGCAATTTTTCTGGCATTCTCGTTTCTCACACCGAAGGCTAGCATGTCGCGCATCGCTGGCTGTTCTTTGATGCTGGCTTTTGCTTATGTGTCACTGCATCCTGAAGTTTTTTTTGTTGGAGTTCTTTCAGCAAGTATAATATGGTTCTCAAACTTCTACTCCGCGTTGAAGGACAAGAAGCGGGTTTTGAAAAGAGCGTTCCGTAGCTTCATTTTATTCGGCATCATAACTGTTTTGATAGTCTCGCCATTTCTGGTTTCCTTCTTTGAGTACTTGAAGCTTGCTCAGAGCTACAAATATCACGATGCAAGCATGCAGTTTATTCCGATTGACCAGTTGCTCAAACACCTATGTGATGCAAAGGTTGATGGAACACTCTTTCCAGGGTGGCTGGTCATCTTCGGTGCTCTGGCATCAATTTGTTTTAGGTGGAAACAAAAGTGGTCTGTGATGCTTGTAGCCACCTTGTGGATTTTATTTTCGTGCCGACCACTGGGTCTGATTCAGACGCTGGGAAAGCCGCCGCTTTCGTATTTGCTCCCGGAATATGGTCTAGGCTGCATCCTCTTAATGGTATGCACCATGGCAGCACTTGGGCTGACTAAACTACGCGAAACAGGGTCAAAAAAATGCCTGGCTGTTGGTGTAGCAGCTAGCATTGGCTCGCTAATACTCGCGTTAAGCGGGGGACTGAGCAGCGCCAGGCAGCTACTATTGCCGGCACTCACGATGGTCGCGGCTCTGGCGACCATATACATATCTAGAAAAACGAACTCAGAACAGGGAACGAAAAACTTAGCAGAAGTTCCGGCTTCAGGTTCAGCATCACTAGTGGCTGCAAACCAAGGTCCCGATAATGATTCTGATTCAAAGGCCGATTCCACTAGTAATAAAGATGCGGACCCAAGTTCAACGACAGGTCCAACGAGACACCCTGAGGTGGATACTACTTCAACGAGCGATTCATCGACGAATACAAGTGCTGAATCCCGAAAGAAGGTGCTCAAAGCAGCCCTTGTTCTTTTGCCTGCTATCAATTCATTATTCATGCTCGCGCCAGCCCGACAGGAGCTTCCAGCCACACGACAGGTCGCGATTCCTCCATCAGGCGAAACCGAATTTATAAACAAGCTCAGATCTTACGGAAACGACAGAGTCACCGCATGTGGTGACCGCATCTTCCAACCGGAAACAAATTTGCTTTACGGCATTTCAGATTTGCGAACTTGCAGCCCACTAAACAACACGCGATACCTACGTTACATGGAGGCACTTGGAGCCAAACTAGGCTATTGCAATATGATACAGGTGCCAACCGAGCTAAACCATTTGCTCGACATGGCATCAGTCAAACACATAGTGTCCGACGAGCCACCAGTAGATATTCGAACCATCAAAGAGAATTCGAAACAAGAAAAACCAATTGCTGCACAACCAAGCACGCAGCAGGAAGCGGGCAGTAAGAACTCCACAGAAGCAGATACTGTAAGCACCGAATCTTCGGAGACCCAGAGAACAGCTAGCACTGCAGTGCCATCGACAGCTTCCGACTCTACAGGTTCAAGCACATCTGCAAATTCAAAATCTATTACCAGCACAAAATCAGCTACCAGCAGCAGCTCAAGCTCATCAGTTGACTCAAGCTCTTCCGTTGACTCAAGCACAATCAATCCAGCATCAAGAGCAAGCACTGAAGGACGCATTATGCCAGGGTTACGGCTGCTAAAAGTAGACCTCTCTGGAGCACCAGGTCTTGCTTCGGTAAACTGCGAAATCATGCTGCGTGCGCACAAGCACTTAGGTTCGCGTTACGCCGTTCAACTCCTCATCAAAACAGACAGTGGAGAACTTCTTAGCAGCAAGGCTCAAACCATCAACACTCAAGGCGCGGCGGTCACAACTCAAACAGAGGCAATATCTAATAGTGATGAGAAAAGCATCGAGTTCGCTGGCGGTTCTGAAAAAGACATCCAAGCAAGCGCCCATAATTCCGAACACACCTTTCATATGCCGCTCAATCTGAAGCGCAGCTCCAATCAGCTTCTGCTGCGCATTCTAGACACGTGGACCGGTTCGCGCATACAAGCTGATGGTAAGAATCTACAAGTCCAAGATAGCGAAATAGTTCTTGCCGACAAGAGTAAACTAAACTCGTTTTTTGATGTTAAAGGTTCCGGCAAAGATAGATTTAGCGTTGAGTTTGAAAGCCCAACTATGCATAGAATTTATGCGAATAACTCGGCACTTCCATCGGCGTACATTGTGCATCACCTTTTTCTGGCGAGCAATGGCAACGAGGCATTGAAAAAGATTAGCGAGAATGACTTCGACTACCAGAATAGCGTCGTGCTGGAAACATACGGACAGCGAATGAATCTCGACCAGCTGAATAACACAAGCACAGATAAAGGCGACAGAGTTGAAACTCTGTCGAGCAATAGCATGTCGAAGACGTACAACTACACAAGCAAACAAGCTGGCATCTTCGTGCTAACAGACTGTTACTACCCCGGATGGCGAGCGGAGGTCGACGGCAAGAGCACAGGCATCTATCGCAGTAATTTCCTTTTTCAATCAATTTTTGTGCCAGCAGGCACACATCAGGTCAAGTTCTACTACTCGCCATCGACCCTCATCGCATCCATTATTGTTTCAATCATGATCAGCGGGCTCTGCCTCTCATTGGTCATACAGGGAATGATGCGCCTCTCGCAGAAGTAGTTTTCTTGAGCAGCTATACATTCGCAATCAAGTGTCCTTCTGTTGGAACTCAAGAATTTTAGGCAACTCAGCCAACTTGTGAATCGGTTCGCAGTCACGGTAACGAATCAGGTCGGGAAGATTTTTATCTGGCTTTCCCAGCCTAACGCACTCCTCCAGTGCAGCTAAACAAACATAATTGGCCGACAATTCAGGTTCGAATGTGGGGTAGTGCATCCCTAGATTTCGGCGCATCATTTCTTCCCACCGTTCCAAAGCCATCACGAATTCGCCAGTATCATGGTAATGCTTGGCTAACAAACGCAGCGCACCTACGTGCCCTTCGGATGCAACTTTCTCAAGTACTTTTTTACCGCGCTCTTTCAACTCAGCCGCAGGCCAGGGAAGTAAGTAGCGCCCCAGTAAATACTCGCTTTCCCGACAAGGAAACTCCTCTATCAACCTTTCAAAGTAACTTACCTTTCGATTACACACATTGCTTATACGAATCAACGTAACTATGGCTCTTAAGTCTCCAGATGCGGCATTCTCCTCAATTTGAGCTAGCTTCTCTTTACTAATCTGCACATTCGGCTCGCACTTTGGATAGATATAGCTATCGATCTTCTCCAGCTCTAAATACGAAACGGCCACACTATGCCCTTTTTTGGCGGCGCCTGCTATCAGCTGGGCTCGCCGGTCGTTCCAAATTTCGAAATAATCCCCTCCTCGTTTTTCAACGTAATCTTGATTGGGGCAACGCAAACCCAAAAAAAACATCGCTCCAGCGTGCGCGTCCTCAACTAGATCAAAAATCGGCAATAGCTCATAGCCCAGCTTGTATTTTGTATATCTCAATTCTCCAAGCAGCAAGCAAAATTTGTATGCAGCTTCGCTTTCGTCCCTACCTTGAATACGGAACTTTTCGAGGGCTTCGTATATGAAGTCTGGACCCTGCTTAAGGCAAAGTTCAGGTGCTACTTCAAAAGGTGGACTGATCCCATAAAACTCAGTTCGCAAATGCAGTGGAATCTCGGTATTGCTATCCCACGGAACATATTTATAGTTCGCTAAAACGACCTTCGCTGATTCCACATCATAAGCACATTGCACAAGTTCGTGCAGTTCGGTGACGGCTTCCGCTAGTATTTTTGGTTTTTCCTTATTGTATTCTTCGAATGCTTTGTTGGCTGCCGTTACTACTCCGACAAATTTACCATGATAATATACGGCTGAATCGACATTACATTTTGTGAAAAAAAATTGATGCAAAATGAAGTGATATACGTCTTCCTCACTTTCAAAGAAAGTCGATTTGTCAGACTGATACCGATTTATAAACTCACGTATTGCGCATTTTGCCCTGTCAAAAAACTTTTGTCGAGTTTGTATGATTTGCCGCCGAGCATGAACAAAATAGATCTCGGCATTTCCGGCAGATAATGAGTATCTCTCTTCAAAGGCTTTTCCTTTAACCGGATACTCACGTTCATTTTCTTTCCAGGATATCCCAGGACTCAACAAAAATGTGAACAGCTCAAAGAAATTGTTCCGTCGCATCAATCTTCTGGACAAAACTCTCAAAGTCAGTAATAGCTGCAGCGTTGACTGAAGGTTAGCCTGAAACCGCGGTGAGAATGGATCAACTTCAGGAACAGCATTCTTCAACTCATCCATTATTCGCTTGGGTACAGCAATCTTCTTGTCGCCGAAGCTATAGCGAAAATCGTAGAAATCGTAGGGGCTCAGAATTTCGTCGAGCACTTCGAAATTATCATTTTTGGCCAGAAGGAATTCAAAAAAGACATCCCCATCAAGAGTCTTATTTTCCTTCTGACTCGACTTTTTTGGCATAGGCTCCTCTGTTATTTGAAAGCATGGCTATGGCTGCCGCTGTTTTTAATACATGAGTCTTTAAATACTTGTTTTCTCTAACATTTAAGACTCTCCTCAAAGTCTTTTCTCCCATTAGAAGAGATGGAATACTCAACTCAGCGATATGTAAGTCGCCTTTGAGCGTTCGTTCCTGTCTAATAGAAGTCGAGCCACCTGGGGGCTTTGAGAACAACATGTGCCCAGGGTTTAGACAAACCTGCATTCCCCCTATCTTTACTTTTACACTGTCTCTAGATTGGTCAGCTAAATTACAAACTGAAATTCCGATTGGACTAGCACAAATTTGCAAAAAGCTGCCACCTTTAACGGAGAGTTTTACCCTGCTGCCGACATAGATCTCCTGGTTTCTTTTTGCATAAAAGTAGAATGTGCCGTTTTCAAAGTGAGTGCCCTGACGCCGATGATGGAAAGCTCTTGCATGTAAATCCTCAGTCCAGATCTGGAGCCTATCATCGTCCAGATTATATAGCTTAGAATCATAAACGAATTCCGAAAATGCAATGGGGATTGCATCGAATGCACCAACTTGGCTTCCGTTTTTTAGAACAAATGATTGAAGCTGATTGGCATCAAAGACTACCTGCCTGTTGAGTCCATTCAGAAAATTTGTGCTCCCAACCCCGGTAACTACCGGCTTACTGTTCCCTTTCGAGTCTGTTTTGGTTCCCCATAAAACCGTTCCTTGAACCACGATGTTATCTTGATTTGTAGCCAAGCTTGTATTTGAACCTTGCTGTCCAGCTATACCGAAATACACGTTCCCTTTGTTATCTTCGCCAGCTCCGACAGCATTGACGACAGACGCATCCAAAGAAACTCTGGTGCCAGCGATAATTTCAAGATTACCTCGCACTGTATTGATCTGCGATTTCGAGGCGCTCAGAAGCGCAGCCGCAGAAATAACTGTATCTCCTCCCGCAAGAATGCTTCCATTAGCAAAACGAATGTTTCCGTTTAAGGAATCAATCACAGCCGGACCCGACAATGATACAGGTCCAGCAATCCTCATATCGCCAAAACCGGCGGATTCTAGCCTCAAAGATGCACCAGCATTGAGGCGGGCTACACTGCTGCTGCTACTTGTGTTATAGACATAAACATTTCCTCCAGTACCAACACTGCCATCTTGAGAGAGTCCACCTCGACCGGTACTTACATCGATCACTTTCGCATCAACGACGTATGGAGCATAAAACGGCAAAGTCGTAAAGTCAAATTCGATGCCACCTAGAGTGCCCGACAAAGGAACATGAGCTAACGGTTGTCCGACCGTTAAGGTTCCGCCATGGACATTTCCTGAAGTGGAAGTTAAAATCAATCGCCCTGTTGATATGTAATTGCTTGCGTTGATAATGTCCCCACTCAATGCGGTTTCTATTTCAATGCTTGCTGATGACTTAATACCATTAGAAGTAATGGTAGTTTGCAGGACATCGGAAGCGCTCAAGGTCTTAAGAGAAACTTCCGACAGAGCATCCTTTGCTCCTGTTCCCAAAGGAAGGGGGAGATCAATTGATCCGTAAGAAACTAAATTCAACACGCCCACCACACCACCATTAGTCCGAAGCTCAGTATTTCCCTTGTTCTCAACATAAAAAATTCCACTGAATGATACCTCCAATCTGAGAGCACTTCCTTCAGTTTGAATAGGGAAGCGGCCCAGTCCTATACTACCTTCAGCAGACAACGTGATTGAATTGCTTTGTAACTGTGGCAATCTTGTAACCGGTCCATATTCAAGAATGTTTGTCTTAGCAGTGATGCTAATTGAATTTCCTTGAAGATTCGCACCGAATCTTACGGAGGGAGGGCGGCTCGTTCCATCCAAAGCACCTGTCTGATTTATGTCTAATTTTTGCGCTCTAACTGAAGTAAAATTAGAGCCAAGAGCACTGGAAGCGGCTGGCTCTTTGCCTGGCTGGAAGCCAAGATTTAAGCTGCCAGCTGACAGAGTAACCGTTCCAACTGAATCCAGCAAAACCTTGTTAGAAGAAGTTGGATCTGATACTAGATTAAGTGTGAATACAACCCCTTGCTGAGGTATCTCTGAAATCCTTATTTCATTGCTGCTAGCATGGGAAACATCAATAGAAGTGGCATTTCCTCCAAACTCTAGATTTATTGAAGAGGGCGCGTCGACATATATCGAACCTATAATCCGTCCTTGAAGATTAGCTTTTAAACTCGAAGCACCATTGAGTTGCAGTTTTGCAGAATTGATGGTTTCATCTTTTGTATTTACCGATGCGCATTGAATTGTTGTTGAGTTAGCAAGAATTGCTCCATTTATATCAACCCGCCCTGACTGCAAAGGAGTATTCAATGTTATTTGTGCTCCTAGCGCGTCCTTATTGACCCCCCGAGCATTTAGAGAAGAGCCCACGTCTATAGTGATATTTCCTCCAGAATCTACATCTATCAATCCGTCATTACCGTTTGCCGAAATTTCTGAGGAATTAGTTACCAAATCAGCTCCTTTAGAAACAAGCTTGACCCAGCCACCTTTAGTTGCAGGACTGTTGTACTTAGACGAGCTTGAAATCGAAGACTGCCCAATGTCCAGTTTTCCTGCAGATTCAATTAGAATGCTAGGTTCCGTGCGATTAGTCCAGCCACCATCAGCGGTGACAATAAGATTCTTTCCTTCTCCACCTAAGTTGAGATCTTGTCCACTACTTAAGGAGCGAATTATGACTGTTCCGCCCGGGTTATTTGAAACGCTATCAGCAAAGATTTCAACTTGCCCGTCTTGCTGAATCGTAGACGCCTCAAGCTTAATAAAACCAAGCTTCGAAGACTCAATTCTGAATCCATCAAGGGTTAGCTTGCCTTGAGGTGAGCTAATATTGACCTTGCCTCCTGTACCGGCTACACCAGTTATTGAACCATTCTTTAGCTCTAAATCGGCAGTTGATGAGATAGACACATCACCAGCGGTGCGTCGGTTTGTACTACTCACATCTACAACAAGATTGTGCACTATGATACCTTGCCCTGGAATTGACTCCTTCACAAGAACATTGCTTGTGCCACCACTACCATCAACGGCTCTCAATAATGTCGCCGCAAGGTCAAGATTCCGAACCAAGAGCGTTATGTTTCCACCTCCCAAGCTGGTTCCAGTGTAGTTGCTGTCTGCGGTGATACTGCCAACTCCCGTAGCACTCACCACTGCCATATCAACATTCTGCGCCGCAAGTATTAAGTTGCTATCTTGCTGATTTGCAATAACACTCTCGGTATTAAGCACTATTTTTCCTTGCTGACTTCCAGTCGAAATCAAATACTCTGAACCTATAGAGATTGAACCTAAAAACGGATTTTCGCTTGAACCGGTAAGAAGCGAGACAGCAGCCCCCTCCGCACCCTTGCCGCTCTCAGCCCGAATTTCATTTAGGATTACACCAGTAGACGCTGTTAAGAATTCAAGCAAAGGACTTGACAGAGTTATGTTTCCCGCGTTCGAATTCTTTCCAACTGCAGACGATATCAAGGAACCTGAACTTAGTTCTATTTTTGCGGAGCCGTTCAGGTATATTGCACCACCATGTGCACCTATTAGCGACGCGCCGGCTTCTGTTGAAATCACACCATTTCTAATCACGGTTGAAGCCGTGCTTACATTCAGCTGACCACCATTACCACGTATACCACCCCTCAAAGAAATTACGAGATTCCCAATGCCTTCAACGCTCAAAGCGCTGGCTGTGATACTGAGTTCTCCACCGTTTCCCTTACTTGCAGGCGCCCCGCTCAAATCAAGTGCGGGCAGCTCGCCCGCCACAAAACTAACACTCTGCGTCGTGCTTAGGCGCACGTTGGTGCCACTGCCAGCAGTGACACCGTTGCCTCTAATCGCTGCAGACAAGATACGAATGTCTTGCGCAGATTGAATGTTGACGCCCTCAAGCACATTCGTTGAACTTGACTGAGCAGAAACCGAGATACAACCATTTTGAAATTGCCGGTTGTCTGCAAAGAGAATCTCTCCAGGCTCCGATTTATTCACGATCAAATTTGCATTTCCGCTACCGGCTTTGTTTCTACCGTCTATTTCCAAGTATAGATAGCCCAAGCTCATAGCAAGATCACCAACGCCAACTGTAATATTTCCGGCAAACTGTCCCGAGCCACTGCCAGAGGCTGAGAGTCTTACATATGATGACTCTGCGCTTGCACTGTCAGTGTTTTGCATGGTAGCCACATTAAAATCAATGCTTCCTCCCGATGCATTCTTATTTCCATCCACGATTGCACTCAGACTTCCAGATCCCACCCCTAGCGTCGTACTTGCACTCAAAGTAATTCGTCCGCCAACACCGCTATTCGAATCAGCAGACAAAATTAGATCACCATCCAGCATAATCTTATGAAAGTTAAAATGAATCGAATTGGAACCGTCACCAGTCTTCGAATCGACAGTGATGATGCTGGTCTTCCCCTTTTCCAGAACATACTCAGAACCAGATATCACGACAGTTCCCCCTTGAGCTCCATCACCATTAATGATGGCACCACCGCCGTCCACGATACGGTCCCCACTTATTGTAATAGTTCCACCGACTCCACCAATGGTGTTTTTGGCATTTATGGCACTATCTACAAAAAATACCTGTGTTGTTCCGGTAATCGAAATCTGTCCTCCAAGACCTTTTGAAGAATTTGCATTAAATTGTGATTGATGAGTTGTTGAACCTAGCAACAACTCATTTGAATTTAGGGCAATTGCACCTCCAGACCCCGACTGCACAGCGTTAGCAGAAATGTCCCCTTTCATGGTCAATATTTCGCTAACCACTAGCGAAACTTTTCCACCGGAACCGTCTACATCCGCTGAAGGCAAAGCACTCGCTTCAAGGATGGTTTGCTCTGACACCAGGAGGTTCATCTTTTCATTGACAGACAGTGTTCCACCATTCTTTCCCGTCACACTAAACCGCGTCGGCGATAGTGCACCAAAATCGCTGGAACCAGAAGAATTGGCGATTGTAATTGTCCCGCCATTTCCGCCTCCAGCGCCTTTCGCAAAAAAGTTTCCATTTAGAAACATCACTGGATTGTTCTGAGTCTCTATTGGCAGCAGTTGCTCCGCTTGAATGATGGAAATAGTACCTCCAGAACCGTCTAACCGCGCACTTGCATTGATAGAACTTGTTCTTAAATTGAGGCTTCCATTAGACCATATATCAATGTTGCCTCCATCTCCCTGTGCGGAGCCGCCGCGGGCGAACAACGAATACTTTGCAGTATCATCTCCTATGAAGATACTGGCGCTGCCATCAGGAGTGCCTGCCGGGACTCTCTCAGCGCGTAAGTTGATTGTGCCTCCAGTCCCGTTAGTGCCAGCATCAGCAGTCACGTTACCATTCAGGTAAAGGCTTCCGTTGCTCGAAATCGGACCTGAAAATGATGCAACGGACGCTAAGGCACCTATTCCGCCGCCATCATCTCCCTCGGTGAAATAGGAATTCAAGATGACACGACCGCCATCCCCAGCTCCCTTTCCATCGGCATGAAGACTACCATTAACAACAAGGTCTCCAGTGAAGGTTGAGTTAGCCATTTTTCCAGCAGACAGCACAAGTGTTCCACCAAGTCCTTGTTCGCCCCGCACACTTACGTTCAAGGCTGAACCGTTTATTATCAAATCACCTCCCGACTGAATAGCGATATTGCCACCATTTCCGCCGAGCAGACCGGACCTAGCATATACCTGCGAAACATTGGAACCGGCACCACCTACAGTGAATTGGCTTTTGCCGTTGATTAGAAAAATGCTGCCACCACTTCCCTCGCCTTTACCATCAACATTCAACGCACCTTTTACAGATAAGGTTCCATCAAATGTCGAATTATTACCATTTGGGTCACCTTGCATTCCAGCTACAAACACTAAATTGCCACCATCACCGGTTTCGCCGCGGGCAGCAGCAGCTACAGCATTTGCATTTACAGTCAAACTGCCGCCAGATTCAACAAAAATACTTCCACCGTTTCCAGCACTATTGCCAGACTGAGCGCTAACGGAGGAAACACCTCCTAAAACACCCAACACGAAGTCATTCTGACCATTAACAAGAGTAATGGTACCGCCATTGCCATTACCATTTCCATCGGCATTCAGTGGGCCAACCACAACAAGTTTGTTGTTTGGGTCTAGCGAGCTTGCATCGAGGGTTATGGCACCACCATTACCGTTAATACCGGCAGTAACTGAAAATCTATCACTAGAGATAGACAATCCGGAACCAGATTTGATGAAAACTGCACCACCATCGCCAGATTCGCCACCATTTGCACTTAATTGCACTTTAGATGTAGCAACAGCTAAACTTTCGTTGCCCACTAACTTAATTCCACCACCGCTTCCCGTTCCCAAGCCATTACAGCTTATTGCTAGTTCACTTGCAACCAAAGTCTGAGCGTAAATGTTAACCGAACCTCCTTGTCGATCGACATGCTCAGCATCTCCATTGACGGTTACGTTGCCTAGGTCAATAGTGCCATTAGCCGCCGAAAGTTCTAGATAACCAGAAGAGCACGTTATCTGACCACCGGTATACGAAATATTTCCTGCAAGGGAAGTCGCGTTGAAATAGGAACCAAACCCCAGGGAATTTGGCGCCGAAATATTTCCAATATTTATGTTTCCAATCGAGAAGATTAAGGTTGAGGCTGAACTAACAACAATAGAACCAATGGAAATAGTACTTCCCTGAATTCTATTATCAGATTGATAAAAACCATCAAACACCCTCCCTGCATTACTAATTGAACCAATCTTTACTCCGTCTTTGGCCAGAACCCACATTCGTCCGCCAGCTCCTAAGAGGCTATCTGCGGTTATTGAACCACCGCCTGCATCCAGCAAAGTGTCTCGGGCGCCAATAATACTAGCAATGTTTATATCGCCAGGGTTTGTCCCGGGTTGATGAAGATCACCAATAAGATCGCCGCCTGCTCTAACAGATACCGTTCCTTCAGGGCTCGAAATCGTATTCGCAGTGACGCTATGCTTGGCGAACAATCCAACTGAAAAATCGATTAGCCCCTGTGCTTCTCCATTTGGTGGGAAATAGCTAGGTTTATAGCTAGAGGAAATGCTAGCAGGAACGACTAGATTACCACCATTCGCATCTAGCGAAATTGTTCCTTTGGAGGTGATCGAAGTGATACCACTCAGGTCAATATTTCGGCCTGCCTCATAAATTATGTCGCCAAAACCACCGACTATCTGGGTACACGAGATATTTATGATATCCCGCTCGGAAAGCACGATCAGTGGAGCGTTGGTGTTGCCAGTCTTTTCGTCTTTAATCAAAAACACGTCAAGACCGCTATGAATGATTGGGTCTCCGGTAAGTCTAAATTCTCCCAGGTTCAGGGAGCTATTTGCAGTTACAGCGACGTCCCCCCCGTATATGTCCAAAATGGGCAGGCTAATGTCATTAACGGAGACTGTAATAATGCCGTCGCCAGAATTGATCACCAGATTCTTAGCAAAGAAGTCACCACCGATAATATCAGTATTAAACTTATCGACAAAGGATGCATCTCTAAAATTGATGGCTCCGTTGAGCGCTTGTACTATTCCATTTGTGTTATTAAGTAAGATGGATTGGACCGAACCAGCACTTACGTTTGCGAATGTAACATTCGCCTGAGCACTACTGATGGTGCCTGAGTTAATCACTTCTGGAGCAAGAAAGTTAACCGACTGAATTGCTGAAATAGTCGGTCGAACATTAGGGCTGATACCATCCGGCAAGGCATTAATAATCCGCTGAGCAGTTAGGGAAAGAGCGCCTGAAGAGGAGATTGTTCCAGCATTTAATATGGAATTGGAGGCAATCAATGATAAGGACAGAGAACTATTATATGGAGTGCTTCCCGAAATCTCTGATGGAGGCAGATGAGTTGAAATGAGAGCGCCAGGAGCGTTGTAAATATTCTGAGCCTTAACAACGACATTGTGTATATTCTGATTTGAGCTTACAAAATAGAGCGATGATAGATTGACCAGGTTTGATGCGCCCAAGTTAAGTGTCGCATTAGAGAGACTGCTTACATCTATTATTGTGCTCGTCAAATTTGTGGAATTGGCGCCGCTGAGAATAGACGCTATCACTGAAGCCGGTATCGTTCCCGGTGGCAGTGTCGTGCCCGCTGGCACCGATGGTGCAGCTTTGAGAATTCTATAACTTGCAGGAGAAGGCGCAATAGCTCCTGGTCGAGGAGGTGAAATCGGCGCCGCTAGCGACACATTGTTCAGGAGAACGCTCTGCGCGAGAGATAAAACTACAGTCCGTTTTCCCAAAATCCATAGGTTTCCAAATATATGAGCGACTGACCGACGTGCGAGCATTTGGCTGACCCCCGTTAACCAAAACTTGCCAACAAAAGCTCCTGGAGCGCAACCCTACTTGGCTGACTCACAGGAAACATTCATAGTAAAAACATCATACCCTTTGAGTAGCTCGGAGCGTTTGACACTAAACGTCTCCCAGCAGACTGAAATAAGTGTCCAGCAAAGGGAACACCAATTTTCGGCATCCCGAGAATTTTATGTGAAATTTTGAGGACTTGTCATTTCTTGAAGGTTAATACGCTATTTCGTGTAACTCTTACAATCATTCAAGTTTCCATTCCGCACTCAACGCAGGAGAAGAGAACAAAGGATAGATTTTAGGAAAATAAGACTCTGGTTGTGCAACATGTTCCAGATAAAACCGACCTTGAGCAACCGATTTGGCGCCTATGAAACTTGAGCAAGAACCTTCATCAGAATGTTTATGCCACATTCTGCAAGGCTGAGCGTGACTGAGTGCTGCCGTTGCTTTTTCTTCGCAAGGAAAGGAATTGTGCAACTATAACAAGCAGCAGTAAGAAAATAGAGCCAGCTAGAAGCTGGCAGCCTAATGCAAACAAGCGCGGTTTGTAGCTGAAGACGACTATGTGTTTACCGGCAGGCAATTCTATCGCGCGGAACATGTGATTAGCTGCATAGATTTTGCTCTCTTTGCCATCAACTTCAGCGTGCCAATCAGGATAGAACGTATCGTTCAACACAAGAACGCATGCTTGCTTATTTTCGGCGATAATAGATACTGAATCAGCACTTGAATCGAGAATTCTAGCGCGACCAATACTCCTGTTCTGAATCGATTTCGATGAGCCTGAATTAGCTGAGCTTGTTTTAGCTGAGCTTGCTTTAGCCGAGCTTGCTTTAGCCGAGCTTGATTCAGCCGAACCGAATTCAACTGAGCCCGTAATTGCTGAACCTGATTTAGACAAGCCTGAATTAGATAAGCCCGTTTCAGCTGAGCTCGAATTTAGTGAGCCTGACTTAGTAGTTAATTTTCCTGTGGGATCTTCCAGGACTGTGACCATGACTCCTTGTTTCAGCCCCTTCTCCAACGCAGCCAGAGACTCATCGACAGTACGCACTACCTGAAACTCTTGTGACAAATAAACGCGTGGCAACGACCTCTCGTTCTCATAAACAAACAAGGGACCCGGTAAGGTGGCTATTTTCTTGAACTGATCGCTGCGTCCCTCAACAAGTTCGCGAGGTACGACAATACCAGGAGTGCTGCCAGTCTTAGCGGCGTCGAGTACTTTAGCTGACCAGTTGTCTCTGACAAACAAGCGTGCTTCAGCATCAGGATTCACGGGCTCCGCAAGAGCAACATTGAAGTGCATGCGATACTTATGCTCACCACATTTGGTGCCGACTTCCTCTATACGATCGTTCAACCACCTGATTGGCTGTAAGACGATCCCAGCCTTATCGGTAACAGCAAGAACTGCAGAGTAGTGACCTTCTGCGAATTTGTGGACTGTAAAGCTGGCGTCAACAAAATATTGCTTGCTCTGCGGTTCGTAGTAACCTCTAAGTTCATCAAGCCTGACACCGTCAGCTAGTTTAAATGGAACCGCCAGAGTGTTTTGCCCGGATGCGCTCAGCGCCGATTGCGAAGCGCTCTTAAGTCCATCATCCTTGAGTTCCGAAGCAACCGGCTCACTTTTTGAAGAACCAGCAACTTGTTTCCTGCTTGCGATAGAATCGTCACGCTCGCTGCTTGCAGCAGAAGTTCCATGTTTCCTGCTTGCGACAGAATCGCCATGCTTGCTGCTTGCAACAAGAGTTCCATGCTTGCTGCTTGCAACAAGAGTTCCATGCTTGCTGCTTGCAACAGGAGTTCCAGGCTTGCTTGCAGCAAGAGGCTTGAAAGATGAATTGGCCCGCTCCAGTGCGCGGTCGCTCAGAATGTACCTCACAGATGCAAGGTCAAAAATCGCGTTCATTTCCACGGGCGACTCAGGAATGGTGCAGAACTTTGCTCCGGCATTTCCAAGTTTCAAATACTCAGTATAACGCGAGGGAAACAGTGGGGCTGTCGCACGAAAATCAGTTGTTCCATAAACCAGATTTGTATTCGGCTGAAATATATTGTAGCCAGTTGCAACTATGCGCCCATTCAGCGTTTGCAAATACCTGGTCACTTCATTTTCTTGATATTGAAAGTGTTCGCGAGGTCCCATTTCAGTGGGAACAAGCGTAATCAACAAAATCGAATTTGACAGAACCAGCAATGTAGCAACGTAGAGACGAAAGCGCTCAAACCGTCCTACAACAAAAACAGCAGCGCACGCAAACGCGAGCACCGCTAGAGAGCCGAGCACAAAAGGTAGAGTCTGCAAGTTCTCAAAGAAATAGCTGGTCAATTTTGGCAGCAAGGTGTTAAGGGTAGGTAGCTGCCAAACGAGCACCAGAAGTGCATAGATAAGGGCAGCTCCAAACACCAGTCGTCGTCTGGACGCAGCCACATGCTTAGCAGAAACGAACTCATCCAGCCCGGCGGCGCCACAAAGACAAGCTAACAAAATTGCTGCATACAGAGTATATTCAGGCAACAAAAACGCAAACGGTTTTACGCTGAGCAATTGTTCCAGAAACAATGGGCGTACGCTGAACAAAGAGATCAGCACAAACAACCCGAGCAATAAACGCTCCTTTTTCGCCCAGAGCGAAAGCCCAAGCGGCAACATGACACCAAGAACAAGACCTATGTATGCGCTTCCAGAGCCTGCTGGAATGACCATGCTCAAAAGGTAATTGGACCACTGCATGTGTTCGATGTCATGGCTGGCAAACTTGTAAGAGGCACCATTACTAATGAATTCAACGAGCGGAAGCACCACAGGTGCAGCAGCGCAGAACGCCACTGTCGCAATGTAGCCAATCCACAAGCTGGCTTTGAGCACCGACTTCAGCGCACTTGTATTGCTCTGCTGCATCAGCTTTATGCCAGCTATAGCAGCAGCAAGCACTGCTCCGCAGGCGAAGGTTTCGGGATGCATATTGTATGCTGTTGCAGCTGTTAGAAGACCAGCAAGAGTGGCACGTAACAGGCTTGGTTTCGAGGCAAACCAAACGAATGAAAGTGAGAGCCATGGGTAAAAACAGTAGTTGTTTACCAGCTCGTTGAAGCGCAAACAGTGCGGACAAAGCGCAAAAGCCAGCGCAGCAGCCAGCGACGACATTCTGGAGAGCGACCAGGTGCGAGCTAAAAAGTAAGTGCCGGCAGCGCTGATAAAGACTTTGAAGACAAGCCCGAGGTTGTACAGATATTCAGAATTGGCAGGAAAAACTTGGTGGAAGAAAGAGAATGGCAGCGTTTGGAATTCGGCGAGAAAGGGACGCCCAGCTCCATTAAGAGGGTTCCATAAAGGAAGGTCACCACTGTTTTGATATCGAGCGAAGTACTCATTAGGCACGTGTGCCATCGATGTACTGAGGTCGTCGGTGATGCACCACGGGGCGCAGAGTTCGGGTGCCTGAACCGCATCCATGACCTTAAGCAGGCAGATTTTCGACACAGGCACGCCATCAAAGATGGTGCCATGAAACGGAATCAACACGAAAAAGGCAAGCAAGAAAAATACGGCTAAATCGACCGCAAATCCTCGATATTGGTCTCTTTCAAGCGCAGTTCCTTTCACAATGCCACATCACATTAGTTCGGCTGGTGTAGAAAACACTTTCGGTACGACCTTGCCTGTCGTCATCAATTCCTTGTATTGAGGAATGACATCAGAAGGCAATCCCTGACAAACAACCTGACCGCCGTTGAGCAAGACTGCGCGCTGGCAATGACTGGCCGCACTCAGGTCATGCGTCACGAGTATGACGGTGGTTCCACTGGCTTGAATTTCGTGCAATTTGCGGAAGCACTTTTCTTGGAAGCGAATATCACCTACAGCGAGTGCTTCGTCGATAATCAATATCGCAGGTTTGACCGCAGTAGCACAGGCGTAAGCTAGACGAACCAACATTCCGCTGGAATACGTCTTCACAGGCTGGTCTATAAAGTCACCGATTTCAGCGAATTCAATAATGCTCGGCAAGTATTGTTGCATCTCGTCTTCGGTAATGCCCAGAAGCATGCCCGAGAGAATAGCGTTTTCGCGTCCGGAATATTCGGGCTGGAAACCAGCACCGAGTTCGAGAATGGCAGTGAGTCGCCCCTCTCTGCGAATCTCGCCCCAGGTAGGCTGCAAAGTTCCTGCAATTATTTGCAGCAAAGTTGACTTGCCCGAACCATTTGGTCCCAAGAGCGCAGTTGTGGTGCCTTTTGGAAACGCAACTGAAATATCGCGCAACGCCCAAAATTCTTTGTGGAAGCAGCGCTTATTCTGGAGAAGAATTTCTTTCAGCCTGTCGACCGGCTTAGCATAAATGTTGTAGCGCTTTGACACGCTAACGACTTCCACGGCAGAAGGAAGTGAAGCACAGGGGTCTACCACCGCCAATGGTGGCGGTGCTTGTCCATTTTCCCAAAGGTCTGTTTCGAAACTCATGCTTGCCACCTCACATCACATCAGCGAACGACTTCTTCGTTTTGAGGAAGAAGGTCAGTCCGAAGAAACAAACCGCAGCCGAGATGGCTGTGTACAAACAATAATTGGACCAGAGTGGCATAACGCCTTCAAGCAAAATGCGTCTGAAATCATCAACAATTCCAGAAAGCGGATTGATAATCAAAATCCAGCGGTATTGCTCAGGAACAGAAGATGACGGGTAGAGAATGGGAGTCGCATACATGCCAGCTTGCAGAGCCAGACTCACCATGTGACGAGTGTCTCTGACGTACACCCCGAGACTAGCCAGAAACCAACTCACTCCAGAAGAGAACATCAGCAAAGGCAGCGCCAGAACTGGCAGAAGCAGAAGCGTCGGATGAACCTGCCCGCCCAAGTAGAAGATGCTCGCGACAAGAAGCACACTGAAAGCAAGGGCTTGTGTGCAAAAGGCTGAGAACACATTATTCAATGGCAAAATTTCAGTCGGGAAAACAACTTTTGTGACCAGATTTGGATTGTCCAGAATGACAGTTGGCGCGCGAGATACAGACTCAGAAAAAATCGACCAGGCAATCAAGCCGGTCATAAAGTACACAGCAAAACTGCTGGTACCAGCCGATGCCCCGAATTTGATTTTCAACACAACAGAGAAAACGAAAGTGTAAATCAGGAGCTGCCCCATCGGATGCACCAGCGGCCACAATTTACCGAGCAAAGAACCTTTGTAGCGGCTCGCAATGTCGCGCTTCACCAAAATTGAAATGATTTTGCGGTGCGAAAAAAGACCCAACATCTCTTGGAGCAAACCAGGCTGCACAATAGCTTTCGGACTTGCAGCTGATGGAGTCAGCAGGTTTGGCGAACCGCTAGCCTGCGCTGCCGCACGAGACTCGGCAACTGGTCTTGCAGACGTTCCAGTATTTTCTTGCAATTGAGTTTCCGCCAAAATCGTTCCTCGAGAGATGAAACGCAATACATCAAGATGCGCTTTATCAGCTCCTATATTACGTTATCAAGAACGATGTTAGCCTTATTATCTTGCCATCCTTAAGCAAACTTGAGCTGAGGTGTTTTCGAGACTGCAGCCGAAAACATTGGGAACTGAGTGATTCTCACGGTAATTTAGACTCCGCGGCAGTTCCTGAGTTTTCTTTATTTTTTCTCAGCTGCAATTTTCGCAGTTCGGAAACCAGCCCAACGACCAACAAAAGTAGGCTAATGCATACGCCTCCTTTGAAAAGTGTCAGCCCCAAACTGAAGGACTCTGGCTCGTAGCTGAATTTCACATAATGCGCCCCAGCTGGAACTTTCACAGCACGGAAGGCATGGTTGGCTGGGTAAATCTCTTGTTCTTTTCCATCAAGTTGGGCGACCCAACCAGGAAAGAAGGTGTCGGTCAAAATCAAAAATGCGGGAGCCTTTGATCGCACTTTCAGAAGAATAGAATCTGAATCACGATCAAGAATTTTGAGCTCATCGCTTTTTATTAAATCATCGTCTACTTTGTTGCGCATTTCTTCGTCAGAATGCGGGTCTTCAATAACAGCAAAGTTATGCCAATCGACATTTCTCTTTAAGGCAGCTAAAGAGGCTTCAGAGTTCTTAACCGTAATGCAGTTATGCACGAGATATGCACGCGGTAGAGCAAGTTGGTTTTCGTAAAGAAAGAAACCATCGGCGGTATCAGAAATGCGCTTTAGCCCATTAACTGGAGAATTCGCAGCTTGAGGCAACTGGCTGGTGAATGAGCCGATTCTCAGTGCATTTCCCAAGCTAGTATTAGCGCAATGTTCGCCACTAATCTTCAGCGGCGCATCAGTCCAAGTATCCTTCACTATCAAATCAACATTCACCGCTTTGCCAGCAGGAAAATTGTGAGGAAGCGGCAAAGACATTTTTTGCACATACTTATGGTTTAGCAACGGCGTAGCATCTTTGTCGATTGACTCGGAATTCCATTTACCCGCATAGATAGGGGTTCCTTTATCATCAGTTAGAACAGGACGAGAAATGTAGCGTGCCTGCATTGATGGATCAAAGAAAAATTCCAAGGTCAAACTTAACGCGTTTTCTGAGGGGCTGTATGAAACAATTGCATTCTGGTATCTCAAGCCATCGCCTAGTTTGATAGGTCCACTGATAACAGAAATGGCTTTAGCATCGACAGCTCGCTGTGCCTCCCCCGCGGCCCCCTCCTCTTCAGCGCCACGCCGACTTATGGCTCGATCGCTAAGAATGTATTTGACACTCGCCAGATCAAATAATGGACCCAACGTGTCGGGACAGTTCTGCAAGAAACAGTATTTTGTTCCAACACCAGCTGCGGTGCAAAACTCCATAAATCTCGTTGGATGAATTGGCGCGTAAGCGCAAAAGTCATTAATGTTATATAGGAGATTTGTATTGGGCTGGAAAGTAGAGAATCCAGTTGCAACAATTCGGCTATCTATATTCTGCGCGAGCTTAAGCTTATCGACAGGTCGATAGGAAGCGCCCGGACCAGGTGTGAATTCTAGAGCTGTAGCATGAAGCAAGGTGAGACTGTTCAAGACAAGCAAAATAAACCTGCAAACTGCGGTGCCCTTTTTGCTCAAACGCATCGAGAAAAACAGTGCCACCAGAACACAGGTGGTAGCAGCAAGCACCCTTAAAGAAACGGGAACACTGGAGCTTCCATAGACGAACGCATCAGAGAAACGAGCGGCGAGTTCAGCGATTGCTGGTATTTGCCCCAAAACCACCAGGAGCCCAATCGAACAGGGAACTAAAACCCACCAATTCGGTTTGAATCTGCTAGCAAGCTTTCGGTTGTTTGCAAGAGAATCAAGCCCAGCAGCAGCAATGCAAGCCTGCAACAATGCAAGTGTTCCAAGAGGATACTCTGGCAATACGAAAATAAAAGGCTTATGGGAGAACAGAGTTTCAAAAATACCCGGGCGCACACAAAACAACGCCGCAGCAAAGAATGACAGAGCAAGTGTCTTGCGCTCTCGAAAGAATTTTGCCAGACCAGGGAAGATTAAGAGCCCTAAGACAGCTCCTAAATAATAGTGCATTGTTCCAAGCGGAAGCACCATGTTTGCGATGTAATCTGCCCAGGGAATGAAAGCCACAACGTCAGTATCGAACTTATACGAGGCACTATTCCTTACGAATTCGAGAAAAGGCAAAATCAAAGGGGCAGTCAAAAGAAGCGACAAAATAGCAATTAGTGATTGCCAACGAAACCAGTCAGCAATTGCAGCAAAGAAAGACCTTTGCCTCTTAAATGAGTTCCTAAAGTAATCGTCCAGAGAAATAATTGACCCGGCAACGACCGCGCAGGCAAACGTCTCTGGGTGTGTTTCATACGCAAAAGCCGCCACAATTGCAGAGCAGAGAACGGCTCTCAATATTGACGGCTTTGAGCCCACCCACAAAAAGCACAACAACAAAACAGGAAAAGCGAAGTAGTTATTACAAAGTTCAACCCAGCGAAGCAAGCGAGGGCAGAGCATGAAAGCAGTGCCTGCCACAAATGAAGACAAGCCGCTGTTTCCGAGCCTTCGCGACACAAAGTAGCACGCAATACCAGCAAGCAAGAGTCGAATAAAAATTCCGAGATTGTAGAGCTGCCAATCACTGAATGGAAACCACCTGCGATAGCTCGACCAATTCAGCGTTTGAAACTCGCCAGCAAAAGGCCGTCCAGCCCCAGACAGATCGTTCCAGAGAGGCGCAGCTACCGCGCCATTATTTTGTGAATATAATTCGTTTGGAATATGCTCTAGAGCAGCGCTGGGGTCATCGCTCAAACGAAACGGGAGATCAGAGCCGCGATTTTGCCAGCGATCAACTTCACGCAACAAATAGAACTTCGACAAACATTTCTTGCTTAGCTCCGGGCTTTTCTCAGTGAGCAGAGCGGCATCTCCAAATTGAAACAAAGCCAATACGACAAGCAGAAAAATAAAGAAGCAGTTTGTGGCGAAAGCATTCTTCTCAAACATACGCACGCCTGAAAGCGACCCATTATTGGTCACGCTAAGAGTTGTCGTGTTGGAACTCATCACAAAATCCGCTTCAAGACTTCCAGCAATAAACTCGTGTTACATGCGAATGGTCATCTTTCTTGTAATCTAGCTGAGCACAAAGCTTTCCGCCATTGAAATAGAAGTACTCAGTGGGCTTTTCGCAACCGGCAATATGCAATTCTTCCTCATCGTGTTCATCAGCAGGTGCAGTTCCAACATCAAGAATGCTTCGAGCAATTTTTACTGACTCTTCTTTGCTTAAACCTGCCGGATAGGCGATTTCGACGGCATAAACCTTCCCGTCACGGCAATGAAGCGAACAGCTTCCTCCATGAGAATCTGGGTGTTTGGCTTCGTATTGAATTTTCTTGCCAAAATGCCCTGCCTCGTTATAAGCAAATGTTTTCCACGAGACACGGACGCGATTTGTATCCATTCCTACTCTTACGTCATCAGCCTTCAAAGAGCCTCTCATCGACCAGAGCCAAATTCCCGCTGCCACTACCAGCAATATCGCCAGGAGTAACTTCCAATTCATCAACTTCGCCTTCATACTCGACATGGTTCTGCCTATTTCTTCCGCTTAAGGGCAAGCACCTGACCGGGGAAAAGACTCTTAAAGGGATGCCGAGAGACCAGCTCGTAATCTGGAATCAATGACCACGCTACCAGATATTCTTCTCCATTAATCGGCCAGAAACGGAAAGCATGAAACTTGCCTCGATATTTCTGGGGATATTCACAAGCACCTTTCTCTGCCGACAATTTGGAAAACAAACTGTAATCAGTCATGAAATCGTACTGCCAACCAGCATCGATGTCGCGTGGATTTGCACCAGCTGCTTCCAGAGACCTAATTGCCGCCGCTTGAGCCCGGTGAGTAGCCATAGAATCTTGCTGCACTATGAGGGTGTATGCGGCAGTGAGAATGAGAGGCAGTATTGAACAAAAAACAAATGACTTATTGCTCAATTTACGCGTATAAATTGCTATCGCCATTAGTACCGGAATGAAAGCCATCAGGTAGTAGCGATCCATATCACGAACAGTCACCTGCAGTATGGTTGCACCGAGTCCCACCAGCGCGACAAGAGATGCAAACAAAGCAACGCGAGAAGTTTTGCTCAATACTGGACTGAACTTGTACTTCCACATACGACGCAGAGAAAGCAGCAGCGAATCGGTGAGTGCAGTTAGCGTTATGAATCCTGTAATAGCAACAAAACCGGTTAGCCAGGCTCCGATTTGAGCCTTTTGATCCATCAAAATTACAAGGGGTCTATTACCCAGGAAGATAGGTAAATTGAACCAGGGAAGCTGCACCATGTTCGTGTTAAACGGCATCAGCGAAGTTTGAACAATAACCAGCGTGTAGAGAGACCAGGTGACAATAGCAAAGGACGTTAGCATCGCGATTTTGGAAATCGCCTTTTTGACTTTCCACTCTTTCAACAGCAGCGGAACTATCGCTGGCATGCAAAACAGCGAGAGGTAAAAACTCAGCTGCCCAGTCATGGTGACTATGCGCGAAATCAAATTGCCAGGATGCACACGAGCATCATCAATAATTCCCTGCATTGTCACAGCATTGAATTGAAGCACGAGAGCGCACAGAGCATCTTGCTTCATCAACGAAGTCAAAAGCAAAGCGAGCACTACAGGTAGCACCACTCCAAGCGCTTGAACGAGACGCTGTTTTTTCGAAACAAAAGGAAAAGACACTAGATTCACAGCAGCGAATGCCGCATTGCTTTGCCTGACAGCAACGGAAGCGCAGAGGGAAAGAAGGGCAAGCCAGGTAAGGTTGCCTCGCTCAGGATTTCGCAATGACTTTACAGAGAAAAGAAAGTAGAGCGTCAAGAACAGCTGCGAGGTGACATCGGTCATAAAAGTGAAAGAGAGCGCAAAGACGTAGGGGTTCAAGACAATCGCCATGGTCAGTGCCACTGACTTCACGCGACTGAGTCCTAGCTCAAGGAATAGATAATAAGCAGCGACTGCAGCGCTGAGACTTAAAAAGAGTTCCGTACAGCGCAAAACTTCAAAGTTTACGCCGAAGAGAGCGCAGCTCGCAGCACCAATGAGAATGTGCAAATAGCAGCTTGCTGTGCTGCCCTGCAAAAACAATTGTCCAGTTTGCAGAAAGTCTTTCACCGACTTCATATAGACGAAATCGTCGTTAATCGGGAAATCGCCTCGCACGCCGCCAACGATCAAGACCGCCACAACTAAAATCGCGCCAATAGTAAGTAGTGCGGGCAGATCAGCCTTTGCAGAATGGCGCTCAGTCGAGCTACTGCTTGATGAAAATGTATTCAGTTTGCTCGCGTTTGCTGTCGTCACAACACTGCTCTCATACTAAGCAGATGATAGTTAGTATTTGCCAAGAGTTCATTAGGCGCATCTTACGGTCGTTTGAACAATAGGTCACAGGACTACTGATCCCAGGAATTCGGCTTTGCAGAACCCTTCAAGCGTGCACTTTTCATAGCAACGATTGTTCTGGCTGGGTCGTGTCCTTCAAAGTAATTTATTAGAGCTAATAAACACAGAGAGAAATTAGTTTCAGCTCGTCAACTGCATAATCGAAGACGCTCAAGGACTATCAAGCGGAAGCTCAGACTGAAGGACTAAGACGCTGCGAGAACGCCATCTCAGAGTATTCCAACACCTGAATTCAGCTATCGTTCTGTAACCTTTAATTGGTGAACAGGAAATAATGTAGTAATCGCGGTTGACAGGCCACCAGCGTAATTTTGCTCTCTCTGGTCCACCGCATCGTGATTCCGGCCATTTCCTCGTCTTTAGATCTGCTCCACTGATGCAGTCGTTGCCACCGTGTTCGAAGTTGTATTCCTGTCCACCGTCAACAAGTAGAGGGTCAACCCCTTTTTGCTCGAGAAATCGAAGAGCGTCCCACTGTGCGCGGTTCAAATTCATTGTGTCATTTAAGCAGAGCACTGAATACACAGCCGAAGCAACAAGCAAAAGAGCAGAAACTGCTCGCACCAGACGCGAGCTGGCAAGCTGCTGATTCAGCCAGGCTACACTCAAACAGAGTGGGAACCAAACAATCGTCACGTATCTGTCGAGCCCGATAATGGAGAGCTGCACAAGCGTTGCAAGTGTTCCGAATAAAAACACGGCCGCGAGAAAATTCCCTTGCTTGCATTCCTTGGACGAGGTAACAGAATCATTTTGATTAGGTGTTCTCTTAGCGGCGAATAATGCTAAAGCGAAATAGCTCACTGAAAACGCGAGCATAAATGCAGCTGCAATTGATACATAAGCAAGCGTTTTAAGATGTTTGACAGGCCAGATCTGTTCTGCACCAATTATCTGATAGGTTCCCACGTAAGGCGGGGAGAATAGGTTTTGAAAAAACGGGAACGAGTGCCCATGCACAAACAAAAGCACCGAAAGTGGTATCACTGTTAATGTCAGAGAAACAAAAGCAGAAATCAAAACTCGTTGCCTGCTTAGCCCTTCAATTTTCAGGGCAAGCAGCAATAGAAGTGGCACAGTAAGCGGCACTGCCAACAAACCAAGAACCGCAAAAAATTCTGAAAGTGTAAACACAAAGGTAAGTGGTGAGAGCAAATTCAGCAGGCTCGGCATCACACCATTTGTGTA
Source organism: Obscuribacteraceae bacterium (SeqCode) (assembly GCA_044226015.1). Lineage (GTDB taxonomy): Bacteria > Cyanobacteriota > Vampirovibrionia > Obscuribacterales > Obscuribacteraceae > JAIEPM01. Next base: position 157,416 of record JBGAHS010000008.1, read on the forward strand.
ATTCTCCAGACAAACCGTTCGTATCAAACAAGACTTCAACCAGCTCTGCATCACAAGATAAGCAGCGGCAGGTACCGTTACAGCGAACAGCGCAAATGCAACACGGCTTTGTAATCTCGGGAAGCTGGGCACAGCACATAGCAAAACCGCAGGCAAGAAAGCAAGAAAATTCTGCCTGGTAACAATCGCGCAGACAAGGAAAGCAAGTCCTATGTACCAGTTTTTGCGTTGCTGTGACTTGATCGCACGCAAACAGAAAAAGAGAAACCAATTTGTGAAAGCTAGCGCGGGAATGTCTGACATGAAGGTGCTAGTTAGATTTAGAATAAACGGGCTTAGCATTGAGATAGCAGTAAACAATGCACTATCCAAAGGCTTGGAACCTAACTCGCGCAAGGAAAGATACATTGGTATCGTCCCGAATAATGCGAATCCAAAAGTGAGCAAGCGCAGATGGTCGTAGGAGAATCCGACTAAAGAACAAACTGCTGCACCGAGGTGAAGAGGAATAAAATTAAAAGCATTGGTTACTAAAATCTTTGTGACGCCGGTCTCCACCAGGCTTCGCACGGCAGTTCCGTAAATCATGTCATCATTGATGGGGAAGTCGCCCCAGGGACCAGCCAGAAAAAAACAAAAAGCGAAAAGCGCCAACGCAGAAGCGAGGTACAGCCAGTCGCCTGGGTGCCTTTCAGAAGCCAAAGAAGCTTTCGGCTCTGAACTTGCTGCTCTATTTTCTATGATCGAATCCATTACGTTCGTACCAATTAAGTCTCATATTCTAGAACATGAAGTCATTTTGACCCTTTATGTATTTTCACTCATTTCGCCAGAGGCTGAACGCGTGCGCCTCGCAGCCTGCATTTCCGGACGATCTAGATTACAGCTAACGCAAAAATGATTTAACCGAACGGTTTCTTATGGGAATTTAGCGTAATATTTACTCGGCTTCCCTACTGGTCATCGTGAGAAAACCAACAGTTTCAATAGTGCTACCAGTCTTTCGATGCGCTCCATTCGTCGAGCGCCTTGCGACTCGCGTCGAGAATACACTGGACTCCGAGAACTATCAATACGAATTGATTTTTGTCGATGATCGAGGCGACGACAGAGATTGGAGCATTTTGCAAGAACTTTCATCAAGTCACAAAAAACTGCGAGCCTTCAGACATCGTGCAAACAGTGGGCAGTCCGCTTCTATTGCCACGGGCGTCGCGAAAGCACAAGGCGAATACGTCGTAGTGATGGATGCAGACTTGCAAGATCCACCGGAGGAAATTCCGCGCTTTCTTCAATTCGCAATAAATGGCAAATACGATATTGTTTTGTCCGTAAGAAACGAGCGAAAGACGAGCGCATTTCGCTCTGTCGCCAGTACGCTCTATCGAAAACTATTTCCAATTTACAGCAGAATTCCAAACGGAAATTACTACGGCATGTTTTCGGTGATGTCGCGAAAAGTGGTGCCTCAATACCTTGCGTGCGTTCCGCAAAATCGCAGTTCTTACATCAAAGTTTTAGATCGTCTTAGCAAAAACATCGGTCTCATTTATTATGCGCAAGAGGCTCGTATAGAAAACGAAAGCTCCTATTCGCTAATCAAGCTGTTAGCGGTGTCAGTAAATGGTATTGGTCAGGAGTTTTTCGCCAAGCTTCTCAAGACTAGCTTGCTGCTGATTTTGCTTGTCGTACTCGGTGCAGCTAATCAGTACGCCGCAAACCAAAGCATAACCGCCGCGCTTGCGCTGCCTCTATCTCTAGCGACGGTTTCAGCAGCATTCGCATTTTACGCGCTAACTCTGATCAAAAAAGTTGTTCCAGACAGCAGTGTCGAGATAGTTGAAACCATTAATGCCTCGAAGTCTCCTTTCAAACAGAAATCTAAGGTCTGATCGGAATGCTGACCACTGTAATAACGCAATCCAATTACATTCCATGGAAGGGCTACTTCGATCAAATTGCAATGGCTGATGTATTCGTGCTGCTCGATTCTGTGCAATACACGAGGAGAGACTGGCGCAACCGTAATCTAATCAAGACACCGACAGGACCGCGGTGGTTGAGCGTGCCGCTTGAAACTAAAGGGCACTATAAATCAGAAATCAATAAAATGCGTGTTTCAGATCCTCACTGGTGGCAGAGTCATCTTTCAACACTGCGCTTTTACTATCGATCGGCACCTTACTTCGAGCAATATGAACCGATAATACGCGGGTGGTATGAAGAAGTCGGAGATTTAGAGCTTCTAAGCGATATCAATCGAGTACTTTTGACGCGGATATGTGAGCATTTGGGAATTAAGACAGAGTTTCGCAGCGACAGCGAATTTGATCTCGTCGAAGGCAAATCAAAACGCCTTATTTCGATTTGCCAACAACTAAAAGCGACCCACTATTTGGCCGGTCCGCGGTCACAAGGTTACCTTGACGTGAAAGCGTTCGAAGATTGTGGCATTGGAGTTGGCTGGCTCGATTATTCAGATTATCCAGCATACGAACAGCTCTTCGCGCCTTTTGAGCACGCGGTCTCCATCATGGATTTACTTTTCAGTGTTGGTCATGAGGCGCCTGGATTGATGAAATTCAAATCGCCGGGAAAGGCAATGATTAGCGCAGAAGCCTAGAGACGAAGCACTGGGAGAAGCCGCACCGGAGCGCCACATTCGATTCAAGCACTGGGAGAAGCCGCCCGGGAGCGCCACATTCGATTCAAGCACTGTAACTAGTTGGAGCAGATGTTGTCTTGATCACTTCAAATTTTTTCTTTGCTTGAAGGAAAGGTGTCTCAAAATATTTGTAGCTCAGACTGGCAACTATTGCGGTCGCCGCAAAAGTCAGTCCGTAAACCAGCAGATTTCCTGCTATTAAATTGGTTTGCGCACTCAGTGCGATGCCCGCTACAACGAACGGAATTAACAGCGGGTGATACATGTACATTCCATACGAAATCACTCCAAGCCGGTCAACTATGCCATCGAGTTTACCGAGTTTCACCGGCGTAAAAGTCAAATCGAGAACGAACAGCGCGAATGCAGTTGCGAGAACACGCTCTCTGCCAGGATATTCTACTCCGAAAGATACAGCTAGAACAGTTGCATAGATTGCCCTGAGCCACGGCGACTTCATAACTTTGCGCACCATATCTGGTGACTTGACTATCAACCAGGCAGCCAAAGCACCAAATGCGAAACATTCAAAGTCGCTATTGTTCACCATGTTGGAAAGCCCTTCAATCTGATGCTGAATAGCCTTCTGTGCGCCCCATGGAAAATAGAATGCGTAATAGGAGAGAACTGAATACAACACCGGCTTCACAGCAAACAGGGTGGCAATTGCCACCGGAACGATTCTTCTGCACAAGTAAAGCAAGAAGGGCCAGAAGAGATAGAACTGTTCCTCCACGCCTAACGACCAACATTGACCGGCGCCAAGCACGAAGGGAAACTTCGCCAGACAAAGATTCGGAAGAAAGGCTATGTATAGCCCCAACTTTTCAAAGAAATGATTATGAGTCTGTGCCACGAAGCCAGAATAGGCAGACCAAGAGGTCGGGTGCAGAAGCGCAGGCATCGCAAAAAAGGCTAGTACAACAACCAGATAATATAGAGGCCAGATGCGCAACATGCGTCGCGCATAGAATTTTTTGATATCAACCGAGTCGCTCTTCTGAATTTCCTTCAGCAGAATAAAGCTGATCAAAAACCCACTCAATACAAAAAAGAGTCGCACACCTTCAATGCCCAAACTCTCGAAGAAAAATGCGTCATGCAAATTCGAGAATCCGCAATAGTTTTTTGCACGCTCGATGTGATAGACAATAACTGCGCTAGCCGCAAGCATTCTGACCTGGTTCAAGCCAGGAAAGTACATCCGCTCAGCTGCTTTCTGCTCAGATTTTGCTGAGGCAGGTATTGTGTCTTGCAGAGTCGCGGAGTTAGCTGAATTCATTGCATGGGTGCCGAATTCGCTGAAGAAGATTTTGTCTTGTTTGCTGGAGCTGGAGCAGTTGTCGTTGCGTTGGACTTTTCTTCATCCTTTAACAACTTAGCACTGACCGAAGTTTCGCCGCTGTGCTGAACGCGCTTCATAAACCGCTCGTTGGTTTCCCATGGCTTTGGCGTTGTTCCGGTCAGCTTCAAAATATGATTACGAGCTGGCTTGTGTCTTTCTTCATCTTCGTAGAATTTTCCACCAACACCTGGCAAAGAAAGACCATGGAAGCTGGTTCCCTTTTCTTCACCATAATCATTTCTCAGTACGCTGAGCCACTCTCTCACAGCTGAGTTATAGAGTTCAGCATCAGTTTCGCCGCCCATTTTGTACTTGCGTTCGTAAGCTTCAGCAAGAACCATATGAACTTCAGAGTTGTCCGGATCTAACTCAAGAGCTCTGTGCGCAAGCCTGATTGCCTGGTCAGGATGATCAGACTTCATCTGCCTGCTGGCTTGAACTGTCAAAGAGAATGCAGATGAGTCTTTGCTCACCATCGACATATCACTGCTGACGACACCCTTTGGCAGCTGCGGCGCGCCATCGTTCATCCAATCAGAGCCATCACTTGCAATAGCAGCGCTGATGTTGCTTGCCAGGGCAAGCACGGTAACGAAACATACTCTCTTTAGCACCACTAACTCCTTGCGACGCGCGGATCTCGTTCAAGCATAATGCCAAGTGTAAGCCAAAACATTAGTCTTCACTAAGAGGCTCCATTTGAGGCGCCTCTGGCTCATGAAAACCTTCTCATCGCTCAATCAGGCTTTCCAGCAGGCGATTTCAACGCCATACTTTTCCTGCAATTGTTTATTTGGTTCTTCAAAATAACGATTCAAGAACGTAATAACATCAGAAGGAACTTTGTCTTCAGAATAGCCCGCGCTGTTTATTTTCTCTTCCAAACAAGCAGGAACAAACGAAGTATCCACGCCCAACCATTTGTACAAATCTTGAACTGCGTTGATTTTGCCCACCAGCTGATCTTGCACAACAAGCTTGATTTGCTCTTGCGGAAACACCTCAGCATAGTTATCGATGTACTCGATGTAGCAACCGCGGCGCAAATAGTCGAAAGGAGTGACAGAGAGATTTTTTTTGTAGGGTCGCTTTTGCGCTGATTCATCTACCAGCACAGATATGGATTGATCTTCAATTCCATTTGCAGTACTGAACCAGTAATTCGAAATTGCCCTGTGAACAGGATTTCGCAAATTGATGATTATCAAAGCATCGGGAAAGGCTCGTTTGATTCTTTCTGCTGCCTGCTTAGACTCTATGTAAGATGTCGATTTTTCGCCATAAATTAGAGGGGCATCCTTTCGCCCAAAATACTTAGCGAGATATTCGTCAACGCGATGCTCTGAGCCTTCTTCAAGGAAAAACTTGGGCTCTGGCTTGGGTGGAAACGCCATCTCTATCTGCGGATGCGCATCTAGAATATTTGAAAGATAGGTCGTCGCAGATCGCTGTGCACCAACAATGAAGAAGTGCTTACGAGTCATAATTCATTGTCTCTCGAACGTGATAACTACTTTCGTTAGAGGTGGTGTTGATAATGCGAATCAAGTATTCACCAACCATCGCGAACATCATGGCAAATAGCCCGTTATAAAAGGACATCAAAACCATCAGTGAAGTCCAGCCAGGGACATGGGTGTTGCCCAGCATGGCTCTGAAAATAAGAAATATTCCAAACCAAAAACTCACTGTCGAAACAATAAAGCCTACGGTGCAGACGAATTTGAGGGGAAACGAGGAGTAGTTGAAGAGAATGGTCAATACAAGCTTGATTATGCGGGTCAAGCTATAATTTGACTTGCCTTCTTTGCGTTCATGGTGCTCAACATCAACGTTTGCCATGCGACTTGCATTGTTCACGGCAATTCCATTGATGTAAGGAAACGCCGTTTTGTACTGGCAAATTCTTTGGGTCAAGCGCCTATCCATCAGTCGGAAATTTGTTAGCGCGAAATCTTTTGGCTTGGCAAAAACACGCTCATTGAGCAGCTGGATTATGCGGCTGCCCAGCTGACGGTAGACCGCATGTTTCTTATTCAAATAGCGACCGCAAACGAAATCATGATTGCCACCAACAGCCTTGCTAATAAGCTGCATTATCAGCTCTGGTGGATTTTGCAAATCATCATCAATGGTAATAGTGTAGTCAGCATCACTGTGACGCAATCCACAAAGCAACGCTGCATGTTGACCGTAATTATGACCCAGGTCGATTGCAATTATGTTTTTGTCTTCTTCAGCTGCATTGCGAATCACCTGCCAGCTGCGATCTGAACTTCCATCATTCACTGCAACTATGGTGTAGTTCAGATTGTTGTTTCTGCAAACAGCTTGTGTGCGCTTCAGCGTCTCGCCAATAATTTTCTCGCTGTTAAATACCGGAATGACAATACAATACGAGTGCCGACTGATAAGTTCGTTCGACACGACTGCATTTGAACTGCTACACAATATTTCTGGCATAAAGACCCGAAACAAAAACAGACTTAATCATCTGCGCAAGCCTCTTGATTTTCAAGATAAGCGCTTTAATATTTCAAGCCTAGTTATATTTTTGCTAATCTAAATGATGCCTTTGTCTTTTAGCATGTTCATCACCAATGCGACTTCATCATCAAGCGACATGCTGCTTGAATCTACCCGCAATTGAGGATGTTTCGGAATCTGATAGGGCTGGTCAAAACCGGTAAAGGACTGAACTTGACCCTTAGCGAAGCGTTCATACAAACCCTTCGGGTCACGTTTCTGGCAAGTTTCTAATGGACAGAATACGAAGACCTCTAAGAAGTCATCTTGCCCAATAATTTGAGCTGCCATTTGACGGTCACGTTCATAAGGAGAAATGACGGCGACTATACAGATTGAACCTGCATTAATAAGGAACTTGGAGAGATGCGCAAGTCGGCGGACATTTTCCGAACGATCTTCCGGGGTAAATCCGAGGTCTGCGCAAAGCCCAAGGCGCATGTTGTCTGCATCGATGACCGAAACATTCTTTCCTTGATTGAAGAGGTCACGTTCAATTGCTTTTGCCAGACTGCTCTTACCTGCGCCAGAAAGACCAGTGAGCCAGATGACTGCAGCCTTATGCTGCTGCCGCTTCTCTCGCTGCTCGCGCTCGATAAATCCGCGCTCTTGATGCACGTTCGGGTTCACAGTAATGGTGCGAATCAGATGCGTGTCACGAGTGTCAATTAAGCCTGCAGCGACTGTTTCGTGTTCAGTACAGATAACCAATTTATTGAGAGCATCGGAGGCGGAACTCAAGTCAAAAGCGACAGGAGAACTTGCTTTCAACAAGACATCGGCGAAGTCACCCTTCTCCAATTTGTTGTTAGCAGTTTGCGCGGTGCCTTCATCGTCAACGACGGATTTTTTGATTTCGATGGAACAGTTAACTTGCTTGGTACCGAGCTTGAGAATGTAGCTCTGAGCTGGGTTGAACGGCACCGCACCAATCCAGACTAATCGCGCCATAACTTGCGTATCCACATGTGGTTGCTGATCTGCGAGACTCACAACCTCGCCTCTTTCGACAAACAACTGATCAGCAAGACGCAACCCGACAGAACGACCACGCTCTGCAGACTTGAGCCCTTCATTTGGCCAATCATCTATAGATTCTAATTTCGCAAGTTTTCCAGATGGAGAGAAACAAATATCAGAACCAGCAGGAAGCATTCCCGACACTACACGACCAGCGAAATAGCGATGGTCACCAAATTTGTAGATGTCCTGCAAAACCATTCTGAAAGGAGAACTAGAAGGTTCTGGCTTCTCCGTGCAAAGCTTGAACAGTACATCGAGCAGCACCTGCCCTTCGTACCATGGCATATTCTTCGAGCGATCCAAAATGTTCTCACCATGCAATGCCACCATAGGTATCGAAGCAATGCACTCAATTCCTTCGTCAGAAATCGTTTTCTGCACGGCAGTTGCGGTGGTATCAAAAACGTCCTTGTCGTAGCCGACTTTGTCCATTTTGTTTATGGCAATAATGACTTTGCTAACGCCAAGAATTCCAAGAATACGAAGATGACGTGTTGTTTGCGCTCGAATACCTTCCTTAGCGTCAACGACGATTACGCCACAATCAGCAAGAGACGCACCAGATGCCATGTTTTTCAAGAAATCGATGTGTCCAGGTGCATCAATAAGAAAGAAGCGCTCACCTTTATGTTCAAACTTGATTGAAGTGGTATCAATACTGATGCCTTGAGCTTGTTCTTCTTCAAGCGCATCCAGGAAGAATGCGGGCTCAAGCGCTATTCCTTTGGACGCACAAATGCTCTTTACGCGTTCTATTTTGTCTTGCTTAAGTTGCCCTGTCTCCGAAAGCAAGCGACCAAGCAGTGTGGATTTACCATGGTCAACGTGACCAACAACTACGACATTATGCATTTTCTACCATCACATGTAACCGCTGGAACGAAGTTTTTGCATGGCGTAAGCATGCTCTAAATCTTGCGCTCTGCCAGCTCTTTCGCTGCTGGGAACGCTGCGCAATTCTTCAATTATCTCGTCAATATTTTTTGCTGTAGATTCAATTGTTCCTGTGCAAGGAGCGCAGCCAAGACTTCTGTAGCGCTTGCCATTGTTTGTGAAATACAGTGGCATTACATCGAGATTCTCTTGCCTGATGTACTCCCAAACATCGAGTTCTGTCCACTGCAAAATTGGATGAACTCTCAGATGGATATTTTCTGGAACATGCAAATTGTAGAAGTTCCACATCTCGGCTGGCTGATCTTTGTATGTCCAGGAGGCGTCAGTGCTGCGTGGTGAAACCACTCGCTCTTTGGCTCTTGAGCCTTCTTCATCACGGCGAATTCCCAGCAAAAGCCCTTGAATTTTATGCTCTTCAACTGTGTCTTGAAGTGCTTTAGTCTTCAGCGCACCACAACAAACCAGGCGTCCCTTTTCGTGGTTCATTCCTTCAGCGAGTGCTTGTTTGTTTTGCCCGATGATCAAACGCAAATTGTTGTTGCGCACGAAATCGTCGCGCCACGTGATCATTTCAGGAATTTTGTAACTGGTGTCTATATGCAAAAGGGGTATTGGAAAATGTCCAAAGAACGCCTTGCGAACTAGATGCAGCAGAACGGTAGAATCTTTTCCCATCGACCAGAGAAGCGCGAGATTGCCTACATGCCGGTAAGCTTCGCGAATGATGTAAACACTTTCGTTCTCTAGATCTTTTAGATGACTCATTTGAATTCCCTGAACTGCCGCTTATTTAGCCTGTCTCGCGGAACAATTCCTTCTTTAAGCGAATGTCTTCAGTGCGTGTAATCAGCTTGGAGTCTGCCTGCGCGAATTGCATCGTAGCAGAGGGGCAAGATTCAATCATTAGTTTTTTTTCTGCGAATTCCAGTTTCCTCAGTTCAGCATTAGCAAAATGGACTTTTCTCATGCTGAATCTCCCCTATAATGTCAACAGTAGGCAATGAGGCTACAGTGGACTTTCACGGACAAGAGTTCTCTCTATACCTTCTCACTGGGCTGGTCGCGCAGCTCATCGGCTCTCTCTTGGGCATGGGAAACGGGACAATATCCAGCGCAGTGCTGTTGATGATGGGGTTACCACCAGCAGTGGCAAGCGCCAGCTCTAACACCGCCTCATTTGTCACCACGAGCTTGTCAAGCTGGTTTCACCATAAAGCTGGAAACATTGACAAAACGCTGTTTCTCAACCTTGTGTTCACTGGAATTCTGGGGTCTCTGATTGGTTCAGCACTGCTAATTCACGTAAAGACTGAAATCGTGAAGCCTTTATTCGGCACGTATCTGTTTGTGCTTTCATTAATGATTGCCTGGAAAACGTTTGCAAAACGTAAAGAAAACGGCTCAGGAAGTGAACGAAAAATTTCGGACACGCGAGTACGCATCTTAGGACTGATTGGCGGATTGTTGGGCGCGCTCGGTGGCGGTGGCTGGGGTCCCTTCGTAAACGGCCAGCTCGTGGCTGACGGTGAGTCACCACGATTTTCAGTTGCATCGTCGAACGCTGCAAAATCAATTTCGACATTAGTGACTGCACTGACACTGGTGATTTTTGCGAAATCAGCAAACTGGACTGCGATTGCGGGGCTGATTCTAGGTGGTGTCATAGCAGCACCAATCGGAGCGCCGGCTATCAAAAGAATGCCACCATTGATCTTGAAGGGCTGCATGGCTGCACTATTGCTCTTGTTAGCAGTGAAGATTATTCAGGATGACTTTCAAGCTCTTTCAGCCGCAGTAATTGCACAGGTTCAGGGAACCATTCTCTAGTATTTGGATGTTCGAATCGAAAGATGGTAAGCAATGACCAGGAAATTGCTAATAGCAGGCACGTTTTTTTTGGTCTTATTTTGCGCCGTATTCGACGATAATTCGTTTGATATTCAAATGAAAAATGACAAAGTCGTTGGCTACAAGGTCTTCCAAAGATAGAAAGTGATTAGTCCATTAGCGGCCCGAGCCTGTCTTGCGAGCTTCAAAAGGAACTGAGAAAGAACCTCTCTGACGCTGGTTAGATTTAGCGTTCAGCAAAGAGAGAACAACGACGCTCTTTATTTGACGTACTTCACGCGCATATCTAGGAATGGTTTTTCGATTGTTGAATAAGTCAACCATGAGACCAAACATGTGACTGGCACCACCGCTAATGCAGTAAATCCGCAGGCAAGCCAGAACTGAGTGCCACCAGATGCAAGCGCTGGATGAAAATACTTTTCAATGTAAGGTTGGAACCAATAAATCATTGTTCGCGCAAAGAAATAGTGGGTCACATAAACTGAGAAACTGAGGGTTCCAAGAAAGGCAAAGAAGCGCGAAATCGTCGGATTCATCTTGATGGAACAAGCACAATACGAGACGATAACGAAGCCCCAGAGAGAAGCTTCAATTGGCGAGAACACGATCCACAATGGGCTGCGTGAGGTGTATTCCCAACCGCCGAATTTGTGGAAAGTCAGCAAGCCAGCCAACAAAGTGGTTAATGATGTGAACAAGAAAATTGGATGTTTGACTGCCCGTGAAATACTATCAAACGAGAGCCCCAGCATCATTCCGATAAGGAACTGATCGATGCGTCCAAAGATAGTTCGATAGGCAAAATCATTGACGGTGCCAGCAGTGAAATAGACCAGGGCGCGAATCACCACTGCCAATGCAATAAACTTCCACAAGGCAATATTGCCACGCTCTCTCTGAAACTTCAGGAAGAATGGAAACAAAAGATAGAACTGGAATTCTACTGCAATGGTCCAGAGCTGAGATGTAATGGTTCGGTGATCAACACCACTCACGTTCTGAAGGCAGAGGACAGAAGAGAGAACCTTGAGCAAATCACGACAATCAGGGCTGACGTAAACTGCTAAGAGAATCGCAGACATGAACAACGGATAAATGCGAAGGATGCGATTGAGCAAGAAGCCTTTGTACTCTATTTGCTTGGACTTACAAATTCTGGCGAACAAAAAACCACTCAGCGTCATGAAAAGGGCGACAGCGGTATGCCCTTCAAATGTCAGAGTTTGAGCCAAATAAGTGAGCCCACTGCAATTCCCCATAATCTGGTAGCAGGCCATCCAAGTGTTATCAACATTGTGCAGAACACAGAGAAAAGGACAGACAGCATGATGGAAAACAATGAGCAAAGCCGCGAAGAATCGCAAGTGATCGATTCTCTCGTTATACGCTGAGTTAAGGGAGTACCCACTTACTAATGCTCTTTCGAGCATCGTATGTGGTGCCTCAACTTTTTCCACTATGTTTTGTGTGGATACGTCCTGCATTTCTGCCTGCAAAAACCTGATTCGGCCTGACTTAGAAGGTAACACAGGCTAGTCAAGGGTATCTGAAAGCCGGTTAACTTACCGCTTCGCCAACAAGCGACACGGGCATTCTAAACAAGGTCTAACTTAAGTTGGTGATAATCAACCGCTGGGTTCACTAATTTTGTAGTCAAGCATCACGTCCCCTCGGCAATACGCCTGGTTCGACTAGCTCCAAAGAATGGGCTTAAATTCAAATTTCTCTGAACTTAACTCAGCAGTCGGATTTGCATCTAGCCTTGCGCAGCACTAAACTCTGCGGCGTGGGCTGGCGTGTGTGTTTTGAAGAACGATTCAATCTTTCCAACCACGTAAGCAACAAGCTCTTCATTGAGACCAATCCACAATGGAAGACGCAATAAACAATCGCCAGCCATTATCGTGTTTTCCAGGGAACTAGCAACACGTCCGTATTTCAGACCTGCAGGCGATTGATGCAAGGGCACATAGTGGAACAGGCTCGCGATGCCATTTTCCTTAAGGTAAGAGCTCAGTTTTGTTCTGGTATCAAGAGAATCAACGAGAATGTAGTATAGATGCGCATTGTGAATGCATGATTCTGGAACTACAGGACGACGCAAATAGCCTTTCTTCTCCAGTGCTTCAAGCATCTTGTGGTAGTTGTTCCACGAATCCATACGAGTTGCCTGAATAAAGTCATATGACTCTAATTGCGCCTTCAACACGGCAGACTGAAACTCGCTCGGCAAGAATGAAGAACCTTTGTCTTTCCATGTGTATTTATCAACTTCACCACGGAAAAATTGTGAGCGGTTGGTTCCCTTTTCGCGCAGAATTTCAGCGCGGAATGCGAGATCCTGATTATCTGTCAGGAACGCACCACCTTCGCCCGAAATGATGTTTTTCGTTTCATGGAAGCTAAATGCAGCCATATCACTCACCGTTCCAAGCTTTCTTCCTTTATAAAGAGCACCGATGGCGTGAGCGGCATCTTCAATAACGAGAATATTATTGGCTTTGCAGACTTCGTTTATCTTGTCCATTTCACAAGCAACGCCAGCATAATGGACTGGAAGCACAGCTCGGGTTTTCTTGGTGATGGCCTGCTCAATCAAATTCTCATCGACGTTAATCGTATCTTTGCGAATGTCGACAAAGACGGGAACTGCGCCCTGAAGCAGGAAGGAGTTAGCTGTCGAAGAAAATGTAAATGACGGAAGAATGACTTCGTCACCGGGTTTAAGATCTAGCAAAAGAGAGGCCATCTCTAGAGCAGCTGTGCCGGATGGCGTCAGTAACGCTTGCCTCACGCCGAGCATGTCTTTCAACTTGTTGTGGCACCACTTTGTCATTGCGCCATCACCGCTCCAGTGGCGGCTGTTCGCGACCTCAGCTAAATATTCAGCCGTGTTTTTGGCGTTATAAACGTTGTTGAAAGGGATCTTCATCGATAGAATCTCAGGAAAAGATAATGATAACGCGTAATTTGCTGCCGTGACACATACAAAGTTGAGAAGATGGCAATCTACAGGCGTTGAATGGGCGCGAAATTTAGCGCCATCGGGAAAAAACTCTTGTAAATGATGAAAAATCTATGCTGGGAATTTTCCAGTTGATAACCTAGAATGCACGGGTACGGCTGCGGGAATTAACATTGCTTAAGCAAGCGACATTGTCCACAAAAGACGAAAGCGGCAGCACGAGTGCCACAGTAACGACAAAGCGGCAGACTTTCTGGCCTCTTCTTTCTGTTATCTCGCTGTATTTTCTGAGCATCATCATCGCGAACCCTGCGGGCAATTTTCCGATCAATGACGATCTTATTTATGCAACTGCCGTAAAAAGCATTTTGAATACGGGCTCATTACACATTGTTGTTGGCAATGCGTTTGACTATCTTCCTGTGATGACCGGTGTTCTGGTCTGCAAATTTGTCGGCTTCTCTTACGATGCGCTTCGTGGGGTCACAATTGCCTATCACGTATTAGGAATTGTGGGCATGTATCTAGCTCTAAAACAGCTAGACATGAAGAACAGAGATGCAGCGATTTTTACAGGATTGTATGGGCTCAATCCTTTTATGTTGTATTTGTCTTGCACATTCATGACAGATACCCCCGCACTTGCAATAACTAATTGGATGTTCTACTTCGCACTTCGTGCGATGAAAACAAAGAACCTGGGCACCTGGCTGGCAGCGATGGTCTGCCTGACTGCCGCTGTCTCCGTCAGGCAGTCAGCCTTGAGTTTCATGCCCGCACTAGTGCTCGCGGCTATCGTCAGCGTGCGAATGACAAAAGAGCGCCTAATTTACTTAGCTTCGCTTGTGCTGCCGGCGGTCACATTCTTTGTATTGCAGCACTGGCTAAAATCAAACACAGAGTTGACTGAATGTTATGAGCACTTTCAAACAACTATTCCAGCAAAGATGCTGCAAATATTGAACCCTGCGAAGCTGATTACACCGCTTGCTCAACAATATTGTATGTATGGGCTGTTCTCAGCGCCACTGAATCTAGCAACGCTAGTTCTGGTCTTCAAAAAACTGAAAGAGCATAAGACACTAGCTGCGGTATCACTCATTGCTGCACTGGCGCTCACTGCGTTGCCAATCTACATTCTGCTGGGCGTAGAGAAGATCATCTTCATGCCGTTCTACCAGAATCTCTTTTCACCACCATATATTGGAACATACCAGGCAATCGGCGCAGAGATGATCTGGCCGAAGAAACACTTACTCGCAATGGGACTTCCAGCCGGCATTGCAGGAACACTGTTCGCCTTCTGCCTTTATTTTGTTTGCGCCTACAAGGTGAATCGGCAAGCACTAAACGACATCCCAGCCAAAGCAAAAGAATATTTGCAAAGCAAAGCCTCTTACGAGACTCAGCTGCAAATGTTCCTTGTTACATCGTTCGCTTTCACTTTGATGGCAACCCAAGCGCAGTTACTGACCAATGGGCTTGATCGTTACATGTGCGCACTTGTGGCGCCGGCCCTTTTGCTATTCGGCAAGTTTTGGCTCGATTTCTCAGCAGGATTGAGTTCGAAACTCATACTCTCAACGGGTGTCATTGCACTTATGGTTTATGGCACCATGACGTTGAGCGACAGCATGAACTTCAATCGGGCGCAATGGACTGCAGCCCGCAAGGTCGAAGCCATGGGTGTCAGCCCACTAAAAATCGAAGCAGGACCAGAATACAATTACACCTACGGTGGCGCGAACTGCCTGCGTGGAATTCATCGTGCAACGAAGACCTGGCCGGTAGAACGCAGAGGTGGACCAGAGAGATCAAAACTGCGCTGGTGGCCAATCAACGGCGAAGATTACATCATCTCGTGCGACCCTGTTAAGGACTACACGAAGATTGACGAAGTGCCGTACTTCCAAACCGTTCGATGGAAATACAGACCTGTCTATATATTGAAGGCAGACAGGCTACCCTAGAACTGAGCGTAGAGCCTGAATCAGGGTGATTAGCCAGCAGCGCCATTGTCTGTATTTACTTCTATTTCGACGAGCATTTTCTCATCGATAAATCGGCGCTGCGTTAAGAATTCACGACCGCAACTGAACCAACGCGAGCATCAAGCTTTGACTGCGTCGACTGAACCATTGCAGCCGGAAACCCGTTGAATCTCAGAAGAGATTTCCAACAACGACAGACCACTTATGCGAATGGCATCCTCAAGCTCAGAGAGGTCTTTCACTGTATCAACAGCATGCCAGAAGTCCTTTGTACGATAAGACTTCAGCAGACCATCCTGCGCCAACCTGGGAAAAGTGAATTCCTCATGGTCTCCCTTCGAAGGTAGAAGTTCAACCATCTGAGGTTCAAGCAAATAGATTCCCGCATTTATCCAATAGGGCAGTACAGGCTTTTCACGAAACGCTGACACAAAGCCATCTTCATTGTGTTCGATAATTCCGAATTGACTCTTAAATGGAACAGCAACTACAGTTGCTAACGCATGATACTTCCTGTGGTGCCTGACCAAGTCATCGACTCGCAACTTGGTCAAAACATCTCCATTCAGAGCAATTACAGGCTGGTGAGATCTGTCAAATTGCATCGCAAGCTTCAAGGCACCACCACGACCGAGTGGTTCAGGCTCAATTTGGTAAGAGATTTCGACACCATATTCAGTACCATCACCAAAGTATTCAACTATCACATCATGAAGATAGCCACAGCAAATCGTAATCTTTTTGCAGCCATGGGAGATAAGCCAATTCACGTTATACCAGAGAATTGGCCGCCCATTCAGCTCTACCATGCACTTAGGACGGCAATCGGTTAATGGACGAAGCCTTTCACCTTTGCCACCCGCAAGAACTATCGCGCGCATATTACCTCCACGATACACATAGTATATTGCAGAGAACTTTCGCTAGCCCTAAAAAGAACTAAATCAGAAAAACGCCAAAAATCTGAGAGCAAAATGACACCACCAGCAGTGCGGTTGACAATCCGGGTTAAGGAAGCTGAGAGAGCCGCCTGTCGACCATATCCAGCAATATCGCTCCAAAAATTGCGTCAAAGATCTTCACAATAGTGATTTAAGTGACAATGTTATCCATTTAACACTGGTCGATCGCACAAGTACCCCGAATTACATCGAATCGGATCCGCAATCATATACAGATCAAGGCTTTTACATGTCAACACAGATAGAACTCAGACATGAAGAGAATTCAGCATTTGTCGCACTTTTCATACCGCCAGAGACGCTCACTAGCGCGACGAAAGCGCTATGACTTTGTTCCCAGCAAAAGAAAAAATGTTTTTCGAGACAAAAAGGAGTTACCTCTCACGCCAGCTGGCGCTAGATCTAACCGCGATTTAGCTAAATTATTTTTATCCCCGATGACCGTAGTCTGCATGCCTTGCCACCCAACGGCAGCACCGTAGACACAGCGATATCCACCCCAGATATAACTTGCCAGTTGAGGTATAACCCCGGAGACTAGCAGTGAGTTCGAGTTGTCAGCAGGAGATATCGAATGCGTATCCGACGTCGCAGAAAAATTGGTTCGGTGAAGAAGAGCGTTGTGCTTTTCGCTTCATCGATGATCTTGATTAATTCGTTCATGGCGACCCAGTCCGCCGTGGCGCAGAGCAGACCAGGTTCAGTTCCCACCAACATGAGTCAAGCGACTCCGATAGGCGGAACGACGAACCCAAATCCGAACACCAGACCTACGAATCTGGATTTGTCGGCTATGTCGGGAACGATAACTTCTGCGAACACCAGTCCGGTGAACATCCTCGTTGGAGGAGCCATGAATCATGGCACTGTATCTGGTGGCACATCTCTGATCATCAATCCTGGAACCGCGGTAACTCCTGCACAATACGTCGCGGTCTTCGAAGCCATGCGTGGCAACCAGACTTTGTTGCTCAATGCACAAGGGGCTGCCACAGGCGGTTCATTCCGACTCAACTCAAACCAAGTCACAACTCTTTCAGGTCTCACTGTTCCAAGTGGCGTTACTGGGATTGCCACTGGTTACAATGCCAATTCTCCACTGCAAGTCGCTGGCAACGTAAACGTACTCGGTTCTCTCTACTCACTGCAAAATGCACCGAACATGACATCGGTGTTGAACATGGACAACTTGTACATTGGTGCAGGCGGACTTCTCTCCGGTCGCATGCCTAATGGAATGGATCTGCCTGGGGTCTATTCGTCAGCTGGCATGTTGCTGAACGTCGCCAACTCCATGGTCAACCAGGGCGTAATCACAACACCTGGCGCGCTGAACATAACCACTGGTGGCAGCATCACAAACCAGAGTGTTAACAACGTTCAAGCGGTCATCAATGCACAGAATATCGTCCTCAATACTGGCACCGGCCAGATTGTGAACTCAGGCTTAATTCAGGCAATGGATTCGTTGCGGGTCAATACTATTAATCCGACAACCAATCTCAACATCGACAATACTAAAGGTATACTTCAAGCGCTCGGCTCACTTAATTCAGTGACCGGGCTTTTTGATAATAATGGGGTCATAACCCTCCGTGAGGATGGTGCCAACCTTGAGCTAGCTAATGTCAATGTCAGTGGCGGTCAACTTGACGCCGGCGGTGGCATCAATGCGTTCGGTAAGAACATCGAGATTCACACAGACAGCATCACAGGACCTTTGAGTTCAAAGGGTTCTGTTGCTCACGTGTCTGTGACATCTGGCGATCTATATTTAGGTGACCAGATTCTTTCTGGCGACCCGACTTATTTCAACAACGCAGGCAATATCGTTATATCTAGCCTCACATCAGTGGCTGGAGACCTGGCAATCGTCGCATCTGGAAGCATCATCACCACCGGCGCGACAACAATTCAAACGACAGCCAACAACTTCAGTATCTTCCTTGGAGCAGGCTTCAATTTCACTACAGGTGGCGGCACAAACTCTCCGAGTTTCGCAACTAACGCACCGGGTGACACTACTAGCACACTTACGTTCGACGGAACTACGAATGCTGGAAAGTCCATCAACAGTTCCGGACAAATCCTCAATCTGCAGACAACCGGCACAGGTAGCATTACTCTGGCCAGCACCGGGTCAACAAATATCGGCGGCGGCACGATATCCAGTGAGAAAGGTGATGTCACAATCATCGCTGGAAGTGGGTTCACACAAACAGGTGGCAGCATAGGCACCACATCTGGCAATGTGACGATCGCATCAGCGGCTCCAGTCATCTCCAACACTTCTACGGTAGTGAACGGACTTGTTACGGGTTTACCTACAATAGGTACGAAGAATTCGAGCGCGATAACTGTACAGACCATCAACTCAAGCGGTGGTGGCAACGTTTCCATCCAGAGCAATGCTGGAGCACTCACGTTGGGTGGGGCAGTCACTACGGCTAGCGGCGGTACCATCAGCATAGACACAGGTTCGATTACAAGCTCAGGAGTGAACATCGGTAGTGCGTCTGCGGGCGCCATAACGATCAATCCTGGCGCAGGCTCAATCAGCAGCCTCGGCTCTATCACGAGTGCCGCTGCCATTAACGTAGGCAGTGCCACTGCGACAGGCATCACTGTAGGCGCAGTCGACAACTCCGCTGGCACTGGCAACCTCACTCTCCTGACTAAGACTGGAGGCGTGAGCGCTGGCGCTCTTACATCGATGGGTTCAATTGATGTGCAAGCAACAGATGGCAGCTCGAGCGGAAATATTTCAACAGGAGCGGTCACGAACTCTGCTAGCGCTGCTGGTACTGTGAAGCTTTCCGCCGCATCCGGCTCTGTCACCACCAGTGGTGACATTTCAGCAAAAGGAAAAGTTGAAGCTGGCGACGGCAATGGTACGGGTCTGTCAGTCGGAAACGTAAGTAACTCTACAGGCGACATATTCCTTGCAAGCAACACCGGATCTTTGACTGCTGGAACCGTCAACGCCGCAACTGGTTCAGTAGACGCCAGCAACAATAGCGGAGCAATCACTCTGTCCGACGTCACTGCTGGCGGAGCTGGTAAGCAAATCTCAGTGACTGCCAGTGGAACTACACAGGTGGGCAACCTGACAAACCTGGGTGGCTCCGTGAGTGTTGTTAACAGCAATTCTGGAACCAGTACGACAACAGGTTCTATCACGACTACAGCAGCAGCTGGTGGTTCAGTTCTTGTACAAGGTGGCAACAGCATATCAACTGGTGCCATCGACACTCATGGAACTGCTGGCGACGGTGGACTTGTTCTATTAGATGTGTCAGCAAACCCTAATGCTGACATTTCTGTGAGCGGTAACATTAATACCAGTGGTACCGCAAAAGGCGGGGACCTTTTCTTGCTTGCGAACAACGTAAGCTCAACAACTTCCGAAATAAGAGTCGACGGCTCTCTCAATGCCAGTGGTGGCACAGGCAAAGCCGGCTCCGTTGTAGTCGCTGAGTTCAACACATCAGCACTCAACATCAACAGCAACACAGCCAGCCCTGGCGCTAACACTATAGGACCTATCACCGCGACTTCTTCGGTAGCTAGCCCCGACATTCTAATCAGCAACAATGTCGGTGATGTTCACTTCGGCGGACCAGCCGGAAATGCCATCGATGCGAAGGGTCTTGTTCAGGTGACAGCTGGCGGCAGCATCACTGGTAGTGGCACCGGGAAGGGTGTCATCAAGTCTGCAACTAACGTCACGCTAATCGCTGGAACTGATGCAGGCAGTTTCGCCAGCAATGCAATTGAAACAAACACAACTAGCCTGAACGCAACCGCGACTACCGGCGAAATCTATGTTAACAACACCAATGCCGGTGTATTGAATGTAGATGGCGTTGTGAGCGCTAAAGACGTCTACATCAAGACAAATAATGGAATTCAACTCAACACCAATATTGCCCCGACAGCCAATGGCGGCGTAACATTGGAAACCGCGGCAGGAGACATTAGCAGCCCTGGAAACAAGAGCATCAACACATCAACAGGAGTGGGTGATGGTGGGTATATCGTGTTGTTGGGCACCAATGTCGATTTGGGCACAGGCACTCTGACTTCCAACGGCAACGGCTCTAACAAGAATGCCGGCGGCATAGGTATCATAGCCCCGGGCGGCAACGTCACTACTGGTGCGATCAGTGCAAATGCGACCGGCTCTGGCAACTCTGATGGTATAGGTATAACAGCCAAGAATGTGCATATTCAGGGCAACCTGACAGCAACATCCGCCTCCGGCGCAGGGGGTGGCATCACTGTCGGCACAGTCGGTTCCGCAGGGGGTTCGATAAGTATTGATGGCAACATCGATGCTACCGGAGGAACTTCCGGTTCCGTCACACTGACGGAGAATTCATCGAGCCAGTTTGGCTTCAACGCAGGGATAACGGGAACCAACGTCATCCAGGGCACTGTCAGCGGCGGCGCGATAACAATCAGAAATGACGGCACCGGAACTATATTCTTTGCCGATAATTCAGCAACGGCTGTCACAGGGACATCGATCACCGTCACCGCTGGTACTGCGGGAGTATCTACCGGAGCCATACTGGGTCTGGGCACCGGCACAGCCGGCACCAACAAAGGTGCTCTAGTTGCGACGACCGGCACAATAAGCCTGACATCATATTCGAACGGAACTAGCAGTAGTTTCATCGGTACTCTTAACAGCCAGCTTGTCGTTGATCAACAAAGCGGCGGACTCGTCAGCTTTACAGCAGAAGGAACCAGCAGCAATGTATTCCTTACCGATATAAATTCCGGCGATGTCACACTCGCAGCTAGCGGAAGCAACTTTGGTAACAACCTGAGTTACAACAAAGTGAACGGTGGCAACATCACACTAGGAACTGTAAGCAGCACTAACAACGGCACCATAAGCGTCAGCATTTCTGGTGGTGTTGGCGGAGACATCATTCAAGGTGGAAGCGGATTGCTGTCCTCACCATCTGGCTCAGTCATCTTATCGACAAGCAACGGCAATATCGGAGCGTCCGGAACTGGCGGAATCGACATTCAGGCAGCGAACATTCAAGCTAACGCAGCCGGAACAGCGAAGAACGTCTTCATAGACGCCAACGCCAGCACAAGTGGTGCGGTAACAATCACAGGACCTGCGGCAGGTTCATCTGCTACAGGTTCATTCAACCTTACCTTAGTCAACGATGGCAATCTGACGGTGCCATCTGGCAAGACTGTAAATGGTGCCTCTGTTGATCTTTCAACCTTCAACGGCGACATAAAACTCAATGGAGCCGTAACCGCATCGAACGGAACCCTCCATGTAGCAACAGGCACCGCAGGCGGTGACATCTACATAGGTGCTCAACTCACGGATTTAGCAGGCGGCAACGTGCTGCTTGAGGCGAAGGCTCCAGCAAGCACCATATTCGTCACACAAACTCTAGGCACGACCATACTCGGCACCGGCGGCGACATAATCCTCAAGAGCGGCTCTGGCGGCTTAAAGTCCAACGGCAACGACATTACTTTTTCAGCGATCGGTAAACTAGACGGCACAGGTCTGGGCGGAGACGTTAACACAACCGGAACATCTACTGGTGGTGGCGTCAATTTCTTTGGCGCTACAGGAATTGACCTCGGCACAACCAAGATCGTGACAGACGGAGCCACAGGAGCAGCAGGCAACATAGCTCTCACCAACGCTACCGTTGGAACAGACATTAAGACCGGCGGAATCAGCGCGGTGGGCGGAACCAACAGCGTAGGTGGAAACCTAACCGCCATTAGCAGCGGCAGCATATACATAGTCGGCGACATCAGCACCAACGGCAATGGCAGCGGCAATGCTGGCTTCATCTCACTACAGGGAACAAGTCCTTCAGGTGCCATCAGAGTGGATGGCAACTTGACAGCAACATCCACTGGTGGAGCAGCAGGCAGCGTTTCGCTCAGTGAAACTTCAAGTGCACCATTCCAGTTCAATGTTGGTGGCTCAGGCGCAGCCAACTCCATTAAAGGAACAATTTCAGCCGGGGCAGTCACCAT
This sequence comes from Obscuribacteraceae bacterium (SeqCode), assembly GCA_044226015.1. Classification (GTDB taxonomy): domain Bacteria; phylum Cyanobacteriota; class Vampirovibrionia; order Obscuribacterales; family Obscuribacteraceae; genus JAIEPM01. The sequence goes on from JBGAHS010000008.1 coordinate 179,674, forward strand.
CTATAACTATGGTGGTGATGTAGTATTCAAAGGTGCCAACGCGCCTGGTGCGATTGCGCAGTCTAGTTCGATACAAGTGCAAGCAGGACAGCTTGGCACCACAGGTAGCATCACCTCCGACGGAACCGCCAACAGCGTGCTGAATTCGACAGGCGGCATAGCTCTAAGTGCCGTAGATGGCGGCACTATTGGTTCAAGCACTAATGCAGTCAAAGTGAAAACCGGAAGCGGACAGGGCGTTCAGTTGTACTCAGACAGTGCGACTGGCGACATGTTCGTGGAGGATTTGGGAACAGGTTCCACTTTCCTTCAGGTTTCGAACCTTGGTCATGACCTCACCTACACTAAGACAGCAGGTGGAGATCTAGTTCTCGGCTCAGACATCGACAGCGATAACAACGGAACTGTCAGCCTCAGCATCACTGGAACCGGAAGCATCGACAATTCGGTCGGTCCATACACAATCACGGCAGGTGCTGTCGTTCTGAGCACCCAAACAGGTAGCGTAGGCTCGAACACGAAAGTGATCTTGACAGATGTGGACAAAATCACAGCGAGCGCAACAGGCGGCTCTGTCTATATCACTGACATCGGCGCCGCTCAAATCGTCGGAACGAACAGCGCACAAAATGTTTACAGCGTGATCGAAAGCGGCGGAAACCTGACTCTAAACTCCGCCATCACAGCAGGAAGCATTGACCTCCAGGTGACTGGTGGCAACGACCTCGTAATGGGAACGACAGCAGGTACTCTCACCTCTACAAACACTGGCGTCACAATTTCTACAAGCTCTGGCAAAATCATCAGCGCAGGCGGAAACCTTAATGTTCACGCAAATGGACTGGCGAACATAAATCTGGCTGGTGGCAACATAGACATGACTGGCTCGACCGGCGCTAAGGTCACTGTCGAATCAGTAACCGACAATGTCAATTTGAACAGCGCAACTGTCACCACTAAGGGCGGTGATGTTCTATTAAATGGCGGCGTCACTGGTTCCATCGTAAATGTCGCCGGAATCACTACAAACAACAGCACTGGAGACGCAGGCAGCATCACTCTCAACGCTGGCGGCAACATCACTGTTGGACCGTTGTCAGCGAACGCAACAAGCGCACCTGGTGCTGGTGGCGCTATAACGATCGATACTCCTGGGTCTTTGTATGTCACAGGCTCTATATCATCGGCAACTGTAGGACCAGCCAAGACAGGCGGCGCTATCAACATCGGACAAGGTGTGTCGACTCAGCCAACATCCATACAAATAGATGGAACTATCAGCAGCACAGCAACCAGTGGTGGCACTGCTGGTGCCGTGAATATCAAGGCAGCTGATGGATCCGGAATAACGGTGAATGGAAGCAATGGTGCACACAACATCGGTGCAGTCACCGGTAATTCCGTCGCGATAGAAAACATCGCATCCGTCACGCTACTTGGCACGACTGATGCGATTATCGCTTCGACAAGCGCTTCGGTTAAGGGGACTTCTATTGATACTGATGCAGCTACGCACGGCGCAATCAATGCCAAGTCCGTCACATTGACATCGACATCTGGGTCAATTGGAAGCACTGCTCCGATTTCGACAGAGGGCTCAACGTCAACGACGATAAGCGCGGCAACTTTCGCAAAGGTCACCAGTCAGACAGCAACAAACGTAGACCTTTCGGTCACGAGCTTGGGTACAAACCTGAATTTCGTCAACTCTAGTGGTAGCAACGTCAATATCGCCAGCGATATTACAAGCAGCAGCAATGGCGATATCAATATCATTGTGCTAGGTACGGGCTCAATAACCTCAACCAGCAATAAGAATCTGTCGACTTCAGCTGCCGCGGATGCAGATGGAGGCGATATCACCCTCACAACGTCTGATGGAGATATCAATCTCGGAACCGGCAGCCTCAACGCAAGCGGCACTGCAGGCGCTGGCAACAACGATTCAGGTTTCATCGTCCTCACGGCAGGAACGAATGGTGCAATCACAACGGGGTCCATTTCAGCTAATGCAGTAAACGCAGGAAACTCCCAGGGCATCTCGCTTGCAGCAAAAGCGATTCACACAGGAGCGCTCTCTGCGAACTCCGACTCAGGCACAGCAGGCGACATTTCTGCACTTTCAGATACAACTATTCAAGTCGACGGCAATATCTCGTCGCTCTCATCAGGAGCGAAGGGCATGGTTACCCTTACGGAAGACTCGGCTAGTGCATTCAACTTCAATACTGGCTCAGCCGCAGCGAACTCTGTGCAAGGCTCAATTTCCGCAGGCGATGTGAGCATCACAAACTTCGGGGGTGACGTCAACTTCACCGGTGGTGGTGCATCAGACGCTATCGCACAATCGACTTCAATAACCGTCGTCGCTGGCGTGGCGGGTACTGTCGCAGGCAGCATCACATCTGATGGAACAACCCACAGCCTCATCAACTCTAGTGGAACGATCGACCTAACAGCCTACAAGGGCGGCACAATCGGTTCTTCAACCAATGCAGTCAACCTGGCTACTGGAGCAGGAGACACCGTGCAATTGTTCACCGAAGGGGCGACCGGTGACATGTTTGTTAGTGATAAGGGCACTGGTTCTCCAACCAACTTAGTGGTCACAAGCCTCGGTAAAGACCTCACTTACACCAAGTCTTCGGGAACCCTGAATCTAGGTTCTAACATAACCAGTCTAAACTCCGGAACTGTCAAGATCAGCATCAGCGCTGCTGGCGACATCGACAACTCTGGAAACAAGACGATTACTGCAGGTGCATTCAATCTAAGCACCACTAATGGCACTATAGGTACGAGTTCCAATCCGATCCTATCTGATGTAGATAAGATTTCTGCCAGCGCGGGTGGCGCAACAGGCAAGGTCTTCATCAACAACACCGGAGCTGCCCAAATCGTCGGCACTAACGGCGCAACAGGCACATACCAGTTGAAACAAACCACTGGAGACCTGACACTCAACTCGTCAATTTCCGCAGGAGATATTGACATACAATTGTTGACCAGCGGCAACGACTTCATCATGGGAAGTACCGCAGGCACTCTGAGTTCTAACACTACTGGAGTGACCATCACCACCACAAATGGCGATGTACTCAGCAGCGGTGGAAGCTTCAAGATAAGCGCTACAGGTTCAGCTGATATCAACTTAGGTTCAGGCGTCATCGACCTCAGCGCGACTTCTGGCGCACAGGTCAACATTGCGTCTGGACTTGCAGGAAGCATCAACCTTCATGGCTCGACAATAAAAACGCTTGGTGGTCTTGTGTCTCTGCAAGGCGGTGGAAGCATACTTAACGGAGCTGCTATCACTACCAGCAACAATGCTGGTGATGCAGGAGCCATCACGCTCAAATCAGGTGCAAACATCACTGTCGGAGCACTCACTGCAGATGCCACTTCAGCAGCAGGAGCTGGCGGCGCTGTCAGCATAGATGCAACGGGTACAGTCCACGTGACTGGAGCGATATCTTCAGCAACGGTAGGACCGGCAACTACCGGTGGGGACATCAAGATTGGAAACACACTTCAGCCTACTGGATTGCAAATCGACGGCACAATCTCAAGCACAGAATCAGCTAGTGGAACGGCCGGCTCCGTCAACATCAAGGCAGCCGTAGGTGGCGGACTTACTGTCAATGGTACTACCGGACCTGACAACATCGGGGCGATCCAGGGCAACACAGTCTCTATTGAGAATACGGGAGCAATTTCGCTTCAAGGCGCTTCTGAGTCCATAAAAGCAACAAGCTCAGCCTCAGTCAAAGCTGCATCTATTAACACGAACGCAGCAGGCAACGGTGCCATCGATGCGCTTTCCGTCACACTACAAACCAATTCCGGTGACATTGGTGCCGCATTTGCAATTTCGACAAAGAACGCAACGTCAACAACTATTGACGCAGCAAGCTCTGCAAGTGTCACAAGCTTGACGGCAACGAATGTGAATCTTTCGGTGACTAATCTCGGAAACAATCTAACTTTCGTGAATTCAAATGGCAGCAATGTCAATTTAGCTAGCGATATCACAAGCAACAATAACGGAAATGTTTCAATTTCTGTCGCGAATTTAGCGGGCGACATTAGCTCCACCGGAAACAAGAACATCTCGACCGCGGCATCGGCAATAGCTGATGGCGGAGATGTGATGCTGTCGACTCACACTGGCAATATCAATCTTGGAACTGGCTCAATAAATGCCAGTGGAACAGCAAGCAACTTCGGTTCAGGCACTATCCAACTACTTGCAGGCACAACTGGTGCAGGCAACATCACTACCGGTAATCTGACCGCGAATGCGTCAGGCACGGGCACATCGACCGGAATACAGCTGACAGGAGACATAATAACTGTAGGTTCTATATCCGCAACCTCCGGCTCGGGCACAGCAGGAAACGTTGATATCGTTGCAACAGAAATTCACACTGGAAGCATCACGACAACATCAAGTGGTGCAGCTGGACATGTCGACTTGAGCTCCACATCTACTATTCAGGTGGACGGCAATATCACAGCAACAGGTGCGTCTAGTGGCTACGTGAGTCTGGCTGAACAATCAGCAACTCCATTCTCGTTCAATTCAGCAACAACCGGCACCAACACAGTGTCTGGCACCATCGCCGGTGGAGCAGTGAGTATCACCAACACTGGTGGCGACATCTCGTTCGGAGGCAATGCTGCGTCCACTGTGTCTCAATCAACATCGATTGTCGTAACAGCAGGCAAGGCGGGCACAGCAGGGTCAATCGACTCATCTTCAACATCTGACAATTCTGCGCTCATCTCAACTGGCACTATCATTCTCAACGCAAAAGACGGCGGTGCGATTGGTGCTAGCAACGCAGTAAAAGTAACCACTGCAAACAATGGAGTCATTGAGATATCCACATCTGGTGCCACGGGCAATGCCAAAGTCCAGGATATAGGCACGGGAACAACCACCAAGCTTCAAGTAACTTCACTCGGAAACAACTTGAGTTTCACGAAGGTCAACGGTGGAGATCTTCAAATTGACTCTGGCATTACTTCAGGCACCACCACCGGCACTATACAGTTGGGTGTAACAGGCGGCGCAGGTTCAATAAAGAATCCAAACAACTTCACACTAACCTCTTCAGGAGCTACAGGTGCCGTAGTACTTTCGACGGCTGACGGCAACATTGGTACATTGGCGAACCCAATTCTGGTAGACACCCGCAATCTGAGTGCAGCTGCAGGTGGAGCTGGAACAAACGTCTATGTTTCTAGCACCGGCGACACCACAGTCACGGGAACCAACAGCGCAGGCGGTACATACCAGTTGGCGAACGCCGCTGGAGACCTGATAATTGACACGGCGATAAGCGCAGGCGACGTCCTGCTGCAAACAACCACGGCTACCAAACAAATCATAATGGCCGCTTCGGCCGGAACAATACAATCTTCGTCTGGCGCAGTAACTCTTCAAACAAACAATGGAAACGTTTCCAGTTCAGGTGGCAACCTCACCGTATTAGCAGCGAACGGAGCAAACTTCGTATTAGGCAGCGGTGATGTAGCATTCACCAGCGCAGGAGCGAAGGTTTCAGCAACTGCGACCACAGGTAACGTAGACCTGAACGGCTCTGATATCTCGACCACTGGCGGCAACATCAATTTACAGGCGACTGCAGGTTCCATCTCGAATGGTGGAGCTATCTCATCCAACAATGCTGCAGGTGATGCAGGCTCCATCACGCTGAATGCGAATTCAAATATAACAGTAGGTGCCGTGACCGCTAGTGCTACATCTGCAGATGGAGCAGGTGGTGCCATCAGTATCGATGCCCTTGGCGCCATCACCATTGGCGGTGCAGTCAGCTCTGCCACCATCGGCGTTGGCAAAACGGGCGGCGACATCAAGATCGGTCAGAGTGCCATGCCAACGACAGGTCTACAGATAGACGGCGCTATAGCCAGCACAGCAAGCGCGAGCGGACTCGCTGGCGCAGCTCAAGTGAAAGCTGATAGACCACTTTTGACCGTAAACAACGGTACGGGCGCTGATCACATAGGCGCAATCGCAGGTGAATCTGTAACGCTTACGAACACCGGAAATATCTCTCTTGAAGGCGGCACTAACGCCATCACATCAGGTTCTAGCGCAGTGATCACTGGAGCCGCTATTGACACGAATGGGGCTGGAAATGGAGCGATACAAGCACCATCGGTGACACTTCATTCGACTTCGGGAGATATTGGCGCAAGTTTTGCAATCTCTACAAAAAATGCGACAGCTGTAGATATTGATGCCGCAGGCTCCGCCAAGGTTACAAGCTTGACCGGCACAAACGTAGATTTAACAGTCAGCAAGCTCGGTAACAACCTGACGTACCTCAACAATGCAGGAGGAACACTCACCCTTGCTAGTGATATCTCCAGTTTGAATAATGGAAACATCACCATCACAAATACCGGTGGTCACATCGTCTCGGCTGACAAAAACATCTACTCATCAGTGAAGTCGAACGCTGCTGGCGGCAATGTGAACCTCATCGCAACTGGCGGCAAGAACATCAACCTCGGTGCGGGCATTATCGATGTTAGCGGAAATGGACTGGGTAACAACGGCTCAGGCGGCGTCTACATCGAAGCCAAGGGTGGATTAGTAAAAACGGGCACAATCACAGCCAATGCTGTTAACGCTGGTCTTACAGCTGGTATTTGGATCGAATCCGACAACGTTTACACCGGAAGCCTGACAGCGAAAGCAGATGCGGGTGCAAGCTCCACAATAACCATTAAAGCTGTCACTGGAATTCAAGTTGACGGTGATATTAATGCCACAGCTACGAATCCATTAAACTCAGGAAGCATCTCTATCACAGAGAACTCAAGCTCCACACTAAACTTCAATGTTGCCACTGCTGCTCCAAATTCCATCATGGGCACAATCGCAGGCGGTGCGGTGACCATAACAAACAAAGGAAGCGGCGGAGTCAAATTCTTAGGTGAGGGCTCGACAAACGCGATAAGTCAATCAAACTCAATCACAGTCACTGCAGGAGACAATGGGGCTGTTTCAGGAAGCATAAGCTCTGACGGCAGCAACAAGAGCATGCTTGTCTCGACTGGTAATATCATTCTAGTGGCAAACTCTAGCGGACCCGGCCTAGGTGGTTCGATCGGAGACTCGACAAACTCAATTATCATCCAGACCGCAACCGGTAAGAACGTAACTGTAGAAACCGATTTCGTAAACCATGGTGGCGATGTTTTTGTTGAGGACAGAGGAACCGGAACAACAAACCTGTTTATCGGATCTAGCGGCTTGGGTGGTGACCTCACCTACAAGAAGACTGCAGGTGGAGACCTCAAACTAAACACCAACATTGAAGGTGCTGGATTTGCCAGTGTAACCTTCAGCATAAGCGGCGGCACTGGTTCCATAGACAACAGCCTCGACAAGATCATAACTGCTAACAACAAACTTGATCTAAGCACGTCTGATGGTAGCATCGGCACGCTAGCCCACCCGATACTCAGCATCGCTGCTAATCTGCGTGCATCAGCTGGCGGCACAAGCTCCAATGCTTATGTCAACAACGGCGCTGACGTCACTATCTATGGCAGCAACGGAGCTGGCTCAAACTACCAGGTAGTAAACAGCACCGGAACTCTAACCATCGATGGCAGCATAACAGCTGGTAGTGTTCTTCTAAATAACCAGATCAACGGCGCTGCAATCATCATGGGCAGCAATGCAGGTACGATTCAATCGACCAGTGGCGGCGTTACCCTCATGGCGAACAATGCAGAAATCAATAACACTGCTGGTGGCAACCTCACCATAGATGCAAATACAGGAGCAAGCATTCAGCTTGGGACTGGTGACATCGCGCTCGGTGGCACAGGAAAAGTGAGCATCACAGCCAAGGGCGGCAACGTCGACCTGAATAACTCCGACATCTTCACCGAAGGCGGCTTGGTACTGCTTGATGCGAGCCCATCTGCAAGCGGATCCATAGTCAACGTCGGCATCATTCAAACGAATGCAGGCGCCACAACTGATGGTGGCTCAGTCACCCTCAAGGCTGGAAGCAGCACCAGCGGCAACATCACAACAGGAACCATCACTGCCAGCGGCGGCAGCAGCAACGGCAAGGGTGGCGCGGTCAGCATAGACGGTGGTGGCACTATCACCATCCCATCGATCACATCCGACGGAACCGGAGGCAACAACGGCGGCGCGGTATCAATAGGTACAAATACTGCATTCACTTCTCTATCAATGACTGGAAACATCAGCACAAGAGGAGAAAGCTCAGGCGCTGGTAATACAGTAACACTCAAGGGATCAGCTTCAGGAGCGATCTCAATTCCCGGAGCCATTGACACCAGAGGCGGTAACACCGGTTTCGGTGGTGCGGGTGGCGATGTCACAATGAACGCCGGAGGCACCATATTTGTTGGTGCCATCACGACTGATGCCTACGGAGCTGGCGTCAATGGTACGAGCGGCAAATTGACTGTCGGCAATTCTCTAGCACCAAGTTCGTTCACCGCAGGGTCAATTTCTACCCAAGCTCAGACTCCAGACGGACTCGGCGTAGCTAAGGGCGGAGCCGTCACCATCACCGCCGCAGGAGTAATCAACGTTGCAGGCGGCATCGACAGCCACAGCAACATCTTCCTCGGCAGCACAGGCGGCGCTGTCACCCTCACCAACACCGATAATGTATCGGGAACAACCACCCTTGGACCAATTAAGAGCTCTGGTTCAAGCGGCGGACAAATATCTATCAGTGGTGGCTTGAGCATCTCAGTAACTGGCAGTTTAGATGCCCGCGCAACTGCAACAGCAGGTCCAGGAACTGGCGGACAAGTCACAATCGACAACAGCTCGTCCGCTGGTGGCTCCATCAGCGTAAGCAACAATATATATAGTAAGGGTTCAGAATCAGGTTCTGGAAGCAAGATAACTTTGAGTGGATCTAGCACCGGCACGATTTCAGTGTTCGGCTCGCTCGATTCGCAGGGTGGAAACTCCGGCACTGGAGGAGCTGGTGGCGACATCAGCATTAACGCAGGCAGTACAGTCTTCGTTGGCGCAATAGCCACTGACGCTTACGGAGCGGGAGCAGCTGGCAAAGCTGGCTCAGTCACTGTAGGTGACATCCAGACACCGAGTTCGTTCACCACAACCGCTATCTCCACACAGGCACGAGGAGTTGGCGGTGTAAATGCAAGCGGAGCAGTCAGCATCACTGCTGGCAATATCGCTATTGCTGGAGGCATCGCGACTAATGCAAACAGCGTAGCTGGTACCACTGGTGGCGCAATCACCGTAGTGAACAATGCAGCAGGCAGCACTTCGATAGGTCTCATCAACACAAGCGCTGCCACCGGCGGCACAGTGTCGATGACCGGCGGCTCTAGTATCAGTGCAACTAGCGACATCGACACACACGGAACCAACGGCGCTGGTGGAGGAGTCACTCTAGACAACAGCGCTGTCATCGACGGAACAATCAGTGTTAGCGGCGGCATCAACGCAAACGGCACCAATGGCGGTGGCGCAGTTGTTCTCAAAGCCAACAACGTCGCTTCGACCACGTCTACGATTCGCGTGACCAATGGCATCACCACTACAGGTGGCACCGGAGCGGCTGGCGCAGTCACGGTAGCAGTCAAGAACACCGCAAGCAACCTGATTGTGAACGCTAATACGTCTTTCATAGGCGCAAACATAATCGGCGGCATAACCAGCACTGGTGCTAGCGGAAACGCCGTCCAAGTTTCGAACTCTGGCGGAAACGTCGAATTTGACCAGGCCGGTAATGCAATAAATGCAACCGGTGCGATATCTGTCGTAGCAGCTAACTCGATAATTGGTCACGGCATAGGATTTGGCACACTCAAGTCCGCCACTGGAGTTACACTCAACGCAGGCAATAGCGCGGGCAGCAATGCAGGAGATGCGATATCCACAAACACGGCATCGCTTACAGCTAATGCAACGCTCGGCTCGGTATTCGTAGACAACACTAACGCTAGTGTGCTGTCGCTCAAAGCTTCAAAGGCCGGAACAAACTTCACAGTTAGAACCAACAATGGCATTCAAATAGATGGAGACACTGGTTCTTCAGGCAACGGAAATGTATTCCTCACAACCAGTGCTGGCGATATCACACGCAACCTCGTGACACCATATACGGTGAGCACAGGCAACGGCAATATCACCATCACCGCGCCAGCTGGTAGCGTAGGTACCGCATTCGGCGGCAACAATGATGTGGCTACGTCCACAGGCTCCAGTGGCTCACTCACATTCCAGGCTGCTAACAGCGTGTTTGTCACCGAGTCTGGCAGCTCGACAATCGTTGGAACAAATAACGCAAATGGACCAAGTGGCAACGGCTACAATGTGACCTTCGCGACTGGCAACATGACCCTTGCAACAGCCATCACCGGCAAGTCTGTTGCTCTGGTTACGCAGGAAGCGAACAAACAGATAGTTATGGGAACAGGCGCTGGAACGATAACATCGACCACGAGCTCAGTACTGCTCACCACTAATGGTGGCGGAATTATCTCGACAGGTGGTGACCTGAACATCAGCGCAGCCACCAATGCTACCCTGGCACTCAACACATCGACTAACACGGTTGGCAGCATAGACCTGAGCGGCGTAGCTGGCAAGACCGTGAACATCGTAGCTCCAAGCGGCATCGACCTCAAGGGCGGCGGCAACACAGGGGCCAACATCACCACTCTCGGCGGACTCGTACTTCTTCAAGCGGTTGGCGGCGGAGCGACCATCACGAACGTTGGTTCGATAACAACAACCAACACGGCAGGCACCGGCGGAACTGTGACTGTAAACGCCAACGGTTCTGTCAGCATCGGCGGCGCGATCACCGCTAAAGGCACAGGTGGTGCGGCTAGTGGTGGCGTGATCGCCCTGACAGCCGGAGGCGCTAACGGACTCTTTGTCAACGGAGCAATCGACAACACAACTACAGGAACCGGGGTAGGTGGACTTGTCACAGTTACAGATAACTCGCCGTCAGCACTGACCGTCAATGGTTCGAGTGGTACCAGCCATGTAATTCGTGGCTCAATCACAACCAACGGCACAGTTAACGTAGCAGCAACTGGCGTTGTCCTCGCAGGTGCCAGTAATGCAATCAACTCTACAGGGGCTTCCTCCGGCATCGGAATCAACGCCAAGACAGGCAGCATCACAGCTGATGCTGCTGGCAATGGCGGCTTGAACTCACCTGTAATCGTTCTTACAGGTCAAGCTGGCGTCGGTTCAGTTAGCGGCAATATTCCAATCACGATCACGACCACTGGCACTACAAGCTTCGGCTCTCTCGCTTCTGGCACGGCGGCAGAAACGTTCATCAGAACAACAAACGGCGGATTGTCAGTTGCAGCGCCAACAGTCGGTGCGGTGCTCGCTACCGGAATCAGCGGAGACGGTGACATAAAAGTGAACGTCGCAGCCGGCGGCACACTAACGGTCAACACTGGTGACCCGATTATCGCAACAGGTTCAGGACGCAGCATCACATTAGGTGCTGACACAATCAACCTAGTCAGCGGTGTGCTCATCAACGCAGGTGCAAACGGCACAGTCAACATCGCTCCGACAACGGCAGGCAACGCTATCACCGTAGGTGGTGGCGCAGGCTATTTGACTACAACCAACCTGACTACGCAAATTCTGACCAAAGATTTGACAATCGGCAACTTGAGCACCTACAACGGAGCCATCACTCTGGGTGCAGCCATTGACACATCATCAGGCGCTGCAGGTTCAGCAGTAGGCAGATACAACCTGTCGATACTCACGCAGAAATCAATTGATACCAACACATTCTCAATCACGACTGGTGTCAACAGTATTACATTGAATGCGACCGGCAGCTCACAAGCTGTTGATGTTGACCAGGTAAGCAGTACCAGTGGTGCGATCAACATTCTAGGTAATGGCATCAACCTCAACCAATCTATTAATGCTACGACTGGAGGCAAAATCACAATTGCTTCGACCGGCGGCGCAATCACGGGCAACGCTCAAGCGATTGGAAGCGTTGGCAGCGGCGACATCATCATCGACAACAACGGTGGTTCAATTAGCAACATTGGCGCAGTAAGCGGCGCAGGATTCGTTCGTATCGGCACATCGAATGGAACTAGCAGCACCGCAACTGGCGTTAGCATCAGCACAATCGACAACACCAGCGGGACCGGCGCAGTCGTCGTTCTAACTGATGTAGGCGGCATCACGACTGGCAAGATTGACTCCAATGGTGCAGTCACAATCAAGGCTACAAACAACAGCAACAGCGGAGCTGTAGTTGTGGGCGGTGACATCACAAATACTGGCGGAACGGGTTCAGTAGTGGTCGACTCTGCCACAGGCTCAGTAACAACAGCCAGAGTAGAAAGCCATGGCGCGATCACACTGGGCAACACAAGCGGCGGCACTGGTGTCACCATCAACGGAGCAATCCTGAACACGGGCGGCTCTGGAAACATTCAACTTCTAGCCAACTCAGGAGATATCTCCGGCTTACACACTCTAACGTCAGTCGGTGACCTCACCATTTCAAATATTAACGGCTCAATCGGTAGCACAACTGCAATCGGTAACTTGTTTGGCGGTGGAGCTGGCAAGACCATCACGGTCAACGCAGGAAGCACAGGCAGAGTTGGCAGCATCACCAACGACAGCGCAAGCGGCAATGGTGGCACAATCACAGTCACCACAACTGCTGCCTTCCAATCGACCGGCGCTGTGAGCGCGCAGAGCACGGCCGGCAGTGCATTCAGCGGCGGTATCATCAGCATCAAGAGCAGCTCAGGTACAGTTGAGGTCGACGGTTCCGTCAACAGCAACACAACCGGCACGGGCACTGCAGGTAGCATCAGCATCGATGCAGGAACAGGCACACTCGAAATAAACAAAGGAAGCGCTGGCGCCAATGTCATTCAGGGAACGCTCAGCTCCGACAAGGGTAATGTCATTGTTCAGTCGAACAGCATTCTCTTGAGAGGTGCTAGCCCAGCAATCACCGGACGCAACATCGGACTTAATGCACGCACCGGTGATATCCAGGCAGCAGTGGCTGGTCAGGGCGGTTTGAGCGCTACCAACAACATAGCGATGACTGCGGTGACAGGCATCGGTACTGTCGGCGGCAACCCAATAACCATCAGCTCTAGTGGCAGCACTCTGAGCTCAAAGACAAGCAGCTCAGGTTCTACCTATATATCTGTAACTAGCGGCAACCTTACTGTCGGCAACGTTTCTGTCGGACCTGTTAACCCCAACACGGGCGTGCAGGCTCCTGGTTCTATTCAGATTGATGTACCGGGCAACCTCGCAATTCTCGATGGCTCGCCAATCAATACGACTGGTACAAGCCAGACCATCGACATTCACGCCAACAGCTTCACTGGCTCTGGCACAACAACAACCTTGATTGATGCTGGCAACACGGGCTCTGTCCTCATCGCTCCAACAACGAACGGACAAGCTATCGCACTGGGTGGCAGCGGCTACCTGAGCGGCACCATGCTATCCAAAATCAAGGCTCTCAACCTTCAGGTTGGTAACCTCGGCACTTACACCGGAAGCGTTACGCTCGCAGGACTCATCAACAATGGCACGGCGGCTGCGGGTTCGACAGCTGGTTCTTACAACCTGTCGATTCTCAGCAATGGCACCATCGACACATCTGCGTTCACCATCACTACCAATACAAGCAATCTGACGATCGATTCCGAAGAATCTACCAGCGGAACAGCAACCAAGGTTGGTGCCCTCATCGGCACTGGCGGAAATATCTCTGTCACTGGCAACAAGGGCGTCACACTTGCAGGCGTGATCAACAATGCTGGCACAGGCACCATCAGCGTACTTGCTAAGCAGGGCACGCTCGATGTTCAGAACAACACAATCAGCACAACCGGCACGGGCACAGTCACCATCAACAACTTGAATGGTGCAATATCCAACGTCGGTTCTGTTTCAGGTGCCGGAGTGATCAATATAGGTAATGCTAGCGGCACAACATCGATAAGCATAACCACCGGCACTATCGACAACACAGCTTCATCCACGAACTCCGCAGTCAACATTCTCAGCAGCGGAGCAATCAGCGCAGCGGGACGTAGCGTCAATTCTGACGGCGTCATCACACTGAGCGGCAACGGTGGAGTCACTATCGGTGGATTGAACAACTCAGGCTCTGGAGTTGCAAGTGCCATTCATGTCAACGATGGCACCGAAGGCGGTGCGGTATCAATCGGCGCAGTAAGCAGCGTCGGTTCAATCGCCATCGGCAACAACAGCAACACAGCTGGTGTCACCCTCACAAACGGGGCAATCGACAACAGCACAGCAAGCACACCGCAGTCGATTAGCATTCGCTCTAACACTGTTGGCATTTCTGGCAACGGACACAATGTCATTTCAACGGGAACCATCACTCTCAGCTCTAACTCAGGACCGGTCGTCATCGGTGCGCTCAATAACAGCGGCGTTGGCGCAAGTGGCGATATCTTCGTCAACTCCGGCAGTGAAACTGGTGCAATCACCGTTGATGCTATCAACAGTAGGGGAGACATCAATGTCGGCAACAGCACAGGCACCGCTGGTGTAACCCTGACAGGTGTCATCAACAACTCTTCAGCAGCAAGCGCGAAGAATGTGACCATACTCGCTAACAACAGCGGTATCTCCGGTGCTGGTCAGACCGTCACCTCTATCGGCAACATCACTTTGAGAGCGCCAGGTGGAGTAAATATCGGAGCACTGAATAACTCTGGAGCATCGACTGCAGCTACCATCAATGTAAATGATGGAACACAGTCTGGCACAATCGCCGTAGCAGGAGCACTCAGCAGAGGCACAATCACGATCGGCAACAGCACTGGAACAAGCGGGGTCACTATCAGCGGTGCTATCAGCAACGCGACGGCAGCAAGTGCACAGAGCGTTACTGTACACTCTGCATCTGGCGGCATCAGTGGTGCTGGACAAAGTATCAGTTCCATCGGCAGCATCGTCCTCGACGGAGTTGGCGGCGTAAACATCGGAGACCTGACCAACTCAAGCAGTACCACTGCAGCAGCAATTCAAGTCAACAATGGAACTCAGAGTGGAGCGGTTGCAGTAGGCAACGTGAACAGCGTTGGCGCCATCAGTATTGGTAATAACACCGCCACAGCAGGAGTAACGCTGAACGGAAACATCAGCAACGTAACAGCCTCTACACCGCAAAGTGTCAGCATTCTTTCTGACTCAGTGGGCATCAGCGGCGCTGGCAAGACGGTAAGCTCACTCGGCGGCATCACATTGAGTTCTGACACTGGCGCTGTCAGCATCGGCGCACTGACCAACAATGGTGTGGGTGCAGCGGGCGACGTTAACGTCAACTCTGCGGCTGAAACCGGGGCTGTCAGCGTCGGAGCCATCAATAGCAAGGGCGCAGTCAACGTTGGAAACACCGCTTCTGCTTCCGTAACTCTAAATGGTCTCATCGACAACAGTTCCGCTGCCAGTGCGAAGGATGTAAGCGTCCTTGCCAGCGGAGCCATCTCTGGTGGAAGCAACACAATCACATCTGTCGGCAACATCACACTGCGAGGCAATGGTGGAGTCAGCATCGGAGCTTTGAATAACTCCGGTGCATCCAGCGCTGCATCAGTGCTGGTCAACGATGGTACAGAAGCTGGAAGCGTCAGTGTCGGCAGCATTAGCAGCAAGGGCGATATCACTGTCGGTAATTCGACAGGAAGCACCGGAGTCACTCTTGGTGGTGACATCAATAACTCAAGCGCTTCGTCACCACAAGCAGTCACTATCCTCTCATCCTCCGGCGGTATCAACGGTACTGGCAGAGCAATCGACTCGCTAGGTGCTATCACACTGCGTGCTGCCGGCGGTGTCACAATCGGCACTCTGACCAACAGCGGCACAGGAGCTGCTGGCGACGTGAGTGTGAACGACCAGACCCAATCGGGTGTGGTGAGCGTAGGTGCGATTAGCAGCAAGGGTGCAGTCAAACTGGGCAACACCAGCAGCACTTCTGTGACACTCGGTGGAAACATCGATAACAGCAGCGCTGCAGCAGCTAAAGACGTGACGATTCTGGCAGCAGGAGCCTTGAACGGTTCAGTCAGAACAATCACATCTCTCGGTAACATCACATTGAGAGCAGACGGTGGAGTGACCATCGGCGACCTCGATAACCACACAGGTTCTGGCTCTGTATCCGTCAACGACACAAACCAGAATGGAGCACTCGTAGTCGGAGCAGTAACTAGCACCGGCAACATCACGCTGGGCAACCTCACTAACACCTCTGGTGTTGCGCTGAACGGCGACCTCGACAACCATACAAATGCAAGCTCCGATATCCTCGTATACACTGCAACTGGCGACATTAGCAACACAGTGGTCCGCTCAATCAACGCTGGTCATGCATTCGATATCGAAGCAAGCAATGGCTCAATCGGTAATACAGCACCACTCGGCAACCTCACCGCAGGTGGTGCAGCCTCCAAGATCACCGCTAAGGGAGTTATCGGCGCCGGTGATGTGACCAACCACGGTGGCTCTATCAGCATAGTCAATTCAGACAACACTGCATCGGGCAGCACGACTGTAGGAACCGTTGACACATCAGGTGCAGCTGGCGGCACTATCTCCATCACTGGAGGCAACGACGTTTCAGCAGTAGCGCTAAACAGCAGCGCAACTAGCACCACTGCTGGTTCGATTACTGTAGATGTATCGGCAAGCACCAACAGCAAAATCTCCGTACTCGGAGCCATCAATGCTAGCGGAGCAACTAACGGCAATTTCGTTCATTTGTATGCTGACAATGGAAGTTCAGTCTCTTCATCAATAAGAGTAAACAATGGCATCAACACCTCCGGAAGCGGCCTCGCAGGGGATGTTGAAGTCAAAGTTGGCAGCGTCGGAACTCTGATAGTCAACGCAGACAACGGAGCAACTGGAAACAACACTATAGGCTCTATCACCGCGACAGGGGCTTCCGGTGGTTCAGTTCTCCTCGAAAACAAGGCAGGTTCTGTCGCCTTCGGACGAACTGGCAATGCTGTTAACTCATTCGGCACCATTACTGTTAACGCTGCCAACATAGTCGGCAGTGCAGTGGGCTCTGGTAAGTTGAACTCAACAACTGGAGTCAACCTCAATGTGTTCTCTGGCAGTGGCAACATTGGTGATGCTAGCACTCAAGTTCAGGTCAACGCACCATCAATCAAGATTGGTCAGACCGGTGATGTTTCTGGAGCAGTCAACCCAACAAAAATTGGCATCAACAGCCTCTCATCTGGGGCACTGACAGTCAGCAACCTCACCAACGCTGGCACTGGTCTCACCGCAAGCGGTGACATCTATATTTCGAACAATGGTGGCTTCAACATCAATAAGGATATCAGCAGCAGCGGCTCTGGCACGATAACTCTCGCGGCGTTGAGCGCTGGTAACATTCTCAGCGTTGGTGGCGGAACCATCGTTTCAACAGCTGGCTCAGCAGTGCTCAGCACAGCTGATGGCAGCATCGGCTCTAACTCACCGGTGTACAACCCAGTACTGACCAACGTTGCGCAGTTGCAAGCTAATGCTACAAATGGCAGCGTGTACGTAAGCGATGCTGATGCTCTTACAATAAATGCCAGTTCCGGTGCGAGCTCGGGCGCCTTCGACGTTAGACTGTCAGGCTCGGGCGACCTCACGGTAGCAGCGCCAGTATCCGCACAATCGGTCAACCTGGCTAGCAACCAGGGCTCTGGTACAGCTGCAGGCAACATCGTCGTGAACAGTGGCGTCACGGCTACGAATGGTTCACTCACGCTCTCGGCTGGTGCTGGCGGCGGAGCAGGAGCTGTAGGTTCAATCAATCTCAACTCTGCACTCAGCGCGACAGGCGGCAACGTAAATGTCAGTTCGTCAGTAAACGGAGGCGACATCAACGTTGGAGCGCAGGTAAGCGCCACATCAGGTGACATCAACCTCGACGCACAGGGCAGCGCTAGCAAGATTGCCATCACGGCATCAGGCTTGAACCCTGCCCTGAAGACCACAAGCAGCGGAAATGTCATCCTCAGCTCAGGAACCGGCGGTCTGACCAGCTCTGGCAACGCCATCATCATAAGCTCTGTTGGCGACATCGACGCTAGCGCACTGGGCGGTGACGTGAACAGCAGCGGCACCGGCAATGGTGGCGCGGTGGACTTCAGCGCGAGCAATGGTTTCATCAACCTCGGCAGCAACAATATCGTCAGCTCAGGCACCACATCAGGCACTGGTGGCACCGTCACCTTGCACGCCAAAGATGCAGTGACAGCAGGCAACATCACAGCGAAGGGAGTGGGCACATCGCAAGCTGGCGGAGTAGTCGACATCACCTCAAGCAGTGTACTGGCGCCAATTGTGGTCGGCAATATCGACAACACTGGCACCGCAAACGGCAGCTCTGTCACCGTCAATGCAGCACAGAATATTGTGACCGTGGGCTCAGTTAAGAGCAATGGCGCAATCACCATCGGAAATTCAAGCGGAGCAACCGGAATAATATTGAACGGTGACATCAGCAACTCTGGTGGCACTGGCTCTGTCCAATTGCTCACAAACACCGGTGATATCTCTAACGCCACATCGAGAAATATCAGCGCTGCTGGTGCTCTCACCATCAATGCTGGTGGCAACATCGGTAACACCGTAGCGCTGGGAGCACTCAGCGCAGGCGGCGGCGCGAATGCCCTCACTGTCGATGGCAATGGCGTCATCGCAGTGGGTTCAGTGAGCAATAACGCTGGCGCTGTAAGCATCACGAACCACGCAGTCGCAGCTGGCACATTAAGCACCGGTGCCATCACAACTGACGCAATCGGCTCGGGCACGGGTGGCAAGGTCTCACTCTCGGTTGTAGGTGACCTCACAGTCAACGGCAACCTCACGGCTAAGGGACTCGGCAGCTCTAACAGCGGCGGCGTCATCGAACTGACTGGCAGCAATATTCGCGTAGACGGCTCTGTCGACAACACAAGCACAGGCAGCGGTACAGCTGGCACCACGACTATCAACACAGCTGCTGCGCTCACAATTCATGGCAGCGCAGGAGCCAACACAATCAGCGGCACCATCGATTCTGATGGCAACGTAGTAGTTCTGGCTAACGGAGTGACCCTGGCAGGGGCAGGAGATGCAGTCAGCGCTCTCGGTATCGGCATCAATGCAGGCACCGGCGCCATCAGCGCAAGCCTGGCAGGCGGTGGTGGATTGAATGCTTCCACAATCGCCTTGAATGCAACAACCGGAATCGGCAGCATCACAGGCAACAAACCAATCATCCTCTCAGCCACTGGCACCGTCAACGTCGGCTCCAAAGCAACAGGAGCAGCAGCTGACACCTATCTGAGTATCACCAACGGTAGCTTGGTGATCGGCAATGAAACCGTTGCAACAGGCACGGCTTCAGTCAGCGCAAATGGAGTCAGTTCGGGTGGCAACACCAAGATCGACACCACATCAGGCGACCTACACATCAGTACAGCAATCAGCGGTACAAATGTCGACCTCAGCACAACGGGAGTGGGCAACCACATTATTATGGATGTCGGCGCTGGTCAGATTCACGCGACCAACGGTGACGTCAAACTCACAACCAATGGCGGCGGCATCTCATCGCAAGGTGGCAGCCTCGACGTACTCGCAACCGGTGGCAATGCAATCATAGCTCTCAGCCAGGGTGCAAATATCGGCACACTGGACCTCAGCGGCCAGAGCGGTGCGACAGTAACAATCAAGGGTCAAGCAGTTGACCTCAAGGGCGCTGGTAGCGCTAACGCCGACATCACCACGGCAAACGGAGCCGTGAGCCTGACCTCCGACAGCGGCTCTATCAGCAACGTAGGAAGCATCACTACAGGTGGTGCTAAGGTCGACCTCAAAGCAACTGGCGGCAACATCGCAGCGGGCGCTATCGACACAAGTGCTGCAGCTGGTGGCAAACTCACTGCCTCGGCTACAGGTTCCATAACAATCGCTGGTTCAATCAAGACTGACGGAACAGCAGGCGCTGGCGGTGGAGTAGACCTCAGCAGCGGCACAAGCACCACAGTCAGTGGTTCAATTTCTGCCAAAGGCAATGCCGCTTCCGGCGGCACTGTCAGTCTCTCCTCAGACGGACTACAAGTGGATGGCAGCATCAACAATACTGGAACTGGCACGGCTGGCATTTCGCTAACTAACGTCCAGTCAACTACATTTAATGGAATCGCTGGCATCAACGTCATTGCTGGAACCATCAACTCATCCGGCAATGTCGAAATCCAGAGCGCAGGTGTTTTACTCGCGGGCGCAGGCAGCGCAATCAGCGCCAAGGGTATCGGCATCAACTCGAGCGCAGGAATCTCAGCGACTGCGGCTGGCAATGGCGGACTGGATGCTGCGACAGTGGCTCTGACAGCCGCTGCTGCCATCGGCTCTGCGGCAATTCCAATCAGCCTCAGCTCTACCGGAACGACATTGTTCGGCAGCTCAACAAGCAGCGCTGCCACAAGCGTTCAAACCACAGCAGGCGACCTCACAGTTGGCAGCGCAACAGTCGGAGCAATCTCTGCTAACGGCATCAGCGCCCCTGGCGATGTCACAATTAAGGTGGCTGCAACCAAGAATCTGTCAATTGCTACCGGCTCGCCAGTTACATCAAGTGGCGTAGGCAAGCAAATCAACATCAGTGCTGACTCATTAACAGGATGGGGAACGGGCGTTCTCGTTAACGCACAAGCAAGCGGCTCTGTCAGCTTCGTAACGACATCCAACAGCGCAATGGAAGTTGCTGGTACTTACATATCGGCTACACAACTTGGTCAAATAAGAGCCAAGGATGTGCAGTTCGGCAACAACGGCAGCTACACCGGTGACATCACACTGGGCGGCACGGTCAACAACGGCAACGCAGCTGCCGGCGATGCGGCAGGTGGCTCATACAACCTGTCCCTACTAACTGGTGGCAAGTTCGATGCCAGCGGCAACACGATCAATACAAAGGTCAACAATCTCAGCATTGATGCGGAAAGCAGCTCAGCAACGGCAGTTAAGACAGGAGCCATCGTGGCTACTGGTGGCAACGTTCAAATCACCGGCAACAATGGAGTGACTCTCGGCGGTGCAATTTCCAACTCAGGAACCGGTCTCATCGACATCGTTTCGAAGACTGGAACTCTTGACGGAGGCGACGCCACAATCAGCTCAACTGGAACTGGCACAATCAGTGTCAACAACATCGCTGGCAATATCAATAATCTCGGAGCAGTAAGTGGCTTCAATTCCATCACCATCGGCAACAGCTCTGGCGGCACAGGAATAGTAATGCACGGAAACATCAGCAATGCTGGTGGCACCGGTAACGTACAAATTCTCAATGCAACGGGAATCATCAACGGCGGTTCATTCGATGTCAGCTCTGCTGGCGACTTGACCATCACCAACAGCGGTGCAGGTGCGATTAGCTTCACGGGTGGAACGCTGAAGTCCACAGGCGGAAATATCGCAGTAACTCAGACTGGCGCAGGCGCCTTGCAAGTAGCAGCCGTAGACAATACATCTAATGGCTCAATCACATTGAATGCAGTATTGGGCAGCACCACTGCAGGAACAGTCACAGCCGACGGTGGATTGGTGACGATCGGCAACGGAACAACCGGCACCGGTGTGGTACTGAATGGCGACATCGATAACACCAAGACTGGTGGCGGTGGCAGTGGCGTGAGTGTCCTCTCAGGACTCGGCGGTATATCAGGTGGCACACACAGCATAACATCTGATGGCATCGTGAACGTGACTGGCGCTGGGGCTGTTAGCATCGGAGCTATAGATAACACAACGGGTACGAGCACGGTCACTGTAGACTCCACCGGCAGCACGGTTGCTGTCGGAGCCGTCAGCAGCAAGAATTCGATCAGCATCGGCAGCTTCGGTTCTACTGGGGTTACACTCAGTGGGTTGATTGCAAACGATGGCACTGGAGCAAGCGGGTCAGTCACCATCCACACTCTGAGCGGCGGCATCAGCGGCACGCAAAATGTTCAATCTAAAGGTGCAATTGACATTGTTGCTATAAACGGTGATGTCTCGATGGGTTCGGTCAACAACGCGTCTGGAACTGGCGTCGTAAACGTTGAAGCGAGCAATGGGATAAGTAATGTTGGAGCAGTCACAAGCACATCCAAAATCACCATTGGCTCAGTAACAGGCGCCGGTGTGAACCTCAACGGTGCCGTCAGCAACAGCGGCGGAACTGGCGACGTGATCATCGAAGCCAACAGCGGAGCCATCAATGGCGGTTCCAACAACGTAACTTCTGCCGGCGACCTCATTCTCAGCAATGGCTCAGCCGGAGGCATCAGCTTCACGGGTGGCACGCTGAGCACCAGCGGTGGAATAGTCTCAGTCAAGACACACGGCACTGGCAACAGCAGCGTCAACGCCATCAGCTCTAACGGCGGCGCTATCACGGTGGACGCGAATAACGGCGTCACAACAGTGGGATTGAGCGGTGGCGCAGTTAACTCCGGAGCAGGTGCTATCACTCTCGGCAACAGCACCAGCGGAACTGGAGTGACACTGGGCGGTGATGTCAGCTCGACAGGCTCAGGCAACATCAGCCTACTGGCCAACAGCGGCAACATCAATGGTGGCTCGAACAATGTCACCGCTGGTGGCAGCCTGACAGTCACCCTGGCTACAGGAGCTGGTAACATCAGCTTCACTGGAGGCACGCTCACCGCGAAGGGCGGTTCCCTCGATGTAGCTCAGAACGGCACAGGCAACGTCGTGCTCAACGACCTCAGCCAACAAGCTCTGGGTCAGAGCGTCAACGTCGACGCTACAGCAGGCACGATCAGCGTAGCCAACATCACAGCGGCAGGTGGCGTCGTCAACCTCGGCAACATACTCGGTAACACGGGCATCACACTCACAGGCAACATCGACAACACCGCTGGTGGTGCTGGTGCTGCTGTGAATGTTCAGGCTGGAAACGGAGCTATCTCAGCTTCAACCCGTACGATCACATCCGATGGACAAGTATTCCTCTACGCGAAGAATGCGATCTCGGTCGGTGATATCAATAATTCGACAGGCTCTCAATCAGTAACGATCGACTCCACATCCGGAGCCATCAACACTGCAGCAGTCACAAGCAAGGGTCAGATCAACATAGGTTCCAACACCTCTGCGTCGGTCACACTTGGCGGTAAGATCGACAACTCGACGAGCCTCGCTGGCATCAGCATCACCGCAAGCGGTGCTATCATCGGCGGCTCAAACTCGGTAGCTGGCGGTCCCGGACCACTCGTTATCACAAGCAAGAACACTGGTGGAGTGAGCTTCAGCGGTGGTCAGATCAGCTCCAATAGCGGTGCAATCACAGTGCAGTCTCTCGGAACTGGCGACACGCAAGTTGCCGGAGTTAATTCGCAGGGCGGAACCGTTATCATCAATGCTGCTAAAGGAACGACTACAGTTGGATTCGGCAGCAACACAGTTAGCTCTGGAAGCGGCTCAATGACCATCGGCAACAACACCAGCGGTGGTGGCACTGGAGTAGTCGTAAACGGAGACCTTTCATCAACTGGAACCGGCAACATAGCAATTCTTGCTGACACAGGTTCTATTTCCGGTGCATCGCACAACGTGACAGCAGGCGGTGGATTGACCGTCAACATCGCTAATGGTGCAGGAACCATCGACTTCACTAGCGGAATTCTCACGGCGAAGGGCGGATCGCTCATCGTCACGCAGCTAGGTACGGGCAACATCACGCTAAGCTCTCTCAGCCAACAATCGACTGGCGACATCGTCTTTGTTGATGCATCTGCTGGAACCGTCAGTGTGGGCAATGTGAACGCGTTCGGCGGTCAGGTTACACTCGGCAACAACGGCACTGGCGCTGGCGTCACACTCAACGGCAACATAGTGAACACCAAGGCAGGCGGTGGCGGCTCTAGCGTGACCATCTACGCAGGAGCAGGTTCTATCGCCGGAGCAGGCAAGACAATCACCTCAGACGGTCAGGTGCTTCTAGACTCTGCTACAGGCACAACAATTGGTGATATCAACAACACCACGGGAAGCAGCACTGTCGACCTGGACTCAAACGGCGCAATCAGCACCGGCTCGATTTCTAGCAATGGCGCTATAACAGTAGGAAGCAATAGCACAACATCCGTAACACTCGGTGGCGATATAAGCAACTTCGGTGGTACAGGCGATGTAAGCGTAACTGCTGTCGGGGCTATCAACGGCGGCGTCAACAATGTAACGGCAGCTGACAACCTGACAATTCACAGCATCACTAGTGGTGGCATCACATTCACAGCGGGCACTTTGAGCGCCAACAACGGGGCGGTCGATGTGGCATCACTGGGCGCTGGCAATACCAGTGTCAATGCAGTCTCCAACAATGGCGGCAGCATCACAGTGGACGCTTCTAACGGACTCACCACTGTAGGTACGGTATTCAACACAACTGGCAACATCTTCCTCGGCAACAGCACCGGCGGTACAGGTGTCACTCTCAACAGCTCGGTAAGCACTGGTGCAGCTGGAGTGGTTTCCATCCTTTCTAATGGTGGAAGCATCACCGGCAACAGCCACCCCATCATCTTGGGCTCAGGAACCTTCACTGTTGACCCGACTGGCGGTTCGGTCGTCGGATTGGGCGCCGTCACAAGCAGTGGAACCATCAATATCGGTTCTGCAACAACCGGCTCTATTAGCATCACCGGCAAGCTCGACAACTCAACTGGAGTGGGCAAGGACATTAACATCCAGAGCGGCAGTGGCGCCGGCGGTATCAGCACCGTCGCCCTATCGTCCTCCGGCAACATCAATGTCAGAACCATCAACACCTCAACTGGTGATGTAACCGTAACAGGCAAGATCAACGCAGTAACAGGCTCAGGCGATGTGACTGTAGATGCGAAATCTGGTCAGGTATCCGTACTCGGTATTGTCGCTAAAGGAAATATAGCTCTCGGCAATTCCAGCACCGGTAAGGGTGTCATCCTCAACGATGACATCGATAATCAGGAAACCGGTGCAACGGGCACCCTGACGATAAGCGCTGCAAACGGTGGCATATCTGGAGTCCATGACCTGTTCTCAAACAGCACAATCTCAGTCAATGCAGTTGCAGGCGACGTGACCATCGGCACAGCCGACAACAGCACAGGAAGCGCTTCAATTACAGTTGCTGCAGCTAACGGTATAACCACAATTTCCGGAGCATCCTCTGATGGTGGATTTGTCAGTATCGGCGACGGTGCGACTGGCACAGGTGTAGTTCTGAATGGCAACATCGCTAACACGAAGACTGGTGGTGGTGGCGCCGGCGTCCTCGTGCTATCTGGACTAGGCGGCATCAGCGCATCCGGCAGAAGCATTACATCAGACGGTCAGGTCGACGTGCTCGGCCAAAATGCTGTCAGCATCGGCAACATCGACAACAGCACCGGTAGCGGCACTGTCAATGTAAACTCCAACATCAACACTACATCAGTAGGAAGCGTCACTTCGCAAGGAGCTATCACACTCGGTAATTCCGTCGGTGGCACTGGCGTGGTAATGAACGGTGATGTCAAATCAATCACCACCGGTGGTGCAATCTCCATCAACAGCGCTAGCGGAACAATCAATGGCAACAGCTTCAACACATTCACACAGAATGGAAGCATCACAATCAACCCTGGTACAGGCAACGTCACAGCTCTGGGCGACGTGCAGACCAAAGCTGGCGTCATTAACATCGGCACCAGCGATGGCATCAGCAGCACAGCAAGTGGTGTCAGCATCAACGGAACCGTAGACAACTCAACAAGCGTTGGTTCAGCCCTCAATATATTGAGCAATACCGGCGGAGTGAAGACTGGCAACGTTAGTGGTGGAGGAGCAGTTAACCTCAAATCACTCACAAGTGGAGATGTAGACCTCGGCTCTACAATCAGCGCTAACGGAGTGCTCAGTATCTCAGCGGCAGGAACTGGCTCAATCAAGAGCGGCGCGGCAAGCGCTCTCTCTGGAATTGGCGTCAAGCTCACGGCTAACACCCTGGCTCTAGCAAATGGCAGCTCCATCAATGCTGGCGGCTCGACTGTCGTAATCGACCCGAACGCCAACCAGAGTATGGGTGTCAACGTGACAGGGGCAAGCACTGAGACCTTCCTGGTTTCCAACGACTTGCTCTCTAATATCAGTAATACAAGCCTGGTCACATTGGGCAACAACAGTACAAGCGGTGGACTGAACTTCTACAACAGCCTCACAACAGGCTACAACCTTGCGCTGCGCAATGCAGGCGGCATCACCATGAAGTCGGGCTCAACACTTGCAGTCGGAGCTAACGACCTGACCATCGCCGCTGGTGGCGCTGTCAGCCTCGAAACAGTAACGGCAAGCACCGCGAAGATCGACGTTTCCGGAAGCTCAGTGACCTTCAACCAGGCATTCGGCGGCACAAGCGCTGATGTCAAACTGACCGCTAACAGCGGTTCGCTCAGCGGAGCCGGAACAGTTAGCGCATCCAAACTCGACATGAGCGCAAGCGATGGTTCTATCACTCTGTCAACAGCAGTTGCTGGCACGATGAAGGCTGTCACCAGCGGAACAAGCGCTGGCAACATCGCTCTGGTCAACACCGGCGCGCTTACTTCCTTCACAGCAAGCAGTGGCGGCGCAGCCTCAACCGTGTCGCTCACCAACACCGGTGATGTCATTCTTGGTGCCGCTGGGGTCAGTGGACCTGCTGGCGTCACATTGAAACTCGGTGGCGCGGCAGGAGTCGCCCTCACCACAACAGGCAGTTCAATCAGCAGCAGCAACGGTGACGTTGCAATCACAACCGATGTTCTCAACGGAAGCGGAAGCATCAGCAGCTCTGCAACCGGCAAAGTAAGCATCGAAACTTCAACAGCTGGCAGAGCCATCAATCTGGTTGCTGGCTCTGGCGGATTGCTTCTCAGCACAGCTCAGCTTGCAGCAATCAGCACGAAGACTTTGGTGGTCGGATCTGACACCGCAACAGGCAGCATCACCCTCGGTGGCGCTCTGGATATCACCGGCAAGTACGACCTCGAGCTGCGTCAAGCTGGAGCTGGCGGTTCAGTAACTACCACGGGTCAAACCCTGACACTTGGCACGCAGAACCTGACTGTGAATGCCGATACCGTTGACACGGGAGACGTGACTGGCACAGGAAGCAGCACAATCATCATTCTCAGCCTCACCGGGGTGAACGTCCACGGTGCGCTCGCTGCCGACAGAATCGGCATCAGAGCATTCAACGGCAGCATAGTCGGAGCCGGCGGCAGCTTGAGCGCAAATCAGATTGCGTTGCGCGCAACAGCCAATGTTGGTTCACCGCTACAAATCCTCGGCAATAGCACGTTAGGCGCTCAAGGTGGAACTGGAGTCAACCTCGTATCAACAGGCGACATGACGGTCGACGCCGTCACGGTAGGACCAGTTTCAGCAAGCGGCATAGTCTCTGGCGGCAACGTTACTGTAGCTCTGGCTTCCAACAAGAACCTTCAATTGAACAGCGCCATCAGCGCACCGGGTCAAACCATTCAATTGAATGCAGACAAGCTGAATGGCTGGGCAGCAACCCCGACCCTGATAGACGCAGGCACCAGCGGCGCTGTCGTCATCAGCACCGCTAGCACAACCCAGAATATTCAAGTTGGTGGAACTTACATCAGCACGACACAGCTGGGTCAAATCAAAGCTCTAGATCTGCAAATCGGCGAAGTTGGTGTTTATAACGGCAATATCAGCCTCGGAGCTGACCTCACAACTGGTGCACAACCAGCTGGACAGGCAAGCGGCTCTTACAACTTCGCACTGGTCACTAAAGCTTCTATCGACACAAGTGGTCACTCCATCACTATAAATGGAAATGACCTCATCTTGAATGCCGACACTTCAGTAACCGCTGGCAAAGTAGTCGGTACTGGCGGAAACATCAGCATATTCGGCAAGAATGCTGGCATAACCCTCACCGACACTCTCACCACAGCTGGCGCTGGCGACATCAGCCTCAGCGCACAGGGTGGCACCATTGACGGTGGCATCAAGGCACTAGCGGCTGGCTCTGGAACCGTCTCCGTTGTCAATACAGCCGGCAACATTACGAACCTGGGCAGCATCAGCAGCGCAGGACTGGTAGGCGTTGATGGCTCGACAGGTGTAGCACTGGCAGGCACCATCGATAACACTGCCAGCACAAGCAACGATATTGTCAGCATCATCAGCGCAGGCGGAGCAATCAGCGGCGGACAGAACATCAATTCCAACGGCGCGATCAGCGTCACTACCCTAGCTGCTGGCGCTATCACTGTGGGTGCACTGGACAACTCCACTGGCAACGGCTCGGTCACTGTCAACTCGGCTGCCGGAAGCATCTCAGTCGGACAGATTAAGAGCACCAATGCAATCACTTTAGGCAATCTAACAGGAGCGCAAGGTGTAACTCTGAACGGCACCGTCAGCAACGCAGGCGGAACAGGCGACATCAATATTTCGACCAAGTCGGGCTCAATTGACGGCACATTCGATGTAAGCGCAGCAGGTTCTTTGTCAATCAGCAGTGCTGGAAATGTCGGTAAGAATGCCGCGCTGGGTAACCTCAGTGCTGGTGGCGGAAGCAACTTCTTGTCCATTAGCTCAGCCGGTGCAATTGCGGCAGGCAAGCTCACAAACGCTGGCGGATTCATTCAAGCGAACACAAGTAGCACCACTGAAGCTGTGACTTTGGGCGACATAAGCTCCAAGGCTTCGACCGGCGGCACAGTAATCATCTCCGGTGGCAGCAACATCAGCACTGGAGCGATCGACACCCAGGGTACGAGTGGCGACGGCGGCGACGTCAACGTCAACAACAGCACAGGACTGACCCTTGTAGGCGGTTCCATCACAGCAGATGGAGCAGCAAGCGGCGGCTCTGGTGGTGCAGTTGGGCTCTTTGGTAAGGGCGTCACCGTCAACGGTAGCATCAGCAGCAAGGGATTTGGCGGAGCCAATGTCGGCGGCTCAATCAGCATCGACGCACTCACAGGCTCAACCCAAGTTGATGGAAGCATCAACAACAGCACCACGGGCACCGGCGGAGTGAATGGCACAATCGCTGTTGTCTCCAACCCCGGTCTGACAGTGAACGGTTCAACAGCCGGTGCAAACGTCATTAAGGGACAAGTCATCTCTAGCGGAAGCGTCACGCTGCAATCCATAAACGATGTGATACTGGCTGGCGCAGGTGACGCAGTCGTAGCAAGAGACATCGGCATCGAGAGCAGTGCTGGCGCAATCAAAGCTGCAGCAGCTGGCGAAGGTGGACTCAATGCTTCGACCATTGCACTCACCAGCATCACTGGCATAGGCACAAGCACAGCAGCAATCAACATCACTGGTGCAGGACCGACATCAATCGGAAGCAGCACTGGTGCGGCTGACACCTTCATTGCATCGACCAATGCACTTACTGTAGACAACACGAATGTCCTCGGCATAAGTGCCAATGGCGTAAGCGGCAGCGGTGACGTGACGATCTCGGTAGGCTCTGGCAACCTGCACGTTAACGCGGGCTCGACCATCGCCTCTGGTACTAGCAACTCCATTACGTTGAATACCAACTCAATCAGCGTTGGAGCAGGTGCTTCGATTAATGCTGGCGTCCTCGGCACAGTCAACTTGAGACCAACGACCGCGAGCACAGCAATCAACCTGGGTTCCGGAGCTTCTGGACTGATAGTCACACAGGGTGTCCTAAACGTCATCACGGCTAAGACACTGAATGTCGGCTCCAGCAGCAGCACGGGAGGCATCAACGCCAACTCTGCTGTCGACATTTCGGGACTCTATGACCTCAACCTAACACAAGGTACTGGCGGTGCTATCGATACCAGTGGTGGCGCTATCACCATCGGCAGCCAGGCACTCACAGTTCTCACGCCAGCAGGCATCACCCTTGGTGCTGTCAGCGGCACAAGCGGCACAGTCGACCTCATCGGCAGCACCGTTGACTTCAAGGGCAATGTCAATCTA
Source organism: Obscuribacteraceae bacterium (SeqCode) (assembly GCA_044226015.1). GTDB lineage: Bacteria > Cyanobacteriota > Vampirovibrionia > Obscuribacterales > Obscuribacteraceae > JAIEPM01. The sequence continues at coordinate 209,789 of JBGAHS010000008.1, forward strand.
AATGCAGTTGGCAGCAAACTGACAGTTGGCAGTGGCGGTGACGTGACTCAGACAGTTGGAACAACGCTAACTGCCAGACGCATCGACATCAACGTCACCAGTGGCAACATTGGCGGCGCTGGAAGCATCGCAACTTCTACCGGTGTGCTCAACCTGCTCACCTCACTCTCCGGAAATGCGAAGGTGACAAACTCTGGCGCTGGCAGCGTTACGCTCAACTCAAGCACATTCGGTAGCTTGACCTTCAGCAGCGACGACACAATTGATGTCGGCAGCTCTGGCGTCGCAGGTTCTGCGGTCTCTCTGAGCACCACTGCAAACAACGGCAACATCAACGCCCTCAACGGCTCGATTTCGTCGAGTGCTGGCAATCTAGATTTGACAGCCAATGGCTCTGGCGCAGTCACTGTCGGAACCAACCGCTCAGTACAAGCCGTAGGCGGCGACGTCAACATTAAGTCGGATAGCATCACGCTGCAAGGCAAGGCGCTCATCACTGACACGGCAGCCATCATCAGCGGCAACAATGTCAACTTCACTGGCAACACCGCGAACGGCACCTTCACCTCCGGTGCAATGTTGATCAGCAACTCAGGAACCGTAACCGCTAACACCGGCAACATCAACGTGAACAGCGCATCTAATCAGGATATGCAACTCACAGGCGATGGCAATGGTAACTGGAACGCCACAACCTCCAATGCATCGATTAACTTCACCGCTTCGGCAAATGGCAGCCTGAAGCTAGGACTCGGCGACCAGACATTCACGGTCGGACCTAATGGCTCGCCTGGTGGCTCAGTCAACTTCACAGCCGATGGCTCAGAAACGTCTACAGTGCAAATTCTGCCAGGCGTGACATATCAATTCCCGAACGATTACACACATGTTGTAGTCAACGTCGGTCAGTTCCTCGGCAACCCATCGCAATTCAACATCCATCCATCTGGTGGCAACCCGAACTCTACATTGACGATCCAGGGCAAATTTAGCGGCACCATCGCTAATAGCACTGGACCAATCGATCTCGGCAACATCACAAACTTGAACTTTGCTGGACCAATCGCAATCTTGTCTGCAACAGATATCTTCTCTAGCAGCAGCAGAACAATCACCGTCACTTCAACAGTGACCAATAATGGTGGCTCTCTGACAATGATTGCCGGTTACGCGTTCACACCTACAACAGTCGGAACCATCGGACCGACCGGTCAGGAATACACACTCGATGTTCCAAACTCGAAGGGCGGCAACATTGACCTCTCCAATGTATCTATTGATACAAGAGGACAAAACATCGGTGGCAACGTCAACCTGGCAGCCAACGGAAGCATAACGCTGAGCAACATCGACACCCGTGCAACCGGTGCAAATGGACCTGGTGGCAGCATAACTGTCTACGGTAACGGCATCACTGCTAACGGCACAATCAACACAGCCGGAACGGGTACTTCATCTAGTGGCACAGTAACCTTGAGTTCAGGCGCGGTAAGTGCAGTAAACGGAACCACAATTCAGGACGGTTTCGTGACCAGCGCTGGCGGCTTCACCGCTGCATTCAGCGTACCGAGCACGACTGGATCACTGAGCACCGGAGCCAGCAGCAGCATCAATGCTGGCAGCGTCAACCTGAGTGCTGGTTCAACAACACTTGCAGGTTCCATCACTGGAACTGGCGTCAACATCGCTAGCAACACCCTCTCGTCCACTGGCACTATCAATGCTGGAACAGGTACGGTCCAAATACAGACCGTGACTGCAGGACGCGGCATTAACCTGTTGAGCACAGGAACGGGCACACTCGATCTCTCGAACGGCACGCTCTCCTCCATTAGCGCTAGCAAGTTGATTATCGGTTCAGCCTCGGCAAGCGGAGCAATCACCTTGGGCGGCGCACTAGACATTAGCTCGAAATACAACCTCGAGCTGAGACAGGGCGGCGCTGGCGGAACGGTGACAACAACTGGTCAGACGATCAGCCTGGGCAACAAGGCGCTCAGCATCGCTGCCGGTGGTGCAGTGAACCTCGGAACTTACACTGGCAGCGGCAGCGCTGTTGATATAAGTGGTTCGTCAGTTACATTCAATTCAGCTGCTGGTAACGCGTCAGACACTACATCGGTAGTAGCAACGAATGGCAACATCGGCGGCGCTGGTGCACTGACGTCGAACGACCTCTCGCTTGCTGCAACCAATGGCAGCATCGGTATCGCTGGCACCCCATTCCTGACAGTGAACAACGGCAAACTGCATGCAGGTTCCGTCGCTAGCAACAGCGGCATCTACATCAACAATACCGGCAACATCACTGGCTTGACAGCATTCACGCTGGGGGCAGTTGACCTGCGCAGCAGTGGTGGAGCTACGCTTGATGGCACCGTCCACGGTGACACAGGTGTTATATTGAATATGACGACCGGCAAACTCGACAATGCTGGCTTCCTCATCTCATCCACAAATACACCAATCGCAATCACAACAGACAGCATCGCACTGAGCGGTACAACATCGATTGATGCAGGAACGAGCACGGTGACCATAACACCGACAACTGCAAGCCGTGCCATCAACCTTGGCACTGCAACAGGCGGACTGGACATCAGTGAAGCTGCACTCAACTCTATCTCTGCGAAGACCTTGACTATCGGTTCAACTACCACAACCGGCGGCATCACCGTTGGTGGTGCGCTCAACATCACCGGACCGTACGACCTTAACCTGATTCAGGGTGGCAGTGGAGCTTACACAGCAAGCAATGCAATCACCATCGCAAGCACAGGCGGTGCATACTCAGTTAGCACCGCTGCTGGAGCAATCAATTCTGGCAACATCACCAACAATTCCACAACGAATTCGAAGGTGCTTCTGCAAACTGGTACAGCCAACATCAATTTGACTGCGCTGGTTCCAGTTGCCCACGACATTGAACTCATCGCAGGCGGCATCGGTACGGGTTCAACGACAGGCGCAATTAATGGATTGTCCAATGGCGCAGTCAGCGGCACTTTGACCATCACTCCTACCTTGTCGGGCACCGATGCTGGCACAGTAGTACTGAGAGGCAACAATCTCCTCACCGGCGCTGTCGGCCAACCAACAAAGTTCGTACTCAATGTCTCAAGCGCTGCTGGCAATGCTGGTAAGGCGGTATTCGAGAGAACAGCCACCACCGCACTCATACCAACATCCGCTAACGTCTCGCTGCAAATCAATAGCACAAGCGGCAACCAGGGCACTGCTGTTCTCAGCAACGGCGGCGACCTGACTTACGCCACCACTGGTTCACCAAGCATCACAACCGGAAGCAGCGGCAAGGGAGCAGATATAACACTGACAGCAGGTTCAGTTGCAGCAGGCAAACTGGTTGTTAGCGGCAACTTGAGTGCCAACGGTGCTAGTGGCTTCGCTGGCGGTAAGCTGACTCTCAACTCCAACAGCACCACAGCCTTCACCATCGGCGCCACCAAGGCCACTAACGGCATCACTGGCAGCATGAGCGTGACTGGCACACCGAACGGCGACATCACCATCACTAACCGTGGCGGCGGCATCACTGAATCAGTTGCAATCACTAATGTTTCCAACTACAAACTGGATACAACCGGTGCAACAAACGGAACGCTATCGATTTCGAAAGCAATCACAGCTAGCAATTCAGTGACCCTCATCGCTGGTGGCTCTGGCACAATCAACCCGGGCGCTAACGTCATCACAGCACCAACGGTAGCTCTGACCAGCGGCACCGGAGCCATAACAGTCAAGACAGCTGCAAGCACAATTTCAGCTAACATGATTGGCACAAGTGGAACGGGCGCAGTGAGCATCACCAACGCCTCGGGCAATGTGACATTGCTCGATTCAAGCGCTCGCGGAGCCTTCTCGCTCACAAACAGCACCGGAAACATCACAACAAACGCAATCACTGCTGGTGGCAACGTCACAGTCAAGACGACCAAGACCAACGCTGCTGTTGCTGTCAACGGCAATGTAACCGGTGGAGCTAGCAGCACAGTTTCACTAACAGCAAATGGAACCGGATCTATAAGTGGAACCGGAACAGTCACCGGTAAGACCGTCACTCTGACAACGGGTACAGGCGCCATCGGAACAGGTACAGCTCTCGGCACTGCACTGAAGGTCAAGGCAGTTAGCCTCTCAGCTAACACGCAAGGCTCAGTGAACCTCGACAACCTGGGCAACGGTAGTTCCACATTCACCATCACAGCCTCAGCATCGAAGAGTTCATTCACGGTGAACTCAGCAACACCGATTGTGATTAATCCAGCGCTGACGAACGTTACCTCAGCCAACATCACAACAAGCGGCGTCAACGCTATAACATTGAAGGCCAGCATCGGTAACACAACGACCACTACAGCCATCAATGTAAGCACAGGCTCTGGCAACATCCTCAGCTCTGGTACGCTAAGCACCACTGCAGCAGGTAACGTAACGCTCGGCACCACTGGAAGCATCGGAAGCAGCACCGCGGCAGTGAAGGTCAACTCGCCAACACTCGCAGTGAACGGAGCTAGCCACACACTGCTGAACTTGAACTCAACAAGAACCGCTGGAGTCAACGTAACGACCGACCTGGCTTCAACAGGTATCGCAACGTTTACCTCATCTGGACCTACAACACTATTGGGCGTAAGCGGAACCAACGTTGTATTGAAGTCGGTTGGAAACACAACCTTGAATGGCGACATCATTGCTAGCGGTACACTGAGCTTGACGGAGACAGGCAGCGGCACCACGACCATGGCTGTCGGCAAGAACATCAGCGCTGCTGGTAAAGTGACGATAACGACAGTGGGAGCAACCACGTTGAACAATGTCACGTCGACTGCAGGCGCAATCGCACTCACAGCCAAGGGAGCCCTGACTACCAACGACATAACGTCAAACTCCACAACGTCCGGAGCAGTGACAATCAGTCAAACAGCGGTTGGCGCATCGACCTTCGGTGCAATCACGGGTCAATCAGTAACGGTAAACCTGATTCCAAACTCGAGCACCGTGAAAAATAACGTCAACTTCAATGGCGCCATCACTGCAAGCAATGGTTTGGTCAAGATTTCTGAAACTGGAACAAGCAATGCTCTGCAATCAACAATCTTCGCGGGCGGAGCTGCAATTCAAGCCAGTGGCAACGTGACAGTGACCACGATGGGCGCAGCTAGTCTGTTGGGAGTGAGCTCTGGTGTCGGCGGAGCCGGTTCCATCACCATCACAACGAAGGGCACGACATCAGTCGGCGCACTCGATGCAAATGGCAGCACCACCACAGGATCCATCACATTGAATCAAACCGGTGGCGGAAGCACAACGCTGAACTCTACAGCTAATGCAGATGGCGCAATCAGCATCACTAGCAGCGGAGTAACAAGCGGCGTTGGCATTCAGACAAGCGGAGCGGTGACCGCCGCAGGCAATGTCACACTGAAAGCCACTGGCAGCAATGCTGGTGTCACACTCGGTGACAACGTCTCATCGGCAAACACCAGCACTGGAACCGTAGCAATTACAGCAAGCGGTTCAGGCAATCTGACGCAGACAGCAGGCGCAGTCAGCGCTAAGACCATCACATTGACTTCGAGCACCGGTTCCATCGGAACAGGCACCGCTCTCGGTACAGCATTCAAGGTCTCGTCACTAGCAAGTGCTTTCACACTGTCTGCTAACACCAAGGGTGCAGCAAACATCAACAACACCTCGGCAGTTCCAATGACGCTGTCGGCTGCAAGCACTGACGCAAACACCTTCACACTGCGTTCCAGCGGCAACCTGACTCTCACCGCACCACTCACAAATGCATCAGCGATCGTGATTGACACGACAGCAGCAGGAGTGGGCGTAGGCAACGTCGCAATCAACGGCAGCACACTCGGTGGAAGCTCGAAGACAACGGCGGTGAGCATCAGCACCAACGATGGTGATGTGAGCGCTAAGGGCACCATCACGACTAACAATGTCTCTGGCTCTGGAGTCACCCTGGCTAGCACCACTGGCGACTTCGGAACGAAGACAGCGGCAGTGAAGATGAACACACCGAGCCTGCTCTCCGCTAATGTTGGCGGTCTGCTCAACGTGAGCAACACCAACACCGGCAGCACCACTTACGGAGCGATCACAGCGAAGTCCGTAACCCTGAGCACAGCCAACAACTCCACATTTAACGGAAACATCAGCACAAGTGGTGGAACCGGTGAAGTTGTTATCACTCAGACAACTGGACAGATGACTGTCAATGGCAACATAAGCGCAAGCGGAACGAATGCGCTTATCACATTGATGGAGAAAGCTAACAACGCAAGCTCTGGCATCACGTTGAACAACTCGACACTGTCCACAAACTACACAACCAAGCCAACTGGTCAGACAACATTCCCAATGCCTGGTCAGATAAGTGTAGTCATCGGCAGCACCATTCCAACGACACCAGATCCAGGAAGCACACCATCTAATGTCTCCGTAACTGGCAACCATGGAATCTACACCGCATACTTCGGCAGCAATTCAGCCAACATGAACGTGACCGGAAGCTCCGCAAACAACGTGCTCACCATCGTCGGCGACACAGCGATTGTCTTCTCACCAGGTACAACATCCAAGATCAACTTGAATGGAACTGGCACCGGAGTCAAGATCACCGCTGACCCACCGGCGGCAGCCCCAATGCTGATGGTGCAAAATGGCGCAGCCCAAGTTTCAGGCAGCATCCAGAGCCACGTGAACGCAGCAGCGCAAAATGCAGCAGAAGGCTTCCAGATGATTCCGAGCGCTAACTCAATCTTCGCACCAGCGATGATGGCTCCTCATTACGAACTGCCAGCAGCTAACGCTCCAAGCGCTGTGATGAATCCATCCAATCCTAAGATGCTTCAGGGTGGTGTAAGTGACTTCGAAGCTGCGGTCGACACCGCAATGGTCGAAGGAATCGGAGCAGCAATGCCAGCATTCAGCAACGAGAAGATTGGCGAAGTCGATGCAGGCGTCACAAGCGACAAAGACCTGGGAATCGCAGCCGACATCTCCAATCTGAACAAGGCTGGACTCACAGCAGAGGGCAGAAAACTCGTTAAGCTGCAAAAAGGCTTCATGGTCTTCGCTCCATTCACCGACACTACCGTCGAAACACCATTCGGTAAGGTAGAAATTGACGCTAAGTCAGTCGCAATGGTCTGCGCTACACATGGTGGCACCGCAGTATTCAACTTCGACGACACGCACCGTGATGCAATCACGATTCACGTCGGCAAGAACAAAGTCTCAGTTGCACCTGGACGCCATGTCACCGTCACCCATAAGGGAGTGAAGGGCTTCGATCAGGTCAACCCTGTTGAAGCAATCGGATATCGCGGTATCAATTCTGCTGATCTCTCTGGCGGCTTCCGCGTCTACAACGCAGAGTTCTCTGTTCCATCAGCAGTAGGAGCAATCAAACCGTTGAAGCAGCTGTTCAACTCCAAGAACAACGAAGCTCAGAAACTCACGAGCCACTTGATGAAGACGGTTGCAGCAATGCTGCAAGCCAACCGCAGCGGAGAGCGCTATCAGCAAGTAACTCGCCCGAGAATGTCCGCATTCAACAACCAGTAAACACACTGCATCGCGAGATCAAGAAACCCGCCCGAGCCCAGCTCCGGCGGGTTTCAAACTTAGAAGACAGTTACTTACCCAGCTTTTGGATCTCATCAATTCCTAGCAGGGCAGCCGGTCTGTTAAAATTCTCTCCACCAGGCGGAGCCATCACTGTGAATCGCGGGAAACTCAATTTGAGTTCTTTCGCCTTCTCCGTCTTCTATAAACCAATTCTCGTCAATGTCTTCAGGAATATCAAAAGGCGGGTCATTTTCTCGATTGCATTCAGTGGTCCAAAACTCCCAAATATGCCGGTAAGGATCTGCAGCAGGTGTCAGCTGAATTAGCCCGCCCATCCACGGAAAATCCGAATCCAAATTAGTTATGGTGCCGACAAGTTCAGAACCTCGGAAAAGCCTCAGCTGCTCCTTCCCGGTGAATGACGGCATGGGTCTGGAAACTGACATAGGAAACCTCACCCTTCCACTCGCAAGAACTTCTCAGGAATAACACCTTTACAAGCATTTCATTGTGCCTAATAGCTCTGGCTCGTTGTATAGGCGTCCACCACTTACTCTTGCGGAGCAAAAGCTGCCATACGTGGGCGAAGCACTTGCTGGAAGCGTTCGCTATCCTTTCTTACCTGAGACATAGCAGCAACCGTCTTGGCGATATGAGCTGAAAGTTTCTGCGCCTCTGTCTGTTTGGAATTGAACAACATACGCAAGGATTTTATTGAACCGAGCGCCGATGGAATCGAGAACTCCGCATTGAATGCCTTCAAACCATTGCCCAATTCAACAGAACTGATTCCGCGATAACCCACAGTTTCAATCGGGTTGATTTCGCCAAATTCCTTGACGTTGCTACCCGTTATTGCAAGATGGCGACCAGGGCTCAAAGTGATTGTCTTATGACCTGAGTGAACTTTGACAGCATCTCTGTGTTGATCATCTAAACAGAAGACAGCGAGTCCTCTGGCGGAAGTGAACACGATTGCCACAGACTTCGCATCAATGTCGACCCGACCGAATTGAGTCTCAATAGTCGTATCCTGGAACGGCGCAAACACGAATGTACCTGACTTGAGCGCAAGCATCTTTCTCTGGTTTGCAGCAGTAGTGACACTCTTCAGTTGGCTTCCTGCAGAGCCGAGACCGAGCTCACGCTCGCTTGCAAGAGGAACCACGAAGCTGCCACTTTCGGACATGCTCGCTTCAAACGCTGGGGCACCAACTATGGTGCTTAAGCTTTCGCCTGCATTTGTGAGTTCTGTCTCTGTGACACCTCCATATAGAGTCTTCGGATTTGAGGGATTCACCAGAGCGTTGCTGCTTACAGGAATTGGCTCAATCCATTGCTTGCTGACACCTGGCGGAGCAGCGAAGCTAACACTGGAAACACTGGGACTTACAAGAGAAACTGAGGTCTCAGCAACCTTGCTCGAGCTTGCGTATGTTGGAGCCACGAAAGCTGCTGTCGAGGTCTTTGAGCCAGCAGACAAAGTAGCAACGCTCAAAGTTGGTGCGCTGAGAACAGCAGGTGGATCTGCAGTAATGTTCAAGCTGCCACCCAGAGTGATGGTTCCCTTGCTGCCAGATTGGAACTGAATAGCAGTATTGCCAATGACAGCCAGGTTGTTGTTGGTTCCATTCACTACAAATGTATTGTTTGTGCCCCAATAGACTTTATTGTTCGGTCCAGTTGCACCAGAGAGGTCGACGTTAATGACTGGAGCCGAAGCCGGCTGAGTACCAGCAGAAGGTGCTGGTACTGTCGAACCAACCACGATAGTGACCTGTCCGGGAAGTGGGAATGTGCTACCTGTCTTAGGAGTCGTCACCTCGGTGCTGATGCTACTGTTGGCACCAAGAACGATGCCAGCGCCGGCGGCGTCAGCCTTCTCTTGCAGGGTGACTTTCGCCGCAGTGCCCTTGGAAATGATGCTTCCATTCAGGGTTAATAAGCCTGCTGTCTGGATGATGGAAACTGCACCAGTACCAGCAGCACTACTCGTGTCAATCGCTCCATTGAAGGTCGATTTATTGGCGCTTGCAACGCTTATGGAAGAACCACTAATATTGCCATAAGCAGCCCCTGTGGTGGTGTTGCTGTAGCTGTTACTGAGATTCACGGCACCACCTGTAGTGGCGGAGACGAGATTGGGAGTATTTAACTTGAGAGCAGCTGTGCTACTTCCCTGAATGGCTCCCGTCGTGCTCGTCAGGGTAACCTGACCAGAACCAGCCTTGCTGCTGATAGTCGCGGTACCGTTGATATCACCATTCACTGTCGTTATAGAGACTGAATTGGTGTTGACTGCACCCCCCAAAGTGCCGCCCTTCAATGTCACGGATGCAACTCCAGTTGTGCTAATTGCGATACTCTCAGCGTTGACCAGGGTCGGCGTGACGGTGAGGTTGCTAGCAGAGCTCATCGTGAATGTATTGCCAGCTCCAGCAGTATTAGCAGTCGATAGTGTAACAGGTGCAGAACCAACGCTATTCAGATTAATCGTTCCCGTCGTAGCTGCAGAGACAGAGCTAGTGTTAAGGTTCAACGCAGTCGCTAGCAGCGTACCGGTTCCAATAGCACCAGAACCTGAACCTAGAGTGACAGTCTTAGCACTTATCGTGCCCGAGCTGTCCGTGATGTTCCCGCTGCCAATGGCTGTAAGTTTGATGGTTCCCGACGTACTACTAGTGGACACGTTGCCATTCAAAGCAATTGAAGCATTTCCTTTATTGTTTTGTATCGTCACGGCGGTCACAGCCTGGACAGGTCCTGTCACAGTGGTTGAACTACCTGAGTTAGTCACAGTGACACTTGTCCCAGCAGCAGTCAGCGCACCCAGAGTGAGGGGAACGCTCGTAGCTGACTGAGTGACAGTTATGACTCCCTTTGTGCCGAGAGATTGCAAGGCACCTGTCACTGTGGCACCCTTGCTCACGATTGCGAGTGAACCATTACTAGCAGTCACATTGTTGAGAGTTAGAGCACCAGTGCTTGTCACGCTCACCGTAGTAGCAGCACTAATGTTCATGCCAAACCCAAAGCTTGTGCTTGGTGTTGTTGAACCAGTTTCTGTAATCTTGACGGCGCCCGTGCTCGCGCTGACGGAACCGTTGAACAGGACTGAGCCTGTCGGCTTCAGGGTCACGGTCACAGAGCTTCCACTTAAGTTACCGAAGCTTGCGGTGCCGCCAGTTGTCTGAGTTATCGAGATAACACCGGAAGGAGTGCTAACAGAATTCAGAGCAATATTCCCTGAGCCACTCAGAGTGACTGCACCGTTGGCTACGATATTTCCGGCAACAGTGGTGCTAGCAGCACCTGTTATGGAGATGGCTCCAAGTTTACTTGCGGTCAAACCGTTCGCTGTAATATTGGAAGCAAACGTGTTGTTTCCAGCTAGCTTGAAGGTCAAGTTACTACCCTTCACTGCACCGAAGTTAGACGGACCAGCACCTGTGTAAGAGATGCTTCCGCTGGTAACCAGGTTACTCACCTGAGTAGTTCCCTTGTTGGAACTACTGATGTTAATTACACCACTAGAGGTGCTAATGCCCAGCGTTCCGGTTGTGAGCTTCACTGGTGAGGATGAACTTCCAATAGAGCCGGTACCAACAGAACTGCTCAAGAGAATTGAACCCGAAGACTGGGTACTGAGAGTGCCCTTGCTGACGATGCTTCCACTAGCAGTGCCCAGGTTGATTGAAGCAGTGCTGCTGGTGTTGCCCAGGGAACCGTTGACGGTCAAAACACCAGTGCCGCCAGCAGTGAGGATCACAGATGTAGCTCCAGTGACCGAAGGAGTGAAGGTCAGACCATTAGCTGAGCGCACGGTCAAGCTGCTGCCAGTGGTCTTCGCTGCGGAGATTGTGATTCCCGTAGTACCACTCAGACCAAGGTTATTGATATTGATCAAGCCGCTTGTGTTGGCGGAGAGGGTTCCTGCGCGTACCGTTATAGCGGAGGAGGTGCTGGTACCAGTGCCGACTTGTCCACCCGTACCAGTCGTGAGAGTCACAGTCTTGCCCTGAATCACTCCACTGCCAGTAATAACACCAGTCCCCGTAGCGGTCAGCGTCACAGTGCCGCTAGTCGAGCCAGTGAGATTGCCATTGAGGATGATGTCACCATTTGTACCAGCCGATTTGAGCGTTATGCTGGAACCAGCAAGAGCACCGTTGGCAGTTATAGAGCCGCCATTGTTGGTGACACTTAAGGTGCCGCCAACTGCAGAGGCATTCAATGTAAGCGGCGAGACACCCGTTACTTTATTGGTTATCGACACAACAGCTTTGCTGTTGGATGCTGTATTGACTGAAACAGTATTTGCCACAGTGCTTGCGCTGATAGCACCAGTTCCGCCAACGAAGTCTACAGTAGCAGCGCTTAACAGATTGGATCCCGGAGAGATAGCACCTGTTCCACCAGCGATAAGCTTGATGCTCGTCGTTGAACCGGCCGTGCCAATCGCCTTGCCTATGGAAATCGTACCGGCTGCAGCGCCAGTGGTATCGAATGTCACGTTGCTAACCGCTGTCAGAGCCTGAGCTGAGCTTGTGATTCCGCCACCCTTGTTTGTTACAGTGATGGATCCGTTTGCGGCACCATTTCCGGCAACACTCAAGCTTCCCTTAGTACCATTCTTGGCGCTCGACGAGTTGATGATGAATGCTGTTTTGCTGTTGGAATTGAGTGTGATGTCGCCACCCTTGCTACCGACTCCGTTGCCAGCAGAGTTGAGGGCTCCATTGACCAACAAATTGCCCGTGCTGACAGCACCAGCAGTCAGTACATAGCTGGCACCATTACCCTGTCCACTCGTCAGAACCAAAGTGGACGCTGGGTCGAATGTCAGGTCGCCACCGTTGCTGATGATGGCTGTACCCTGATTGGAGCCACCAATCATCAACTGAAGTCCGCTGCTAGGGAAGGCAGTAGTCTCTCCGCGCACGTACCCAGCAGCGCCACCACTGCCACCAGAAATGCCACTAGCATCGAGTACGTAAGTGGTCGGTAAACCGACGCCACCGATTATTATAGTTCCGCCGTTTCCTGATGCATCGCGACGCGGTGTAATGCCACCGCTCGGCAGTCCGCTTATGCTACCAGTGCCAGCCAGAATGGTCAGGCTGTGTGCAGAATCACCAAGCGAAGCGGGGGCACCAGTAAGCGTGATGCTGCCATCGGTTTGCAGACTCACCGCACCAGAGTCAAGCGCCTGGGTGATGAGGTTAGTCGTTATAGCACCCTTGCTCAATGAAACAGAGAAGTCGCCGCCACCATTCAATGTAATTGCGTTAGCAGAGCTGAAGCTACCGTTGCCCTGGACGAGAGATACATTATATGTATTGCTCAGAGTCAAGGTACCTGATACAACCACGCCACCAGTCGCAGTATTAGAGCCAAGTACCAGTGTACCAGCCGTTATTCCGTTCAACTCTGTATTGCCAAAGTTCAATCCAGTTCCTGCTGTTCCACCGCTTCCAACTAACGTTATGACTTGCGAATTAGTTGCAGGCGCGATCGTCACGGTGCCGCTGCCAGCGTTGAGAGGATTTGCACCAGAGAGCGTGTACTGGTCAACAGTAATGTTTATCGGGCTGTTGCTCGAACTAATCTGGAAGCCAGCATTTGAGAATGTATTGCCAGCACCAACTTTCACAGTGACGCCTGCAGCCGCGCTCAATGCGCTACTCAAAGTTAGATTGCCAGCATTCGTGATAGAGAAGCTTCCACTTGCACCACTTGCTGTTCCGTTCAATTGAAGTACGCCAGTATTAGTGATGCTGACACTGCTGTTCGCGGCACCGGAAGCGCTTACTTGGAGTGTTCCAGTGATTGCGGAATTGAGATTGACGCTGCCTCCGTTGGCAGCGAGTGTGACATCACTACCACCGACCACGCCAGCGCCAGAGCTGCTCAGGTCGCCAGCAAGGCTTGTCAGCGAGACCTGGTTGCTGCCAGTTCCGACAGTACCGCTGACAGCGATAGAGCCTGCACTGACGTTGACTTGTGGAGCATTAATGCTGCCTAGACTTGCACTTCCTCCAGCACCACCCACGATGCTAATATTGGTATCGCTGCTGCTCAGCGTTTGTCCGACTGTCGAAACAGAACCGGTGCTGCCACCAGCAAGTAACGAGAGGTTGTACTTGCCAGAGACATCAAGGTTTGCTCCGAGCGTTATGGTGCTCAGTAAGGTTGCGGAACCGATAGTCACTGACTTGGCACTGACTGTATTCAAAGTAGCAGCGGAGACATTGAGTCCAACGCCAGTCGAAAGTAGATTGATAGGCAGATTCTGATTGAACGGAGCAATTGAAACTGTTCCATTAGCGCCCGCATTTATGCTGCCTGTTCCGCTGAAGGCATCAGCGGTCAGCGAAATAGCAGAGTTTGTGCTGCTGAAATTAAATGCACCGTAGTCCAGAGTGCTGCCGAGTGAATTCAGATTTACCAGAATTCCACCAGGCGCAGCGATGTTCGAAGCGAGCTTCACGTTGCCAGCATTGGTCAGATTGAAAGCACCGCCTACAGCAGCAACAGTGAGAGAACTTAAATCACCATCGTTAGTGATGCTAATGTCAGCACCAGTTCCGCTGGATGAAGCGCTCATCACGCCATTCACGTTTGTGACTGCATTCAGCTTGCCATTGCTTGCTGACATAGTTAGGGATGCGGCTGTCACAGTACCGCTCACCGTGAGGTCACCATTCGTGGATGACAACTTGGTGGTGTCAGTAATAGAGCCGAAGCTAGCACTTATTGCAAGCGAACCGCCAGTGAGCTGTATAGAGCTGCCATTGCTCAGCACTGATGAGAACGAAGCAGTCCCGCCTACTGTCGCGGTCAAGGAGTTGCTGCCGACGTTTATAGCGGACGAAGCATTCAGACCACCAGTAGAGCCTTGATTCAGCTGAAGATTGTAGAGACCAGATACATCTAATACCGCATTGATATTGATGCCACCATTATTAGAGCTAGAACCGACAACCAGTGTGCCAGCCTTTATACTCTGCAATTCGGCCGTGCTCAAATTCAAGCCAGCACCAGCAATTCCAAGCGTTATTGCTTGACTTGAAGATGCCGCAGAAATCGAAACAGTGCCTGCTCCAGCATCAATGACTCCCGTACCGAGCACGAGATCATCAGCGCTAATAGAGATTGGGCTTGTTGTACTTACTAGTGAATTAGAACCAATGTTCAAGGTTCCTGTGCTGGAGATTGTTATCCCTCCAGGTGCAGCTACACCAGAGCTGAGTGTCAAATCTCCGGTGTTGTTGAAGGTGAAGCTTCCACCTACCGTTGTCGTCAGGCTAGACAGGGCGCTGGCGTTGTTCACAGTGATGTTACCTGTTGCAGATAGCACCATGCTGTTGCTTACATTAGTCAACAAACTGATGTTGCCGCCATTTGCATTTGCATTCAATGAAGAAGCTGTGATGACACCAGAACTTGAGGCACTTGCGCCACTAATGGTTACCGCAGCCGAGCCGGTAGAGACGGCGCCAACGGACACTACTCCAGCCTGGGTTCCAGGCAAGAATGTTCCACCAGTGACCACACCATCTATGACATGCATCGCACCTGGAGAGGTGTTGGACAGCACGGCAGAGCTTGCTGAATTGAGGACTACAGCACCGCCATTGGTCGCGAGAATTGAGCTGCTGTTGATGTCACCAGTGCTGATTCCGTTGCCGATGATAGTTACTTTTCCGCCGGTTCCAGTACCACCAGAGGTATCAACATTTCCTATCTTCACAGAGCCGCCGTTTGCAACAGCAAAGAAGGAACCACCACTGTCTGAACCACTGGTAGTGAAGTTGACGTTCGGAACGTTAATGGAACCACTTCCACTATTTGGAGAGCTCAGCGTATAGTCAATATTATTTGGTCCTATAGTTCCAGATGTTGTTGGCGTGAAGTTGAAGCCAGCAATCAGGGTGAGGTCGCCGCCAGTGCCGCCAACGTTGGCAAGACTGATTGTCAAATTACCACCGCTGTTAATGATGTCTGTTGCGGAAAGTATAGCGATCGGTCCAGCAAAGCTTATCTTGGTCAGATTCCCCAAATCAATCGGTCCGGTGCTGTTCGCAATCGTACCAGTGAAAGCACCTGTGATAGAAAGCGTTGAATTCGGATTTGTAGTCTTGTGAATATCGAACTGCGATGGGTTACCAAAGAACTTACCGAGAGTCAAATTCACATGAGTGTAATCATTCGGGAAGTCGTAGGTGGTGCCGTTCGTAATCGTTATAGAAGAATTTGGACCACCAGCGGCGGTGAAATTCACATCGCCACCAGGAGAACTGCCAGTTCCTACAAAGAATGTTTGATTGCCTGGTCCCAAAATCATACTCGGATGAACACCGGTATTGTCGGTGGCATTAAAGTTCATCTGTTGACCAGCAGCAATTTTGAAGCTACCGCTGCCGTTGCCGGTAAGAAGCAAGTCTTGCCCTGGCGCAGTATCCACAGTGATGCCGCCAGTTGTGGCGACAATTGCCCCCGAGTTGCTGAGAACCATTTGCTGACTGCCAGAGCCATTCACCGTAGTGCCAAGCAATGTCACTGAGCTACCCGATAGAGTACCGCTTGCAAGAACGCTTATCTTATCAGCACTCAATGTCACCGCATTTGTTGCAGAAACCGTACCTATATTCAGTGTAGAATTTCCGCTCAACTTAAAGGTGTTTGCAACAAGACCATCTACACGATTAGCAGATACAGCGAGGTCGACACTTCCGCCGGTGGAGTTCAGGGTGAGCAGGTCAGCCGTGACTCGACCTGTTCCATTAATGTCACCTGAAGCTGACTGCAAAGTAGTTGTATCCGTGGCAGAACCAAAGTCCACCGTGCTTGTGATGCTGTCACCATTGACGATGACCTTCGCAGCACTGCTGCTGATACCACCGAGGGTGACGGCTCCAGTCGAAGAAATGGTCAAATCCTTCGAGCCAATCGTGAGCGTATGCCCATCAGTATGTAATGCACCACCAGCTTGGAGAGTCAAGTCGTATCTCGAAGACAGATCATAATCTGAAGCTACTGTCAGCGACGCAGTATTGCTGAGAGAACCGACGATAAGCTTAGATGCAGTAATCGAATTGAGCAGCCCGGTGCTGAGGTCGAGTCCCCCCGCGCTTCCTGCAAATGTGACAGGTGAAGTGAGCGCACTGAATGTCACCGTGGCTGAGCCGGCATCGATAGGACCGGTTCCTGTAAAGTGATCGCTAACGATGCTGATATCAGAATTAGTGCTGCTTATCTTAAAACCATTTTCGTTGAAAGTATTTCCAGCGCTCAAAGACAGATCCAAGCCATTAGCAGCGAACAGCGCGGACGATAATGTCACGCCGCCATCATTCGTCAGGGTCAACTTGCCAGCACTGTTGCCAGAGAAGGCTGTCAGCGTTCCTACATTATTCACGGTAGCGTCGCCATTGCTACCCAAAGTGATGCTACCGCTGACAGCAGACTTGAAGTTTGCTTTTCCAGCACTGCTCACTTGCAGATCAGCGCTGGTTAAGACGCCGGCAGTCTGTGCGATATCGGCGCTAGTGCTAGTCAACGTGAGTGTTGAACTACCCGCTAGATTGATGTTCTGATTTAGTGTGATTGAAGTAGCCTTGACGGAGACAGTGTTAGCAGAACCGCTAATCGTCTGCAGTGAAGCTGTGCTGCCCGACTCGATGTTCAGGTTATTAGCACCCATGGACAAGCTGCTTCCAGAGTTCATGGTCACAGCACCAGCATTGTATAGATTGAGAGCATAGGTCGGACTCAAACTACCGTAGAAGGTCAGGCTTCCTGTGCTGGTCTTATTACCAATGGTCACGCTCGAAGCATTAGTGATGTTGCTCATCAAATCGTTGCTAACAACGAAGGTCTCAGCGGTCGAACCATTCACCCCAATGCTTTGATTTGCATTTGGCTGAATCAACACCGTTGAACCGCCAGCATTGACTGAAGACCCAGTCTTAAGTCCCAGTGAATTAGAGCTGAGTGAAACGCCACCGCTGCCAGATTTAAGCGCTACTGCAACAGAGCTGTTGATCGCTCCAGAGGACACGGCATTGATACTGATAGAAGCACCGCTCACGTCACCAGACAGAGTCACATCACCAGAGCTCAGGGTATTCAGGACCACAGCACCGTTGCTGCTCACGGCACCGACTGCAACACCACCAGTGCTGGAGATAACCGTGACCTTGCCATCACCTTGAACAGAGCCGATAGATACGCCAGATGCAGTACTGCTGCTGCCATCACTTGTTCCGATGAGAACAGATCCTGCCGTGGAGACTGCCGCGATTCCACTAATTGTGCCAGAAGCTATATTGATGAGGATGTCACCGCTGCCAGAGGCAACCTTAGCACCTGTACCGTCAATCTGATTGTTGCTGGCAGTGATACTTATCTTGCTCGCAGCAGTCGCGTTGATGTCTCCATTGAGTGAAACACCATTAGTACCGCTAATGGTGATTGCTCCACTGCTCGCATTGATGTCTCCAACGCTTACGAGCTTAGCACTCACATCGAGCTTGTTAGGTCCAACGCTGAGAGAAAACGCAGAGGTGTCAACCGTTCCAGCACTCTGAATTGTTAGATTCATTGAACCATTCTGAGTTCCAGCAGCTGCCAGCCCCGAATTCAACGAGCCACCTAGATTAACGGTGCCCGTGTAGCTGGTCGAATTTCCAACTTGCAGATTTTGTGCGCGAATTTGGTTCAATTGAGATTGGCTCAGATACGCACCCCCCAGGTCAACTGCAAGGTTATTGGTGCTGGGCGTGAATGTCACGTTGCCTGTATTGCCGGCATCAATCAATGTCGGCGTTGCTGCCCAGGAATTGAGCGAGTCAGCGTGAATATCAATGTTGCCAGAGCTATTTCTGATTATCGCTGCGTCCAATTGCAAGTTATTGGCCACATTGAGTTGAATGTCGCCATCAGAACTGATTCCAGACGCGGTCAAAGAGCCTACACTCACTCCACTACCGACAAGCAGGTCGCCGGTGCTGGTAAGATTGGTGACAGCGGACGCACCAGTGGCACTGCTTGCAAGCGTCGTCGAAGCAGAGTCCAGAGTTAGCGGAGTCGCAGAAGTACCGAGAGAGGTGCCGAGCAAAATCACCTCCGGAGCAGCAAGCTTACCTGCACCAGCTGAGCTTGCTGTGATGCTTCCATCGATGGCATCGATACCGATTCCAGAAGTAGAGCTGACGGCTGTCACGCCGGAGAGTATCACGCCATGCGCACTGACAGTCACATCTCCATTTGAGCTGATGATTCCTTTTATAGAGTTGGCAGCAGCACTCGATGAATTCAGGTTCAAATTGGAAGCAGCCGAGCTAAGTTTTACAAACGCCGCTCCATTGCCAACGCTGGTGTTATTGATTGCGCCATCAACCTCAATCGTGCTGCCACTTGAGCCAACAGTGACATTGCCACCAGAAGCGGCTCCAGATGAAGCGTCCAGTCCTCCGTTGACAGTCACAGCGCCCGCAGCCGTCAAACTGATGTCAGCCCCAGAAACGCTAAGACTGCTTGTAGTGATAGCGCCTGTGAGCACCGATGCAGCGCTTGAGTTGAGACTGACAGCACCACCATCAGTGGTGACAGCAGCAGCGCTCGCACTGCTACCCTTCAGGTCTACTCCATTCTTAGAATCGATGGATACGGACTGCCCCGTTACAGAGGACAAGTCAATCGCAGCACCAGACAAATCAATGGTTGTCTTACCGATAGCGCTGATATCGAGACTGCCACCGGCGCTAGAAAGGTTGCCACCAGTTGTCTTAAGAGAGACATCCGCTAGGGAGTTCAAGGTTCCAGCATTACTGCCCATAGCGATAGAGCCAGCATTCACACCGATGGAATTTGCATCAACAGCTCCATTCAATGTGACATTGCCATTGCTGATGACATTTGAAGCGGAGAGGCTACCCTTAATGATGGTGCCATTGCCTATCATGACTGGTCCGTTGTTAAGTACCGGAGCCGCAGTCGTGATGGAGAGATTTCCTGAGCTGCTGCCGCCAGTGAGCGTCGCAGATCCGACAGCGACACCTGTCTCACCAACAAGGGTGACGGAGCCACCTGCGCCTGCAAGTCCCTGCCCGACAGCCGTAATATCACCCAGGTTGACACTACCTTTGCTGGCATAAGCCTGCACAGAACCAGCATTGCCACCACCAGCGAAGCCACTGGTGTTCACATCGACATTAGCTAGATCGACACTACCAGTGCCGGCTGAACCCAAGGTGTAAACGGTGTTGTTGAATTGATAAGGAGCGGCAGCATTCGGACTGAAGTTGAAACCAGCAACCAACAACAAAGAGCCACCATCCGGATTTAGCGCATCACCAGAGAGGTCAATTGTGTCAGACGCGTTGGTGTCGATGATATCTCCAGCAGACAGAATAGCCAGACTCTGACCGTTGAACACGAGTCCGCCAACATTCTTCAAATCTAGCGCGCCACCAGTATTGTTAGCAATCGTACCGGCGCCAGCAGAATTGAAGATGAGCGGGTTGGCTGTGATAGAACCATTCACTATGAGAGTGCTTGCATTCACAGTGATCGTATTGTTGCCTACAACGCTGTCATTCAAGGTGACAGTGACAGTGCCCTTGCCCAGGGCAGTATTGAAGTTAGCATCACCATTGAACAACTGTGTTGCAGTCGTTACACCATCACCGAAGGTGATGTCACCATTAGAATTAAGGTCGGTTTGACCACCGTTCGTTGCGTCAAACGTTGCATTACCTAGAATGGTCAAGCTCTTTCCGCTAGCACTGTTCACGGCAATCGCATCTGCTGTATAGACACCGTTGTTGCTGACGAGTGTGTCGTTGACATTCAAGCCGAGATTGTTTGCGGAAAGCTTACCCGAATTATGGATTGTAAGCGCTGAGACAGTCATCGAGTTGTCACTGCTCACTGTGATGCCAGAACCCACACTCACGTCGGAACCACCCTGAACATTCAGGTCGCCGGCGAAGTTGACTTGAGACGCAGCAGTGCCGCCAAAGTTCACACTATTAGCAGCACCGACACTTTGTATTGTGTAAGTTCCTGTGCCAACAAAATTAGCCACACCGGGTCCACTCACATTTATGCTGATAGAGCTGCTGCTGCCTGGCTGAATGATGACATTCGGGTTGTTGAGGAAAGTTTGCGACCCCACAGGCAGATTGAGTTGAGAACCTACAAATTGGATGGCATCTGCCGTTCCCGTTGCGGTTCCTACGTCAAATGTATTGTCTCCAAGAACGGTGATTTTTCCTGTGCCAGCGCTTCCTGCCGAAATGATTATCTGATTGCTTGCAGAATTTTGCGTTTCGATGAAGCTTCCGCCACCACCCACGGTGAGATCACCGCTGCTATTTTGAAGAACAATCAATCCTGTCGACGATGATGAACTGACAGTTCCGGCAACATCAATATTTGAAGCATCCATCATGACTGCGCCATTTGCGGAGTCAAGAGTGAATGTACTGTCTACATGGATGGTTCCAGTAGACGAAGATGTCACATTTACATCCCCGCCAAGTGAAAGTTGATTGGACAGTGTTGATTTGAAAGACACGCCATTGCCGCTTCCAACGCTACTTATTGAATAGGTGCCATTACCGACGAAGCTGGCGTTACCAGGTCCTCCGGTAACGACGATGTTGAGGTCGGAAGAGCTACCAGGATGCATAGTTACGTTAGCATCGCTCGCTATAGTTTGCGTTGTTCCTGCAGGCAGATTGATTTGTGTCGCCAGTATTTCAATTGCGTTTGCAGCCGTATTTGCATTGCCAACATCAAACGTATTGTCACCTGAGAAAGTCACAGCCGACTTACCTGAGTTAGCGGAAATTACAATCTGGTTGCCCAGAGAGTTAGTGGTGTTGGTGAAGACTCCGCCACCACCCACAGTGAGGTCTCCAGCAGAGTTGCTCAGAGTAATAAGTCCTGAGGACTTGGTACTTGAAACGAGTCCAGCGTTATCGATAGCAGACGCATCAAGCATCATATCTCCAGCCGAACGAGCTTCTGTCTTAGTGTCCAGTGCAACGGTACCAGTGCCGCCGTTTATCTCGGTGTCGCCACCGAACGAGAGTACACCTGAAGCAAAATCAGAGCTCAGATTTACACCGACTCCACTGACAGTGTACTTGCCGGTTCCAACAAAGCTAACGGTTCCACTGGCGGCTGCGACATTGACAGTGAGCAAGCCAGGGGAACTGAGTGTTAGGTCTTTGTTTCCAACCATATCTATGGTGGTTCCAGCCTGAAGATTGAGAACCTCGGCTGCACCAACACCTATCAAGGCGGAGCCAGCTGCATCGAGCTTACCTGTACCTAAATAGAAAAGACTACCTGAGCTCTGAATGACGAGGTCGTTTGGAGTGCCGGCTCCGCTGCGCAACACACCGTTGTTGAAAACGATACCATCGTTTTCATTTACAGTCAGGGTCTTATTGCTCACAATTGTCAGACCTTGAATGCTTATGAGATCATTGGCATTGTTAATAGTAGTGTCCCCACCGAAAGTGATACTACTGTCACTGCTGAATTGAGCAAACGCTATTCCACCTTGCAAATTCTGAACTGTGTATTTTCCGGTTCCAGCAAAAGTCGCGTTTCCGGTCGCACCACCTGTGCTTATGAACATGTTGCCAGGTGAATTTGTCTCAATGGTGAGGTCCTTGTCACCGACTAAAGTTTGTACGCTGCCAGTCTCAAACTTGAAGGAAGAGCCGCCGGCGATGCTTATCTTGACAGAACCATTGCCAGCGGAAGCATCAAGATTGCCCACACCTGCAAGCGACAAAGAACTGCTGCTTGTGATCAGGATATCGTTGGCTACACCGGCGGTGCTGCGAAGCGTTCCGTTGTTTAGTAGCTGTCCACCATTTTCATTGATGACCATTACGTCGCTGCTAGCGAGTGTCAAACCATTGTTGTTGATGTCACCGCTGCTAGTAAGATTGAGGCTGCCGCCAAAGCTAATTCCGCTTCCGCTGTTGTCCTGATTGAAATTCAGTGCATTGGCACCACTGCTGCTGATCTTATAGTTGCCACCGCCAATGAATTGCACAGTACCAGCAGCTCCAGTCACATCGACACTCAACGAACCGGGAGTGGACACACCCATGCTGAGGTCGCCGGTCACTGTCTGCATCAAATTAGATGGTAGCGAGAGCGTCGAGTTTCCAGGCAGAATAATAGAAGTACCAGTGGCAGAACTGAGAGAGCCAGTGCCAGAGAAGGTCAAATCAGAGCTGCTATCGATGAGAATTCCGCCGGACGAGGATGTGAGAGTCCCGTTGTTGCTCAGTGTTCCACCCTGCATGCTCACGATGACAGAATTAGTGCCACTGACTGAGACAGAAGTTCCGACGGACACGTCGCCGCCTGATGCGGTCAGCGACACATCACTGCCGCTGATGTCTTTTCCTATCGTGATGCCTGCACCAATGCCGAGAGCCTGTAAATCGATAGAGCCAGAGCTATTGATCTTGCCAGCTGTGCTTATTCCGACAGGACCAGCACCATTCGAAATGAGGGTGAAGCCTCCAGAGCCAGCCGTAGAATCGGCGCCTACCTGAACAGAAGACGCATCTTGAATAAATACAGAGCCCGAGCCAGAGACATTCTGGCTTGTGCTCAAGACCGGAGTATCAACCGAGAGGTTTATGCTGCCTTCTGGACTTGTGAGTGCTATCGAGCTGCTTCCCGTCACCACTCCAGCTCCACTGATGTCACCAGTACCGGTCGAAGTCAGGGTAACGATTGAGCCACTCACTGCAGCACCTATCGCTATTCCTGCATTGTTGCCAGTGTTGACGAGAGACACAGGACCTGAACTTGTGATGGTGTTGGTCAGATTTATGCCGCCATCTGCGGTATCAGTGAAGAAGAATCCACCCGACCCAACTGAAATAACCCCATTCCCGGTAAGAGCTACAGAGTTAGTCAATGTCACGCTAGCAGAGCCGGTCTGACTAATTGTGAGGAAAGGAACTGCAATATTCAGATTAGCAACAGTATCAGTAGCATTAATCGTGAGCTCAGCAGCGCTCACTACACCAGCACTCTGCGTCACGCCACCATCGGTCGCGCTGAGGGTGACCTTACCACCGCTGCTGTCAATCGCGCCTGAAAGCGCGATGTCGGTTCCAGTCAATGAGACGATGCTTCCAGTGCCGGTCACAGCACCGCTAGTGATGCTACCTCCAACTGTGACGCTGAGATCGTTAGCATTGAGAGCGATAGTACCATTATTAGTGAATGAGCCCCCGGTCGTGGGGTTATTGAGGAAGACCAGATCAAAATTGGCGTTCATTGTGTCGCCGGCACCATTCACTTGTATAGCACCAGTAGAGCTAGTGTTACCGATAACAAGCTGGCCAGCAGTTATGTTATCTACCAGATTTTGCCCGATGGTCAATGTACCAATAGCAGCGCCATTGACGGCAATGGATTGATTTGCTGTTGGCTGAATA
Organism: Obscuribacteraceae bacterium (SeqCode); assembly: GCA_044226015.1. GTDB lineage: Bacteria > Cyanobacteriota > Vampirovibrionia > Obscuribacterales > Obscuribacteraceae > JAIEPM01. Next base: position 233,887 of record JBGAHS010000008.1, read on the forward strand.
TAGACAGACTGAGAGCCCGCATCAATTGTAGAAGAATTTGCAAATGTCAGATTATTTGCGGTCAGCTGTACGTCACCGTTGCTAGCTGTGATGTCCACCGCCACAGTACTGCCAATGTTACCGCTTCCTGTGGCAGTCAGCGTCACTGACTTGCCAGTCACATCGCCGCCAAGAACGATGCCACTGTCGCTTCCTCCGACGCCAGTCAACACTACCGCACCAGTAGAGCTTATCGACGCACCCGTCGTGATAGCTCCAGCACCACCAGCAGTCACATTGATGCTCAGCCCGCCACTACCAGCAGTGATAGGACCTGTCGTACTCAAGGCTTGCGAATCTATTATATTGACAGCGCCGGCTCCGCTCTGGCTTATCGTCAAAGATGGGGTTGTGACGTTCAGATCAACATTACCGGAGCCTGCAGTCAGGGTAAGCGATGACGTTGCGGTGACATCGAGCCCCGGCGTAGCTTGAGTTATCGTGCCAGTGCCTGTGCTCAAGAGAGTGACTGCAGCACCACTGATGTCAGCACCTAGAACAATGCCAGAATCAGTCCCACCTGCGCCGCTGAGAGTGAGGTCACCCTTAGTTGTAATCGTATTCGTGATATTGATAGCACCAGCACCACCAGCTGTATCAGTGAAGAAGAAACCACCACTTCCAGCGGTCGAAGCTCCATTGCCGATAAGAGCTACTGAATCAGTAATCGTGACACTGCCAGTACCGTTGATGTCCTGCGTTACGGTGATGTAAGGTGTAGCAACGTTCAAATTGACATCGCCGTTCGGGCTATTTACGGTGAGATCATTCTTCGCAGTCACAGTTCCGGTTCCCGAAATGTCACCGGTACCTGTTGAGCTGAGACTCACAGAAGAGCCTGACAAAGCGCCATTAATTGTTATCTGCGCGTTGTTGCCTGTGTTGGTGATGCTCAAAGGTCCATCAGTAGTGATGGAGTTTGTAAGCGTCGTACCACCGTCAGCAGTGCCTGTATAGTTGAAGCCACCAAGACCAGCCGTCGAGATTCCATTGCTCAGCAGTTCTTTTGAATTAGTTATCGTTATGCTGCCAGTGCCAGCCAGACTCTGGGTGACAGTGAGGTCGCTCACTGCAATGTTGAGCACCACATTATCGTTCGGATTTGCGTTGATAGATAGGCTGTTGGAAGAGAGTGTGCCACCATTCTGAACCAGCGTACCCGTGCCAGGATCGATACTCAGCGAACCTGCATTGATGTTATCGTACAGCGTCACACCATTACCACTGATGCTGACAGAACCGCTAGCATTGGGTTGAACGCCAACTGCACCAAGCTCGACAGTTCCGCCAACTTTAACAGTGAAATCATTGACACCTTCGTCAATCAAAACGTTCTTCGAACTAAACTTGCCGGAACTTATAAAGGTAATATTGAATGCGCCAGGCGCCGTTCCTGCTGCGACGCTGCCATCGTTACCTGCAAGCAATAGACCACCAGCGCCTACTGTAATATCTCCAGCAAACGAGTTATTTCCAATCTGCACATTCAAAGCCTGGAACTGCGTAAGCTGACTGTTTGTCGTGGTGAGGTACTGAGTACCAGTGTTGTCTATCGTAATGTTCTGCGACAGAGTTGTCGGAGTAATAATTATGGTGCCACTAGAGCCTGCATCTATAGAAGGAGTGCTGCTGCCAAACACAAGTTTGTCAGCATTGATAGTGATTGTGCTTCCGCTTCCCGACGTAGATATTGTATTGCCACTGCTCACGGTCAGAGTGGAACCTGCATTGACATCAAGTCTTATGTCACCTGTACTGTTCACTCCAATGATGCTGCCTGTCGAAGCCGAACTCAAGGCATCGGTCGTCAGACCAGCTGCCGTCGAAAGCAGGTAGACCTCAGAATTCGGACCGGTCACCTGTACGGCAACCTTGGTATTACCAGCCCCAGTCAGTGAAATCGGAACAGCACCTGTAACGCTACCTACGCCGGTTTTCGCGGAGAGTAAAACAGCCGAGGCGCTGAGACCCCCCTCAGTACTGGAGTTAGCGCTGATTGCACCATTCGTGGAGACCAACGAAATCTGTCCAACGGATGCAGAAGCAGAAATAGTAGTGCCAGCAGAAAACAGTTGAATGTCTCCGCTATTCTGAATCTCAACTGAACCATTTGAGCTAATCAAGCCAGCAATCTTGTTGACTCCACTGCTTCCACCTATCTGCAGCGGAGAAGCAGATGCGCTAGAAATGAGAATTGAAGGACCGCTTGCTGCACCCTGATTGTTGATAGAGCCATCGACTTGAATGCTAGAACCAGAGCTCTTAAGAGTGACGATACCACCAGATGCGCTTACGCTCTTGGCACTTATCGCACCGGCGACAGTGACAGCGCCACTGGCGACAACAGAGATTAACCCAGCGTTGCCACTGCTTGGTCCACCATCACTGCTAATGGCACCAACACTTATGCTGCCATTGCTAGCACTGAGGTCGATAGCACCGCCGTTGTTAACGCCAATTGCTCCGTTTCCATAAGAGTTGATAACGCCTGAAATACTCAGCGTACCATCAGCCGCGCTTGCAGTGAAGTCCCCTCCACCACCTACAATTTGAGTTGTGTCTACACCACCCGAAACACTGAGAGCACCTGCGGACATCAAAGATAGGTTCGAACCCAAAGTTTGAACCAAGCTTGCCGGCGCAAGCATATTCAATACAATGTCATTTCCAGCTGCGCCGAATGTTTGAACAGTCACATCACTGCTTACTTGAATATTTACACCACTAAGCAGAGTGACTTTGCCAGCACTTAGATTATCGGTGAGGGTAATTGCATCATTGCTAGCACTCACATCAACAAAACCAGAAGTTCCTGTGACCGCTCCCATGACCGCCGCACCAGTGGAGGCTGTGATAGTCAGATTCTTGGAACCGATTAACATAGAGCTGCCGGTGCCATCGTAAGACGCACCATTGATGACGAGGTCATACGAACCAGGTCCAGGAACACTGAAGTCTGCTGAGCCAACTTGAGTAACGGCACCGGTATTCGAATCGCCAATGACGAGCTTGCTAGCCGTGATGTTTGCTAGGGTAGCAGCACTGACACCATATGTAGCGCTTCCACCGTTGATGCTCACATCGGTGTTGCTGCCGTTCTGAAGAAGGCTGACGACGCCTGTGCCAGCGTTAATCGCACCGCTGCTGTTGCTGTCTAAAGCACCAGACTTGAAGCTTATGCTGGCATTAGTGCTGCTTACAAAAGCACCATCAGCGATATCGATTATTCCGCTACCATTTGAACTGACATTAACGCCAGTTGCTCCGCTCACATGTCCCGTTACGAAGATGCCACCATTATTCGAAAGTGAAGATAGGGTGAGAGCAGCACTCGTTTCCAGCCCGGAAGCAATCGATACGTCTGCGGTGTTAGTTACAGAAAGAGCATTGTCAAATCTCAAATTACTTGCATTGTCGGAACTAAAATCAAGAGTGTTCGTGGCAGCGTTAGAGTTTATGGTATAAGAAGAAGCACCTGTGAAGTCTACATTTCCTGCGGCTCCGCTCAGGTTGATCGCAGTAGCAGCCGCGCCAGACAAGCTGATGGTCAATTTGGCGCCATTTGCAATGATTTGAGTCGTTCCTGTGGACAGGTCTATACTGTTTGCTTGAAACTCCACAGCATTAGCAGAACTTGTCCCAGTTCCAACATCAAAAGTATTTGAACCGGTCACAAAAATTTGACCAGCACCAGCACTACCTGACTGCACCAAAATCTTGTTGGCAGCATTGTTTGAACTTGTTTGATAATTGCCATTTCCAGCCAGGGTAAGACTGGATGCACCTCCAGTATTCTGGAGAACGACGGCTCCAATTGCAGATGAGGAGATTGTTGAACCATTGTTGAATATGGTGCCAGCATCGAGTGTCATAGAACCACTCGCATTTAACGTAACACCTGAGCTAACGGTGATGCTGGAGTTGGTGCCAGCCTGAACTTTCAAGTTGTTGTCGAAGTTAAATTGCGCCGGAGTCGCCAATCCAGTGAAAGAAAGATTCCCAGTGGCCGTGAGAGTATAGGCGCTTGCGCCTATAAAGTTGCTGGCTCCCGTGCCACCAAGCATTAGCAAGTTGAGATCACTAGCACCCGACTTGAGCGTAAGCGCCGAATTATTCAAAACTGTTTGCGTTGTACCAACTTTTATATTGATCTGTCCGGCAGTAAACTGAACAGCATTGTTTGAAACGTTAGCATTACCAACGTCAAAAGTACTACTTCCATTTAAGCTGAGATTGGCAGCCCCAGTCGCACCAGCAATAACCTGAATAAAGTTATTGGCTGAGTCTGTTGAAATCTGGTAGAGTCCATTGCCATCGAGCACAAGGTTGCCACCAAGATTCTGAAGCAATATCAAAGAGTTAGAACCTGTGCTGACGAGAGCTTGATTGTTGGCGATTGTGCCAGCGTTAACGCTTATCGATCCGGCAGAGCTCAATGTCAGACCGGCATCGACAGAGACGGTGCCAGTACTGCCAGCGTCAGCGCTGAGTGCACCTCCAAACAGCAGTGTCGACGATGCTGCATCTGAGGCGAACTCAACAGTGTTTCCACTTCCATTGCTGCTAACCGAATATTTGCCCAAGCCAACGAATGATGCGGTTCCGCTCAGTCCAGATACGTTTACCTTTAACGAGCTGGACGAGCCAGGCGAGAAGCTTACGCTTGCATCATTCGAGACGGTTTGAGTCGAGCCGCTCTGAAGATTGATTGTCGAAGCCTCAAAGGAAATAGCATCAAGAGCAGATGTGGCGTTTCCAACATCTAATGTGTTGTCCCCTGTTATTGTCAGCGTGCCAGTACCGCTAGGACCGGCGATGAAGGAGATGTTGTTGAGCGCTGCATTTTGTGTATCACGGTATACTCCGTTGCCGCTCAATGTGAGGTCGCCGGTGCTCTGCACGCTTATGCTGCCAGCAGCAGCACTAGAACTGATCGTGCCAGAGTTGGTCAAGGAAGAAGTGTTGATAAGCAGGCTAGAACCTGAAGTCAACTCGACTGAATTGACGCTCACCGAACCACTAGCACCGCTATTGACAGTCAAGCCTCCATTTACCTGAAGCACCGATGGACTGCTGCTAGCAGAGAAACTTACAGATTCAGCAACACCATTACTCTGAACTGTGACTATGCCACTGCCAGCCAGTGTCGCAGTTCCTGCGGCACCTTGCGCAATAACACTGAGGCTTGAGGCAGCACCGGGGGCGAGCGTTGCATTAGCACCATTTGCGAAGGTCTGCGTGGTGCCCGTCGCAAGATTAACACTAGCAGCTTGAATGCTTATGGCATCAACAGCTGTTGTTCCTGCGCCAACATCCATAATCAGATTTCCTGCAAACGACAAGGTTCCTGTACCTGACACACCAGAGCTGACGAGAATCTTGTTGTTGGCAGCATTCTGAGTCAACTTCAAGCTGCCATTGCCCACAAGGGTCAGAGCACCAGTACTGCCACTAACATTTATGGAACCGTTTGATTTGCCCGATTGCAAGGTGGAAGCACCAATGTCAAACTGTGAACCGACGTTGACTTGCGCATCACCATTGACAGTGCCAACAGTAACGTCGCTAAGAGTTAGATTTCCAGTTGAAGCATCCAGCGTGAGATTACCACCTACGCTGAGACTGCCACCAGTTGACGATATCGTGATTGACTGCCCCGATGCCGCAGCAAAGGTGTAAACTCCATTTCCATTGAATGCAGCGCTGCCATTTACATCAACATTGAGACTTCCAGCCTGCGAGAGTACGTCAACATTTTTGCCACCAGCGATAGACTGTGACAAGCCATTACTGAGAATAAGATTTGAGCCTGCATTAATAAGGACCGAACCACTACCACTATTAGCATCAAGTGTGCCAATTCCACTCAAGGTCAAGCTCGTTGAAGGAGAACTCGTCAGAGTAATTGCATCTGCGATTCCAGCTGTGCTAAAGAGAGTTCCATTATTATTGATAGTGCTATTCGATGCACTGAGTGTGAGGCTTCCAGAGGAGCCGACACTCACACCATTATTGACGGTGATTGCACTTGAGTTAGAGACGGATACAACTGTATCCCCACCAAATTGTATTGATGAACTACCAGCGGCTGTCTTTGAAAAGCTGACGCCGGACCCGGCCGTTCCTTCTGTCACCGTGAAGCTGCCACCAGTAAATTGAGCCGTTCCGGCAGCACCAGATACGTTAAACTTCGATGAGCCAGAGCTAGAACCTATACTCACTTGCTTGCCAGAAAGAACAGTCTGATTCATTCCAGACTCAAAGTTCACTGTTCCGTTGGCGCCGCTCTGTATCTTTATAGACCCGAGCGCACCACTAGCGTTAAGGCTGCCAGTTCCACGCAAGGTCAGATCGCCAGTACTCTGAATGCTGATCGAATTCGCGTTATTTGCGACGCTGCTGAGCGTTCCACCATTCTGCAATGTACCACCATTTTCGTTGATGGTGAGATTACCGCCACTAGATACGGTGACACCAGACCCCGGTCCGTCGATTGTGATGTCACCGCTGCTGCTGATGGTGAGAGCGCCATCGACGGAGAAAGTGCTGCCACTGTTCGCCTGAGTGAAGCTTATGCCGCCAGAGCTGCCGTCATCGGTTATCGTCGTTGCGCCAGTACCGACGAACGAAGCTACACCAGCTGGTCCGGATACATTCACTTTCAGTCCACCAGCTGAGCCTGATGAAATCGCGAGTCCAGCGCCACCTGCAATGGTCTGAACAGTGCCAGATTCTATACTCAAGGTCGAAGCGCCGGCGGGCTTGATGGCAACAGAACCAGAGCCTGTCGCAGCATCGAGCGTACCAGTTCCAGCAAGAGTCAGCCCTGAACTGCTTTGAATGGTGATAGCGCCAGCAGTACCATTAGTACTCTTCACAGTGCCGTTATTGGAGAATTTGCCTCCATTCTCATTTATCGTAATGGTTCCAGCAGATTGCAGAGTCAAACCATTTTGAAGAGAAATATCACTCGAACTTGTAACCGAGGTGTTCCCGCCAAAATTCAAGGTTGAACCAGAGGATGTACGGGTCAAATTGACACCAGCCCCGCCGCCATCCGAAATAGAGTAGTTTCCAGAGCCTGTGAACGTCGCGATTCCAGAAACGACATTGAGGTTCAATGTGCCTGCGCTCGATGTAGATATCGAAACATTTCGATTCCCTACAATTGTTTGATTCAGACCACTAGCGAGGTTTATGATGCCAGCACCCGGCGCCGTGATTGCTACCGAGCCGCCCGCTGATGCATTCAACGAACCTGACCCTGCCAGTGTCAAACTGGAATCGGTCTGTATTACGAGGTTGCCCGCAGTACCTGCTGTGCTGACAAGGGTTCCGTTGTTCGTCAAGGTTCCATTGTTGTTGGCATTGACAGTGAGCGTTCCCGAACTAGATAAGGTAACGCCAGACGTGACATTGACATTGCCACCATTTACGGTGACTGCAGTGTTGCCCCCGAGACTGAGTTGATTGCCAGAATTGTCCCCAGTGAAATTAATATTGTTTGCGCCAACAGCAAGGAATGTATATAACGTCCCTCCAGTAAAGCTCGCCGTTCCGGCACCTTTGATATTAACGTTCAAGTTTGAGTTGTCGGACGGAGTGAAAACAAGATTACCTTGAAGACTCTGGCTTAATCCTGCCTCCAGATTAATAACGCCACCAGCCGTCGCAGAAAGATTGACATCACCAACGCCACTAGATGCATTGAAGCTGCCATTCCCCTGCAGGGTGAAGCCGCTGCTGCTCTGCAACAGTATGTTCGCTCCAGCACCAGCGGTACTCGCAATAACACCAGAATTAACTAAAGTGCCACCATCTAAATTGAAGGTGAGCAAACCAGAGCTACTAACAGTTGAGCCCGCTCCAACAGTCACAGTACCGGTGCTGGTGATTGAGGATGAAGATCCTAACAAAAGCACACTTGGCTGGTGCGTTGTCGTCAGGGTGACTCCTGCGCCAGATCCGCCATCATCTATATTGATGACTCCGCTGGAAAAGCCGCCGGAACCTGCGCCACCGATAACTAGAACCGTTATAGCGCCTGCGCTGCTCGGCGATATAAGAACTGTCTTGTCCGCTGTCACGCTCTGATCAGTCCCAAAAAGGAAATTGACTAGACCGCTAGCAGGCACAGCCAAGCGCACTGAGCCCGCTCCAGACGAAACATCGAAAGTTCCAACCCCGTGAATAGTGAGGTTGCTTGTGCTCTGCACTATCAAATTATTAGCAAGACCGCTATCACTACCAATGGTTCCATTATTGTTTAGTGCACCACCATCAACATTGAGCATCAATGAGCCAGTAGCACTCTTCACTGTTACGCCGTTTACATGAATAGAACCGCTGCTGCTTACTGTGCTGTTTCCTCCTAGAGAAAGCACGTTGCCCGAATTACTCTGAGTAAAGCTGATACCAGCTGCAGCGGTTCCTTCAGTAAGGGAGAAGGTTCCACCAGTGAATCTGGCCGTGCCGGCTCCGCTTACATTTAAGGACAGAGCCCCGCTCGTCGGTGTGATGCTAACAGACTTGTTACCCGTGATGGTCTGGTTCATTCCAGCTGCAAGATTCAGTGTGTTTCCAGCGCTTGGCTGCAGCAAAATCGAGCCAGCCGCACCGCTAGACACATCAATGTTTCCGGTACCAGCAAGCGTGAAACCGCTTGTACTGGTGACTTGGACATTGTTGCCAGCTCCTGAAGTACTGACTATAGAGCCGTTGTTTGTGAATGTGCCACCATTTACATTAAGAAGAACGTTTGCCGAGCTCTGAATAGTACCAGAGTTAGTAAGATTAGTTGAGCTGAGAGTTAGATTTCCTGTGCTGCTGACGGATACATTACTTATACCGATCGTTCCGCCAACGGAGTTGATATTTGTAACGCCCGGCAAACTCAAAATCGCGTTGCCAGACGTTCTGGAGAAGTTAACGCCTTGAGCTCCGCCAAAATCATTGAATGTATAGGTACCGGTTCCAGTAAACGTTGCAGTGCCTGAACCACCAGAGACATTCACGTTGAGCGCGCCAGCAGTAGCAGGGGATACTGTCAAATTACGGTTGCCGGTGAGAGCCTGGCTCAGACCGACCGCCAGGTTGAGCGTGCCGCCGCCTGCAGGTCGCAGAGCAACGCTGCCAGAACCGCTGTTAGCATCGAGTGTGCCTGTGCCAGCCAGAGTTAAGCTGCCAGTGCTCTGAATGGTGATAGCACCAACGGTGCCACTAGTCGAGCGCAGTGTTCCGTTGTTAGTCAGCGTGCCACCATTCTCATTGACAGTGAGCGTGCCAGAGCTGGCAAGCACAGCACCAGTGTTCATCGTAATATCGTTGGTGCTGGTTACTGTTGTAGCACCCGGAAGCGTGAGAGTGTTTCCCGCAGTCGAGGCGCTGAAGGTGATACCACTTCCACTGCTGTCGGAGATCGTGTAAGCGGCTGTGCTGGTCAAGCTTGCATTTCCAGCCCCAGAGACATTGATATTGAGAGTTCCAGCACCGTTCTGACTAATGGAAATAGGCTTGTTGCCTGTCACAATCGGAGCATATCCGGCGACGAAATTGAGGGTGCCCCCGCCACCTGGGCTATACCTGATACTTCCATTAACAGTGTTAGCATCTAGAGTGCCGTTTCCAGAAACAGTTAATGAGCCAGTGCTTTGAATTACTAAGCTGTTTGCGACATTCGAAGTGCTTCGCAGAGTACCTAAATTACTTAGAGTGCCACCATTGGCATTTACTGTGAGAATACCTGAACTAGCTACAGTTGAGCCGCTAGCAGTCTGAATAGTTCCAGCACTGGTGAGTGCCGCAGCCGCTCCAAAACTCAGCACAGAGCCGGAACTAGCAGTGGTCAAACTGACTCCACCGCCAGCTCCACTGTCCGCCACTGTGTAGCCACTTCCACCAACAAAGGCGGCTGTGCCGGCAGCACCCGAAAGGTTCACCGTAAGAGCGCCGGACGACGATGGAACTATCGAAAGATTTCCGGTTATATTCTGAGTAAAGTTGGTCGCTGGCAAGAATAACGTGCTACCACCAGCTGGACTCAGTTGAATCGTATTAGAGGAACCTGCATTAAAGCTACCAGTTAGACCCTGCACGGTGAGGTTCCCCGTGCTAGCAACTATTATGTTGGTTCCAGAAGCTGTGCTTGCTATAGTTCCAGAGTTTGAGAGCGTGCCGCCGTTAGCGTTAAGCGTCAATACGCCGGTACTGCTCACTGTCATAGTTGCTGGAACGGTGATAGTACCAGTCGTAGTTACAGCAACGGCACCTCCTAACGCTAGGGTGCTATTAGCATTCGCTTGCGCAAAAGTGACGCCCCCACCAGCACCGCTGTCAGCTATAGAATAGGAACCGCCAGTGAACGTGGCTGTTCCTGCAGCACCAGCTACTCTCACCGTCAGAGCGCCTGCGCTGCTCGGCACCATGGAGACATTACTGGTGCCTGTTATGGTCTGATTCATTCCCGACGCAAACGATATGGTGCCACCACCCGTTGCCGTCAAGCGAACCGAGCCTGAACCCGAGCTTACATTTATAGTACCTGCTCCAGTTAGAGTCAGCGCGTTGCCTGAACTCTGCATCACGACGTTGTTGGCTGTTCCCGAGCTATTTACGACACTGCCATTGTTGTTGATTTGCCCCGTCGGAGACACAGTCATCGTAAGAGTGCCAACAGTCTCAGACAGAGTGGCACCCACACCCACATTGATCTGCCCAGTGCCAGACACTGTGACTCCAGTGCTACCACCAAGCTGTAGAGTGCCATTGGTGAAACTCACATTGTTGTTGGCTCCGTTGGCAGCAATTGTATACCCACCACCAGCGAACACGGCAGTGCCCGATGCTGGTACGTTCAGAGTGATGCTTCCAGCTGCTAGCGGTGCCACAGACACTATCTTGCTAGAGCTTACCGTCTGATTCATGCCATTTAAGAAATTAACAGTGCCACCAGCTGCGGTACCTAGCGCAATATTGACAGCACCAACAGAATTGGAAGCATCGAGCGTTCCGGTGCCAGTCATGGAGAAAGAGCCGGCAGTATTTTGAATTAAAAGTGCACTAGCGCTTGCAGAGGTCGTAGCGAGAGTTCCGTTGTTGGAGAGTGTGCCGCCAACTTCATTAACAGTTAAAATTCCAGCTGACTGAACTTTGACACCTGAAACAGTAATATCTTTCGCAGCACCGCCAACGACACCAATGGTTGTCGCACCACCAAAGGACAGGGTGCTTCCCGTATTAGCTTGTTGGAACGCGACACCACCCGAAGTGTTATCCAAAATCGAATAGGTACCGGTACCGGTGAATGTAGCTGTGCCAGCAACTCCGGACACGTTAACAGTTATTGCGCCACTCGAATTAGGAGTGATGCTGACATTCTTGTTACCAGTGAGAGTTTGATTCATTCCACTGGCGAAATTGACAGTGCCCCCACCAACTGGACTAAACCGCACTGAACCACCGACTCCCGAAGCGTCGATAGCACCCGTTCCACTCACCGTGAAATTACCAGTGCTAGCAAAGGTGACCGAGTTCGCAGCAGCCAATGTGGATCGCAGAGTGCCACTGTTGACTACAGTTGCGCCGGAATTGGCTTGCAGCGTCAACTGAGCAGCACTTGAAACAGTGCCCGAGTTAGTAGTCGTGCCACCATTCTGCGTGATTACTGTAGCACCAGTGTTGGTCGAAGAAAGATTCGCACCAATGCTAATGTTGCCAGTCGCCGTGATGTTTGTTGGCCCTGCATGGTTGAGAATACTCGATGCGTTTGCTGCGTTTAGCGTGACCCCACCCGAAGCATTCTCTGTTATGTTCAAAATCCCAGTGCCAGAGAGAGAAGCTGTACCAGCAGCCCCTGATACATTTACAGTGAGCGAACCTGCGCTGTTAGGCTGTATTGTGAGAGTTCTAGCTCCAGTATTCTGAGTCGTTCCACTGGCGAAATTAACAGTGCCGCCTCCAGCCGGAGAAATCAGCACGGTGCCAGTACCGGCAGAAGCAGTCAGACTTCCCGTCCCACTAATCGTGAGGTTACTAGTACTCTGAACTGAGACAGCCGTTCCACCAGCAAAGCTACTTGAAACCGTTCCATTGTTAGTGAATGTTCCACCATTAGTATTGACTGTGATGACACCAGCGCTGTTGACTGTCAGCCCGGTGGCTGTCTGAATCGTACCAGTACTCGTGATGGCAGTTGTAGAACCGAAGCTAAGTGTAGACCCAGCGCTTGCAGTAGTGAAACTGACACCACCACCTGCACCACTATCGGTGACAGAAAAGTTGCCGGCACCAGTGAAAGACCCAGTACCAGCAGCCCCAGACATATTGACCGTGATGCTGCCGGCAGTCGATGGGACAATTGACAGGTTGCCGGTAACTGCCTGAGTGAGGTTGGCAGCTGCTAGGGATAAGGTGCCACCGCCGGCAGGGCTTATGCGCACGGTGTTGCCGGCTCCCGCATTCAAAGCGCCTGTAGTTCCCTGAACGGTAAGGTTACCAGTACTAGTCACTACGACATTGGTACCAGAAGCAGTGCTGGCGATGGTGCCGGAATTCGAGAGTGTACCACCGTTGACGTTCAGCGTGAACACGCCCGAACTACGCACAGTCATGTTGGCCGGAGTAGTTATGGTACCAGTCGTGGTAACAGATATTGGCGCCCCGAACGCGAGCGTACTATTCACAGTTGCCTGCGCGAACGTGACACCACCACCAGCGCCACTGTCATTTATCGTGTAAGTTCCACCAGATAGAGTCGCAGTCCCAGCGGCTCCTGCTACGCGCACGGTCAGTCCGCCAGCACTGCTAGGCAACATAGCTACAGTACTGGTACCAGCTACGGTCTGATTCGTCCCCGAAGGCAGGGTTATGGTGCCACCACCGGTAGCTGTCATACGGACAGAACCAGAAAGAGTGTTTACATTTATATTGCCAGTTCCAGCTAATGTAAGATTGTTGCCAGAGCTTTGCATTACAAAGTTGTTTGCCGTGCCAGAACTATTAGCAATCGTACCGTTGTTGGTTATCTGTCCCGTTTGAGAGATATTAAAGGTTAAAGTACCTGATGTTTCTGAAATCGTGGCGCCGCTGCCGACAGATATCTGTCCGGTACCGGTTGTAGTAACGGTGGTGCTTCCGCCGAGCTGCAATGTGCCGTTGGTGAAGCCGACGCTATTGTTGGCGCCGTTCGCCGCGATTGTGTAGGAACCGCCAGTGAACGCAGCAGTTCCAGAAGCCGGAACATTCAAGGTAATGCTACCAGCCGCGACAGGGGCTACAGATAGCACCTTGTTAGAACTTATGCTCTGGTTTAGTCCATTCAAGAAATTGATGGTGCCGCCGGCGCCTGTACCTAGAGCGACGTTTGTGACTCCTGCAGAACTGCTCGCGTCTAGCGTTCCAGTTCCTGCAAACGAGAAGGAACCTGCGGTATTCTGAATAAGGATAGAATTCGCACTTGCGGAAGTAGAAACGAGGCTTCCATTGTTAGTAAAAGTACCGCCAACTTCATTCACCGTCAAAATTCCAGCGGACTGAACTTTAACACCAGAAACAGTGATATCTTTTGCGGCACCGCCAGCAACACCAATGGTCGTAGCACCACCGAAGGAAATAGAGCTTCCAGCATTTGACTGTTGCAACGTAACCCCACCTGATGTACTATCTGAGATGGAATAGGTTCCAGTTCCGGTGAACGTCGCAGTCCCAGCCGCTCCCGATACGTTGACAGTTATTGCACCATTAGTGTTCGGAGTGATACTGACATTTTTATTCGCAGTGATGGTCTGGCTCATTCCGCTAGCAAAGTTTACCGTGCCACCACCAGCAGGGCTTATGAGCACAGAGCCACCGACACCAGAAGCATCTAGCGCACCAGTTCCACTCACACTGAAGCTGCCAGTGCTTCTCAAAGCCACCGAGTTAGCCGCAGCCTGAGAAGAACGAAGAGTCCCGTTATTAATTATGGAAGCACCAGTATTGGCTTGAATCGTCAGCGTACCAGCGCTCGAAACAGTACCCGAGTTAGTAATTTTTCCACCGGTCTGCGTGATCGTCGTCGCACCAGTGTTGGTTGACGAAAGATTCGCGCCGATGCTTATGTCGCCAGTAGCAGATATGCTGGTAGGACCAGATCGAGAAAGTACACTTCCAGAATTGCTGGCATTGAGAGTCACCCCACCAGTTGTGTTCTCAGTGATGTTGACGGTTCCAGTGCCTGACAAAGAAGCCGTACCAGCAGCACCCGAAACATTGACCGTAAGCGCGCCCGAAGTATTCGGCTGAATGGTTAGCGTCTTCGTTCCTGTGTTTTGTGTAGTACCACTTGCGAAGTTAACCGTGCCACCACCAACCGGAGAAATCAACACAGCTCCAGTCGCGGCGGACGCAGTAAGCGAACCTGAACCAGCTATTGTCAGATTGCCAGTACTCTGCAGCGAGACAGCAGTGGCTCCAGCCAAACTACTGGATACCGTCCCATTATTAGTGAACGTTCCACCGTTTTCATTTATAGTGATTAAGGCACTGCTCGCTAGAGTGGTAGCTGAGTTGACAGTGATGGGACCGGTGCTAGTCACGGTCGTTGCACTCGACGTCGTAAGTGTGTTACCGCCGGATAGGGTCACGCCGCTGCCCCCACCGCTGTCCTTCACGAGCACAGCACCGCCAGTGTTCAAGGTGGTAGCACCGGCCATTTGCACAGTGAGCAATCCGGCGCTGCTCGATGAAATCTCCAGATTCTTGCTATTGCTAATTGACTGATTTGTTCCGCTGGCAAAACTCAACGTACTGGCACCAGGAACAGCGAACTTCACAGACCCGAGCGTACTATTGGCATTCATAGTACCGGTTCCAGCAATGGTCATACTGCTTGCACCAACCAAACTACTTTGCACAACAATCGAGTTAGCTGCATTCAAATCGCTTTGCAACGTTCCATTGTTGGTAAATGTTGATCCATTTTGGTTTACGGTAACCGCACCAGCCGTAGCCAATACGGTAGCGCCGGAATTAATGGTCACAGTCTTAGAACTCGTAATATCCACCTTGTTAGCGGCAGTGATGTTAGCACCGATAGTAGTGGCACCAGTCCCAGCGGTCAAAGTAACATTTCCGCCGCTTGTCACGGCATTGCTCAAGTTAATGGCACCTGCGTTAGTGGCACCAACAGTGGGAAGAGCAGAAAGAACTCCGTTGGTTATCGTGGTGGTACCACCAACAAAGCTAGCATTGGGGGCAGCAGCTGCGATGGTCACATTTCCGGTGCCGCTAGTCGAAATGACTCCTGTCCCCGAGATCCCCCCAGTACCGGTCAATATCAGAATATTGCCATTTACAGCGCTCACCGTTCCTGCCGCGAGATTTATAGAACCTGTCCCATTAGCCAGCAATGTGACATTACCGCCGGCCACCGCGGACAGGTTCAAGCGGTTACCCGCAGTTCCGATACTACCGTTGCCAGCGCCCGTGATCGTCAAGGTCGCGGTCGTGTTACCAGCGGTGTTGTTAAAAATCACATTGTTAGACGAGCCAGGAGTCGCAGTAAACTGTAGCCCTGCTCCGATAAAGAGATTCGCACCAGCAAGTGTAGATATAGTGCGGGTGCCATTGTTGGTGACATTGCCAGACGCCACGATGGCGATATCACCAGCGACCCCGGTGAGACTACCGAATATGTTGACTGCGCCACCATTGTTGTAGTACGTAGGGTCGCCTGTGAGCACCTGATCGCCGACAGTGAGCAACCCGTCAGTTACAGAAATATGCACTTCGGAGCCGTAATTACTCAAAGCTCCTCTGATTTCGTCCATGTGTATGTTCATGGATTTGCCCTGGACTTTAATGCCACCGTCAGCCAGGAGTCGACCGTCCATCATCAAGACATTGGCGCTCTCCAACTCAGAAGGAAGAAGGTTCGAGCGCACGTTCACAGTGCCTGCCTCGAAGAGTCCGGTCTCCGAATTGATGCCACCCAGAGCTTCGATGACACCAGCCTTGTTGCTTAGAAACAAATCTGTGCTGGCACTGAGAGCATTGAGGTTTATCGAATTTAGCGCCTGAATCAAACCAGAATTCACAATTGTTCCGGTTCCAACATTCAAGTTGATGTTCTGAGCTGAGAGCACAGCCTGACTAACACTGCCACTTATGTTACTGAGGGAACCAAGCGTTGCAATATTCAGCGTGCCAGGCGTCGTAATCATTCCCTGATTGACGAGGTTGCCTGCGATATTCAAGTTCATGCCCGAGGAAGAATATACACCAGGCATCGAATAGCCAGAAGGCAGGTGGGCACTGAGTAGACCACCAATACCTATGTTGAGACTACCAAGATTGAGAACCGCAGCCATGTTGGCAGAGTTTTGCAAGGTGTACATAGAACCCAGGATGTTGAGTTCACCGCTAACATTCAATGGTGTCGACGAATTGAAACCGACGGCGTGAAGAGCAACTCCAGCAGGAATAGAAAGGGCTTCGAAATTTTGGACATTCTTGGAATTGAGGGTGAAACTCCCACCAACTGCCGCTCCTTGATTGTTCAAAACGAGTGTCTGGTTACCGCGCATCGCTTCGAATACGGCGACATACTGCGAAGGAGTGACAGCCGCGCCCGGCATCACAGTCATTGTGGTACCACCAGATATGACACCGTTGTGAGCACTGCCACCGACCGTGATGTTCACCGGCGCAGTGTTTTGCGAGCTAAAACTCGCCGAAGTCCCCGACAAATTGAGATTGTTTCCGGTACCAGAAACCGTCCCGCCACTAGGAACCGAATATGGTGTCGCTCCCGGACGAGACTGCGCTAATGTCTTGATGGGTGCTACGTAAGGCCCGATGAGTAGCATCGAAGACATTATCCACACCAACTTGTGCCCAAGACTGCGCTCTCCAAAAGCGGCAGCCTTAACTAAACGGGTTCTTTTCATGGGATACCTAAAAATTTGTCGACCAAATAATTATATGTAAAACATGCGATTTTGGCTAGCAAACAGTTAGTTACGCCTTCCCCCAAAAGTTGCTATCTGAAGGTTTTTCCAGCCACTGTAGCCTATTGTCAACACACCCAAAAACTACCCCTCTAATAACAAAAGAAAAGCGCTGAACGCCCTAAGCATCCTTTAGAACACATCACCGAAGCCGAAATCCCACGTATTGCAAGGTCCCCGGGATTCTAAAATATGTAATCCAGCCAACAAACCAGGCGTATTCCGCATAGACAATATCTAACAACAAAAACTGTTCGCAACAACAGCCTTCGGCGCTCTCTAATTCCGGATTTGTGCGACTTTCATTCTGCTCGCCCATTCAGATGAGTTGCCCACCAATCTGCTTAAGTCTTTGCCTGAAAGCTCCAGAAGGGTGGTCACCAAACAAACTCTTCGGCTAGATTCGATCTGCCAACCTACACACATCTACTTGAAGCAGCATCGCAGCTTACAAAGATGAATCAGGAGCTGTGCAGAAGCTGAGCGCAAAATGTACCCATTTTGGTGCAACCTTATGTTGGAATTCCTGTGAAAAAAGTTGGGATTGTCCAGCGCATGGCTCTCGCTTTTCAGGATCAGGTGAAGTTATAACTGGTCCGGCAAACGAAAATTTGCCCGAAAGCAATAGCCCCTCCTAGCCCAAAAGGTGGCTTATGTAATTCACGTTCTATTGCAGAAAACCAACTACGCATAGAAAGTAATGCACATTGCCACCACAAACCGTGATGAAAATTTAGACAATAGTCCGAAAGCGCATAAGTTTCTTCGGTTTCGTGAAATTAGATTGTAGGATTGATTTATGAACTACAGCATGCCGAATTTCTCGGGCACGATTAGCGCACCGGCTGTTAATCTCAGGAAGTCGAATGAAACCAGAAATAATTGTGATTGGAGCATCGCTTGGAGGACTGATGGCATTGGAAGAGTTGCTCGCAAACCTTGATGCTACAATGAGCGTTCCAATAGCCATCGTGCAACATCGCTGTAAAAATGAAGGACAAAATTTACTAGCAGCACTGCTCCAAAAACACACATCGCTGACTGTTGTGGAAGCTAAAGATGATGACGAGCTGCGGGGTGGCACAGTCTTTATCGCGCCACCTGATTTACACTTAGTGGTTGAACGAGGACACTTCAACCTCTCTGAGGGCCCACCTGTGAATTACGCTCGCCCCAGTGTAGATCGTTTGTTCGAAAGCGCAGCCTACTCGTATGGCAGGGCTGCGCTTGGCATAGTACTAACGGGCGGCAACACGGATGGAGCAGTCGGCTCGCGTACAATCAAAGAGAATGGTGGAACTGTGATTGTGCAAGAATTGGAAGAATGCGAAGACACACACATGCCGAGAGCAGCCCTCGCAGCAACCTCCGTTGATCGCATACTTAGATTGCGTGAGATTGCTGCACATCTAAACGCGCTATAAGACAGTTTGTTGGCACGAATGCTCATCGATTGGAATGGATCAGTGCTATAGAGTAGATTGGATCAGAACTATAGAAAGATTGGATCAGAAATATAAGAAGATTGGATCAGAAATATAGAAGCACTGAAATAGAATAACTTGAGGATGAACGCCAAATAAAAATTTGGTCAATTAAGCATCAGTCTTTTTCATCGCTTTAGTTATTATTTGGCGAAGTCGTTCCCATAACACATTCGCTTCATCGTCCTTCCCTCTCGAACTCAGAAACTCAAAGTATTCAACTAATACCTGTCCAAGAAGTGGACTATCTTCACCGGCAATAGACTCCGCTAGACTTATGGACCTTTCAAATAGTTGCGTTGCTTCCTCGTCGAGCTGCTGCTGTGCAGATTCCTTCGCCCTTTCGACAAGGCTGAAAACCAATTGTTGCTTCGGAAGTTTCATTTTTTGCGACAAGCTATGCAAAATAGCCTGCAAGAGAAGGGGCGAATGTAGCCGAAATACACGGAGAATTACCGCAAGCTATTTTCGCAGATTTGTAAACAGCATTGCAATTTTCACAAGAACATTGATTAAGGAAGCTCAGAACCATCCAGATTCACAAATCCTTTCTGACGGGCACGCTTTCCTTTTGCAATCGAGTCAATGATTAGCGCTACATTTTCTGCAGGACACAAGATACTTTCCCAAGTACACGACTGTGCTCCCAGACATTTCAACATTTCCTTATCCCGCTCCAATTGCAATAAAGCATCGGCTTGCATTACGGTAACCAACTCCAGTTCCAAACTTGGAATCACGGGCAACCTCCTGTAGGCAAGCAAAATGCGGGTAGCAAACTCGTATTCCTCCTGGTACAGACCCGCCTCTTTAAGATCACTCAAAAGGAAACGCATATGATCTCTCTTGCTATGTTGGCTAAGGGATGGAATGCTGAGATCCGCTTTCCGCACGCAGTTCAGAAGCTGTTCCGTGGCAGCTGTTTTCCGCCTGAGGAAGTCCAACATGCATTGTTCTGACTCAAACCAATCAGCATAGTCTTTATAGGATGTGCGCGAGCGAAGCACAGAATCACTTTCTGCAGCAATTTTTTCTCTAGCTAGCGTAAAGCAGTACTCCGCCAGGTCAACCTGACCGTGCCTCCTGGTGAAAAGGCACGCAGATAACAAATCATCAGAGTCACTCATACTTTCAACAAGCTCATGAGCAAGTTTTTTGTCCCTCAATTCCATAAAGACACTTAGCATTCGCAT
Organism: Obscuribacteraceae bacterium (SeqCode); assembly: GCA_044226015.1. Classification (GTDB taxonomy): domain Bacteria; phylum Cyanobacteriota; class Vampirovibrionia; order Obscuribacterales; family Obscuribacteraceae; genus JAIEPM01. The sequence goes on from JBGAHS010000008.1 coordinate 253,588, forward strand.
GGCTAGGGCGTCATTATCGCACGCATGAATTAGCGGCTCCAAAACCTTCACAGCTGCACCATCTTCTTTCAACGCATGCAAACTCTGAGCAGTACAAATCCTGGCATAAACAATCTGTGTAGGAGTTATTTCGCGGGTTCGTCTTCTCTCTTCAGGAGAGACAGGATTTGGTATGTCGAGGTTGACCGCTATCGAGCCTTCAGGCAGTTGCTTACCAGCAAGTGATTTTGCCTCAGCAATGCAATCTTTGTAGCGCTTTGCCAGAAACAAACAATCACATAGCGAAAGCTTGATGTAAGTCGGGTTATATAACGCAGAGAGTTTTTGATTAAGTGCTCGCAATTCAAGAAGTTTGCCAATGGCGAGATCAAGCATTCCAGCTCGTCTTGCGGCTCTATACTCATCAAACATTTGTTGAACTTTCAACAAATTCGGATTCGTATTTCCCATTACCTTTATTCTGTTTTTTTGAAAGACTGCCAAACCTTGCTCAGAGTTTTTTGCTTCGATTTTGATTTCACTTTTGGCACGATCTCTCATTGCTTGAAAGCAAATCAGCGAAATTGCACCTAGCAGCAAAAAGCCCAGCCACGTAGCTGCAATCAGTTTATTTGTAATTAGATTCTTACCACGCCTGCCACTCCGACTGCCAGCTGAGACGAAATTGAAATCAGTAGAGTCTAGATCTGCGACGAACTCATCGACAGATTGATATCGCTGTTCAACAGATTTTGCCATCGCCTTTTGGAAGACAGCATTCAGTTTGCGAGCCGCAGGTTCTCGAGAATCCAAAAGCTCTGGAGCCGGGGTGTTTATGTGTTGATATAGCATTCCAATGGGATTGTCAGCCTGAAAAGGCAATTTGCCATGCAGCATTTCGTACAAGCACACAGCTAAAGAATAAATATCAGAACGTGTATCCACTACTTTTCCTGCTGCCTGCTCGGGGCTCATGTAATTGGCCGTACCAATCAAAGTGCCAGTACCAGTCAAAGTTCTTGCAACCTCGTCTTTTAGAATTGAACGAGCCAAACCAAGATCGATTAGCTTGACCGTGTCAGACTCAGGCACATCTGTGAGAATAATATTCTCAGGCTTCAAATCTCGATGTACGACTCCTTGCCCATGAATGGCGCTTAACCCGTTGCCAATTTGCCGAATCATGCGAACCACCGCCTGTAGTGGCAGGTGTTCTGCATGCTGCAACTTCGCGCGAAGGCTCGGACCTTCGATAAATTCCATTGTGATATAGCAAAATCCGGACGGGCTAACACCCATATGATAGATACGAACAACATTTAGATGGTCTATTCGACTGAGAAGATTCGCCTCGCGAATAAATCGCTCTTGTGAGTCGTCGTCTTGCATAAGTTCAGCATGGAGTATTTTCACCGCCACGATGCGATTGAGATCCAACTGACGAGCGCGAAAAACGGTGCCGTTTCCACCGCTACCAATGAGTTCAAGCAACTCATAGCGCTCATCAAAAATTTCGCCTACTTTAGGAAGCATTTTCTCATACCATAATCAACGCCATATGATGACATACTCAATGAAAATTCTCTGCCACCTCTCTGACAATACTACGCAAACTCTTGACGACGAGCTTTCAATCGCGAGAACCCAGGGGCTTCCAGCTGGGGCGACTTACTCTTAATTGCACTATTTCCAAAATACGAAAGAAACAAACGTAAAACCCGGCATTCCACGTCTGCCGGGTTTTATTCAGCATAAAACTCTTTTCCCACGTGACTGAAAGTCGTGCGACAATTTTGATATGCGCGCTCAAGACTGAGCGAATGTTACTTCTGGTTTCCGCGGAGTTTGGCCGAGATATCAGCACGTTTACGCCCCACACCGAACAAAACATGAAAGTCGCCGTATTAGCTGACACGCACATTCCGAAAAGAGCAAAGAAGCTGCCAGATGCAGCGGAGAGGCTTTTGCATTCCGCAGATTTGATAATTCACGCCGGCGATCTAATCAGCGAAGAATTCCTGGAGCAACTGCGAGACATCGCTCCATTGCATGCAGTCTTAGGAAACAACGATAAAAATCTTGATTTGCCCGATAGCCTAGAACTTGAGCTAGAGGAAGTGAAGCTTGCGATCATTCATGACTCAGGAAACAAAAAAGGTCGCGGCAAGCGCATGAGAAAGCTGTTTCCCGAAGCACAGATAGTTATTTTCGGACATTCTCATGTTCCAATGAATCTGGACGAAGACGGAATACGGCTCTTTAACCCTGGGTCGCCTACCGACAAACGAATGCAGCCCGAAGCAACTATGGGGCTCATCAACTTGAATAAAGGAGAGTGGGATGCGAAGATCATTCCGCTTTCCTGAAATAAGAACGGGATGAAATGGACTTGGTGCTGCAATACGCTTTGTTGAGAATTGGGACGGCTTGAAATGGACTTGTTGAGAGTATTAAGTCAGGTCATTATCATTCTGCCTTTTCTTGCGCAGGGTGTTGCAAATGCGAGTGATGATCTCGCAATGGATAAGAAACGCTGTTCTCCAAAAGCGAATCAACCTTGTAGCCAATAAAACACCCGCCTGCGAGTGGCAAGAATCGTCTAGTGGATGTAATTTCTCAAGAAAAAATGCGGGTAGTTTCTATGAAGATGTCGATTTAGGTGCATACATATCTCCTGATGGAACAGTATTGGACAAAAGCCAACTGAGAGAATTGCTACTGCGAATACAGAATTCAAAAAAAATACGAATCACTGAATTTTGACGAATTGGGTTGTACAAAAAACAAATACGAAGCAGTGTACAAGGAGCTTCGTGTAAACCAAAGTCCTGAGAAGGAAAAATCCTACGACGATTTTTGCAAAGTCAATTCAACAGCGTAGAGCAGAGCACAGGAAAGGCTTGCCTCACGATAACTCTCCATTCAAAAATTTTCGGAAATAACCCCGAAACAACTGTTTGGAGCAACAACGTTAACAATCCTATGATGCTTCCCTGGCACGTCAAAATGGGCGAATTGAGCTGGACTACATACTCTAGTTCAATGGTGCAAAAAATTGCTGAACTTTTGAAACAAAGCGATGTTGCAAGAACTCATCTGTCGGCGGACGACTTCTGGGTATCTAGTCAATGGTGGATGAACAGACAAGTTGCAACTGATGCAAGAAACAAATAGTTGCACACTACGCGCTTTTTGAAAGTTCAGAAAGTGCTGATACAGCGTTAAAGACTAATCGTTTTTGCTTTTAGCGTCGCGCTCTTTTTCTTTGCGATCTTCTTCTGCTTCTAGTGCTTTCTTGCGAGCGTCTTCCTCATCGTGTTCTTTTTCACGACGAGCATCTGCATCTTGCTTCGCTTGCCATTCTTCTTCGGTCATCCACTTATTTACGAAAGGTGCCTTGATATGCACTTTACCGTTGATATGCTCGACCTTCGTGAAAGGCGCTTTTACAACGCGATTTCCATTTGCGTCCTGTTTCACCGAGACAAAGGGTGCCTTAACCGTTTCGTTTCCATCTGCATCTTTAACGACCTTTGTGAAAGGAGCTTTCACCTTCTCATAGCCATGGCCGTCTTTCTCAATTTTTGTGAGTGGAGCTTTACTTACTTCCACTTCTCCTTTTGGTCTGGCTTCACCTTTAACTACGTCTTCTGCTTTGACTATAGGGCTAGAAAGCATCGCAAGGACGGCAATACTTGTGTAACCAACAGCTTGAAATTTGGTGATTTTTCTCATGAAACCTTCCTCGGACGACTTCCGCCAATGCTAGCAGATTCTCGTCGTCGCACTATAAATCCGACTAATACGTAAATGAGGGCTCTGTCAGAAAGCGGGCGTGCACTGAGTTGAATGGACAAGCCTCAAGCTTGATGAGACTGGCGCTACTAACTCCTCTGGAGCAGGCAAGGGCACTTTGCTAACTGACTCTACAAATCGAGCGCTTTTTTGCCATTTTTCATATCGTGCTTTAAGCCAGTTCTTTGTTTCACCTAATTTTAGAACTGGGAGGAGTTTGACCAGACAATAAATCACGAGATCCATGGACTCTTTTGGACATTCCGTAAATCCATCAGAATCAACAAAAACTTTGAGAAACGAATCGTTCGTAAAAGTAACGGTGTCGAGAGCTTGCATCAGTCGCTGATCGAACCAGAACGCTTCATTCGCCGCAATTACAGCGTTAAAACTATCTCCTTCACTGAGAAACGCAAGAATGGCTTTGCAATATTTGTAGAGGAGATTTTGACTATCACACACTGTTTCGATGTATCGGACTCCAGCCTCGTACTGACCAGAGAATATGTAAGCAAGCGCCTTATGATGGCGAATGCGTAACACATCAATCTGATCAAGTTGCAACAGTTCCTCATAAATTGAAAATACTGAATCGAAATCACCAGCTAGCAGTAACCCCTGAGCTAGTCGAAATGAGCAGCGAAGAAAGACCCTCGAGCTGGTGAATTCACTGAGCCTGCCAGGTTTCTTTCTAATGAAAGACTGTTCAATGATCCAGCGAGAATCATTTTGACCTGTCCTGTACCATTTGATCTTTCTATCCAAATCATCGCTGTTCTCAGCAACAAACTTTGCTGCATCAGGACATTGATTGCTGATTTCAGTCGCCTGCCGAGCGAAGCGCATACGAACACGTGGGCTTCTGCTGCTCAGCGCATCAAGAAATTTCCCCTGCGCTGCACCGCGAGGAGTTGAACGGTCAAAAATATCTTTCATTGGGCGCGTCAGCCTACCGAGAATAAAGGATCTGGCTTCGTCAGTGTCAAGGTTTCTAACTTCAATTTCTCGCTTCAACATTTCAATAATAGTCAGAATCTCGGTCATTTCGAATGTTGCTAACTCATTGGAATAGTTCTCAAATTGCTTGATTGTCATGATCGGCTCCATTAACTTGCATGTAAAGGATGACGATGCAGCGGCACTACGAGCGGTGGCGCCACTCGCAAGTAAAATTGCTTGCATCAAAAGTCTCTGATGCAATCCTACAAGCAGTTATCAAAAAGACAATCCCGATAAAAACCTCGGGAAAATCTGATTGGTCCATAAAGACTTCAACGGCAGGCAAGCACAGCACCTGTCCGAAGAAAAACATTTTTTTCTATGCAAAAATTACGCGGCTACTTCGCAAAGTTCGGGGTCCGCATCATATTCTGGCTCTGGCTCAGGGTGGCTAAGGTTAAAGCGCTCATTCACATCAGTGGCAAGACCCAAAAACTTTAGCGCCCGAATAGTCATCCAAGCGATATCGAGTTCAAACCATCGCATTCCAGTTCTAGCGCAGCCTGGGTAGGCATGATGATTGTTGTGCCAGTTGTCGCCCATGGTGATAAATGTGAGCCACCAGACATTTACGCTGTCTTCACCCTTTTCAAAATTCTTGTATCCAAGCTTTGGTTTATGGCACACCAAGTTGACCAGGAAGGGCACCTGCTGCGCAATAAGACCGGCTGCCACACTAGCCAGTGCAACCTTCCAGCCAAAAAGAAGCCAGAGTACACCTCGGAAACCGAAACCATAAAATGTATTGGTTAGATGTGACGTGTGCCAGTTATTCTTGCGTTCAAGCAAACGATAAAGAGGATCGTTAATCAAGTCTTTCGCTTGCGTTTGTGGATTGATGTGAGCTGGGTAATGTTTACCGAAGATCCAGCCCGAATAAGCGTGTACGTTTCCGTAACGCGGGCTGTGCGGGTCTTTCTCAGTATCAGTAAAGCGGTGATGCGCACGATGGATGCAAGCCCACCAAATTGGTGAGCTTTCAAACGCCAAATATCCACCGATTACAAAGAAGTACTCAACTAATTTCGGGCACTTAAAGCTTCGATGAGCCAACAGACGATGATAACCGACTGTAATGCCGAGCAAATGCCAGACGTAAAAGACCAAAAAGTAGATTAATAAGTCCATTCAATCCTGCAATGCCTAAAAGCAATAATCGAGCGCGTCACCGCACCAATTATGCGATTTAATAACGCGATCTGGTTTTCGGCTTCGGCTGCGAAACGGAAACTGAAATTTGACGGCCGTTAACATCTTTGCCGTTCAGATTCTTGATTGCTGCTTCGGCATCTGCTTGCGATTCCATTTCAACGAAACCGAAACCACGTGGGCGACCTGTTTCTCTATCGGTAGCGATATTGCAAGAAACTACTTGTCCGCACTGAGCGAAAAGCTCTGACAAGGTTTCGGATGTAACAGCAAACGACAAATTACCGACAAAAAGCTTGTTATTCATATGTATTCATCTCAACTTTCGACCTGGAGTACTCATCGACAAAGTTGAGAACATCGGCCATAGCTACGTAGAGCATTATGACATCTTTCCATCGTTTTGGCTGAGTTCATTCACGAAACTACATTATTGCTAAGTCACGATGATGCGTTTTGACGGTCTGATTTTCTGCGACAAACCGAAAATCTGGTCGCGAAAGCAAATCTATAAAGCAGCTATTAGCAAGCATTTTTGGATTTTGCATCTGATAAGCGCAAGCGGATAATTTACCTTTAAGGATAGATTATCCGCCAGCTTAAATATGAATCAGGTGACAACTAGTCTGTATATCTATTTCCCTGAGGAAGATATTCCATTATTAGGCTCTGCAAAACACGCGAGCGCTCAACCCTAGTTGAAGACTCCATAGGATGAATGAAAACGAAAAGGTCGGACATTTCCCCGCCTTCTCTAGACCAAATTTCGCTCATCTTGGATTTGATTTGCGGGGCCGAAAGACTTTCCGCTTCCCCAAAATAAAGAACGGTGTGTGACTTTGGCTTAGTTTGCGGGTCGCGCTGATATGTAACGGCATATACTGCTGGCACCTTTGGTGGTGCCCAATCTTCGAGTGCACCACATGATGAAAAAGCAACGCGCTCACGCCTGCCCCAAGAAATTACGCTCATAAACTCCAACCTTTTGAGAAATCGCGTCTCAATTAGCTGAGAAACGAAAAAAAACTATAGAACATATTTATTATGACACGTTTCATAAATGGAGTAAATGAGAATCTCAGATTTCAGTGCTAGACCGCGCGATTCAGCGCGAGACACTCATCAAAGCACTCACCTGTAGTTTAAGCCAAGCTGACACATTGCAGCATTTATGGCGTTGCGGCTCAAAATTCGTTTACACGGTTGGGTTTAGAACTATCTTGCATATGAATTTAGCATTGTAGGGAATAAAAACCTCAGGAAAATCTTACCCAGTTAAAATCTCATGTCTGGCTTCCCAAGCGCCTTGCATAGATCACACTGCTCTGTATAATCTCAATTCTGGATGCAACTGATGAAGAATGGCGAAGGAAGTCCGATTTAGAAAGAATTACACACAATCACAGTTTTGGAAAAGCTATTCGCGAATTAAGACAACAACGCAAACTGTCTCAATCTTCCATCAGCGGTATTTCAGAGCGCCATCTACGCCGAATTGAGTCGGGAGAGATACGACCCAGCACCGAGATGCTTCACGAGCTTGCAAAAGCTCACAAAATGGGCATCAGCAAATATCTTGAAGAAATAGGCGAGCGAATAAACCAAATGGATGCAAGGTCCAACTGAACGACCACTTCACTTTGTTCTGGCCCAGGATATCAGTGTTTTTATGCGGGTTTACCCCTATTAATACTCGCGTGATTGAGCTAGTTTGAAATTGGGTCCGCCAAACTTCAAAAGAGCAAATGGAATTCTCGAATCAAGACCGCATAATAGAGAAAGAATCTGATTTCGAAACGTCGGATTCATTGCGGTCTGACGCACTTATGGTGGCACAGTCAACAAAGTCAAAAAGCGCACTGCCGCCCGTAAAAGAAACATTATTGCAAGGTAAACAAAACGAGCTGGGAACACTTCCTGAAATACAAATTCGGGTGCCAAGCTATTCAAAAGAGGTCCATACAAACGGATCCATAACGCTCAGAGACGCAGTCGGCTTGCGGATAGAGATATCTGCAGATGTTGACGAAAAAACAAAGAATGCAGTTGAATTTTACGCAGCGAACCTGCCGCAAAACTTGCGCGAGAGACTGGCAGCCGCCAATGTACCAATTTACGTTGTGAACAAAATGTCCGATCTCAACCCCGCAATGAAAGATCTGCCCTTGCCAGTTCAAGACCCGCGAAAATCCTGGGACGAAGTCGGCGCAGCATATTTCGACAACAAAGAATGGAATATGCTCGGCAAAAAGGGAGTTGTAATCACACCCCCGTTTCTCGAATTCGCTCTGGTGCATGAAAGCGCACACGCCCTCGATGATATCGAGGGTCGTCCCTCTCACACAGCTGAATTCAAAGCGCTATGGGATGCAGATTTACAAAATGCCACGAATAACAAGCTCGGCATAAACCCTTATCTTGCCCAAATGGGAAACCGCGGACCAGAGGAAGCATTCGCCGAAATATTCGACGCGCTTAACGCGAAAATTCCAAATAAGAAGCAAGAGCAGACCCTTCAAACATTCCCATCACTAGCAAACTACATTTACGAAAGGTACTTTGCTAAGTGAGATTCTGCTCTAGATTGTTTACAGCCAATCTATAAAGCATTCGCTGCCGTTGCCAAGCCTGATACAATGGCGAGCGTTTACTTAGCTTTGATGAACCTAAAACTGTGATACAGCATAACCAAACCCAGTGCCCTCGCGCCGCAAGCAGCTTTTCCCTCTCTTGCCCGAGCAGTCCAATTTGACCTCGCTTTGAGTCTAGCCTTTTGAAACCACGTTTTACGACCATGAGTTTCGAAAAGCTATATGTCGCACATGCTGTACAGCCGCTGAAGCGGTCTTTGACGCTTTAGCTTGTTCCACAAGAGGAAAAAATAATGAGTTCAGATACACCCGAAACGCCTGTGCTCGGCGCCCTATCACAGACAGACCTAAACAAACTGCGCAAAGAAGTATTGCGCCGACGAACATTTGCCATCATCTCTCACCCGGACGCTGGCAAAACCACGTTAACTGAAAAGTTGCTACTTTACGGAGGCGCTATCGAGGCCGCAGGTGCAGTTAAGTCCAGCCGTGCCCAGCAAGCAGCAACCTCCGACTGGATGGAGCTCGAAAAACAGCGCGGAATATCAATCACATCTACGGTTCTTCAATTCGAGTACAGCACAACGTGCTTGAACTTGCTAGATACGCCTGGGCACCAAGATTTTAGCGAAGACACATATAGAACACTGGCAGCAGCAGACAACGCAGTGATGCTCATTGACGCTGCGAAAGGGCTAGAGCCGCAGACAAGAAAACTTTTCGAAGTTTGCCGCCTCCGCAATTTACCGCTCTTCACTTTCATAAATAAGCTTGATCGCCCAAGCAAAGAGCCATTCGAACTGCTTGATGAAATCGAACAAGAGTTCAAACTGCGCACCTATGCAGTCAACTGGCCGATTGGAACTGGTGACCGCTTCCAGGGTGTGGTAGATCGCAAGACAAGAATTGCGCATTTATTCGTTCGCAATGCTGGCGGACGCGCACGAGCTGAGGTGCAGAAGCTACCGTTAGATCATCCCGACATGGTGAAACTAATTCCTCAAGAAATTTACAAACAAGTCTTGGAAGAACTAGAGATACTCGACGGTGCCGCCGGAGCAATGTCTCTGGACGAGGTTCATAGCGCAGAATTAACACCTGTATTTTTTGGCAGCGCGATGAACAACTTTGGTGTTCAGCTCTTTCTGGACTCATTCATTGAACTGTCTGTTTCTCCTCTCGAATTTGACGAAGAAAGAGGTGTGATCAATCCAATTCAGCCTGACTTCAGCGGATTTGTATTCAAACTGCAAGCGAATATGGACCCCAAGCACCGAGACAGAATCGCATTTGTTCGCATCTGTTCAGGAGTTTTTGAAAGAGGCATGGTGGTGACAAATAGTCGCACCGGACGCCAGGTTTCGTTGACACAACCAAAGAAACTTTTTGCGCAAGACCGCGAGACGATCGAAGAGGCTTATCCAGGAGACATAATCGGTCTCAACAATCCGGGTTCATTTGGCATTGGCGATACTCTTTATTTCGGAAAAGCGGTCCAGCTTCCTGGCATACCAAGTTTCCGTCCAGAACATTTTGCGATTTTAGAAAATAGCGAGCCAAGCAAATATAAGCAGTTCCACAAAGGTATCACCGCTCTGCAAGAAGAGGGCGCCATCCAGGTTTTGTGGATGACTGAGGCAGAAACGAGATATCCCCTCTTAGCAGCAGTTGGTCCACTTCAATTCGAAGTGGTGCAATTCCGACTGCAATCTGAATACAAAGTCGCAACGACTTTACGAACGGTAGATATCAAACATGCTTTCTGGGTACCCGGCGATTGGGCTGCGCTTGCAACGATGAACAGGGAAAGATTCAGCGTGATCATCGCAAAGGACAAATTCGAAGAGCCAGTTCTACTTTTCAAACAGAATTGGGATCTCCGTGCTTTCACCGAGAAAAATCCGAACATCGAACTCAGCGTTGTGAGCCCAAGAACTTCGTTAGCTGGCACATAATCCACTGCGCCTCGGGAATATAACCGATGGTTGGAGTTGTGAATGCATAAAGCTAGCTACAAGAAAACGATCTTCTGGCGAGGTCTGATATTAGTACTGGTGCCACTTCTTTTGGGGCTACTGGTACTATTTGGTCTCAACACAGCCTGGCAAATTTCGGTAAAGAGTGCACAAGAAGAGAGCCGACAAAACTTCCTGTTGCGTCAAATTAACAAAACTCTTGTTGCTTTAAACTGGCGAATGAGTGGCGCGCTCTCAAAAATGACCCTACCAGTGCCTGACTTTTTGCCTGAAGATGTTTTTGCAGCCAATTTGAAAAGCCAGATGGCAGATATCAAAGAGCGTGTAAAAGACGAGCCCAAGCGCCTTGAAGACATGAATCAGCTCGAAGACATTGTCTTGTCGGAAGCTGCAAGTCTGGCAGAATTCCCTTCTCTCGAACCTGGAAACATCAACGTCGGCACAGCAAATCAACTAGCTAAGACTGCAATGAAGGTCGCAGTTGCACACACCGAAATACGAAAAATTTTCGAACGTGAATTCGAAAACCTCAAGAAAGCGCGCGCAAAGGAAGACCAAGATTACACAAACCTGGCTGCGCTCATCAGCGTCGCTCTTCTTGCCTCACTCGGCGTCTCATGCGCTGTAGTCTTCGCATTTTCACAATCCTTCTCAAGGCGAATTGAGAGTCTTGCAAATAAAGCATCCAAACTCGCTGAGCAAAAGAGCATTGAGTTAGATTTGCAGGGAAACGACGAACTCTCCTATCTGGACGGTGTTCTTTATAATACTTCTCGCTTACTGGAAGAATCAGCAGCACATCGACAGTCGATACTATCGATGGTGGCACACGACATGCGCTCACCATTGATGGCGGCGAAGTTGTCTTTGTACATGCTGGACCAATCTGACGAAGATATTAGCGATGAAATGCGAGAGAATCTCGCAGATGCATCCAACAAGCTGCTTGCAATCGTGTCACACCTCGATGAGCTACTGGAAAAGCAAAGAGCATCACTGAGCGATGCAGAACAAAGCGGAAATGCAGAAAAGGAAGAAATAGCTGATTCGGCAAATGAAGTTAAGACTGGCACAGTTTCGGCGCAGGCGAATCCAGCAGCCGATAGCAACGCAAACACAAGCCCGGCGCAGGCGAAATCCAAAGGAGTATCAACAACGCAAGCGAGCCTGCAGCCTCCCACAAGCACCTCACTCGCGAAAAGCAACTCGCTAGGTTCAATCACCAAATCCTTGCTGACGCCACGAATATTTCAAAAGAGCTTGTTATTAGTTCTGATCCCAATGCTGATTCAAGGCTATCTGATCAGCCAGATTCAATCACAACTAGCAGACATAAATCGTATAACAAAAATGGAACGCATATACAGCGACATGAACATCTACAATGCGTTGCTAACCAATGACTTTATCAGGGGAATCAGCCTAACCCTTGCGTATTGCTTGACGGGCTCGACAAAGTGCAAGCATAGAGCTGACAAGATCTTCGCAAACACTTCAGCGCTTTATGATGTGCAGAAAAAAGTTGTAGACGGCGACAAGCAATGGCTCGAAGTAATTGAACTTTCGAAAGCAACTCGACTCCAGCAAATTGGAGAACTAGGCGCATTAGCGCCCGGCGCCTCAGTTGAGCTTATGTCATCAGTTCTATTCAGAGCTGGAAGCCTTATCGAGCGCCCGAACAACGACCAACAAGTTGCAACTTCACGATCAATAGTGATGGGCGGATTTAATGCTGGAATAAAACAAAACCAAATCAAACTTCGATTTGCAAAAGATGAACTCGATAAGACATTCATTTTGAGCTTGGCGGTGAACGTAATCTTAGCGGCTCTGGCTCTGCTAGCTTTCTCAAAAAACATTGGTGGCAGATTGCGGCTATTGATCGACAACGCAGTGCTCATCAGTGACAAGAAAACCATTACCAATAAAGTTGGCGGACACGATGAAATAGCTTACTTGGGAAAAGTGTTATTCGATTCACACCAGGAGCTGGAAAGAGCATCCGCCGAACGCTTGCAACTAATGAAAGAAGTAGCGCATGAAATGCAGATGCCGCTAGATAATGCATCGAGCTGCATCACTAAATGCAAGCTAGAATATGGAAGCAAATTGTCTCCAAGAATGATGACGCAAATCGATCGAGCGCTCTCAAACATAGAACGAGTAACAGTGTTGATCGAAGACTTATTGACGATGGAAACTCTTGAATCAGGCAAGGTGAACATTACAGTAAGACAGTTTGATTCACGAGAAATGGCGGATGCCGCGATAAATGCTGTCGCTTCAATCGCGAAGAAAAAAGACATCCAGATAGAGAATTTAGTGAAGAGTGTGCTCGTGAGCGCAGATCGCGACAGGCTAATTCAGGTGCTGGTGAATCTAGTATCGAACGCTATAAAATTCTCCTCCGAAAACACCGCCATACAAATCTATAGTGAAGATCAAAACGAAAAAATCAAGTTTGTGGTTTCTGACCAGGGTCCTGGCATGGATGAAGCTACAAGATCGCGTGTCTTCGAAAAGTACTTCCAGGCGCAGACTCCAGAACAAAAGCAAGGTTTCGGATTAGGTCTGGCTATCTGCTCTCTCATCGTCCACACACATTCAGGCAAACTTGGCGTGGAGTCGGAATTGGGAAAAGGAAGCAAGTTTTGGTTTTCAATCCCCAAGCATCAGCCGAAGACCTGAGATGCTTGCTGGTATATCCAACTCGTCAGCAGAGCCAAGATCTCAGAAACTCTCTCAGCGAAATCCCACCGCAGAAGCTTCGCCAAAAGATTCCGCATCCACAGAAAGCCTAAATTGCTGGCTTCCTGCATCAAAATCATGATGACCTAAGTCACAGTCAATCGTGACGGCGGTTAGTTGCGAAATGACCATCCGTGGGGTTATCCTGATTTTATGAACACAAAGTTCTACCGTCCGCGTTGGGCGGTTAGTCTCGTGCATTTTTGAAAGGGGTCAGGCTATGGATTTTGGAAAGATACTAGTTAAAGGAACATCGGCAATTTTGCTGCTCTCTTCGTTTGTGTCACTTGCTGCATCAGCAGATGAGTTGAACCAAACTGGTATCAATTTCAAAGCTACAAAACATATCAGCAGCAGCTTGCCAGGCGTACCAGCTTACTTTGATGAAACCATTAATGCTCCATCAAAAATGATGATTGCAAAAACCACAAAATCTGGACAGCCAGACTTCGATAACATGAGCGAAGCGACACCTGTTCGCATAGGCTGCGGAATCGTTGTGATTGACGACCTCATAAGCAATGCGACCGGAGCCGGGACTGCTATTGTTGGAAGTCTCTGGGCAGCGGTTCTGGCGTTCGCGTGCTGCAGATCGTGGATTGCCGGAAAGTCAATTCCGAAAATGAAATTGGCTCTGGCGTTTGGAATAGCTGCCGCAGCATGGTATGCACCTTTGGTATTGCTGATCACCATGGTGCTTCGCTTCGTTTACCTCACTATAAAGTTTGCTGTAAAAGGAATATTTGCTTTCGCAAAATACCTGAGCCAATGGGCTGAGAAATACGATGATGACTGGATAGACAGTGTCAAATCCAGAGAATCGGATGCATCATCTAATCAAACGAAAACAGACTCAAAACAATCTGGCTCAAAAGAATCTGGCTCAGAACAAGACAATTTCAGTGATGAGAATTTCCAAGACAACTCAACCTACTTAGCAGTTCTCGAAAGATGTCTGAATGAATCAAACGCAGCTAAAGCAAACAGCCAAACGAAGGAAGAGAAAGAGTTATGTCAGCTGAAGTAATTGCCTCACTGATGCCTCCGCCAACAGCAGGGCTTCCCAGCACAGAAGCAACGATCAGCGATAGCGGTGCTGACTCGGGCAGCAAAGACAAATCAGAGCGCAAGAACTACGAATGGATCCTGCACCCCGCAATAGACATTCTCTTTTGCTGCGGGGGCTTGCTCTGGATACTTTTCGCACTGCATTTTCTCGTTGTCATCCCACACAAAGCAGCTCAGCTTCTACAAGTCCTCGCATTCGTCTCAGTTGCAGGAACTCACCTCTTCAGCGAGACGCATACCATAGCAACTCTAGCAAGAATTTTTCGAAACGAAGAAAGCCAAAAGGAATACTCATTCTATACAAATGGAGCTGTCATCGCTGGTGCCACAGCTATTCTTGCAGGCTTGTTTGTGCCGGGCGTGACACCAATTCTAGCAAAGCTCTATCTCTTGTGGGTGATTCAACACTTCACTGCGCAAACATTTGGATTGACCCTTTTGTATTGTTATAAAAGAGAATACTGGCTCTCAAGGTTTGAGAAGGGCACACTTTCCGCGCTACTCAATTGCACTGCTGCAATGGCGATTATTCGTCAATTCACATTCAAAGAATGGTCGGCAAATGGATTTCTTGCTCAGCAAATTCCCTTCTGGGGTCCATTGCCTGAATGGATCTTTCAAGCAAGCACCATCGCTGTAGCTGTTACAGCAGTCTTATTTGTTGCATTAGTCATAAAGAAAGCAATAACCGAAAAGAAGGTTCTACCTCTTCCAGCAGCCATGCTCATCTTAACTGGAGTTGGGATGTTCTGTGTTCCCATCAATGTAACTTCAGTGCTGTTTCTCTATGCACCAGCGTTCTTCCATGGAGCACAATATCTCGTGCTAAGTTCCGCCGTATATTTAAAAGAGCAAGGACTTCCAGAAGGTTACAATCCATCGCAGATATTCTCTGTACTCAAGCAAGGAACAGGGCTACGTTACCTGGGCATGTTGTTTATAGGAGCCATGGCAGTTTACCTGGGAATACCTCGCCTACTGCAAGAATTCGGCTTCAACTTTGGGCTGACATTCGCCACCATATTCAGTGTCATAAGCCTGCATCACTTTGTCACTGACCAAGCTATCTGGAAACTTCGCGACCCCAAACTGCGCAAAATGATACTATCCTGAGAACACCAAATCGATCGCTCGCAACTGCTCTCGGTGAAGCGATTTGCTGGCCGCCGTAAGTCGGAAATACTGGCCGACCCAACACTCATTCACAGAGATTTCACGTCAGCAATCTTAGTATGCAAGGCAGGAGCGAGAGCTCCGAGTCGACCCCCGCATACACAATATACATAAAGACAATGGATAGACAATCAAGCGACCTAGATAATGGACCCATGTCCGATCAAAATGTATTAGCTAGAGGATGCGCATTTTCAGCGCTAGTAGGCGCGGTGCAGAAACTTAGCCTGGCTGACTTCTATAAAGACGCGGAGGAGTGTAGAACTCGATTAAACGTCATTGAACAAAGCAAAGCCTCCACGGAACCGACAGCTCTTGTCTTTGACGACATCAAATCCGGCAAAAATAGAAGTACGTAAGATTTCTGTTTTCTACGCCCTTGGCGACACAGAAAAAATTAGAAACTACATCGGTACCGTTTGAGTTCTGAGAATATCTGCGCCCCTACCGCCGCAGAAAAACCTAGGAACTACATCGGTACCGTTTTGAGTTCTGAGATTATCTGCGCTCCTCCCGCCGCAGAAAAACCTAGGAACTACATCGGTACCGTTTGAGTTCTGAGAATATCTGCGCCCCACCGCCGCAGAAAAACTTAGGAACTACATCGGTACCGATTGAGTTCTGAGAATATCTGCGCTCCTCCCGCCGCAGAAAAACATGAAAACTACATCGGTACCGTTTGAGTTCTGAGAATATCTGCGCCCCACCGCCGCAGAATCAGCCCGAGATTCCTTAAAAGCGACTCACAATCCACTCAATTGATGGGTTCGCCTCCTACTAGCAGACGACCATTGACAAGTCTTGGCACTGGAAGCAGCTGGTAGCAGCACAATATGAGCATTAGAGTTCCAAGCATAGCACCTAGCATTATTCACCAAACGCATAGCCCCAATGTGAACTATGCATTGGACGGATGTCACCTCTTGACCTATTCTAGAGTGACCAACTGACGAACGAGTTCAGTTGCCTTTGTAAACCATAAACCAAGAACGAACGAACTCGCGTTGAGTTTCGTGCCGTCTAACTTATGTCGCAAACAAAGAAAGCGCAAAAGCGCTCTAAAGGAAGAATGGCGCAAGCCCGCGCAGAGGATGAGCGAAAGCTCAATAAACAAAATGAACAATCCAGCAAATACTCTAAACACGAACAACTTGGACAGCAGAAGTGTTGCGTTCAAAAGCACTTCAATCGGCGACATAGCTGTAGGAATCGCTAAGAGAATCATGGCTGAAGTGATTGCTTATCAACGAGTGCCAGAGGGCGTGAACGCTTGCAGCAGAGGCTGTGCACATTGCGCTTCAATGCATCTGGACAAAATCATCACTGCTGTAAAAAAGAACGAGGCAGTCACTTTCATATTGCCTGCGTTTCCCGGAAAGTCACCAAATCCTGAGAAGGTTCTAGGTCATCTTCCCGACCACGCTGAGCGGCTCTCATTAACCTTTCTCGGCAATCTCTGCGCTCGCATCAAAGAGTTTTACATTCCAGGAATCAAAATTATTCTTTGCTCTGACGGTAGAGTTTTCAGTGATGTTGTGGGAATGCAAGAAAGCAACGTAACAGCATACCAGGTAGAGCTGGACAGGCTCATCAAAGAACTAAAGCTCACAGACATTTCAACATTCAACCTCGACCATTTCTACAAAGGACTTCACTTTGAGCAAATGCGCGAAGAGCTGATGGCACGCTTCGGACAATCATTAGATATGCTCAAGCAAAAGGTTCGCAACGGTGCAAATCAATTTGCCAGCGCTGAAGAACATGAAGCCAATCGCATGTACAGTGGTATTACTCGCTTTTTATTTGAAGATTCCATGCATGCAGGACAAACTAAGAGCAGGTCAGCTGTACAAAAGGAAGCTCGCGCCAGAGCCTACGAGGTAATCAGAAGAAGCAACGCGTGGAGCAATCTGCTTTTCGAACACTTCCCGGAAGCTGTTCGACTCTCGATTCACCCACAAACATGCGGTTCAAGAAAACTTGGAATCAGATTGATCGGAAATGAATCGTGGATGACGCCCTGGCACGGAGTTGCTGTAGAGAGCACGAACGGATTTGTTCTTCTGAAACGAGCAGAGGCAGAAGCGCTAGGTGCAAAACTGGTTTTCACAGCAAACGGTCAACCAAGCCATTTTCAATTAGGAGTAGAGGCGTAAAATGCAAGCTTGTGATGTACAAATTAAAGTTACCCAAGTTAAGCCCTTCGGTGTAATTGTCGAACCTGTCGGCATAAACGTGAGAGTTCAAGACTTGAACGTCGAAGAGTTGCGCTCGCTATTTCAACAACACCAACTTGTTGTTTTGAGAGGATTCAAAACTTTCCAAAACTCTGACTCATTCGCTGATTACTGCGAAGCATGGGGAGAAGTGAGCCTGTGGCCATTCGGAAAAGTACTTGAGTTAATCGAACAAGATAATCCAGAAGATCACATCTTTGACCATAGCTACGTCCCGCTTCATTGGGATGGTATGTACCGCCCACAAATTCCCGAATATCAGATCTTCCACTGTGCACAGGCACCACTGGCGGGGCAAGGTGGACAAACGACTTTCTCAAATACAATTCTTGCCCTCAAAAATGCAAGCGAAGAGACCAAGGCAGAATGGGCTAAAGTAACAGGCTGTTACCAGAGAAAGATGGAGTTCTACAATAGCAAGACGGTCTCGCCGATCATCACAAAACATCCCCACCGAGATGTTTCAGTAATCAGATACAACGAACCACCTTGTGAAGAACAGGGAAACTTCGTGAATCCACCAATTTTGGAATTTACAGGTATAGAACCTGAAGAGCTGGAAGCATTCCACTCTAGCCTGCAAGAAGCACTTCATTCTACAGACTGCTTCTATGCTCATGAATGGCAAAATGGCGATGTAGTTATCGCAGACAATTTTTCGTTATTACACGGCAGAGAAGGGTTCGTCTCCAAGTCACCTCGTCATATTCAACGAGTACACGTTTTGAGCAATCCACCTTTTGCAAACCCTGGTCTGGAGTCGTACGTATGATCACACATGTTGCAGACATTCTTGTTGTTGGCGCTGGTCCAGTTGGACTCATGTGCGCGTACCTCGGACAGCTTTGCGGCATCAATGTTGTTGTCATCGACAAAACTGATGGACCTTTGAAGACAGGCAGAGCAGACGCACTCAATGCGCGAACACTTCAACTGCTTGAGCTGGCGAACCTATTCAATGATCTCTACCCGTCGGGAAAAACGTGCAACACCAGTTCTGTCTGGGCGAACGGCAATTTTGTTTCGCGCCAATCGAAATGGTGGGAAGCCCTCCAGGGATGTCTGCACAAACATTTCTTGATGCTGGGGCAATCACACGTTGAAAAACTTCTCGATCAAAAACTCAGCGAGTTGAATGCTGCAGTTAAGCGCTCTACTTCGATAGAGAATATTGAACTCAACTCTACTGGCTGCCTGACGACCCTTTCAAATGGCGAAAGAATTCAATCGCGTTATGTAATAGGAGCAGACGGATCTCAGTCATTCATTCGCAATCATTTCGAAATCCCCTTTGAAATTACACGTCCACAAATAGTCTGGGCAGTCATCGATGGAGTAATTGAAACAGACTTCCAAAAAGTTCCAGAAATAATCGTGTTTCAGGCGGAGACATCAGATGTAGCGTGGATTCCTCGTGAAGGCGAAATCGATAGATTTTACGTCCGCATGGATACCAAAGAATTTACGATGGAAGAAGCAGTTGCAAAAATAAATCGAGCGATGCATCCGCACACACTGTCATTCAAATCTATTGAATGGTTCTCACAATTCTCAGTGAAAGAGTCTGTCGCGCAGAACTTCTTTGTGCATGACCGCGTATTCCTTGCAGGCGATTCTTGCCACATCCATTCAGTCAATGGCGGACAGGGTCTCAACACGGGTCTGGCTGACGCGTTCAACCTGATGTGGAAACTAAACATGGTACTCAATTTCCGAGCTCCGAAAGAACTCTTGCAGAGCTATGAAGCAGAACGCAAACCAATAGCGCAATCAGTTATTGAGGCATCTGGTGAGCTGGTGCGTTCAACAAAATTCTCCGACAGCGGAACTCACGCAGAAGACTACGTCAAGATTGTCGAAAAACGAGCCGGCAACATCACCGGTATGGGCATTCGCTATGGCGAAGAAGGCATCAAAGGCACCCGCGTTTTTGATTTCGAACTATTTGAAGGCGACAAAAAGACAAGGCTCTACTCTTTGCTCGACTACACAAAATTCACCCTGCTAATCTTTGGTGATTGCGCATTGAACCAGAAGATTCCAGCGTTCGTGAATGTAATTCATGTTCATTCTGCACAAACTTCAGCGCAAGATTCTGCACAAAACGCTGAGCGAATCTGGGCAGATAATGCACCCTACACCAATCAGGCGATTCTCGTTAGACCTGATTCTTACATTCAGGATGTAGCTCCACTCAACAAAATAGATTCACTCTTCGAGTTTGCATCATGTGGAAAAATCTAATTTTCTTAGCAATGGGAATGTTCACCGTAGGTTGCAACACTTACCTGGTTGCTGGTTTGCTTCCCCAGATTGGCGAAACGATTGGTCAATCTGTTGCAGTTGCAGGACAGGGTGTCAGCGTATTTAGCTTGACTTACCTGATTTCAGCACCACTGTTTTCTATGATTTTTGCAAACAAGCCGGTGAAGCAAATCATCCAGCTCGCGCTTGCCGTTTTCATTGCAGGAAACGTTGTAACCATGCTCTCTTCGAACCTTCCACTCTTTCTATTAGGAAGAGCTTTCGCGGGAATTGGTGCCGGAATTTTCACGCCTCTTTGCATAGGCATTGCGGTAAACCTGGTGGATGCCTCAGCCAAAGGGCGCGTGCTCAGCCTCGTGTGGAGCGCTAATAGTGCCGGAGTAGTTTTTGGTGTACCTCTTTCGCTTTATCTCTCTTCGCTGTTTCAGTGGCAATCCTCAATTGCTCTAATAGCAGGACTCGCAGCAGTTTCGCTTCTTGGTTTTTCATTGCAAAAGGCAGACATAAAGCTACCTGAGGCACCACCGCTAAGAGAGCGGTTCTTGTTGTTGGGAGATCCAAAAACACTTTCGGTAATCGGAATAAGTTGCCTCACAGCTATCGCGAGTCTGGGACTCTACTCCTATGTCACCCTCATTCAAGCAGGTTCGCCAAACTCGCTTAGCCTGGCGCTTTTCAGCTGGGGACTGGGCGGATTTCTCGGCAGCTCGCTCATCGGAATTCTGGTAGACAAAACAAAGAATCCTCGTTTAGTGATGGCTCTAGTCTTGCTCGGTCTGATGCTAACGCTGCTTTCAATTCCATTCACAAGAGCTCTACCGTTCCTCGGAGTATTGCCGTTCTTTATGTGGGGATTCTTTGGTTGGTCGACAGTGACACCACAGCAAAAAATATTATTTGAACTGCATGAGAATCAAGGCACAATTCTCGCTGCCATAAACTCGTCAGCCTTTGGACTGGGTGCGGCTCTAGGTACACTATCTGGTGGGCTGATTATTACATCAGGTTTCAAGGAAATCGATCTGCCATTCGCTGCAGCATCACTGTTGCTCTTTGTTCTGATTGGACAACTAATCGTAATTAACAATTCAAAAAAGGTATGTAGCACATGAGTAGACCTGTCGTAATAGTTGATCCATTATCATCAGGAGTTGAATTGGCTCCAGCTTTCAAAGCTCGCGGCATTCCCTCGATAGCAGTCACTTTTGAGCCACTCGGCTGGAATGGATTTGGTTCTAAAATTCGTCGCTCGGACTTTATTGAAGTCGTTCCAGACCAACCAAATCTTGTTGAAGTATTGAGACAGTTTGATCCGCTAGTTGTACTTCCCGGCACTGAGGAGGGAGTTCCTCTTGCAGATTCGCTGGCAAATGCATTGACACCACAGTTTGCAAATGATCCTACAAAAGCAGCAAACAGACTTCACAAAGCGCTTATGCAAGAGGCATTACATGCCGCTGGAGTCCCTGCTCTGAAGACACTCAATACTGCGTCCGAGCAAGAAGTTGAAGAGTGGCTCAAAGGAAACGGCTTGACCGATTCACCACTTATAATCAAGCCACCGATTTCTGCGGGTAGCGACAAAGTCTTCCACATTCCAGCTGGCGGCGATTGGAAAGCACCATTCAATCAAGTCCTGACAGAGCCTTCAAAGATCACCGGGAAGCCCAATGAGACTGTGGTGGTACAAGAACAAGCCGTAGGTACAGAATTTGCCGTAGGAACGGTGAGTGCAAATGGAAAACACTACCTGGCGCACCTGATCAAGTACAACAAAACAACTTACAATGGTCGCAAAACCGTATATGACTATGTTGAGTTTGTGCCTTTCAGCACCGAGCTGCACGGCGAAGTTTTCGAATACACAAAACGCGCTCTAGATGCAGTTGGTATTCGGTGGGGTGCGGCACACAACGAAATCATGTTAACAAAGAATGGTCCTCGTTTAATCGAAACAGGTGCGCGAATGTGTGGCGGTCCGGTTGTCGGTTTCGCGCGTGAAGCAAGCGGCAGCAGCCAGGCAGACAAGTTAGTCGAAATTTTCGCCGACGGAGATGTCACCACGAAAGAATATCAATTCAAGAAAACGGTAATGCCTGTGTTTCTCAAATCACCCGCGAAAGGCAGAATATCCAACGTAGAAGCACTAGCTGACGTGGTGAATCTTCCGACCTTTCTTAACGAAAACATCTTTTTCAAAAATGGTGACACGGTTCCACAAACAGTAGACTATTTATCGAGCATCGGCATAGTTGCACTTGCAGGAAACCGTGAGCAAGCCTTACTTGATTACGCCAACATCCGCAACATGGAATCGCAGCTGGTGGTGCAGGAAGCTTAGGAATAGGTAAAGAGAGAAAGAGAAGAGCCCTGACCATCTTTAGCCAGGACCCTTCACTTGTTTGAATTTGCAAATCAGCTCAGCTGTATTTCAGGCGAGCGAACCAGATGCGCGTCAGCGATTGGCACGCACCTCTTATCGGCTCACATTTGCGTATGCACTTATCTCATGGATGTTATCTGGATCTGTGTACATCTTGTACACATCTCTGTTGCCATTCATGATCATCAAGATTGCGGCAGTCTTAGCAAGACGAGCAGAAATCTTTCTGGCTGCTGGATCTTTCGATGCCACGATTTCGGAAAGTGGTTTGACAGCTCTGATAGCCGTCGGAATTGCAAACTCAGAAGTGTGCACCCACATGCCATTTTCAAGCGCGCGTCTCATTAGTTTGCGATGAGCAATTTCGGGCATGAGATTGAGTTTCGCAAACTCAGAGTTGTCGGTCGAGACTGTGACGTGTCGACCCGGACTCAAGAGCATTGTATGTCCACAGGATTCTACTGTTACTCCGGTCTTCGAATGATCATCGAAGTTATGAACAGCCAAAGTGTCTCGCGAAGCGCTAACCAGCACAAGAGTGTTAGCTTTCAAGAATACTCGACCTACTGGTGTCACAACTTGTACATCATGTAATGGTGCAAGTAGCACGCTACCTTCTGTCAAAGTCGTGATACTCCTTAGAGGCAATGCATGGACATTGCTGAAAGCGGCGGGTTCTGCATCGGTGCAGAAAGCCAAGCTTTCGACACCGAATGCGGTGCTTGCAAATTTAGCGATAGCGCTACTATTTTCAAACGTAATCGCATTTGCATCCACTCTGGCGCTGGCTCCTACACTTGCGTCCGCTTCTACACAGGTGTTTACTCCTGTGGTGGCGTCCGCTCCTACACTGGTGTTTCCAACATCAGTGTTGAATTCACGATTGGCATCCAAACTGAACCTGTTAGATGCAAGCAGCGAAGAAGCAGTCTTAACTACACCTCTCGAATCGGCTGTAGAAGTATTCAGGTTGTACACATAGCTTCCAGAACTTACTATTGCGTCATCGGCTGTTGTTGGATGTACATACAAGTTAGGCAATGCCTGTGTTCCCGTGTACATCGGACGATTGTCTCGCGTCAGGACATGAGCAGATGTAATCGGTCCAGCCGCTGGCGCAAATGTAACAGGCTGTGCAATCACCGCCTTAGTTGTCAGATGTGCAGCGACAATCGGTGGGTCAGCAATGAAAGTCGTCGAGTTGACCTTTATCGATTGAGCTGGGAGATCACCGGTGTTGAAGATGACGTTAGCACCTTGGAGGCTGATGGTTCCGGTAGAAGCGGGGTCTATGCCGTTAGCACCCCAATAAGCTGTGCCAGAACTTCCACTTACAGTAATCGCAGTGGTGTTGCTACCAACCACTGGTGCAGATGGGGCTTTACCAATGAACACGCTGATGGTTCCATTTGTCTTGCTTGGAATAGCCACATAAGTTGCGATTGTGCTGCCGGCACCAATATCGATGGAGGCACCACTCACCGGGTTGCTATCAGCAATTGTGATGCTACCCGTGCTTGCTTTAGCAGATGGGGAACCTACCTGGATTGTAGATCCAGGCAAAACAGAGAGTGGACCACCGAAGCTATTTATATTGATAGGTCCATTTGCAACGCTCACGTTTCCGACGCTCATACTATTTGCAGGATTGCCGAGTGTTGTTTTCAGCGTTACGGATTTGTCTGCAGAAATGCTGCCATTTGCAAACAAGTTATTCATGGCTGTTATTGCTACAGTACCAGCGCTCGCGCTCAGTTTACTAGCGTTGCCCAAACTGATACTTCCTGCTTTCGAGTTCAAGGTGAGAGCTTTGCTTGCGCTCATGCTTGCATCCATCAGTAAGTCAGCCGCAGAATTAAAGGTGATGCTTGCGCCGGTGATCGAACTTGCAGCAGCCTTATCGATAATCTTGGAAGAGCCGTTAGATGTAACGGTTATTACTCCGTTTGGCGACGATAGGTTCATGCCACCAGAAATGGTGATATTGCCGGTCGAAGCCAACGTCGAACTGCTGCTAACTGTGATGCCAGTTAAGCCATTGATCTGATCGCCCAATGTGATGTTGTTGAACGAGGTGACGATCACCTTATCTGCGGCTTGAACTTTGCCAATAGAGCCAGCGATTACGCCGCCCTTCACGGCACTGAATGTCACAGATTTTGCTGCAGAGATATCTGCACCACTGGTATCTATCGCATTCACTGCGGCAGAAGCGCCAGACTTTAGCATCACAGTGCCATTGCTTGCAACTATGTTGCCGGAAGAACGAAGCACACCGCTTGTAGCAGTTGTGGTTAAAGCAACTGACTTCAACGCACTAATCGGAGCACTAGAAGTTATATTGGTTAGCGCTGTTATAGCAATAGTTCCGTTCGCCGATGTTAGCGGAGCAGAGCCGACTGTGATGTCGCCTTTGACCGCGCTGAGCGTCAACGATACTGGTGCTGTCACGCCGGCGTTTAGAGTTATTCCAGCAGCAGATGTGATGCTCACCTTGTCAGAGCTAATGCTTCCGGCAGACGCTGTGAACAATCCTGTTCCAGTTGTAGCCATTGTAATGGACGCACCAGTCTGCGTCGTAAGCAGGTTACCGTTTAGAGAAATCGCTCCGTTTTTCGCAGTTGTTTTCAGCGTAATGCCTTTACCAGCACTGATGTTTCCAGAACTGATATCGCCAGCGGTACTGATTGTGAATGTTGCCGTTGCGCCAGTCGCAGACGATGCGCCAAGCGTCAAGGCAGACGTTCCCAAATTAGTGACGTTTACGACACCAGAGGAGTTAGCTGTTAGTTTGCCGGTGTTGACTTTCAAACTAATGCCTGCTGCACCAGTATTGAGGTTAACATTGGCCGCCTGGATCGTTCCAGCACTGACAATCTTGCCACTGCCACCAGTGCTCAGATCTATAGTCTTGCTTAGAGCAGTGCCTGTGCTCTTGCCTAAGGTAATGGTTCCAGCACTAGAGCCAAGCGTGCTTAGCGAAATCGAGCCCATATCGAGGAGCTGAGCCCCGGCAGTAATGCCACCACCACTATTGACAATGGTCAAACTGCCAGTGCCAGGAGCTCCAGTAAACGACAGATTACCTCTTACAGCATTTGTCGCTTTGCTGGTAGATTTTTCGCCAAGCAAGAACGTGCTTGCATTGTTGGACGACAAGAAAATACTTCCAGCCGCACCACTACCGTCACCATTAGCACTCAAATTTCCATCCACAAGCAATGTAGAGCTTGCAGCAGGCAATGAACCAATTGGTACTCCAGCTTTGAAGGTCATGCTAGCGCCCTTGCCACCACTTCCGGAGTTTGGACCCAGATTGAGCATTAAAGCAGATGGAGTGACTGTGAGATTACCAGCTGTAGAGAAAGCAAAGGTACCACCATTCTTGCCACTAGCGTTAACTTGCAAGACACTGGAATTAAGTGTGAACGGAGAACTGTCGTTGCGCGTGTAAGTAACGGCACCTCCAGTGTCCATTCCAGAGCCCAGAGCATTCATAACAAGCGGAGAGGACGGAGTTGCTGTCAGCACATTTGCAGCGCTTAGATCAATCGCTCCACCATTGCCGCTGAGATCGGGCACCACTGTCAGGCTGTTGCCAACCCCAGCGATGTTAATAATTCCAGTTCCTGCAAGCAAGCTCAATTTATGCGCAACCGGTGCGCCTTTAACAGTGATCAAACCGGCAGAGCCGTTTGTGGAAACAGCTATACTTGCACGTCCTGCATTGACTGTTCCAAGATCAACCTTACCACCGAGATCGGTACTAGCGACCTGGAATGTGCCTTGAATTACAAGTCCACCAGAAATTTGCACAGGAAGTGCTCCAGTTTGCGTTACGACTCCGGAAGAAATCGTCACAGTGCCCGATTTATCGAGATCGGAGGCAGCTGTGCTTATACCAACAATCTTGACTCCGTTGCCCATAACAGTAACGTTACCACTTGTTCCGCTGCCACCAGAAGTAGTGACAGTTCCAAGTTCGACAGAACCACCATGAGCCACCGCCAGCATATTGCCACCAGCACCACTACCAGATGTGTCGACGTTCACTTCGTGTCCAGATTGTCCAAGAAGTATCGAACCAGAACCGCTGTTAGGGTCAGCGTTCAAGGTATAAAGTACGCCGTTAGGTCCGATGGTTCCAGAGGTCGCTGGAGAGAACTTAAATCCAGCAATCATAACGAGAGCGCCACCGTCACCACTAGCATTGGATAAATCAAGCGTAGCAGCTGCACCAGTATTTACAATATCGCCAGCAGATAGCAGGGCAAGTTTCGCTCCACTAAATTGCAACGACATACCATTCAAGTCCAATGGTCCAGTGCTGTTTGCTATGGTGCCTTTGAACGGGCAATTGAAAATAAGTTGACTTCCAGGATTGCCGTGCAAATCGAATTTACCCTGGCTTCCTCCACTGCCATTCAAAACGATGTTGCATGTGTTTACGTTCACGGTGCTATTGTCAGTTGGGAAATCCAAAGTAACATTGGCTTCCAATGTGACAGACGAACTCATACTGCCATTTGCAGTCAGATTTACAGTACCAGCAGGGGATGTTCCATTGAAGATAAAGCCCTGACTTGCATTGAAGTACAGACTTGGATAAACCTTCGCCAACGAATTGTTGCTAGCAATGATGTTGATTCGATTGCTGTCGCTTGCGTAGAATTTTCCAGTACCATCACCGCCGACAACGAGATCTTGACCGCTTGCACTGTCAATCTCGATGTTTCCAGCCGTAGCTATCAAATCGCCATTGTTGAGCAGGTTCATGTTTGTACCTGCGCCTTTGGTGCCATTGACAGTCAAGCCTGTAAATGTAATCGATTTTCCAGTAAGCGTATTTCCACTGAACACAGTTATACTGTCAGCCTTGAGCGTGAGCGCGCCAGTGAAAGTAGAGTTGCCATCACTAACGATGCCAGCAGCCGCAGTCAAACTAAAGTTATCAGCGGAGGAAGCTCCCAAAAGCACCGGGCTACTGCTGCTATTGTTGATATAAGCAGAGCCAGCAGAACTGATGATTAGCTTGCCTGCATTAACATTCAAAGGCAGACCGCTAGAGCCGAGGTCGCCCTTTGTAGCGTTCAAGCTTAGCTGACCGTTACTGAGTACATTGAGCTGTCCAGAACCGCCACTTGTAATACCATTTACGGTGCTCAGACCTCCAGCAATTCCCGAAGAAAGTGCATTGAAGTTTAGCGTTCCATTGATTGTAGCTTTATCAGTTACAGGCAATAGAGTAGTTGTCAAAACATTTGCAGTCACAGATGCGGGAACCAGCAACGAAGCGAATTTTCCACTATTTGTCGTCGGGAAGTTACCGTCAGTAATGATGAGACTACCACCGCTTGCTTGACCAGAGGCATTGAGTATCAGGTTTTGCGTTCCAGATGCAGACTGCATGATTGCGACCCATTCAGCAGGTGTGATCAGTGTGCCCGCATTAATAGCCCGTGGGCTACCGCCCTCCATAATCGTGACGGAGCCGCCAGATACGCCTGACGTGAAGATAATATTGTTGATATCGCTCGACGGAGCAGCGTTGCCATTAATCATTATGCTGTTGCCAGCGTTAATACCGCCTGCGGTTCCAACACCATTTGCGGCTGTGACGAAACCTACTCCAAAGAACCCAGACTTGATGTCCGCAGAATTAGTCTTGCTGTTGGAACTAAAATCAGCGTCAGCGAAGTAAGCTGCGCTACCTGGTCCAGAAGCTCCGGGCGAAGTGATGTTTACGCTACCACCGACGCCTGCAAAGATAGAGTACTTCGCGAACGGGGAGGTCGTAAACGGGTTAGGTGAAGCACTCGTCGATGGACCATAAGCGGTTCCAATTGTCTTAGTCACACTCACTGTGTTGCCAGAAAGCGTTATGCTACCACCACCAGTGACACCGGCATTGTTCGAATCAGAGCCTCCTGCGACACCGAAGACAGCACCTCCACCTCCAGAACCAAGGCTGCCTGCCAAACCAAAGTCGCCCGCAGCACCGCCAGCAAGCATTCCACCGCCACCACCGCCGCGCACGCCGCTAGCACCAGCAGAACCGCCACCATAGAAGCCGCCGCCACCGCCGGAAGCACTGCTGCTCACAGCACCGCCACCACCACCGAAGCTACCACCGCCAGAGTAATATCCAGAAGCACCTCCACCCGCTGCTAGCACAGGACCATCAATTTGCAAGTCGGAAGAAGCTGATACATTGATTGCTCCAGCGGCTCCGCCACCATTGTAGAATGCACCGGCTCCACCGCCAGAGACATTGATATCTCCAAGAACTTTAACAGTACCAGCACTAGAGCTAACTCCAATACTTCCGCCGCTGCCACCAGAACCACCATAGTAGCCAGAGCCACCACCACCGCCACCACCATAGCTACGCAGATAGCCGGTTTGAACATCTGAGAGAGCCGTTATACTCAAGGTGCCGCCGTTTCCACCAGCTTGACCTTGACCGGACGGAACTCCGATGCCGCCAAGTCCAGATAGATCAATATTTGATGTTGCCACTTTTCCTGAAGAACTTGCTAGTGTGACACTGCCACTCGGCAATTGGACAGCACCGCTTATGGTGACGCCACTAGAGCCATTCAAGTTAAGAGCTCCATAGAGCGCTGTTGTGTTGACTCCGTTGAAGCTAATCAGACCTCCAGTATTTACGGTCAAATTCGCACTACTTGCGTTTGCATTAATAGACATTCCATTCATCGTCACATCTTGAGATGTCGCGACATTAAGAACGAATCTTCCGCTTGAAACGTTTACAACAAGTTGTGGAACTGTCACAACTCCTGTCGGAGAGAGGTAATCGAGGTTGACAGTTTGTCCAGCCGGACCGTAGAGAACAATTTTGCTTGTTCCAGGGTTGCTAGAGAAGCTGAGTGTTCCACCAGAGCTTTGAATTCCTCCAGCGAGGGAGGACGAACTAGCATTCAGCAAGCTAATGTTGCCCGCAACTAGTGACGAGTCTGCAAATGGAGAAGCTGATAGAGCGCCGCCAAAAGCACTACCAATAGTCTTGGACACCGTTATGCTGCTACCAGATAAGCTAATCGAACCGTTGTTATTGATCTGCGCAACAGTGTTGGAATCAGCACCACCGATACCGAATGCAGTGCCACCACCACCAGTTCCGAATGAACCGGCAGTTCCACCGTCACCGGCAGCGCCACCACCAAAGATGCCACCGCCAGAACCAGCAAGAATACCAGCATTAGTACCTGAGCCACCTCCATAGAATCCGCCTCCGCCAGCACCGGCATTTCCGCCAGCAGCAGAGCCGCCACCTCCACCGAACGCACCGGCACCTGTCCATCCAGCATTTCCACCACCTGCAGCCAGGACTGGTCCATCGACTGTAAGTTTATTGCTAGCACTGAGTGTCACATTACCGCCACTTCCGCCGGCATTTGCGTAACCGCCTGCTCCACCGCCAGAGACGTTAATATCGCCAGAGACCGCAATGTTGCCTCCCGAGGTATTAGCATTTATGGTGCCGCCACTTCCGCCAGTACCACCGTAAGTACTGCTTCCTCCTCCACCGCCACCACCGAAGGCTCGCAAATATGATGTGTTGATATCAGCGCCTGCTTGCAAGCTAATGGTTCCGCCATTACCGCCAGCTCCGCCACCAGCGTACAAACTTGTGGCACCAGCTCCGCCCAAGCCAGACACGTTAATGTTCTTGGTGCTAATAGCACCCTGGGTGATCAAGCTTACCGTTCCAGATGGCAGAATGATATCGCCGCTAACATTAATACCAAGCTGACCCTTGAGATTTACCGCACTGGAAGCAGCTGTTGAAGACACTCCAGCAAAGCTAATGTCACCACCAGTGGTTACATTGAAAGAGCCTGCCTTGTTGAAGGTCAAAGTTCCAACATTGATGTTTTGATTAGCAGCTGTCACCAGCGAAACAGTCGCGGAAGGAACCATGAACTCGAACTGAGCTAAATTGAGGTTTCCGCTGCCGGTGTAATCTAGATTTAGTGACATTCCAGCTTGTCCGTAAAGGACAATCTTGTTTGGCAGTGAGCTGCTTGCGAAACTGAAGGTTCCGCCAGAGCTTTGAATATCACCCGCGATGCTTGTAGTGCCGGTGTTAAGCAGCGAGATATTAGATGCGACAATTGAAGATTTGGCAAACGGCGAGCTCGCCATTTGTGCACCATATCCTGTTTCAATTGTCTTAGATACCGTAATGCTCGTGCCACTTAAGCTGATGGAACCGTTGCGTCCACTCTGAGCAGCGCTTGAAGCATCAGTTCCGCCCACGCCAAAGACACCGCCATTAGCACCACCACCGACACCATAAGCTCCAGCTGCTCCGCCGTCGCCAGCTGCGCCAGCTCCGAGGAATCCACCTCCGAGACCACCGCTTGTGTCAGTAAACCAGGTTCCGGTTGAGCCGCCACCGTAGAAGCCGCCACCACCACCGCCACCAGTGTTACCTCTGGCTCCGCCGCCACCACCGAAGCTTCCGCCACCGCTTGTACTACCACCGTCGCCACCGCCTGCGGCTAAAACTGGTCCGTCAATCGTCACCGCACCTGTAGAGGTGACATTCACGGCGCCTCCAGAGCCTCCTGGTCCGTAATATGCGCCGCCACCACCACCAGAGACGTTTATGTCGCCTTGAACAGTTACCGCTCCAGTTCCTGCTTTAAGCGTCACAGTGCCACCACTACCACCGGATGGTCCCCAGAATTGGCTTGAAGAAGCACCAGCTCCGCCACCACCGTAGGCGTGCAGATAACCGGTTGTGATGCCAGCTGCAGGTGCATAGGTTTGCAGACTAATGCTTCCAGCAGCTGCGCCGCCTGCTTGAGAAACGGCTCCACCAAGTCCAGAAACATCGATATTCTTAGTTGTAATCGAGCCAAGATTGCTAGTCAGTGTTACCGACGCACTTGCCAGCCGCAGATCACCAGTTAGAGTGACGCCATTGTCAGCAGAGAGGTTGAAAGTACTTCCTGCCGCGCTACTACTATTAGTGCCTGCCGCGCTAATAGTGCCAGTTGTGTTTGCAAAGAATGCACCAGCCTGATTAAACTGAATGACTCCAATATTTATGTCCTGGTTGACCAGCGCATTGACCCTGACGGTATCATTGCTGGCTTTATAAACGACCTCTGGAACTGTAATAATTCCAGCATTTGGAAAATTCAAATATATTGTTTGACTAGATGGTCCGTAGGCAACGACTTTGCTAGATGGACTGTTCATCGAGTAGGTGATAGTTCCACCAGTGCTTTGAGTGTCGCCCGCAATAGTGAGAGATGTAGCGTTGTTGAAAGTGATATTAGAGCCAGCAATTGCCACGTCAGCGAATGGAGATGCAGCAAATGCACCTGAGAATGCAGTGCCGATATTTTTGGCAACAGTGATGGAACTACCACCGAGAGTGATAGCACCACTTCGTCCCGACTGACCTGCGTCTCCTGCGCCAGCGCCACCGACACCGAAAGCAGCTCCGCCTCCGCCGGTTCCGAAAGAACCAGCAACGCCACCGTCACCTGCGATGCCGCCACCAGCAATTCCTCCTCCTCCTCCTCCTGTAATATCTAGAGGTCCGCTGCCTGTCGAGCCACCACCATAGAAGCCACCGCCACCACCACCTCCAGTAGAATATCTGGCACCGCCACCACCTCCGAAGCTTCCTCCACCAGAGTAGTTATTTCCATCACCACCGCCAGCGGATAGCACAGGTCCGTCAACTATTAGAGTTGCACCGGCATTGATGCTGATCGAACCTCCAGTTCCGCCACCACCATATGCAGCGCCACCACCACCTCCAGAGCTATTTACGTCTCCGTTAACATTCACGGCTCCAGCAGACGCTGTTACTGTAATTGAACCACCAGCACCACCGGGGGGCGCCCAGAAATCAGGGGAGTTAACGCCCGAACCGCCTCCGCCAAACGAGCGCATATAGCCAGTTACAATGTCTCCAGTTCCGACACCAGCATAGGTCGATAGAGTGATGGAACCACCGTTACCGCCAGCTGCAGCGTTTACTCCGCCCTTACCAGAGACATCGATGCCAGCAGTGTGAATGCCACCCAAATTGCTAGTCAGCGCCACAACTCCACTTGCCATTCTAATGTCACCGGATATGGTGATTCCAGCATCGCCAGAAAGATTGAATGTGTTTCCAACGCTATTCAGCTCAAGGGCGCCTGCTGATGAAATCTTGCCGCTTGTGCTTGCATAGAAGGCACCATACTGGCTGTAGCTTACTGTACCTATATTGATGTTCTGTCCAGCAAGCCCATTTACTCTTGCAGTGAAGCTAGACGATTTGAATTCAATCTGTGGAATTGTAATTGCTCCAGCATTCGGGAAATTCAGGTACACGGTGTTGGGCGCACCATAGAGAACGACTTTGCTTGTCGGAGCATTCATTGAATATGTTATGGTTCCGCCACTGCTTTGTGTATCTCCCGCAATTGTTAGAACACTTGCGTTGTTGAACGAAATATTTCCACCAGCAATGGACAAGTCAGCAAACGGTGACGAGGCAAAAGCGCCTGCAAAACCCGTGCCAATTGTCTTACCAACTGTTATGGAAGTACCAGCAAGAGTGATTGAGCCATTTCGTCCAGATTGTCCAGCATTGCCTGCACCAGTTCCGCCGACACCAAACAGTGCGCCGCCACCACCGGTGCCGTAGCTTCCTGGAAGTCCTCCGCTACCAGCGACTCCTCCACCGTTTATGCCACCGCCACCAGCACCCAGCAAATCGAGAGGTCCAGTACCTGTAGAGCCACCACCATAGAAGCCTCCACCACCGCCACCACCAGTTTGAGCTCTCGAGCCACCGCCACCGCCAAAGCTACCACCGCCTGAATAATTACTAGCGTCTCCACCACCAGCGGAAAGTACTGGTCCATCGATGATCAATGTAGTGGCTGCATTTATGTTTATGGTGCCACCATAACCGCCACCAGCATACGCGGCACCAGCACCGCCACCAGAGTTATTTACGTCACCGTTGATTGTGACGCTTGCTGCAGACGCCGTGACGGTTATACTGCCTCCACTACCACCGCCTGGTCCCCAAAAATCAGGAGAATTTACACCCGAGCCACCGCCACCATATGCGCGCAAGTACCCTGTCACGATATCACCAACACCTGGTCCAGCGTAGGTACGTAAATTGATAGAGCCACCGCTACTTCCGCCAGCAGCATTTGTTCCGCCTTTTCCAGACACATCAATATTGGCGGCTTGAATAGCACCAAGATTGCTTGTCAGGTTCACTGCGCCGCTAGCCAATTTGACGTCACCGGTCAGATAGACTCCAGCATCTCCAGAAAGATTGAATACGTTATTGCTTGTATTCAGCTCAACAGCACCAGCTGAGAAGATCTTGCCACTTGTACTGGCGTAGAATGAACCCGGCTGCACAAAGCTAAGAGTGTTGATGTTGATATTTTGTCCAGCCAGACCATTTACGTTAACTGTAAAATTAGGTGATTTATTTTCCAACTGCGGAACTGTTATCAAACCAGCATTTGGAAAGTTTATGTTCACCGTTGAAGGAGGACCATACAAGACAACCTTACTCGTCGGAGTATTCATAGAATATGTAATGGTTCCACCAGAAGTTTGGGTGTCGCCTGCGATGTTCAGAACGGAAGCATTATTGAATGTGATGCTGCCACCAACAATCGAGTCACTTGCAAAAGGCGATGAAGCGAATGCACCTGAGAATCCTGTGCCGATGGTTTTGGAAACCGTAATGTTACTGCCTCCCAAGATTACAGATCCATTACGACCTGACTGTCCGGCATTCGGCGCACCGTTTCCACCAACGCCAAAGACAGCACCACCAGCGCCCATTCCATATTGCCCAGGAGTTCCTCCATCTCCGCCCTTGCCACCGCCTGTAATACCGCCGCCATCAGCCCCAGAAACGTCCAATACTCCATTGCCTGTAGAGCCGCCTCCATAGAGTCCGCCTCCGCCAGCGCCACCGACCGAGCCACGAGCACCACCTCCACCGCCAAAGCTGCCTCCGCCGGATGAGCCACTAGCGTCACCGCCGCCTGCGCTGAGCACCGGTCCATTAACTACGAGAGAAGCCGCTGCGCTCAGATTGATGGTGCCACCAGTGCCTCCACCACCCTGAGCGGCACCTCCTCCGCCACCCGAGGTATTCACATCACCATTAATGGTGACCGACCCTGCGGCAGCGTTTACCGTAATAGTGCCACCATTGGCTCCACCTGGCCCCCAATATTCAGGATAATATACACCGGCGCCACCTCCTCCATATGAGCGCAGATAGCCAGTTGTTATGTCGCCAGCGCCACCAGATGCGTAAGTTTGTATTGCGATCGAGCCACCACCGTTGGCTCCGACGTACTTGCTTACGCCGCCAATACCCGAGACATCAATGTTTGCAGTGTTGATTGCGCCTGCCTTACTTGTCAAACTTACATTACCGCTAGGCAAACTGATATCACCAGTCACGGTTACTCCAGCGTTGCCGGACAGGTTGAATGTATCAGAATTATTCAATGCAGTAGCGCCGGCAGAGTAAATGTTGCCGGTGGTGTTTGCAATGAATCCACCCGAACTAGCAAAAGTCACAGGATTGATATTGATGTCTTGTCCTAGCAAGGCGTTAACGCTAACTGCATATCCGTAAGACTTGTAATTTATTTGAGGAACCGTAATTGCTCCAGCGTTTGGGAAGTCCAAATATACGGTACGACCAGCCGGTCCATACACAACAACCGGGCTTGATGGACTTGAGACACAATAAGAAATGGTTCCGCCAGAACTTTGAGTATCTCCTGCAATCGAAAGAGCCGAAGCATTCTTGAAAGTGATGTTACTTCCAACAATAGAAACTCCTGCAAAAGGTGATGAAGCAAATGCTCCAGAGAAGCCAGTTCCCACAGTCTTAGCTACAGTAATGGTTGTTCCGGTCAAATAGACTTCTCCATTTCTTCCTGGTTGTCCGGCGTTAGAAGCATCCGTTCCGCCCACACCAAAAAGCGCACCTCCTCCGCCTTTACCATATTCACCAGGAAGACCACCACTGCCAGCATTACCACCACCAGCTATGCCACCGCCGCCGGCTCCTGACAAATCGAGGATGCCAGTGCCCGTGGAACCACCACCATAAAAGCCACCCCCACCGGTGCCGCCTGTCGAAAACCTGGCACCGCCGCCACCGCCAAAGCTACCACCACCAGACGATGCACTTGCGTCACCACCACTGGCTGAAAGCACAGGACCGTCTATAGATAGCGTGCCACCAGCATTTACGTTGATTACTCCGCCCCATCCACCGCCAACTCCGTAGGCTCCGCCGCCTCCGCCGGAAGTATTTATTTCTCCATTGATCGTTATCGAAGCTGGAGTAGTTACTGTGATGGTACCACCTGAGGCACCACCGCCGCCCCAGAATCCGCCGTTAGATGAGCCGGCACCTCCACCTCCAAACGAGCGCAACGCACCAGTGACGATATCATCAACGCCACTCTGAATTAGAATTGGTCCGCCGCCGCCACCACTGGCAGCGTCACCAACGCCTCCTAAACCTGACGCATCAACTACCTTTGTCGTAATGGTGCCACTACTACTGTTCAAGCCAACCGTGCCTGAAGGCAATGCGATATCTGAATTCAAAGTTATGTCACCACCGGACTTAACCTGAATTTCTCTGGCTCCGCTGAGTCCCTCAAGTGAGACGCCCGCAGACACATTGGTGATTGTGTAACTGGGGTAATAGGTGTTTATGGTTCCACCACTTGGTACGCCAGCCTTGTCAAAATTCACTTGAGCTGAGTACCAAGATGACGGCTTAGCGGTAATCAAAGTAACCATGCCGCCAGCAACACCAGCTCCAGAGTTACAATTTATTGTGCCCAGAGAAATCGCGTTTGCATCGTTAGCCGCGGCGATCACGGACACATCACCCGCGTTGGCACCAGCGAAACTGCTACTGCTATTAATACCGCTTGTACTTGCTACTTTTACGTGTCCGCCGCCACCACTGCCGGTGAAAGCCAATATCGTGACGTTTCCGCCAGCTCCGCCACTTGAGCTGCTGTTGATTACAGGGTTGCCACTGACCGCACTAAGGTCGACGTCGCCGCCCTTTCCAACGAGGTCAAAATTAACGCTAACAGTTCCGGTAGTGATGTCGTAGACTCCGGGAAGCGTAATACCAGCGGGAGAATTACCACCACCAGCAGTGCCATTGTCACTCAAATTAGCCCCAGCAATTATGTAAACATTGCCAGCCTTGCCTGTAGTTGAGTGAGTGTCTATAAGAGCACCAGGTCCGGTAGCTGTGATGTTTCCAGCAGCAATGATCGCCAGATTTGCGTCAGCACCATTCGAAACGACTCCGTTAATGTTGATGTCGCCACCGAAATTAACGTAGGTCGGGTCACCGCTAATGCAATTGTCACCCAGATTCAAGACGCTAGTATTTGCACTAAAATGTTGGATTGCAGCAACCGTGTTCAAGTTACCAGTAATCTGCCCAACAAGAGCTTCAACATCGCCTGAACCCGAATAGATATTCAAATTCCGAGACAGGAAGTCACCACCGGTAATGTTAACGTTGCCCAATCCGCTATACAGTTGCGAGCGAATATTGATATCGCCCAATAGAGCCTGGAAGGTTCCGCCGGTGCCAATTATGTTAACGTTGCTTGTTGAAGCAAGGTTGGAAATATTGATGTTGCCAGCTTGCGAGAGAATGAGCCCCGCATTTATGAGCGAGCCGGTGCCAACGTTTAAATTTACAGAATTTACAGCTTCTAACGTCGGTCGAGGTCCGTTAAGTCCAGCGGGAAGAGCATTGATAATCGAGTTTCCTGCCGTAAGATTCAAAATCCCAGCGCTTACAATTCGCCCTTGGTTGCTGATGCTATCCAGAGCACTCAAACTAAGATTTGACACAGAAAGAAGTCCAGCAAAAGCTGGCAAAGATGTATGCGGTATCACGGACGATATCAAGCTACCTGGTTGGTTGCTAATGTTCAGAGCAGACAAGCTAGCTTGTGCGCCATCTACTTTCGCGCTTGTACCCGTATAAATAGAACCGTAATTGATGAGATTTCCAGTGATCTGAAAAGCAGGACCACTGGAAACGTCGTCAAAAGCAATAACTTGTCGCGGAATAATAAGGTCAGAAACTTTCAAGCCAGCCATGGTGTCATGCAGCAAGTCCAACGAGACACTGCCACTGGCAACGCTACCATTGGCTCTCAAAACAATTGACTGCATACCACTCGAAATGTACTGCCCAATAGCCAACAATTCACCGGGTGTTACCAGTGACCCAGGAACGAATTCCCGACTTCCAGCACCAACTTTAATTACAACAGAATCCGCGCCTTTAAGCGTACTTGGGTCAAGGCTGATGTTAGCAACCATTGAGCGCAAATCAAGACGAGAGGAACCTATCGGCACAATTGCAGACCGCTGAAAGCCTGGTCGCATTGCCGCAGAATGTCCCGCCGGAGCAGCCGACGCTAAGCTCGTCTCGGCAGCCGAAGCAAGGCTGCTTGAGAAAAGTAAAAGGGGCATGAGCCCAACCGAAACTGCTTGCCTACGTGTATTTAAAATTTTGAACTTACGTGATCGTTGTTGCAATTTCATGATTTTGTCTCCCCAAAAGCCATGCCAGGCCCCGAAACGGCGCCGGAGACGTCGTCGGAGACTATATTCTGCTATTACAATTATGCTTCTGAATTTGGGTTCTTACTTCGCTCGAAGGGACTATACTTTTCGATACCTCCTTCAAACGATATCAAGCATGTAACCAATCAACGGACTGATTTCCGTGTCGCCACAAACGCGCATCAATGCAAGAGCAACCGGCATTTTCCCTACAAATTTCGATAATTGGCATAAAGAAGAGCGCGAAATTGAGAAATGGCAGCGAACAATCAATTGAAAGAAGACAGAGTCCATGCGCAGAACAAGCTTAAGCAATGGGATACGAACGTGTTTTGATCGAGAACTTGATGCATCAAATCCGAATTAAGAAATAGAATCGCAAAATGTACAGTTGCGATGTCATCGCAATTACAACAAGAATTCAAATATGAAAGTCGAATTTGTGCACATAAATGAGATTCGCTCTAGGTAGCGCTTTTCGAAATTTGCAGACACTCCAAATAAAATTTGGGCTAGATAACACCTTTCTCAAAGGGCGCTGCACCAGATTAGGTGCAAGAAATACCAATCGCTCTATACCGGCTAAGCGCCGACTTCACAGACTAGAGAATGGAGCAGTTAGTGGCATTCGCTCCAAACAACAAGCTTCGAGTTAACATTCATTCGAAACAAGATATTTCCAAAATAACATCCACTAGAAATAGCGTCTGTGCTTAATAAGATTCATTCGAAATATGAGCCGCTCAAACTCGTCCCCTCAAACTCATCCGCTCAAACTCATCCTCTCAAACTCATCCTCTCAAACTCATCCGCTCCAAGTCGTCCTCTCCAAGTCGTCCTCTCCAAGTCGTCCGCTCAAAGTCGTCCTCTCCAACCGATAGCGCTAACTTCGCAAATAATAGAGAAGAAACTCACCGACAAGTCCTTCGGACTGCCGAGAGAGTGGCTGCAAGCCGATCGGAGGGCAATAGGCTCAGAAAAACACCAGTTAACCACAGCAACTCTTGGAAAGCGAGAATTCCATGATTTAAGCTAAGATTCAACGAAAATTGTTCAAAATTGCAGGCAGAAATCAGTGCAAGTAGTTATTCTAGAAAGCTATAACACATCGCCGCAAGAGATGCAGGAGACACCATGGCTAACACCTTTGCAGCCTGGGAACGCGAGTACAATGCCGGAGTTAACGCGCTTGATAGTGCCAACTTCAGCAAAGCAATTCAGCATCTGAAAAATGCGGTGGATTTGGCGCAAAACACCAACGCAATATTACCTGCACTGCACACGCGCTTGATGCTCGCCGATGCGTACAGAATGGCTGGCGATCTAAAAACAGCGACAGAAGAATACAGCGACATTATTGCCAAAAGTACAAACAACCCTCAACTGCGAACAGTTGAAATTCTTGCACAGGGATCGCTCGGAATGCTCTCCGCTGGAGTAAACCAGATGAAGGCAATCGGCGCACTCGAAAAGGCTGTTTCGATGATTCGACAGACAAAGGTTGAGAGACTGCCCGACTTCGCTCCTTTGATTATGGGTCTAGCTGCGCTTTATATGGAAGCTGGAAATTTCGTCAAAGCAGAAGATGTCGCAAATTATGCGTTGAGCTACTCAAAAGAAACCCTCGGACCCCACGATGAGACAACCCTTGCTTGCATGAACCTTTGCGCAATCGTCGCACAACTTGCAGGAAAGCCTGACAAAGCAAATGACTTGAAGCGTGAAATAATTTCGAAAAAAGAAGGTGGACGCGGAGGCAAGATGAATATGCTTGGTATCAGTCAGTCGCTTTCAGATGTTCGACTTCCCGATGACACCGACAACGACACCACCAATTCAACTCGAAAAACGTCCTCAGGTTCTAAAGGCAAATCAGCAGCAGCTGACTCAAAGAAGAATAACACTTTGAAAAAGAGCACTAAGCAAATAGCGGAATCACCTGAAGCAGACGAAAAGACTCAGCATAAGCCTGGTCCAGAACTTACGATTCAGGCGTCAGAGTCTCAAGCCGATGACGCGACTTTGAAAAAGACCTCGGCAAAGGGAACTAATTCAGTATCCAAAAGCACACGTAAAGAAAGTGTTGAGTCCACTCCGCCATCAAATGTAGTGGCGTTCCCCAAGAAAAACACTGATACGAGCCGTTCAGAAGAGAAAGACAAGAAGAAAACCAGCTTGGAATCAAGCGTGAGTAATGCGACTCGAACTCCGAGAGAAAAATCACCTCTAGAATTAGCTGACGCGCTCGTGAGAGAAGCCTGGAACCAATCGAATGCGCAGGCCAGGAAACTGGCGTGGGAGGCATTGGGTTTATCGAATGATTGCGCAAACGCTTACTTGCTTCTTGCGGATAAAGAGTTGCGTCCAAGCAAGCGAATAGCTTTATTTAGGCTAGCAATTGATACGGCAACTCGAACGCTCGAGCCTGGGTGGGAGGAACGTTATGCAGGTCATGGCTGGTTCGCATTAGAAACGCGCCCTCTCATAAGAGCGATGGCAATGCTGGCTTCAGAACTCCGAGAAAGAGAAGAATTGCAAGAAGCGCTTTCGATTTACGAAAGATTGCTCAAGCTAAATCCTGACGACAATCTTGGTACCAGATATGAATACGCGTGCTGCCTGTACGAAGCGCAATGTAATGATGAGCTAGAAAAATTGCTCAAGCAATATTCAGATGATGGAGGTGCGGCTCTGCTCTACACAAAGGCGCTCGCAGTGTTCAGGAAAGGACTTGACCAGAAGGCAGCAAACAAGGCGTTGCTCAAAGCTTTTGATGCGAATCCTTTTGTACCATTGTTCATATCTGAAAGAGTTGAGCTGCCGAAAAAAGACCCTGTATCTTTAGCAGGTTTTGGTGATGAAAACGAAGCGGCAGAATACGTAAGAATCGGAATGCTGAATTGGCATGAAACCAACGGTGCAAGAAAATGGATGGCGAAGGTACTCGAAAAAGAGCTGATCAAATCCTTCGAGGATGTGAAGATGGTTAAGGACGTGATTGCAGAACTGCAAATCGACATTTAGACACTTTTTCAAACTCGACTTTCCAATCGCCAAGCATAGCCCTGTTTCATGCGCCCGACAAAAACTCCGACTGCGGACGCTCCAATGAGCTTTGAAGTGTTTGCACTCAGTATTAGCATTATCTATCTCGGACCATTCGTGGCGCCGCTTATGGCTGGGTTTCAATGCATCTAAATTTGTGGCCGGATGTAGGGGACGTTTATTAGGATCCTTTTTCACTACCGCGAACTTTGTTTATTCTGCTCATCAATAAGTTTGTCTAATCGCTCAAGGTCTTTCGGACGTCCACCATGTTGGTAGCAAACCTGTCGAGCAATCTTGAATTCGTTGATTGCGTCAACGTGCTTTCCCTTCTTGCCAAAAACCTTACCTAACTGTTCATGAACAGAGCCCCCAAGAGATTCGAACTTCAAAGCCTGGTTTAGACTCTGCTCCGCCAAAATTAGCTTATGTTGCTCTTCAAAGATACCGGCGCGATTTGTATAGGACATGGAAAGATATTCGCGATTTTCTTGAGATATAGCGCGTTTCTTCAAAATTACAATTGCTAGGTCTTCGTCGGCCAGCGCGTCATTTTGCTTGCCCAGCTTCGACAGGACCGCACCACGATTTATTCTTAAGACCGGATCGTCAGGATTTTTTATTATTAGCCGATTCAAGATTTCAGCCGCAAGCGAAAACTTACTTTGAGAACATAGTTCGGTGGCTGCTGCGACAGAGTCTTCACAAAACCCAGGAATGTTCCACTGGAAACAAAAGAAGACAATCAAAATAAAATTGCTAGCCCTATTTCTGTTTTGCATTTTCTCTTGCTCGCTGCAATAAGGTTACTCAAAATGACTGTGCCGCCCAGGCAGCCCTGGTCAATCGATAAACAACACTTTCATTGCCGAATCGCAACTGAGTGCCGACATACTCAGCGCCGATTTTCTCCACAGCTTTGCGCGAGCGTGCGTTATTCGGACCAATATAGAAAAGAACGTTATCTACAAACTTGAAGGCATGGTCAAGCATCAGCTTTTTCATTTCGCGATTATAGCTACCGCCCCAATGTTCAGTCGTTAGAAACGTCCAGCCAATCTCAACTTCACTATTTGCTTCGTTGTATCCGTGATAGCGGGTGGATCCAATAATCTTGCCGCTAGCGTTCGAAACGACGGCAAATGCGCCACCAGATGCGATGGCACCATCAAAATAGCCTTGAAAAACTTCCTTCTTGTAGCGATCTGAATTGGGGTGCTGCTCCCATATTTTGGGGTCGGAAGCCGCGGCATATAGCTCAGCATAATCCTCTGGCTGTAACGGTTTCAGATTTAAAAGCTCTCCAACGAGAGTGGGCTGCAATTCAAACACTTTTCTCTCCAGAACTGGCTTTCTGACGACTCTCGGCTCGCACATCCCTGACGCTCCTCAGCATATGTGCTTCAAATTCCAGGCTCAGCCCCTGCTCATTGATAAGCGCCTTTAGCTTTTCCGCATACTTCAAATGAACACTTTCTTCATCTTGAGGGTCAATCTGACCAACAAATTTCTTGTAGGCTCCGCAATCTTCATGACCAAGTACAAGCACCTTGCTGATGTTGTGCAAAGACTTGGACAACTTAAGATGGTCGAGAAAGAAGTCCCTCCAATGAGGCTTTGGTTCGGGTCCAAAGTCGATTACAGGTCCGAGTTCAGCGCCAGCAACAATTACATGATCGTAATCGCCAACCAACCCCTTCGCTCTAATCACATCTTCAACTTCATCGAAGAAGCGAAAATCAATGCAAGTTAGCAAAAGAACTGACGCGTGATGATCAGGCGTATCGCCCTGATTCATTTCATCAAGCACGTCCGACATTTCATTGAGAGAAATCGAATAATGACTCATGATTTTTTTCCTACTTAATCGGCACCGTTGATATAAAGCACAATCATTTCTTTCCAATACGGCCAATCATGCGCGAATCCATCCCATCTGCGGAAGGCGTGCCAAATATCTTTCGCCCACAGTTCATGCGTAAACATTTCGTTTCCTGGAAAAAGTGGGTCAGTCTCTCCCATCGCAAAAATGATTTCGACCTCTTTGATTTTTTTGATAAGTTCAGGATCCTTCAATTGTTTGATGTATTCATTGGGATCACACTGCAAAATGTACTCGTCGTAGTAATGATAGACCCAGTGAAAAATCGGATGAGGCGCGCTCATCTGATGCAAATCATAAGGACCACTAAAACCGATGGTGCGATTGAAATGTTCAGGATAACGCAAAGCAATATTTATCGCATGGTATGCACCCATGCTCGCGCCCAAAGCTGTGACGAAATCTGTTTCATTCTTTGATTTTGTGTAAGGAAGAACTTCGTCCACAACATATTTTTGATAAGCAAGATGGCGCTTGGCTTTATCCGTGGGATGCGCAGCGGTGTTCCACCAGCTCTCGGGGTCAACGCTGTCAACAAAAATCATTTGCAAGGAGCCATTCTCTATCTGATCGCGCACGGGCTCAAGCATGCCGCGATTTTCCCAATCATAGAAACGCCCATTTGAAACGGGGAACACAATAACGCGAGCTCCCGAATGCCCAAACGTGAGCAACTCCATGTCTCTGTCGAGAGTCTTACTGTACCATTTTGAGTATTCGCGCTTCATGCCGGGTGGATTCCTCTGGGTCGCTCAATAACTCGACCATTATAATCCACCTTTTTGAAAGCATTGCCAGCCCATTGGCTTTCAGGGTTGTCAACATCGCCAGGGGCACAATGAGCTGTTGTGGAAACGGGTCATTGTTCTTGCATCAACACAGAAGAGACCAACGAAATTCCTCGCGCTCACGAGTCTAGGCATTCGTAATTATGGACCCTGGGATCGCCGCCATCCTGGCGGCTTCGGGTTCACTATAACTGCAGAAGTAATTGACGGGTTTTACAAAATCATGACTTGCGAATATCTTGTCCATCTCGGGTAAACACCCATGAAGAGCCGTTGCGCCCTTGATAGTGGATGTTTCCATTCTTATCAACATTCATATCGCCTTCCCACACTGAACCATTATCACGATTGATCCAGCTTGAGCGCCCTTGTGCATCAGTGCTGCGATCCCAGCGACCTAAATGCCCATCAATTGAATCAACTTTGTTGTTTTCGTCGTAATGGAATTTGCGCACCTTACCGTCAGTTCCCTTTGTTTCAACAACATTGTTGTTGCCATCGGTGTCGACAAACCAGGGCTTATTGGTTTTGGGATCAACCTCAGAATGGCTTGTGCTGCCATCTCCATACTTGTATGTTCCAGAGACAGAGTTGCCAGTTCGGGTGTTGTATTCCCAATGAGAGGAGGAATTATTGTCGTTTGTGTAATCTTCAGATTTACGCCTGCCAGTATTCTTATCATACTCGGTGTGGATTTTGGTGTGCTCATCCATCGCAGTATCTGCAGATTTCAAATCGCCACTATCATAAAATGTGAGTGGTGGCAGTCCATCAGACGGCTTTTCTTTCTGATCCTTTTGAATCTGTTCCGCAATCTGCTTGCGCTGATCAGGGCTCAATTTGTGCAGCTCTACTGCGGCATCTTCAATGTGTCCCGATTTGATTTCTTTCTCAATTGCTTGTGCTTTGTCTTGTACATCCGCGCCCATGATCTAGTCCTCACCAACCTTTATGATTGTGAGATTACGCGAAATTTGTATACAAGTTGTTTACGCCTGAAAGCCTTGAACTGCATAGATTTATGTCGCGAGGACGCTGCAAGAATCTTGTCGCAAGGATGCTGTAAGAATCTTGTCGCAAGGATGCTGCAAGAATCTTGTCGCAAGGATGCGGCACAGTCTTGTCGCTAGGATGCT
This sequence comes from Obscuribacteraceae bacterium (SeqCode), assembly GCA_044226015.1. Lineage (GTDB taxonomy): Bacteria > Cyanobacteriota > Vampirovibrionia > Obscuribacterales > Obscuribacteraceae > JAIEPM01. The sequence continues at coordinate 298,462 of JBGAHS010000008.1, forward strand.
GCACACTTCTTGCTTCAATCCAGCCACCTGGTCATCTCGTCATCTCGTCAAACTGCAATTTGCCAAGCAACGCAAAGCCTATTCGGGTTTCACCAAAACGAACTTGCCTTTTGGTATCTCAGGGTATGCAAAACCAAACTCATTAAGATTCGGCACAGGCTTAACTTCCGAAGGCTTCTTCAAGAAGACAGTTGCCTTCCCATTAGAAAGTTCGCAACAACCATTCGGAGCATAAACCGGATTATCAGGCAATAACTTTGCCAGTTGTTTTGCAATACCATTTTCGGCAGCACTGCCCGACTCACACCCGAGCAAACGAATTGGCTGATGTGGCGCAACATGTTCCTTGATTAGCGCAACCATTGTTTCCGCACTATACTCCTTGCGTCCCTGATGAAGTCCATAATAAATATGGAAATCATCTTTGTCAGAATGGGTGAATACTGGAAAATATTTATCAGGATCGGAATAAATTTGGGCTTCACCACTCATGGTGTCAGCGGGTCCCAAAATCATCAAACCACCATTTGGCGTCTTCTCGGCGAGTTGCTGCGCAAGAGTCTCACCACTTCGATACACCCAATCTAATAACGATGGGCTCGAAGTTTTACGTTCCCTTGCATCGGATGAATGCGCATGCTTTGCAGCGACTTTGGCATTGGGCTCTTCAGTTGTGAGATATGAGTCATCGAAGAAGATCGATTCTGCAGGAGCAGGAGCGTCCAAATTATTCGCTCGTTTCGCCGATGACTGCTCATTCATTACATCAAACAAATTTGTTTCCTCTCGGGCAATCGAATAGAAGGGCGCTAAAGAACAGACAACAGGCTAATTTCAGCGCGCTCAAATGTTTTCCAGGCGCCGAATTTGCTAGTGATTGAACTCATTCATTTTGCCAAACGCTTTTGAAATTTTCCTGAAAGCATATACAAAGGGCGTCAGCTGCCTATGCATCAATGCAATGTTAGTTAGAACGCAGACCCAAGAAAGCGACAAGAGTGATGGTCGAAACTGCAAGGGCGAACATCACAGCGAGCGTCGCCCGCAGCGCTGAGAGTTGCTGCAGCTGCCGCATTCCAAAAATGTTCAAAACCGCAGCATAAAATGGTGCAAGTAAATTCAAGACGGGAACAGCGCAAAGTAACCATGCTGCACTTCCTAACGAGTAGGCAGCGAGCGTTGCGCGAAAGACTCCAGCACAACCAAGCAGGCGCGCGACGAGGTGTGCGATTCCGGCTTGAAGAGCGGTGCTGCTGATGATTGTGCAAAAGAATCCACCAAAAAGAAATGCGGCGAGCTTGACTGTTAGCAACGCAACTTGCGCACCGCCACTAGCGGCAAAGGATTCGACCGCGGACGGAACTTTCTCGGGCGGTATGCCGGCTGCAATAGCAATTAGAGGTGTCAGCAGGACACCAAATAAGACTATGAATGCGGAGAGAATCGATGCGAAAGATTCCGCGACAACGAAGAAAATGAGCGAGAGACCAAGGGCATTCAACATTGCTGCTAGCAGAGCTGTTTTCACAAGATAGATCACGCTCTCGCGATAGCTAAAGGGCTCAGCGATCTGCGCAAAGGCTTCGCGCGGCGAAAGCAAGACGCGCTTTGTTTGTGACCACCACGAAGTTTTTGGGATGCCGGAATCCATTGCTGCTCACCGCTACGCGGTCATTATAGCAGACGGCTAGCTCTGAGCAGCCAGACTCAGAAATGCGTTAGCACAAAAAGCGCGTCAACCATAATGCTCGATCATTCAAGCCAACTCAATCGCCAGAGCCCGTGGTTAGCTTGCCTCAATCTCCCGACAGATTCTCCTGGATGTCGCGCAGTTCCAGCACTCGCTGCTTCACGAAGTCAACTTTCTTGCCCATGTCAGCTATCGATGCTTCATTGCCATTTTGCTCTGACGGCGCGTTCAATTTGAATTTGTCTATCATCGCGAACTCTTTGTTCTGAAAATTCAGCCAGGCTCGCTGGGAATCACGCATCGATGTGAATCGACATGGGAATCCCCACAAGCGTCGCGTAGAACAGGACCTGAAGCAGATGTTAGCTTACTCAACAAGCCCTATTCCCGCGGATTGCGGCAGGATATATACAAACAACTGTCTTGCAGATACGTCAGCAGCATGCGAGATTTGCACAGACCCTGGGAGAAACGAAATGCCGAAAGCCTCCATTACAAAAGCCACCACTATTTTGCAAACAACGCAAGCGAAGGAGGCAAACATCGAGCAAGCTTTTGCGAACTTTCTAGAGGAGCTCGGCTCCCCGGCATTAGCGGCAAAAGCCCGTCCAGTAGTTGATGTGCTCAGTAAGTTTCTCAACAACAATGAAGCAACAGAGTGGCGCCAAAATCCATCATTTACGGAACGCGAAAAGCCCTCTGCAATGATCAAATATCTGGATCGCTATCTTCGATACAACTTGCTAAGAGAGCTGCGACTCAGTTTTGAGCAAATAGAGTATTTGTCCTATGGCACTTATGCTCTAGTTGAATGGTTGGGTTTCAAAAATTATCTCTCAAAGAGAGACGTGGTGGAGTTCGAATTTCTAAGAGACTCGCAATTATCAAAATGGGAACGAGCATATACAGCCGCGGAGAGCATCGATACTGCGATTCACAAAAGCAAAGCTCTAGACTGCACCGGAGAAGAGATTGAGTTTGAAAGGCATGACATAGCAGAGATAAAGGACAACCAAATTTGGCTCGAAATCTGGTCGCCACCCATTCTGCCAAAAGAGCGCCACATAGGACCTATCACATTGCCGAAAAATGTGACGCGCTTGCTTGAAAAAGGATGGATCATAAGCTGCGCTCTTCAACAAACAAAGCAAGGCTGGAAGATAGTCGAAAGCGGAAACGTTTACCCTGCGCTGCCTTACTAGGCAAGCCATCTTCATGGCGTACCGACGCCCCACCGCGCTTTTCTGCCGATTGCCATGTCTCAGCTACTGGGCTCGCAACGCGAATTGACAAATCTGTCGCAAGAAGCCCTGCACCAATTTTGCCACCATGAGCAATTCCAAACTCGCGAACATTGCAAAAATATCAAAGTAAATAAGTGGTGCCACACTGAGCGGTTGGTCTAACTAGCGCTAACCGAATTACGCTAAGAGAGACATCAGCTAATTCTTCAATGCAAGCTATGAGCCAAAGAGTTCAATGAGCAGCGAACGCGCAGCATCCGGATTCTCCCGCAAATAGGCTTTGAAGCCATCGTAAACGGTGGATTTGACATGGCGCTGCAATTCTTCTTTGTTCAACCAGCGCAGTGACGCCGCATCAGATTTGATGGACAAAATACCGCTGACCCTATTGCGGTATTCCCGGACCGTCATCCTCGACGGTGACTGAGCCGTCTTTGTTTAGTGCGACAGCGATGGAATGAACATCGCCCCGGCGGCCACTTGCCAAAAGAGCGCCAGACTGTGCTCACCAGGTTCCATTTGCACGAAAGCTTGCTTCAGTTTCTTGCAAAATGTTTTGCCAGTTCGAATCACGCGGACCGATATTTATTTCTTGTACAGCGAATCTGACAACATCTTCGAGAGGCACTCTACCAGTCGGAATGTGCCTGTTCACGAGGTTGTGGTTCGTGGCTCGTGCGTCGTCTCTTATGTGCAAGTGCGCTTCAAAACTGTTGTTTTGCCGACGGTGATAATGCCAATCGATAATCCGTTCATTGGAACGCGGACTCCACAGAACATAGATGTAGTGAAGGGTTGAAATTCGAAAATTATCAGCCTCAAAAATTTGAATTCGCTGAGAAGCATCCAAGAACAATGTCTCACGCCCACGCTGGAGTCGCAACAGGTTTCCGCCACTGTTGCGATCCTCTGACGCTAAGACATACTCGTCATTTGAAATCGGATAAGTGTACGCCCAAGCATTTGCCACGCAGTTCAGAATCATGCCGATCTGGCGTTGGTATTCTGTAAGCGCTTGTTCTCTACTTCGAAACATTCTCGGCGAGAGGAAGAATTATCATAAGGGAATCATAATGAGGATTGCTTTTGAATTCTTCACGCCGCTTCAAAAACTCTTCGGCAGAAATGCCCAAACGTTCTCGTACGCACTTATCAAAAAATGCCCAAGCTTCTTCCTTGGTGAGTTGATGAGCTTCTTCATTCTTAGGATTGATAACGACGGACAAGGCTAAACTCCCTTTAATTCTTGCATTATAGAACTTTCTGACTGCCTTGAAAAGTGAAAAGTGCCATAAATCCGCCCTTCCGCCCGAAATTAATGAAATCAATGCTCAAGCCGGATGCCGCAAACCCCTGCTGTGCTTATGTTTAGGGTATTTGCCTCCAGATTAGAGATGACGACAAAGGTCACTAAGCGCCATAACATAAATCAGACGATCTTGGTTCGGCGACAAAAAGACCGTGTGATCTGAATTTTTCAATGTGATTGTCTGCTACCTTCATTGCCGCCTCACTGGTAGAGACTTCCTAATCAATGCCTGTATTCTCATTTCGCCTTCGGGCTTGGCGACGTGCTGCGTTCTTTTCTTTTTCTGCGGCTTTCTTATTCATTCGCACAGATTCACCAAAATAAAAATCGAAGATAGCATCAATCATTGTGTGATCTAGATTCTCTCTTCCAATTCTAGGGTCGCGGCACAGCCAGGCGTGCTGCCGCCAATTTTTCAGCAACGAGCATGTGCCAAAAGGAATGCGGATAGTTTTTCATGAATTCAGCAACTACTTCCTCAGCATAGGCAACCAGACCAGAACTCTTTAGTTTTGTCGCATACGCCAAACCTTGAAGCAGATGTTTAGCAGCTATTGCTGTTCTCGCCATTTCCGATTGATTTTGCACATTGTGCAGATACATCGCACAGTGCAAATGCGTGCGAGCGATGAGATAGAACTCAGCATTAGAAGACGTGAGCGCTCGTTCAATTGCTGACTCAAAACATTCGGTCATAAGCTGAAAGTCGGAGCGTTCAAGGTGAAGGAATCCTTCTAGCACTAGAATTTCGGCTTCATCCGAATCAAGTCCGTCATAATCTCGTGAGTCGAGTTTGTGCAACAAGATTTTTGAAAGAGCTATATCGTCTTCTATACCCACTGAGTCTTTGTAGCCCATGAAGCGGTGTTTATAGATTCGTGCGCGTAGCAAGCAGAACAGCGTGTAATCGAGATCGCTTGAGTGTTTCGATTGCCTGACCTGTTGAACCAATTCAATGAAACAATCAATGTCCTTCAGCGAGTTTAAATCGTCCAGGGGAATCTTCTCTACACAGCTCTTCAAGTAGGAAGCAAAATGTGAAACATGAATGTACGGTTCTTCAAATGAACGATAATAGTCATGCTCATCATCGTCATGTACATATCGGGGTTGGACAGATAACAACTCTTCTCGAAAGCGTTTCTGCAGTGACACGCTCGGCAAGCAATCAGGAGCAACCGCAGCTTGAGCAGTGTTTCGCTCGAATTCTGCTTCTAGCTCACTATACTTCTTCAGGAAATATAGCTTGTGAACAGAAAATGGATCAGGAATAGGTTCTCTCTGAAGCAAATTGTCTAGATGCCGAAAATATCCGAGGGCTAGATCAAGAGAGCATTCATCATTTTCAATCAACGTTCGGACGACCTGCCGATTATATTTCGCATAGAGAACTGATGCATCAAGGCACAATTTTTTGTCCTGCAAAAGATCAAATAATCGAGTCGTGACACTCAAATAATCTTCTCTAGTGAGTTGCAAAATGGACTTCAGTTCATCTTTCTCTTTTCTTGTCCATTCATTCCATCTGCTTCCGTCCAAGGCTACGACAAGCTCAAAATACCTATCAGCAAGCGAGTCCAACGCCTCGATTTTTTTGCAGAGCTCTGCTTCCTGAAGGTCGTCATCACAAAACGATTCGGAAAATGCAACTAAGCTTTTGTGAAATCGAAGCACCTCTGCTGATGGACTAATTATTGAATCGACAAACTGGACTTGCTCGATGACGAAATCAAATGCCAATGAAATCAGTAAACGGCGATATCTGGGCGATGATGAATGTTCAATCGCGAATTCATACGCCCTAAAGACAGAATCAGCACACTTGATACTCTCCGCAAAAGGCAAAACATTCTGAAGGCGCAGCATAGATTTCTGCAGATACTGCAGAGGCAGGTACAAGCTCCAGAATCTGAATCGATTCGCCTTACTCGCTTCCTGCATTTCGTTGTCCAGAGCTGACTGAAATAATGCAGCATAACTTACAACTGAACTCGTTGAGGAATTTTGTGCATCATAGTTCTGCCCGCTTTCGGATAAGAATAATTCTTTTCCCTGGATCATCTTCTGGTGCCAGCCTGAGTTTATTCTTGCCTGTGAAACTGTGCGAGCATTCTTACCCTTTGCTTTTGTAGAATCAAGTTTCAATGACTTGGACGGTTTAGTCGCGTTAGCATCAGTCCGCGCCGCCTTTGACGGTGAATCCAATTCCTTGCGCTTAGAAATGGACTTCTGCCTTCCTTCATTACGACTGTTCTTTTTCTTCATTGTCCTTGCCGAACCTCTCCTCGCTGGTTTATTCAGCTGCAATGACCCATTTTGTTCAATGCCGATATCTTAACGCTGACGTCTGAAAAATCATTGAAAATTCGACCAACAACACTACGGAACTCAATTCGAATTTCGAATTACACCCAAATCATTTTCAGTAATTGTTTCCCCAAGTGCTTTCAGCTCGTCGAGAACGGACGGAGCAGGCTTGCCAAAATCAACATCAACAAACAGAATCGCATGCTTGGTTTTGTATTTCGCAACCGTGTTTCGGCTTGGTAAATTTAGAAGCAACCCTACCTGAAGAATAGGGAATCTTTTGTTATCAATCTTCTGGCTCAATTTAATGTCTTGATTGTAGACGAGAATGGTTTTGGCTGCGGAAGCATCGCCATAACATTCGAGCGCTATGCTTTCTAAGGTTTCGCCAGGCTGAATTGGACGATCTTTTATTCTTGTTCTGCGTCCAGTCCGCGTTGACATTCGCTGGCGTTTTTCCCTGACTTCGTCTTCGACAGTCTTATCTCCAGCCTCAGCTTCGCCGAGCTTTTCCTCCGGCAGATTTGGTATGAAAGCATGAGCACCTTGCTCAAAGGTCCCCTCAGCTTGCTGGACTGTCCTTTCTTCGGGGTTCTGCGACTTATTTGCTTCGGACTGACCGGGAACGGAATTCGGGTTATTTTTTCTGAGCACTACAGTAGAATCTTGTTGCGGCTCTGGTAAGTTATTCTTTTCGCCGGGCACAGCAGGCTTAGTTTCCCGAGATTTGGAGTTCTCCTGCGAGTTTAGCTGAGCCTTCTCGCTCTGAGTATTCAGGGTGACGGTACGTTCCTGATTGTTCTTGAGATTCGCAGCAAGCGTACGTTCTTGAGAATCACTGGTAGGTGTTTTTTGGGCGGTGTGTGATTCTAAACTGGATGCGAATTTAGCACTTGCAAGACCTGACAGATCGCTGACTGTGAGCCCCTTTCCCAATTTCACTTTGTCAGCGACTTCAGTTACTGGAAGGTCTTTCGCAGTGACTTTTGGCTCCGCATTTTTGATTGCTGAATCAGCTCTTGAAGTTCTGGTAACCGCATTGTCATTTGTCTTCAACGACGTAATAAAGTCTTTGGACTGTAAGCGTACGATCAGATCCGCAACCAGCGGATTCAGCTCCTTTACGTTAAGCTTGAAATCAGTGCTGCTTCCTTTTCGTCCTTCTGGAGATCTGCCAAGCAAGACAGTTATGTCAGCGGGTGAGTTAACAGCTTTCTCGCCTCTTTCTTTGGGCGCTTTATGCAAGTCTTGAAGAAGGGTTCTTGTCTGTTCCGCGCTTGGAACTTTGTCGATTTTTCGATTTCGATCTGTCAGTAAAGTGAGGATGCGGGCGGCAGTCTGCTCACCATCTTTCAATCGTCCTACCAACAGGTCGAACAGTGTCGAAATGGAGCGCTGCGTTTTGGAATCCAGAAGTTTGAAATCAAACGGATTTGATTTACCATCGGTCAACCAGTTCTTCAAACCAGTGAGAGGTTCAGGCTTTATTCCTTTCAGAACGTCCGCCACTGCGGCATCCTTAGCACCTAAGTGAGGCTCACCCAAGTGAGGCTTGCTGTCCTGAATTTTCTGGATCATTTCAGCAAACTGTTCTTTCCTTTCCGGATTTTGCGACAGGTTCTGGATTTGTGCTAGAAGCTTGCCTTCAATCTTGTTGGGCGGCAAAAAATCACCGCTTTTTCCTTCGCCTTTGTCGCCTTTATCGCCTTTTTGCTTTCCTGTGAAATGTTCATCGGCGGCTCCGCGATCGCCACGACTGCCACCACCACCGACACCACCATTGCCACCATTTTTCCCAGAATCGCCTGCCTTGCTGCCAGGTGTTTTGCCAATTCCGCTTTCTGCGTTTCCTCCCGCGCCGCCACCGCCACCACCAGCGCCACCACCACGGTCTCCGCCTCCGGGCCGCGCGGGGATGAGAATACCGCCAGCTCCGTCTCCTATATGCACGCCGTCAGGCTTCCCACTCTTCGTCTGTTCAATCACATCGGGCCTATTAGAGTGATTGCCGCTTGAAGTTTGTTCAATTACATCCTTTCGTCCCGTGGACAACTGCGACTTATCGCTTTGTTCCGCGAATTCTTTTTTGCCTAAATCAGCACCCGAATCCTTAGCTGAAACCCCGTGACAGTCAGGAGTCAATCCACTATGAACTGGTCCATTTGCCAGTCTCAAAGACTCAGCTGTGGGACCTGGCTGATTTTTCATTAGCTCATTTAGCGATTGCCTGCTCAATCCCCTTTCGGATGCCCCTCCAGCGCTGCTGTCGCTCGCATCTTTTCCGATGGATTTATTTTGTAGTCCCTCCACAACACTTGCATGCTCACCAGCCCTTACTGACTGTCGATTCACTACTTGTTCGCTGCTCTTGAAGCGCGCCGCCTCTGCTGATTGATCGCCTTTTGTAGAAACCTGATGCGCACCATCTGCGCCACCAGCATTAGCCGCTTTTCCGCCGAGTTCGCCGCCTCGATTTGCCGCAGGATACGTGCGGTCAGCACTCATTCCTGCATTCTTGTCGCTACCAGCCGGCACTTGCTGTTGGGAATCAACCATATTCTTCTGAACGGAGCCAGTCAACGAGGCTGTCGATGAGTCACTAGTCTTGATGCCTTTGGCACCCGCAGCATCGGGCGGTGCCAGCTTCGCTGCTTGCCCTTCCACGGAACTACGATTTAGCTGATTGCCACTATTCGCGTCGGACTGTTTCTGCTGCTGCTGCTGCGGGGCTTGCTCGCTTTTGCTATCCTTGCTCTTTCCTGATTGATCTGCTGCTGGCGCCTGCTGCTGCTGCGATTCTGCACCATCTCTCTTCTTATCTGTTTGATTTGGTTTGGATCCTTTGATCTCTTCCCAATCACCATTCTTGCCTGGAACTATAGTCTTGTTTGTGTTCGTTGCTGCGTCGTGAATTGAGTACCCTGTTGTTTTTGTACCATCAGCGTTTGTTACTTGCTTCGCTTTCATAGGAGTTTCTACTGCAGCGTTTTTGCTTGAATCCCCTACCGCGCCATTAGCCTCATTCGCCATTTTTTTTCCAGCAGCATCTTGTTGCTTTTCTGGACTACCTTCCGTCTTTCCGTCGGCGGGTTTTGCAGGGACTAGGCTTTCTTCATCTGACGATCTGGTTTCTACTCGAGGTTTCGTCATCAGTGGGACGCCTCCATTATTGGTGGAAGCTCTTTGATACACTGCTCAATTGTTGACAATTCAGAAGGTTGATTGGTTAATGACTTGGCTTTTCCGTACCAGACTCTTGCCTGCGAGTATTTTTTTCTTGTCGCCAGAAGATTGCCGATCGCAACACATGATTCCACTGAGCAGTCTATTGAATTTGCTTTGAAGTAACATTTTTCAGCTTCATTCAATCGCCCGCTATCTTCATAGCAGTAGCCTTTTCTTATCCATGCACCATCGAAACTTGGCTCGATCTTCAGTGCTCTTTCTTCAGCCGTTATTGCCTCATCAAATTTTTTGATTTTAGACAAATGATACGCAAGGTTATGGTAACGCATGGAATCAAACGGATATATTGCAATTGACTTTTTATCGAGCTTTATTGCACTCTCGTAATCGCCTTTTCTTGCGAGGGCTTTTGCCTCGTTTCCAATCTTACTAGCCTGACTATAAGCTTCCAAACTACCTTTTCCAGGAAACTTGCCGTTTTTGTCTGCCCATGCCGGAATCACAGACCATCCGGCGCAAGCCAAAGCCAGGATACTCAATGCCAGGCAAGTACGCTTCATCCCTAATCTCTCCCTATTATCAGACTTTGTTCCCAAAACCTAGTCCTACCAATCATTCTTCGATTGTAGAGGAGATTTCCGAAATTTTCCTGAGAATGCCTCATTCTATAGCCTAATGCTCAAATGCCTATTAAGCCGGGATTTATGTCTGGCAAGAAATATTGGCAGACTCATCCCACAGCAAGTACTACGGCACGCCGGCTCGAGAAAAGGTGGAACCGCATAAGCAAAGGCGAAACACCCTGGGTTCTTCCTTTGCGCGCTACAGAGGACCCTGCGTCAAACAGGAAATTGCCAATCAAAAAATCATTCGCTATAACATTGCTTTTTCAGAGATTGGATAAGAGACATGGCGTCAGAGTTGTTGCGCATCAAATAGTCCCTAAAGCATTCTTGTAAAACATCTTTGATTATGTTTTCTAGGTATTCCTTGTCCAACGAGCGCAGCCTCAAGCCAGATTTTGTTGACAATACAGTGCTAATTCCATTGCTGATTTCACTTTCCGAAATGTCGCTCTCATGCTCGTCGAGTAAATGATTTGCCCTGGCATATTCGTTCAAAGTTTTCCCTATTACGGCATTTAAATCATGTATTGAGTATTTTTCGGGAACGGGATCATTATTGAAGAAAACCAATGAAAGCCGTTCTTTTCGGTCTGTCCATTGTATGGCGCATTCAAAGTTCAGGCGCTCTTTCCCACCAGGGATTTCTCGCTCACCTGTCAGGAAAATCGGTACCTCATTTAGTCTTGCGTGTTTGTCGTTTAGCCAACTCAGATAATCGGATATGCCAGCACTGAAATGAAACGTTTCTCGCTTGTTGGATTGGACATCTGCTAAGTCAATCCGAAGAGTATTATTCAAGAAAGCTATCTCGCGCAAGCGACTTGAAAGTTCCTCAAAATCAAATACTGGCTTCTCTTTATCATCACAGACTTCAGCAAAGATTTCCTTATCCGGCAGTACTGTTACTCGTGTACCATGCTTATCTGTATCACCGATGAATTCGAGTGGAGTTAAGTCTCTTCCTCGTTGATAAGCCTTTTTGTATAGTTTGCCGTTCCAGTAGCTTTCTACTTCAAGCCTTTCGCTCAAGGCATTGACCACAGCAGCGCCGAATCCCGTAGGACAGCCCAGAGTTGTGAATACAATTTCGACACCAGAAAGTCCAGTTTTTTCCGAGACGCTTGATGTGATACCGAGCCCATCATCTTCCACTGAGATAGTGCCATCGCCGTTCAATGTAACAGCAATGCGATGGCAGTCTCCAGCATTGTATTCGTCGAGGCAGTTGTATACGAGTTCCCACACCAATTGGTGCAGACCTCTTGAATCCGTGCTGCCGACCCAAAGCTTTGGGCGCACACGCACAGCATCGAGCCCTTCAAGCACTTGTATTTCGGAGTCGCTATAGTCGCTCAAGTTTGGCTACCTGAATACTAATCCTTCTATTTTACAGCGCTGTCAATTTCCCTACCTGCAGAGTGGGCATTTTGTATTCCTGGTGGTGCGGACCCAGATCATTGATTCCCAAATGTGTGATTTGCGAACCTGGCATTGCCACCAAACCTTTCTGCTAGAACCTGCCGTGACCTGAGCAGGCGAGAGCGCGCCGTTCTTGAGTGGATGCCATTGCTTGGAAATTTCCGGAAACAGAACAGCAAGCGAATTCGTTGCACATGCTTTCTTGCCGGTGCAATAAGGGCAACCTTGTTTTCTGCTTGTCCTGCACTTAGGCATTGTTTGCCATTCGTGTGAAGAATCGCGACTGCAACGCCACCAAACCATTTTCCTTGAACCAGCAGTTAAATCCCTTGGTGTTAGGCTCCCATTTTTGTCTGGATGCCATTCCTTTGCAAGTTTCGGAAACAAAGTTGCCAGTGAATTGTCCGAACAAACCTTCTTACCCGCACAGTACGGACAGTTGACACCCTTAACTCTGTGACAAGGCGCTTGCTTCCAAGTGTGACCTTGCTTGCACAACCAATAAACGGAAATGTTTGAGTGAGCTGTTATCTGCGATGGTTTCAGACTTCCGTTCTTTTTAGGATGCCACTGTTTTGCGAGTTCCGGAAAGAGAGCTCTCAGGCTATTTGTTTTTGACACACTCAAGCCATGGCAGAAAGGACAGCCTGCCGCGTCTGATTCGCTTCCAGTTCTTTTCGCAATAGGAGATTGCCAAACGTGATCACTACCATTCGGACATTTCCACCAGCCTAGCTCCATTGAGGCCCAGGTAAAATCCGAGGCTTTCCTTTTACCATTTTTCGTGGGATGCCATTGCTTTGCCAAATCCGGAAAAAGAAGAGCAAAAGAATTATCTTCACAGACAAGACGACTAGAACAATAAGAACACGTAGAAGTCTTGGTTCCTCGGCAGTGAATGGCAGCTTTATAAACGCGCTTACAACTCGGGCAATTCCACCATGCCTTCACACCGGAGGCGTAAGTAAAATCGCCCGGACCCCAGCCACAGTTTTTTTCATAGCACCATTCAAGAGCCAATTCGGGAAACATTGTGGCGAACGAAACAGAGTTCCGCCGAAAAGCAGGTTCGTCAACCTCTTCAATATCCTTGTAAGCCATGACCGTTTCCTTCAAGGCAGGCTAGTCTCTTATATTAACAAACAACACCCAAATTGCCTAAACATCGCGCGCTAGAAGGAAACATCAAACTAGAGACGACTCAGTTATGAGCTGTAAAGCTTGCCTGAGACGGGCATTTGCCATTTTGTTAGAAATAATGCTACAATATTCTAACAAAACTGGAAAACAGCCATGACTACAGCAAAAGCAGTAAAACGAGCAATTGAGAACAAGCCGGAGGGAGTAGCCTTCACTTCCAAGGATTTCTTGTCCTTAGGTCCAAGAGCCGCAGTGGATCAAGCGCTTTACAGGATGGCTAAAGAAGGCGAATTGCTGCGTGTGGCGCGTGGCATTTATGCTCGTCCAAAATGGAACAAGTACGTGAATGCTCCAGTAATGCCAGAGCCTTATGAAATCGCAGAGCTAGTTGCAAGAACTCGGGGGGCGAAGCTCGGTCCGAGCGGAGCGGAAGCTGCCCACCGGCTGGGACTAACCACGCAAATGCCTACTCAACCTGTATACGCAACCACCGGACGAGCGGGAGTAATAAAGATCGGCCGCAACATGATTCACCTGCGTCACGTGACTCCACAAAAAATGCAGCATGCAGGTACGCCTGTCGGCTTGGCTATTGCAGCGTTGAGATATCTTGGGAAGGAGCAAGTTGACATCAACGTCATAAGGGCGTTGAAACGTGCTCTCACAGAGCAGGATTTTCAAATACTGCGACAAGCAACGACAGCATTGCCCGGCTGGGCATTGGACAAGTTCTACGAATACGAGGCAAGGGGTGAGCGCTGAGTTTCTAAAATTACCTGTCTCGGAAAGAAAGGACATAATAAATGCAGCAGCGCCAAAACTGGCGATGCTACCGGAGATTATTGAAAAGGATGCCTGGGTCTGTTGGACCCTCGCCGTTCTTTTCTCAATTCCTGGTCGCCGCCAGATGGTGTTCAAAGGTGGTACGTCGTTATCGAAAGTCTATGGGCTGATCAACCGCTTTTCAGAAGACATAGATATCTCCGTAAATTTCATAGAGGATTACGGCGGAAAGGACATCTCAAAAACAAAAGCACATAAGTTAAGGGACGATTTAGAGGCAAAACTCAAAGAATACAAAGAGAGCGCTCAAGGATCGGGCATCGGCAGAGGATCTAGATTTGACCATCGAGCCCGGTGAGACAGATTGGGAAATTCATGTGAATTACAAGTCGGTGCTTGCCACCGCAGCTGGTTACATAAAACCGCGGGTAAAAATCGAGCTAAGCAGTCGCAATGAGACGGAGCCAAGCCAGCAAACGAAGCTTCTTCCATACTTGGCCCAGCAAACAACCGGTTTGATTTATCCCGAACCGCTAGTTGACGCATTGGTAGCCGAAAGGACCTTTTGGGAAAAGGTCACATTAATACATGCTGAATTGAGTGCTGGCAGATTGGAGGAAACTGCAGATAGAATGTCCCGGCACTGGTCAGACATAATTGTGCTATCAAAAGTGGAAGCCGGCGAACGAGCTTTAAATGATGCTGAGCTGTGTATGCGAGTCGTAAATCACAAGGACAAGTTTTGGCGTGACGGAAAAGCAAACTATGACGCTTGCCGAAATAAGCAGTTCTTACTTGTTCCAGCCGGCAAAGCTCTTCAGGTACTAGAGGCAGATTACAAAGCCATGATAGATGCTGGCATGTTTTTCGGCGAATCTCCGCAAAATTTCGATGATATGTTGAAGGATTTGACGGTACTTCAAGTCCGGATCAATTCTTAGAGTAAATCAACACTCTAGTGGTCGCTCTTTTTGTAGTAGTTTAGCGCGCAGCGTAATTCTTCCATGACGCGCTCACGAAGCTCAATTGGCTCAAGAACTTCTGCGCCGGCGCCGAAGGGGAGCACCCAGCGCTTCACCTCATCAAAGTTTTGCGTCTTGAATTCAAGAATGCAAGAACCATCGGAATTCACATTCCTAGTCAGCCTTCTTGTTTTTGAAGTACTCCAAGCGTGTTCGAAATTTCTCTTCTTCGGCGGCAAACTTCTGCATGCGCGCAGGATTTCCAAAATAATAGTCGAGTATGTCTTGCACCGCTTCTTCTGGAGTCTTCCAAACGTCAATGAAATCGGCCGGTCCCATTCCGCCGCAACAGTGGATTCCATCAACTATCCAGATGTCATCTCGATGCATGAACTTCAGCATTGGTGCATCATTATCCGGGCACAATGGCTCGTCTCCTAGGCTGATGTAACCGCTAGAGTGACCTGGAATGTTATTGCCAGGTGTAGTTGTTGGCTTCACAACCCAAACGCCACCCATGAATGCGCCGAGCGGATGTGACACAAACAGTCCAGCCAGCCGCAGCTGATTCAAATATTTTTCGTCAATTTGAGCCATCTGGTTTTTCGCTCTTATTTCGCGCATGAGCTTTCGCTTGCATCTTCGTGGGATCGCCAAAGTAGAATTCCAAGATATCCTGAACTGCTTCCTCAGGAGAATTCCATTCGTCAATAAAATCACCCGGGCCAGGAACAGGCGAGTGTTCCTGTGCCAGAACAATCCAAACCCCACCATGTCCGAAAAACCAAACTGGTGGCGCGTCGAAGTTAATCTCTTCGTTGCTTGCAAGATTTGCATAACTCGTAGAAAAATCAGGTATGTGATTGCCAGGCAAGGCTACTGGTTTTCCGACCAGCACACCATCCGGATAACATGAATCAGACGATCTTGGTTCTGCGACAAAAAGACCGTGTGCTTTGAGTTTTTCAATGTGATTGTCTGCTATCTTCATTGCCGCCTCACCGATAGAGACTTCCTAATCAATGCCTGCTAAGTATTTTCATTTCGCCTTCGGGCTTCCCGACGTGCTGCATTCTTCTCTTTTTCTGCGGCTTTCTTATTCATTCGCACAGATTCACCAAAATAAAAATCGAGAATATCCTTGATTGCATCTTCGGCAGTTGCCCATTCGTCAATGAAGTCAGCTGGTCCCATTCCGCCGGCACAGTCTTGTCCATCCACCTGCCACCGTCCCTCATCGACGCAAATGAATTTCAGCATTGGTGCGTCGCTGTCTGGACAGAGTGGCGCATCATCAATGCTAATGTAGCCGCCATTTGAATAACCGAGAATATTATTTCCGGCAGTGGAAACTGGCTTCACAACCCAAACGCCGCCGAGAAACGCTCCAAATGGATGTGAGACAAACAAGCCTGCAGAGCGAAGCTGATTCAGGTGTTTTTCATCGATTTGGGACATCCTTTTTCCTCTTAGCCAATTACTTTCAGCTATTACAGCCCACTGCATTATTGCTTGCACCGGTCACAATAGACATTCTATTCAATCACCTTTTTGTGCGATATACAGCTTCGAATGTCCATCTATCTTTAAACTCAGTAAGTTGATAGCGCGTACCTTCCCATAGATCACGTATCAGCAGACGGCTCTGGCAATTTTTGTTTTTCCTGCGAGTCGTGCACCGACATACCTACAGTCCTCTGTGACGTTTCTATTATCGCATTGAGATTTGAAAGAAATCTGAGAATTCAGGCGCTGGGCACGCGGCACTGGACTCTTGGCGCTGGGCTATCATGGAAGGATGGGAAAGTTTTTTTCGTGTGTGTCTTACAGGCGGAGTTAGCGCTTTAGAATTTGCCGGAGCTAGAAGCCACCGCTATAAATTCGAAATCTTTGATAAGACCAATCAACCCGTGTTCTACGAAATTATTTCCCCAGCAGAGCTGTACAAACTTAAAGACAAGAAGAGCAAAGTCATAGCGCTTTCAACAAAACTGGCTTCAAGACCATTGCCGGAAGATGAATATGTGAACTTAGGCGATTGGAGCTTGGAACTAACAAAAGAGCAGTCTGCACTTCATCTTCCTGGGGCTAACTTCGGAGAGAAGCCGGCCGCTTCGCCCATACAGAGCTTGAAAGACAGGAGTTACGCTGGCTCATCAGCAGAAGTCGGCTCAATCATTTCCATTTCATCAGACGGAGAAGTGATCAAACTTAATGACGGCACCAGCTGGCTGGTAAACGAAATAGACCGGATTGATTCAAGATTATGGCTAGTCGGTGACGAAGTGGTGTTAGTAAACGAAGAAAAACTAATCCACACCGATGACAATGAAAGTGTTGAAGTAAGTCCAATTAGATAACTCGGAACAGTTCGTCGCGTTTCGTGTCTCACCTAAAATTAAAGGACTAGAGTCACAATTTCCCTTTGCAAACGAAATCAACCACCAGCTCATGATTTGGAAAGGTGCGCTCACCAAGCTCGCCTTTAACGGCAAATCCGCCTGCCCCAAGATAAATGATTGTAGTATCTCCAACAACGATTTGAGCCCGCCTGGAGCTAACATCTGGTCCAAGTTGGCGGATCTCACCCGCTCTAACCTTGAAAGACAATCCGCGGTTTCGCAGAGTATCATAAAGACGCCATTCTGGCTCTGTCTCTAAAAGCAATTCGTTTAATGATGCAGCTCTTTCGAGAGCCAACCGTGAAGTCCACCTTTCTCCACGCATCGAATCACCGGAGGAATTAACAATAGGTGCATCCATCGCACGAATGTTTGACACGCGATAAACAATGAAATCTGCATTTTCACGAGGTGATGATTCCCAAGGCGTTAAAATCTCATTGCGCTTTTTGATTTCTATCTCAGCAACTTCACCAACTGTTGTAACAGCACCAGCACCACCACTCGCATTGGTCTCGTAGATCGCAACTTGCTTTACAGAAAACTGACGAGGATGATGCAATCTAAGCGGCATATAGTAAAGTCCGCTTTCCTTAAACCACGTTATTCTCTGCTGAAAATTTTGCCGAGGAATTAATCCAACCAAGACGCTCTCCGACGCAGCTCGACGCCAATCTTCACGCTTCTCAACAACGATGTGCTCAATAGCTTTGTCCGCCAATGACCATTCACTCGACTGCAAGACCGCTGAAATCCACCGTTGCAAAAATCGTTTTTCTGTCGGCAGCAAGGGAATAGCGCCTATCCCGATAGTCTCTAAGCTTCTCCATAGACGGCTATCGGAAAACTCACCAGTAGAATCACGGTAAGGGAACATAGCCGCAGCTTGAATTATCTGACGAGTAGGTTTCTCGGCATGTTCGAGTTTTTCAAATGAAAGAATTGCATCCCTGTACCTATGCAAGCAATTGATAGCATCTTCATCTGGTCCCGGACTTTTGTACAACTGCATTATTCGCTCGTCACAACGAACACGGTACTTTGCGTCAAGTAATAGACTTAAAGTCGGCCAACCAGCACGCTGTATTGAAATCATCATATCAGGCTTTTGTGGAATCAGAATTGCATCATCTGCTTGCTCGAACTGCTTATTGTAAGTCGCAGTAATTACTCGTCCATCTGGTAAATGGAAAGGCACCTGACTCTTTTCTCCTTTTCTCAACGCAACGCTCACACCTGATTTGTTGATTTTGATCAGCTCAGATGCAGGCACGGAAACACCAGTTTCTGCAGCAATCACATTTAGTAGCGTGAGGAAACACCAGTATTCATAAAGCACACTGATTTCCTTGACAGAGAACTGCACCGACTCAAAATCAAGCTGCAATCCATAACGAAGTAGCGTCAGACATTGATAGCACTCCTTGTAACCCGGACTGCAGAGAAGCTGGAGTGAGGCAAATCCTGAAGGAGGTGGGTTAGTTGCCGCATCGAAGGGCTCAAGCTTTTTCAAAGTTTGCAGCCGCCCTGACAGCTCCTTCAATTCTCGAATAATTACGTCTTTTCGAGTAACAGTGCTCTTTTTTTCAGGCCGCTCTCCTCGCTGTTCCCACCAAGACTGAGTCGTCAACTCTGATTCAATTAGTTGTTGCAACCGGACCTGCACGGCGCGCAGCTGAAAGCGAATCCACCGGTGCTCAGGCGTATCAATTGTAAAACTAGATTTGCGACTTGATATCGATTGCTTTACCTGTAAGTTATTCACCTCAAGAACAGGTCCAGCTCCAGCACCGCGACGTACAGCATTTCTCACCGACGAATCGATCTTACGAACTTTTGCAATATTGGTTAGTTGCGTTTCGCTATTGAGCGCACGCATTGGATGGCTTGCAATGAATCTTGCAGCATTTTCCAAATGCTCAATGATGCTTCTCAGTACAAAAATCCAAGAAATTTCGTCAGGCGCTTGTTCACGACTTGGCTTTGCGAACCTCAAAGTCGGTCGAAGTAATTCAAACACTAATTCGGCTAGGTACCAACGAGTCTCGGAAAGAAGCTGATCATAATCTGACTTGTAATCCATTTTGGTTGGAAAGACTTCGATTTCAAAATCAAATTCTGCTTCTCCGTCAACAAGAACAGTAAATCGACAGAGCCCAACATTCGATCTAAAATTGATCGTTCCAGCGGCAATGCGTCCACCGTTCTCCGCTGAAACAGAAGCACATATTGTGGGGTCGTCATTCACGATAGAAACACTTGTATTATTCGCCTTTGAATTGATAAAGATGCGATAATCAGCTTCTTCGAACAGGACAGGCACTGCATCCGGTGGCGCAGGCGATGAATGCATGAAGAATACATCCGGGCGACGGGCACTAATGTTAAATGTACCCGACACTTGACCAACGCCTGGTAACGGCTTGCTAGCGACATTTTCCGGAGCACGCCAGACCAAATGCACTCGCGAAGTCTCAATTTCGAATAAGACTTTCATGCGTCACAGCCAATACGATGTGTAACCTTCACCTTGAACCAGTCTATGCAACATTAAGCATAACCTGGCACATGTTCGAGGAAGATTTGCTCCCTTTATCGAGGGCGGCTTTCTGTCCTTTTCCCATCGGCGAATCAGATTATTGGAATCTTCAACTGTGATTCCCGGTTTTCCATTATAAGCAAAGCCTAACAGCTCTTGGAGCAGAGTCTTAATGATAGGGCTGCCTCCAGCTATTCTCGGAAGTACTTTCATTTGAATAGCGACATCTAACGGATCCACCTTTTCTCCGGCCCAATCAACAAATGAACCCAGCACTTCGTTTGCATGAAGCACAAAGAGTACAATTTCATCGCGAGAGCGATATGCAATTTGCAATTGCGCTTGTGACAAAAGCTCATTCAGACTTAGAAGCACCGCGATAGTACCATCAACAAGACTGCGCTCTGAATTGGAAAGATCCTTTAGGTCCGAGAGACGAGCAGCACGAGGCAGCCAAGCCGTCATGGACCATGACTTACTTTGATATTCTATGCTAGCCCCAGGCGCTTCCCATTCGTCTAAGTGAATGTCGGAAAACTCTAACGTGAAAGCGCGATCTAAAACTTTTCGACTAAATCCGTGAGTGCTTTCGTCCATATTCACGGTTCCAACAATTGCCAAATTTGACGGAAGTCCTATGCGATTCCATTTGCTGTCATCATCGTTTTCGAAGTCTTGATCAAACAGCGGATGAAGACCGTCAGGCTCGAGGCGTCGTTGCTCGACTAAGCTGAGCACCTCAGCAAAATAATGCTCAACGCGAGCAATATTCATTTCGTCAATTATCGCGCAGTAATGCAAATTGGGTTCGGCTGTTGCCTCCGCTGCAAACTTCAAAAGTTTGCCTGGATTGAATCGACCGTGCAGCTGCACATATCCGAGCACATCAGAACTGTCGTTCCAATCAGGGCGAACCGGAATCACTTTTTTCAAACCACCAGTAATGTTAGCAACCAACTGAGGAAGCTGGGATTTGCCACTGCCAGATATGCCAGCAAGAATTACAAAAGGCTTTGTGCGTAAAGCTGTGACATAAGTCGCAATCTGCCAAGGTTCATAAATGTAGCCATCATATTTGATATCATCGATCAACTGACTGAGTGCTACATCTCGCAGAAACGGTTCGGCGGGAGTCTCGTTGAATGCCTCTGATTCCGGCTTAAACCAGGTAGAAATAAGATCATCACGCAGCATATGGCGATAGCCGGAATTGGAAATTACTTCCCAGTATGATGTTGGAAATTCAGCGTGGCTAACAATCTTACGCAATCGCGCTGGTTCCAGTCCAGAGATTTGTTGATCTTCAACCAATGGAACGTATGACCAAACTCCATCCTTGTCCAAGCGAAAAAAGGCTTCCTCAGCCTGAGTCATGCCCGACTTAAGATCATAACGACGCATGAGAGAACGAAATGCAGGCAAGATGTCGTCAAAGCGAATTGCATTATTCCAATTCTCTGTATCCAGTTTTTCCAGAACCGCAAGAACAATTCCTGGCTTGTAGAGCTTTATTGTGCCGTAGTCTCTGTTAACGTTCAAGTTGCGGAATTTATCGCGTAACTCAATAAAAATTGCTTCCAAGTCTTCGAAAAGTAAATCGGGACTTTTCACACCAAGAGCCGCCAATTCTTTAGGTAGGAGTTGAGGAAATCGCTCAAGCATTTTTCCGACGAAACTGTTCGGCAACGCAAATAAATAACCTTGATTGACTGTACCACCGCTGTTGAACGGAGACTTCGCTACATTGCTCAAAGATGTTCTAAATTCCACAGGAATCGAGTCTCGGTGAACAGGCTCTAAGAGATCCACATACCTGACCCTCGCCATATAGCCATTATTTTCCCAATCACCGGCGCCCAACTCTTCAGGCTTAGGCTCCTCGAAAGCGTCAGATTCCGCGATACTCACCGCTACTAAGCGTTGATTGTAGTAATGCCAAATCACATCGCCTTTTTTGACTTTTGCAAGATTTGCATGATGAAAGGCTTCGGATCCGCTTTTTGTTCTCTGCGGCGCCCATATAAAGCCGCCGTCATGCTCTTCATGGTAGGTCTTGTTCTGGTTGACCCACCACCATGCCGTTGAGTGAGCTAATGACTCATTAACTTTCGAATCTTTCTGCGACGAATTTTCCATCACTCTTTTTTCACCTGCCTCGGTGAGCTTCCAAACATTTCGCTCATCGCCTGCAATATGACCTAGCTTTACAAGGTCGTTTCGCGCCCAACGCACCATGTTTTCCCATTTATTTCTTTGAGGCTCGGAGTCCAAACTTTGATTTCGCTCTGCTGGAGTGAGCGCAAAAAATTCTGCCAGAAGCTCGTAGAGCTGCGCAGGTTCTGCAGACCCTCCCAATTGATGCAGGTATTGCAAGAGAGAAATTTGGATGTCTTTGTACTTAGGAAAACTCATATTTGCCGTCCTGAAGCGTTCATGTGAATTCTACTGCCACAGAGCGCGCTTGGCATCATCAATCAGCAACACTTCGTTGATGCCACCTCGGACCCCATCGAATTGAGCGAACACCTTCTGCGTGGTCATTCTTAGGACATTTTTGGGGGATCAAAAGGGAAAGGAAGGGGCCAACCCTTGGCCCTTTTCCTCTTGCCACCCTCTGAAGTCCGGTAGAGGCTGGTTTTGTATTGCTGCTAAAAAGGGCCAATCGGGGCCAACGCTGACTAAGACTGCATTTGAAGTGGAGTAGAAAGGAAATGAGTGAGACAAAGCGAATCAACTTTACTAAGAAGAACCTGGAGGACCTTGACTTGCCTGAAGAAGGCAAGAAGCAAGAGCGCTATTACGACACAAAAGCGAGAGGTCTGTTTGTTCTGGTCACTGACGCCGGGATGAAGACCTTTTATGTGCGCCGCAAGGTTAAGGGCAAGTCGGAGTTGTTCCTGCTCGGCAGATTTCCAGAACTGACAGTGGAACAAGCTCGTGCTAAAGCTGGTGGCTTTCACGCGGCGGTGACCGAAGGTAAGAATGTAGTCGAGGCAAAACGTGCTGAGAAAGCCGAACTTACTCTGGGTGAGCTCTTTGACGAGTACATTGAACGTCATCTGAAAAAGAGCCGGAAGACATGGCAGGTTCAACAAGAAAATATTGAGCGCTATTTCGGTCCCTGGAAAAATCACAAATTGTCTGCAATTACGAGAGAAGATGTAGAACTCCTGCACGGATCCCTTGGACGAAAGAGAGGTCACTACTCAGCAAACAGAGCGCTCGATCTCTTGCGGGCTGCATATAACAAAGCTATTCAGTGGCACATGTACAAAGGTGCAAATCCAGCCGTCGGCATTTCCGAGTTTAAAGAACAGCCACGCGAACGCGCTCTACAAGCCGATGAGATGGAACGTTTCTTTCAGGCACTGCAAACAGAAACTGATAACAATTTCAAGGACTTTATTCATCTTTGCCTGTATACGGGTCAACGAAAATCAAATGTACTTGCAATGCGGTGGGCCGACATCGATTTCACAAGCAAGACCTGGACAATACCGGGAGAGAAAATGAAGAACGGTCAATCACTTGTGTTGGCATTGAGTCAATCTGAAATTGATCTTCTTGAAAAAAGACGCACGCTTGGAGAGTGGGTGTTTCCTGGCGCCGGGCGAACAGGACATTTTGTCGAGCCAAAGCGAGCCTGGCATCGATTGTTGAAGCGAGCGGAGATTGAGAATCTGCACGTTCATGATCTTCGGCGCAGCTTAGCCTCGTTCATGGCCAATGCTGGTGCTGATGTGTCACTGATCAAAAGCGCACTCAATCACAAGGACATTCAAACAACACTCAATGTTTATGTACGGACGGCGAAATCTGCTGAGCTGGATGCGCGAGAAAAGGCGCACAAGCTGATGGAGCAATTCGGCAAGAAGGACGAGAGCAAAATAGTCGATATCAAAAAGAAGCAAGCAGGAAAAGGAAAGTAAAAGTTACGCGTTAAGCGTCTGTTAAGCTACCAGGACACCTCAACCACTGGTCAAGCACCATATTTAGTGACGATAAAGCACTGCTGTTCTTATACTTGCCGAAGGAGTGAGCTGGAGCCCTGTTGCTAGCTGCCGGCAGGCATATGAGCGCAGCGACTGAATCGGCTTGGAGCATGTGCTAGGCTAGGAGCGGCAGACGGTGAAAGACATTTTTCAACTTGCCTCAGTCGGTCGCAGTCTGCCCGACAGCCGGAAAGCACAGGCTACAAGCCCAACCAATTTCCGAGGCTCGGCAGGTGAAGAGTGTGCAACTTACTTTGTTGTTTCTTTCTGAGCTTCAGTCTTCCACAATTCAAGCTGCTCTATGTGTTCCTTTGGCAGATCATATTTCTTAGCTCCTTCAATCATCATGTCAATGTAATTTTGTGTTGGCCAAACCGGGGAGGTCTGAAGTCTTTCTTTCCGTTGAACTATGTAAACGACTGCTGGCACCTTGGTCCCATCGCTAAGTTCAATTTGCGGCTTTGGATTCAATGTTTCGTAAACGTGAGGATAGCCTTCCTGAGCGTTGATACCACTAAGATTGGTGGCCTTGAAAGCCACGCCTGGCAATATCTTCCCGTCGGCTCGTTGAATATTAGCGGCTCCCGCTTTCCATCGGTCTTTGCTGTAGTAGTTCCAAATCAGCTCGTAATCTGGCAGAGTGGCACGACACGGTTGCGATATAACTGAGGCGTCAAAACCCTTTTCGGTCAATCGTTTGCAGAGACCATCAAAATCCATGTTGGAGCCGTAAGCGAAAACCCATTGACTTTGTTGATTGCGTGATCCAATACGCAAAACACTGAGGCTTTCCAAATCTGTGTACAAGGAACATTCAATCCTTAAATCGCTTACTTGAAACAACCAAAATATCGAGCCTTTCCCTTTTGGAGTAATAGCCATGCGACGACCACGTCCGCGAGGATCAAAAGTGTTTCCTTGATAGTACGAAAGGAATGCCAAGATTTCCTGTCGTTCGGAAGCCTCCAAAGACGCCAGTTCAGTTACAGCTTGTTCGTGAAATTCAACCTTCCAGTTCAAAGCGCTTGCTGACCTCCTCCCACGAAATCAAGTTTTTTCTGGCAGCTCCGCGTTCGCTTGTCGTTTCGTCTCCATTTCCCCACATCTCTTGGTGCGGCGGATCCAAACTTACCCGGCCAAGATAGTTACAGAATCTAGTAACTAAGTGCTCTCTGTATGGTGGCAAAAGCTTGCATCGACGACGACTTAGTCTCTTCTGGGGCACTCGTTCCGAAATGCAGTTATAGAGCTCACTAGTAGGAATAGAAAAGTATTTTCTAAAATCAACAGCAAGGGGCGGGAGCCCCGTATTCAAATTGTCCTCACATCTGAGGACTTCGCACATGACGTGAAATCTCTCGTTGGCATTTGCTCGAATTGGCTTCCAGAGGTCGCTCCCTTGATTTAAGTTCTTTACGTGCTCAAGTACAGTCATTTGGCAAAGTAACACGCACGGCAAAAGATTCGCGGTTTTCTTTGCGATTTTTTGCCGCAATGCATCCTTTTCTGCGTCCCCAGCTTCTGCCAAAGCCCGTCTTAGGTCCTCCAACTCTTTGCGCAGATCATAGTCTTGCAATAAGTCGCAGTCTTGCGTAAGCACAATTGCAAGCGGATGCGCTTCTATTTCAATTTCCGGCTCTCCCGTCAGAACAGCCGACTCCGTTAATCGTGTTATCACAACATTTGAGAGAATCTCTCCTTGATAGAGACTCTCACCCAGATTGGAACGAGCATAGACGCCACTCGGCAATATCTACTCCTCGCCAACCTGAAATTCTGGTCGCACAATTATACTCTTTACTTTGGCTTTGATCGGCTTTGCTACAGCAGCCTTCGGCTGCTTGAACTCATCCTCGGCTGCAATTTCTCGAACGAAATCTAGAACTCTCTCCAATGATTCTGATGGCAAATTTTGGACATACAGCAAAAGCTCCAACCGTTTAGGAGATAGTCCAAAGTCTGTGGAGAGAACCGGTTTATCGTCAGTCACGGCCTGCTGAATATGCCAAGAAAATGTCTCAAGGGTTTGCATTCTCGAGCTTTTCAATTGGCTCTGGATCCATTGCTTCGTGGAGCGTTCCTGTGATGCACCAGCGGAAGAGTCTTGTTGACCGCTTGTTGAATTCATGAGTTCGTTCGATTGCATCTTTTACCTCAGTTCTCTGCTCGGTGTACGTATCGCTATCGATCACATAACTATGCTCGTCATCTTCGTTTTCCTTGTGGAGACCATGTTGAAGCAGAACTTTTCCACCTTTTACTTTTATGAGTATCTGCCTGTATGCAAGCTCAAAGTCGTCCTCCTTCAAATTTTTGTTTGCAAGTTCACCAACAATATGAGATTCGAATAGGTCGCACCATTTGGCATCTTGGAGATTGAGCTTACTTCTTGTTATAACATTTCGATATCGAAGTCCGACCCTGTCGAAAAATGCAGGCTTGTAGCACTTAGTCAGAGCTGAAAGGGCAACTTCCAGTTGTTCTCTAAATTCTTCCCATCGACGGTAAGCCTTAGTACTGACGGCCAAAAAATCCTTGTTTAAGGTGATAGTCCAGCCTCCATCAGCAGAACTGAATTGATGAGCCACATTTGCTATATTCCCAACAATCTCGGTGGGTAGCATGGGTACTAGCTGCTGCGGTATTGGCGACTCAAGCTTCCTCTTGTAAAGAGGGTAGGCGATCTTCAGCGTTTCGTCGCGCAAACAGTCCTGGAAATCCGCTGGTGACTTGGAGTCTATCCGAAGAATAGTCGGGTACCTGAGCTGGCAGATCACTTCTTCCAGCGGGTTTTTGCGGTAAATGAATCGCTCGGTTTCTGGAAACGGCATTTCAAAGCCAGATTAGGTTAGTAAAGCTCCATTCTACCCGACAAACAGGAAGAGTCCAGCCCCTACCGACGATCCAATTATCAGACCTTTCGAAGGGCTCCATTCTGTTGGACTATTGATGGATGCCATAAGAGATATATGTACAAAGCTCAGAACCCATTCACCTGTGTTAATACGACTGAGTCGCAGATGCTTAGAAAGCTCGCCGTTGATTGATGGCCGGTTCTCTTCCTATTTTTCATTTAGACCCGATTTCTGGAAGTTTGGCATCTGGAACAGGCTCCATCCGCTCAGCTGCCTGAATACCAGGATAGGTCAGCTCGTATACAACGCCACTGATATATTCAACGAGTCCTGCGCTGACAAGCTGATCAATTGCGTGAAGAAATAACTTGCGCTGTTTTTCAGAATCATCAAAGGCATAGCCCTTGATACTTATTCTTTTCCCAGCACTCAGCGTTGCGTCAACTGCCAGAATTCTATTATTGTCCTGCAACGCTCGAGTCATGATTACCCGTTTTGCAAGAGCCAGGTCATCTTCAATTTCAGGAACTGCAATTGAGGTTCCGCCAACCCCAATTACCTCAGCTAAATCTGCTGCTAATCTCAGGATCCCGTTTTCAGTATTTCCGGCATACAGCATTGATAAGCTTGGCGAAACCGCTTTTACTTCTTTAGCAGTTACCTTGTGCCAGACTGGCAAAATAACCTTTACTGCATCTGCCATTTCTCTTGCTAGAAGACCGTCTAGTTCATATTGCGGCCAGTTCTTTTTGAAAAACTCCGGGCTCAGAACTACAATTCCATATCGTGATTTCGAAAGTCCCTCATCTATTTTTCTGCGCAGGCTATCGCCAATTTTTATCACAGATTTGTCTAGCCAAACATTTAGTCCGAGCTTTTGAAGCTCATTTGCAAGAGGCTCTACTACGTCAACTTTATCTTCAGACGCATGGCAAATGAACACATCGAATTCGAAAGTCATGAGTTATCCTCGTTTACTTCATACCTACGTCCAAAATCCTGTCTTTGGGAACTGGCTCCATTCGTTCGGCAGCTTGGATACCAGGATAAGCAACTGCATACATTACGCCATCGGCGTGGGCTACAAGTCCAGCTTTCATAAGCTCCTCAAGTGCGTACAGAAACAATTGGCGTTGTTTCTCGGAGCCGTCAAATGAGTAACCACCTATAGATATTCGCTTCCCTACGTTTACTTTGACGTCAAGCTTAGCTATCTTGTTTTCGACTTTTAGAGCTTCGGTCAAAATGATTCGTTTTGCAACTGATATGTCATCTTCTATTTCAGGCACTGCGATTGATTTATCGCCCACTCCGATGACATCAGCCAACTCGGCTGCCAAATGCGGAATGCCATTTGCGGTATTGCCAGCTAATAGCATCGATAATGAAGGCGAAACGGCTCTTACGTCCTTTGCAGATAAGTTATGCCAGACTGGTAGAACGACTTTCACAGCATCAGCCATTTCTCTTGCAAAAAGCCCATCAAGCTCATATTGCGTCCAGTTTTTCTTGAAAAACTCGGGGCTTAGAACTACGATCCCGTATCTTGATTTACTAAGCCCTTCATCGATTTTTCTGCGCAAGCTATCGCCTATTCTTAAGACAAATTTGTCGAGCCAAACCTTTAGACCGAGCCTCAGAAGCTCCTGCCCTAAGGGTTCAACCACCTCGGCTTTGTCTTCAGAAGCGTGGCATATGAACACGTCGTATTCGTAGGACATTGATACCTCGGGACAACTTGCAATACATAGATAATCGATCTCATATCACGGATGCGCAAGAGATCTACTTGATATATCCTGGGTGCCGCAAGACTCGAAAGATTGACAGCCGGACTGCTCCGCGACTTGGTTACTTTCTTTTCAGGATTTGATGGAGATGAATAACAATCAACTCGATGGCTCATATTGGCACATGGAATGCTAGCACCGTCAACGTGAGGGTCTTTGCTGAATCGCCTGCATGGCAGAATTTATAGCGAAATGCACAATCATCACCGTAATTCAATTGAGAAATACACTGTTTGTGCTGCCGAGTCTCTGTTTTCAGTTTCTCTAGAACACTACTGAAATCTTTATTCCTGCAGAAGACAATGATGGCAATCTTGGTATCATGCCAAGACACATATTTGAATAACTGATCTATGGCGTCCTGATAGTTCGCTTCCCCGGTCCAGTATTTGCATTCTGCAATGAAAAGATTTTTTCCTTTGTGTTTGATGACAATGTCAGTTTTGCCGCCGACGTTGAATGTCTCACCTGTAGCCTGTCCCTCAAACACGCCGTTAAGTTGAACCAGAAAATGAAACCGGAGATCTTCCTCCGGAATCTTCTGAAAAGCGTGAGGACTGAGCTCCATTACTTTTGCCATGTTTCGGCAAATCGCAAGGATTTCGTCGTATGTAGCTACTTCTAGGGAAGGGTCCATCACTTTTGTTGAACTGACCTTAATCTGTTCAACTGCCGAAAGTTTTTTTCGAACGATAGGTTGTGCCACATTTGATGGCTGGCTTTCACGCTTTCGAATTTTGAATCCAAGTTCTTGCACCAGCAAGTTCTGGCTTGTTAGATCCGTTTGTCGCTTCTGAATTAGCTGGAGTCCTTCAGTTTGAAGCCAATTATTGAATCCGGTAACTTGATTCATGGCGCCATTCATGCAGTGTTTAAGTCCAGAGAATCGCTCATTCTTCAACTTAAGTATTGATTGCTGAGTAAACTTTACAGCGTCTTCAAAGGTGATATGGACTTCAGAAGCAAGTATTTCTCCAGTCAACGGAACATTAGTGTAGTTAAGTGGTTTGTATGCAAAGAGTTCCTTGGTTCCTTTGTATGGTATTGCCAGCTTGATAAAGAAGCCATCGACCAAGGGTTCGGCGTCCTCATCGACAACCCAGAATCGATGGTCGCCCCTCACGTTGATTTTTTTTGAGCCTTGCTCAACTATTTCAGGAGCGTCAAAATCAAGCAAGATCGGCTGCAATTCAAATTTAGAAAGAAGCCAACCAAGTATCTCGTCCTCAGGATTGTCTAGCTCTTGTTGGGTCAATTCGAAGATCCAACTACGTGATTCCTTCTTTCGAGCCTCCAGAAACTCATAGAGATCTTCTCCTGAAAATAGCGTTTGGTCCGGCATAGAAATACTCATAATTTTTCCGAGAATGTAACACTGTAGGGGGATCATAGCTCATGATCACAACCATTTAACAGAAGATTCCCCCCGCTGTTTGCCTATAGCAAAAAAATACCCGCGCCCGATTATGGACGCGGGTATTTTGAGAGAAATTAGAAGGGACAGGGACGCAAGTGTTCGACCTTCGCGGATAAGGAGAATTCGGCGCCAGGGCGTACACTCGGTTCATATCGTTTGTTGAAGCCGCCGATTAGCAGAAACACGAAGATGGCGGCGAGAGCCATTGAGATTCTCCAGCGAAGTTGCTGCTCAGTGAAGGGTTGGTTCGTCACCTGTGCTTTGGCTTTCCCGGCCCAGGCGGCAGCTGCATGGGCCGTAGCTGCTTGTCGTGCTTTCTCCAGAGCCTCCTTTAGGGCCGCTTCCTGAGCTTCTTCTGCGCGTCGGCGACGTTCGGCTTCTTGAGCGCGGGCTTCCTGTTCGCGCCACTGCTCGTAAGTGGTCTTTTCCCGTTGAGAGCCACCTGGATTCGAATAACCCGCACTGCCGCCAGCGTGTCCATTGCCAGCAGATTGTCCGTAGCCCGTGTTCGGGTTTTGGCCGTTTCCTGTTTGCTGGTTGAATGCTGTTGGCCGGCACTCGCATTCGGGTCCTTGCCGGTGTCCAGATTCGAAATGCTTCTTGATGCAATCGAAGGCGTTGTTGATTTGCTTCAATTCTTCTTCGGCTGTACGTCGTCCCTCGGGGGTGGGCATCCTGTCCGGATGCCACACCATTGCGAGTTGTCGATATCTTTTCTTCATTGTATCGAGCGATGTGCCTGGTGCAATGCCAAGTTTCTGATATGCCGCTTGGATTTTGTTCATTAGGATACTCCCTTTACGATGTCTGAATAGAGATTGATTAGAGCAACTACGCTGAGGATTAGCAGCCACCATGGCGGAGCGGACAGCTTGCTCACTTGAGCCGGGCTGTCCACGAGTTTGAAGCCGCCGAGTTGGGCTGAAATTGCCTTCTGGCAGTTAGAGATGATTGAGTCGCAGGCGAACAGATTCGAGCCGTCGGCTTTGGCGGTAAAGTCGAGCTTCACTGTAGTGGTGTCGCGGCCGGTATCACTCACAAAGGCATCGAGTGTGATGAATCGCTGCACTCTTTCTTTGCGTGTGTGAACCTGTCCCCTTGCATCGGCTTCGCAGCGGACGACCTCGTCCGTGAACGTTAAGTTCGCGGTGATTCGGCCGGATTGAGTGTCGGCTGTCACGACGCGCCACTTGTCGCCGAAGTTGTATGAGACCTCCGCCAGGAAGTCGCGGATTTTTGCGAATGCGAATTTGGCGGGAATTTCATATTCACGTGGCTGTGGGTGCAGGAAGTGTCTTCGTTCCACCAGCCATGCATGAAAGCATGGCCAGGCAGCCCAAATGCCGATGACTAGTCCGGGGAAGAGTCCGGCTTCACCTCTGTGCAGAATAGCTTCACCGATAAGAGCACCAAAGAAACAGAATGCTGAGAAACCTAGCGCAATTCCTAATATGACCATATGTCGTCTACCTCCGGTCTTTCTTGGGTGGGATTGGAGTTCGTGTTTGTGTTGCTTGACGGCTGAAGGGTTGGGTCAAGCTGAGGATCAACTTCCGGTGCACTTTGCTTACCAGCACCAGCGCCTTTCTTGTTTCGTCCCCCTTTCTTGGGACTTGGATCGTCCGCATCAGCAGCTTCATTCATCTGCGCGTTGTTTCTTCCTCTGCGCTGTACCGTTTCGCTAATCACATGAATCGGTCGCTCGGGCGGTGGATAATCCATCGCGTGTTGATATGCAATAGGCGATGCAACGGTAATTTTCAGCGGCCAGGTGTCGTTTGTGAAAGCGATCACCTGGTCTTTGAGATTGATCAGTTCTTCTGGCGTTGCTAGCGCTCTGCCTTGAATGAACTCTTGTACTCGTCCTGAGTCGGACACGGTTACCTCCTCAATCGTTGTCTTGCCGAGTGCATCGCTGAGCACTCGTGCTTCATGGAAGTTCTTTTGTCCGAAGTAAATCTGCGTGGCGGGCTGGTCGATAATGATGCGTGCCTCGTTTTGCGAGTACACGCGCTCAAGTTGGTGGTAGTTCTGGAAGCCCAGGACCAAACTTATCTTGGCTTTGCGAATTATCGATAGCACTTCGGCGATGTTTGCGATCTTTCCGAAGTTGGTGAACTCATCGAGCAGCTACTTAACATGGGCTACGGTGGCTCAAGGAAAGATGCTGGTGAAGCAATCGGAAGATCTGGCGATAGTGGCATTGATGGAATCATTAAAGAGGACCGTCTTGGTTTAGACTCTGTGTACGTACAGGCGAAACGTTGGGAAGATACCGTTGTCGGCCGACCAGAAATTCAAAAGTTTGCCGGTGCGCTGCAAGGACATCGAGCTTGAAAAGGAATTTTTATTACAACCTCTCGATTTTCTGCTGATGCTCGTGAATACGTAAAGATGATCGATAGCAAGATAGTCTTGCTCGACGGCGAGCAGCTTGCGCAACTGATGATTGACTTTAACGTCGGAGTCGCATCCAACAAAGTATATGAGATCAAAAAAAATTTACAGCGATTACTTTGTCGAAGAGTGAGTATGATGCACCCTTGCGAAACAAAAAATCACAACGTCGCTCGACAAGTATCATATCAACCAGGCTAAGTCCTCCTGGCGCTGCTAGCCAATAAAGATCGCTCAATCGAGACCTCCAGTGTTTTCGGAGACAAAAAACTCGCCTCGAGATTACTTTCCATCGCCCATTTGCGGAAGACTACAACAATCTCGTCTTTGTCAATCGCAACACGCTCGACCACAGCGCGAAGAAGCTTGCGTTTTGCATCCCAGTCCACACATTCGGCGACTTCAGCGGCAAACCTGGACTGGAGAGTACTTCTCACTTTTTCGAACACCGCATCTTCAAGTTTTTCTCGCCTTATTTGTTTATTCGCGCATTTGCTTTGCTCAGTCAATCGACACTTATCCGAACCGCGACAGCGATAATAGAAATACCTCTGCTCCATTCGCGCGCACCAGACTGGCTTGCCGTAATAGGCGCGCCTGCAGATATTGCAGTAAATTAGCCCTTGCAAAAGATATTGCGAACCACGAAATCGCGCACGAGCAAAGCGGCGGTTTTCGTCGAGCTGTTGCTGCGCGATGTCGAAATAAATTGAGGAAATAAGTGGTGGCACGGGGATCCTGATCCAATCATCGGCAGAAGTGCGGTAGAGTGAGAAATCGTGAGTTCGCAGTCCTTGAGCAGAACTTTTGGCGCGCAGCTCTTTTCGCCTGGGACCTATTCTTGTTCGCCCATATGCTGCATTTCCAGTATAAGCAGGATTCTTCAGCATTCCATAGATTGTCTTGTTGGTCCAAACTGTTCTTCCTTTTCGAGTTTTTATACCGGCTTCTTGCAAGCGGCGACAGACTTCAGTTATCGTTGTTCGCTCAACGCAAAACCATTGAAATACTTGCTGAACGGTTTTCGCTTCTTCGGCCTCGATCACAAAATGCGCTTCACCTGCCGCCGAGCTCTTTTTTGTGATGTAACGGTAACCGTACGGTGCCGAACCGAATACGCTAACACAGCCACGTTTGGCTGCGTGGAGCCTGCCTCTGCGGGAACGTTCCAGGAATTTTGCGCGTTCGTACTCGGCCATCATTCCTTGAACTTGCAAGAGTAATTCATCTTCTGGTGTGCCACGCCGCGGGCTATTTTGAAAGATTATGTCGATTCCAGATTTGTGGAATTCGTCAACAAGCAGAATCTGGTAGGCGTACTTTCGCGAGAGCCTATCAGGTGAGTGGACGTAAAGGCGATCTATAAGACCAGCGTGCGCTGCGTCGCGAAGGCGTTCAAGTGCGGGTCTGACTAGTGTTGTGCCACTGTAACCGTCGTCAATAAATTTATAGCTGTCTTCGAGGGTGAGGTTGTCTGCTTTGATAAGCTGCAGAACCGATTGGATCTGGCTTTCAATGGTACCAGCTTGTGCTTGCTGCTCAGTTGAGACTCTGGCATACAGAGCTATTTGTTTCTTACTCATCGTATTGTCCTATGGTATTGCATGCGGTGCATGTGAATTTATGCAGCAAATCGCGTTTTGGATTTGCTGCTTCTTTTTGGTCTTGAGATCATAGCACCGTTCTATGCAACATTAGGTGTGGGTCGTATCTAATGCCGTGGCCGTAACATGCATTCCAGCATGCTTCTGTTTTGTTGATGCAAGAGATGCGTGGCAAACTGAATGCCGGTCCGGTCTTGCTGTTATGTGTCAATTGAAGTCCGTAAGTTTCCATTCTATTTTCCTCAAGAAAGAGGGGACGAGCATTGCCCGTCCCACTGTGTTATCGACCTATCGAATTTCAAAGTAGATATTCTCCAGCCGCTGCACTTCAGCGCTGGTCGATTCAGTTTTTCTGTAGCTGTCGTAATAACGCCGAAGCGCTTCTCTGATTAGATCGGAACGAGTGCGACATTCGTACTTCGCCATCAGATCAACATTCGCAAGCAGCCGACTCGGCAAACCGATCAAGACTTTCTTGGTGTCATTGCTCATTTCAATTCTCCTTGAATTTCGCCCAGCCACCGACGAGGTGACTCCGGCATGAAACACAGCCGTGCACATGCGCCGCGCGAAATCATTCAGTGCAATGCCTCGCTAGCGCCATCAGCGTGATGCCGTGCGGCGCATGTGCGATGAATTGAAATTGCCGGAAAAATCGAATTTCTTTGAAGAGAATCTGTAAGACGAAACAACTGGGGACAGAGTCCACTTCAAGTACATGCGCGTAGAAGGGACAATTTAAGTGAGTTCTTGGATCTGGTGTAAGATGAAATCTTGTATCTCAGGGAAGGAGTGACTATTCCAATGGAAATGAGGGATTTCGATAGTCAAATTGATAAACTCAAGGCGGAGCGTGCGGCACGAGTAAAAGAGCTGCAGGAAAAATTTCCGTATTTGCCTGCCGGAGCAATTAAGGACCCGTTGGTTCAAATTATTGATGAATCGGTCCGGGCTCTTGAATTCGAAAAAGAGAAGTATCAAGAATCGTTGGGTCCGAAAGACAAAGAGCAAGCAAGTGAATCAATCGCCAAGGCTTTCACCGCATTGATGAGGCCAGCAACGGCCGAGCACAAAAAACTGGAGAATTACTCAAATCTATTGAGAGAGAGATTTGATTCCAAGGAGCTTGAAGATTGGTACCAACAACTTTGTGTACTCGCTAAAAGAATTGAAGAACTAAGACAGTCGAAATATTTCTTACTGAAGGAACTGTCGCCAACATCCCTAGAGTTACTAGAAAAAGCAAAGGGCGTAAGCCGTGAGATTCTGCATCTAGATTATCAACTGAACAACATTGTATATGCTCATGAAAAACGGCTCTACGACAGCAAAGGTTTGTCGAGCAGTGCACACAATGTTGAAGTTACTGTGGTGGAGATTAAGCCTTTCAAAAATGCAATGTTTGGGTTGCAGCAAAAAAATTGGGCTGGTTTCTTATCGGAAATCGATCAATTGACTAGGTTCCTGGGAAAGCATGAATTAGGCGAAGGAATTGAACGAGCTACAAGATTGTTGAAGAAACCGTCAGTCTTTTTGTCAACTTTTCAATCAAAGATCGACCTGAATGTTGATGCCAGTCCAGAGACTATTCAGACGAGTTCAAGGGAAACAACACTTGCTTACTCCAGATACCTGCTGTCTAATACATACGTAAATATCTCGGCATCTTGGGGAGAGTTCAAGTGTTACCTTCTTTCCATTGATGGGCTTCGCTTCCTGATTTCACAGGGAACTTTTGGGTTTCGCGATTTGCTCTAACCACTGTTAAGAGAGTTGGCTTTAGCTCTTGTTGAGTTAGTCGCTCGGAGGAAGTAGTCTCTCACCGGCGGCTTTCATTAATGCTATTGCGGGAGCTGCTGGCGGATACCACGCAGGTTCAAAAATTCGGAAAGTTTGATTGATATAGAGATCGAACGTGATCTTCATTCTGAGGGGATCTGCTTCTGAATAGGTTCGCAAGTGAGACAAAAAGCTCTTATTGTTTATTCGGGCTGCGGCGAGGTGTTCAAGATCAGTTATGGTAAGGACGATCAGATTCATGATTTTCAGTTTTCTTGCATTAGCTCCCGCACCTTGAACGAAAAAATAGCCCTGACTTGGAGCATCTGGCTGCCCAAGCAGTATGGCGAATTCTGATGCCAATGCGGTTATAGCGAATCCTTGAGCCGGAAGAAGTGCATCGTGCACGAGTAACAAGGGAAAGATGGTTTCCAAATCCTCGGGAACGACATCTGTTGTATCCGTTTGAACTCTCGGGACCCTATGTCCTTCAGCTAATCTCTTTATCGAGTTAGCTAGTTGTGCGATTCCTTTATCCCGCTCTTCAGCATCTGCCGGAACTCCATATTTGTCCATAAGCTCCTGCCAGAATAATTCATAATCGAAAGGTCTAACTGTGTCGTCCTTAAGCCAGGCTCCTTTGGTTTCTATAAGAATCATCGTATTTGGATAAGTAAGGATGATATCTGAAAGTTCTGGAGCTTCTCCGACCGAGATTGAAAGCTTTCTGTTCGTAGAGATGTGCCCAAATTCGATATTTCGCCCACTCATACGATCATGGAAGTTAGCAAAAACAGTCTGGCAATAATTCTCAAACGCTTCTCCAAATTTGCCAAAAACTTTGTCCACGCCTAAGCCAAGCACTTTGAAAAGTGGTCCGTAGGCCATCATGTCTTGAAAGAAGACCTGATCTAAAATAATAAAATGTCCGTCTGGAAGTCGCAAAATAGGTCGACTTCTAAATAACTTAAAGTCATAGAATTGATCAACGGCTCTTTTCCTCAACTCCTCTCGTAACTCTTTAACGTCAATCGAAAAGTGTTTAAAGAAGCGTTCCAATATAGGACGAAAGTCTGGTGCTCTTGCACACAGATTGTCCAGAGTAAATGTAAATCTCACTCCGTTTTTGTCCTTACTCCCGAGGCCCAAGCACGCAACACCGGCAACGCATGCGTAAAAATCGCTGAGCGTTAAACCGTCTGTTCGCTTGCCGAACTCAACTCCGAAGGTTGGATCAACGAAGATGCGGTCAAGCAAAAGCAGCGATGCTCTTCCTAACGAGTGAAGAGAGTACCAAGCCGGAAGACCCATTAAAGCCCACTCGCGAATTACCGGGAGGCACTTTTTTATTCGAGTAAGGTTGCTGTCACCTGGACTACCATTCAATAGGGGATCGTGCCGCTTGGTTGAAAGCTCCGCGGCGGCCATTTGCGCTAATAAGAATTCATCCGGCTTTTCGTTTGAAGGTTGGTCACTGGCAAAATGTGCTATCCATTTCAGCAACTCCAACAGTCCTCGTCTGTGCAGTACCCACGGAAAGTGTTTCTTCCTAAAATATGTATCTATTTCCTTTGTCGATTTCTCTGTAAGTTCGATCTGTCGCAGAGCCAGGGCTTGCCGGTCTTTATGATCTCGAACTCCGTTTGCTGAAGCACAGCCATTAATCAAAGCCACGCGATAGATTGCTTTTTCAAAATTCATTGTTGAAACAACAGCTTTAAGCTCTTCTTCACTGGGGCACGCTCCAAATATGTCATCAAAGGTAATCCACTCGGTTGCATGTTCAGCCATTTAGCACCCACTAAAGCTATTGAGGAAAGGTTCTACGGAGTGACTCTCTATTCAGCAAGCAAGACAGTGAGCTAGTGCAAGTGATCAATTACCATGCAACATAGAGAGTCAGCCATCATTTGAAAGCCAAAAGACTGTAGTTCGCTTTTCGGGTTGTGATTCGCTATCGTACTCATCACGTATTGTTCTCCGGACTTAAGGTCGGAAGCTTCCACCAGTTTCGACCAGACTGAGTTCTGTGTCAAATGGTCTAAGAGCCGGACATGCACATACACCAACCCAAACCGTCGCGTCAGCCGAATATCATCGCGCCAAGGCAAGAAGTAATACTCCACCACCGGGTCCTTATAAGTGCGGCGAAAAAATCTGAGCGACTCCATGATGCGTGCCCTCCGAAATGAATATGGAATTCAAGAAGAAAATGGGTTGCCATGCAGGTCGCGAGAAAATTGCGCTGCTACTTTCATAAACGTAAAAATCATGCCAAGAGTTCAATGAAATTGATTAATTCAGAGGGTGGACTGCATGTCTATTGCGGTGTCGGTTGCTAAGGTGAGTTAAATCATCCGGGCAGAATGGCTTGCAAACTTGTCATGAGAGAAATCAGAACGGGCTTATGGGAAACTAATGTCTATTTTCCTCGGCATCCATCCCGGTCCGTGTGGGGTTGTAAATAGCTATGGACGTATTTGAAGTTCGTCAGAGTCTCATCGATGACTACGCCAATTACATTGGTAGTTTCTTTCAGATAAAAGATCCTCGAATCGAGAGCAAGGTGAAAACGAGTCTCGAAGAGGGCTTGCTCTGGCCGGAGCCGCTGATTCAACTCAATCCTTCATTCGAGCCTGGAAAATGGATCGATGAATTGGTAAAGGAAGGCGTTCTTGCTCAGGAATGCAGCAAAATCTTCCGAAAGAAACCGCAGGCTGATGTAGATAACGGTCCATTGCGCCTCCACAAGCACCAGGAAGAAGCGTTGCGCACTGCACGGACCGGAGCTAACTACGTTCTAACAACCGGCACTGGTTCGGGTAAAAGCCTTGCTTACATAGTGCCGATAGTTGATCACATTGTGCGAAATGGTTCTGGAAAGGGCGTTCAAGCAATCGTCATTTATCCCATGAATGCGCTTGCAAACAGCCAGGAAGGCGAGCTAAAAAAATTCCTTGAGAATGGTTATCCAAAAGGAAAGAGCCCGGTCACATTCCGTCGCTATACCGGACAAGAAAGCGAAGATACGAAAAACGAAATCATCGCGAATCCACCAGACATCATTCTGACAAACTATGTAATGCTGGAATTAATGCTTACTCGTCCCTCTGAAGAGAAGCTGATTGCAGCAGCCAAAGGAATGAAATTCCTGGTGTTTGACGAATTGCACACCTACCGGGGACGGCAGGGTGCCGACGTAGCATTGCTGGCACGCAGAGTTGCAGATCGAGTTGGAGCAGAACGGCTTCAATTCGTGGGTACCTCCGCAACATTGGCTGGTGGAGATAACTACGAAGAAAAGCAACGAGAAGTAGCTGCCGTTGCGTCAAAGATTTTTGGTGCTCCGGTTCATCCAGAACATGTAATCGGCGAGACTCTCAGACGTGCGACTCCCGAGCTTGATTTCACCAAGAACTCGGTAATTACCGATCTCGCAAGCCGAGTTTCTGATGAAGAATACAAATTGCCGATGGATTTCGAATCCTTTGTCAAAGAGCCACTATCAAGCTGGTTGGAAACAACATTCGGAATTAAGAAAGAAGCCAACAGCGAACGCTTGATGCGAACAATACCGATGAGCATAACGGGCGAGGATGGTGCAGCGAAGCAGCTAAGCAAACTTACAGGTGTAGATGACAAAGTATGCGCACGGACTATTCAACGTGGTTTGCTTGCTGGCTACCAGTGTGCGCCGAATCCCGAAACAGGTTTTCCCGCGTTTGCGTTTCGCGTGCATCAATTCATCAGCAGAGGCGATACCGTTTATTCGTCACTAGAATCGGCAGAAGCCAGGCACTTGACGATGTTCGGTCAGCAATTTACACCGGAAGATCGGACGAAAATATTGCTCCCGATGTGTTTCTGCCGTGAGTGCGGACAGGAATATTACACAATTAGACGCAAGAAGAATCCTAAGCCAGGTGAACGTGCGGTCGAGCCACGAGTGTTTCAGGACCAAGGACATGACGCAACTGGAGATGCCGGATATTTGTACTTCAGTGAAACCGATCCGTGGCCGGATGATGATCCGACCGACAGATTGCCAGACGATTGGCTGGAAGAGGGCAAGCAAGGTGCTCGAATAAAGAGCGGCAGAAAAGAATACTTGCCAAAGGCAATCATGCTTGACGCCGGTGGCTTTGAATCGGCAGGCGGACAGAAGTACCATTTTGTCACTACTCCCTTCCAATTCTGCCTGAGTTGTGGAGTCACATATAATAGGCAAAGATCAGACTTCGGAAAACTGAGCACGCTTAGTTCGGAAGGAAGAAGCACCGCCACAACAATTCTCAATTTGTCGGCAATTTTGAGATTGCGTAATGAAGAGACCTTACCCAGCACGGCTCGAAAGCTCTTGAGCTTCACCGACAACAGGCAAGACGCGTCGCTGCAGGCTGGCCACTTCAACGACTTTGTCGAAATAGGACTATTGCGCGGTGCACTCTATCGAGCGGTGGAAGAAGCGGGCACAAACGGTGTTAGTCACGAAGTTCTTTGTCAAAAGGTGTTCGACTCACTCGCACTTCCAGTTCGATATTACTCGCTAGATCCCACAGTAAGGTTCCAAGCGAAGATAGATACCGACAAAGCATTTAGAGACCTGCTCGGTTACCGAATCTATCGAGATCTTGAAAGAGGCTGGCGTATTACTGCTCCAAATTTGGAGCAATGCGGATTGCTTGAAATCGAGTATCTATCACTGAAAGATGTGACCGAAGCTGAAGACGTTTGGCAAGATACGCATGTGGTTCTTCTGAATGCGCCGCCTGTTCTTCGAATGGAAATCTGCAAAGTCCTTCTGGATCACATGAGGCGCGAGCTTGCGATTCAAGTCGACTATCTTGATCCTCAATTTCAGGAACGAATTCAGCGCGAAAGTAACGCAAGGCTGAGATCACCTTGGTCGATTGACGAAAATGAACGAATGCTCCGCTCATCGATTTTGTATCCGCGCTCATCTCGCGGGCCGGATGGTGACGGCAGCGTGTATTTGTCTCCGCGGGGAGCTGTTGCTCAATTCTTCAAAAAGCGGTTGCAAGGATTGCTGAGAGGTCACAAGCTCGATACAAATGATGTGCAAGCAATATGCCAGCAGTTGTTGAACGCACTCAGAATCGCTGGATTAGTAGCGGTTGTTCGGGAACCTCGGGACAACGATGATGTTCCAGGCTACCAATTACGATCATCAGGAATGTTATGGAAGGTCGGCGATGGTAAGAAAGCGTATCACGATCCAATACGTGTGCCTAGACCATCCGAAGAAGGCGGTAAGCCGAACTTTTTCTTCGTTGATTTCTATCGCCAAACCGCAAAAGACCTGGTTGGACTCGAAGGAAGAGAGCACACCGCACAGGTAGATGCAGGAGCTCGCTTAGAAAGAGAAGATCAATTTAGAAAAGGCGAACTACCGATTTTGTTTTGCAGTCCGACCATGGAACTCGGCGTTGATATAGCCGATCTCAACGTGGTTAATTTGCGTAACATGCCGCCCACTCCTGCAAACTATTCGCAGCGCTCAGGTCGAGCAGGCAGAAGCGGGCAGCCGGCGATGGTCTTCACCTACTGCAGCAGCACAAGCCAACATGACCAATATTTCTACCGCCGTCCTGAGCAGATGGTGGCAGGTATCGTAAGCCCGCCGAGACTAGAACTCGCCAATGAAGATTTAGTCAGAGCGCATATGCACTCAATTTGGTTGGCGGAAACAGGACAAGACCTAAGACGATCATTGAAAGAAATCCTCGATTTAGGCGGACAGAAACCGTCGTTAGAACTGCTCTCAAGTGTTATTGACAGTTTGCGATCAGATCAAGCGAAGAAGCGCGCTTACACCAGAGCTGCCAACGTATTGAAGAGTATTGAAAACGAAGTTAAAGCATCAGACTGGTACAACGATCAATGGCTAGATTCAGTCCTGAAGCAAGCACTTGAGAGATTTGATCTTGCTTGCGAAAGATGGCGTTCTCTGTTCCGAGCAGCTTCAAATCAACGAGATATGCAACACGCAATCGTGGTTGACCATTTGCGGAATCAATATGACAAAGACACTGCAAAGCGGCTTAGAAGAGAAGCTGAATCCCAGATTGATCTTTTGCTGGATACCAGCAACGTCAGTCAATCCGATTTCTATAGTTACAGATATTTTGCAAGTGAAGGATTCCTGCCTGGCTACAGCTTCCCAAGGTTGCCTCTCTCAGCATTTATTCCGGCAAGGAAAAAGCAAGATGGACGAGACGAGTTCCTCTCTCGCCCACGTTTTCTTGCAATTTCGGAGTTCGGGCCCCGCAGCATCATTTATCACGAGGGCGCACGGTACGTTGTTAGCAAGGTTATTCTTCCGGCAACAGACGATGATGGCAATCTGCCGCTGCGAAATGTGAAACAGTGCGAACGGTGTTCTTACATTCACCCAGTTACTGATGGTGTTGGTGATGATCTTTGTAACCAATGTGGCGCTTCGTTGCCGCTCGCAAGACCAAGAATGTTCAGGCTGGAAAATGTGGTTACACGACGAAGAGACCGCA
Organism: Obscuribacteraceae bacterium (SeqCode); assembly: GCA_044226015.1. GTDB lineage: Bacteria > Cyanobacteriota > Vampirovibrionia > Obscuribacterales > Obscuribacteraceae > JAIEPM01. Next base: position 340,430 of record JBGAHS010000008.1, read on the forward strand.
TAAGCAGCGATGAGGAAGAACGCGTTAGGCAAGGTTATGAACTGAAAACTGGCTTCAGGTTCGCTGAACACGGTGGCAGACCTTCTAATAGAATTGCCACGCTAAGATCTCAAGGCGAAGATATTGGCATATTGACCTACGGCGATAGTGCTACTTTGTGGCGCATTAATATTGGATGGGCGAGGCGCAAAGATCGAAATGATGTTGGATTTGTGCTCGATACCGAGCGGGGAACCTGGGGAAAGGATCAAAATCAAGCAGCAAACGACGACGACGACAATGCCGATCCATTGGGTACAAGAACATCCAAAGTTGTCCCATTCGTTGAAGACCGTCGCAATTGTCTGATTCTACATTTGAATCAAAAACTTGATGAGGTACAAGTCGCATCACTTCAGTCTGCTCTGAAATCGGCAATACAGGTCATTTATCAACTGGAAGACAGCGAGCTAGCAAGCGAGCCACTGCCAGACCGAGAGCAAGCACACGCTTTGTTGTTTTATGAAGCCGCAGAAGGTGGCGCTGGTGTTTTGCGACGCCTGTTAGATAATGCAGAAGAGTTCGGAAATGTTGCGAAAAAGGCCCTGGAACTCTGCCATTTTGATCCACAAACTCTAGACGATCTTGGAAAGCACCCGCGATCAAAAGAACGATGCGAGGCCGCGTGTTATGACTGCCTGATGAGCTATCGCAATCAGAAAGATCATTTGTTCTTAGACAGAGGACAAATCAGAGACCTGCTGGGCACTTTGCGTTCCTGCGAGGTACACGCGGCACCAGCTCAGCTCAGCCGAGAAGAGCACCTTCAACAGCTAATGCGACTAACAGACTCTGAACTTGAGAGAGAATGGCTGAGGTACTGTGACCACCATGGTTATAGATTGCCTTCGCATGCGCAAAAACTTATCGAGAAATGTGGCGCAAAGCCTGACTTCTATTATGACGAAGCTATGGCAGTGGTTTACGTGGACGGTCCAATTCATGACTATCCAGATCGCCAAGTTCGTGATGACGAGAAACGCGCTGCCCTGAGAAATGAGGGTTATACAGTTTTGCGATTCAAACATTCCGAAAACTGGCTGGAAGGATTTTCGTCGAAGGTGTCAGTATTCGGCAAAGCGAAGAAAGCCGTCAAGGCGGAAGAAACAGCAGAAATAATTGACAAAGATCTGTTCCCAGAGCAGCTGCATAAGTTGCTTGAACTTTTGCAGCATGCAGGCGTTCATGGGATCGAACCCGGTAGCGATGTAATGGACAAAGGCATGGTTGTCGGACGCTACCATATGGAAATTGGAAACGGTGATGCTAAATCCAGGATCATAATCATTGATGCCGATGATCCAGACAAGGACAAAATTCTTGATGCGCTAAAGAAAAATGGACACGTAATCCTTGAGTCTGCTCCAGGCACTGAGGAAACCACTGTCAAAACGATTCTGGAAAAGCTCGGAGGTAAGAATTAATGGCAGTTGCACTAGCAAATAGTTTCCTGGGATCGCTGATCGGGCTGAATCGAGGCGAGCAAAAATCAGCTGCAGAATTTGTGGACAAGTTTCAGGCGAATCCAGCGCATCCGGGGCTCAGCTTAGAGCGTATTGTGCACGGAAAAGAAAAAAACTTATGGTCAGGCCGAGTCACGCAGGGACTTCGAGCCATCTTACATAAGGAAGGCGACTTCTGGAGCATTCTTTATGTTGGTCAACACGACGACGCCTATCACTGGGCAGAACGTCGCTCGGTTGAACGCAATCCACGGACGGGCGCTTTGCAAGTAGTTGTGGCTCCTGAGACCGTAACTGAAAAACTCTCTGAGTACAAAGCTCCGGAGACTCAGCCACCTCTTTTCAAGAAATTCCAGGACGACTACTTATTGAGCCTCGGCTTACCGGAGAGTTGGTTGCCAGCCATTCGACTGCTAAAAACTGATGAGCAATTGCTGGAGATAGTCGCAGATCTCCCAGAGGAAGTTGCCGAAAGATTGCTTGATCTCTCGGCAGGCAAAGTTGTAGCCCCGCCGTTGCCAATTGCTGCAGACAAACCTGTTTTGGAATCTGAAGATACTCAAAGAAGATTCTATGTGATTGAAGACAGCGAAGAGTTATTGAGAATGCTTTCCGCGCCCATGTCCACGTGGCTTGGATTCTTGCATCCTTCTCAGCGAAAAATTGTAAGCGGAAAATACAACGGTCCTGTCAAAGTGACTGGTTCAGCAGGCACTGGAAAAACTGTTGTAGGAATGCATAGAGCCAGACATTTGGCCAGGCAAGGAAAAAACGTTCTGCTAACAAGTTATGTAGGAACGCTCTGCGATAACATTCAAGAAAGTCTCAAGTTGCTTTGCAGTAATGAAGAGCTAAAAAGGATCACGGTTGATACAGTGCACGCTCAAGCTTTGCAGCTGATCAGAGCATCCGGTGAAAGACTTACGATTGTGGATGACAAAGAGATAGCAAAGCTGCTGGAACAGTTTCACTGGGGCGGTTGTCCGATGGACGCCAGGACGCTTCATAGTGAATGGATCGAGATTATTCAATCACAAGGAATAAAAACCTGGGATCAGTATAGAGATGCCAACAGAAAGGGGCGAGGACACGCACTTGGCGTTAAAGATCGCAAGCTGGTCTGGCAGGTTTTTGAACAGGTGTTCCAAAGATTCTCTCAGAACGGCATGTGTGATTGGTCTTCGCTCTGTCAACGCGCACGCGATCTGATAGATTCAGGCAAAGCAAAGAGTAAATACAATGCCGTAATTGTAGATGAAGTCCAGGATCTGCGCCCGCAAGAAATTCGATTTCTAGCAAGCTTAGCAAAAGACGAAAAAGATGGACTCATGTTGCTGGGTGACGGCGGGCAACGTATTTACGGTAAGAAGATCTCATTGAAAGCCATGAACGTGGATGTGCGAGGACGATCACACATTCTCAAAGTCAACTATCGAACAACGGCACAAATTCGCGCTTTTGCCGAGCGACTGTTGCAAACCGATGGCGATGACCTGGATGAAGGAGCGGAAGATCGCAGCGATACAAAGAGTTTGCTACGTGGACCAGAACCGCAGCTGACAGGCTTTGAATCCGTCGAGGGAGAAGCTGAGTTCATTTGCAAGACAATCAGCGAGACGATCAAAGAAGGAGTTGCTGCGGAGGACATTGCAATATTTGGACGAACCAATGATCTGTTGGCTCCAATCGAAAAGTGCATCAAGAACAAGAAGTTGGATTTCCGTTATTTGAAAAACGAAGGTGCTGCCGCAAACGCAGTGGTTCCTGGTGTAAATCTTGGGACTATGCACAGAGCAAAAGGGCTGGAGTTCAAAGTCGTATTTGTTGCAGGCGTTTCAACGGAGAACTTGCCTTTACCAGTTGCATTGCGTGCGGTCAAAGATCCAAATGATAGAGGCGACGTTATAGAACTAGAAAGACATCTTCTGTATGTGAGTGCAACAAGAGCGCGTGATGAGGTGTTCATTACTTGGGTAGGAAAGCCCAGCGAGTTTCTAGAAGCTGAAGTCAATCAAAAACAACTTACAGGCGCCAGGAGGTAAAGGGAATGCCAGAGTACGCAGTCGGAAGTCTCGTCAAGGCTAGAGGGAGAGAATGGGTAGTGCTCCCCGAATCCACTGAAAAGCTGCTTCTAGTTCGGCCGCTCGGTGGAACTGAAGATGAGTCGACAGGTATTCTGACTTCGCTTGAAGAAGTGGTGCCCGCCAAATTTGCACTGCCTGGACCAAAAGACCTGGGAGATTTCAAATCATGCAAGTTATTGCGTGATGCAGTGCGAATTGGATTCCGGTCCAGTGCTGGTCCATTTCGTTCCTTCGGACGCATAGCTGTTGAACCGAGACCATACCAGCTGGTACCGCTCCTGATGGCTTTGAAGCTCGACCCGGTAAGAATGTTAGTAGCAGATGACGTTGGAATCGGAAAGACCGTGGAAGCTGCGTTGATCGCACGAGAGCTCCTGGACCGAGGGGAAGCGAGACGACTAGCGGTGATCTGCCCACCTCACCTCGCTGAACAATGGCAACTGGAACTGAAAGACAAATTTCATATTGATGCAGAGTTAGTTCTTTCAAGTACAGCTGCCAGACTGGAGCGTTTTTGTGCACCAGGTCAGTCGCTCTTCGAAGTCTTTCCATTCGTAATAGTCTCTATGGATTACATCAAATCGGAATCAAGACGAAGCGAATTTGTTCGAAGCTGCCCAGAATTGGTTATTGTCGATGAAGCACACACCTGTGCTTACAGCCCGGGTGGCAGAGGTGGCAGGCACCAGCGGTATCAGTTATTGAAGGAACTTTCACTAAAGAATTCAGATCGGCACATGATTCTAGTGACCGCTACTCCACACTCCGGAAATGAGGATGCATTTCGATCTTTACTTTCAATCCTAAATCCAGAATTTGAGTCATTGCCGTCAGACCTAAGCGGAGAAGAAAATGTAGAACACAGGCGGAATTTGGCGAAATACTTCGTACAGCGAAGACGTGGCGACATCAAGAGTTACATGGGATCGGAAACACTCTTTCCGCAGCGCATCGAGAAAGAGGAGACCTTTAGGCTCTCGGATGAATACAAGAAGTTGTTCGACAAGGTGCTCGCATATGCACAAGAATCTGTTCAGGATGAACAAGACGGCTCCCATCGGCAGCGTGTCCGCTGGTGGTCCGCACTTGCATTATTGCGTTCACTAGCATCAAGTCCGGCGGCTGCAATGTCAACACTCTTGAACCGAGCTTCGACTGCAGAAACCACTACATTGGAGGAAGCAAACCAAGTAGGAAGGCAAACAATCTTGGACCTTGACGGCGATGATGCAGCGGAACGAATGGATTGTATCCCTGGCAGCGATTTCCTTGATGATGCTGACAACAGTTCCCCAGAGAAAAAACGCCTTCGGGAGATGGCTAAGCTCGCAGAACAACTCAAAGGAAGCAAGGACACAAAACTGCAGAATCTGGTGCTTGTTCTTGAGCAACTTCTCAAAGACGGATGTAACCCAATAGTTTTTTGCCGCTTTGTCGATACAGCTGACTATGTAGCTGATGAACTCAGAAAACGCCTCAAAGGAGTCGAGGTGAGTTCTGTTACCGGCACATTACCTCCGGTAGATAGAGAAGAACGAGTTGCAGAACTGAGCAAATCAAATAAGCGCGTGCTTGTATGTACTGATTGTCTCAGTGAAGGAATCAATCTACAAAAGGACTTCGATACTGTAATTCATTATGATCTTTCATGGAATCCGACGCGACATGAACAAAGAGAAGGCCGCGTGGATAGATACGGACAGCCCAAAGAACAGGTAAGAGTAATTACTTATTACGGTACTGATAATAAGATCGATGGAATTGTTCTTGATGTTCTCATAAGAAAACACAAGACAATCAGAAGTTCGCTTGGAATTTCTGTGCCGGTGCCAGCTGATACAAATCAAGTCTTAGAAGCTATCTTCGAAGGACTCCTGCTTAGGGGCAAGCCTGTAAAGGAAACGCGAGGTGACAAGAGAGCGGCACCGGAGGATGTGTTCCAGCTACAACTTTTCGAGCCTGAGAAAAAGGCTTTATATGAGGAATGGGAGGTCGCCGCAGAAAGAGAGAAGCGTTCACACCAAAGTATGTTTGCGCAGCAGACAATCAAAGTTGAAGACGTATCACGTGAACTTGAGTCAGCTCGTAAAGCTATTGGGTTCGGCATGGATTTGCGCGCGTTTGTTACAGATGGATTAATGGCCCATAAGGCGGTTGTGTCTGGCAAACAGCGAATATCTGTAGACCTGCAAAACATTCCGCAAGCGCTTAAAGAATCCATTGGAAGAGACGAAAATTTCGTCGCGAGATTTGAACCGCCGATTGAGAGTGATGAACTGCTGCTATGTCGGACACATCCAGTCGTTGAAGGATTAGCGAATTTTGTTATGGGATCAGCTCTCGATTCATTGAAAGAGGCAGTTGCCAAAAGAGCTGGAGTCATAAGGACTAAAGATGTTTCGACGCGAACCACAATGCTCGTGCTTAGAGGGCGTTATCACATCGTCACTAAAAAGCAATCTGGTGACTCACGACTATTAGCCGAAGACTGTATTCTCGCAGCTTTCAGTGGTGCTCCAGAAAATCCTGTATGGCTCGATTCTAACTTGGCTGAGAGTTTGCTGACTGCCAATGTTAATGCCAACATTGCTGCAGACTTGGCGGAAGAGTTCATAACTGAAGTCGTCGATTCCTATGATGCTTTGGAACCAGCACTTGAGAAAGTGATGTCGATGCGAGCCGATGAATTATTGGATGCTCATCGAAGAGTTCGTGTGGCGTCCAAGAACCGAGGAATTAAGTACGAGGTACATTCAGAATCTGTCGATGTCCTTGCGCTATACGTTTTTCTTCCACTGAACTGAGGTCGATCATGAGAACATCAAAGAAAGACCGATTTATTACAATACGCTCGGAAGGTGGGCTGTTGCCACTCGACTTCCTGGAGAGAGTGGCTTTACTTGATCAAGAAATCAGCGGTTTGACACCGGCAGACTATCACTTGTTGGAACATGAAAAGATCAACGAGTCTATAAATAGAGCTTGGGACAGACTGCTTGGTTGCTGGGTTTCCTTCAAATCAGCTACAAAGAATGCAAACGAGGATGATCCACTAATTCGAGAAACGCGGGAGCGCTGGCTGCTTCCCCTTTTTGATGCACTGGGTTATGGAAGACTTACACCATGCAAATCGATTGAACTTGATGGGAGAAACTTCCAAATCAGTCACATGTGGCAAAAAATGCCACTGCATCTCGTGGGAGCTGGGGTAGAGCTTGATCGCAGAACAGCAGGTGTCGCGGGCGCGGCAAGATCTGCTCCACACGGAATGGTGCAGGATTTCCTTAATCACTCGGATGAGCACTTGTGGGCGTTTGTTTCAAACGGCAGGAAACTCAGGATACTGCGCGACAATGTGAGTCTTACTCGGCAAGCATTCGTCGAATTTGATCTCGAAGGAATGATGGACGGTGAACAATTCTCTGATTTCCGCGTCCTGTACTTACTTTGCCACCAGTCACGAGTTGAACAAGAGAAGAGTCAGGATTTCTGGTTGGAGAGATGGACAGCAGCTGCTCAGCTAAGCGGAGTCAGAGTTAGGGAAGAGCTTGGAAGAGGTGTTGAAGAAGCAATCTCAGCTCTCGGGACGGGACTCTTGCAACATCCCGCCAATTCTGAATTGCGTAGTAAGCTGAAGTCAGGAAATTTATCTGCACAAGACTTCTATAGGCAGATTCTCAGAACTGTTTATCGTTTACTTTTCCTCTTCGTTGCCGAAGATCGCGGTGCTCTGCTGAGGCGTGAATCTTCAATCGAAGCACGCAAGACATATACCGATTATTACTCTACCCAACGTATTCGTGAAATGGCAGGCTCGCGAAAGGGGAGCCATCATCATGACCTTTGGCAGCTACAGAGGCTAGTATTCGAAAGCCTCGGACAAGAATCTGGATGTCCTGAGCTTGCCCTACCAGCATTAGGTAGCTTCCTCTGGTCTCGTGACTCCGTCAAGGAAATTGCTGCGTGCGAACTTAGCAACAGAAATTTTCTAAGCGCAGTTTTTGCTCTAGCTTTTACAGAGGAAGGCAAAGCAAAGCGAGCCGTCGATTTCAAGAATCTCAAAACAGAAGAACTAGGAAGTGTTTATGAAGCACTGCTTGAAATGCATCCTCACGTGGATCTCGAAAACAACAGGTTCGGCCTTTTCGGCGAAAGTGGAAGTGAGCGGAAAAAGACGGGAAGCTATTACACGCCTGCGAGTCTCGTGTCCTGTTTGATTGATTCAGCAATGAATCCGATTATTGAAAGGATTTCCAAAAAGACAAACGCAAAAGACTTACTACTTGCTGTGAAAATCTGCGATCCCTCTTGCGGCAGTGGGCACTTCCTGCTTGCTGCAGCTAACCGTCTAGCAAGAGCTCTTGCCGCAGCCAGATCTGAGGACGTTGAACCGTCTCCAGAGGCTTATAGAATTGCGCTCCGAGATGTCATATCAAACTGTATCTATGGCGTTGACCTCAACGAAATGTCTGTAGAGCTTTGCAAAGTAAATCTTTGGCTTGAATCTGTTGATGCAGAGCGGCCGCTTTCGTTTCTCGACAATAAAATCAAATGCGGAAACAGCCTGCTTGGGACGACACCGGCGCTCATAGCTGAGGGAATTCCCGACGACGCTTTTGAACCAATCGAAGGAGATGACAAAACATTCGCCAGGCAGGTGAAAAAGGCAAACAAGGAGCAATCCCAGGGGCAGTTGCACATTTCCGCGCTAGACCGAAAGAACGAGTACGCAGTTCTATCTAACGAAAGGTCAAAGATTGGCGCTCTTGCAGAAAACTCTTTGCAAAGCGTTCATCTAAAAGAAGAAAACTATGCTGGGCTAATTGATAGTGAGCAGTACAAGAAAGAGAAATTCTTGTGCGATGCCTGGTGTTCAGCATTTGTCTGGCCACTAAGACCGGGCGGTCCACAACCTATAACTCGTGCAATGTTTTCATTGGCGGCTTCGGATCGTAGCAGGCTGGCACCAGCAATAGTCAATGAGGTTGCCACTCTGGCTGCTCGGTATCGTTTTTTTCATTGGCACTTGGAGTTTCCCGAAGTATTTTTTGCACAGAATAGTGTTCCAGAATCAAATTCTCGGCATGGCTGGACAGGAGGATTTGATGTTGTTTTAGGCAATCCTCCTTGGGAACGTATTAAGTTGCAGGAAGAGGAATGGTTTGCAGCGCGCGTGCCTGAAATTGCACAGGCAAGGACGGCAGCTATCCGCGGAAAAATGATCAAAGAGCTTCAGCATAGCGATGAGGAATTGTTCAACGAATTCATTAGAGATAGAAGGCAAGCTGAGGGCGAAAGCCATTTCGTGAGAAAAAGTGGTCGCTTTCCTTTGTGCGGACGAGGTGACATCAATACATATTCGATCTTTGCAGAGACTATGCGCGATCTTATGTCACCAGTCGGTTACGCTGGCTTTATTGTGCCCTCCGGCATAGCCACTGACGATACTACTAAACTGTTTTTCCGCAGTTTGGTTGAAAGTAAATCCTTAAGAAGTCTTTTCGATTTCGAAAATAGAAAGGCAATTTTTTCAGGCGTACACAGGAGCTATAAATTTTCTTTAGTAACACTCGCTGGTTTAGAAGCTGCAAAACCGGATGCCCAAACCGACTTCGTTTTCTTTGCATTAGGCACCGAAGACTTGGCCGACGAGGACAAACACTTCAAATTGTCGGCTGCTGACATAGCCCTACTCAATCCGAATACCGGGACCTGCCCGATTTTTCGTAGCAAGACTGATGCTGAGTTGACGAAAAAACTCTATCGACGAGTTCCGGTATTTGTAAGGGAAGTACCGCAGGAGGAAAATACTTGGGACGTAAAGTTTCTAACCATGTTTCACATGGCTAATGATTCCGAGCTTTTTAACACGAAACAGACACTGTTGGCGAAAGGCTTCTCTCCAATTGGGAATTGCTTTCAGAAAGTGGAATCAGGATCTACGGTCAAATACTTGCCTCTTTACGAGGCCAAGATGGTTCACCAGTTTGACACAAAATGGGCTACGTACAAGTTTCACGATTCCTCTGCGGAGCCCGAAATCCAGGATGTATCAGAGGAGCAAAAATTAGACCCTCGTTTCGTGGTTTTTCCACGTTACTGGATTTCCGAAAGCGAAGTACAAGCTCGATTGAAAGGCAAAACGGTGCAAAATTGGCTCTTAGGTTGGCGTGATATCTGCAGAAACACTGACGAACGAACTGTAATTGCGGCGCTATTGCCCGTTGTAGCCGTAGGCCATAAAATGCCGTTGATGATCTCCGACATATCAATCGAGTTAGCGGCTTGCTTATTGGCAAACTTGAATGCATTTGTCCTCGACTATTGTGCGCGACAAAAACACGGGAGTACTTCTCTGATTTACGCAACGGTAAGGCAATTGCCTATTCTGCCAAGAGCGACATATTCGGACCGGGCTCCATGGCAGCAGAATATTTCTCTAGAAGCATGGATCTCACAGCGAGCACTTAGACTTGCCGGAATCGAAATTAATGCGGACAATGGAGAATCAGTGACTTGCGATCTGGAGGCCAGGCGGAAGCTAAGATCGGAATTGGACGCGGCGTTTATGATTTTATATGGATTGACACGATCGGAAATTGAATACTTGCTTGATACCTTCATCATCGTAAACAATCACGATTTGCGCCGATGGAATCGTCATAAAACCAAGGAAGACATTCTCATGGCTTTTGATGCACTAATAGAAGCCAGCAATCGCGGAGCGATGAGTAAAGTTTCGGCGAGTTAGGTTCTTAGAATCAGTCGATTGCTATTCAAAGAAGCATCAACCAGTTGCTAATTGCCAGTCTTCCTTTGAGATCTTTACTATCCCATTTCGGAAAAACACAGACCAGTAGGCCAGGTTAGTAACGAAGGTCAATTGATCAATAATCGATAGAAGATCCTTTTCTGTGGTCAATGCGCTGGATTGAAAATCAAATCGGTCCGGAAAAACACCTGCTTTTAAGAAGAGTTTTGTATCGTCAAAATAGTAATTGCTTGTTGCTGCACCTGACGCAATGATTTTCCAATCTCCTTTGCCAGCACAGCACAAAACCCTATCTCCCTTTCGAACATTCCCCATGATGTGCTTACGCTGAAGTCCGAATGTACCTACATTGATACAATGCTGAAGATCTGCACGGGGTAAGCAAATTAACCAGTAGTTCATTGGAATACTCATGGGACCCGCTGACAACAAACAAACATCTGCTGCATTCTTGTATTCTGCCAGGCAAAAGTCCACACTTCAACAGCTTTGACAACAAACAATGCTTGGACGTTTCCAATAGCAATCTGCGCTGGCAGCGATCATTCAGCAAGTGAATCTAAAATGGCCATATAGGTGGTTGTTTAAGCAGGGCATTCCTGATATTTTCACGAACGGTTCGGTCGTTAAATAGCGCTCTAATCGCAGTTTGTAAATCAGCTATTAGATCTTCTGCCACAAAGTAAGCCGCATCCGTGACATGGGGTCTTAACTCGAAGTTGGTTAGGTGGTCTTGAATCTGATCGGCTCTGTGAATCAAAGTGATGGAGCGTTTTCGCCCTCCGTTTTTTCGCTCGGTCTCACTTGGTACCAGTGAGTAGGCGTGAACAAGCCCGCAGCGCAGAATGTAATACATTTGCTCTGGTAGGTCTTTTTTAGTATTAGATTTTGCGATGCTTCCCGCAGCAGTTTTATATCGCCTTCGGTGATTTCGTCGATATTCGAAATCACGATAGTCAGCAGGAAAGTACTTTCGAATAAACGCAATGTATTGCCATTTGTCCGTATGTCCCCCATTTTGCAGTCTAGCGCAATAATCAATCATCGCTGCTGCACCGACAAATGCCCATGGGGTGCCTTGCAAGTTAAGCAAGTAGCCCGCTTCATTTATCATGTATTGCTTTGCGACGTTTAGTCGCTGAACAGGAATGCGTGTCGAGGACATTGAAAGGAACCTCCAAGCACAAAAGGATTCGATGACTGAGTCAGCACAGGCAATTCTATAAGTTTCATTTTGTCTGAGCTAATTGTCCTCAAAATTAATATGCAATTTGAATTTCTCAAAATTTCTGCAAAAGGGGCCAACTGGGGGCCACCAAATCAAAAAGCCTACCCCAAATAAAAAACGCCCCTCATCTCGAAGGGCGCTCTCTATAATCGTTTCGATTGGCCTGCCCGGCATGATTCGAACATGCGACCTCATGGTTCGTAGCCATGCGAGCCGAGTTAAATGAGGAGCCACCAGATGAATGCCTTTTAACAAGAAACAACGCAAAAAAATGAATTGGTGTCGGAACCCGACGACATTAGCTCGCGGCTTACTGCGGCAGCCAGCCAGCAGCCGATCGCGGACAAGACAAATCCAAATCAGCTTGTCGCAAAAATTGGGATTACCACCAGCAGGATTGTCAGTAACATCATTGCACACCACACCTGCACGATAGAAGACGGCTCTATTTTTAACACCTTGAGTGTTGTCAGCAGAGCACAACAAACCAATGCTCCATTTTTCAACATCCCGCAATCCTGTCGCAAAATCTGGGACCGCGTAAATTCCTGCGTTCTATCAGGATCTACACCAACTCGCGAACATGCGCACTTCAGATTAGCCATGCTTTACCAAGAAATTCCAGACACTGAGAAAGCCAACATCGCTGAAGCATATCTTGATGCTGACGACGCTGCCACCGCACTGGAGTGGATGAAACGCATACCAGCACGCAAAGCGAAGTCTGATGTATGGAATTACGATTCGCTGATGCTCAAAATTCATCAGAGCTTGGGCAACAGTAAGGAAGCCTCGAAAATTGCATTGAGAGATTTCCGCCAATTTCGAAGCGAGCACGCTTTTGAAAAACTACTGTCTGTGATTGGCAAAGACAAGCGAGAAACAATCATTGAGCAGGAAGTCTCGATTGTTCATCAAACAAAAGCATTCGTCCCAGAGGATGCTTTATTCCTTATCCAAGGCAAAAGAATGAATGATGCGGAGCAGTATGTACTAAAACGAGCAAAACAGCTTGATGGCGATCAGTATTACAGTCTTTCAGAAATCGCTACAGCCCTGCATGACGCTGAGCGATTTCTTGCTGCCACCATGGTCTATCGCGCATTGCTTGATTCAATACTCATCAGAAAACAATCGCGAGCTTACCATCATGGCGCAGATTACCTGAACGCCTTAGAATCGATGAGCACGAAAATTCTGGAGTGGAATGATACCATTCCACACGAGCGCTACATCAACGAGCTGCGCGCAGAGCACGGACGCAAGTACAGTTTCTGGAATCAATTTCGCGATTAGGCTGGGTATTGTTTCGCCCTGACGCAACTGACAATCTAGGCATATTTCGAATGAACAAATTTATCGCGGTGCCACCCTTGAGGACAAAACAGTCCTCTTGAGCGATTATCGGCAGAACACGCATAATTAGCGCAACTTGTTTTCTATATGTTGTGAGGTCGGTCATTTTGCAGTTCCTCCGGCACTGTTATGAGGTATTTAGGATCAAGCTTACCTCCAGGCACCAACATCCGCTTACCTTTGCCGATGTCGATTTTTTCGGTATCGATCATCTTAAGCCACGCGTGATCATGCCTGTGAGCGAACCAAAGAAACAACCTTTTTGTTTTTACGCTCCGACAATTAGCGAGAAGCAGATTCAAGAATTTCGGTCGCAAGTTACTCAAGCTTTCCATCAACGCGTCAACCTGAGCAAAACTTTCATGATTTGGCAATTCATCCAGAACTTCAAGTATAGCTCGTTCGGGCGTTGAGATGCGCATTTTCCAATCAGACTCGCCCCAGCGGTGCTCGCTAAAGTGAGCTCGTTGCGATTCCTTACTGTTCTCAATCGACTCTGTACAAAACAAGAGAGCCGAGTGAAAAACAAATTTTCTGTCTAACTTCAGTCTTGCCACCCAGGGTGGTGGCAGTTCATCTCCATAGAGATGAACTTCGGTTGGACCAGACAGGGAAAGATAGTGCACAAATCCATACAACTCTATGGCGCTGCGTCCGCCAACGGTTAACGGAATATTCAGCAAATTCTGAATTGAGAGCAAAGCGGTTTCCCATCTTTTCTGATCAATGAAGGCGCTTTTTCGGTAAAAGACACCGCGTGCTGGTGATTCAAGCCAACCGTGCTGAACGTACTTGGCTAGTAACTGTCTTGAGTAGCCGCGCTCTTGTAGCCAGAATGAATCTACCGGCAGACCTTCGGGCAAAATCTGTTGCAATCGGTTTAGCTTTGTCTGTTTTTGTATACTCATAGTTGACATTATAGCGCACATACGAACCCATGGTTTACATTATACCTATTTTGTAGCCTCTGTGTTGACCAATTTAGCAATTCCCAAACCACCCCTTCAGGGTCGGGAAACCGACTTCACCCCAAGGTAATGGTATTCCTGGCTACGAGGATGGTTACGTAATGGATGATGCACCGTTACCTCCCGATATGGATGCACCAACAGTGGTGCTTTTCTCTACAAAGGACAAATGGTAATGTTTTTGCCGTAGACTGCTCCGGCGGAATGGGATTGGGAGATTTTCAAAATGAATGGTCAACGCCAGATGATGCAATCCCAGACATTCTAGAATTCTACTTTGGCGATCCTGCGCGATGAATTTGAAAGCGTACCGAATAGCTGAGCTGCAATAGTTGAAAGCAATTAACTCAGAGGAAAAATGTCCCAAATTGATGAAAAATACTTGAATAAACTTCGCTCTGCTGGGCTGTTCGTTTCACACCCTATAGAAGCTTTTCTTGATGGAGTGTGGGTTGTGAAACCCGCGTCCACCGCAGGCAATCATATTCCCGGCTACTCAAATGGTGGCTACGTTAGTCTCGACGAAGAACCGATATGCCCTGCTAGCGATGCACCAATGCTCAAGTTCATATGTGTGAATGAGTGCAGGTGGCAGGTAGATGGACAAGACTGCGCTGGTGGCATGGGACCAGCAGATTTCATTGATGAATGGAAAACAGCTGAAGAAGCAATCAGTGACATTCTAGATTTTTATTTTGGCAATTCCGATCGCATAGACAGAAAAGCTGTGGAAGAGGAAAATTTCAGGGCTCGTCTTGAAGCCAGCCGACGCAACAAGCTTAAGTTAGAGGACCGCCCTGGTTCTCAATGAAGCATGGAAGGTATATTTCATACTTCACTGAGCAGCGAGTAGAATAAGGACGCAAGTTCAGTTGCTGGAATCAATTTCGCAAGTAAGCATGATGAGTAAAACCGAAGCATACAAATGGGAATTCAAGCCGCGCTTCAGGCGTGGTGCTTTTGGCTGGCGTTCGCAGCCTGCCATAAAGCGCGTCAAGGAAGCAGTCAGTGAAATCAAAAAGGTCGCTCGCCGCGAGCCATTGCTTGCAGCGGAGGGCGCAGTTTCTTTCCTCGAACGTGTTTCGCCAGCGCTCGAAAAGGTAGATGGCTCTTCCGGAGCAATCGGTACTGCAGTTTATCGTGCGGTCGAAACAATGGTGACAATAATCGCAGCGGCGGATGCAGATCTTAGCGTCCGCAGGAAATGGCTGCAACGGCTCTGGAAAGCCATCGAAGCTGACGAGATTCCCTACATCGAAAGCCTGGACGAACACTGGGGCACCATATGCGCCACCGCAGAAATAGCCTCAGAATGGGCTGACGAGCTGCTTCCGCTTGTGCGGCTCGTTGCTGAAAGCCCCGGGTTCTGCTACTCTAGAGCTACTACAGTTTGTTTCGCGTCCTTGTATAAAGCGGGTCGCTACGAGGAACTGCTGCATTTGTTGAAAGCACACCCATTTCGTTTTGACTCGTACCAGGCGTACGCGGTAAGAACTCTGTTCACGCTTGATCGCAAGGAAGAAGCCCTTGCGATCGCGGATGCATGCAGGCGCACTTCCGTAAATGGCACGCCTTCGATTGATCAGGTCTTGATTGAATACATGCTGGCACCCGCACCAGTTGAATTGGATTATGGACCAGCCGCATTTCAAGCTCTTCGAAAAAGGACTTACATCGCATGGTATCGAGCGGTGTCCGAGAAGTTTCCCGGAAGGCAGCCTATCGAGATTCTTCAAGACTTGATTGCCACCATGCCTGGTGAAGAAGGCAAATGGTTCGCCACAGCCAAAGAGTTAGGTGCCTTGGAATTGGCTATCAGACTCGCTAATACTAGCCCGTGTGACCCGAACACTCTGTCGCGTGCTGCGCGAGATTATCTCGACAAGGATGCGCAATTTGCCATGGACGCTGGACGGGCAGCACTGCATTGGTACCTGCAGGGATATGGCTTCGATGTAGCGTCTTATGATGTCCTGTACGCCCTCGATACCACCATGAAAGCCGCGGCACAACTGGGACAGACGGATTCGCTTAAAGCGGAGCTTCGACTTCAGGTGGAACCCAAATTGAAGCGACGCAGCAATGTTGCGATATGGCTGGCACCGCGCCTTGGTATTACTTCGCCCTGACGTACTGGAGCAGTCCGCGCGCGTGCTGCTTATCACAATATTGCGTCCCTTTACGCCGGATTTTACAAAGATCTGAATCCAGTCCAACATGACTGCAATCCCTGAACAATGGATAGTTAAGCGAAATCAAAACAAGGTATTTCAGAAATATTTCAGCTAGGTCCTGCTAAGCACCAGCCTAGAAAAATTGATGACCAATTGTCCTATCGGAGCAACACTAAAAAAGTTTGGATACGGCTCACACGCTGTAGTTGTTGATGGCGCAACAGCAGAAGGGAATCTGCTAATACGAGACCCTGCAAATGGTCTAAAATACGAGATGGAACGAAAGGAATTTTTAGACTTGCTTGAAACTGTAATCTACAAAAAGAAACGAGGATAAATCTAATGGATCTCAAACAGCTCGTTTCAGAAACTTCTGGAAAATACGTACTTCGTTGTGGTGAAGATGCCAAAACAGTGCTCACGATTCAGCTAACCCCCGACCTAAGAGGTTTAGATTCGGTTGAGATGTTGCCCTTCAGACCAGTAGAGAATGAAGAGAAGGAACTAATGTTAGAATGCGTTTCGTCTTTCGCAAAAGCGCAACAAACGATGCAGCTGATTATGGGAGAGCAGCGACTCGTGGGAAGCGAAAAATCTTCCACAGTGAGCAATAAAAAAATGTTCCCCTACGCCATAGAGCTGATTAGTGAAACTAACGAGCTTGAACAATACCTGGTCCGCTTCAATTCAGAGGGACAACAAATAGATCACACTTTCCATGTAAGCTATGCCGACGTCGACGCGCCAGGCATAACATGGGACGAGCAGTTCTGGTCAAACATAGATGGCGAATTAAGCCTCGCCCGCCCATTGTTCAAAGCCATTGCAACTTTCTCCAAACTGCGACATTTTGAGCTAGCTGCCAGGTAAGATAGCTAACGCTTTACTCAACAACTCCTGAACCATTTGCATTCTTGGACATTCCAGACTCTATAAGCCGACCCTTCTGGTCCTCGTTGCCGCTCAAATCGGTGCTGAAAGAAAGAATCTGGCAGGAGAGCGCTGATTAAATACAAAAGCGCAATGTCATAAACATCAATCTCAGAGCTAGCAGAGATTCTAAGATCCGTTCGGTTTAGAGTTTCAAGGCTTACTGCCACCAGCCGCTGCAGTCTCCAGCTTCCGCTTCTCTTTCCCTGACAGAACGCGATACCACTGGTAGTGCCCATCTGTTTCAAGTTTCAGCTTGATCGGATCAGCTTCTTTATTTTCGACGCCCTTGAGCGCGAGCTTTTTGATCAGATCAGTTTGAATGGAGTGCCCAATAAATCCCTTGTCCATCGCAGTAAATTCGACTGTTTTCAAGCCCGGAATTTCGGGCGGTCTGCGCCAGTCCACATCAACATTGTCGACCGTTGAAGTGCCCAACCGCGCACGTCCATGGACTCGCCGCGACAATCCCAGCGCCTTGTCTTTCGCCGAAATCAGGATCCAACTTTCCGTCGCGCTGCTGCAAACATTCGCCGCGTAATTGTTGAATGTTCCGCTATCAATATCGGGCGATGTAAGCACAAGGTCGCAAAATTTGGGAGTGCTGACATTCTTTGCTTGATTCAACTCAGCTCTCGCATTGAGCGCCCACATCAGCAGCCTGTTGCCCATGCTGTGCCCAACAATCATTATCTTCGTCTGGTCGCCAACGGCGTTTTCCAAATCAGCAAGGAATCTCCTGAAGTGCAACAAACTCCACTCAGCGTTACACTCATCCTTTATGTAGTGCAGCGTTTTCTCGTTGGACGGCCAGCAATACGCAATCACCGGCGCGCCGAAAGACAAGCCGAAATCAGCCGCTCGCTGCAGCGCGACATCCATGCCGTTGTTATAGCCGTGCACAAACAGAATCACCCTGTCGGCGTTGCGCAGCTTCGCAAGCACATCTTCATAGAATCCGGCAGGCTCACGATATTGCGATTTGACATTGTCAACGATGATTTTGTTTTGCCGCTGCGTTTTGTTGCGCCAACCGAGATTGTAGTGCTCTCTTGCATCACTCGTGCTGGGCACCGCGACCTGGCATTGCCCAAGTTCCACACCTTCGGCGTAACGGCGCTTGCAGTTGTATTGCGGGTCGGAGTTGCCACCATCTCTCTGCCGATCTGTAACGTAAAAAACAGGCATCTCGATCGACTTCACATCTTTGGCGCGCACGGCAGATTGCACGCCGAGCGTCATCGCGAGAGACAAAATCACGACCATCTGTTTGTTTGCTTGCATAAAGGCGCCTCAGCTGCTGCTTCCGGTGCGAGTGCCTGGTCTTATCGCGACCCAAAAGCCATCACACATAGATTGAACCGATCCATTTTACTTGGAAATTGGCGAGCGGAACAACAAATTTCCAAGAAAGATGCGAGCAAATCCCTCTTGAATTACTAGCAAGTACCACAGACTTGTACTAACAAAAATGATGTACTGACTCTATGAAACGCCAGCCCCTATAAAGCTTTAATAGGAGGATGGGTCTTCAGGTAGTCTACAATTTCTTCTGGATCATCAAGCAAACAAATCAGCTTAGCGTAAGGCTTATTTTCATCACGCGCCAACTTTTTCAGAAAAGGATAAATAGGTTTAGCGCAAGCCCAATACTCTGTACCTAAAAATATCATTGGACTGGCTTCACCATTACTCATGTAATAGTTCTGCGCAGCATCTTGAAAGATCTCTTGGATGGTGCCCGCTTTTCCAGGACTAAAAATAATTCCACCTTTCGCAAGAGTGACCAGTCCATCCTCTCGAATTGAATTAGCAAAATACTTTGCGATGTGCGTTGCAAACGGCGTAGATGGCTCGTGCCCGTATAGCCAGGTCGGAATAGCCAAGCTCGCTGCTGGTTGGTATTTTTGGGAAACCTCGTCCAAAAGCTTGAACGCCGAAGACAACCAAGGGTGAAGTCCGCTTTCAAAGCCTGGTACGTTCGACAGCTCAGTGATGGCTGCATCCATCTCGGCAAGAGTTCCGTTTGCGAATAATGGACCCAAGTGCGATGCCTCCATAGCACCTGGACCACCACCACTAACCACCAGGTATCCTTCTCTGCATAACAGCCACGAGAGTTTTGCAACTGTGCGGTAGTCCTCCGCACCTCTGACCATTTTGTGCCCACCCATGATCGCAACCATTTTGTAAGAATCAATGTTGTTTTGCCTGGTGAAGTCACCTATGGCATCGTCAATTGCGTGATCGTGCATTCTTTGCAAAAGTGCTTCAAAGACACCTAAATCATCCTTGTTTTTTTTCCAGTATTCATAAATTTTAGAATCAGGAGTTCGTTTATACGAATTAGGATCGGCTTGGTCAAATCCATCATATAAATCTCTGGCAGTATAAAGTGAACTGCGGTATGGATTGAAAACGAGACCGGGAATCGTGGGAAACGTCAAAGCCTTATTCTGATCGAAATACCGTTGAACGGCTTCTGTAAAAGTACAGCCCAAGAAGACCGCTCCTGCTACCGGTGTAGTCAATATTTTCGACTCAAACGATGAAAGATCTAGATTTTGCACGACACAGTCCTCTAGAGTTGTTTCCAGCTGCGCCTTAAACTGATCAATCGTATCAATCTCTTTCATCCCTTTCACCTCAATTTTTGTAGCACAAAAAGAACTTAGCCTTCAGTAAGCCAATAGCCAATAACGTTCAACCCAGAGCGACTTGCGAATTCGCGGAGGGCTAGGAATTTCCGGAACCTCGTAAACTATAGCGCACTTTATCGTAAGCAGTCATGCATGAAAGACATCAAAAATAAATTTCCATATCAACATTCGCAACTACCTATATTTCGGATTTCAGACGGTCCTAAACCGGGTCGGCTCCAAGTTTTTCTTTGAGGCGTGAAAAACGAAGAGAACCAAAGACGTGAATTCAAGAGAGAAAGAGTTACACGATTATGTGTAACTCCAACATTTTGTCGAACTTTTCATAATTGATGCGAACAAAGCATCTGAGCGGCTGTCTGCGCATTCAGCGTCTAACTATTTGCGACCATAAATCAAAAAAGTTCGGACAAACAAATGAGACAGGATATGATTGACCACAGTTTTATGGGAGTGAATACTTTGCAAGAATCTATACGTGACAAGAGCAGAACTCGTTTGCTTTCTCTTCTATTTATCGCAAGCACGCTTCTTACACCACCCAATTCGCAAGCCGCTCCCCAACCCGCCGTCAAGAAACCTACGAAAGCAGCCACAGTCTCTTCGGCTCGAAATCGCCATTCAATTGGTGTTTCGCACACAAGCAAAAATCAACCGAAGACGAGTCCTGCGTCAATCCACCATCGCACTACTTCGGAAGTACATCCCCAAGGTACAAGCCCACCCGAGAAGAGAATCACTGGTACTTTCATCCAAATTGGAGAGGCAGACCTAGCTGACAACGCTTCTTGGGAAAAGCATCTCGACGTCATCAGAAGCTTGGGATTAAAGCGCATCATCATTCAATATGTAGATAAGCCAAATTTTCATTTGCTCGCTCAGCAAAACGATCCAGTACCGTTCATATTGAGTTATTGCAGAAGAAACGGCATTGAGGTGCTTATGGGCACTTACTACGAAAATGGTTTCATTGATCGCTACTGGAATAACGACCTTTCTGACTTCCAGGAGAACAGCAGGGTCTTTAACGCAACAAGAGACGCCGCAAAAAATGCAGCCACTAAATACAATCTAGCAGAAGAACCATGTTTCAAGGGATGGTACCTTTCACTCGAACCTTTTCTCATTTCGTTGAGCCAAGAAAAGCAAGTTGCGTTCAACCAGTTTCTCAAACGTTGCGTCGCAGAACTGCCAGCACGACGACCTAACGACATCGTTGCAACCAGCGTTTTCTTACCCGATACCGCAGCTAGGGACGACTACTCTAGTAATATTGCAGAGCTTATCCCTGTAATCAAAGACAGCGGAGTAAACGTGTTAATGCTACAAGATGGTGTCGGGAAACTCAATGGCATGAGAGTAGACGGCATGACAGCGCCATTGAATTTGAATACCTTGCAAAATCTCAAGAATTTCATCGAGCCATATATGCTTGCATTTATGAATTTAGAACGTTCATTACCGGGGGTAAAACTGTGGCTTGATTTGGAAATTTACGACCCGGACGGAGCTGAAACCAAACCGCCGGCGGTATCACAAAGAGTATTGAATCAGCTTGAATTAGAGACACCCTTTCTAAGGTCGAATTCGGAGATAATAGCCTGGGATGTCTACAACCAGATGAGCAAGTTCAACACAAATGGCGGCAAACAAGCGAAACGCACCGCATTTTACAACTTCTACTTTAACTACGTTAGGAATAAGTATCCCGCCGTTGTCGTGCCCATAGAAGGTGTCACCCCATAGCTGCTGAGTCGGTGAAAGAAGCAAAGGAATGGGTTGCGTGGCAATGGCTCGAATACATGCAAAAGTGCAATCCGACAGTGCCGGGCTTGGCGGTGAAACTCTTTCCGCCTCACACTCGCGACCTGCTGACTGATCAAACAAAATTCTGGAAACTGTTGCTTGCTCAACAAGACTTCCACTGCATCTACAGCAACACGCGTATCGAAGCGAAAGAGTTCAGCCTGGATCACTTTTTGCCCTGGTCATTTGTGGTGCACGACGAACTCTGGAATCTAATTCCCACCACTCGCGCAGTGAATTCGAGCAAAGGAGATAGATTGCCTGCGGAGAAATATATAGACGCACTTGCAATTTCTATGCACAACGCACTGAAATTCGCGCGCCAGAAAAACTTAGCCGCCAGCGAATGGGAAAAATTGAGCGGTCCCTTTTTCAGAGATCTGGGAATTGAAAGCGAAGCTAGAATAGAGAATGCCCAGCGCCTTTAAGCGCAGCAATCAAAACCGAAACAGAGCACGCTCGAAAGTGAATGCATCATGCAGACATATAATCACAATCCGAAACTCAATACTGAACTAATACAGCAGTTAATGGAACTCGGCGACGAGCTAAACACTGAAAAGATCGATAAAATCGCCGAGCAGGAACCAAAAATAATTTCGGACCTGATTGAAATCGTCAAAGACGCCGATTCATTTGGTGCGGAAGAGGCGTCGTGGGTTCCAATTCATGCTGTTATCCTGCTTAGAAAACTCAATGCGTTAGAATCGATTGATGCACTCATACAAGTAGCATTAAGCAGCGAGTGGGACGAAATTCTTCTTAGCCAAATATTGATTGCTTTTAGTAGCTTTGGTGAAGCAGTCCTCGAACCAGCGCTCTCCGCGTACGCTAGTGCAAAGACTGACTTAGAGCGAGAAATAATGCTCGCTTCAGCTTCCAGTGCTGGAATTCACGATCAACGTGTGTTCGAAATCATCCACACAGAATTCAAAAAGGATCCTACTAAAGCAGCGATTCAATTCGCGGCTTATGGCGATAAAGCTGCGCTGCCAATTCTCGCCGACACCCTGAACAAAGCCTACGAGCCGGTGCTCATTACAGAACTAGCATTTGCAATTAGAGAATTAGGCGGTGAACTCGCTCCAAAACAGGAGAAAAAAGTTGCATCAGCCAAGAGAAAAATAAAAAAGACGCAAGAGTAACTGCAGCGATGCTGAGCCGGCAGCTGTATGGCGGATAGTAAAAACAAAAAACTACTCAGTGAATAACTACGACGGGGCGCACCGGCTTAAGCCTGCCTGGCACCAAAAGTGGTGCCGCATACAAATCGCACAAAATCTCCTCCTGCACTCCGGTCAAATCAAGATTGAGCAGACATGCGACGTTGTGAGAATCAAGCAAGCCTAGCGCTTGCTCATCCGTCAACTGCGCAAACTCCGTGGACTCTACACCAATCAATCTGAATTCGGCGCTCAAACACCTCAGCGCGCCTTCCGTTAATAAGCGAAATTCAGTACGCTTATTCATCGAGTTCTTAATCAACAGTCGCACGGGCACCTCAACTTTGACACCATAGATGCCGCTCAGTTTCTCAGCCAGCCCTTTCAGTTTCGCCAGTGCAGACGCCATTTCATCTTGTGAAATAGCCCGAGTTTCAGCAGCAGACAAATCAATAATTGCGCAGGGACCAATATAAAGCCCCAAACCATTACTCGAATCGTCAGCTGAAAAATTCGCCTGCTTACTCATAGACTCAGGCACAAAAGCCAACGACAAGGAGCCAGCCTTCAAATTTTCATCCAGAGTGCCAAACCGACTTTCACAGGAAATGTCAAATAGATTACGCTCGGGCTGCAACAGTCTGCCCTCCATCGTATGCTTCACCAGGATCACCATGCTGCGCAATCAACACTGCTCGACACGCACAGACACCAAGAACATCTGACAAAACTGGCACTGCGACAAGCTCATAATTGGTCAGAACTTTCGCATCGCAGAGATTCACCCCAAGCAACCATACAATATTGTTCTGGCGCAAAAAATCCTCATTGTTGCTCGGCTGTCCGGGCGGGTCTAATGCAGCAGTATCGATCCCTAGAAGCGATACACTCTGCGACATAAAAAGCAAAAGGGCATCGGCAGAAAGATATTTATCGCCCGTGCTGCCAGCTGATTTAGTCCTCAGCAAAAGACGCCGCGGGCGCTTAGTCGGTTCAAGTTCCAGGAATGGATTGAGACTGGGCAAAATGTGCGATGCATTGATTGTTTGCTCGCCACAATCACTCAAATCGAGCACAAATGCTGTCCCCATATATGGCGACAGAGAAACACTGGTCAATAGGCGTTCTGGCTCCAGCAAAGAATCAGCGTCGTCGAGCGACTCAGCATCAGACGGAAAGCCATAATAGACAGTAGTGGTTGAACGAAACGGCGGAAGCAAACTCAGACTTCCCGTCGTCTCGGCGGGGATTGAAATATCGAGGATCTGAGAAAAATCCCTGGACAATTTTTCGCCTGAAGAAAAGTTACAAAAGAGGGATGGAAGAAGGGTTTAGTTTTGCAATTTTAGAACCGCAAGGTCAATTTACCACGAAGGAGTTAGCACAACGCTCCTTGACGACCAGAGTGCGCTGCATTGCGCGCTGACGCAGCAAATCCACGGTTCAGGTCGACAACACGCCTACCAGCATCCTGCGGTATCGGGATTTTGCATTCTAATGATTTCAATTAGCGAACTGGGGCACAATATTCGTAAGGGTTTAGTTGTCAGCAATGCTTCGGGACGGCGTGTCTTATCCCTCTGGATTGGTGTGCTCCTGTGAAAGACGATGAAACCAAGGACGAAAACAAGAAGACTGATAAGAGCGAAGATTTCGACGATAGCCCAGAGAACACCAGGCTAGAAGATAAAGCCGATATCGACGTAACGAAAACGCAGGTCAAAGACGCGACCAAGAGCCGCGCTGCTACAGCCGTTCCCGACATTGATCTTCTCGGTGCCGATCAGACCGGCGGTCTGCGCGAATTACTGCGCCGCCAGGAAGCTGCAATTGGCAAGCCTTCAGAGAAACAGAAAGCGAGCGACGCAGGCAAACCATCACAAGAGAAACGCGAAGACTTTGAGAAACTAAAGGAGTTTCAACAGGCATTCCTCTCACCATTGGCTTCAGCGAACGAGAGACGCGCGGCGCTGGACGCAATGGAATCACTGCTGCAAAAGAAAGATGGCACTGAGGCAGCCGAACTAAAAAAGGGCATCGAAACCAATCGCAGACTAGACCAGCTTATAGGCTTGTCTAGCGATGCAGCCTCATTCAAAACAGAGAATCTGATAGCAGCACTGCAAACGCCAACAAGAACAGACGCTGCGATTCTCGGACTTGCCGCCATCGCCAATGGTGGCAATGGAGACAAGTCGCAGGCTCTGTCAGCAACCGCTGCATTGCAGCAGTTCGTTGGAAAAGACGAGACATTTAACACTGCGCGGGCTAAGCAAGTTATCGACGCCTTGCTCGCAAGCAGGACAGCTCCGTACTCAGACAAATTTCTTGGCTTAGTGCTAGCCAGCGACCTTGCTGCAAAATCACAGCATTTTCCAGACGCATTACATCAGAGCATTCAAGAGGCATTAAGCTCAGACACAGCTGTTGGACGCGAAGCCGGATTCAACGCAATCAAAAGGCTTGGCGGCAAAGCCTCCGATGCTGATTTTAAAGCACTGCAAGAAAATATGACGCCAGAATTGGCGAAGAATATTATGGCTTTGCCACCAGATCTCTTAGCGAGAAACGACTACGCGCTGATATCAGAAGCAGTGACTCGCTTGCCCAAAGCAGAACTCAGCAAATTCTTCACCGATGCAGCAACTCAACAGACCACGAAACTCACTGAATTAGCGAAATCCGAGCTAGCAGATGCCGGCGAAGTAAAGACGAGCAAGGGCTTGCAGCAAGCTGCCGTAAAAGGTCTGGCTGAAATTGCAAGAGGAAGAGTTCAGGATGAAGACGAAGCTACACGTGCTTACAATGCATTGAAGAAACTGGCAGAAAGTCCAGAAGCGAAACATGCTGTAATTGAAGCCATTGCCAAGACGCAGCCAGCGCGCAATTCCGACTATTGGACAATACCTCTCTTGGGGAAAACCATTGCAAGCCTGAAAGATGGCTACGAAAGCGTTGGTGAAGGGCTGCCAGAAAACGAGAAACTGGCGCTAAAAAAAGCTGTTCGCGACGCAATAGAAACCAGCTTGAAGAGCCATGCAGCGGCAGACAATCGTTGGGCGGGAAGAAGCCTATCATGGCTTGCCAAAACAATGGACGAAGAGCTCTTGAATGTATTCAAAGACAATCTGTCTTTTGAGTCGATAAACGAGCTGTCGCCACATGTGAAGGCGATGAAACCAGAACTGCAAGCGCTGTTGCGTCAAGATTTAGTTTCGCGTGCCAGCACAGACAGCGGCGCCGATCGCAAATCACGTGAGACTGCAATTACAGCCCTGGTTAGCTTCTTTGGAAAAGATGCGCTTGATGGCACGGGGCTTGAGGTTTCTACAGAAAAGCAAAAGGAAAACAAATCTGAAATCGCTGAACTAATAAAGGTCGCGGACACAAGCACAGGCACGAATTACGTCTTTGCTCTTCCATTAGTGAAAGGCGGAAGCACGCATCCACTTCCTCTAAGCATAGATAGGGGCGAGCCCAGCGACCCAGCTCTTCCAAAGCTGACGGAGTTTAAGTGGGAACAGGGAAGAGAGAAACCACAAGGCAATGCATACACTGGCGCTGAAAAGAGTTTTCTCACCGACACACTGAAAGAAGTTAGCGAAAAGTTTTCTAAGGACCAGAGAGGCAATGAGACTACTCTGGTTCGTGAAGCCAACAAATACAAAGTCAATGAAGAGGCAAGTCTTAAAGCCTCCACGCAGAATGGTGCAGCAATTACAGATGCCACGCGCGCCTCGTTCAACGAATCAAAAGACACTCTGACGAAAAGCAGTGATTTCGTTGAAAGACAAAGCAACGAAAAATTGATTAGAGAAGATGTAGACCGCGCTTATCAGCAACTTCTGGGACGTAAGCCTGACTACCCCGGAGCAAACTGGGCATTGGATCTCTTCAACAGCGGCAAGAGCTACCGCGATGCACTTCGCGGAATAGCCTCAGCAGCGGAATTCAAAAATGCTATTCCGCAAGATAAAGATAAGGTCATGCCTTTTCTATATAGCAAGTTGCTACTTCGCAGCTTCGGCAGCGGCGACAATAAGGCAATGTATGAGCAGCTGATTGCCAAGGAAGGAATTGATGGCGCAATAAATTTCATTCTGAGCTCAGCCGAGTTCAATGAAATGGCTGCATCAAGAGGAAAGAATAAAGCGCCAGAACTGAAAGATGCATTGCCACCAGAAACAAACGAAAAGTGCAACGCAGCTGCCAGAACAATCGAAGACCTGCAGAATCAACTTAGGGCGAATCCGGAAAACAAATTGCTGCAAGACGCTCTTATCGCGCTGGGCGGGCTGGACAAAGCCGGCGCACCCGAGCAGACTGGCGGACCTGCCAAAGCTGGATCTAGCAAGGCGAACGAAGAGCGACAGAAGCTCATTGCTGCAAGCTTGGAAGCAATAAACAGAGTTCCCGACGGATTGCTGTCTCAACTCAAAGCACAAGACCCTGCAATGCGATTCAGGGCGATGGAAAAAATCGACCTTGCCTTGAACAGTTCAAATGACAGTGTGCTGCAACAAGCACTTTCTGAGAGTCGCGCTCGCATGTCGACCTTTGCATTGACGGAAAAGAGCACACCAGAAAATTATGCGCGCGCTAAAGAGAATATACAGCGAGACTTTGAAAAGGCACTAGCAGCAGGCGACAACGTGCTCGCTAACGAATTGAAAGACCGCTACAACTGGACTAACGCAGCCGGAATTATCAGTGAACTAAATGGAATAAAGACGAGTGATCAGCAAAAAGCAGCCATTCAAACAGCTGCTGGTGTTGAAGCACTTATGGATCAAGCTAGCAAAGGTAATCCTTACGCACAAGCTGCCGTGGCGATGATTCTAAATACTGGCGATGCAGCAGCCCAAAAGCGCAGCCATGACTTGCTGGCACAGGAGAAAAGTTTAACCCTTGCCGTGCCTGATATCAGCAAACTGCCAGAGCAAGCCCAACTACTGGTGCGTAACCAGGCGCTTGCATCTTTGGTCCAAAAGACAGCAATGACTAATGGTACGATTTCTAAAGCAGAAGCTAGCGCTCTCACCGATGCTCTCTTGAATGCAGAAAAGAGAAAAGACAATCAGGCTGCGAAACTCCTCTCATCAGCACTAGACCTGGCTTTGTCTTCCAAGAAGATGAGCATACCTCGTCCGGGACAAGAGCCGCTCATAGTTGATGGCAAGAAAGCAGCAAGCGAAGCGATTAATGATGCCATCAATCGTGGTGCAGATTCGGAAACGCTGGTGAACAAATACTTGAGCTTGCTCGCATCCGACAAACAAGCAGCTCTGCTAAGCAAGGAAGATTTTAACGCTCTGGTTCGTAACGCATCAGAAGGCAAGCCAGCCGCCATGAAGGTACTGGCGACAATTGCCACTACTGACGGTGAGCTTGCAAAAGACGCCCAAGCAAAGATGATTGAGCTTGCAGCCGGAGAGAAGACACGCGAGATCGCTCTACTTGCAACGCTTGATGCAAAAGACCCCTTAACACTCCATCGCAATGGAGCAGCAGAGCTATTCAAACAGCTTCTTGGGAAAGCTGAGCTTCCGCCTCGCGTCGAGCAAGCTATCTTAAGCAAACTGAATTCAACTGATGATTCAGAGAAAGCTGCTGGAAGAAACGCCATGCTTGCAAGCGCTGACCGTTGGATGAAGGGAGATTCGGGAGAAAATGCCTTACTGAAAGCAGCAGCCTCAAACATGAACGCTGAGCTGATAGAGCTGCTGAAAGACAAAAAAGACTTGATGCAAAACCCAG
The DNA here is from genome assembly GCA_044226015.1 of Obscuribacteraceae bacterium (SeqCode). Lineage (GTDB taxonomy): Bacteria > Cyanobacteriota > Vampirovibrionia > Obscuribacterales > Obscuribacteraceae > JAIEPM01. Next base: position 368,830 of record JBGAHS010000008.1, read on the forward strand.
CGTTCTTGAACAAGCTAGGTCTGAGTATTGACACTGCCAACGGTGTCACCACACTTAAGCACGCAGCAAGCAACACCGAATACAAGATAAAAGATTTCAATGGCAAGCTGCGATTATTCGAGCAAAACACCTATGGTGCAGACCAGAAGCTAAGCCATGCTCGCAACAACTTGTTCGACGAGAAAACGGGTGAATTTAAGGGTGCTGAAGAAATAGACAGCACCGGCAACAAAGCAATTTTCAATAAAGACAAGCTGCTAACTGAAGTTCGGCGCTCGAGTCCCGAAGGTGAGTTTGTTAAAATTTCACGAACTAATGATGGCAAAGCCACAGCTGTCTTCGATAACTATGGACGCGGCTGGGACTCAAAAGATGGTGGCAGAACATGGGCTCGTCGGGGCAGCAATGAAAAAGCATACGGAGCACCAGAGTTTCAAGCTGGAGGTGTCATAAAATTCTCTGGCGCTGGACCAGAAGGTAAGGTAGAAACACTGGATAAACCTTCCGGTATCGTTTGGAAATATGATGAGGCTAGAAAAGAAAGCACCGTTAGCTATCCAGACAAAAGCTATGAAACAAAAAACGAGTCCGGCAAAACCGTCAAGTCACGCGACGCCAACGGCAACGAAAGAGAGTTCTTCTGGTCAGAAGACAGTAAGAAATTACTCGGTGTAAAAGATGAAACTGGACTCTGGCAGGCAAGCCCAGATGGCACTCACTGGCAAAACCTCAATGCACCAGACCAACCCACACAAATTGGCACACGCACCGTCGATACAGCCGGATATCACATTCGAAATAGCGGTGCAAGCGAAAAAATATTCCGCAGAGACGGCTCAGTATTGGAAATTAAGTCTGAAAAAGAGCAATCGATTCACGACCGCCATGCCAATAAAATTGACCTCAAATTCGAAGGCAAAGAGCTCCGCGAAGTCAATGAAAATGGAAATGTTTGGCGTCGCAAAGAAGGCGCCCCCGAAGACAAGTCTCTCTATTTAATAGTAGACGGAAAACCCACTGAGACTAAGGCTAAATTCGAACTAAGCGACGACCGCAGCAAACTAAAGAGAATAATCGAAACAGCCACCGAAGCAAAAGACGGCGCCGTAAAAGGGTTCTTCAAAGAAACCGAGTACAGGTCCGATGGCACTATGCTTGCCCGAGACGAACAAGGCAGAGTGCGCCGATCGCGCAACCGGGATGGGGAACTAAGCAACATTGAATACCTGGACAAAACGAATGTTGTGGCTAGAATAGGCACCAGTTTTCCAGATGGGCACGAGGAAATCACAGCATTACGAAATCCATCAAAGCCAGAAGAGGAGTACATAAAGACATTCTGGCAGCGAAAAAGCCCAGGTTCTGACGAACTTGTAAGAGAAGATGTCACGAAAGAAAATTGGAACATCTCTGCTCTATCGGTTGACCATGCAACTGGTAGCATAAAAGCATCTGAAGTCACAGTTATTTCTTCCAATGAATCGGGTGAAAGAAGGCGACGTTCTCACGCACTGGTTGTTTCGTCTCTCGACAATGGCAGCATTGCATTCCAACGACATGACGCAGGCTTGCTCATTAGTGATCGCTATAACGGCAACCAGACTCGTAGCTCATATAAATGGGCAGCGGAAGGCTCGCTTTCAAGTACAAGCACGATTCGCGGAAGAGATGCCAGCTGCACCTACGATGCGGCTGGCAATCTGACAAGAGTTGAGGGCTTATCTAACAACCAGAGCTTCGAAATTAAACGCGGCGAAAATGGTTCAATCGAAATCGCAGAATCAAATGGCACGCGATGGCAATCAGCTGACGGCAAGACATTCACCAACCCAGCGACACAACAAACCTTCAGCGGCGAATTTTTCGCTAGCACTGACGGTAAATATGGATTTAAAATTCCGGGTTCAAGCGAAAGCACTATTATCAGAGACGTAGCCAGGCGAGAGACTATTTTCTCGCCTCCAGAGCGCTTTCAGATACAGAGGCTGGTAAAGGATGTAACAAGCGTTGCACTCACGGACAACAACGCGATAATTCAGCGCGACGCCAATGGCAGAACCCTGGCACTAGTGAACCCCGATGGAAAAATTGTACGAGCAACACGCGATGCTTCAGGCAACGTGCAAGAACTCAGCATTACAGACCCTCGCAGCAATCAAGCAATGACTTGGAAAAAAGATGGCGCGCGCTTGCTGCTTACACGCGGAGCAGAAACAGAAGATCTAGGTAATTCAAAACTAGAGCTTAGTGATCGCGGAGAGATAGTTCAAATCTCTGACAAAAACAAGATTGAATATGTCCGAAAAACTGATGGCACTGAGATAAGAAGACTGCAAGGCTCTTCCGAGTTTGATGGAAAGCAAAATTTCCGCTACGTGGTCGACAGACCTGACGGCAGCATAGCAGAGTATCACTATCGAGTTCATGCGGAAGGGGCGGCAGAGAATCTTGAGGTAGTGAAAACTGGCACAAGAAACATCGACTCATCTCTCAATGCTGAAACCGTCATGCGGAAGATGCCTAACTCGAATCCCCAAGAGCCGACATGGTACTACTCAGATTCGGCTGAGATTCGTTCTGGCGCTATGAAAATGGGACAGACCTGGAAAGGCAGTCAAAACTTCGACCCAACGAATGGAGAGTTCAGCACTATTGGTGCAAAGCCAGGAGAAAAAGCAGCTCGAATTCGCGAAACAGCTGATGGATGGAGACAAGAAGCTGAGTCTCCTGTACTTAGCAAACGCGGCATGGGCGGAGAAATCGTCTACAAATCGAGCACTGGCGAAGTTAACAAGATAGCAGATCGCAACGGGCGAAACATCGACATCAAACACACTGATGGACAGATCTCTGAATTGTCAATTACAGAAAAAGGTGGAAAAGAAGCATCAGAAAAATTCAGCTCAGCAGACGGCAAAACGTGGAGCCGCAAATTCCGTGATGCTGCTAGCGGCGAATGGAAAGAAGAGAAATTCAGCGGACATGCTTCGGTCGACAGCGAAGGCGTCATAAGAATCAGGAAAGCAGGAGCTGACTTCATCACGCTGCGCCCCGAAGGACAACGCATCACGCACGACAAGGCAGCAGGCATCACGCTGGTAGAGAAAACCAATGGTGAAAGAGAGAGAGTCGGCTTCGGTCCAAACAACAAAGTAAACCGAATATATAATTCAGACAATAGCTATACAGCCACCGACGACGGTGTCAACTGGCGCAGCTACGACGCGACTGGCAAACTGAAGACCGACAGCGCTAAACAGCAAATTGTAGAATTCGACGAAAAAACAGGCACCATTACCACCCAGGCAAAAGATGGCAGCCGAGTTGAAATGAAAGGAGGCGACGGCAGCCTTCGCATCTACTCTGCAGTTGGTCCTAAAGAACAATCACTCGTTCTTACCTACGATAAGAATGCACGAGCCGATGTCACCGAAGTACGCTACGAACAAGGCAAGAAAATAGAAACAGTTGTTAGTTACGCCAACAAAACTGTGCAGAAATTCAACGGGGATGATCTGCTCAGCTACATGAAGGACATCCGAGGAAAAGAAACATCCATCAGCTGGGAAGGAACACCGCCGCGCTCAACAATAAAATCATTTACTGACGAAAGCGGACTCAATTTCGAACGCCACAGCGCTGGTTTTTACCTGGCAAAAAACAGACATGGATTCGTCGTAGATAGATATGATGGCACAGTGTTCGTCAACTCCGAAGGCAAACTAGAGAGAATATTCGGTACTTCATCAAACATAGTTGGTCAAGACCGCGGCGTCACGGCTGCAAACGTAAGAGAAATACGCGGACTCGACGGCAATGTTCTGAATCTTGTCGGAAACAAAGGCGTCACAGTTAGAAATTCCGAAGGATTATTGCAACGAAGCATCGATGGCACAGGGTTTGTCAGACAGTTCGAATTTGGAGACAAGGACCGCTGGGGACAACCATCGCTCGATAAAGTAATCATCGGAGAAGGCAATGGAGAATACTCCATAAGCCGTCAATACTGGTATTGGGAAGACGCAGCAAAATCAAAAATGGCTCCAAAGTGGCTGCGCAGCGATGGCAAAGCATTGTACGACCACGACTCCAAAGCACATCAAAACTGGCGGGTTGATCACACAACTGGCGATATGTTTTGTTATCGCAATGATTTTGTGACCGAGCACTTCAATCTGGAGTCAGGCAAATGGACAACAGGAGATGAATCGAGCGTTCGCGCGAAAGCAGATGAGATAAAGACGATTGCGGACAGATATTCCATTCAATACTTTTTTGATCCTAACGGACGTTACAGAGAACTAAACGATCAGCTCAAAGATCTCTCTGCCGACCAGATTCAGGCAGTCAAAGACTACCTGATGTCCAAGGCATTGAACATCAACGAATATGTGAATCACAAGTACAGCAGAGGCAGCGTCGAAAATACCGTACTTAACGGACACCTGAGACGCATAGGGCACACGCGCGATGCGCACAATGTCGAGCTTGCTGAACTTGCATTGAAGCAGGCTCTGGCAGAAAAGACCCAGCGAGGTTACCGCACAAATCTTGAAGTTGAGAAAGACCTCAGAGACAAAATTTCGCCTCTGAACCAAAGACAAATTGCAATGCTAAACGATGGCTATGCAAAAGAGCATGACGGCAAGACTGTACTTGAAGATATGAAAGTGGACCCAAGCTGGAAACGTAGCTCTGCATTGCATAAGGAGGCAATGGAAAGCTACCTGACTAAAGGCAAAGGCAATCGAACTGTTGAGGAAGAACTCAAGCTTGCAAAAATGGCAGCAGAATATTTGCCCGCGAGTTTTCCAAAAGAACTACAAGACAAGAATCTCGACTCTGTGCGAGAGGCTTTGATAGAACAACAAAATAGCAGACGTGGCAGAAAATCTATTGCTGCGGTTGATGCTTATGTAGACATGCTGCGGCAGGATAGGCTGGCGTTGGTGCAGGAATTCCTGGGCGAAGGCCGTGTTGATGATAATGTTCGTCAAGCATTTGCAGAGAATAAAGAACTGGGAAAAGCCTACCTCGAAAATAATCTTCTTCTCTCCTCCCAGCGAAAAGCCGATGGCAACTATGAATTTAAGAATGGCATTTTCGTATCACGTAATGATGCAGGACGGGTTATGGCACTCGCCATGGATGCCGTCAACCTTGGCAAAGTCAGCGAAGCTACACAAATGGAGCTGGGGAACTGGGCAACCGGAAATTCAAAAGCCGATATCGACAGAATATTTCACGGCATGTCCGACTCAGACCGCAAGCGTATTCAACTCGGCATGGACATTCGAATGGCGCTTGATGCTCCAGGAAAAAATGAGAAACACAGTGACTCACAAATTGCAGCAGGCAAGGTGATCTCCGAGAAACTTCAAAGTGGTGCACTGTTACCGCACAACTTGACGCCAAGAGACAAGCAAGAGCTAGCTCATTTCCGCCGAGCCGAAGCAAAGAAATTGCTGGAAGACCCCGAGAAAGGATTTCAGGCAAGAGCCGCACTAGCCAGTTATGACCAACTGTACAAAACGGCCGGACGCCAATCAATGTGGGGCGATGAGCGCAACGAGCGCTTCCGCAAAGAGTACTTGCAAGCTGCAGCAGGAGCCGATTTCTCTCATGAAATGGGAGAGAAAAACATCAGCATGATGTGGTGGAACTCCAGCAAAGATGAACACATGAAGAGCGTTGAAAACATGGATGAGCGCAGCTTCTCTTTGTTAACCAGCAACACAAACCTGCGCGAGTTGATGTTTTCCCATATGCGAAAGAACTTCGATTACGATCGAGGAATAGACGCCAGAAAACTGCTTGAGGCAAAATTCCAGTTCGTTGAAGACCTGATGGAAGGCAAAGAGAAGTTACGACTTGGCACCGCATTCGGTGAAGAACAACGTGCACGATTGAAAGAGCTGCTTCCTGGCACCAGGTCCATGTCAGACAGCGCGTTCCAAGACCTGATGAGCCAGCGAGCGCTCAGCAAAGACATAGAAGCTGGGCGAAAATTAAGAGAACAAATAGAGCGCGGCAAACAATATGAATCAATGATGTCCTTCGCTGAGCAATTAACAAAAGACATCGCTGAAGGAAAGAGAATTGAAAAGCAACTCAACTCTCGCGATACAGATATTCTGGCACTCTACCGCCGCTCAAAAAAAACAGAACCAGAGCTGACTGCTCCCGAAAAACAGGCAGAGGCATTTGCCAGGGCAGACCTGCAAAAATACAGGGATAGCATCTCAAATCAACAAGGCGAGTCAAAGCTAAGTGAGACTGAGAAGAAATCAATTGCGGCGTTCGACAAGTTCCAATCACTTTTGAAAATTGAGGAGAAGGTCAAAGACGGTCTGCGAATTCAAAAGAATATCGAAGAGGGCAGACTTCTGGCTGGAAGTCTGGAAAAAAATGCCAGTTCGTTTAAGGACAAACTTACTGACGAACAGAAAGCGCAAATAGATCTATTTGAGAGATCCACAGGCAAAGCCCCAGGACTGTCTGCTGGCGAAAAAGAGAATCTGGCGCTTTCACGTGCATGGCAGCAAAAGCAGGCGGACCCATTGCTAGCTTCCTTCAAACGAGGAAACGAAATTACGGACACACTGGCACAAAAGAATCCCGAGTCCCGGGCTGAATACAGAAAGGCATTGTCGCCAGAAGACAGGGCGGCGTTGTCCCTCTATCAGGACATGAATGCTGCAAAGGAACTGAACAAAGAGATTGAAGCAGGTCGCAAACTTAGCCATTCAATCCTCGATGGTTCATTAGAGAATGCTACGCCAAATACAGAGCAGACCAGACAACTGCAAGTATATCGAGCCTACATGAGCGGCAAATTGCCAGAGGCTGACAAACTCGCACTTGAAAAATTACAAGCAATCGATAAGGCTGGCGATGCAAAGCCAGGAGATACAGCTCTAAGCAAAGAGTCGGCAGATGCCCTGGAGAAAAATCTTGCTGGCATGCAGCAATTGCACAGCCTACAACAATATAACGAAGACAAATCAGGGCTTAAACTATATTTGGATGGACTTGATGTTGCACGTCAGCTTAATGGCATGTTGGTCGCCAAACAAGTGGAAGCGATGAAAGCGCTCGAGACCGACCCCGCCAGAGCCCACGAAAAAGCCGCTCTAGAGTACTTCAGAAAGACCACATTTGAAATTGCTCGAGATAACATCAGACGCGACATTTCTGAGGTTATCTCAGATGTAGACCATACCTTCTCCAAAGACTACAAGGCTCTTTTCGATGCAGTGGTTGGAATGAAACCAGATGAGCGAAAACGCTACGCAGGTGATGAAGACTACCGCAAACAGATTGACGATGCAGTAAGCAACTTGCTGAAATCTTACCCAGACGCACTCGCCGCCACAAAACATCTCTTGTTACAAATAAAAGATGACCCGACAAAGGCGCCTCAGAAAGATCTCGTTTTCGACCTTTTAGCAAAAGCACAAGACGGCAAGCGCAGCGCTGCTGAAGCAGCGTTCGCGATACAAGAAGCCTTTAACGTACCTGCAGGCAAAGAGCTAAAACGCAAACTAGATGCGAACAGCCCAGATTATGACGAACGATATGCAAAGGCATTCGATGCTGCCTGGAAGCGCCACCTGCCATTGTCTGCGCACCGCCCTGATGCACCTGCTAGAGACAGAGGTCCGATTACTAGCTTCAACGATTTCAAAACACGCGTGTTGGATGACCTGAATGCAAATGGACACCTTAAGATAAGCACCATCAGAGATTTACGAGGCGGAGCAGTAATCTCACCAGAAGAACTTGGCAAACAGATACTCACACTCAATGAACGTTCCAGAGAAAACTTCGCTAGCACTGAAAAAGAAAACTTGGGGTCTGTTTTTTACGGAGAACAAAAGGAATTCATCGAGAAGATTCTGGCAACACGAGGAGAACTCGGCATCGAGGACAAACTAAAGGCGATTCATGTTGGAATTCTTCCAAAAGAAGACTTGATAAAAACAATCAATGAAATAAAAGCCATGGATGAACGACGCCAGGTCGCCAACAACTATGCCACCAAATACAATGCTGACTTGATATCGCAAATGAAGAGCGTTGCAGCCTCTGCAGACCAGGGGCGCATTGAGATTGCGTTGCGATTTAGAGACATGACTGCACTTGAGCAACTATACAAAGCTCAAGACCACAGCAACCGCGTTACCCGAACTGGTTGGGATACGCAGGGCTGGAACTCAACTAAATATCAGCTAGACAATCGCATGGGTGAACTGACTAAACTCATCGGTGGAGACAATGCAAACTTCAGAGAAACAGAGCAAAGCAAGATTGACGAATCTCTAGATGCAGTCTGGGAAGCACAGCGTGGAATATCCGAAACCCAAAAAGAGATGGCGAACGTCGCCAGAGAAATCATGATAGCAGCAGCAGCAACAGTGCTGACGATTGCATCAGGCGGAACCATGTCCTGGGCAGCGATAGCGCTCTTCACGTTAGCAGCTGCCGCGGGTTCCGCAGCACTAACAAAGCTTGCCATGGGTGATAATGTCACCACAGATGATATGAAAGAGGCAGCAAAAGACGGGGCAAAGAGCGCCTTTATTCAGAGCCTGGGACCTGGACATTTGCAAAAGCTAACAGGCTTTGGTGCGACTGCAGCAAAAACCGCTGCAAATCAGTTGCTTAAAGAGGCTGCTTTCAAAGGACTAAGTGAAGCGGAAAAGAAAATTGTCCAACAGGAAATCGAAAAAACTGTAGTAAAAATGCTGCGCCAGGGCGCACAAAGTGCTTCTATGAAGGGGATTGACCAGCAAATAAATCACGCTGTCATGGAGCTTCTTCAAAAGAGTCCTATAACCGGAAAAATAATGGAAGGTCTTGGACAAGAGGGCGCGCAGCTGCTCGGTAAAACCTTCGAAAAGTCTGCCCACGAAGCAATCATGAAGCTGGGCTCTAGATATGTTGAAAATGAGATGCAATCGACTCTACAGAGAGTGTGGAATGCTGCGGCCAGAGAGGGGTACTCCGCAACACTAAGCCACGGCGCAGCAACAGCAAGCTCACTGGTTGTCGAAACAGCCGATATGATGTGGCACGGCAAAATCACCGTGGGAAATATTCTCGATGGTTCAGCGTTTAGCGACAAAGAGATATCATCACAGTACGCCAAGAGCATTTTTCACGCCAACCTCGCCGCCGGTGCCGGTCACTGGGCCGGCAGGGCAAGCCACCATCTAGTGAACCCTGAATCGATTGCCAATCGCCTTGCACTGACACAGAAGTTAGACCCGACAACAATGCGAATGATGAGCAGTGGATTTCTCAGCGAGCGCTCAGCCCGACTGATAGGTAATGTCACCCACTTCACCGCCTCTGGTGCCTTTATGGTTGGCGGCATGTCAGGCTCAAATCTGATAGCCGGAGGTGTAGAGAATCTTCTATATGGCAAGGTTGTTTCCCCAACGGAAAACATGAGCAGCCTCATTCAATACAGCATTGCGCCCTTCATCACCGGTGTACATGGAACCTATGCCGCCGCAGGCAGAGCAAACATAGGACGAGCAAGTTACAACTTGAACCATGAAGCTACGGTAAAGCCAAGCGCAGAACCGATTCGAGGAAGCCAAGCCGGAGAGACAAAAATCGTAAAATACCAGAGTCCCACACTGGAAAATGCACGATTCGAAAAGCCGGTTGTCATCGAAGATGGCAAAGGAAGCATTTCATCGGGAACTGTTGAGCTCCGCACAACTCACGACGCGTCAAACGCCACAAGCGAGCCTGCAGCAAAACTACTGGCAGATGTACCGGCTGGACAAACGCTTAAGATTGTCGTGTCAGATCCAGCTGCCTTAAAGAATTTCGAAATCGCCAGTTCTAGCAAGGGCAAGGTAGAGCTATATATCGCGCAAGACCACCCCGGACTTCGAGATCTCTTAAGCGAGCACGTCCACAGAATTGCTGAAGGACAGGTTGAACTCAAGACTCTTGGGTTGAATGGGGAAAGCAAAGCAATCATCTCCCAAGAAATGGCTCGATCATTAATAGCACAAGTAGAATCGGTAGATGGACTTTCTCCGCTATGGCGCCCCGAAAGACACCTTAACGGAAGCGAACTTGCAGCATTGTCTGCTCAGCTGGGTGACAATGCCGGTAAGCTAAGTGATGCGGCAGTAGCGCAAAAGTACCTTGAGCAAGTTGGTCGCACCATAAGTGATGCCCGAGAGCCTCTGCGACAAACTGCCGAAGAATTCAAAGCCATAAGAGATAACTTCGAAACGACAAAAGCAAGCCTTGAAGCAGAATTAGCAAAAGAAGGATTGAGGCTGCCGCAAGAAAAGGACTTCGATGCAAGCAGCTTACATGAGTGGTCACGAAAAGATGCTAGCGGCAAGCGCAACGAAATTGTCAGCAAATTTTTAGCTGAGAGAGAAACTCATGCGGAGGCTCTAAAGGCGCTAAATCAAAAGATTGACGCCAGTCTCAAAACGATAGAAGACGCAATCAATAAGTTCAATTCAAGAGAAGGAATTCCACCGGTCAGCCTCAAAAGATATGGTGATTTGCACGTGGCTGACGCATCATATCGCGATGGTGTGATAAAGGTAAAAACTGAAGACCTCATAAATAACCCAGGCAAGCTGTTGATAAACACTTATCACGAATCTGCGCACGTAGCACAGGACGCAGAGGCACTCAAGTCAATTCAGCATACTCTGGCTGCAGCTCAGAAATTTGGTGTTAAACCAGAAGAAGTTACAGCAGAACAGAAACTCAAAGTCAGCGCCGATGAGCTTTCCAAAGTATCTGCCGAACGAGTTGCGGAGAGGTATGCAGAGCTCAGTAAGCATAGCCACGATAAGTCGTTCGAAAAGCAATGGATGAGTTTCGTTGCTAAATCACTTGAGTTGCCAGCACTTGGAAAAGAACAGCTTTCGCGAGCAGACAACTTGATAAAGAGCTTTGCAGAAATCGGTGCGTACAAGGGACAAAGCGAGCATGAGATAAGGCAAGACTACAACGCAATAAAGTCTGCCAAACAGCACATCAATTCAGAGTCTGGTGTAGGCGCACAAGAACTGCTGCTACTTATGAAAAAAGCTGCTGCTGGCGACGCCACTGCCATGCAATTAGCGCGGCGTATTTTCGGTTCAGATGCTGAGCATCTAGTTGCAGGAAAGAAAGAGGCGGCAGTAGCTCCGACTGATGCAGCTCGAGCAGAAGCTCAAAAGGAACGCTTTGACGCGATTCGAGATTTATACGAGCTAGCTTTGAATCTTGACCCCAATAATCCTAGCCCAATCACTGAAGCAAAAGCGAAAGCGCTGTTTGAAAAGCTTATGGAAAATCGAGTTGCTCAGCTAAATGAGCAGCTCATGGATGCATACAATCAATACATGCGCATGCACGAGGCTGATGCACTGGCTGCAGAAAATTATTTGCGTCGTGTTGCTGGTGACGGTTTAGAAAGACTCAACAAGTCAGCCGCAATTGAACTACCAACAGATGCACTCGGCGATGTCCACAGCTCTGCCGGGCAAATGCCGAGCATAAAGAATAACAACCCAACGGCAGCAACTTTAAACAATTTACGTCCGGTAGAGAACCTGCTTGCTCCCGTAGACAGGCTTATAACAGAAAAGGCAACGCATTCAAATAGAGAGCCTCTCAAAAAAGTCATGAGAGACTTGCTTCGCCATGTACCAGCAGAGCAGCTCGAATCATACGCGAATAAATTTGCTGAAGCGGCAAAGGTTGAAGGTTTCATCACGCGCCTGGCTCACATAAAAGAGATTACAGACAAATTCCAGCAAGGAAAGGCAGACATCGCCGCAGTTCCGCTTGACCTACTGCTAGACAAAAACATCACACTTCAAACCTTAGCGGCGTTCAAAAACAGTTTAAAACCTGGAGGCATCTCAGAGGCAGCCAGAGAGGCTTTTGTCGACCCGATTCTACGCGCAAACAAGCCCCAAGAAGTTGCCGACAGGGTTTCTACTGCAGCAAAGTACGACCTCGCAGTTGCACAAAAAAAACTCTTCGCATTTCAGTTTGGCGAAATAGCAGCGCTAGACCCCACCTGCAGAAAACACATTGTAGATTCACTTATTGAGCGTCAACTAAATAGCTCCACAAACATGGAAGGATTCAGACGAGCAGTCGATGATGCAGTGGAGACTGCAAAAATATACAAGAGCTTGTTTGAGATAAAAGCACTGGACCCAAAAGTGCTCTCAACGCCAGGTCGAGATGGGCTAGATCACCTTGTCAAAGACCTCGGACAAAAGCTTCTTGAAGGAGAGATTGATAAAACAACATTTTCAAAGGCAGTCACAGAAAGGCTAAATCTAATTAGCAGCTTTCTGCAGAGCACAAAAAATGGTGCCAACCTACTCGCTGAAGCCCGTTCAAGAAATCCACAACTAACAAATGCTATCTTCGAGCCCCTAATGAAAAGTCCGCTCTCAGAGAAAGCGTTGCAGAATGCAATTGAAACCGTAAGCAAATACGAGAAGCTGAAAAACACGGAACCAACTTTAGCTTCAGCCTTGCTTGCGATTAAGCCATCGGTTCGCGCGCAATTGATAGACCCTTTCGTAGGAAGCACACATCACAAAAATTACGTTGTAGAGCTGCAGAGGACGATAAGCGAGAGCAACGACGGCGGAATTGCGCTGGCAACAGCATTCAAAAATCTCTTTAAGCAATCACCAAAAGTGGCAGAAGAATTGCACAATGACTTACGTGCAGAACGCATTACAGGTGAGCAATTCTCGCTGCTAGCTCAATGCCCGGAAGAAACTAGAACAGCATTGCAGAGCTTGTTCAAAAAGCACCTGGCTGCAAATCTGGCAGGGGAAGAGAATCTATTCAGACTAATCACAGCTGTCCATGCTATCAAAGACAGCACGCCGACGAAACAAGCGAAAGCAATAGAGTCGTTCGCACGAGAGATGGCAGTTCAAAGCGAATCACCCAGCAAACAAAGCTGGGAAAAAATAGCAGAGCTTGCTGCAAGCGATTCTCCCAACAGGGACATGCTTGTCAAATCAATGATATTGAACAAGAGAGACTTAATTCAATGGCTGAATTCCCTGGAGTACTCAAAGATTGGAAGCATAAAGGGACCTGAACTGATATCGCGACTGCTTGATTGTGGTTCATCCCCAGAACTGAAAAATCTGGGCGCTGGGCAACAGTCAAGATTTACGAATAAGCTTAGCAACATCTTGGCAGAAACAGGATTGCCAACAGAAGCCGGCTTGCGAGAAGCACAAATTGAGAAATACGCAGCTCTATTTAGAGCACTACCAACTCAAGACATAGCTCAAGCAAACTATGGCTTAGCAAAGCTATTGGACAAGATGAATGCAAATGATTTTGCGCGAGCATCAGACTCCACGGTAGCTGACTTGATGCGACTCTTTGAGAATAAAGCTGAAAATATGCTTGAAGAAGACCGCGGAGCAACAATAAAGAAACTCATCGATTCTTTGCAAACAACGCAAGAAGGTAAAAAACACGAACTCATTGCTGCCACAGTAGCAAAATTGACTACCGAAGCAGATATTCGTGAAATGCAAGCAGAAACACGAGCACAATTCAGGCAAGCAGCGATTGAATATCTCGACAAGCTAGAAAGTAAGTCTCGGGCCGACAATGAAGCCAGAACAGCGCAGCGCATTGAAGTGCTTATCGATAAACTATTTCCAGCAGCTATCGACAGATCAACTGCAGACAGGATATTTGGAGGGCTTACGGAAAGCCAGAGAAAAATCCTTCTTGAACATAGAGAAGAGTTTCTTTCGCAGTCAGGCATGAGAAAAGTATTTGATCAAGTTGCAGTCGAGATAGAGAAAGCAATTCGAATAGGGCAAGCCGATGGATGGGCAGGCTTCACACACAAAAAGATGGTGCAACGAATTACTGCAGTTGCTACAACCGAAGAGGGAAGAGCTCTTGCTTACGAGTTTCGCAAAAGCACAGGCATAGAGGTAGTCCTCAAGACACCTCAACAATTGGAGCCCGGCGAAAAAGCGGTGTTGTTTGAAAACAACCTGAAGATGAAACAGGAAGACCGAACAATCCTTGCAAGAAACAAGCAAGTTCTGCAACCCTCGAAGATACAGGAGTTTGGTCAAGGACTTAACATGTTTGACATGGCTGTTTCAAAATCGAACCCAAGCCACCTGCAGGAACGTATAAGAACCATACTTGCTTTGCCTGATTTAGCATTCTCGACATCTGGCAAGATTAGCGATGCTGAGTTCGCTGCAATTAATAGACCGGTAGAAGATGCAAGAGAAATAGGCATGACCAGAGCTCTGGCTCATTTCAGCAAACAGAGTGATGCAGCAAGAGAACTTTCCTACGCTGTAAATGAAATGAACATCGTCAGCAATACGGACTTTGCCCAAGCAATGCGTAGCGTACACAAGCAATTATTCGGGCAAGCACACAATCCGGGAAGCGAGCTAGCGCAAGGCATAATTTTCGTGGACCTATCACGCAACAAGGCAGGGTCTTCTGGGACTGCAGACAGCTCTCACCTGGCTATGCACATGTACAGACTGGCAAATGGTCTCAGCGACTCCAAATATGACAGTCACTTCGTTTCGAAAGAGCAAGCGAAGGCCATTATAGCTAGAGCAGGAAGCACACAGTCATTGAAAGTGATTGCCATAAATGATTGCATCGGCTCTGGAGGCGAAACCTCAACAATAGTTGGCGACCTCGCAAGTATGAGAGCTCAGAATAGTAAGGTCGAAATCAAAATCGGACTCGCCATAGCCTCGAAAGAAGGCACAAGTAAAGTCACCATCGGTAAGCCAGCTGAAGGCGAAAAAGGCCGCACAATCACAGAAAATGACAAGATACAAATCGTCTCTGGAATTCCTCCACTGAGTGATTTCCTTACAAACGTACAAAGAGCACTACCTGCTGGCGGAAACAAATTCGTAGCAAGCCTGCAAGATATGGCATACAAAAAAGGCGCAGTAGAGCCAACCGGATTTAGCTTTGAGTACATGTTCCCGAATACCACTTCCCGCCGTATGGCAGAAGTATTAGATGCTGTCGGTATAAGAGGAGCAGCAAGTGCGACAAGGATTCAGACCTTCCCCGATACAGTAGGTCCGCCATTTTCTCAAAAGGAAAGCATAAAGGGACTGAGTAATTTTGCCAAAGTTGACGAAAAAGTATTCAGGGGAGGGCAGGTCAGAGACGAAGCAGGAATGCAGGCCCTCAAAGACAGTGGCGTAAAAATCATTATCGACATGACTCAGCAGGGCATCGATATTGAAAGGCAACTTGCAGAGCAATATGGCATGGAATACAGGCACATGCCCGTAGATTCAAACGCAAACGATCCAAAGCAAATCAAAGAAGTTTTACGCGCTATTGAAGGAGCTTCAGGCAAGGTATTTGTTCATTGCGCTCACGGAAAAGACCGCACCGGTGCTGTGATAGGTTTGTACCGGCAGCTACATAATGAAGGCTGGTCGGCCGAACATGCCTTGCATGAAATGCATAATTTTGGTTGGCGAGGAGAGAAACCCGCCAATGTTCGCTTCGGTGAATTCCTCTCGAGACCGCAAGATTTTGATATCAGACAATCAAATGCAGGTAGCAGTGGCGGCGAAATGCGCAGCTGGAACTCAAGTGAGCGGGCATCATCTCCTGAGCTTTCAGAGTTTCTTCAACGAAATGCCATGGCAAAAGATCTCACAGCAAAAGGATGTAATTGTAGCCAGGCTTTAAGCCAAGCACAGATTGAACTGGAGAAACGCAGCTTCAGCGATCTGCGAGCCAAGCAAGCACTGCATGCCATTCAGTACTTGCAACAAGCAACAACTGAACGCCCTCGTGTCGAGTACTTATCCAGATTGATACTCGCACAGGCAATGTATCCCGAACGCGATCTACAACTAGCCAATGCGATTAAACTTGATGCAAAAGCTCTGCAACAACAATTTAGAGAACTAGTAAGAAGCGAATACCAAACCTTACCCCAGACCAACAACCAAAATGAGTGGTCTGACAGTAGAATCTCCGCGATTTCGAAAAGAAGTAAAATTCTCTCGCTGCTTGGTGGAAGCGAGGATCCCAACCTACGATCGTCGTACCTGAAAGTGCGTGCAGAGCAAGACGCAGATCTTCGCGCCGCCTTTCGTGAAAAGGAAAAGCTAGAGCGGAAACTCGACACTGAAGAGCTTTCGGAAGCCGAAGATAATTTACGTCGCAAGCTAGGACCTGTGGTCAGACAAGAGTTAAAACGGGCTGCTGCTGAGCTAGAGGACTCAGCCCCAAACCTAGATACAACGGTACCGATAAATCTTAGATCTGGAGGCGACTTGACTCAGGGTCTTATCTTCAAGAAGTTACAAGAGGTACTTGAGAAACGTCCACGAGCCTTCCAAGAACAATATGTCTTGATTCCCCAGCTAGCAAAAACAGCTATTGATGATATTGGCGGCGACTTCATTCTATTAGACAAAAGAACGGGGAAATACATTCCAGTCGATGCCTCGCAAAAAGACAAATCTGACATTGGGCTCCCTGCAATTCGAAGTGAAAATGTGATTTCTGCGCCACCAATAAAGTGGCAAGGCAATCTAAATGAAATGTACAATCCGTCCTTTCCAGCCGAACATCTAAGAGAACCGCTAAGAGAATACCGACGGAGGAATTCTGACAAATGGGATAATTCCGACGACTGGCAGAAGCGCGATATTCTTCGCACATTACATATACAAGTGCAGTTTGAGAGAATTCTTGATGGGCAGCAGCGCAATGGCGCCAGCCTCGAAAACTCGCCACTCAACATAATTGACATGCCACCACCAAATCAATCAAGACCTGGCTTAGAAGCTCAGCAAAGTCACAAAGATAGATTTGCCGAACTAATGTCAAAACCGGGTCACGAAAAGATCCAGAAAATTAAGGAATTTCTTCATGACCTCAACCAAACCAATCGAGAGTTGGCGACCTATTTGCTTCAGGGAGAAGACACTTTTGCAAACCTTAGTCGGCAACTGAAAGAGAAAAGTGCGAACACAGGCAATGAGGAGCAAGCCGAAGCAAACGCACAATTAGAAAGTCAGAGAAAACTCTTGCGCACATTTTTAGATCACACACATAGAAATGCCCAGGAGCACCTCGAGAGTTTTTCGAAAAAACTACACACTGAATTGCTAAACGAGTTGCAGAAGATAAAGGACCCTGCAACACGAATGAAAGAGCTGGACACGTTCCTTAAAGGACCTGACGGCATAGCGCAGAAACGCAAAGAACAAGAAGATTACCTGACGAATCTAAGTCAATTGGCTAGTTCTACATCCATGATCGATAGAGACTCCGCAGCGATGATTCGTCAGTTTGCAACAACTCGCTACCGAATTGCTGACATTGAAAAGCAACTGAATATCTCCATAAAAGCAGCCGGTGGCAACACTGAAATGCGAAGCTGGAGCTCAAATGAGCAAGCTTCGGCACCTGAACTCTCGGAGTTTTTGCAACGCAACGCTATTCCTTCCCGCGCAGAAGCGCCTCCACTACCGACAAACGGAACCCCAGTCATCAAACCCGACTCGCAGGGATGGCTCTACAAAGACGAGCACGGAAAAGCGCAATATCTCTCAGACGACAAAACACCGGTTCATGTGACTGAAAACGTCACACTCTACGCCATCGCTGGTAAGGCGACGCAATTCTTCGACAGCTCCCGAGGCTTCTTACGAGGGAAAGAAACCGAAGCTCAAGCGCACGGAACATCAGAAGTAGATGTCAGAGAAGGAGCAAGCATCACCGCCGACGGTGACGCCCGAGTGCATCTTCACGACAATGGGCGAGCAGTTCTCAGCGACAGAAGCGAAGCTGTAATTAGAAATACATCAAGCGCGTCAGTGACCCCTGGACTGTTCAAAAGTCCGACCGTCCACGCCTATGACGATAGCAAGGTATTCGTTGCTAACCCCAGCAGTCTCTTCATCAAGTCTACTCCCGCTAAGGTTACGCTGAACGACAACGCTTCAGCCATAGTCAGTGGACCGGCAGCTGTCACAGCTAACGGCACCAAAACCTTTGTCAAAGTAAACAGCGAAGGACATGGCAGCCAATTAAAGTTAAATGGTGCTACCGCAAAAGTGGAGAATGCCACAGTCATCATAAACGGTGATGGAGTTGTCAGAGTATCGGGAGACAAATCTCGCCTCGTTATAGATGCCGGCGACAAAGCACTAAAGATAATCGTGGAGGCAGGCAGCCCGCAAATAGAAATTAGAAATGGAAAAAATATCGAAATACAGACCGTAGAGTCCAGCAAGCCTGTCATCAGCAACACAACAGAGAATACGTTTCAACAACGCATCATCACAACTGATGGAAAAGACTTAGGAAAGGTAAGTGAAATTCCTGCAGAAGGAAAATTGCTTTCGGATCGCAGCGGTCGTCCAAAGATTGCAGTAAATGCAGCATCGACCATGAAGCAGGTGATTGACACCATCCGAAAGGTAGACCCAGCACTGGCAGAGGAACTATTAGCAGAGCCTATGATGATAGTTCCAGATATGGGTAACGCAGCAAAAGGAATTGTTCGGATAGTCTCAGCAGATGGAAGCGACGGAGGCAAAGTGAAGAGTATGCGCGAACTAATCGCTTCAGATGGAGCAAACTATCCACAACTAGACCTCGCAAATGCGCAGCATGAACTAGCAGGGCATAGGGCTTTCGACAGGTTTATGGATAAAGCTGTCGAACACAATCCGGTAGAGAAAGCGCAACTCGAAAAAATACGCACTGACCTCCATCGGACCAACAACCAGATGCTAGCGAACCCGAATCCGGAAACACATGCTCGATATCTAAACTCGCCACCAGAGCTGGCAGCCGATTACATTGCAGCAGCAACAACAGTTGCAAAAATGAAAGAGCAAATCAGCGAGCTGCAAAAAAGCAAACAACCCATACCGGCTGATTTAACTGAAACTTATGAAAAGATGCTGGAGTACAAGCAGGCGCTGGATAAGTCCATCCACAAAGTACAACGCGATAACCCTTCAACTAAATTCTTCTTTGAAAAGGCCAGAGAATTCTCAAATATTCTAACTGCATCGTGGAAATAAAATTGCGCCGAACAAGTACGAGGCAACTAAAAATTAGTTGCCGTAGCGTTTAGCTTCGATTACGGACTGAACTTTGTTCGGCACTTTGGAGAGGAAATTGTAGCCAGTGTGCTTCTCAATTTCATCGACAGTAGTGACATATTTGCGCCAATCGTCGCGCATCATGCCTGTTTCGTTTGGAATTTCAATTGCTATCACTTCAGTCTTTTCATTTACATCAGCAAGACCCATGCCTTTTTCAGGCAACACAACGACAACCTTGAACCATGACTCTGGAACATTGACGCCATCACCAATGGTGCCCTTGCTTCCGCGGCTACCGGCAACAATGTACAATTCTTTGCCTTCTTTAGCCAGGTCGCGACTGTAGCTTTCCAACTTTTCCCACGGACCGCGGTTGTTGTCACCAGTCTGCGGTGCAATGTTGCTCATCAAAAATGTCGCTTCATTGTCGGTTTTAGATCTGGTGCGATCGCCTGATGGAACATTGTGCCCTCTGTCATAACCGGTGCCTTTGTAGTCGCCAGGTTGGGCACGGTCAAAACCTGCAGGCAGCGAATCATCCGCTGTAAATTGTCCAGCACGACCAGAACTGCCAATCCAATCTGAGTCTAACTGCCATGACGCCCAGTTAGGCGTTTTGTGGTCCTTATTATAGGACAGCACATATTGGTCTTTTAGAACTAGATAATTATTCGCGTGGCTCTGGTCTGCTCTGGCATCACTCGGATTGCCCAAAGCGAGATTAGGATTTTTCGAGCCGTCATCAGCTGTTCTGGCGCCACTATTGAAGAACGAAACATCGGGAAGTATCGATTTCACGATCGACGAATTGGCGAAGTCAGAGGCTTTCTCTTTCATCAAATCAAGAAACGAACTGGACAAGGACGGTGCCGCAGACTTGTCACCAACGCTATCTAGATTTTTGTTCGACTCAGAAACCAGCTCTAAATTGCCCATGATTTTACGCCTCAGTTAAAAATGACTCGGTGGAGCGTCCGAACGTTGACTACAATCAAGCTATAAGACACCGCTTGATTGATGGGGGACTCAGACAATCGTTCAACTATTGCATCTATACATCGGGCTTATGTTTTTGGTCACGCAAAACTGATAATGAGATTTTTCTTCTCTTACCAAATCAAGTTCCACTATGACTGCGGCTTTTTGCTCCTCGGAGCAGCACGCTTTACCGACTTTTTTGGCTTTTGAGAGCGCGCCAAATTCAGCTCCACGGCTTCGCTCGAACTTCCATCTTTGGCTTTCTTCGCTCCGTTTTTTTTCCAAGACAACCGAATGCGCTTCGGCAGCCGCTCTTCTTCTAATTGGCGTCCCAATAAATCTTCATTTGCGTCAGCGAGATTACTCACGCGATCAAGCAATCCAAGAATGAACAACACAGTTATGTAGGTTCCGACAGCAACGGTAGGATCTCCATTCTCTACGTTATACAAAGTAGTTCTGCTAATCGACGCTCGGGCTGCGAGCAGTTCTGTTGGTATCCTTCGACGCAGCCTTGCGTCTCTGATATCTTGCCCAAGCTTACGCAAAGCTCTCAAAACGGGGGCTGGTGTTTTAGAAATCGGTACACGTGCGTTCATAGCGTCCATAATAGCTAACGATAATGAATTTAATGTCTAATTTACTGAACATTATAACATAGAATTCAGGTTTCAACTGCTTGCTTATTGTTCATTATTGTGAACCATAAAGAATTTAGAGTTTACTATAGCAAACACTAATAAAGCAGATCTTCAAAGTGCCAAACAACTTGCATTCACTGCGCATCCATTTCGAAACTCCTGCAAATGCGGACCGCTTGCATTACGCTGACGGCTTGCATTACGCTGACGGCTTGCAATATGGGAGTGCTTGCATTACAGACTACCAAAACCAGTCGCTTGCATACCGAGCAAGAATTTAGCTCGATAACAACAAAGTAGCCTCACAAAACAAATTGTATTGCGCGTATTTTCAAATCGACCATTCCTCGATATACTAAAAAAATCAATGACTCAGGAAAGCCATATCATGGTGTTTAGCAATCAGCCAAATAGCCAACAGAACAAGGGGCATAACTCCTTGTCAGTTCTCGCGGGTGATTGAGAGTAGATTGAATCTCATTCTTACTGAAAGCCCGTGGATCGCAAGACTCACGGGCTTTTAGTTCAAGCACCCGGTATAGCATCACGCGTCATTGATAAAACAAACCCAACGGCTAGCCGCTGGACAATAAGCACAAACACAAAGGAGTCGAATCATGCCTTTCGACATTCAAAAAATTGATCTACAGAAGCTAAACAGTTTGACGAAATATCCGTCAATTCTGACTTATCACAGCCTGGTTGATCGCGGACTACTCGAAGAAACTGTGCAAATTCACTTCGAAGGACGTGTGTTTGGAACAGAAAAAGTTGATGGCACAAACTGTCGCATCGTGTTCTGCCCCGACAAAAGCGTAATTGTAGGTAGCCGGGAAGACTTCCTCTGGGAGCGTCGTGATCTAATCGGCAACCCCGCCATGGGCATTGTTGACGCGGTTAAGGAAACGGTAAGAACGAAATATGAAGCACTCTATGACTCTGATGCAATCAAGGTTTACTACCTTGAAGTATTCGGTAAGTCTATTGGTGCAGCAGCGAAGAACTACACCAAATCTGGTGCAGTTAGCTTTCGTCTTTTTGATGTAAACATCATCAAGAACTACGAAGAGCTGCTTGCTCTGCCAACAGACAAAATCTCACACTGGCGTGAGAACGGTGGTCAGCCATTCGTGCCTGTTGAGCAACTAAGAACTGAAGCCGAAAAAGCAGGCTTCACTTTGGTGCCCGCACTTTTCGAAATGGATGCATCAGAGCTACCAACTGAGCTCGAAGCAACGTACAAGTTCTTGCTGACGCAAAGCGCAACGCAATGCAAGTTGGACGACGAAGCAGAAGGAATTCCCGAAGGCTTCGTAGTTCGTTCTGCAGATCGCAGCCGCATTGCGAAAATTCGTAGAGAAGACTACGAGAGAACAATGAAAAAAGGAAAGATGAAAGCGAAGGTGACAAGCGGAACTTGAAACCAATCGCTGGCATATTTCGTCTGACACCAGAGTTATTGCAGTTCCAGTCAAAATGGACTGGAGCTGCATCTTTACTTAATGAGTCGAGGTCGCTGATTCAGAGGGAATTTACGACTGTACCAGCCGGGCAAACACTCAAGGTCGAAATGCCCTACTCCTGGACGATCAGCAAACGGATATTTCCATTAGAATCAGAATCAAGTAAGACTATATAAGGTTAAATTGTCCTCGCGTTCCCGAAAACCCGCGAATTAACACTGGTACGGAACTTCAGTCAAATGCAATGGCATTAGCGCTAACTCGCGTGCGGGCTCAGCTGGGTGTAATCACCGATGCTGACTGCTTAAACGGCGGTTATGCTAAGCTGGGCGAATTAAACAAGCGGGGGCTTACTCATGAAATGCCTGGTCATAGCTGCTACGGGATACATCGGAAATGCAGTCGCTGAGCGATTGCTGCAGGAAAATTATTCGGTAACTGGCAGCACACGGTCGTATGATGCTGCACACAAACTCAAGTTCAAGGGCATCGACCCCATGGTAGCCAGCATTGAAGACCAGGGCAACATCATTCAGGCCCTACCAGAGACTGATGTCATCGTTTACTGTGCGTACGGCTACAACTCGATGGAAAATGCACAGCACGAAGTTACGACTGGAACCACCCATCTTGATGATATTTTGAAGGCGCTTGCAAATACGGGTAAGACCTTCATTTTGACGAGCGGAACGGGCGTCATACCTGACAGCAGGGACCTTCTTTATGATGAAGAGACACCTCTGCCACCGACAGATTCACCGGTAGTCCTGGCTCGTCGCAACTTGGAAAAAAGAATTCAGGACGCCGCGAACGAAGGCATAAGAGGAATAGTTCTGCGCCCACCATGCGTGCACGGACGAAACGGCAGCTTCATTGTGCCGCGTTATCTCCTGGATTATGCGATGCGTGCCGGCGAATCAATCTATGTAGAAGGAAGCGAAAACAACAAACGCTCTGCGGTCCACGTAGATGATTTTGCGGACCTGGTGGTTCTAGCAATTCAAAAAGCACAAGCGGGAGCCCTCTATTGCAGTGCCGCCGAATATGGTGTCACCACGCTTTCAATCGCAGAGGCTGTAAGTCGCAAAACTGGCATCGGGGGAAAGGCGACACCGGTTTCGCTGGAACGTGCTCGCGAAATTTTCGGTCACTGGGGCGATTGGTGGAACATGAACAGTCAATGCACAGGCGACCTCGCCCGCAAGGA
The DNA here is from genome assembly GCA_044226015.1 of Obscuribacteraceae bacterium (SeqCode). GTDB lineage: Bacteria > Cyanobacteriota > Vampirovibrionia > Obscuribacterales > Obscuribacteraceae > JAIEPM01. The sequence goes on from JBGAHS010000008.1 coordinate 392,246, forward strand.
ATTGGGCTGGAACCCAAAGAGGTTGAGTTTACTCGAAGACATCGAGCAAGGATCTTACGCTTCTGTTTAAGTTCTCAACTCAATCTATATTCACGCGAGATGACCCGTCAGATTCTTATGTATAGGGTCTTCTCCCGAACACTTTCACAAGAATGCACAGCAGCGCAAGAGTGCACAGAAGCTCAAATGCGCGAAAGCACAGAAGCACAAGAACGCACATAAGCACATAAGCACATAAGCACAAGAACGCAAGAATGCACAGAAGCACAAAGCGCAAAAGGAAGCTGCTTCGTCAAAAGCAGCCTCCTTGATCTTTGATTAGGGAAACGGTGAGCCGGGCAGCCCCCTTGCCACCCAGGCAGGTAATTGTCCTCCTTTTCCTATTTGTCAGTTGCTTAGATGGGTCAATAAACTCACTGAGTTCTAATCGCGAATGGTTAACTCAGCACAGCTAACCATTTGCCAGCACTATTGAGTGCACAAAAATTTAGCTCATGCGTACTGCAGCTCAGAGCTGCCATCAACCACGTTATTAGCCCAGTTCAACAAATCTTGCCCAAGACTTGCGACATTCTTTCTTGAAAGAATACCTTCGCGTGTTTGAATGGCACGGCAACTGATGTATGGATTCGCATCGTCAACGAGTTTTTCGAGCAATTCCATCGGAGTGCTAAAGTCTATTGCCAGCCCGAGCCGCACATTCGGATCCTCATCGAAAGCCAGTGCCAGACTTACTGGCAACGGCGTCTCTGGGTTGGTTGCAACAGCTATACGCACATCAGGGTTGTTGTCTTTAGCAAGCAGTTCTAAAACATGGTGCGGCGAATTAGGATTCTCAGCGACTCGCAATCTAATCCGATCATACTTACTCTTCGCAAGCTCTTCCATCTCCTCCACAGCACAGTCCGCGCTGCCAGCTTTTATGTAGTCAGAAAAAATCTCACCACAACTTTTCACATCAATCATAGGCGGAACCTCCTTCAGTCTATTCAGCTAGGTTCGGCAAAATTGCCGCGTTAAGAAAAATAGCCATCTAGAGATTCGGTCTGAGAAACCGAGGATCTCTTTGGCACAACTTTCAGCAGGGCAGCCCCAAAGGCTTGAGGCTGCCACTTCTCTGCTGTTACCAACCTGGTGGGTCGGTATTATCATGCGTTGGAACTATTCAAATTTATCTTTCGCCAAACTACTCAAACCCTCCATAGAAAAGGAATTTGTAATCAAAACGAAGGATATTGAACCTTCCAATCTCATTATTTACCAAAAATTTTCCCGCTGTCAACAACCGTTAATAATTTCTTCACGATCCCCTCTGCCCTTACCAAAAGAGCATCCCGGGACCGCTTCTAAGCACGAAGCCCGAAACCTAGAAATTTCGAAGCTCTCCTAAAAGTTTAAAAAATCCTGCAAAGCTAAAAGAGAGAATTGAGACCTAGGTACCATATGTGGTGTGAGCATTCATTCAAGTCAAACAATAAGAATGATTCCTCATAGATTCAGATCCAAATCGGAAAGTCAATTCATAAAACAAGCGCCTGAGCTGTTCCTATGACTAAAAGACAAAGCGATACTCACAAAGGTTACAAGAAGACAAACACCGCATTTAGTACCAGTGTCATCAACAGCCAGACGCAATAAACTGTTTTTGAGTAGGAGGATACTAATATGGTTTTCAATGGAAATCTATTAAACTGGAATTGGGGAAAGAAGAACTTACCAATTAGAAGAGAAGATAGCTCGCCAGTGGAAAGCTCTGCCTTCTTCCCGCTTCAAAGAGACGTCAATCGCGTTTTCGATGATTTCTTCCGAACTTTTGAGACCGGTTTACTTAGCCCGTTTGGCGAAATCTCAGAAAGTATGTTTCATCCCAGACTGGAGGTGAAAGAAAACCCCGACGATCTACGCATTTCAGTTGAGCTGCCGGGAATCGACGAAAAAGACATCGACCTCTCAATCACGAACGATGCTCTCACCATTTCCGGCGAAAAGCGAGAAGAAAAAGAAGAAAACACACAGGGGTACTATCGCATGGAAAGAACATATGGTTCTTTTCACCGCCGAGTTCCCATTCCTTGCCAAATCGATAAAGACAAGGTTGAAGCGACCTTCAAAAAAGGTGTCTTGAATATTGTTCTGCCTAAAACCGATGAGGCAAAACAACAAATAAAGAAAATTAGCATCAAGAAAGACTAACTGTCTATAGCGCCATTGGCGCATTCCCCAGCATTCGTCGCTAGAGAAAAGGAGGCAATTATGAAACTAGCTTGGAATGAAAACTGGTCGACCAACATAAGGAAAAGTAAGTTTGCTTTTCTAGCATTGTCCCTCGGTCTCGCTTTGGGATACGCAGGTGGACAGATGATTAACAGCCACGCCGAAACTGAAAGCAAAACGAAAATACAAAACTCAGCAACAACCGATTTAGTGACAAATGATTCCGCCAGCAGGGACTTGTCGACCAAGCTGTCATCGACAAAATCTGCAGAGAAAGTGCGAGTGCACTCCGGGACGGTTAGCGCAAATGGAGACCCCGCCACAAGCCTAAGCCAAGCAGACCGACTGGCAGAAATGAATGCGGCAATGAAAAGAATGAGAGCATCTCTGTTCAGTATGAATCCGCACTCTAGTCTCTTCTGCCCATGGTGGATGCCCTATGAAACAGATGCTGTTTTCCGGAATCTCGACCTCATGTCCGACATAGATAGTGACTGGGGTATGCCATTGCATATGAATACATATATGCCGAAGTTGAACACTACACTTCACGGTGACGAAGTAAAACTGACGGCTGAAGTCCCAGGCGTAGAGACAAATAACCTGGACGTTACAGTGAATGATGATTCGATCACGATCAAGGGAGAAAAGAAAGAAGAAATAACTGAAGCAAAAGTAGGCAAAAATGATAAGGCACCAAAAGTGGTGGAACGGTCTTTCGGATCATTCGAACGAACAGTTTCGCTGCCTTGCAAAGTCCAAAGTGACAAGGCACAAGCGACCTTGAAAAACGGTGTGTTAACAGTTGTTGTGCCGAAGAGTGCAGACAATGACACCCAGGGCAGAAAGCTATCGATTCGAACTGAGTGACGCGCAATCGCACTTAGTGACGATTGGACTGAATGAGTGCACAGGTTCGAACTGAGCAAAAAGCAATCGCGCTAAGTGACGCGCAAATTGCGGACAGACAGGAGTTCGCTCTGAGTGACGAACATTCCAAACGAGCAATGCGCAATCACACTGAGTGGCAGACGACGGCACAAGCGAATTGTTCGATTAGCCCAAGGACCTCAAGCCTTTCTTGAAGCCTTTCTTGAATCCTGTTCCTGATCCGAGCCACAGAAGATGCAGACCGCCTGAGGTCTGCATCTTTCTTCTTGTGCTCTTACAAATGTAGATGGACGCTTAATCTCATCAATGTAGATGGACGCTGAATCTCACCCATAGTGATGTATCGCCTAAAATTCTGACTAGATCAGACAATACAGATCAGGCAATTTAGATCAGGCAATTTAGATCAGGCAATGTAGATTAGTCCATGTAGATTAGGCAATGTAGATAGAGTGTTTGGAGCAGCACAGAGTTTTTACCTTTGCGCCACAGCATGGAGCGGATATCTTACTTGCTCAACATCTTGGATATTTTGGCAAGACGGTCGTCAATTTTTGCAAGCCTGCTGGGGTCATTGCTCAATGTCTTTGCTTTCACGAACCAGGTTTTTGCCTCAACAGGATTTTTGTTTTGCAACAAAACATCGCCAATGTTGAAACATGTCGTGAACGAATTCGGATCTATTGAATACGCCTTCCGGTAGCACTTATCAGCTTCCTTCAAATCACCCTTTGACTCGTAGCACTCGCCCTTCGTTGTCCACGCAGTTGCGTATCCAGGCTCCATTTCGATCGCCTTATTCAACAACGAAATTGCTTCATCGAATTTTTTCAGCCCGAAGTAATCACAAGCTAGATTGTAGTGGCGCATCGGATCATAGGGATACAAACTAGTCGCCTTCTTATCAAGCTCAAGTGCCTCCTGAAACTTTCCCGCCTTGGAAAGATGATTAGCCTCATTTCCCAATTCTATTGCTCGATTGTAGTCTTGCGTCGTGCCCTTGCCTTCGATGTAATGTCCGACATTTTCTGCCAGAGAAGCTGGCTGAAGCAAAATTCCAATAGCAAGCAAAACAACAGCGGAAAGTACCTTCATTTTGCATTCCTTTTTAACAAGAGAACGCCATTATACTGAATAGCGCAGCAAGCACACTATATTCGCACGTGGATGCCACCGCCCCAAGTCTCTGATATGTTCTCTGGTTTTCCTGCTCGCCAAGTGCTCGCGTAGATTTTCCCGAAAACTCCACCGGTACCGATTCAGTTCTGTGGTTTTCCTGCTCGCCAAGTGCTCGCGTAGATTTTCCTCAAAACTCCACTGGTACCGATTCAGCTCTGTGGTTTTTCTGCTCGCCAAGTGCTCGCGTAGATTTTCCCGAAAACTCCACCGGTACCGATTCAGTTCTCTGGTTTTTCTGCTCGCCAAGTGCTCGCGTAGATTTTCCCAAAAACTCCACCGGTACCGATTCAGTTCTATGGTTTTTCTGCTCGCCAAGTGCACACATAGATTTTCCCAAAACTCCACCGGTACCGATTGAGCTTACTAGCGCCACAGGAGATACGAGCACGCCCCTTGGTACACAAGCATTTTCGAGCGAGGACATTTTAGAGACAAACGCGGGACAAAACAGGGATGTCTGCGAACTATTCTAATCTCATCAAACCAATCGGAGGTCCCAAACCATGTTTCTAGACGATATTGCAGACACAGTAAAAGACGCAGCTTCAACCGTTGGCAAAGTTGGACTCGAAGTTGCAGGTCTCGCGCTCAGCCCGATGCAAAGCATCACCATGAAAGGTCTAGGCGCTGCAATGTCGACAGTAACTGAAGTTTTCGGCAATGTTGATTTGTTCGATTCAGTCAGCCAGGGCAACCTCCCGACAGAATTCCTCGACGGCGCTGCTTCCCTGAGCGGCAAGGTACTGGGCGATAATGGCGCTGCAGGCGGTTTCGCTGCAGACATCGCAAAGGTGTTCACCGGTGGAGATGTGAAGGCAGGCGCCGCACTTACCGACGGAATTCTCGGTGATGGCGGGCAGAGCGCTAAGTTCGCTGGCGGCGTCGCAAATATGTTCAACGGAAACTTTGCTGACACCGCAGCATCGCTCAGCGGAGAAGTTCTTGGAGACAACGGTGAAGCTGCTGGATCAGTTGCAGGCATCGCCAATATGTTCACGGGCGACGGCTTGAACACAGCATCTGCACTCGGTGGCAAGCTAATGGGACAAGACAACGAGACCTTCCAAATTCTCACAGGCGTAGCAAACATATTCTCTGGCAAAGACTCCCCAATCGCGCTCGGCGCCAAGATGGGCGACGCAGAGTTCGGAAATGATGTAGAAAAATTCCTCGGAAACGAATCAATAAATAAGCGCATCAACCCAGACAACGCCTCAGAAGTTCCACCAGAAGACGAAGACACAAAGAACGTTGGCAAAGTACCAAACTTCAACAGAATGGCTAACATGGGCAACGCCAAAGTTAACCGCGCAATGAGCCGCTTCATGTAATTCGCACTCAAGTTCGAAACTCCGTTTCCTTGCCACGAGTTCTTAACCGCTTTGAAATAGATTCTCTTCACTGGGTCACGAACGAACGTTGGAGGGAAGGGCAATGGAAAATCAAGATAACAATCAGGTTGAATCGAACGAATCAAAAACAATGAACGCAGCTGACACAAACTCATTTTTGCAAGCGGCATTATTCGAATGCTGGCCAGGTGGACCGATCGTCAGCTCAAGAGCGGATTGCAGAGGACTTGAAAGGGACTCATGGAGGAACTCCGCGCTTCCCGAACTTCAAATAACCGATAGCAACGCCGGACGCAACAGACATTCTTAGTAGCTTACGCAACCCCAATTTTAGTAGACTATAAAACACTTAATAGACAAGGCGCGGCGAGAGCTGCGCCTGTCACCGTTGAAGATTCAAAAGAGAGTTTATACTTGGAAGCTCACTTCGGTTAGTACCGTACTGGACCGAACGCTTGTTTGTTCGATGCACGCAGTACAGCCGACTCCTTCCAAAGGACGAAGGCATTCACATAATTGCACATTCAATGTGTGCAATTCGTGCAGTAAGCACGTGACGAGTCTACCTAAAAAGCCTCATCAATCTAATTTATACTCTTCCAATCTATCGGAGCATTTTGAATCGGTATTGACCAAACTTGGCAGTTTGAATTCATGAGTCAATATTGTTTTCATCATGCACGAGTTCGCTCATTTTAAGGCGACTCAATTCGAAGATTGCTAACGGCTTGCATGTTCAAAGCCGAAGATGGTTGGGAGATTATGCTATGGAAAATCCGAATACTCGCGAAACAGCGAAGGAAACTTCGGCGGCGAATTCAGCGGAATCGATGAAAGTTGCGCTCGCAGAATGCTGGCCGGGAGGACCTATTGTTAGCAACCCAGCTGACTGCAAAGATATGGATCGCGATGGATGGCGTGTCCACAAGAACGTTTTGCCTGACCTTAAACTCTCGGATCTCGAAGATCTGAACAAAAAAGGAACCTGAACCGAAGCACCTTATCCTAGTCAGCTCATCCTGATCCAAAGCTAGCAAACCAATTGTTTTGCTACCCTGCGTTCTGGACTGGAAATAGCTCTTCGATTGAAATACTAAACGCGGCCTTAGAGCTGCGTTTTTTGCTTTAAACACCAGGGGATGCTCGTGACGCAGGTCCGCAGGGGTCCCGTTTACAAAGATCTCGATGGAGCAGGCACTCGTGACGCAAGTAAAAATGAAAGTGCACCCGCGGACCGTGCATTATCCTACAGTCCAATCGAGCGATTAGCCCCGCAAGAAGAATAGCGATTGCTACATGGCTTGCGGCTGGAACAAAATCTATTCTAGTTCTGTTAACGAATCGATTTAATCAAACGACCCAATTTTGTCACAAACGCGTCAACTTGCAGCCCCAAACTCAGACTTTAATAAGGACATCAGCAACGCACGAGGTTCACGCAAATGTCTAACGAATCAAGCAAAGCAAATGGCACCCACGAAATGACAATCGTCCTGGTCAAAGCCTCATGGGTATTGCTGAACATCAACAGCCTTCTTGGTTTTGCCTGCCTCTGCAAAACAGTAATCGGCTAGACCGTCCAAATTAATTCTTTGACCCAAAATTGACCCACTCACGTCCCATTCACGCCCCATGTTTTAGCTTTAATAAGAACATCCGCAGCGAACGAGGTTTACGCAAATGTCTAAGAAATCCACCAAAATGAACAGCACCGAAGCAGCAACCTTCATTCTCGTCAGAGCTTCTCTCGTTCTCTTCAGCGTCAACAGCCTTCTCGGTTTCGCCTGCGTCTGCAAAACTGTTCTCGGCTAATTCCTTTGATTTACTCGTCACTCACAAAAGCTTCCAGGAATCCACCAAAATGCCTAACACCGAAACAGCAACTTCAATTCTCGTCAGAGCTTCACTCGTTCTTTTCAGCGTCAATGGACTTCTCGGTTTCGCCTGCGTTTGCAAAACAGTTCTCGGCTAGCTGCACGGACAAACAGCACTAGCGGTCTTTCAGCAGGAGAGTTTGCCAGCGCAACAAGTGCATCGCACTAAAAGTGCATCGCACTAAAAGTGCATGAAGGAAGATGCGCGATCACTGACACAAATACATTTGCGATTCAGTGAGAACACTGCGCGATGTCACACCCTCATTTGCGATTCAGTGAGAAAACTGCGCGATGTTACAGCGGCATTCATGTTCCAGAAAAGAACGGTGCGAATAGCAACACAAATGAATAACGACAGAAGCACTCATCGCGCTGCCATCGTTATTTGTTTTGAGTGGCAATAAACTCGCTGCGTAATTTGGAATGATTAATACACTTAGATCACATCATCTAATACGCTCAGATCGCATCATCTAATACGCCCAGATCACATCATCCATGTCTTCATCATCGAGCATCTTGCTTGCATCATCATGTTCTTTGCGGGCAGTTTTGATTTGCTTCTTCAGCGCTTCCATACGGTGATGAACACTCTTAAGAGCTGCCGCGCTCTTCTCGTGATCTGCAGCCATTTGCTTCAGTGAATCATTTACACTCTGCAGCGTTGCTTTCATTTTTGCTTGATCATCAGAAGCCATAGCATCTTTAATATCACCCATTAGCTTCGACAATGCCTGTGAGGTCCTCTTGTCGTTTTCTGAGCATCCCTTCAAAACATCAGATACGCACTTCTTGCTCGAACCTTTTGCTGGCGCGTCACCATCTGCCCAACAGCAAATGGTTCCCGACAAAAACAACAAACAAGCAATCATCGTTATACAAAAGTTGAATCGCATATTGCCCCCAAGCAAATTAAGCACACTGATATTACTTCAATTTCGTTTCCATTTCCTCAAGTTCTTTCAAACGTTGCGCTAACAGTTGCCCAGGAGCCTTGCCATTTGCTTTGGCTTTGCGCTCGCGCATTTCGCCTCTAACCCTTGATTGGAGAGCATCCAACGCACCCACGGCTGGTCCTGGAATAAAGGTAGTCGCACCTTGAGCAACTCGCCTTGAGAACAATTGAGCCGGAGTCTTCATTGGACGTATTGGAACTTTGTACACTGTCTTTCCAAGCTTAACCGGCAAAGTTGGCACCTTACCAGGCGCTGTATTGCTATATGCCGAGCCAGCGACAATCAACTGCGTTCCCCAACCAATTTTGGTTCCACCGACAATTGTGTTAGAAATGAGCTTTTCAACAAACTCTTTGTTATTAGCTTTCGCTTCGGCTTTTGCCATTACTGCCTGCCTGTCGAATATAGCTTTTTGCTTGCGATAGATTTCCAGTCTATCCTTTATGCCACCATCATCAAAGTTAGATAGCGAGGCACTAAGCGCAGTGCAATCGGCGTCAAAGTTTGAGATGGAATTAGGCGGAACAGTAAACATTTTGGTCTCAGTTTTCTTAACAGACTTTGCCGCGACAATTGAAGCAAGTTTTGTCGCAACAGGAGTCATCATGATGAAAGAACCAGACAGTACGAATCCCACACCGGCTGGCAATGCAATTCGTGGCTTACGGTTAGCAACAGCAAGCAAGTTGCCCAACGCCCCCATGTAACCACCAGTGGTTGCACCTGCGAAGGTAACCAGGTTAGCAGTATTTCGAGCAGTCTTGATTTTCGCATCACGCGCAGCGAATTGACAATACTCATTCACAGCGCAATTTTTCACATCAGTTAGTAATTTGGACTCGGCTTTAATAGCCTCAAGTTGTGGTGCCGCTAAGTCAGCTGCTTGAATAGCGCGATCTCTAGAAGCCTGCATCTCATCAATTTGCTTAACAAGCACGCTAACTTGCTGTCTGGCACCCTTGCGATCGAGTCCGCGTTTGTGCAGTTTGTAATCGTTTATTCCATCAAGTGTAGATTCGATTAAAACTCCACCAACAATAATAGAGTGTCCAATTAGTAAGCAAATAGGTCCTTTGCGCAAGAAGGGCTTTGTCGCAAGCGCCGGTCTTCTCCAGTACTTCCAGCGAGCATACGCGACGTGAGAAATGCCTACCTCACTTATTGTGTTGCCCGCTAGTGAGTATGCAAATGTTCGCCATGGTTTGAACTTTCCAACTCGTGTGGATTCGACTCTATACTTTGTATTGAACTTTAGTAATTCGATTTCCTTTTGCAAAATTTGCCGGCTCAATTGGTCGATTTGTCCTGAGCCACCACTATATTGATTGGCATCAATTCGCTCTGCTACCAGTTTTCCCTTATCAATGGAAGGCATTTCGAAAACAGCTTTTTGTTGCTCATCACTCTCCTTCTCAAAATTGGCAGGTTCGCTAACAGCAGACCAACAGGGCAGCTGCGCCGAAGCCAATAAGAAGGCTAGCGATACTAGAGCGTGCTTTTTCATTTCCATAATGGTTACCAGCAAAGAGAATTGCCCACATTCTCTTTCTTTGATTTCAGGACAACAACCTCCGAATGACTTAATTAGTAGCACTTGTAATCACCCGTTAGGTGGATGCACTCTCCGCCAAAAATGTGATCAAGCTATAGATTCGAAGAACGAGGAATTCACGACAATTTAATGGCTTAAACCTGAGTAAGGGAACGATGCCAAGTCTTTAGGGACGCAAATTTACAGGTGCCATCGATTATCAGACCAGCGAAGGAAGTGGCATCGTCAAGTGGACGAACCAGTTGCAAGTACCTAAGCAACACACTAAATCGAACGGCTCTCTGCTTTCGATACAGAACTTTTGGGAGAACTCAACGCGAAACAAATTTCCAAATCATCAGTCAGAACATTTTTTTTCGATGGCTCCACGACACAGGAAACCATCACTCCACCGAACTTATGAATGTGGTGTGACTTCGGCTAAATATTTTGCTAGTTACAGAACCGTTATTCAAATAGCAGCCTCAAACTTTTGCTTGCTATCCAAAAACTGGTCGAGAAGAGGCTTCTGCCATAGTGTCGCAAACATATTTGTCGAAAATAGAGCCATCGCAATCAACTCGATTACAGCAGAGAGAGGCAAAGTTTGCCAACAAATCGAAACCGAGAAATCATAGGCGAGAATCTCCGACGCCACGCGAAGAAGACAGCCCAGATTTAAAACCAAACTTGCTGCAAACATCAGAGTCTTGCTGAAAATGGCTTTGCGTCCGGAAAACGCGGGCAACAGCTTAGGACCAATATTGAACACCATTGTTGAGAAGAAGCCAACGGTGATAGCATGCCTGGCAGCACCGGCGGTGCCATTTGCCATTGGATAAATAGCAGAAATGAGAAACAACAATGCCGAAGAGAAGAGCCAGACAAAAGCAATTTTGATAAATGTGGGAAAACTTCGATGAACACCAATTATTTTGGCGCTCGATTCAGCTGGTGCGAACAAGTTCAATCCATAAATCATTTAGATGGTTGATACCAGAATAAACGACTCTGGAACAATTGCAATCTTAGCGGCGCAAAAACAGAGTGCCAGCAAATTTGCTATCGCCGAAAATCGGACAAAGCTGGATGATGGCTGCCGCGCCCCAATAAGAGCGGGCAGCCATCTTGCGCACAAACCCCAAACAGTTGGAACAATCCATCCCCACACAGCCCCATAAAGAAAGGTTCGACCAGCAAGCACTGGCACAGATGGAGAAGCACTGTGAGCCGACAGGTCAAGCATCATCTGGACGTTGATACCCATCAAAGTAAGCCAAACAAAACTAGCACTTATGAGCAACAATGCCCAAGGTTTGCTTCCTTTCTTACTCTTTTTCCGGATACTCCCTTCAACAGTTTTACCGACAAAAAATGCAACAGCTATAAACTCTAGCACCGCCGAGAGTGGCATCAGGATGTGCCATGCTGTGTCACTTACTGCAGCGTACCAGCGCATCGCCACACCAGACCCCCAGAGCAAGAGACACAACCACCCCTCTAACATTCTCTCTGAGCACATCTTGCGCAAATTCGGAATCGAATAGAACCCAATACCCAAAATGAATGTTCCTATCCAACCGAATAGCTGCGCATGACCATGCGCCTGAATCCATAATGTAGTGGCCGCTGACGGGTCGCTTTGCTTGCTGATTGCAATCAGGTTCCAAACGCCAAGTAAGGTACCGGGAATCAACATAAAGAAGAGTCCAGAGGCAATAAAAGCTGCGAAAACTCTTATGAGATTGCGTTCTTGCAGCATACGCGCCGAATGCAAATCAGATTGAGCAGACGTAGAGCATGAGTTGTTCGACATAATTTAATTCTGGACCCTTATGTCCAGAATAGAGAAAACTTTCCGTACATTCATCGCTCGAACGAATGAAAACGCAAGTTTTGCTACCTCGAAAGGATGATTACGTTTTTGGCGGAGATGCGCTTCAATAGATTCACAGTTATCGTGTGTGAAATATGCTGCAACAACAACCACCTGAATTTGCGTGTCCAATCAACGCGCTTATGGAAATCATCAGCGCAAAATGGACAACGGAAATAATTCGAGAGCTGTCCGTGCAACCCACGCGAACTCGAAAATTCCTATTGCACATTCCAGGGCTGAGCATGAAGACCCTCAGTAGAAGGCTTCACAGCTTGGAAGCTGCAGGCTTGGTCAATCGACATGAGTTTGAAGGCAAACCGATAAAGGTCGAATATTCACTGACAGCTGCAGGTGTAAAACTCTGCGGAATTCTCGAACAAATGAAAGTGCTACAGCAGGAATTGAACAGCTCTTGCTTGAATTGCAGTTGCTCCATTCAGAAGGAATGCTTCGCTCAACCTGAACTTTTGGCGTGCCCCCACAGGCGAACCAAAAGACAGCGCGGCGAAACATAGTTGAGAGCAGCTTAACCCAAGTGCAGAAAGTTCCAGCCCTAACAGATAATCGTTAGCGCGCAACTTTCAGTTAATGAAGCTGAAGTATCCCTATTACAACTAAAACCTAGAATTTTTTCAGCACATGCGGTATCTTTTTCGCCTTAAATGTCTATTTGTCCATATACAGAGAACCTAATCATGAGTAAACTTCCCGGTCGCTTTCTAAAATTCAAAGACACCTACCCCGATGTATTTCAAGCATACGAAAGTCTCGGCAAAGCTGCCGCAGAATCAGGACCACTGAATAAGAGAGAGATATCACTTGTAAAACTTGGTATCGCAGCTGGTGCAAAAATGGAAGGGGCAGTTCATTCGCATACTCGTCGTGCCCTAGAAGCCGGCGCAAGCCCAGAAGAAATTAGACACGTGGCTTTGCTAGCGGTGACAACGCTCGGCTTCCCCACCATGATGGCGGTGCTTTCATGGGTCGATGAAACACTCAATGGAGAAAAGAAGCCCTAAGATCAAATTCCTTTTCAGCCAGAGCGCTTGTCCTGCAGGTCTTGAAGAAGAGGATTAAGGCTGGTGACGAAAATGTTTCCATCTCAGGGTCGAGAGATTTATCCGTCCGATGTAAGAGAATACAGAAAGCCGAAACGATGTTTCGCCGGACCGGATAAATTGACCAAACTAAAGTGATACCTTTGCAATTATTTTGGTTCCGGCGAAATGTCAACCCTGCTGCCATCGGCTACCAAACACGATCCCCGACTGCCAGTCAGTGCAAGAGCACAACTCGGCAGTCGATTACCTTTTTGGTGCCGATCTAAATATGCAGGAAAATGAAGGTGCGAATGCTAATACTCAGTTGCGCATGCTGATACTCAGTTGCGCATACTGATACTCGGTTGCGAATGCTAATACTCAGTTGCGCATGCTGATACTCAGTTGCGCATACTGATACTCGGTTGCGCATGCTGATACTCGGTCGCGCATGCTGACACTCAGTTGCGCAGCGAGACACTCAGTAGCGCATGCGAGACACTCAGTTGCGCAGTGAGAAATTGGGAAATAGCTCTGCAATTCGTTTTATAGTCGAATTACTCATTCCAGCAAAACTTCCGCAGAGTTCGGCATCTTCGCAGCCTTTTCCTCGGAATATTTGCAAAGCATAGTTTTTGACACCCATACTTTTCAGCTCCTCTGCCAACTGAAAAGACTTTTCCTCAGTTGATAAAAGAGAATGAAAGGTTGTTCGAACCTCGTAGTCGAGACCAGATTCAAGAAGCAGCTCAAGGGAATTAAAGGCTTCGACGCCTGAATTTTCCTCCAGTGTGATGCATCGATAATCGCTCTGCAGTGCTTTGATATCTAATCCAATCCAATTGAGCTTCGGTAAAAGAGGTTCAAGAAGTTTTGAACTGGCACCAGATGTATGCAGCCCAACTTTGAACCCCATTTCGCGCACAAGAGTTATAGCTTCCAAAATTCCTTTTTGAAATAGTGGCTCTCCACCACTGAAAACAACAGCATCGAGCAAGCCTCGCCGGGTCAGCAAGAAACGACAAATGTCTTCAAACGATATTCCCGGCGAACTTTTGAACTCACGCAAATGAGGGTTTTGACAGTAGCGACAACGCAAAACACAGCCCTGACAAAATACAACCGCAGAAAGATTGCCAGGGAAGTCGCAGCAACTAAATGGAACAAACCCTCCAACATTCAAAATCGGGGTCACGGTTCCAAGCTCACAACCGTATTGCATTTCTCTTCAACAAAGTGCTTTCTCTCGGAGTGTTCGCTCTTCTTACCCTTATTAAAGGATGAAACAGGGCGGTGATATCCCATTACTCTTGTCCAGACTTCGCACTTCTGTCTTTCTTGTTCGTCAAGTTGAACAACGGGTTGCTCTTCTGTATTTTTCATTATCTTTCTCCTTGATTTATTGAGCGCGCTTCTTTGCCATTAAGTCTTCATCGCAAATCGGACAATACTCGTGTTCTCCATTCAAATAGCCATGTTTAGGACAAATAGAAAAGGTTGGAGTTATAGTTATATAAGGCAATCGGAAACAACTCAATGACTTCCGAACCAAATTCTTACAGGCTTGAGAAGACGAGATTTTTTCATTCATGTATAAATGAAGAACAGTGCCACCAGTGTATTTTCGCTGAAGCATTTCTTGCATTTCTAACGCAGCAAAAGGGTCATCAGAGCATCCGACAGGAAGTTGCGAGGAATTCGTGTAATATGGTGCCGCAATGGTGCCTGCCTGAAAAATTCCAGGGAAACGTTTTTGATCTTCCTTGGCAAAGCGATAAGTTGCACCTTCTGCAGGAGTTGCCTCCAAATTGTACATGTGACCAGTTTCTTCCTGAAATTGAGTTATGCGAGTCCTAATGTGGTCAAGGATTTCGAGCGCAAGGTCTCTGCCAACCGGGCTCGTGATATCGTATTCATTTCCAGAGAAATTACGAATCAATTCGTTGATGCCGTTAACGCCAATCGTAGAGAAATGATTTCGCAGAGTGCCAAGGTAGCGCCGCGTATAAGGAAACAGTCCGTTGTCCATCAAACGTTGAATTTGTTTGCGCTTTATTTCAAGACTATTTCGGCAAATTTCGAGCAAATAGTCTAGCCGTTCCAACAGCGAATTCTTGTCATTTTTGAAAAGGAAACCAAGGCGAGCGCAGTTAATTGTGACCACTCCAAGTGAGCCAGTCTGCTCCGCCGAGCCAAACAAGCCATTTCCGCGCTTCAAAAGCTCGCGCAAATCCAACTGAAGACGGCAACACATTGATCGAATCATGTTAGGTTTCAATTCAGAATTTACAAAGTTCTGGAAATAAGGCAGCCCATATTTCGCCGTCATCGCGAATAATCGCTCGCAATTTTCACTTTCCCAGGGGAAGTCAGCGGTAATGTTGTAGGTCGGAATAGGAAAGGTAAAGACTCTGCCTTTCTCGTCACCCTGCGTCATAACCTCGATGTAAGCGCGATTTATCATGTCCATTTCGGACTGCAATTCGCCATAGGTAAAATCGAGTTCTTTGCCACCAATCACAGGTACTTGTTCGCGCAAATCTTCAGGACAAACCCAGTCAAAAGTCAGATTTGTAAATGGTGTCTGAGTGCCCCATCTCGATGGCACATTGAGGTTGTAAATCAACTCCTGGATGTTCTGTTTCACCGCCTCAAATGACATTGAGTCTTTTCTGATGAATGGCGCAAGATAGGTGTCAAAAGAGCTAAAAGCCTGCGCACCAGCCCATTCATTTTGTAAGGTGCCAAGAAAATTCACTATCTGTCCCACAGCGCTAGACAAATGCAGCGGCGGGCTAGCCTCGACTCTTCCTGGTACCCCGTTGAACCCCTCACGAAGCAGTGTTCGCAAAGACCAACCAGCACAATAACCAGACAACATATCGAGATCATGAATGTGAATATCAGCATCACGATGAGCCTGCCCGACCTCAGCCGGGTAAACATGACTGAGCCAGTAGTTTGCAGTTACCTTTCCGGAAACATTGAGTATCAGCCCGCCGAGAGAATAGCCTTGATTAGCGTTTGCATTCACTCGCCAATCTTCCTGGTTGATGTATTCATCGATGGAACCGACTACATCAATTACGGTGCGCTTGTCTTCACGCAGAATTCGGTGCTGCTCTCGATAAACAATATAGGCACGAGCTGTCTTTAAATATCCTGCATGAATGAGCGCGCGCTCAACCTCATCTTGTATTTGTTCTATTGAGGGCGTGCCACCAGAAAAGTTCTTTTGCAGTGAGTTCAGCACCCAGTTTGAAATAAGCTCAGCTACGCGCCCATCAAATTCATTTGTGGCTTCACCCGCACGCTTCACGGAAGAGAGTATTTTTTCTGCATTAAAAGAACAGACAGACCCGTTTCGCTTCACAACATAGCAGGGCAACTCAACGGAAAACTGAAGTGGAACAGTGGTATTCGATTGTGCTGAAATTGTCATATAGTTTGTTCCCCGATTCGCACCAAATATAGTGCCACTGATAAGTGAATGAGTAAGCTGCAAACAAGATAACAGCGAACTTTTGTAAGGGCAAGATAGCCGAAGTGACGAGACCTCGTTCACGAAGGAAAACCAGCAATGGTTGGCGGCTTTGAGGGAAATAGATTCGACTTAAGGATCAGATCGCATGCTGGTACCATATAAGCACCATGTCTCTCACACAGAAGTTACATATCTGTCGACGGTAGTGTTTTTTATGTCACCAGTTTCTTTCGAGACATTAAACCTAATCGCTGAATCATCCGATAGCGCAAATGAAGGATCAACCCTAAGGATGATAAAAAGCTGGATGAACAGAAGTTAAAATCGGATATAACTATCCAATTTTGAAAAGGTATACACAGAGGTCGTTTATGAGTATCGAAACAGAAGCCGCTAGCGTGCAAAAAGACAGTACGGTGGGACAACTTGTCGCTGCCCGTCCAGAAAGAGCCAGCATTTTTGATGAGTTCGGAATTGACTATTGCTGTGGCGGCAAATTGACACTGGAAGAAGCTTGTCGACGAAAGGGTGTACGCATCAATGAACTGATTGAAAAACTTGACAGTCAGCATGAAAAAATTGTTGTCGAAAAAGACTGGAACGAAGTTTCACTAATTGAATTAACGAATCATATCGTGTTTCATTATCACCGCCCACTGCAACACCAGCTGCCGAGAGTTCTCCAGCTGGCAAAGAAAGTCGCCGATGCTCACGGAAAAAAACATCCTGAAATGATTGAAGTTTTTGAGATTTTTAGCGACTTCGCGTCTCAATTAGAATTGCATATGCACAAAGAGGAGATGGTCTTGTTTCCAGCAATTGCAAACCTCGAAAGCGGAGGGAAAGTCAGCTTCGGATGTGGCGGCGGAATAGAAATGCCAATCGCTGTCATGACGCAAGAGCACGACGAAGCAGGAGCCGCGCTTGAAGCATTTGAACGATTGACGAATAATTTCACAGTACCAGAGGATGCATGCAATTCGTTCAGAGTCCTGGTGCATGCACTGGCAACGATAAAAGCAGACATGAAACAACATGTGCACAAGGAAAACAATATCTTGTTTCCGCGCACACTTGCACTGGTTCACAGCAGCAGTACGAAACACTGAACCTGCAAAAATACTAAGGTGAGAGCTGCATGAGATCGGTCATGCAGCTCTCACGAATTCGTGGTTTACGCTTTACGGGATCCGCGGTGCACGCTGTACGGAATCCGTGGTGCACGCTGTACGGGATCCGCGGTGCACGCTGCACGGGATCCGTGGTTTACGCTGCACGGGATCCGCAGTGCACGCTGCACGGGATCCCTGGTTTACACCTTGTCTGATACGCTACCAGCGCTAACAAGTTCTTTTTCTGCTGTAGCATTTTTGATCACAGCAGACTTCGTCTGCACTTTGCCATCATGCCGATATTGCTTGTACATGGTCGGAGGTTGATACATATGTTTTGGATTGCGAAGTTTGAATCTCTCAACAGCCGACGCCGCAAGCAAGACTTTTGAAGCAATCTTCTCAACAAAGGTTTCGCCTCCGAATTCTTTTTTGTACTCCCCTTCAAGGTAATTCACAAGATCTAAAGTTGCCTTATTTTCTGCGCTGCTTCGACATGCCTCAAACACAGGGCGCAACTCGATACATCGCTTCTTCAGCCGCTCAGTCAAACCACTTATACGTGGGTCGGAGTGCTTCTTCACCGTTCTATAACCACGCAGAGATGTATCCGCAAGCCGAAGCAAAGACGGACCATGCTTTTCATAATCTCTCAAGAAAGCCATCTTAGTGTACGCAGCCGTCTCATCTCGAGTGAAGTGCTCGTGATTGAACCAGATTTTGTCCTGTCCGTGCCAGTCTTCAAATGGTACGTCAAATCTAAGCTTTCCTTGTTGGTGATAGTCCTCGAATAAAGCGGTTCCAGGCAAAGGTCCGAGCTCCATAAATTGCACAAAATCAGTTTCGAGATCAATCAAGTAGTCGATGTCTTCATAGATAGTCTCAGGAGTGTGGTGCTCAAGGAACAAAATACCAGAGCCCAAAATTTGAATTCCATACTGTCGCAACGAAGCAATTATTGCTTTGAGATCGACCCCCTTTGTTTTGGTATAAATGTCACGCTTGGATTCGACCCCTATCCAAACAAAGTCGATGCCGAGCTTAACGAGGAACTCAACGCCAACAGCGTTAATTGTCTCTGCCGACGAAAAAACACCCAAATGAAAATACTTATTATGCTTCTCCATAATCTGAAGCAACTCTTCTGCTCGGGGACGATTCTTGAGGAAATTTTCGTCCATCACAAAAAATTCGTTTACGCCAAGCTCTTTTTCAATTTCGCAGAATGTATCGAATAAAATCTGTCCAGAATTTAGAAAACCGATATAGCTTTTTTGGAAGTGATGCGATGTTGCACAAAATCGGCAGGCATTCACGCAACCCAAGCCAGGAATTATCACAGCTGCCTTTGCCGGAATCGGCAGCCCCATTACGCGCCTGTTAATGGTGGATTTCATAATCGGATGTCGCAGCGGGGCAGCGCTATCTTCTCCCAATAAGTTTCGAAAGAAGTTTATGCCTTCACCTTTGCAAATATAATCACACGGTATGATTTTATCGAGGTCTGTTAAACCTGTGCCGTGCCCGCCGAGAACAATCTTTGTTTTAGGATAATGCTGACGCACATACTCAGCCATCGCTTTTGCTTTGATTATGTTTGCGGTAATGAAAGAGATACCCACATAATCGTAGCCTTTCTCAAGTTCTTTCTTGAACCTGTCAAACGAAGGAAAATCGAGCACCGCCGTTGGTGTCTGCAGATTTTCAGCGATGAGATAAAGCCCAAAGCTGGGATGGTTCATTCGTAATGAAAATACTCCTTGCTCACGTGTCACTTGATTGTGAAATAGTTCCATCACGTTGAGCCGTCGCCCGTATTCATCGTCAACTCCATACGGTCCAAACACAGAGCTAAGTAGTAATTTCATTGAAAGGATTCCTTCGTTTGCGAAAAGTGCATGAATCGCCACTTTAGCAAGGGAGAAAATAACTGTCACCTGAGCACCCATAAGTAACCGGTGACATAAAAGTAACCATAAAGACGCAAAAGGCTTACAATGCGGTTGCACAGCAGAGGACGACAAGTGTTCAAACTGCTAAATAGACCTGGTTAAAAACCTTTTCCAGGGACTCGTGGATCTGTTGAGCAGCGCACTGTGCCGACTTTATGCAGTCGGGAAGCCCTACACCAACATATGAATTTCCTGCAAGAAATATTCCTGGACTTAATAAAAGATCTTTCTCTATCGCAGCAACAAGCTTAGAATGCCCTACGGTGTATTGAGGAATTGCATTGTCATAGCGCGACAAAACATGCATCTTTGGACGCCCTTCGATATCCAATAGTTTTTGCAACTCGGAATGACACAACTCAATAAGAGCATCATCATCAAGTTTCATCGCATCGGCTTTCAATAATCCACCGGTAAAAATGCGCGCAACGAGCTCATCTTCACGCGAGCGCCCACTGAACTTATTGCTGCTGAAACTGCAAGCTGATATGAGCGTACCTTCAACACGTGGAACGACAAAACCGAATCCCTTTGGCTGCTTTTTGATTTGATTCCGCTTATAAACAAGATTCACAATCATGGCAGGAGATCTGCGAATGCTTGTAAGTTTGTGCGACACCGATGGATTTATTTCACTGAGCATAAAACCAGCCTGATCGGCCGGCGTAGCAAACACAACAAAATCAGCATCGTACCGGCTATTATCAGAGCACAGCACCGTCCACCTGTATGCATTTTTTGCTGCCATAACATGTGAAACTGTTTTTGATGTTTGTACGCAATTCTCTGGTAGCTCTTTGAGAATACTTTCAACCAGCAACGAAATTCCCTGGTCAAAGCTGGCTAAAATTCCATATCGAGGTCCAGCCGATGCCGTTGCTGCACGTTCTCGCTTTTTACCTTGCATCAATCCGCGAATAATACTTCCATATTTCTTTTCGAGTTGAACCAATTGCGGAATGGTGCTTGATGCGCTTAGAAATTCAGGGTCACCGCCGTAAATGCCGCCTATCATCGGCTCTGCGAGCTTGGTTAAGGCTTCTTGCCCAAGTCTTCTTTTGACAAAACTGGAGAGACTTTCATCATCTTGAGTCAAGTTTGCAGGCAAGATCATGTCCATTGCCATTCTCAATTTTCCTGAAATGGAAAATATATTGCTTTTTGCAAACGACCAGAGATCAGATGGAGCAATCATCATGAAGCCATCTGGAAGTGCATGAAGTTTTCCACTCAAGGAAACAAAACTACGTCGATTAGTTTCAGCAGTCGAGATAACCCTGTGCTTAATTTGCAATTTCGCTGCAAGACTCAAAACCTCAGGTTTCAAGGTGCTGAATGATTCTGGTCCGCATTCTAATAAGAGATCATCTTGCTTGATTGTATTGATCACGCCACCAGGTCGCGAAGACTTTTCGAGTATACGAATATTCATCTCCGGACATAAGCTCATGAGTTCGTAAGCGCATGCCAAACCAGAGATACCACCACCAATGATGATAGTACTCAAAGCTTTTTTCTCAGACTGTAAGGGGTTCATAGCGTTCCAGTATATGACTGCCACAATCATTTGGTCTCATCCTTTCGGATGATGAATGTTAACCATTCCGTAAGTAACTCACATACTCACTTAGGACGATTACGCACCAGTTGGGCGGTGACATAATAAACCATGATAACTGGATATATTTGTCCAAATTAAGATGGATAGCTGATTAAGGCTAGAGAAAATGGATGTAACTCACGGTTTCGTGTCTTCAAAATTCAAGAAATTTCGCATGTCATATCGGCACAGCTCGCGAAATAAAGTTGTAAAAGCTCTGCTGAGCGTCAGTTTTATAAGTAGTTGTCTGGTAGCACCTGCGGTGGCAGATGCAAATTCAGGCTCAGACTTATTTCAAAGTAAATGTGCTGGTTGTCACACACTGGGAAAGGGCGCTCTTGTCGGTCCTGACCTTGCAGGAACCAAAACCTGGGATGACGAAAAGCTTAGCGGTGCAATCAAACGAATGGAGGGATCGGTCGGTCCTCTAGCAGCAAATGAGACCAGCGACCTGATTGCGTTCTTGAAAAATCCGCCTTCAGGCGATGCAGCAAAATCAACAGACGGCGCTCAAGCGACTGCTAGCGATTCTACTAAGAAACCTGCGGATGGGGCGCAAACAACGAGTAGCGAACAAGCAAACGCAGAGCCTGCAAAAGAAGCCCCCAAAGACGAATTACAAGCTCTGGGCTCAGCACTTGACGGAGAAATGCTATTTGATGGAAGAAAAGCGTTTTCGAATGGCGGTATGTCCTGCAACGCATGCCATGTCGCTGGAGATAAAGGTGCAGGGCTGGGACCTGATCTGACAAAAATTTCCGAAAAAATGAACGATGCAGCGCTACTTGCTGCTTGCCAGCAAACACCATTCAAAGTCATGAAAGCCGCTTACGCCAGCCATCCAGTGACTAAGGAAGAAGCGGCCAGCCTTGTGAAATATTTCAATTCACTGAAAGGCACACAATCTGCCCATGAGAAATTTCCAATTTCACTCTGTGGTGGTGCTGGCTCTCTCTTGATCCTTCTGCTAATCGCAGCAGGTTATAGAAACAGAAACAACGGCGTGCGCAAAAAGTTGCACAGGAGATAATCAAATGACCTGGATCAAAGACATGTTTGCGCCTAAACAACGTCAATGGGAAGACATGTATCGCAATCGCTGGCAGTACGACAAAATTGTACGCAGCACTCACGGTGTAAATTGCACAGGCTCATGCAGCTGGAATGTCTACGTCAAAAACGGCATAGTCACCTGGGAACTTCAGGCGCTGGATTATCCAATCTTCAATAAAGAAATACCGCCTCATGAACCCAGAGGTTGTCAGCGAGGCATTTCATGCTCATGGTATCTGTACAGCCCGCTGAGAGTTAAATACCCTTACATGCGCGGCGCGTTGATCGACCTCTGGAGAAAAGCAAGAGAAGAGCATCCTAATGATCCGATAGCGGCTTGGAAATCAATAGTTGAACATCCAGTCTCGCGCCAGAGATATCAAAAAGCCAGAGGAAAAGGCGGATTTCGTCGAATCAGCTGGGATGAAGTTCTTGAATTAATAGCTGCCGCAAATATACATACATTGCAAAAACATGGAAGCGATAGAATCGTCGGATTCTCACCAATTCCAGCAATGTCGATGCTGAGCTATGCGGCAGGCGCACGATTCCTGCAATTAATGGGTGGTGTCAACCTGTCATTTTATGATTGGTATTGTGATTTGCCACCAGCTTCTCCAGAAGTATGGGGAGAGCAGACAGACGTTGCAGAAAGCGCCGATTGGTTCCATTCAAAATTTGTTGCGACAGTTGGAAGCAACGTATTAATGACCAGAACCCCAGATGCACACTTCCTCGTAGAAGCAAGACACAGAGGTGCAAAAGTCGTTGTATTTTCACCTGACTTTTCCATGGTGTCAAAAATTGCTGATGAATGGGTGCCGATAAATCAAGGACAGGACGGCGCCTTCTGGATGGCTGTAAACCACGTCATCCTGAAAGAGTACTTCATCGATAGGCAAGTAGATTATTTCCAAAACTATGTGAAGCGATATAGCAATCTTCCATTTCTGGTGGAACTCAAGAAAACAACAGACGGCAAATATGAAGCAGGAAGACTTCTTCGAGCCAGTGAACTGGCAAGTACTGCAGGTCAGGAAAACGCAGAATGGAAAACATTTGTTCTCGATGCTAACACTGGCAAACCAGCTCAGCTAAAAGGAACCATTGGTCATCGCTGGCAGAAAAAGAAAGGCGAATGGAATCTCAAACTCGAAGATGACGAGACGGGCAAGCACGTCGACCCAGTCTTGCAACTTGGAATGCACGCAAATAAATTGGTCAACGTTGAACTTTCAAACTTCTCCGATGGCAGCAATGATCTCTTCGTTGAGAGACAGGTTCCAGCCATAGAATTAGAAAGTACTCAAGGACCTGTCATTGTCACCACTGCATTTGAATTGTTGCTTGCTCAATATGGTGTACCAAGCGGACTAAAGGGCGACTATCCTGCAAACTATGAGGATGAAACCCTACCATACACACCAGCATGGCAGGAGAAGTTTACTGGCGTCAGAGCGGATATGGTCGTGAATTTCGCCCGCGAGTGGGCTCGCACAGCCGAGCTTAGCAAAGGCAAATGTAGCGTGATCATCGGAGCCGGTGTAAACCACTGGTATCACAATAACTTGATTTATCGCTCGATTATTACATCACTGGTGTTGTGCGGATGCGTCGGTGTCAGCGGCGGCGGACTTAACCACTACGTCGGTCAAGAAAAATTGGTGCCACAAGCATCATGGGCACCAATAGCATTCGGCGGTGACTGGGTGGGTCCACCCAGACTGCAAAACGCCCCTTCATTTCACTACGTTCATTCAGACCAGTGGCGCTATGACCGCTCGTTCAACGAAATGTGCAACGTAGCAGACCCCGGGCACACCATGGCATCAGGTCACACCATTGACAAACAGATAATGGCAGTCCGAAATGGTTGGTTGCCTTGTTATCCACAATTCAATCGAAGCAATTTTGACCTCATTGATGAATCGATCAAAAATGGAGCATCGTCTGATGAGCAGATCATCAACTATACAGTTGATGCATTGAAATCACGCAAACTGAAATTCTCCATGGAAGATCCAAACAATCCGGAGAGCTTCCCCAGACTCTGGTACATCTGGCGTGGCAACGCAATTATGTCATCAGCGAAAGGGCATGAGTACTTTCTCAAGCACTACCTTGGCACGCACAACAATCTTGTGTCAGAAGAACAGGCACAAGAATTTGTCAAGGAAGTGGTCTGGCACGACAAAGTCGAGTTGGGCAAGATGGACTTGATTGTGGACCTCAACTTCCGCATGGATACATCGGCTCTCTATTCAGACATCGTTCTGCCGGCGGCAACGTATTATGAAAAGCATGATCTTAACTCGACAGACATGCACACGTTCATACATCCATTGCAACCGGCTGTGCCACCATGTTGGGAGTCTAAGTCTGATTGGGATATTTTCAAAGCAATATCGCAAAAGACCTCCGAGTTGGCTAAAACTCACATGCCAGAGCCGCGAAAAGATCTTATGGTATCGCCTTTGATGCACGATACACCGGCCGAGTTGGCTCAGCCACACATAAAAGACTGGATGAAAGGCGAGTGCGAGCCCATTCCAGGAAAAACAATGCCCGGCATGAAAGTTGTGACGCGAGACTACACCAAGATTTATGACAAGTTCATTTCGCTTGGTCCAAATTTCCGCAACAATGGACTTGCCGTACATGGAACACACTATGATGTTGACGATCTTTATGACCAGTATTTGAAAGACCACCCGATTGAAGAATGGGGCGGCAACAAATATCCATCATTGAAAGACGCATACAATGCTTGCAACATTATCTTGCATTTCGCCCCTGAAACAAATGGCGAGCTTGCATGTCGTGCCTATCAATCAGAATCGATAAAAACTGGCATTGATCACAGTCACCTGGCTGAAGATACGCGAAGCGTTCGAATGACCTTCGATGACTTAAAAGCGCAACCGCGCCGTGTTTTAACCAGCCCCTACTGGACTGGAATTACAGCCAATGGACGCACGTATTCTGCATACTGCCAGAACGTCGAAGAGCTGATTCCGTGGCGCACATTGACTGGAAGACAAGAAATATACCTTGACCACGAAGCGTACATCGCATACGGCGAAAATCTTCCGACATTCAAACCTCGAGCAGATGTTCATGCATGTTATGACTTGCAGAACTCGCCGAAAGAAAGTGCGTCGCTGACTCTCAACTATTTGACGCCACATGGAAAATGGCATATTCACTCAACATTCGGTGACACGCTGCGAATGAAAACGCTTTCTCGTGGCATCGAACCAATCTGGCTCAACGATAAAGATGCAGACATGGTCGGAATCGAAGATAACGACTGGGTCGAAATCTACAATGACCACGGAGTTGTTTGCACACGAGCATGTGTTAGCGCACGCATTCCCCGCGGTATCAGCATGATTTATCACTCGCCAGAAAGAACCGCCACAGTTCCAAAATCAAAACAGCGAGGCGGGAAACGAGCAGGTGGACATAACAGTCTCACTCGCGCTCGACTAAAACCACTGTTTATGATTGGTGGTTATGCTCAATTCACATATGCGTTCAATTACTGGGGTCCTACTGGAATAAACAGAGACACCTTCGTGATTGTCAAAAAAATGGACAACGTGCAATGGTAGGCCGGAGGAGAATTTAATGGATATCCGAGCCCAGGTTTCAATGGTTTTTCACCTCGATAAATGTATCGGGTGTCACACCTGCAGCATCGCCTGCAAGAATGTGTGGACAGACCGCGCTGGTGCCGAATACATGTGGTGGAACAATGTTGAAACCAAACCAGGTACCGGTTTCCCAACACTATGGGAAGACCAGGAGCATTTCAAAGGTGGCTGGAAAATTGTAGGCAATAATGGAAAACGCAAGCTTGAATTGCGCTCGCAAGGCAAGCTAGACGCATTCTTGAAACTATTCTACAACCCAAATCAGCCCGGTCTTGATGATTACTATGAACCATGGACATACAAATATAGTGATCTGTTTGATGCACCAGAAGGAGACGATCAGCCAACCGCCATTCCGATCTCACAGATCACCGGCGAGCCCGTCGATATCGTAGCTGGACCCAACTGGGATGACGACCTCTCAGGCTCAACCCTTTACGCAGAGAACGACATAAACCTCGATGCACTTTCAGACGAAGAGCGAGAACAATTGTTCGAAATTGAGCGCGTCTCGATGATGTATCTTCCGAGAATTTGCAATCACTGTGCAAACCCAAGTTGCGTAGCATCATGTCCTTCCGGTGCGCTATACAAGCGCGGCGAAGATGGCATCGTTCTTGTCAATCAAGAAATTTGCAAAGGCTGGAGAGCATGTGTAAGCGCCTGCCCTTATAAGAAGATCTACTATAACTGGAAAACAGGCAAGTCAGAGAAATGCATTCTCTGTTATCCAAAATTAGAGACAGGTCAAATACCAAATTGCTTCCAGTCTTGTGTCGGTAGAATTCGTTATCTCGGTGTCTTGCTCTATGATGCTGACCAGATCGCCTCGTCAATGTCAGTTCCAGACGAAGCTCTCGTTGAATCACAAAGAAGTGTATTTTGCGACCCTTACGATCCAAAAATCATCAAGCTTGCACGCGCTAACGGCATCAGCGAAGAATTCATCGAAGCTGCACAGAAATCGCCGGTCTACAAATATGTAATGAAGTGGAAACTTGCACTTCCTCTGCATATTGAGTATAGAACGATGCCCATGCTCTTCTATGTGCCACCACTTCTTCCAGTAATGGGCAAGCTTGAGAACGGGCACTACGGCAATGTCATAGATGGTTTCTTCACGAGCCTGGAAAAATCTAGACTGCCAATTAAATACCTGGCGAAGTTATTTAGCGCAGGCAACACCGAACTTGTTGATGCTGTCATGAAGAAGCTAATGGCTGTGCGCTATTACAAACGCTCTCTCGACATGGGCGATGTTGATGTGGTTTCGATTAATCGCATGATGAGAGAAGCCAACCTCACTCCGAAAGAAGCAGAAGAAATTTATGCTCTTACAGCACTTCCGACAGTTGATGAACGCTTTGTTCTGCCACCACTTCAGAGGGAAGAGGCTGTCAACGGAACCTGTAATCCAGAAATATGCAAAGGCTCTTGCGGGCTAGGCATGAGCGTAACACCGGAGAGAGGACCATGAGCACCAAAATCAAATTGAGCCTGTCTGAAAAAATGCGTGCACTGTCAGCGGTGCTGGAATACCCTCGTGAAGACTTCATTGTCCAGCTCGATGCAGCAGCCGAAGCTGTACACGACAACCAGCAAGCCAGCCTACTTTTGTCAGAATTCAGGTCAGCGATAAATAAACTTAAGCCGCATGAATTGGAAGAGCTTTACACAAGAACTTTCGACCTGGCGCCAATTTGCATTCCATATGTGAGCAGTCATATTTACGGGGATGAGAACTTCGAAAGAGGCGCTCTCATGAGCGGCTTGCAGCAACAATATGAAGATTGCAAGTTCAGCACCAATGGTGAACTGCCCGACCATGTGGCAATTATCTTGCGCTTTGCTCCGAATTTCTCAGAAGAAGAGTTGCAAGACCTTATGGAATTCTGTCTGATTCAGGCTTTGCAGCGTATGCACGAAGCGCTGAAAGAAGCGGACAATCCCTATCAACACATTCTACAAACAGTACTACAAATCACTGAGTCAGAACGGCGAGGAAAAATACTATGACGGACACAATGTTCTTTATTGCATTGCCTTATCTGTCAATTTTTGTTTGTGTAGTTGGCAGCATTCTGAGAATGCGAAGCTTACCGATGACGTACTCCTCACTTTCGTCGCAGTTCCTTGAAAGCAAGGCTCTGGTTTGGGGCTCAGTTCCCTGGCATATTGGTATCATAGGAATTGTGCTGGCACACTTTGTTGCATTCCTTTGCCCAGGGTTCTGGCAAATGTTGGTGGCACACGCGGTCGTAATGAAATCGATTGAGGCAATTGGACTAACGTGCGCAATATGCTGTTTTGTCGGTCTCATCGTACTAGCAGTGCGTCGCATAAGTTCAGATCGCGTTCAAGCAGTAACAAGCCCGGTCGATCTGCTAGTACTGCTTTTGCTTACGGTGCAAGTGGTGCTCGGCATCGCAGTTGCACTCTTACACCGATGGGGCTCAGCCTGGGCTGTTGGAACGGCAGTTCCCTACCTCTGGAGCTTGTGCCTCTTGCACCCGGACGTTAGCTATATTGCAGACCTGCCCTTGCTTGTAAAAGCACACATAGTGTTTGCCTGGCTGTTGATCTTCCTGGTGCCATTCTCTCGCCTGATCCACATGTTCGCAGTGCCGCTGCAATACATTACGAGACCACCACAAAATGTTATCTGGAATAATTCCCGACGCTCTGAAGCTGCAGCTGAGCAGTTTACAACGGAAGAGGCTAGACGAGATTTTCTCAAAGGTGGGGTTGGTATCACAGCAGGAACATTGCTTCTAACAGCTGGGGCTCTAGATAAAATGTTCGCGTTCTTCTTTGGTCCTCGCTTGAGTAAAACTGAGGAAGAAACGCTGATGGCAGAAAAAATCAAGCGCCTTGGCTCAGACACAGAGCAGCGTCGTCTTGAGTTAGAGAGACAGAGCAGTAAGTTCATTCTAGTTGCAGCAATGAGCGAACTGAGTAAGTCCGAAGGCAAATACTTCATTGATTACGCGATGAACCCGGCATTAGCCTTTGCTGGCGAAGACGGAATGCCCATACTCATTTCAGCAAAATGTACTCACCTTGGTTGCACAGTCGGAAATCAATTGAATAAGGAAGGCAAAATTCTCTGCCCATGCCATGTTTCCTTCTTCGACATTAAGACTGGCGAACCCAATGCAGATGCCCCAGCGAAAACACCGCTACCATTCTTGTGCTGGTCGATTATGGACAAGATTGGAAACATGGTCGCCAGCCGTGATGAGAAGGGTCAAATTAAAGGTGATACCAGCGCTGATGCAATCAAAGACTGCAATCTCTATGTTTGTAAAAGCGAAGAGGTGAAGGCATGAACTCAAGTTCCTCAAACCAAATCAGTAAATTTGGCGAGTTTCTCGCTTCAAGATTTCCAGTAGAAAAAATGGACTTCCACCACATGGTGGCGCAAAAAGAAGTACCTGTCCACAAAATGACATGGGGCTACTACACTGGTGGATTGACACTGTTCTTTCTGGTAATTCAGGTAATTACAGGGCTCTTGCTTTTGTTTTACTACCAGCCTACGACCGCTTTCGCGCATCTGTCTGTTGAATACATAACGAAGCACGTTGCCGGTGGTGCGCTTATAAGAAATATGCATACATGGTCTGCCTCAGCCATGATATTTTTTGCAATGGTGCATTTGCTCACAGCTTTTGCGATGAAATCTTTTGAGAAACCCAGAGAGATAACATGGATAGTTGGGGTTCTCTTACTCTTCATAACATTCGTTTTCGGCTTTACAGGTTACCTCCTTCCATGGAATCAGATCGCGGTAAATGCGACCAAGGTTGGACTGCAGTCAGTGGAAGAAGTGGGCAATTATCTACCGGGCGTGGTGTCTCAATTACCACATATTTTCCGAGAAACTTTCCAGGGTGAAGCGAGTGTTGGACAGTCAACTCTGGGACGATTCTATGCCATGCACGTAGTGCTACTTCCGCTCGCGCTCTTCGGCTTGTTGGGCATACATCTGCTTTCTGTACAGCTGCACGGAATGAGCAAAGGCGTCGATGAACCAGGCAAGAGAACCGAAAGATTCTTTCCATTTTTCGTCTTCAAAGACCTTTCATTGTGGGCAGCCATCTTCTTAATTCTGCTCACCCTTTCATGGTGCATTCCATTTGACTCATTCCTGCCGTTCCCACTTCTAGAGCCTTACAATGCACTGGGCTCAACCCCACAGGGTATCAAACCAGAATGGTATTTCTTCTTCCTGTATTACCCTCTGGAAATGCTGCCCTTCTGGTTGATATTGCTTCTCACAAATGCCGCTGTAATCGTGCTTCTTCTCGCTCCGTGGATCTTCAAGGGCACAAGCAGAACAACATTACGCTGGATAACAGTTGCCGCAAGCGCCTACTTAGTGATCATGACGCTATTCGGCGAGCAAATTTATCACCTCGTTAAACATTGAGCGGAGCCAGGAAATGAAAACGCGTAGACTTAGCCAAATACAAAAACTCCAGGTTTATGGCGCACTGGCCACAGTAGCAGTTCTGGCATTCGCAGCAAAAGTAAATGCATATCCTGAGTTCCAACAATTCGTTGAAACTCACTCGGGAAAATCAGTTAACTGCGCGCTATGCCACCAGAATGGAAATGGTCCATCAGGAAAAGAAGAGGGACAAGTAGGGTCGCTCAATGAAAAAGAACTTGCTGCATTGAATTCAGCAAGAGGCGCCATAGAACCCGGAATGTTGAAGGCGGACAGCCCTATCCTTAACAAGTTTGGCAACAGCATAATGAGGTCGATTGGCAAGAAGAAATTTCTTGAGCTGCGAGAAAAGCCTGAACAGCTTGCTGAAGTTCTAGATAAAAAAAGCGATATCGATGAAGACGGAATTCCGGACGGACAAGAATATCTAGACGGAACTGACCCAAGCAACAAAAATCATGGTGATCCGTTGAAGCTCTTTGCAGTGAACATCGACAGATACAAATCTCACCTGATTCTTGCGGGACTGGCTGTCGTTTTTCTTGATTGGGGATTCGCCCACTTAATCATGGGATTCTATCGCAAGTCGCAAGCGAAAAAGCTAAAGCGCGGCGAAACGACATGAGGAGCCGATCTTGCAAAAAAAACAAGAGCTCGTTGAGTCCAGCCTTACTCGACAAATTCAGTGAGTCCAAATTTAGTGACGTGCGCCAGGACGTCCACCGGGTTTGCTATCAGCTAATGGAATGCTTGAACAAAGTGGTGCCTTTGACTCCTGTACAAGTTCTGCCAGCGTTGAACTGGCAAAGGCAAGCTCAACTGCCGCCGTTGCTTCAGAAAGCCGTTTATGCAGTGGACACAAATTCATTCCGTGCGTTTCAAGTCCTAGAGGGCAAACGTCGATGCGTTTAATTGGGTCAACCGCGTTCACGATGTCGAGAACCGTTATTTCTTCTACTGGTCGTGACAAAACGAAGCCACCACCGATTCCTCTCTGCGAAATAACCAAATGTGAACGACCCAATTGCTGGAGGATTTTGCTCAAGTAGTGAACGGATACTTTGGTTGTTTCTGCTATTTGTTCAGCTGTAGCAGCCGAGCCGCGCATGGCTAGGAACACCATGGCTCTCAATGCATACTCAGCAGTTTGCGATATCATCTTTTGCCTCTTTCAACACTTTCAATACATAAATAACAGATCCTTACCGTTTGCACAATTGACCAAGAGACTGAAAAGTTAATAGTCAGTAAGGCTGAACACTGTCTTGAAAAAGGCACAAATTGTCTTGAGAAAGATAGTCTCCTGATTCGGCAAAAGCACGAGCACGCGAACCACCGCAAATCGCCTTGTAGCGGCATGTTCCGCACTTACCACGCAAAAGCGAAGGGTTCCGCAAATCTTTGAATAATTGCGATTCACGATATATTTCCACAAGGCTTTGATCCCTCAAATTGCCTGCTGGGAGAGGGAGAAAGCCACTTGGACAAATATCTCCAGTATGAGAGATGAACAAAGTTCCTTTGCCATCATTTACAGACTGATAGGAACGTAGTGCACCAAGTCGCATCTGGGGGCTCAGATCATCGAGATTATGATTAGATTGAGCCGAAAAAATGGTCTCTAGTAGAACTCTGCGAAACTGTGGAGCCGCAGTAGCTTTAACATCAAAGCTGGATGATACCGATAGTTCAGCCATCTTTTTCAAAACTTCTTCCGCTTGAGTGGCAGTGATTTGCATCTCTTGATGCGCTCTACCAGTAGGCACAACAAAGAACAAGCTCCACAAAACGGCAGCATTGAGTTCACTCACAAAGAAATGCATGTTGTCAAAATAATCAATGTTGTGTTTGCTTATGCTTGTGTTTATTTGGACTGGAATACCAAATTCTTTAGCCCACGAAATTATGTCCAAAGTTCGTGCAAAACTTCCATCAATACGCCTGAACGCATCATGCAACTGAGCCGTGTGCCCGTCCATACTGATTGCGAGACGCTCGATTCCAGCCTCTGCCAACCTCAAGACAACCTGTTCGGTAACTTTCGGCGTCGCACTTGGAGTGATGGCAACTTTGAAATTACGGCGCTTACATTCTTGAATTATTTCAAACAGATCTGGACGCTCAAGAGGATCGCCCCCAGTCAAAATTATTAGCGGATTATCAAATTCTTGAAGTTGATTCAACACCTGCTCTATCTCTTCGGTGCTCAATTCCTGAGCGGCCCGCCGCCTCTGTGCGCGCGCACGGCAGTGCTGACAAGCCAATCCGCAAGCCCTGGTCAATTCCCACAGAACTATGTAAGGGGATTGATCAAAACTCATTTTCTTGAACGAATTATTTGAATTTGTGCTCACGTGAAGCCTCTTTGCACGGTTTGCTGCACGGTAACCATTATGTCTCAGGCTCGAGATCAGCAACCTCAGTCCAAAGATGGATACCTGTACGAAATGATAATTTCAGTCGAAAGACTACTCCCTAAGAACGATGAATCCATCTTACGGATAACCGACAATTGAAGGACATTTGGACATCTTTGTCGTATTTCAACACGACTTCAGAACCTTTAGAAATTCTGTACCCGTTCAAAAAAAAGAAGAAGAGAACCTATGACTATTCAATCACCAATTCCGAGTTCAGAATCGAGCCAGCCAGTCAGATCTGATCTAGGCAGATCTGATTTGATTGGCTGGAATCCTGAAGACGAAAATTTTTGGGAGAAGCAGGGAAAAAAAGTTGCCTTCCGCAACTTATGGATTTCCGTACCCTGCCTACTTTGCGCATTTGCGGTTTGGATGTACTGGAGCATTATTACAGTACAAATGCTAAACCTCGGCTTCCCCTACACGAAAGCTGAACTCTTTACACTTTCATCAATCGCAGGGCTATCAGGCGCGACGCTGCGAATTCCTAGTACTTTCTTGATACGCATGTGTGGCGGCAGAAACACAATTTTCTTCAGCACTCTTTTATTGATTTTTCCAGCCCTGGGCACAGGTTTAGCATTGCAAGATACGAATACTCCGCTCTGGGTATTTCAAGCCATGGCATTGCTATCTGGACTCGGTGGTGGCAATTTTGCTTCATCAATGTCAAACATTTCATTCTTCTTTCCCAAGAAAATGCAAGGACTTTCGCTGGGACTAAACGCTGGCGTAGGGAACTTTGGTGTTACAACCATGCAAATACTGGTACCACTGGCAATGACCATGGGGTTGGCAGGGCAGCATTCAATGACATTGAAATCTGCTAGCGGAACACTTATCGGAAAAATTCCAGCAGGCACGGAAACCTATATCCAAAATGCTGGATTCATCTGGGTTCTCATCCTCACTCCACTGGTCATACTCTCGTGGATGTTGATGAACAATATACGCGACGAGCACGTTTCACCGGACACCGGCTCACCCCTTTCAGCAATCTCACGAGCGGGTGGAATGCTTTCAATCGGTCTTTTGACATCAGCTCTTGGCGCATGGGCTCTCTTACCTGCAAAATCAGGTGGGCTCGGAGTCAATCAATGGCTGGTATTACCGGCAGTTGTATTTGCTACAGTCGGTTTGATGAAACTGCTTCCAGGAAAAATAAGACCTATTCTTGAAAGACAGTACAAAGTGTTTGGCAACAAACATACATGGATAATGACCATCATTTATACGATGACTTTCGGTAGCTTCATCGGGTATGCAGCGGCATTTCCGTTAGCTATTCAGACAATCTTCGGCTTCTGCCATGTCGCAGGAGCTGATGGAACGCTGACACACACCATGGCAAACCCAAATGCACCCAGCGCATTAACATACGCATGGATGGGCGCTTTTATCGGCGCATTCATCAGACCTATCGGCGGATGGATTTCAGACAAGGTTGGCGGTGCCCTCGTTACACAAATCGCCTCGGTAGCGATGGTGGCAGGTGCACTAGGAAGCGCACATTACCTAAAACTCGCATACCAAAGCGCGACCCCCGAACAGTACTTCATGCCGTTCTTCCTCTTGTTCTTATTGCTCTTCCTAGCCTCAGGAACAGGAAATGGATCAACCTTCAGAAGCGTAGCTTACATATTCAACAAAGAACAAGCCGGACCCGTACTGGGCTGGACATCTGCGATAGCAGCATATGGTGCATTCATAATTCCGAAAGTGATAGGCGAACAAATTGAGCACGGAACGCCTGAATACGCACTTTACGGATTTGCTGTCTTCTATGTTGTTTGTGTAGTTCTGAACTGGTGGTACTACCTCAGACCAGGCGCAGAATTCAAAAATCCATAGGTCACATATGGCAAGGTCGGAGAAGAGATTCTGCGACCTTGCCACCGCACATCATGATTTAGTTCTTTGCTCACCACGAAAGAAGGTTTGAAATGTCCGACGATGCAAAGGCAGTCTCAGTTCTGACTGTAAACACGCTCTCCTTTACGGTTTGCTTTGCTGCCTGGATGATGTATGGTGTCTTGATTACATACCTGGTTGATAATGGGCTTGTGCACTTCGACAAAGCGCAGCTCGGTTGGCTGATCGGTACGCCAGTTCTGACAGGCTCAATAATACGCTTGCCAGTCGGAATCTGGACTGACAGATATGGCGGGCGAATAGTATTTGCTTTAGTCATGTTGGTTTCAGCAGCATCAATGTACTGCGTGAGTTTCTGCAACACCTTTACAGAATTCCTGATTGCTGCTCTTGGTTTTGGGCTTTCAGGCACAGCGTTTGCTGTGGGAATTGCTTACACTTCAGTCTGGTTTCCAAAAGAGAAACAGGGCACCGTGCTTGGTATCTTCGGCGCAGGAAACGCAGGCGCAGCCATTACAAGTTTCGGAGCGCCGCACTTGCTCGCCTACCTTACTGACCACAACCACAATCTTGAAGGATGGCGCAACCTGCCAAAAGTTTATGCGGCAGCACTTGTGATAATGACTGTTATTTTCTGGCTATTCTCTTTTCCTAAGAAAGTTGACCACGGTAAGGGTTTCACTCTTGCCCAACAGCTAGCACCATTGAAGCATGTGCGCGTATGGCGATTTGGACTCTACTACTTTTTCGTGTTCGGAGGATTCGTTGCACTATCTCAGTGGCTGATTCCATACTATCTAAATGTATATGCAATGAGTCTGGCTACGGCTGGCTTTTACGCCGCATGCTTCAGCTTGCCTTCAGGCGTAATCAGAGCATTTGGAGGATGGCTCTCTGACATGTGGGGTGCCCGCTCAGTCATGTATTGGGTGCTTTGTTCTTGCCTGATATGCTGCGCATTACTTTGCGTTCCGCGAATGGACATCATGTCTCCAGGAGAAGGAATTATGGCGCTAAAAGGCGGCACAGTCAGCTCGGTGACCGGCGCCTTAATAGAAGTAGGAGAACAAAAATACAAACTGCGTGAAAAACCAGCGCAAGATGTTCTGACGCAGGCGTCGCAAAACGAAAACATGATCGTCTGGCCTACATTCACCTTCTGGCAAGAGCCTGCGGTTAAAGTCGGCGACACGATAGTGAAGAAACAACTGCTTGCCAGAGGCATCACTCACATCTTTTTCCAGGCAAATGTCTGGATATTCACAGCCCTGGTACTGGTAGTCGGAGTTGCGACCGGCATAGGAAAAGCAGCCGTCTACAAGCATATTCCTGATTACTTTCCATCCGATGTCGGTGTAGTTGGTGGCATCGTCGGCGTCATCGGGGGTCTTGGTGGCTGGGTCGGTCCAATTCTCTTCGGCATGATGCTTAATGCCACGGGAATCTGGACAACATGCTGGCTCTTCTTCTCAGTAATTATCGTAATGTGTTTAGTCTGGATGCACTGGACTATAACGCACATGATGAATGAGAGAGCTCCAGAAGTAGCACGCGCAATTGAGCTTGAAACTACGCCATAGCTCATCACTCGTCTTTTCCAGGACAAACAACGGCAATTGTTCAATTCCAGGAATCAAGTTTAACCAGCAGCGCAAGAGAAACTCGGACACGCAAATGCGTGTCCGATTTCTTTTCTGCATATTCGCGGTTCAGCAAATCAATCCTGGTTTCAGTAAATCAATCCTGGTTCAGCGAATCGATCCTGGTTCAGCGAATCGATCCTGGTTCAGCAAATCGATCCCGGTTCAGCGAATCGATCCTGGTTCATATTATCAATCATGGTTCAGCGAATCAATCGTTGCGCAATTAAACCAACGAATTTACTTTTACCCCTGTACCACCAACCAAGATGATTATTGCATTGACGGCAAACAGCAAACGACCAATCATATCCCACAAACCAACTCGCCTCAGGAGTGGGCTCACCAATGTCGGCCGCACCTGGCGCCTCGGAGAAACAGAGCACGTGAAATGAATATCCAGCAGGGTTGCGGAAGGTATGCTCATGGGGTTGAATAGCAGCGCCTGGGGTGGTTATTTCAAAATCACAGGCTTTGCAGCGGACGACTTTCTTCTCTTCCGTGTTGGTCTTCTCTTCAAGTTCAATCGAAAAGCCTGTGCTCATAAATCAATAGTGAAGCATCAAATCAGTTTGACTATACCCAGTGCAGCCAGAGCTTTCAAAATGGCTATGAAAGCCGAGGACAATGATTCACCAGCAATGGCGCCTGATGCTACAGGAACGGTGTATCCTTCGGCAGTTTTGGCATGAACCTTCTTCCATATCGACGCAATGCTTGCACCAATCATAAAAGCAAGAGCGTTTTGGAAAGGCATTACCCAGGCGAGTCCCAAGCCCATTGCAGATGGCGTAAACTTTTTCCACTTTGGAAAGTAGTGATCGACAAGAGTCAAGGCAAACCCTAACGCGAGTCCAATCATTATGGCGGCCTGCGCTGACTTGGGAATAGAATCAATGCCATGCGCCAGAGCCTGTGCAACGGCTTTCCAGATGTTGGTTGCTGGTGGGTCGTAACTCTCAAGCACTTGTTTTGAGGGAATCATCAAATACCAAGCAGGCACAACAGCGATGACACCAAAGAAGACACCAGACAATTGCGCAAAGAACTGCTTACGCGGATTAGCCCCAAGCAAATACCCGCTCTTCAAGTCGGTTAGCAAGTCAGCCGAAGCGATAGCAGTGTTTGCGGTCACACTTGCTGTCATCAAATTGGCGGTGATGTTATTGGGACACAAAACAGCAAAGGTGAGCTGTGAAACTTTTCCCATGGCCCCTGTCGGTGTAATGTCAGTTTCACCTGTTGCCCGGCATGCCACCAGCGCCAGTGCGAAACTCATCACCACCGCAAAAAGTCCCAAATGCGGCGAGATATTGAACGCAAAATACATAACGATTGCCAACAAAATGGCAAACGGTAAAGCACCAAGAATGCACCACTTAATCGGAACTTCCATCTGGTTTAGCTTTGCCATTTCGAGTTGATCGCCCGAGAGTTCGCTAGAGGTATTCACGTTCTGAAAGGTTCTAACTATGGTCTTCCACTGCAAAGCGAAAGCCGTCAAGCCAGAGGCAACCATAATCGCGGTTCCACCCCATAGTGCCCAACCAGAAATAATTTTTGCACCAGACTCAATGTCGTGACTGGCTACAAGGCCAGGTCCTAAACAGAAATAGAGAAAACATGCGCTTATGAACATGGAGAATGACACTCGCATTCCAACAATCATTCCTGCTGCGATGAGCAATACGCTTGGTTCAAAACCGAACCCGCGCAGAGTCTCCATTTTGAAACCTTGAAAGGTAATGGGAAATGGTATCAGTTCTGGAAGCTTGAAGTTAATCGCCTTTTGCCACGCCCACTCACCCTTGCTAGCGATTCCTACCAAAGCCCCAATCACAAGCGTTACGACAAGCGAATAAGCCTGGTAGACAGCTTCTTTCGAACCACCATACAAACTCTTTAAAGTTTCAGCAGCGGCTATTCCACTAGGAAAAGGAAGCTGCTCTTTATTAATCATCTGGCGCTTCATCGGAACAGCGAGCATCACACCAAGCATTGCAGTAGCGAATGTCCAAATCGCACAGATCTCCCAGGGCAAGTGCTTTCCTTCAATCAATAGGTAGGCACCAAATGCCATACCAATGGTTGAGCCAGTGGAGTATCCGGCGGCACTGGCTGTGGATTGCATGCAGTTACTTTCGAGGATGCTCATCTGAGTGATTTTGGGAATCAACACCATAAATGTTCGCCAGATCACAAAAGAAAGAACGCAAGCGGTGATAGCAACACCGAAGCCCCAGCCCAATTTGATGTGCGTGTACAAATTGGAGATAGCCATCATCATGCCAAGAAAACCACCCATCAGCACTGCGCGGGGCGTCAACTGCGCCACCTGGTCGCCTTGATAGATATTGCGATACCAGTGAAGCTCTCGATCTTCGTAATTCTCAGAGGCTTCCTTCTCATGTTGGACAATTTGCGCGTCCTGCAAGTCGGGCGACAGCTCACGAGCCTCATCAACAGAACCACTCAATTCAGAAATGGCCTCATCTTTGTACACAACATTGATGTCGCCTTCTTTTGCTGAATCTTGCTCATCTCCCTGGTTCACGACATTTCCTCATAGTTCGCGGCAATGCGGCACAAGTCCGATCTCAAGAGTGGACCACGCCCTGGATAATAGCGAACAATTATAGATGGAAAAGGCTGATTTTGTGTCCTGAGACAAGCTCGCACGGCAAGCTTAAGTACGAATCATCAGAATCCACGCCTTATTTGGAACTCGGAATGAATCGAACAAAAATCGCTATCAGCATGATCAACATGGTAATCGATTGAGACATCAGCACCATAGTAAAACCAAAGCCGCCCGACAACATGGCACAGACAAGAAGCATTGCAAGCACAGCACCACCGAGAACGAAACCCATCTGAACATTACGTGACACCGCATCTAGTGCCAGTTTGTTCAAGCCTTCTGCAATCATAACGCCAAATATCGCCGCGAGAAGCCAACTCAAACTGTTTGCCCCTACGTATGCAAGAAGACCAAATGCAATGAACGTATAGCAAATAGCAGCAGCCTCAAGGCGCAAAAATTGATTGGATTTGATTACCTGCCGTTTTTTCGGCGCGCAACGAGAACAAAACAACGAACTTCCCGTGGCAGTCAGACAGTCACGACAAATCTCGCGCTTGCACTGAAAGCACTTTAACTCGGTTCTGCCACATCTGTGTCCAAAAAGTTTCAGCATCAGAACATACTCGCAAAAGCTACGGCGCGAGTCGCCGCAGGAGGACGTCAACTTCTTTTCTTGCCTGTTGTGCAAACGGTGTGTGCTTGTTTTTGGTTAGCATATTAATGAGATGTTGCTTTAAGACAGAATCTATCACTAATACTAGCAATTCCGGTGCGAATTCGGAGGTCAATTCACCATCTTCCTGCGCTTTAACAATATATTGTATGGGCGTAAGGCTGTGTGGAGCCACATCAGAGTTGGCTTTTGAAATCAGTTCTCGCATTGCATAGAAAAAAGCCTTGGCTGACGCAGGGTGCTTATCGAACCATTCTGCAGAACTGCCGAGAACCTCGCGAATGGCATTAACAGCCGACTGCGAACGGGCGAATTCCCTCTCTCCGCGAGCCAACCACTGTTGCGAAACCGAGTCAGTAAGCGCCAGCAAGACCTCAGCTTTGTTTTCGAAATGGTTGTAGAGCGTACCTCTAGCGACATCAGCGGTTTCGGCAATTTCCTCCATCGAGGTGTCGAGATAGCCTTTGCTTTCGAACAACTGGAGAGCAGCGCTCAAAATTGTGTTTCGGCGTTCTTGGACCTGCCTCTCGCGGCGATTCAACTGCCGTTCACCTTTAGACAACTGTTCAACCATGTTCTCAACTCCAGCCTGAAAGTCACTCAATTATGTCATAAAGATGCCAAGCTTGTCGTGTGTGTTCCATAAACGAGTTCGAATTGTAAGTGCTGGGAACCTCCCAATGTAGGTTATTTCAAGAATAAAGCCAATCCGGGCACATTTTCTTGGCAATCAAAGTCGTTAGACATGTGTATAATGAAATACAGTGTTCAATCTTTTACCAGTGTCTAAAAAGTGCAGGTCAAAGTATGCAAGGGTTAAAGTCAAATATTAAGCTAACACCGCCCGGTATTCGCCCAGGCGAGAGAAAGAAAACGCTAATTGCAGCCTTCGCGGGTACGATCGTGTTGGCGCTTGTAATCTGCACACTCTCAGGGTTCAGCCCAAACGCGGCTCTTCCCAAACCGAGCGCGACCGCAGAACTTGCGCCGGTTGCAACCGTTACGACCTATTGTGTTTCCAAAGTTCCACTGCAGAGTCAGGTCACCGCTAGTGGAACGGTTGCGGCCCGCCACACACTGGATATTGGACCCGAAATAAGTGGTTTGAAAGTAGTCCAGGTAAACGTCGAAGAAGGAGACCATGTCAAAAAAGGACAAACTCTCGCACGCTTGAATGACGACATTCTCCAGGCTCAATTAAGCAGAGAACAAGCAAACTTGAATGGCGCAATCGCCAATCTGGAAAAAACAAAGCAACCAAATCGAACAGAAGACATCGCCGCCTTGCGTGCGGCATACGAGCAATCACTCGCAGGTGT
This sequence comes from Obscuribacteraceae bacterium (SeqCode), assembly GCA_044226015.1. Classification (GTDB taxonomy): domain Bacteria; phylum Cyanobacteriota; class Vampirovibrionia; order Obscuribacterales; family Obscuribacteraceae; genus JAIEPM01. The sequence continues at coordinate 432,983 of JBGAHS010000008.1, forward strand.
CACGCAAGCACGCGCAAACGTGACGCGCGCCGAAACGAATTTGCAGAATCTTTCCACGATTGCATCACGCTACGACAAACTCAAGTCAGAGGGCGCGATCAGCGTGCAAGACGCGCTGGACAAAAAAACTGCAGCCAGCATGGCAAATGATGACCTTTCCGCATTGAAGCAACAAGTAGTCGCATCGCAATATGTAGCAAAGCAAGCCGAAGAAAGGCTCAAAGCAGCAGAGGCAGGCGGCAGGGCTGTTGATGTATCAATTTCTGCTGCCAATGTTGGGCAATTGCAAGCATCAGTTCGCCAAATGCAAGCTCAGCTGAATCAAACAATCTTGCGTGCCCCCACAGATGGTGTCGTCACGAAACGAAATGCAGATGTCGGTGAGATTACATCACTGGCACAAGCACTTTTCTCGATTGCCTGCAATGAAGAGCTTGAGCTAAGAGCACAAGTGCAGGAGATAGATCTTCCGGCGGTAAAAATTGGAAGCAAAGTAAAAGTCGTGCCAGCCTCACCTGAGTTGCGTCCTTTCACTGCCACTGTACGAGAGCTGAGCCCGGTCGTTGATTCGCGAACAAGACTCGGAACAGCTTACATCAACGTTCCGCCTGATGCAGGTTTGAAAGAAGGCATGTATGCAAGCGCAGCCATCAGCACGGGAGAGCGCAACGCTATAGCAGTTCCCACCCGGGCATTAAGAACCGACGACAGCGACAAATTCGTTTTTGTCCTAAGTGCTAACAAGGCAATGAGAAGACCCGTGCAAACTGGCACCACCAACAGTGACATGGTTGAAATAAGCTCGGGCTTATCGACCGGTGAAAAACTCATACTCGACGGAGCAGGCTTTCTAAAAGATGGTGATGTCGTTGAGATCAATAATTCCGCTTCAATTTCAATGGGCAGGTAAGGTGCATTATGGACTTCAGTAAGATTTCCTCCTGGTCAATAAAAAATCCGGTACCAACAATATTACTGTTCTTGCTTTTGACCTTCGCAGGAATAGTTGCTTTTCCAAGGCTTGGCATTGATGAGCAGCCAAACATCGACATTCCGACAGTTTCTATCTCGGCAACAGAGCCAGGGGCGGCGCCATCAGAATTAGAAACTGAGGTTACTCGCAAGATTGAAGATACAATTTCCGGCATTCCAAATATCAAACATATAAGCTCTGCTGTAAACGAGGGCGTGTCCAATACCACAGTCGAGTTCGAGTTAGGCACTGATATCGATCGCGCAGTCAACGATGTGAGAAACAATGTATCCAAAATTAGGACGCAGCTGCCAGATGGCGTCGACGAGCCAATTGTCTCACGAGTAGACTTCGCAGGTGGAGCATTTGCAACATATACAATTTCTTCTCCAACACGCAGCGTTGAAGAACTTAGCTGGTTCGTTGACAACGACATTACCAAGGCACTTTTAGCACAAAGCGGTGTTGGTCAGGTGCAACGCTCGGGCGGTGTCGACAGAGAAATGAGAGTAAACCTCGACCCAGCCAGGTTAGATGCACTGGGTGTTACAGCAGATCATATCTCCTCGCAGCTCAAGCAGATGAACATCAACATGCCTGGTGGGCGTGGCACGCTAGGTCAGCAGGAACAATCCATTAGAACATTAGGTAGCGCAAGTAGCGCAGATGACCTGAGGCAGATGCAGATCGCTCTTCAAAATGGTGGCTTTGCTCAATTAAGCAGCCTTGGAACTGTCACAGATGGGTCATCGGAAAAACGTCAAAGTGCACTACTCAACAATAAACCCGTTGTCGCATTCTCAATTGTTAGAAGCACAGGCTCAAACATTGTCGATGTAGAGAAACGTGTTGACGACGAGCTGGCGAACCTCAAGAAAACAATGCCCGTTGATATGCAGATTACAAAAATCAGAACCAACGCGCGCTTCGTAGAGGAGTCCTATCACGCAGCAATGGAGCACCTCATAATTGGTGCAATCCTGGCAGTCGCAATAATTTGGATCTTCCTAAAGGACTGGCGAGCGGCACTAATTTCCGGAATTGCCATGCCACTATCTTTGATACCAACATTCCTCGTCATGAATATGGTTGGTTTCACGCTCAACAATATGACCCTGCTTGCGCTAGCACTCGTGGTAGGCATACTGGTTGACGATGCCATTGTAGAAATAGAAAACATCGTGCGCCATCTGGGCATGGGGAAAAGACCTTTCAAAGCCGCACTTGACGCCGCCGATGAGATTGGATTAGCCGTTGTTGCAACCACCATGGCAATAGTGGTGGTGTTTCTTCCTGTTGCGTTTATGGGCGGAATTCCAGGTCAGTTCTTCAAATCCTTCGGACTGACAGTCGCCGCAAGCGTTCTCTTTTCACTTCTTGTCGCAAGAATGCTCACCCCACTCATAGCGGCTCACTTCATGAAAGCAGTGCCTCATGAGCCAAAACCGGGTAGGTTTATAAAAGCTTATATGAGGATGTTGGATTGGGCTCTCAAGCACAAGAAGACAACAATTTACCTGGCAGTCGCATTTTTTGCGATCAGCGGCTTCTTGTTTGTAAAAATGCCAACCTCACTTGTCAATTCAGTCGACAGAGGCGAGTCAATCTTTACGGTCGAGCTTCCGCCCGGCGCTACCTTAAATGAAACTGAATCGGCAGTAAAGCAGGTTGGCTCAACACTAATGTCACGACCCGAAGTGAAGCTCGTTTATGCATCTATCGGCACCCCTTCAACAGGAAGTAAAGGCGCAAGCACCGCTGGTGATGTCAACAAAGCAAGCGTATATGCAGTACTCAAGCCGCGTGGAGAAAGGAAACTCTCACAGCAGAGCTTCGAAGCTGAGATTCGAAAGCAACTCAAGTACATTCCGGGCACGCGCATCAGCATCGGGTCGAGCACAGGGTTAAGTGGCAAGCTGAAGATTCTACTGAGCAGCGACGATGCTGCTGCACTAAAATCCACATCGGATGGACTACTAAACAAGATGCGCCGCATGCCACAGCTAGCTGATGTAATCTCCAGCGCAGCTCTTACTCGTCCAGAGATAATCGTCAAGCCCGACTTCACAAGAGCAGCTCAACAAGGCATCTCCGTCTATACCATCGCTCGCACGGCATCTGTAGCCACACTTGGTGACAATGACTCGGCTCTGCCAAAGTTCAGTTTAAGCAGCCGACAAATCAATATGAGAGTGCAGCTTGATCCAAAATATAGAGAAGACCTGGATACGATTCGCAATTTGCGAGTACAAGGTCTAAACGGTTTAGTTCCACTCGGTACTGTGGCAACCGTTGAATTTGGCGCGGGTCCAAACCAAATTGATCGATACGACAGAACGCGGCAAGTTTCCATTGATGCCAGCTTGAAACCCGGGGTAACTCTTGGTCAGGCACTCGCTGCGATTCATGCCTTACCCGAGTTCCAGAACATGCCGGCGTCGGTCAAAGAAACTCCGTCTGGTGATGCAGAGATTCAGAGAGATGTATTTAGTGGTTTCGGTATAGCAATGATGTGGGCAGTTTTGCTTATTTACGCCGTATTGACCTTACTTTTTGCAGGATTCCTGCATCCACTAACAATCATGGTAGCCATGCCTCTCTCGCTCGGTGGAGCTGTATTAGGATTGATCATTGGTCATCAGTCGCTAGGCATGTACGCGCTGATTGGTATCATCATGCTAATGGGAATAGTCACAAAGAACTCGATTTTGTTGGTCGAATACTGCATCATGGCTCAAGCTCGAGGAACCAGCCAAAAGCAAGCAATCATTGAATCAGCAAGCTCAAGAGTTCGACCGATTCTCATGACCACGGGTGCAATGGTGGCCGGAATGGCACCCATTGCACTAGGTATTGGAGCTGGCGCCGAATCTCGTGCCCCGATGGCGATTGCTGTGATTGGTGGATTAGTAACTTCAACGCTTCTGACACTGGTTGTAGTACCAGTCGTTTACAGCTTGATAGACGAACTGCAAACAAAATGGTCACGCGCCCAAATTCAACATGCGGAGGAAATCGGCGCTCTGGAACTTGACATGACTGATACCTACGCGTCTACAAATCAGAAATGAATAACGAATCACATTCACGAATAAAGTGTTTAACACTGAAGTGGATTAGCGCTTTTTCTCTTCTTCGCTAGCATGTTCTATCGCTTTAGCTAGTAATTCATCCATCGTTAGCCCAAAGCCCCTCGCAATCAAATACAAAATACCTACACTCAAGTTACGCTTTGCATGCTCAACTTCAGAAATGTATGTGCGATGTACTCCACATTTTTTCGAAAGATCTTCTTGCGATAGATTATTTGAAACCCGCAAAAACTCAATGTACTTTCCTAAAACCAAAAGCAAATTCGGAAACTCCGTCTCGTTCAACCGAGCTTGAAGGTTCTTATCGGAAAGAGAATCGGGTTTCAAGTTTTCGGAATTCACTGTTCTCACCTCCCCTGGGTAAATGGTAACTCTTAGGGTGGCATCCGCAATGTCACAGTTGCATGATTTAATGTTTTGATTTCGCTGCGTACGAGTTAACTCATCATCGTGAATCCTTATACACGAACGGTTCGCAAGAATTCAACAATAAATTCCCAGCAAAATATTTTTCAAATTCTGAACAAAATTGCAAAATAGATAACTCTAAATAACTCTTGTAAGGCGCATCGTTAGCAAGAAGGAAACTCAGCAGAAGATGCAACTTTCACTTCTAGGAGTGTTTTTTTTGTAGCCTTTCCTCTCGTCAGAGTTCAACACAAAGCTCCCAAATACATTATCTGACAAGGCTTTCCGTGGTCGCATTCTGCGAAGAAGAGCAACAAAAGAAAGACAATTTTTCTGCCAATGACAGTTTCTTAGTGGTTTGGATCTAACGCGAGAAAGCTTCAAATCAGGATGTAGCCTATCGTAACGAAGGACTTCAACACCTCGACTCAGTTATCACCAGCGAGACTATAAGTCACCATCTGTGGTTGCATCAATTCGCCAATGAATTTGCTCAACTAAAAAAGGAAAAAGCCTGTAGTCCATCGTAACGACAGGAATGTCGGCGACAAGCATTTTGACCAAACCGATCAGAATCGGGCAAAATTATCGACGACATTTTGACGACGCTTCTAAAAAAGTTCCGTACCAACTAACAAAGAAGCTGTCGACTATCTCAACAAAATGGGCGACAGCCTAAACAGAATTTCAAAAAAAGCGAATTGTCGACGATCTCAACGACTCAAGAAAGGATCCGAAAGCCGACTTCATCCCCAACGTTTTTCAAAACCACTAACTTGATCTATCTACCAGCTTCAGAATTTGTTCTTCCAATGAAACTTGATCCATCTACCAACCTTCCCATTTGTTCTTCGAAGGTATACTCGAATACCAAACCTCTACGAAAAATGGGTTCCCCTTAGCACCATCCGTAGCACTACCAGTGCATATTAATCAGCGGTTGGTACAACAGAATGGACGACTTAAAGCTGGTACACAAGAGCATTTCGCGCAGAAGAAACCGAAACAGAATTCGACAGCTAGACAGAATTAGTATCACTTCAACGAACAAATGCTTCGAATATAATTCCACAAGAAAAGAAAAGGAAAGAAGCAAAGAAAGAAGCAAAGAAAGACAGCAGCATGAAAGCATCACAAACGAACTTGCTCGATTTTGGATCCGCTCCTTTTATTTGCGGTAATTTGGCACCGAATGAACCACTAAATCTTGTGACACTCAAGGGTGCGAGCCAACTCCGCTAAAACGCGCTCGGCTTCAAAAGGCTTGACCTCTTTGCCCCGCAACACGTGTTGTTGCAGGCAGTAATGGACCACAGAACCCATAAACACTCTAGAGAATGCTTCGGGATCCAAAATCTTGTATTCCTTTTGTTTTCGCAAAATCGTTGCCACGAGTTCCAGCCCAGGACCAATTGTTGTTTCGTTGAGCATTATAGAAAGCTCGGGAAACCGCCCCGCTTCTCCGATGACCATTCGAAAAAAATTCAGATACCTTGGCTCAGCAAACTGCTGCATGATAGTCCGCCCAATATTCAAAAGTGCCTCTTTTGCTGGAAGATTGCCGTGCTCAAAGCCATCGGCAGATACGCGAACCAAATCGATTGTGCGCGACTGAAAGACCTGCTTAAACAGTGTTTCCTTATCCTTATAATGCGAATAGATAGTTTGCTTGGTTACTCCAGCCCTTGCTGCTACAGCATTCATACTTGCGCCCACGTAACCACTCTCGACAAAACAGTCGAGTGCAGCTTCCGCAATTTGCCATCTTTTCTCCAGAGAAGAATTCGAAAGGCTATTTACTGCAGCTTCATCAGTGAATTTTCTTAGCTGCCGCTTAGCTGGCTTTTTAGTTTGTGATTTTGCGGCTGGGCGAGATCTCTTTTGCATCACAATATGCTATCATACCGATCGGTATGATGACTAGAGAGTGAACAGCACTGAATAATTGCGGACTTTTTTTGGAAACGGCGTCCACTTAGAAACTGCAACGTGTTTTTGGCAAGGAATTTGGTCAAATAAAATGCAATCCCAGACGACGCAGCAAAACGATCCTGCAAAAGAGCAAAAGAAAGGGCACGCAATTCCAAAATTTGTTTTGCCAGTTGTTCTTATCGTAATCGTGGCTTTTCTTGCATTCACCCTAATTCCAAAATTATTCAAGCCTTCTGAGAATAAGCCCGGTTGCGTGCGAGTGAGCGGGCGAATTGAAGGCTATGAAACAAACATCGGAGCAAAAATTCCTGGCAGGGTTGAAATCATCACAAAGCGCGAAGGCGACGAGGTCCAGAAAAACGAGGACATCGTAAAGCTGAGTGATGATGATATTCAGGCACAACTGCGCGGTGCAAAGGCGAAAGAAGAACAAGCACAGCAGCAAATCAATGAGTCTGAAGAGCAGCTTGAAGTAGCAAAAGAGCAAGTAAAGCAATCAGCTCTCAACATAAGACAAGCGCAGGAAGATGCAAAAGGACGAATTGAACAAGCGGTGGCAAACGTTGCAACCCAGGAAGCGCAACTTGAGCAAGCCCATTCAGAAGAGATTCAAGCCAAAGCTGATCTGGACCTTGCCGCGATTCGCATCAAAAGATATGACGATCTCGTAGTAAAAGGTGCCGTAACACAAGACGAAGATGATCAAGCGCACAGCACCTACAAAAGTGCTGTAGCTGCGGTAGAAGCGCGTAAAGCGAATGTCATCGCAGCGCAAAAGCAGGTTGAAGCAGCCAGGGCAGCAGTAGTTCTGGCGCGGAGCAATGCGCTAAATCCGCCAATTAGACGAAGCCAACAGTCGGCCAACGTTCGAACAGTTGCGCAGAATGAAGCAGCTCTGGAAAAAGCCAAACTAGAAGTCAAAAATGCCCGAGCATCCATTGACGAAATCGAAGCCAACATCGCCTACCTTAATATAAAGAGTCCGATACACGGCATCGTTACAGCCCGAACCGTCGAGCCAGGCGCAGTCGTGACTGCCGGGCAAACTGTGCTTTCGTTGATTGACTTGAACGATGTGTTTTTACGCGCATACGTACCTGACAGCGAGATAGGAAAGGTTCGAATCAACCAGAAAGCTGACATATTCTATGACTCAGCGCCAAACAAAGCCATTAGCGGAACCATCACCCAAATTGACCCCAAAGCGAGCTTCACACCAGAGAACATCTACTTCCGTGACGACAGAGTCAAGCAAGTATTTGGTATCAAGATCAAAATAGACAATCCTGAGTATTATGCAAAACCAGGAATGCCAGCTGATGCAGACATTCATGTCTCTGACGATGTTGCGAGAAACAACAACGAGAATTCAAATTCGCAAGTTTTTTCGAAGCAACGGTAGTTTGTATGAATACTTCTGGGCAAACAAAAGAGACCGCCGACAGACTCAACCCGGTGATCAAAGTACATAATTTCGTAAAGCGCTACGATGACTTTGTCGCGGTTGACAAAATCAGTTTTGAAATCAAAGAAGGTGAAATCTTCGGACTGATCGGACCCGACGGCGCAGGCAAAACCAGCACATTTCATGTGATGGGCGGTGTTATGGATGCCACCGAAGGCGATATCAGCATTCTTGGACAAACGCCCCGACTGGCAAGGAAACAAATCGGCTATTTGACTCAGCAATTTTCATTGCATCTGGATTTGAGTTTAGAAGAAAACCTCAAATACTCTGCTGGTATACGAGAGGTATCAGAAGACCAATACAGAAAACGAAGCGAATACTATCTGAAGCTGATGGATTTGTATCGATTCAAAACACGCCTTGCTGGTCAACTTTCTGGCGGTATGAAACAGAAGCTGGCATTGTGCTGCGCGCTCGTTTCAGCACCAAAGATTCTTCTTCTGGATGAGCCTACAACTGGCGTCGACCCGGTATCTCGCAGGGAATTTTGGGATGTACTGGCGGCAGTAGCAAATGAAGGTGTTACTACTGCGGTTGCCACTCCCTATTTGGATGAAGCAGAACGCTGCAACAGAGTTGCGCTGATTAACAAAGGCAAAATTGCAGAGATTGGCAGCCCTCGAGAACTAATTGCCAATTTGGGAATGGAGCGACTTGAGATTCATTCAGACAAGCTTGATGAGCTGGAAAGAACTCTGCGAGAACTTGCACATCATAATGGTGAATTGATTGCGGACATTCAGGAATTCGGTGACAGGCTTGATGTCTTGAGTCCAATGGCAGAGAAGGCCGTCGAGGCTATCAGGCAAAACGTGCAGGATAATAGTCTTCGCATACAGACATCTCACCCCAGCCTGGAGAATGTTTTTGTATCACACTTGCGTTCCGCCAGCAAAGAGAAAGAAGAAAAAACGGCGTTCACTTTCGAGAGAAAAAAGGAACTAGACTCAAGCAAAACAGCGATTGGTGCAAAAAAAATCAGCATTCATTTTGGCACGTTTAAGGCAGTGAAGTCTGTGTCCCTTGATATTAAATATGGTGAGATCTACGGACTTCTTGGTGCAAATGGTGCCGGAAAAACTACTACCATAAAAATGCTCTGCGGGCTGCTGACACCATCACAGGGTGAGATGATTCTCGCGGGAGAAAAAAGCGATCTGCGCAAATCGTCGCTTCGTCGACGCATCGGTTACATGAGCCAAAAATTCACTCTATATGATGACCTCACCGTTGAAGAGAACCTCAAATTTTATTGCGGTGTTTATGGAGTACCTCACGAAAAGCGCACAGAGCGAATCAAATGGGTGCTTGAATCATGCGGTTTGGAAGGGCAAGAAAACCTCATCACTAAGACCTTGCCTGGCGGGTGGAAACAACGGCTGTCTTTCGGTGCATGTGTCATGCACCAGCCAGAGATTCTCTTCCTGGATGAACCAACTTCAGGTGTAGACCCATTAGCGAGACGACAGCTCTGGCGACAGATTCGTGACTTTGCAAAACACGGAACCGCAGTTCTTGTAACGACACATTTTCTGGAAGAAGCCGAACATTGCCAGCGCATGGCGTTCATGGTCTCTGGCGAAATCGTTGCTGAAGGCAGCCCTTCTGAGATTAAGCAGAGCCAGCCAGGAAAACTCGTAGAGCTAGTTACAAACTACAATCAAAAAGCTGCGCAAGTTCTGCGCGAGAGAATGGAGTCGTGGAAAATTTCAATTTTTGCTGACAGCATTCACGTCAATGTCGCAAACGATAACGAACTCGAAGCAGTGAGATCACAATTACAAGCTGCAGGAATTGCTATTGAGTCCTCCCGTTCGATAGACTTCTCTCTAGAAGATTCCTTCATCGGCATCGTCATGAGAGCAAGCCAGAAAGCAAGCCAGAAAGATAGCCTGGGGGCAGCGTCATGAAGAAGATCTTGGCGCAGTGCAAAAAGGAGTTAGCTCAGTTTGTACGAGACAGGCTGACAGTGGCACTTGCATTTGTTCTGCCAAGCTTATCGCTTTTCCTCTTCGGATTTGGCGTCAGACTTGAAATTCAAGATGTGCCACTGGTCGTGCAAAATTTCGACAACGGATATTTAAGCGCAGATTTGATTGATCGAATATATCGAAACGCACAGTTCATAGCTCACGATTGGAGTGGCTCAGAACCCTGGACAGGTGCCTTGGACAGAGGTTACGCAAAAGCCGCCATAATAATTCCACCAGATTTTTCACGCCGATTGGAAAACAAAACAGGTGCACGCTTTCAGGTTTTCATTGACGCTACAGACGTAAATAACGCTCGAGTAATTAAGAACAGCATTATAGGAACCACCCGCGGTTTCATGCAAGCAAATCACCTCATTCCCTCCAAAGAGCCAATAAAAGGTGAAATCAGACTCTGGTTCAACCCGGGACGAAAAGAAAGTTTATACGTAGTACCTGGCGCAATTGGACTCTGCTTGTGGATCTTTCCATCATTGCTTGCAAGCCTGGCCATGGTTCGAGAAAAAGAGAGTGGCACGGTTTTGCAGGTATATGCATCGAGCATTACGGCTTTCGAACTCATCGCTGGCAAAGTCTGCGCTTACACCATAGTTGCATTAGCTGAGACCACAGTGCTGGATTTACTTTCAATAATATTCTTCCAGATAAAATTGTTAGGCGATCCAACACCATATCTGGTAGGCACTCTCTTCTTCGTAACAAGCGCTGTTTGTTTTGGTACCTTCGTCGGGACACGCACAAACTCGCAGAGTGCAGCGGTACAAGCTGTAGCAACCGGAGGCTTCACCACAGCTCTTTTGCTTTCAGGCTACCTCTATCCTATTCGTAATATTGTATATCCGCTTTCATACATTACCGTGCTGGTTCCAAATCGCTGGTACATCGAGCTTTCCAGAAATGCGTTTATTCGAGGCGGAGATTGGTTCTACGATTGGGTCTTTGTACTTTTCTTGTTGATGGGTGCAACGTTCTTTTTTTCGCTTTCGGTAAAACTTATGAGCAGGATGCAACTAAAAGCATGAACAGAGCATTCTCCTCAATTTTAGATTTTTTCGCCAATGAAAGACTCAGAGCATTGATTGCAAAAGAGACTATTCAAATTATGCGTGACCGACAACAGCTATTTATGCTTATATTTCCTCCAATTTTCCAAGTCTGCCTCTACGGAACAGCTCTCAGCCCCGACGTACAAGACCTGAGGCTGGCTGTGGATGACGAAAGTAAAACCTATCGCAGCCGCGAGCTGGTATCAGCAATGGTGGAGAATAGAGTCTTCAAAATAAGCAAAACCGTGGATGATCGAAAAAGTATTCTGGACAAACTTGAACACGGAAAGATTGACGCAGCGCTAATAATTCCCCCCGACTTTGATCGCAAAATCATTCAAGGCACTGGTGCAACTGTCCAGGTTCTTCTAGACGCAGTAGATGCAAATACCGCGGGAATAGCATCAGGCTATTCCACTCAAATGATCTCTGAATTTGCAAAAACCTATCGACCAAACAAGAATTTGCCCCAGCCAGTGACACCCGACGCGACTTATGTGTACAACCCTGGACTGGTCTCCGCCTGGTTCTTCATTCCTGGAGTTTTGGGCTTAGTGCTGACTATTTCTGGAACCCTTGTCTCATCCATCACTCTAGTAAAAGAGAAAGACACAGGCACACTGGAACAACTCCTGATGACCCCCGCGGTCTCCATTGAGATTCTGACTGCCAAAGTGATACCACTCATGGTTATGTTGAATGGAACAGTTTTGATCGCCTTGACCCTGGGGCTTACTGCATTCCATCTGCCTTTCAGAGGCAACTTCCTAACCTATATGCTCGTGTCGAATGTATATATCTTTGTCGTGATATCTATTGGCATTATTCTTGCCACACTATCTCGCAATCAACGACAGGCAATTCTCACATCCTTCTTTTTCAACCTTCCGCTCATTCAGCTTTCAGGAAGCTTATCGCCTATTGAGAGCATGCCTCTGTTTTTCAAATATCTTAGTTATCTGAATCCATTGCGATACTACATTCAGTGCATAAGAAATATTCTACTGAAAGGCGTAGGACTTGATGTGATGTGGCGAGATGTGGCAGCTCTCGTTCTTTTTGCTTTCGTGTTCTTGACGTTTAGTGCCGCTCGATTTAGAAAACAACTGGGGTAAGGTCATGACTGAGTTGCTTAAATTCAAACGGTCAACGAGAAGAAGAGTCGCAGCACTCCTGTCGTCTCTCAGCCTTAGCACGACTTTAGCCGTATCATCTTATGCACAGCCACCCGGCCAAGATAAGAATGGCACATCGCTGTTAGCGCAATCAAGCGATGAGTCCCCTCAGCTAAGAGGGCTGCCTGATACAGCGGCACCGGACACTGCCCCCAGCCCGCTGCAGCGTGGAACACAATCAATCGGGTCGTCCAGTAAGTTTCCATCACCCCCATCATCGAAACAAACAGCGAATCCGTTGTCGAACCACGCAGCAAACTCCACAGGAAAGAATAACGGCTCCAGAAATCAAGCCCCCAGCGAGTCTGCTTCAGCAAATAACAGTAGCAGTCCTAATTTGAAGGATGCCCTAAAAGCAGATTTTGCGCAACACATTCAAAGCCTCGCAAACATGAAAAAGGCGCCTCCCGACGCAGCAGCTACAGGAGCTGCGTCTCCGCATACAATACCAATATTGTTGAAGGATTCTGCCGCAAACACAGGACCAAGCAAACCAAGCAACGTTGAGAATGAGGAAGATGTGATAATCGCACGCCCTGTTCTTTCCTCGCTAATCTCTGTTAACGAATACCTCGACCCATTTTTACTCGACGCCGCGAACTCACAATCTATAACACTGAAGGACTCGCTTCACTTTGGAATTAACCACAACCTTGACCTCGGCATCAGCCACACACAAACCAAACAGCAACAGTATGGATATTACTCATCGCTGGGCAACTTCCTGCCGGACCCGACTTTAGGTTATAGCGAGTATTTTGCAAAGGGTAAAATCGGATTGCCGACGAGCTTCAGTAACTCTTTCGCAGGAGCAGCCGGTGCGAGTTCGGGCAGCGGCTCGTTAGTCGGTGCAGCTGCACAATACAGAAACAACAAACAAACCATCAATGTCAACAAACCTTTCATCGTTATGCATGCTGGGGCTGAATATCACCTATACCGCGGCGGCAGTGTGGTCTTCGGTGCATTGAAGGCTCGAAATGAATTGAGGGCGTCACGATATCGAGAACACGCAAATCTCAGTGACACGCTTCTGGGAATAACTCAGAATTACTACAATCTGGTGCTTGCCGAATGCCTGCTGCAAATCCGCGTGGACGCTGTTAGAACCTCAGAAGAGGAACTGCGAAAAAATTCAGATAGATTTCACTCGGGATTGGCTACGAACCTGGATGTTTTGCAATCAAAAACTCAGCTCTCGCGCGACAGGCAGGCACTTCTAGACCAACAGGCAAACCGACGAAGCGCCTCAATAAAGTTACTTCAATCAATGAATGCGTCTCTGGGTAGCGATGTTTTTCCAACAGATTTGGAAGTTCACAAAATTCGCCTTATTGACCCTAAGCTAAACATTGCACAACTGCTATCTCTTGCCATCGACTTGCGACCGGAATTGAAGCAGTACGAACAGCTTCGCCTGGCAGCAAAGAAACAAATTGCAGTCGCAGCTGCGAACCTACAGCCAAGTGTTAGTATCACGGGTAATGCCTATGGAATAGGACCACCAAACAACAATCGAGCACTTGGAGTGGTAGCACTTAACGCTAACTGGAGACTGCGCGGCTTCGGAGTTGTTGATTCCATGCAGGTACAGCAAGCGAAATGGAAAGCTAGAGAAGCCGCAATAGAATCCCAAAAAGAACTTCAAGATATCTGCGCCCAGGTACGAAACTCTTATGTGCAAATTCTCGTAAAGGAAAGCAAAATTGAAGAAGCTAAAAGCGAAGTGCGCTCATCTCTCGAAGAACTTCGCTTAGCCGAACTCAGAAAGAGCAGCGGACTGGGGTTGAATCTAGACATCATAACAGCACAACGTGACTACACTCAGGCACGGGTCGCGAAGGCACAAGCCATCGTTGACTACAATCTGGCCCAAGCGCAATTACTTCACGACATTGGCGCCATTTCCGTCGATTCGCTAACATCTGGGCTGAAGCTGAGCGCCAGCAAGTAAACGTTTATCCGAAGCCGCCAGGATGGCGGCGCTCCCAGGCTCGAAGCCGGTTGGCGCAGCGGTCCCAAACGAGCAGGTCGAATCAGGTAAGCAGATCTTCTATTCTGATTGGCAATTGTCGAATGCGTTTTCCGGTCGCGTGATACACAGCATTAGCAATAGCTGCAGCAACACCAGCCAAACCGATTTCACCAATGCCGCGAGCACCATAAGAATTCAAATCGGTATTCTCTTTTTCAAGGAAATGCACTTCAAGATGAGGCAGGTCTAAATTCACTGGAAGAATGTAATCAGCAAAGTTGCTATTAATCGGTGCACCCTTTGTAGGTTCATACCGCGCGCCTTCAAGCATTGCCATCCCGATGCCCATCGCGATGCTTCCCTCAACCTGGTTTCTTCCAGCCAGGGGATTTAGAATACGCCCCGCATCGATAACAGTTACAACACGATTGACCCGAAGTCGTGCAATCTCCTCCTGCCAGGTAATCTCAACAAAATGCGCTCCATACGAGTGTTTTGATTCTTTGGGCTTGCCACCACCAAAGGTGCCAGCGGAATTACCCTTTCCGAGCAGACTATTGAAATTGCATTTCTGCAAGAATTTGTCGAACGGAATGCCGTTCTCTGCGGGCTCAGTTTTGCGGTGAATCTTGCCTTTCGCATAGGCTAACTCCTTCGCATCAACACCTGCATATGGAGAAAATGGGCTGCTGCTAGCAGCAGAAAGCATCGAGTCCATCAATTTAGAACAAGCCTGAGTAACGGCAGGTATGAGGGAGCCTGTCACCATAGAGCCACCAGACAGGGGTCCTTCAGGTAAGGAAGTATCACCGAGCACCACTTCGACCTTACTCAACGGAACTTGCAATTCCTCTGCAACGATTTGCGCGAGAATGGTATAAGTTCCTGTTCCAATGTCTTGCGTTCCACAAGAAACCTTTGCAGAGCCATCTTGTCTTAGTTCCACGAACGCTGTCGCGGGCAATCGCTCAGCAATCCAGGCGGCTCCTGCAGTTCCCCAACCAAGAGTAAGTCCATTTTTTCGCATGGATCCGACCTTGGGATTTCGATCTTTCCATCCGAATTTCTCGGCGCCCATTTTGTAGCAATCAATCAAATGCCTTGACGCAAAGGGAATGTCTAATCCTTCATCTTTCGCAGGCTCATTTACTATTCGCAGTTGCACAGGGTCGATACCCAGCTTGATTGCCAGTTCATCCATAGCTGATTCGGTTGCCCACAGACCCGGCACGGCGCCTGGACCGCGCATGGATGTCGGAGAACCGACATTACGCTTAGCCAAACCCGAGCTGACTATGACGTTAGGACAGCTATAAAAATACTTGGTTGCTTCACCACAATTCTCTTTGTAGTTATCTAGCATTCCCATGTGATTCATATGATCGTGCATCAAAGCAGTCAATTTGCCGTCCTTAGACGCGGCAAGACGCACGCGCTGCTGAATAACTGGACGATGTCCGGCGGCATGGAAAACCATTTTCCTGCTGATTACCAGCTTTACGGGGCGTCCCAAATTTCGCGATGAAGCAGCAGCGAGGGCACAGTGGGTCCACGGCCATAGCTTGCCACCAAACCCAGAGCCGAGGAACTTTGAAATCACCTTCACGTTTTCGGGCTCGACACCTAGAATCTGAGCCATTACATTTTTGTGATTGCTGATTGCCTGGGTCGTTTCGTAAAGTGTGAAATTACCACCTTCATACACTGCTAGGGAAGCATGAAGTTCAATTGCACAATGCACAAATGCAGGTGTTTCATAAATTTCATCAATCTGTATTTGCGCTGCGCTGAAAGCTGCATTCGCATCGCCTCGTTGATGGTCTACTTTCATTTTCGCATCGCGCAAATCAGTAGCAACATTTGGCTTTCCTGGTGCATATTTTACTTTGACAGCATCGGCAGCCGCCGTTGCTTGCTCAATCGTTTCTGCCAAGGCAACTGCTACATATTGTCCATAGTAGCGAATGGTGTCATCCTCAAACGGTGGACGTAGCTCATCGGTCTTCATTCCCAAGTCTTTAGCGGGAGTGACACGAAAAAGTTTGCCAATGTTTCCTCTGTGGTAAACAGCTTTTACGCCTGGCATTTTTTCTGCAATCGAGGTATCGAGCGACTCAATCGTGCCATCGGCTATGGTGGCAAAAACCGGAACCGCATAGAGCATTCCGGGGAAATTGTAGTCGGCGGAGTACATAGCTGAACCGGTAACCTTCAGCGGACCATCAATTCTATTGGTCGGCTTGCCTATTACTTCGTTTGAATTCCACTTCGATGCTATTTCATTGTCTGGCATTTCAACTTCTCTTCTTCGCTAATGTAATCGTCTCACGCTAAAACAATGTCCTGTTAAGCTAAAGCAATCGCCTGGTTAAGTGCATGCACTAAACATCGCTTTGCTAACTCGACCTTGAACTTGTTTTCTTTATGTGGTCGAGCATTCTTCAGCACAGCATCAGCGGCTCGTCCAAACAGGTCTGCACTGGGTGCCTGACCCTCAATCACTTTTTCTGCTTCAAAACATCTCCAGGGTTTAGCTCCGATGCCTCCCATCGCGATTCTCACTTTGCTTATTCGATTGCCACTGGACTTAACTATTACAGCCGCAGATGCCAGCGCAAACTCGTAGGAAGCGCGGTCTCGCAATTTCAGATAAAGCGACTTAGAACCATCATCAATCTTCTTTAGTAAAACGTGGGTGATGAGGTCACCAGGCTCAAGCACATTTTCGACGTGCGGCTTGTCACCGGGTAACACGTAAAAATCATCGAAGGAAATTGTTCTCACTCCATTTTTACCCTGCACATGAATAGTGGCTTCAAGAGCAGTCATAGCTACATTCATGTCAGATGGATTAGAAGCGATGCAGGAATCACTGGTGCCAAGAATTGCAAGATTTCTGTGTTCGCCTTCAATCGCTGGGCAGCCAGAGCCAGGCTCACGCTTATTACAAGCAAACGCTGTATCACGGAAATAGATGCATCTGGTGCGCTGCAAAATGTTCCCCGCAGTCGTTGCTTTATTTCTCAACTGCGCTGAAGCACCAGAAAGAATAGCTTCATGCAAAACAGGGTAGTGCGAACGAACATAGGGATGCATCGCAAGATCTGAATTGCGAACCATTGCACCAATCTTCAAGCCGCCATCCGGCAAGGTTTCGATTTTGTCGAGCGGAAGCCCCGTGATGTCGATAATCTTATCGGGCGTTTCAACATTCAATTTCATCAAATCAACAAGAGTTGTTCCGCCAGCGATGAAGCGAATATCCCCGCCTTGCTGCACTGTTTTTGCCATTCCACCTTCTTGAATGGCTTTGTCAATTTCACTTTGTTTGGAATACGTAAATAACTTCACTTTGATGTCTCTCTAAACACTAAGCAATTACACTAGAGTTCTTTTCGCTTGCTTGATGGCAGCCAAAATGTTCTGATAGGCTCCACAACGACAGATGTTGCCGCTCATGCATTCTCGAATTCCATTATCGTCATCGGGGCAACCTTCTTTCAGAAGCGCTGTTGCCGACATGATCTGCCCCGAAGTGCAGTAGCCGCATTGGTAAGCATCACAATCAACAAATGCCGATTGCATCGGGTGCATTTTTTCTGGCGTTCCCAGACCTTCGATCGTGGTCACTTCAGCACCGTCACACATCACAGCAAGAGTCAGACAGGAGTTGACTCTCCGTCCATTCAGATGTACTGTGCAAGCGCCGCACTGACCATGATCGCACCCTTTCTTGGTGCCGGTGATTTTCAAGTTCTCTCTCAGGCAATCAAGAAGCGTTGTTCGTGGATCTAATTTCAGGTTTCGCTTCTTGCCATTCACTGTCATAGCAATCGCAACAGCGCCTGGAACGGAACCTGCACCCTCACCCGTTTTCGCTTCATCTTGAGCAGCAACAGCTGCATGTTTCCCACTAACGGCAGCAGCTCCAGCAATACCGAGATGCGCCAGGAAATTACGTCGCGAAGTCTGCAATTGCTTCGGTTTTTCGGTTTCATCTTCCGAATTATTTTTCGACACTTCTGCCTCCGCTTGAGAAAAAACTCAGACTAGCATCTCTGAATATGCTCGTCTACGGATGATAATCACGTCCGCCAAATTTAATAGACCGCCCGCCACTTGAAAAGCAACCAACTCGCTTGAATTGAGCAAACTCATTTAACTGAGGCGCAATGTTGAGTATCATGGAATTGTGTTTTAGAGACTTCAACCAATCTCGATTGTTAAGCGCAAAATGTGGTGATTTCTTATGACAGTATCAAAGCAAATACTATTGGTACAACTGGCAGTGCTCAGCATTTGCACAACAATCAAGTTTGCAGCCGCTCAAAGCTCAGCAGAGCAAAGCGACTTCAGCTCGGAGAAGCAACTAAAAACAGAGATTTCAAAACTCCAGAAGAAGGAAACCAGGAAAGATTCACTTTTCAGATTGATTAATTTCGCAGCGACAGAACTCTTTCCATCGGGAAGCGTTTTCTATCTAAGTGACCATGAAGACTGGGTCAAAATGGCGGCGGCAGCAGTGAACAAGCTAGCCAAAAACGATGAAGCTTTGACCTTGTGCCTTGAAGAAGGTGACCACACATCGAAATTATGGGCAATAAGAAACGTTGCGGGAAATCCGAAATTCATAAAGGCGCTGGAGAGCATAGCGGAATTTGACACAGACTCCTCGGTTCGAAAACAGGCTTTAAAAGCATTGCCAAAAGCTGATTCAGCACGATTAACGACTCGGCTGAAGAAAACGCCTCCCAAGGACCCTTATGTTCTGGAATCGCTCTTTGAAGACGAAGCCTCATTCAATACTCAACTCGCAGCAGTTCTGCAATCAGCAAATGGCGAGTCAAGAATACAGATACTAAATTTTATAGGCTCAGATGGACTCCTGGGGCTTAATCCAACCCCGAAACATGCATTCTCTTCTGAAGTATTCAATGCGGTTATAAGATCTTGCAAAGCTGAAAACATTAAAGAAAGGGCTGCCGCAGCCTATGCTCTCGACAGACTGAAAAAATTCGACCCTGCTGAGAGCAAAAAAGTCTTTCTGGAACTGTCACGTGATAGTGAGCCTGATGTCCGATGGAGAGCAGCCAAAGCACTTTCAAATCAACGTGGTGACAAAGCAGTTGACGAAATGTTTGGTCGATTGCAGCAGGACGAGTCTTCGCTCGTCAGAAGCATGACAACGAACTTTGCCACCGAGAATAAACAAACGCCAGAAGAGTTGGCAAAAAGCAGCAACGAAATAGAAAAGTTGGATAAAGACAATCCGGCTAAAGACGCGCCAAATGACGGCACGCCAGATAAAGACATTCAAACAAAAACCAGCGATAAGCCAACACAAGTTGTGCCTGTCAATTCCGCAGCAGCAGCAGCGTGGATCGGACGTAAGGATGTGCCTGCACAGTTCTTGTTGCCCGACCCACCGAGACCAAATGCAAGCAAACGATCAACTGTTGAACAAACACAAGAATTCATTTCGTTTATCAACAAATACATCGACGAAATCAAAGCAGAGCAGCCCGACAAATCCTATGAACTAAAGCGCTCGCTAGAGGCTCGAATGGCTTCAGCCTCCGAGGAATCCCATTTTGCAGAAATCAGGAAACTAATAAACCAAACAAAAGGAAATGAGAATACACCCGATCTTTACGTGGTCAATGTGGTATCGGAAGACTGGCCGCGCACAGACAACGTCTACACGCGCAGCGTGCACCTGACCAAGACAGGCGCGCCAGTGGTTCTTGCTTTGATGGCCGGAGACCAGGAGGGAACTCAATGGACTTTGACCGTCGACGAGGGTGTTGAACTCAAGAAAATTATTCTTAGCGGCAATGGTGTAAGAAACAGCACTGTTGCAGGCAATTTTCCGAAGTCCATTCCCGTTCTAAGCAAAGAGAATGACGATTCCACTTTCACTGTTTGGGTTCCTGATGAGCAAAATTTTGAGTTAACGAACAGGCGCGAGGCATTCTTCAGTTCGCACTTCGGACTGAGCCCTACCACGATTCAAAATAGAAAGGACAAGGGGCATCAGCCACGCGCAACTATTGTTGTTGGAAACAGTGAAAGCGATTGGTGCGAGTCTCTGACCAAAGAGCTGCTCAAGCCATTGTATCTCGAGGCGAAAGATTACGAGAATAACAAGTTTGCATCATCATTTGAGTATGAGTTTCCCATGCTAATCGCTACTCCCGTGCATGAAACTTGGAATTCAAGCCTTGCCTTCAACACGGGCTGGTGCACACACCTGAAGGGAACACTAAAAACTCCCATTAACAAAATCAGCCCACTTCATGCTTTTGAGTATGCAGGGTTAACATACGATCCAAATTCGGAAACGTATTTTTTTGCCACACGAAAACAGGCATATATTATTGATGCAACAGGTGATTGCACCCCTATATTTAGCGATGAACAAGCGAAGGAATTCGAAAAGGACACACTCCGAGGAATTGTGGTTGATACCAGACGAAATCGATTGCTGCTCTCCTCTGGCAAGAAAACATTTGCTTATGACCTTTCACTAAAAAAACTCACGGAGCTAAATTTCAACCGATACTCATCAAATCTGGCTTGTTATGATGCCAATGACGACATACTTTATGCACGAGACGGCAACGTTGTTTTCAGAATCAATCCGGAAGATGGCTCGCTGCTATCTCAGGGTTATTTGCCCATCTCTAGCAATGAAATTCTTAAAGAGATGCATTCCGACGGCAACAATTTCGTTTTTACATCTTCAGGATTTGCCACTGCTGGCGGTGCCAAGCAAATCGCCACCGTCATTGACAAAAGAGATGGCAGCATAATGTATCAGAGCGACTGTGTCTTCACCCCAATCAAAACAGATCAGAACACGGTCAAATGACAACCACCCACCTAACCTCTCAAACAACCGCAAGACATACCTATATATAGGAACAGGAAAATAGTTCAACTTTTTAATCTTTTGGATTGAACTTTTTGACCCCGAATTACGTTTTAAAAGTATCAACCCCTTCCAAAGGATTTATGACAATGAAGTCAGTTATGTCGCTAGCACTAGTCGGAACCATTCTTTCAGCATCCGCCATGATTATGTTTGCAGACTCTGCATCCGCAAAGCCTTGGTCACGCAGGGTTAATGCAAGACAGTGCAAACAACAAGACAGAATCGGCACCGGTGTAAGCAATGGCTCGCTAACTGCCAGAGAAAGCGCAAGAATCGAGCGTCAGCAGGCAGCGCTTTCGAAGCAGGAAGAGCGTATGCGTGATTCCGGCAACGGACTGAGCGCCCGCGAACACCGCAGACTAAAGAAAGAACAGAATCAACTAAGTCACAATATCTATAGACAAAAGCACGACTCACAAGAAATGCACTAAATCTTTTCACGGTCAAACAGAAGTGCGACAGGGAGGGGCGCTGCAAAGCGGTCCTCCCTGCCTCTACAACAAGGATTGCAGCGACTGTTGGACAGAACACGAAAGAAAGGCAACTCAAGCACGCAGCTATGAAAGTAACTCCCCAAACTCAAAGAAATGCAATAGCCTCAATCAAAATTACAGCAACACCACATGCGATATCACTATTCAACAAAGACTGATTCTGATAGGGCAAAATACTCAGGTCCTTACCAGGAATTTAGATGGTTTATGTCATCAAAACGTTCCCTGGCTCTGTAAGATGCTACGAAGCTGCAGTCTACAAAATGGACTTCTCCGGAAGAAATCTTTCGCGAAAATTTCAATTATGTCGAAAGTGGACAAGTGATTTATCATTAGAAAGGAACTTTGGCATGCTGGTACTCCTTCACCAGCATGCCAGCACAGTATGCCGTTGCATTTATGGAGCGGCGACATGTTCCTGGTCGTCGCCACCTTTTGCGCTCGAGTAGAGGAAGGTTCATTTCCTCACGCAAGATTTTGCAAACCACTCAAACGCAATCATGCCGCAAAAGGGGCACGACCTTTTATCAAGCTCTATTCTTCCTCTTCTTCATCATCGTCGTCGTCATCAAGCAGATCCAAATTTTCGACAAGGCGATCATAAATGTCAAAAGCATGTTGCGGGACGGCTTTGTCACCAAATACCGACTGAGCCATGGTCCAGCAGAGATCGAGGGAGTTATTCATGAACAAGACCGATTCATTCAGCTCTTCATAACTGAAATTAGCCATAATCGGGTCTGCTTCATTATTCATTAGCGCTTTGAGACGCTCTAGCTTCGCTTCAATTCCACCGCTCATACCATTCTCCTCAAACTCTGGTTCAATTGTACTGCGGAGCTGCAAACTGGCTGCCGACATTGACAACATCCAACCGTATCTTTATCGATGTTTCATCTATTGACCCAGAATTGCCCCAAAGCTGACCCGATAGAAACCCAGCAGTCGAATACGCTAATCACATGCAGAAAGAGGTCTGCCAAAGAGGAGAGATGTGAGTCATGAGCGATCCATTTAGCAACTGGGCAAACAAAGGTTGGGAGAGAGTTCGAGAAGTCGGACACAAAGTTCAGTCCCAATTTCATTTAACGCCAGAAGATCACCATACTCAACAACAGCACCACGAACACCAGTTAAAAGTTGACCGCGTAGAACTTAGCAAAGAAGGCAAACTTCCGCAGGCTAAAGTAAGCAACAGTCATCTTGAGTTCGTAGCAAATTTCAACAACGAGCATTCAAAAGGTGATTCACCAAGAAAAACTAGTTCCGGCAGAAAGTCCTCCAGTGGATCGGAACGCAGGGATTCAGGCAAGCAGGAACAAAGAAACCACCAGGAACAAAGTAATCACACAGAACAAAGAAAAGCTCATCAAGCAACAAACGAAGCTACTAATCAGAGTCGCCCTCAGCCAGCTGAACACGAAGTTGCAGGCAGCAAGAAAGGACAGACAACTGTCGAAGCTAAGAATCTGGGTAAGAGCATTCCCGAAGAAACACGCAGAGCATGGGATGAAGCCATCCTTGCCTACCAAGAAAAATATAGTTCGGCACACAGTGTAGACAACTCAAAAGTAATACCAAGCACAGGCAGCAACTCAAGAACTCATGGATACGTGGAACTAAAAAACACCCCAGAGCATGTTAAAAACGCCGGTAAGATGCCTGGTGCAAATACTCATGGAAGCGAACACGTCGAGCTGCGAAATCTCCCAGAACATCTGAAACGTGGCAAGTCTCAAGCAACTGACCACCGTGCAACAACAAAAGGATTGGGCGAGCAAGCCAAGTCCACCGCAGCTAGCAAAAGTGAGTTGCACAACTCAACAAGCCATCAATCAGAATCTCCACGTCATATTGAGTCCAAAGAAACGAAATCAAGCAAAACGAACACCCAAATAACAGGTGATAAAGGACCTTTAAGCGAAACCAAACAATCTGCGCACAACTCAGAACGAGGACCGAAAGAAACGAACAAGGGTACGGCCGCAGAAGGTCCTCACTCCGCAAAAAATCCTGGCGTTTCCGCAGAAGTGCCAAAAGATTCTCCATTAACACCACGTGTCATTGGAGGACGAATTGCATTTGGCGGGCTAAGCGTCATGGGCATTGTGGGCGGAGCCTACGAAATCAAAGATGGAATTCAACAACTCAAAAGCGGCAAGCATTTGGAAGGAACACTTAATACCACAGCTGGTGTCAGCGACATCACAAGTGGAACAGCATCGTTGCTCTACACTTTTGGCAAAGAACACCTCGGAAACTTCGCAGCTAAGGTTGGCGGCATAGGCTCGATCACTAGCGGGCTGGCAGAGGGCATCGACGGGTTCAAAAATAAAGACGACGAGAAGAAGTTTGAAGGTTCCCTAAAAGTTACTCTTGGTGCCGGAATGCTCTTCAGCAGCACCGCTGCAATATCTACGTCAGCGGCTCTCGGATGGGGCGTAGGTCGCTTCGCTGGAAGGAATGTTGGATGGGGCGGAGAGAACGTCGACACAAAGGTAACCAGACTAGCCGATGGGTTGATTAATAGCAAAGTAAACGCTGAACTCGCAGCCATTCAACACAAAGAAAGCGAACTGTCTGGCAAAGCCCTCGAATTGATGGGACAAGATGCTCAAGCTCTTAACGCAAAAGGCATTAGTAAGAAGGAAGCCACAGAAGCCATAATCGGGCTTCGCTCTATGCTAGAACAAGAGCGAAACGCAGGTCGCGATACGCAAGAACTTCAAGCCAACTTGAAAATGATGCTTGAGGTGCGTGCGCAGCTGAAGAGCTAGTCGCCATCGCTCCTGCTCATTCCGTTCTTAGTCTCGTAGAATTACACGACTACTCCAAGCATAGTAAACTAAGACCTGGCATGGAAGCTGTGATGATTTTTGATTCTGAAGAGTCTTATAGAAGAGCACAAAAACAAGCCGTCAATCAGCTGCGGGACCTTTTCGCTTCTGGGTCTGCGCTAAGCTCGACTGTAAAACCGGTACCGGACTATACCAGCGACCTTCGCCTTTGCCTGACTGCAGTCGCTTTTGTTGGGAATCATTTTGCAAACGATTCAAAGTTGAATAGCTTAATCGAGTCGTTGCGAGCCTTGGAGCCCTGGCAGTACTTCTACCCTCCAGAATCGCTACACATCACCATTCAAAATGTTCAAACTATAGATGAACCACCGAAATTCGACGAAAGAACAATCCAACTCGCACGCTTGATTTTCGAACGCATAATACCGGAGCACAAGACCCTAGAATTTGAAACCGATGGTCTTCTTGTGACACCGTCAAGTTCGGCACTAGTGGCTTTCGCTGATTCGAGCATTCTGGCGCTTAGCAAGTCATTGAGGAACGCATTGGCTGAATCGCAAATTCCCGATGACAAACATTACATCAGTGATGAAGTTGTCTTCGGCAACATCACATTTTGCCGATTTACTCGAAACCCTGGTTCGAAATTCAGAGAACTGCTCGATGCTTATATCGGTTCTGAAATTTGTATTCGGGCGAATGAGATACATTTGGTGTCCACCAATAGTGTTTGCTATCGCCCTCTTACCAGTATTCATGGGCGATTTCGCCTCATGGACTGACACATCACATTTCGACTGACTGAAATCACACCAGCGGACACAAATTCATCAAGAGTCTGCATTTTATTAACTCAACCATTCATCATAGATGAGCGATTACACGAACTGCAGATTTGTGTCATCATTGAAGAACAAGGCAGTTTCCCAAGGCAAGTTCTCTTTCAACCTTCGATGGTGGCAGGTTCTCTATGGACTCAGAGAAACGAGATGACCAAGAATTGACAGAAGTCGAACTTGCCATAATAAACCTCGTTGCTGATGGCAAGTCGAATAGGGAAATCGCAAAAGAGCTTAGCTGCAGTGTTGATACGATAAGAACTTACATGAAGTACATCTTCAGGAAGCTAAAGGAGAAATCCCGGAAGCAAATTGCGGAAAAATACAGCAAAATAGACCCAGAAGAAGAATAAAGCTTACCATTCGTTAAGCTTGTAGCCCTGCGAACATTTTGCCCGTAGATGTCAGCATTCCAAAAGATATAATGGACAAGCAAAAGCAGTTCTGCTCTTGCGAAGTGAACTCACCCAACAGTCGACATCATGAGAGCAAAAAATAGAGCATTCCTTTTGAGTTTATCCCTATCACTGCTAGGTCAGGTCAGCGTTCCGTTGATTTGCAGTGCTCAGGGAGTACGTCCTGGATCAATACCATTGTCGCAGTCGAACAACTCTGGAAGCACCACGGTTCCTTCGAATTTGGATCTCAGCTCTACAACAGCTTCCATGGGGGCACAAAACACAAAGCCTGTTAACATTCAGGTCGGAGGCAACTCGCTCAATGGCACCATAAGCGGTGGCACATCGCTTACAGTCCTACCAGGACAGCTCTTAACCCCCGCTCAATATCTCGCGACTCTGGCAGCTATTAATGGGCATCAAACATTACTGTTGAACAATTCGGGGGCAGCGATCGGTGGCTCTGCCATATTGAACGCGAAGACAAGCCCAGCACTAAATGGTCTTCTAGTGCCGACGAATGTTAGCATCAATGCGATAGGATTTAACAAAGCGACCCCGCTCAATGTAAGTGGGGTTGTTGATATTTTCGGCTCTGTTTACGCACTGCAGAACACACAAAATGTAGTTGCATCAATGAACCTCGGTAGCCTCGTAGTAGAACAGGGTGGACTGCTTTCGACAAGGTTACCAGCTGGATTCAATCTGCCTGGTGTATTCTCATCTGCAGGACTTCAAATCAATACGAGCGGAAACGTATTGAATCATGGCACCATATTCAGTGGCGGCAATCTCGCAATCAGCGCGGGTGGTGCTATCACCAATCAAACACTGGGGAATCTACAAGCGCAGATAAGTGCAATCAACCTGAGCTTGAATACAGCTCAGGGCAGCATCATAAACAGTGGATTGATTCAAGCTAGTCAATCAATGGAACTCAGCGCAGCTCTGGGAAAAGACCTATTCATAGATAATAAGAATGGGCTGATTGAGGCAACTGGACTTGTAAACGCTGTAACAAAGCTCGTCTCCGAAGGAACAATAAATATCGGAAACATTCAAGCGCCTGAACTTGCGAATGTGAGAATCATCGGGGGGCAAATAAGTTCTGTTGCTGGTACCAGCATCTACGGCAAGAATATGGATGTATCTGTCGATCGCGTCGATGGAGTTATCAACAACACAGGATCCACAGCGCATCTGGACGTGAGTGGTGGCAACCTGCTAATAGGCACGCAAAATCTGTCCGGTGATCCAACCTATTTCAACAGCAACGGAGACATTACGCTGACTGATACTATCAGCGTCGCAGGCGATCTCGCTTTTGTTGCTTCAGGCAACATTTTAACGACCGGAAAGACTTCAATCCAGACAACGGCTGCAAACAACAGCATTCTAATGAGTGCTGGATACCAATTCACTACCGATGGACCCGCCAGCGGAACTGATAGCACAACGACCATAACATTTAATGGCAGCGCTGATTCAAGTAAGAACATAAGCTCGCCTGGAAATGAGCTGAACATCAAAACTAGCGGCACAGGTACTATCACGCTCATATCCGCAGGGAAGGTGGATCTCGGTACAGGCGTCATCAGCAGTCAATCAGGAAAAATAAATATTCTTGGTGCTGGTGGTGTCACTACAAAGGGATCGATAAGCTCTACCGCAGGCAATATTTCGATTGCCTCAGGAGATGTAGGCAACATAAATCTCATAAGCATTAAAGACGGCACACCAAGCGCGCTTCCAAGCTTGGGTACACTAAGCAGTTTCCCCGTGCAGGTAAGCGACATAAGCATAGGTAATGGTCAAACTCTGGATCTGAGTACTGCTGCACAGCTGACAATCGGAAAGGTGACTTCAAATACGAGCAACTTGAATTTCACAGGCAGCGCAGTCACCATTACAGGTAATGTAGGATCGCTCACTGACACCACCACAATAACGAGTACAGCTGGCGATATCACGGTGCTATACGACCCCAGCCCGGGCTTGCTTAGTTCGAAACAACTTGTACTTAACAGCGCGGGCAGCATAAATGGCGTAAACAATGACTCGCTTGCATTTCTGGCTGATGTTGCAGACTTCATTGATGCTAGCGCAGCGAAATCGGTCTTCATTTCAAATTCTCACACTCTAGGCACACTAAGTGTCAAAGCAAAAGCTGGAACCGGTTTCATAAATTTGAATTCGAGCAATTCAATCAAACTGCTCAGTGACCTCGACGCGCAAGGCGTCACTTTGCGGGCGTCAAATTTTGCTAATGCCCAAATTGATTTGAATGGTCATTTGCTTAAGTCTAACGGCAAAGATATTTCTCTTGTAGCTTCAGATATCGTGTTCAACAGTGGCACTATAAATGCGGGAGCAGGAAATGTCTTCGTAATTTCTGCTCAACCCGACCTACCTATTTCACTTGGCTCTGCAACTGGAGGACTACACTTCAGTCAAGCTGATCTCAAAGCAATCACAGCAAACAAATTGAGAATCGGATTCGGCATGAATGGTGGCATGACCATTGGCAACGGAGATGGCACAGGCGGAGCTCTTGTCTTTCCTTATAGTGTCGACCTCTATCAATTCGATGACCCGGACATTCCGACTGCAGTGGGCAACATAAATTCAGGTGCTATTGGGATAGAAGTATCAGGCAATCTTTATGCCCAGAGCCAAGCTGGCGATATCTCTGTTGGAAAGATAACTAGCACCACGAATGGAAACGTAACGCTTGTCACCAGTGGTGGTGACATAAACCTCTCTGGCACAAACGGTGCATCTTTGCCGGTCGCGCATGAAATCAAATTGCTCGCAGGTGGGATAGGCGTGGGTTCAGCTACTGGCGCTCTCACCGGGCTGGGAAGCGCAGCACTGCTGATAACGCCAGTCGTTGTTGGAAATGACGCTGGCTCAGTTTACCTTCGAGGCAATAATCTTGGAACAACGGGAAATGTTGGCACCACCGCTGCACCTCTGACAATAGATGTTAGTGCGCCCGGCAGCACGGGAAACGGCGGCGTAGCCTCATTTGAGCGCACTGCAACGGGAGCATTTGCACCAACATCTGCATCTTTGTTATTAAAGGTCAGCGGTGGCAGCACAAGCGGAAATCAAGGCACAGCTGTCATATCCAACAACGGCGACCTCACTTACAACACATCAGCAGCAAACAAGAGCATTGAATATGGAAGCGGTTCCGGAAATGGCGTCAGCATAACGCTGAGCGCTGGAAATATCTCAAAAGGTAACCTGCTTGTTACTGGTCCACTGGACACAAGCGCAAATGGAAGTGACCACGACGGCGGTAACATCACTCTCGAATCAAACAGCACCACTCCACTTGCCATAGCAATGAGCAATACGAAGAACGGAATAACCGGGCTGCTAACGCTAAACAAAACGGGCATTGGTAAGGATGGCGCACTTACAATCGTTAACCGTGGTGGCAACATAAGCAACACCGTACAGAATTTGACAGCGGTCAGCAAGCTCGTTTTCGATACTAGCTCTGCGGCAACGGGCTCAATAACAAACACAAAATTGCTCGGTAGCAGCAGTACAAGTGAAATCAGAATCTCGACTAAAGGTGGTGCAATAAACAGCACCGCAGTCACGCTCACCACCCAGTCCACAGGTAGCGTGTATTTGCAAACAGCAAGTGGAGCAATAACAGCAAACATTGACACGGGAAACGTCTCAGTGAACACTGGCGGCAGTGCTGCAGCAACAATCAATAGCATTGGATCAAACCCGCTGAATGTCTTATCCTCATCAGTTGGTGGTTCCCTAACAATCACCCAAGCCGGGGGCGACCTCAATGTCACAGAGCCAATATTCAGTGGGAACACGCTCACTTTAAAGACCAGCAAGACCGATGCAGTCATCAACGTAAACGCAAACTTGACTGCAGGATTTCAATTTGTCGGCTTCGGCACGATGAATTTGCAAACCGCAGGAAACGGTTCTATCAGTGGTACGGGCACCCTAAACGCAAAAACCATCAATTTGACTTCTGGTACAGGTTCCTTTGGAACCGCCCTGCAGGCATTGAATCTGACCACAGCTCAAGTCAGCTTAAACAGCAGCGGTCTGGTCAATATCAATAATGGTGCCTACAACCTTGACGCTCTGAAAATAAGCTCAGCGAAATCGGCGAACAACTTCACCCTAATATCAAGCAACTCAATAGTGTTGGCTGCAGCCCTGACCAATGTCAGCAAGGCAACACTACAGAGCACCAATGGTAGTCTCACACTGAGTTCAGGTATAGGAAACAGTACCAGTACCGACAATATCACACTAACTGCCAAAGGAAGCATCACCGGAGCAGGTCTTCTCACGAACAGCACCGGTAAAACTATAGCATTGACAGTGCAAAGTACCACCGCAACGATAGGCAGCAGCAGTGTTCCCATAAACGTTAGCGGCTCATTTATTACGATAAGCAATTCTCCGACAGCGTCTGGTCTGATTAACTTAAACAGCAAAAACACAGGCTCAAGCACTATCAGCGGGCTTGTCACTACAGGTTCGGTCAAATTGGCTACCGCTGGAGCCGCCAACTTTGGTAGCAATGTTAGCGGTTCATCGGTCACTTTAAATCTGAAAGACGATAACAACTTCCTTGGTAGCATCGCAGCCAGCAACGGTGCCCTCACCCTGACACAGACAGGTGCGGGCTTTGATACGGTCGACGTAGCATTTGCTTTGAGCGCCACATCGAGCATCACAATCAAGGTTGCTGGGGCTTTAGCGGTTCATGACACAATTAATTCAGGCGCCTCTTTAACGGTCACCAGCGGCGGTGCAGTCAACCTCGGCTTGGCATCCAAAAGCATCACTACGACAGGTCCTATCAGCATCACACAGACCGCTACAGATGTAAACGGAAGCTCCTTTGGTTCTTTGTCCGGGCAGTCGGTCACAGTCAAGCTCAAGCCATTGTCCTCTGCCGTTCAATTCCTGGGAAGTATCACGGCAACCAATGGAAGCATCTTAATCAGCGAAACGGGATTGGCGACCAACACAAGTATCGCATCAACAGCCAAAGCAACTGGCGACATAACGATTACGTCTGTGGGACCGGGCTCTTTCGGAGATATTACAGCCGGAGACAAAGCTGGAAATGGTGCGATTAATCTTACTCTAGGAGACGCGAGTTCACTTGGGGCTCTCTCAACTAGCGGCACCAAAGGCAACATCACTATCGTGGAAAAATTTGGCAAGCTATCGTTTCCATCAGCAACTGCAAGTGCCGCAATTTCTATTACGAATCAGTTTGTAGATGGCATTGAAGTTTCCGGCGCACTAGCTGCAAATTCCAAGGTTACAATAGCATCAAACGGGTTTGTGTCTGTTGGAGGGAAAACCAGCGCGAGCAGCAAGACAGGGTTGATTTCTATTGCAGCTCCAGGCAATCAATATGTATCACTAGCAGCAGTGGATGCACCAACAGTAACGATAAGCGCAGGAAACATCGGTGCTGACACCTTAGCCTCGACTCCGACGCTGCTGAACAGCGCAAGCCTAACTTTTAAGTCTCTCGGTTCAGTCAATTTCAATAATTCAGGAACCTCTCTACTTACAATCGCGGCTGCAAGCACGGCGACAAACAGTGCAACTGTAAGTTCGCAAGGTGCAATAAGCATACTAAGTCCGCTGAAGACGACCCAGTCGATTGAGCTCAGCAGCAACAGCGACATGTTGATCAAAGCCACCACAGTCGGTGGCAGTAGCACAAACAAGATTTCGATCAGCGCAAATACGCTTACAGGCGCTGGCGTTCTGAAAGCAAATGAAACAAGCGGCGTTATAGACTTAAAAGTCGCAGCAAACATCGGAACGAGCACAAGCAGCCTGAAAGTTAATGCTAAAACAGTAAATATCGCGAACGCGACAAGCGTCGTAAACGTTTTCAATCAATTAGCGAGCACAAAATCTACTTTCAATGTATCGACCACTTCAAGCCCAAATTTGATACTCGGTAGCGCAGGAGCGAGCACGTATAGCGACCTTACTGCAGGCAGCATCACAATAAAGTACAGCGGGGCGTCTGATTTTAACAAGCTGACTTCGAGCATCGGCGCAATTAGTTTGACGCAATCTGGAGCGGCGAGCAAAAGTTCGTTCAACGGCATCATAAGTTCGGCAAAATCTGTGAGCATCACAACGACAGGCGATGCGACCTATGGCTCTAACATAACCGCGTCTGACGGCTCAATAGTCTTGTCTGCTAATACTGGAGTGCTCCAAGTAAGCAATAACGTTTCGATAAACTCAAATGGCACTGGTTCACAAATAACATTGATGGAGAAGGCAAACACCAATACGTCAGGCATAGTCATTGGTTCGTTAGTCTCCCTTTCGACACTGGCCAGCTCAAAAACTGGAACCAAGCTTCCCTTGCCAGGACAAATAAACATAATAATCGGAACGAGCGTGCCTACGGCTCCTGTTCAAAATCCTACGGGTCAACCAGCAAACACAATCATCGACATACAACCACCAACAACTTCAATCAACAAAGTTTACTGGGGCACGAATTCAGGCA
Organism: Obscuribacteraceae bacterium (SeqCode); assembly: GCA_044226015.1. Classification (GTDB taxonomy): domain Bacteria; phylum Cyanobacteriota; class Vampirovibrionia; order Obscuribacterales; family Obscuribacteraceae; genus JAIEPM01. The sequence continues at coordinate 465,056 of JBGAHS010000008.1, forward strand.
AGATTGACTCAAGCGGTGCAAGCGGGGCTGGCAATGAAATAAAATTGAGTGTCATTGGAAACAGTGCAATTGTCTTTTCAGCCGGAACAAAAGCTGGTATCACCATTGGTGCCAAAACCACCTTAACGGCAGATCCACCAAGCAACATCAATGCTGTGCCAGCTCTGAGATCTTTCCCTTCTGCGGTGCCAGTGGCGCAAGCATTTGCAACACGCTCCTCACAAATTGCTGCACTCGGACAATCTAACATAGCACCATTGAGTCACCAGAACTCAAAGGCTGACGCTGATATTACATCGTTCTATCAATCGTTACCCTTACCTGGGGCAGCGAACATAACAAGCTTAGCTGCAGTGAACAGTGCGACAAGATCGCTGTCTTCAACACCCCCGCTCACTTCGTCCAAGTCTGCTTTTACCAACTCAGCATCGGCATTCCCATTGCATGGCACAGTGAACAAGCAAGAAAGATTAGGCTCCAACAAGACCCATACAGAGTTTGAACATCGACTACAGACAAGCAGCGGATATGATTACACTCACACTTTGGAAAATGGTGGCAGATTAATCGCGCCGACCTCAGATATGGTTTTGAAAACGAATCTGGCAGACATCGATATCGCCGCAAAATCCCTGGTACTAATCTATTGCAATGACAGCACTCTAGTCGTTTTCAACATCGACGACCACCACAAGAATGCAGTTCGAGTTAAGTTCAACAAACACTGCATTGATGTCCCTGCGGGATCACAGCTTTTGCTAAGCGATAAGGTAGAAGAATCATTCGAGAAACTCAATGTGGTTAAAAGAGCTTCCTATCGCAAAATAATCGAAAAGCGCAGCGATGATTTGAAGTTTATTTCAGCGGAATTTTCTGTTCCCTCCTTGCTAACGGCAATTTCGAAGATTCGCGGTCTGCTTAACTCAAACAATGCATTTGAAACCAAGATTGGAAAGCACTTGCTAAAAACGGCAGCAGCATTGAATTCGGTTCGCAAGGACAACAGCGCATTTAGAATGTTGAATGATTGACCCCTAGAGAAAACAAGCGCGAATCAGTCAACTGACGGATTCGACGCAGAACGATTAGAAATAGTCACAGGAACGACCTTCTTTGTCGCCCAAAACTGAGCACTGCCAAAGCTCTCAAGCTCACGAGCCCATCATGCCGTCTTGTAAACTTCCTATTACCAAGATCTTGTCGATGCACGGAGACCGGGACATTTCAGAGTATTATTTAGACATCTCCTGGATATTCATGGTGGTATGAGATGAACTTAAGTAAATTGTCTAAGGCAGCTGTAATGACCGCATTGGTCTCTATGACAGCAGCCCCGTCTTTCGCAGCAGGCGCAGCAGCCAACATGTCAGTGAAGGTCGGCTATTTCAACCTCGCTCTTGTCAAAGCTTCCTATCCTGAATCTGCTGGTTCTGAAACACTACGTGTGCAAGCTGAGAACCAACTTCGCCGCGACGTAGAAGAGGGCAACAAGCGCCTGCAGAAGCTTCAAGAAGATAAGAAGCCAAAAGAAGAAGTTGAAAAAATGGCTCAACAACTCCAAGTTGAAATCAACGCTAAACAAAGAGCATTGATTGAATTGGTGCAAAATCAGCAAGCGCAAGCAAACGCGCAGATCGCTCAAGTTGTAAACACAGTTGCTAAAGAGAAGGGTCTAGACCTGGTATTCGACGGCGCTGGCGTTTTCTCCGGTGGGGACAAGATCATCACCTCAGGCGAAGACATCACTGATTCAATCGTCAGAAAGCTGAACCCGATGGCTGCTAAATCAGCTTCGACACCAGCCCCAGCTGAAAAGCCGGCTGCAGAGAAGAAATAAGCACTCTGAAAAACATTAAGTCTGCCAGTTGCGAAATTGGCAGACTTTTTTTGTGCTTTGATTCTAAAATGATGGTCTTGGAACATGCTGATGACATCCCATAGGTGCGCTGCAATCTGGACTGGAGGTTCAAAATGAGCAGACTTTTCCCGCTCCTGGCTGTTTTCATTATTTCGATGAACCCGGCCAGTGCCCAATTCAACATTCAGACAAAGGATGGTGGGAACGTAAGCATTGGACCAAACGGTATTTCCGTTAACAAGCGCAATAAGAAAATTGATATTAGTCCAGCCGGAATAAACATTGAAAAGCCCGGAAAAACCGTCGAAGTGACGCCTGATGGAGTTAAAACGAGCAAGAATAAACACAAAAAAGCAGACAAGGATGACACTGAAGCTGTAAGTGGTGCTGGCAGTACATCGCTGTCTGTCAATGCCGGTAATCTGAGCCTTGACCAGCGCATCACATTGATTGAAATGCATGTTTATGGAAAGAAATCCGACCAACCGCTAATGCATCGCGTCGAAAAACTTGAGCGAGACAACTTTGGAAAGAAAGGCTCAGGTACGATAGTTCAGCGCATCGATGCTTTATGGAAGGATCTAGCACCACCTGCAACACCACAAGATTCCACAATCAACAGTGGAATAGGAATTGGAAGCAGCCCTCTTGAGCTCAGCAAAAAAGACGATTCGCAAGTTCTTACGCTAAACAACAGCAATTTCGAAGGCGAAATCAAATGCCAGAACAACGACGCAATTCTCAATGCAAGCAATTGCAAGATTAAGTTCCTTGGTCCTCTGCGGAAACTCGTCGTCAACGGAAGCAACAACGAAATTTACTGCGAGAACATTCTTGAGATACAAACGAATGGCAGCGGGAATGATGTGTCCTGGAGTGCAGACATGAAACCATCAGGCGCAGACGCTGGCACATCGAACAAGCTTCATGCGAAAGAATAAGTGGTACGCGGCGCTGGTTTAGGGATCTGAATAAGCGCCAGACAATAAGCCGCTGCATCCGAGTAGCACTGCAAAGAAAATGAGTCGATCTCAAAGAAATCGACTCATTTCGTTTATTGGTTCAGAGGACCAGCTCCGCAACTCACAAGCTATTGCTTGTAGCTGACCGGGGTGAAGTTATCGTCATGTGCATAACGAGTTCCGTTCTCTGGAGTGCTTGTTGGAACGACCTTTTTAGGAGTCGACTTATAGCCACCGTGACCTTGAGTGATTGTATGGAGTGCCGCTGCAGTCTTCAGCAATCGGTCACGCAACGTCTTCTCAACGTTGTTGTTAGGATGGCGCAAGGACTTCAGATGGTCAGTGTTGGACAAGACACTCGGTAGCGAGACTTCGCAGGTAGAGAAGAACAAGCCATTTGGATACGAGTAGTGGCGGAATCCTCTTCTACCAATACCGTCAGCCTTGAATTGCTCTGCTTCGGTGAGAGCATGTCGTGAAATGGTTATTTCTTCTCCAGAGCTCAGTACTACCGTCTTATTGTGAATCTTGACGGAAACGGCACCAGACTCGCCGCAGTTTGCGACTCTCAGAGACACATTGTCTTGTGAAACTGCAGTCAGAGCACCCTTCTTCACATTGATTTGAGCAAAGGGTGAGCTGATAGTGGTGTCAAAGTTTGGATGAATAATCATCTCACCAGAGCCAAACGCTAGCTTCACGTTAGCATCATGCTTGCCACGAGCGGTATCATCCATTTTCGCGGTTAGTGCATGACTCGATTCTTCACCGCTGACAAACAAATCAGCTAGCTTGTGAGTACTACCAGACTCTTGCTCATCAACTTCAAATGTAGTCGACGGCACCACAGAGACGGTGTATCCGATGGCCTTGTAACCTGCGACAGTGAACGTCACACCATCCATGTGTACTGTGTTGGTAGCATTCGTATCGAATACGATGCCGCCACCGGACAGGTTCATGGTTGTGGTGTTTGAGTTGCTCGTCGATAGGTTCACACTACCAGTCGCAGCGCCATTGGTGTAGTTCAGTGCGAGCGAACCTTGAACAGTGCCAGTAGCAGGGTTGTTGATCGTCACCTTGCTGCCGAAATCGCTTGCTGGCGGATATGGCAATGTTTTCTTGGCAGACAACTTGCTGACCAGGGTACCAGCACCGAATTCGATACCACCTCCCGAGGACGATTGGCTTGTTCCTATAGCAGACGCCTGGAAGTTGTTGCCACTGTTAGTAGCAGTGGATATATCACCGTTCGCCAGAACAACTATGTTGCCACCACTTGCGGTCCAGGTGTTGCCGGATCCGATTGTCAGAGGATTTGTTCCTTTAGATGTGAGGTTGATGTTTCCACCGATGGAATTAAATTTGGTGGTGTTGCCTACTGTGATAACACCTGCCGCACTCATATTGATAGAGCCCTTTGTCAGAACTTGGGTATTGGTCAACGGCGTACAGCATGGAATACTTGCCGAGGAGAACAAGCCAGCTGTAATCGCGGTTCCATCAACATTCACATTGCCAGAAGTGGAAGTCACGCTAACACCCTTAGAGCCGTAGAAGCCCGTTCCGGCAGTGGTCGAAGCGTTGAGAGTAATATCTCCCGTTGCAGTCAATCCGATGTTTGCATTGGAAGTAGTGAAGGTGTTATCGGCACCAATTGTGATGCCACCACCGGTAGCGCTGAACGTGACAGCACCATTCAAATTATTGAGCGTTGTCGCAGTGAGTGAATTTCCGCTACCAAGCACAATATTCTTCGCACTGTTAACTGTCATGGAGGCACCCAGCGCATTGAACGTACCACCATTGTTAATGCTCAACGTTGCACTCGTATTTGAGGATTTGAGGGCAATGTTTCCACCAACAGAGGTGAAGGCGACACCATCGTTAATAAGCAACTGAGAACCGGCTGTCGTGATATTGATTGCACCCGCTGAACCGATATTTGTTGAGGTCAGCGACTGAGCTGGATTTCCATTTAGTTGTCCTGCGTTTATTACAACGTTATTGCCGATATTGATTCCAGTACCAGTAGCGGAGGTATCGGATATATTTACGTTCGTTGATGAATTCAAGCTCTGGTTGCTGGCGATCGTTATGCCACCAGCAGAACTCAAAGTTAGCGCGGTTGCTGAAGTTCCGAAAGTGTTATTGACGGAATTTACAAGCAATCCACCAGCGCCGGCCGTCACAGTGATGGCAGCAGCCGTAGAGAAAGAACTGACGCCATTAATGCTGACAGTGCTTCCCTTCAAGTTGATTGGCTGATTACCCAGAGAACGCACGGTACCATTCGAGAAGGTGAATGTGCCCGTGCTTCCACCGAGGTTGATGGCTCCAAAACCAACAATCGTATCAGCTGTCGAACCGATAGACAGACCGGTTGTCCCGATAGTGATTGCTCCCAGGCTGGTGGTGGCACTAGCGTTGGTCAGACCGCGGGCCTGATAAGTTACGTTGCCCTTGTCAGTTACTGTACCAGCTATGGTGATATTGCCGCCGTTAGCGAAGAATCCATCGGATGAACCCAGCGACTTAGTTCCAGAACCGTTGATAGATATGTTGGCACCATTGGAGGTGAAGCTAGAGGTATTACCAACAGTGACGCCTCCAGTTCCTGCAGTAATGCTAATAGCACCAGTTTTGGCTATGTCGGAGCTAAATACCGCAGATGGCGCAGGGGGAGCACCAGCATTCAAAGCACCTGCAGTGAACGTGGTGTTGTCCCCGATATTGACAGAGGATGTCGTTCCATTGGCTGTGATGTTTGTTGAACCTGAACTAGCTACCGTCAAGTTGTTATCGAAAGTCACATTACCGACTCCGGTGACTGTCAATGAATTACCAGTAGTTGAAGTATTTGTAGATAGACTGGAAACAGAAAGATTGCTTCCAGCAACTACGGTTACAGTTCCTCCACTGCTTGTAATTGAGCTGGAACCACCAATTGCTGTCATCGGAGCATTGTTCAACAATATGTTGCCTTGTCCAGTGACTGTGAAGCCACCATGGTATGTATTGATCGGCACATTCACAAGATCTACAGAACCAGCGGAAGCTCCGATTATGACGCCAGCACCAGCATTCACAGAACCTGACAAGGTGACGCCTTGTTTGCCCGTTATTGTCACAGCACCAAGGTTACCCGCAGTATTGAGCGATTGAGCAAAAATCGCAGTATTGCCATTTGCAACGAAACTTCCACCGGTGGAGTTCAGAGATACAGAGCCACCGTAAGCATTTATGGTACTCGTAGTGAGGAAGATGGTACCAGTTGTATTCATGGTAGTCTGACCAACGGAACTCAAAATGATGTTGCCAACACTGATGCCACCACTTCCAGCAGTTATCTGAAGGTTACCAGCCGTCTGAATACCACTTGAGCTCAGAGGCGAAGGCAGCGCAGGCGGGGCAACCTTCAGTGCGCCGGCGGATACGCCGAGCACACCAGGAGTTATGTCAATCTTCGAATTCTTCTCGGTTGCTTTGAGTGTCAAATTCGTGCCAGCTGACACCAGAGATCCAGCAGTGAATGAAATAGCGGTGCCTGTTCCAGCAGCAGTCATGCTGATCGCCTTATTGCTGCTGGTGACATTAGCGTTGTTCACCCCGATGATGCCCTTGGCCGTCATACCGACGCCACCATTGTTGAATGCACTGACAATGCCGTTGTTTACAGATATGTCTAAGGAGCTGTTCAAGGTGACATTCGCACTTGCGGCTTTGCTGGATAGACCAGAGCTAATGCTTGCATTCGCTACCGTTATGCTACCTGGTGTTTTCGAATTGGTTGTCAGCGTAGCAAGCGAACCAGCGTTGATTGAGCTAGCACTCACAGTGGCTGAACCAACCTGATAAACCTGCCCTCCGGACGCATTGTTCAGGGTGGATGAAGTGACACTCGATCCTGCCACTACGTTCAAGACACCGGGAGCAGTCACTGAGAGCGCTCCGCCGTTTATCGTCAGTGCGCTGGAAATGAAGCTGCTGTCACCGCCGCTCTTGATAGTGATAGAGCCACTGTTTGCAGTGAGACTACTCGAATTAACAAGAAATGGTGCCGTGCCAGCATTGTTGAAACTTATCGAGCCCGAACTGACTACCTGGCTCTTAGTGACGTTGAATCCTAGAACGGCCGAGTTCAAGGCGCCTGCCTTCAACGTTGAACCATTAACGATGTTCACACCAGCAGTCTTGTCTGACGAGTTGAAAGCCATTGACTGAGTGGTGGTCACAAGCGCGTTATTTAGCTGCAAAGATCCGCTGTAGGTCGTCGTCATCTTACCCGCAGATGATACCGAAGGTCCAACTCCGATGCCTTCACCGAAGTTGACCCCTGTTTTACCAGTGATGGTCAAGTTGCTGTTTGCCTTGTTGGTAGACACACTGGAACGAAGCACAGTTGGAGAGTCAGCTATCGTGACTACCGCATCTGAACTCAACGATAGAGTCGTGCCAGCAACAAGATTGCTTGGGTTCGCGATCACCGTAGCGGTCGAAGATCCGATAGCGAGTGGTGTTGCAGGAGCACCCTTAACAGTTTTCGCTGTGATGGCTATGCTACTCGGAACGAAAGATGGAGTAACGTTGGATGTATCACCGCCCACGATAGCAGTCTGTGCCTTGTTTGAAGGATCACTGAGAGCAAAATTGAGGGCAACCTTTTGGGTTGTCGATGGAGCGAACGCTGCAGCTAGAGGCTTGGCAGCGGCAGCCATCGGCATAGCCTGGAAGAGCACGGGCAAATTGAAGTTAGAAGCAGTGGAATTGAAATTGAACGTCAAGTTGGTTCCCATTCCCTGATCAATAATGATTGCTCCATTGGCTGGTCCCATGATGGTGCCACCATTTGTCTGGTTGAAGTTGATGCCATTGCCGTTGTTTGCAGCCATGAGAATCTTGCCAGCCACAATGGTTCCCTGGTTGCTCCAGTTGGTTCCAGTTGCAGTCAACATCAGTGTAGAGCTGTTTGTAGCGCTGACCTGACCGCCTGGAAGAACCTTCATGCCACTGCTACCGAAGTCAACCATAGCTGTCGAACCCAGAGTAGTGAAGTTCAAAGTTCCACCAATAGCACTGTTGGCTCCAAGATATGCAGTCGGATGATCACCAGCAACATTGAGCACAAAGTTTCCGCCACCAGATACAACAAGGTTGAACTTGCTGAAGCTAGATGGAAGATCATATCCATTCACCGCGATTGAACTGCCTGCAACAGCTTGATTGTTGCCATTCAAATTGACTGTCACAACTTGACCACGAGTCGCCTGGTATTGTGCCAGAGCTTGCGATGGAGTGATTTGTGTTCTTACACCGCTGCCATTGTCCGGTGCGATCGTCGGCGTTCCGCTAACGGTGATGCTGACACTTCCTTTGGTGAAGTCACTGTTGAAGTAAACGCGTCCGGTGCCACCATTGATGTCTGCAGCAGTGACAATCGGGTTTGATGTTCCGGTGTTACCAGCGATGTTCCCCTTGATGCCATTGACCACAGCCGAATTTCCAACTGTGAATAGAGCACCAGGAAGAGCATAAACGCCATTGCCAGCTTTGCTCAAATCGCTAGTTCCTACTGTAAGGTCAAGGTTTGTTGGCAGAGACTGAATTGAAGAAGAAGTGAGTGCAACATTACCGTCAGTTCCGTTGGTTGCGCCGGTTGAGCCCTTTAAGCCGCCTCTGGCATCTACACTGACGCTGCCGGTGCCGTTGCTTGTTCCAGCAACGGCAATAGAACCTGCAGAGAGTGTGATTGCTCCTGCAGTGCCACCATTACCTGTGCCAGTCTTAGCAGCGTTGCCGCCGCGGGAATCAACAGCTCCTGTTATGTTTATAGCACCTTGATACAAGCCACCAGTCTGTTGAGTCACAATACTGATGGAACCAGCAGCACCACCTGACTCATTCGTCACGCTTCCATTGCCACCGGAAGAGACCACAGAGCCTTTGATGCTCACAAAGCTCGCTGCATTAATCAGCACAGCACCACCTGCTCGAGCAGGGTTAGCGCTGAAGCCCTTAGCAGAGCTGCCTCCAGCATTTATGGAACCCGCGATGGATACAATTCCTGTGAGTTGTGCTGAGGGAACGCCCTGGTTAATGAAGACAGAAGCGGCGTTTATCACGCCTGAAGTCGTGATAGCACCCTGAACTGTTACGTGCGAGTCAGAAGCAAGCACAACTGTACCGCCTGAGCCATTCGCGCTTGACGTGTTGATGGCACCGCCGACGTAGATTGCTGCACCATTGAGCGCACTAACGGAACCCGCATTTGTGCCAAAGGAACCACCAGTAACGCTGTTGTTGTAAATGACAGGAGAGCCGATCACCACTGGTGCCGAACCCACGAGATTTACAGTGCCACCATTGCTAGGCTGGATGGTATTCGTCGAGCCAGCAGCGGTGATGCCTTTGTCGATAATGATACCGCCAGGACCCGCCACGGTGACTTTACCTGCGTCGAACTTGGATGAAGTGGTGATTGAACCGACGTGAATCAAGCCATTGTTCAACAAGCCAGCATTAGCCATCAGGGTGACGTTACCGCCATTAGCCTGCTTACCTCCAGTCGGCACCTTGCTCGCTGTGCTGGAGGTATCGATAGCTGTATTCGGGAGAAGGATGGAACCACCCGATGCGGACGGAACCAGGTTCGTGATTTGTCCATTAGGATTGCTCGTATAATCCCATCCAGCAAGGATGAAGAGATCACCACCACCTCTGGTTGAGCTGTTGAGCTTGATGCTACCAATAGCCTTGCCCTGGAGAATGTTGCCTTTAGCAAGCAGAACGAGGGAGTTACCATTGAAGGTAATAGCATTATTCAGAACGAGGTCTTGCGACGAAACCATCGTCGGAGTTGTGTTGCTACCTGGAGGAGCTGTCCACACGATGCCCGGGGTCACGCTTGTCGAATTATCTGTAAGAACAGAAGTATTAATGTATAGCGGACCAGGATTGACTGTAATCACAGAACCCGTAGCAAGCACAACGGATTGTCCAGACTGAGTGGCATTCACATTTGTGAAACCATTGAATGTCTGAGTTCCAGCCAGAGTTAGCACCTGATTTGCGGCGCTGCCAGTCAGGTTCAGATTTACACCATTGCCGGTTCCAGACCCCGTAGCTGTCATCGTGCCACCTGCGCCTGTTCCGGTGACCGTCAGACTCTTACCAGATTCACTATTGACGTTGATGAAACCATTGGTTGCAGTCAATGTATTGCCGTAGTTCAGCGCGTTGGTGTTAAGCACGAGGTTATTGCTTGCAGTGGTATTGCCACCAGTGGTGATGCTTCCCGAAGACGAGAAAGTGATGTTATTGCCTGTGCTCGCATTCAACACGGTATTGCCAACTACTTTGACGAAGACATCTCCAAGCGTGTTAGCACTGACACTTGTAGAGGATACATTCTTCGGAACGTTGATGAGAATCGGAACAGAAGAAGAACCTATGTTTCCGAGGCCAGTTCCAGCAATACTGCTCAAATTAACGACATTTGCAGTAATTGGTGTATTAGCTTTCTGTTGTATTGCAGTTGGCAATGCAGGATTGCCCTGAAGTGCCGAGCCGCCGTCAATATTTACGGTGCCAGTTATGCCCGCAGTGGTTGTGATCTTGTTGTTCAAGAACACTGTGCCACCAGCACCCAAGGTAATAGTTTTGCCATTGTTGATGGCTGTGCCCAAGGTGAGGTTGCCGGTGGAAGTGGCTACGGCAGTGACCGCGAGCGTGCCGTTGTTGCCGATGGTGACTTTGCTGAGCACAACATCACTGTTGCCCATGTTATGAACAAAAGCATCGTTAGTGGAAGTCAGGGTCAGGTTCGCAGACCCTGAAGTAGATTGATAGTTCAGGGAGTTGCCGGCTGCACCAATATTGGCTCCGGATAGAAGCAGTTTGGAACCAGTGATTTGAATTCCGTTACCCGTTCCAGCAGTGTCAGTGATCGTGCCAGTTCCGGTTGCGGTTAGTGTCACCGAGCCAGAGGCAGATGTGGCGACCACATTTGATGTGCCAGTAAGTTGAATGCTTGTATTGATCTTCGTGCTGCTTCCTTTCAAGGTAACAGAACTTCCAACTACATCACTCAAAACTTGCAGAGTGGAATTATTTTGTGTACTGCTAATTTGCACCGGTCCAGGAGCCGTGACGCCTGACACTGTGGTAGTGCCAGCTCCATTGTTGTTAAGGAAGACGCCTGCAGTCGAAGTACCTGAGGTGTTAGAAACCAGGGCAGAGCCTAGCGCCGGCGAGCTGAAGCCAACTGGTGTGACGGAACTTCCGATAGCGCCATTCTGTGTAGTCAGTGTCAGCATCGCAGAGGCTGCTAACAAGCCAGTGGCACTGGCATTGATGGAACCAGTGCCGGTAGCATTCACGGTGACATTGCTTGAGCTCACCGTCGAGTTGTTTGTTATCGACACGTTGGTGTTCGAGTTTCCTGCAATAGTCAGGTTGTTTCCAGCGTTCATCGTCTGAGCGATGGTTACATTTCCATTACTGACTAAATTGTAGTTAGTTCCTGCAGTGCTCTTGTTGATCGTCAAAGGAGTGGTGCCGAGGCTGGTCAAGAATGTCGAACCAGTGCCACCAGAATTGGTCTGTATTGAATTAGCAGTGAACGAGAACGGAGTCAGGCTAGAGCCAATATCAGTTGTGTCTGTGGACAGGCTCAATGAGTTGGTGTTCAGTGTGCCACCAAGGTTGCTGATAGTGCCAGCCACTGGTCCGGCTGTAGTAGCCTTCAGAACGATTGAGTTGCTAGCCTTAACTGGCGATTGAATTGTAATTGAACCACCGTTTAGAGCATTCAATGTAAGGTTGCTTACACTGATGTTTCCACTGGTAGTGATATTACCTGTAGTGACCGGAGCCTTAGCAGGATTGCCTGGTGAACCGGCATCAAATTGGAAGTTCGCAGCATTGATATTGCCGAGAACTACGGAACCAGGAGAACTCATAAATACATTGCCAGTTGTGTTGACAGTCAAAGGAGATGCGTTCAATGCAAATGGATTTGTAGCAGTACCGACATTGCCCGTTCCCTTGATGTTAACGGTATTGCCATCGACAAATGCACCATTTGTCTCGCTGAGCGTGCCGCCATTCACTTCGAGATTGAGAATGCCACCGTTAGGTGAACTGGCGTGTAAGACGCTATTGGGGTCATTAGGACTTCCAGCGCCAATCAAGGTTAGATTGCCAGCGAGTGTTTTCAATGAAATATTAGGAGCAAAGCAACCGAGACATACAGATTGAATTCCGGCTACGTTTACATTCAGACTTCCAGCAGAAGTAGCATTTACGGTGCCACCATCTTGCGTGAATATCTTGATCTGACCAGCACTCGTGCCAATGTTCATCGCTGAACCTGAGCTAGTTGTGGTCAGGGTGACTGAACCGCCCTTACCTTTGTTAGTTCCATTGGCATTAAGAGAAAGCGGTGCAGTAGCTCCTGAAGCTGTGACGAAGCTTGTTGCATTTATCGTGATGCTGCCACCGGCTTGGGCAGTCGGTCCAGCGCCGTTGGCATTGATTGTACCTCCGGCGATGGCAAAGGTTCCACCGAGATTGTTCAAGGTCACAGAGCCACCATCACCGAGTGCAGCTGCTGATGACGAGATGAGTGCAGTGTTAGTGAACAAGTAGCCGCCAGCAGAGTTGCTGACTGTCACTGTGCCACCATTGCCACGTGTGCTGCCACCGTCTGCGATGATGCTGCCTGTTATGCCAGCATTGTTGCCAGTTACTGTGCCGCCAAACTGAAATGTGCCAGTGCCGCTTGAGGTGATATTGATGCTTCCACCCTTACCTTCAGCGCCAGCATTGGCAGTCAGGGAACCAAGAACCTGAACATAGCTTGTCTTAGATACCAGCGAAATTGAACCACCGTCGCCAACACCCTTACCGCTGACATCAAGTCCGAAAGCCAACTTCAGTGGTGCCACGAAACCTGTGCCTGCTGTCAGGTCGATAGAGCCGCCAGTGCCCTTAGCACCGCTGGCTACATTGATCGCAGATGCAGAACTGACAGTCAGAGCGTTTCCAGCCGATACAACGACAGAACCACCGGCTCCGGCATTAGGTCCAGCAGTCGCGGAGAGCTGGAATTGGTTTGCAGCAGTACCGAGCGTTATGCCGCTGGTCACAGACTTAATGGTTATCGTACCACCATCGCCACCGAGGGCTCCGTTAGCGCTGATGATACTCGAGGACGCTGGTCCGATAGCTGCAATGTTATTGCCAGTTATCGTCACGGTTCCCCCCTTGTAGGAGCTGATACCATCAGTAGCTGCATCAGCAGAGAGCGTGCCCTGTCCGACGCGAACTGTACCCAGCGGAGCTGCAAGAGTTATGGTCCCGCCATCGCCACCCTTGCTGCCAGGGGCATGTCCGACGAGAATAGCGTTTGTCGGATCGGCCACCGTAAGAGTGGATGCACCATTTACAGTGACGAGCACGCTTCCGCCAGTTGATGCGGAGCCAGAGCTACCCAGTGCAGATAGACTGCCAGCGACTCCCTGTTGTAGATTTTGAAGGCTTACAGTGCCACCAACAACAAATGGAGATGCATTGCTTACTGTTAGCGAAATTGTTCCGCCATCACCGGAATTACTGCCACCATTTGCAGAAAGCGAACCGTTAACAAATAAACCTGATGCACTCAGGAAGATGCTACCACCACGTCCTGTCTGAGCACTATCAATATGAATTCCGTTAGTGTCGACAACGATGTTGCCGGTATTCACAACACTAAAACTACCTTGAGCACCAATTGCACTCAGATCGATTGATGAACCAGAATTGTTGACGGTGACCGTACCAGCAGCCCCGATGACAACCGCTCCGCCGTTTGATGCACCTTGAGCCTCAAACATGACTGAATTGCCAGTATTATCGATGGTCATTCCGCCCGCACTCAGCGAAATTGTAATTTTGCCACCTTTATCACCATTGGACTGGAATAGGACAGGACCACCGGTTATAGCCAGTGACGGAGCCTTAATCGAAATATCTCCTCCAGCACCATCTCCGTTGGCGGAGAGAGTTCCTGTGCTAATTGTAAGAACCCCTTTTGATTCTATTGTGAGAATTCCGCCGGCTCCAATTCCGCCTGGAATGCCTCTAATATCAACCAGGTTTGGATTAATCGAGATACCACCTGCGGAGTTAACAATGGTGAGATTTCCGGAAGCCTGGAGTCCGCCAGTAGCAGTGATGCCACCGACAACACCACCACCAGCCTGGGTAGCAGTGGAACCAACAACAAATGTGTTGGCAGAACTCTGTGTAATATTGATGTCTCCACCAAGTCCAGTTGAACCGTTTGCAGAAAGCTTGCCTCCAATAAAAATGTAACCGGACACAGCATTCAAAAGCACTTTCGCATTTGTATCTCCTGGAGCCTGTCCGGAGCTGTCTGCAAGAACATCACCTGTAATAATGATGTTGCCCTTGCCAGCAAATATATTGATGAATCCCCCATTAGAATTGCCGGATGATTGAACATTCAAGTCACCGGTCACGGAGACATTGGTGGCAGCAAGAAGCTGCACCGCACCGCCAGGACCATTACTACCCACTTTATTAGAGAATGTCTGAATACTTCCAGCATTGCTAGAAATCACAGCTCCAGTGGTTGACTGAAGAACAACTTGTCCACCACCGCCTCCGAGTGGTCCAGCATTAGCAATGACAGAATACTGTCCAGAGCCAGTCCCGACCGTGATGCTAGGACTGGTGTTTATAGTGACGGAGCCACCGCTTCCATGACCCTGCCCACTAACATCAATCACACCGGCAGGAATGGAAAGCGTTCCGTTCGGAACCAATAGTTGAAGTTCTCCACCATCACCATCCGAACTTCCACTCACGTTCAATGTATTGGTAACTGCAGAGCCAAGAATCCTCAGAACACCGCCCTGAGCCGTGTCGTTCAGCACGACCTTGCCACCGCGACCCAGTGCACCCTGTCCGCCAGCACCAGTCACTGAGATGGTACCATTCACACCATTTCCGGTCGCTGAATTTCCTACTGTGAAGGTGCCACTATTGCTGGCATTAATCACGACAGAGCCACCAGCACCTGTTCCGGCAGCATTGGCATTGATGTTGCCAGTTATATTGATAGGTCCTACAGGGCTTCCTGAAATCTGAATATTGCCACCGTTACCGGCCACTGTAGCATTAGCAGTGAGACCACCATTAACGACGATTGTACTGCCAGAGGATGTGAAAGTGATGTCGCCACCACCGGTAGGTCCAGAAACATCGAGCACACCATTGACGGTTAGAGCCCCAGAGCCGGTTTGCAACACAACCTTAGCGCCCACACCGACAGGTCCCTGAGGAGCAAGATCGAACCCGCTAGCGTTGACAGTAATAGCTTTGGCTACTGTTACAACAAGCGCTCCACCATTGCCACCATTTGGTCCGCTGATAGCAACCGGGTGGAATTGTCCGCTGGCAGAACCGATATTCAAAGAACCATTAGAGGTGAACTTAATAGTGCCACCCGCGCCCACACCAGCTCCACTAGCGAATGCGGTGAAAGGCGACGTAGCAGGGAATGCAACAGTGCCAATGTTTATATCAATCAAGCCACCATTGAACACACCGTTGGGCAGAACTGATGATGCATTGCTTGATGCGCTGGCTGAAATCGATGGCGTATTCAGAGTGACGGCAGAGCTGCTTCCGGCAATCGAAATGCTGCCTCCATTTCCACCGTTTGCGCCCCCATCAGCCGAGACAGAACCTCCAAGCAAAAATGTTGGATTTGCCGTGCTAGAAGTGGGGTTAATCGAAATACTTATCGACCCACCATTTCCGAACGTCGAGCCGGGCGATACAGCAGAACTTCCATTGGCTAGTAAATTACCCAAGATGATGGCTGTGCCATTGGCGATGAGATTGATTTTTCCGCCATCACCAGAATTGCCAGTGTTACCGGAAGCACTTGCATCAAGGTTTGCATTTATTTGCAATAAAGAAGGATTCGCTGACCCGGTGTCTGTCCCGGAGATTAAAGTTATATTGGCGCCATCTCCCCCTGCTGCATTTGGTCCTGTTTGCAAATTGTTGACGATCAAATTTGAACCAGCAGAGACAACTATATTTCCAGCTTGACCTAGATTGTTGATACTCAGTTGTCCGGGCAAGACACCTAGAGTTACGCCGGAGAGAGCTGTTTTGACAGTTACGTTGCCTCCAAAGCCTGCATTGGTGCCAGCAGCCATAAGCGACGCCGCTGCTGGACCACTGATGGACAGCGTGCTGCTCTGCAGAGTGATGCTGCCACCATCCCAATCTTGAGCGCCGGCGGCATTGGCATTGATAGCTCCGTTCAGTCGGATGGCGCCACTATCGCTGACCAGGCTGATGGAACCTCCATGTCCTTGTGTCGCAGTCGACATGAGCAAGGCAGTTCCATCGAGTACGATGTCACCAGCTAGTCCGCTATTCGTGATACTGATGACTTGCGCGCCCTCAGGCAATGCCTGACCAATGACAGTGCTGCCACCATTGGCGCTTATGTTGCCCTTCACACCATTAGTCGGTGAGGCAGTCGTTGTGATAGTGAATGCGGATGAGACATTCGACTTCAGAATGATCGAGCCACCATATCCAGAACCTACGCCATCAGCATTAATGTTTCCAGTGACTTGTAGGCGTCCGGTTCCGGAGCTTCCAGCAATTAATGACAGATTGCCGCCATTACCATTGCTAGTGCCATTAGTTGTCGGATTGAACAACAACGCTGACATATCAACGATGATGTTGCCTCCGGTAGTCAGTGAGACTGTACCACCATTGGCTGCAGCAGCTAGTGGATCATTGCCGGCCACAGCGGAAATAGATGTCTGTCCAGGATTACTACCTATATTTAGATTGGATCCCGAAACACTTCCAGCATTGATAGTGACCGACCCGCCGGAGCCCTCACCGGCGCCATTGGCGCTGAAGGATGTGTGTCCAGCCGGAGTCAGGTAATTTGTGCCTTTTCCGGTGATTGTTATTTGACCACCTTCAACCACTCCAGTGCCACCAGCATTCGCTGAAATGGATCCAAATACAGGGTCGGCAGAGCCGAAGGAGAGAATGCCGTTGCCTGCTAGAGTGACATCGCCACCATCACCTTGAGCAGCCGAGGCGCTGATGGCAGCATCATTGAAAGTGAACCCGCCCACACCCTGGTTCTTGATAGTGATAGTTCCAGCATTGCCAGCAACGCCACCACCATTAACAGCCAAAGCAACGTTGCCCGGACCGGAGACACCCGTGACACCATTTACGGTAGCACCAGCTCCGAATACAAAATTCTGAGAGGAATTTTCCAGAATATTGATGCTACCACCTGTGCCAGTACCATTGATTGCACCAGACAAATCGAGTGTGCCTTGTATAAACACATTACCGACACCACCAGCATTGCCGGCTGTCAAATCTAGTTGCCCGCCATTTCCATTGCCATTTGCGCTGGATAGAAGCTGAAGCTGAGCCGCAGATATAGTTATACTTCCAGGCACTACAACTTTGAAATGACCACCGCTTCCGCCATTGCTTCCACCGTTTGCACTAACCGAAACAGCGTCAGTTTGAGAAGCTACCGTTAACGAGCCTGAACCACCCGTGGCAGTAATACTGATGTCTCCGCCATCTCCAAGATCCGCTCCATTAGCTGTAAGCGTTGTAGAACTCGTCCCTAGACCTGTTAATTGAGTGCTGGCGCCCGACAGCTCTATGCTGCCACCCTTGAAGCTGTTTGGACCGCCTCCGCTGACATCGATGGAACCACCATTGAATGTCATGGCACCGGTCGAGCTCGTGATGCGAACAACACCGCCATTGCCGCCGGTCGGACCGCCTGCTGCCACAGCGCTAATGACTCCCATTCCAGGAGCATTGGAGAAGAATCCGAACCCACCGCTGCCGGTGTTGTTAACTGTGATGGTGCCGCCGTCGCCGATGCCACCACCTCCATTCGCGGAGACTACGCCAGTGACGCCATTGATTGAGCTGCCGTTCTGTCCAAACAGGAAGCTGCTCAGACTGGTAGACACGATAGTGATAACGCCGCCGGCACCAGTGCCAGCATCGGCGGTAAGATTACCGTTGACAAACACGTTATTGCCACCAGTCATATTAATGAATCCGGCTATGCCGCTACCGACACCGCTTGCATCAAGGTCGCCCAGGACATTGATGCCTGCATTACAGTTCTGCGAACCTCCGACAAGAGTCAATTGAGCACCAGCACCGCTGAGTGATGTCGGGTGGGCTAACAAACCTGGAACTAAGAGGTCGCTGTTGTCTATGTCTAACTTGTCACCAACACTTATATTAACGACTCCACCGTCGCCAAAACTGCCACCGCCAGTAGCCTGAACCGAAACCTTACCGTCACCCTTACCAAGGAAGAGGGTGTAATCATTCGGCGTGGTCGAACCTGGAGGGAAGCCTGAGTAGGTACTCGACATTCTGACAGTACCACCGTCTCCACCACCTGCGCTTCCCGATGCATTTACTATCAGCGTTCCAGCACCTGCAGAACCTATCTGATTAAAGGATAGAGCACGAATGATGATTGAACCACCATCTGCAGTGTTATCCGTACCAGAAGCATCAATGCTGCCACCGGCTACGTTGAAGGCTCCTCCGACTGTAGTTAGTGTGATCGAGCCACCAGAGCCGCCCTTTCCACCACCAGAGGCTCCGCCAGAGGCGTCGATGCTTCCACCGTTCATGCTGATGCCACCATCGAGTGGATCAGTCGAAACTCCGATATTGCTAACGTTGATGATACCGCCGATGCCACCATCACCGATTGAAGGCGTTCCACCTTTTGCAGAAATAGGTCCTTGAATAAAATTAGTGCCAGAATTCGCGCCAATCTTTAGTGCATCGGTGCTGTTTACAGATATATTGATCGAACCACCAGCACCACCTATAGTGCCGCTGCTTCCGCCCTCCGCGAGAATTTGAGTCTGGGCTTTGATATTTCCAGAATTCTGAGATGTTCCAGCAGTCATCTGTATAGTTCCGCCGGCGCCATTGCCAGCCCCTGAGGCATCTACACTAGCGCTTGCGCCTACACTGAGGTCGCCGTTAGCGAAGGTGCCGGACAGGAGAACAAGGTTACCGCCATTACCGTTGCCTCCAGAATTGGGGCTAACGTTGAGACAGCCAGTGCATGTGGTGACCCCTATGTTGAGGTCTGTACCAGCCGCAACAGAGATTGTTCCTCCGTTGCCATCGCCAGCGCCAAGAGCATTTATTGTAGTGCCTGCATCAGATATATTGATGGCGCCTTGTGTTGCCGTAAAAATGACGGTGCCACCATTACCATCACCGGCACCATTGGCGAAAAGTCCTAATATATTATTGCTAATCGTTTGCGCATTGATGCTGATGTTACCGCCATTTACTTGACCGACACCAGCGGCACTGACGTCCAAGGTCATACCTGAGGCGAAGCTTATTGCACCATTTGCATTAGAGATGGAAACATTTCCACCAGCTCCTTGAGCAGGTGTAACCGCTACAACCGAGCCTGCATCAAACGACATGTCTGCTGTACCAGCATTGATGATGTTGACGACACCGCCATCACCTGATGTGCTACCGCCAGTAGATTTGATGATTCCCTTCACCCCTGATGTGCTGGCAGAAGCACCCACGGTGAACACAGTCGGTGCATTGCTGTTGAAGCTGAGCAAAATCTGGCCGCCATTGCCGACGCTGCCAGCAGACGCATCAATATTGCCTCCCACGAACAGACCATTCGCGGACACGAGAGAGACAGCCCCTCCATCTCCTGTTCCAATGCCAGTGACGTCCAGAGCCCCAGCTACATCTATTGAACCGGTACCGTTAGATGTCAGAGCAATATTTCCGCCATTTCCATTTAAGCTTGCAGCTACATTCAGGAATGAACTATCAGTGACATTAACGTTACGACCCGAAGTAACAGTGATAGAACCACCAGAACCTGACAATTGCTCACTGGCATCTAGACTGAAGCCTGCAGCACCAATCAACACATCACTGCTACTCGACAAACTCAGCACGCTAATGTTGCCGCCGCCGCCGCCAGAACCTTGAGCAGTGATGGGAGAAAAAGAGAGCACAGAAAAGTCATTAGCAGTAAGGTTTATGATGCCACCACCAAAGGTACCAACGCCAAATGCATCTGCATTTATGTTCGTATTGCCGAGGAACAGCGTTCCTTGAGAAGCGTCAATGGTGATAATTCCACCGTTACCGCTACCAGCAAAGAAAGCTGATGCGCTAATGTTCGTTTGTACGGCATTGAAACCACTACCGACGGTAATCGAAATCGCCCCACCATTACCACTAATAGAGCCACCATTAGCAACTACATTTGTAAAACTAGGCAAGATCACATTGCTGGCCGCGACCAGCGTGATTGTTCCACCAGAGCCACTGTCTCCACCATTGGCAGAGAGTCCGCCCGAGAATAGCTGGATATCACCAGCAGTCTTACCTGCAAGAAGTGTTATGGTTCCGCCATTGCCTGCCCCCACTCCATCAGCAGATGGAGGAGCATCCAACAATATGTTTCCGACCCCATTGGTTCCTGCGGTGAGAGACAGGATGCCACCACTTCCGTTGATTCCCTGCGGACTGAGCGTGATGCAGTTGACACAAGACGAACCATTGATGTCACTTCCGGATGAAGCGATGAACGTACCGCCATCACCAGCCACGCTTCCTGCGCTGCCACCGGTAGCACTGACGCTGAAGCCCGAACTGGTGTCCAAAAAGATAGGAGATAAGGAAGAAGTGAGTGAAACAGAGCCACCATTTCCGAAGCCAACAGCGTTTGCTTTGAGCACAACGGCAGAGCCAGAATTATCGAGTGTTGTCCCTGAAATACTGATCGATCCACCATCGTAGCTGACGTTAGTGCCAGTAGCACTGACATCGATGGTACCAGCTGCGCTGAAGTCTACGGCTCCGCCGTTCGTGATGCTGACTGTGCCACCGGCTCCGCCCGCTGATGCGCTTGATGCCTTGGCTTGAACCGTATTAGGAATAATAGAGAAAGGTTGGGTTCCGGCATTGGATATCGTTATGACACCACCAGAGCCACCATCTCCGACTGGGTTTGTACCGCCATTTACCGAAACTCCAGTAAGAATACCGCTTAAGCCGCCCCCTCCGATGACAAACTGTGTCGCTGAATTACTATTCAAGCTTACGTTAACTGTGCCTCCGTTTCCGGACTCTGAGTTAGCAGTAATTCCAGCAACAAGCAGATCGGCAGTAGAGGACAGATTGACCAGACCACCATCGCCCTTGCCTTTGCCGCTGGCATCGAGAGACTGGACTATAAATAGTGAAGCAGGAGTTGCTGTTCCTGCGGTCAAGCTTATTGTGCCTCCACGTCCTTCAACGGAGGTCTTGACGCTGACGCTGTTGGCCACATTTATTTGATCACCATTGGAGACAACAATAGAACCACCATCTCCACCGGCACTGCCACCATCAGCGATGAGCTCGAAATCGTTAGCCGCTGTCGTTCCATCTCCGATATTCATGATGATGCCGGCATCAGTAGCGTTAATTTCGATACTGCCCCCCTTACCGGTACCAGAGCCACTGGCGTTAAAAATAACCGGATTGTTTGGAGCCGCACTTATAGCGAAGTTTTTCGCGTTGATCTTTATGCTGCCACCATCGTATTGGTCTCCGCTTCCAGATGCGGCTGCGGATATCAGATATGAACCTGGTCCTGCACTATTGTCGATGAATACAGCCCCTGAGCTGGCAGACAGTTCTATGGTGCCACCGTTGCCGCCACCGCTGGATGACACATCCAGACCAGCAGAACTGTCAATTGTAATGCCACCAGGATTAGCAAGAGCAATGCTGCCACCATCACGTGGAAGGCCGGGAGCCCCTTGCCCTTTCGCTTGAAGCAGTCCAGTGAGTCCATTTGCAGACACCACATTTGTGGACACAACAAAGGGAACGCCTCCAACAACGTTGAGGAATACAGAGCCACCACTTCCGAGTTGATTACCTGCGTTAGCGCTTATGTTTCCTACTATAGATACGCCCTTGCCAGAGTCACTTATCGTTACAGAGCCACCATCTCCAAAGCCTACACCACTCACATCAAGGTTCACAGGATTGAGGGAAGTTCCCACTGATTCGACAGTGAGCTGGTATGTGCCACCACTACCATTAAGCCCCAAAGGACCATTAGCAATGCCACCAGCAGTGATGCTCAGCGCAGAACCTACATTAACGATAATCTTTCCCCCGTCGCCAAAGACAGAGTTTGTGCTGCCTCCAGTAGCGGTCATAGTCAGTCCCCCTGGACCAACGGCGATAGGCTGAGCAGAGCTTCCTAGCGCAGTGGAAACGAGGCTTATGCTGCCACCGTTGCCCCCAGATGTGCCCGCAGCAATGAGATCGAGCACCGTCGAGCCGCTAGAGAGTGTGTTTAAGGATATAAAGCTTATACTACCACCACTGGTATCACCTACTCCCACCGAGTTTTGATAGCCAATACCACCTGCTGCGCCGGACGCAGACACGGTGCCGCCACTAGCGCTAATGTCTCCTGCTGTGGCCCTGATTTCTATGCTGCCGCCACCGCCGAACATGCGGGGCAAATTCCCATTGGTCGACGTGTTGAGAGCGAATGTCGCTCCTCCATCGGCCTGCAACAATGCTCCTGCAACAAAATTGATTCCCCCAATGCCATCATTGACAATAGAAATCTTACCGCCACTAGGGTTGTTACCAAATCCACCTATATCTGAACCGTTAGCGATAATGCTACCGGAAATGCCATTGCCACCAGAATTGTCTCCCACGAAAAACGGAAGTTGGCTGTTCATGTGCAGGTTAACAGTACCGCCAGCACCACTGAATTTATCAGTAGAAGCAAGGGATACAAAGGGACCATTGGCAAGTATGTCTCCAAAAATCTGGATATTGCCTGCACCACCTGTGCCTGCGCGAAGGTCAACGACTCCACCTGTGCCTGCAGGTGTGGTGAGAATATGATTAACACTCAATCCACTGAAGCCCGCGAATGAGCCATTTGTGTCTATGTTGAAGGTCCCAAATGTAGCTACAATATTCTGCCCGGAGCTGACACCAATATTTCCATCAATATAGAGGTTTGAGACCTGAACACCATTTGCAAATGGTGTTCCCAAGTACAGAGTACTGCCGGGAGAGGTCGAGACAATTGAAGTTCCAGCTTGCGAAATCGGAAAGGTTCTAAATGTGTAAGGTATTCCAAGAAAGGTCACCGGAATAGGCACTACCGATATAGTATTGCCCTTTATAGAGATAACACCAGATGGACTTCCCGGCGCCGACAAACCAGAAACGATTTCAAATAGAGGGTCGAAATGAGGGGTAAGTTGAATTGGTCCGGCTGCTGAGTCCAGTGTAAGATTGGAGCCTTCTTTTCCATTCAAGAATATCTGTGAAGGATCGCCAATAATAATGCCACCAGTGCCGGAATTGGAAATGGTCAAGTTACCGGCACTGCCCGAAACATCTAAAGAACCTGTTATTCCATTTACCGTAGCGGAACTATCTTGATTAAACGGAGAAGAGCTTGAGGAACTGATTGAAATGGCAGCGGCGATGCCTTTGGTATTGATGCTTCCCTGTACATACACATTATGAGGGGAAGATAGGCTGACACTTCCACCGGCCACTCCTCCGGTGAGAATTATGTCCCCGTTTACAGTTGTCGAACCAGCGTTATGGGAAACAGCATCAAGAGTACCGCCAACTTTGTTTCCGCTGGCATTAGATATCAAAAGTGAACTCATATCCAGAGTGACGGCACCGCCAACATCAATTGACACCTGCCCACCGTCAGTCCCGATATTAAAATTGTGAATATCAACAACAAATTGAGCGTTATTAGCTACAGTGCCAGTTCCAACATAAATATCATTTGTTGCATCGGTACTCTTGACCTTGAATGATCCCCCCGAGCCGGCAGAGAGAGCCAGGAGGGTTAACGGCCTCGGTCCCTGAGTCACAACAGACTTGCCTGTAAACGAAAAAGAACCACCGAGGCTAGCCTTGCTTGTATTAGAGCTGGCATCTATCGTGTTGTTTGTTTTGTCAGTTATGAGAGTCACAATGCCATTGGCTCCGGCATCGAAGGTTAGCTGACCCCCATTGCCCAGCGCGTTAGTCGGAGCATTAGTTCCTCCCTTGAGAGCCAGCGCCGCTGTACTCCATAGAGTGATACCACCACCTCCAGGAGAAAGGTTGTTCACCGTAATGGTGCCTCCACCGCCACTGGCACCACCATTTGCCAACAGAGAGCCCGTGACACCGTTAGAGGTGCTAGATAGACCAACGTCAAATATGGTGTTACTGCTGTTCTCTTGCAGCAATATGTCACCGCCATCACCATCACCGACAGCACTGGCGTCGAGTGAACCAATCACGAGCAATTGACCCTGACCATTTCCAAGGCTGAGTGATATGTCGCCACCTCCACCGTTGGCTCCTTTAGGGGTGACATCCAGCCCTGCTGCGTCAACGGTGAGGTTTCCCTCAGCTCTCACGGTGACTGAACCGCCATCGCCTTCAGCACTGCCCGAATGACCACCACCAGCCAGAAGGCGGAACTGGACGGCCTGGGTTCCCAGAGCAATTGCATTTGCTTCACTGTAAATGTCTATAGAACCACCATTGGCTTTGTCACCAACGCTTGAACCACTGGCATCAAGAGTGACCGGAATTACGCCCCCGAGAGTGACTGTAAAGCCCTTAATTTGTATTGTTCCACCGCTCGAATCATCGGTTGAACCAGCCCCCCCATGGCCAGCAACACTAATCGTGCCGCCTTCAATGTGGATGTCGCCGCTATCTGCCTTCAAAGATAACGAGCCACCAGTAGAACCCTTTCCAGAAGAAGAACCAGAAAAATCAAACAAGCCAGGAGTCGCAATGTAAATTCCACCCTGCTTGTTTTTTATGCTGACGCTACCGCTAGCCTTACCTCCAGTGCTTCCAGCTTGCACGGACATGACTCCAGTTATGCCGCTGCTATTAGCATTTGTGTCAACCCGGAATGAGACCGGACTGTTAGTATCGATGCTGATCGTGCCACCAGCACCAGCCCCCTTGCCATTCGCATCGAGTCCGCCCTGCACGAACAAGGTGCCAGCTGCATCCTCGGTACCAGCAGCTAGAGTGATGGAGGCACCATCACCATCTACGAAAGTGCTGGTGTGAAGATAATTGGAGTCAACATTGAGGTCCTTACCGCTCTTGATCACAACGGATGCACCAGTTCCACCCGCAATTCCCGTGTTGGCTGTAATTTGCAGACTGCCTGCCTGACTGCCTATGTTAAGGTCCTGGGTTTGTGACTTTTGCTCAATACTTATTTTGCCTGCATCGGCAACATTACTCGTAGCAGTCGTAGAGCCGTTTGCCACCAGACTTAGCGGCAACACTCCAAGCACCTGAATGTAGTCAGCGCTGAGGTTGACAGACCCTCCCTTGCCATCAGAGCCAGAACCACTAACGTCTAACTGTCCACCCTGCGAGAAACTCAACAAACCATCGGTTTTGAAAGTAACGACTCCGCCATCGCCTTTGTTAGCCCCCGCACTCACGGAAACCTGTGAAAGTTGAGAAATGGTCAGCCCGCCCTTTCCAGCAATGAACTCAACTGTTCCTCCGTTGCCGTCAACGCCTCCGTTGGAGGAGACGAGCCCCCTAACACCATTGGTAGTGGCAGTCAACCCAGCAACAAACGGAACTGTATCACTGTGGCTGCTAATAGATACTTTCTGCCCTTTCCCTTTACCGGCGGCGTCCGCGACGATCGAACCCGACACGTACACCGTACTGCCCTCGATCGTCACAATACCTCCGTCACCATCTCCGGTGGCAGCCGCACTGGCGTCAATGTTACCATTCAGAACTACCGGACCAGCAGGCGACTTCATTGTGAATCGTCCACCAGCACCAGATCCAGGATCAAGGTCAAACACTGATGTACTTGCAACAAATATTCCACCAGCATTCTTATTGTTATTCGTAATCGATATCGAACCCGCTCCAGTAGCTGCAGCTCCTGCGGCGCCTCGTACAGAGATGGAACCGGCAACGCCAGTGCCTACAGCGCCGGCTCCGACCCGGAATACGCCAGTGTCGCCGACGATAATATCTACGGTACCGCCAGCTGCCGTATTTAGCGGGTCGGTACCTGCGGAGGCATTGATTGACCCCCCAACGTACAAGCTTCCAGCCAGGTTAGTTTGGAATGAGCCACCACTTCCAGTGCCATTGGAGTCGCTGACATCGACTGACCCGTTAATAATAGACTTTCCACTTTCATTATTGTTGGTCAGGCTGACTCCGCCACCTGAGAAAGTTCCTGCGCCGACAGCTGAAATTCCACCTGCAACAGTGATATTCTGCCCGGTCAGATTTACAGCTCCACCACTGCCAGAGATAGAAGCATCGACGTTCAGGGCACCTACTACATTCAGATTTCCTTTTGTAGCCACGAAATTCAACTTGGCACCAGCACCAGATGCTGTAGCTTGCGGGTTTGCAACTATGGCTGCTGGATCTACTGTGAGATCGTTGCCGGCTGTGAGCGTCACGTTGCCACCATCAGCGATGGTTCCACTGGGTCCGCCCGTCGCATTGATGATTAAACCACCCACCTGATCAGCGACAATGAGATTGGATTTCGTGCCAGTGGTCACAAGATTGATTACACCACCCCTGCCACTTGCTCCAGTGGCGCTAGCTTCGATATTCAGAGGATAGGCTCCAACAATTCGAAGCGCGGAACCTCCTAGCGTGACGGTTCCCCCGGTTACGGCACCGGAGGTAAAAAAGTACTTGTTCGTCAGGGTGGTCGGAACTTCGACTCTGCCCTCAGGCGCCTGTAGTTCTACAAGACCGCCTTCTCCCCCATTGCCACGCACATCGATAGAACCACCCGTTCCATCAGATATACTCAGGGACTGCACAATCACGTCGGCGCCCGAGTTGATAATGTGCACTCCACCCGCATTACCTTTGGCTCCCCCACCTATAGCCTGTACAACAGTTCCAGAGCCCGTGAATCCATTCACCGTCGCTCCGCCGACCAAGAAATCATGCTTGCTACTCGTTTTGATGGTAATCTGAGAAGCAGAGCCGTCTGAAGGTCCCCCATTGCCAATGATGGAACCGCTGAGCAAATCCCCCGCGCTAATGTTGATCGATGCTGGGGTACTGGCACCGGCAGACGGAGTGTTGTCGATACTTCCGATAGTGACTACCTGACTGCCACTGACTGTGATATTTGCGGCGTCGCCTTTGATGCTTCCCACACCGACCGAACCGAAAGCCGCAGCTCCACTGTTTATAGTTGCCGTCGGGTCAACACTGTTGAAACCGGTGTCAATCTTCATGTTTGCAAATGAAGGCACGGCACTGGCGATATTTACTTTTGCAAGATTATTAGCACCACCGCTAGTGTCAATCGTCCCAAGCGTAATTGAAGTGAACGAATTTTTTGTTCCAGCCACAGCGGTGAAGTTCCCACCAGCAGTCGATACCGTAGAGCCAGGGCTCATACTTATCGTCCCTGCACTTGTCGCTCCAGCATTTGCGGACATATAGACGTGCCCACCAGCGGTGTCGATCACTGTTCCTGTGGCAGCCAGGCTGACATTACCTCCCTCTGGGGAGAGCTTATTGATCACATATTGAGTATTGTCGATGGGGTCAGGCAGTACCCCCGCCAGCAGCACCAGGTCTCCGCCGCCAGTGCTGAACGTGGTGCTGGAGTCAGCCGTGATGTTGCCTCCAGCGAGGTAAATCAGAGGCTGTCCAACAGCTGACTGCGAGCCTGAGAGATTAATGTTGCCGTTGAACGCCGAGAAACCAGGATCACTCTTGGCGAGCATTGATCCGAGATTAAGATCGCCAGTATCGACCATGATATGGACATTATTGCCTAATGTATTGATCTGACTACTAACCTTGTTTACGTGAATATCCACGTTGCCGTAGTCATTGAAAACATTTAGTTGATTCGAGAGAATGTCGCCCCCGAGTATGTTTACAGCAGAACTGCCGGTAAAGAGGGAGTCTCTGACATTGATGTTGCCAGCCAACGCACTAATGACGCCGGCGGTATTAGCAATTGAAAGACTGTCTTTTGCTGATTGTGTGGCGAAATTGATATTGCCAGCGATTGAACTCAGCAAGCCACTGTTGACCACCGAAGGAGTGAGAATAGTGAGATTATTCAATGCCTGAATGGCAGGCTGCGAGCCAGTAGTGCCTGTCGGAAGAGCATTCACGATCGAAGTGCCCGCAATCAAGTTTAGATTACCGGCACTAGTTATTTGTCCCAAGTTAGTTATGGTTTGCGCCGCATTTAGTGTGAAACTAAAGTGCGGAACGACGCTGCCCAGCCAACTCATAGAGCCAGGAATATTCGACGTAATCAATCCAAGTTGATTGTTCAGGATGTTCTGTGCATACAGAGTGCCGTGAGTCACTGCTGTATTGTTTGAGTACAAATACATCGTGCCAGAATTGGTCAGCTGATTTCCAAAGTTGAATGAGTTGGCGTTGGCGAAATTAGTGAACGCTTTCACCCCTTGAGGAATCATCAAACCGGTCATTGAAGCCGCGTTTGGTATGTTATTGACTACAAAACCGCCACCCGTTGCAACTCCGAGCGCGTTGATTTGGAGGTACTGCTTCCCAGTGTTCAAGACTTGATTGAGAGCTACACTTTCAGCCGGTGTAAGCAGTGTGCCGTTGCTCACGTTGACTCTAGTGCCACCGATAGTGATGGTGGGTGCATGTTTCGCATTATCTGGTATCACCGCTGACACCGATTTGGTTGCCGAACTGAGATCCACATTGCCTGTTTCAGCTAACGCAGACCCCGATTGCATACCCAACAACAACAAGCAAGTTTTTGCGATGACCCTGTTGTTATCGAGTCCTTTGATTGACACTGTTTTCTTTCTGGACAATAGTTGCATCTGTCCTAACCCTCACAAATGGCGGCACACAATAGAATTGTTCCCTTATTCGGCCGATTTGCAGGTAAGGGAAACACACTATAATGTAGGGAAGTATAGTGCCTCCGGCGCTTGGCCGTCCTTCTCTTTTGTTGTCAAGCCAACAGTTATAGAGATAATTAATCGTTCTAGCAGGTCAAGACGTAGTCTTTGCAACGAATTATTTCTAAGTAATCAAGAATCATGATAGGAGACTAAGCGTTTCATGAATTCTCATAGTAACTTTTTGAGGACTTCAATCCTACCCCAAAAATTACAGTTTTCGGCACCACCGGCGATACCACTTTCCGAGTCTTCTCGTCCAAGCTTTTCATATCTCAAAAAAAAAAATCCGGAATTCCAATTTGCTTCTTCACGAGACTCTGGGAATCCGAATCTTCATCATAAGGGAACCGCTTCTTCAGCACATGCAGTGGGATCCGCTTCTTCAGCATAAAGTTCCTCAGCAGACTCAGGACTAACTCCGAAAAACCGAAAGGAGCCGCCATTCAGCGACTCCTTTCTCGACCGTGCAGGTCAGGGCGTGATTTACTTCTCTTTCTGTGCAGGTGCTGCAACCTGAACGAACTGACCATGCCTTGCAGTAACTTGAGTCAGGACGGCAGCCATCTTGACCAACTTATTGGCAATAGCTTTATCTGCAGGGTTGCTACTGTTGACGAGGTCTTGCAAGAACTCGGAGTTTTCAGCTTGCATCAAAGTAGGCAACGGAACTTCAGCACGTTGCATGTACATTCCATTTGGAACTGGAATGCCACGAACTTTACGGCGTCCCATTGTGTCTTTTGATAGGGCACGATTAACACCGGTCTGATCCCATCCGAGAACGGATTCTTCACCAGCTGCGATGTCGACATATTTGCCGTCAGCAACAAGCTGCCTGATGTCTCCGTGTCCGAGTTCCCAAAGATTGCGCACTTTGGTTACTTTGTCAGCAACCGTGACGAGAGCAATAGTGTTGGGTTGAATCATAACCATTGAATGCGGTGTCTTCACAACGGTTAGCTTGTCGGTTGAAACAAGAACCTCACCGTTGGTTAGCTGCATCACTGTTGGGTGGTCGAAGGAGATTGAAGCCTTACCATGTTTCACAACAGCTGTGTGAGTCGTGAATGTGTGGATACTGCCAGAAACTCCAGTCGAGCCGTTGAAGGAAATTGGCTTGAGTACTGCTTCCGAAGCGTCGTCGCTACCAATGCCTTCGGTGCTTCCAATTTCAGTCACAGCACCCACGCCAGCTGGCATGATTGTCGGCAATTCAAGCATCGATTTTTGTAACGGTTTTGGCGAACTGCCGCTGCCTGGACGTGGAGCGAGAGGCTTAGCTTCTTTATCTACTTTGTCCTTCAAATTCTTGATCTTGTTTCGGGTCTGGTAGAAACTACCTGCATTACAAACAAGCAGTTTTTCCTTGTTCATCATCATCTTCTGGTCGAATTTGCTTGCGCGAATCTTAATACCAGGAACGGTGATGCTACCTACGATCGGTTCACGATCTACCCCATCAACAGGAATCAATTCTTCATCAGACAACGATGCATCTGCCAAACAGATTTCTTCACCAGCCTTAGCTGTGATGGTCTTTATCTCGCCATTACGGTTAACAGTGATGGTGGCTTCGTTTCCAGAGAGGTTAGCAACACGGGTGATACCGTCGGCAGTTTGCTGAATTACAGCAGCACTATTTCCAGCAACACTTACGTCGCCGAAGCCGGTATTAACCTTGATTGGTTGCTTACCAACCATCGCAACGATCTTTCCTTGCTGCAATGTGACCGTACGATTGTCAGCTTTGAAGGCTGTGCCTTTTTCGCCAACCATCATGGTGTCATCATCATCTTCGAGGAAGAATGGTTGACATGCGCCACCAGCTATGTAGTAGGCGTTAGTTGCCTGAGCAGCGTTTTTCTTCAATGCGCTCTGGTCAAGCAAGTATTGTGCGTTTTGCTGCAACTGGATGTTTACAGTTCTGGTAGCGTCTGTAGCGACAATGCCAGAGCCAACGGAATTGAACGAAGGAACTGTGT
This sequence comes from Obscuribacteraceae bacterium (SeqCode), assembly GCA_044226015.1. Lineage (GTDB taxonomy): Bacteria > Cyanobacteriota > Vampirovibrionia > Obscuribacterales > Obscuribacteraceae > JAIEPM01. The sequence goes on from JBGAHS010000008.1 coordinate 495,975, forward strand.
TTGAGCTTGTCTGAACAATTACGTTAACACCTTCAACGGTACCACCCGGAGGAATAACAACTGGCACATCGGATGCAACAACAATAGGCGGCGAGGTTGTATACACGTTTGTAGCACCTGCCAGGTCGACGCCAGCACCAGCGGGTGGGTCAATCACAATGATGCCGCCCGCAGCATTGAATATATTGCCGTTGGTTATGGTCTTTCCAGGAATGTTTTCTGGAGGACCCGATGGATTTTGATTTGGTCCTTGCTCTGTCATGACTACAGTCAAACCACCAGTTCGTCCGGAGGTCGCGCTTGCGAAGTTATTCGCAGCTGGCTTAAAGCCAAGCGGACTGGCACCATTATCAAAAACGTTGACCAGGGTAACAGCATTTCTTTGCTGTGATGCAAATTGCAGCTGCTGAGCTGGTGTGATGAGTGTACTGCCAGGGGTACCATTCACGGATGGGTAGACACCAGTCGGCACGCCAGCATAGAGACCAACGGCTCCACCTGTGTGGTTGAACATTTCGAATCCACCAGGCGCAAGAGCGCTATTGTCCAGAGGGGCCTTCTTGCCGTAATCAGTCTTCAAGGCGATTACGAGAGGATTTTCCTGAATCAACTGAGTCGTCGTGCTTGCCGTTGAGCATGATGGACAGTCGACGGTGACAGACGAGCTGCTGCCATTTGCATGGAAAGTAGTGGTCTGGGTCAGGAAGCCAGCCTTGCCGTTTGACATAACGCCAGCAAAAGTATTAACGACTTGCTTGGCATCAGGAACAATCATCGAGACAGAGAAGATGTTATTCGGCTTGGCGCTGCTGACATCTCCACCACCTGCGCTTAGAACAATTCTGTTTGCTACATCTACTATGACATTGCCACCATAGGAGCCCAAGGTCAATTTCTGACCAGCGACAAACGAATTGGCAGAATTGATGATAGTGCCACCATTGATGGTGCCCTGGCTCCAGGTCGATGGGTCGCCATTGTCATTGAAATTATTCATGTCTAACGAACCACCCCAGGAGGTGAGATTAACATTGTAACCAAATACAATGTTGCGAGGTCCTTGTCCAGTTACTGAACCAGAAGCCTGGTAGCCACCGGAAGCCTGGTCTTTACTTGAACCAACGACACCGCCGAAGATAGGAGCTCCGGGGTTATACGGGTTACGGTTGTCGATCAACACGCGTCCAACTGACTTAAATGGCATACCAGCAGCCGTTGAACTCATGTTCAATGGAATACACAATGGGCACTTGCCGTAGCCTGTGAAGTTGGTGTTGTTCTTCCAGGTAGACCACATCTGGGTCTGCTGGACGCTTGGTCCCTTGCCAAGGTCGTAAGCGAATCCATCAGCAAACTGACCAGCAGAAACTGTTATACCCACTGGCGTAGAGCCCACCGAAACAGGGTTGCTTCCACCTTGTGTGGTGGGTGACGCATTCACGTTGTACTCGATGACATTGCCCAATGTAATCTGCTTAGTACCAACAATTGTCACATTGAAAGCCGCAGAGATAGTGGTGCCATCTTGAACAACCAGATCACTACCACCAACAATGAGTCCACCATTTGTAATTGCAGCCTCATTTGCAGCCTTTTGATTTGGATCTAGTGCTCTGATTGTGACACTTCCACTGGTAGACTTCATGTATCCGCCAAGTCCACCGAAAATGACCGGAACTGAAGAGCCCTTCGCATCAGCATTGTTTCTCACGGTGATATTGAGGTCGGAATGGCTTGTGTCCCAACCAGTGTCAAGAACGCTGTTGCCATTAGAGTCGACAAGGAAGAACCCTGGGGCTACTGGCTTAGCTATAGCGGCACCACCAGCGATGGCATTAACACTGCCGAGAGCAGTTTCGAGGTCCATAGTGACACTACCAAACGGCGCATTCAGGTCGATTCTGCCACCGTTAACATCGATAACGCTGTTGCTGCCTCTCCAAGGCATATTCAAATCACCATGCTCAACAGTGACTGACATTGAATCTTCGGCCGAAACTTTGTTGTTCAAATTCAGGTTGAAGGCAGTACCGTAGCCAGCTCCCTCAAAGTCAAATTCGATGGTCTTAGTACTACGAAGAGCATTGGTCGCACTTCCAATGTTCAAGAAAGTCTGGTTTCCAGGATTGCCGACAGAACCGCTAAGTTTGATTAGCAGACCACCAGCATCACCATAGATGTAGTGATCGCCGGCTCCTCCATTGGCAATTCCATGCTGAGTTAGCTTAGTCGCCGGATTGAGGGCTTTGCCATCCAAGAAGATAACAGGTGCATCAATAACGCCACTATCAATGTTTGTGTTCTGAACAGTGACTCCCGTAGTCGCAAATGCTTTGCCATCCAGGGTATTCCTATTGGTCAAAGTAATTTGGGTTCCAGAGGAAATCGAGAAGTCATTCGTGATGTTTGGAACGTGCAACGACATGTCTGACGCTGCAACGATGTTGGTAGCAGTCACAACTTTATTAGCGAACTGCAAGTGCACCTCACCAGGCTGATTGCCCGGCATGCTCAGCGTGAGCGTAGCCTTGCTTGAGCCTGGCGTGACTGCCGACGTTGCAAAAGTTATCGGGTCAGCGGCCGTTCCAATATTGCCAGCCAGTGTGCTTATGGTAGCTGATGGAGTTGATGATTTGAATATAATCAAACTCGAATTGTCACCGCGAGTGATATCGCCACCAGCAGCCAGAATAAAGGTATTACTGGAAGCATCAGTGAAATTGATACTCTTGCCCGCATCGAGAGCTACCGCACTAGCTGTAGACTGAAGCTCAAACTTACCTCCAACTGTGATTTGCTTGCTGCTTAAGCCGAACAGATTTGGCATGCTGCTCAGATGAAGCTGAGATACACCTGTGTTTACCACCTTAGCGTCTTTACCAGCAACAAAGGACAGCGTTGCAGGGTTAGCTCCAGCAGAACTCATTGCAACCTTGACATCGATGCCACCAGTTCTTGCATAGAAGGAAGCATTTGTAGCTGACAACACTCCGTTGTTAGCATTGCTGATACCAGATGCTGAATTGGTAGCCATATTCAATGTATAAGCGTTTCCGACACCGGGCACACCAGAGACATTCAAGGCATCTTGCTGAATACCAGCCGTCATAGTCTGGCTACCTATATTCACTGTCGCTGCATGAATCGCAGAAAAATCTCCACTGCTCATTGAGTATGCACCAAGCAGCCCCGCACCACCGAGGAAAACATTCTTCACTGCAGTATCAGGTAGCAGCGTGAGCACATTGGTGCTGGTAACAGCGGTACCCAGAGTGAGTTTGCCGCCACCCAATCCCGACGCGAGTTCAATTGAATTAGAAACCACGCTCAGGTCACCATCAACTACAAGTTCCGAACTTCTAACTGCAAACAGGATGCCGGTCTTTCCTGTCGGATTAATCGACACAGCCTTTCCGCCGGTGAGGACGCTGAACTTGCTGCCAGCGTTGCCGGTAACTATGAATTGACTTGTGGGTGAGAATGTGATTCCGCGAGGATTGTCTGATGTCTTAATCGCACCATTTCCATTTACGTTGATGTTGTCGGTAGCGATATTCAAATCAGAACTTACTGCGCTATTGATCGATAGAGTTGCGTTGTTGAAAGCAAGGGTTCCGCTAGTGATGCTTACATCACCGCCAGCTGGCAATTTGCCCGCCGGATCACCAATAGTCTGGTCACCGTTGAAGGTAATCTTGTTGAGAATACCTCCAGAGCTGAGGTTGACATTGATTACGTTGCCACCAGCATTCTTGATAGTTCCACCACCGCTTATCGTCATGTCACCAGTTGAGGTGATGGCGATAGTGCCATTAGCTTTGCTAGTGAGGACATTGCCAGCGTTGTTGAGCGTGCCACCGTCGATGTGCATGTTGATGTCGCCATCATTTCTGACGGTCTGGTTAGAACCGATGTTGACACCACCTGCAGCACCACTGGTATTGAAGTTAGCATCTCCATTACTCAAGAAGAGAGTTGAAGCTCCAAAGCTGCTGTTAACAGAAACCGTCTCATTGGCTGCCATATTGAAGTTGTAAGCACCAGCACTTCCAAGAGCGATCTTGGCAATACCGCCTCCAGAGGTTCCCAGGTTGACTTGCAAATTGCTTGCACCATTTGTCTGGAAGCTCATGGCGTTTCCGCTGACATTCAGAGTTGGGTTAGCACCGTTGACACCGAGATTTAGGGTGTTACCGATGAATGCAACATTGTTGCCTCCAGCACTACCTGCTGTGAATATCTCCGCACCGTCATTGATTGTGATGGTGTTGCCACGCATGGTGATGACCTTTCCGTCTCCACCATAGAAGCTTCCAGAGCTATTAAATGTTAGATCTGCACGATTTCCGCTTGTTGGCGTACTACCTTGAGCAACCGTGTCGATGTTGCCTTCCAACAACATTCCATTGTCGGCTGTGACACCGGTGTTGTTCTTGAGGTTGCCAGAATTCACTCCGATAACCAGAGTTCCAGCATTATTGGTAGTTGTATTCAGTTGCGTTCCAGGAGCACCAGTAATGTTCACGTCATTGCCGGCGTTCTTGTTAGCGATGATGATGTCAGCGCCCTGGGTAGACAATGCAGTCTTCGGGTTGCTCAAGGATATGCTGAGGTCGTCGCCATTTGGCGCTTGAATCACAATACCCTGACCGCTTATCTTAGCAGTTGAGATGGAATTGTCGCCACCCATAACCAGAGCATTGCTGGTCATTGTGATCAGCGAATTTCCTGTGCTGCTGATGGAAGATCCGGAACCTAGATTCACACCATTTGGTGCTGTAACCGAAATGCCTGCACCCGTCTGAATGCTGTTTCCGCCATCAAGAGTCAAGCTGTCAGAAACGAAAGTGTAGACGCTAGCGGAACCATTGCTGCCGATAGTACCATTGCTGAGAACGTGCATTCCGTTATTTGTATTGAAATTGACGTTTCCTGTTCCGGCATCATAGATACCTGCGCCACTAACCGTGATGGAGTCGGGGCTGACACCAGCATTGGCAGTGAAGCTCAGCAGATTGGTGGTACCATTTGCAGCTTGAATTGAAGAGGTGTTATTTACGGACAAGTCACCACTCGTGGCTTGCACTGTGACGTTTCTGGCACCAGCTGGTAGAAGGTTTGGAATTCCCAGGTTATAGCCAGCGGCCATAGGCGATGTGTTAGTGACAGAACCGCCAGTAGCGAAGTTAACGGCTACGCTACCCTGGCTCTGCATTCCTGGTGTGGAACCTGAGCCTAGAGCACCAGTGGTGCTGTTTGTGAGAGTGCCGGTGCCAGCTCCTAGAATAGTGGTGAAGTTGAAGGTCGAGTTGCCTTGAACCTGCAATTGACCATTATTGATGAAGGAACCATTATTGGTGGTATTGAATACGAAATCGCCGAATCCACCGCCATTAGTCTTCACCTGAATTGTCGCGCCAGAGCTAATTTGAACAGTTGTGTTCGGGTTGCTTGGTGTAGCGATAGGTCCAGGAATTGGGAAGTTCGCTGGGCTACCAGTACCTGAGTTAAGGACAACGGTGCCACTATCAGAAGCCAGAACAAGTGCTGTCTTCGAGCTTCCATCAATTGCTTTGAAGACAACGCCATTAGCAGCATTGATTATGAAGCTACCAGATGTTGCTTCCAGCAGAGGGGGGCGGGTCTGGTCAATGGTTGCGTTGTTGCTTGAAAGGATTTGCAACGGCGCTTTGGTATCCGAGCTGGAAATGATCACGCTGGTGCCGCTCAGTTCACCGGTTACCTGAACCTTCTGATTGGTTGCATCTGTAATATTGATGATCAACGGTGAGTTACTGACGATTTTGCCATCAACGATGATGCCCGCTGGGTAAGTCGCGGTTCCATTAATGAAGAGTCTGACGTGCTGCTCTACGGTGGGAGATGGGCTATTGCCTGGTGCTCCGATTGTGACAGCCGGGCTCGTCACGCCTGGAACCACGGAACCATCTGAGCCAAGATGGATTGAGAACCAATCAGCTGCAGCTCCGCTGTTGTTATGGAAGTTAATGGTCTTTCCAGCGTCTGCAAGTATGCTGATGGAACCAGTGTTACCCGTGGTGATCGTTGCAGTGTTTGGATTTGCACCCTGAATGATGAGATTGTTTGCAGGTTGAGCCTGAATGATGACATTGCTGGAAGCAGCTGTTGAGCCAATTGCCGTGTTATCGAACAAGGTCAAGGTGTTCTGTGTGAAGCTTATTGTGCCACCGTCTGTGCTCAGCAGTTGTGTCGAACCAGACTGAACCACTGTCTGTCCGGCAGAGAAATTGACATTGCCACCGTTACCTACAGATTGTGTGTTGTAGGTCAAGGTACCGGAGAGATTGAGCACTCCAGAAGAGGATACATTAATCGCATTTGCAGCCTGGTTAGCAGGAGTCACTGTTTGGATGGTACCAGTACCAGCCAGGAAGAGGTCTCCAGAAGTGCTTCTGATTTGGAGATTTGCCGCACCTGCACTCTTTGCATCACTGATGAACCCGTTTACCGTGATGGTGTTGCCACCATTGACTGTCCAGACCTGATCTCCTGTGGATGTCACACCTACACCAGCATTGACTGTTGTAGCTCCCTGCGCATTGACGGCGAGATCACCAGTTACATTGTAGGATGCCAAACCACCCGTGTTGAATGAGAGCGACTTGCCTGCAGCAAGTGATTGGATTGTCGTGCCTGTGCTTGAACCGATGCTAGCAGCGCCAGTCAGGTTCAAATCGAGGTTTCCGTTGGCTGTGGAAATGCTGACACTGTTACCAGTACTAGATGAACCAGCGCCAAGATTAACTACCAGATCGCCTGCAGCGCCACCATCTAGAGTCAGAGCGCCAGCTGCGTTAAGTGTTCCATTGTTAGTGATACTTCCATTTGATGCATGCAGGGTGATTGCGCCACCAGCTGTAGTGCTAATAGATTGTGAGTTCGTTATAGAAGAACTCGTCATCGTGATGGAACCATTCGAGGTCAAATCAAGTGGGTTGCTGATAGCTCCTGCGCCAGTTGTGGTGAAGTTGCTAGCGCCATCCACATGGAATGTGCCTGCTCCCGAGAGAACAATATTCTTTCCTGCAGTCGTAGTACCGAAGTTTATATTAGTAGCTGTGAAAGTTGCGTTGGTTGGATTTACGCCAGGTCCGGCGATAGTCAGGTCACCAGTAGAACCGTCAAATACATTGATAGTTCCAGCAGGATTTGCGCCGGTACCGAAGAATGCCGCATCCGCTAGCAAGATTGATGGAGAGGTGAGGTTAACAACCTGACCACCAAAGCTTTGAGACTGGCTCTTAGCGAAAGAAACGCTAGAAGCGCTAAAATTGGTAGCACCAGAGGACAACCAGGTAGTTGAACCATTCAGAGAGAGTCCAGTAGTACCACTAACGCTCAGTTGTCCAGCACTCTTGATGACACCACCGTTAAGGCCTGTAGCTGCTTTGCCAGCGCTGCTGAAGGAGATGTCGCCAGATGTGGTACGGACGCCACCGTTACCGCCTCCAGCTGCAGACACGAACAGGTTCATCAATCCAGATGAATTGGTGGACGAAGCGCTGAGGCTTCCGGCTTGAACAACGCTAGTGCCTAGAACAGTAAAGGTCATACCAGCTGCACTGTTGCTGGTCAGGGTCATCGCGTTGGTTACGGTAGTAGTACCAAGCGAGTTTGTGAATGCGAGAGATCCACTGCCGGAGGTTTCAGAGAAAGATGCGCTCGAGAAACTTGCGGAGTTACTATAGACTGCCGAGGTTGTGCCACTTATCTTCGCAGCACCGGTCACAGTTGATGAGCCACCGTTGCCAAAACTTGCCTGTCCGGCAGAGGCAGTGACGCTGAGGTCGCTACCGACTGTCATGGTTCCGTTCTGAGTCACAGATACGGTGGTTCCCTTGAAGGTCGTTGTAGTGCCAGAACTCAGAGTACCAGCACTAGTAGCAATCAAGCCTGCAGAGTTTTGAACAGTCAGAGCGCCGCCAGCAGTTGCTGTTCCCGAGTTTTGGAAACTTGATGTATTGATGGTCAGGTCAGAGCTTCCACCGTTTGCATTCAGAGAGAAGCCAGCACCGATTGTGAGAACATTAGTAGCTGGGGTTGTAGCAGTCAGACTGGTAGAAGAATTGACGTTAACAAACCCGGTGTTGCCAGACGCGCCATTACCGATAGTGATGTTACCAGCGGTGGCATTAAGCTGAGGGTTGCTGGCAGAGATATTCAAAGTGCCAGTGCCAGCTGCAGCCTGTCCGCGAATCTGAATTGCATCAGCAGCGCTGGAACCAGAGATGTTCAGTGAACCACCATTGGTATTGATCGTGGACGTGCCAGATCTTACTTCAATGATGATCGCGCCAGCGCCATTGTTTATTGTTGTGTTGCTCTTCGAGGTACTTGCCACGAATCCACCATTGCTCAGAACAAGCAAAGGTGTGGTAACAGACAGAGGAGCATCAACCACATTGTTAATGGACTGATTTCCTGTTGCAACAATCGAGGTTGAACCGGTAAGCGAAAGACCTGCGCTTCCAACTTTGTAGCTGTTTGCACCAAGATTGAGCGTGTTAGTTGCATTGGCGGTCACGCCTTTGCCAGCGCCGAAGGCATTGAATGTACTGCCCGTCAGGGTTGTGTCAACCGTGCTCTGAGCAACTATATTGCCTGAAGTTGAACTCAAGATGCTGCCGGAGATGCTTGTGTTGCCACCAGCTGTAACGTTAATATCACCACCGGAGTTAAAAGTAGCAGAACTGACGGTGGCATCCTGACCAGCTTTAACAGTTATGGTGCCAGAATTTGCATTAAGAGTGTTACCAGAAATTGAGACACTCTTGGCACCAGTTGTATTGAAATTCAAATTACCAGTGCTTGAGCTGATGCTACCAGTTCCAGTGACAGAGATGTTACTGGCAGCGTTGACTCCATTGAATATGAAATCATTGGTTGAGCTAACGACATTATTGTTGCTTAGAGTAGCTGTGCTGGCAGTGTTATTCGTGAGGGTCATCGCAGCCGAAGACTGCAAGGTGCCGGTAGCAGTGTTGGTGATTGTCCAACCACCACCTGAAGAAGCGTCGACATTGAAATTGCCTGTCGAAGAAATCTTACCAGAGTTAGTCAGAGTACCGCTGAACTCATTGAGAGCAAAGGCTCCGGCCGATGTAATATTGCCCGAATTGTTGATGTCTCCAGCCCAATTGACATTGATAGGAGCTGCGTTACTCGTATTGATAGTGCCAGCATTGGTGAAAGTGCCAGTGCTGCCGGAACCTGCTACACCAATTGTCAGCTGACTGTTGGAGTTGATGGCTAGTGTGCTCTGGCTCTGATTGAAATTCTTATTCGAAGCAATGTTGAAGTTCACATTTGCATCGTTGAAGTTCAAGCTGCCATTGCTAGCAGCAAAGTTAAGATTGCCTGCAGGATTGATATTGAACGCTCCACCGGCACTCTTCGAGTTCAGGGTCTCAGCGCCGTTGACGCTTATCGACATTGCCCCAGCACCGTTCGATATGGTGAAGACAGAACCATTTGCACCAGTACCATTTATGGTGCCACCGTTGAAGTCGATGTTGCCACTTGTGATGTTGATAGCGGCACCATTGAGGATGGTCTGGGTGCTCGTGTCGGAGAAGTTCACGTTGCCAGCAACGAAGTTAACAGACTTCGTGCCGCCAACATCATAGGTTCTGCTGCCACCGATGTTGAGCGCATTGGTCGCTGCCAGGGTGATGTCACCTTTATTGGAGACGATTGAACCTGTTCCGCTAAGAGTGAGATTGCCAGTCGAGCTAGTTGCGAAACTACCGTCGGCAGTAACACCACCGACATTGTTGATGGTGCCACCATTCCAATTGATAGTCATTGTTGCAGACTTGCTTGTGCTTAATGAGCTACCGCCATTAATGGTCAATGTGCCAGTAGCACCATTGATGACCATGTTGCTGTCTTCGCTGAGCTGTATTTGACCAGCACCAGCACCGGTACCGAAATTCACATTTCCTGCGCCAGATACGCTGATGGTCGGAACAGCATTCGTGTTAGCAGCACCACCGGAAATCGCGATAGTAGATCCGGCACCAGCTCCCTGGAAGTTGACATTGTTGCCAGCGCTGCCCGGGGTGAACTGCACGTTGCCTGAGCCACCGGTGAAGTTGAAACCAACGGTGCCTGTTCCAAGATTCTTCACTGTGAGGTCAGAGCCGGAAGGCGAGGTCACGGTAAAGAGACTGCCAGCCGCACTTGCATCAAATGAGCTGCCAGTGCTGAGTTCCAATATTGGGGTTGTGACAGTCAGGTTTTTGCCGTTAAGAACCGTTGTAGACTTCGTGTTAACGACTTTATTGCCTGCGCCAGAACCTGTGCTCACAGAGCTCGAACCGCCTGCATCTAGCACGACAGAACCTAGAGTAACGACCCCATTGGTGGTCGAGATGCCGATGTTGTTGGAGCTTACGAAGCTCGAGCCACCATCGACTGTGACGTCACCGCCAGCTTGCGCAGCTATCGTGAGATCGCCAGCGCTTGCGGTTATCGCAGCGCCATTGTTGCTCACGTCGATATTGCCACCGCCAGTGCTTCTGATCGTCGTCACAGCACCGCCCAACGCGGTAGACGAAGCATCGTTTTGAACTTTGAGTAGTCCAGCACCAGTGGTCAGAATGTCGAGAGTGCCAGTAGCAGCGATGGAACTTGCAGCGCGATTGCGAACCGTCATCGCACCAGCGCCAGATATTGTCAGGTTAGCACCTGCAGTCAGTCCACCCTGGTTATCAACCGTTCCACCACCCAGAACATTCAGGGTCACCCCAGCATTTTGCGAACTGACCTTTCCGCTGTTGGTGAGAAGGTTTATGCCGCTCAAGAGAATGTCTGCAGAGGCTCCGCTGGTTTGAATCACGCCAGAAGCGTTGTTGGTCATCGTACCAGCTGTGATATTGATGTTGCTGTTGTTTCCAGAGGTCTGCAAAGTTCCACTATTTGAGAAGTTGGCAGCTGTGGCAGTGACAGCATTGTTCGAGTCAACAGTGACGCCAGAAGCTATAGTCAGGTCATTGCCGCCCAAAGTGAATGTAGAAGCGGCACCACGCAGATTCAATGTAGCGTTAGTGGTAGCGCCACCCTTCTGGATATTCATGCTGGAGGCAGGGTCGAAGGTAATTGCTCCACCGCCCGACTGAATAGTAGCGCTAGAAGTTGCAACACCATTTCCAACATTTATTGTTGGCACGGTGAAGGTTAGAGTTGTGGAACCTCCGAGCACGGCAATCTGAGCAGCATCACCGAGCGTCATCGAGCTGCCAGTGACTTGAAGCGCTTTGCCATTTGTTACAGTGACATGAGCGCCGGTGCCAGCGCCAGCGTCGAGAAGCGCCACGTCACCGTTGAAGTTGACCTGACCAACTGCACCAGCGGTGTCGGGGTTGAGGTTGATGCTGCTGCTTGCAGCAAAATTGACTCCACCACCAGCGATGCCTACGTTGATAGTTCCAGAGTTGCCAGCGCCGCTGAAACCAACAGTGTTGTTGTTCTGTGCGTTGATGACGATGGTGCCGGGCACGCCAATGATTCCAACGTTGCTATAGTTATTGCGAATCAGTATAGAGCCGCCGTTTGCATTATCAACAATCTTGCCGGTTCCACTCATAATCAATGAAGGAGTATCGATGGTGATGCTGGCTCCGGTTACAGTTTCGCCATTGCCTATGGTGACAGAACCGGTGCCGCTGGTGATCAGCTTAACTGTGGTGCCTGAGTTGATTGTTCCAACTGAACTAATCGAATTAGAGTTTGTTGTTGTGAGCTGAATGTCATTGCCTGTCAGCGTAGAGCCGCTGGCAGAAATATTTCCACCAGTAGAAGTCAGGTACAACTGACCGCTTACTGTAGATGTGTTGAGGTGAATTGCAGAATTCACCTGCCCGATGAAGGCATTACTTGCTGAAAGTGCGAGGTTGCCCACTTGAGTGCGCAGCGGAATACCGAGAGCTCCGACATCACCACTGGTGGCAGTCAAAGTAGCAGTGCCAGCAGCACCGGTAGTGACAAATCCGAGTGCAGAATTTGCAATATTCGAAGCAGTGATGCTGACTGCAGACGCGGTGGCGTTGCTAGTGCCCAGCTGAGCATTCAGGGTCGCAGTACCGGTCGAAGAAACAAGGATTGTACCGCTTGTAACTTGATTGCTGGAAACTGTGAATGTGTTGCCTGCTGTAATATTCCAATTGCTTGTTGCAGTTGCTCCGAGATCAAATGCACCAGCGACGTTACCAAGCTTGATGTCGCCAGCAGTGGCATTCAATCTGATGGTTCCTGGAGTAGCAGCCGCGCCGTTGGCGCTCAGTCCAATGCCAGTTCCGACGTTTGTGAATTGGCTGCCTTCGATATCGATGTTTCCACCAATCCCTGCGGCATTCGCGTTCAGCCCACCAAATCCGCTAAAATCGATTGCACCATCGCCGTTTCCTAGCGCTTTGATGTTGATGCTGCCACCATTTGTGCCGCCGGTTACATCGACGCCGCTTACACCATTGAGGCTGATGCCTCCATTGCCTTGAGCAGCGATGCCATTGTTGAGAATTGAGACAGTACCACCAGTGCCACCACCAGAGCCCTTAGCTTGAACTGAGAGTCCGCTTATAGAGAATGGGGTACCAGTTTTGGTATTGTTTGTGAGAGCCACAACACCACCGTTTCCGTTACCGCTTGCATTTGCAGTGATGGCAGCGAGTGCGAATACTCCAGAGCCCCCCGTTGAGCTGATGGTGACGTTACCAGCAGTACCAGTGCTGCTGTTGGTGCTGATAGCAGTAGAACTGATATTGCGAACTGCAGTTAGCTGCACACTGCCACCGTCAATGGCGCTGACTGCACCACCAGAGATGGTGATATCACGTGATGAACTCACCTTAAGAGTGTTTGTGCCTGTGCTTATGCCAGCAGGAGAAGCAAGAATTACGTCAGAGCTTGCGCCTGTAGTTCTGAAAGTTGCAGTCGCAGGGTTGCTGCCCAAAACGATGCCACCAGTGCCGCCAGGAGCGATGCGCAGATTACCTGTGCCTGCTCCAACTGCTACAGCCCCAGCTCCGGTAATTGTTACGGTGCCATTGCTTATGGTGACCAGGTCAAAAGCACCGGTAGCTGAAGATGTACCAAGGTTTACGCTGCCATCTTGTTGAAGGAAAGCGTCACCGGCATTGGCAACGGCAGTCAAATTGGATGCCTTTGTTTTGAATGGCGAAGCAACGCTAGTACCGATGCTAGTTGCAGAGTTCAGGTTCACGTTTACAGCCGACACGCTGCCGGCGCCGCTTATGCCATTTGCCGTTGTGGTCAAATTGATTGTCTGGCTGCCAGATATGTTCGCAGAAACGGTGATTGCACCGCTAGCCTGCAAGTCAAATACGTTGGAAACATTGAAACCTGCACCAGTTAAATTGATTGCGGCAGTTTGAATGAATGCATTTGTAGAGGTCAAGTTCAGAGTGCTGCTGCTAGACAGGTTGAAGCGACTGGCAGCGCTTACTCCGATGTTATTACCAGCAGTAAAGTCGATATCGCCAACATTAGGGGCAGAACCGCCAGGATTGAGAATATCGCGCCCAGCGTTAACAACGAGCTTCCCGTTCGAATCATTAATAGTGAATCTGTTAGCGCCAACAGCACCAATACTCACGTCACCAGTAGCACTGGTTGCAGTCAACGAAATAGTTCCGCCAGTGCCTGTACCTGCGGCATTCAAGGTCAGAGAAGTTGTTGGTCCAGCAAAAGTAGAAGCAAGAATGTCGATGTTTGCTCCGGCAGAGGCTGTGCCGTTAGCATTTATTGAAGTAAGCGTTCCGAGGCTCACTACGCCATCGATAGCTCCAGCTGTAGCATCTACCTTGATGCTTGCAGCACCTTTGGTCGCATTCGCGCTGGTGGCAGACAATGAGGTCGCAGCCCCATTGAACAAGATTCCACCGTTTGCAGCACCATTTCCGTTGTTAGCGATAGTGATGGTGTTTGGTGTATCAGCTGCGCCGGCACCATTTGCGGTAAAGTTGCCGGAGATTGTAAGGAGTCCACTTGAAGCTGAATTAACAGCGATTGCACCGGCCGTGCCACCTGAGGCAGTAGAGGTGATTGCTCCCAGAGTGACGGTGCCTGTTTCACCAGCAAGTGCATTAAGAGATATGGTGACCGAGCCACCATTACCTGCAGTACCTTGTGAGTTGATGGTGCCGACAGAAATAGAACCTGCGGTGTTGGATTTGCCTGCGTTAATGATTACATTTCCGCCAGTGCTACCGGAACTGTTCAAAGTGCCCGTTACAGTGACACTGCCACCGGCTTCAAGATCAATAGAATTTCCGTTAGTGATAATTGATTTGCCGCCGCCAGCTGTGAGCACCACGTTTCCGGCACTCGACGTGAAGGTTCCAGATGCAGTAATGTCGCTAGCGGTCGTGGCGATAGTGAGGTTTCCGGTTCCAGCAATCGGATTTCCAGATACAGTCAAAGCGCCAACGTTGAGCAAGTCATAACTTGTTCCAGCAGAATTGGTGCCAGAAAGTGTGAGCACGCCTGTGTTCCGTACATACACTTCACCAGCAGCTTTCGCCGAGAGAGTTCCAGCACTCGTCTGCAAGCGTGTGGTCGTTCCAGAATTACCGATGCTTCCTGCGGCATCAAGTGTCAAAGTAGTGGTCGCGGTGAGCACGTTGGCAGCTACACTGTTGATGTTGCCCGCAGCGCTCGTAGTGATGCTGATCGCATTTGCATTCACACCTGCATTTACGTCCACATTTCCTGCGGCAGTTAAAGTGAATTTGCCACCACCATTCAGGTTCACACTATTCAGAGTTACTGCGCCACCAGCATCTAGAACCAGTTTTCCGCCGCCATTCAGGGTGCCAGAGACGGCCAGACCAGTGCTGTCGGAAACGTTGGCGTTTCCAGATGTTGCCTTGACGATACTCAGCACAGGAGTAGTGACCAAAACAGGACCGGTTCCGGTGGAATCCGCAATATTGCCAGTGGGTGACGACATCGATAGAGAGGCAGTAGCAACAATTGGGTTAGCGCCGACTGTCTGAGTGATGCCGCTGTTAGTGTTCAGAACAACCGTGGCAGCTCCGATGCCGCTTCCACTTCCAAATGAAATGGTGTTGCCTGCTCCGGCAGAATTGTCGAGAGTTACTGTACCAGTACTATTAATCTGACCATTTACAGCTATGGCTCCATTGAGAACCGAGAAGCCGCCAGCGGTGGTACCAGCACTGAAGTTATGGCTACCCATGTTCAATGTCGAGCCAGCAAGACTCGTGTAGCCGCCTTGACTTTGAAGAACAATGTCATAGTTAACTGTAAGATTATGGCCTGCACCAGGTCCATCAGAGAAGATGCCGCCTCCAGTAAAGGCATTCGAGCCAATCACCAGGGTCTGCGCATTGATGTTAGCCAATTCAGTGTCATCGATAACGAGGTCATAAGGCATTCCGGCGCGGCCAAATCCAATGGTCTTGCCGTTTGCGTTCTGCTGAATGTTTACACGCACTCCCGCATTGTTAGCGCTGTTTATTGTGCCAGGCATGATGAGATCAACAGTTTGAATAGTCACTTGCTTGTTAGCATTGACAGCAATGTCACCATTTACGGTAACTGTTCCCGTTCCTGCGGTCTGCAAAATGACACCGTTAGAACCGGTCACAGAGCCAACCGTTATGTTAGCATTGTTGCCGCCAACCAGTGAAAAGACACCATTGGTAGCAGTCGCGGTGCCAACAGTCACAGACTTAGTATCTGTGACGTAAGCATCGCCATTCGAGGCAGTGATGTTCAGGGCTGGAGTCGTTGTACCAATCGCTGCGCCGGAAGAACCAACTGCAGTAGCAGCCGTGAGAGTCACACTAGTGTCGCCGGTGAGTGCTTTTCCGGCCGCCTGGGTTATCGCACCAGTGAATGACTGAACTGTCACTACACCTGTCGTACCGGTGGTTCCAAAATTACCGTTCAGAGCAACTGTTGCTCCCTTCACGCTTGCAGAAAGAGGATTGCTTACATCAAGCAGCGTCACGTTACCCTTCTGGGTATCCACGGAGAACACTTTGCCATTCATATTCAACGCAGTGCCGGCACCACTCATGGTGAAGCCACCAGTTCCCGAAGCGCTAGACTGAACAAATGACAAATTGTAAGGGGCGGTGTAGCTTGAGCCGTAGCTAACGGTGATGCCACCGGTGTTATTACTGGTCCCGATCTGGACCGCGCCGGCAGTGATGCTGTTGAGTTCAGCCTGGCTGATCGACATATCAGCACCGGTGCCCAAGGTGATGGTCAGCCCGTTCGTGTGCTGCCCGATGGTCACCTGTCCCGCACCCGCATTGATAGTGCCAGCACCCAGGTTGCTAATGTCGGTAGCCAAAATGGAGATGCTGTTATTAGACCCTGAGGAGATTGCGTTGTTGTAGCTTAGTACTCCAGCAACATCGAGAAATACTCCGTTAGCTCCACTTACATTGTTACTGGTTGCCACACTTCCACCGAACTTGAGCGGTTGAGCTGCGGTACCGACAGACCCACCAGTAGCTGCTGCACTGAAGCTTGCAGTTGTGAGCGTTCCAGTTCCACCTATGTTTCCGGCAGAAGAAGTGAGGTTGATTGCACTGCCCGAGTTGACTGTAGTAGAAACATTGCCGTTGAAATCAATTGAGGAGCCCGAAAGCGTGAATGTATTGGCAGTGCCACCGCCTGAGCTGATGGTGCCCGTCGTGATAGCTCCACCCACGTTGACTGTGAGATTCTTGGCAGAATTCATCGTAAGAGTGCTGTTATTGGTGAATGTTCCAGCCCCGAGGAAACTCAAGTTTGAAGTTGTAGTTACTGCACCACCAATGGTGATGTCAGAACTCGCAGCTTTACCTACGGTGACAAGTCCGCCCGTTATATTGCCGAGGGACTGCAGCAGGAAGGAACCAGCGCCTCCATTCACACCAATCGTTGTATTGGAGTTAGGTCTGATTGTCACATTGCCGCTTCCAGCATTGACAAGTCCGGTGCCCGTCAAGCTAGAACCAATTAAGGTGATTGCAGAGTTAGTGCTAGCCAACGAACCTGTGCCGGTTAACGTGATGGCACCGCCAGACGTGTCTGCGGTCTGGATGGTCATACCGGTGTCGCCTTTAGCGGTGACAGCAGTATTTACGGTGAAACCACCCGTTCCAGTTCCGGTGTAAGAGAAACTTCCTCCCGATGCGGTAGTGTTGTTTGCAATCGTAGTGGTACCGTTGTTATTGTTCAGTTGAATTGAACCGTTGACAGTACCCGCGCCAGCAGGGTTGACGGATAGATTACCGCTGCTGTTAGCCAGGAAAACGTCGCTTCCAGCGCCACCAGTTGAAAAGTTCACGCTAGAGCCGGTCATGGAAATGACGCCAGCGATGCTATTCTGGATTGGCGAATTCGTGCCAGTCGTTGATAGATTTACAGTCGTTGCAGCGTAGTTTGTTCCATTTAACTGTGTAATTGGGTTGCTGTTGCCCTGAGTCGATAGAGTCAAAATCGAGCCGGAAATATCACCATTGGTGATAAGATCTCCAGCTTTTGCCGTGCCCGTGACTGTGCTCGTGCTGGTAATGGTATTGAGTGTGACACCAGCATCACCCTGAGCCAGCAAAGTGTGTGCCCCCATCGCGAGCGATGAGCCAGCAGCCATGCTGATGGTGCCCGTGGTGATCAGGTCAAGATTGTATCCTGGCGTCAATGAATTGGCATAAGTGATGTTTCCGGTCACCGTACCTGAGCCGATAACAAGCTTGCCAGCCGTTATGCTAGTCAAGTCAGTATTGCTTAGATCAAATGCCTGAGCGGTTGCTCCATTTAGAGATATGTTCGAAGCATTCGACTTCGGAAGCAATGTCACAGTGCCTGTGGTGCTCACTGAGCCAGCGCCACCGTTAAGAGCAATATCAGTAGCCGTGATAGAGACCGGACCAGAACCACCATTTAAAGACTTCGTGGCATTTACTGTGAATACACCGTTGGCATCGATAGTGGCTCCCTTGGAGCCTGAAACAGCGCCGTTTATTGTTATGGCTCCTGAGCTGGTGATGCTCAAAGTACTTGCAGAAGAATCACCAACAGTCAACGTTGCAGCCGTGTTGCTAACCGATGCAGTTGAACTTGTGTTTACAGTGAGGTTGCTAGTGCTTGTCGAAACACTTGAAATAGCTCCAGATGTAGTGGTCAAGTTGACTGAAGGAGCATTCAAGCCACCAGCCCCGCTTATCGTTCCAGCACCACCATTTATATTGATAGTGCTGCTGGCAGTTATTCCATTAGTGAAAGTAATTGCGGCTGTGTCATTGATGTTGACCACGCCACCAGAAACTTTACTTGTGGCAGAAATGATGCCTACCTTGTTTGCACCGGTAGTTGAGCTGACAGTCAGTGCAGCTCCAGCAGTAAGGGTTATGGTGCCAGCTGCTCCTGTCACGCTGTTCGCGGTAATGGCACCATCCACCTCGAGGGCACCAGTTGTGGTATTGGACTTCAAAGTGATAAAGCCAGCATCTCCGGCTCCGTTACCACTGGAAGTCACAGTTCCAGACACCGTGATGTTGCCACCAGAGCCGGCTTTACTAGTATCCAGGTTGATAGCACCACCTGTAGAGGCGCCACCGGTTCCACCAGAGGTATTGATAGCGCCGGTCGAAATCGAGCCAGAAGTCAGGACGGAGACAAAGCTTACATCAACAGCACCACCGCCATTGCTGCTTGTTCCGCCGCTTGTGTCAATACCACCAGTCGAGATTGTCGCTCCAGCTCCGGTGCTGCTGCTCTGTACCGTGACAGCCCCAGAAGCATTGGTAAGAGCGCCTACGGTGATGTTGCCTGTCGTTCCGAGAGCTTTGATGTTAATAGCGCCGCCACTGCCTTTAACCGCAGCACCACCTGTGATATCACCACCTGACAAAAGACTAATTGTCTTGGCACTTGCACTGGTCGAATTATCTACGGTGCCGCCCAAAGCCAAGCTAGAACTCGAAGAACTACCAATTGTGATGTTGCCTTTACTGTTTACAGCTCCCATGGAGATTGAGCCAGTGTCAGTCGTGTTAACGACGATGTCACCAGTCCCCCCCGTGCTGTTTAAAGTGCCTGGATTCGTTAGAGCGCCCGACCCCGAGTGAATCGTAATGTTTCCGCTGCTTGTTACACCACCAAGAGCACTCACGCCGACCGCATTAATCGATACATCGCCTGTGGCAGTAATACCTCCAAAATTAGTTGTCGTTGTGCCACTGCTCGATGTAAATGTTGAAGCAGAGTTAACTGCAAACCCTCCACCACTAACAGAGCCCGAGGTCGCTGTGAGCTTGATGCTGCCACCGTTGGAAGTCGTCACGGCAGACCCCAGCGTTACTCCATTGGCGCCCGTGAAATCAACATTACGGACGGTTCCGGAGAACTTGGCGGTCGCGGCTCCTGCATTAGTACTATTAACGAAAACATCAGCTGTGTTAGAGCCAGTGGTCATGTTGATGTTGGCTGAACTGGAGTAGACGTGCGCAGCATTTGCGCCAATCGAACCAGATTTTGTGGTCAGGTTGACGGTGGCTCCACCGATGATAGTGGTCGCTCCAGATGGTGCCACTATACTGCCGGTGCCAGCACCCTGTGACGTGTCTAAGGTGACAGTTGCAGCGCTGGTAGTTGGGGTTGCGCCGTCTAGGCTGATATTACCGCTATCGTTTCTAACGCTGATAGAGCCTGAAGTGGTCGTGATACTCGCGATAGAGTTTACGCCTGTGCTGCCTACATGGAGAGCAGTAGCGCTGTTGTCGGTTATGGTGACAGTGCCGCTACCACTCGACAGAGCGCCGACATTGTCCAGCGTGCCTGTACCGCCTGCGAGTGTTATGGCTCCGTTGGATGTTGTGATGGTCGACCCGTGCAGGTCCATGCCTTGTGATGTTGTGATTCCAGCAGAACTACTTGCCACCGACATTACAATATTGCCAGTGCCAAGATTAATGTCAGCAGTCTTGCTGTTTATGGAAAGATTTCCGCCTGTAACAGATTGTTGAATATTTCCGTTACTGGTTGTGATAGAAACAGCACCATTCGCTGCGGAAATGCTTCCAGCAGCGCCAGCATTGATCTGTACAAATCTTGTAGCGGTGTCAGTTTTGAGTGTTACTCCACCGCTCGGCGCCGATAGTGCGTTGTTTAATAAGATATTGCCGGTAACAGCCTCGACAGAGACACCCTTCGCACCATTTGCAGTCAGACTGCCCGTAACGGCGTTTCCCGCAGCAATCACAGAGATTCCGTTGCCCGATGTAATCGCGGAAGAGGTAGTAGTGATAGCTCCACTGCTATTGCTGAGAATGACATCACCAGTACCTGATGAATTGTTGACGGCGCCTACAAGTGTGACGGCAGCTGTAGAGCTCGCCGTGCTAGAACCAATGACAATATCACCGGACGAAGTTAGTGTTCCTGTGCCAGTAGAACTCAGGGTGTTGCCGTTGCCACTTACTATGTTTATTGCACCTTTTGCGGCCCCAGTATTGTTCACCGCAGCCTGAATACTCACGCTTGTGCCATTGGTTATGTTGCCGATGTTGATGGCACCACCCCCGGCGGAAGTCAGTCCAGCGGTGATCGATATACCGCCAGTAGTGGCGGTGCCTATATTCATCGTGCCAGTCGGAGCAGTGAGCGCTTGCGTTACATTGAGCCCGTTGCCGCCATCGAGGGTAATGTTGTTCGCTTTGATGGTGCTACTCGTGGTGAGCGTGCCAAGAGTGCTAACCACCGATGCACTCGATGGGGTCGTCGTGCCGCCGATAGCACCATAAGTGATGACACCGCTCGTTGAACTCACATTGACAGCCCCGCTGGCATTGATGGTTCCAGTGTTCACCGTGCCGGACCCTCCCGCCACAGTCACAGCTCCGGCACTGTTGCTGACCGCACCAACCGAGATGTTGGCAGGTGAATTCACCGAGATGGTTCCACCAGCTGCTGTTAGAGTACCTGTCGTGACCTGCCCACCACCTGTAACAGTGATCCCAGCGTTTCCTGTGACGTTGCCCAGGCTTATATTGCCTGTCGTGGAGGCTCCTGTCGTTAATGAGCCTGAAGGAGTGATAGCTCCCCCGACCTGGTTGAGAGTGTATGAAGAGAAGTTGACCGCTGTGTTAAAGACCCCAACAGTCCCCGTGGTAGAAATGTTTCCAACATTAATAGCTGTTCCGGCAGTCGCTTCAGAAATCAAGGTCACATCGCCACTGCCTGTGCTGACAGTGGTACCTGCACCAGTGCTGAGGTCTATGAAGCCGCTTGACCCTGTGGCCACCGCCAGGAAGTTTCCACCCTTCGTGGTGATAGTACCACCAGTGGTACCAAAGTTTATGTTCCCCCCAACGCCGGAAGAAATGTCTATATTGGCATCTGCAGCGATGGCATCACCGAATGTCGCTGCCTGGGCCTTGCTGTTAGTCAAGTTGACGTAGCCGCCACCGACAGTAACTCCGGCGAAGAGATAGAGATCACCGCTGCCAGTGTCGATGCTCACGGCTCCTGTCTTCATGTTAATGTTGCCGGCAGCCACTATCGCGAGATCAGCGTTCGTCGTGGTGATCGACCCGTTTATGCTTATATCACCGCCATTAACCGAGCCGTCATTAACCAAATACGGGTCTTCGGAAAAAACCAAGTTGCCTATTTGCAAATTATCGGCTTTGGTGACTATGTGAGCCAATCCGGAAGTGGCATTCACAACACCCGAGACATTGCCAACATTCACGTCAAGCATGCCGCAGCCAGCATTCAGGTTCATCGTGTTAGACAACCAGTCTCCACCGACCATCTGCGTTAGCGCCTTACCAGCATAGTTCGCTTCACGAACGTTGATCGTGTTGAGCCCCTGCAAAATGCCGTTAGTATTGTCGATGATCAAATTGGTTGCAGGATTAGCTGTCGCCATGTTCAGCGTATCTAACGCACTCATCAAGCCTGAGTTGTAGATGCTTCCAGAGCCACTAATGATGTTGATGTTTTGGGCCGCCATAGTGGCAACAGCGCTGTTTGCAGCTGTTGCATTGGTTAGCACTCCTGTCACATTCAGGTTGAGGTTGCCCGGCACAGCGATGGTGCCATTGTTAGTCAAGCTTCCACCAACGTTGAGTTGCATGTTCTGCGAACCGTAGATGTTAGCGAGGTTGAGCCCCCACAGCCCATGGGTAGGAAGGTGGCCGGACAACAAGCCGCCCGCGCCTATGTTCAAGTTGCCGCCGATGTTTAACATGGCGGTAGCGTTCGGGACGTTCTGCAGCGTATAGAGGGAACCCAGGATGTTGGCAGACTGAGCAACGTTGAGCGGATTGGATGTGTTGTATCCGATGGCGTTGACTTGCAGTCCAGCTGGTACCACTAGGTTGTTGAGATTGTTAGCCCAGCTAGAGCTGACGTTAGCGGTACCACCGAATGCGGCACCTTGTGCGTTGATGAGGATGTGCTGACCAGCCATGGCTCCGGCTGTGTGAACTGATTGCCAGAGAGCTGCGTTCTGAGCTGGGGTTAGCAGCATCCCCTGGATGACGTTGAGCGGAGTTCCACCGGTCACGGTCCCATTCGAACCTAGCTGACCCCCGACATAGATCGTGCCCGACCTCGTCGCGGCGACGGTGCCTGTCGTAGCCGCAAAATCGAGGTTGTTAACCGCCGAGTTCTGGTTCGTTGTGCCACCACCAGCCTGGCTCGCACCAGGTCGGCCTTGACCCATAGCAGCCATCGGCAACATCAAGTTCGTCAGGAACATCATTCCTGACAGAGCCAACATCGTCGAGCTACTCGAAGATTTTTTCAGGGACTTCAGAGTTTTCCGAGCCATATTCACATCCACCTTCAGAGAAATAAACGCACATCCACATCGCGTTTCTTGTTAGAGATGTCGTTCTCATTCGCCGAACCCCTTCGGCTTAACGATCGCTAATCTCCATTAGCGTAATCCCCCCCAGCGGGCCGGTATAAACTCCGTCAGTTGACCGATAAGTTCATGACAAGCGGCTTTCAAGCATTTTTCCAGTCACAGTAATGCCCCGAAACCGATTGTTTTCGGAAACAAAATTTTCCAAGGGGAAACTAAAGCGGCAGAATCGTTTTGGCAAAAATCAGTACAATGACGGATGCGGTTTTGTTAACAGTTCTTAACAAAACCACATCCTGACAATCCTTCCTTTGGAGGGACGTCACATAAAGAATTCGAGGATTAGGGGTTCAGAAACGAGTTTCGGATGATTTTCCCAAGGTGTATCTAAAATCCAAGCGAGAACTTTGGCGTATGTGTATCTCAAAAGTTCCCGAGAAAAAGAAATTCGAAAAATCCACGAATTCGGAGACTATCCCATGAAAAAGCTCATTGAGAGCGAACGCCAGCCGGAATGAGGAATAGAATGCAAACAGTTCGAGCAAGCAATTTCTCGCGTGACAAACAGCCAATAGCTCGGAAGCCCTGTGGTCCAACGCTTCGCATGTAATACGGCGTAAGTTATGTTTGCTGTTTTACTAAAATGCTTCGAGTCTATTCCTTTAAGAAAACGCGCAAAATCTAAGAAGCTTTACCCCTCTCCCAAAGCTCAATCGCACGCTTGAAATAGACAGACCCCTCAGCAGGACGACCCTGCTCAGAGCAAAGTTCACCTAGCCTGATCAAGGCGAGAGCTTTATGACTGCTTTCGCCGCTAGTCGAAAACAAAGTCCAGTAAAGCTGTTCTGCAAGCTCATGCTTGCCGCATTTCTGGTAAATGCTAGCCATACGCTGTATTTCCGCTGGTGACCTGTCATGCATTTTTTTTTGCCATTTCTAAATCGATAACCCAAGTGACTCTGATGGCGAGCGACGATGCAATTGGTTCCCATTCGAGCCCAATTCTCTACAGATTTTGCGCCACTGCGCGAAAGCTCTGTTAGTAAGCTCTTCACCTTGCTAAAATGTCTGCGTGAGTATGCGGATTTTACACAAGGGCATCGTTCTCGTTGCAGTACCTCTGGCACTGCAAATCGCAGTTATTGCGATATTGGCTTTCTTGCTCTTCCAAACAGACCGCGAGCAATCGCGTGAGGCAGAACGCTGCAGGCTCTCAATGATCGGCTCTCGCTTATTATTTGCAAATTGTGACGCTGGAAATATTCTGATTCGAGCGTTCAAAATGCAAAACGTAAGCATTTTGAACAATTTCTTCGAAGTATGTGACTACATCGACAGACTCAACAAAGAAATGTCTCTTGTGCCTGTCGACGACGCAGTTGAAGGTCGCGAACTCCAACTTAAATGCCTCAAAGCTCAATCAGCAGTTACCGCTCGAATGCGCGAAATCGGCGAATTGGCTACCGGCGGATTCGGCATGGGTACATTGCGATCTGTTCTGGAGAGCTATCGAAAACTGATTAGAGAACTCGATGAAGTTTTCAGCCTATTACGACTCCGCCACCAGGCTCTAGATTCCGGACTTCCTGAGCACTGGCATCGCCTGGACGAACTCCAGCAACAAGTCAATACAGTGTTGCTCTGCGCCTCAATTTCCACAGGGCTTATGGCAGTCTTCCTCATCTGGTATTACCGAAGTGAGTTCTTGCTTCGAATTGGCAGAGTTAGCCAGAACGTTCAATCTCTGACTCTGGGTCACAAAGCCTCCATCGAAGTCCGAGGAAACGACGAAATAGGTGACTTCAATGCCGCCTTTCAGAGAATGAGTGCGCAACTAGCTGCGGTGGCAGAACGAGAGCGAGCACTCTTTGAAAATAGCAGTGATATGATCTGCGTTCTAAACGAAAGGCTGCAATTTGTTCGATTCAACAAAGCTGCATCGCGTTTTTGCAACGAAGACTCTCAGCAATTGCTTCAAAAGCCCTTTTCCTCAGTTCTCAATGCTAACGAGGATGAAGCATCTCGCATCGAACATTTACTAATCAGTGCACGCACCACGGGCAGTGCATGTTCGTTCGAATCACAACTCAATTCTCAGGGAGGCAAAGTTCTGTCTACGCTTTGGTCAGCTTTCTGGTCGCCAGACAAACTGTCATGCCACTGCGTCATTCACGATATCAGCGAAGAGCGCAAATTAGACCAGATGCGTGAGGCTTTTCTCAAACTAATCGCAGCCGACTTTTCCAAACCCTTGACTCACATTGCTGAACTAGTGGAAAAACTCTCTAGTGGCGCATCTGGTGATCTTCCTGAGAGCGCAACAAAGAAGATCTCAGGGGCGACGAGCACGCTAAGTCGAATGGTATCAATGGTCGATGAACTGATACAGCTTGAGACTCTAAAAAGCTCTACATTGAACCTGGTCAAACGAGAAGTTAGCGTCATTGATGTACTTAACGAAACAGTGAAGGATACCGAAGCTAGTGCGGAAAAGAGACAGATTAAACTATCGGTGAATTGCGATCCGTCTCTCAAGTTCAAAGTAGATTCAGATCGAATAGTTAGAGTTCTAATGAACTTCGTGTCGAATGCAATAAAATTCTCGCCGGAAGGCTCCTCAGTCATTATTGCAGCTGAGAAAATTCAACACGACATTATTATTTCTGTGATCGACCATGGAAGAGGCATTCCGAAAGCAGCACTCTCGAACCTTTTCCAGGCCTTCAAACAAGTTGACGTAGCAGACGGAAAGAGAGGGAAAGGAACCGGACTCGGGTTAGTCGTTTGCAAGAAAATTATTGAAGAGCACGAAGGCAAAATTGGGGTTGAAAGCGAAGAAGGTAAGGGTAGTCGATTTTGGATACAAATTCCAGAGAGTGACAATGCTAACGCGCCTTCGGAAGCGCATTGGTCCACGGCAGCCACGTTGAGAAACGAGAGCATCGTTAGTTCAGCCGATCCAAAGCTAGTGCAATTCACTGAAGACAGCTCTAATCGTGCAAGCACAGACAGCAGGAACTTCTCCTCAGAAAATGCTTCGATCAGACCGAATGGCAGCAAAGTCATCGCAGAAACCCATGACACCGAATACGATACCAACAACAACAACAACACAACAAGAGCTGACTTACCGGTAAAGAATACGACCTCAACGCTCTCCGCCACCTCAAATTCAATCAAGCTCAATGAAGTCAACGCAAAAGGCAATAGGAAGTTCAATTTTTGGGAACGACTATCATTCAAACAGAAAGGCTTTCTATTGGTCGGGCTTCCCATTCTCTTTCAGGGGTTGTTCATGGGAGGCATGCTCTATCTTCTAAATGAGAGCGCGCAATCTTACGCCAAACAAATGCACAACAGATTTGTCTGCCGCAATGCAATCAGAACCGCGATGCCATTCTTCCAGTTAATGGTAAGTCTTCGAACCGAGGGACAGGCTGCGACCGGCTTGCATACATGTAGAGAGGTCCTGGCAGAAGAACGCGAGCGGGTTGTCGCGCTCAGAGACTCTGTCGAACACGACGAAATGGCAAAACAGTATTATCTTCGAATTTCACGATATCTCAAAAACACGTTGCTACCGATCACTACTCGCCTGAACGAAGACCTGACTGAAGCTAGAGGACAGCTAGACGAATCAGAAAACCGTCGATACGCAAACATACTGATCGGTATGATAAATGGACTCTGCATGCACGTGCAAGACCTGGTTAGAGCATGCGATTTGCGCGATAAAAACACACCCATTCGACTACAAGAACTGCGCCAAATTGAAATGATCGCTCTCGGTGTCGCTCTTGTTGCTAACATAACAGCTGCAGCTTGGCTCTCAATCTTCTTTTCCTCTGACGTGGTTCGTCGTTTTCTTCTTTTGTCAGATAACAGCCAGAGACTGGCTAAAGGAGCCACGTTAAACGCACCCTTAAGCGGAAGCGATGAAATTGCACACCTCGATAAAGCATTTCACGACATGGCAAAACGACTTGCTAGTGCAAGAGCTACCGAAAGCACCTTTCTCGACAATGCAAACAATTTCATTTGTTCTCTAACGAGTCAGGGGCGTTTCCTCAGCTTGAATAGAGCAGCAGCGGAGAAGCTCAGTATTCCATTTGAAACCGTTGGTGAACAAAGTTTTGCGAGCATGCTACAGGAAGGGGAGCGTCCGAACTTCGAAAAATTCCTTGAGCGAACAAAGAAATCATCTGAACCAGCGGCACTGGAATTGCGAGCTCTATCCAACGGGCAACTACTCGACACAATCTGGTCGTTTATCTGGTCAGCAGCCGAACAACAATTTTACGCAGTCGGGTACGACATTACCTCCCGCAGAGATCTCGATCGCATGAAGAAAGAATTTCTCGCCCTGGTGACACACGATCTACGCACACCGCTAACGACAATTCAGGGTATGGCAATAATTCTTGAAACTGGCAAATTGGGCGAATTACCGCCAGCTGCCGCAGCGCAAATTGGGGAAATAAAAACGGAATCAAAACAGATTCTTGAGCTGGTAAACGACCTTCTAGATCTTTCAAAACTGGAAGCAGGAGAGCTCAGATCTGACCTGGCGGAACTAAGATTTCGCGACTTGCTCGACAAAATAGAAGATGCGCTTGAAGAGAATAAAATCACGCTTCACATCTCAGAAGCAGAAACTTCCATTCATGAGCGCATACTAGAAGCTGATGCAGAAAGGCTCGCGTATGCGATTGCAGGTGTAATCTCCGAGTTATATTCAGAGCAAACGGCCGTAAAAATGCAGCTTGAATGTAAGCCAACAAACACACTAAATCTATATTTAAGCGCAAGGTCAAATGCTTCTGCCGCTAGCCTGGAAAGCGTCAATAACAGCGAGTTATCACTATACAGTGAAACCTCTGCACACCGAATTAGATTGCCATTATCGAAACGATTTCTTCAAGCACATATGGTTCTGACACATGCAGAATTTAGCGAGCCAAATAAGCTTCACCTGAGATTCACAATACCCCTCAAAGCAAATGCATCAGCGAATGGGAGCAATGCTAGTTCAGCGGAAAACGACTCCACATCAAAATAGTTCATTCGGAACCGCGCCTTAATCTATACAGCGATCACCAAGCGCCGCGGAAACTATGCAGCAATCACCCGGAACCACACCAGAAGGTATTAACGAAGCCACCGCTTCCTGTAGCAATAAGAACAGAGCCAGAATTATTCAGCGATAAGAGTCATGTTACCGCCATTTTTCTTAGCCTCAGAAACGGCGGAACGCGCATAAGAGATCAGCATTTTTCCATCCTCATCCATGCCATCAGAAAGCTGAGAAACGCCGATGCTCACAGTAGCCTTAAAGGTTTTGTCGAGAGAATTGAAATGAGTATTCGAGATATTCTCTCTGAGACGCTCAGCAAGTTCCACAGCGCCTGCGATCTCGGTATGAGACAGGAAAAGTCCTAGCTCCGACTCAGACAACCTGACGATAATATCTGCGTCGCGATTTTGTGCACCAATCATGCCCGAAACCTGAGTAATCAGGTTGTTCGCACCCGATTGACCGAAGTTACGCAGTATGTCTTTGTACGCATCAACTTCCATCAGTACAAGACTCAAATTTACTTTATAGCGTCGGCACTGATTAATTTCAGCGCGCAAGAATTCTGCTAGATAACGAACACTTCTGAACGAAGTCAGTGGGTCAGTCAACGACAGTTCCCGAAGCTGCACGTCACGCTTACGAATTTCTTTCTTGAGAGAATGCTCTCTGAGAGCAATTTTTACGCGACTCAGCAGCTCTTCTTTTGCAATAGGCTTAGACAACACCCAATGCTCGTCTTCGGCTCCTGCTAGCTCGCTGGCCCGCTCTCCCTTTCGTCTCAGGAAGATTACTGGTATTTCTCTAGTCTTTTCGTCTGCACGCAGTCTCTTGAATACATCAAGCCCACTCATCAAAGGCATCTGCAGGTCAAGCAGAATCAGGTCGGGCATTCGCACCTTGCAAGCGGCAATGGCCTTAAAACCATCAGTCGCCGATGCGACTGCGTAGCCTGTTGACTTAAGCAAATCTGTTATTAGCTCGATGTTTGCTGGCTCATCGTCAACTACTAGAATGCTGAGATTCGCGTTCACAGAGGCTCACCGTTTGGTATTTAAGCTGCCAACAAGCACAGTTTTCAATAGCTGCGCCTCGAAAAAGACGGCTAGATAATAGCACAATAATCCGCGCTTCAATTTTCCCGCTTTAGCCGTTGTGATAGGCAGTTCGTTATTTCCGAGCAAGTTCATCTTCAACTTTAATTTTGGGAATAATCAAAGCCGAATTGTCAGCACCTTGCTCAATTTTTTCCCTATCTTCTCTGACCGCTGTTAAAAATGCTTCGAGACTCAGACCAGCATGCGAAGGTAGAAAACGCTCGACTCTAGGAATGCCTCGATCTAGCAGTTTCAGCGCACCAGATCTGTTTTCTCTGAGAACATGATAATAGGCCACAGCAATCTGAATTAACCCCTGAGTAAGCTGTTTGTCCGGCTCAGACTGCTGCTTCCAATAAGCTTCCAATACTTCATGGCAATCGAAAAACTCTCTTTCATTGAAGAGCGCCACCCCTTGCCAAAACAAGTCGGTATCTAGCATCATGGAATAGAAGCTATCACTATTGCAGGTGTGTCTGCCGAAACGAGATTAAGCTCAGAGCGAGCAAGCGCTTGCACCTGCCACGTGTCTTGAAGTCCCGACAAATCAACAATACGAGGACCACTAATGATCATAAAATCGGGAATAATTTTGCCAGCATCACCATACTGCGAATGTTCCTCGGACAAGTCACTGATAGCTTTTTCGACATCAGAAGAATTTACTTGTCGAACACTTGCCGACTTCATTTTCAAACGGATGACACCCTTATTATCCATTGCACGCAAAGCCTGCTGCTTCGTTGAAAACAACCCGAAAAGTTTCTTCTCAGTGGCATCAGTTGAGTAAATAGTAAAATAGTCAGTTTTCGCGATAATTTTCAGTGTCTGGCTTTTAGAGCGGAAGGAAGCCGTGGCAATCTTCATCTTCTCGTCATCGCTCAAGTTTACGCCCTGCTGTTCTGTTAGCCCAGTGGCACCATATGCAGTAGCACGTAAAATATTTGCACGAGGGTCGACCTCGACATGAACTTCTATGCCTGCCGGGTCCGCCCCCATCGCAGCGACAGCGTTAAATGCTTCTTCGCGAATTTTAATCAGATCATCTTGCTTTGGTTGCACAACCTGTCGTTCAACCGTTTCCCTTACGAGAGCAAGAGCCACACCAATTGCAGAAACGACATCGGCATTGTCTGCAAGAGCATGGTCGAGCCCCATTTTTCTTGCCACGTATGGAACTATCGCAGCAGCACCACCGCCACCACCAACCAGAGTTATAGACTGCATGTCCAGCTTGTATTCTGCAATAAATTTCTTCAAGGCTGGAAGAACTTTCTCGTAAGCTTTTTCAAGGACCTCTTCTGCTAAAGCATCAGGAGTGGTGCCAATTTTTGCAGCAACGAGTTTAAACCCTGCCGTAATGTTATTTTTGTCACCCAAGGCGCAATCACCTTCGGGCACATAATTCAGATAATTAGATGCGCAAGTGGGCGTCAGAGTGGACTTGCCACCCGAAGACTTAATTGCAAGATGGTCCGGAGGATCGCCTTCTTTTGGGCTGATAAATTCAACTTCTGGATTAGCAAATG
Source organism: Obscuribacteraceae bacterium (SeqCode) (assembly GCA_044226015.1). Lineage (GTDB taxonomy): Bacteria > Cyanobacteriota > Vampirovibrionia > Obscuribacterales > Obscuribacteraceae > JAIEPM01. The sequence continues at coordinate 526,575 of JBGAHS010000008.1, forward strand.
TTTTCACAAATGAAACGTAGGAAAGTCCTGCAATGTGAGCACTTCGTGGTCCGACCTCAGTAATGTGCTTACCGGAAATTCGAAGCATCGAACCGCCAGCAACTCCAAGTGTATTCACATCAAGTGAGCGAACATACACGCGATGCCCGCCGATTTCTGCATCTTTGACTAGAGCCTTACCATTTCGAATTACAGATATATCAGTACTAGTGCCACCAACTTCCAGAAAGATGCCATCACTAATTCGAAGATACATCATCGCCGCCGCAACACCTGCAGCAGGTCCAGAAAGACGAGTCAGGATGGGGCGCTTACGCATGGCTTCTATATCCATGACTCCGCCATCACTACGCATGATCATGATTGGAGCTTTAATTCCTGAAGCACGCACACTTTTCTCAGTCATGTTTGCGGTTTCAACCATTTTGGGCAGCATGGCAGCATTTATCACCGCTGTTCGCGTCCTTACCCGCAGACCATAAAGTTTGCTGACTTCCGAACCCGACGTTGCTATAAAGCCCATCTCCCTAGCTATCGCAAGCACTTCGTCTTCGTGAGCTGTGTCATCCACAGAGAAAGCTTCACTTATCGCAATGGCCTTTGCACCGGCAGCCTTTAGACGATTGAGCGCGACCTCGACCTCTTCTCTCTTGACACCATCACCGGTGTTTAAGAATTCAAAATATGTTCGTAAAAAACGTCCCTTTACGAGTTCAATCGCCCCTATGTTCGCATGCATTCTTGCCAAAAATGAACTGGAGCCTTGCCCCATCGCCAACACACCGACCGGCGCAACATCACCCTCTAGAAGTGCATTGGTGGCTTGCGTTGTACTGTGCGCAATGAAACTCACTTCAGACGGATCAAGCGATGCTTTCTCTAGAAGCGAGTGAAGAGAGTCGATAATGCCTTTAGCAACGCCTTCCGCAGCACTGTGGGTTGTTGGTACCTTTGACTTGGAAATCAACTCTAGGGTCGCAGCATCGATAGCAACAGCGTGAGTAAAGGTTCCCCCAACATCTATTCCGATTCTGACAGATCTCGACATTAGCACCTCACCCGACATAACCTAATGCGACTGATAGCAACAGCCCGCCTACCACGGCGAGCCAGACATATGGGGCAGTACGCCTCAGTAGAACCAATGTGTCGGTACCCAGATAGGTTGCTATCCACACGTTGTGAGTGTTTGTTGGGTCACAAACACCTTGCAGTTGTCCAACAGACATAAGCATTCCCATAATAGCCTGACCTGACAATTTGGAGCTTTCTTTCATCAATGCCACAAGTCCGCTGCCCATGCCCCAGAGACTCAACGGACCACGATACAACGACAACGGTGCGCACAGAGTGAAAATGACTACGTAAGGCAAGGCATGCGTAGGAACCATAGCTGCAAATACTGGCGCCAGAGAGCCCGCAATTGTCTTATGCATAACCGCGCACAGCAACATGCCGATTCCCATCATTAGAATCACAGCAGGAATAACAGAGGAGGCACCTTCAATAATTGACCTGGTAAGTAGATTTACCGAATCTTTTTTCCATGTGGTCAATACACCATAGGTGATACCAACAATGAATGCGGAGATTATATCCCACTTGCATATCAACACAAGCATTAGTGGAATTGCCGGCGTCAGGAAAGCAAGACCGGGCAGGTCTGTCTTATGCTTGAGATGCCTGAAAACTGCGAAGATAGCCCCGAGCCCGAGGATGGCAGCAACTATCGGAAATGAAATTTCCATCGGACCTGCAGTTGCAGTAGAGGCGACGAAAGATGAGCGTGCTGCAACACCGGCAAAGAACAATCCCAAGAAAAGAAGTGATAGAGCAGCATACTTGATGTTGGAAAGTTTCTTCAGTTCAATCGTAAGGAAACAAACCAGAACTGCGCTAAGAATGCCTGCAAAAGGCAAAACAAAAGCAACGATGGTATCTTGCTGTACGTTCAAGACTTCTTTGTAGAGCACCCAGTTGGAAAGGTTAAACATGCCACCAAGATTAATACCAAGCAGGTACAGTCCTCCAGCTGTTGCAGCTGAGATACCAAGTGAAAGCATCACTGGTAGTACCACTGTTCCAACCATAATCACGGCCCCCAGACCGCCCAGCGATGAAAACAACAACGCAGTTACAAGCGTCATCAAAAGCCCCAAAATAAAAGGGCTATCACCCGAAAACTCGGCGACCCACCTCACCATAGACTTTGCAATACCATGCTTGTTAATGAGTTCAGCAAGAACCGCACCTATCATGGTAGTCGCGTATGCAGAATGAAGCTTTAGAGCGCCAGCATTAATGACATCTTTGAGAATATCTTGAGCGGGGATGCCGCCAACAGCAGCAATCATCACCGCCATCAGTGGCAAAGCGAGCAATGCAGATATGCGGCGCGTATACATCAATGCCGCCATCAACAAGAAAATTAGAAAACAGGCGATTCCTACTTGCACTCAGTACCCTGATTGAACCCAACAAAAGTATAGCCTCATAGCAACACTAGCTGAGCCAATTTAGTTCTAATCATCGCCAAAAGCTTCATTGAGGTCTTGCTTGAACTGCCGCCATCCTTTGATGAATTTTTTGCCGCGCTCTTCTTCTTGCTTTTCGGTGTCAGCAAAAGGGTCTTTTGCAATCGCGCTGAAGTCATAATGAAATCTTGGCGCTGACTCGGATAGAACATACTTTCCCATGCCGTCGTCCAATTTTCTGGCCATCTGATGCAGGCGGGGTAATAGATATGAGTCCCGGGCAGATTGCACGATCCATCTATTTTCCCAGCAAAGATGCGGTGGCTCAGGCAGTCTACTGTTTGCATACGCGACCATTGCCGCCAGAATAAATGCCCCAACGCCCTTTGCTAAACCTACGCAGCCGCCTCCGATTTTCGACCAGAGCGGCAGGTTAGTCTCTTTTATGTAGAATAATCTGGAAAGTAAAGCTTCGGTGTATTGGACCAATCCGATCCACACAAAAAAGTAGCTGACAAAGATAGAGAAAGTAGCCTCCAGGTGCAGTGTGTCAACGAGCACTGCCGCAGTGTCAACATAAATATGCTGCGCTATGAACGTGGCAAGCAAAACGGAAAACAAAAAAGTCCAGCAGCGAAGCAGCCCCATCGACCAGCCCACCATTGAACAGAGAATCACCACCCAAGCTATCAGGCAGTCCCAGACCATAGATTCTTGCTTCCCCCCAGCCCTTTATGTGCAGGAATCAGGACTGCTAATCATATTCAACTAGATTCTAATACGAACCGATTATTTTGACCTCCTGCTGACTGCATAGATATGCAAAACTGACCCGCAGCTCCCGCATATTTAGCAAAAGGCGTCAAATTCTTGTTGGGCTCGTATAGATTTGCCCAGGAAAGGAAACGCAGGTAAAAACTATGAGCGGCGATAAAATCGAACATACCAGAGCATCAGTGCTTTCACCTCGCGAGGAAGCGATGCTGGAAAATATGGTAAAAGAAGTCTTCAACGGCGCAGTAGAACAACCCTGGAATGCGATTGCTAAAGGACTGAACAAAATCGCTGGCACTCATTTGCCAGAGCTTCACTTGACGGGGGCTCCCGAAAAGCCGCCCAGCACGGTAAAGTTCATCAAAGCATAAGTGCCTCGTGAAGTCCGAAGTCGCAGGCACCTGCACCCCTGCTCGCCGGTGCCTGTGACTTCGGACTTTTATATTTTGGAGTTCTGGCTTAGAAACTTTTTCGACTTAGAACTTGGAACTGGGGACACTGGAACTTGGGAGGAACTTGGACTCAGGGTCCGAAATCAAAGGACCAGAACAAGAATCCAAGTCTGAATTCTAGAGCCTGAGTCGAATCCCAGAAATCTAGAGTCTGATTCTGAGTCGAAATCCAGTGCTAAGTTGCAAGTCTTGGATTTTGGAGCTTAAACTTGGCATTTACGGCTATTAAGAGATTAGCTCTTCTCACACGCTGCGAGCATCAACTTCACGAGGAGAAATTGCGGCACGCGCAAAGCCCGCTTGTCATAGTTTTCCCGGCAAAGACCAATTTTTTTGTCTGACTCTTTCAGAAATTCACGAGCACGTTGTATTTGCCCTTGTGATAGAAAGTACTTTCCGAGTTCTGCTTGCAGGGCTGCCTTTGCGGCCCCGGTCCTTTCATTAACAACAGCAGGAGCATCTAACAAGCCCAAAGCAAGATCTTCCTTTCCGCAAACCATGAGAACTCTCATGTACTCTCTTGCGCAATTATAATTATCATCTCGTCCTACACCATCGATTTGGATGAGATTGCTAAAACAATTACCGGCAACTTTCAGACAAATCTCCTCCATCTTGCTGTAGCCAGCCGAGGGATCTATCAATGAAACCTTATGATAGAGTTCGGCCAACTCCACAGCAACAAAAACATCAAACCCGCTGATATTCTTTTTCCTAATATCTCCGTACTTGGCTAACTCGACCAGGCATTCTTTTGCGAAATCATTTTGACCAGCGAGAAGCGCATACTTAGCAAGACTGAGATTCATACGGATCTGGTAATCGATGTACCACTTTTTCACCGAGGAGTCGGTAGTTTCATTTAGTTCATAAAACTGCGCCCTATACTTGAGAGCCTGCTTCAAATCACCAGCATACATAGCACTTACGGCTAGCCCTACAAGACAGGCTGACTTAGATTTGGCATAATCAGACTCACCATGTTTCCAGAGCTCACACGAGCGGAGGGCTTCATCGGCGCACCGTACAGCCAGAACTTTGTTATTCAGCTCAATCGCCATTTGAGAATAGAAAAGCAAAGAATCATATTTTGTAATGCGGCTCTTACCGATGTTCTGATCCAAGTTATGAAAGCTCTTGATCAAGTTATCTTGTATCTCCAAGCCCGAACTCATCTGAGAGTCAAAACACTTTTGAGCTAACTTGTAATCCAAATACCTGATTCGAGAGATGGCAGCACCCCGTAGACTCAACTCCTGCTCTCTATGAAAGTGCTTGAAACCCAACAACCCTGATATTTTGCTTACACTTTTGCCTTCGCTTGAGCGCAGCTGACTTGCAGGATCAAACTGCTGAATGTTCGCAAGATAATATTTCAATGCTCCACTAGTATTCTTACAACAGAGTTCAGCATCTCCCTTGGCCAAGTTGAAGAAGCCCAAAACTACTTGATCAACATTGATCAACTCAGCATACTTCGATGAAAAGACTCGCAAATGCTCCCTTACATAGTCATAGTCTCCAACCTGCAACATAGCCAAAGACACGCCTAGCACACCGTCTTTGAATACGATTGCATCTTGAAACTTCAGACAATAATCAAAAATCGCCTGTCCGTACTCTCTTACAATTTGCCAGTCTTCGGACTCCACCGCACTATTTACTCGATCGCGCAAGACGCGATATTTGAGAACATTGTCCTGATTGGAACTTTTTAGGTTTGTCAGTGCAACGACAACCCTTTGCCACCATTGACGAGAGTCAGGAAACATTTTTCTTTTGCTATAGGCGTCAGCAATTAGCTGCAGCATCTGAATTTTGTCCGATGGCATACAGAGGGGATCTTTGTCGTATTGATCAACCCACTTCTTTGCCAACTCAATGCGGAGAGTCAAATCATCTTCCTGAGACAAGAGTTTTGCCATTGCGACGTACTGCCTGGGCAAAACCGATGGAAGATGCGACTGCTGATTGCTCACATTCGTGAGCTTGACCGATTCAGTTTTTCGAAACCAGAAAAAGGCGGCTACTGAAGCTAAGGCAACAACAACTAGAACTGCCGTCAAGTAAAGCCCCAGAGCAGGGCGTGCATCCAGCTTATCTTTCTCGAAGACATGAGCTGATGGATCATCAAGCAGTGCCTGCCAAGCATTCGCTACTTCTTCCATCGATGCCATTCTGTCTATCGGATTTTTTTGCAACATCTTCAAGAGAACAGCTATGACTCCCGCAGGAACTCTGTTTCGAATGAGCGTCATGCGCGGAGAAGGGTCTTCGCTGGCATGCTTGAACAAGACACCAATAGCGGCGTCAGCATCAAATAAGAACTGACCAGACATCAGTTCGTAGGCGATACAAGCCAGAGCATAAATGTCGCTTCGTTCGTTAGCCTTTGATTTGGTCAATTCGGGACTCATATAGTTTGCACTGCCGATTAGCTGACCAGTCAAAGTCAACTTCTGTAAATCGTCCGTGTCGAACATTGCTTTTGAAAGACCGAAATCAACTAACTTGATTGTGTCTGGCTCAGGCTTCTGTAAAATCATCACATTATCAGGCTTCAAGTCACGATGTACAACAAGCTCAGAGTGCGCATATTCCATGGCGTTCGCGATTTGAATAACTATTCTTGCCACTCGCTGCCAGGCAAGAGAATTTTCGCGAATTAAAACACTGCGCAAACTCTCGCCTTCGATGAATTCGCAGACCGCATACGGAACATTATCTCCATCAAGGGCAAGTCCATAGATGGTCATAATATTTGGATGAGAGAGTTTCGATAAAAGCTTAAACTCACGGTAAAACCGTTCCTGCCCTTCCTCACTTAGTTCTTCACTTCGCAGCAACTTTAATGCAACGAATCGCCCAGCATCAGTTTGCTCCGCCTTGTAGACAGTGCCCATACCACCAGCACCAAGCTCAGAGATGATCTTGTACCTGTTCTGAAAAATTTCGCCAACTAAGAGTTTGCGCATTTTTTCTGGAGCCCCCCCGAAACGAGCATACCACTGGTGCCTTATAAGCAGCAATGGTGCCCTTCTTTACGAGTTCTCTGAGTTGATCATGGCGAGGTTCAAGACAGGTAGATACAATATCTGCCACTTGGTACTCTTATGCTCGCGGATTGCAACAGTCCAAATGCGTTCCAGTTATGCGAATTAGAGCATGCACAGGTTCTGTATCCCAGATCGCAGCGGTTAGATTTCTGCATTTATTGGTAGGAATAGCATGTACTAGCTTTTCGAGGTTAGAAAAGTGGCACTCCAACGGCTCAATAAATTTGCTTTGTTTAGTTCGGCAACACTGCGAAGCCTTTTCTGCTCTGCAAGCATGGTTTTATTGCTCTCTGCCAGCTTGAGCGCCTGCGGCCCCAAGCCTGACGCAGAGAAGGCTGATGACGACACCGAAACCAGCACGAAAGCAGCTAGCGAAGAAGAAGTCGAAGACCTCGAAGACACTTCCTCGAAGAAGTCTCACGAACCGAAAAAACGCTTGAGCACGGAAGGCAAGCATACAGGCGAGATGGTTGATGGTTATGAAATTGAGCAGCGCAATGAATTTCTTGGACCAACGACCTTGAAAGTAAGTAAGTATGGCGCAAGACTGGAGTCGCCAAACTTGACCTGCATTATTCTTCCCGGAAAAGAAGCTATGGCTTACAATCCCGACAACGGAAATTCGATGCAATTAACATCGCGAAGTGCAGCAATGCTTGCGGGAAAACGTCCAAACGAAGGACCATCAGTAGAAGTTACAGAAAAGAGCAAAACATCCGACTTGATTGCAGACATGAAATGCAGCCGCTATGTCGTTCACAAACTCTTTTTAAGAAAAAGATTGAGGAAGGGCGAAGCAGTTCCTGACAGCAAAGGAAAAACCGCAAAGGAACTAAAGAAAGATGGCTGGAGAGAAGAGTGGAGCACCGAAATTTGGGCTACCAAAGAACTTAAAGTGCCACCACAGGTTATGAAAGATTGTGCACGACTAACTATGATGCCGCCCGACCTGGGCTTTCCTATGCGCATCGAAAAAATGAATGCCGCAGTCACTCTTGAGCAAAATGGTAGCGTGGCGAACACCCAACATGTAGCAAGTCGAATCAAATCAAAATATGTAATTGACACAAGCAAGGTCAAGCCAGCAAAGTTCGACAAGGGAGATTTTGCCCACCTTGATGGATACAAGGAAGTCAAAGACGAAATGGCGCTCATGATGAGCGGGGATGAGTCTGAGCTTGAAGATATCGGAATGGATGACGAAAGCCCAAAATCCAAGAAAAAGTCTACGACCGCGCCTGAAGACTAATAGCGCAAGTGAACGGCGATGGCCACATGCATGCGTTCCTCAATTAATCTGCCTATGAGAGTTTTCTTTGACACTCTCAGTCAAATTCACATCTCGAAACCTAGACAAGAAAAGCTTCTCTGCGCCATTCTCAAGCAAAGTGATGCAGTCCAATTCAAGAACTACACCGGTACCGTTGCAGTTTTCCTAAAGCCACAGTGCTTTGAGCGGCGCTCGTTTCGACGATGATCAGAAAAACACTTGTGAATATCTTCGCCAAGAAATTAGCAGTCCAATTTCAGAAACTGCACCGGTACCGTTGCAGTTTTCCAAAATTCTAAGACCTTTGGTAGCAGGTGGTTTCGCCAGGAATCAGAAAAACACAAGAGATCTATTACTGTAAGAAAAACAATAGTCCAATCAAAAGACTGCGCCGGTACCGGCGCAGTTTCTAAAAGCGCCGATTCGTTTGGTAGGAGGGCGTTTTATGCCCAAGCAGAAAAAGCACCAAGAATATCTTCGAAAAAGCTTCCCAGTCCAATTTAACCATTTACCAAAAGAGAAAATTTGAAGGTCGACTGTGAGAGCTAAGCATTTTACTGCTCCCGCAGATTGGTCATTTCTGCCGCAATGCAAGCGGCAATGCAAGCTGCATTGGAAGCAGCCTCTCTGACTGCTGGAATTATTTCGCCTTTTTCCAGGGTGCCGAGATACTCATTATTTGAAATACCTCGAACCGCTAAGAATGGGACTCGATGCTTCGCCGCAATCTGTGCGACAAATGCGCTTTCCATATCTTCGCAGTCCACTCCAAATTCCGCGCGAATGAAATCCAGCTCGCGCTTATCCTTCGTCCACCCATCCTGCGAACCTAGACAAGCGAAAACTGCTTTAGGAACACGACGGCTTTGCGCCGCCGGCCAGCCTGCAGCTGACCATGCTTGCAGCTTAGGCATCGCCTTTTCCAGCGCGACTGCAGACACCCCGAGCAGATTGCCGTCCGCTTCCAATTGTTCGACATGCACTCCCTCACCGTCCTGTGAAAATCTTATTCCTTTATTCGACAATAACAAAGACTTCCTGGCTTCCAAAATAGAAGGCGAACATAACGGCTTATAGGAGCGCCCTATCACAATATCACCGGGCATAAGCTCGGGATTCATTGCCCCAGCAGAGCCGGAATGTAGCACCGCATCTGGTGCAAATGACATAAGACGCTCAGTGGCAGCAGCAGCATTGGCAGGACCAATATATGACACGATGAATAACAATTCCACTCCCTGATGACTCGCAGAATACCACTCCCAGGGGTGCTTTTCTATCAGATGCAAGCCAGGAAAGTGACCAAAATAAGCTTGGAGCTCAATCTTCGTAGGAATTACAAAACCTACCCTCACTGACTTTCTTTTTTCAATTAGCGAAGAAGATTCAGTCAACAAAAATACCCCTTACTAATGGGTAATTGAATTTGCTTGCTCATGAAGTTCAATGGCTCTGAAAATATCGCCACAATTCCATGAAGCCACTGCATATCCATCAAGAAAATGCTGCATCAATTCCGCATCGTGAGAGAATTTGTTCTTGGCATAGCTATATGCTTTCAGGTAATAAACTCTGGCCTGATTGTAGTTTTTTAGTTCCGAATTGGTAGATGCAAGAACGAGAGAAAGCTCTTTCAAAATAGGTTTGTATTTATCTGAATGCAGACTAGCAAGCACACGCTCAGCAGCATCATATTTCATTTTTGCCGTCGAATACTCGCCGTTAAATCTATAGATGTCCCCCATCAAAGCCGCAAGAATAGCGGACTCACGAGTATTAGTACCACCATTATTTACAATGTCCTCCGCATGCTGGTACTGCGTTAGAGCCAGGTCTCTGTATGATTTAGGGTTGGCTTGTTTTTCAGCTATTAGCTCAAAAACACTTCCCAAAAGAATGTACGGCTTGGCGCTCATTGCCATTTTTAATTTTTCGCGCAAGATTTCGCATTTTTGCAAATACTTATTTGCTTCATCAAGGTTGCCCTGATAATACATGCCTTCTGCGTAGGGCTCTGCCAATTCAATAAAATTCAGGTCTTCATCCATACCCAACCGCTCATATATTTCCATCGCAGAACGGCGAGCCGAAAGTTCTTCACCTGTAGCCCCAAGCCTGGCACAGTTCTTCGCCAGCCGCACATACTGCTCAGCAGTGTGCACTGATATCTCCTGATGGACAAGCTTTGAAAAATGGCTTGCCAAACGCCCGCCATCGAGATCGTGCTGTATTTCTTCAGGTGCCAAATTCGCAGTCTTCTTCTTCGGCTTGAGATACTCCATCCAGTGAGTTGGTGCCGCTGCGATTTTTCTACTCTCGAAGAACCAGGAACATTTCGACCATGCGTAACTTGAGGCGCCAACCAGTAATAAAACCAAAAAGGAATACAAAAGGACGGTTTTGGGTGTAGCGCGCAAAAATCGAAGAAAGCTACGCTGCTGACGTGCGATACCAGATTCAATACCAATTTTAAGACCGGTACTGCGCATTCCAGAATCTAAACTTGCCAGCACAGCATTAACGTCTTTTTCAAAAGCTCCCATGGTCTGATAGCGCTTATCAGGGTCTTTCTCAAGAGCTTTGAAAACAATGGTATCAAGTCGATTTAGCAAGTTTTTGTCAAGATCAGGAATAACCAGCGATGCAGGAATCTCGCTGATATGCTTATGAAAAGTCTCAAAAACATTGTTGCCCATGTGAGGCGGAGTACCGCCCAGAGTCTCGTACAAAACGCAGCCAATAGCGTAAACGTCCGAGCGAACATCGACCGTACGACCCATACACTGCTCGGGACTCATGTACATCGGGCTGCCAAAAATATCACCTGTCTGCGTCAGGCGATGAGCAGCTTCACCCTCTTGAGGAAGTATTTTTGCAATACCAAAATCAACGATTTTCACCAGTGGTGGCTCACCTTCTTTATGCAAGAGCATGATGTTGCTTGGTTTCAAATCGCGGTGTATTACACCCTTTTGATGCGCGTGTTCAAGTGCATTGCAAACTTGAGAGAAGATTTGCAGAGTCTCTTTAACAGGAACTCGACCATGAGCCTTTATTCGCTCAGATAGTGACTCCCCCTCCAGATAATCCATGACGATGTAAGGCTTGGAGTCTTCACCGCCAGTGATACCAAATTGATAAACCTTAACCACATTTGGATGTTCAAGAGCAATCGTGGCTTGCGCTTCCTGCTTAAATCGCATCAACGCATTCGTGTCACTGGCAAGATGCGCATGCATGGTCTTAACAGCTACAACTTTATTCAAGACCACCCAATGAGCTTTGTAGACCACAGACATGCCGCCTTTTCCAAGAATGTCCGTGATTCTAAATTTGTCATCGATAATCTGTCCGATAAGTGAGCGCTCAATTCTTTCGGCGCTCATTTCCATATCCAGGCTTGAATCAACTAAATTAGCAAGTTCCAGACTCACCAATGACGGCACAGTTCCACCATCATCGACCAATGGTCTGCGCTTTTCATTATCAGACGAGTCATCTGCTTGCATTTAGTAAGCTCCAGCCCCTGGAACCATCGTATCGCGTCTACTGTTGCTGCTGTTCTTGCTGTTGTTTCAACTGCTGAATCTGTTCATCTATATTCCCAGAAAACACAGGAATATTAAGTGCTTCGGTTTTCTCAGCCGCCAGTTCTGTCGGAATCGACTCTAGCTGCTCGGACTCCACGACTACATCTATGTCTTCAGCCCCTTCACCTTTGTATACACCTTTATTCGGAGGTACGTCCTGGTAGTTTCGACCAACAGCCACCTTAACAAAGTTCTCTCCCACCACGCAGTTATTGGTCGGGTCGATGCCGACCCAGCCGACCGAAGGAATGTAGATTTCAATCCACGCGTGGGTTTGAGCATAGCCACGAAATCTTTGCTTATCTGGATGGATATAACCGCTCACATAACGCGCCGGTATATTCAGCGCACGAGCTAAGCCCAAGAGAAGGTGCGTAAAGTCCTGACAGACGCCTCGTCGATGTTCAAGAATCTCAGTGATTGGGCTGGCAGCAGTAGTCACGCCCTTTTCGTAGGTGAACTCTTCATCAACAGTGCGAAGCATAGCAAGCGCTAAATCGCCCAGCTTTATGCCGCCATTTTTTGGAGCTTTATCAACTAACTGGGCAGCAAGATCACGCAAGAGAGGCGTGTCCACCACCGGACCGCCGAACTGCAAGAAGTCATAAAGCGTGTAATCCCAAACAGTTTCTCCAGTCCACTCATCGGGAAGTCTGTGCAAATCAACTGTGTACTGGTTCGTCTCTACGACACTTGTGGCAATAATCTGTATTTTGTTGTGCAAAGCATTGATAGAAAATGCGTGAACAGAATTGCCCAACCAATCAAAGTAACTCTTAACATTCGAGGCAGGACCTATCGCCAGGCTGAACGAAAGGCGATGTTGATGAGCTTCTTGTCGGGGTGCCATTCTCAATTCCATCACCGATTCGTTGATGTAATCGGAATACAAAAGGTCTGTCTGATGTTTTATAGATAAAAGCATAATTTCACTTTAGTGCAGGAAGTAGGAACGTTGAATGGCTGAGGCTGCCTGTCCGGTGTTTTCGAGAATTTGCCGCAGAACGTATTTTAGCCCGGCGCCACCAAATTCACGCGACTCAGCGTACTCGAGCTGAGAACTCAAGCGACCCAAAACGCGCTCAGCGTGGTCAATCTCCAAAGGATGAACAGCCATTGCAATACCGGCAACAGCATCTTGAGCTTGCTTCACACAGTAACGAATAGAGCGAGGAGATTCTTTATCAAGAATCAGAAATGCAGCCAGTCTTTGCGGGTCAAGGTCTCCAACGTGCCTTCGACGAAATGCTTCAATTGAACTACACGCACGCAAGACAGCCATCCATCTGATGTTGTTCAATGGTGTTTCCAACACACTTTCGCCCCTGAGAATGTCGAACTTTGCCTCGATAGTTCGACAAGTCATATCGACGCGTTCTAAATATTTCGCCAGCTGGATAAACTGCCAACCTTGACCGTGAGGCAAAGTTTGGTCCGATACACCCTGAAACAACATTGAACCCATCATCACAGACTGGAATATTTGTTGAGGGCTCTCTTCTAATCGCTGCCTCGCATCATCTGCGAGTAACGACCAATACAGCGTGTTCAGAGTCTCCCACATCTCAGCGGAAATTGACTCACGAATACTTCTTGCATTTTCACGTGCTTTAGTAAGGCAATTGATCAGGCTGTTTCGATTTCGCGAATCGAAAGTCATAAAATCGCATACACGCTGACCTATATTTCCGCCCGAATGCGAAAGCACTTGCTGACCTTCAGGCGTATTCTCCAGTCGCAAAATTCGAAATACACCCTGATATTCCTTCTCTTGCATGGAATGAGCAAGTTCACCAAGGTCCATCAACATGTTGTAGTTGACCCACACCACACGAGCCACGTGCTCGGCACGCTCCATGTAACGACTCATCCAATACATAGATTCGGCTACACGAGCTAACATCGGACGCCCCGTCGGACTGCGAGGAACGCGCCGCTCGCTGACCATAGAAACTAGAGTAGGCGCAGACTGAGTAGTCATTGCCCACTCTTCTTTTTTGAAATTGCCTTTTTTGTTTTCTGTTTCTGCTTCCGGCACGATTAGTTTGTCTCCTCAAGAACCCAGGTGTCTTTGCTGCCACCACCTTGCGAACTGTTTACGACCAGGCTGCCTTCTTGAAGAGCAACTCTGGTTAGTCCACCTGGAGTCACGACAACTTTCTTACCGAACAAAATATACGGACGCAAATCAACTCGCCGACCTTCGAAGTGATCGTCTACAAGACTTGGACACTGACTGAATTCTACGACTGGTTGCGCAATATAATTTCGCGGGTCTTGTGCAATTCTTTTTGCAAATTCTGCGCGTTCACTGGCTGTGGCTTGATGACCCATCAACATCCCATAGCCTCCAGATTCGTTTGTAGCTTTCACCACAAGCTGGTCTAGATGCTCAAGCACATACTTCTTATCTGAATCTTTCGCACACACGTAAGTAGGAACATTGTTCAGAATAGGCTCTTGTTTGAGATAAAAGCGAATCATATCTGGAACATAAGGATAGACTGCTTTATCATCAGCAACACCAGTTCCTACTGCGTTTGCCAACGCTATGTTTCCGCAGCGATAAGCATTCATCAAACCAGGAACGCCAAGAATACTATCTGGTCTAAAGCAAAGCGGGTCGAGGAAGTCATCATCGATTCTGCGATAAATCACATCTACCAAACGCAAACCAGCAGTCGTTCTCATATAAACTTTGCTGTCATCGAAAATCAAGTCTTTGCCTTCGACAAGCTCAACACCCATTTGCCGTGCCAAAAAACTGTGCTCATAGTAAGCAGAGTTGTAGATGCCCGGCGTTAACACCACGATGTTAGGGTCGTCAGTTCGCGAAGGAACCAATTCTTTGAGACATTGCAAAAGATTGAATGGATAGTCCTCTACAGACCTCACGGAATATCGTTCAAAAAGTTTTGGCATCACGCGCTTCATAACAGCACGATTTTCGATTACGTAACTGACACCACTGGGAGTGCGTCCATTATCTTCAAGAACGAGATAACTTCCATCGCGATCGCGAATCAAATCAGTTCCGCAAACATGAATATAGATATCGTTAGGCACATTCACATGAATCATTTCGCGCCTGAACATCTTGGCGCTGTATATCATTTCAGCGGGAATGATCTTCTCTCGCAAAATATTTTGCGAATGATAGATGTCTTTGCAGAACATGTTCAGCGCAATAATGCGTTGCTCAAGACCCTTCTCTATTTTTGCCCAATCAGTCGCTGGCACAATTCGCGGTACAAGATCAAACGGAAAAATACGTTCAACGCCAGACGCATCTTTGTACACTGTAAAGGTGATTCCCTGATTTCGAAACGCAATGTCAGCCATTCGGCGACGGCGCTGGAATGACTGATCGTTGAGGCTAGTCAATTGACCAAAAACGGGCTCATAATGAGGACGTGGAACGCCCTTTTCAAGAAACATTTCGTCGAAAAGACCGTTTATTTCGTATTTGTGGAACATTCCGCAGCAACTCCGAAAGCCAAGAAGCTCGCCCTGCTGCCTCTTGAAACAAGCGTCAATTGTAACCTAAGCAGCCATCAGTCGAATCGCTTGCAGACTGGAATTAAACAATCATTTTCCAATTTCCATGTGCGTCGAAGAGAAGGTCCGACCAAGCGCATTAGCCCTTGTCTCATCGACTACTTGCCGACCCGCACCGTAGGTTATTTGGACATGGATGCTCTCAACCACATGCCCAGCGGAATCCTTCTTCTGGATGTCAACATGCCCACCCTTCCCATCCTGGTCGGTCCCAGTTTCAATTCGAAAACGGGTTGTGACTCTGCCAAGTGAATCTTTTACAACGGCATCAGTTAAGGTTCCATTTCCTGGAAGATTACTTGTATCGAAGTGGACAAGCTCCCTTGCTGGACCATTTCCATCCTTGACGACAAAATCGCCACTTTGACTTGAGGCTTGCTGATAGAGATCAAGTGTTTTTACCTCGGACCCACGCGAATTAGCATATTTGGTAACAGCTTCCGCATGAATCTGCGCTCCGTTAACCTGCGCTGAAAGCTGGCTGGACCGCTCTAGCCTACCGTTTCGATCCTTTACTGTGGATGTTGAATTGCCCTGAGCATCCGTCTCGGAATGAGTGCTTCGAAGACGCCAACCGTTGTAACCAGTACTTTCTGTATCGAAATTGTCTGAGCCGCCTGCGCCTTTGCTCTGCTTGCTCACCTGACAAAGAAGGACCTGGTCACGCACATTACTGACCGTTGCAGTTGTCACTTTGGAACCACCTTGATCTGTGGTTTCAATGTGTGTTTTCTGAACAGGAATACCTCTGGCATCTCGTCGCGTGATATCTGCAATGCCGCCGGAAATTTGCTCATTTAGCCGCAGCTCAACATTATTACCAAGGCTGAGATAGACAAGATTCAGGCCTTTTACACCCAACTTGTCCTCACCAGCAAGCTGAAGATTTACCTCTTCATGCTCAATATCAAAATTTTCCGGCATTTGCTCTCCCCTCGAGGCAGACGCCCAACCCTCAATTCGAGTCTATAAATCGAAGGGCGCAAATACATCCGTAAAATCCCCACTATCGATGTGGTCAGGGATAAGTTTATTGTCATTTGCTTGAAAAAAAAATCGGCGGGACAGGATTTGAACCTGTGGTGCTTTTTACGGTCTTGTTTTACAGACAAGTGCGATCGTCCTCTCCGCCACCCGCCGCCATACTCTTAAATTTCCTCCTGTAATTGATTGGGCTTACTCAGCTCAAAACAGATAACACCATATATGGTGCCGACGGGCGGATTCGAACCGCCAAAACGCTAGTTCTTAGCCAGCGATGTCTGCCACTTGCATCACGTCGGCAAAATCCCGAAAGTCAGATTCGAACTGACACTGAACTCGGCTTAAACGAGCCGCCTCCTGCCGTTGGGCTATTTCGGGGCATCGCAAAATCGGATCCCGCGAGCATCGTGAAATCAGATCCCGCTAACTTCGCAAAATCGGATCCCGCGAACATCACAAAATCGGATCCCACGAACATCGCAAAATCGGATCCCACGAACATCGCAAAATCGGATCCCACGAACATCGCAAAATCGGATCCCGCAAACTTCGCAAAATCGGATCCCGCAAACTTCGCAAAATCGGATCCCGCGAACATCACAAAATCGGATCCCACGAACATCGCAAAATCAGATCCCACGAACATCGCAAAATCAGATCCCACGAACATCGTGAAACCGCCTCTCTGAGCGGCTAGGAATCAGATCCTAATCAGAGAACGATTCGAGCGTTTGTCATGTCCGACAAGACAATGGTTCAAACCAAAAGTTCAATAGAGATAATACAGCAGCATGATAAAAATCCTCCAAAGGGCTCATGATGAGACTCAAGACCTCGTCGCGAGCAGAGAAATAAGATTACTTCAAAGAATACTTGAACTTCACTTCACTACGACGAGACAGCGCCTAAGCTAAATAATAGCTTGGGAGAGGCGCCACGAGGCTCAGCAGTAGTGTATTCATCTTGTTCATGATTTCATCATAGCATCATAAACGAATTGATCAATAGCAAAATCACGAAGCATGACTATTTATTTCTCGTCTCTTCTGACTTGATCTTAGCCACTGCAGATTTGAATTTAGCAACTTCATTAGTCAAACCAAACTCATTCAACTTGTTCGCAACCAATTCAATACATTCCTCAGACCTGCTCGAAATTGCGGGAGTCGCCGCGAGCGACTTCGCAAATCTCTCAGCATCAATGAGTTTGCCTGTCGCCAATTCACCACTGAGAATCATCGAAGCATACTGACTTATCTCCATCCATAGCGGATTTGATTTTTCTTGTTTGCTTGTGCTGATGCAATAGAAATTCTCAGGCGTTTGAGAATAGAAGCCGTGATAAAAACCTTCCGGCACAAAACGATGGTGGAGAGTTGCAGGCAGAGCGGCACGGAGCTTATCGGATATTGCGTAGAGATAAACAGAATCAAAAATCGAACAAATTCTTGCTATTCGCAAAGATTTTTCATCCTGAGGCAATCCATCAAACAAACGCAAATCTGGAACACTCACTTCAAGATCATGGTCTGAAATAAAGCGCGCCATCATTACGACCGACTTGGAAGTAGAGCCGGCAGGAAAAGCGGCAGCATGTGCATTGTTGGCGGACCGAATGGCAGCATCTACGCTAGCTCTGAACTTTTCCCTGACACCGCTAACCAGTTGATTATTACGATCAAACCCTGGCAAAAACGCTTGTTCATTGAGAATACGCATCTCGCCCTTCGGATTTATTTCCAAAAGAACTTGCATCTGCCCCGGAACATCTGCCACCCAGGAATTAGATAAGTCCCGCGAAACCTTGCTATACCAGGACCACCAGCCGCCCTTTGACGAACGATCTTCCCGGGTTATACCAGCCGGAGTAATCATCAAAGTCCCGCCATCCTCTTTTGATTCTTTTAAAAGATCTTTCTTAGTTTCACCTTTGATGAATAGATGTTGTCCGAAACCAACTGCTTTGATTCCAACACTACAGTTATCGTATGCTGTAATGTCGGAACCGCCAAACGCAAGGTCGTAATAGCTAGCAGCCCCCTTTAGAGTGTAGCTACCATCAGTGTTAAGTATCGCCTTGATGTGTGCCTCTTCAACTGCCTGAGACAACGCAGGCTGAGCTTGCTGAAAGAGTACGAACAAAGACAATGCGAATGAACTCGCAAACCTCGTATTCATATTCTCCTCCCTTAGATTTTCTTCTTAAGCACAAACCAATTAGTCTGCTTATCTGTAAATATTTTGCAGTCACCAATACTTATTAGCCTGCCAGTTTTGCCGTCGCGGTACCAGCCCTCGCTCCAGGGTCCCATATCCGTATAAACTGCGTCTTCGACTCCCATTTCGACTAGATCTACGCCAAATTCGTTAAAAGTAATTTCTGTCCTACTTTCTATTACGGCAGCCGAGCCATCCTTTAGGAGGGCAATGCATCGCCTCTGAAAATGCGATTTATCAACAAAGCTCTCCGCATGTCCACTCTTAACTACTTGAAACTGTTGAAAAAAAGA
This sequence comes from Obscuribacteraceae bacterium (SeqCode), assembly GCA_044226015.1. Classification (GTDB taxonomy): domain Bacteria; phylum Cyanobacteriota; class Vampirovibrionia; order Obscuribacterales; family Obscuribacteraceae; genus JAIEPM01. The sequence goes on from JBGAHS010000008.1 coordinate 545,243, forward strand.
TTCTTGCTTGGACTTCAGGCGCGCTATAAAATCCGAATTGAGACTAGCACCACTATTGGTATCAAATATCTTGCCTTTACCCGCTTCCATTTCGAGGGCACCGCCCATTTTCTTGTCTATCAGGTTCTCGTTAAAAACGGCACCGTGACTGGAATAGAGCCCACAGAGACCGCCTTGTTGACTTGTGAATGCAGCAGGAATGCACAACAAAACATTGGCATCCTTTTTTAGCGGACGAGAAAGCTCAAAATCCATTTTTGCATTGTTAGCAAAAATCATTCTATATGCTCTGCCCGAACTGCAAACCAGAGATTTAGCACTTAGCGTGACAGTTTCATCTTGAGATAATGCGGCACTTCCAGCAAACAGGGTAATTAAGGCACCGCAAAGAATGAGCTTCAGTTTGTTTATCACAAGGTCTCCACTAAAATGTTTCTAGCTTAACTGAATCTTCTCGACCGTTTCCTCAACAGTATTGAACGGGCTATCCATGAGCAATTCATCGCTTGAACGCAGAGCTGCCCGTTGAAAAGAAGGGAAGCAATAACAAATTTCGCCATCGTCAGTCACATCCACATGGCACACACTGGTTGCGGAAAGCCTCTCAAATGCGCGCTTAACGTCGGAGATGCGCATACCGCTTTCTAGAGCCATTTCAGACACAGTGATAATTCCGCCTCGACTCTTCGCTTTATTCAGAGCCGCTTGTTCTTCCTGAAGTTCCTTTATAGCAGTTCTCTCTTTCAAGCGTCCGCGAAGTTGGTAAAGTCCCGTACATAAAATGCCAGTGAGGAATGCGATCAAACCGAGTTGGGACGGAACCCCATGCCGAGTCGTTCCCGTCAGAATCTCACCAATGTAAGTGACGATTAAACCGGCGGAGAAAATAGATAAGAACATCAGAAAGCCGAAGAGCACATCAGCCAGACCAGAGCGACCAGCACTCTTGCTGGCAGCTAGTAGTTTCTGCTCACCTGTCACTTTGGTTGTTTTGCTTGTCATCAAATTCATCTAGACGGGGTTAGACGAATCATTATACAGGCTAGACCCTCACCAAGAATTAAAGCGCAGATGGCAACTGACTCGACCGTGCTTCGCGTTTCCACTGAGGCGCCTGCATCAGCTCATACATTCCATGAGAAGCACTGATTTGCACCAAAATGGCAGCCATCTTATTTAGTTTTTTCATGATGGATTGATCGTCGTTGTTTGAGCTATTCATCATCGCCGAAAGCAAATCAGAACTCTGAGCCAGTGACATCAAAGACACTTCTGAAAAGTGGATAACATGCTCATCACCTACTTCGGAGTAGTGATTTAATCGACGCCCTACCATGTCTCTCGACGCCGCAAGATAGATAGGACGCAAACCTTCAGCAGCAAGAGATTCATCTCCGGCTAGCACATTGAAAGTCTTGTCTCCAATTGATTGGCTCACGCTGCGCTTTTGATTTTCCCAAATGGTGCGAACTTTGCTAACGTCATCGGACACAGCTATCAGCACCACCGCGCCAGGCTGAACTTTAACCATAGAATGGGGTGTTCTAACAAACGTTATGTCCGCACTAGAAACCAAAACCTCACCGTTTTTCAAATCAGCTACCAGCGGATGTGAAAAATCAATTTCAGTTTTGTCGTTGAATTTGATGACTGAACTTCCGCGTCTTTGACTGCGCACTGGAAGTGAATTCTGGCTGGCTTCAGTCAAGGTCACCGGCACAATAGATTCAGCCGACTCTTCGCCGTTAAGCAATAAAAGCGGTCTCTCCGATTCCTCGCCAACACAATTAGAGAGCTTGCTCTGCTCATCGATTGTTTTGCGCAGCATATAGACTTTCCTGCGCACCTGGAAGAAACTGCTTGAATCGCACTCAAGCAAGCACTCTTTCTCAAGCATCTTTTTTGGAGCAAACTTATTCGAAAGGTGAACGATGCCCGAATCGTTTGTCTCATTGCTCACCGCAGTTCGATCTATTCCGTCATCTGGCAACAATAATTCGCGAGCCAGTCCTTTTGGCGCCAGGCAAATTTCATCACCACTACATGCGGTAAAAACCTTTGACCCTTTCCATCTCTTAACGGATACAGTCGATGGACTTCCTGTTAGATGGTCCACACGCAACAAACCATTTTCACTTTGTTCGATAATTGCAGCGCTATTAGCAGCCAGCGTAATACTTCCAAGCGGGGTTTCAACACTTACTGGCTGCTTTCCAATCATGTAGACGCCTTTCCCATGCGTCAGAGAGATATTGCGCTTGTCGGCTTTTATGCCAGCGTCGCGGTCGCACACTATGAGAGTGTTGGGGTCGTCGACCAGCATCATGGGTACACAGGGAACTCCCGGTTTGTACTTAGCGCTTGGTCCGTTCACCAGTTGGTGCGTGCCGTCGCTTGAGCTGACTGCTCGGATCTTCTTATCGATGGGTAGCTCAATATTGACGGTTTCGAGCAAAGGATCGTCCGAAACCTCGGATTCTAGGTCGGGAGCCACCGTCACTTCGCTGGGCTGCTCAGTCTCTTGAGCGAGCCCGCGGCTCGAAATTGAACTCAGACTAAAAGCAGCGAGAATCGACAGCGTTACCGCTGTGATAGTGCCTTTCAATCTCTTTGGAGTTTTCATTTGAGCCTGGGAAGACGATGCCAAGAGCGCTGCGGAATACAAACACTCATTATTCTCATGCCCCTTGGGGGTGCTGGTAAACTCCGTCATCAGGCGGATTCTCACTTGACATACCGTCAAACCGCTCTGGATTTAGCAGCGAGGAGATTAAAAATTACAAACAAAAGAGCCAGAACTATTGTCCTGGCTCTAATAAAAGCCGAGTCTCTCATCAGGGGAGAATGAAACAGACGAGAGACTAAGCTTTGTCGGGCAGACGCCACGCCACCGCCTGCAGTGGCGCCCGTTCAATTTTAATACTTAGCGAAGAACTTCGACATGCTTGTTCGATGCGCCTTGTTATAGTTGTAAGATGACTTAGTGCCAATCTTACCCCAGCTGTAGTTGCGCACATAGGGAGCCCGCGGTCCTTTAGCGTTTTTAGCTGCCAACGCTTCTGCTTCCTCGACTGAGCGCACTCCAGTCGCTGAATAATCTTTTTGACGCGGATTCCAACGGTCTTCTAAACCGTCATACCCGTATGTATACGCCCCAGTAGGAGTCAATACTGTTGCACCTGGTCCACCGATAACCGGGAACGGATTCGCTAAAGTGGCTTGAGAACCAGATTCTGTACCGGCAGCGAAACTCGCTTGCGAAGCGGCAATAGTTGCGATGCTCAAGAGCGCCAAGGCAAAGGCTTGTTTCGAATTTCTGTTCATGATTTTCTCCCTTAATTTCGAACATGGATGCAGACGCAAACATTGAAATCCGGTTCCGGCCGAATTACGACAAAAATCGATTCTTGAATGTACACTAGAGAGTATTACTCCACATCTCTAAGCCAGTCAGGCAACCCCGTAGCATCTGAGTCGGCTGAAACGACGGAGGAATCTTCCGATTTTTCAATATAGTCCTGTCCATCTTGCCCATGGGCATCTTCTTGAACCGCAGATTGTTCTGCAACGAAAGCTGCTGCTGGCGCACTGCTCCATCGCTCTGCACTTTCGATTTTCGAACGTCCATTATTAGAGAAGGGTGACGGTGGGGGCGTCGGTTCAATCAATCCGGCAGGGCGCACAGGCGATGAATCGGCTCTGGCAGCAAGTTTCCGCTCATCTTCCAAGGGTGGAATTTCAAACAGACTTCGGGAAATGAAATCTCTAAAGATGATACTTCTCTTGCGAATTCGTTCACTGGCATGCTCAGCAAGCTCAGCAAAAATAGGCGCCCCAAGCGGATTCAAAAAATCCTGCCTATGAAAGAGAATGCTCTCCCCATCGTCATATCGCCTGTTCCACAGGTCGGGGTCTTCGGCCAAACAAACCAGTGCCGTGTCAATCGCCCACGCAGAGAAATGATCAGTCAGCTCGTTGAAGTCATGTTCGGTACGTTGCGGATGTTGATAATTTGGATGTCCCAATTCATTACTTGTGCGTTCCTTCAAGCCAGGCACGTACATGCCATCATAATCTACCAGTACAAGGTCACCGTTTCGCACCAGTATATTTCCGTGCTGTAGGTCACCATGGGCAACACCTGCGATTCGCAGACCATGACACATGCGCATAAATTTGTTGCGAAGCTGCTCAAGCCTAGCCTTATCAAAATTAGCGCAGAGCTCTGCTACGTAAATATTCAAAGGCGTTCCCTCGACCCAATCCATCATCAGAATTGGGAAAAGATCCGCGCCCACTCTTATGCCCTCTGGAAGATATTCGAATGATACCATCCACGGTAGCACAGCAGGGTCGATAAAGTTAGACAGCATTTTATATCTGTATTCCTGATCCTTTATAGGATGCAGGAAACAACGCACAGCTCGGTCGCCTGTACTGGACTTCACGCGATAAACACTGGCAAAAGCTCCTGACGAAACCTTAGGCATCCCCAGGTTGTCTAACTCAGTAACTCCAATCTTTAATTCACGCGCCGCAAAACAACTAGAGGGATTTTGTATTGACTCATGATAGTCCTGAGGCGAAGGCCAGTTCACTGTACGCTTCAGCTGCTGCAACGAAGAACTTGCTGCTGACCTACTCATTTCTTGAAAGCTAGCTCGGGTGCCGCGTTTTTTTGCTCCTGCTGGCATTTTTGGCGCTTTTGCAGCGGCCGCCGAATTTGGACGCTGGGGCGAGATGGGCGGAGCATTGGGAAAACTGTTATTAAAAGATGGTGCCACTGGAGGTGGTCCACTAATTGGATTTGGCTTGCGCTGAGTGGAGCTTTTATTCAAGTTCGCAATTACATCGCGAGTTGCCGCAATGATGCTAGATACAATCACTTCCTCATACTCAGACTTTTTGGTTGAAACAAACCCAAGCTCTCTTTTGGTTTCCTTCTCAGAACTCAAATCTCGCCAGAGAAGCGATACCACAACTTCAATATTGTTATTTCGCAAGATTTCCTCAGTCACCCAGACAAACCCATAGCGTTTCAAAAGCGCTGTTTGCCTCTTCCTATAGAGCCCGGTGTACTTCAATTTCTCAACGAACTCAAGCGTTGCCGAAATCGTGCCTTTATACGGGTCGCTATTCTGAATTTGAAGCGAACATCGATTTAGTGGTGACGCCTTGCTTGTAGTTCTGGGAGAACAGATCATTGACTCGAGCGACTGAACAATTAACCAGAGTGGCGCCTGGCAGATGCCTTCATAGACAATATCCCGAGACTCAGATCGAGGTCTTGCGTGTATCAAGCCGGCAATGGAAAGCCCCAAGGCAACAGATGAACTTGCTAAGAAAAAGAGGTCCATCGAGTCTCCCCGTACTCCTTACCTTAATTTACACCATGTAATTGAAAACTGCGCTTTCCTTATTTGGCATACAGAGACTGAGCGATTTTTCGGCGAATGAGACGAGCATCAGTTCTCAGCTTTTTAGCTGGCTCGGATGCGTTGTTTCGTTCCATAAAGCTTGCCCAATTATCATAACTATCAGCGACAAAGGGATGGTCAGGACCAATAATGACTTTAAGCCTGGGCAAAACATCTTCGTACAACTTGTTCACGTCGACATACTTACCCTGGTCAGCATACACAGTGGCAAGTCTATGCACGGTTGACAAAAATTCAGCAGTGTCAATACCGATTGTTTTTTCTTGAATCGCCAGAGCTTTCTTTAAGAGTTCTTCTGCCTGGACATCCCTATTCGTTCGTTTGAATACTTGCGAAAACTCTGACATAACATTGGCAACAGCCGGGTGCTCGCTTCCATGAGCCTTTTCTGCAGCTAGTAAACATTTCTGAAAAATCGGCTCTGCCTCGGCATACCTGCGTTCAGAGTAAAGTAAAGCAGCGTATTTTTCCAGCGCATCAGCACTCAAATCACTTCTGCTGGGCAGGCTACTATCAATCAACTTGAGGGCTTCCTGATAATGGTCTTCAGAATTATCGAGATCGAAAGTGGACTTTTCTATCAGCGCTAAAACCATCAGACTGCGAACTTTATCCACGACAAATGCTGTACCTGTATTGGCGTCTTCTATATCTAGAGCCTTTCTCACAGTGTCTCTAGCATCTACATAAAACTCCTGCTTCTGGTAAAACAGCGCGAGATTATTGAGAATGTCCGCGAGCTGATCAAGCTCTGACTCAGACTTCTTGCAGTTTTCACAGAGATTCAACGCCCAGCGAAAATACTTTTCTGCTTCACTATCATCACCAAGTTTTTGATATATAGATGCCAGATTATTCGCTATAACAGCCAATACCAGGCTGTCCGGCTTATATAGCTTTTTCTTTATTTCAAGTTCTTCCTCATAAAATCGCTCAGCTTCCAATAGTTTTCCTTGCTTGAAGTATGCACTAGCAAGAAGACCTATGAGATTAGCCGAGAAATCATTCTCACGACCAAAATACGGGCTGTAAGTCGCAAGAGCATTCTCCAGTATTTGCTCGGCTTGCCCATATTTTCCCGACTCAAACAAAACGAGTGCGAGATTGTAGTAGGCATTTGAAAGTTTTTTCGCCAGCTCTTTCTCATGCTTGCTAGCAGCAGGTGACGGAGTCAGGGACTTGATCTCCTGGTAGCTGCGCTCAAATCTCTGAGTGCTATGCTGAAATATTTCAGCAGCCTTCTCGAACTTCTTCTGGCTTAACAGATCAAAAGCTCGTTTTTCTTGATAGCTATCATTATCAACAATCTGGCACGCACTTACCGCACCAACTAAAATAAGGAGTAGCAAGGGTTTAGATATCTGCAATCTAATTGACTTTGGCACCCAGCCCTCAACGCTTCGGAAGATACAATCATACCCTCTTGTCTTGCGACTAAAGCGGGCTGACTTTCTTCACCAAGCTAAGACTGCGCTTACCTAAAAAGCGTGCCAGGTCAGCAGCTGCGGTTTTATAATCATGCAAGCTGAACTCAGTCCAGGCACGAACATAATAGGCTTCATTATCGTCTGGTCCTAATTCCAGCGCGCGATTAAGATCAATCATGGCTTCATCAAGCCGCTTGAGATACTTGTAAGCAAGTCCGCGGTGTAAGTAAGCCAGAGCGAGATTAGGATTTAGTTCGATGGCACGCGAGAGGTCCTCGATGCACTCCTCCCAGCGCGATTGCTTCGAGCGAATTAGACCGCGGCTGAAGAACAAAACCGGGTCGTCTGGTTGCAACAATAATGCCTGATTCAAATCTTCAAGCGCCGAGTCGTATTTTTTTAGCTTTAACCACGCGAGCCCACGCTCCATTAGCGTAGAGGAAGCCTTATCATCAAGGCGCAAAGCCTGACTAAAATCTTCAATTGCTTTCTTGTAATCGCGCAAAAGAAAATTCACGTGGCCACGATTTAGAAAAGCACGAGCTCTTAGAGGTTCCAACTTTATTGCTTCACTATAGTCTTGCAGCGCTTTCTTAAGCTGCCCCAGACGCACTCGACACAACCCGCGGTTGCTGAATGCAGATGAATCAAACGGATTTATCGAAATGGTGGCATCAAACTCTCTCAATGCATCGGCATTCTGTCCCGACTTCAAGAGCTCGACTCCATAAGCAAAATGCTTTCGCGACAACTCATCCAAACCGTGTCGAGCTGTGGCGTAATCAGGATTGATCTGCAAAGCGCGCTCATAGGCAATCTTCGCTTCACGAAATTTTCCGCTTCGCAAAAGGACGGTTCCCAGATTATTCCAAATAGGAGCAAAATTAGGATTTGAACGAGCTGCCTTTTCAAAATTGTCTCGTGCTCTGTCCAGATTCATTCGATCTGACTCAATCAACCCGAGGTTGTACCAGGACTCAGAGCAATCAGGAGAGATTCCCAGCGCGGTCTTAATTGCTTCTTCAGCTGCTTCAAAGCTTCCTGTGGCATGCAATGCTCTTCCTAGCCCATTCCATGATTCGACATGAGTGGGATGCAGTTCAACAGCTTTAGTAAACGCTTCGGCCGCTTCAGGAAAGTTGAGCAATCGCGTTTGCGCGGCACCCAGCCCGTACCAGATTTCAGTTCGGTCTGCCAAAATTCGGCTCAACCTGCTAAATAAATCAGCAGACTCTCTGTTCTGTCCAATGATGAGATAGAGCCGCGCTAATAGTTCAAGAATCTCATGGTCATCTGCGTTGATGATTAGAGCACGCCTGCAAAAGTTCACCGATTCGCGGTACTTTTGACTGTCAAACAGCTTTTGTGCTGTTTGCTTCAATTTTTCCGCTTGCATAGTAGAATTCATCGGAGTTACACCTTTGCGAAAGCTCTCGAATTCAGAACCTCATCAAGTTTTTCATGAGAACGTTGATGTGTCTAGCTTTAGCAAAGGCTTTTTACTGAGAATTATTGCGTCTACACGAGAAATGATTTTCACGGACAGCCCCGCGGGTTAGATAGACTTAAGCGAGACGCAATTGTGTGAGAGTGTGAGTTTACAGCCACAAAGTCCTGATTAAATATGAGCCTCGTGGTTCTCCCATTCTCTACAGGGATAACTTGAATACGATTAAGACAGGTTGTTTGAGTCTTGGCACGCCAAAGATGAGGCATTTGTGTCAGGGGAAAGTATAGGACTATCTCGATCTGAGTTGATCTCAGACAAAAACGCTGACCCTCGTTCTGAGGGGTGGTGGACAGATAACGTCTGGCATCCATTCGTCAATGGAACCGGCGTCACCCAAATCTGCAACAATTTCGTCGATAAGAAAATAGAGCCAGCTTATGTCGCACCCGCCAAAACGCTCAGCACTGATTGGGCAGTTCAGAGCCTGGCTTCGGCTGGCGGTGCCATTCTCACGTACACCATAGCCGGCAAAGTAGCGGGCGCAGGACTGGATAAACTTGGTAGCTCTCTGAACTTGCAAGGCGCGAGTGCGCGCTTTCTGACAAACGCCACCACGGCTCAAATTGTTGGCGCTGCAGCTTTCGACTTTGCCAAAGCCCCTAATCCAGGAGAAACCAGATTAGGAAACACAGTCGGCTCAGTGGCAGCTTTTGGAATGTTTGCGGCAGGCAATCATCTGCTCGGAACATCACGCATCGCGCAAAGCAGCATCGCGACTGGGCTTGGAAGAATTGCGGTCGGCGCAGCTGGCGGACTCACATCGCTAGAGACTTCGCATTTCGTCTCAGGAATGCTTGGACAGAAATCTGAAATCAGCTGGGACGACCGACTCAAAGCCATGGCTAATGGTGGTTTTGTCAACTTCGCATTGCCCCCGATTCAAAAATCTGCCACCACTTTCATCGATTATGCCGTCAATGCTCAACCTTGGGGCAAAGGTATTCCCGTCGAAAGATATCTAGAATACAATCGCGAATCACTAAAAAATCAAATAGCAGATCTCGACCCTGCAGCCAAGGGAGCTAACGACAAGATAGGCTCACTTCAGCAGCAACTTAGCGAACTGGGCGACCCCACTTTGCGCGCTCTGGGAAGAGACAACCCGCTTGCTAGAGTCAAATTAGCTAATGAAGCAAGTAAAGCAGACATGGCTCGCAACACAGTTCTCTTCAATGAAGCTGAGGGTGCGGGAAAACTCGCGCACGAACTAAAACATTTGCGCATTGGAAAAATCGCAGAAAGCAGCTATCAGCAAATCGGCAAGATGCTAAAAACAGATCCGCTTCAGGCGGAAGCGAAATATTACATGCTTCGAGCAGACATGGAAGCGGCAGCCCGAGCAGCAGAGAACGCCGTTCGACCCGGCTCGACCATGGATAATCCACTCAGAGTCGGAATGGAAACAGCCAGCAATGGCAAAACATATTTCGAAAACTGGAATACTGAATTCAAACAATTCAAACAAAATACAAAGTTCAGACCTAACTTTGAATTCTCTCCCGCATCCGATCTGCCAGCTCCAAAAGCAGCAGCAGAAAACGCAGCGCTAGCCATACCTCATGCTGCAAGCGAGGCTACAGTTAAACTCGGCGCCACCGTAACTGATAAGGGAATCAACTTCTCCGTTCATGCACCAGATGCCACAAAGGTGGAAGTACTTATTTATGACAAAGCTGGAGATAAATCGCCAAGCAAAGTCATCTCAATGCAAAAGAATGGCAATAATTGGAGCACATTTGCCGAGGGGCTACCCGAAGGCACACTTTATCAATACCGAGCAGAAGGTCCAAACACACCAGAAAAAGACGGCACTCGTTTTAACGGCAAGATTGGTCTGGTCGACCCTGAAGCCAAAGCTGTTTCAAGCAGCGAGTTACCGGTCAAAAATGGTGGCGGGCAAGTGCCCGATCATCTCGGAGATATGCCAAAATCAATCGCTCTGAAAGACACGTACAACTGGAATGGAGACAAGGCTCCGAATATTCCAATGTCAGATACGGTCATATACGAATTGAGTGTTCGTGGTTTCACAGGTGGTGACAAGACATTGGGTCATCTCAGTGGAACCTATCGTGGCTTAATTGAGAAAATACCTCATTTGAAAGAACTAGGCATAACGGCAGTCGAGCTAATGCCAATCATGCAAGGTGACAGAGGTCCGTGGGTTCCGAAAAATCCGGAAACGGGAGAACAATTAAGAGACAGTTGGAACTACAATCAGATCAATTACAAAGCACCAGACGGCAGCCTTGCGGCTGATGGACACTTGGGGCAACAGGTCGCCGAGTTCAAGGACTTAGTTAAGGCTCTTCATGCCAGCAACATAGAGGTCATTCTCGATGTTGTCTACAATCACACCAGAGAAGGTAGCCCGCAAGGTGGTCCAACCATCAACTTCAGAGGCTTAGACAACAAAGGCTATTACCTCCTCAATCCCAACAACCCTGCTGAATACCTCGATAAAACCGGGTGCGGCAACACATTCAACGCAAACAGCCCCGCAGGCAAGCAACTGATCATGAACTCGCTCAGGTACTGGGTGGACGAGATGCACGTTGATGGATTCCGCTTTGACCTCGCCACCACTTTCAAATATGAGCCAGATGGTTCTCAGAAAGCCAAAACAGAAATAATGCAGCTAATTGAAGCTGACCCCGTGCTCTCGAAGGTCAAACTCATTGCTGAACCATGGAGTATTGAACAGTACTACCTGGGCAAGTTCTCCGACAGACTCTGGTCTGAATGGAACGGTGATTACCGCGATACCGTTCGCAAATTCATCAAGAGCGATCCGAACCAGACCGCGACTCTTGCTGAAAGAATAGCAGGGTCACCCCAGTGGTTTGACGCAGAGAAAGGAAGACACAGCATCAATGCTGTCACATTCCACGATGGCTTTACGATGAACGATCTCGTTAGCTACAACCAGAAACACAACCTTGCAAATGGTGAAAATAATCGCGACGGCTCCAACGATAACTTCTCCTGGAACTCAGGACATGAAGGACCTCTTCGCGATGCGCCAATTCCTGAAGCGCAAAAGGCAAGCATCGAAGCACTCAGGTCTCGCCAGGTCAAAAATCTCATGGCGATGCTCATGCTCTCTAGAGGCACACCGTTAGTTCTGGCTGGCGATGAGTTTCGTGCCACTAAGGAAGGCAACAACAATACATGGAATCAAGACAAACTCAATCAGATTAATTGGCAGCTCAAGCAAGACAATGCTGAAGCATTCCGCTTTTCTAAAATGATGATTGACCTGCGCAAGACCCATCAAATTGGACGACTTGGACCAAATGCCTTCCAATGGCACGGAGTAGAGCCTTTCAAACCTGATTTTTCCGACTACGCCAGATTCATAGCGTGGCAAACGCAACCAAGCACTCAGGGCATTAAGCCACTTTACTCAGCGTTCAACTCTTATTGGGAGCCAATAACAGTTACTCTGCCAAAAGGAAACTGGTTCAGGTTAGTCGACACCAATTTGCCAGCGGGGCAAGACATCGTAAAACCTGACCACGCAACACCCACAAGCGAAACCTACACCATACAGCCTCGCTCAGCCATTGTTTTAGAAGGGCGTTAAGGTCACTGTTATCCGAAATATCAAAAGGGGCATGTCCACTTTGGGGGACCCTGTCATGGATTTTTTTTCAAGCTTTCTTGCCACAGTAAAAGCCTTAGTGACAAATCCCAGGTCTTTTTTCGACCAGATTGATTGGGATTCAGGCTGGAAAGAACCAATTCTATTTTTTGCAACTTGCTCAACAGTCTATGCACTTGGCTCTGCAATCTGCATCAGTGCAACCGTGAATTCAACTCTTTCCTACCTTCGCTCAATTGGAGCAGACACAAGCGGGTTTCCTCCGAGCAGCTTCGCCTTCGCCACAATTTTCCTATTCTCATTTGCCTCTTCGCTAATTGGCTCACAGATTTTCTCTTTTGCAACAGCATTCAGCCTGCATTTAATGGGGGGAACGGGTACTCTCCAACGCACATACCTTGCTCTGGCCTGCTGCTGGGTAGTTATGTTGGTGGTCTGGATTCCATTCATTGGTTGGATTCCAGGTTTGTATTTCTTCTATCTTGCCTACTTGGGGCTGGCGAAAGCACACTCAGTGCCCGGCTGGAAAGCACTTCTCGGCATATCATTGGGCTCTGTCAGTGTTGCGGTATGCAGTTTTGCTCTTGCAGCATTAGTAGGACTTGCAATCTTAAAGCCACCTATTGACCCTGACGACAATTTGCCGAAAGACCCGGAAGTACGCCGCCTCATGCAAGACTATGAGCGAAAAGAATGATCAATTCTGAACCTTAACCATCACGGTCAAAAGCTCTTGCCCTTTGCGATCCTTTATTGAGTCTTGAGGCTCATAGGAAATCTCGATTTGGAAGTCTCTGCGAAACAGTTCAAAAATCTCGCTTTTATCAACATGGAAGGGCGGTCCACCCTTTCTTTCCGGCAGGCACCACCATAACGAAATGAATTTTCCGCCTGGCTTTAGAAGGTCTCGCACTGTCCATGCATAACGCTGACGTTGGCTTGGGTCAATGGCACAAAACGAACAATGTTCAAGCACATAGTCGTAATAACCAAAATACTCGTGCATGTCAAAAATATTGCGCTCTAGCAAGAAGCCATTGGTTCCAAGCAGATTTGCTTTGGCAAGCTGAGCACTAGTCTCTGCCACTGCAGATGGTGCAAAGTCTACGCCTGTGACCTCAAATCCATTTTTTGCAAACAAGACACATTCATGACCACGCCCGCAACCGAGCACAGCAATGCGCCCTGGCGGAACTGCATATGGTGACTTCAGAAATGTCTGCAAAGGCGGTGCGGGCTGGCCTAAATCCCAAGGAGTTTTCTTGGTGCGATATAGGTTTTCCCAGAACTCTAGTTTCTCGGGTGTTAGTTCCATGCGCAGGTCTCAAATGGCTACCTGCCTTATTCTATCGCAAGCCCTTTAGAATCCGAAGTTCATGACAAAGTAAGCAAAAACTGAGCCGAGTAGAAGAGTCATTGTGGCCAGAACAATCAGGAACATTCTTTCGCTGTTAACGATGCGCTGCGTCTCTGAATTTCTCATTGTACTCATGCAGTCTCCCCGTTTAGAACGCTTCTCTTTCGACACTCCGCGCCAGCTCTGCACTAACATCTGGTCGCGACGCATTACATGGCCCCGGCGCTCATCGCCGCGCGGCACGTAAGCCGTGAACTCATTGCCTACAGATTGTGATTCATAAAACACGAGGGGATCTATATTGCAATTGCTCTGGGTCATAGACGGGTTTTTGCAAAGATGTGTCATAGAAAACTCCTCGCTCCACGGCAGAACAAGTCAGCCTGGAGGCACGTCAAAATGCAACGGCGTCGAACCCAAGACACCCGGTGGTAAGAATCTGCTCTGAGACATTTGCTCGAGTCCATCCTACTATCCGGGAAGAAATATTTAATGTCAAGTGAATTATTCTGAGAGCCTTACATATACACGATTTCGCGTATTACGCTCTATGTCAAAAAAACGTCGAAGCTCCTAACTAAAATAAGATGGCCAAGCAATACACAAAAGATCTTGTTGGTGGATCGCCTGGTAAAGTCAAAGTATTAACTTGCAAAAAGAGGCGCCTCATTTGAAGCGCCTCTTCTTTTTAGTTTGTGTTGAGTTAGCTTGTGTAAGTTTAGAGTCCCATGAAATCAGGACCGCTGCCCTGTTCCGTCGGACGCACCCTCAAGTTCACTTCGGGGCAAACGATTTCGCAAGTACGGCACTGAACACAGTTTTCGAGTGACATGCCATGCTTATGCAAGCCGTTTACATCATCGATTCTATGCACTTCTGCAGTACAGTCGGCAACACAAGGAGTTGTTTTGCCGAGTCCTTCATAGGTCTTGATGCACTTCACACAGGTGTCGGCATTGAACTCATCAATGTGATTGTTGCCTTCATGATATTTGGTTCCAGCAAAGAATACGGCATCAGCTCTGGAATAAATCGTAGCTTTGTCGAATCCTTTCGCTTCCACCACTGGTGGTGTGAAGTTTGGAACTATGTGCTTGTAGTCTTGGGTGTATTTGATTGGACCGATGTCCTTTCCTTTTTCCATCAGACCAAGAGCACGAAGTGCATCTCCAGCAGCCTGGAATGGGTTCGGGAAACCAGCTTTAATGACGCCCATCATCGGATGACCGCTATCAACTCCGCGCGACACTTTAGGAATGTACTGCGAGAGCAATCTCGGATTTTCCATAAAGGTCCAACGGAAATAACGGTCCTGGTAAGACTGTTTGATAACAAAGGAATCTTCCAAACGCTTCTGATAAGGAGCAAGCGCAGCTTCATCGAACTCGCCGCCCTTATTAAGGACATCGTTGATGACCTCTGCTGCTACGCGACCGCACTCCATTGCGCGATCGATTCCAGCAAGTGTCTTCACATTCAAGACGCCGAGGGCATCGCCCATGAGAATTGCACCGGGAACGCAGAACTTCTTGGGCAAGCTGTAGTAGCCGCCTTCAGGAAGCAATGCTGCACCGTACTTGAGCAACTTCCCACCTTTGATCATGGATTGAATCCATGGGTGCTTCTTGTACTCTTGCAATTTCAACTGCGGGTTCATGTTTGGATCTTTGCTGTCCAAACTGATAACCATTCCGATAGTAAGTTTTTTGTCTTTCATCCCGTAAACGAAGCCACCACCAAAGGTGCCTTCCAACAACGGATAGCCCAATGTATGCCACACTTTGCCAGCGTAGTCTTCATTTACTTGCCAGACTTCTTTAACGCCAACCGACCAAATTTGTGGGTTGTCGCGAAGGTTGAATTTATCGATGACATCGCGGGATACGAAGCCCTTGTCTCCGAAGCAAACGACTTTACCGTAGACGTAGTCTTCATCAGAAGCCGGTTTTTCCACAACAGAAACACCGACGACTTTACCGTTTTCCACAGCTACCGAATGAGCTGAGAAGCCGTTGAAAAGGTCGAGAGCAACATTCGGAACTTCTTTAGCGAGTTCCTGTACTTTCTGTGCAATCCACGCGACCACATTACTAAGTGTCAAAACCAGATACCCAGACTTATCAAAAGTCTTTGGATAAAGGTTTGAAGGAATATCCCATTTCTTTTCCAGTCCGAGAACGGAGAAGTTGCTGTCATTGCAAACAGCTTCGATAGGGAATCCCATATCTTTGTAATTCGGCCAAACTTTCTCGATAACGTGAGGATGCGATACAGCACCACTCACGATATGACCACCAAAGTCTTTTCCTTTTTCAAGGATAGCGATCGTGAATTCCTTTTTGCTTTCTTTGGCTAATTCAATTAGGCGATACGCTAACGTCAGGTTGGATGGACTTCCGCCAACGAGAAGAACATCGTACTCAATGCGAGTGGACAACGGACTCTACCCCCTTTGGTGCTGTGGACTGTTGCTTTTTCAATGCCTTTATCATTTCAGGCAAAATATGATAGACATCACCGACGATACCATGGTGCGCAAACTTGAATATTGGCGCATCAGGGTCTTTATTGATTGCGATGATGATATTGGACTTGGACATTCCTACACGATGTTGAATCGCACCGGAAATTCCGCACGCAATGTAGAGCTTTGGTCGAACAGTCTTACCTGTTTGACCAACCTGGTTTTCGTAAGGAATCCATCCGAGGTCTACTACTTTTCTGGACGCGCCAATTGCTGAGTTTTCAAAGCAATCTGCGAGTTCTTTCAAAAGAGTGAAGCCGTCCTGAGTGCCCATTCCGTAACCGCCAGCGACGATTACATCAGCTTCTGTGAGCTTCAATCCTTTTGATACTTCTCGGACAACGCGCTCAACTTCGAGACGCATATCTTCGACTTTCAAATTCACTGGAACTTTGATGACTTCGCCTTTGCGACTCGGGTCCATTTTATTAGGAATCATCACTCCAGGACGTGTAGTCGCCATCTGAGGGTTCTTCCATGGTCCGAGAATTCGTGCTTTCAAGCTTTCACCGAAACTAGGACGAATTGCATACAAACAATCTGGATAGAGTCCGAGCTTGGTCGGGTCTACTTTGCTCTTGTGCTCGTAAGGTCCGATGTCCAATTCCGTGCAGTCAGCTGTCAATCCAGTCTCGAAGTGAGCTGCAATTCGAGGAGCCAGGTCGCGACCTGTTGTTGTCGAACCAAGCAACGCCACGTGCGGCGGCTCAGGCAACGATTCCAGGAAATCGATCAAAACTCTTCTGTATGTTAGTGTGCGATAGAGCGCCAACTGCTCATCATCAGCAACATACACAAAATCAGCACCGTATTGAATTAGCTTCTCCGGTATGTCAGAAAGGTTGTGTCCCATAACTATGGAAAGAACTTTGGTACCCAACTTGTTTGCTAGCAGTGTCGCCGCACCAAGAAGTTCAAGGGTTACAGGTTGAAGTTCACCCATAATCTGCTCAGCGACTACGAGTACATTTCCTCTCGGCGTCTCGTGCACCGGCAAGGCGGTTTCGCCAGTAGTTTTGTTCTCGCTCATACCTTTAGATATTCCTTGATGGTGCTATTTTGGATAACTTCTTGAACTAGCTCAGGTGCAGAATGTCCTTCGTACATTTTGCAGTTTCCACCGAGTTCGCCCACTTTGTCAGTGTGCGCAACAATGGTTGGAGAACCTTTCAAGCCGCAGCGCTCTGGGTCAGCACCAACAGTGTCAAGGTCTACCGTCGTGATATATTTGACCAGTTCTTCCTGGTTGCGTTGCAACCACTGCACTTTCCACGCGCCCTTGAACGACTTGTATTCGAGGTGGTGGTAGGAGTTTGCAACAGTCACCAGCAGAGGAAATTCAGATTTCACATACTGAACTCCACCTTCGATAATGCGGCGGGCTTTTGCCTTATCGCTCTCAATATCGAAGTCTTCACAGTAAGTGACCTGCGGCAACCCGAGTCGTTCAGCTAGCTGTGGTCCAACCTGCGCGGTGTCACCATCAGTTGTCTGCAGTCCGCAGAAGATCAAATCGAATTTACCTAGCCACTTGATCACCTTATGCAAGGCATAAGCTGTCGCCAGAGTGTCGGATGCTGCCAATCTCCTGTCGGAGAGCAGAATACCTCTGTCGACGCCGTGCTCAAGTGCGGATAACAAGACTTCTTGAGCGGCTGGTGGACCCATTGAGATAGCAGTGACTTTGCCACCGTATGTTTTTTTGGTGTAAAGAGCTGCTTGCAGCGCGTAACGGTCAAACGGGTTGAGCATGCGCTTTGCTTTTGCCCTGTCGATTGTTCCATCAGGGTTTAGACCTGCTTTGGAACTCTGGTCAGGGACCTGTTTTACCAAGACAAAAATGTCGTAGGGACCTGGCATGTGCGTTTCCTAAAATTGGACTGTCTAAAATCTTAGCCCGTCAGCATAGAGGGATACACCATCTTTAAAGATTATGATGGATTGTGCTTATTGAACCTTCACACGGAAAAAAACTGCCATTCCTAAGCCTTTCTTTGTAATTGCAGCACACATTTCAAAGTCCACTTTGCAAGACAAAACCAGGAATTGCCCTCACGTCGGCGCCTCTGAAGCGCATAAATTTGCAATAATGTCAGCTGCTTTCCAAGTATCAAAGTCAAGCGGAGCAAGCAGAAGTGAAGAACAAAATTGTCAATTACCTCACCATGGCATCCTTATCTTCTGTCATAGCAACAAGTAGCGTGAACGCAAACTCAGCTTCGCCTCAGAGTTTCGAGAAGGAATCATTTTCCGCTCTCGCTGACGAATTCATTGATTTCAAATGTCGCAATAACCCTGACTGGGCAACAGTTTTAGGCATACATAAATATGACGATCAGGCGCCCGATCTGACAAGAGAAGGTATTGAAAGAGAAATCAGCGAACTGAAGAACTTCGAAAAGTCCTTTGCTGCAATGGATAGCAAGGATCTTTCAGTCCAGGAAAAAATTGATTTGCAACTCATAGATGCGCAAGTCAAAAGTGATTTGCTGGAATTAGCAGACATTCGAGCCTGGGAAAACAACCCCGACACCTACAGCTCGCAAGCCAGCTCTATGGTGTACGACCTGATTTCTCGTGACTTCGCCCCGCTAAACGAACGCATAAAACTTGTTATCGCAAGAGAAAAGAAGATCAACGCAATGCTCGACGCGGGCAAGAAGAATCTAAAAAATCCACCGAAAATATACACAGAGGTGGCTCTTGAACAGATGCCTGGCATCATTGATCTCTTTCGAAATTCCATTGCTGAAAAGCTAAAAGGCGTAAGCGATGAAAAATTGCAGGCGGAGTTTCAGGCGAGCAATAAAGCAGTTATAGCTCAGCTGGAAGATTATCAAAAGTTTTTGAAAGAACAAGTATTGCCACAATCAAAAGGTAATTTTGCCATTGGCGAACAGAACTACATAAAGAAACTTCGCTACGACGAAATGGAAGAGCGCTCAATCGACGAACTTCTTTCCGTTGGCGAAAAAGAAATGAAGCGATTGCAGAATGAATTCATCGCAACAGCAAAGGAGATAGATCCGTCAAAATCTCCAACTGAAGTTTTCACAGCAATTTCAAGTGTCCATGCCAAACCCGATGAACTCATGCCAGACATCACAAAAATGCTGACCCAGTTGATTGATTTCTGCACCAAAAACAAGATCGTAAGCATTCCTGACAGCGGTAAATTGAAGGTCGAAGAGACACCAGCTTTCATGCGGGCTCTCACGTTTGCAGCTATGGACCAACCAGGACCATTTGAGGAAAAAGCTACGGAAGCATACTACTATGTGACGTTGCCGGAAGCAGGTTGGAGCGCTGAAAGAGTTGAAGAACACATGCGAGCCTTTTGCAAGTATGACGTGATCAACACCAGTGTTCATGAAGCTTACCCTGGTCATTATGTACAGGGGCTGTGGACGCGGAAGGCACCATCTAAGGTATCAAAAATATTCGGCGCAAATTCAAATGTTGAAGGATGGGCTCATTACTGCGAGCAAATGATGCTTGAGCAGGGCTTGGAAAACGGCGATAAGAAGCTCAAGATGGTAATGCTTCACGATGCTCTACTTCGTTGCGCTCGATACATCGTTGGTATTCGAATGCACACTCGCGGAATGAGCATGGATGAGGGAATCGATTACTTTGTCAAAGAAGGCTATCAGGAGAAAGCAAACGCCGAGAGAGAGACTAAAAGAGGCACAAGCGATCCCACATACCTGGTTTATACTTTAGGTAAATTGCAAATTCTTGCGCTGAGAGACGATTACAAAAAGCTGAAAGGGCGAGATTTTTCACTCCAGGATTTTCACGATAAAATCATGGCAACAGGCACGCCACCAATCAAGATTATTCGCCAGATCTTGATGGGAGAGAACAAATGAAAAACACTTCGATTCCAACCGCCCTTTTATTGCTAGCGTGCGCTTCTGCTGCTTTAGCAGCCCCGTCAGCAAGCAACTCTTCTACAGGCAATTCAACCGGATCCAACGCTACTAGTTCGAAAGCAGTTGGAGCCAATTCAGCCGGAGCCAACGCTACTAGCTCGAAAGCAGCTGGAGCCAATTCAGCCGGAGCCAACGCTCCTAGCTCGAAAGCAGCTGGAGCCAATTCAGCCGGAGCCAACTCTACTAGCTCGAAAGCAGCTAGAGCCAATTCAGCCGGATCCTCAACTTCTGCCTCCAAAAACGTGGCTCCAGAAAAGAGTTCCAGCAAGCCTGGCACTGCAGATCAAGCGACTGCGCCTAAACCTCCGGCTGCGGACGGAAAAGCAGCCACAGCCAAAGCTGGGACTGCGAAATCAGCAGCAGCAAACGTTGGAAGCACAAAACCCGCTGTAGCAAAGGCTGGTCCTGCAACTGCCAAAACAGGAACGACGAAGACCTCCTCCAATCTAAAACCGTCGCCAGTTACAAAGAATGCAAGCATAAAAGTTCCGGTAAAGGGTCCATCTACCAAAGCACCAGCAACGGTGGCAGCAGATGGTACACCTATTTGGCTTGATGTGAAATCAGCGAAACTTGCCGCTAAACTAAAAAACAAACCAATTCTTGCAGACTTCTACACTGATTGGTGCCACTGGTGCAAGGTGATGGATCGCACAACTTATCGAGACTCCGAAGTGCTCAATTACCTCGCAGCGAACTATGTTTGCATGAAGGTAGACGCACAAGATGGCGGAGACGGACAGGAACTAGCCACCAGATTTGGTATCTCAGGATTCCCAACCACGCTAGTCATTCTGCCAACAGGAAAGCCCCTTGCAGTTGCTGAGGGCTATCGCGACAAGCCAGCATTCATGAAGTTCATGAACGCTGTAGCGAAGCTACCTAAGGGAAAGTAACACTCGATACGAGAGTATTTAGATGAGTAGGCAGAGGGTAGATAGGTGCCCATTGAATCTAGTCAGGGCGCACATTTCGAAACGCTTAGAGACCTAACAAAAAAGCGAGCGTTTACTAGCTTACATCCTTCAACCAATCAGGAAAAGCACTAGTTGGATTCATCGATTGTTTTACTTTGAGCAATCGGTCATACCATGCCTCTACTTGCTTGTTGCTCTCCCAAACCGAGTCTATTGTTGCGAATTTCGGATTCAAAATGAAGACGTGTCGCTGCCCCATCTCATCGATAGTCAGCTTTATGTAACGTAGCGTAATTGGCTTTTGCCAGAAAGGATGCTTCCCAAGTTCCACTGAGACAATATTCTCAGGGGAGCAATCAAAACTAATTTTCTTTCCTCTGAAACTCACGCGCGTAGAACTCAAAGTAAATACACCGGTGGTCTCATAGAGCCAAACCAGGTTATAAGTCATAGTTTTCAAATATGACTCTCTTGAAACACAGCAGTCAGTGGTGACAACCCAATCATTTAGTTTAACCAGACCAGTAGCTCCAGCTTTGCTATAGTCGAGTAAGCGACGACTGTAGAAGTCGGCAGCATCAAGACGTTTGAGCTTCAAATAAGCAGCAACGAGTTTCTCAAGATCTTCCATGCTCGCCTTCGAACTGTCTTGAGCAATCTTATCTTCGAGAGTGCGTACACCTACTCTTGCAGCGCCCAGGAATTTCTTGTCGACGACTCTGATTACGAGAAAAAGTCCCAAGCCAATGAAAAGACCAGAGATCATGGCGACTGGAATACCAAAGAGAAATCCTACAAACTTCAAGAGAAATGGCGCCAAGAGCCCACACATTACCGCTGCGGCAAAGTAGAGCAAGGCTGATCTCTCAGGCACCCCGTCTCTCCAGGAACCTCTCTTGAAGTGAGTTATCGCCCCAGACTGCTGCCTATCCATCTTTGAGTTCCATGACAAAAGTGAAGAACATAAATGCATCATACCCAAAATGGGCTGCTGCATGCCTTCAGCTTAACGCCTACGTCACCGCGACGCAGACATCCCCCTTCCCTTCCTCTATGGCGCTGTGCAGAATCATTTCTGCATTATTTTGGGGTAGGCTTGCTCCATTAAATTTGAAAGCAAGAAACCCTGACTTAAGCCCAAGAAACGAAAGACTCCCGGCAGCCGCCGAGAGTCACGAACCATGCCTGACACTGTATATGGTGCGATCTAAGCTTCGCCTTCAATTACTTGATTCATGGTGTAAAGCGCCAGAGCCGCACTTCCGCAATAACGAATAAACTGCCGCGCTATTTCCCTGACTGCATTGAGGTCGCCGAAGTTCGGCAAGAAACCAAAACGAGCGGCGCGCGAAATGGAGAGCAAATAACGGATGAAACGCAAGCCGCTATCACTCAACTCTTCAGGACCTGCTCCACCTTCCATAATCGTATTCACGATCGAAGCCTCAGCAATGTCAGAAAGAGTCCTTTCAGCAGAACAAGCTTCACTCTCAGAAAATCTGGAGTCAAAATCGCCAAATCCACGTTGATGCCTGTCCATTGATTTCACCCTCAAAGCTAAAGAAATTGTTTACGACAAAGTCAAATCTATGCGACCAACTATTACTTGGCAACTTAACAAACGCTAAGCCGGCGCGGTTTTCCGCAATTTCAACAAAATATCCACTACAAAACGCGACAGATTGCAGTTCTCGCCCTATTTGAGATACATTGTGCATCTGTTACATAATCTTTCGCCACAGAAACGGCAAGAGGAAGCTAATATGCAAACCGAATCCCTGGCAAGCGCGCAAGCCAAGTCAGACACAGCAAATACATCTATGCGTTGCTTAATCAAAGAAGACCTCAATAAAGATGGTTTCACACTCAGCAATTCTCAAGCAGTTCCGAAGCCGGGCTTCGGCGAAGTGAGAATCAAAGTGTTAGCAACTGCAGTATGTGGAACTGACAAAAGCATCTACAGCAGCGCTAAGAGCGAGGGAATTCGCCGCGAGATGCAACGATATATCTCGGGGTCAGGGGCATACAAACCAATCGTTGTTGGGCATGAGTTCTGCGGCATCATTGAAGAGCTCGGACCCGGCGTTCACGACATGGCTGTCGATGTACCCAAGCATCTCCTTATAGAGAAGGGAGACTATGTTACTGCAGAGATGCATCTAAGCTGCGGTCATTGTGCACTTTGTAGAACAGGCAACGAGCACATTTGCACTGCCGTAAAGGTTAAGGGTGTGCATCTTGATGGTTGCTTCGCCCAGTCTGTTGTGGTGCCATATAAAAATGTGATTTTGTTAGGAAAAAACGGCGACACCAGCCAGATTTCGCCAAAAATCGGTGCGATGCTCGATGCTTTCGGCAACGCGGTTCACACGGTGCAAGAAGCAGATGTGGCAGGCAAGTCTGTTGCGATATTGGGCGCTGGCCCCCTCGGACTGATGTCTACCTTCTTATGTAGAGCATTCGGCGCCACCAGAATTTACGTTACCGAAGCAGCAGATCTTGAGAGACGCTCACAACTAGCAGGCGAGTTTCATGCTGACCACTTTGTTGATGTGTCGAAAGGTTCTGCACAATTGCATCAGCTGGTGAATAAATTGGAGTCGAACTCCAATGGCGTAGATGTAGTTCTCGAAATGTCGGGGTCACTGCCTGCTTACGATGACGCTTTCAAGATTGTTCGCAACGGCGGGCAGGTAATTTTGTTGGGAATAGCACGCCAACCACTTCCAAGCTTTGATATCGCCAATGGTGTCATATGGAAGGGAGTAACAGTTAAAGGAATATTTGGACGAAGAATGTTCAACACCTGGGAAACGATGCTCAGCTTGATCAAGTCAGATCGACTTGACCTGAAGAGCAAGCTTGAAAAGGTTGTTGCCCAGAAACTGTACAAGTTGGATGAGTATGAAAAGGCATTCGAAGTGCTCGGCACCGGAGAAGAACTCAAACTAATATTTAGCCCAGAACACAATTAATCACGACTACGCATAAGAGGTTAATGCAATGACGGCTTCAACTAGCAAGGAAACACATCTTTCATCACTTTATGCTGACCTTGGAAAAGAGTTGGAAAAAGCGAAAGAAGAGAAAACCTACAAATATGAAGTTCCACTTGATGGACATCAAGGCGGAGTAGTGCATGTCGCAGGAAAAGAATGCGTCATGCTCGCATCCAATAACTACCTGGGTTTAGCAAACCATCCCGTAATAGTTGAAGCAGCAAAAAAAGGATTGAAAGAATACGGCTACGGGCTGGCTTCAGTTCGATTCATCTGCGGTACACAACCACTGCATAGAAATCTGGAAGAGAAGATTGCGGAGTTTCTCGGAACAGAAGACACAATTCTATTCTCTTCCTGCTGGGCAGCAAATGAAGGATTCTTCAATGCCATGCTGGGTTCAGACCTGGGCAAAAAAGACTACCGCGACATAATTTATAGCGACAAGCTAAATCACGCGAGCATCATAGATGGTGTCAGACTTTGTCGTATCGCCGTCAAAACGACGGACGCAAAAGCATACAATCACAATGACATTGCTCAGCTAAAACAATGGCTTGAAGAAGATACAAAAGAGAATCACCGCATCAAGATTATCGTTACCGATGGTGTTTTCAGCATGGAAGGCGACACAGCTCCACTTCCAGAACTGGTGAAACTAGCTCGCGAACACAACGCAATGCTTTACGTTGACGAGTCGCACTCGACAGGTGTACTCGGAAAAACAGGACGTGGCACACCTGAAGAGCAGGGAGTTCACGGGCAGATAGATGTTATTTCTGGAACCCTGGGCAAAGCACTCGGCGGAGCCGCAGGTGGCTTCATCACCGGCAAGCGCGAAGTGGTCGATTTCTTGCGTCAGAAGGCGCGCCCTTACACATTCTCAAACACAGTGCCACCATTCATCGCTATGGCTTCTTTAGCGGCTATTGAACTGCTCGAGAAAGATAATAGCCTGGTTCAGAAGTTACAAGAAAACACAAAATATTTCCGCACCGAAATCGTCAAACTTGGTTTCACCATTATCGAAGGCAATCACGCAATCGTTCCTGTGATGCTCGGTGAAGCTCCAGTTGCGATGGACATGTCGAAGGAATTGCTCGATCTCGGTGTTTACGTTCGGGGGCTCTGGTATCCAGTGGTTCCAAAAGGCGAAGCAAGATTGCGCGTTCAAATTTCTGCAGCACACAGAAAAGAAGATCTCGACAAAGCCCTGGATGCTTTTGCCAAAGCAGGCAAGAAGCTAGGCGTCATCTAATCAAACTCAAATAATTACACAAGGAGTCAATAATGACTGTTCAGGAAAAGGATATCGTTGCCGACCTCGAGTGGCGCTATGCAACCAAGAAATTTGATGCCAACAGAAAAATCGATGCCAACACCTGGCAGAAGATTGAGCAAAGCTTGATTCTTAGCCCTTCCAGCTTCGGTTTGCAACCCTGGAAATTTGTTGTCGTAACAGACCAGAAGAAGAAAGAAGAACTGGCTCGTTTCAGCTGGGCACAGAACCAACCAGCAGATTGTTCGCATCTTGTCGTGATTTGCAGAGTCAGCAACGTTGACTCTGCATACATCGATCACTACCTCAACACGATTGCAAAAGTCAGAGGCATCGAAGCAAACTCTTTGTCAGCATACAAAGATATGATGGTGAACAGTATTCTGAAGATGGACACTGGCACACAGGCTGCCTGGACTTCCGCTCAGTGTTACATCGCGCTGGGAGTGCTGATGTCAGCTGCAGCGGCTCTTCAAGTTGACAGCTGCCCGATGGAAGGTTTTATCAAAGAAGATTATGATCGCATCCTCGATCTGAATTCGAAAGGATTGCATAGCGTGGTTGTGTGTCCGCTTGGATATCGAGCAAATGATGATAAGTATGCCTCACTCAAAAAGGTTCGCTTCCCAGCTTCCGAAGTGATTCTGCACATCTAGACAATTAGACTGCTTCAGCAAAGCTATCTTCGATATCGCCCATCGCAACCAGCGCTGCTTCACCAAGTGCAATTTCTATGAGTTCTTGCACTGAAGTATTTAGTGCGCGTGCGCAGTCTTTCAAAATTGCCGGAGTGAATTCCAAGAGCCCCTGCTCAAGGGTTCGGATGTATGCTGCGTTCTTACCGAGTGCTTTAGAGAACTCGACAGTATTTATTTCCAACACCATTCTGCGAGTGCGAACGGTTTCGCCAAGAACAAGGTTCAAGTTCTTATCAGCGTTATTCATGATATTTGTACCTCTCGCCAATTTCGGGATCAATAATGTCTCACGGAAATCAGCTTGGAGATCCGTAGCAGGAATACAGGATCCCCCCAGATCCTTACATACAGAAGCCTACAGAGGATCCGATCAGATCGCCAGATCGATACATATCACATATACAGCTATCAAGCACTTCTTGCCTAATTTCCTCTGCTATATCGAATAAGAAAGACCGAGACCAGCGCTGCTAAGACATCGGATCATACTAGAAATTAGTCTCGGCAGTGTTGCTTGTCTTGCGAGCCTGCCCGGAATGTGTCTCTATTCGACAGAATCTAGGCACTCTTTCATCATCTGTTGAATTAAGATCTTGTCGTCTGGTTTTCCGTATTGACTGCCGCCATGAATAAAATTTCCATTCTTGATCCAAAAGACTTCTCCATTGCCCTGAGGTTTTATGCTCAGTTTGCATAAAACCTCATCTGTTATGCTCTCGTCAGCATCGACAAACAAAACTGTGAAACCAGCTGATGGCATGTAGTGGCAAACATTTTTTAGAAAGAAACGAAGGGATTGCACTGATGGACCACTCCAGGCCGCATGAACAAAGAGGGCTCCTGCCTTTATGTAAGATAAATCAAGATTCTTCCAGTAGACAATTTCATATTGCCCTGTAGACAGGCCGTTCTTTTCGCAGTAAGACTTGATATCACCAAGGAAAGACATTTTATTTTCCAACCACCATTCTAATTATCTGGAATAAAACTGGCATGCCACCAGCTGAAAGAGGATTACCTATACTTGAGTTGGTTCCTAAAACTGCTTGGGGTCCGGCGGTTACGGTTGCTCTATTACCGATGGCATTTGCTACCTCTGCGCCTTGGAAAGAACCTGCTGGCTGCATTATCGTTATGTTAGTTCTGGGTCCGGATAACCTCTTAATTTCTGAAAGAGTTTGAGGGTTAATGGGAGAACTTCTTAGGAATATGTCGCTAGCGGATCCGTTCATCATGTTGCCAGTCGACGGACGACCGTTTATTAGATGCTCCGGCGTACCTGGCGTAACGACATCACGAAAATTGGGTGCGGCCTCCATTTCTCCGAATATATTTATTTTCTGCCCAACTTGATTGGGATTAAGAAGCGCAAGGGCCGCTGTTGCTACTGAATCTGCAATACTTTTCCCAAGCTTGTTTAGTGGGGAGATGGGATCGCCCCAGTCGGTTTTTCCAAATGGTCTTCCACTGGACAAACCTCTAAAAAATTCCAGAGTTTCTCGTAGGATCGGATCATCGATGGAGTTTTGAAATACAGGAGAGCTAGGTGCTCGATAAGAGCCGGTTAAGCCGAAGGAATCCGAAAAATTCACAGCATCATTTGCAACGTAAGCATATAGATTAAGATCTCCAGCATCAAACCCAATGGGATCTGGCTGCAAGAACCTTCCTATTGACGGTGAATAAATGCGTGCCTTGTAATTGTACAGCCCCACTTCAGAGTCATAGCGTTGCCCTGTATAGCCGAATGGCGTGCTGGTAAGGCTTGGGGTTTCACCAAAGATTCCGTATTCCCACTTCAGAGTCATAGCGTTGCCCTGTATAGCCGAATGGCGTGCTGGTAAGGCTTGGGGTTTCACCAAAGATTCCGTATTTGTAGCGATTCAAGACGGCACCTGAATTATCTGTGCGGGCAATCACTGATCCTAGCCTATCATGATGAAGGTAAGTCTTGGTAGAGCCAGAAATTTTGATGAGGATCTCGTCTGCCCTGTTTCCTCTGATATACCTGTTTACCAGCGCATCTCCGTCATCAAATTCGGCAATCATCTGCTGCCCGTCATATAGGAAATTAGTCTCAGCAGAGTTGCTGGTCTTGCGAGCTTGCCTGTTGAGCGGATCAAGAATGTAGTCGTTAGTCGTTCCTCCAAGCACGACTAGAGTCATCCGATTGAGCACATCAAAAGTTGCTGCGAATGGTCCGCCGGTCAAGCAGCCATTTTTGTTGTAAGAATATCCGGTGCCCGCAACTGAGGGATACTGATTGAGGTTGTTCGCAGCGGAATACACCGTGGTGGCAGATGCACCTGGAGTCCAAACGAATGCCTTGTTGCTGCAAGACATGGCAATCGCCTGGTGCACTTTGTTATAACTGTACGCGAAGTTTACACTGCTTCCGGTGAACTCTTGATTCAGTGCAGTCAAATCATCATTAATTGCGTATGCATAGTCGCATGTGCAGCCATTCTCATAGGTAACTAGAGTTCGCCTGGAGAGATCGTCGTAATCAAAATGGACAGCTGCCGTGCTGC
>JBGAHS010000012.1:0-105008 GCA_044226015.1 Obscuribacteraceae bacterium (SeqCode)
CTTTCACCTACAACGCTAGAGGGCAGGTTCTCACACGGACAGATGAAACTGGAATAGTCGATAAATTTGAATATGATACTGCCACCGAAGTGCTGCAGAATTCAATTCACGACTTTGGCACTGGGCAGCTCAATCTCACTACAGCATTCGGCTACGACGACATTGGAAATGCCACGAGCGTTACGGATCCGAACGGAAATACCACGAGCTTTGATTTTGATAACGAGCGCAGAATGATTCAGCAGACGGATCCCTCACCGTTTGGCTTTGTCACTAACTGGAATTACGATGAAAATGGCTGGAGAATCGCCTTAGAAAAGCAGACTGGTGATGAGGCAAATCCCTTTCAAACATGGCAATGGATCTACCAGGAAAATGGCTCGGTAAAATCGACAATTGACCCAGCGAACAATGCCACCACTTTTGAATACAACACAAACAATTGGTTAACAAAACGAACTGACGCTGAGAATCGAGTCTGGTCCTACAGCTACGATGAACTAGGCAGAATCAGCACCGTGACCGACCCGCTCTTGCAGATTTCAGAAACACGCACCTACACAGAGAACGGCTTGCTTGCCTCGCTAACAGACGCAAACTCAAACACAACGAGCTATGAGTTTGACGGTTTCGACCGGCTCGACAAGAGAATCTATCCAGATGGCACGTTCGAACAGAATTCTGTTTATGACGACAATGGAAATGTGCTCACCTATGTCACGCGTGCTGGCAGCGTAGATGTGTCACCGAGCCCTGGCGACATAATAGTGAGCACCTTTGACCCGCTCAACAGGCTGAGCACCAGGCAGCCAGGAACTCTGGCATTGCAGACCATGACCTATGATTTGGCAGGTAGATTGCTGAATATCAACACACCGACCGAGCCTGATGACCCTACTAGTGGTGACTATGGCTACGATTACGATTCGGCAGGAAGGCTGATAGAGCAGAGCATGCCTGATGCGAAGGCTGTCGGTTACGAACTGGACGACAACGGCAATAGGACGAAGCTGATTTATCCAGATGGATATTATGCATCTTATTTTTACGATGAGTTGAATCGCCTTACGGACATCAAGCTCAACGGAAGCGGCGCGGCAGCTGTCCATTTTGACTACGATGATCTCTCCAGTCGAACTCTTGTCACTTATGAGAATGGCTGCACGTGCGACTATGCCTACGCAATTAATGATGATTTGACTGCACTGAATCAAGAGTTCACCGGAAGCGCTGTGAACTTCGCTTACAGTTACAACAAAGTGCACCAGGCGATTGCCATGTCTTGCAGCAACAAGGCTTTCGTTTGGACTCCAGGTGCATCTGCCACCACGGTGTATTCCGCTGCGAACAACCTCAATCAGTACCCCTCAGTTGCGGGCACCGGATATTCTTACAACAAAAATGGTTGCTTGACCGGCGGACCATTCTCAGCAACTTTTGATGTGCTCAATCGGATGACTCAAGTCGTGCTTGGCGGAACGACTAACGACTACATTCTTGACCCGCTGAATAGGCAGGCTCGCAAGACAAGCAACACAGCCGAAACTAATTTCTTGTATGACGGGCAGCAGATGATTGCCGAATTTGATGACGGAGATGCGCTCGTAAACCGCTTCATCAGGGGCAATCGGGCAGACGAGATCTTCATCAAGATCGCTGGCTCTACCAAGACTTACCTGCATCATGATAGGCTAGGATCAGTGATTGCTCAGCCTGATGACTCAGGTGCTGTCTTGAACCGCTACAAATATGGACCATTTGGAGAAACTCCTAGCCTGACGGGAACGCCGTTTGGCTATACCGGGCAACGCTATGACTCTGAAGTGGGCTTGTACAACTACAAGGCTCGGATTTACTCAACAGCGATTGGTCGGTTCTTGCAGCCTGATCCTATTGGATACGATGCTGGAGACATGAATCTCTATTCCTGCGTGGGCAACAACGCGATTAATCTAATGGATCCCCTGGGTCTGGCAGCGATAGATCCCAAATTAGTAAATCAGATGGCTACTATGCTATCAAACCCACAACGTATAGGCAACGGAATCACTGCGCTAGAGCTTGGGGGGCGCTTGGAAGTGGTGGAACTATGACTCCGGTCTATTCGCAAAGAGTTTCCGTTGGGCAGGAACAATTGATTACCACAATGCCACTGCAGGAGTCCGGATTCCTTCTTTCCAAAGGTCAGGTACCTATCGCTAACTGGCATTCCCACCCTAATCTTCCTGGCTATGGCGGCGAATATTTGTCTCCAACTGATTACGCGGCTGCAAATTCGGGCAACCAAAATACCTATCTATTGACGCCAACCGGTTGGGTTTTGAACTACCAAGGATCACAGAATGCCAACTTAACTAAATATGGCAACGAGGTATTTTCAACGTTGCCGCTCAGTTCTACAAACATAAACGATACAACCCAAGTGAGTATTGCCGCGAAAGCTGCTACACCAGTCGGCTGGTTCGACTCATTGGGGCATTATTATGATGTAGTTCCGCTTCCAAAAGGCCAGTATGGTCCTTTGCAAGTGAAGCCCCGTTCATCTGGCTATTAGTTATGGTGTCTTTCAATAAGGATTCAGCTATTCAGCAGTGGTTGATGACGACTGCTGCAATCTCGCCACATGCTTTCGGTTCGGCAATGTATCTAATTGCTCCAGGCTGGACGATAATGGTACTATCATTTCGCCCGTTGATGATTGGCTTAGTAGTTTGGCACCTTGCTGGACTTTTGGTACTTTCAAGAGCAAAGACACGACAACTGCAGATGTCCGTATTTCTCGTTTTCGTTTTTCCATTGTTATTGAGTCCAATAGCTCTGCCGTTTTATGTTGCTTATCTCCAGCCCTGCAATGTGTTTGCAGTTCCCACCCCTACCACAAAAACTCAAACAACTAACAATCCATGAAAGATGCCTTTGCTGCGCCACCATATATAGTGTCGCCGCAGGATAAAGGAACCCAAATTACACGCTAGCTGCTACAGCTTTATTGGGCTCGCCTTCTGATTCTTGCGCTGCTGTTGCTGTATCGGTTTCTGTAGCATCATCGCTAGCCTTATTTCTTTCATTGAAAACAATCTTCAGTAGGAAGAATAGAGCTACAACGCCAGCAATGTTCATTGCAGCATCTGTCCATAGTAGTCCTTTGACGCCAAATGCTTTGTTCGATTGCCCGTCAATGAACAAGGTGTAAGCGATAGCCTGATTTCCTGCTGCAGGAAACACCGAATACAAGGTAGAGGCGGTACTGCCTGCGGTGCCGACTATCTCGTATACAACTGCTGAGAATGCCGCATATGCCAGACCCGCTATGAGCAAATAGGTCAACACTCCAATCATGTAAGTCGTAGGGGTCAACGGCGCGAGTGCCATACCGACTGCGCAGGCTGCTGTAAGAATTCCTGCTAGCAGGTAAAGTTTGCGGCGATCAGCTCTGTCCAAAATGTAACCGCTAGCCAGGGCTCCCAATGCTGTGATGAATCCGCCACCATAACCATTTACCAGTTCGACAGTCTGGCTTGAAACATGGTAATCAGTTCCCATGCCCGAGAACAAATTTGTAAGAGCAACAGTTCCCACTGGTGAAATGCAGAAGAGCAATCCTGTCCATCCTCTTCTAGCGCTAACGGCGCGCCATACTTCCCTGCGCATGTTTCCGAGGTGCTGCAGAATAGGTTCTTTTATTGGTCCTGCTTCCTGAATTGTCAGTGCTGCAAGTGAAGGCAAGCATATGGACAGAAACAGCACAGCAGCAGCTGCGTGAATTGATACTGTATTTGCAAGAGTCAGAACAAGCCCGCCTCCTAGTGCTGCTGCCCCAAGGTTTGCCGCATTCACAAAACCAGCTGCACGCCCGCGTTTTGACGGGTCAACTGTAGTGGAAACCAGTGCTCCATTGCAGGAAGCTACGAGTCCTACAAGACCCTGTCCCAATGTCAAAATGATTTCGTACAAAAGCAAGTTTTTTTGTACATCTATGTAAAATGTCGCAGCCAATGCTATTGCGCCGAGTGTGGCGCAGAGAACTAGCCAGGCTCGGCGTCTGATGCCGAGGTCAATAATTGGTGCCCAGAACAATTGATATGCTGCGGGAAGAAATGCAATCGCAGATACAACTGCGATTTGCTCGATTGGCAAACCTGCCTTTCTTAGCAAGAATGGAACCGCCACTCCTGAATAGGTTCCTGCGACTCCATAAGGAATGTTGGTGATTCCAAAAATCCAGGGAGGTGACTTCATTTCTTGCTGCTCGCCCATACTTTCACTTCCCATTTATAATCAACGCTGCCAGCACATGCACCTGAGCTTGCTGCTGCAAGACCTGCGGTGATGCGATTCGGTCAAGATGCTGAAATATTATCAGAGACTTCTCCTTGCATCTATACATAGGAGGGGATAACTTGCCATGAATTGTGCATTATGAAATTTTCGGAATCTTTCTCTTCCAATCTTTTTAAGGGCGAAATCTGTGCCAAGATCATCTCTGTCTTTTCACAGCAATCGCTATGCTGAACTTACTAAAATCAATCTGTCTCTTACTCGTACTTTCGCTGTCGCTCTCGGCTTGTTCTTCCGTGCAACGAGGACCTGAGCGAGACACAATGCGCATTAACTTGGGTGCAGAGCCGCCTGGGCTTGATTGGCATGTGAACACCGACAACACGTCGTTTGATGTTGTGTGCAATATGATGGTCGGCTTGACTCAATATCGAAATGATTTGAGTGTTGCGCCGTCTATTGCCGAGAGCTGGGACATTTTGGATGGGGGGAAGAAGTACGTTTTTCATTTGCGAAAAGATGCAAAATGGAGTGATGGAAAGCCGGTACTAGCGCAAGACTTCGACTATGCCTGGCGTCGTCTTTTAGACCCGGAAACGGCAGCACCATATGCGTTTTTTCTCTACGATATCGACAGAGCTTTTGAGTACAACACTGGAGTCGAGAAGGACCAAACGAAGTTAGGCATCAAGGTTATTGATGATTGGACTATTGAAGTGCGGCTGAAAAAGCCCGCGTCGTATTTCTTGACTCTAACTGCTATTTGCGCAGCTTTCCCCATGCGGAAAGACATAATCGAAAAATATGGCAAGACCTGGACAGATGTGGGTCATATGGTCGTAAATGGACCTTTCATGTTGCATGATTGGATGCATGAATACAAGATCGAGCTGGTATCAAATCCCCTCTACATCGGCGGTGAACCAAAGATCAAGAAGATCAAAATGTTCATGATTCCTGAGCAAGCAACGGCATTTGCGCTTTACGAAAACGATCAGCTCGACTACATAGACAACAGAAGCTTTCCCACTTCAGATGTCTACGAGTGCAAGGACTCACCTGAGTACCATAACTTTCCTCTGCTGAGAAATAACTACATCGGCTTCAATGTAGATAAGAAGCCATTCGATGATAAAAGAGTTCGGCTGGCTTTTTCCATGGGTTTAGATCGGCGCATTTTCGGCGAGATTCTTCGACGCTCTGAGAAAGCCTCCAGTACATGGATTCCCGAAGGAATGATCGGCTATTCACCTGAATCGGGACCAAAATTTGACCCCAAGAGAGCCAGGGAATTACTGGCAGAGGCTGGTTATCCTGACGGAAAAAACTTTCCTCAAGTTGAGATTCTCTATCCAACGCGAGAAGATGCTCGCTTAGTTATGGAAGCCGTACAAGATCAGATAAAGCGCAATTTGAACATTCATGTTGATCTCGTAAACAACGAGTGGAAAGTATATTTGCGCAAGCTCAGGACTGATCCCCCGCCAATTTTTCGTGCATCCTGGGGGGCTGATTATCCTGACCCTGAAACGTTTGCCAACATTTTCACAAGTCACAATGGAAATAACAACACTCACTGGAAGAGTGCCGATTACGATAAGTTGATTGACCAGGCAGAAGGCGAACAAGACCAGAAGGTGCGCGCTGCGTTGTACCAGAAGTCAGATCAGATTGTCTGCAAAGACGAAGCTGTCATTGCTTGCACCTATCTCTCTACGCAAAACATAATGACAAAGCCCTGGTTAAGAGGAATTGCGATCAACAGTCTTGATCTTCAATTCTTCAAAGACGCTGTTGTCGACAACAACTGGAAGCCCTAAAAACGCCAGCCGGCATCAGCTTTCGCTTTTGCCGGCTTCTACAGATGAATCACGATGTCCGTCCACCCCCCGTGACCGAACAAAGCACTTCAACTGGTGGGATGTTTTGATATTAATCGGCCCTGTGCGAGAAAACACTGTAGCAAACCACAGAATTACCCTGTCGAGATTTACTCTAGCACTGTGTTTATCCTCGCTTTTGCTTAGTCTGCTTTCACACAACCCAACTTTTTCCTCACTCATTTGAGTGAGAATCTTTGGGCCATTCAAAATTGTGATGGAGTGGTGATCTTTTGCTTCCATAGGGTAAATAATTCGCGGGCTCCTTCATGTAGTTAGTAAGATGGCTGAACCGCAAGACGACAGCATTTGTCGACTTATCCGGCATCTTAGCGTGCTCAATGAGACGCTAGACTCCGACGTAGCAATAAATAGCGACCACAGCAGGGCTATAAAAGTTCTGAGGCACTCGCTATTGCATGCTCTCGACAATGTAGATGATAGTCTGAGAGCTCTGAAAGATGTTGTGAGTCAAATTGACACGAAATTTGCACACAAAACTGCTGTTTTATCTGACAAAGGGAAAATTCACTCGTATGAGTTAGCTCTGGAAGAATTATTGGGTGGAGGGGTGAGCGACAGCCTTTTCTCCAATTCTTCAAAAAAGGCCAGGTTTTGCGATGAGGAAGGAACACCGTTTAGTTCCTCAAAGTTACCCTGGAAAAATCCAAAAGACGAAGAGCACTTTACTCCTCACTTGTCTTTTCGAGAAACGAAGAGCGAAGAGTCCAGGGCTCTTTCTTGCCTTGTTACCCAGCTTAAAAGTGGCAACAAAAAAGGAAAGAAAGAGAAAACAAGCGCAGTTCTTTTTGCTGACCTTAGCGGGTTTATTGAGTCAGCGAATAAATTTACCGAAGCTGCCAAAAAGCTGGAGGAAAGCCAATTTGAAATTCTTGATGGCACACTGGAAATTCTCGAACTCTTAAAGCGAATCAAAGAACAGAATGAGCTTTCCACATCAGACGAGGCTGAAGAAGCTGAGCTTCCGCGCACCAGCGAAAGACCACCAGAGCTTGATGAAGCCGTTCAAAGCGGAAAAGTCTTAATCGTTGATGATATTCCAATCAATTTGAAACTTATGGCACGGCGGCTTGAGAAGCTGAAATTCAGCGCCGATTTTGCAAGAAATGGTAAAGAGGGCTTGGAACTGGCGCTTGCAAATCACTACGATTTAATTTTCATGGATTGCGACATGCCCGTGATGAACGGCTTTGAGGCGACTAAATTGATTCGCCAGGCTGAATTGAATACGGGCAAACATGTACCGATAGTTGCCATGACTGCGTATGACCGCGAGGATGATCGCGAAAAATGTCTATCTTCAGGAATGGACGAGTATTTGAGCAAAGGTGCCAGCGCCAACTTGCTGGCTGAGATTGTTGATTGGTGCGTGCGACGCAGCATGAAGCAAATACAAAAGCATTTGAACATTTCCGACTATGAGGAAGAGCTTGACCTGAAGAGCCTTTCCGAAATGTACGAGCAGGAAGAGCTTGACGAGATTCTTGATTTGTTTTTGCCATCTACGAACACTTTGATGCGCTGCTTGAAAATGAGTATGGATGACCGAGATATACGTTCTATCGGACATTTTGCATATTCTTTGAAAGGACCATTTTCGTCATTGGGTATGGTTTTGACTGGGCAGCTCACCGCACGCCTTACTGATGCTGCCGAGGAAGGGCAGTGGGATGAAGCCAATGATTACTTCGACATGCTTTGTCGCAACTGCGAAGCGATGAGACGTCAGTTGGAAGATCGTCAGGCTAAAGCCAGCCATTAGATCTCTCATCGATGATTTTGTGATAAAGTACGGCGAGTCCCTGCTTTGAACCCACATGTTTGTATTAGTATTCAAGAGAATTTTGTCGGCTCTTCCAGTATTATGGATTGTCGCCAGCCTTACTTTTGTTATGGTGCGAATTGTACCGGGAGGACCTTTCGATCTTGATAAAGCGTTGCCACCAGAGATAGTGGCGAACATCAAAGCCAAATATCATTTGGATAGACCAATACCAGAGCAATACATGCTATACATGGGAAGGCTATGTCAGGGCGACCTGGGTGTTTCTTACAAGTACGCAAACCGCACAGTCAATGATATTTTGATTGACGCTTTGCCGGTTTCATTGCAGCTGGGCATTGTAGGACTTGCAATAGCTATTTGTGTTGGTGTTCCATTGGGAACTGCGGCTGCGTTGAAGCGCGGTTCTTTTCTCGATGGTGCCTGCATGTTGATTGCGGGCTTAGGCGTTTCGGTGCCCAGCTTTGTTGTGGGCGCAGTATTGATTTTCATTTTTGGTATTTGGTTGAAGATACTACCAGTGGCTTTATGGGAATCTTGGCGGCATATCATTCTTCCTGCTCTTACCCTGGCCGCCAGCCCCACTGCTTATCTTGCAAGACTCACGCGCTCGAGCGTTCTCGAAGTTCTCGAACGCGATTGGGTAAGAACCGCCAGATGCAAGGGACTCGATTTTTGGAGTACAGTTCGTCTTCATGTACTCAGGAATGCGCTCATTCCTGTTGTCACCGTTTTAGGACCACTAAGCGCTATTTTGATTACAGGTTCTTTCGTCGTCGAATACATCTATGCAATTCCGGGGATGGGGCGGTTCTTTATTACTGCTGTTACTAATAGAGATTACGATCTCATTATCGGTACAACCCTTGTTTTTGGCTTCTTGCTCATTATCACCAACACAATTGTTGATATCGCGTATATGTATCTTGATCCCCGAATTAAAGTCGAGGGCTAAATCATGGGTGGAGTGACAGCGCCAGCACCAGCACCAATCGATGCCGCCAGAAAAGGCAAGCCTCAAGGGCTCTGGTCTCTTGCTTTTGCGCGGCTCTCTAAGATGCCTCGTGCAATGGTTTGTTTCTGGATAATTATTGCTCTAGTTGCTATTTCTCTTGGTTCATGGCTTGGTGTTCCATTCACTCAATATGGTTATGACCAGACATCAGCAGAAATTCTCGCTGGTCCTTCTGCGCAGCACCTGATGGGCACTGATGAACTCGGAAGAGACCTTTTAACGCGCATCATATTTGGTGCCCGGCTTTCAATTGCCATTGGTGTGACCATTGCTGGAATGGCTTTCGTTATTGGCACCAGCTATGGTTCTATCGCTGGATTTTATGGTGGGAAAATCGATAGCATAATGATGCGTGGTGTAGACATTGCCTATGCGCTACCTGATTTGCTCGTGATGATTCTCATTGGCGTGCTGGTGGGGCGCGGCACGGTCGGAATCTTACTCTCTCTTGGGCTTGTTAGCTGGATGGGTACTGCCCGTCTTGTGCGCGCGCAGCTCTTGCAACTCCAGAGTGAAGAATTC
This sequence comes from Obscuribacteraceae bacterium (SeqCode), assembly GCA_044226015.1. GTDB lineage: Bacteria > Cyanobacteriota > Vampirovibrionia > Obscuribacterales > Obscuribacteraceae > JAIEPM01. Next base: position 9,500 of record JBGAHS010000012.1, read on the forward strand.
ATAGATGCCGCTCGGTCTGCGGGGCGAAATACTTTCGAGATAATCGTTAAGCACATGCTTCCTAATGCTATGGGGCCAATTATTGTCGCCCTGACTTTTACAGTGCCTTCGGCAATTTTGTCAGAATCGACATTGAGTTTCATTGGGCTCGGGCTCTCTCCGCCGGCGTGCAGTTGGGGTACGCTTGCTTCAGATGGTTGGCGTTCTTTGCGAACCCACCCACATCTGATTCTGTTTCCCAGTCTTTTTATCTTCATTACCGTTCTCTCGTTTAATCAACTGGGAGATGCACTGCGAGACGCTTTGGACCCACGTACTCGCAAACGTTAGGGGTTTGTTGCCATAAGCGACAAATAAATTCTTCTCTTCTGCGCAAGCGCATTCTTGCCTCGCCTTGTAAGATGGCAATAGGTGTGTTGAGGATGCTGCTTTGGAAGACTTTTCAAAAGGCTTCGGTTCCAGAGCCACTGGGCTTTTTCACGATAAAACTGAGCCTGAGCGGCAGTATGGTGGTCCCCAGTCAGGGTTGCCCCCACCGTTTCTTGTTGGGCAATCTGTTGCGCCATATCTGAACATCGGGTTGGATTACGGTAGCTACAGCTGCCGCGTCTGCACCTTTTCACAGGGGGAGGTGTATCGGCTGAACCCCTATGATTACTCTGCTCTAGTGCAAGATGCTCTAGCCATTCCCACAGGCGATTCCAACTTAGTTCATAGCATTAAGGTTCAATTGGCGGCGGGGCGCAGGCTGAAGGTCGGGGATACTGTTTATTCCCCGATCGATCTTTCTGCCGAACTACTTCGGAGAATAAAAGGTCGCATCGAATCCACTACCCAAAAGATGCTCGCAAAAGCTGTCATTTCCGTTCCGGCATCTTTTAATCATCGACAGCGAACAGCTCTGATTGAGTCTGCGGAAATTGCTGGTGTTAACGTTCTCGGTCTTATGAATGATCATTGTGCAGCAGCTCTAGACTATTGTTTTAGAGATGAAATTCGCAACGGTATTTTTCTTGTTGTTTCAAGTGGTGTATACAGTTTTGAGATAGCGATGGTTGACGTGCAAAACGGGTTGATCGAAACCAAAGCAATCAAGACAAGCATGCAGATGTCGGGCTTCGCCGCCAATCTCGCTATGATGGATTATGTAAAAAAACATCGAGAGTTTGATGACGAAAATGCTTTGCATATTTTTGTAGAGCGGCTCAAAATCGAGCTCTCAAATAAAGCCCCTACTCTGGCGGAAAAGAACGCTCCACTGAAGCCGTCGCTCGGAAAGGAAGCCTTGAGCAAGCATCTGCATCAGTTCAAAAAGCAATATCAAACTTTGTTTTCTGAGCTTGTGCTTGAATCTAACGTTGCAATTAGTGATGTGCAAGCTGTGATTTTTACTGGAGGGGCGGCAAGCTTTTGGATTCTGCAAGAAGCAGCGAAGGCGACTTTCCCGAACAGTCGGCTCTCTCACGCGACAGTCTCATCGGGGGCCGCTATTCAAGCCGCTTTGCTTGTTCGTGAGTTGAAAGATTGGGTGGTTTGGGATGCGTTAGCCTCGCCCGTTTATGTGGCTCAAGGCGAACGAATGAAATGTGTAATAAGTGCCAACAGCCCCACGCCTTTGAATGTTCACATAACACTGGAAGCTGGTGAGGATGGCAAAGCTCAAGCTAGCATTTTTCAGAAGGTGATGGATGTGGGAGTTGAGAATGATCTCGTTTGCGTTGCTAAGGTTGCAGCGCAAATCCCGATTCCCGTAGCAAAAAACACGTCGGAATCGGACGGAGCGTCCGGTGACATTACTCTATCTGTAATGGCCAATGCTGATGGCACTTTGAAGTTTTCGGCCAGATTAAGGTCGTTGGACACGAGCCTTCCTCTGGCAGTTCAGGACATGGTTGGTGTGGAAGGCGAACCTGGAGAGTTGTCCTGAGTTTCAGTTTCGAATTGCAAATATGTCAAGTCAAGAGACGAAAAAACTGCTGGCTCAGTTTTTCGACCGCAAAGCGCAAAGAAAATCTAAGTTGAGTTGCTGAAAAGTCCTGTTTTTACAGAGCCAGAAGTGTACAATTTATATCTTTCGCGTATAGCCAGAATGAGTTGTCACAGGTGACGGACAGTACGGAGCAAAAAGCAGTCAAGATAGCGGTTCTAGGAGCCGGGAGTTGGGGCGGAACGCTAGCTAGGAGTTTCGCGCTTGCTGGTAAGGATGTCAGCCTCTGGACTCGCGATGAAGAAAAGGCTGCGCACCTGAGTAAAACCAGGCTTCTCGACAAGCCGCTCTCCATTGATTTTCCGGCGTCCATTCAGATAAGCGCCGATCTTGAAGCCTGTCTTGATGACCGGCAGATCATCGTTCTGGCTTGCACTTCTCAAACTATGCGTTCTGTGGCTCATCTTGTTCGAAGTAAGCTTAAGTGCATGACGCTGAGCCCTGTCGCTGCCGGACTTGCACACACTGAGTCACTGAACAAGGCGGAAGGGCTGCCAGTACTGGTGAGCGCTGCCAAGGGGCTGGAGCTTGAGAGTTTCTTGAGAATGTCGCAAATTCTCGAAGAGATAATGCCTGAACTTTCTGTTTGCACAATGTCAGGTCCAAATCTGGCAATGGAAATTCTAAAGGGACTGCCAACAGCTTCTGTCATCGCTTGTAAGGATGACTCCATCGCTAAATTTGTTCAACGTTCACTCAGCATTCCTACTTTGCGCCTCTACTCAAACACTGATATCAGCGGCGTGGAACTAGGTGGATCATTCAAGAACGTGATTGCTATTGCTGCAGGCGGTCTGGATGGACTGGCTCTCGGAACGAACGCAAAAGCCGCATTGATAACTCGTGGGCTGGCGGAGATGACACGTCTTGCCGTTACTCTAGGCGCTCGTGCCAATACCATGGCTGGCCTGGCTGGACTCGGTGATTTGATGGCAACTTGTTCAAGTGAGCTTTCAAGAAATTACCGCCTGGGCAAATTGATTGCCAGAGGTAGCTCCCCGCAAGAGGCAATCGAAAGCCTCGGAGCAGTAGCAGAAGGTGTTTATACTGCCAAAGCTGTATGTCAGCTGGCAGAGAAAATGAATATTGAACTTCCAATTGCAATGCAGGTCGAAGCATCTCTTCGAGGTGACTTGAGCCCGCAAAAAGCAATTTTGAACTTGATGAATCGTCCCCTTGTAAGCGAATAGGTGAAATGTGAGCAAACGTGTTTTGATGTTAGCCTGGGAATATCCGCCACGAATTATCGGTGGATTGGCCAGAGTTGTTGCACAGCTGTCATGGAAAATGGCTGCCCAGGGCTGGGAAGTTCATGTTGTCACTGCTGACCATCCGGGTGCTGCTGAGCATGAAATCGAACATGGAGTGCATGTTCACCGTGTGAAAACACAAACAGACCCTACTCCAGATTTTCTTACCTGGGTTCATCGCCTGAATTACGGTCTTTTGCAGTACGCGATCGAATTGCATCAGAAGCATCCGTTTGATATTGTGCACGCTCATGATTGGATGGTATGTGATGCGGCTTGGGTGATGAAACGTGGTTTCGGGCTGCCGCTTGTGTCTACTATGCATGCGACAGAAGCCGGTCGCATGAAGGGGTTGCACACCGATTTACAGCGTTATATCAATCAGCTCGAATGGCGATTGACTTTTGAATCATGGCGAGTAATTGTGAACAGCCAGCACATGCACCAGGAGTTGCAGGGCTTGTTCAATGTGCCACCAGATAAACTATCAGTGATACCAAATGGTATTGACCCTGAAGTATTTGATTTCGAGTACGATCCACATCCATTGCGCAGTCAGTTCGCTGCAGATCACGAAAAGATTGTTCTCTTCGTAGGTCGAATGGTAATGGAAAAAGGTGTACAGGTCATGCTGCACGCTATTCCATCAGTAGTGTACGAGTGTCCTGGCACCAAGTTCCTCTGCGTTGGCACTGGCTATTATCTTGATGAACTTAAGGGCATGGCGGAAGGTCTCAACATCAGCCATGATGTGAAATTCCTTGGCTATGTGAGCGACCCAGATTTGCTGCGCTTGTTCAAGATTGCAGATGCAGTTTGTATCCCAAGTCTATATGAGCCTTTCGGTATTGTTGCTCTTGAAGGAATGGCTGCAAAAGTTCCAGTCGTGACTTCAGACACCGGCGGGCTGCCTGACTTCGTTGAGAATTTCGCAAATGGTATCACTACCTACACCGACAACGCACAAAGTTTGAGTTGGGGATTGTTGCAAGTATTGCGCAATCCAGAACTTGCTGAGCGCTTGAAGGCAGAAGGTTATCATCGCGTTTCAACAATTTATAACTGGAAGATTATTGCTCAGCATACTCTCGAAGTGTATGAGCAAGTTCTGGCTGAATCGAAAAACGTGAGTCCAGGAAATGGAGTCGGCGATAAGCAAGCTGTGAGTTCGGCAAGCAAAAAGGCATAGGTATCTAGCGCACATGCGCACTCTGACTCAGATTTAAGTAAGCGAAAAACTGGAGGAAGACAAAATGAAGGCAGTAATCATGGCTGGGGGATCTGGTACAAGGCTTCGTCCTTTGACCTGCCATCTGCCCAAGCCGATGGTTCCCGTAGTGAACAAGCCGATGTCGGAGCACATTGTAAATTTGCTCAAGAAGCATGACTTCAATGACATCATATTTACCTTGTTCTATCTGCCGCAGGCTATCAGCGATTACTTCGGTGACGGATCTGACTTTGACTGCAAAATACGATATTCAACAGAAGAAGGTAAGCCGCTGGGTACAGCTGGCTGCGTCAAGCAGATTCAAGACATGCTTGATGAAACCTTCATCGTTATCTCCGGAGACGGGCTTACCGACATCGATTTGACCAAAGCTCTTGAGTTTCACAAAGCGCAAAAGTCAAAAGCAACACTAGTGTTGAAGAGGGTCGAAAACCCGCTCGACTATGGGGTGGTAATCACAGACAAAACTGGACGCATTCAGCGATTTGTCGAAAAGCCAGGCGCAAGTGAAATCTTCTCTGACACGGTCAACACCGGCATCTACATTCTCGAACCAGAAGTTCTGCGTTATGTAGTTATGGGTCGCGAGCAAGATTTTTCGAATGACCTTTTCCCGCTGCTCTTGCTGCGCAACGAGCCCATGTTCGGTTATGTCGCTGATGGCTACTGGTGTGATATCGGCAACCTGGCAGTATACAGGCAGGCGCACGCCGATATTCTCGATGGAAAAATGCAAATCGACCTTGACCTTCCGCAAATCTCGCCTGGCATCTGGGTTGGTGAAGGCACGGAGATTGACTCTTCAGTAAAACTGACAGCCCCCATACTCATAGGAAAAAATTGCCGAATTGGTAAAGATGTTGAGTTGGCACCACATACGGTGATTGGCGATAACGTTATAGTTCAGGAAAAAGCTACTCTAAAGCATCCTGTAATCTGGGCTTCAAGCTATCTAGGCAATGGAACCGCTCTGCGCGCATGTATTGTTTGCAACAACGCGAGCATTCACCGCGGAGCAGAGCTTCTCGAAGGGGCAGTTATTGGTTCCAAGTCAGTCATAGGTGAAGAGGCGCGTGTCGACCCCGATGTGCGCATCTGGCCTGACAAGGCAATCGATGCTGGTGCGCAGGTTCCCAGTTCTGTCATTTGGGGAACCAGAGCGCCGCGAAGTTTGTTTGGTGCCAACGGTGTAGTTGGTATCGCCAACGTAGAAATTACACCCGAGTTTGCTGTGACACTAGCCGCCGCCTATGGTGCCACTCTTAAAGGTGGACATGTTCTGGTTAGTAGAGATTACTGGCCAGTTAGCCGCATGATAAGCCGCGCTGTTGTTTCTGGATTAATGAGCGTCGGTGTAGACGTTCACAACCTTGAAGCTATGCCTCTGCCTATTGCGCGTCATTATGTGAAAACTCAAAGAGCTGCAGGGCTTGTTCACACGAGAATCTCTCAGCGAGATAGCGGCAAAGTCAAAGTTGAGTTTTTTGATAGCGCAGGTATTGCTATCACCAAGGCAATGGAAAGAAAAATTGAGGGTACTTTCTTCAAAGAAGATTTCCCCCGTTGCTTGCCTCAGGATATTGGTGACATAAGCTATCCAAGCCGCGTGCGCGAATATTATATTGATGAATACTTGCACCATGTGAAGGGTCAAGTTTTCGAACAAGACAAAGTCGCTTTTTGCGTAGTGCCAGGTTCAAACTATAACCGCGTCACCAAGGATGGTGCTCTAATTACACGTCCGCCGACTGCTGTCCTCGACTACGCCATGGCTGAAACAGGAGTAATTCTTCCTGATTTGCTAGGGCAATTAGGTATAGAAACAGTCGTATTGAATGCTTCAATCAGGGGTAATCCTCCTAAACAAGAAGAGCGTCTTGCGATGCGAAAGCAGCTTGCTGATGTTGTAAGAGCCTTGAATGCTGACCTCGGTGCTCAAATCGGGCGTAATGGAGAGCAAGCTACTCTTGTGGATGAGACTGGTCAAGTCATTCGTGGCGAACTCTTGCTTGCAACAATTGCCGACATTATTTTGCGTGACAAACACGGCAAATCTATTGTTGTGCCGGTTAATGCAAGCTCGGCGATAGAGAGAATAGCTGCGCGATATGACTGTAAGGTTATTCGCTGCAAAGCATCAGAAACCGAAATTGGCAGTTCGACTTCGAAGACACCAGATGTCGTTCTGGGTGGCAGTGCAAACGGATGCTTTATTTTCCCTGAGTTCCAGAATGGTTACGATGCGATGTTCACAGTTGGGCAGGTTCTTGAGCATCTGACTTACCAGGGACGCACACTTCATCAGGCTGTTTCGGAGCTGCCACCGCTAGTCTATCAAGTCGATTCGGTTCATTGCCCATGGGAGCGCAAGGGTCGCGTTATGCGATTGCTTGTGGAAAAAAATCAGAACCGACCGATGGAATTGCTCGATGGCGTTAAGATTCAGACTCGGCCTGACCACTGGATTTTAGTTTTACCAGACGCTGTTGAACCTCTGGTTCATGTCTATGCCGACGGAACCGACCTCCAGCAAACTTCTCGGGATTTGAGTGAGTTTTCTGAAATGGTGCGATATTTCCAACACGCATGAAAAAAATCTAGTTAGGTACTGGTTTTCTTGGCGTTTTGGTGGTAATACTGAATCAGGGATATTAGAGGACTCAAGATGGAATCTGGCGATATGCTCAAGCAATTGCTTGAGAAATTCTCAAACGAGACAGCCTTGATTGAAGAGGAATACAGGCTCATCGATGAGAAGATTAGCCAGCTTGAGCAGCGGCTTGCGGAATGTCGCGAAAAGAGAGAGCAAGTCGCCGTTGATCGCGAGAGAGTTCTGCACATTCGTGATAGGTACATGAGTGGCTTTACGGATCTGCCACCTCTGCCAAGTCTTCCGGTAAAGTCTAAAAGTGAAGCAGCCAATGCCGCAGCAGTGAACGCTGCGGTTGCTGCCGCTCTCAGCCCACCGCCAGTAGCTCCGCCACCTGCCGACCCGGTCCCGGCTCAAGCTCCAACGGAGGTCAAGCCAGCTGCCGTTAAGGTCACGCGCACTAAGATTATCGGGCAAGGAACTGGAAGTGAAGTCGCTGACCCGGGCGCTCCTGTGGTCAGTTCGGTCAGCGCACGCCGCGCTGCAAGAGCAGAGGAAGAAGCGAAAGCCGCAGAGGCCGCTCGACTTGAGGCGGAAGCTAAGGCCGAGGCTGAGAAAGCTGAAGCTGCAAGGCTTGAGGCAGAACGAACGGAACAGGCACGCCAGGAAGCCGAGCGCGCTGAGGCGGCTCGTCTTGAAGCTGAACGCGCTGAGTTAGCCCGTCAGGAAGCTGAACGTGCAGAGCATGCACGCCAGGAAGCAGAGCATGCACGCCAGGAAGCAGAACGTGCAGAACAGGCTCGCAGGGAAGCTGAAATGGCTGAGCAGGCAAGGCTTGAGGCTGAACGAGCAGAAGCTGAAGCTGCCGCTCGTGCCTTTGCCGAGGCAGAAGCCGCCGCGCAAGCTCTGGCACAGGCAGAGGCTGAAGCGCGAGCCGCTGTCGAGGCTGAAACAGCTCGCCAGGCTGCAGAGGCTGCACGGCAAGCTGCAGAAGCCGAAGCACGAGCTCGTGCTGAAGAAGAAGCCAGAGCCAGAGCAGAAGAAGAAGCCAGGGAAGCCGCCGCTCGAGCCGCTGCAGAGGCGCAGGCTGCCCAGGCTGCAGCTGCCCAAGCCGCTGCTCAAGCTGCCGCACAAGCCGCAGCACAAGCTGCTGCACAAGCCTCTGCTCAAGCTGCAGTTCAACAGCAACAGGTGCAGCAGCCCGTCTGGGGTGCTCCTCAAGCTGAAGCTTCATGGGGAGAGCCTTCTGACACGTCGTGGGCAACGACACCTGAGGCTGATGGTGGATGGAGCACCGCAAATCCTGAGTCTGATTGGGCTTCGACTAATGATGGCTGGACCCATACAAATACAGCACCGAACTCATGGGGTTCGGAGGCCGCGCCGGACGCTGGCTGGGCCACGACAGAGCCCCAAGCTCAGAGCTGGGATGAGAACAGTGGACAACAACAGAGCACTGATTGGACCCTGCCAGAGCAACAAGAAGCCGAGTGGGACACACAGGGTGCCACTGAGCCTGATTGGGCTACCACTGCAAACGCCTGGACAGCTGAAGATTGGCCGCAATCAACCACAGACCCCACCTATGATGATTGGCAAGATCCAAACGGAACTCAGCAAATGCCAGTCTCTGCTGAAGATGATGAGCAGATGAGAACTCAGCAGCTTCAGGTTGCAAGTCCTCAGGCACCTTCTAACAGCAAAGCTGCCGCTGCTGGAAATGTTGACCTTGGTGCCAGCGAAGGTGGCGAGGAAAATGACAGCGAGACAGTCAAGAGTATAAATGACGCGCTTCGCAGCCTTTTCCGTTAGAAAGCATCAATAATCAGCTTCAAACACTTTGCTAAGATTTACCCGTTTCTTAGTCTAGAAAAGGGCACGCAAAGAGCAATGAAGCAGATCAACGCAATGATGGCCGGCACGGTTGTAGAAGTTCTCGTAGCCGTTGGAGATACCGTTAGCCTCAACCAGGATGTAGTCATCATCGAGTCGATGAAGATGCAGATGCCTGTCACCTCTGAAGTGGAAGGTACAGTTGCAGAAATAAAAGTTGCCGCCGGTGACTTCATTAACGAAGGTGATGTCATCATCGTTCTGAACTAGTCATGAAAATGAATCTTCCGTCAAAAGTTACTATAGTAGAGGTCGGTCCTCGCGACGGGCTTCAAAACGAAGCAAACAGTCTTTCAGTAGACGACAAAACTAGATTGATAACAGCTCTGGCTGATGCTGGTTTGAGTCGAATTGAAATAGGTTCGTTTGTGAGCCCAAAGTGGATACCGCAAATGGCCGACAGCGGCCAGTTGGCGAAGTCGTTGCAACTGCCCGGCGTGCGCAAATCTGCGCTGGTGCCAAACGATAAGGGCTACGAGTCAGCTCTGGAAACAGGCTTGAAAGAAATCGCTCTTTTCATGTCGGCGACTGAGTCACACAACAAGAAGAACATAAATAAGAGTACTGCTGAAGCGGTGGAAACTCTCAGTGGGCTGGCCAAAAGAGCACGAGCCGACAAATTGTTTATTCGCTGCTATCTTTCCGTTGTTTTTGTTTGTCCTTATGAAGGAAAGACAGACCCTGGCAAAGTAGAAGAGCTGGTTAAACAACTTGTTGATATCGGCATAGATGAGCTTTCTCTGGGTGATACTATCGGTGGTGCTACTCCGAGCGATGTCTGGAACATACTGGAGCGGCTTGAAAACTCAGTTCCGAAAGAAAAGCTGGCACTTCATTTTCATGACACGAGAGGGACAGCTCTAGCTAATGTTCTTGCGGGGCTTGAGGCTGGTATCAGTATTTATGACTCCAGTATTGGTGGCATGGGGGGCTGTCCTTATGCGCCTGGTGCAGCGGGCAATCTAGCTACTGAAGATCTCGCATACATGCTCGATGGAATGGGTATTGAAACGGGAATCAATCTCGACAAGCTGATTGCAGCTGGTGAGTTAGCAGAACAATTAGTACAACACAAACTGACCGGGAGGTATTTGCAGGCATGTCTGGCGAGTCGAGCAAAGTCCTTGAAAAAGGAAGAAACGAAGGTGGCACAGAAGTGAACGATCAAGTTTTGCTTGTTGAAAAAGATGGCGCTGTTGCCTGGTTTAAGCTAAACCGCCCAAAAGTCTATAACTGTTTGAATATAGAACTTTTGAAGTCCATAAAGCGGGCCTGTGCCGAAGTCGCAGAAGATAAAGAGGTTCGCGTAGTCATTTTGACTGGTGCTGGCTCCAAGGTTTTTTGCTCAGGCGCCGATCTGACTGAGCGAAAGGGCATGACTGAAGGACAAGTCTTGGACTACTTGAATTTGATTCAATCGACAATGCTGGCCCTTGAACAATTGCCGCAGCCGGTCATCTGTGCATTAAATGGTAGCGCTTTCGGTGGTGGCACCGAGATGGCTATTTCCTGTGATTTGAGAATCATGAGTGATGACGCTGTTATGAAGCTGACTGAAGTGAAGCTTGGTATCATTCCTGGTGCTGGCGGCACGCAAAGACTACCACGATTGATTGGTAAGTCTCGCGCCAAAGAGATGATTCTAACTGCAAAAGCTATGTCTGCAAAAGAAGCTCTGGAAATCGGTCTTGTACATAAGGTTGTGCCGGCTGCTGAGAAGGGTGCAGAAGAAGCGACAGAACTGAGAAAGCAAGCACTGGAGTGGGCGCAAGAAATCGCCAAGGCTGCTCCGTTGTCGTTGAGATATGCAAAATCAGCTATCGATAATGGGTTTGATCGTGATCTTGCCGCCGGTCTGGCTATCGAAACCAAAGCATATCTTCAATTGCTCAGTTCCAAAGACAGGCTTGAAGGCTTAGCTGCATTTGCAGAAAAGCGTGAGCCAGTCTACAAAGGCGAATAAAACAACACATCCAATTAGCAAAACTGTAGAAACTAGAAACGGACCTGTCTTGAGTTCAACTGAGCACAAAAATTCGAAATTACCCATAACCGGGGTAATACTTTGTGGTGGGCAGAGCAAGCGCATGGGAAGACCAAAAGCCTTTCTTCCATATGCTGGAAAAACGCTTATAGAAAGTACGATGGACCTTATGTCAGAGCTATTCGACGAGGTCTTGCTGGTGACAAACAACCCTGAAGAGTTTGAGCATCTCAGTGCCAACGTCGTAAGAGACATCATTCCAAAACGTGGACCCCTCGTTGGTATTCTCTCTGGGCTTTTAGTGGCGCGAAATGAACATTGTTTTGTTGCGCCTTGCGATATGCCATTTCTCAATTCTGATTTGCTGCTTTCGATGGCAGCCAGGCGAAATACAGCTGACCTGCTTGTTTATAGCAGTGATAAGGTCATTGAACCTCTACTTGCGATTTACTCGAAGAGTTGTATTGAGTCATTAGAGGAAGTGATTTTCCAGGGCAAAGATGCGGCGCGTGATTTTGTTATTTCGAAGAATGCTCAGCTTTTCGAATTTCAGCGGGAAACTAAGAACCTGATTCGGCTGCCCCATTTCAATGTGGACACGCCGAGCCAATTCGGCCAGTTGTGTGCGATGGTTTAGCGCCACTAATACAAGACTCAATTTAGCTTGCGAAAGCCTCTTTCACTCTGAGTTCCAATAGACCTGTTGGAATCATCAATGGTGTTATGGAAAAAGAGAGAGCTTGTCGCATGCATTTTCTGGCGTCTGCCAGGTACGAGGTAACAGTGATGCTTCAGAATAGTAAGTTTGTGAATACTAAAGCTTACAACAAAGCAAACGAGGAAAGGAAATACCCTGCACTTTCCCGAATCAATTTAAATACGAGCAGGTCGAGACAATACGACCCCGCTGCCTATCAAGGCGATAGAAACAAAAGTGAAATCGAGCAATCTGCACAATGTGTGGAAGACCCTACTCTGGTGACGGAAGCGGATCTGGCGGCACTTGAGCAGGTTCAATCGAATCATGCTGCTGAAACCAGGCAAGCATTTCCGCGTCATGCTTCTGTAAATCTTGAAGCCCTGCAAGCCAAAGAAGATCTGGCGATGCAAGAGGAAGACTGGCGTACCTTTTTCATGGGCAAAGCGGCAACTAAGCCAGCTGCGCTCATGGTTACTGAAGACCCGAGCTTGCTGGTTACAGGTTTTGCTGAGGTGGAAACTGCCTTAAGCTCTGCACCCATAACTACCCCACCTCCAGCTCAGATTGAGTCTTATGTAGAAGCATATGTCGAGCAAATTCGAACCAATATTTTTGAGGAACCTGCAAGTTCTACTGAAAATGTTGCATTAATTTCGATTAGCGAGCTTCCAGCAGACACTCCGCCTGCCGTTGAGCCAGTTTTTGTTCCGGTGCTTAGCGCAGTTTCTGTAGCGGAGCCAATCGCCGTGGCGTCACCAGATGCGGTGCAGCCAGCTGCGCCCGTCTGCGTAGAGAGCCAGCCTGAATCCGTCAAGATGGAGAGCATAAACGAATTCGTCGTGAAGGCTGAAGGCGAGCACACCCCGCTCGAATCATGTTCTCTGGAGACTTTGCAGGCTCCAAAGGAAGTTCCACCTATTTCGATGGAACACGCTATGGCATACATGAGTGAGGAAATTTCCTGGACAGTAGCTGCACATGAAGCCGCCAAGGAAATTGAAAGATTGCGACTTTTAGATGAACAAAAATCGAAGAGCACTCTAGAGCTTCCAAAGCTCAGCTCTGACGATTCCGAGTTTGCTCAAAAGTGTGCCGATGCCCTGGCTGAGGTTGAGCGAAAAGCGTGGGGTTATACCGCATCTGATAAGTTGAAGGAAGCTACTGAAACGAAAAAAGATGAGCTGAGTAAGCCCGCTGAAACCGAGAAAACTGTTGAGATAAAGAAACAGCTTAATCCTGCGGAACTAGACAAAACCGTGGAAATCGCAAAGCCTAAAATCGAGTCAGCAGAAGTTCAAAACACAGAAGCAAAGGGCGCCAAAGCTGAGATAAAGAGCCCCGATGACAAATTCTGTCTCGATGACATTTTCAATGACATGATTTCTGACGATCAGATTTTTCGTCGTACATGTAGATCGTAGTACACGTAGATCGTCGTGTCTAAATCAACGACTCAATAATTCCGCTTGCAGTGTCCAGTTGCTCCTGGTCATAATTCCAGCGTGTGAGGAAATCGTTATAGACGCCAGTCTTCTGGCGAATGGAAAAACGCATCTCTTTCAACTTAGTTTTGACTTCGGCCGATTGCATTTTGCGAATAAGCCCGATTGTGCGCTCTTTGACCTGCTTGGAACCAGTCTCATTTATGCTGTCGCCTTTGCGTCTATGGGTTAATTCCATAGTGCATGACATAACCAGATTTTTCGCCAGCAAATCTGGTACCACTTCACTTTCGGCAAAGGCCGAAAGCAAATAATCAGGCGCATCATCTGCCAGAGCACAGTCACCGGTAAGAAAGCTGATGAAGAATCCTCGGCAAGAAGAGACAGCTGAGAGCAGTTCCTTCAGTTTGGAATTTAGCTCATCGCTGAATCCCTTTTCCTCAAAATCGAGAAGAAGCGCCTCGCTGAGCGGAAGCGCTTCTTCAAAAGTAATCTCGCTGGTCTCTGCCATTACTTTATTTGGGGCAGGTTTTTTACAGAGCGTTCGGAATCTTCTTCGATAGTTACGCTATCAGGGTCAACCGAAACGACGCTGAATGAACCATTCGCAGGGTCTTCAAATCGCTCGCCAGGTCCCAAACAAATTACTGAAGGCCATTTGTTCGCCACACGCAATTTGAACGGAACTTCCAGAACTGCCTTGTTTCCGATGATAGCTGTAAGCTTCAAGCTCGGTGTAACCGTTGGTTTTTCTGGAGGCAACGGCAAATCTGGCACTGGAATTTCAGGAGGTGCATCTGCAGCAATAGGAGCTGGAGGCGGTGGCGCCTTTGTTGCTTCTACTGGTGGAGGTGGTGGTGGCACAGTTCCGCCGCCATGTTCCTTCTTATCCTTTTCAGCCTCATCCTTCTCATCGTCAGAAGTAGTGCGACCGCCGGATTGATTTAGCTTAGTCCAGGGAGCTGGGTAAGGCGTTCTTTCGAAGATGCCTTTCATCGGATCTTCACGACCCGCCAACTGTTTAGCAACAACTGATGCTTCATCTCTCTTTGTGGCTGGGTACGAACTACCTCTAACAACTGTAGTTGTCGTAGTTGTGGTTGTTGTGCTGTTTTGCTGCGTGAGACCATCTTCTGGTTCTGCCATCGCGATGCTGCTAGCGCTGAGCAAAATGCTCGCTGCTAGTAGGGTGTAGATCAAGTTTGACTTTCGTACAACCATTTAAGTGATTCCTCAAGGAAGAAAGAACGTGGTCAGTGTCATAGTGATAAAGAGGTTATTTGGATCTCCGGCTTCTTCTCCTTCTGCAGGAGCCGCATCGTCAATCCTCACTTTATCTTTCCCCGAATCCTTCTTCGGTAGTCGGAATGAAATGTCATCTATTCGGACTACGCGCTGGTAGGTCTCCAATTCATGACACAATTTCTGAAGTCCGTTGAAGTCGCCGGTTACTATAAATTGTTTAGATGTTTGGTCGAGCTCAGCTTTCGGTGGTTCAGCAGCTTCTGTTGTGCCGCCTGCCCCCGCGCCGCCAGCAAGATTTCCTTTCAAAGCATTTTTCAGATTATCTTGCTTGCTCTTGAGGTATTGGCTTCTGTCCTCGTCTGTGCGTCTGGGCTGACCAGAAGCATCTTTCGGTCCACTGATGGACACCATATTCATTCCAGCTTCTTTGCACATTTTTTCGAGGTCAATCGTCAACAAATCGATTTCAGGAGCTTTTGGAACAGAGCCTCTGAGAGCATCAATTTGTTTAGTAAGTTCTTGCTGGCGCTTTGTGAGTTTTTCACTTCCGGCAAGTTTCTTTTCAAGATCTTCTTTTTGTCCTGTCTTTTCTTGAATAGAAAGATCACGTTGATTTTGCTCTTCAAAAGCAGGTTGTAGCATCGCCATCCCAACATATATTGCAGCGGCGAACGGCAGAAGAACTAGTAATGCTTTAATCCTAACGTCCATTTACTACCTCTTTCCTAAGTTTACTTGGTTGACGATTTCGATGCCAATTGCTTGCTGAGCTTTTCGCAAGCTGACATTAATGGTGCGGCGTTGGCATCTGTTGGTTGCACTCGCTCAACCTGTTCGCCTTTTGCATCGAGGAAAATCAGTGTTGGTGCTGTATTCACTTGATATTTTTTCACCAGTGCTGCGTTGGCTGGGTCTTCCATATCAACTGTTTGGAACTGGAATTGGCTGCCGTATTTTTGCTGAGCTTGATCAACAGCAGGCTTAATTCTCTGGCAAGTGATGACTCCATTTGCTGTGAAATTCAGCACTCTTGGTCCGCTTGCGATGCTCAAATCTGCTGAACCATCGCCCGTGCTAATTGGCATGCCATCAGGGCCAGAGCCACTATCCATTGAAACTGTTTTGGAATTGATGTCTGGAGAAAGTGAGCCATCAATTTGATAAACAATATTAGATGGTGACGGGTAGTGACGTTTAATGTAAGCCACGTCAACATTGCTAAACATATTCGAACCAGCCAGGTTGATTGCAAGGTGCGAAACTTTTGCAAAATCGACAGTGCTGCCCTGAACGGTTACGTTGCTTCCAAGCACTTTGACCTGACCAATCGCTACGCCTTTTGGAATGTTATCTTTGAAAGACTGAAGAACTGCAGTCATCGGTGTTCCGTGATTAACAATCGCTTCCAGTGCTTTCTTGCGTGCTTCCAGACTAGCAACATCTTCCTGTGTCTTGTTCAAGAGCGCCAGTTTCGATTTCGCTTCAGTTACAGCTGTTTCGAGGTCTGCAATCTCTTTGTCTTTCGCTGGTAGCACTACGTTTTCCACGTAGGCGTAAGCTCCGCCAACACCCACTAGCGCTATCAGTCCTACGGTTAGTGCTGGCTTGAACCATGGTGCAGGAACTTCCTCGACGAAACCTTCCTCATCTTCATAGTCGTCACCACCCGCTGCATCGGCACCGGGTGCACCTTTGTTAAGGTCGATGGCAACTGTTTTCGAGTTGATCATCGCTGGGTCAACAACAAGTCCCATCAACATTGTGTGATATGGGCGCATATCATCTCTAATCTGGTTGCGATCATAGACCACACCTTGTAGAGGATTGCCAACCACGGTATTTAGATTGAGTCTGTTTGCTATGAACTGGTCGATTTCAGGAATCGCGGTACCTGCACCGCATACGATGACCTGATCAACTCTGACCATGCCAACTTGAGACATGTAGAATTCAAGTGACCGACCTACTTCTGCTGTGAGGTCGCCGCATACCGAGCGAGTGACCTGAGCTGCTTGACCCAACCTGGGGTCAACAGTTGGAACTCCCAGCAGCTGAATCTTTGGCAAGAGTTCTTTTGCTTCTTCAACACTTGCATTAATGCTTCTCTGAATTGCTTCCATTACTGTTTCTACACCCAGCAATACAGAACGGCTGAAAAGCGGAACTGCTTTATTTACAAGAGTGATGTCGGTGGCATCCTGTCTGATATTGACGACCAGCGAGAGCGCCTCTTTTCCGATTTGACCGGCAAAAGCGAGTGATCTGACTGCTGCTAAGGAGCTGATGTCGAGTTTACCGAGCTGAATACCAGCGGTTTCAGCCATTCTGAAATAACCATCGACAATTACTTTTTGAATTGCGCCCAATAGAACGTCTTCTCTTTCGACGCCATCTGGGTCCATTCTGCCGGTGCCTGGAACTCTGCACCAGTCAAGGTTTGCTTCATCGATGGGGAACGGTAAGTTGTTGATAGCTTCTTGCCTGACAACATCATTCAATTCCTCATTTGGCATTCCCTTTGGAACTGGCATCAGTCTGATGACGACGCTTTGCCCTGGAATACCAATGCTGGCAACCGCTGTTCCTTGTTTCGCCGTTAACCCAACGCTGTCAAGCAATTCGCGCACTGCGCTTCCAACTGCTTCAGGGTCAGATAAAAGACCTTCGCGCACTAATTCTGGTGGCGTAAGCGTACTTGCAAAGCGAGAAATTTTCAAATCAGTTTTTGTTTTCTCGAGCTGCATAACCGAAATTGTGCTGCTATTGATATCAAGTCCAATTACAGGACCAGTCTTCTTACCGAATCCAAACACTATAGCCACCTTCCCGAGCGAGAAAATTAGTAAGAGTCGAACCTCATCTATTATGCCCTATTTAATAGAAAGGAAGCCAGTACGGAATCAAAAACATTGCGACAAATCCGCCTAGCGCTAGAGCAGGTCCAAAAGGAAAAGGCTTGGAAACACGCGTCCCTACTGCTACCATGCCGATCATGGTACCGCCGATGGCACCGGCGGCTGCAAAATTTAACATCATCATGCTCTGGCTAATCGGTGAATCTATAGAGCTTGGCAAGCAATATGCCAGGGCACTCATGGAAACCGCACCCAGGATAGAAAAGAGCAGGCACTTTTTGCCGCATTCTCTTAGCAAGTTATTTCGTTTCATCTCGACGACGAGAAGACTCATTCCCATTGCCGTTCCGGCGAGGAAACCTATCACTAGAGCGAGGACCAAACCTTGCCAACCAAGATATGCTGACATCACCGCGGATAGTACCGCGTCGCCACCACCCATAACCTCAATTTGCTCTTCTCTTGCTTCTGGCAAAGTCAAGATCATTTCGGTGTGCAGCTGGTCTTCCTCATAATTTTGGGTTGACTCTGGCAGTTCTTCTTTTGCTTCTTCTTCCAATTCTGATTTATGAGTCATCATGTAAAGCTTTAGCCCGTAAAAGGCCAGGAAGTCGAAAATGAGATAGCTGGCTCCGATACCGACCATCGAGCCAACGAAGTCACCACGAATCAATGCACTGAATATGATACCAACTACCATTGATGGATATGTGATTTCGTGCGGGATCAACTTCTCTCTAAAATCAGTGATGGTGACCGCAATCAATGTGGAAGCAAAGCTGAGGCAGCCAGCGAAGAGACCAAACTTAAAGAAGCCCAGGTCAGTGCTGTTCAGTGTCGCCGTACTGTGGGTAGCGATGCCTCGTTGAATTGCAAAGAAAAGATCTTTTGAGTTATCTCCCGTAAAACTGGCTATGTGGAAAGGATCAAAATTATTTACTGGAATTGGATGAACCAGGAAAACATAAGCAAGTGCTGCGTATATGACTCCGGTCAGCAATTCAACGAGTGGATATTGCCAGGATATTGGCTGACGGCAATAGCGGCACTTTCCTTGAAGCAAGACGTAGGAGAGCACTGGTATGTTGTCGAGGGCTGACAATGCATGATTACATCGCGGGCAGTAAGAGCCGGGCCAAACAACTGACTCTTCTTTTAAGGACCTGAGTGCGACTACGTTCAAAAAACTTCCAACGCAAACGCCCAGAATAAAGAGAAATGAGCAGAGCACCCAGGGTGATTCCGTGCAGAACTGATTACTGGTTTCGATAAGGATTTTTAGTGATGAGAAGTCAAAAAAATCGGGCATTAATTGAACTCTCGCCGCTCAGCAATAATGGTAGATAGGCTGAGCAGAACCACTACGTATGCGGCGATATAGAGCGATATATACAGCGCAGTATTCGTCATGGCAATTTCACCGTCCATCAAATTCGAACGCAGCTCAGTCAGGCGGGCGAGGTCTGGCATAGCGTATTGTAAACCAGTTGCTAGCGCTGCGGTAAAAGGACTTGGATGCTGCTTATCCTGCGCCAGGTTTCGCAGCAATTCATATGAGAAGCTCAAGTGACCTGCCAACCACATTCCGCAGGTGAATATCATGCTCATCAGGGGAGTGCAAAATGTTGAGAAGAAAGTAGCCAGTGCTATGACCATAACCAGCTCAAGATAGACCAGAACAAGAGAAATGAGCATGGGTACAGCTGCGCTGAAGTTCGACATTTGGAAAGCAAGAACGAGTATGAAAAAGAGCCCCATGGAAAAATTGGTAATGAAAACTGAAAGGCAGAGCCCAAGAAACTTGCCCGTTATGAATTGCCAGCGGTGTATGGGTTTGGTCACTATCAAGAAAATTGTCTTGCGATCAATCTCTTTGAACACCAGTGTGGTTCCAACAAAGACCGCAATGATGCCACCGAATATAGTGATGGCAAAGAGACCGAGGTCTTCCAAAATTCTGATATCCTGGTCGGCAGAAAGAGCCCCGAAGACCATTCCGGCCAGTGTCGCCAGAAGTGCAAAGACGACGATAGCATAAAGAATTCGGTCTCTAACCGTCTCTCGAAATGTGTTCAAAGCCACTGCTTTGACTATGTTGATATTCTTCAGCATGAATTCCCTACTTCGTTTGCGAACCTTCTCGCTCAATATGGTACGGAGTCACAGAGCCATTCTTTCGGTACTCTTCCTCTGCTTCAGATACTTTGTTCATAAAGTACTCTTCGAGTTCCTGATAGTTTCCTGACTTGCAAATATCAGCCACAGCGCCCTGTCCTACCATCTTTCCGCGATGTAAGACCCCGACTCGATCGCAGATTTCTTTCACATCGGGAATCATATGTGAGTTGAAAAATATGGTTTTGCCAGATGCTTTGAGTTTGAGCATAATGTTTCTGATGTCCCTGCGACCTATCGGGTCGAGCCCCGAATTAGGCTCATCGAGAAAAACAAGTTCAGGGTCATTCAGTAGTGCTTGTGCAATACCCAGGCGTTGCATCATGCCTTTTGAGAATTTTCGAATTGGTCGTGAGCCCGCTTCTGAGAGAGAAACAAGCTCAAGCAGCTCTTTGATACGGTCTTTTTTCTCTTTGCCTTGCAGATTGAAGAGTTGAGCAAAGAAATCCAGGAATTCCTGCGCGGTCAGATACGCGTAAAAATATGGTGCTTCGGGAAGAAATCCGATACGAGCCAGTACATCGAGATCTCCGGGATTTTTGCCAAGGACTTTGATCTCTCCACTAGTGGGCTTAATCAGCCCCAGCAGAAGTTTTTGTGTGGTGGTTTTTCCCGCGCCATTCGGGCCCAGCAAACCGTAGGACTCGCCTCTCATAACTGTCAAGTCAAGACCATCCAACGCCCGGAAGCGTTTTCGGAGGAAGTTACTCAAATGATCCTTGACTAGTCCGCGAACTTCGATGACTGTTTCGGTCATAGGTGCACCAATATGTCGTTTAGTCAAGCCTTGCTTTGTTGGAGTTTGCTGCTCTCTTGGCTTGAGTAATGATTTTGTAGAGCTCGGCGGTCGCTGCTCGAAGCCTTCTGGAGACTTGCATTTGTGAAATGCCAAGGCGTCTAGCAACTTCGGTCTGGCTGAGATCTTCGTAGAACGTGAGTTGAACTACTTCTCTCAGTCCGTCACGAAGATGCTTAATTGCTTCTGCAAGCATGAAGCGATCTTCTTTTGCTATTTGATTGCTCTGGTAACGACCATCAACCAGTGTGTCAATCAATGATTGTTCACTGCCGGCATCGTTTGAAAGCGCCTGGTCAAGAGAAATCAAAGTGCGACGGCGGTCGACTTCGTAAGCTTCGTTGACTCTGGCTACTGGAATCTGCAGCTCGTGAGCGATTTCCACATCGCTGGGCTCTCGACCGAGCTTGGCTGTCAAATTCTGAACCAGTCGGTTAATGCGGAACGACAATTCCTGAAGTTCGCGCGGTGCACGAATCATCGCAGTTTTGTCTCGGAGATAGTGGCGAATTTCGCCCGTTATCAAGTGCGTTGCGTATGTCTGGAATTTTGCGCCTGCGTCAGGCTTAAACTGGTCTACGGCTTTAATCAGACCGATGGAACCCACCTGGATTAAGTCCTCCACAGGGTCAGTAGATCTTCTTGCCAGACCATATGCTATGCGCTTTACCAACGATAGCGATGCCTGGATGATCTTATCCCTGAGTGAGGGATCACGAGTCTGAGAATAGTCCAGCAGCCAGCGATGAATCTGGTCCTGTCCTTTATCTTGCACTTTTAAGCTTCCAACTGTAGAAGATGTCGATTTCACGAAGATAGATGATTTGGCTTGCACCACAAATAGATACTCAAAGATGAGCTGACCCTACATATTCTATTCGTTTGAACGCATTTGTACAAATCTAATTATCTGATCTGGTTGATAATCGTGAATATTGGCAAGTACATCCCCACAACAACCGAGCCTACGATACCGCCTACAAAGACGACGAGGATTGGTTCAAGTACTGATGTTAGAGCGTCTACAGCGTTTGCGACTTCGTCATCGTAGAAGTCAGCAACCTTGTCCAACATCTCGTCCAATTTTCCGGTTTCTTCACCTACTGCTATCATCTGGACAACCATTGGTGGGAAAAGTGGCTGTCGGCTCATCGGTTTGGAAATGGTTCCACCCTGACGAACCTCTTTGTGAATTTCTTCAACACCTTTGGAAAGAACGGCGTTTCCGGCTGTTTCCTTAACTACGTCAAGGGCCGTCAACATTGGAACACCGGAGTGAATGAGAGTTCCGAAAGTACGGGTAAATCTTGCCACAGCAACTTTCTTGATTACATCGCCGAAAACCGGAACTCGCAAGCACCATCCGTCAAAGGTGTAACGACCAGCTGGGGTAGCTACCCATTGTTTGAACATGTACCAGCCGACAGCACAAATCGCCACGAAAAGAACCATCCACCACGAACGCATGAGTTGCGAGAGGGCGATAAGCATTTTTGTGAATTCTGGCAGGTCGCCGCCCATGCCTTCGAAGATGCCCTGGAATACTGGCAAAACGAAGGTCAACATGGCCCAAAATACGACAACTGCAACGATTAAAGCTACGATCGGGTATGCCATTGCGGCTTTTACTTTATCTGTTAGCTTTTGTCGAGCTTCAAGGAACTCGGCAACTCTCTTCATTACTGCGTCGAGGATACCGCCGGTTTCTCCAGCTTTAGCCATAGCGACGTAGAGTCTGTCAAAAGTCTGAGGGTGTTTTGCCAGGGCGTCGGAAAGATTACTTCCTGCTTCTACCTGGTTTCTCACATCTGAAAGTACTGCCTTCAACTTTTCGTTTTCGCATTGCTCAGCGATGATGGTCAGTGTTCTCAACATAGCGACACCAGACCCAATCATGGCGGAGAACTGTCTTGAGAAAACAACCATGTCCTTGAGCTTTACTTTCTCGAACCCTGCAAGCATGTTTTTGGATTTCTGCTTGGTGCCGCCACGTCCCTGGGCTCGACCCTGAGTCTTGGTTTTTCCTTTTTTTGCCGAATCCATACTGGATGCTCCCTTTCTATCTTATTGAGTCTTATCTTGTATTTTGGCTTTGGACTTGTGCAGTTAGTGGGAAGGAGATCTTCCGCTCATACCTGCAAGAGTTGCTGCTTGCGATCCGACCAATCTGTTAAAGTCGTCGGGGCGGCTTGTCTTAACTAATGCATCTTGATAAGTGATTAGTCCAGTCTTGACTAACTGCGCAAGAGCAGCCTCTAAAGTTTGCATACCCGAATTACCGCCCATTTGAATCGCGGAATAAATTTGTGCTGTTTTTGACTCGCGAATCAAGTTTGAGATACCAGGCGTGTTTATCAGAACTTCAGATGCAACGCATCTTCCTCTCATCTGCGAAGTTGCTCCTACTTTGGCAGCAGCACGTGGCATGAGAGTTTGACTCATAACTGCCACAAGTGAGTTCGACAACATGATGCGTACTTGTTGCTGCTGTCCATCAGGGAATACGTCGACGATACGGTCGATAGTTTGCGCGGCAGAGCTGGTGTGAAGTGTTCCGAACACAAGGTGACCTGTTTCTGCAGCTGTAAGCGCAAGGCTTATAGTTTCAAGGTCACGCAACTCACCTACGAGGATGATATCTGGGTCTTCACGCAGTGCGCCTCTCAGTGCGTTTGCAAAACTCTTTGTATCAGAGCCTAACTCACGCTGGCTGACAATTGATTTTTTATGTCTGTGCAAAAATTCTATCGGGTCTTCAATTGTAAGAATGTGCTCTGCTCTGTTTTCGTTGATCCAGTTGATCATCGCTGCCAGGGTTGATGACTTGCCGGAACCTGTTGGTCCGGTCACCAGAACAAGTCCTCTCGGTTTGTGCACCAGGTCTCTTTGCACCACCGCCGGTAGTTCCAGATCTTCCAGGTTAGGACATTGGAATGGAATAGTACGCATTGCTACTGCATAACTACCGCGGTCCTTATATACGTTCACACGAAAACGTCCCAGCCCTGACACACCATAGCTGCAGTCAAGTTCGAAAGTATTTTCCAGAGTCTTTCTCTGGTCGCCGGTAAGCATTGAGAAAACCATTCTCTGAATGTCTTCTTTTTGAAGCGCATCAAATTCGCTTACCTGCAACTTACCAGAAATACGAATCATTGGAGGCAAACCTACCTTTAAGTGTAAGTCTGAGGCACCTTTGTCAACAACCAGTTGGAGAATTTCTTGTATTTCAATTGGCATTGTTCTGCTTCCTTATATATGCCATAACCAATCTGAACCTTCGAACTATTTATCAGCCTGCCGCGACGGCGCTCTTCTTGAAGTCGCGTTCGGTCTGGCAGTACGGGCACCGTTTCCATGACCCATACACCTCCGCTTCGCAACAGGGGCAGACGTGGTCTAGTTGCGCCTCCTCATGAGACAAGCCGCATTTAGCGCATGATGCCCAGGTTTCCTCTTGCAAGGTTCCGCAACGTTGGCATGATTTTTTCAGCTCATGTTGACAGAATGGGCATTTGATAAAGTCGTCGCCGATAGGGTTTCGGCATTTGGGGCAGAGAACTTCTTCGCCTCCGGTGTCTGAGATGGTGACGCGAATACACTCTTCTGGCGTGGTCATGCCCTGAGCAACCAATCGCAAGCTGTATTCTTTTAGTGGAACCATTCCCGCTTGCTTGGCAGCAAAGC
Organism: Obscuribacteraceae bacterium (SeqCode); assembly: GCA_044226015.1. Taxonomy (GTDB): domain Bacteria; phylum Cyanobacteriota; class Vampirovibrionia; order Obscuribacterales; family Obscuribacteraceae; genus JAIEPM01. The sequence continues at coordinate 33,335 of JBGAHS010000012.1, forward strand.
GAAGCATGGCAGTTGATGAGCCTTTTGCGATGTGGTCGCGCAGGTCATCATTTAATCGCATAACCTCGTAGCAGCCAACTCGTCCGCGATAGCCGCCGCCATTGCAGTTGTCGCAACCTTTTCCTCGGAAGAAAATTGGCCATCCTTTATCATTCAAATTGAATTTATAGAATTGGACAGTTGTATCTGCCATCACTTCCTGGTTTGCATCCATCAATCCCAGGTATTCAAGGATGTTTCTATCTGGAAGATATTCTTCTTTGCACTCGCTGCAAATTCTGCGCACAAGACGCTGAGCGATAATTCCAATCGTTGCAGAAGATATAAGGAAGCGTTCTACTTCCATTTCCTCAAGACGTGAAACAGCTCCTGGTGCATCGTTGGTGTGAAGTGTGGTGAACACAAGGTGACCTGTCAGTGCCGCTTCTACCGCGATTTTTGCTGTTTCTTTGTCACGAGTTTCTCCGACGAGCATGATATCGGGGTCTTGACGCAAGAAGGCTCTGAGAATTCTTGCAAAGTCCATTCCCTTTTCTCTAATGACCTGCACCTGCGTGATGCCAGACATGTCGTACTCTATTGGGTCTTCGGCTGTGACGATGTTTACGTCTGGAGAATTTCTTTCGGCAAGTGCTGAGTACAAAGTCGTAGTTTTTCCAGAACCTGTAGGACCGGTCACAAAGATGATTCCGTAAGGCTTTGCGATCATGTCCATGATTGTGTTCATCGCATCAGGGTCGGTGATCAATTTGTTGAGACCAATCTGCGTATTTGATTTGTCCAAAATACGCATAACAACCTTTTCGCCAAACTTGGCTGGCAGTGTGGAGACACGGAAGTCGATGTCGCGTCCTGAAAGACGAACTCTGATACGACCGTCCTGTGGCAATCTTCTTTCTGCAATGTCGAGGTCTGCCATAACTTTCAGACGCGAGACGAGCGCAGGTAAAATTGGTTTTGGAAGTTTACGATCTAGCTGCAAGACACCATCTCTTCTGAAGCGAATTGCAACTTCCTTTTCATGCGGTTCGACGTGAATATCTGAGATTCTGTTCTTGATTGCTTTGGCCAAAATCTGGTTGGCAAGCATGATGATTGGCGCATCGCCAGCTTGTTTTTCAAGGTCTTCTTCTTTCACATCGTCGAGGTCTTGCAGCACATCCATGGTGCTGAGGTCGACTTCTTTGTCGATAAATTCTTCTGCCGCCTGGTCATCTGCAGATTTTTTCTCGTTCAGATGCTTGCTGTAAATCGTTTCCATAAACGATTGGAAGTCATCTTCTGTGCAGACTGACAGTTTGACCTGCATGCCTTTGAGGCGCATCTTGATGTCGTCTAGCGCCATGAGGTTGTTCGGGTTGACCATCGCGAGTGTGACGCGATTGCCATCTTTCACTATCGGCACAAGTTGGTGCTGGCGCATCAACGCTTCAGGTAGAAGTGCCAGACACTCAGGCGGAGGTGGTTCAACTTTGGCAAGCGGAGTGTAATTCACTCCGTACTGCAATTCGAGCGCATTTTTGACCTGATTTTCACTGGCCAGTCCTAAACGGGACAAAATGAGGCTTACTGGTTCGCCAGTCTTCTCGCGCTCAACCTGTACCTGTTGCCATTGTTCTGGAGAGATCAGTCCGTTTTCAACTAACAGTTCCCCAATCTCTTTCTTGACAAGCGCCATTACTACGATCTCCTCAACCCGCTTCCTGATTTACCCTCTTAGTCGACAATGCAAAACCTACCAGGAGAGATTTTGCTGCCAAGTCTGTATGCGGGTAGCAGCTATGCTCCCGCCCCACGTATGGTGGGTCCCTTGGTGTTGTGCCCTATGCCACAGCGAACTAAACCCATCGAACTTGCGCTTGATTGCCGCTTTTGACGGAAACCCTGCACTGGCAAGAGACTTGTAAGTTGATTTTTCAAACAATGAAAAAGTCCATTCTTCCTTGAGTCTGCTATGTTTTGTTCTGTCTGCAAGTATCTAGGTGTCGGTGATAAATACAGAAGACATGCTTCGTATGCCGTTTTGAATACTTACAACTACGAGCCAACGTGCCTATAATAGCTGCAATTGGAAGGCATTATTCGTGAATAAGCGAAAAGAGTACATCGGTTTTTGTCTGATAATTATTCTGGCTGCCGTGTTGCGCTTCGCTGGTATCAGTTTCGATAGTCTCTGGCTTGACGAAGGCTATCAGAGTCTGGTCGGGGCTTATGGGCATGGTGCGCCTGACTTCTCCATTGCTGAGCCGAAAAATTTTCTTTTCAAATTTGAGAATGCTGCGCCGCCATCGGCGGTGCTATCAAATTTCAGAAAAGTCGACCCGCTTTGTCCTCCACTTTACGCTCTGCTGCTCAATCGTTGGCTTACGATTGTAGGCGATTCAGACCTTCAAATTCGGGCTCTATCTCTACTGATTTCGACTTCATCAATTGCTGCTCTTATGCTTTTTGCCCGGGCTTTGTTCGGCTGGAACGTGGCTTTGCTAGCCGGACTTCTCCAGGCTGTCTCACCATTTGATATCCACTACGCGCAGGAAGCGCGAATGTACAGCTTGGTTGTGTTGAATGCTGTTCTTTCAGGTGGCAGCTTGCTTTGCTTCCTGAAAAATGAATTGCAAAATAAACGAGACTATCTTGTGCTGGTATTGTATTCGGTATCAACGTTCGCGCTAGTGAACTCCCACTACACTGGTCTCTTCCTGGCTTTAACAGAGGGTATCTCTGTTCTTGCCTACACTTTATTTTGTAAGAAGTGGAAGCTACTATTAGCCTATTTACTAGCATGTTTTTTCACAGCGATAATGTGCCTGCCGTGGCTTCCTTTGTTCTTGCAATCAGCATCTTCGCGCAAAGAGTCTTTCTATGTGGCACGCGAGGCAAACCTGATCTGGCCATTTAAGGCACTGCTGAGGGTCTTTGTGAACTGGTTGGTGTTCTTGTCAGGGCAGCGAGTAGTGGCATATGCCGCGCCTCTCTACGTTAGCTCTGCTGTCATGCTAATCGCCTCGGCATATGGCGCTGCCAGAGTTCAACTTGAGGAACGTCGCTGGCTTCTCTCTTTGTTCGTCTGGGCTTTGCTTCCAGCTCTGGGAATTTGGCTGGTCGATTTAATCGAAAATCACAAAGTGGTCGAGGTTTCTCGATATCTGATCTTCACCGCGCCTGCCGTTTACCTTCTTGCGGCCTGGGGCTATCAGCATCTCAGATTGCTCCGCAAGCCTTTTCTTGTCTTGCTTTATCTTCACCTTATCTTTGCTTCTGTGAACCTCTACTACACTCACACTGTTCATCAGCGTGAACCCTGGCAAGAAATGGCAAAGAAAGTGGACGAGCTGGTACCTGAAGATCAAACTCTTGTTATCAGTCAGTACTATGATATTGCTTGTCTAGATCGTTATCTGACCCGCCCCAGAGTTCAAATGGGAATCAGCCCCTCCATGGGCAATGAGTCCATAGTCTCGTGTTTACAAAAGCTGGACAGCTTTGCACTTCTTAGCGCACAAGATGGAGAGTCGGTAACGGGCATGATTCCAGCATCTTTCAAGCTTAAGCAGAAAGTCGATATGTCCCATGGGTTGCACCTTCGCCTTTATGAAAGATAGTGCCGGGTAAAGATTCCCAAGACGGGGTAAAACATATAGGTCATGGAGAATGACTGAACAATGAAGAGCACTCAAGAACGTCCGGAAGCCTTATTAGGCAAGACAATTGCTGATCGATACCTCCTGGAAGAAATTATCGGACAGGGCGGTATAGGCGTGGTTTACAAGGCAAAGCACACTTTGATGAACAGAATAGTGGCAATCAAGATGCTGCGCTCTGAAAGTTTGCGCGACGAACGGAATCGACAACGATTTCAACAGGAAGCCCAAGCGATCAGCTCGATGAATCATCCAAACATTGTCTCTGTTTTTGACTTTGGCTTCACTCCGGACAATTCAGCCTTTCTCGTAATGGATTATCTGGACGGAAAAGATCTGGACACCTTGATTCAAGAGCAGGGCTATTTGACGCCCGAAGAAGTGGTGCCAATTTTTACTCAAATTTGTGATGCAATGACTCGTACTCATGAACAAGGCATTATTCACAGAGACTTGAAACCTGGCAACATTATTGTAGTGAAGAAGGATGGTGCCAAGCCAGAAGCGAAGCTCGTAGACTTCGGCATGGTCAAATTTGAAACTCAAACCGGACGCCAGGCCCAAGCCCTAACGCAGGCTGGTGAAGTATTCGGAAGTCCCTACTATATGAGTCCTGAGCAGTGTACAGGTCTCAAGCTCGACGCGCGTTCTGACATTTACTCGATGGGCGTGTTGATGTATGAGGCTGTGACAGGGCGTCCGCCGTTTCTTGCAGCAAATATGGCGGAAATGGCCCAGATGCATTTGTATGAAAAGCCAGATCCCATCGGTGCTGTAATCAATGACTCTGAGTTTCCGCAGCTCATGGAAAATATTATTTTCAAGTCGCTGGAAAAGAACGTCAATGACAGATATCAAAGTTCAGAGGAATTGAAGCAGGCTTTGCTTAATTTCAACAAGTTTTGGCTGGATAAGAACACGGCTGTGAAGCCTGTCTCCTTGCGGCAGACCACAACGTCACGCTATATGAAAGATGAGATTCTTGCTGCAATCAAAGCTGCCGCAGACCAGAAGGAAGCTGAACAGGCTGCATCTAAGAGTGCGCCGACGGCTCCTGTAGCTGCTTCAACTCCTGCTGCATCGCAAGCGGCATCATCGGGCGCTCAGAAAAACAACAATCAACTATTAATGCTGCTGGGTGGAGTCATCTTAGGAGGTTGTATTGCAATTGCGGCATTCTTGTTCTTAGGAAAAAGTCCAGAACAAGGTAATGGTACTGGCAGTGGTGGCAAGCGCTGGCAAGACCTAGATGCCTCTGGTCAGGTTGCTCTGATGTCGGGTAACCTTGCTGATGCTGAACAGGCTTTTAGTCAGGCTGTTAAACTGGCAGCAGCTCAAAATGAAAATAACAACCCAGCTTTAACTGCAACTCTCACTGGCTTAGCAAAAGTCTACGAGAAGGAAGGCAAGTTTGACATGGCTGAGAATGTATACAAACAGACCATAGAAAAAGTTGAAAAGTCTGATGGAGCCAATTCAGCTAATCTGGCACCGCTTCTAGTTAGTCTCGGTAAGTTGTACAGCTCGACTGATAGATTTAAAGAAGCAGAAACAGTTCATCAACGAGCAATTTCCATTCTCGAAAGCTCTTTCGGGCATGATGACCCACGCATTCTTGATTGTCTTGATGTTTATGCGCAAACAAAGCGGAAGCAGGGGCAAACCAAAGAAGCTGACGCTGTTGAAGCCCGTGCAAACAAGATTCGCAAGTCGCAACAAGCCAAGTGAGCTAGGCATTCATGGCTGATGAACGTGCAACTGATCTTCAGAAAGAAGAACAAAAACTGAGCACTACTGAAGCCAGCCAACTCAAAGAAGAGCAAGAAAATGCTGCGAAGATAGTGCTGGCATCTGAGCCTAGCGACTCAAATCGCGAACTTTCTGCGGATGCTTCCTCGCTCGCGAAGAATCCCGTGGATCCAAATGCGCAGGGGACGGAAGCTGAAAAGAATTCCTCGGACGGGGCGGGTAGCTCAAATCCAATTGACCCGGGCGCTGCACAAGACCATTTCTTCAAAGCATCTATCAGTCATCAAATTTTGACCCTGGTCGGCGCCGGTTTTCTGTGCTTCGAATTTATTTTCTTGTATATGTATTTTGACTCTTTCTGGTTTGCTGTAGACCTCAGCACTTACGGGCTAATCACCATCCTTATTGCAGTTGCAATAGCTCATTGCCTTCTTACATTTGCAGAATCTGATTTCTTCGCCAATCGAATGTTCCTTCTGTTAAAAGGTCGTCCGGGTGCGGTTTATCGTAAGTGGATCAAGTTAGAGAAGGACTTCCTGGTCTTTGGAGTCCGACGGGTGAATTTGAGCACCATTGATGAACTCGAGCTGAGTTGGTTCGGTAATCTAATTGTAAAAACTCGCACCATATGTGGTGCTGCCGCGAAACAGCCTGATGTCGTATTGAAGATACCATTTGCGGCCGGAAGTTTTGCCGCCCAAGAGGAACTACTGCGGCGCATCAGGGCTCATCGACCTGAGCTCGTCGTCAATAAAAAATTGAAAGAGCGAAATGTTACATGGCAGCAGGGAACTCAGATTACTCAGCTCGTGACTGCTGGATTGATGACACTGCTGCTTCTGGATGTTGGCTTCTCTTCGTTCTATTATTTGGAGCTTCTGAAGCACTTCTATCTGGCTGAAACCGCTTTGTTGCTCAATCATACTGACGATGCTAATGCGCATTTTTTGCGAGCAGAGCAGTTGCGTACACATCCTCTGCCTGTCTCCTGGGTGAGTTCCAAATTTCTAAAGAGTTCAACAGTTGCTGCCGGCATTTGGGAGCAGCGTGCGCGAATTTTGTGGCTTCAAGGAAAGCATGAGGAAGCCCTCGATAACAGCAAAAAATCTGTGGCAGAAGCACCGACGAATTTGCGACACCGACTTTACCAGACCCGGTTGTTGGAAGCTGAGAATAAAGTTGGAGATTCAGACGAGCAACTAGAGCAGATTTTGAAGGACCACAAACACAGCCTTTTGCCCCGTCTCTATCTTTTGGCTATCGCAAAACAAAGAAACCCTGACTCGCTCTCGGCAAAATATAAGGAGCAGTTGGACAAATGCTATGAAGATACATTTGAAAATGAGCCGCAGTGGCCGCCCGGCGGCAACCGACACTTTGTAGAACTGTTTTATAGTGACGACGTGATCTTTCTTCTAGATCGCTATCTAGGAACCGGGTACACTCCTCCCGTGTATGAGGAGCCCGGCGCTCCCGAGAAAGAAGCGAAGAAAGAATAGCTGCTCGTTCTAAGCTAGATTATCTTCTCGTTCCAGGAGCATAGGGGCGCTCGCTTCCCGGCTTGAGCTTGAAGTAATTTATTACACCTTGCGCGATGTGCTTGGCTTCGGTTTCCTGCCATCTTTGATTTGACATGAATTGCTTGTCGCGTCCGTTTTGCACATTTGCTCCCTCAACGAGAATTCCAATAGTGTTCACGCCTCTAAGCCCTATAAGCTTTCCGTTGTGAGTTACGGTGTCGGGATTAATGCATGCAGGAGCGTTTTCTCTGTTTCGAACATTCCATGCAGCTTTCTGTATAGTCTGAGCAAGCGTCATCGATTCATTTCGCTTGGGTTCGGCGTAATAGACGCACTGACCGCTTTCTCCAGAGCTATCGTTATCGTGGTGAATGCTGATGTAAATTGAGTCTGCTTTTGTTCGAGCAATATCTGAATTGACGACGTTGTTTCTTCTTGCAAGGTCTTCTTGTTTGGAAATTGGCGCCGGTGGACGTTCAGGGTCCCATGTTGGAATAACTCTAAAACCGGCTGACTTGAGGTCGCTAATCAAAAATTTGCCAACAGCTTTGTTGATCTGGCACTCATTGTAAGCGTCAGACTGAAAGCCTTTGTCAATGTTTTCAGAGTCTTTGCTGGTGCAATGACCTATATCAACATAAACGGTTTTGCCATTTGCAGCGGTCTGATTGTTTTCCTTTCCTGGGTTGAGCTTAAAGTCGGGAAGGACGGGTTGTGGTCGTGAAGTTCCAGGTCGCTGGTCTCTAGGATCAACCTTTGGTTCTACTTTTGGAGGTTCTAGCTTTTGTGGTTCTACCTTAGGTGGGTCAATTCTGAGTTGGGGCAATCCCTCAACTTGTTTTGGTGGGTCTTTCTTCTCGAAAGGTGAGTTGCGAAGATGTGGGTAGTCCTGCGGTGTTGCTACAGCGTTACAGACACTGTCGCCAATGCCCATTTGCTTTGCATAAGCGCAGAGCGCATCATCTTTCTTTGACTCAAAATTCTCGCCCATGAAATTTTTCCAATAAACCCGATAAGCTAACAATAATAGGTATTGGCTTGAACGGAAATGCGGAAATCACCTTAGAGAAATGCACAATTATGCAGCTGCATTTCCTGAAGAATAAAGGAATGGCGCCACTCCAATTTTCATTCGGTTTTCATGCTTGTTTCATATACTCAGATTCTCCTGCTGGCGGCAGATAGACGATAACGAGATAAATACAGTGATAAGTAATCCAAAAATATTTGAAAGCAACCCTCTGTGGGGAATAGACTGGCAAAATGTTCGTCAGCAATGGTCATTAGACTACTCGATTTTTCAATTCAGTCATGGGGCGTATGGAGCTTGCCCTGATCTGGTGTATCAAAAGCAAAAGCGTATGCTTGATCACATACAGAAAAATCCGACTGGGTTCTTTCGCCGAGAGTTGCTACCACTACTAGAGTCAGCACGATTACAGGTTGCGGAGTATTGTGGCGCGAATCCGAACAATCTGGCTTGGGTGAGAAACGCGACTGATGGCATGACAGTTGCAATAAATGCACTTTCGGTCGACGCAAACGATGAGCTGCTCATCACAGATCACATCTACGAGTCTGTTCGCGTAGCAGTTCAGCGCTCTAGCAAACAAACAGGAGTTCGAATTGTAGAGGCAAAAGTTCCGCTTACTTCAAGTGATGATGAGCTAATTGCAGCTATTGAGTCAAAGCTAAGTTGCCGCACGAAGGCCGTCATCATCGATGAAATCGCTTCACCTACTGGGCGCATTTTTCCTGTATCTAGAATCGCTGAAATAACTAAATCTCGAAGAATTCCGCTCTTGGTGGATGCTGCCCATGCACCAGGTATGCTGCTGCTCGATGTGGAAAACTGTGGAGCCGACATCTGGGTTGGAAACTTTCATAAATGGGTTTGTGCTCCTCACGTTGCAGGAGTTCTGTGGGCGAGCCCTGAATGGCACGATAGATTGCTTCCTCTGAGTGCCAGCTTTAGAGAGCCTTTGTCTTACCCACACAATTTTGGAAGACTGGGTACAGACGATTTAACTCCCGCTATTCATGTTCCAGATGCAATCGAATTCTTGAATAATCTCGGCGCTGAGAAGGTGCGAAATTACAGTTGTGAACTGGCTCTGTACGGTGCAAAAGTTATCGCTGAGGCTTTGAAGACAGAGCCTGTGCCAGGCAGGTTTGCTGCGCGAACCCCAATTGCATTGCCTGCAGGCGTTGCGAATACCGATGAAATCGCATACGCAATGCAAGCTGAAATAGCGACCGAACTTGCGGCAGAACTCTCGGTGGCGGGTCCACTAAATAACGGATCAGCAGGCTACATTCTCATCTCGGCTTTTGCCTATAATCATCCCGATGAATATCACTTATTTGCCGAACGATTAGTGGCTTGGCTGAAGTCAAAATCACTAATCTAGCTGTGGAGAAATCGTGCGATGTGTTTTGATTGCTTGCTGAAGTTTGGGCTCTTTGGCTGTGCATAGACCAATCCATAATCAAAGAATCCTGTAGAAGGATCCCGCTGGCAATGCGTTGGGCGATACTACTTGTTGAGAATGCTCTGAAATTTCTTTTCGGAGCTGAGTTTCTCTGCTATGACAGGGAAGAGTTTTACTCCGCCATAAGCGTTGAGGTGCACTGTGTCTAGATAATCTGTAGGCTGGAAAAGCCCACTATCGCTGAGGTCGAACCATTCAGCATTGTTTTGTTTGCATGTTTTGGAAACATCTGCGCGAAACTTCGTCCAGAATTTTTCAGGAAGCAATTTCCTGTTTTCTGGCGTGGTTGGCATAGCCACTACCATGACGGTGATGCCTTGTTTGTTGAGATTGCTCAACCATTGTTGAAAGAACTGCATTTCAGCTGCGTAGGAAGAGCTTGCAGGGTCTCTGAAGCGTTCTTTGTACTCGGCTGTATTATCTACGCGTGAGGGAACTGCTCTAGCTGGCACCATCGAAGTGCCTGGTTCTACGCGCGAGATTGAGGTGCTTTCGTATTCAGCTTTGCTAGGCTCAGCATATTTGTTTAAGGACAGTTTGCTGGCTGTCTTAATAGGTAACTTTTCTATTTCAGCACCTAATCGTGAAAAGAAATCAGGGTAAGCTTTGGCATCATCTTTGGCCACATCAAGAAATCTGGAGAAGAACTTGTAGTGGTCTGTTGACGCTGGGCAAGGCAATGTGTTGTCGATAAAATCTCTCGGTGCGATAGTGGCAATAACTAGCTTTGGCTTTTTCGTGTTTGTGAAAAGAGCTTTGCTAATAACATAAGAGTCTGAAATCATTTGCCCGGGGCTTCCGAGGCTGAATATGGAAACATCATGCCCCAGCCGCTGTTTCAGCTGGCTTCCGAGGAAGGACATTTGTCTATGTGCCAGCACATCAAGCAACTTTGATTCGAAGTTAGCGTCAGCCGAGATATGTGCGGAACCCAAAAGCGAACTTCCGAATACCACCACATCTGGTGCTGCTGGAAGCTCCTGATAATATCTGGCGAGCCACCAGGCCCAACTGTGACTCTGCTTGATATTGTTGGCTTGCTCTTCAGCTGCTTGCTGCAAAACTTCGGGGATTTGACGAGGCTCAGTTTTGGAGTTTGAAATCGCCCAATTTATGCCAGCAAAAAAAACTAGAGCTGCAAAAAATGCTGTGCTGAAAAAGGCTGCAGAGTACTTTCTGCTGTTTACTGCAATCTTCTCATTTTCTGTTTGTGGCTTAAGAGTTTGCATTCCGCTTCCTTAGAAAGTTGGTACTACGGGGCGAGATGCAATGTCTTTCTGTTTGGCAAAATGCTGTCCAGACATCTCTACGATGGCGCTAACGCGCGGGTCTATCTTCATATAGTTAGTTAGACGGTCCAAGAATTTCTGTCCACCAAATGCGTTCAAATGAACGGTGTCATGGTATTCCTTGCGGGTGAATGCGCTGAAATCGTTTGTGTCATAAACGGCAATGCGATTTCGAATTCCGAACTCTCTTAGCTGCTGCAGATAACCGATGTAACCGCCTGGTTTCAGCAAAGCGATGTTTTCCAGGCTGATAGGCATGTTTACGACTATGAATTCGATGCGTTCTTTACGGCAGAATTCGGCAATCTTACTCAGGAAGAACATCTGTGTGTTGAATGTATGTTTGTCTGGGTTTTTGTACCGTTGCTTGTATTCAACAGTATTGTCTGTATACTTCGCTTCTGCAGTTGCGCGGTCTATCGGACCAGCCATCACAGCTTCTGGGTGAATTTCTGCCGGCAGATAATTTGGAAGCAGCTTCTGTCTGTCCCACCAGGTGAAGGGTGTCTTGCTCCACGGACGGGGGGCGAGCACAGCCAAAACATTTGACCAGGCACCGTCAAATGCTCCTCTAATGTCAACGCTGTGGTGATACAGATAAAGGTTACGCTGCATCAGCCAATCGACCTTGCTCCACGGAGAGCGAAATACTTTTGCTGCTACATCATCTATGTTGACTATGCGGGTGATGTACTTGAACGCATCGGTGTCACCAGGGGCGGTGAGTGTGCTGTCGATAAAGTCTCTTGGGGCCACACCATATATGACGATATCAGGACGGTTAGCGCTGGCTACCATGCCTTTCAGTGTGATGTAGGCATCAGATGGCATTTGTCCTGGTGCTGCCAGGCTGCAAGACTCAAATTCAGTGTTTGGGAAACTGCGTTTTAACGCGTCTTCCAGGTAAACAGAACGGTGATGATTTGTCAGGTCTAACCCTTTGTTCAAATAGTTGGCATCGCAGCCGGCCAGCGCACTTACCATGGTTGAAGAGCCAAGTAAGGCGATATTACTTACGCGCGTTGTCTGACGCAATTCGTTGAATTGCCACCAGGCCCAGCCATGATAGTTGAAATGGTATGGGTCAAAGGGAAAAGGTGTGAAGAAGGTGCAGGCTGCATTCAAAACGGCAAAAATCGCTGCAGCAAGCAAAAATTTGCTGCGGAAACGATACTTCCTGGGTTCATGCTTCAGTTCAGGATGTTCGCTTTGATGAGCTGGCGTAGCGACAGCTTTATCTGGCGCCTGCACCGTCATAGGCGCTCTCCTCTTTCTGCTACCTGAGTATCAGCATGCTTGTTTTGCAGGGCTGAAAGAACTGATTGGTCGACGGCTAATTGATCCGTCAGCAAGTCAAACAATCTCTTGCCACCACCTGAATGCAGGTGTACTGTGTCACCAAAATCTTTCTGGCTGAATTCAGGACTCTTGGAAAAATCGACGAGACTGCATCCTTTCTCCTTGGCTAAGCTGATGACGCCATTGCGATATGCGTTCCAGGCCTGGTCGCTGAGCAGGCTGCGATTGAGTTCGGTGATAGGCATAGTTACGACCACAACTTTGATGCCGCGCGCCTGTGCTGTCTCGATTGTCTCCTTGAAAAAACGCATCTGGGAATTGTATGTTTCCCATTTCATTTTCTTGTAGCGTTTCCTGTACTCATCTAAATTGTCCACGAAGTTGCCTTGCTGTTCGCCCGTCATCGGACGAAACCAGGCTTGTCCCTTCAAAATTTCAGTTGGATGGTAGTCGGGCATCAACGCTCTGCGCTCATCGAACGTTGCAGCTCTCTCTCCCAGGGGCACTGGCAGTGCTTCGTCGAGAACATTGCTAGCGAGTTTGTTAGCATTGTTTGCTATATCGACACGCTTGCCATAGAAGTAGCAAGCTTTGCCGAGAACAAAATCAAGCCGTTCTTGCCAGTCGGTCATTAACCTGGTGGCAAATGGCGTGACGTCACCAAATCGCGAAATGAAACGAAAAGGGTCAGTTGATGCTGGGCTAGGAAGCATGTTGTCGAGGAAGTCTCGAGGACCTACTCCGTAAACGATAACTTCTGGCTTTTTATCGCCTTTCAATAAATTGTTGACGATCAAAAACGCATCGGATGGCATTTCGCCCGGCAGCGCAAATGTGAAGGTGCTGGTGTTTATACCAGCTTTCTTCTTCATTTCATTTTCGAAGTAGGCTGAATGATGGTGCTGGCTGCCATCAACCCGTTTGTTCAAGAAGTCGGCATCCACTCCATCCAGTGGTACAAGCATCAGAGAAGAACCGAGAAATACAAGTTCAGGGGCTTTCTTCTGTTCAAGAAAGTCCTTGATAGTCCATGCTGTCCAACTCAAAAACGGAAAGTCTTCCGGTTTTGCGCTGGCAAACTGCAGGTACCCTGCGCCTGCAGCCAGCATTGAGAATGCCAGCAATGCTGCGGCAAATCTCGTTTTAACTAGTCCCTGTAGAGCTCCCATTTTTATGGTGCCTCGTTTCCTTGATTCCTGTATTTCTAGTTTTCGACTGTTGCCAGCCTCACTCTAGAACTGGAAGTAGATGAACTTCGGTGATGTATCAGGGCTGAAGATGGTCAAAATGCAAAGCATTGCAACCATTACGCCGACTTGCACCGGCCATGGTGGATTGAGGTAGAACTTCTTGTCATTGAGCCAATTCACAACAACGTGAGCAATCATCAACAGTGGAATCAATACAAGAATTGAAGGGAAGATGATCGGGTCGCGAATCTGGAGAATGGTCAGTTGCGACATACTGAAGTTCATTAATGCCTGTGGTACTTCAGCGAGTTTGCTCAGAACCTGCATTGCATTTTGTTCTGTTTCAGCGCGGAACAGTACCCAGCCAACACACACAAAGTGGAATGTGACGATTACGGAAAGCACATGATAGAGCTTCGATTTGACGAGCTTCTGGTGCACGCCGAGCTTTTCCATTGTCTCAACATACATTTTGTGAGCAATTAGAAGAAGTCCTTGATAGACGCCCCAGAGCAAGTAGTGGTTAGCAGCTCCGTGCCAGAGTCCGCCAAGTGCCATGGTTATGAAAAGGTTTCTGTAAACCATGGCTTTGCTGCAGCGAGATCCACCTAATGGAATAAAGAGGTAGTCGCGCAGCCATGTGGACAAGCTGATGTGCCAACGGTGCCAGAAATCAGCTGCATTTGCTGCAAGATATGGCAGATTGAAGTTGATTGGAACTTTGTAGCCAAACAAAAGAGCAGAACCGCGAGCTATATCTGTATAGCCTGCGAAGTCGAAGAAGATCTGAAAAGCGAATGCATATGTGATGAGCCACATATCTACAGAGCCGAATTTCTCTGGGTGCGAGAACCCTGCTTGCACTACGAGTGCGAGGTTGTCTGCAAGCAAGACTTTCTTGCAGAGTCCCATGAGAATTAATTGCATTCCCTGATCAACATATTCCCATTTGAATTTGGCGGGAATATCGAGCTGAGGAATAAAGTCCTGATAGCGTTTGATAGGACCGGCAATCTGCGTCGGGAAGAATGACGCGAAAAGCGCAAAGTCCATGAATTTCTTGACTGCTGGTTTGCCTCTGTACACTTCAACTGCATAGTGGATGAACTCGAACACGAAGAAGGAAATGCCGAGTGGAAGAATGATATGCAGATGTGGTTCGTGCCAGTTTACGTGGAACAGGTTTAGACCTGTTTTGACACAATCCATACCGAAGTAGGCATATTTGAAGATGCCGAGTGTGATGAGATTGAGAGCCACTACGAGCCCCAGCCACCATTTCTTTTTGGATACGTCCTCTGATTTTGCAATCAAAGGCACCAGCAAAAAGTTGCCGAGGGTAAGACCGAAAATCAGCAGCCCGTATATTGGGCGCCAGGTCATGTAGAATATGTAGCTTGCCACCAAAAGTAGTGGCACTCTTAATCTGTGTGGGCAAAGCCAGAACAGCAAAAACACTGTTGGCAAGAACACAAGATATTGAAGGCTATTGAAAAGCAAACCAAGCTCTCCTTCTTCTTAGGATCACGTTGACAGTAGTTTGGAGTAAAACCCCGAAAGTGTCATTAGACGCCGCAAACGAAGTTGCCATTTGGCGACTGGCAAATCATAGTCGGTGGATTTCAAGTATGTCCATATGCCCACACTTGTCTTAACTTAAGAATGTTCTTCGGTAGCTTGAATGCTCCTTATGACAAGCTTTTGCAAGGATGTATATGCATCAGGCTTCGACATAAATCGCTGTTCAAAAATTAACTCAATTAAAGCTTGTTCCTTTCTTTTGACATCTTCTGTGTGACATTAATTCGAGACTGAATTCTTCTAAATGATTATGTCTGTCCAATAAAACTCTTTGCTTGATTCGCGGAGGATATCTGACATATTTGTGCGAAATATCTGCAGAATTGGTGATATCTCAATTCTGCGTGCTGGGCAAGAACTCAAACTGCCAACCGCGGAGATGATTGTCCTTCAGAGTCGGCAGTTTCGTCCATTGCAGGTCAGTGGTCGGGCGATCGCATCCCTACAAGAAACACGAATGCGCATAAGCTTCTCGATGGATCTATCGCGCATATGAGTGAATTCTCGATACCATATGCGATATCACAGTTTCCTGTGATAAATGAGCTGCGCTACGCTAGTGATTCGCATAAGCGAATTACTTTTGGACGGCTGCTCAAAAATGCCATCATTCTCCAAACGATGGGAGTCAAGCGCGGACGCTACAAAATTGATAACCCCGCTCCTGTTTTAGAACATGCTGAGGATAAGCTTGCCAGCAATTCAATCTAGTTGCTCAGTTAGTGGACTTTTTGCCATCCCATGTTTTATAAAGTCCATAATTGATACGTGCAGAAATATCAACACTAAATAGTGCATTGAGCTGAGGGCTATGCACCACGCTCAATGCGGTCTGCTAACTGAAGACTTCACTCCAAATCGTAGGCTGCTTGCTGAAACGCGCTAATTCAAATCGCCGGGCTGCTTGCTGAAACCTTCTGGAACAAGTTGGTAGCCGCCACCATATACGGTTCTGATGTATTTGCGATCACCAGATTCTAATCGGGTGCGCAAATGGCGAATATGTACGCGAATTGTGTCTACATCATCATCCGGAGAATAGCCCCAGACTTCCTCGAGTAGTTTGCCAGTAGATACTGTTTGTCCATGGTGTTGCATCAAGCAATGCAGTATTTCAAACTCAGTCGGAGTTAGTTTGACAACGCGCTCTTTCACCTTAGCCTGAAGATTCTCGGGCACCAGAGTGATTTCACCCGCGGTGAGTATTTCGGGTAGAGACGCCGACTGCGGAACAGAACCTGCTCTTCTAAGCAGTGCGCGCACTCTTACCTGCAGTTCTGGAATTTCGAACGGCTTTGGAAGATAGTCATCAGCACCAGAGTCAAAACCTTTGACTTTGTCTTTAATCATTGTAAGTGCAGTCAACATCAAAACAGGAATGCCGGCTGTGGCAGCATTCTGTCTCAGTCTCTGACAAACAGTGAACCCGTCGAGGTCTGGCATCATTACGTCAAGCACGATGAGGTCTGGACGATTTTGCTGCGCAAGTGCCAGTCCTTTCATTCCATCATTAGCAGTAGTAACTTGGTGTCCGAGCAAGTCAAGATTTACCTTGATAAGCTCTGCGATGGCTATGTCATCGTCGATTACCAGAATTCTGGCCAAAGGTTGTCTCCTGTGTGTGTACTGAACCTGGAGGGGCTATTTCGCGTCTCCTAATTTTACTGGAAGTCGAGTTACTTGCCCCTGCCTTAAAACATTCAGTGTAACCACTTGACCCGGTTTTTTGGTCTCTACATAGCTGAGCAAATCATCAACTGAGGCAACCCTCTGGCTATCAACCCCAATTATGGTGTCAGCGCTTGAATTGTCAACCTGAACAAAATCGAAGCCATTAATTTTTCCGCGGCGAACGGTGGGTCCATGCAAGCCTGCCTCTGCTGCAGGTCCCTGTGGGTCAATTGCCGTAATCATAAGTCCGACATCAGTTGGAGTCACTTTGAGGATTCCAAGGTTCGGACGCAGAACGACGCCATGAGCAATCAGTTGTGGAACGATTCTCTTGACTACGTTAATTGGAATCGCAAATCCTATTCCAGCACTTTGCTGAACCTTGCCAAGAATAGCTGTGGTAACTCCGATCATATTTCCCTGGGTGTCTAATAATGGACCGCCAGAGTTTCCTGGATTGATTGCTGCATCTGTTTGCAGTACACCTTTAATGACTCTGCCATTTTCTGTGCGCATTGTTCGTCCAACGCTGGATATGATGCCAGACGTCATTGTCAGGTCTAATCCAAATGGATTTCCAATTGCGTAAACACGTCTGCCAACCTCCAGTCGGCTGGAGTCGCCGAATTTTATAGTTGCAAGTTTTCTTGTTCCTGGTTCAATCTTCAAGACCGCCAGGTCATTGTCGGGGTCAGTACCAACCAGTTTTGCTTGGAAGGTGGTGCCATCGAACAGAGACACTCGCACCATGCTTGCACCATTCACCACGTGGTTGTTGGTGAGAATGTATCCGTCAGTAGAAATAATTGAACCAGAGCCAGTTTCGCTGGGTGAAGTCATGCCGAACATTACGGCTTCGGGGCTGGTGTTGATGGTTGTGACGTTGACAACAGCCTTGCTATCAGTTTTATAGACACGAATATTTGTTGCTTCTTCTGCTGTCACCGGCGCTGGTGGCGCTGAAGTGAAAACATCGGGCAAATTCTCATTGGATGAGTTGCTGTTTTTTGTATCTGCCTTATCCGCTTTTACTTTTTTCGTGCTTGAATTTGCCGCGATTTTTATAGAGGCTGATTTCGCTTGCCAGGAACTTTGTTTGCCCTCTTGAGCGAGCGCCGGTTTTTCAGCTGGCGTTGTATTGCTCGCACTTACGTTGCTCGCAATGCCCATCGACAGCGAAAGCAACAAAACTATTGCTCCGGCGGTATTCTTGAAATCACCTTTTTGTTTCTCGTCAGCTTTCATATTCTTTTCTTCGCCCGTTTTGTTGTCTTCACTACTTTTTTTTTCTTCGTTTGGATTGCTCTGATCTTCGCTGATGCTCTGACTCTCTTGTGTTTCAGCGTCTCTGGCTTTCTTCCCGATCTTCGGTTCAGTTCCGTTAAGTAATCGTTTGATGTTAGCCTGATGGCGCAAAATTACGTAACTGCTCCCAACTATATTGAATATCACGAAACTCGGCCGCGTGCCGTGTGTGAAATAGTGCATAAGAAAGGGACCCGACACTGCGGCTGCGATTGACCCGAGTGATACGTACTTCTTTATGTAGATAGTTGAAACGAAAACGATGAACATGCACAATCCGGCCAGAGGGTTCATCGCTGCTAATGCTCCCAATCCTGTGGCAGCACTCTTGCCGCCACCAAAATTCAGGAATATTGATTTGGCGTGAGCTAGCAGCGCAATGAATGCAACGATTGCTGGAAGAATGTAGTAGTGTGCAAAGGCTGTTTCGAAGGCTCCGCCTTTATCTTCGGGACCAAGCAAATACAACCAGGGCGGCAGGTCGACAAAACGTTCCGATATTGGGGCTGATGCCGCAATCGCTAAAACTACTGGGAATGCGCCCTTGAACATATCGAAAATCAGAACGAAGACAGCCGGACCTTTTCCAACGCAGCGAAGCACATTCGTTGCGCCGGTTGAGCAGCTACCTTCTTTTCGGATATCGATGCCTTTTAGTACTTTCCCGATCCAATACCCAGTCGGTATTGCGCCCATGAAATAGGAAAAGATGCAAATTATGGTCGCAGCAAGCATCGTGAATGCCCTCTATTCGCGGTCTTTCGGACGAAGGAATAGTCTGATAGGAGCACCCTTGAATCCAAACGACTCTCTGATTTTTCTTTCAAGATAAGCCATATAGCCGCTTGGAGCTAGTTTGTCATCATTTACCTTTAGCACGAAAGATGGTGGGCAAACTGAGACCTGAGTTGCATAATAGATGCGCAGTCTGCGCCCGCGCTTACTTGATGGCGGTGGTGTGAGCATTTGTGCATCTTGTATAACTTGGTTGATTGCTGAAGTACCAACGCGTTTTTGTGCTTCGCCGAAACAGCGCATTGCAGCTTCCAGAATTTTCTTCACACGCTGCCCGCTTTTCGCTGAGACGAACACCACTTCTGCATATTTCAGATGAGGCAATTCCATTTCGACTTTAGCTATGTACTCATTCATTAGTTTGCTCGATTTATTCGAGACAAGATCCCATTTGTTGAAGACAACTACGGCAGGCTTACCAGCATCGATGATTCGCTGAGCGATTTTTTGATCTTGATCAGCGATTTCTTGAGTTGCGTCCAGCATCATTACTGTAACGTCAGATCTCTCAATTGACTGAAAGGCGCGCACAACCGAAAAGGCCTCGACCCCATACTCAACCTTTGAGCGTCTGCGAATTCCTGCCGTATCAATCAATGTGATTTTGCGCTCTTCAAATTCGAAAACGCTGTCGACAGAATCACGGGTGGTGCCTGGAATGTCTGTGACGATTGATCTCTCTTTTCCTGTAATCGAATTTACGATTGACGATTTACCTACATTTGGACGTCCCACGATGGCGAGAGCGAAGTCTCTTCTTTCTTCTTCCTCTACATTTTGTTCTTCGGGGTAAAGGTGGGCGTATTCGCTTTTCGGTTTGCCGTTTTTCTTGCAGCCATCTCTCAGGTTAGCTGGCAGCGTTTCAAGAATTTTGTCTAACAAGTCACCGACGCCACCAGTTCCTCTCAGAGCCGAAAGTGAAAGTGGTTCACCTAAGCCCAGGCTGTAAAAGTCGAGGAGGTTCGATTGGTCTTTTTGATTATCCAACTTGTTGACAGCGAGCAAAACAGGTTTCTTTGAGCGTCTCAGCATGTTGGCGACATCCTGATCTGCACCTGTGACGCCAGCCTTTCCATCGACCATGAAGACCACTACATCTGACTCTTCGACAGCTTTTTTGACTTGCTCTCGAACTTGCCGAGTGATTTCTTCATTGGAATCAGGTAATAATCCGCCCGTATCTACGAGCAAAAATTCGTGACCTGACCAATCACAATCTCGATAGATGCGGTCGCGCGTTACTCCAGGGCTATCATAAACAATAGCCTCGCGTCCGCCGACGCAGCGATTGAAAAATGTCGATTTACCGACGTTTGGTCGTCCAACGATGACAATTATGGGCTTGATCATACGGGTGTACCCCCGCAGAGAATGGTAGCACGCTATTCTTGCATTCGCCTTAGCCTGCTATCACTGTGTTTACGCCTATTTGAGGACTTTACTTCTTGTCCTTGTTGTCTTTCCCACCATGATCGCCCTTGGAGCCGAAGACCTTGCCAAGCTTTGGAGCCTGTGCATCGAGGTATCGCACTAGCGTATCTTTAGCATTATTAAGATACATGGCCATTTCAGTGTCGCCACCCGTATCAGGATGGACACCCGGTTTTGCCATTTCACGCTTCCATGCCTCCAGAACCGCTGCCTTGCTGAGGTCTTCAGGTCTCAAGCCGAGTAGTTTGCAAGCTCTGCGAATGTCAGGAGCTACGACGCGAGGCATGTTTGCATGTTCATTGGTAGCCTGATGTTTTCCACCAACAAATTTGCGATTTACTTTACCGTCATCGCTAGCTGCCGCTTCCTCATGTTTATGCAATCTGCCTTGAACCAGATTGCGCAATTCATTGGGATCGAATTTTTGTGCCGGCGGTTTTTCCTCTTCGATTTCTTCGTCGTAATCTTCTTGAGCATTACCAGCGAATCCTGAGGAATCATCAAAATTCACTGTTGACGGATCTCCGAATCCACCACTAGTGCCAGCATCCATTGATGATTGAAATGCAACTCCTGGGTCTTGTTCTTGTCCATGACTTTGCGATTCACTGCCATGTCCATAATCTGAACTCGCGTATCCTGACTCGTTGTTGTAGCCGTACTGACCTGCATTCGGCTCGGCACCCGTGCTGTAATCTGGAGCATATCCGCTTTGATCGCCATATGCGTTGGGATCCTGTGAGTACGCGTTGGGATCCTGCGAGTACGCGTTGGGATCCTGCGAGTACGCGTTGGGATCCTGCGAGTATGCACTGGGATCCTGCGAGTATGCACTGGGATCCTGCGAGTACGCGTTGGGATCCTGCGAGTATGCGTTGGGATCTTGCGAGTATGCGTTGGGATCCTGCGAGTATGCATTGGGATCCTGCGAGTACGCGTTGGGATCCTGTGAGTACGCGTTGGGATCCTGCGAGTAAGCGTTGGGATCCTGCGAGTAAGCGTTGGGGTCCTGCGAGTAAGCGTTGGGATCTTGTGAGTACGTGTTGGGATCCTGCGAGTACGCGTTGGGATCCTGCGAGTATGCGTTGGGATCCTGCGAGTACGCGTTGGGATCCTGCGAGTACGCGTTGGGATCCTGCGAGTACTCATTTTGTGCTGGAGCTTCATCAGCTCCAAAGAAACTTGAATCCATGTAGTTGGGAACTGCGAATCCCTGTGTCTCTGCCTGGTTGTCCTCAGCTGTCCAAGTGCCACCAGCAGTCGATTCTTGTTGAGTTTCATCACTTAGCTGGGGCTCAAAAAGTCCTTCGCTGAGAGGTTCTTGAATCGAAGTGTCGTCAAACAATCTCTCATCTGTAGAGACCATATCTGGGTTGACGTCACTCTCGGAGTGTAACTTCGGTGGTGAAGAAGGGCTCACGAGGAAGTCTGCCATCTCGCTGACTGCTTGAGGGTCAACAGTGTGGGCTGCATGTTCAGCTGCCTGAGTGAGTTCTTCCGCGATGGGCTCGAAACTTACTTGCTCTTCGAATGTAACCTCTTCGGCTGGATGAGTTGAATCATCCATAATAGTGTCAATATCGGAGCCATCGATAGTGGCACCATCTACGGTGCCACCTTCCGCACTGATACCTTCAACTTCAGGTGAATGGTAAGCAGGTAATTCGTTGGAGAATTCTTCTTGGTGATGCTCCATCGAGGGTGAAGGCTCGTCGGCTTCAAACTCACCAATAAAATTGCTGGCTTCAGGCGTATGTGCTACAGGACCCAGCTCAGCTTTAGCTGCTTCATAGCCTTGTTGCCAGAAGTCTTGCTGCGATTCTGCAAGACTTTGTTCAAGTTCGGCACGAGCAGCATCAAAGCCTTTTCGCCATTCCTCTTGAAGTGTATCGGGTGCGACCTGATTTTGCTCAAGCTCAGCGCGGGCAGCGTCAAAACCTTTCTGCCACTCTTCTTTCATGAGTTCTTGCGAAGGAGCTGCATTCTTTTCGAACTCAGATTTTGCTGAGTCAAATCCTTTCTGCCACTCTAACTTCAGAAGCTCTTCAGACGGATTCGCTGCTGATTGCTTTTGTTCCTTTTGCAGTTCCTCTCTTGCTTCTTCGAACGCTTTCTTTTTGATTTCCTCGCGTTCTTTGGCAAAGGATTCTTCAAGTTCCATCTGAGCGAGTTGGTAGCCTTCTTCGAAGGCGTTGTCTCCCGAGGGGACTTCTTTGGCTTCTCTTTCCTTTTCTTTCTCTCTGTTCTTAAACTCCAGTGCCGCCGTGTCGTAACCTTCGTTCCACCACTCGTCGCGCACCTTCTTCATTTCTTCTTCAAATTCTGATTTGGCTGCGTTGTAGCCATCATCGTAGCTGCCTGAAACTGCAGCCTTCTCTTCAAGCTCGCGCTTGGCTGTTTCGTAGCCTTGTTGCCATGACGCTTTACCTGATTCCGCCAACTCTTCTTCGAGTTCATTTTTCGCAGCATCGTAGCCATCTTTCCATGATGCCTTGTTGGCGCTGGCTATTTCATCTTCGAGTTCTGCTCTTGCAAGGTCATAGCCTTCTTGTTTCGCTTTTTTAGCTGCTTCCTCTATGTCTCCAGCCAGATCTTTTTTCGCTGACTCAAAACCTTGCTGCCAGGAAGCCTTACCTGAGTCGGCGAGTTCTTCCTCAAGTTCATTCTTTGCAGACTCATAACCTTCTTTCCAGGCTTGCTCTTTAACGCTGCCGTACTGCTCTTCTAACTCGAGCCTTGCAGATTCGTAGCCTTCTTTCCAGCT
Source organism: Obscuribacteraceae bacterium (SeqCode) (assembly GCA_044226015.1). Taxonomy (GTDB): domain Bacteria; phylum Cyanobacteriota; class Vampirovibrionia; order Obscuribacterales; family Obscuribacteraceae; genus JAIEPM01. The sequence goes on from JBGAHS010000012.1 coordinate 56,062, forward strand.
TTCAGCAGGCGTTCTAGTAAGTTCGGCAGTGTTCACATCTTCAGCAAATGGCCATGGTCCTTGCTCAACGCTTGCTTTGCCAGCTTCTAAACCCTTCTGGTAGGAGTCTTCCAGAGCCTGTTTCATCTCTTCTTCGAGACCCTGCTCGAGGTCTAATTTTGCTGAACTAATACCTTTTTGGAACGCTTCAGTCGCTTTTTTCTCGCTTTCACTATTTGCAGCTTCGAAACCTTTTAAATAGGATTCTTCGGCTGCCTTGTAGACAGCAGATTCTAATTCTTGCTTACCAGCCTGATTGCCTTGTTCATAAGAGTCTTGAATGCTAAGTGCTAGCACCTGATTAGCGGCTTCGAGTTCTTTGATTTGTTTAGTAAGTGATTTGTTTCGTTCTTTAAATGCCGCTAGCTCTTCGGATATCTGGTCAATCAGGTCCGAATCTGATGACTCTTGTGCTTTAACAAGCTCCTCGCTTAGTTCATCGACTCTTCGCAAAAGTCGATCGTATTCTGCGGCAACTATGCCGTGAACGTCACCTCTTGCATACGAAAGCATCTGCATCGTTTCGGCATCGCCGATGATTTGCTTGTAATCGACGCCAAGCTCTACCGCAAGAGAATAAGGATTTAGGTCAGCCCCCCGTTTCTGAAGGGATTCCAGAGCGGCTACTGCCTTGTCTCTGTTTATTTCACCCATAACGACTCCATCAGCCATTTATGCTGTCAGTCTCCAAACCAGCCCATTTTCTGGATATACCCGGCCTCTGAAGACGATTAAATCTCACAGCGAAAATTGCTGCGAAATTCACCTTAATTTATCTCATTTACTTGCGCTCGTCTCTCATGACAATAAAATCTGCCATGCCTTCATTAATTGTCGAAACATCTGTCGAAACTCTTGCGTGGCTAATATCGCAAGATTTCGAAGCGGGAATATGAGGGGTCGATTTGCTCAATCCAGACCAGTTCGACATCGTCGACTCGCGCCGAGGGAGGACCCTTCTTGCACCATATAATGAGACTTTCAAGCTGCTCTTCTGGTCCTTGAGCTTCAACTTTAACAGAGCCATCGTCCTGATTTGCTACCCAACCAGTAAGTCCGAGCAAGCGAGCCTGGTCTGCGGTGCTCTGGCGGAAGAACACGCCCTGAACGCGGCCCGTCACTCTCAAGCTGACTCTTTTCATTCTTAGGTCAATCGTCTGGAACCAGGTCCTTCAAAAAGCTTGTAAGCCTCTTTGACCATGGTTGAGTCGCCTACCTCATCTGGGTTAGCTCCAAGAGACGGGCGAGGCGGTTGTGAGGTCTGCTCCCCCGGAGAAGGAGCAGTCGCTGCAGCACTAGACTGCTGGACCGGAGGCGCTTCACCTGAAGGTCTGGGCATCGGCGCTGACGTTCTGGCAGCCGCCGAACTAGACTTTTTTGCTGGGGCTGTTTGCTCCGCAACCTTTATTTTGATCTGCATCTCAGTGCCCGTAACTGCTTTTGCGGCAGCCTTGATGTGATCCATCTTGCTCTCGAGCATCTTCTGCAAATTATCTTTGAGAACGCCCACATTTAGCTCTTTTCCAGATGTGCTTAGTGGAAACGCGTGCGTTGAAGTCAGGCTGAAAGTTGGCAGATGCCTGCGCTGAAGTTCATCCAGAATTTGCTGCCAGAGATATTCGATGTCATTGCTGAAGTCACCGCCTTGCGGTGCGGCAGCGGACTCACCGGCTTCTGAATAATCATCCTGATAGGCTGCTTCATCGTTTGCCGTGCCTTGAGATTGAGCTGCAACAGCTGGCTCTGCCTGTGTTGGTTCGCTCGCCGTTGGTGCATGTGGCGCCTGCGCTGCTGCTTGATGAGCTTCTGGCGAAATGTGTTGTGCTGGTGGTGGAACCGCAGCCATAGGACGTTGCGGTGGTGCAGCCGGCTGGCTCGGAGCATGTGACTGAGCAGGCGCCGGTGCCGGAAGGACTCGCGCCTGCACGTGATGACTTGCACGAGCGGCGCCGCTGTCGAAGTTAGCACCCTGTGCAACCATTTCTTCCAGCTTAGAAACACGTTCAACTAGATCTTTTACGAGGTGAATGTCGTGACGATGGCAAAGTCCGAGCAATCCTACTTCGAGGTGCATAGCTGGTTGACTGCTTCGTCTGCAGGTTTGCTCGAGTCTGTCGATTGACTCAACGATTTGACTGAGCTCTGCTCTTTCAAATTGACTCTGTTGATCGAGCAGTCCAGAGATATAATCTTTCGAACCCAGCACGACTCCTGCTAGTGCAAGATCATCTTGTTTAGCGGCAGCCAGGTATGAGGCTTTCATCATGTTTAGGAAATGCTGTGAGAGTTCCTGAAGCACCACCTGTGGTTCGCGCCCCTCTCCCAGTAATTTGCTAACCGATTCAATGACCGAATTGCCTTCACGTTTTGCGATTTGTTCACTTATTCTGAGCAAGACGTCTTCATGCAGCGCACCGAGCAATCTCAGTAAATCGTTTACCGAAGCTGGTTTTCCCGTGCTTGATAGAAGGCTCGCCTGGTCAAGATTGCTTAAAGCATCACGCAGCCCGCCTCCCGACCTGCGAGCGATTAGCGAAATAGCATCATCTTCGATTTCGATGCTTTCTTTGTCTGCTACGCTGCGAAGGTGTTTCGTCAGAGCTTCCTGGTTTATTAGCTTGAACATCAGTCTCTGGCAACGACTTACGATTGTCGGCAAAACTTTATGTTCTTCCGTTGTTGCCAGAATAAACACCACCCCTGGTGGCGGTTGTTCGATTGTTTTTAGAAGCGCGTTGAACGCTTCCTTTGTGAGCATGTGGCACTCGTCTATAATGTAGACTTTGAATTCGCCGCCGACAGCTTTAAGCGGGGCTCGTTCAATCAGCATACGAGCATCATCAACGCTGTTGTTTGACGCAGCGTCGATCTCAAAAACAGCCGGAGAGTTGCCTGCTGTAATTTCAAGGCAACAGGTGCAGGTCTGGCAGGGTTTCACTACTGGTTTGCCTGTCGACTTACAGTTTAGTGACTTTGCCAATATTCTTGCGCTGGAGGTTTTTCCGGTTCCTCTAGGTCCCGTGAAAAGATAGGCATGAGTTAGACGATTGTTCTCGATTGCATTCACAAGAGTGCGATAAACGCCCTCCTGTCCGACCAACTCCTCAAGAGCTTGTGGTCGATATTTGAGATACAAGGGTTCGTGACGCTTGAACGGCGACTCTTGCACGATTCCTCCAGCCTTCCCATTAAGGATGTATATGCAATGGCTATCTGTCGCATATAAATTGCGCCGGAAGCCAGATGCTACTCATGAAAATACTATCCTAATTTAGTGCTGCTGATTCTCATCAGAAGCGAATTTTTATAGTATTCGGATCACTTGACAGAAAAAATCAGAACACTAACAACTTGAGGAGAAGACTCCGCGGTTCGTGCCAGTTGAAATCCGACCTGGCTTATTGGATAGATATAGTTCTTGCTACTGCCCCCTGGTTCTGGCAAGAGGAAAGCGGGTTCACCGAAGCGCTCTTTGACATTTTCAAGCTTATCGCCAGGTGACACGCCAAAATCGGTGCCAATCAGGCTTGAGTCAAAAATACGAATAGCCTCGAGCGTTCCCTTCCGGAAGTAAAGTTGAAGAGCTTCTTTGCCATCGCTATGTTTTTTCGACCAGGAGTAGACTGTCCAGTTTTTTACTTTGTGCTGTCTCAGCTTCCCAATTTGCCCTATGCTCGAAACCACTTGAGGTTCAGATTTGCCGAGAGTGACGTTGCCCAGCGGTATGCCTGTCACCACATTCGGCGGCAACATTGCAACTTTGTCTTTTCCTGCCGAGAGGCTGTCGGAGTCCGAGTATTTTGCCCTAGCTCTGCTTGAGAGTGTGCCATTGACTGAGCTAAGCTCAGAATTTAGAGCGATTCTCTTCTTGCTGCTCTCTTTTTCTCCATAGGCTTGTTGTTCGGGAGCCTCTCGAAAGTCGCGGACAACAGGCTTCTCGTCGAGTATCGCGATTTCCCGTGAGTCCATCTTGTTCTTGGTGGTTTTCAATTCTGCGACTCTGTTTGCATTTTGAGCCAAAGATTGAACTTCATCTAGTCGTTTGCCCAAGCCGTACAATTTGTTTACAGAGGTGGCAAGCGGTAAAACTCTTCTTTGGGTGGGTGCTCCTCCTGCGGCGTCACCTGCGTCACCTAGAAGACTGTCGGATAATGCACCGGCACCGCCTGGTGCAGTCCCGCCGTAAGCTGAAGTAGAGCTGCTGCTGCTGGCTTGTGACAACATCGCGCCACGTTGATAGCCCATCGAGTTCTTTCTGGGGCTGCTTACGCTTGCGGGGAAGTTTGTACTCTCCTCCCATACTCCCGGTTTTGCTGGTGCGTCTGCAAGTAGAAGATTTCCTGCATCTGGTTTGATTTTTGCGGAACCCCGCCATTGTTCTGTGGCTGCAAATCCTTCTGCCGCCATCTCGGATTTCGCAGATTGGCGCATGTTAAGGCTGGGCGCTGCCGAAGGTGCCTGGTTCATAAGTTTTGATTCGGGAAGGGCCTGGGCTATTTGCAAGGATGGCGGAGGAGCTGCGAAAACCTTTCCAGTCTCTTTTGGTCTGATTGCCAGCGAATAATTGGTTTTTTCGTTGAGGCTATTTTGTTGCTTCAAATTCTGAGCGATTATTTGCGAGTTCGTAGATTTGGTCAGAGCTACCTGCGGAATGTTCATTACTCGATTGAAAATTGTTTCCAGCAATTGCACACCGGCCTCAGGCGCTGGTAGATACCCATGCCCAGCGCGTACATATCCGAATGCCTGCATCGAGCGTGTTTCAGAAAGGTCTGCGGGCTGCTGCTGCATGTATGCATCTGTACTGCGAATACTTCTGTTTTTGGCAGTATTCAGATTTTGCGCATCTCCCGGTGAAAGCAGCACGAAAGGAAGCAATGAACAAGTAGTAAGTGCCACCGCAGATGGTAGCATCCAATTGCAGTTGCTTGATCTGTTTCGTTTCCCTTCGTGCTTCGAAAAAATCATTGTGACTTTTCGCCTCCCACTTTTCCGTCGAATAACTTCTGTTCCCAATCATCAAGCTCTGACTGATTTATCAGCCCTCGCTTGTTTGCCAGATAGACTGCTCGGCAGCGCTGGTTGTATTCAGTGTCCTGTTGTTCGCCTCTTCCAGGAATTGCTAGTTTTGAATAAAGCGATTTCAGGCGAGACTGAACTGCCTTTTCTGTGAGGTAAAGGCGCCTTGCAATTGATGAATCTGTCAAACCGAGTGCAATGCAGACCAGCGCCTCAAATTCTGCTGCCGTCAAGCTGGTCGCCCGGTTTTGTGTACGTTGAATTACTCGGGAAATACCAGGGTGAATCCAGCAATCGCCCGACAATATTGCGCGCACCGCCTCAACTACCTGATCATTAGATGCGCTCTTCAGTACATAACCGAATACGCTGTCTCCCGGAACTACCTTCCAGAGCTGTCTGACATAAACCTCGTCTGAGAAGTTCGACAGTATGATTACGCCAGTTTTGGGCAATTCTGCCAGAATTTGTTCCGCAGCCTTAATACCAGAAAGATGAGGCATTTTAATATCAAGGCAAACCAGCTTTGGACGCAGCTTTTGTGCCATATCTACTGCGGCTTGTCCGTCAGATGCTTCGTGTATTGGTCCCTCATCGGGAATGTACTTCACGAGCAAATCTTTCAGCCAGCTGCGGTCGCGCTCTTCATCATCAGCGATCAAAATGGTCATATCTTTCCTTCCATTCCTTTCAGTAGTTCACCGGCGCGGGCGCCGGTATGCATGATTAACACAAATTCGGTCCCTTTTCTATAATTTCTGGGTTTAATCCATTCTACTGAAGCGCCGATTAGGGCGGCACGGTGCCTTATATTGAGCAAGCCGTGCGAGTCTGGCCGGATAGCCGCTGGGTCTATTCCCTTGCCATTGTCAACCACTATGATTTTGAGGAACTCGCCTTCCTTATTAACTGATACTTCAGTCGTGTCTGCTTCAGAGTGCTTTCGGATGTTGTTCAGGGCTTCCTGAACAATTCGATAGACCTGTAATTTAGCAAAATCGGGCACGTCGTTCTCTTTTATAGAGGTATCTGAACTGAACTTACACGAAATTCTGAAGTCTCGCTCTAGGATATGCACTAGATTTTCCAACGCTGGAACAAAACCCATGGTTTCCAAAACGGAGGGATGAAGATCATTAATGACGCGACGCATTTCCTGAATAGTGCTGTCCAGCCTGTCTCTCATCTTTCGGGGCGACTCGCTTGCACCGTATTCCGAGGTCATGTCATCGACCATTCGGGCAATTGAGGAAAGCGCCGGTAATGTTTCGTCATGAAGGTCTTCGGCGATACGTTTGCGCTCTTCCTCTGCTCGAACTTGCATCATCTGGCGTGCGGCGGCTAGTTCTTTATTGCGTTGTCTCAGACCCGTATCAAGGAAAATTACTGTACCAAGCAGAAAGCCTGTAACGATGATAACCATAGGAGCCACCACGGGCAGTAGCACATGCCAGTATTGGAATGAAAACTGGGCCAAAAGCAAGAGTACAACGCCCGATAGCAACGTCGCCGTTGCTCTTTTTCCCATAGGCAGAACTGAAGCTAAGCCACCAATGAGAGAACCAACGATTAGCAGAAATTGCTTTGCGTAGTTGTGGGGGAAACTCCAGATCACATCATTATTAATGACAGTCGCCAGGGCGTCTGCTTCAATTTGTATTTCGGAACTCTTTTCGCGGAACGGGGATTTGGCAGCCATTGGGTCCTTTGTCCGTGTGGTCAGCGTCGACCCCAGCAGAACAATTTTGTCTTTGAAGCTACTTGGGTCAAAGTCTGGCTCTAGAACTCGCCACATTGGGTAGGTCGTATATCTGGTGCGGTGGTAATTGATATAGCAATATTGGTCGGGATAGGATGGCTTGAGGCGGCTGTTGTAGTCCACGCCTGTGCTTCCCGAGAGTACTAGCAAAATAGCTTTTGTAAGTGACGGAACCTGTTCGGTGCTGCTCTCGCTGCTGTGTGAATCTACAAGGTCTGGCAATCTAACAACCAGCCCGTTTGTCTCCTTAATAAGCTCTCTGTATCCGGTGGCAGCATGCTGAATGAACTCTGCCGAAGGAAGCTCAGTGCTGCCTTCCAGGCTACCAAACAAGGACAAGACCACATTTCGATTGCGGCTCATCTCATCTGCCAGAGCGTGGTTTGCGGCTCCCCTTAAGTCAAGGTCTATTGTGACAATGCTCGGTTTAGATTCCTCAATTTTTGATATCACTTCGAAGAGACGGGCTTGCGCCAGTGTGTCATTGAATCGTGCACAACCCAATTCAAACTGAGAATCATTATCGAATGCCACAATCACGATTTTTGATGCAGCTTCATTGATTGACTTTGGCCACCAGAATTCCTGAGATAGCGCGTCGGCGATTTTATATCGCCAGTTCAGCATCTGCAATTCCATAGAATCCAAAATGGGCGAGTCGCTGAAAAGAGGTGCAAGAAAAGCTCCGACAAGTACGCCAAAAAACAGCCGTTGAAAGAGGACGTTATGCACTCCCTCTGCCCAGGCTGCCTCGAAAATCTCATTCAGGCGCTTCAAGCTATCGAATCCGTTTACTAAGACGGTTTAAGTTTAACAGATTCGCGCCTTTCTATTGAGCTCCTGAAAAGTGCTGTTTAGCGTCCAATTTGTTCGAAGTCGTTTCTCTTCCAATCGAAACCGTCAGGCGCATATTCCTGGTCGGAGTGCGCGAAGGTTGCCGTTAGCACAACCTCATTGCGCTGCGAACCAGCCGGAAATCGAAGTAGCCTGCGATCAATTCTATCGACAGAGCGGTTTACCGCTTCCATGAAGGCTTGCCGATTCAATTCACCTTGCTGACCATAACCATTAACAAACAAATTCTGTACTGAAAAACTCACGTTTCCAAATCTGCTGACTTTGATGAGGACTGCGGCTGAGCCCGGAACAGGGTTTTCGTTTTTCCATTGCTGATAAATATTTTGGCATATAGCTTTGTGCCATTGTTCCCAGGCTATGACCAGTCCTTTGTTTGCACCGTCTGTGGTGCCCTGAATTGCTCTGGTGAAGGCGCTGAAGTTTCTTGTGTCTAGAACATCTCCGACACTTGGTGCCTTCCGGGGTATTTCTTGTTTGAGGCTAAAGTCGTTAGTGATTTGTCTCACCGGATTTGGCCTGGCTAAGCGCACATTGGCGTTATTCTGTTGAATAGTGCCTTTCAAAACATCAGCCCGTACTTCAGCTTGGGTTGACGCAATAAATAGCAGAGCCAAAATGGCAAAGAAACGAATCATGGTGATGACCTCATTCAATTTTCTGAACAATAGCTCGATAGTTAAGCCTTTCTTTCTGATAGCTGGCTATCTCTGCCTGTCTCTTTAGTCGCTTAAACTGCTGATATGTTTCTGCAACCTTGTTGTCACCCTGGGAAAGAGCGTTGGCAGTTTTTAGATGCTGCTCAGCGCGCTTCAAGTCGCCTTGCCCTGTGTACGATTGTCCAAGGGCGAAGTGGATTCTTTCGTCCTGCGGATACATCTTCGACAATTTCTCCAGGCAGTTAATTGCCAGGGGAAAATTGCTTTTTGCAAATGCAGAACGCGCAGTTTGGCTTAAGCGTCGAACATAGGCTTCTTGGGTCGCAGCGTTGCTTCTCTCTACTTCCCTGGACAATTCAGCTACTGCTGCCTTCAGGCTGCTGTCGGGCTTTTGAGCAAGTGCCTTCTTATACCAATTGAGTGCCTGAACTTTCTGTCCGCGCTTCTCTGCTAGTACGCCCAGGTTGTACATCGCTGATGACGAGGAAGGCTTTATATCCAACATCTTGTGGAATAAGCTCTCAGCGAGGTCTCTTTGACCTGCTGCAGAAGCATTGAGGGCATCAGTTGCCAGCTGCTCAAGTTTGTTTTCTGCGACAAATTCATCGCGCATCGGAACCAGGTGCTTGTATGCCACCGCTGCTGGTGCAGCGGCTTTTTTCGCAGAGACTGTGCCTTTTGCCAGGACAATCTTGGGCAAGAAAATGCTTCCCATTGTCAAAGCGATGCCTATGAAAACTGCCTTTCGTGACGACATGGTTTATGCTCCTTTTCAGGATTTAGCGCGCTAGAACTGTTCCAAAACTAGCGAATTGTTCGTTCTGACTGGAGTGTTGTAAGTTCCACCAGAATTGGAAGCATGAATTTCACTGTTCATGAAAGACCTCTGAACTTGTTCAGCTGTATCCACGCGATTTGTCATTGCGTGAGTGAAAAACCGATTGGCAGCGCTGTTTTCTGAAAGCGTCCTTAACAGATTCATTCTGTCCGATGTTTCGGACAGGTCCTGGTAGAACATCTGGAAGTTCTGATCGAAAGCTGTTTTGCCTCTGGTCACTTCAGTTGTAGTAGTCCTTCCGTTGGTTACAAAAGTTTGTGCCTCGGCAGACTGCGTATTCGACAAGACGCACCCCAGTACGAAAACAAACGTAGCAAGCAATCTATACATGATAAACCTCAAAGATTTTGTTGCATGTTTTGCTCCAGACCAACGTCGCTTGGTCTGGAGCAAAAGGCGCATTAATAGTAGTTCTGCGTACCGGTAGACAGAGCGGACGATTGAAATGACCCTTGTGCGGCGCCAGATGATGCCTGGTTGTTATATCGGTTTGTGAAAGCTCTTGAAGTCAAACGACCCGCTGAGTTTCTGGCGGCATAGGCATTGGTATAGCCGTTGTTAAATCTGCCGCCGAAATTTGGGTTGTTGAAAAGGCTCGATGCGGTGAAGCCGTCTCCAAATCCATTACCAAAACCATATAGAGGCAAGCCTACGCCACCTGGGAAACCGCCACCGTAGAAGCCGTTATTACCCTGGTTGTTGCCCTGGTTGATTGAACCCTGATTGTTTGGGTTTTGCGAGAGCAATTGTTGGCTTGCAGCTGAGTTCATTTGTTGATCGAGTGGTGCCAGATTATTGAGGTTGTTTGAAATTGCATCCATGTAGTTATTTCTGGAATGTGTTGCAGTACGTTCATCATATAGGCGGGACAAAACAGGACCGACATTATCCAGTGATTGTGAGAAATTATCGAATGATGGATTGCGTGAGCTGCTTACAAACTCTTGTGCGCCTGCTGTTGGCTGGAAAATTACCAGTGACAAAAGTGCAAGGGAAATATTCTTGATAGCGGTGTTCATGATGGTTCCTCTAAATTACAAAGTGGGGATGCCGCAGACAGCGCGCAGAGACGCAAGGCTGCAAGTGCTGTTCCCGAAAATCTGCAGATGATGATTTGCAAAAAATGTGCAAAGATGCTTGAGACAAGCTTTTGCGATTTTGTGCCTTATGCAAAAGTTATTTTGAATTGCTGGAAATCGTCTGTAGATGCCGTGTGCGGCGCTTTCTATGAACTGCAACTTGCATAATTAACTCTGCTAGCAATTTGAGTCTGATTTGCAAGATTTGGTAGTACAGGGGGAACTACTTTAGTATGGGCAAATCAACTGGGAAAAACCCCAGATAAATGAAATCGCTTTTCCGGGCGATCAGACGAGGAATTCTTAGTAATCTGACAGTATCAATTGTTTCGCCGAGAACGAGGTCTAGTATGAAAAGCAAAGCGCTTCCCGTTTTAATGAGCCTTGCAGCAAGTATTTTTCTCACACCTGTCTGCGATGCAGCCGGCATGATTGTGATTGACCCCATCCAGGGCGGAGCTGCAGCTATTCGCCTTCCTGTCGTGCGTCCTGGGACACGACCTGGACATGTCACCACCGCTCCGTTACTTAAGGGACAGGTAAGTTTTGGACTTCGCCTTGAAGCCGCTGATGTCCGGGTGGAAATTAACGATCAGGTTGCTAAAACATATATCACGCAGACTTTCGCTAACGATACCGATCGCAATCTCGCCGGTACTTATCTGTTTCCATTGCCAGAGGATTGCACATTTAGTTCATTCTCATTGCACATAGATGGAAAACCAGTCGAAGGAAAAATTCTCGAAGCAAACGAAGCTCGGCAGACATACGAGACCATTGTGCGTCAAATGATTGACCCTGGCTTGCTTGAGTACGCTGATTACAAGACTGTTCGGGCAAGAATATTTCCAATTCCTGCTCACGGTACCAAGAAGGTTGAGCTTGAGTATACACAGGTTTTGAAAGCCGAAAACGGCATGATCAAATACTCTTTTCCGCTAAAAACAGAGCAAGAAACAGCTGCGGCGGAAGAAGTAAAAATCAACGTCAAGCTTGGCAGTAAGCAGGGGTTGCGCACAATATGGTCGCCCAGTCACGTTATAAGTTCCACAAGGGATGGTGACCACAAAGCACTCGCGAGCTTCCATGGCAAAGAGGTGGTACCTGATAAAGACTTCTTGCTCTATTACAGCGTTTCAGATAAAGACATGAGTGCCAATTTGCTCACCAACAAAAGTAGTGGCGAAGATGGGTATTTCATGTTCACTTTGACGCCTCCAGTGCAAGCCAAGGAAGTTATTAGCAAAGACATTGTCTTTGTCGCAGACATTTCTGGCTCGATGAAAGGTCAACGCATGGAAGAAAACAAGCGTGCCTTGAAATATCTGGTCAATGCCCTCGGAGCCAGTGACCGTTTTTCCATCGTACAGTTCAACACCGATGTTGATGTATTCAAGCCTCGCTTGGTACAGGCCACGCCCGAGAACAAGAAGGCTGCTTTAGCTTTTGTAGAAGATATGGAAGCTGCCGGCGGCACCAATATCGGTGACGCACTGAAGAATGCCGGCAACATGCTTGGCGCTGACAAAGCCAGACCATCCTACCTTGTGCTGATGACAGATGGTGAGCCCACTGTCGGTGAGACATCGGTGGCAGGTCTGCTAAAAACAGTTGACCCGAAGAAGGACATTCGCGTATTTGACTTCGGCGTTGGTTACGATGTGAACACTAAGTTATTGAACAAACTTGCTGACGATAATCACGGAACCTCACAATACGTCGAACCTGACGAAAGTCTCGAAGTGGCACTCTCTAGTTTCTACGACAAGATTAAGAGTCCAGTTCTCTCGAACGTCAAAATTACCTTTGATGGCGTTCAAGTGAAAGACATGTATCCCCGCAATGTGAAGGACATTTTTGCTGGCTGCCAGGTATTGCTTTTGGGTAAATATAAGGGATCTGGTGCTGGTACCTGCCACATGACTGGTACTGTAAATGGTGTCGCAAAACAATACAATTTTCCGGTTAAGTTCGAAGAGCAGTCCCTTGGTCATGGCTATTTGCCACGGCTCTGGGCCATGCGCCGCATAGCTCATTTGACAGAGGTGGCTCAGTCGAACAACGAAAATCGTGAAGTCATAGATGAGATTGTCGCTCTATCGAAGAAATACGGCATCATTTCTAATTACACATCATATCTGGTTACAGATCCAAGCGAAGGGCGCCCCATGCCTATGAGCAGAGCCATGCCACTGCCAATGCAATCGTTCAATGGTCCCGTTCCGCCATCTGGAGTCCGCCGAAGAGTTCCGATGAATCTATTAGGAAGTACGAATGGTGCTGCTGGTGCTGGCACATTCCATAGTAGTGGAAGCAACCATCTGGTCGCTGGTCGCATGAAAGCCCACTCTACGGATGCTTACATGGGCGACGGTGGCTCAAGCAGAAGTTTTGCTGCTGAAGGAATTGCAGATTCAGCACCTGTGGTCACTGACTATCGTGCCCTTGCACCTAGCCCCGCACCGCATCCGGTGTCTGGCAAGGAAGCAGTTCGTTCATCTAAAAAACTTGAAGCCATGAAAGATGCTGTATCTTACGGTGCTGCAAATGAATCTTCTGCAAGTATCAAAACTGCTGGAGACAAGACTTTCTATCTTCAAAATGGTTTCTGGACCGACTCCACTTATGAAAGCGGAAAATCTCCAAAAATCGAAGAAATCACTTTTGGCAGCAAAGAATATTTTGAACTCACTAAGGTTCCGGGCATCAGCAAATACCTTGCTGTGGGCAAGCAATTGATTCTGACCTATCGTGGGCATTCTTACAAGATTAGCTTCAGTCAGAACTCCTGATCAGGTTTTGTTCGAGTGGTAAGTGAAAGCCAGGAAGGAAACTTCCTGGCTTTTTATTTTCAGAAAACTTTCAAACAATGTAGATATATTTGATTGGGCATGAGATGAGGGAGGTCTAGCGATGTCGAACAACGAGCAGTCAAAGCCAAAACGCGCTTAGATTTTTTTCTGACCTGCTGCCGGAAGTGCGTCCATTGTTTTATCGACGACCCGGTAAGAGTGATATCCGAGAACCCTCATGTATGCACGAAGGTCTATGAGATCCACGCGTGACGCGTCGATATAGACAATTCCATCTGCGTAGCTGCTGCCGTCTGGAGAATAAATTTGTAGAGAGGGAGTCTCCGACTTTTCGACCTTGGCACGCTCTACACCGAAGACTTGCAGTATTCTCTCTTGAAACTCGTGCAAGCAAGCAATACACATTGAACCAGTTAAACGCATTTGAACTCTGTGATATTGAGGCGCACTGGATGTTGTGGTTTCATCGACCACCTGTGCCGGTTTTCGCTCGGAAAATCCAGAAATGTTGAGGCGTTGTCCTGGTTTTAATATGACAGAGCCACTGTCTCGCGCACTTTCACGATGCTGCACCGTAGTTTCAGTAGTTTCATGTGAATCGGTTTTTGCGCTTGTAGCAGTCTCAGATGCCGAATCCGAACCTTTCTGAGGGGCTTCTTTCACGGGGGGCTCTTCAGTTTTCGTGGTAGCCTGCACTGTTGAATCTGCTTGCACTGTTGAATCTGCTTTCACCTTCGAATCTGCTTGCACCCTCGAATCTGCCGGCAGTTCCTTATTTTTCTCGTTGGAAGCACTGGGCTTGTTCAAGACCTCTTCAGACGAGCCAGCCTGGCTCTGAACTTCTGCTTTAGTCTTCTCTTCAGTATTCTTCGGTTCGCTAGACTTCGCCGCGTCCGCTTTTCCTGAACTGTCAGGAGTCTTCGTGACTTTGTCTGTCACTGAGTCGGCGGCTATTGTTGTTGCTGATTTCTCTGACCCAGCTCCCAGCTTTCCAGCTTCAGCTAGGGGGCGGGATGACGGCGATTTTGCTTTATCGGGAGCAGCAGATGCCTTCCCCTGAGCTGTTGCCTTTGCTATGTTCAGGGATGTTTTGCCCTTAGCTATTTTTGATGGAGCCGCAGCAATCTTCAATTGAGAGGTACTGATGGAGCTGGAACTGGTTTTAGGGAAACTCTGAGCTGCCTCGATTGCGTTGCGAGACATTACATTTATGCGTTTATTAGATGAAATTGAACTGAGCTCATTTACGGGCTGTGTGTAGTCGCTTGCTGGCGTTTTGGCGTGAACGGATGTCCATGCTGACGCGCTAAAACATAGTGTTGACGTTATTCCTACTGTTAATAGTAAGTAAGATATTTGACAAGACCCGGTTATTTTCATAATCCCCAAAACTGGCAATGACGCACTCTGATAACAGTTTAGCGAATCTTACAGACTTCTAAGTAGTCAGAAGTAAAAATTGGGCATGTCCATAGTTTTTCACGATCTGCTACAACTGCAGTTAAGTTGTAATAAGTGCGCCACTTAAGAGCCACGGCTGTATTCGGAGAGGCCAATTTCTTATAAGGAAATACACCCTGAATACCTTGCTAAGATCGGGGCTCGAGGATTCTGGAAAGCGAAGCCAAAATGTCTACACTGCTTAACGTGCCGAAATACATAGAGTCTGTTGTCAGTCCTGCTGAACTGAAGCGGATGACTGTCGAAGAGCTGACTGCAGTTTCAGTCAAGCTTCGAAATGACCTGGTTGACGCGGTGTCCAAAACGGGTGGTCATCTAGCCTCGAATTTGGGGATAGTTGAAATCACGGTAGCGTTGCATCGTGTGTTCGAGAGCCCCAAAGACAAGCTCATTTGGGATGTTGGGCATCAGTCATACATTCACAAGATGCTGACAGGCAGAAAAGAACGATTCAACACTCTGCGTCAGTACAAAGGTCTGGCTGGTTTCGTTACCCCGGTCGAAAGTGAACACGATTCTTTCGTAGCTGGTCATAGTTCGACTTCGATTTCGCTTGCTGTAGGCATGGCGATATCACGTGACCAAAAAAACGAAGACAACAAAGTTGTTGCCATCATAGGTGATGGCGGTCTGACTGGTGGCATGGCGCTGGAAGCGCTAAACCACTTGGGTCACATCCAGAAAAACGTGATCATTATTCTGAATGATAATGAGATGTCCATTAGTGAAAACCTTGGTGGATTCTCTCAATATATGAAGCGAATCAAAGAGACGTTTTTCTATAAGGAAATAAAAGAAAAACTCGATTTGATTGAGGGTGGACTTGACGATGTGAAACTCGAACCGAAGGTTTGGGAACTTATATCGAGCGTCAAGAAAGAAGCAAAGGCTAGAATTGAGACTCCGGGAATCGTTTTTGAGAAGTTGGGAATCAACTACAGTGGTCCAGTTGATGGTCACGATGTCGGCGCAGTAATCGAGTCACTCGAGCGCGTCAAAAATTTGAATGGACCCCAGCTGGTTCATGTGATTACGCAGAAAGGAAAAGGCTACGCTCCTGCAGAAGCCGACTCGATCAAATATCATGGTGTGGGTGCCTTTAGTCCTGAGAAGGTAGAACCGGCTCAAACTGCGGTGACAGCTAGCAAGCCAAAGGCTAAAACATATTCTCAAGTTTTTACTGAAGCTCTCATCGAAATCGCTTCCAAGCTTGAAGAAGTTATAGCAATTACTCCTGCAACTGCTGAGGGCAGCGGACTTGTTGAGTTTGGCAAGACTTACCCTGAGCGCTTTTTCGACGTCGCAATTTGTGAGCAGCACGCGACGACTATGGCTGCGGGCATGGCGAAGACTGGCTTGAAACCAGTTGTCTCCATCTATTCAACTTTCTTGCAGCGTGCGATGGATCAAGTCATTCACGATGTCGGCATACTAAAGTTGCCGGTAGTTTTTGGTATAGATCGAGGCGGTCTCGTTGAAGACGGTGAAACTCATCAGGGTGTTTTCGATATCGCCTACATGCGTGCGATTCCAAACATGTCCGTCTATGCACCTAAAGATGCTCGTGAACTTCGCAATATGCTGTACACAGCATTGACGAAAAAGAATTGTCCTGTGGCTATCAGATTCCCAAGAGACAAAGCCATAAATGCTGAAGGCGAAATGCCGATGGAACACATCGAGATGGACAAGTGGGAAACGCTTGTTGATGGTGATGGTCCTGTGTTACTGGCTTATGGTGCAATGGTAGATGTTGCGCACACCTGCGTAAAATCCTTGAAAGAGAAAGGCGTCAATGCAAAGCTAGTCAACGCCAGAAGCTGCAAGCCCCTCGATACGGAATTCCTCAACGAAGTCCTGATGAGTGACAAAAAGGTTGTCACTCTTGAAGAAGGCACCATTGCTGGTGGCTTTGGCTCAGCCGTTCTTGAACATGCTGCGGCTTTGAAGATGGAATGTCCTAAAGTCAAACAGGCTGATGTGTTTTGCATCGGCATAGCTGATCATTTCGTTGAGCATGGTGCTCGAAGTGTTCTTTTGGATTTGAATGGCTTAAGCGCAAGCAAAATTACGAATCGCTTACTCTCACTTCTATAATTGAACGGGGCGTTTGTTCGTATTTCTCCAGATTGATTTTGAACCTCTTCGTGATGGGTTCAGGAATAATTCGTTCATACTCTTTCAGTGCTTCAAATAGTAATTTTCTACTTTTCGCTCTGTCTATGTCATTCGCGTCCACTAGTGCTTTTTCAAAGTGTGATTCTGCGCTTTCCTTATCGCTCAATTTTGAGCAGCAATAGCCCATCATGAGTTCAGCACGCATCTCGCAGTCTCTTCCGGTGTCTGCAAGCATTGAAGCTGCTTCGAATTCTTCAAGAGCAATTTTATATTCACCTTTCAGGAACTTGAAAGATGCTCTGGCAAATGACTCTTCGAACTTCATGGGAGCCCCATCATTCAATGCGGCTTTGCCTGTGCCCGGTGCGTTGTAATTTATACCAACTTGCGTAAGTGCCTTATTTAACCACTGTTCAAATAATTGTTCGTCATTCCGTTCAATTGTCAGAGCAAATGCTTGTTCCGCTACATCAGCCAGTGTGGCTGCCTGATTTCCCTTTTTTGCTAAACTGATTGCCTGGACGTAAGTGTTTTCTGCCGCACTGAGGTCGAAGCTTTCAAGGCAATGAGCCAGTTGAGCTAAACTTCGAGAGCACTGGTCGGACCGCATTTCAAGTTGTTCGCTTGTAGAGAGTGCTTTCGAGTTTTCCAGGTGAGAAAGTACTGTGTCCTTCTCGTTGCTTGTTGCGGAGAGCGCTAACTCGGCTTCAAAAGTGCGGTCGCTGTGCTCTAATTGAAAGTTTTTGCTTAACATTGATTGCTTGATGTAACTTGCAGCCTCTGCTTGTTTTCCAATTTTGAGCAAAATTGTTCCCATGTCCATACAAACATTTGAGTGTTCCCACAAAACGTCGTTTCCGATTTTTGTTTCATCATTTGAGGGAACTCTGGGTAGTGTCTCTTTCAGTTTTGTAAGGGCAGCTTCTGCTTTTCCTTCAAGATAATCGCAATGTGCGGAGTAGCGTTTAGCGATAGAAAAAAGCACTACATTGTTGTATTGATATTTTGCTGCCCGCTCAAAGCATGCTCTAGCCTCTGCGGGGTTACGTTCTGCCAAATGAATTTTTCCCATGATCTTGGCTGCATTGTAGGCAGTGTTTCCCGCATCAACAGAAGCCCTCAGGTGGTTTGATTCTGAAATGATTTTATCGGGCATTCTTTTTGCCCATATGTCTTCCTGCGTTTTGATGCTAACACTTTCTGCTTTTGCCAAACACTGCAAAGTCTGCTTCATTGATGCGATAGATTGTAAATAACGGCCCTTTCTGCGCTCTTGCTGGTAGCGCAGATGAATCTTTTTGGCAAGCTCGAATAGCCTATCGTATGGAAGCTTGTCCGGAACTGTGAATTCCGCTTGCTTCCTTATTTCCGCTTCTTTATTTCTTGCTTGTTCTTGCCATTGAAACAGTGTAAATGAGAGTAAGCACAGAGCTAAAATACTGCCCACTACAAGTTTGGCATTTCCTCTTTTGGGAGCTTTTGTCAATGGCGTATCTTGAGCTACGTCCAGATGATTGCAGCTTGTTTCAAAGGCTTTAAGGAGCTCACTTACTGTTTGAAATCTGTTCTCTGGATTTTTTTCCAGGCATTTAAGGATGCACTGATTTAGCTCAACGAACTCGCTTGATTCGGGTAGTTTAGATTGGTCAACTTTAGCAGTGCTTTGCTTGTACATGATATCGAGGGCGGTGTCACCAGTGAACGCGGGAGAGCCGGTCAGAGCCTCATACATCACCAGTCCTATCGAGTAAATGTCAGTCCTGCGGTCAAGCTTTTCATTGCGTGTTTGCTCTGGGCTCATGAAGGCTGGTGTTCCTAAGAGCACTCCCGTTCTAGTCAGCTTCATGCCTTCGGCGTTTTCGCCATCGACGTGAGCAATTCCGAAATCGAGTAGTTTGCAATTTTCTATTTCAGCATTCGCGTCATATTTCCCCTGGGTGTCAGATTCCGCTTGCAGAATGAAAATATTTGAGGGCTTCAGGTCTCTGTGTATTATTCCTTTATTGTGCGCATGTTCTAATGCATCGAGAATTTGCAGAAAGATGCATTTGAATTCGGAAATTTTTAAGCGCCTTGAAGCAAGTATTTTATCGAGCGACTTTCCTTCGAGCCATTCCATCGAGATGAATGGTGACTGCTCATCCTTGAATCCAAAAGAAAAAACTTTGACAATGTGCGGATGGTCGAGTAAGCAAATCACTTTTGCTTCGTTGATGAATCGTTTTATTGAAATCGCATCAAATTCTTTCTGTGGCGTCAGAACTTTAAGGGCACAGTCTCTTTGTAATTGCTTCTGATTCGCTTTATAGACGATGCCCATTCCCGTTTGAGCAACCTGCTCTAAAATTTCAAAGTCTGAAAAGGCGCCGGACTGAGTTATAGCCGCTTCATCCTTCAACTGCTCGCTAATTTCGGCTGGGGAAGGTTTGAAGTCCATCGCGCTTTCTCAGTTACGGCGTGCCAAGCTTTATGAGATCTTGCATACCCGTTTTACGGGAAATCTTGGCGGGTATGTTTCCTTTGAAGAATGAGGAGTTTTTATGAGCTGGGTTCAGGCAATCGCAATAACCGTCGGGCTGATAGTTCTAAATGACGTAATTTTGTACGTGTTTGAACTTTTCGGACTAAAAGATCCGAGCAAGATTCTACAAATGATTCTCGGCGCAATAACTATCTTGGGCAGCGCTTACTGGGTGCGTCTTGACTCTCAAAAGATTGAAGTCAACAAGTATGATGGCATGGTTCAGGGCACCCCAGAAGGGCTGGCAATTGTAACTGTATTGCTATGGCCGCTGGTCTTTCCAGCATATCTCCAGAAGCGATACATGATCAAAAATCGCCTCATTTCCATAAAACCAGAGTTTCATCCGAATTACAAAAAGCCTAGCTGAGCTATTTCTGAGCAAACAGAAACTTGCTCTCGGCGATGACTGGCAAACCTCTTACTACGCAAAAAGCAGCACTAATGTATACAAGGACCAGCGCTATGCTTGGTATTTGTGTCGTGCTCAATGTAGACACTTGTCCGAGTATTATCAGGCAGAATGATGCTGCTTTGCAGACTGCATAGGTAAAGCGGCTAAAGTTAGAAGCTACTAGAAATTTTCCCAGACCTGATTGCATCATGGTCTTATCACCAAATGCGGTGAATCCTTGTTCGCTGGCTTGGGCTCTTATTGCGTCTACGAATGTTCCTCTTATTAGAAAGAGAAGCGGAACCCAAACCGGAATCCAATGTAGTACAGCAAAAGCTATCCAGTACATCATTTCTACGACTCTATCGCTTGCTATATCCAATACTGCACCAAGTTTGGTGCACTGATTTAGTTTTCTGGCGAAATATCCGTCGAGGCCATCGCCCCATATGACGATGGCGCTTAGCACCGTTTCAGTTATGAATATTGTGTCCTGCTGCTCTTTTGCAAAAGGAACGAATAGAAGAGCTATTGTTATGATCGCAAGTACGATGCGGCTGAGTGTAATGGTATTTGGAACATTCATTGTGCACCAGCCCTGGAGTCAGAATCACCTTCTTCTGCAGCTTTGATCTGTTCGCCGACTTCTGATGCAAGTTGTTCTTCCGAAATGTTTTCAACACGCTTGTTAAGTTCAAGCAGAAGTTGATCTATCTCACTAATCGCGGCAGAAACCTTCGCCTCTTCTTCTAAATCGACATCGCGAATTCGGCTCAGAAGATTCGTGTTTTGTTCATCAAGAATTGGCGCGTATTCATCTGCTTCTTCCTTCAAACAAAGCTGTTTGGCAAGCGCATCAAAGCAATCTTGAGACAACGTCATTCCACCTGTTTCAAGCCGGTAGCGAATTGCCTTTACGCCACCATTTCGCACGTAAATAGACAGCTCCATCACTTTTGCAACATCGGCCAGGGCTCTGTTTTTGTCGTGACCGAAATCGTCTAAATACTTTGCGAAACCCAGCAAGAAAAGCCTGCCGTCAAAGCTAATAATGTTGCCTGAAACATCCGGAGCTGTTTTAACGGGCACGATTGCTGCGTGTGCGCTGCCCATGTAAACGTGCAGTTGATCTAGCAAGCGGTAGATGTCTGCCGCTTTAAGCTTATCTTCTTCCCGCCCGTTCATATGCGGCTACCTTTAGATGTCTAGCGTGCCCTTGTCGGCGTTCTTAACAATGAAGTCGCGTCTTGGCCCAACAGATTCACCCATGAGCAAATCAAAGATGTGTTCTGCTTCAGCGGCATCGTCAACCTGAACTTGCTTCAGTGTGCGTGTGTCTGGGTTCATTGTGGTGTCCCACAATTGCTCAGGCATCATTTCTCCGAGACCTTTGAATCGCTGAATCGTGGCGTTATCCATTTCTGCAAGAGCTATTTGCAAGGCACTTTCATTGAAGCAGTATTTTTCTTTCTTGCCTTTTGAGACTTTGTACAGTGGTGGCTGTGCGATGTACACATAACCATGTTCCACTAACGGTCTGGCGTAGCGGAAGAAGAAAGTCAGAAGCAATGTTCTGATGTGGCTACCATCAACGTCAGCGTCAGTCATGATGATGACTTTGTGATAGCGCAATTTGTCGAGGTCGAGATTAGTGGCGTTTGGTCGCAACAAACCTGATTTCTTAGACACTGGAGTGTCGTCATCTTCGGTCTTTTCTTGAACAGCAAGACCCAGCGCTTGAATCATTGCCTGAACTTCAGCATTCTCGTAGATGCGTCCTGGTTGAACTCTTTCAACGTTGAGAATTTTTCCTCTCAGCGGCAAAATCGCCTGGAATGTTCTGTCTCGACCTTGCTTTGCGCTACCACCTGCGGAGTCACCTTCTACCAGATAGATTTCTGTCTTGGTTGCGTCTTTTTCCGAACAGTCAGCAAGCTTTGCTGGCAAGCTCGAGGTCAGAGACGATTGCTTTCTTACGAGCATTCTTGCTTTCTGAGCCTGTTCGCGCGCGGTCTTGGCGAGCTGAATCTTCTGGATAATGGACTTAGCAACTGACTCTTGATTGAGGTCATATAAGTAGTTGTCCATAGCTTCTCTGACAACACTGCTTACACAACCTTGAATTTCTCTGTTACCAAGTTTTCCTTTAGTCTGTCCTTCGAATTGTGGCTCTGAAACCTTTATAGAAATGATTGCTGTCAAGCCTTCCATCACATCTTCTCTGACGAAGTTGCTGTCAGAGTCTTTGAGGAAGTTCTTTGCTTTAGCGTAGGCGTTAATTGCACCTGTCAATGCCATTCTGAAACCAGTCAAGTGGGTTCCACCGTCTGGTGTGGTGATGTTATTGACGAAACTGAAACTGGCTTCAGCGTAACTGTCTGCCCATTGCAAAGCGCACTCTACGACTACTTTCTCGCGATCTTCCGGATTTTTGTCTTTATCTTGATCGGCATATCTATCTACTGTTTTTTCGAAATAGATAGGTACTTTGTTGATTGCTGTCTTTGTTTCGTTCAAATATCGAACGTAGCCGGCGATGCCATCTTCATAGTGATATGTCTCACTTTCTGGTTCTTCGCCACGCAGGTCTGAGAAGACTATTTTGAGACCCTTATTCAAGAACGCCATTTCTCTCAAACGGCTAGAAAGCGTGTCCCAGTCTAGATGTATTGCAAGTCGGTGACCTTCATCATTCGTGTCATGGAAGATTTTGTCATCTGGCCAGAACTGAACTCTTGTTCCTCTTTTTTCTGTATCTTCGCCAACCTTCAGATCTGTGTCCGGAACGCCTCTGGTGTAAGTCTGGCTGTGGGTCTTACCGTTTCTCCAGACTTCTACTGCCATCTTTGTAGACAGCGCATTCACTACCGACGCGCCTACTCCATGCAGGCCGCCTGATACTTTGTATCCGCTGCCGCCGAATTTTCCGCCCGCGTGAAGTACTGTCAATACCGTTTCAACAGCACTCTTGCCTGTTTTTTCTACGATATCAGTTGGAATTCCTCTTCCATTATCTTCAACCGATACTGATTCATCTTTGTGAATCGTGACCAAAACCTGGTTGCAATGTCCTGCCAGGGCTTCGTCTACTGCATTGTCCACAATCTCATATACAAGGTGGTGCAGTCCCTTTGGACCAGTGCTTCCGATGTACATGCCGGGTCTGACACGCACAGCTTCTAGACCCTCAAGAACTTCAATATCCTTACCAGAATACTCAGCGCCTTCTTCAGGATTTTGATTGGTTGAATCTGACATATTTTCAAGTCACCATGGGTGTTGTCTCATCAAACTGCTGTCTAAAAGTCTAGTTTGACGAGGAGGTGGAAATCTCTCTCGAGCAAGCTTTATTTTAACACGTTTGATTGATGATAAGCCTTTCAGGATGCGGATTTTGCTCATTTATTTAGAAGCGTATCCATGAGTTCTTCAAAGCCGAAAAGCGAGTACCTAGCAGCATGAAACGGGGGACTGAAGCCAAAAAGATAATTGGGCGCCTGGAAATGTGAGTTAGATTTTTGCTGTTCAGATTTTTGCAGGCATGTCTGGAATATAGGCATGGTAAAGCTTTTGGATAGATTGCAGAACTCAGCACTCAAGGTATATATACTTGCTTCCAATTGGGGTAATATTATTCCTTAGCTGTCAACAGAAGGCACGGAAAGGCATCTCACTTGAAAACATTCAAAGAAATCAAACCTGGATTATTGACGCGCTCATCTCTGGCGCTGGGATTTTTCGATGGAGTGCATCCAGGACATCAGGCAGTGATCAAGAAAGCTGTTGATGAAGCTCGTATTCATGATGCGGTGCCGGCAGTTATCACTTTCAAGGAACACCCGCGTGCGTTGACTCTGGGTAAGTCTCCGCCCTTGCTGACTATGCCAGAGCAGCGACTTGAAATTTGCGAGTCGCTAGGAATCGAGGCAGCACTTCTACTTTCGTTCACAGAAGAGCTCTGTCGCCTCTCACCGCAAGATTATGTGCATCAGGTACTTCTTGAAGCCATGGGGGCTGTTTCGCTCTCAGTGGGCTATAACCATCGTTTTGGTAAAAACAGAATTGGCACACCTGATCTGCTAAGAGAAATTGGCGACAAACACGGGTATGTCGTACACGTTGCGCCGGAAGTATTGATTGATGATGAACCGGTTTCCAGTTCGCGCATTCGCGATTCGCTTGCAAAAGGTGAAGTGGAATTGACGCGACGCTTGCTGGGGCGCGCCTACACTGTGAAAGGTCCTGTGGAAAAAGGCGATGGTCGTGGGCGAACAATAGGTTTTCCGACTGCAAATGTTGCTACTCCGCCTGAGCTTATTCTTCCGGCAAATGGAGTTTATTGTGGATTTTGCAATTTGACTGGTGGCAAGACCCACCCGTGCGTAATGAATGTTGGCTTGAGACCCACTTTTGGAGACAACTTGCAAGTGCGAACTGAAGTGCATATCTTCGATTTTCACGATGACATATATGATCAAGAGCTCAACGTTCGATTCACAAATTTCATACGGAAAGAACAGAAGTTCTCAGGCATCGAAGAATTGAAAACGCAAATTCTCAAAGACTGCGAAATGGCTCGTGCACATCTTGCTTTAGATGGACATGCTACCGCACAATTTCCATAATGTGTGAGACTTCGCGAGTCAGTT
Source organism: Obscuribacteraceae bacterium (SeqCode) (assembly GCA_044226015.1). GTDB lineage: Bacteria > Cyanobacteriota > Vampirovibrionia > Obscuribacterales > Obscuribacteraceae > JAIEPM01. Next base: position 80,266 of record JBGAHS010000012.1, read on the forward strand.
TCGGAGCCTGTTAGTGCAATGAAGGCAAAATCTCTCAAGCTGAAAAACTTTCGCAATTATGTTGCCACCACTCTCGCCCTCGAGCCGGGAAAAAACATCATAATTGGCGAGAATGCTCAGGGAAAAACCAATCTATTAGAAGCTGTAGATATATTCAGTACAGGCAAATCTAGTCGCGCCTCGGAAGATCGCGAACTGGTTTTGTGGGGAACAAACCAGGCTCGCTCAGAGCTTATTTACGAAACCAGTTCATTCGATGGTACGCTTTCCATTGATTGGACTTTGAAGGAACTTTCGGCTCCGGGAGCGGGTGGCCGTTGCCAGAAAACAATAAAAGTGAATGGCGTGACGCAAAGTTCAGTCAAGGGCTTGCTCGGACGTCTGGTTACTGTAAGTTTCTCCAGCGAAGATTTGAAGATTCTGCGTGGTGGTCCAAAATATCGCCGTGATTGGCTTGACGACATGTCTGTTCGCTTGAAGCCTAGCTTTCATGATTCCATTTCTGGTTATGCAAAATCTGTAATGCAGCGCAACAAGCTGCTCAAAACTCTGGCAGAGCGGGGGCGCTTAAACGTAAGCGATCAGGACGAACTCTTAGTTTGGGACAAGCAGATTGCTAAATACGGCACTTACGTAATCAAAATGCGCTTGAAACTTCTGTCTGAATTATTGCCGATTGCAGAAACCCATCAATCAAAGCTCTCAAACAGCAGCGAAAAACTGACTATCGATTATGCGTTTCGCTCACAAGAAGAATCTTCAGACTTCGCTGCCGATGAGGAATCATCTGCGGAAGGCGAGCTTACCGTGAAGTCTATGGAAGAGTTGCAATCCATGGAAAATATAGAGCTTGCGCAGCTACTCATGCGCCTCATGAAAGATCGCCGCTGGCTCGAGTTGCGAAGAAAGCAAAGTCTGGTCGGACCACATCGCGATAATCTAATTTTCAAACTGAACGGAGCCAACGCCGCCGCATTTGCCAGTCAGGGTCAGCAGCGCAGCATTGTGCTTTCGCTGAAAATGGCAGAGCTTATGAAGGTCTCTGACTATATTGGCGAGCCACCAATTCTTTTACTGGATGATGTACTTGCAGAACTTGATGAAAAGCGTGCCGCCATGTTGCTTTCTGCAGTGACAGGAGAGATGCAAACAATAATGAGCACCACTCATTTGAGTGCAATTAATCAATCGTGGCTTGAAGGCGCAAACATTGTTTCTGTGCATGCAGGAGCGCTACAGGTCTAGCATCTCTTCGTGCCTAGGCGGATTTCACTAATGTAATGACTTGCTTCAGCTCTTGCATTCGCGCTGGTTTATCAAGTACCAACTGTATGCCAGCCTGTTTGCAACGCTCTCTGTCTTCTCGTTCCAAGCCACCAGTTAAAATGACGATTCTGCTGCTGGCTTTCATGTTTGGCAAATTCTTGATTTCAATTGCAGCTGGCACACCATCGAGTACTGGCATTTTATTGTCCAGTAGCAGTAAATCGTAGTCGCGTTCTGAAGCTTTTGTTACCGCTTCTGCTCCGTTAGGTACCCAATCAACTTCACAGCCTAGCTTCTGAAGTTGCAATGTTAAAGCTCTGGCAAGGATGTTGTTATCTTCCGCGAGCAAAACAAGAAGAGTTTGAACTGGCAGCGCTTCGCAATTCTCACTTGTGCAAGGTTGCGATATATCCGTGCTCACTAGGTACCCCCTGTAGTTTTGGCTAGCCAATACGTTTCGGCTTGTATGCTAATCCCCTCAATCTAATCTAAACAGAAGACAGCGCAAAAGACAGGGTTTTTGACGCACATTCATAGGCATCCCTATCATTTCTCGGGGAAACCACAGATGCTATCGTTACAATTTAGCCTGCAATCATGTCTGGCTAAGCGTCTTCAAGTTCATGTATATTCAACTTGACCATTTTGAATAGCGCTTGATTGACTCGCTCTCTTTGCTGCATCGCCCTCACTCATCAGCTTTTTCAGTTGCTTCGGAATGATTTGCCAGGAGACAGCAAACTTACCTGTAAGCCAACCACATCTTGACTCTGCTCCGCCCGCTGAAAGTTTAGTCCAGTAAGAATCAATCTCGTCCTGCGTTTCGCAGAACACCATGAAGCTGATAGCAGGAGATAGCTGAAAAATCGGACCCCATTTAGAAGAACAAATTTATCGCCATTAAGCGACACTTCCACTGTCATGACAGAACCTGCCGCCCGACCAGACACTTTAGACCCCGATTCTGAGTATCTGGCGGTGTCAATTATTTTAGAGTTCGGAAAAATCGATGTATAAAAGTTGGCGGCTTCCTCCGCCTTATCGCTAAGCCATATACAGGATGCGATTGCTTGCATTTCCTAATCCTTTTTTGCGGAAGGAAAGGATAGCAAATTTAGTGTTCTGCCCTGTAGTCGAATTCTGACTAAGTTCAGCGTGACATGATAATATCTGTTCTCTTATAGGTTGGAGAGAGCCGCATGATAGACAGTTACGGGAGCGGAGTAGTCCTTGTTATTGGCAGCACAATAGCGTCAATTGTCGGGTTATTGCTGGCACGCAAGTTTGTACATCTTGACCAATTGAAAGCTACACACGAAGTTGGCGGCTATTTGTTATCAGTTGTTGGAACAATGTATGCGGTCCTTCTTGGTCTAGTGGTAGTTGATGCAATGGGCAAGTTTCAGCAAGGAATTGCTATAGCTGAAACTGAAGCAAATTCTGTTGCAGACATATTTTTGCTTGCCGAGCGAATGCCTAAAGATCGTGCTGAGAAGGTACAGCGAATCTGTTACGACTATGTTGATCGAGTCATTAGCGAGGAATGGAAGCTGATGGACAAAGGGTGCATATGTCCAAGAGCTCGAAAACTTGCAATATCCATGGTGCGTGCAGTACGCGATTGGGAGCCCGTTTCGGAAAGTGAAAAAGCTATTTATGCTCAGGCTCTCTCGGAGTCCTGCCAGGTCTGGGACAGCCGACGTGCTAGAACAAATATGTCTCAGCACACAATTCCAACTTTGGAATGGGTAGTCCTGGTTATTGGTGGTGTCATCACTGTTGTATTTACCTTTTTCTTTGGACTGGAAAATTTGCGTGCTCAAGTCTTGATGACTTCGCTAGTAAGTCTCATTATTTCGCTCAATATGTTTCTTGTGTTGATGTTTGGCTATCCATTTTCAGGCGAACTGAAAGTTTCATCAGATGCATTCGAGCTGGACAAAAAGATCTTTGACAATCAGCTTGGCTTTCATCGCAGCGGAGAGCCGGCTGACGCGAGCTGAGACCTTCATTTGCACTTCAACTCTTTTCTTTAAATTGACCCAAAAATTTATCCCGAATTGCGCGGGTGACTTCGTTTAATGTGGTACATTAACAATAGTTAAAGTTGTTTTGGTGGAATCGGAGGCTGCTTAGCACATATTGGGTTTGTAGGGTGGGGACCCTACAGGTGAAGCGTTTTCGGACGCATCTTGGGTTGTTTGAGAGCAAAACTGGTGTCAATTGAAGATTTAACTGGAACGATCGTGCGGAAAATCTGCATGGCCTGTAGCCGCGAATTCGCAGGCTCATCAGGTACGTGTCCGCACGATGGGAATTTACTCGTACCTCTACCTCAAGATCCATATGTCGGTCGCCGAATTTCTGAGAAGTACCAGGTGCTATCTGTGCTCGGAACCGGTGGCATGGGGGTCGTGTATCTGGCTCGCCACGAAACAATGCAATGCAATGTCGCGATAAAGATGCTTCGTGCGCAGTTTGCTGGTGACCAAATAAGTGTCAAGCGGTTTACGCAAGAAGCTATCGCTGCACGTCGTCTCACTCACCCTAATGTGATTACAACTTACGACCATGGGTTTACTCCGCAGGGACAGCCCTACATTGTGATGGATTGTTTACAGGGTGCTAGCCTTGCAGAAGAAATCAAAAAGCACAAACAAATTAGTGTTGAACGAGTCTTGCATATCTTTGATCAGGCTTGTGACGCGCTTGATCACGCCCACAAGCAGGGGGTTATTCACCGCGACTTGAAGCCGGGCAACCTGATGTTGATAAATTACAATGGTGACCCCGACTTTGTAAAAGTCGTAGATTTTGGTGTGGCAAAAGTTTTGCCCATTAATGACGAGAACGCACAGACGCTTACCCAGACTGGTGAAGTTTGCGGAAGTCCAGTGTACATGAGTCCTGAGCAGTGCCTCGGGCAGGGGCTCGATCGTCGAGCAGACATCTATTCAATGGGAATTGTCATCTATGAAGCTTTGATTGGAAAGGTTCCTCTGATGGGTAAGAGCATGGTCGAGACCATGTCGAAGCACATCAACGAATCGCCTCCACCGTTCAAAACTGTGCGTCCTGATCTTTATATTCCTGAGCGACTTGAACAAGTCGTAATGCGAGCACTCGCTAAGAAACCAGAGAATCGCCAACAGAGCATGGCAATGTTGCGTCAGGAACTAATGATGGCGCTTCCGAAGCCGGGTCAGAATCAGAACCTGAGAAGTGTAGCAACCAATGTAGGTCTGCCACCCGAAGTAGAAGAAAAGCCGATGCCACCTTGGGTGGTGCCTGCTGTTTCTGCTGCAGTTGCATCTATTACATTTACTGCGGGCGTGTTGTTCTTCATGCACCCCCAGGCACCTCAAGCGCCCCATGCGCCTAACGCCGCAGTGGCACCTGCGGGCACGCAGCCTGCGCAGACCACTTCGAGTGCTTTGCCACCTGTTAGCGTTTCGCCAAATGCGGCGATACAGAGAATGCAGCAAGCCAATGTAACACCAGTGACACCTGTTAAACCTGTGACTACTGCTAAACCTGCTCCAGTGAAAACCGTTCAGGTTGAGCCGTCGATAGTAAAACCAGTTCGTACTCCGGTGCTGGCATCAGTGAAGCCAAAGCCTACGCGAACGGCTAAAGCGGCGCGTCCGCCAGCGGCAAAAATCGCAGACTCATCATTTAAGAAGCCAGTAAAGCGTGAAGATCCATTTGCTACGCTTTTGAAATCTAGAACGTATCCGACAGCCAATTCAAACCCGTAATTCGGATTATTCTGAGCACTGGGAATCATATCTCGAGCTTGACGGATTTCGGGGGAATCTCGCAGGCTTCTTACACTTTATCTGGACATACTCGCTTCGATTTGTCTTGAGCGTTCGACAAATCGCTTAACCTTCTCTGTTTCCAGACCATTTTGCCAATTGCCGCCTTCTTTTAGAGATGAGCCGATTATGATGGCATCAGACCAGGGCTGAAACTTCTGTACATTCTGTTCGCTCACGCCAGAGCCTACGATCACGTGGCAATTTACTGCTCTGCGAACTGATTCTACTTCGGCGGGCTCTGGTGCATGGCCTGTGTGTGCACCTGTCACCACCACGCCGTCTGCTTTGAAAAATTCAGCTGCGACCGCTGTTTCAGTCAAGCTGACATCGCTAGTTATTGCATGTGCGGAATGTTTTTTCTTTATGTCTGCAAATATTTTTACACGCTCAGCTTTTAGCGACCAGCGTCTGCGTATGAGTTCTGCCGCGCACGATTCCTGATAGCCCTCGTCACCAACGTGGGCAAACACAAAGCCTTCAACGCGAATGAAGTCTAGCCCTGCTGCGACGGCTGCTGCGAGTGCCTCTACATTGGCTCCGGCCAGCAATTGGATACCCAAAGGCATCTGTGTCTCATACTTAATTGCAGAGGCAATTACTGCCATAGCTGCGCTTGTCTCCGGGTCGACATAGCCCTTTCTAAATGGAACGTCGTGCATATTCTCGAGAAGGATGGCATCAAATCCGTTCTCTTTGTATGTCATCGCTTCGTCCAATCCTGATGCCATGATTCTGTCAATCGAGCCGTCAAAGCCTGCTGCTCCTGGAAGTGGTTTCAGATGAACCATACCTATCATTGAACATTTGCGATTGAACATTTTCTGAGTTCCTTTCCTGTGGTATCGAATGTGGTTTCGAAACGTGCTGCCAGATTCAAAGCGTGCTGCCAGATTCAAAACGTGTTGCCAGATTCAAAACTTGAGCAGAACTGCTCTAACCGGAGATGCTTCCAGTTCCATAAATTTTATTGGGAATGCTATGAGTAGATATTCGCCTTCTTCTGCGTTTGTCAGGTCGAGATTTTCTAGCCATGTCATTTTCGCCTTGTCTAGCTCGTGATGAGCCTCAAGTGTTTTCGAATTGATGTGGTCGGCAGACGGAGTATCTATGCCGATTAACTTGACTCCGCGTTTTGACAATTCTTGCACAAGTTCTGGAGTAAAGAATGAATAATCATCCTCGAAAACTTCGTAGCGAATTTTCTCTTTGGTTTTGAAAAGCATTCGCTCGGGCAGCCTGTCTGTGTTCATGTTTAGTGCCTCAAGTCTGGACTTCACCATTGCCCAGCTGATGCCATCGTTCGTCGGTGCAAGATTTAGCACTAACACTGGTCCAATGAAGGGCTCTAGCGGCAGGGCACCAACCATGTCTTGCCCGCTGGTGAGGTCACCTTTTATGTGCGATGGCGCATCGACATGAGTGCCAACGTGAGGGCTCATAGTCAACGCCGTGAGGTTAACCACTTGCGATTTTTCGTAAGTCAAAACGATTTCACGTGTGAAATGGGTGTCTCCAGGAAACACTGCACTGTCAGCTTTGACAGGTTGTGATATGTCGATTAGTTTCTTGTATTGCAACATATGTCTAGAGGCTTGCGAGTTCTGGAACTTCGAAGTGATATACAAAATTGAGATGCTTCAATCTGTTCTCGCGGCGTTTGCCAGGCTGCAAGAGTTTCAATTTGTCCAATAGTTCAAGCGCAATAAGACTGAAATAGCGTGGGTCATCTCCTGAAGATGACTTGATGAAAATTCCTAGCCCGGTGGGGTAGCGTTTGCAGGGCGAGACTCCGATGGTGATGATGCCGTCTGCGCCTTCTTTTGCAAGCAGCACAGCTTCGTTTATATCAGTGTATTTGCCCTGCATCAATTCGGTGTCGAAGCGCTCGTCGCCGCCCACATATTGTGGGTATTTGCTCATATAGCGTTTGAGATGATCGAACTCTGCAACCTGCGCTTTCACATCGTCATCTGTTGGAGCGGGAAGTCCCAGCGTGTCGTATGGGCTAGCGAGTTGATGGTAGAGTCTGGCTATTTCAAAGGCTTTGAATGCATAGTTTGGCAGTCGGCATCCATCTGTTGTTTGCGGAATTTCCTTCCAATTTAGTTGAAGGAAATGAGCCATCATCTTTTTCATTCTGTCGAAATGAGCTTGGTCTGGCTCAAGATAGTGCGAATAATCTTTGCCGTCAGCTTTCAAAGCCATAACGAAGCCGAGGTGTTTGCCACTACAGCATCCCCAACGCGCTGTAGGCGCTTTCTTAGCGGCGCGGCACGCCAGCCGAATGTCAGGGTTCACCGGATAGAGGGGAGTGTTTTGCAATACGCTGTCATCGAGATGCGATATCGCCTCCATTTCATCCAGTGCTTTGAGATGAAAATCCTGAGCACTATGTGAAGAGAGCATGAGTGCATAGTGGCGATCTTCGAGCGCTGGATAATGTTCTCTCAAAATATGAAGATGGTCGAGTAGCTGGAATGGCTTCAAGCAAGATCTGCTCCAGTATTTTGCATTTTGGTCGCCGACACTGACGAGTGTTCGACCAGCCCCGTCAACCACCGACATGGTGCCATATATCACCACTTCTGGTATCGAGCTTCTTTCTATTGTCAAAAGTGGTTCGTAGGGTAAGGACATGGTTACTCCGTTTGAGTGTTAATGGCTGCCAACTGTTTGCAATTGAGAAACGTATGGTGCAAGAAGTGGTTTGAGCTTCTCGTCTATCAGTTTCTCTGCTTTTTTCAAATCAACTTGTTCTGGGTCATGGAGGTCGTCACAAAGTTCGGAGAGAATCTCATCGTCTTTGCTGCCAACATCCATAGCCACTTTATATGGAATGTTGCTGAAGGTCACCAGCGAATATCGAGAAACATAGCGACCTGGGAATTCGCGCTGAAGAACTTTTTCCACAGCCTTCTGCATCAGGAAATTCTTATCGCTTACCTTGTCTCTCATTTCGACAAAGTTTTCGACAGCCATATCGGCAATAGCATCTGTGTTTTGCTTACGGGAAAGGAAGAAAGATTCAAATAGATTCTCCCAATCCATCTTGTCGCCATTTTTCTTTTGCTGCTCTTCCAGCATTTGATCGAACACTGTGCAATCTTCAAAACCGCAATTCATGCCCTGTCCGAAGAAGGGGACGATACCATGGGCGGCATCACCGACCAAGAGTGCTTTGCCGGTCGAGTTCCAGGGGTGAGCTTTTACTGTGACCATATGTCCGGTGGGGTTGCTCTTGAATGTTTCAACGAGATTGTCTAAAAGCGGCACGGCATCTGGGAAAAACTTATTGAAGAAGTTTTCGATGCTCTTATCGTCATTCAAGTGCTCAAAGCTAATCAACCCCTGGAATGGCAAAAACAGCGTGACTGTATAACTTCCTTCGAAATTTGGCAAAGCGATCAGCATGAAGTTGCCGCGGGGCCAAATGTGGAGAGCATGCTTTTCCAATTTGAACGAGCCATCGGCGTTCGGTGTAATCAGAAGTTCCTTATATCCATATTCAAGCGCTTTCTCTTCACAGGCATATCCATTTCCCTGAAGCATCTCGTGCCTAATTGCTGAAGCAGAGCCGTCGGTTCCGATGACCCGGCTGTAAGTGTGAGTCTCTACGTCTCTACTCTGTTCATCGAGAATGCTTAGCTCTCCAGTTTTCAGGTTTAGTCCACATGCTTTCTTGTTGAAATAGATTTTTACGTCACCGGACTTCTCTGCGTGTGTCATCAGAGCTTTGTTAAGTGTTGCTCTCGAAATACTATTGATGCACTCCTGGTCGTTCATGCCGTAAGGCTGATATGTAAGCTCGCCATCCACTGCATGCATCATTCTTCCGCGCATCGGAACAGCCTGCGAGAGAATTTCGTCGGCCAGTCCCAGTCGGCGCAGCGCATTTATACCGCGTGTCGAAATCGCCAGGTTAATCGAACGCCCTGCGCTAATTTCCGCTACTCTCATGTCTGGTCGACGCTCAAAAATATCAACTTTGAAATCGCGACGCGCCAGGTAAATTCCCAGGAGAGACCCTACCAGTCCTGCTCCAACCAGGGCGATTCTGTCCTTCGTATTTTCGGAAACGGTTTCGGTCATGGCTGCAACCTCTGTTTATTTGCAATTGTCGATAATTAAGTGAGCGAATTTATAGACATCCAGAAAGCTGTTGTACAGTGGTGCGGGGGCTGCCCTCACAATATCTGGTTCGCGGAAGTCGCAGATTGCTCCTGCTGTTTTGAGTTTCTTCAGCAGTTCTTTGGCTCTGCTGCCCAGCTTCAATGAAAGCTGGCTGCCGCGCTGTCTAATATCTTTCGGTGTGATGAGTTGGCACTCCTCTTCGCTGAGAGAAGTGGTCAAAAGAAACTCGAGATAGCCTGTGAGCAAATCACCTTTTTTTCTTATGGCGGCCATGCCAGCTTTGTCAAATAGCTCCATCGATGCGCGCAGAGCTGCCAGTTGGAAAATTGGAGGGTTGCTTAGTTGCCACCCTTCAGCACCTGTGATTGGTTGAAAGTGCGGACCCATCTTGAAGCGGGTTTCTTTGTCGTGCCCCCACCAACCGGCAAAGCGCGGCAGGTCAAATTCGGTGGCGTATCTTTCATGTACGAAACAACCAGCAATTCCGCCTGGTCCTGCGTTCAAATATTTGTAGCTGCACCAGACGGCAAAGTCGACATCCCAATCATGCAGATGCAACTCAAGGTTGCCTGCACCGTGTGCGAGATTGAAACCAACCTTGCATCCTTTTGCCTGTGCTGCTTTAGTAATTTCTGGAATTTGGAAGGCTTGCCCAGTCAGATAATTGCATGTACCTAACATTACGAGGGCGATGCTATCACCTTCCTTCTCAATTAGGGAGAGAATGTCTTCCGTGCGAATGGTGTATTCGCCTTTCCTTGGGAAGAGCTCAATTATGGCGTCTTCAGCCTTATATCCATGGAACTCAGCCTGCGATGCGACTGCGTACTGGTCAGATGGAAACGCTGAGCCTTCGACTAGAATTTTGAATCGTTTTTTCTCAGGACGGTAAAAGGTCACCATCATCAGATGCAGATTCACTGTCAGAGAGTTCATCACCACGACTTCGTGCGGTCTGGCACCAACAAGCCTGGCAGTACTTGCTGTCAAATTCTCATGATATGGCAACCAGGGATATTTCGCTTCGAAGTGTCCTTCGACACCAAGCTGCGACCAGTCAGTAAGTTCCTGCCCAATGAACTCACGCGTTTTAGCTGGCTGCAAGCCCAGAGAGTTGCCCGCCATGTACAAAATCTTTTCGCCATTCTTATGATAAGGAAAATGGAATTGTTCTCGGAATGATGCCAGCGGGTCTCGTTTGTCCATCAACGATGCAAAACGTTCGCTGTTGTCGAAGCTAGCTAATGACTCATAACCGACAATCGTGCCCGGCATTCTTTCCTCACCTTCCTGTTTCCACTTCACACAAAGAACAATGCGCAGTAGCCTGCGAACCTAGCCAACTAAGGGCATTTTTGTACAATAGCTTTTCTTTGCAGGCAGTGCTGATAATATCGCTGCTTTCAATTAGTTCGCCAGGTTGATCTTCTCCAAGCGGAAACGGAAAGTCAGTGCCAAGTGCGATTTTGTCTTCACCGAAAAGTTTGATGATAAGCGAAAGCATATCGTGGTCATGCACCAGCGAATCAACCCAGAATTTGCCCAAATATTCTCTTGGACTTTTCTTGTTGTCGACTGCTACCAGGTCTGGTCTAACGTTGTAACCGTGCTCGATGCGTGAAAATGTGCCGGGGAAAGAACCGCCACCATGGGCGAAGGCAACGCGCAGTTTTGGAAGGCGTTCAAGTACGCCACCGAAAATCATGCTGCATATTGCTAGAGTTGTTTCAGCAGGCATGCCAACCAGCCAGGGCATCCAGTATTTTTCCATTCGTTCTTGTGCCATCATGTCCCACGGGTGCACAAACACGCATGCATCCAGTGCCTCTGCGGCCTCAAAAATAGGAAAGAGTTCTGCTTCGTTCAAGTTCTTCTGGTTCACATGAGTGCCTATTTGCACCCCTGCTAACCCGAGTTGCTTGACACAGCGCTCAAGCTCTTTTACTGCCAGCTCTGTGTTCTGCATTGGTATGGTGCCTAGCCCGATCAATCGTTTCTCTTGAGAGCGCACCACTTCTGCAATGTGATCATTGAGAAACTGTGATATCTGAAGACCGTCTTCTGCTTTAGTCCAGTAGTTGAACATCACAGGCACAGTTGAAATTACCTGGACATCTACACCTTTTCTATCGAGGTCTGCGATGCGAGCGTCGGTGTCAAAACAATTAGGCTCAACTTCTCGAAAAAACTTTCCGTCATCGCGAAACATTTTGGCGTTGCCGCCGGGCTGATGTTCGAGTGTTATGAACCCGCCGTAGCCGAATTTTTCTTTGAAATTAGGAATCTGGCTCGGCAATATGTGGGCGTGAATATCAGCTTTTTTCATCGTCATTATTTTGCTGCTTCCAGTACAACTCTGCGTGCGCGTTCACCGCATGCCTTGCATGTACTCAGTTCGGCTGAGTCGTAAAACTTGTCGAAAATTGCATTGAACTGCGTCTCAATATTCGTCAACTTAAAGCGTTCTTCATAGAGCTTTGTGTCGCAACTTTCGCAGTACCAGCTGAGACCGTCGTTTTCATTCTCGCGGCGTTGACGCTCAACCACCAAGCCTATAGTGTTTGCGGGGCGGCGCGGTGAATGCGGCACTCCGCCCGGCAGCAAGAATATTTCGCCCTCTTTGATTTGCATCGCAACTGGCTTGCCATCTTCGATTAGCTTCAGGGTCATATCGCCTTCCAGCTGATAGAAGAATTCTTCACCATCATTTATGTGGTAATCGGTGCGCGTATTTGGGCCGCCAATGATCATAATAATGAAGTCAGTGTCTTTGTAGACCAGCTTGTTGCCAACGGGCGGTTTTAAGAGATGGCGGTTTTCTTCAATCCATTTCTTGAGGTTGATAGTGGCAAATTTACTCATGGCAATGCCTCTGTGTCCTGAGCGACCTTTGATATGGGCATCAATTATCTCAGTTAGCCTTCAATATTGTTTGAGTCTTTTTATAGTATTCATTTCTTTGAAGAAGCATTCTCTTGCGGGCTAGTCAAGTGCGTGCTTGCGCTAGGTTTCGCGCTATGTCCAGCTAGTTCTCAGGGCGCGGCAAATAATTGCATAGCTGTTGAAATGTTAAAGCCCGATCACCAACGAAGTCATCGTCGTCATACCAGGTGTTATTCAGTTCCACCTTTGTGGTTTTGGGGTCATAACTCATGATTGTGACTAAGTGATTGCCTTCTTTGTTGTGAAGAACTGGCTTGCCTTGCGCCTGCAGCCGGTCTCCGTCAATTGAAATGAGCAGCGGAAAGTGTACATTTGGTAAGCGCCCATCTGCAACGAACTGCAGGAATTTTTGCAGCTGAGCATAATCGCTGTAGTTGAAGGTTCCGGGCTCTGGATGCCCAGCCCATTCTTCGTTGATTACTGTGATTGTCTCTTGCCCAGTGATAAGAGTGTTGATCAACTTCTCCTGCTTGCGATTTGTGTAGGGGCTGCGGACTTTTGCGCCATCGCGACTGAAAACTGCCAGTCCTTTGGTCTTGTCGAGCGAATAGTCTCTGAGTGATTCACTCTTGCCTACAAGCTCGAAGTGCAAGGTTCCCTTCTCTGCTGCCAGTTTGTCAGGGCGTTCGGTGCTTGATTGCCAGCCGATGTTCGCAGCTGTGACCTGGAAAATTCGACTTGCCCAATTAGCGTATTTTGCGGTTTCGGTGTTTGAGAGCGAATTCCGCGGATAAACAATTTCGCTGCCATCAGAGCATTTGTATTTGCCCAGAAGGACGATTTGCATAATCAGGCTTGCATAGAGTTCTGGTGTCAGGGTCGCTATTCTGACTTCGTAAGAAGCGAATTTGCATGTGTTGCCAACTTGTCCAATGTTTTGAACTGGTGAAGCCAGATTGGCTAAAGTATCGATTGCAATGCTGGCTCTCTGAACTGAGCTCAGTCCAGTCTGAGCCTGTTCAGCGGCAACCATTTGCTGAATGATTTGAAATGTCAACATTTTGTTCGGCTCTGGCGCTTGAGACTTTGTGCTGAATGCGTCTTCATAACTGTTGAGCTTCTTGAGTAGCGCAGAGTCCGCTGTGCCGATTGCTTTGAGAATCGCTGAATTTAGATTGTTCGCGGCTTTTCTGAGCTCATCAGGCATGGGGCTTGTTTGATTTTGCGTTGCTGTGGCAGCAGTTTTTCCTGGTGTTTGGCAACTTGCAATGTTCACTGTTGCCGACCATGTCAACGTTAGACTTAAAGGTATTGCAGCTGCGATCCTTTTGGTAATCGATAATTTCAAGATCTGGGCTAGCTGAATTTTCGTCATTTGAACCAGGCTGATGCTTATGGTGAATTCTTGACCTCATCCATCTTCTACCCGCATTTGCGAAAAATCATCAAAACGAAGAGCCGTCCAAACTGCTGCGGTGCTAGAATGGCGCGGGTTCAGCCAGGAGCGATATCGTGTCAAGCAATTCAAAATCTTCGTGCATTAGACAGGCTATTCATGTTGAGGAGCCGGCTCCAGCGCCTCTCGGTTCTTACTCGCATGCCATGCGCTCAGGTCATCTCTTGTTTGTTTCCGGGCAGGGCTGCCGTGATCCGCTGAGTGGTATTGAAGCTGGTATCACGATGGACGCTGAGGGAAAGGTGCTCAGCTATGATATTCAGGTTCAAACCAGGGGATGTATTGCTAATCTTGAGCGGGTGCTGAAAGCTGCGGGGCTGACTTTGCATGATGTGGTAGATGTCACGGTGTTCCTGGCTGATATGAAGGATTTCGCAGCATACAACAAGGTTTACGCCGAGTATTTCACTTTCGAACAGCCGCCTGCGCGAACTACAATACAGGCCGCAGCGCTTCCAGGGCGCAATTTTATTGAAATTAAGGCGATTGCGGCTTTTCGCGATTAGGCAATTGGTCTTGTTGGGAGCGCCGGACTCCTGCCTACTTCTGTGTTTGGGAGCGTAGGCATCCTGCCTGCTTCTGTGCCTGGGAGCTCCGGCATCCTGCCTACTTCTGTGTTTGGAAGCGTAGGCATCCTGCCTGCTTCTGTGCTTGGGAGTTTCGTCATCCTGTCTGCTTCTGTGCCTGGGAGCGTAGGCATCCTGCCTGCTTCTGTGTCTAGAAGCGCCGGCATCCTGCCAGCTTAGGCGTAACATGCGAACTTCTAAAAAAGAACTCATATAGTCAATCGGCTTAAAGCACAATTACGGTTCTGCTGATCAGTCTCTAGAGCTGCTACAATCCGCGAGCAGGAAGGTTCGAAGCCAAAGAGGACGTCAAATGAGCCCGGCTATTGCAGTAGACAAAAAGACGATCGACAACTTTATCAATGGAGAATTTGTTGCACCATCAAAAGGTGATTATTTTGAGGACATAAATCCTGCCACTGCAGAGCCATTTGCAAAAGTTGCCAGCGGTGGAAAAGAAGATGTCGATGCCGCTGTAGCAGCCGCGAAGAATGCTTACTTGAATGGACCCTGGGCGCACATGTCACTGACCGAGCGCTGCCAGATTTTGCGTCGCATTGGTGATTTGATTCTAGAAAATAGAGATGCTCTTGCACTGGCAGAAACCACCGACACAGGCAAGCCCATAAGTGAAAGCCGTGAGGGCGACATTCCGCGTGCCGCGCAGAACTTTCATTTCTTCGCAGATTATGCTCAATCATTGAGTGAAGACTCATTCAACGTCAATGAAAATGAACGCCACTTTGTTGTGCGTGAGCCACTCGGTGTGGCTGGCTTGATTACTCCGTGGAACCTTCCACTTTATTTGGCGACATGGAAAATTGCACCATGTCTTGCAATGGGCAATAGTTGTGTATTGAAGCCAGCTGAGTGGACTCCTTACACTGCAAATTTGTTTGGACAAATTGTGCAGCAAGCGGGACTGCCAGCAGGTGTGTTCAATGTAGTAAACGGGTTTGGTGCTGGCTCTGCAGGTGAAGCACTTACCAGGCACCCGGACGTGCGCTGCATTTCATTCACCGGCGAAACCGGCACAGGACGCGCAATTATGGCTGCGGCTTCTGAGTCGCTTAAGAAGCTCAGTTTTGAACTTGGTGGCAAAGGCGCAAACATTATTTTCGAAGATGCTGATCTTGATGAAGCTATTCCGACGGCGCTGCGTGCGGCTTATCGCAATCAAGGGCAGATTTGTTTGGCTGGTTCGCGTCTTTTTGTTCAAGAGTCTATCTACAAGAAAGTATGCGAAGAAGTCTTGAACAGAGTCAAAGAAATCAAAGTGGGCAACCCGCTTGATGCAAGTACGCAAATGGGCGCATTAATCAGCCATGAACACCTCAGCAAGGTTCAATCTTATATAGAGATTGCCAGGAAAGATGGAAAGGTTGTCTATGGCGGTGAGCGCATCAAGGAATTGGGCGATGGGAATTTCTTGCGTCCAACTCTTGTCACCGACATTGATAATTCGTCGAAAGTCTGCCAGGAAGAGATTTTTGGACCGGTACTACCTTTGATACCATTCAAAGACGAGGCTCATATTCTCGAAATGGTAAATTCGACTCCGTATGGACTCTCTTGCAGCGTCTGGAGCCAGAATGTTAACAGGCTGCACCGTATGTCTCGCGGCATTAAAACTGGCATAGTCTGGATTAACTGCTGGTTCGCTCGTGACCTCCGAACACCGTTTGGTGGTCAAAAAGCGAGCGGCATCGGACGAGAAGGTGGGCGTTATGCGCTTGAATTTTTCTCTGAACTCAAGACTGTTTGTTATAAGTACAAACCATAAAGTTTGGCATTAGAAATTGAATCCAAAGTAAGGAGAAACCATGGATTTAGGTATCAAAGGTAAACGCGCGCTTGTATGCGGTGCCTCTAAGGGGCTTGGTTATGCTTGTGCTGAGGCTTTGGCAGCTGAGGGAGCCGATGTAATTCTTGTCGGGCGTGAAGAGAACACACTTAAAGACGCTGCCGAGAGAATCAAGAATCTTACCGGCACGCTGCCGAAATGGCAGGTTTGTGATCTTCTTTCGGCCGACTCACGAAAAACAATGATAGAGAAAGTTGGCACCGAATCAGGTGGCGTCGATATTATCGTTCATAATGTTGGCGGACCCAAAGCTAGTACAGTGGAAGATACTTCAATCGACTCGTGGCAAGAAGGGTTTGACCGATTGTTCAAGCCTGTGGTCGAACTAAATCAGGCTTTTATTCCTGGAATGAAAGAGCGTAAATGGGGACGCATCGTAACCATAACATCTTTGAGTGTGATGGAGCCTATCGCGATGTTGTCTATTTCCAATGCGATGAGATCAGCATCAACTGCTTTAAGTAAAACTCTTTCAGATGAAGTCGCGAAACATGGCATTACAGTAAATTGCGTAGCACCGGGTTTGGTGCAAACCGATAGAACTGAAGAACTTATTAAAGCTCGCATCGAGAAGTCTGGTCAAACACGCGAACAGCATGAGGCAGAAATGCACAAGAACATTCCAGCTGCGCGCTTGGGTCAGCCAGCGGAGTTCGGCGCTGTTGTGTGTTTTCTCTGTTCGGAAAAGGCATCTTACGTTACAGGTTCTACCATCTGTGTAGATGGTGGCAAACGACGCTCTACCTACTAAGATTGAGGGGTTGAAATGCGATTTCTGGTTTTGGGTGCTGGGAAAATTGGAAGAGCAGTGGTTTACGACCTCTGCAAATATAGCCCTGAAGCTCAGCTTATCGTTGTAGACGCTAGTGAAGAGAAACTTGAGAAAATAACCAAGTCTTTTCAAAGTGAACGCATTTCAGTGATAAAGGCAAATGTCGGCGACATGATAGAGATGAATTACATTCTCTCAAGCGCCGACATCGTAATAAGCTGTGTCAGTCATGCTCTAAACTACAATCTGGCTAAAGCCGCCATCGAAGCAGGTGCAAGCTTTTGTGACCTTGGTGGCAATGAAGATGTCGTTCGCAAGCAATTTTTGTTGCATGACATGGCTGTGGACAGCAATGTTTCAATAATTCCTGATTGCGGTCTAGCGCCGGGAATGGTGTCAATTCTGGTCGCGTCTGCTTGTGCAGATCTCGATCTTGTGCACGATATCACCTTGCGAGTGGGTGGCTTACCGGTCGAGCCAACGCCCCCTTTAAACTACGCGAATCTTTTCCCTGTGGAAGGGTTGATTGACGAGTACTACGAAGATTGCACCGTAATTCGTGGCGGTAAATTATTGCGGGTACCTTCTCTGACAGATCTTGAGGAAATAGAGTTCCCTGCTCCGTTTGGAAAGATGGAAGCTTTTTTGACTTCGGGTGCGATTTCGACTTTGCCAACGACCTTCAGTGGACAGGTTAAAAACCTTGATTTCAAAACGATTCGCTACCCTGGTCATTGTGAGAAGGTGCGAGTTTTGAAAGAGCTTGGATTTATGGATTCTACGCCACTTTCTATTTCAAACCCGGCGGTGTCAGCCAGAACGGTTTTGGCGCATGTGCTGGAGCAGAAACTTCCAAATGATGAACCAGATGTGGTGCTTCTCCGTGTGGAGGCTGCGGGCGAAAAAGATGGACTCGCTAAGATATCGAAATGGGAATGTATCGATTACATGGATGACGACGGTCTTTCAGCTGTGGTGCGATGTTCAGCATTCCCAATCGCCATCATCGCTCAGATGCTTGGCTCTGGCGTCATCAAAGATAAAGGCACTCTGCGACAGGAAAAGCAAATTCCGATTGATGCCTTCCTTGCCGAAATGAACAAACGAGGCATTCAACTGAAGCGTTCCGAGCGCTCGGTTCAGCCAGCTTCCTAGAGATTTGCTGCTCCTTAAAGCTATTCGTCATGAGTTAATTATTTCTGTAAGCTCAACATGTTGTTGACTGCCGAGCAAATCGTTGGTTCATGTTTTCGTCTGTCCACTGGAATGCGATGTTTGCTATGGATGCATGTACTAAGCTCCTATTTTTCCTTCATCAGTAAGCACCAGCGACCCTTCAGAGTATTCATCGATCATAAGACTTGCTTGTCCTCATTTTACTGGCTGCTGAGCTAGTAAGTTTAGTAACCAGTTGAAATCACTGGAATCTTCCACCGTCGTCCATCCCCTCTTTTTTCTAACTAAACCGACAATATGGAAGCTGCCATCACAGTAGTGTTGAGATTTGCACGAGAACTGAAGGTCCGTCAAATCTTTAGAAATCGTTTTTGCAATCCCACAAGTTACCGGTGTGCAATTCCCCTTTGAATTCATTTTGAATTTTCCAAAAATTATTATTTCGGACTTTGCCCAAAAAGGTGTGTCGCTTTTCGCAATCAGTTCTCCAGTTTCGACATTAAAACTATACTGGCGAAAGCTGGTAGTAGTTAGAGTTAAGCGGTTTCCGGATAGAACTGGGTTCTTAATTCGCCTCTTGTTTTTCCAAATGTCAGCAATCCATGTTGTGTGAGACGTAGATTGTTGAACCAAGGACTCTCTGACGAGCAGTTCTTGCAGAGAGTATGATTTCGAAAGTCTTCCCTTTCTAAAAAATGCCAACGCTGGAGTCGACAAACTAGCGACATCGTTTGACGATAGCGTGCCATAGAAGTTGTTAGCGAGTAGCCAGATTATGCTTTGACCTGAATCATACTGAAACAAGTCTCCACGATTCAACTGAAAATTCACAGGTTGAGTGGTGTAAGATTCTTTGCCCTCTAAGTTTACAGAAAGAGTGTTGTTGGAGTTAAGCATCACACTCACTTCATCACCAAGATTGAATCTATGTCCGACCGGCTTCAGATTTGGTACCGAATCTCCGAAACAAGGTGCACACGAATGGATCATCAGCAGATTGGCGAGCACCATTATTATTTGGGAGGGGAAAATCTGCTTAATAATCATGGGTGCTTAGCGAAAATGAATTAGCCGAAAACGGCGATGAGAGGTTTAGTCTTGGTATCGGCTGCATTTGTGCGTATCCATAATCTACGCGTGGTTGTAACCCCATTATGCCACGAACTTCGTTTCCGGCTCGCATTGCCGGAGAAGATAAATCATGGCTGTGAGCAACCGCTTGCTTTCGTTCTAACGAATGACCCAGTTCATGCGCCAGTAAGTCCGAAGGGGACAGGGGCTCCTTCCCGTAGTCGGGAGAATCGCAGCTGAAGTGCCCTTCGAGATTTGGATTGAAATCTATGACAGAATTTTTTGTTCCCTTAATTCCATACATCTGAGCTGCTCCGTTTCCATTATTAACCCGAATTTCGACATCAACATCAGGAGCATCCAGCTCACGAAGAATTGTATTTAGTGTTGAAGTGCTTTTGGGATCAAGTGATGCCATTGTTCGTAGGTTCACGAGTCGCTGTTGTGCTAACTGAATGGAGCCGGCATCTGCGCCCGGTCCACCTGTAACTCGTATGATGAGTCCTAAAGGATCAGTATTCGAAATAGGACTATTCCCGGTGTAGCCATACAAGTTCAGACCTGCATTCTCGCCCAGTGGATCTCGGCTCAGCCAACTGCCTAGCGCTGGGTTGTATTGGCGGAACCAGGTCAGAGCGAGGTTCGTACGTGAGTGTTGATAGATGCCGGTGAAGCCGAAGTCAGGCTTGAAGCTGCCGGACAAAACCGTCATGTTGCCGTAGGGATCAAATCCGAACGCGCCTTGAACTGTGCCACCGTCATTGGTGACTTCGCGCACTGAACCGAGATGATCGAATGCATAGAAGTAATTCGTCGTCGAGTTCCGCTGACCAAGTCCGCTGTACTGACTGACTACTGCATTGCTGTTGTCGCGTTGTTCGCAGCGCTCTGCACCGCACCAGATAAAGTTCTTTATTGCGTTGCCGCTATAGCCTGGCGTGCTGCCGTTTTCTGCAATCTGAACGCAGCGCCCCGCAGCATCATGCACAAATTGGGTGTTATTGCGCTAATTACCTTAAAGGGAGTTCGAGTCTAAGCCTTTTCCACATCAAAGTTATCGCAGAATTTCATCGCTTAATAATGAAGGTATTCCACTCGCATACAACAGATCTGTTGCTGCTCCGTTTCGACACTTCTACATGGTGGCTACGGGCTGCATCGATTATTCAAGATATTGAAGAATACAAATAAACAAAGCCAGTGACCAATTAGCGGTGCTGCCAATATTAATGGCTCTTTTCTGCCCCTCATAAAATACAGAAGGATGGAAGCCGCCAGCGCAACGAGAGTAACAATACTCGTCCAGCCGATAGCAGAGTCTGCCCCATAATCCCCATTCACCATTGTCCCCAATCTCGTCACCGAAGTCGATGGAAAAAGTTCCCTGTGAAGAAGAAAATTGATAGCCCCAAAGCAAAGAACTGGATGCCTTGAATCTGCGGTGTGTCTAAGCGAACACCAACTAGCATCTAGTGGACAGAGAAACAGATAGCCTGCACACAACAATATTAGCGTAAGAAGTGCTGATGGCTTCATGGATATTAGATCTCCTAATCACAATCTTTGCATAATAGTCCAAATGCGAACAGAGTCTGAACAAAATGCAGTGTCAGTGCTTGTACTTGTCTGGAAGACTCTGAATGAGTGCATTAGCATCAGGACTGGCCGTACCGATTTCATTTCCCTGATTATCAAAAGCTCTCCAAACACCACCTGGACCCAACCCGACATCTGGACTGTAGGCGCCGTCCGGAGCCATGAAAAAGCGATTGTCGTTTAAGCCAAGCAGAGGAGCAATATATTGAGCCATTGATTTGCCTCCCAACGATGAGCGGGGTGTCGCCAAATAGCAAGCTTCTCCTGAGACAGACTTATCTGGACTGAAATGCGAAGATGACTTGATTCCTTCTGCCCATTGCTTAAAGCCATAGCCGCGGAATGAAAAGCTGGTAAAAGCCGCCCAAGGTTGTACGCCGGAAGTTAGCACTCCGCGTACTGTATGGCCACGTGCAACAAAGATGTCTGTACTAAATCTAGTCTGTCCGTACCTTATGGCATCAAGTCCTTGCAATGAATTGAAATCGACATCTCTAGAAGATGGTCTCGGATTGCCGAGGGTTTTATACAGTTGGTATCCAGCTTCACCTCCTACCAAACCAAACGGATCGACATTGCTAATCGGATTATTACTGGTGTAGCCATACAAGTTCAAGCCTGCATCTTCCCCCAACGGATCTCTGCTCAGCCACTTGCCTAACGCGGGGTTGTATTGGCGGAACCAGGTCAGAGCGAGGTTCGTACGTGAGTGTTGATAGATGCCGGTGAAGCCGAAGTCAGGTTTGAAGCTTCCGGACAAAACCGTCATGTTGCCGTAGGGATCAAATCCAAACGCGCTCTCAACTGTGCCACCGTCATTGGTGACTTCGCGGACAGAGCCTAGATGATCGAATGCATAGAAGTAATTCGTCGACGAGTTGCGCTGACCTAGTCCGCTGTACTGACTGACCAGAGCATTGCTGTTGTCGCGTTGTTCGCAGCGCTCTGAACCGCACCAGATAAAATTCTTTATCGCGCTCCCGCTATAGCTTGGTGTGCTGCCGTTTTCAGCAATCTGGACGCAGCGCCCAGCAGCATCATGCACAAATTGGGTGTTATTTCCCAGAACAAATTAGGCTAAGTTCTTTTGCAAAAGCGAAGAGTCAAAATACCTGAACAGCCATTTGAATTCATAGTCGACATACTGGTCAGCTCTGCGAATATTCAAAAGCTACAATCAAGCTTCCGTTCTAAATCTCTTTCACTTCTTTGACAGTTTCCGAAGTGTGGCAGCCGGAAAAGTGATGTCTTAGTTGTGTAGGAGCGACTGCCGTAACTCGAGAATGACTAATTCAAATGTAGAATCACTCCTCCGCAAGATTCCACTACCTGCTAGAATGCGAATAGGCATGTGGTAAGTGACAATGATTCCTACAGCACAACCCCCATTGGATGGCATAGTTGGACTTGCGATCTTAGCATTGATTTTCGTAGCATGTTGGTGCGTGAAGCGTTCTCTCCAAAAGAACAATCCCGCCAGTGGAAGATTCTACTGGTGGGGCAATTTCATAGGTGCTGGTGCAGGAGTGATGTTCTTGATTGGTTGGGCTATTCTAAGCCATTCGCTGACATCATGGAGCTATTTGCCTCTCTTGTTTGTCCCGGGGGTGATTCTCGGCGCGGTTCCCGGCGGAGTTATTGGGCTCATAGTCGGGTGGATCTTGATAAAAACAACTCAAAAAGCATAAGCAGAATCATTTCCATGGTGGGGTGAAACCAAACACGCCTCTTTGGTTATTGATGAAGTATCCGTAATTTAGGAAGCCATTTGGCCGTTGCCACTGAAATGTATCGTTAGGAGTGAGCATTGTTTTAGCGTATATCCCACCAGCTCTCATAACACTAGCTGCAAAATCATCAGAGTTGTGCCATGGGGTTATGTAAGTTGGAAACCCATTGAACCAGTTGTCTGCTTCATTCAGGGCCCTTTGGTCATCGGCATCGCAGGTTTCGTATTTTATGTATCGGTAATACTTGGCGTGGTTAGCTGCTTTTAAGGCCTCGTCAAGTGTGTTGAAATGAACTTTATCGACGGACCCTTTGCCCACAAGTCCATACTCTGGGATATACACACCAAAGGCTTCATTCTCCGGACGAAAAGAGCGAAACTCGTAACCGGCACGGTCATTGCCGACTAACACTGCATTGTGACCAGCTCCGAGCACATCGGATTTACGGTTTAGGAAGTAGATGTCCAAGCCCAAGGGATCAACGAGTGAGATCGGATTGTTCCCTGCGTAGCCGTACATGTTCAAGCCTGCATCTTCCCCCAACGGATCGCGGCTCAGCCACCTACCTAGAGATGGGTTGTATTGGCGGAACCAGGTCAATGCTAGGTTCGTGCGAGAGTGTTGATAGATGCCAGTGAAGCCGAAGTCTGGCTTGAAGCTGCCGGACAAAACCGTCATGTTTCCGTAGGGGGCGAATCCAAAGGCGCCTTGAACTGTGCCACCATTATTGGTGACTTCGCGCACAGAACCGAGATGGTCGAATACATAGAAATAATTCGTCGACGAATTCCGTTGACCAAGCCCGCTGTACTGACTGACTACTGCATTGCTGTTGTCGCGTTGTTCGCAGCGCTCTGCACCGCACCAGATAAAGTTCTTTATTGGGTTCCCGCTATAGCTTGGTGTGCTGCCGTTTTCAGCAATCTGGACGCAGCGCCCAGCAGCATCATGCACAAATTGGGTGTTATTTCATTCTTCCAAGCAAACAAACTTAGAATAACTCTATCGATGCTTGCGGCGTGTCTGTTGGCTGAGCACACTGAATTACTATTCTTGTTTGTTCCGCTCGTTAAGTGGGTCCACTTCTACTGCGTGTACAGAACTGATGTCCAAGTTTTCGACACTATCTTCGTTTAACAGATGAGGGGGTGACTTCTGGTCATGCTGCTCATTCGTAGGCGGCAATGATGCTCGGAATTCATTTCTCCCTCTGCGAAAAAATAGCACAACTGGTCCAAGACAGCTACATACAAGAAGAATTGGCCAGCAGTCAATTTCCTGTTGAGCAACAGCAAGCCAAAACATTTGACTTCGAAGCTTAATCGTGTTGTCCCAAGTCAGCCCATTTCGGCACTCCATTAGATCGGCTTCAAGTTGGGCGGATAGCTTTATTTTATGTCGGGGGTTTATATACCAATAACCAGGAAACATTACAATCCAAGCAGAAATTAACAATCCGCAGAATGCAGAGAGAATCAACTTCAAAATAAAGGATTTGTTTTGCATATTTCTATTGTCTTACAAGAACCTGTCAATTCATTTAACCTAGCTTTGATCGCAAATTAACTTTTCTACGATTCAATTACTTTGGCGATTGTGTGAAGCCAAATTGTCCACCGTAACCAAAATTCAGCCATCCGCCATTCGTGCGCAGAAATTGAAAAGTAAAATTAGGCGTGTTTAGAGGAACCATGTTTATACCTCCAGCATTCAAGACAGTGGTCGCGAAATTATCGGATTGATGACCAAACAGGTAATAGTATTGTTGCCAGTTATCAGCGGCAGCTAGTGCCTTCTTGTCACTTCCTTCGCAGGTTGTATATCTAATGTAACGTTTATATCCTTGGCTGTTTGCGTAGGTCAGAGCTTCTTGAAGCGTATCGAAGCGACGATTATCTGTAGCTGAAGACCCTATTACCCCATATTCTGGTACATAGTAACCGCCAACAACATTGCTAGGTCGGAAGGAACGAAACTCGTAACCCGTTGAGTCATTGCCTATCAAGACTCCATTATGACCAGCACCCAGCACATCCGATTTTTTTGTTCAGAAAATATATGTCCAATCCCAAGGGATCAATAAAACTAATCGGATCTCCCACAGTGTAGCCATACAAGTTCAAGCCTGCATCTTCCCCCAACGGATCGCGGCTCAGCCACCTCCCTAGCGCTGGGTTGTATTGGCGGAACCAGGTCAAAGCAAGGTTCGTGCGTGAGTGTTGGTAGATGCCGGTAAAGCCGAAGTCAGGCTTGAAGCTGCCGGACAAAACGGTCATGTTGCCGTAGGGATCAAATCCAAACGCGCTCTCAACTGTGCCACCGTCATTGGTGACTTCGCGGACAGAGCCTAGATGATCGAATGCATAGAAGTAATTCGTCGACGAGTTGCGCTGACCTAGTCCGCTGTACTG